>NZ_OZ409877.1:0-3531483 GCF_979258685.1 Chryseobacterium sp. AC405b
TTCACATCATGATTTACCCCTCCACCGGAACCATTCTGCATCTGTCGTCCTCCTGCAACATTCTTTGTAAATCTGCTTTCCTCTAGAATTCCTCCGTTGGCGTTACCTCTGATGTTTTTTGCAAAAATTTGTATCCTGCCTTTCGTTTTCTGATCTTCCATCGCCTTTCGATTTATGCATTATGACCCTTCTCTCCTGACAGATTATGAATCGTCTGCTCGCTGTTTTGTACATAATCTTTTGCAGCCGCTACTTCAATACCCTCTGAAGCATTTTTGTGGATGTCTGTAGCATCATAAGTGAAATTTTCTGACGCCATATTCATGATATTGGTCGCATTCAGATTATAATTTAAACTCGCATTCTGCCAGATATTGGCTCCCGCTGTTTCCGTTATATTCAGTCCGACAGAATTGCTTTTATTCATTCCTACATTCGTATTCATGTTCTCCAGAACATCAATATTAAAATTCCTGCATTTAATATTGATCGTTTCAGGCGCTGTAATATTGATATTGCTTCCCGTGGTATCCAGATGAATCTTATTGCCGGATTTATCGGTAATGATAATGCTTTCATCTTCTGTGAAAACCACTCGGTGACCGCTCCGCGTCTGGATCGATTTTACACGGTTATCCATCCCGCCACCCAATCCGATGCCTCCGTGGAACATTCCGCCCATGACAAAAGGACGGTCCGGATGATTATGTACGAAGTTGACCATCACCTGATCGCCTACTTCGGGAATCGCAACATAGCCCCTGTTTTGGGTGATCTGGTCTGTACCTCCCGCATCAGGACTCATCATTCTGATAAAATGCGTCGTATCGTTCGTCTGCCAGTCGAACCTCACCTGAACCCTGCCCTGTCCTTCCGGATCGGTGTTCGAGATCACCGTGGCGATCTGTGGTTCGGCTTTCGGGGTTGAAAAGTCAGGCTTCGGGAGAAAGCCCGTGTCTGAAGCAATCCCGTGGAAGCTTCCCGTGTAGTGACCGATTGCATCAATCTCATGCGTGGTTTCCGTCACCATGATTCTCGTGAAGTAAGAGGTTTCATTCGTATCCGGTTTCCGCATTTCGATGTCGACTGCGCATCCCGGATGTAAAAAAGGAACCGTTGTAGAACCTGAAAGATTAAAAACATTCACGCCCTCACTTCCCGATGTGCTTTTCTGCGAATATTCTACATCCAAATGGGTCGTAGCTTTAATGGGGGCAACACGCAGTGAAGGAGTTTTATAAATACTATCGTTGTGCTGATACGCTGTTTTGGCCAGATCTCCGACATGGCGGATCGGGGTCTCTCCTGAAGTCAGCTTCTCGTTCTTGCTGCTGTTGTAACCGTAGAACTGAGGTTTGGTGTGTACCGCTTTCAGCTCTACTTTGATGTCGTTGGCGCTGCTTCCGTACGTGAGTCTGATCGGTGTGTTCTGAGCAGGAAGTTTCCCGAAGTGAAGCACTTCCCCGTCGTAGTAGAACTGTTCGCCATACGCTTCTGCCATTCTCGCCAGGTAATTGTAATGCGTCTCATCGTACTGGCTGCTGTAGACAATCTGTGAATAATCGTGGGTATCGATCCGGATATCGAAGCGGCTTTTATCTAAACCCTGTTTGATGACTTCTTCGGCGATGATTCCCATATTCACAGGCTGGCTGCCTCCGAAGCTTTGGATGTGCGGTGCTCCGTCGAGTAAAATGGTCGGACTGTAACCGGATAAAACAATATTCCCCAGACTCATTTTTTCCTGACTGAAACCTACCCCCGTAATAACGCCCACAAAGGTACGTTCCGGACTCCTGTCGATGTCTTTGTAGGAAATAACGGCGGTCAAGCGTTTGCCTAAAAACTTGTTGGCTTCTTCTAAAGTATGGGTCTGACGGTCTCCCAAAGTGTCGTGAGCCAGGGTAAGGGTAAACTCATGATGGCGGCGTGCGCTCTGGGTGAGCTTAAAATGTTTGTAATATCTGATCACCTTACCTTCTATCACCAAAGATAATTTTACCAGACGGTTGATCCCCGTATGATGGCTCTCTGAGATTCCTTCTGCATTCTGAGAAGGGCGGAAGGATGAACCTCGGCTTTGTTCTGCGGTATTCATATTGTTGTGATTGTGTGGTGGTTTAAAGTTATTAAATTTTATCTGTTCTTACCGTTTTTAAAGATTAAATTTTGGATTTTTAACTTTTAAATTCGTCAATACTTATGAAAAATAATCCTTTCGCTGACAGGTATTTCTAAAACCTGCTTCCAGAAGACCGGAGGGAAATCCTTCAACTTCACTCAGGATAAACTACAGACGGAAATTGATGCAAAAAACATTTCAGGCAAAAAAGACCGTCCTGCAGGACGATCTTTGCTTTGTATACAATAATACTGAAAAGTGAAAAATTTTTAGCTTGAAGGCCAAAGACCTTCATAAGCTGCGTTTCCGTAATTGATCTTCTCGGCACTCACTACAAAGCTGATGAGCATTGAGTTTTCGTCTACCGCATCGAAGTCTACCTCATGCTGGATCACGTAGCCGTTTTCCCAGTTCAGGGTGATCAGTGTGCCCTCTTCATGAGATTTGTTGAACGTGATCTCGCCCGAAGTCGGCTTGTATTTTCCGTTCAGTAAAGACTCCAGAATGTCTGACTTTTCTGTAGCCTCGATCGTTAATTTGATGATTGCATTCGACGGATCTGAAGCCACTCTCCCAGAAACATCCGTGGAGCGCGATACGCTGTAATTAAGCTTTAATAACTTCTGACCCTCGCTCCCGTTGAATTTTAAGATTCCTCTTGAATTTGATGCCATGTGCCGTAAATTTTAATCGTTAATATATGTTGATTTGTATTTTGTTTACCAAAGATAATTCCTATCAAACTCACTCTGAAAATTTTAAAGCACTATTTCAAAATTTGTAGTAATTCTACGATTTTAATACAGTAAATTACAATCTAAGGAAGTGGAAATCGATTGATTTCCAAAGAATTATTCCATAAAAAAAACCGCATTGCTGCGGTTAGTTATTATATAAATAATGTTTACTGATTCTGCAGATCTTTGATTCTCTCCTGCATTAATTCCTGGTCTGTCAAAGCATCCCAACCGAAAGCGAAACCAAATATCAAAATCGTAATGATATAAAGTAAGCTTATCACAAGCCCAATTATAGAAAGAATTCTACCTGTATTTAAATTGCTGTAATTTGAATATTGTTCAGGATTTTGAAGATATAACGCTTTATCTTTACCGTACAGATAAAGACCGATGGCACCGGCAATGATTCCGGGTACACCATAACAACAACATCCTACTATAGACACAATACCAAGAACAAGTACCGCTGTAGCGTTGGGCAAATTTTGTTGATTCATAATTTGATTTTTTAAAGTTTATTTATGTGATTTAAAAATGTTTATAAAAATAAGAAAATACCATGATTAGCGAGTTAAGAATTGCTAAAAATATTAACACCTGTCCGTAATTTCTTTTTTTATCAATAAAATTGACTGCTACAAAACCAAAAAATAAGAGTAAAGTGTATACTGCAGGGAACATGTGAAAGGCTTCAGCGAATTTCCCTTGAAATACCAGAACAATTGCCCTTTGAGTACCGCAACCGAAACACTCTATTCCTAAGAATTTTTTGCTCGGACACGACAGCATAAAATCTTCAATCTTCATATTTTAATTTTGTGATTTTGATGAGGCTAAAATTAAGAAGAAATTTTCGCTCTTAAGTATTGGTGCGGAAAAAAATTATCTTCCTTCATCTCAAAAGATCCCTGAACAGCAATGTAAGGGTTTCTTAAAATTTCTCTTGCTACAAAAATTAGATCTGCCTCGCCTTTCTGTAAAATTTCTTCAGCCTGAGAAATAGATGTAATTAAACCAACCGCTCCTGTTTTTACCTCTGATTTATTTTTAACTTCTGATGACAGGGGAACTTGGTATCCTGAAAAAACCGAGATTTTTGCACCGTGAATATTACCGCCACTTGAGACGTCAACCAAATCTACAGAATGCTTTTTGAGAATCTCAGATAATTTTATACTATCATTAACATCCCAACCATTTTCAGCATATTCTGTTCCTGAAATTCTTACAAAAAGAGCAACATTTTGGTTGAGTTCTGAGTTGACAGCATCAACAATTTCCAATAGAAAACGAATTCTGTTTTCGAAACTTCCACCATATTCATCAGTTCGAACGTTTGAAAGTGGTGACAGAAACTGATGAATCAAATATCCGTGTGCGCCGTGAATTTCAATAACATCAAAACCTGCATCTACTGCTCTTTTGGCAGCATCTTTAAAATTTTGAACCAACTCTTTTATTTCGTCAACTGACAACACATGGGGAACTCTTTCGGTCGGATGATAAGGAATCGGGCTTGGAGCAATGGTTTCCCATCCTTCTTCTACAGAAATCTGCTTATTTTCCCAAGTAGAACCTTTTCTACCTGCGTGGCCGATTTGAATTCCAATTTTTGAATCAGAATTTTCATGCACAAATTTCACAATTTTCTGAAGTTCAGCGGCTTGCTCATCATTCCAGATTCCCATGCAGTGATTGGTTATTCTGCCACGAGGTTCTACACCGGTTGCTTCAACGATGATTAAACCCGTTCCTCCTTGAGCCCGGCTTCCGTAATGCACATAATGAAAATCATTGGCTAATCCTTCTTGACAAGAATACATACACATTGGCGACATTACCCAACGGTTTTTCAGTTCTACATTTCTAAATTGAATGGGAGTATATAACATTGAATTCTTTTTTTTAAAAGTTTAAAATTACAAATTTAGTATCGTAACAAAGATATTGCCAGCTTGCCTAAAAAGAGGTACATTTATCGCCCTTTTTACGGAACAAAATGAAAAAAAACATACAAATAGGTTACGATCATTTCAAAAGCTCTGGCGAACTGAATGAAACAGAAAAAAAACTATTCGAAAAAGCAAAACAAGCTCGTGAAAACGCTTATGCTCCCTACTCCAACTTTTTAGTAGGATGCTCTGTTTTATTAGAAAACGGGGAAATATATACAGGAAACAATCAGGAAAATGCAGCGTTCCCGTCCGGACTTTGTGCAGAAAGAACAGCTATCTTCTGGATTGGTGCCAATTTCCCAAATGAAAAGATCAAAAAAATATTTATCATTGGCGGACCTAAAGAATTTTCAGCAAAAACACCACCAATTCCACCTTGTGGAGCCTGCAGACAAAGCTTAATGGAATATGAAACAAAGCAGGATGAAAATATAGATGTCTATTTTTCAAATCCAGGCGGGGAAGTTTTCAAGGTAAATTCTATCAAAGATTTGCTTCCATTTTATTTTGATGCGACGTTTATGTAATTTTTTAAAATGTCTTTGCTTCAACTATCTAAGCACACTGAATTTTATTAATTTAAACTTATATTTCTTTTTAAAAGTATATATTTGCAAAAATTTTGGTTTCCAAGGTATTGGAATTAATAGGGAATTGGGTGGAAATCCCAAGCTGTCCCCGCAACTGTAAATCGCGTTAAAATTTTCTACAAAAAGCCACTGCCAAAGCGGGAAGGTGTAGAAAAGCGAAAGTCAGGAGACCTGCCAAACTTTTAACATAAAAATTGATTGCTTTCGGAGGAAAAGCAAAATGATATGAGTATAAAAAGTTCTTTAGTCTTCGTTTTCGCCGTATGCAATTTTTCTCTTTACCTTGGTCAGGAGAAAAACATCGACACCGTGTATATTTTTGACAATCAAATGAATAAGGTTAAACTTTTTCATAAAGTTACCACTTTGACTCCGGCTGATATTCAAAAAAACTCTTCTAATCTTTCTGAAGTTTTACGCTTTCAATCTTCTGTTTACATTAAAGAAAATGGTCGTGGTGCGGTTTCTTCACCTTCTTTTAGGGGAACTACAGCACAACAAACCGCTTTTGTATGGAACGGAATCAACATCAATTCTCAGTTTTTGGGACAGGGAGACGTCAACAATATTGCGCTTTTCGGATATGACCAAATGGAGGTGAAATCTGGTGGCGGAAGTGTGATATACGGAAGCGGAGCGATTGGCGGAAGCATTCATTTGAATAATGATTTAAGTTTCAATCAAGGTTTTAAGGGATTGTTCAATTCTGAAGTTGCATCATTTGGAACGTTTAATAATTTTCTAAAAGCTTCTTTCAGCAATGAAAAATTCAGCTTTAAAGTTTCAGGAAATTATGTAATCAGTGAAAATGATTATGAAGTTGCGGAATCCCAAAATTATATCAACAGAAACGGAAAATTCTACAATACGACATACAATGTTGGAGTTTCCTATAAAATAGCTGACAAACAGACCATTTCATGGCAAAGTCAGTTTTATGATGCGACACAAAACTATCCGATATTCACGGAAAACGGAAATAAAAGTAAATACGAAGCGCAAACTGTAAGAAGTCTGCTTGCGTGGGATATTAATAAGAGTACATTTTCAAACAGTTTAAAAGCTGCATATACGGAAGATAATTTTCAGTATTTCGGGGTTTACGATGCTCCGAGCACCAGTGGCGGAATCAATAAAAACTATATCGTCAAAAACGACTTCAATTATTTTATAAGCCCGAAATGGAATGTGAATGTGATTGGAGAATTTCAACAAAACAAAGGTGAAGGAACAGGAACTTCAGGAATTCGAAAAGTAAGAAGAAATGTTGGTTCAGTCGCAGGTTTACTGAGATATTTTGCTACAGCAAATCTACGTTTTGAAGCGGGTGTAAAGAAAGATTTTGTGCAAGATTTCAGTTCTCCGGTTCTGTATTCATTTTCAGGAAAATGGAAAGCTGCAGATTGGTATCAATTTAATTTAAATCTATCAAAAAACTTCAGGTTTCCGTCTTTCAACGATTTGTACTGGTCGCCGGGTGGAAATTTGAATCTTAAACCTGAAACTTCCAATCAGGCCGATATGAATCATGAATTTAAGGTAAAAGATTTTAAATTGAGCATCACGCCTTACTATATGCGAATTACCGATATGATACGCTGGCTGGATACCGGTTTGGGATATTGGTCGCCATTTAACACCAATAAGGTTGAATCTTATGGTTTAGAATCTCAATTAACCTACGAAAAACTATTTGGCGAACATTTTATTAAACTCAATGCAGGGTATGTTTTCACGAAATCTATCAATTTAGAAACACAAAAACAACTGACTTATGTTCCGTTGCATAAAGTTTTTATGAATGGTGATTATCAGTATAAATTTCTTAAAGTTTACGCCCAGGGAATGTTTAACGGTTTAACCTACACCACTACAGACGAGAGCAGGCCACAAGCTTTGCAGCCCTATTTTGTAATGAATGCAGGAGTTTCAGGAACATTATTGAAAAAATACACTTTAGGATTTAAGGTCAACAATATCACAGATACAATCTATGAAACGGTTGCCTATTATCCTTTACCCAAAAGAAATTACAGTTTAACAGCAACAATAAATTTTTAAAATTTAATATATTATGAAAATAACTAGATTTTTACAACTTATCTTCGGACTGGTTTTATTATTCAACATCTCATGTTCGTCTGAGTATGAGGAAACTTTAACACAAATAAGCTACCAAAACGGATATTTAATTACCAATGAAGGTAATTACGGAGTACCAAATGCTGATGTAAGTTTCATCACAAAAGATCTGAACGTAATGCAAAATGACATCTATAAAGCGAACAACAATAATGAAAACTTAGGAGATGTACTTCAGACAATCGCTTACAACGGAGATCAGGCTTATCTTTTACTGAATAATTCAAATAAAATTCAGGTGGTAAACCGTTATACATTTAAAAAAACAGGTGAGATTACGAGCGAACTCAACAATCCACGTTATATGGCTGTAGCCAATAATATGCTTTATGTTTCTAATGATAAGTACAACGGAACCAAAATCTGTGAATATTTATAAAACTTCAGATTTATCTTTAGTGAAAAAAATTAATTTTACAGATACTGTTGAAACAGTTGTGGTTGCAGGTGGAAATATTTTCGTTCAAAATGCTACTTACGGTTTTGGAAATACTATCACAAAGATCAATACAACTACCAACCAAATTGAAGGATCACCAATTCCACTTCCAAACGGAAACATCAATAAAACAATTGCCTTCAACAATAATGTGTACGCAATTGCAGAAGGAACAAACGATTCTTACATTTACCAGATTTCTCCGGCAGGAACTATCACAAGCACAAAAACGCTTACGGGTATTGCAAAAGCAACAAACCTTCAGATTGATAACGGAAGATATTTTTTCAGCTCTGCGAATAAGATCTATTCTATGGATATGACTGCTACAGCTACACCTACAGCGCCTATTATTACGGCAGTTGATGGCGGACAATACTATACTTTATATGGATTTACTGTAATTGACGGCAGAATTTTCACTTCTGATGTTAAAAACTTTACCCAGGCAAGCGAAATGAGTGTATACACTACTTCCGGAAATCTGATTAAAAAATTCACAACAGGAATGGGAGCAACAAACGTTTATCCAAACTAATTGATTTAGATTAAATTATTGATATAAAAATTCGGGCGGTTTCTACGAAACCGCCCGAATTTTTTGTTTTATTGAGAAAATTTATAATGACAACCCAAGCTTTTCAGCTTCTGTAATAACAAATTTTTTAGCTTCTTCTTTTTCGTTAGGAATTTCTCCTTCAAGAATTGCTTCCTTTACTTTTTCTTTTAAGATTCCTATTTCTCTGCCGGGTTTTAAACTAAACATTTCCATAATTTCTTCCCCTGAAATTGGTGGCTGAAAATTTCTTACCTGATCTTTCTCTTCAACTTCTTTTATTTTATTGGCTACATATTGAAAATTCTTTTTGAACTTCTCCTGTTTTTTAGAATTTTTAGTGGTGATATCTGCCTTGCAAAGCGTAAACAGATCTTCCATATCTTCTCCTGCATCAAACAAAAGTCTTCTTAATGCAGAATCTGAAGCATCATCGGTAATTAAAGCAATCGGACGTGAAGAAAGCTTTACCATCTTCTGAACATATTTCATATCAGTATTGAGCGGTAACTTCAGCTTCTGAAACAATGTTTTCACCATTTTTGAACCCAAAAATTCATGACCATGAAATGTCCAGCCTGTTCCTTCAACAAATTTTTTTGTGGGTGCTTTTCCGATGTCATGGAGTAAAGCTGCCCAACGAAGCCATACATTATCTGTATTTTCAGAAATATTATCAACGACTTCTAAAGTGTGGTAAAAATTATCTTTATGAGTTTGTCCTTCTACTTCTTCAACACCTTTTAAATCAATTAATTCAGGAATGATTAATTTCATCAGGCCTGTTTCTTCCATTAATTTCAACCCAATTGAGGGCTTCTTTGAAAGCATGATTTTATTAAACTCAACCATGATTCTTTCCATCGAAACAATTTTAATTCTTTCAACTTCTTGCCTGATTGCATTTAATGATTTTTCTTCAATCGTAAAATTTAAAGTCGAAGCAAAACGAATCGCTCTCATCATTCTCAACGGGTCATCAGAATATGTTTGTGCAGGTTCTAAAGGTGTTCTTAAAATTCCTTTTTGTAAATCTCCAATTCCGTCAAAAGGATCAATCAGTTCTCCGAAATTATCTTTATTTAAAGAAATAGCCATCGCATTGATGGTAAAATCTCGTCTTTTTTGATCATCTTCAATTGTTCCGCCTTCCACTTCGGGTTTTCGGCTGTTTTCGGTATAACTTTCTTTTCTTGCACCTACAAATTCCAACTCAAGATCTTTGTATCTAATCATCGCCGTTCCGTACGTTTTAAAAACCGAAACTTTCATTTTAGGATCAATCTCTTTACCTACATTTTGCGCAAGCTCGATTCCGCTTTGCTCAGTCACAAAATCAATATCTGTAGAGGCTTTTCTTTTCATTAAAAGATCACGCACAAAACCACCAACGATGTATACCGACTGGTTATTTGCCGCTGCAACTTCGGAAATAATTTTGAAAAGTTTTAAATTTTGATTTTGACTGAGGTTGATGAACATTTTATTTAATAGATGTTAGATATTAGATGTTAGACTCAAGCTACTGATTTAACTGTAACTTATATCTAACTTAAAACCACTAAGAAATCAAATTTTAGCTTTGAGCTAATTTTCAAAATTCTTAATGGTTGTACATTTTGCAAAGATAATAATTCTAGACTTTTATTCTCTAAGAACTTTTATTCTGTTGTCGCTCCAGATTTTTATTACCGAAGAACCTGAATACTGCGAAACTTTTTCCCGGTCTTCTTCCACCGCAAAATCGACCAGATCAATAATTTCTTTTGAAATATCAGAAAATTTTAACGGACTTTTGTCACCACTGAAATTGGCGGAAGTTGAAACCAAAGGTTTATTTAATTTAGTAATCAGCTTCTTGCAAAAATCATTTTTCACCATCCGAATTCCGATGCTTCCGTCTTCTGCAAGCAATTCTTCTGGCAGACCTTTGGGATTCTGATAAACCAATGTGACCGGTTTTTCGCTCAGATCCATAATTTCCCAAGCCATTTCCGGAACATCTACCAAATCCTGCAATCTTTTTTCATTTTCCACCAAAATGATCATCGATTTGTTTTTATCGCGTTTTTTGATCTCGAAAATTTTGTTGATGGCGTCGATATTTGTTGCGTCACAACCAATTCCCCAAATGGTATCGGTTGGGTATAATATTGTGCCGCCGGATTTTAATATTTGTATGATGTTTTCCATTGTATTTGTCATTGCGAGAAGCGAAGCGACGAAGCAATCTCAAAAAGGATTCATAATATCCTTAATGTCTTCAGTCAAATCTCTCCATTCGGGATTAATTGAGTTTATTAAATCTATTTTTTTCTGTCTTGAACCTGCCTTAATTTGTTTTTCTCTAAAAATCGCATCGCCGATTTCTTGAAAAGATTCTCAATAGATAAGTTTACATACATTATATTTTGATGTAAAGCTTAATTCAAAAAACTTTTCTTTATGCTGCTGAATTCTTTTTGGAAGATTAGAGGTCACACCAGTATAAAGAACAGTATTGTTTTTATTGGTCATGATGTAGATAAATCCGACTTTCATATGTGTATTTTAAAATTATGAGATTGCTTCGTCGCTGCGCTCCTCGCAATGACAATAAAATTAAAAAAATTACAACTTCGGTAAATATCTTTCCTCGACTACATTCAAATGATGAATATTATGCCCCACAATCAATTTCCCAATTGTTTCTACTGAGATCTCGTTTCCGTTGGCTTTACCAACAATATTTAAAACTGACGGATTCAATGTTTTCAATAAAATCTGAGAAGATTTTCTGACGAGTTGATATTCTTCCAACAAAGATTCTAAAGTTCTTTCATTGGCAAAAGAATTGGCTGCATAATTCTCTTCATCAAAACCCGGCAATTCAGATTTTTCGCCTCTTGCAAAAGCTAAAATTCTATACTGAAAAATTCTTTCGGTATCTGTTAAGTGAAGAAGCACTTCTTTTAAAGTCCATTTTCCTTCTGCATAAGCGAACTTTGATTGTTCTTCAGTTAAATAAGAATACAAAGAAGTGGTTTTTTCACCAACCCGTCTTAATTCTTCCAGCCAGTTTTCTGATGGAATCAAATCTAAATATCGCTGAATATATTTTTGAAAATCTGACATATTAATATGAGTAATATTTTAATGTAACAATGGATCAGTTTAGCAATGTAACAATTATAAAATTGGTAAACTATTACATTGGTAAATTGTTAAATTATCTATTCGTCCATTCGTAGAAATTAACCTCATCGTACAATTCAAATCCACAACTTGGATACAGTTTGTTTCCGATGTCATTTGATTTTCCGGTTTCGAGAAGAATTCCGCAAGCGTCGCTAGATTTTGCCAATTCTTTTGCTTCTTCAATTAATTCTTTTGAAAAACCTTTACCGCGATAATTTTCGTTGACAAACAAATCATTCAGCAACCAATACTTTTTCATTCTTGTGGATGAAAACAAAGGATATAACTGAACAAAACCAACCAATTTCCTCCCATTTTCTGCTACATAAATTTCAGAATCTTTTTTTCCAATTCTTTCTTTTAAAAAACTTTCAGCCGAGCAAATATCAGAATCCTTATGATAAAAAACTCTGTATTGATCAAACAATTCAGCCAATTGATTCAAATCTTTAATCGTTGCTTTTCTTGTATTTTTCATTTTAAAAACTACAAAATAAGCATCCACTATAAAAATGGATGCTCATGATTTATTATTTAAGAAAATGCTTTTTCCAAATCTGCAATCAGATCTTCCGCATCCTCAATCCCGACACTTAGACGAACTAAATCATCTGTAATTCCCAATTCTGCACGTTTTTCCGCAGGAATTGAAGCATGCGTCATCAAAGCAGGATGGTTGGCTAAAGATTCTACTCCGCCCAAAGATTCTGCCAAAGTGAACACTCTGACTTTCTCTAAAAACTTAATCGCATCTTCTTTCTTTCCAGATTTGAAAGTGAAAGAAACCATTCCTCCGAAATCTTTCATTTGAGATTTTGCCAATTCGTATTGCGGATGAGATTCTAATCCCGGATAAATCACTTGCTCAACGGCAGGATGAGATTCCAGATATTTTGCTACAGCCATTCCGTTTTCAGAATGTCTCTGCACTCTTAATGCTAAAGTTTTAATCCCTCTCAACACCAAATAAGAATCGTGAGGTCCTAAAATTCCGCCACTTGCAAATTGAATAAAATGAAGTTTTTCTCCCAACTCGGCATCCTTTGCAATCAAAGCTCCGGCGATAACATCAGAGTGACCTCCTAAATATTTTGTTGCAGAGTGCATCACAATATCGGCTCCCAGATCGATTGGTCTTTGTAGATAAGGTGTTGCAAACGTATTGTCTACTGCAACCAGAATATCTTTTCCTTTTGCAATCTCTACAACCGCTTTGATATCAACCAATTTCATGAGCGGATTCGTTGGTGTTTCAATCCAGATCAGTTTTGTTTTGTCAGTAATTACGTCGTTTATTTTTGAAGCATCATCAAAATTTACGAAAATAAATTTCAACTGATATTTTTCAAAAAGTCTGGTAAACATTCTGTACGTTCCGCCGTATAAATCATCTACAGCAACGACCTCATCTCCAGGATTTAATAATTTTAAAACACAGTCTATCGCAGCCAAACCAGAACCGAAAGCTAAACCTCTCGCTCCGTTCTCAATGCTTGCCAAAGAATCTTCCAAAGCCTGTCTTGTAGGATTTGCCGCTCTCGAATATTCGTAACCGGAATGTACTCCCGGACTTTTCTGTGCGAAAGTTGATGTTAAAAAAACAGGCACATTCACAGAACCTGTTGCAGACTCGTGATGCTGTCCTCCGTGTATTACTTTTGTATTGAAATTCATATGTTTTTTGCTTTTAGCTTATTGCTTTTGGCATTTAGCTTTACCACTAACTGCTACAAATCTATTTATATTTTACCTTGATCTCTCAACAACAAGCCAACTTGCTAATTGCCAAAAGCTAAGGGCTTTTTTTACATCTTAATTGCCGATTTCACTGCAAATTCTTCTGCAATCTGCTCAATCCACGCTGCAACATCTTCTTCACCTGTTGCTCTCTGATACGTACTTCCCAAGGATACTAAAATCTGGTGGATAAACATTTTCATCTGATCAACAGGCATTTCTTTAGTCCAAAGATCAATTCTCAGCGCTTCCATTGTTTTGTCATCCCACACTGAAATCATTGTTGCTTTGGTTTCTTCTTTTTCCACTCCGCCATCTTCTGCATTCCAGGTGATCAGTTCGGGGATGTGGTTTTCATCCAATTCTACATCTATCGTTATTTGAGTCTTTCTCATTTTATATTTTTTCTAACTTTATTATTCTTCTAATTTCGGTTTATAACCCGCCTGATTAAAAATTTCTGTTGCATCCATTTTCAGAAAATCCATCAATTTTGTTTCAGGTTTCTTTTTAAAATATTCTCTGCAAATCTGCCATCCTGTGAAGATTCCTACCATCGGCGACGAATTGTTATCAATTTCTGTATAAAACTTTGAAAACGGTCCCGGAGCGATGAAACGTTCTGCCAATCGGTGGTCATCCCCAAAAATCAGATTGTTTTCTACAAAATAATTATAAATATTGGCCTCGTTTGCTTTTGCCCAATCGTACTGCTCTTTCGTATAATCCATTTTCAGGTAATCCGGAGTTTCCGGTAAAAATGCATCCTGCAAAGTCATTATTTTTCCGTTGTACACCATCAAATCAATAAATTTCTGACTGTTACCTGTATACGGAACAATGTTTTCGGCAAACATTCTTGATACTTTAGGAATAATATTACTCGGATTCATTGATTTTTGGAAATACAATTCTAAACCTTTGTAATTAGCATTTTTATCTCCCATAAATCCTGAAATATCAATGAAAAGGAAATTCGTTTTATCATCATATAAAAGTGGATCCTGAATCATCTGCAAAGCCGAGGAAAAAAGGAAAACTTTCGGACTTTTAAACTGCGGAAAGTAAAATTTGATGTGCGAAAACAAATCCTGAAGTTCGTTCTGCAATTTGTTCTGATCAATTTTACTAATCGCTTCTTTATAGATTTTTATTTCCTGTGTATCAGCTCTTCTTTTTTTGAAATCTTCATCCGGAACGGTTCCCTGAAACCAAGGGAATTTTGCAGTAAATTGCTCTAACGGAACATTCTGATCATAAAATTCTTTTGATATATCGGTCATCTCTACCTTTTCGGCAGGATTTTTTATTTCGACTTTCCATTCAGTTTCCTGTTCTTTTTTACAAGAATTTAAACTTAAAACTAAAAGGCATGAAAGTGCTGCAGTTCTAAAAATCTTCATTATTTTTACATGAAATTTAAGAGACAAAAATAAGGAAAATTAATGGCAAAAATATTCATCAAGACGGAAAGACTTGTTTTTTGAAAATATTTGTGCTTTTAAAAACATAGAAAAACTTCCGCCCAATAAATAAAAATAATATGCAGACCCAAAAAGTAATTGATCATATCGTACAATGGCTAAAAGATTATGCCGAAAAATCAGGAGTTAAAGGTTACGTACTCGGAGTTTCCGGGGGTGTAGATTCGGGAGTGGTTTCTACTTTAGCTGCGATGACAGGTTTAAAAACACTGTTGATCGAAATGCCTATACGTCAGAAAGAAGATCAGGTAAACCGTGCATGGGAACACATGAACGATCTGAAATCAAAATTTCCTAATGTTGAAGCAATGTCTGTTAATCTGACACCAGCTTTTGAAGAACTATACAAAACTTTTGATGTTCATGATGATGAATTTCCAAACGAAAAACTGGCTTTTGCCAATACAAGATCCCGTTTGAGAATGCTTACTTTATATTATTACGGACAAATCAACGGACTTTTGGTTTGCGGAACAGGAAATAAAGTAGAAGATTTCGGGATTGGATTCTACACAAAATATGGTGATGGCGGCGTAGACCTCTCTCCTATTGCAGATTTATACAAAACTGAAGTATATCAATTGGCGAGAGCTTTAAATTTAGTTAAAAATATTCAGGAAGCTATCCCTACTGACGGACTTTGGGATGCTGAAAGAACCGACGAAATGCAGATTGGTGCAACATATCCCGAGCTGGAAAAAATACAAAAAGAATGGGGAAATAAAACTGAAGCAGACTATAGTGGAAGAGATTTGGAAGTTTTTAAAATTTTCAGTAGAATGAACAGAGCTGCACAACATAAAATCAATCCGATTCCGGTGTGTGATATTCCTGAGGAGTGGAGAGAATAAAGTAAATTTTGCATTGTAAGTGAGTTGTCAATCATGAATTTTTGCAATTCTATTTATAATTTTAAATCGACAATTCGCTAACGAAGTTACATTAACGATTGACCTAAAAACATGAATCCTAAAATCCGCTCACTACTTTTCGCCTGCATGGGACTTCTTTTCGGAATGTCGGTGATGTATGTCTACAATCATTTTATTGTGGATAAAGGCGAAACTGTCACTACTTACGGTAGATTAGATTTAAAAAACGCCTTCGAGCGATCTGGCAGACAATCAATTGATGAACTTACCAAAGAGAATACTGTAATTAATTACATAAAGCAAAACCATAAACTTCCTGATTACTACGTCACAAAAAATGAAGCCAAAAAGCAAGGCTGGAATCCATCGCAGGGAAATCTTTGTGATGTTCTACCCGGAAAAGCAATTGGTGGAGACTCTTTTGGAAATCGTGAAGGAAAGCTGCCTAAAAGTGAAAAATATTTTGAAGCTGATGTGAATTACAATTGCGGAAACAGAAATAGCGACCGAATTGTTTTCACGAAAAACGGAGACGTATATTTAACTAAAAATCATTATAAGAGTTTTGAGAGGCAGTAACCTGTCATTGCGAGGAGCGAAAGCGACGAAGCAATCTTTATAAATAATATTAAAAACAACACAAATGAAATCCGGTTTCATCTACATGATTACCAATAAAAACAATACCGTTTTATATACAGGCGTTACTTCAAATCTTCCGAAAAGAGTTCAGGAACATAAAGAAAAGTTTCACGAGCAGAGTTTCAGTGCAAAATACAATGTTAATAAGCTGGTATATTGGGAAGCATTTCAGGAAATTGGAGATGCAATCTTTCGGGAAAAACAGATAAAAGCTGGTTCAAGACAGAAGAAATTAGAATTAATAAATTCGATGAATCCAGAATGGAAAGATTTGACGGATGATATTCAAAATATTATGAATCGTTTCTGAGATTAAAAAATGTCTCAAGATTCGCTACGAGATTGCTTCGTTCCTCGCAATGACAATAAAACGCTTACATTTGAACAGTAAAAATTTAAATAAAACTATGAACACAACATACATCGATTTCGCAGACCTGGGAGATTACGAAGATTTTTATACACAACTGAAAGAAAAAATCAAACTCCCGGAATATTTTGGAGATAATCTGGATGCACTTTCTGACGTAATTTCCGGAGAATTGGAAATGCCTCTTCATTTAGAATTTGTTAATATGAGCGTAGATCAGCTTGAAATTTTTGAAGATCTTCTCACCACATTGGAAGATACAGAAGATGAAGTGGAAGATTTTTCTTTCGCATATTATCTGGAACAATATGACGATGAGGAAGAAGAAGAAACGCCTGAGTAAAACTTTTTAAATTTTAAAGGTTTAAAATTTATCAAGTAAAATGATCATACAAATAGTTTCGGGGCGCAGCAAAGCTGCGCCCCGAAACTATTACCAAGTTCAAAGATGTTATTTCCCTAAAACTTCCATCAAAGGTTGTCCTATATTTCCACTTGGATTTTCTATTCTCAAAAACTGGGCGATCGTAGGTGCAATATCAGTCATAAAATGGGAAGCATTGCTTTCCCCATGAGGAACTTTCCAACCCATAAATATTAAAGGAATGTGCGCATCATAGGAATTCCAAACGCTGTGTGTGGTTCCTTTTTTGGCATAGTTCGGAAGCATCCCATCATGAGAAACAATCTGAATATCTCCGCTTCGTTGCCAGTTATAACCATTAATCACACGAGTTTTAATGGGTTCCGGAATTGGTGCGTTCCCAACTTCTTTAAGATCTATTGCATACAATACACGCGGATCTTTATTTAAGTTTTCAATAATACTTTTTTTGATTGCTGCTTCATCAAGCTTTTTCTCTTTGATCAATTGATGATCAAGATAAATTTGGTAATTATCGATCCCTAAAATCAATTTACTGGCTGCATATTTTGTTTCAAGTTCGGTACCTAGGTTTTTTTCTAGACCGTCATCAAAAAATCCTGTCAGCATTTTGTTCTCTTTCATATACCCTTCAGCATGCGCTCCGCCATGATCTGCAGAAAGAAAAACAAGATAATTTCCTTCACCTACTTTTTTATCAAGAATTTTAAAGAAATTGGCTAATTCAATATCCAATCTCAGATATGTATCTTCCACTTCTATCGCATTGGGACCATAAGAATGCCCTACATAATCTGTAGAAGCAATATTTATGGCAAGAAAATCCGTAACCTGATCTTCTCCGAGTTGGTAACCGTCAATAGCAGCTTCAGCAAATTTTAAAGTATACGTGTTTCCAAAAGGTGTTGTTCTTAAAACTCCTTTATTTACAGCGTAATCTGCCGCAAGATTGCTGTAAGGAAAAGTAGGATTCTTAGCTGTTCCCACAGGTTTCTCCCAAGGCACATCATCTCTTGTGCTTTCGGTATACTGATTGATTGGCAATAAAGTATTCCAACCGTTGGCAACCAGTTTTTCGGCTAATTTCTGATCATTAAATTGATTCACCCAATTCGGCAGACTGTTCATATAATAAGAACTCGTCACAAAATTTCCTGTATTTTCATCAAACCAGAAAGCGCCATTCGGATTGTGACCTGCAGGTAAAATAGAAGCCCTGTCTTTTAATGAAACTCCAACCACTTTAGATTGAAAGTTGCTTGCAATTCTCAACTGATCAGTGATCGTGGTACTCCAAAGATTTTTTGGCGAGTGACCACCAATTTTATCATTGGTACCGACACCTTTTACTTCGCTATCTTCGGTGCAGTATACATTTTTACCGGTTGCTTTATCAGTCCAGTCATTTCCTGCGATCCCGTGAATCGAGGGTACCGAACCGGTGTAAATTGTAGTATGACCAATTGCAGTAACCGTAGGAACATAAGGAATCATCACATTATTGAATGAAAAACCTTGATTCAGCATTCTTTTAAAACCATCCTGACTGTATTTGTCATAAAATCTGTAAAGATAATCCCATCTCATCTGATCTATTACCAGACCTACGACCAATTTTGGTTTTTCTAATTGTGATTTTTTATTTTTCTGAGCATTAACAGTCATTAAAGAGACAAAAGTGACTGCTGCAATCGTAATTTTCCTTAACATTGAATAACTTTTTTGTAGTGGTAAATTTACAGGTTTTAAAAGTTTTGGTGTGTGAAATTTTCTTTAAATTTGGGAGTTAGTCTTTAGCAAAATCTCAAAATTTCTTTCTGATAATAATTTCTACATTTCTTAGCCAAATCTAAACTTCACCATGAAAAAAATCACATTATTTTTTATACTTATCTTTTGTCAGCAAAACCTTTCTGCACAGAAAGAACAACAATATATGTTTTTCAAAACATGGAATTTTATTAAATATTACCATCCCGATGTTGCAAGCGGAAAAGTAAATGCCAACAGTTTATTTTTAACTACTCTAAAAAATATCAGCTCAAAAGATGATTTTAATTCGGTAATTGGAAAATTATCACAAAATTTAAATAAAAACCTTACAATACCTGCTCCGATTGAAACATCAAAAGACATTCTTACAAAGAACCAGGATTCCAGCTGGTATCAGAAAAACAATAAAATAAGCATAGGAAATAAAGATTTGCTCAATGGGATTTACACACACCGATATAATTTTGAGAATCTTCCGAAAGAAAGATTGGTTAGCGATGAAAAAGAATATATATTTCCTAAAACTGAAAACCTTCCGCTAGAATATCGTTTGCTTACTTTGGCAAAAATACAGGGAATTGTAGATTATCTTTTCCCCCACAAATATATTATGGATCGAGGTTTTGATGATTTTCTTGAAAACTGTTTGGATGAAAACTCAAAGGTCAATTCAAGAAAGGATTTTGAAATCATATTGGCAAAACTGGTTTCAAAATTTAAAGACAGTCATGCATTCAGCTTTTATAAACAGTTGAATTACAGAAAAGATATTTTTCATGGAAATTATCTTGCACCTTTTGATTTTCAGATTGTTGAAGATCATATTCTGGTGACCCATCTTATTTTTCCGGAAATTTGCTCTACTGCACAAATCAATGTTGGAGACAGAATAATATCCATCGGCGGAACAAGTATTCCTAAAATCATCAAAGAAAAAGAAGAATTATTATCTACTTCAAATCGTGAGAAACTGGTTTATCTTCTTTCAAAATATGAAAATAACCTGATTTGGAATGATGATCTTCAACAAAAGTCTTTTGAAGTAGAATCTGCTAAAAGCAAAAAAAAATTTACTACAAAGGTTGACATGATCAGCCCCTCAGATAAAGAAAAATATGATGTCATCGTTAATTATCTTCAAGATAAAATTAAGAAAATAGAAAGTCGTGAGATGGTGCATAATGATGTTGCTTACTTTAAAGCTAATGAGACATTAAAGTTTATCAATAATGTTGCTGATGACAAAATAGATGCTAAAATAGATAGTATTCTGAGCAATGCATCACAGAAAAAAGCGATTGTTTTTGATATGAGAGCTTATCCTGATTGGGGTGGCTTTTTCTATCATTATGTTTACAAATACTTCTCACCTGCCGAAAATTATTTCGGAAAATATTACAAACTCAATGTAAAAAACATCGGAACTTTTGCTTATAAAGATGATGATTATTTTCCATCAATCGCCGGCAAAACAACTCACCATTACAAAGGCAAGGTTTTCATTCTCGTTAATCCTGATACCCGAAGTGCGAGCGAATGGTATTCGATGAGTTTGCAGAAAATATTTCCGCAATCTTTGACGATTGGTCACCAAACGTCTGGTGCAGACGGAGATCTTGTGAAAGTAAATCTACCGGGAGGATACCTTTTAGAGTTTACAGGAAACGGAATTTTTTATCCTGACAATTCTCAAACCCAACAAAAAGGCATCAGAATCAATGAACTCATTCAATACAGAGATCAGGATATTTTAGATAAAAAAGATCTGGAGTTTGAAAGAATTCTCGAGTTAATCAAATAAACATTAACTGCTTTCAAAATTTACACACAATCTTTACAAACCCCTGTCAAAATACAATTCACACTTTCCACATGATACCCTTTTGGTAAGGAAAACTGAACAGGAACCGGCAGACACTCGATAGTCTGACAATGGGTACATCTGAAATGAAAATGATGATCTGCCAATTTCTTTTCTTCACATTTGATACAGACTGCAAAATACTGTTTACCATCTTCGGCAACAATTCTGTGGAGAATTCCGTCTTCGCAGAAGCGATTCAGGACACGATAAATCGTTGCCCGATCCATATTTAATTCAATATTTTTTTCGATAGCATCCTGGCTCATTGCTTTTCCGGTACTGGAGAGCAGTGATAATACGGCTTCTTTTGCGGGGGTACTTCTTCTCTTCATTATTATTAATGCGATTATGTTGCAATAATAGAAATTTGTATTAACTTTGGCAAATAATTTAAAACAATTCTTCTTTAAATCGATTTTAATCTACCTGTTAAATAACAAAACTTAAAATTATGAATGAAAATAAGCTGTTCGATGTCATTATTATTGGCGGAAGTTATGCCGGATTATCTGCGGCAATGGCGTTGGGAAGATCTTTACGAAAAACTTTGGTGATAGACCATGGAAAGCCATGCAATATTCAAACGCCGCATTCTCACAATTTTCTGACTCAGGATGGAAGTTCTCCTGCCGAGATTTCAAATTTAGCTAAAAATCAGGTTGAAGAATATGAAACGATAGAATTCTATAGTGGTAAAGCAACCTCAGCTCAAAAAACTGATAACAGATTTGAAATAACTGTTGAAAACGGAGAAATATTTAGTGCAAAAAAACTGATTATTGCCACAGGAATTGCAGATGAAATTCCTGATATAAAAGGTTTTAAAGAATCTTGGGGAATATCACTGATCCATTGTCCGTACTGTCATGGTTACGAATATCGAGATAAAAAGACTGCAATTATCGCCATTGGTGACAGAGCAGTGCATATTGCATCGCTTGTTAAAAATTTAACTCAAGATGTCACCATTCTGACGAGAGGAAAAGCAGAATTTACAGATGAACAGTTTGAAAAGCTTAAAAATAATCAGATTGAAATTATTGAAAATGAAATTTCAGAACTAAAGCATGAAAATGGTTATGTAAAAAGTCTGGTGTTTAATGACGGAAAAGAAATCAATTTTGAAGCTGTTTACGGAGCTTTTCCTTTTCAGCAACATTCTGATATTCCGAAAGACTTGGGCTGTGAATTTACAGAATTTGGTCATATCAAAACCGACCAGTTTCAAAAAACCAATATTCCCGGTCTTTTTGTTTGCGGTGATAATGCTTCGATGATGCGCTCGGTTTCTAATGCAGTGATGACCGGAAATGTAGCCGGAGCGATGGTGAATATGGAATTGGTGACGGATTGTTTTTAAAAAAAGACAGGGTATTCAATCAATTTTGTAGATTTGATTAATATATCAAATCTGCATGAATAAAATTTTCACGATGCTACTTCTCGTTATTCTTTTAAAATTGAATGCGCAGAATCATAGATTTATCTATGAATACAAATATGTTCCTGATTCTACAAAAGTTGACAGCGTTTTAGCCGAAAATATGCGTCTCACAATTTTTAAAGATCATTCTGAATTTCTGAGTGAAATGAAAGCTAAAAGAGATTCTGCAGTTGTAAAATCTTCGCAGAAAAACAATGGAAAAGTGGGTACAGACCTTTCACCCGGAAATATCAAAATGTTCGTGTGGAAAAATAAAAATAATATCAAAAATTATTCTACCGAATTCATTGAAATGGAATCTTACAAAGTAACCGATGAAACAGATTTAAACTGGAAACTCATCAATGAAACTCAAAAAATACAAAATTACAATTGTCAGAAAGCAGTATTACAGTTTGGAAAACGAGAATGGACAGCTTGGTTTACAACAGAATTACCATTTCAGGACGGTCCGCATTTATTCCGGAAACTTCCGGGTTTAATCGTGGCTATTGAAGATTCCAGAAAGCATCACTCATTTAAACTCATTGCCAATTATAAAACTACTGATGACACTTCCGTTATCAAACCCATTCATCTACTGAAAAATTATGAGGTAAACAGGAAGCAGTTTAATAAAAAATGGAATGACTTCAGGAAAAATCCGATTAGCACAAACGAACAGTTTTTATTGATGAATCCACAGATTACTCAATTTAAATCCTACGACGAAAACGGGAATGAAATAGATGCAAATAAATTCAGAAAATCAGGAACAGAAAAGGCAAAGAAAAATTTAATTAAAAACAATAACTTTCTTGATCTTGAATTGTACCGATAATGAGTACAAATGATTATTAAAACAAACCAAATGAATGTCCTCAAAGACCATATTAACAGAACAATTTCATTAACAGATGAAGAATTTTCGGTTGTTGAATCATTTTTCACGGAAGAACGTTTTAAAAAACGTGAAATGATTATTAATGAAAATGATCAGGTTGAGCATGTGTATTTTATTGTTTCCGGACTTTTAAAACTTTTTTACACAGACCGGGAGGCCAAAGAGCATATCATTTCATTTTCTATGGAAGATTGGTGGGAAAGCGATTATGCAGCATTTTACACGCAAAGTAAAGCTACCCAATCCTTACAATGTCTGGAAAATACTGTTGTTTTAAAACTTTCATTTGACGGATATCAAAAACTACTGAATGAAGTTCCAAAAATGACCGATTTCTTTCTTAAAAAAGCAGTTGGCGGACATATCTCGAGCCAAAGAAGAATATTATCATTAATGACAATGAATGCAAAAGAACGGTATGAACAATTCATTAAGTTCTATCCCGTTTTGTTACAACGCATTCCTAAAACTGTATTAGCATTATATCTTGGCGTTTCCCGAGAAACTCTGAGCCGCCTTTTTCTTGACTCAAAGTAAATCTGTGACACACATCACACAATACAATCATCTCATCTGCCGAACTTTGCTCCATTAATTAAATTAAAATATTTCAACATGGAAAAAAGAATCATCAATCCTTGGAAATGGCAGGACGATAGAAATTACGCACAGGCTGTGCAAGTTACCAATGTTCAGAGTACGCTTTATGTTTCCGGGCAAACTGCTATTGACGATGACGGAGTTACAAGTGATGCCGATATGAGAACGCAGATGATAAAGACATTTGAAAATCTGGAGAAAGTGATTACTCAGGCAGATTTTGAGCTTAAAAATATTGTGAGACTCAATGTTTATACAACAGATCATCCCGCATTTTTCGAAAATTTCGACATCTGGCAAAACTGGATGTCCAAAAACGGTATTCAACAGGCAAGCAATGTAATTGAAGTCAAAACATTGTTTGAAACGTTGAAAGTGGAAATGGAAGCGACGGTTGTGAAGTAATTTTTCATGTGAATCGTCTAAAGCAAGACAATGTAAAATTTAGTTCGACAGATAATGATAAAGTTTATTAAAATTTTCTCCTTAATATCGTATTCGTTAATTATGTTAATGGGATCAATGATACCTATTCCATTTATTTTTTGGTTAGGTTTTACTGTTTTTGACTTTGGAAATGTCGATCAGCTATTTGCATTTTTAGGAATTACTGGTATTGTTCTTAATATAATGAAATTCAAATATGATGTAGCAATTTCGATATTGAGTATTATTTTGATGATTGCTGCAGTAGCAAGTCGATTGATGTATGTTTCAGTTGAAACTTTAAATTATCCTGCATTTACAATTCCTTTTTACACTTTTATTACAACTCAGACTTTATCAATATTCTTAAAACTAAGAATTAAAGCCAATCATATCTCATAAAAAAAGGTTTAAACATAAAAAACCGTCTCGAAATTTCGGGACGGTTTTCATTTATATAAAGTTTAATAAAATTAAAACTTCAAATCACCATTTACGTCTCTTACTGCTTTTGCAGCTTCAGCAAATTTAGCTTTCTCTTCTTCAGTTAAAGAAATGTTGACGATGCTTTCAACACCATTTTTGCCAATGATTGCAGGAACGCCTAAACAGATATCGCTTTCGCCATATTCTCCGTCCAGCATCAATGAACAAGGGATCATTTTTTTCTGGTCACAAGCAATTGCCTGAACCATTACAGAAACTGCTGCACCCGGTGCATACCAAGCTGAAGTACCCAATAATTTAGTTAGAGTAGCACCACCAACTTTAGTTTCTTCGATGACATAGCTTTGCTTAGCCTCATCAAGAAATTCAGTTACAGGAACTCCGTTTCTTGTAGCTTTGCTCAACAATGGTAGCATTCCTGTATCACTGTGAGCAGCGATTACCATTCCGTCTACGTCTGAGATTGGAGCTTCTAGAGCTTCAGCCAATCTGTATTTGAATCTTGCAGAATCTAAAGCACCACCCATACCGATGATTTTATGCTTAGGAAGACCAGAAGTTTTGTGTACCAAATAGGTCATTGTATCCATTGGATTAGCAACAACGATGATGATTACTTCAGGAGAATTTTTTACTAAGTTTTCAGTAACTTCTTTTACGATTCCTGCGTTGATACCTATTAATTCTTCTCTTGTCATCCCCGGTTTTCTTGGGATACCTGAAGTAATTACTGCTACATGAGAACCTGCTGTTTTGCTGTAATCTCCTGTTGTTCCTGTAATTTTTGTATCAAATCCGTTCAAAGATGCAGTCTGCATCAAATCCATTGCTTTTCCTTCAGCAAAACCTTCTTTGATATCTACTAAAACTACTTCTGAACAGAAATCTTTCATTGCGATGTATTCTGCACAACTTGCTCCTACAGCACCTGCACCAACTACGGTTACTTTCATAATATATTTATTTATTGTTTATTATTTGTATTATGGAACTTTACAGATTCATAATATATTTATTTATTGTTTTTAATGGTATTATGGAACTTTATAGTTTCATAATGTTACTTTTTAAATTATAATTTTTTTTTGCCTCCCAAATGTACAAATTCCCGAAAAATTGCGCAATCTTTCGGGAATTTAATTATTATTTAAGAAAATTAATTGACGTTCAATAAAAACGTATACAATTTTTTGGCTCCCGATAACACTTCATCATAGTTTTTCTCTTTAACTTCATTATCTAAAAACTGTTTAAAGTTTTTCCACATTGATCCTGTATTTTCCTGATAACACCCAAAGAAATTGAAAGTCACATCTTCAAAACCTTCTGTTTTTGAAAGCTGTTTTGCAATTACATTTCCTCCCAAAGTAGAACCTTCAATAACGTACATAGCTCCCAAAGCTTCGTATGTATTATCAAATTCTAGTGGATGGGAAACTGTTTGATTTTTCAGTTTCAGACTTGCCAAATCTTTTTCGATTAACGGAAGTTTTACTCTTTGGTCTAAATGAAGTTTTCCTGAAAAACTCTCTGAAAGTCTGTTGAATATTTTGTCTTCGCTGTGAAGAAGCATCAAATAGTTGGTATTGATGATTTTTTTGTAATCTGCAAGAGTAAATGTTTTGTTGAAAATTTTATCAGAACTAAATAGTTTTTCTGCTGCATCATGAAACTCAGCCGTATTTTGTTTTAGATACTCAGATACCATTATTTATATTTAAATTTTCACAAATTTAGGGTTTTGAAACGTTAAAATAAAACAAGTTCCTTCATTATTGCTTTCATACGCTACATTTCCTCCAATTCTGATCATGATTCGGTGAACGATTGAAAGACCGATTCCGTTTCCTTTGAATTGTCTGGCGTTATCCATCCTGCTGAAAATTTTAAACATTCTGTGTTTTTCAGATTCAGGAATTCCGATACCATTGTCTGTGATTCTGTATATCACTTTGTCTTCTTTTTCGATTCCTTCAATAATTACTTTAGGCTCTTCATGCTTTGAAGAATATTTCACCGCATTGTTGATAATGTTTAGAAATACCTGATGCAGCAAGGTTTTATCAGCCAAAACACTCGGACAATCTTTGATTATAACATTACTGTCCGGGCTGTTGAAAGTCATTTTGGAATTTTCAGTAATTTTCTCAATGGTTTGGCGGGTTTCTATACTTTCAAGTTCAATTTCGATGTGCTTGGCACGGCTCAGCTGAAGTACGTCCTGCATCATCTCAGCCATACCGTCAATTTCATCAATGATAGAGCTCAATTTATGTTTATTTTTATCTGAAGTATCAGAAAGACTTCTCAGCAACATCTGAGCATTCAGTTTCATTACCGTGAGCGGAGTTCCCAAATCATGAGAAATGGTGTAAGAAAAGCTATCTAGCTCTTCATTCACTTTTTTTAGCTGCTCATTCAGACTTTTTATAGTGATATATTGCTTGTGAGAGGTTTCTAAAATTACGTCACGAATTGTCTGCACCGCAATTTCATTTCTGGAATTCCATCTTGTAGAATTTCCTTTTATATTTTCTTTAAAAACTTCAAATGAAGTTCTTGGAGAAACCATGTTTTTTTCTTCACCATTCTGAGAAAAAACTTCGATTTTCTTTTCGGGGTTTCCTGCCCAGTTGATATGTTCATTAAATTCTTTTCTGAACCAAATCAGCAACTCTCTTTTACTTCTTTCAACAAAATAAATAATCACTCCGCCGGCTGTTTCGTCAAGACCCAGCTCATCACCAAAATCTTTAAGGAAACTACGGCTGATGAAAACTGCTTCTTCCGTGTTCTGATATGCCCAATCTACAATTTTTTGTACAACATGGCGCTGCGGTGTAACTCCTTCTGTTACCACATAATTTTCAGATATCACAGCTATACCATCTGCTTCAGGAAGATTTCTGATTTCAGATTTATTTTCTACCAGTGATTCAAATAAAGTATTGTGTTTTAAAAATTCGGTCTTAAGATGCGAAGCTTTTATATTTAAGTCTAAACGATATTCTAATTCTTTTTTCGACTTAAAAGATGAATACGCATTGGATGCCAATACGGTAAAAATACCTGCCTGTACACGGTCTTCCAGGTCAATATGTTTCGGCACAGAATTCTGACAAGCTACCAAGCCCCACAATTTATCATCAATAATAATAGATACACTGAAGCTTGAAGCAGCACCGGAGTTTTTGATGTATTGCCCATGAATAGGCGACATTGCTCTCGATGACAAATAGGTAAGATCAATAGTATCCAGTGTTTTACTGAGTATTTTTACAGGCTCCGAATACACATTGCTGAAAATTCTTTTTCTTTTCTTTTTGTAAAGTTCGCGCGCCTGTACAGGAATATCAGATTCCGGGTAATGCAAACCCAGATAACTTTCTAAATTATTGTTTGTTTTTTCTGAAATCACCTTACCGGAACCGTCTTCCATGAATTTATAAACAATGACACGGTCGTAATTGATGATACTGAAAAGGCTATTCAGAAGCAGATCCCAAATTTCCTGCTCGTTATCGATGATGTAGAAATTATCGTATTTATTGGTAATTCTTTTGTGAGGATTTTCTAAAAGTTCTTCAAACTCAAGAAAAATATGATTCTGACTGCGATAAACAGAAAAGTGATATTCTTTATCTTCAATTAAGATTTTATCAAAATACGTTTCATTTTCCCTTCTGGTTAAGGTATCTACAGACTGAAAAATATCTGAACTTAATACTCCCTGAAATAATTCTGGGAAATCTGTGATTTTTTTTCCGAAAAAAAGATCCGGATTTTCAGTTTTAAAAAGATCGGTAATATTTTCACCGAAAAAAGTAATGTTACGAGTTTCTGCGTCTATGCCAATCAGATATCCGAAACTTTGTATGTAGCCCGGTATATGAATGGGCTCTTCATGACATTCAACAAAATTCATAAATAACACTTAAAGAATCAAAGTTAATCAAATTTTATATCCGAATAATACTTTGTGGTATCAGTTGTGGAATTTCTATTAATAATTAATAAAAATTACAATTATTTAATATTAAATTAACTTTTTAAACAGGAGATTATGAAATAATTGCTAAATTTTGATGATAATGTTTACGATTTCGACAAGTATTTTATGCAAATCTAAATCAGCTATAATTCATCTAAGATTTTTTGTTTAAAGAAAATTACACTTCTTTATCAAAATACAGCATATAGAATTTGCCTTTTTCATCCTGACCCTGCTCAAGCATTTTTCGGTCACCGTGAATATAGATATGAAAATTTTTATCTAATTTAATGATGCTTTTAAAATGTCTCTGCGTTTTTTTTACTGCAGCTTCACTGATCGGAAATTCTTCTGAAATATTGATCTGCATTTCCTGCTCATAATCTGTTTTAAAATTATTAAAACTTTCAATCACATGTTCGTCTTTCAAAACCTCAGCCGCAAACTCATCCAGCTTAAATTCTTCTTTTTCTTTGAAAAAATTGATAGACTGATTCAGAAAATCTGCTTGATCTGCCTTCGAAACTTCAAATTCCTGTGGTAATTGTTTCGTAATGTAATCTTTATAGACCATTAAAGCTTCCTGAGTGTGGAAATATTCGTCATCTCGCTGTTTCACTTTCAAGAAATCTTCAAACCAATAGTACATATCGCCGTTTTTATTGTTATCAACGACCGAAAGTACGTACCCGCTTTCTTTACTGCTATTGTAGATCAGTGCTGCTTTATCGATTTTTGAAAGACTGATTCCCTGATCTTTATCGATCTCAAATGATTCATTTTTAGGGAAAATCTTCAGGAAAGATTCTCTTTTTTCGGTTTTAAAAATTCCGATTTTATCCACTTTTTCATCACCTTCTCTATCGTCCTCAAAATATACAATGAACAATTCGCCACCCTGCACTCTCGGATTTTCGGCAGCTTCAAAAAGATGCCTGGCGAGATTTTCAGATTCAAAGAAAAATTTAGCTTTGTCTTCAAAAATTTCAGATACAGAACTGTACACCGGATTATTCACCAAGTAAGAGTCGCTGTAAAACTGGTAGGTTTCTTCGGTTTTAAATGATCCTAGAAAATAATTCTCCAGCAATTCAACAGTTCCTTCATCCAACTCAAGCTCTTCCTGAGAAAGTAAAAGAGATTCTCCGTTGATTTTATTTCCGACTCTGTGTACTACAATTTTTGAAAACATCTTTGATTTTTTGTGGACTGCAAATATATTTAATCTCCGCATTAAAAAAGTAAAAATAAATTTTTCTTTTAAACACAAAAAATAAATTGACTTGAGAATAATTAATTTATCACCAATAAATGATTTAAAATAACTAATCAAAATAAAACAATTCTATAATAAAGCCTTAAAACTCCCATTAATAAAGAATTATTCCGCTATCAACAATTTCATTTTTAAATTATTTACTTTAAGTATTATTTAACATTCTCTCTTTTGTTTTGGTACACTTTTGGTTATCATTTTCTGGATTTAAGAAAAATATTTAAAATAATGAAAAATTTTGAAGCGCAAACGATTAATGAAGTACAGGCAATCGAACATTTAAAAATATTTTATCCATCTATTCAGAACGAAATAGCGCAGTTATCTGCTCAGAATAATTTCCCGGGAATCATACAGTCAACGGTTGATTATTTAAAAGTTCTTTTGCAGGAATCTAAAATCAATATTGTCAATCGTAATATCAAAATGATGGAATGGCTTTATAAAAACGGAACTTTCAATGTAAAACATATCATCGAAAATCTTTTTATCAGATCATTTGGAAGCCTTAAAAAGCATACTGACATCCAACAATGGAATCTTTTGTATCAGTATATGCCCATTGAATTTCAACAAATTTATCTCAACCAAACCAAGCTTGATGAGATGATGTTTAAGAAGAATTAATTTTTATATTTGTATAAACGATCGATGCCCGAACATTCAGTTCGGGCATCGTTTATTATTGGCCATTGATTTTAAACTTAATATAGTTGAATTTTACAAGCACGTAGATGTATCTTAATTATACTTTTTCGTTGCAGTAACTACTTTCAGGGCGATCGTTCGAAGCTCTTGATTTCCTTTTGTTAATGAAGATACTATATCATAGCACTCCTGCAAATACCTTTCGGCAAAATCCGGGTCACTTTGCGAAATCTCAGTTGCATTATCAATGATATCAGCATATTTTATAGTTTGAGCTTCCGGACTAATCCCTTTAAGGCGATCGAGCTCCTTTTTCTTTCTTTGGAAACGGTTTAAAGCAGGAAAACTTTTTTTGATATATACATCGGTAAGTTCTTTTACCAGCTGCACGGTAAAATACTGCTCTTCCTCACTCATATAGTTTTTCAAAAATACTGACAGGTCATTTTGTGTATAAGGAGTGTCTTCCAGCACATCGTGAAGTACGGCCGCCGCCAGAACAGGAAGGCTGTCGGTATACTGACTGCATGTTCTCATCACCCTTACAGGATGAACGATGTACCGGTCTGGAGTGTACTTTCTCATCTGATCACCGTGTGCATGATCTGCAAATTCAATAATTTTATCTAATTTCTCTAAATCGGTCATATTAATTTATTGTATTAAATCATTTGCTGTATGGGAATTCCAGTTTATTCTTTTTCCAGCTTAGAAAGTACTCTTCATACTGCACAATGGATTCCTGATTACGTATTTATTAAGCCTCTCAAATAAAAGCATTACTTTTTTAATGGTATAGGATTTAGATCATAAAAAGCGACATTCCTAATCTTTTTTTTCTATCAAAACACAATTACAAAACATTAAAAATCAATTACTTGTATCTTATTTTTTCTCCCAGTGGTACAAAAATTGGATTTAATATTGTATACAAAATTAAAAATATTAGTTATGATTTCATCAAAAATTCACGCTGCTTTAGATTATATTGTAGGGATCCTACTCATTGCAGCACCTTGGCTTTTGGGATTTGCTGACAAAACTGCAGCAACGTTAATTCCAGTTATTTTAGGGGCTTCAACAATAATATACAGCCTCTTTACCAACTACGAATACAGTTTAGTCCGCCTTATTCCCTACAAAATTCATCTTACAATCGATTTCATTGCAGGGTTGCTTTTATTAGTATCACCTTGGCTTTTTGGCTTCAGCGACAGAGTTTATCTGCCACACGCCATTTTAGGAGCATTTGAAATTATAGCGGTGATGCTTTCCAGAAAAGCAACTGATAGTATTCAGAGAACTAGGCAGATTTAAGGATCATCTCATGATTATTTAATAATAAGGTTATCCTAAAGTCAGGGAATCCATTTTATGTTCCTTTGAAAATACATGAAATTATAGTTATAAGCCAAAAACACGACAGCACTTCTTTTAAAACGGTCAGATACAATAAAACATGATCAAGAAATTATGACAGTATTTATCTTTTCTTAAACTCCAATACAATAAAAATAAACATCTATGTTAGCAATGAATTTCCGCGGACCTTTTCGCGTACGCGCAGACCGCAATATGCCGGAACCAAAAATAGAACATCCTGAAGACGCAATTGTGCGGGTATTAAGATCCTGTATCTGCGGCTCAGATCTGCATCTTTATCATGGCCTTGTTCCCGATACTCGTGTGGGAACCACGTTTGGACACGAGTTTATCGGATAAGTAGTTGAAATTGGCTCCTCTGTACAAAAACTGAAAGTAGGCGACAAGGTAATGGTGCCATTTAATATTGCCTGCGGAAAATGTGCTTTTTGTAAACAGGAACTTTATGGTAATTGCCATGAATCAAATCCAATGGCCACTGCAGTAGGAGGTATTTTTGGCTACTCTCACACGGCAGGCGGTTTTCAAGGCGGGCAGGCCGAATATGCCCGTGTTCCTTACGCAGATGTGGGACCAACAGTAATTCCTGACTGGATGGATCCGGACGATGCAGTGCTGCTTACTGATGTGGTTCCTACCGGCTATCAGGCCGCAGAAATGGCAGGTATTCAAAGAGGTGATACCGTAGTGATTTTTGGCTCCGGACCCATTGGTATTATGGCAGCTAAATCTGCGTGGCTGTTTGGTGCAGGAAGAGTTATCGTGATCGACCATCTAGAATACCGGCTCGATTTCGTAGCAAAATATGCGCAATGTGAAGCTTATAATTTTAATAGCATTGGCGATCCCGTGGTCTTCATCAAAGCCCAAACTGATTCTTTGGGTGCAGATGTCTGTATAGATGCCGTAGGATGCGAAGCAAAAGGGAATTTGACGAATACGATTCTGGGAACGAAGTTGCTTTTACAGGGTGGTTCTACCACGGCACTTCACTGGGCAATTAATTCTGTAAAGAAAGGCGGAATTGTTTCGATTGTGGGTGTTTACGGCCCTACAGATGCATTAGTACCGATAGGAAACGTTGTGAATAAAGGGATTACGATCCGAGCCAATCAGGCAGCCGTAAAACGCAACTTGCCTAAGCTTATTGAACACATAAAAAACGGGAACCTTGACCCCAAACAAATCATCACTCACCGGGTGCCACTGGAAGAAGTAGCCGACGCTTATCATATATTTTCACGCAAGCTGGACGGCTGCATAAAGACAGTGCTTATTCCGCCAACCACTTAAAAGTTTTTAACTAAAAATATTACGACATGCTTACAGACGAAACAAAACCCTCCGATTTTAAAAAGAGTGAAGAAACAGATTACAGCCAGATAAAAGGTTGGGGAATAGATGCCGATCCGCAAAACGACCCTGTTTATCCAATGAAAAAACGTACTAACGAAGAACATGAAGGCTACACATGGGAACGACCGGAACAGCAACCTGAAAATGCTGAAATTCTGAAGTCCGTTGAGCGACCCAATTTAACCGCTGTTTTTGGTACTGCCTCGCCGCCGGAAGGTATAAACGGAGCCATCAGAAAATTGGCATTCCGTTATAGTGAATCCAGCTATGGAAGATGGCTTCCACTTGTTCTCGCAGACCGTGTGGGCGCAGTTGAAGGAATTATTGACGATTTAAAAAATGGTTATTTGCCCAACATCTTTGCCGAGCGCGGATGGGGAGCAGAATGGAAGTACAATAAAAAGAGTTTTCTTCTGAAATTTGCAGTAGCAGCGGCCGTGACTGCCGTCGCCGTAAGTGTTCTATCTTCAAAAAAGAAAAACAACGATTAATCAACTCACGGTCGGAAGAAATTCCGGCCGTTTTTATGTTTTACTTAGTCCCTGTTTGTTATACTTTTCATACCGAGCATTAATGATGACCACTTTGCGATCAGTATCTGTAGATTCCTATTCTCGGAATTTTCTTAATGCCGTACTATAGTAGGTCTTTTCTCAATTGCTGGAATTGTGAAACAGTCTGATCACTTGGTTAATGACTAGGCTATTTTTTATAATTCAAAAAAGGTCTGTAAAGAATTACTTTACAGACCTTTAAAATCAAATATCAAAAAGAATCATTTTTTTCATCTCCCCTAATAAAAACATTGTTTTTAATTTTTCCTCCTGATTCTTTAAATTCAGTGAAAGCATCTGCCAATGCCTGCAATTCTTCATCGAGACCCGGAGCAAATTCTTCCGGTCGTTCAGGCGCTTGCGGGCTCGGAAACGATTCACGAGGTTCTTTAAGTGTTGTCAGTTGTGTCCCATCATTAAATGGCGATGGTTCGCTGAAAATCTGTTCCATTAATGACCCGTCCATACGGAACGTGTATTGTTCTCGATGCAGGCCTAAATCCATCAGTCTCTTTACTTCAGGAAACTGTGAAGAATCAAATTTTGGCACAGGTAAAGCCTTGCTCCAATCTACTCCCAAAGTTTCCAGGGCTTTTGCGAAAGCTGCCTGATGAGCCTCATCCCGAACGATAAGAAATGCGACGGTTGCCCGTAAGGTCTTGTTACTGCTCATCTGGTAGATTCTGCATTTTTGAATCCTCCCGGTAGCCTCTAGCACTAAATTGTCCATCAGATCGAGAACTAAATTCCCATGATTGTGTACATAACTTCCACTCCATGGATTCCCGGCAGCATCCACTGGTAGCGCAGCTTGGGCACCTATGATGTAATGATGTGGATTTTGTTGTTCTTTAGCCATATCCAATGCGACACCTCCGTCTTTACTTGGTGCTTCATATTGGTCTCCCTGATATCTTGGAGATCCATCTAATAACTGAGAAATAGTTTTGGTGATTAGCTCTACGTGAGAAATCTCCTCAATACCTACTCCCTGAATTAGATCCATGTAGGGCGTAGCGTTGCCACGGAAGTTAAAACTCTGGAAAAGATACTGCATCATGGTACGCATTTCGCCGAACTGACCACCTAATCCTTCCTGCAAGGCATTAGCCGCAGATGGATCCGGTTCATCAAGCACAATTGGATTAATAAGATTTTGTGAATGGTAAAACATATTTTTATTTTTTGGTGTTAGACTTAAAATCTGCTAACTTTATGCCAACCACTGTTATTGTGGTATATAAACACCTAAAAACCAAACACTTATGACTATAGTCATATAAAGTTTTCAAATAATGTCCAAAATTTTATTCATATGGGTGACTATTCATTTTCAAGTATAACTGAGATCTTAATTGCTTACCTTCCAAATCGAAAGATTTGTTAGATATACCTTGTTACCCTCTAGAAGAATAGGAGCGTTTTTTCAAAATAATATGTAAGATCCAATAGCTCATAAATACTAACTGCAGTCCTCCGTCAATACAATAGACCCATTTGATTACGCCTCTAAAGTAATAGTAGAGTTCAATTACCGCTAAAGATAGACAGCAAAGAATGATTGCAATTGCCATGATAAAATTCTTTTTGTCGCTGAATGCAAGATAAAGTAAAATCAGACAGTAAGGCAATAGCAATACACCAACAGTTTTAACAAGCCATACTTCCCTTTTATATCCGGTAACTGCTAAAAAACCCGTTATATCTATAAGTGGCCATACAGCGGTGACAAAAAAATAAGCCGCCTGGATAAGAGGGAAAATTTTAACTTTTTGCATCTATTTCAATATTAATACAGCACAAACGGTTTTTAGTCCGTAATATCTTATTGCTATTTATTGTAAGTTTTAGCAGTTCTATTTTCAGACGGATTAATCTGTAAACGGCATCTTCCAAAATACCCATTTTAGAAAAGGTTCATGTCAGCAATCTTTTGAAGAGTTTACTGCGGAATATTGATGGAGCATGGTAAGAGTATAACAAACTCTGTGTGACATTGCAAGACATAGATTTTGATATAGTTTCGGATAAACATCAAGCATTGCGAAGAAATTTTGTTTACAGACTCTCATTATTTTACATGTAGTCAGCGCAACTGCATTCATTGGATATGGTTGTTTAAGAAACAATACCATGTCCCCGAAACACTGTCCTTCAGAGAGAATGTTATGAATAAACTCCTTACTGTCTTCATTAATATTATTGAGTTTAATCTTTCCTTCAATTATCTGGTAATAATATGAAGATGAATTTCCTTCACGGAAGATAAATTCCTGAGGCATATATTCTATAATTTCAGCTCCTGCAGAAACTAAATAATGTTCTTCTATAACCATAGTTTTTGTTTATTGAATATTAGCACTTGTTATTTCATAATATACTGCCCAACCGATAAATACAATCAGCTCATAATATGAGGTAGCTTCTGAAATGAAGGCAGTACAGTGATTACTAACTGTTTTTGATAGAATCTACATCGTAAGCAGTACTAGTGATCGCCGGAATTAGGGTTAGTAATGCGAATAATTTCATAGTTTTTGTATTTTGCGGTGTATTTCAAAGATAAATAGTCAAAACCTTTGCATTTTATGATGTAAGTCATTATCAACACTATGTTTTTCAAATAAATATTAATAATTCAAGCTTTAATTTGTCGTAAAAAATTCACTACAATTAATATGTCAAAGTGGTAATACTGCTTGATTTTGAAATGCTTTCAATGTATTTGATGTAAAGAAAATGCTCATAATAATTTTATGAGCATTTTAAACAATTAGACATTAAGGTTTGGGAATAATGTAATAGGTTATCTTAGTTTCAGTATAAAAATTGCATTATTTTTAAAATGAATCTTAGCTGCTCATATTCGCACCTTTCATCTGTCCTGTGTTGAGGTCTATAATGCAGCTTTCCGTTAAGAGGTGAACTGTGAGGTTTTCAACATATATCGGAGATCCTTTTTCAGCAGTGTCTATGTTGGTTTGACCCATATTTTTGGCACTGATCACGATCACCATACCTGATCCTTTACACACTGCTTTGGAACCGTCCTCTATAAGTAGAGCTGTATCTTCTCCCAGACCGATGCCATTAAGATCTTGATGAAGTAAAATAGCATGGGCAAGTCTTCCAAATCTTCCTCGATGTACGAAATGAGTATCAACAACTAGATTATTAAGAACGCCTAGTCCTGAATTAAGCTCTATATCATCTGCTAATATAGCCTCACCATTTTCTGCGTCGCTGATAATAATCTCTGGTATGCACATTGCTCCTGCACTGGTGCCGGCAAGAACGAAGCCTTTCTCATTCTGATATTTCTCCCGAAGTAAGCTTTGAATGTCCGAATTTTTCAGATGTTCGCAAATCCTGCTTTGATCACCGCCTGTAAAGAATACCGTTTTTGAATTAGATATTCTGTCTAAATATACATCAAGTGGCGTATTGTCGTCAATAACGTGTAAGAAACCAAAATTGGTATACCCTATCTCCTCAAATGTTTTTTGATAGGTGTCGCGCATACTTTCAGGTTCCGAACTTGCTGCTGTGATCACTTCTATTCTGTCATCTTTGGATTCCGCGAGAAGTTTAAGAATTTCATTGGGTGAAAACTTATGGTTATTTTCCTTAATTTCAACTTTGTTATCGGCTCTATCCTCATGTCCACCAATAATTAATAATTTTCCTTTTGGAATCATAAAATCAAACTATTTTTAAATATTAAACGGTAATTTCCACAACAAATCATGTTGTCATTTCAAAATTATACCGAAAAAATGAGAGTAGTATATGAGACGAATCATATATAAAAAACTTCAATGAAAATATTTTCATTGAAGTTTTAATCGGTTTGCTATTGCCATTAAGATTATTAAAATATCTTTTCAGTATAACTATGATGGAGATTAATGTTGATACAGCTGAGCGACATTCTGTGTGATCTTGAGTGTCTCTATGGCATCGTCTGCGCTAATAACAACATAGCTTCCTGTTTCTGCATTATCAATAGCAAAGTGAATAGCAGATTGGGTATCTGCAATAACCTTATATTCTAAATACGGCTTTATATCTTGAATCCCCTGTGCTAAAAGCTCGACAATAGATTCCTCACTTCTCCCCCTTGTATCACGGTCAAACCTAATAATAATATCATCATACATTGATGCAGCAATCTGCCCGAACTCTATGATATCATTATCGCGGCGGTCACCCGGTACAGTAATAATCCCGGTTTTTTTCTCCGAAATATGTTTAAGATATCCGGCGAGCGCCTGAAGACCGTGAGGATTGTGGGCGTAGTCCACGATGACATTTAAGCCGTTGATTTCAAACTCATTGATGCGACCGGGAGTTTGTTCTGCAGTAGGAATAAAACTCTTTAATGCAAGAGTGATCTGTTCAATTCGGATTCCTGAGAAATATCCTGCTAAAATTACAGGCAGTAAGTTCTCAATCATAAATTCTGCTTTTCCATCACGAGTAATGGGTGCTTCGGTTACGTTAAAAACGAAAATTTTATCAGCGCCATTGTAAAGGATTATATCATGTTGATGATCTGCATATATTGCACATCCGCCATTCTTCATATGTTCCTGAAGGCGAATATTGTTTTCATCAGAACAAAAGAGAGCAACATTACAACTCACGCTGTCTTTCATTCCATATACAAGTTCATCTGCTGCATTCAAAATTGCCCAGCCTTCTTTCTTTACCGCACACGGAACCACTGCTTTTACATTGGCAAGATCCTCTACCGTATAAATATCTTTTAATCCCAAATGATCAGCTGCAACATTGGTGACAATTGCAATATCGCACTGGTCGAAACCGAGACCTGATCTGATAATTCCGCCGCGGGCACATTCAAGCACTGTAAAATCAACGGTCGCATCCTGTAATATCGTATGCGCACTTTGGGGACCGGAACAATCCCCTATTTTAATCCTTTCACCTCCAACATAAATACCGTCTGTTGAGCTAAATCCCACAGTATATCCTGCAAATGACGCTACGTGCGCCATCAGTCTGGTCGTTGTGGTTTTACCATTTGTCCCGGTAATCGCAACGATAGGGATTCTGCCCTCATCTCCCTGCGAAAACATTAAATCTACTATCGCATCCCCGACTTCACGTGGTTTTCCTTTTGTAGGATATTTATGCATTCTTAGTCCAGGAGCTGCATTCACTTCTATAATCGCACCGCCATTTTCCAAAAGAGGCTTGGTAATATCCGGGCTTATAATATCGATTCCGCAAATATCAAGGCCAATAACTTTGGATACTTTTTCTGACAATAATATATTAGATGGATGTACGATTTCTGTAACATCTTCCGCAGTACCACCTGTGCTTAAATTGGCTGTAGACCTTAAAAATATCTGCTGTCCTGTTGCAGGAACAGAATGCAGTTGCAGTCCTTGCTTTTGAAGATGCAGTTCTGCAGCAGAATCCAGATTGATTTTTGTCAGGACATTTTCATGGCCATCACCTCGCAAAGGACTGTTATTTTCGGTTTCTACCAGTTCTGAAATGGTTGAAAAACCATCTCCGACTACAGAAGCAGGCTGTCGTAATGAGGCTGCAATAAATTTATTTCCGATTACTAACATTCGGTAATCATAACCTATAATTTCTTTTTCAACAATCACAGATTTTGATATTTGTGCCGCAGAACGAAATCCATTAATAAGTTCTTCAAAGTTTTTAATGCCGCAAGTCACATTTTTTCCCTGATTACCATTAAAGGGCTTGGTGACCAATGGATATCCCAAATTTTCAGCAATCAGTGAGAGTTCACTTTCATCTTGCGTCAATCTTCCATCAGGCACCGGTAAATAGGCACTTTTTAAGAATTTCTTAGTGTAATCTTTATCACAGGCAATATCTACGGAAATACAGGATGTGTAATTAGAAATCGCAGCGCTGATTCTTTTCTGGTTTTTTCCATATCCCAAAATGGTAAATCCAGCAGGTCCTGTATGCACAGGAATATTCCGTTTTCTGGCAGCCTCAATGATCATAGAAGTTGTGGGTCCTTCGCTGTACTTACAGTGAACAGTCATAACCTGCTTCTGAACTTCAGTGAATGTTGCAGGAATTCCATTATCAGAGATTGACTGTATAATTTCTGACGCAAGTTTTAATGATTCCAGACCGGTCTCTTCAACCTCATATTCTATTACTCCGTAAAATATCCCCGGTGAGAATGAAACGATATTATGATAAATAGATGGCCCTTGTAATTTCGAAGCCAGTTGTAAAATATAGCTTAGTATACAGAGCCCAAACTCATCATGTTGACAATCAAATTGATAGTTTGAACGGAAATAATCTCTGATCAGCTGCTGTTTTTCAGAGTCTGTTTCCGAAATTGTAAAAGGATCATATTTAATAACAATTAGACGGTGGTGAGTGCGGGACCACATGTTTGGGCCCCGCATAATTCTGATTTCACTCGTAATCATAAACAATGGCAGTTATTTAACTTAACTTTTATGGCGAAACTGTAATAGGTTTTCTATTACCTTCTTGTACCTGCTGGCAAATCGCCTTGAGAGTTTTGTTGTGAACCGCTTTGATTGTTTTGTGATGATCCGCTCTGATTGTTTTGTGTCGAACCATTCTGATTGTTCCGTGTTGAACCGTTTTGATTATTTTGTGTTGAACCGTTTTGATTGTTCTGTGTGGAACCGTTTTGATTGTTTTGTGATGAATTGTTTCGAGTATTTTGTGCTGAATCTATCCTGGACGGATCTGGTATAGCCGCGTTCTGAGATTCTGTACTCAAACTGTCTGTTGACATTGCTGAAGAGTTGTTGGTCGGCATGCTGTTATTATCATAGGCAGAAGCCGAATCTTCATTGTTTGAAGTGTCTGTTGATGAATTTTTTTTGCAGCTGCTGATTGCAAACGCTAAAACAAGTACTGATGTGATAATCGATTTCATAAATTTTATTTTTTGGTTTACTCAAAGGTAAAACTGTCATCACAACTAAATTATGACTTAGAGCATAACAATAAAATGTTTAATAATTCTTCGGAATTTATCTCAATCATCCACGATAAAACTAACATTGGATGGCGGAATTCTATACCGGATTAATTTGTTCTTTCATTTACAGAGCAGACTTTTCGATACCATGTGGACAAATATTCTTAGTCTTGGCAAGAAATTAGCTGAATAAATTATGAAAGCTAAATCATTTTATTATGGAACCAAAAAGACAAAATAAGAATAAACCCAACTTATTTATTATCATCTTATTTTCATTAATACCCCTCATGGTGATAATATATGTTATACTGCACATGATTTTCCCTTCATTGTTTGAAAGCTTGCCTACCGGAGAAATTCAGTCAGTGCGACCAGATCAATAACACATTGATAAGTTGAATAGAAATGATTAATCGCAACGTAAGGTACTTCTGTTGAATATAGATAAGTAATAGCCAGATAACATTTAACAAAAATAATATGAATAATTACAATTTTAAAAAAGAAGATTTTGTCTTAACTGACGATGGAAGATACCGTGTAGAATTTGACAAAAACAAGATCGGTATCGGAGCTGATTTAACTGTAGAAGAGTTACTGCCCGATGGAAAGTATAGCCCGCTTCAGGCAGAAATTATAAGATTTAATGAACAAATATTTATCTATTGGAGTACTCCTTTTGATGGCAGGATTTCTACTGATATAAAATACTAGGGAGTTCAATAGTTTTATTAAGTTACAGCATCAATAATTGATCAATTGAATGAAGAATTAAGCGGTTAGAATACAAATTGACAAATTTTATTTGAAAATTGAAACTACAGTCAATATGATTATGGCAAAGTCAGCAGAATCAAAGACTAATGAAAAATGTTCACTGATGCGATGATTAACTTAGATGAGACTATAATTAAGACATTGTGACTTACATCATAATTTTTTACAACCCTGTGCGGTAATTTTAGGATCAATATAGTTAGAAATAAATGTTATGAGCCCAAAAGGAAAATTATTGATTATTGGCGGAAATGAGGATCGAGCCTATAATGAGGTTGAAATAGAGGATAACAACAACGAATTTTCAACTGATGAAATTCTTAAATTATTGGTAAAATCCAAAGATGACAGAATAGAAGTGATCACCATAGCCAGTTCAGAACCGGAAAGCATGCGCGAAACTTATCAAAAAACATTTGACGACATCGGTTATACCAATTTTGGATTTTTACATGACGTAGACAATTCTATGCCCATTGACTTATATTTAAAAAGGATATCAAATTCAAAAACAGTATTCTTCACAGGTGGTGATCAGACAAGAATTTGTAAGCATCTGAAGAATTCACCCATTCAACGTTTACTTAAAGAAAAATATCTGAATGAGGATGGCTTTATTGCTGCAGGTACCAGTGCAGGAGCGATGTGTCTGGCTGAGATTGTTATCTGCGAAGCAGAAAATGGTGAGGCAATATTAGCCGATGATATTAAGCTTGAATATGGGCTGAATTTAATTGATAACCTTATTGTTGATACACATTTTGTGCGCCGTGGAAGATTCGGCAGGCTTGCCCATGCTATTTTGCTACATCAGAAACTTCAGGGTATTGGCTTGGGAGAAGATATTGCTTTGCTTATAAAAGATGGTAATAAAGCAGTCTGCAAAGGCTCCGGAATGATTATTATCATCAACGCCAAGAATATAGGACAAACCAATATAAATTCGGCAGAAGGAGGATGCCCGGTATATGTTGAAAATCTCTCCGCTCACCTCTTAACAGAAAACTGCATTATTGATTTAAATACAGGAAAAGTTGAAGGTCCTGATATTAATAATGAGATTAAATCTTAGTAATAATTTTTTAACAATGTATTCTTACTAATTTGATTCAAATACTTCTCACTGCTCAATTTTATCTCCATACATTATCTTTTTATAGCTAAAAAAATCCCTAAGCTTACGCTTGGGGATTTAAATACTTATAAGTTCTTTAAGTTGAACTCTAGAATTAACTTGTTATGTATTGAGAAACTTAAATTATAAAATCCTTTGGAATGAGCATTTATAATATAGGTAACCCGGATTTAATTAGTGTATCAGTCTTTCAGATAGGCTTTGATCTTATCTTTGGGAATCAGATCCAGAATATCATTCACATTAATAATTTTGTGTTTGTTGATGATGCTTTCCACCGCTTTGTCAGCGCCAGAATAATTGATCAGCTGCTCGAGAAGTCCATAGACATTCACCATCTTTTTGTGCGTGTCTTCTTCATCACCGCCAAACCAGGAGCCGCTGAAATGATGGCTGACATAATTCTTCGGTAAGTGCTGAGAAAAATACACTGACGGATAAAGCGTGACATCGTGCTTGAGTTTCTGAATGGTGTCGCTGTAGCGGTCTGCGCCATATTCGTTTTCCAGCATTTCAGAAAAAATATCGGTGTTGATGCGCTCTACAAAACCATCTTGCTGATCGTAATAGGTTACAAAATCTTTCGACAGCTGGTGTTTTGGCTCAGCCATCCAAAACGCTGAGTAAGGCACACCTTTCACTTCGAAACCGCAAATAGCTTTCTTATTCAGGAACTCATCCAATGGCAGATTCAATTCCATATCGGTATCCATATAAATGCCTCCGTGCTCGTACATCACTTTGCACCGAACATAATCTGAAACAAAAGCCCATTTCTTCTGAGCATACGCTTCTTTCACACAGTTGTTGTCGTTTAATGGCGAGTTGTCTTCGTTCCACTCCACAATTTCATAGTCGGGATGAATCTTTTTCCAGGTATTGATGCAGTGATTTGCCAATTCGGTTTTCGGCTGTCTGCCAAACCAACAGTAATGTATTTTTTTAGGGATCATATTTATATATTTTGAATTAATTACAAGAAATTCTGGTGTCACTTTTTTCTTGCAAACATCAAACCTAAACTCAGAATTGGATCAGTTTTTTTTACAATAATCCATAAAAGTCAAAAACTTGAGGGATCAATACTCAGAATAATCATGGTAGGCATGATATTCGTTCTGGTTTTTTCTTAGCATCTTTAAAACTTATGGATCAATCAACTGACAACCGATATTTACCTAAGCAGTATGTAGAAATCACTACGCCGGATTGGGTCAAGAATGCCACACTTTATGAGCTCAATATCCGTCAATTTTCGGAGGAAGGTTCCTTCAAAGCTGTAGAAAGTCAGCTGCCGCGACTTAAGAAAATGGGCATAGATATCATTTGGCTCATGCCGGTTCAGCCTATCGGGGAATTGCACAGAAAAGGAAGTCAGGGGAGTTATTATTCGGTAAAAGATTATTTAAAAATCAATCCCGAGTTTGGTACAGGAGAAGATTTCAGAAGTCTGGTCAAAGCTATCCATGATCAGGAAATGTACGTGATTCTGGATTGGGTTGCCAATCATACCAGCTGGGACAATGAGTTGGTGACACGGCATCCCGACTGGTACATGAAATCAAGAAAAGGTACTTTCCAGTCCACACGATGGCGGGATTATGATGACATCATAGAGCTGGATTACAGACATCCCGATCTTCGGAAATATATGACTGATGCTATGAAGTTTTGGATCAATGAATATCAGATTGACGGGTACCGTTGCGACATTGCGAGTTTTGTCCCGATCGATTTCTGGGAAAATGTGAGAGCAGAACTTGACTGTATAAAAGCTGTCTTTATGCTGGCAGAAGCCGAAGACAAAGAACTACACCGCAAAGCTTTTGATTCCACCTACAACTGGACACTCTGGAATATACTCCACCAGATTGCAATAAATAACGTGAGTGTAAAAAACCTGACAGAGGCTTATCTTGCAGAGCACGTCTCGATTTTCCCAAAAGCCGGCATCCGCATGAATTTCATAGATAATCACGACAAGAATTCATGGGAAGGAAACCAAAATAGTAATTTTGGAGAGGCACTAAAAGCCGTAACCGTTTTTACCTTTTTGATGGATGGAATACCGCTTGTTTACAGCGGTCAGGAAGCGGGACTGGATCGTTCATTGGCATTTTTCGAGAAAGATCCGATTGAATGGAAATCCCACGAGAACGAAGCACTCTACACTACGCTTTTTGAACTGAAACATAAAAACCGGGCACTCTGGAATGGCAATTACGGCGGAGAAATGATCAGAATTATGAATGACAGAATGGATCAGGTGATCTCTTTTGTAAGGGAAAAGAATGGTGACAAAGTACTGGTGTTTATTAATCTCAGTAAAGAATCTTTCATTGTTCAGTTTGATACGTCGTTTGATACGGGAATTTACACCAATCTTTTTACAGTTGAGAAAAAAGCAGTTTCAGGAACTTTGATTATGACGATGGAACCTTGGGAATATATAGTTTTGCACAATTCCAAAGAGATTTGAATGAAAAATAATCTGTAAATTTTGAATTGTAAATGTTTTCAGAAGATCAGGACAATCAAATATTTTATCATATCAAGTAATTTAATTATTTAATCATTTTTGAGGAAATGGAATTGTTGAAAAAATCTTCGAGTTATTGATACCTTTCTTTATTAGTATCATATTCACTACAAAAAATCCCCAGGCTTTCGCTTGGGGATTTCATATTTAATCAGTCTGAGACCACTTATTTCACTTCTTCAAAATCTGCATCCTGAACATCTTCTGCTCCGTTTGCATTTCCTTGATTTTGAGCTCCTGCATCTGCTCCCTGTCCTTGTTGACCTGCTGCATACATTTCTTCTGTAGCTGCCATCCAAGCTGCATCAAGAGTTTCAGTTTTAGCTTTTACATCGTCTCCGTTTTTAGTTTCAAAAGCGGTTTTCAATTCTGCGTGAGCAGTTTCGATCGCTGCTTTTTTGTCAGCAGACAATTTATCACCAAATTCTTTCAATTGCTTTTCAGTCTGGAAAATCAATCCGTCAGCTTTATTGAAAACTTCAACCTCTTCTTTTCTCTTCGCATCGTCTGCAGAGTTTTCCTGAGCTTCTCTTTTCATTCTTTCGATTTCTTCTTCAGAAAGACCAGAAGATGCCTGAATTTTGATAGACTGTTCTTTACCAGTTCCTTTATCTTTTGCAGAAACACTTAAGATTCCGTTGGCATCGATGTCGAAAGTTACTTCAATCTGAGGAACTCCTCTTTGTGCCGGTGGAATATCTGTAAGGTCAAATCTACCAATCTCTTTGTTATCGTTGAACATTGGTCTTTCCCCTTGTCCTACTCTGATGCTTACGGCAGGCTGGTTGTCAGAAGCCGTAGAGAATACTTCAGATTTTTTAGTTGGGATCGTCGTGTTTGATTCAATTAATTTAGTAAAAACAGAACCCATTGTTTCGATACCTAAAGAAAGTGGTGTAACGTCTAATAAAAGAACGTCTGTCACATCTCCGGTTAAAACTCCACCCTGGATCGCTGCACCAATAGCTACAACCTCATCCGGGTTAACACCTTTTGATGGTTTTTTACCGAAGAATTTTTCAACTTCTTCCTGAATGATTGGGATTCTTGTAGAACCACCTACCAAGATTACTTCGTCGATATCTGAGATAGAAAGACCTGCATCAGAAAGCGCTTTTTTACAAGGCTCCATAGAACGTCTTACCAAATCAGCAGATAATTGCTCAAATTTAGCTTTAGTTAAAGTCTTCACTAAGTGTTTAGGACCTGTAGCTGTAGCTGTAATATATGGAAGGTTGATTTCAGTTTGAGGAGAAGAAGACAACTCAATTTTTGCTTTTTCAGCTGCCTCTTTCAATCTTTGCAATGCAATTGCGTCAGATTTAAGATCAACACCTTCTTCAGCTTTAAATTCGTCTGCCATCCAGTTGATAATAACATCATCAAAGTCATCACCCCCTAAGTGCGTATCACCATTTGTAGACAATACTTCGAAAACTCCATCTCCTAAATCTAAGATAGAAACGTCAAAAGTACCACCTCCTAAATCGTAAACTGCAATTTTCTGGTCTTTGTGAGCTTTATCCATACCATAAGCCAAAGCTGCTGCTGTAGGCTCGTTGATGATTCTTTCTACAGTAAGACCAGCGATTTCTCCAGCTTCTTTTGTAGCTTGTCTCTGAGCATCATTAAAGTAAGCAGGAACAGTAATTACCGCTCTTGTTACCTCTTGCCCAAGATAATCTTCAGCAGTTTTCTTCATTTTCTGAAGAATCATTGCAGAAATTTCCTGTGGTGTATATTCTCTGTCTTCGATTTTTACTTTTACAGTATCGTTTGGTCCGCTTACAACAGCGTAAGGTACTCTTGAAACTTCAGAAGCATCATCTTTGAAATGTGTTCCGATGAATCTTTTGATAGAATATACTGTTTTTGTCGGATTTGTTACAGCCTGTCTTTTTGCAGGATCTCCTACTTTTCTTTCACCATCTTCTGTAAATGCTACGATAGAAGGTGTTGTTCTTTTTCCTTCTGCATTAGGGATTACTACGGCATCTTTACCTTCCATCACTGCAACGCAAGAGTTGGTAGTACCTAAGTCAATTCCGATTATTTTACTCATAATATTTATATTTTTTAATTTTAGGTTTAATTTACAAACTCATATTCTCAATATCTGTACCATTAGAATTTATATGACAAATTGACACATCATTACAATAATTTCCATCAGATATAAGTCAGCAAACTGTCACAAACACGTGTACAACAAGAAAAAAATTAATTAAAGATTAATCTTGGTGGTAAATAAAGATTATTAATAATTAGTATTTTTGATAAATTTTACTAATATCTATGTCAGTACACTTTAATCCCAGAGATATTACCTGGTTGGCGTTTAATGAAAGAGTTTTGCAGGAAGCAATGGACGAAAATGTGCCTTTGCATCTAAGAATCAGATTTCTTGGGATTTTCTCTAATAATTTAGATGAATTTTTCAGAGTACGTGTTGCTGGTCTGAAGCGTGCCATGGATTTTAAGGAAAAAGTAATTGCAGAATCTTTTTATCAGCCCCCATCAAAAATTCTTCAGAGAATTAATGAAATTGTGATTACTCAACAGGCAGATTTCGACAAAACCTGGAAAAAAATTCAGGTTGAGATGGCAGAGCAGAAAGTTTTTATTAAAACGTCAAAAAATCTTACGGCAAAACAGAAAGAATTTGTAAGACAATATTTTGATGAAGTGGTAGAATCTAATGTAATTCCTATCCTTCTTCACGAAAATACGCCAATGCCTTACATGAGAGACAAAAGTCTTTATTTAGGAGTTGCAATGCGAAAAAAAGACTGGCATTATCACAGTAATTACGCTATTATTGAAATCCCATCCCGTTTTGTAGGAAGATTTGTGCTTTTACCTACAGAAAATTTAGAAGAAAAAAATGTCATGCTATTAGAGGATGTCATTACATTCAATCTTCCCCACATTTTTTCTTATTTCGGATATGACGAATTTTCTGCTAATGCTTTTAAGGTAACGAAAGATGCAGAAATGGATATTGATAATGACATCAGAACCAATTTTGCCGAAAAAATAGAAAAAGGTCTTAAAAACAGACGAAAAGGAAAGCCTACCCGATTCGTGTTTGATAAAGATATGGATAAGGCAATGCTAGAGTTGCTTATCAGAAAGTTAAATTTAAGCAAAAAAGACAGCATCATACCCGGTGGAAAAATTCATAATTTCAAACATTTCATGGATTTTCCGGATGTATTTGAATATTACAAAAAACCTTTAGAGAGAACATCTTTTACCCATCATGCTTTCGAACATGGTGAAAGAGTGACAGATGTCATTCTGAAGCAAGATGTTTTGCTGAGTTTTCCGTATCATACTTACACTCCTGTGATCGATCTTTTACGTGAAGCCGCAATGGATCCCGATGTAAAATCTATACAAATTACTGCATACCGTCTTGCAAGCAACTCAAAAATAAGCAATGCCTTAATTTATGCTGCCAGAAATGGTAAAGAAGTGACGGTAATGCTCGAGCTTCAGGCAAGATTTGATGAAGAATCTAATTTGATGTGGAAAGAAATGTTTGAACCGGAAGGAATTACGGTGCTCGTGGGAATTCCGGACAAAAAAGTGCATGCTAAACTGTGTGTCATAAAAAAACGAATCAACAACAAAACTCTGCAATATGGCTTCGTAAGTACCGGAAATTTTAACGAAAAAACAGCCAGAATTTACGGTGATCATCTGATCATGACCTCAGACAGAGGCATTATGGCAGACATCAACAAAGTTTTCACAGCCCTAAGAAAGCCAAAGGAAGATTATACGTCAGTTTTGAAAACGTGTAAAAACTTATTGGTCTGTCCTGTTTTTATGCGTGAAAAAATTGTTTCCCACATCGATAAGGAAATTGAAGAGGCAAAAGCTGGTCGAAAAGCAGAAATGATCATTAAAGCCAATTCTGTAAGTGACCGTGCGCTGATTTTAAAATTATATGAAGCTGCAAAAGCCGGTGTAGTGATCAGAATTATTGTGAGAGGTATTTACTGTGCAATCAATCAGAAAGATTTTAAACAAAAAATAAAGGCAATAAGCATCGTCGACGAATATCTGGAGCATGCGAGAGTCATGTATTTCTACAACAGAGGTGCTGAAGATCTGTATATTTCTTCTGCCGACTGGATGAACAGAAATCTGGATTACAGAATAGAAGCCGCCGCAAAAATTACTGATAAAAATCTTAAAAACGAATTGAAAGATATTTTGGATATTCAATTGAGAGATAATGTAAAAGCCCGAATTTTAGATAAAAAATTGAGTAACGAATATATCAGCAATGATGAAGAAGAATGTCGCTCACAGATTGCAACCTACAATTATCTGAAAGCTAAAACTACCGTAAAATAGCTGCTGTAAAAGACTCATTTTCGGATTTTGATGAATAATAAACAAATTATTTTTGTACATTCGATTTATAAAAGGCATAACATTTTAATAAATAACTGAAATTCAATAAAATACATTTAACTAATGATCATTGCAGCGATAGATATAGGTAGTAATGCAGCCCGACTTTTAATCAATGAGGTAAAAATTCAAAACGGAAAACCAGAATTTATTAAATTAAATCTCCTGCGAATTCCTCTGCGATTGGGAATGGATGTTTTTACTCTTGGGAAGATAGGTGAAGAGCGAGAAAAAATGGTCTTAGATTCAATGAAAATTTTCAGTGATCTGATGAAAGTCTACAAAGTCGAACATTACAGAGCCTGCGCAACCAGTGCGATGCGCGATGCGGATAATGGAAAAGACATTATTGAAAAAGTAAAAAATTCTTCAGATCTCAATATAGAAATTATTTCCGGAGACGAAGAAGCAACTTTGGTATACGAAAACCATGTTGCAGAAGGTCTTGACAAAGATTTCGCCTATCTTTATGTAGATGTTGGCGGTGGTTCTACCGAGTTAACATTCTATGAAGATGGCAAAATGATTTACGAAAAATCTTTCAATATCGGAACGATTCGTCTTCTCAATAATCTCGTGACAGAAGACAACTGGAAAGAGATGAAGGAAGAAATAAAGGCAAACATCAGCAGCAAAAAACAAATTGTTGCCATCGGTTCCGGCGGAAATATCAACAAAGTTTTTTCGATGAGCAAAACCAAAGACGGCAAACCGATGTCGATCGCTTATCTGAAAAAAGCCTACAAGGAATTTAATGATCTTACAGTTGAAGAAAGAATGACAAAATATGGTTTCAGAGAAGACAGAGCCGACGTTTTGGTGCATGCTTTAAAAATCTACAATTTTGTGATGCATTGGGCAGAGATCAACAAGATTTTCGTTCCTAAAATTTCTGTGGCGGATGGTTTGATTCACAATATTTATGAGAGGGTTTCAGGTAAATAACAAAGTTTTCCAATTCAAAAAATACATTTTTCCGATTGCATTTTGTGACCTGATTTTTTTAGAAGCTAATTCCTGCTTTCCACTGTATCTTTTTTCCATCCTTCTTTTTCCAGCGCAAAAAAAAGGATACCGTTTCAATCACGGCTAAAAAAAACTGACCTTCAATTCATTTCCCGTCAGTTCGAGTGAAATTCTGAAAGAATTTTGTATCGAGAACCGATGAACTGCAGGCGAACCATAAATCAAAAAATTCTCAAACCATTTTTCAAAATCTACTCAAAGCGATGTCATTTCTTCACTAATGCTACCCAACCTTTGTGAGTTTATATTTCTTATCATAATAATCAAATTATTAAAGTAAATCCAAATTAACAAACGTCATTCAAAACAGCATAAAATAAACTGTAAAATGAAAGTAATTCTAACGGGAGCAACAGGAATGGTGGGTGAAGGTGTTTTAATGGAATGTCTTGAAAATCCAAATGTTTCTGAAATTCTAAGTGTCAGCAGAAAACCTTCCGGAAAAAAACACGCAAAGCTGAAAGAATATCTCGTTCCCGATTTCTTACAAATAAATCTCACCGACGAAAATTTAAAAGGATATGACGCCTGCTTCTTCTGCGCCGGAATCAGCAGTATGGGAATGAACGAAGAAGAGTATACCAAAATTACTTATGCCACTACTCTACACTTTGCTCAGTCAGTTTTAAATCAAAATCCCGAAAGTACTTTCAATTTCATCTCAGGCCTGTACACAGACAGTTCCGAAAACGGAAAATTCATGTGGGCAAGAGTAAAAGGAAAAACCGAAAATGATTTGCAGAAACTTGGTTTTAAAGCTGTTTACAATTTTCGCCCTGGTTTTATGAAACCTTTTGAAGGACAGAAAAACGTCAAAACTCTTTTCAAACCTTTCGTCTGGTTTTTTCCGATGATCTCGCCCTCCAAAACATTATCGATGCATCAGCTTGGGGAAGCGATGATCAATATTGTCAATAGTGGTTATCCACAATCTGTTTTGTAAATTGAGGATATTAAAAATATGGCAAACTAATTATTGATTTGATACACATAATTAATTATTTGTTAAAGTTTAATTAAAAACAAAACAGAGATTAATCTTCATTTTTGCACAAATCTATATATAAGTAAAAATGAAGAACAAATACTTTTTCAGAAGTTTGTTACCAATCGCAGCATTATTTCATGGTGCAGTTTCAGGACAAACTTTGGTTCACTACTGGAATTTTAACAACAATGCTTCCGTTGCAGCTATTACAGCTCCGACCTCAACACTCTTAAACGGCTCTATTGCTGCAGTTTCTACAGGAACCGGAAGTGCAGATACTTTTGTTGATTTTGCCGGCGGAACAGCACAGAATTTTAATATTGACAATTTGAATGCAAGAAACGGAGATGCTTCCGGAACGCATTTGAGATACAATTATCCTATCAACGGAAACCTACAATTTTCTCTTCCTACAACAGGTTATAATAATGTTGTGGTAAAATTTACTACAAGAAGATCGGGTTCAGGAGCAGGAACGCAAACCTGGTCTTATTCTTTAGACGGAACTACATTTACGCAATACCAAACTGTTGCACCAATGGATGGAAATCCGCAATTGATTACATTTGATTTTTCAGCGGTTGCGGGAGTTGCAAACAATCCAAACTTCAAATTGAAAGTTGAGTTCGCAACAGGTTCTGGAGGAAATGTAGGAAACAACAGATTTGATAACTTCACAGTGGATGCTACTCCGACTGGCGGAGTTGACACTACTCCACCTACAGTAACTTACTTGCCTGCGAACAATGCCAACAACGCTTCTACAACAGTAAATCCTACAGTTACTTTCAACGAAAACGTAAGGCTTCTTGATAATTCTGCCATTACCGCTGCAAATGCTCAGAGTTTGGTTGAATTGAGATTAAACAATGCTACAGGAGCAGTAGTTCCTTTCACAACGACGTTCAGTAACAATAAAATTACAGTCATTCCTACTGCAGGTTTAGTCCCGAATCAGGCATATTATCTGGCTTTAAAACCAAATATGATTGAAGATACGAGCGATAATGCTGTAACTGCGACAACATCTACTACTTTCACTACGGCAGGAACTACAATTTCTTTAGACAAGACATTCGTTAAAGTCAACGAAAATGCAGGAACATTAGCATTTAAAATCAATGTCAATAATCCTTCAAATGCAACGGTAAATCTTGTAGTAAAACCGGCACCTTTCAGTACGGCAAACAACAGTGATTTCACACTGACCAATCAAACCATCAATATTACTCCAGCCACCACAAGTGTTACGATTAATATTCCTGTTAATGATGATATTTTAGAAGAACAACAGGCAGAATATTTTGTTTTGAGTCTTGAAAATCCTGTCGGAGCAACAATCACAGGTGATGCATCATCTACAGTTTATATCGTAGACAATGACAAAGCAGCACCGACAGCATCTAACCAAATCCAGTTAAATTATATCGGAAGCTTTGATCCTTCAGGAACCAATAACAGTTCTACAGAAATTGTTGTGCATGATCCTGCAACCCAAAGACTTTTCACGATCAGTGCACTTACAGATGTTTTTGATATCATCAACTTTGCAAATCCGCTTGCTCCAACGGTTATCAGTACAGTAAATATGTTGCCATACGGCGGAATTACCAGTATTGCTGTAAGAAACGGAATCATCGCAGTGGCTTCTCCAAACGGAACCAATGCACAAGCAAACGGATCGGTTGTATTCTTTGACATCAACGGAACCTTTTTGAAACAAGTAAATGTTGGAGTTTTACCAGACATGATTACTTTCACCCCAGACGGAACCAAAGTGATGACTGCCAATGAAGGAGAGCCAAACGATGCTTACACGGTAGATCCGGAAGGTTCGATCAGCATTATCGATATTCCTTCTTTGACGGTTGCCGGAATTCAGGCTTTAACGCAATCTAATGTGACTACACTTGCGTTCACCCAATTTAATGGTCAGGAAGCCACTTTATCTTTAACGGGAGGAAGAAAAGTAAAATCTACAAGCACTCTTGCTCAGGATCTGGAACCGGAATACATTGCAATCAGTCCGGACAGCCAGAAAGCATGGGTTTCTTGTCAGGAAAGCAATTCAATCATTGAAGTTAATTTAGCTACAAAAACATTAGGAAGCATTTGGGGATTAGGTAAAAAAGACATGAGCCTCCCAGGAAATGGTTTTGACGCTTCTGATAATAACGGAGAAGTTTTGATCGCCAATTGGCCGGTAAAAGCATATTACAATCCGGATGCCATGGCATCATACAAAATAGGAAGCACAAATTACATTGTCACTGCCAATGAAGGTGACGAAAAAGATCTTGGAGGATTTAGTGAAAGAACAACAGTAGGAGCTGCAACTTACGGTTTAGATTCAACAGTATTCCCGAACGTCTCTGTATTGAAAGCTTCACACAATTTAGGAAGATTCAGAACGACCAGCGTGAACGGAAATACCGACGGAGATGCAGAATATGAAGAAATCCATTCTTTAGGCGCAAGATCATTCTCTATTTTCAATGCAGATACCAAGCAAATCGTTTACGACAGCGGAGATCAGTTTGAAAGATATACTTCAGCTAACTTTCCATTAATCTTTAATGCAGATAACGAAGCGAATGGAGCCAAAAACAGAAGCCGTGCAAAAGGTCCTGAACCGGAAGGAGTAACGTTAGGAACCATCAACGGACAGACTTTCGCATTCATTACATTAGAAAGAATCGGAGGTGTGATGGTTTATAATGTGACAGATCCCAATAATGTAACCCTTACAGATTACAAGCATTCCAGAATGACTTCGGCATTTGGCGGAGACAACGGTCCTGAAGGCATCACATACATCGCTCCGGCGAATACCACAACAGGAAAAGGATATGTGATTGTTGCAAACGAGATCAGCGGAACATTATCCATGTATGAAGTTCTTCTTTCTCCAACTTTAGCAACAGGTGAAGTGAAACCACAAAAAGCAAGCTTCAACATCTTCCCGAATCCTGTGAATAAAGGAAGTATGTTGTATTTCAACAAAGCTCAGGGATATGAATTGTACGATATGTCCGGAAAATTACTTGGAAAAGATAAAAATGCCTTGACAATAGATACTTCAAAACTGAATACCGGAGTTTATTTAATCAAAACTTCTGAAGGTGATGTGAAAAGAGTTATTGTAAAGTAATTTTTATTCATATTTGATTTTAATGTAGCCCCGGTTTTTCCGGGGCTTTTTTGTGTGCGTACATCTTTTGCAAAACGTTTTCTATATTTTATTTTTAAATTAAAAACCATAAAAAAGACAGACTAAAAAGCCTGTCTTCAAAAAATATATTATGTATTTTTTACTCTACGTTCACCACTTTTGAAATCTCAGGAGCGTGTTGTTTAATAGTATTTTCAACGCCCAGTTTCAGAGTTGAAAAGTTCAGAGAACAGCCGGAGCAGTTTCCTAAAAGCTTTACATAAACGGTATCTTCTTTTACATCAATCAACTCAATATCTCCCCCGTCTTTATTCAAAAACGGACGAATACTCTCAAGAGCTTCCATTACTCTGGTTACTATGCTTTCGTGTGCTATATTTGTCTCCATATTTTGAATTTGGTTTTTCAAAAATTAATTTGAAATCATTATTATTTCTTTGGCGAGCAACCTGCCATCGTTGTGATTTTCACGGCTTCTGTAGGCGGAAGAAACTTATTTCTTTCTACCAAACTCTCTACCATTTTTCTGGCAGTATCTGTATAGATCTCTGCAATTTTAGAATTTTCCTGAAGTGCAGCAGGTCTTCCTACATCTCCCGCTTCTCTGATGCTCTGAATCAAAGGAATTTCACCTAAAATAGGAATTCCCAAATCTTCAGCCAAATACTGTGCTCCCTGATTTCCAAAGATATAATATTTATTGTCAGGCAATTCTTCCGGCGTAAAATAAGCCATATTTTCAATCAATCCAAGTACCGGAATATTGATACTTTCCATATTAAACATGGCAATTCCTTTTCTCACATCTGCCAAAGCAACGTGTTGAGGTGTACTTACAATTACTGCTCCCGTTACCGGAACTTCCTGAATGATTGATAAATGAATATCACCCGTTCCCGGAGGCAGATCGATTAACAAGAAATCTAATTCTCCCCAAGCTGCATCTCTGATCATTTGGTTCAAAGCTTTTGAAGCCATTGCGACCTCTCCAGACTACTGCTTGGTTTGCTCCTGAAAAATATCCGATGGAAAGCATTTTCACACCGTAATTTTCTATAGGTTTCATTAAACTTTTTCCGTTGACATCTACAGAAATCGGCTTCTGACCTTCTGTATCAAACATAGTAGGAACAGATGGTCCGTAAATATCAGCATCTAAAATCCCTACTTTGAAACCCATTTTTGCTAAAGTTACCGCAAGATTGGCAGCAACGGTAGACTTACCAACACCACCCTTTCCGGATGCGATGGCGATAATATTTTGAATTCCAGGGATTTGTTTTCCTTTGATCTGACTGAGCTGAACTTCGCTTGGCTCGGGAGAAACTATTTTTAATTTTAAATTAATTTCTTCTCCGAATTCACTTGCGAAAGCCTGTTTCATGGCTGCCTCAAGTTTCTTTTTTTCGTGCATCGCAGGCGAATGAGCGGTCATATCAATGTACACATCGCTTCCCATCACCTGAAAGTTACTCACCAAATCATCTACTTCTATTTCTTTAAGGAAATCCTGAACTTTTTCTTTAGTTAACATAAAAATATAAATTGACTACAAATTTACGGAAATTTTAGCTATTTAGAATCAGTAAACGGTGTGATAGACAAATTCTTTTGTACACGGAAATTTTGTAGTATTTTAGAACGTTTTTAATTTTAAACTCATGCAAAAAATATTCTTCATTCTTTTGGGATTAATCAGCCATAATTTAATATCGCAAAATTATTCGCAATACGTAAATCCTTTCATCGGAACAGGTGGCCACGGTCATACTTTTCCCGGAGCAATCGTACCTTTCGGGATGGTACAGCTTTCTCCTGATACGAGAATCGACGGAAGCTGGGACGGCTGTAGCGGTTATCACTACTCAGATTCGGTGATTTATGGTTTTTCGCATACGCATTTGAACGGAACCGGTGTTTCAGATTACGGAGATATTATGCTGATGCCTACGATGGGAAATCCGGGACTGACTCCGAAAGAATATTCTTCAAAATTTTCTCATAAAAACGAAAAAGCAATGGCTGGGTTTTATTCTGTTAAATTAGACAAACATAACATTGATGTTCGTTTAACGACAACAAAAAGAGTGGGTTATCACGAATACACCTTCAACAAAGCCGGAAACGCCAATATTATTTTAGATTTAAATCACAGAGATAAATTGCTGGAAGGCGAGGTTAAAATTATTGACAGCAAAACAATTGAAGTTTTCAGAAGAAGTGAAGCCTGGGCGACCAACCAACAGATTTATGCGAGAATTGAGTTTTCAAAACCGATGTTTGAAACCAAAGGACATGAAGAGAGTGAATCAAAAATTGGTACAATTAAAAAAGGATATTCAGGAACAAAAATTCAAGTTGCATTCTCTAATAAGGTAAAAAAAGGAGAGAAGATTCTTGTAAAAGTGGCAATTTCTCCGACAGGTTACGAAGGTGCAGGAAAAAATATGCTGGCTGAAGGAAAATCAAATAACTTCAACGAAATTCAAAATCAGGCGGTCGCAGACTGGAATAAAGAACTTTCAAAAATTGAAGTGAAGTCTGCCGATAAAGACAAATTAACGGTTTTCTATACCGCATTATATCATGTTTTCACACAACCGAACATCAATATGGACGCTGACGGAAAATACCGTGGCAGAGACAACAAGTTTTACATGGCAAAAGATTTTGGATACTACTCCGTTTTCTCGCTTTGGGATACATTCAGAGGAGCGCATCCTTTGATGTCATTGATTGACCGAAAAAGAACGGCAGATTTTGTCAATACTTTCATCAAACAATACGAACAGGGCGGAAAACTTCCCGTTTGGGAACTCGCTTCTAATGAAACGGAATGTATGATCGGCTATCATTCGGTTTCGGTAATTGCAGATGCAATGGCAAAAGGAATCACAGGCTTTGATTATGAGAAAGCTTTTCAGGCTTCAAAAAATTCGGCAATGCTGGATATTTTTGGTTTAAATGCTTACAAACAAAACAATTACATCAGCATTGATGATGAACACGAAAGCGTCTCAAAAACGTTGGAATACGCATATGACGACTGGTGTATCGCTCAGATGGCAAAAATTTTAAACAAAAAAGAAGATTACGAATACTTCATGAAACGTTCTCAGAACTGGAAAAATCTTTACAATCCGAACAACGGTTTTATGCAGGCAAGAAAAAACGGAAACTGGTACCAACCATTTGACCCTAGTGAAGTGAATAACAATTACACGGAAGGAAATTCGTGGCACTATTCCTATTCTGTTCCGCAGAATATTCCGGAGTTGATTGAAGCTCATGGCGGAAAGGAAAAATTTGAACAATTCATTGATGCTATTTTTGCTGCTTCCGATAAAACGACAGGTAGAGAACAAGTGGATATTACAGGTTTGATGGGACAATATGCACAAGGAAACGAACCGAGTCATCACATTGCCTATCTTTATAACTTCGTTGATAAACCCCAGAAAACGGAAGAAAAAATCAAGTACATTCTTGATAATTTCTATAAAAATTCTCCCGATGGTTTGATCGGAAACGAAGATTGTGGACAAATGAGTGCATGGTTTATCTTAAGTTCGATGGGAATTTATGCTGTAACTCCCGGAAAACCTGAGTGGGAAACCGTGACGCCCTATTTTGATGAAATAAAACTGCATTTAGAAGACGGAACTACGAGAATTATTACCAAAAACACTCCGAAATCTGAGCTTAAACATTTAGGTTTTGAAAATATAAAAGTTACTAAAGATTTAAAATATCCTGAACAAACAGCTTCGCCTGTAATTGCTGCAGATCGACTATTTGATTTTACCACTCAGGTAAAAATCACCCCTTTGAATGAAAAAGATAAGGTATATTACATGACGATGGATGAAAATGATGCTAACGTCAGAAAGACTTTTAAAGCCTACAAAGAACCTTTTACCATCAGCAAAACCACACAGGTTTCTACCTATGCTGAAAGAAATGGTGAAAAAAGCGGAATTACAACTGCCAACTTTAACAGACGACCGAATCATTGGGATATTACAATCAATTCAAACATGCATCCACAATATACAGCGGGTGGAAAATTTGCATTAATTGACGGCATCAACGGTGATGTAAATTGGAGAAAAGGCGAATGGCAAGGTTATCAGGGACAAACTTTGGAAGCAATTATTGATTTTAAATCGCCTCAGCAGATTAATCATATCTCTTCAAACTATCTTCAAGACAGCAGAGCCTGGATTTTAATGCCTAAAAAAGTGGAATATTATGCTTCAATGGATGGAAAAACATTCATTCTTCTGAAAACCTTGGAAAATAACATTGATGCTAAAGATGAAAACGTTCAGATGAAAGATTTCTCAACGGAAGTTCTTCCTACTGAAGCTCGTTATCTAAAAGTGAAAGCCTATCACTTCGGAAAGCTTCCGGAATGGCATCAAGGGGCAGGTGGTGATGCTTATATTTTTGTGGATGAGATTTCTGTGAAATAGTAAGTCAAAAAATTTTAATTTATAAAACCTCTTTCGATTGGGAAGAGGTTTTTTGTTTTAATCAACAGGAACGGGCTTTAGCCCGTTTAATAAATATAGCAACTGATCGGCTTTAGCCAAAGCTTATTCTGTTCAATTCAGGGAATAATTTAATTCATTCTTTCCGACCACTGTAATTCTTCCGGCAATTCTCGATCAGAAAATTCAATATGAATGACTCTTCTTTTCTTTCCGTTAGTTGTTCGGTTTGAACCATGAAGAAGTAAAGGTTTCATCATCATTATCCCACCTTGTTCTACATTGCAGATATGTTCTGTTTCTACATTCCAATCAATGGTTTCGGGTCTGTAGATTCCTTTTGCGTGCGATTTTGGAACTACTTTCAAAGCGCCGTTATGTTCATCGGTATCATCTAAATGAATTCTTACTGTAAAAATATTTTCAAGAATATCTAAAGGCGGTTGTACAGCAAACTGATTTTGTTTGGTCGTCCACGATCCGAAATTATCCAGTTCAACTTTTTTATCTACAGAAATCGTTAAATCTTGATGATAAGCAACGTACCAGTTTGATTTTTCTGGTTTATCGAAGTAAATGCTTTTAACAACAAAATAATTTTCGCCAAAAATTTCTTTGATAATTGTTTTTAGATTTTCATTAAAAATCAAATCTCTTACTTCAGGAATTTCCTTTAAAAACTGTCGGATCGCAAAAAGATCTTCGGATTTTCTAAAGGTTTCTTTTGAGGTATCAATATTTTGAATGACTTCCTTTATTTTTTCAATTTCTTCCGTAGAAAAAACATTGCTGATAACGGAAAAACCTTTATCAGCAATTTGATTTTTATGATTTTGTAAGTTCATTTAATTATAGGTTTTAATCTATTTTTAACGCAAAGTTCGCAAAGCTTTTATTTAAATGATTGAAAATATTTTTCGTTCGCAAAGGCGCTTCACTCAACAAAGTAATACAAATTTCATAAAAAATGGTGAACAGAAAAAATTCTCTGTTGACCATTTATTAAGTTAAATTAATATCTACAGATCTCCACCATGGTTATCCAGCTGCCCTTCCCATTTTGAAACAGCAGACGTCGCTAAGGCGTTACCTAAAACATTGGTCATGCTTCTCGCCATATCACAGAAGTGATCGATAGGAAGAATCAAAGCAATTCCTTCCGGCGGAATTCCGAACATCGAACAGGTTGCTACAATAATAACCAGAGAAGCTCTCGGAACTCCGGCAATTCCTTTTGAAGTCAGCATTAAAACCAAAAGCATGGTAATTTGTTGTCCGACAGACATTTCAATTCCGTAGATCTGTGCTATGAAAATTGATGCAAACGTCATATACATCATACTTCCATCGAGATTAAATGAATATCCTAATGGTAAAATAAATGACACCACTCTATTGTTACATCCGAATCTCTCCAGTTCTTCAACCAATTTTGGAAAAACAGCTTCCGAACTTGTAGTGGAGAAAGCGATTAATAAAGGTGATTTTATCCTTCTTAATAATTCAAAAAGACGGTTTCCTAAAATTAAATAGCCAACAATCAATAAAACCGCCCACAAAACAGCTATTGCAAAGAAAAAATCTCTCAGATAAATAGCGTACACTTTAAAAATTTCAAAACCATTGGTTGCCACTACGGCTGCAATTGCTCCTAAAACTCCAAGCGGTGCAAACCACATGATATAGGCTACCATTTTTAGAATTGCGTGTGCGATCACATCAAACAATTTAATAACCGGCTGTGCATATTCGTCACCCAAATTAGCCAAAGCGACTCCAAACATAATGGAAAAAACAACAATCTGAAGCACTTCATTAGTAGCAAAAGCTTCAAAAATACTTTTAGGAATGATATGTTTCACAAAATCTTCCAGTGAAAAACCTTTACTTGACTTTAACAGTTCTTCAGCAGACGCTGTGTCCTGAATAGGAAGTTTTGTTACATGACCGGGCTCCAACCAATTTACCAAAACCAAACCAATGAACAGAGATATAAGAGAAGCCGAGATAAACCAAAGCATCGCTTTTGAGCCTACTCTTCCAATCATTTTAAGATCACTCATTTTTGCAATTCCCACAACCAATGTGGTGAAAACCAACGGTGCGATAATCATTTGCACCAGTCTGATAAAGACCGTGCCGAGAAGCTTGATATTGTCTGAGAATGGTTTCGCACTTTCGGGATACTGAATATGTACAAATCCGCCAATTACTACACCCACGATCAATGCAACTATAATCGCAATAAATAATTTATTTTGTCCTTTCATATCTTTAGTTCAATAATCGCAAATATAATGGTTTTATTGGTGATGCCTAAAACTTTATGAAAACTGTTTGAAATCAGTAATTTTAAAAATTAACTTGCAGATTATGATGCCATTAAAATAAAAGCTTGAGATATTTATTTATTTTTTAGATAATTGGTATAGATTTTATTATTACATTTGAGTGTAATTAAAACATTAAATAAAATCAATTATGAAAAAAACAATCGCAATGTCTGCCTTAGCTTTGGCAGTATCATTCGGATCTATTTCGTGCAAAAAGAAAGTATCAGATGCTGATCTTCAGACTCAGGCAACTACCATTGTAACTGCTAATCCGGCTGCAACTGTAGAAGTAAAAGAAGGTGTAGCTCATTTAGGCGGAACGTTCGCCTCACAAGCTGAAAAAGACGCAGCTATCAAATCTCTTAAAGAAATTAAAGGTGTAAAAGACGTACATGATATGGCAACTGTTGCACCCGTAGTAGCTGCTCCTGAACCAGTGCAAACAACGACAGCAGTTGATCCTATGGTACAGCAAAAAGTACAGGATGCATTGAAAGATTTCCCATCTGTAAAAGTAGAAGTTGTTAACGGAGAGTTGACTCTTACAGGAACTGCATCTTCTGCACAGGCAAGAAAAATCAAAGAATCTGTTGACGCTTTGAAAGTAGGAAAAGTAAATTATAACTATACTGTAAAATAATTAGAGATGAGCACATTACAGGATAAATACTCAAGCGTAGTTTCTGCAGCTCAGTCTGCGGGAGTTTCTAATCTTCAGGTTCAGGAACAGGACGGAATTCTTTATGTTTCCGGAAATGCATCTAACACTGCAGCGAAAGACGCAGTTTGGAATGCTTTAGGAGCAATCGATTCTACATATTCTGCTTCAGATATCAATATCGATGTACAAGTTGCAGGTCTTGCTGCGGGAGCATCGCTTACTATTGCTACTGAAGATTCTAACCTGAACATCAGACAAGAGCCTTCTACGGATGCTGCTGTTGTTGGTAAAGCAGCAAAAGGCTCATCAGTTACTTTAGTTGAACAAACTTCTGACGATTGGTGGAAAGTAAAAACTGCTGACGGACAGGAAGGATATGCATACTCAAGATACTTGAAAGCATAATCATATCATAATTTCTATTCTAATCCCTGAATTTATCAGGGATTTTTTTTGTTTTAACATCAAGATATAAAAGATTCATCATTTTATTAATAAATTAGCTGCAAATTTCAATTATGAAGATTCCTTTTTCTTTTTTATTTATGCTCTTTTTTATTTTCGGAAAATCGCAAAATACAGCTGCAACAGACAGTTTTGTTAAGGATAATTTTACCAAAAAAGAATTCTATATTACGATGCGTGATGGTATTAAACTTTTCACGGCGGTTTATATTCCAAAAGACATTTCAAAAAAACAAAAGTATCCGTTTTTAATGCAGAGAACCTGTTACAGCATTTCTCCGTATGGGGAAAGTGAATATAAGAAGAAATTAGGCCCCAACAAATATCTGATGAATGACAAATATATTTTTGTATTTCAGGATGTGCGTGGAAGATATATGAGCGAAGGAACTTTCACTAATATGACGCCACAGGTTGATCATAAAACCAAGAAAGATGTTGACGAAAGCACCGATACCTACGACACAATTGATTGGCTGATTAAAAACATTAAAGACAACAACGGAAAAGTAGGACAATATGGAACTTCATATCCCGGATTTTACACTGCTGTAGGAACTTTGGCGCAACATCCGGCTTTAGTAGCATCATCACCTCAAGCTCCGATTTCAGATTTCTGGAATGACGATTTTCTTCACAACGGAAAATTTATGTTGGGATATTTCAGAACATTTCCTGTTTTTGGAGTTCAGAAAACCAAACCTGAAAATAAAGCATGGTATTCAGATTCTATGATTAAATCTACTTCAGAAGACGGCTTAAAATTCTACAGAGAACTAGGAACGTTAAAGGATGCTTATAACAAGTATTACAAAGATAATTTCTTCATGACCGAAATTATGAATCATCCGAATTATGATGAATACTGGCAAAAAAGAAACCTTCTGCCTCATCTTAAAAACATCAGTCATGCAGTGATGACCGTTGGTGGATGGTTTGACGCAGAAGATTTATCAGGACCTTTGAATATTTATAAAACAATAGAAAAAACAAGCCCAAAAGCCAAAAATACCATCGTAATGGGGACCTTTTTCTCATGGAGCCTGGGCACAGGAACAGGGGAAACATTTCCACAATGAAATTTATTTTGGAGACAGCATCGCAACCTATTACCAAAAAAATCTGGAGACTAAATTTTTTAATCATTATTTGAAAGGAAACACAAAACAAGATGCAGGTTTACCGGAAGCTGTAATGTATGACACAGGAGCAAAAGTATGGAAAGAATTTGCTCAATATCCACCAAAAAACACTCAGAAAATCAACTTTTATTTAGCCAGTGGAACTTTAAAAAATACTGCCGGACAAGGTTTTTCAGAATATTACAGTGATCCGAATAATCCGGTTTTGAGTTCGGATAATCTGAAAGATTTTAATGGTTTTACCCCAAGAAATTATATGTCTGAAGACCAAAGATTTGCCGTGGGAAGACCAGATGTTTTGACTTTCACAACAGATGTTCTTACAGAAGATATAACTTTTGCAGGGGAAATTTTAGCTCAGTTAAATATTGCTTCTACCTCTACCGATGCAGACTTTGCTATGAAACTCATTGACGTTTATCCTGAAGATTTTAAACCGGCAGAAAAGAAAGAGGGTGTTATTTATGGGAACTATCATCAAATGGTACGAAGCGAAATTATGCCTGCAAGATTTAGAAATTCAAGAGAAAAACCTGAAGCTTTGGCAGCCAATCAGAAAACTGCAGTTAATTTCAGATTGCAGGATGTGGTTCATACGTTCAAAAAAGGTCACAAAATTCAGATTCAGATTTCTTCGACTTGGTTTCCGCTTTTTTCGGTTAATCCCCAGAAGTTTTTAGATAATCCGAATATGGCCACAAAAGAAGATTACACAAAAGCATTCATTAAAGTTTTTGAAGATTCTGCGATTGAGGTTGAGGTTTTGAAATAAGTTAGAGGTTAGAGGTTAGACATTAGACGAAATTAAGTTTATAAAGAATAGCGGTGTATTGCCGTTATTTTTTATTCTTCAATAGTTCTGAATGTCAGATTCACTCTGGGAGTTGTCACTTTTTTAGTGGGTGGAATTCTATGCAGCCAGTTTTCCTGAGTTGTTCCTTTCATTACCAATAAACTTCCGTTTTCTAAAAAAACATCAATACGCTCCTTAGATTGTTTATGTTTAAAAGAAAACTTACGTTCAGCACCGAAAGTAAGTGAAGCAATTGCTCCGTGTTTTTTCAAATCTTTTTCACTGTCACTATGATACGCCATTCCCTCGCTTCCGTCATGGTATAAATTAAGAAGGCAGGAATTGTAGGTTTCTCCGGAAATTTCTTCACACTTTTGTTTTAAAGCTAACAATTCCGGAGTCCAGAGTTTTGCATATTTTGTTCGATTGGAATAAGTATATTCAAATTCTTTTTCGCCAAACCATGCGACTTTTCGCTTAGTAAAAATCAGTTTTCCGAAAATTACTGCTTCATCATTTTCCCAAGGAATTTTGCTGAACAAATATTGATAATACTTTTCACATTCTTGACCTGAAAATATTCTGCCGTAATATTGTGCGATGCCGTCTTTGGGAAGAATGTTGACAGGGAAATCTTGTATTGTTTCAAACAAGTTATTCATGATTCTATAATTTAACTAGAAATTGATTAATTTTTATAAACACAGTTTGTTATTTCATAGAAATCTCGACAGTTGAAGAAAATAATAATACTGAGATTCCTACAGAATGATAAAATGCTGAATATTTTAAGTAAAATCATCTGAATACATTTTCGAACTTTCCCAGCCAATCATTAACTGTTTTCTATCGCTTCCCCACATATAGCCTCCAATTTTTCCAGATGACTGGATTACCCGATGACAGGGAATTAAAAACGCAACCGGATTACTACCAATTGCCGTTCCTACAGCTCTGGAAGCTTTCGCGTTTCCTATTTTATCGGCTAAATTTCCGTAGGTTGATAATTTCCCCATCGGAATCGTCAGTAAACTTTCCCAGACTTTGAGCTGAAAATCTGTTCCTTTTAAATGCAATTTAATGGTGTTGAGTTTTGTCCAGTCTTTATTAAAAATAGATAATGCATTTTGTTGAAACTGATCCTCTTTTTGAAAAAAACATGCATTGGGAAATTTATTGACTAAATCTCTCAATGCATTCTCTTTATTTTCTTCGAAAGCCATATAACAGATTCCTTTTTCGGTAGAAGCTGTAATAATTTCTCCAAACGGACTTTCAAAAAAACTGTAATTGATGTTTAAATTTTTACCCCCGTTTTTATATTCTGCAGGTGTCATTCCTTCAATATTCACAAACAAATCGTGTAATCTGCTCGTACTTGAAAGTCCGGTCTCTAATGTTGCATCAAACAGCGTGGCTTTTTCTTCTTTTAATAAACTTTTTGCGTGCTCAATGCTGATGAACTGTAAAAATTTTTTCGGACTAGTTCCTGCCCAATCTGTAAATATTTTCTGAAAATGTGCCGGACTTAGATTTACTTTTTCAGCAACCTCATCCAAATTCGGCTGAAGCTTAAAATTGCTCTGAATAAATTCGATAGCTTTGGCAATTCTCTGATAATCTATCTCTTCTTGTATGGACATTTCCGTTTATTTTATATCACAAATTTCCAAAGAAAAACCGAACCTAAAAATCCGATTCCTGCGGAATTTAATCTTTGCTGATGTGATAATACGCCAACATTTTATAGTATAATTTTGCCGCTAAAAATGCACTTGGTTTAGAATAAGCAGAATCCATCAATTCAACAATATCAAACGCAACAACATTACATTTTTCGAAAACTTTTTTCAACAATTCTAAAGTTGGATACCATTGTAATCCACCTGGTTCCGGAGTTCCTGTAGATGGTGCGATAGACGGATCAAACGCATCTAAATCGATGGTGATGTAAACATTTCCTGAAACTTTTTCCAGAACATCATTCACCCAGTTTTCGTTATTAGCAATTTCGTGAGCAAAAAACACTCTTCCTTCCGGTAAATATTCAACTTCCTCAACATCCATAGAACGGATTCCCACCTGAACCAAATTATGTTTCTGATTGGCTTCGAAAACTGCACAAGCATGATTAGAAGTAGAACCATGAAACTCCGGACGAAGATCTGTATGAGCATCCAATTGCAAAACCGTCAAGTTTTCAAATTTTTCTCCAACCGCACGAATAGAACCGATAGAAACTGAATGTTCTCCACCGAAAAGGGTAAACAATTTATCTGTTGCTAAAAGTTCTTTTGTCTTTTGGTATACAGCTTCTGTCATCGCTTCAGGAGTAGAATTTTCCGAAATCTCTCCCGCTAAATAAACTCCTTCCAGATAAGGTTCTGTTCCTGTTTCGATGTCGTACAGTTCCATGTTTTCAGAAGCATCAAGGAATAATTCCGGACCCTTGTCGGCTCCTTTTCCCCAAGTTGAAGTTCCGTCGTAAGGAACCGTTACCAAAACTACTTTTGAATTTTCTAATGAAGCATTTTCTTCAGGAATCCCTGCGTATGTTTTCATAATTTATGATTAAAAAATTTCGCCAAAGATACAAAGAAGTTGGGAGATTAGCAGAGGTTGAAGGATGGGAGAAACAACTTAAAACAAGACAATAATCAGTATTTAATTACAAAGGTTTGTAGAAAATAATTTAGTTGTAACTGAGGCATAACAATTTGACTTATAAAATTAAATTTCTCAATTATGAGAAACCGTAATCGTTGTTGGGTTTGTTTTTTTATATTTGAATTATAATTGGGATCGGCGCAATGCGTCAATCCAAAAGTTAGCTGCAATCATATCAACAAACTATGCCAAAATTTACTGAAGAACAATTAAATATTTTCAGGTATCCCCCAAGTGATACTGAAGAGCAAAAACTTGCTAATTCTGAATATCAAGTAAAGGAAGCTATTAGAAATTCAGAAAAACTAAAGAGTAAGACAATTAAGGTATTTGGACAAGGTTCATATGCAAATGACACTAATGTTAAAAACAATAGCGATATTGACATTAATGTACGGCTTGATGACACTGTTTATGTACAGGTTCCAAATAACAAAGAAAAAAATGATTTTGGTTATTCAGATAGTGATTATACGTTTGCTCAATATAGAAAAGATGTTTATGACGCTTTAGTCGAATATTTTGGTTATGAATATATAGTAGATAAAAATAAGTGTATAACAGTCTTAGCGAATACTAATAGAGTTGAAACAGATGTCGTTCCAACTTTTCGTTTGGATAGATACGACAACGAAAGTAAGACATCAAAAATAGAGGGCGTCAGATTTATTGCGAAAGATTATTCTGTAATATCAAACTATCCATTACAACATATTGACAGTGGAAAATTAAAAAATTCAAATACTCAAAAAAGATTTAAAAGATTAACCAGAATATATCGACGAATTCGTTACAAGATGATTGAAGATAATGTCGCTGTTAGTGATAACATTACTTCATTTTTATTAGAATGTTTAGTTTGGAATGTTCCAAATCATATATTTAACAATTATGACGCTTGGACTGATAGACTTAAACAATCTATAATTTACATCTACAATGCAACTAAAGAAGGAGAAGAAACTTGTGATGAATGGGGTGAGGTTTCTGAACTCTTGTATTTATTCAAAGCAAGAAAGTGGAGCATTAAAGATGTTAATCAGTTTATGGTTCAAATGTGGAGCTATTTACAATACTAAAATAACTTGAAATGAATTTTAAATATTTTAAAATTGGTGTATTAATTCCATTAATATTAATATTGACATTATTGATTACACCGATTTCTAATTGGATTGAATCTGAAATTTCAAAAATTGAAAATTTAAAAGATATTTATTCATATATAGGTATATTCTCTACTATTTCAATATTAACACTAATACTTTATTTTATAAATAATATTTTGTGGAAATATCGAATTTTTAAAGCTTTAATAGATTTACCAAATTTGAATGGTAGATATGAGGGAACGCTGAATTCAACCTATATTGATCCTTCTTCACAGCAACCAACACAAAAAAAATGTGTATTAGAAATTAAACAAACAGCATCATACATAAAAATCCATTCGTATTATGGTGATTTAAACTCTAACAATCAAACTTCTTGCTCAACAAGTGTTAGCGAAGAGATAATCAAATCCTCTAATGATATATTTGAAGTATTTTATATTTATACTAATGACGCAAATTCTTTAGAAACACAACTACACAATCATAAAGGAACTTGTAGTTTAAAATATTACCCTGACATTAAGACGTTAGAAGGAGAATATTATAATCAGAGAGGATACAAAGGAACAATTAATGTGTCATTTACACAGAAAAAAACTTTAGGTAGATTAAGTTAGATTATGACTACAGCAAACAAGGGTTTTGAAACAGTGGGGGGGGGACTGCAAATTTCAACGGTATTTCTTCGATTGAGCTTTTGTGCAAGATTGAAGATTTGTGCTTCGATTGCCCACCATCGCCAAGTTCCAAACCGTTAGAAAACCGAATTTAAAGATTGTAAATCCTCAACATCTTTTAATCATTTCAACTTCATAAGCATAAATAAAAAATTCCATTTCACAAGTCATTCAATTTTTAAATATTAAAACATTATTTTTGCACAAAATAAAATTTATGTCCTTAAAAGCTGTGCTGTTCGATATGGATGGCGTTATTGTAGATACAGAACCTTTGCACAGAAAAGCTTATTTCAGAACGTTCGATCAATTGGAAGTTGCTGTTTCAGAAGAACTTTACACTTCTTTCACCGGTGCTTCTACAAAAAGAGTTTGTGAGACTTTAATCAGCCAATTTAATCTTCCTCAAACTCATGAAGATATTGCCGCTATCAAAAGAGCTCATTTCAAAGATTATTTCTATCATGATGAAGAGTTTGATCTGATTCCGGGAGTGAGAAAATTGATTCAGCATTATTATGAAAACGGAATTACATTAGTTTTGGCTTCGTCGGCAACGATGACAACCATCAATATGGTTTTTGAAAAATTCGGCTTGGAAAAATATTTCAGCGGCAAAATCAGTGGTGCAGATTTAAAAGAATCAAAACCTCATCCTGAAATTTTCATCAAAGCAGCCGAAATGGCGAATGAAACCATCGAAAATTGTATGGTGATTGAAGATTCTACCAACGGAATTTTGGCAGCACACAGAGCGAATATTTTCTGTGCAGCTTATAAGAGTTTCCACACGCATAATCAGGATTATAGTTTGGCTAATATTATTGTTTCAGATTATTCTGAATTGGAAATTGACAAGATTTCGAAATTCTTTTAAACATAAAAAGCTCTCATATTTGAGAGCTTTGTTATTTAATTTTGGCTAAAGCCAATCTGTATTTCTTTTTATGAAAACGGGCTAAAGCCCGTTCCTGTTGAATAAGTTAATACCCTAAAATTTTCAAAATATCTTCGGGTCCCTGTCTTTCTCTGAAAATTTCGTATTGGAATTCTCCATTTTCATCTTTCTGAATCAAAATATGTCTGGGTTGCGGCATCAGACAGTGATGAACTCCGCCGTAACCACCGATGGTTTCCTGATACGCTCCTGTGTGAAAGAAACCGATGTACAAAGGTTTTGTATCACTAAAAACAGGCAAGTAAATGGCATTCGTATGTTGTTCTGAATTGTAATAATCATCTGAATCACACGTTAATCCACCTAAGAAAACTCTTTCATACGAATCTTCCCAACGGTTCAAAGGAAGCATGATAAAGTGTCTGGAAATTGCCCAAGTATCTGGAAGCGTCGTCATGAAAGATGAATCAATCATATTCCATTTTTCTCTGTCGTTCTGGCGTTTCTGAGAAATGATTTTATATAAGTTTGCACCGCTTTCACCAACGGTAAAGCTTCCAAATTCCGTATAAATATTTGGCTCCTCTACTCCTTCTTCTTCACAGAATTTTTTAATCTGAGAAACGATTTCTTCTACCATATATTGATAATCGTAATCGAAATTCAAAGAAGTTTTAATAGGAAAACCGCCACCAATATTCAGTGAGTTTACTTCAGGAGCGATTTTCTTTAAACGTGCATAGACACGAAGACATTTGTACAATTCATTCCAGTAATATGCGGTGTCTTTGATTCCTGTATTGATGAAAAAGTGGAGCATTTTCAGCCTTGCATTCGGATGTTCAGCAATTTTCTGGCTGTAATAGGGAATGATGTCTTTATATCCGATTCCTAATCTTGAAGTATAGAATTCAAATTTTGGCTCTTCTTCGGAAGCAATTCTGATTCCGATATCGAAAGTCGTGTCGATACTTTCGGTTAACTTATCCAACTCACGGTAATTATCTAAAATCGGGGTAATGTTTTCAAAACCGCTGTTAATCATATCTGAAATTTTCGCCAGATAATCATCAGTTTTGAAACCGTTGCAGATTACTTCAATATCTTTAGTAACTTTCCCCTCATTATAAAGTGATTTCACAATATCCATGTCATACGCTGAAGAGGTTTCAATAGAAATATCGTTCTTCAAAGCTTCTTCAATGACAAATTTGAAATGGCTGGATTTTGTACAATAGCAATATCTGTAATTTTTTTTGTAATCGATTTTCTCAAAAGCTTCTTTGAACCAACTTTTTGCTTTCTGAATATTCTGAGAAATCTTCGGGAGGTAACTGACCTTTAAAGGTGTTCCAAACTTCTCAACGACTTCCATCAAAGGAATATCATGAAAAGACAAATTGTTCTCAGAAACATTGAATTCTTCCGTTGGAAAATACAATGTCTGATCAATAAGTTCCGAGTATTTTATTTTCATTTTCTGACAAGTGAATTAAGAATGCAAAATTGCTAAAAAAGTTTGATTTTTTAGTTTTAAATTTCATTAAAGTTTTCGCAGATTTAAAATGACTGAAATCGTTTTTTTCTATGCAAAAATCAACGATTATTCTTTCCTACAAATAGCAACAAATCTCCTTTTTCATATTCGATAAAAATTTCATCTTCAACGGCAAAATTTCTTGTTCCTATTCTTGACTTAATATTCAGATTTTCATTGGCTAAAGCCCAATTCAGACCTTTAGTAGTCACATTTTCAACCGATGGAAAAGGATATAATGAAATCAATTTATCTTTGACATTCGTTAAAACAAAAGTTTTGGGGATAAAAAAATATTCAGAAAATTCGTCATAGAATTTGATGTTTAAATTTTCTTTAAAGTTGTAAGCAACGGTGAGATTTCCTAAAAAATGATCCTGTTCTCCTCCACTTCCTCCAAAAACATCGATATTTTTAAAGCCTCTTTCTGCAATAATCTCTAAAGCTTTATGAAAATCAGTTTTTTCCTGATCAGGAGTATAAATGAATTTATCTTCATATACATTTTCATCAGCACCAGAATGCGAATCAAAATCACCGGAAATAAAATCTAATTTTTCTAAAGGAAAATTTAATTGTTTTAAATAATGAAAAGCACCATCTGTACACGCAATCAGATCATAATTTTCAGGATCAGGAAATGATTTCGGAGCGTCGCCGTTGATGAAAAGTAGTGTATTTTTCAATTAAAAATGCTTCTATAAAATTGTAAATATTCTTTCCATTCATTATTTGAATAGACATATAAATAACCGTTTCTATTACAGCAATCTTGATAAAAAATTACTGCAAAATCTTTATTTAAAGAGAATAGAGGAATCGAAATTCGATAAAAATCCTGATTTTCTTTTCTAATTCTTTCTTCTTTCAAATGCTAGTTTCTTATTAAATTTAATTCTCTTTTTCTTAATGCTAAGTTTGGAATTACCTTTTAAAATTATTTGATTAAACTTTTTGTTAGAAATTATACTATCATAAGTTCTTATATCAGTATTTCTATCAACAAAAATATATTCATAAAAAGCGCTATTAAATTTTGGAATTTTTTCGTAGGAATTTACTTTTGCTTTTTCTAAGTTATAATCATTCCAATCAATATTATTTTTTATCGCAGTAAAATCTCCTTCTTTAAAAAATGATATTTCTCTCTCAAGTCCTGCATCTTTAATTGATTCGTTTAAATAAAAAACATCAAACTTAGGATTAAAACTTTTATCTACCAAGTTGTAATATTCAAAATCCTCAGGAATAAACTCTTTAGAGAAACTGTTTACAAGATTTTCAATTTGCGATTTTTGGCAAAATAGTGTGATTGAATTTAATGAAAATATTAAAAGCAAAATTTTTCTCATATCGGTAATTTTGATGATTAATCCTTCTTCATATTATTTTTAATTAATTCTTCAACATTTTGCTCTTTTGTGATGATCCATTTTCCTACATTTTTGCCGGGTCTTTTTCCCATTTTTATCTTTCATTCGGATTCCAGTATTCTTCTGGTTCTTCATTAATTTTTGAAATATATCTAGCCAAAACAAAAAGATAATCTGAAAGCCGGTTTAAATATTTAATCAATTCAGGACGCACTTCTTCAGATTCATTTAAAAAAACTAAAGAACGTTCAGCTCTTCTGCAAATCGTTCTCGCAGCATGTAAAAAAGTAGCTGATTTTCCGCCACCGGGAAGAATAAAGTATTGCAACGGCTCCAGTTTTTCTTCAAAAGCATCCATCCAGTTTTCCAGTTCTTCAATTTCAGTATCAGAAATAATTAACGAAAGACGGGATTTCCCATTGGCTAACATTAATTTATCTACCGGAGTTGCTGCTTCAGAACCTACAGTAAATAAATCAAACTGAATTTTCTTCAGCTGTTCTAAAACTTCATCAACTTCAATATGACTTTTTGCTATCCCAATAAATGAATTGAGCTCATCAATATTTCCGTAACTTTCTACTCTTGCACTGGCTTTGGAAACTCTGGTTCCGCCGTACAAAGCAGTCTGTCCTTTGTCTCCTGTTTTGGTGTAAATTTTCATACCACTAAAATAACTTTTTTTGTACAATTTGAAAGGTAAAATCTAATGATTACTGAAAGAAAAAACTCCTATCTATCAAAAAAGTCCGGTTAAAAAAACCAGACTTATTCAAAATTATTTACCTAACCCTTACATAGATATTAAAACATTTGTGTAGAGGATATCCATCTAACGTGAAAACATATTTAGTTATTTTAAAAAAATTAAAATAATATTTAAAATACTAAAATCCTACTGACAAACTGTTGTCATCAACCCATACTATCTTTGTCATAACATTAACAATTTAAAACAAAAATTATGACAGCCACAGCAACAACAACCAAACAATTTATCGGTTCAGCGCAATTATTAGAACATTGGCAAGGACACAGAAATCTGACAAGAAGAGTCATTGAAATGTTCCCTGAAAAAGAACTTTTTGAATTTTCTGTGGGCGGGATGAGACCGTTTGCGAAATTAGCAGTCGAGTTGATCAGCATTGCTGGTTACTGGTTTGAAAGGAATCGTAGAAACACAAATGGAGGAATTTTCAGAAGAAGCTTTTAAGCCAAAAACGAAAGAAGAAATTCTTGCAAAATGGGATGAAGAAACGGTAGTGATTAATCAGTATTTTAATCAAATTTCTGAGGAACGTTTTCAGGAAACCTTCAATTTATTTGGTCAGTACGAATTTCCGGTATACCAAAACATCCTTTATTTTATCGATAATGAAGTACATCATCGTGCACAGGGTTTTGTCTATTTGAGAGCTTTGGGAATTGATCCCCCTTTCTTTTGGGAGAGATTTTAATTTATTTCCCACAAATTGCACAGATTTGCACAGACAATTGAATAAATCTTTGTAAAACATTTTCTCTTGCAGATTTAGAAGATTAGACAGATCATATAAAAAGATCTGTGTAAATCTTTGAAAATCTGTGGGAGAATTTTGCTAAATATTATAATGTTCCGTAATTTTTTGAATTAAATTTTTCATTTTCAACTTTAATAATTCGGGTTCCAGAATTTCCGCATAATCTGCAAAAGTGATCAGCCAGCGCGGAAACCCTTCATCAATCCATTCTGTTTCGAAAGTCATTTCGATGCCTTTATCCGTTTCTTTCTCTTCAATCAATCCGTAATAGCTTTTAGAATTAATTAAATATCCCATAATTTTTTTATCCACCAACAATTTTACTTTTGTAGTTTTAGCAGATAAAATTCTCCTGTGATCATTGATTTTCCCATATTCCTGTGAAAAAGAAATCTCTGTTTTAGAGATTTTCAAAATTCTGTCTACTCTGAACTGCCTGAAATCTTTCCTGAGCGTACAAAAAGCCATAATGTACCAGTAATTAAACTCGTAAAAAATCCCAACAGCTTCAATTGTTCGGTTAGAAAATCTCTCATCAACACTTTGGTATTCAATGGAAAGCTGTTTTTTCTCTGCAATACTTTCCAAGATAATCGGAATAATATTTTTAACAGAATCATTGGATTTCGGACTATAATCAAATATATCGATCTGACTTTCAATATTCTGAATTAAGTTTTTATCTGAATTTTTTAAAACAGAACGCAGTTTTGCCATCGCTGTCTGATAATGATTTCCCAGACTTTGGTGAGAAAATTTCTGCATCAGCTTTTCTGCGGTGATAAAACTTAAAACCTCTTCTTTGGTAAACATTACAGGCGGAAGTTTGTATCCTTCCATCAAAGAATAACCACTTCCCGCTTCACCAATTATTGGAATACCGGCATTTTCTAATGTTTTTATGTCACGATAAATCGTTCTCACACTTACTTCAAATTTCCCGGCCAAATCCTGTGCTCTCACAATGGGTTTTGATTGTAATTGGGTAAGAATTGCGGTGACACGATCTATCTTTTTTAAATATTGATCTTCCATTTCTTAGTGAAAAACTAAAATATTATATTTATTTTCATCAATTCTCACGATATGAACTCATTAACTTGTCTAAATTTAAGCTTCTCGCCGAAGCATCAAAAATTTCTTTATACGTCCCCTCCATCTGCATAAGTTCCTGATGGGTTCCGCTTTCTACAACACAACCTTTTTTCATTACATAAATTGTATCCGAATCTAAAATCTGGGATAGCGAATGCGAAATTATTATGACTGTTCTGCCCTCTTTGATCGCATCAAGAGAATTTTTAATCTGTTCTGTAGCAATCGCATCCAGACTTGCGGTAGGCTCATCTAAAAAAATAATGGGCGGGTTTTTGAGAAACAATCTTGCGATTGCAATCCTTTGTTGCTGTCCGCCGGAAAGTTGTGTGGCATCATGTTTATAATTTTCGGGAAGTTCCATGATTTGCTCATGAAGATATGCTTTTCGGGCGGCTTCCTGTACTTGTTCAAAACCTGCATCCATTTGTCCGTATCGTATGTTGTCTTCAATACTTCCCTGGAAAATATGATTTTTTTGCAAAACCAAGCCTATATCGTCACGTAGATATGCGTTATCATATTCATTTAAATTAAATCCGTCCAATAAAATCTCACCGGAATCCGGAAGATAAAATTTGCACAAAAGATTAATAATCGTTGATTTTCCTGCACCACTTAAGCCAACCAAAGCGGTGGTTTTTCCGTTTTCTATGGTCATAGAAACGTTGTGTAAAGCCTGAGTTCCGTTTGGATAAGAAAAATTGACGTTCTTCAATTCAAAATTTCCTGAAGTTTTGTTTTCTCTTAAAGTTCCGTTGGGTTCGGCTTCTTCATCAGCATTTAAAATATCAAAATAACCTTCGGCATAAATCATTGCATCGTTCATATCATCATAAATCCTGTGAAGCTGACGAATGGGTGAAGAAACATTGTTGAATAACATAATATGCAGCATGATCGCACCAATTGTCATCTGTTGATTCAGCACCAGATAAACAGTAAGCAGAATAATAAGAACCACACCAATCTGCTCGATAAATGTTTTCAGGCCTTCATAGATAAAACTGGTTTTTCTAGTGTACATCTGGCTTTCCATCAACTGCATCTGAAGATCAAACTGTTTTTTTCCTTCAAATTTTTCTCTCACAAAACTTTTAATCACTAAAATAGAATTGATTAAATTTAATAATCCTGAAGTTTTTTGTTCACGCTGGTTACGTAATTGCCTTCTTACTCCGCCCAGTTTCTTGGCCTGCATAGAGGTTACATAAAAGTAAATCGGGACAATAATTGTGGAAACAAGACCGACATACACGTTCTGCATATACATAATGACCAATGCAATAATGGCGTTGGAAAACATCGGTAAAATATCAATAAAAAAGTTTTGAACAAGTTTTGTTAAGCTTTCAATTCCACGGTCGATGCGGGTTTGCAATTTTCCGGAAGCGTGGTTTTCGTCACTGAAGTAAGCCACTTTGTAAGTTAAAATCTTATCGATTGCTGATTGTGCTAAAACTGAACTTACACTAATTCTGATTTTTTCACCATAAAATTTCTGCCCGAAACTGATGAATATATTGGCAATTTCTTTTCCTAAAAGTATGGCAGAAATCACGATCAGAATGTGAATGCCTTCCGACATCGGACTCGGGAGTTTTGTGAGTTTTTCAACTTCATCAACTGTATATTTCAGCACTACCGCATTTACCTGAGCAGTAATGGCTCCTAAAAAAGTAAGAAACAAAGTTCCGTAAATCATCAAACGATATGGTTTAATGAAAGGCTTCAGTTGTCTGTAAATCCCAAAAATACTGAGTGCTCTGGTAAAAGGTTTTGCCATGGATTGCTTTTAACGAAAAACGTACCGTTTCTGAGAGAAAAGGTACGTGTAATTATATTTTTCAGCAAATAAAAATTGCTTTTAAATTTTATCCTTCATAAACATACGTTGTAAGATAATGCAGTTCAGATGTACTCGCAGCTTTCGATTCAGCTTCTGCCTGCTCCAGAGAATATTGTGAATTGATTTCTTTACGCTGGAAAACAAAAGAATTATTAGCATTTTTATCAACAACCTGAGAGAATATATGCTCAATTTCTGAATTGGCCAGGGTTGCAAAACCAATATCTTCAAAACCATACATCAATCTCAAATCATCAAACTGAGCAAAATTTTCATCCACAAAACCCTGCAGTTGAGGTCTGGATTCAAAATTACCTGCCCAAATATTGTAAGCGTAGGTTTTCTTGCTTGGCTTGTCGAAAATGCTTTGATACACAAAGTTTTCACCCAAATAGGCTTCTCTTACCTGCGGATCATTTGCCAGTTCTTCCGGAAGACCTTCTTTTAAGATCTTTCCTTCAAACATGATGTATGTTTTGTTGGTAATTGCCAAAGTCTGCTGTACGTTGTGGTCGGTAATCAAAATTCCGATATTTTTATCAGTCAGGCTTCTTACAATCTTCTGAATATCTTCTACGGCAATCGGGTCAACTCCTGCGAAAGGCTCATCCAGCAAAATAAAACTCGGGCTCGTTGCCAAACATCTTGCAATCTCCGTTCTGCGTCTTTCACCACCGGAAAGTAAATCTCCACGGTTTTTTCTGACGTGCTGTAATGAAAACTCTTCAATCAGTTCGTCACATTTGATTTGTTGTTCACGTTTTGAAAGTTTCGTCAATTGCAAAACTCCCATAATATTATCTTCTACAGACAATTTTCTGAAAACCGAAGCTTCCTGCGCAAGATAACCGATTCCTTTTTGGGCTCTCCGGTACATTGCATCAGTAGTAATTTCCTGTTTGTCGAGAAATATCTTTCCTGAAGTGGGCTTTACCAAACCTACGATCATATAAAACGAAGTGGTCTTGCCCGCTCCGTTCGGACCCAGCAATCCTACAATTTCTCCCTGCTGAACCTGTACAGAAACGCCTTTTACTACTTTTTTGGGACCGTATTCTTTGATTAAGTTTTCTCCTCGTAAAATCATAGAGCAAATATATCAAAAATATAAATGTCAGCTGTAAATTTAAGCTCTTGTAACTTTTAAGATGTTAAAAAGACTTATTGAAAACAACCATATCAACAATTATTACAATGGAAAATTACGGTTATACAAAAACAGAAAACAACCAAAATCAAAACAATCTACCTTATCGTTCTGAAAAGAAAATCCCTGCAGCGTTGTTGGGCATTTTAGTAGGTTGGCTTGCTTTAAACAAATTTTACTTAGGCTATACAAGAGAAGGCATTATTCAGTTAGTTTTAAATGTTTGCACTTGTGGAATTGCTTCAGTTATTCCGTTTATAGAAGGGATTTTATATCTCTTTATGAGTGATGAGCAATTTGACAATACTTATGTTCACAATAAAAAAGGATGGCTGTAATTTTAATGTAAATTTCATCTTGCAAAATGATTTTTTTCTTACATTTAAATCACCAATCACAATTTGAATTTTTATGGAAAATAACCAACAGCTGACCGATTTACTGGCTTTGGATCTCGGAATTAATCTGATCAACCGAAGACCTTACGCAAAAGAAGTGTTCAAGTGGCAGGATATTGACCTTCTTCCTCATTCTTCTGCAGACACTTTGCTTTGCGAAATTTACGAATGGAATGGCAGAAACTGGAGGACAACCAATAATAATCTCATCGGATTTTTATTCTCTGACGAACAGTTAAAAAACGTGAAAGATCAACTTTTGAAAATCCCGAAACATCCGGCTTTAATTCCTGATTTTGAGTTTACAAAAGAAAGCATGGTTGAATATGGTTTAGCCTTGCCTTCTTTATTTAATATTGGAATCAATGGAAATATCAACAGTGCCAAAAGTTTTTCTGTACGTGTAAATGGCGTCACAAAATCCCGAATTACCAATATCGATTCGCCGGGAATTGAAATTCTAAGAAAGTACTCTGAATTCACAGATTCGGAATCAAAAACCTATCGGAAGAATATTAAATTTAATTATTTGAGCACTTCGCTGTTTTATGCTGAAAGCGTAGAAATTTTCCTCGAAAAAGAATCCGGAGTTGGCTTAGATGTCAGTTTTCAGACACAGAATGTAGAAGTTGAAGCTAAAGTTGATACCGATACCAAAAAACATTTTGTTTTAAAATATTTGGGAAACCAGGCTCCTTTCGCAGCAAAATTTACAAAAGGGAAAGATTTTGACTTCAAATAATTTTTTGAAAGTTATAAGTGAAAAGTTATGAATTATGAGTCAAGAATGTTTTCTTACAACTTATAATTCATAACTAATAACTTAAAACTAATTAACTAATTACCTGTTTAAAATCATTGCGGCTTCTTTGGCAGCATACGTGAAAATCATGTCTGCTCCTGCTCTTTTGAAACACGTTAAACTTTCGATAATTGCTTTATCATTATCCAGCCAGCCATTTTGTGCAGCGGCTTTCAACATTGCATATTCACCGCTTACGTTATAAACTGCTATCGGCAAATCGATTGCTTCACGCACTTTTGCAACAATATCCAAATAAGGTAAACCCGGTTTGATCATGATAATATCTGCACCCTCTTCCACATCTTTGAAAACTTCGTTTAACGCTTCACGCGAGTTGTGAAAATCCATCTGATACGTTTTTTTATCTTTAGGAATTTCCAAATTATCTTTCGGCGCACTGTCTAATGCACTTCTGAATGGCCCGTAGAAAGAACTCGCATATTTTGCAGCATAGCTTAAAATTCCTACATCATGGAAACCACTTTCTTCTAAAGCCTCACGAATTGCCAGAACTCGGCCATCCATCATATCACTTGGCGCCACAATATCTGCACCAGCTTCCGCATGGGAAACGGACATTCTTGCCAAAGCATCATTGGTAGCATCATTTACAATTTTCCCGTTTTCTATAATTCCGTCGTGACCGTAAATTGAGTAAGGATCTAATGCAACATCAGGCATAATAATCATTTCCGGTACAGCATCTTTTATTGCTTTGATGGTATTCTGCATTAGTCCGTCTTTATTCCACGCTTCTTTTCCGGTATTGTCTTTAAGATGTTCTGAGACTTTCATGTAGAGATTAACCGCTTTTACCCCTAAAGAGAATAATTCTTTACACTCTTTCACGGTCAAATCAATACTGCGTCTGAAAATTCCTGGCATTGATGAGATTGCCTCTTCTTTATTTTCACCTTCCATGACGAAGATCGGCATTACAAAATCGTCTGTAGAAAGGCTGCATTCTCTTACCAATCCTCTCATCGATTCATTTACTCTCAATCTTCTGTTTCTTGAATATATCATTTTGGAATACTTTTTGAATAATTTATTGCAAATTTAATATAAGTTCTATAAAAAACTATTGCAGTTGATTGTAGAATTTATTACTTTTGTTTGTAATAATTATGCAAATTATCCGTTAGATGAAAAAACTTTTACTTTTAATTATATTTATGGGCGCTTTTGTTGGTTTTTCCGACAATATTAAAGCACAGACTAAAGAACCATCTTCCACATCACAGAAGTCTGATGATGGTGTTCTTACGGCATACCCTAATCCTGCGAAAGATTTTTTGATGGTAAAAGCGAAAGATTCTTCGTTAAAAATAAAATCTGTGATCTTTTACTCTATTTTGGGAACACAGGTTGCCAATTATAATGTAAATGCCAATAAAGCTGAAATCAACATTGAAAGATTAAAACCCGGAAAGTATCTTATCCGATATATTCTAAGCGACAATACTCAAAAGGTTACTCAAATAGTAAAACAATAAATATTAAATCCTGATAATCATCAGGATTTTTCGTTTTATACCATTCTGTTGCAGACATTATGTAACTTTCTTATTATTTTTATACTCATTATAAAAAAAAATTAATGCTACAAGCTGATCATATTACTAAAACTTACAATGCAGGAAAGAAAACAGCCTTGGAAGATTTTAGCATCCATGTACCAAAAGGAAGCATCTATGGTCTTCTCGGACCTAATGGTGCAGGGAAAACCTCATTCATCCGAATCATCAATCAGATTACACAGGCTGATTCCGGTGAGGTTTTCATCAATGGTGAAAAACTAAATCCGAGTCATATCAAAGATATCGGATATATGCCTGAAGAAAGAGGTTTGTATAAAAACATGAGTGTCGGAGATCAGATTCTCTATTTCGGTGAACTAAAAGGAATGAAAAAAAACGATGCACTGAATGAAGCCAAAAAATGGTTTGAAAAACTGCACATCGACCAGTGGTGGAAAAAAAAGCTATCCGAACTATCTAAAGGGATGGCTCAGAAAATACAGTTTGTAGTGACCGTCCTTCACAGACCGCATTTATTGATTCTGGATGAGCCATTCTCAGGTTTTGATCCTGTAAATGCCAATCTGATTAAAGATCAGATCATCGAGCTTAAAAATAACGGAACCACCATTATTCTCTCAACCCACAGAATGGAAAGTGTGGAAGAAATGTGTGATTATGTTGCATTGATCGACAATTCTAAAAAAATAATTGACGGAAGAGTTTTTGATGTCAGAGAAAAATTTAAGAAAAATATTTTCGGAATTACACTTTCTGATGTGAATAACGAACAGCTTCAAAACTTTCAAAATAAGTATGAAGTTTTCAATTTATTTGAACAAAACAATCTCGTTTCTTTTGACCTGAAAAATACTGTCAATCAAAACGACATTTTGCTGGATCTTGTGCAGACAGGAAAAGTAAGATCATTCGAGGAAAAAATCCCGAGTATGAATGAAGTGTTTATTAACGCCGTAGGCAATCATTCTTAAATCTATGAACAATATATATTTAATTACAAAAAGAGAATTTCTTACGCAGGTAAAGAAAAAATCTTTCATTCTCCTGACTTTATTGGCTCCATTAATGATCATCGGATTTGGTGCAGTGATCGGATTGATGTTTAAAGCCAACGAATCACACAACATTATTGAAGTGGTTGACAACAGCGGACTTTTCAAAGGTCACCTAAAATCTAATGATCAACTGGAATATGTTTTCGTTCCGGTAGCTGATGAAAAATCGAAAATTAAAAACCTCAAAGGCAATGAATCTTTAGATGGAATTTTAATTCTGCCGCCCATCTCAAGTCAAAATTTTGATGATGTAGAAAAAAACACAAGACTGGTCGTTAATACTAAAATCGGTCTCGATACAAAGCAGCAAATTATTTCTGACATCAGTAATGTCATTAAGAAAGAAAAAATCAAACAATTAGGTATCGCCGAATCTCAACTTAACAATCTTGATAAAAATTTCGAACTGAAAACCATCAATGTATCTGAAGACAATAAAGAAGATTCTGACCTTGCTTTTGGGGTTAAAACCGCACTAAGCATGGGATTAATGTATGTTACATTCATGTTTATCATCATTTACGGAGTGCGTGTAATGCGAAGCGTTCTGGAAGAGAAAAACAATCGTGTCGTAGAAATCATCATCTCCTCTGTAAAGCCATTTGAACTGATGATGGGGAAGATTCTAGGTGTGACAATGGTTGCTTTAACTCAGTTTATCGTCTGGATATCTATGTCCGTAATTGGGGCATTAGTTTTGAACACCGGTTTTTCTGCGGTACAAAAAAATATTCCCGGCGGAAATGAAGAATTATCTGAAAAATTTGATATTGCACAGATTGCTACACAGGTTTCTCACAGTTTATTAGATTTAAATTTTCCTTTAATCATCTTTGTATTTATTGTGTTTTTTCTTTTGGGATACATCTTTTACAGTTCGATTTATGCTGCAATTGGTTCTGCTGTAGATAACGAAACGGAAACACAACAATTTACATTATTTGCGATTTTACCATTAACTCTAGGAATGTATGGAAGCTTTTCTCTGATGAATAATCCTGACGGACCATTAGGATTCTGGTTATCAATTATTCCTTTCACTTCGCCTGTTGCGATGATTGCGAGAATACCTTACGGTGTTCCTGCCTGGGAAATTGCCCTTTCAATATTTTTATTACTCATCACCACTATTTTTATGATTTTCTTAGCTGGAAAAATTTACAGAGTGGGAATTTTGATGTATGGAAATAAGGCAACGCTGAAAGAGCTTTGGAAATGGATAAGAAGCTAAAAGTTACTTCATACTAAAACAAAATCCCGAGATAAACATCCCGGGATTTATTATGTCTTGACTGAAAAATTTTTATTCGAAGATATAGCTTAAGCTTAAACTAAGAACATGCTCAGATTTCTTCTTTGCTGAATTTGGATCTAATTTACTCTCATCCAAGTCTGGATATGTATTAGAAACACCAAAATCATACTTTAAAGCCAATTCAAGCTGTCTTTTGTAGCTGTAGCCTATTCCTGCACCTATTGCGAGGTTAAAAGAAGCTGCCTTACCCAACTGATCTGTTCTATAGATTTCTCGTGATTCATTTTTAACCTTCTGATCAATTAAAAAATTGAATCTCGGACCAATCAAACCAAAGAATTCTGATTCTGCTTCAGAAAAATATCCTTTGAAAGAAACAGGAACGCTGATATAATTGTTGGCATAAACCGCATCATAACCTTTTATTCCTTTTGCATCTTTATCTTTACCAGATTCTCCTGCACCGTAATAAACTACTTCCGGCTGAAGATAAAACTGATTAGAACGTCCCATCGGGATCAGTGCCAAAACACCACCCTGAAAAGCAAATCTTGCTCCGGAAGGGTTATGAGCATTTTTAACTCTCGAATAGTTTCCACCAACAGTAACACCAAATCTTGTACTGCTTAAATCGATCTGTGCGAAAGATAAAGCAGAAAGTGCTAAAGCAGATGTTAATAAAAATTTTTTCATATGTATGTTGTATTTTTTTAAACGTCATATATTATCGCCTACCTCATTAGTGTTTATATTTCTAATCAGTTAAAGCGATTGTATATCATTTTGTGGTTTAATTATCCTAAAACTTTTGCTACGGTAACACCAATATCAGCAGGGGAATCTACTACATTGATACCGTTTTCTCTCATGATTTCCATTTTAGCCTGAGCTGTGTCTTCGTCACCTCCAACAATAGCGCCTGCATGACCCATTGTTCTGCCTTTAGGAGCAGTTTGTCCTGCGATGAAACCTACAACCGGTTTTGTAGAACCGCTGGCTTTATACCATCTTGCAGCCTCAGCTTCAAGACCACCACCGATCTCACCGATCATTACAACAGCTTCAGTTTCAGGGTCATTGATGAATAATTCTAAAGCTTCTCTGGTAGTAGTTCCGATAATTGGGTCACCACCTATTCCGATTGCTGTAGAAACACCATAACCAGCTTTTACAACCTGATCTGCAGCTTCATAAGTAAGAGTTCCAGATTTTGAAACGATCCCTACTTTACCTTTTTTGAAAACAAAACCTGGCATAATACCAATTTTAGCTTCATCAGAAGTGATGATTCCAGGACAGTTTGGTCCGATCAATCTGCATTCTTTATCAGAGATGTAAGATTTTACTTTTACCATATCTGCAACAGGAATACCTTCTGTAATACATACGATTACTTTAATACCCGCTTCTGCAGCTTCCATAATAGCATCTGCAGCAAATGCAGGTGGTACAAAAATGATACTTACGTTAGCTCCTGCAGTTGCAACAGCATCAGCAACAGTATTAAATACGGGCTTACCAAGATGTTCGCTTCCTCCTTTTCCTGGAGTAACCCCACCTACTACGTTGGTTCCGTATTCGATCATCTGACCTGCATGAAAAGTACCTTCGTTACCTGTAAATCCTTGTACAATTACTTTAGAATCTTTGTTTACTAAAATTGACATTTTATTGTTGTTTTAATTTATTTTTCTTAATGCTCACAAATTTACTTAATTTTCTTTAATTTCAGATATAACCAAGCAAATTGTTTATTCGAGATTTCTCAACTTCACCTCTTTTTTCAGGTACGTTTTAAAATCTTCAGCAAACATCCCGATGTATGTACCTTTTTTGAGATCTCTGTTGACTCCGGTTTTACCCAATAAAACAGAACCACTTTCTATATTGTTTCCTGAAGCAATACCAACCTGTCCCCACAGAGTAACCTCATCACCGATGATACAGCAGCCTGCAATACCGACCTGGGAGGCAATTAAACACTTCTTACCAATCACAGTATCATGACCAATCTGAATCTGATTATCTAAAACCGACCCTTCGCCTATAATGGTAGAATCTGTGACTCCTCTATCAATGGTACAACCGTTTCCAATTTCTACATTGTTTTCGATGATTACATTTCCTACAGAGATTAATCGGTCAAAATTCCCGTCTAGTTTTCTGTAATAAAATGCATCTCCACCCAAAACTGTATTGGATTGAATGATTACATTATCGCCAATGACCGTGCGATCACCAATCACAACATTCGGGAAAATGACTGTGTTTCTTCCGATGGTGATATTGTTCCCAAGAACTGCGGATAGGTGAATTTTCGTACCCTCTCCTATCTCCACATCATGAAGTGTTTCTGTGAAATTATAGATTTTGGTAAAATGGGTGTTGATTTTATTGAAGTCTCCGAAAGGATCATCAGAAATCAAAAGAGCTTTTCCTTCCGGGCAATTTACTTCTTTATCAATTAAGATAATGGTTGCAGCGGAGTTTAAAGCTTTATCATAATATTTTGGATGATTAACGAAAACAATTTCACCAGATTTTACTCTGTGAATTTCGTTGGTGCCTAAAACCTGAAAATCTTCGGAACCCACAAATTTTGCTCCGATAAGATCTGCAATTGTTTTTAGTTTCTGTGGCTGATGAAATTTCATTTAAAAATATTTTTACAAAAAAGAATGAACTAAACAGCTCATTCTTTTGATTAATTAACTTCTACTAAATAGATGTTGTAAATAAGTAGTAATATACAGATCATAAATATGATCAATAAATTTTTTCTGATATTCTTGGTGTATTCTTTATCAATAAAGTAGAGTAAAATCCAGCCCAAAAAACAAATAACAGCCGTAAAATCTCTTATATATTGAAAAGTCTGCACAATTTCTACAATTATTTTACTCTTTCTAAGTAAGAACCGTCTTCTGTGTTTACTTTAATCTTGTCTCCCGGCTCGATAAACAGAGGAACCATCACTCTCGCTCCAGTTTCAACGATTGAATTTTTCAGAGCGTTGGTAGCGGTATTTCCTTTAACCCCCGGATCTGCTTCAATAACTTCTAAATAAACTGACTGCGGTAATTCTGCCGAAAGCGGAGTTTCGTCAGCTTCTTTTAAAATGATGGTTACTTCCTCACCAGCTTTCATCAGCTGAGAATTTTCGATCATTTCTTTACCTAAATATAATTGAGAAAAATCTTCGTTATTCATGAAGTGGAAACCATTCTCATCATCATAAAGATACTGGAATTTTCTGGTAATTACTTTTACCTCATCAATTTTGTGACCTGCAGAAAAAGTATTGTCAAGAACTTTTCCGTTGGTTACAGACTTCATTTTTGTTCTTACGAAAGCAGGACCTTTACCCGGTTTCACGTGCATAAATTCAATTACTTTAAAGATATCATTGCTGAATTCTATACAAAGTCCTTTTCTTATATCGTTACTTGTTGCCATTAAATTTTGGTTTAAAGTTTCGGGTTCAAACGTTAAATCTAAACCCATTTTTATTGTTAATTATTTTATTTTCTAAACTTAAGATTTTACATCTCTTATTCTCTGCCCGTTCCGTATCCTTTTACAATACCTCTTGGAGAGTTTTGGATAAACTGAAGAATTTCGTCTCTTTCAGCTGTAGGAAGCATTTCTTTTTCGATGTGAGAAACAGCCTGTGAGACATTCATTTTCATTTGAAAAATCGCTCTGTAAATCTTCTGAATCTCGAAAATTTTCTCGTTGGTAAAGCCTCTTCTCCTTAAACCTACAGAATTAATTCCTGCGTAAGACATCGGCTCACGAGCTACTTTCACATAAGGTGGAATATCTTTTCTTACCAAAGTACCCCCGGAAATCATCACATGCTTACCAATTTTTCCAAATTGATGAACGGCACTTAAGCCACCCATTACCGTAAAATCACCGATTTCTACATGACCTGCAATACCGCAGCCGTTTACGATAATCACATGATCACCAATTACACAGTCGTGTGCTATATGAGACGTTGCCATGATGAGGCAGTTATTCCCAATCTTAGTAAATCCCAAAGCTTTTGTTCCCCTATTAACGGTAACACATTCTCTGATTGTTGTTTCATCACCAATAATCGTATGAGTATCTTCACCGTCAAATTTCAGATCCTGAGGAATGGCTGAAATTACAGTACCGGGGAAAATTCTGCAGTTTTTTCCGATTCTTGCGCCATCCATAATGGTAACGTTAGAACCAATCCAGGTACCTTCACCTATTTCGACATCACCGGCAATGGTTGTAAATGGCTCTACAATTACATTTTTACTGATTTTTGCACGTTTATCAACGGCGGCTAATTGATGAATCATTTACTCAACTTTATTTTTTGCAACCTGAGCCATCAGCTCAGCTTCTACAGCTATTGTATCACCTACGTAACCATAACCCTGCATATGTACGATACCTCTTCTGATAGGCTCAATCAATTCGATTTTGAAAATCATTGTATCACCGGGAACTACTTTTCTCTTGAATTTTACTTTATCCATTTTAATGAAATAAGTAGAATAATTTTCAGGATCCGGTACGCTTGCTAAAACCAAAATACCACCTGTCTGCGCCATAGCTTCAACTTGTAAAACGCCGGGCATTACAGGTTCTTTCGGAAAGTGACCCACAAAGAAAGGCTCGTTCATTGTCACGTTTTTTAACCCGACAACATGAGAATCTGATAACTCAAGAATTTTGTCAATCAATAAAAACGGTGGTCTGTGAGGCATTAGTCTCATGATTCCGTTGATATCGAAAACAGGTTCTTTCGTTAAATCAAAATCTGGAACATTTTTCTTTTTCTGTAATTTCCAATGACGGTTCAGTTTTTTAGCAAACTGAGTATTTACAAAATGTCCTGGTTTGTTGGCAATAATTTTCCCTTTAATTTTAACTCCGCATAAAGCTAAATCGCCGATTACATCCAGTAATTTGTGTCTTGCAGCTTCATTGGGGTAGTTTAAAGTTAAATTATCAAGAATACCGTTGGGTCTGATCGCAACGTGATCTTTACCAAACGCTTTCTTTAATTTTTCTGTTGTTTCAGCAGTAAGATCTTTATCAACATATACAATGGCATTAGAAATATCTCCTCCTTTGATCAAACCGTGATCAAGAAGCATTTCTAACTCATGTAAAAAGCTGAACGTTCTTGCAGAAGAGATTTCTTCTTTAAACTCTGAAATATTTTTAAGTGTAGCATTCTGAGTACCTAAAACTTTAGTCCCAAAATCTACCATCGTTGTAATTTCGTAATTATCTGACGGAATAATGGTAATTTCTGAACCGGTTGCAGGATCGCTGTAGCTCAGAACTTCTTTCACCACCAAATATTCTCTGGCGATTTTCTGTTCTACAATTCCTCCACTTTCGATAGCTTCAACAAAAAACTTAGAGGAACCATCTAAAATTGGCGGTTCTGATGCATCCATCTCTAAATAAGCATTATCGATATCGCAACCTACTAAGGCAGCCAAAAGATGCTCACAAGTATTGATTTTTACACCAAGCTTCTCCAGAGTGGTTCCTCTTTCTGTAGCTACAACATAGTTTACATCGGCTTCAACTTGTGGGTGGCCCTCCAAATCTGTTCTTACAAAGATGAAACCTGTATTTTCTTTGGCAGGTTTGATGGTCAGTTTTACTTCTTTACCAGTATGAAGGCCAATTCCGGACAGAGTAACCTCTTCCTGAAGTGTTTTTTGCATATCACTCATTAGTATGATCTTTTGAGTTATTCTCAAGATTATTTATTTTGTTTACAATTCCGGGAAGATTTCTGAAATGTACATAGCTTCTAAGATAGTCATTGTAACTGATTGCAGGTGAACCATAAAGAGTTTCTTTATCATTCACGTGAGAAGTCACGCCACTCTGAGCCTGAATCTTCACCTGGTTTCCTATTTTGATGTGTCCTACGATACCAACCTGACCTCCAATTTGGTTCCAGTCGCCAACAATTGTAGAACCTGCAATACCTGTCTGTGAAGCAATAACATTGTTCTGACCAATTTTCACATTATGGGCAATCTGGATCAGGTTATCAATTTTAGTTCCTCTGCCAATGACAGTAGAACCAATTGTTGCTCTGTCGATACTGCAATTCGAGCCAATTTCAACATCATCTTCAATGATAACATTTCCTAACTGAGGAATTTTTTTGAAACCTTCAGCAGTTGGCTGAAAACCAAAACCATCACCACCAATCACCGTATTAGAATGAACAATGCAGTTATCACCGATTATGCAATAATCATAGATTCTGGCTCCGCTGTCAATTTTACAGTTTTTACCAATCTTTACTCCTTTTCCAATATAAACCTGCGGATAAATCTGTGAACCATCACCTATTTTAGCTTTTTCGGATACGTAAGTAAAAGCGCCAACATAAACTTTCTCGCCAATCACAGCAGTCTCATGTATGGAAGAGCCACTTTCCAAACCTTCTTTTTTGCCTTGCATCTCATGATAGAGATTCATTAGAACCTGAAAAGAAAGGTAAGCGTCTTTAACAGCAATTATGGTCTGATTGTAACTGTCTTTGGTTAAAATATTTTCCGAAACAATAAGAACGGAGCAATTTGAAGTATCTAAATAGTGTGAAAAACGTTCCTGGGCAATAAAAGAAAGATGCCCTGTTTCCCCACTCTCAATAGGTGAAACTCCTGTTATAAGTGCGTTTTCATCACCTATAATTTTTCCGTCAATAAAACTCGCAATTTGCGAAGCTGTGAATTCCATATCCTGCAAAGATAAGAAAATCTATTATTCACCAACATTTTTTACTTTGACGAATAAAGATTTTATTAATATTTAAAAAAATACGTTTCCTATTGCCGAGGAAAGGTAAGAATATAACGTGTTGTTTTATTGGATATCAAGCCAGACAAAAGTTGGTCTTCAGATTCGTCAAGCCTTAAAATTTTACCGTTTTTTTGCAGTAAATAAATAGGCTGTTTATCTGTATTATAAGGTAATAAGCTACGTTCAATCTCGTATACAAGTTCCTGAGCATTGTCTATCCCTAGAAATTCGTTGGTACTTCTTATTTTTTCCTGAATAAATTCCGGATCAAATGGCTGAGAAGAAATGATTGTTTTAGGGAGGTTTCGCTGGATTACACATTGACACCAATAGGAAAGAAGAAAGTCATCAGCATTCTGCCACAATTTCATTGCATGAATAATATCATTATCATCCATTTGGGTAAATCTTTGCACATCTTCATCGGTTTCTTCACTTTTTTCACGGTTTAGAAAGTATTTCAAGTTCTCCGTTGCAGGCAAATCTACGCCTTGCAAGGCCAGATATTTTGCTCTTTCAAGAATTTTAACCAAAATAAACTCTGCCAATGCTGATGTTTTATGATAATAAACCTGCCAATACATAAACATTCTTGCAGTAAGAAAATTTTCAATAGAATAAACACCTTTCGCATCAATCACCAGCTCGTCTTTGCAGACATTCATCATCGAAATAATTCTCTGTGTATTTACATTTCCTTCTGAAACTCCGGTGAAAAAGCTGTCTCTTTTCAAATAATCTAACCGATCAACATCTAGTTGTGAACTGATCAATTGATTAAAAAATTTTCTGTGGTATTTACCCTGGAACATTTCTATTGCGACAGATAACTTGCCATCAAACTCATCATTTAATCTGTTCATCAACAATAATGAAAGATTTTCGTGATGCCAATCGTCCATGAGCATATTTTCTAATGCGTGAGAAAACTGACCGTGACCGATATCGTGCATCAAAATCGCCAACATTGCTCCTTTTTCCTCTTCCTCTGAAATCTGAATTCCTTTTTGCTTTAACGTTTCCAAAGCAGTAAACATGAGGTGCATCGCACCCAAAGCATGATGAAATCTTGTATGCGTAGCTCCGGGGAAAATTAAATTTAAAAGTCCGGTCTGCGAAATTCTTCTTAGTCTCTGAAAGTAAGGATGTTCTATTATATCGAATACAATTTCGTGAGGAATTTTTATAAAACCGTGAACTGGATCGTTGATAATTTTTAGCTTATTCTGCATAGAAATATACTGTGATATGCAAAATTAAGGTATTAAACTTAATTCAAAGGAAATTGTAAATTTTATTGAATGAAATTTTCTTCATAATCCTGTAAATACTCAATTTTTTAGCCTATCTTCATACCACATATTTAAGTTATAGAAGGTCAAATTTCTTTAACTAAGATTTAACTTATAACAGCTTCAATTTGGCTTTTGTTAAAGGCTTTTGGTCGCAGTTTTGATACAATAATCATAGAAAAAATTAAACTTTTATGTCAGAAAAGATATTATGGATCGATGATGAAATAGATTTACTCAAACCTCATATCGTATTTTTAGAAAAAAAGGGGTATCATGTAACTCCTGTCAATAATGTAAATGAGGCTTTGGAACTGATGGATTCAGAAAAATTTGCTTTGATACTTATTGATGAAAATATGCCGGGGATTTCCGGTCTTGAAGCCATTCCTATGATTAAAGACAAAGACAGTTCTTTAAAAATCGTAATGGTGACAAAAAGTGAAGAAGAGCATATCATGGAAGAGGCTATCGGTTCTCAGATTGCTGATTATATTCTCAAGCCTGTAAATCCTAATCAAATTTTATTGTCGTTAAAGAAAAATCTTCAGGAAGATAATCTTGTTGAGCAAAAGACAATTCTTCAGTACCAGCAAGAGTTCAGAAGCCTTTCGATGGAACTCTCTTATCTTAGAACATATCAGGATTGGGCAGAATATTATAAAAAAATCGTTAATTGGGAAATTAAATTCGATAAAGTTGCAGATAATGAGTTTGCAGATTTACTACAGTCTCAGAAAGAAGAAGCCAATATTCAGTTTGCAAAATTCATTGAAAACAATTACGAAGAATGGCTGAATGGAAATGACAAACCGTTGATGAGTCATACTCTATTCAGAGATAAGGTAAAACCTGAGGTTGAAAAAGACAAAGTTCTTTTGCTGATGGTTGATAATCTGAGATATGATCAGTGGAAAGTAATTGAGCCTTTATTCACAAAATATTACAATAAAGTGTCTGAAGATTATTACTACAGCATTCTTCCGACAGCGACTCAATATGCAAGAAATTCGTTTTTTGCAGGAATGCTCCCTTCAGAAATTGAAAAACGTTTTCCTGATAAATGGTTTAATGATAATGAAGACGGAAACAAAAATGAATATGAGCGTGACTTTTTAGAAGATCAGATGAAGAGAATTGGTTTAAATTCTAAATCAATGAAATATCTAAAGGTTTTGAATGCTGATTTTGAAAAGAAAATTTATGAAGATTTTAATCAACATAAAAACAATGATCTTTTAGTGATCGTTTATAATTTCATCGATATTCTTTCTCACGCAAAAACCGACAATCATATTGTTGACCAATTGATCAGAGATGACAAAACTTTCCGTTCGCTCACATCGAATTGGTTTGAAAATTCGTCTTTACTTAAAATTATCAAACTGGCAGCTGAAAGTGGGTATAAATTGGTCATCACAACCGATCACGGAACTGTTTACGTTAAGAAACCAAGCCGTGTTGTAGGAGACAGAGAAACTTCTACCAATATTCGTTATAAAACAGGAAAGAGCTTAACGTATGATGACAAAGATGTCTGGGCAGTAACCAATCCTGAAAAAATATTTTTACCAAAAGGAAATTTAAGTTCGAAATATATTTTTGCTAAGAACAATATATTTTTGGCATATCCGAAAAATTACAATCATTTTGTAAACTACTATAAGGAAACTTACCAACATGGCGGAATTTCTCTGGAAGAATGTATTATCCCGATCAGTATTTTAGAACCAAAATAGTTTTTTCATAGTTTATTATTTGGGCTCGGGCGGAAAAAATATTCGATTTTTTCCGCCCGATTTTTTATATTTTTGAATCATGAAATTAATCACCTACAACGTCAACGGAATCAGAGCTGCTTTTACAAAAGATTTTCTGGGTTGGCTTAAAACTGCAGATCCTGATATTATCTGCATTCAGGAAAGCAAAGCCGGAAACGACCAAATAGACATCGAAAGTCTCGAAAGAATCGGCTATCAAAGTTATTGGCATTCTGCAGTAAAAAAAGGCTACAGCGGAGTCGGAATTGCTTCTAAAGTAAAACCTCATCATGTTGAATACGGCTGTGGAATTGAAAGCTATGATAATGAAGGAAGAATTATTCGTGCCGATTTTGATGGATATTCCGTGATCTCTGTGTATGTTCCATCGGCTTCTAATATCGAAAGACTGGAATTCAAAATGCAGTTCTGTCACGATTTTTTAGAATACATTAAAAATTTAAAGAAAGAAATTCCGAATCTTATTATTTCCGGAGACTTTAATATCTGTCATGAAGCGATTGATATTCACAATCCGACAGGCTTAAAAAACACTTCAGGATTTCTGCCAATGGAAAGAGAATGGATGACGAATTTCATCAACGAATGCGAATTGATAGACAGTTTTAGATTCTTCAACGATCAACCAAATAATTATACATGGTGGAGCTACAGACAAAATGCAAGAGCCAATAATAAAGGATGGAGACTGGATTATAATTTTGCCTCCTATTCTTTAAAAGATAAACTCACCAGAGCCGTTATTTTGAAGGAAGCAGTGCATTCTGATCATTGCCCTGCGATGATTGAAGTGAATGTATAAAAACTATAAAGCCAGCTGAATCAGCTGGCTTTATTTAATTTAAGAATCGTATTAAATTTAATCGACAATTTCGTACTCTACTGGGATAATACCTTTTTTGACTCCCCCAATTTCATCGAACGCTGCTTTAGACATGTCTAATGCTCTTGATGAATGAAAAGGCCCTCTATCATTAATCGTTACAATTACCTCTTCTCCATTGTTTAGATTGGTTACCTTTAACTCGGTTCCAAAAGGAAGCGTTCTGTGCGCTGCGGTAAGTTTAGAGTTATCAAAAACCTCTCCGCTTGCTGTTTTTCTACCATTAAACTTGTCGTGGTAGTACGACGCATAACTTGTTTTCTTCGCATCTTCGGCATTATTCTTGAAAGAATAAACACCTAGTGTTGAAATCATCATTATGATTACGAGAATGAATCTTTTCATCATTTTGAATTATTTTTATTGTTTGACAGGGCAAAAGTATACTGAAACTTTGTACTCACCTATTTTAGATGTTAACAAACCTTAATAAAATGTTAAAAATATCTTAAAAAGCATTCTAACAGCCTATTTTTAGGGGATTTATAGCGCTATGTTAAAATGTGTTAAATATTGACTCTAAAAGTTAATATAATTAACTGCTTACAGGGCATTAGATGCAACATCAAACTCTTAATACATTGATAATCATCAATTTAAAATTTTGTGATTTTGCTAAAATCTCCTTGTAATAATCAAATACATGTTTCGAAAAGATAAAATATCTACCATTAAAAAAGACAAAACATCACTTATATTTCGATTGTATTACCTGGCTTAATAAATTGAATTTGCAGTGCAATTCTTAAAAATGCCGGTTGATTTAGCATCCATTTAATGAATATAATTTATTCTAATGTTCATTAAAACAAAAAAACCAATGACTAAGCCATTGGTTTTTTAATTCTTCTTTTATTTTTAAACAAGCTCTCCGTACAAATCAAACTCCTCTGCGGAAGTGATTTTTACATGAGCAAACTCGCCAATTGATATATAAACATTGTCTGCAGCAACTAAAACAGTATTATCTACATCGGGAGAATCATATTCAGTTCTTCCCACAAAATAATTTCCTTCTTTCCTGTCAAAAATACATTTGTAAACTTCACCAATTTTTGTCTGATTCTTCTCCCAAGAAATCTGTGACTGCAATTCCATAATCTCTTCAACTCTGGCTTCTTTCACTTCCTGCGGAATATCGTCTTCTAAAACGTAAGCACCTGTATTTTCTTCATGAGAATAGGTGAAACATCCTAATCTGTCAAATTTTTGCTCTCTTACCCAGTTTTTCAACTCTCGAAATCTTTCTTCTGTTTCACCAGGATAACCAACAATTAGAGTAGTTCTGATTGCCATATCAGGAACTTTCACTCGGAATTTTTCTAATAAAGCATTTGTTTTTTCGTGTGTTGTACCACGTTTCATAGATTTCAACAAATCTGAATTGATATGCTGAAGCGGGATATCTATATAATTACACACTTTCGGTTCTTCTCTGATAATATCTAAAACATCTTCCGGAAAACCACTTGGGAAAGCATAATGAAGTCGAATCCATTCAATACCTTCTACTTTTACCAGTTCTTTTAAAAGTTCACCTAAAGCTCTTCTCTTATATATATCTAAACCATAATAAGTTAAATCCTGTGCAATCAGAATCAGTTCTTTCACACCTACTTTAGCCAATTTCTGCGATTCTTTTACCAACTTTTCAATCGGTGTGGAAACATGACCACCTCTCATTAAAGGAATTGCGCAAAACGAACAAGGTCTGTCGCAGCCCTCAGAAATTTTAAGGTATGCGTAATGCTTTGGCGTAGTAGTTAATCGCTCACCCACTAATTCATGCTTGTAATCTGCACCTAAATGTTTCAATAAAATCGGAAGATCTCTGGTCCCAAAATATTGGTCAACATCCGGGATTTCTTTAATTAAATCCGGCTTGTATCTCTCAGAAAGACAACCTGTAACAAAAACCTTTTCTACTTCACCTCTATTTTTAGCATCAACATATTCCAGGATGGTATTTATTGATTCTTCTTTTGCGTTATCGATAAATCCGCAAGTATTGATGACAACAATATCTCCTCTATCTTCATGTACCACCTCTTTACCATTGGCTTTAAGCTGGCTCATCAAAACTTCTGAATCGTAAACATTCTTGGAACAACCAAGCGTTACAATATTAATTTTCTTCTTTCCTACAGATTTTGTACGCATCTTTCTATTTTGAGTCTGCGAAGATACGAAATATTACAATGTAAGTTTATTATAAAAAAAACCACTTATAATTAAGTGGTTATAGATTATATTAATAATTTTTTTTCTTAAGAGCGGGTGAGTTTTTATCCTTTTCAGATAGTATCATCTCTTCTTTTTTTAGTTTCCAGTCTATCTTCAAGTCTTCGTCGTCAAATTTCACACTTCCTTCAGAATCTCTATTATAAAAATTATCACATTTATAAGAAAAAACAGCGGTCTCACTAATTACAGAAAAACCATGTCCAAAGCCTCGGGGAATATACATCTGAAGTTTGTTTTCGGCGTTAAGTTCTATACCAAACCATTTTCCGAATGTGGGAGAATCTTCACGTAGATCTACAGCAACATCCCAGACTCTACCCTCTAAACATGAAACCAATTTTGCCTGAGCATGTTCTCCTTTTTGTAAATGCAAACCTCTAAGAACTCCAAAAGATGACTTTGAAATATTGTCTTGTACAAAATGACCATTCATACCTGTAAGCTCTTCAAATTTTTTTTCATTAAATTTTTCAAAGAAATACCCTCTTTCATCTTCAAAGATGGTGGGTTCTATAATGTAACAGTCTTTAAGCTGAGTTTCTTTGATTTTCATATATTATTAAAATTACTTAATTTTTAAAGATAAATATGTCACCAGGTAAAATAGTAGTTTTATATTTTTTAGATGCAAAAAGATTTTTTTCTTTCCCTGAAGAATTATCTATCATTTTCATCTGTTTTTCTAATTTATAGTCAAGCTTGAGATCGCTGATTAATGATTTATTTTGAATAATAACAAATTTGCTTTTGCCATTTGACATCAATGAAATCAATGCATTTTCGCCATCCGTTGAAAAATACGTGAATCCTTTTGGTGCAGTCATTAGTTTTTTTGTTCCTTGTGGAATTTCACTTCCTGTGTGAAAAATCTGATTAGCTTTAGCACCTTTAAATACCCAAGCTAACCTTTGAATTTGTTGATTAACTGTCTTAACCATATCGTAGGTTGGTGTGGGATTACCTTTGTCATCAACAATGGCATATAAATAATTATTATCTTTCCAATGCTGATTATTTACTGTCCAGTATGTGTAATATTGTATAGCTTGTGCTCCATATAATAGATTTGAAAACTGCTGTAATTTTAAGGATTGCAATGTTGGTTCCTTGTATGAGAAATGAATAGCTGTACAAGCAAATGCCCAGAAAGGAACGCTATATTTGTATGCATTTGATCGGATAATTTCAAGATTTTCATAAAAATCTTTACGTACTATATTATTAACTACAGGATAGTGATCAAAGGATAAAATATTGGGATTAACTACGGTTAAGAACTGTTTGACATAAGCATCATAATTAACAGCTGCATATGCTGAATTCTCTGCATAAGTAGGCATTAAATTAATATAAATTAGCTTTTTATTATCTATTCTTTTTATCCTTTTGACAATATCGGATAATTCCAGAAATCTGCTGGTGGATGGCTCATCTTCAATGTAATATGCTAAAAAAGCGGAATGATCTTTAAATCTTCGTGCAATTATTTCCGGATTAATTTTTATGTCTGGAACTGAAGCTATAATTTTCACATTCATTTTCTCAGCAACACTTAACGCTTTCTCGACATCATCAATATTATCATACATATTCAGATTGATCGTAAATCCTGCGTTTTTAAGGATTTGATAATTTCTATCATTTGTATGAGAAGAAGGAATACCTTGAAAAGCTATTATAGGGAAAGAAATTTTCTGTGCTGAAGATATTCCAAACAGAAAAAAACTAAAAAAGATAAATTGTTTAATCATTAATTACTATTTAAGGTAAAAATTATTTTTAAAGTTTTAAAAACAATCATGATATCAAATAGTACAGAATAATTTTTTATATAAAACAAATCATATTCCAGCTTTTCGAGGTTATCTTTAGGTGTTGCTTTGGGTAAATTTACCTGTGCCCAACCCGTAACGCCTGGTTTGACTAGATGTCTAAGGTCAAACATTGGATTTTCGTCATTGCTGATCTTCACAAAATGAGGTCGCTCAGGACGCGGCCCTATTAGGCTCATATCACCTTTAAGAATATTCCAAATCTGAGGAAGTTCATCAATTTTTGTAAGTCTCAAAAATTTCCCCACTCCGTTGATTCGCAAATCATTTTTGGTTGTATAATCACCGCTGTGTTTTGACACCATTGTTCTGATCTTATAAATCGTAAAATTTTGCGAATGCTTGCCAACACGGTCTTGTGAAAAAAGAACACTTCCGTGTGAAGTTAGTTTTACTAAAACAAAGCCGAAAATTATTAAAGGGACGATAAAAGGCAAAAGCAACAAACTCACAAAAATATCAATGAATCTTTTTAAATTAAATTTTTCTTGCTTTTGACCAATCGTAAAGATATCATCAACTAAATATTCATTCGTCTCTAATCTAATTAGTGGAATTCGTTTGTTTACATGTTCGTAAAACTCATGGGCATCATATACGACAATACCTTTGTTTCTTGCCACTACAATTTCATTTGCAACATCCTTGTATAAATGAGTAATATTTGATGTTTCTAAAACAATGCATTTAATATCAAATTTTTTAATATACTCAGTTACACTAATTCTTGACTCATTAGAATCATATAAAATTGCTTTATATTTTTTCCTAAACTTTTTATCACTAAAAAGTTTTAATGAAATATCGCTAACGTTTATAAAAAGGCATACCTTGATAGGCGCGGTTATCTTGAAAACCTGCTTATTTTCTTTCATCGTTGTAAAAGCTTTTGTCAAACTTCTTTCCATTATTATTACAAATTTGCTTTACAATACTAATCCCTAAATCAAATTTAAATTTCTATTCTCTTAACTTATTAAAACTTATACTTTTATATGTATAAACTTAAAATATTACTTAAATTTTATTATTCTGATATGTAAAAACTTATAGAAAAACTGTCTTTGTGTTTAATCGCAGTAAATTTATTCTTTTTTTTAACTAAATACTAAACTTTTATAATACAAATGAAAATAAGAAACATTAAATTATATCTCTGATTGATAAATTTGAGTATATTGTTTAACCATTTCATCAATAGTTAAACTTTTCCTGAATATTTCTTTTGACTTTTGCGAAAATTGCCTGTAAACATTTTTATTTTCTAAGATGTACTTAATTTTTTCAGCAAAAATTTCTTCAATATTATCTACAACATAACCATTCTGATCATTGAGTACAATCTCAGAAATCCCTCCTACATCAGAAGATACAACAGGTTTTCCATAACTGAGTGCATCAATACAGACAATTGGCACGCCTTCATAATTACTAGGCAGTACAAATATATCTGCTAACTGGATGTATTTTTTCGCATTCGGGATACTGGGCAAACAGAATAAATTATTTGGAAGATTATCATAAATCTTGTCTGCTCCAATCCATACGAATGCATATTGAGGAAGTAATTTAGAAATAGCAATATAAGTGTCAAATCTTTTTTGTGGAGATATGCGGGCAATACACATAACTACCCGTTCGAACTTTTCCAATCCATCTAACGAAAGTTCAGTAATATTTTCCGGGAGATGTACACCATTATAAACTACATAAAGATTTTTTACAATTCCCTCTTTTATAATATTCTGTCTGTCATAATCACTTGCTAAAACAATTGCTTTACATCTATTTTTAAGCAATTTTTCTAGGGGTAAAAATTTTCTATATGCAAGCCTTATAGAATCAAAACCATGAACAGAGTATATTATTTTTTTTCTGGGAAACACTAATCTTCCCAAAAAACCGATTTTTGAGGAATGAAGATGAATAATATCGGGATTAATAGATGTATATATTTTTTTTAACTTAAATAATGCAATAAAATCATTATAAAAAGAAATCTCTCTTACGATTTCTTTCATTTTAATTTTGTTTATTTTAGAATTTAGCGCATCCCACATCGGCCCATCTTCTCCTGCAACAACAGTGATCTCATGCTTTTCACTCATCGCATTTGCAAGATTAATGACCACAGATTGCGCTCCTCCCAAATCGGATCTCGTTATGACGTGTAAAATTTTCATCTTAAAATCAATTTTAATACAAGCATTCTTTATCTTTTTACTGAAATATTTTTTTTTATTTTATAATGAGGTTAATAATCTGAATAATTTCGTTATTAACTTTTGCATAGCTGTCTTGTATATTTTGATCCAAAACAGCCATTTCGAACGCTTTGCATATATCATTCACATTTTCGGGATCAAAAACATAAGAAGGCTCACAAACTTGTGTAACATAATCATAATTTGATGCTATAATCTTACACTTGAATTCCACAGCTTCAATAAGTGGTAAGCCAAAGCTTTCTTGTAGTGAAGGAAATACCAAAAATTCAGATTTTGCGTACTCTGCTGCCATTTGTTTTTTATCAACGATATATCCCAAGTTAAATATCGGATATGCTTGAGATTTTTTCAGCTCAATGTATTTAAATATTTCATCAAATCTTTCTTCTACTGTCAAATATATACTACCTGTTTTAAAAACATCATAAAAATCACAAAATCCATCAATAAGTCGTTTATGATTTTTGTGTGTTTCTGCAGTTCCGGGATAAAAAAATCTATTCTTAGTTTTTATTGGTACAGTATCATGTAGTCCAATAGTTTTAAAAAAAGGCAAAACTTTTATATAATCAGAAGATACTCTACTTACTTTTTGAAGTGATTTTTGCATCAAATTGGTCTGAACAACCCACATATCTGAATTGCAGATAAGCATTCCAAATATTCTTTTTTTCAGATGTTGAATTATCTTTTCCTTTAATGATAATTGTGCGATCTGGTTCAAATATGTGGCAGAATGTAAATAGGTAATAACATGGGTATTTGGAAGATGAACGGGAGGAGGAAGATTACCAATACAAAAAACTTTAGTAAATCTATTTTTATTTTTGATATAAAAAAGATAACGATTATAAAAGCCCTCGGTAAAATTTACTTCGCCAGAGATCTCAGCTGAAATTTTAGGTTGGTAGCGGCTGTCTAAAAGATAAACAACTTTTACCTGCGTTTTGCCAAGTTCAGATACGAGATAATCTACTATAGACTTCCCCCCACCTGTGTGTACAAAAACTGCATCAACTAAAATCATAAAGTTTTTGATTTTAGAGTCATTAGCTTTTGTAATTTTTTAAAAAAATACAGACTTTTTTTTCTATTTAATGTTATTCTATATACATAAAGCATAACTTTTGCATAGAAGATCCTTTGTGATAAAAATGTCTTAAAATCAAACGAGTATTTATTCATATAATATTTCGTAGATTTCATTTCTTCATCAAAGGAAAAATCACTCGTCTCATTTCTATCGTCAATTAAATGCCTGTAAGTAAGTTTTTTTTCAAAGTGACATTGATATTTTTTTTCAAGAAATCTTTTTTGAATATCTGATTCTTCTCTATATAAAAATATATTTTCATCAAATAATCCTATCTCATCAAACTTTTTATTATCTAAAAAAAGCAATGCTCCCGATAAAAAAAAATAATCTTCTTTATATAAATTAAGAGCATTCAATAACAACATTAATGGTGTTGTTATTAAGAAAAATTCGTATTCAGGACGAATCCAAAAAGAGAGATTAATACCTCCCGACTGTTTACCTCCAATGACTGCTAAATCAGAATTATCTTCAAACTTTTTTATGACAAAAGAAAACATTTTACTCGTTAATACTACATCAGGATTAATTACACAAATAATTTCAGCCTGGCAAGATTTGATGCCAATATTATTCCCCTGACCATATCCTCTGTTTTTCTCGTTGTGAATGAATTTAATATCAGAATATTTTTCAGACACATTGGCTTTCATTTCTAAAAAAACTTCATAACTGCTATTATCAACGATTACTATTTCAAACATCTCCGACGGGATATCATTATACTTATAAATGCTATAAATACAGTTATTGATATCAGCCAACGAGTTATAGGTAACGATAATTACAGAAAGTTTTTTCATTATTCCAAAAAGTTTTTTAGTAAATCAGATGATTTTACCATATCTCGAAACTCTTCAGAAAAATGGCTGTCACCTAAAATATAATATGGAAGAACGTAAATAAAAAGACTACTTACAAAAACAATCCCTGTAATACAGGTAAACCTTATTAGTTTTCGTCTTGGCTCTTGTCCTTCTATAAAATAAATATAATAATAAAGTAACCAGAAAACGCTTAACGTCATTACATATCGATGTCCTATAATCTGAATAATAATTGCTCCCGGGATAAATATCATTCCGAAAAAAGAAATTTTATAGAGAAATTCAAATTTGGGGTCATCTATAATTTCTGGTTTGTCCCGAATAAGAGCACTAGTCTGAATATAAAGAAATACTGTAAAAATAATATAGGGAATACCGTTATACAATCCACCTAAAAAACTACTCCTATTTCCTTTCTGAAAATAATCGCCAAAATGATTTAAAATTGCTCCTAAAGAAGAATTAAAAATAATCAATGCGATAATAAATATTCCTATTGACAAAAATGTACTGTATAAATAAAATTTCTTTACAGGTATAAAATAATAAATAGGTATGAATATCAACAGAAATGAAAGCCCAGAATGGCATAAAAGAGAAAGGGTAATGAAAATTAATGATACGATATACTTTTTGCGGTAAAAAAGAAGATAAAAACCATACATCAGAATAGGAAATCCTAAATAATATCTAATCTGATTAACAAGATGCACATTATCAAGAATAAGGTACGCTAAAAAAATAAAGAAAATATTTTTGGTAAATCGGGAAATCAATAAGTAATAAATACTTATGATAAGCACAATATGGAATTGATAGAGATCTACATAATTTAGATGTAATTTTTTGAAAAAGAGGGTGAGTATATAAAAAACCGGGTCTGTCTTATTCTCTTCATGTTTAAAAAAATAATAATACATATCCCAATCTGCAGTGTATTTATAATCCAGAAAACAATACATCAATGCAACAAATAAAATACTATTAAATAGATAAGCAAGAAATCTTGAAGGCAGCTGCTCAATAAGCTGACCTACATAAAACAAAATGACACATAAAATTATTAGAATAATCAAAACTTATGTTTTTATATATTTTTCAATTTTTGAAGAACAGAATTAATATCTTTATTATAAAAAAAATCCATATTTTCTTCTATAAAATCTTTATCAAAACTATCATAGTCTAACTGCAGTAAATTTTTAATAGTAACTTCATCAAATCTTTTTTTAATCATTTTGGCAGGATTACCCCCAATAATAGAATAAGGAGGAAACGATTTTACCACGACAGAACCTGCTGCAACAACGCATCCCTGCTCCAATGTAACGCCAGATAAGATTAAACAGTCAGTTCCAATCCATACATCATCTTTCAAGACAATACTTCCTTTTGCAAAAGCTTCTTCTTCATTTGCAAAAAAAAATTTAAACGGATAAGTTGATACAAACTCATGATGATGATTTCCACCTAGTATAAATTTAACACCTTTTGCAATTGAACAAAAAGAACCAATACTCAAAAACTCATCCTCTTTTTTGGTATAACTATAGATTTCTAAAGGACCATAAGTATATCTTCCAACGCTCACCTTTTCCACCGGAAAAGTAATAACCGGATATGTAAAGTTATGTTTATTTTTAATTTTCCAACGATAGAAATGCATTCCTAAAACAATAGGATCATAAAAAGACTTGAAAAAAAATTTTATAATATAAAAAATCATTTTTTAAAAAATTTATGATAAACGGATGATATTTCATTTTTACAAATAAAATTTATAAAAAAACTATAACAAATAATAATTACAAGTCCCGGCAAAATTCCAGATAACCACGGGGCTTTAAACTCACTTAAATAATAAAAAACACAAAATAAAAGTACGACTCCAAAAATTAAATATAAAATGATATTCCAACTTTTTGAAAATTTTTGTCCCGTACTTCTCGCAACAAAAAATGACGTTATAATATACTGTAACAAAAACTGTATAAAAATCGCTGTACAAATTCCATTGATTCCGTATGGATATAATAATACGAGAATAATAATTCCACAAATTTTATTACCTATCTCAACTTTCAGATAATCATATGTTTTACCAAGTATCTGAAAAACGTTCATATTTAATACGATGAGGGGGTAAAACAATGTGGACGCAAGCAATATCTGAAACGGCAACACCATATTCTGCCAAGATTTGGAAAGCATAAAGATAATAATTTGAGGTGCGTATAAGATAATAATACTGACAACAGGTAATATGAGGATAAATATTATTTTATTATAAAACAATGTACTTTTATAAAGTTTAGCTTTATCCATTTGTAATTGTGAATAATAGGGAAATAATACTCTCTGGACTACATTTGTAAAAACCGAAGCAGGAAATATGGTAAACTGATAGCTTTTAGTATAATATCCCAATTGTTTTGTCGGAAAAAATTTTCCTAAAAGCAATGAATTTAGATTAATATAAACAGCATTGAAAATACCGGCATAAAGCAGTTTGGAACTATACTTAAATAATTCTTTAAAATTTTTAATTGAAAATCTTTTTTTGGGATGCCATTTTATGTTGACAATTAAAAAAACAAGTGTTAAAAAACTAAATAATACATTTTGTACAATTAAAGACCAGATTCCAAATTTATTGACTGCCATGGCAATCCCCACTAATCCGGAAAGAGAAACAGCCATGAAAGAAAATTTTGCCTGAGATTTAAAATCCAAATCAATATTAAGTTTAGTTTTATAAATAACAGAAATACTGCTAATTATGATTGTAAGAGAGATTATTCTTATGTAAGCAGTTATATCAGTTTTAAAAAACTCAGTGATAAATGGGGCTGAAATAAAAACAAGTAAATACGTAAAAAAACCTATAGCCATGGATGCATAAAAAGCTGTAGAAAAATCAGATTCAGAGCGGTCCTTTTAAATATTAAAGCATTCCCTAAGCCATTATCCACAATTACTTGTGATAATGAAATGATTACCAAAAGCATTCCCATTACTCCATATTCTTTTGGACTCACAAATCTAGCCAATACAATTTCAATCAGAATCTGTACTCCTACAATGATAAACTTATCTACCGTACTCCAGATTAATCCTTTATACAGTCTGTTTTGAGAAATCATTTCTTATTAAATTGCCACCATTTTTTCTTTTCACTATGGTAACCATATCCATATTGATTAGAGTATCCTAGATTATTTTTGCTGACATCATTTAAAACAAAAGCTACATTTTTGATATTATTGTTATCAATTTGGGTATTAGCAAAATTAACAAAATCTTTTTTACTTAATTCTGATCTCACAACATAAAGAGTTGCATCTGCATACTCTGCAATCAGGAAGGAATCAGTAACCAAAAGAAGAGGTGCTGTATCTATAACAATATAGTCATACTTAGATTTAAGATCTTCTAATAAATCTACATATCTCGAGCTTTGTAACAAATCTACAGGATTTGGTGGTATGCTGCCTGAAAAAATAAAATCACAATTATCATTAAATCCACTCTTAAAAATTATTTCTTCAGATTTATTTACATCTCCAAACAAATACTCTGTTAAACCTTTTACATTTTTAGAATCTGGATGATATCTTTGTAATTGAGGATTTCTAATATCACTTCCTATAACAACCACTTTTTTAAGGGATGAAGATAGCGCTAAAGCAAAATTGATACTTATAAAAGTTTTACCTTCTCCCTTTACAGAAGATGTCACCATTATAACCGGAGTGTTACCATTTTTCTGAAGCATAAATTTCAAATTGGTAACTAAAATTCTAAAGGCTTCTGCAATAGGTGTTACATCATTAAGTTTGATAATTTCAGATTTCTTATTGATAATGTGTGGAATTTCAGAGACAATAGGTCTTGCAGAAAGTTTTTCGATATCTTTTCTGGTAGAGATTTTATTATTAAATATTATTTTTAAATATACGATAGAAAAAGCCAAAAGAAACCCACCGAATAATGCTGTCGCAAGTGCGTATAATTTTTTAGGTGCTACCTTTTTTTTATTTACATAAGCTTTATCAATAACACGTGCTTTTTCGGCAGTGATTGCCATTGTTATTGCAGCTTCTTCTCTTTTCTGCAACAACAATAAATAAAGATTTTCTTTAATTTGCTGCTGTCTTTCAATATTTCTAAATAACTTTTCTTGAAAAGGTATCTGACTTATCTTTTGTTGAGAAGTACCCATCTCTGATAGTACACTATTTTTCCCAATTTGTAAAGCTATTTTATTTTTCTCTAACCCTTCACTCAAGGCACCTTTCAGATCTGTTATCTGTTTGTCAAGTTCTTTTACCAAAGAATTATTCTCTGTAGCATTTTCCAAGAGTTTGTTTCTTTTCATAACAAGAAGATTATACTCCTGAATATTTTTTGCTGCTGCTTCATTATCTAGTCCAATATTCGCCGGTAAAACATCAGTTACATTTTTACGATTAAGAAAATTTTGTAAAATTTTATTTAACTCTAACTGGGTGTCAAACTCTAATGTTTTAGCTCTTGTTTGTTCCTTTATTTGAAGATTGATTCTAGCTTCACCACCAAGATCAACAATATTATTCGTTGATTTAAATTTTTGTTTTTCAGTTTCTACATCTCCCAATTCCTTAGAGATTAAAACAATTCTTTCATCAATAAATTCTTTGGTCTTTTTAGACTCTAAACTTTTATCATTGATTGCATAAATATTATATTGCCTCACCAAAGCATTCGTAAAATCCAGCGCTTTATCTTTGTTTGGAAAATCAATTGAAAGACCAATTACCGTTGCATCTTTATCTAAAAGCTCCACTTTCAAAGATTCTTGAAAATTAATTACCGTTTCATCAAATTCACTGTATGAAAAAAATAATTTATCCATATCTATTTTTTTATTATATAGATAATTGGGATTTTTACTGATAATAATATTCGCAAAAGGAAGACTTATCACTCTGTTAAAAGCACCTTTAACATCATCATTCCAATTTTCAGAAGATAATATAATTTCGTTATTCTTTGTCTTTATATTAATCGGTTTTATAGAAAGCTCTTGATCACTTTTTTCGTTAATCACATTAAAAATGTATGGATTTGTATTTCCATAAATTTCTAAATTATAATACTTTTGCTCGGCAAAAACAGATATTTGAAAGTTACGTTGCTTTAGAACATCCTCTACGATAGTTTTTGATTTAAATATTTCCAGCTCATTTTCAATACTATTGGTTCCCATGTTTGAAAAAGCACCTAGACTTTGCAAAACTCCAAAATCTCCCGAAGCTGAAGACATTTTTTTCGCATCTTTAATGAGTACTGAAGTTTGAATTTTATAAACTGGAGCTGTAGATTTGATGTAATAAATAGCAAATAGAAGCATTATCAGAATAATTGCTACAAAATATTTCCATCTGTATAAATATGGATATATTAATTCTTTTAGATCAGTTTCTTTATTGTAGTTTTTATCCATTTTTAGGATTAGATTTGAAAATTAAATTTTATTTTTCAGATTTGATTAAACTTTGCAAATATATCTATATTTTGTAGAAAGCGGGAGTAATTCCTTATTTTAATTAATTTAATTTATAAGTCAACATCAACCCGCCTCTGGTTGGGATAAATTCTCCACTTTTATTAAATTTTTCAACACCGTCATAACGCTCATTTGTATCTTTATAATATCCTCTATAGAAAGACTGGCTGGTTCCTATCCCTGCGTATACGTCTAATCCTAATTTATTATTGATCGTAAAATGATAACCACCACTAATGCCGACAATAAAAGCGAGGCCTTTCTGATATCGCTCCGTTATTCTCGTACTTCCGTCAGGTAAAAGCTGTGGAGTTCCATCTTGATTCAAAACTACTGTTGCTTTTATATAATTCCATTTCTGCAGATTATAGGCGGCAACAGAACCATAAATTCCTATATGCCAACCTTCCATCATTTCTTTAAAATAATATCTCCCTTCTAAAGTTCCCATGTAGATCTGAAGATTTTTGCCGCCAAAAGATTTCCAAGGCGAAACGAAGGCTTCTGCCTGCAAAGAAAAATTTTTATTTAAAGACTTTTCTGCAGCGATATTGATCATTCCTAGCGGAAGAAACAGTGTGTTAACTTTTAGTTCTGTTTGAGCATTCAGTTTTAGTAAAAATAAAGAGAAAATAAGGACTGTAATTTTTGGAGCCAGCTTCATTATATGTTTCATATTTTTTTTGATAATCATTTTATTTACTTAAGATAAAGAAAGTCTTTAGCAAAATCTGTGCATCTTTTTTAAATGAGAGCTGATGATAGTAGTTGAGATTCATTTGTACTTTTTCCGGGAACAATATTTCGTCGTTATATTTCAGCGGGTCTTCTTGTTGACTTAAAATTACTGCTTCATTACGAAATTGCATTCCTGCTTCACTTGTCAATCCTGGTTTCAATTGTAAAACCAAACGATCCTCTCCTTTCAGTTTGTCGTAATATCCCGGAATATCGGGACGTGGACCAACCAGTGACATATCGCCCTTTAAAATATTGAAAAGCTGAGGAAGCTCATCTAATTTTGTTTTTCTGAGCCAAATTCCGATTTTTGATTTTTTACATGTGACTGGATGATAAGTTCTCAATTTATAAATAATGAAAATATTTCCTTGAAGCCCTACTCTTTTTTGTTTAAAAATACCCGGAAAACCTGTATCAAATGATGCAGTAATCATTAAAATAAAAAAAACAGGAAGTAAAAAGATAATTGCTACGAAACTGATTCCGTAGTCCATTAACGCTTTCCACCAAGGGTATTTCTTCACTTATGCTAAATTGATTTGCAAATATAAGGTTTACGGTTTGAAGTCTTAGAATTTGGAGTCAGGTTTATGATGACTATAAATTGAATAAGAATAAGATCAAATGTTGAGACCGCATGAAACATTTAAAATCATTTTCAATTAAACATCTATAAATCATTTTTTTGAACGTATTATTAAAATTACATTTATTATGTTATAGGATATTTTTATAATAAAAAAGTACCTGTTTATCAATACAGGTACTTTATCTTTTATTAAATTTAATTAATGTTGATTATCTTCTTTTAAAATTCCAAAAAAAAACATTTTCTATATAACATTCATTAAAGGATTGAAAGGTTAGTTTGAAAAAACCTCTTGAATTACTTTTTCAATTCTCATTCTGTCATCATCTGACAAATTAGATCCTGAAGGCAAACAAAGACCGTTATCAAATAGTTTTTCAGCAACGTCTGTTCCATAATATGGAGCATCTGCAAATACCGGCTGCATGTGCATCGGTTTCCAAAGTGGTCTGGATTCAATGTTATCTTCAAGAAAAGCCATTCTTAAATCTTCACGAGATTTCCCGGTTTTTAATTCGTCAACTATAATTGCAGACAACCAGTGATTCGAATAAAAATCATCATTCAATTCAGAAAAAACCTCAACTCCGTCAATATCTTTAAAGATTTGAACATAAAAATCATGCATACTTCTACGTGCATTTACTCTGTCGCTTAAAACTTCCATTTGTCCGCGTCCTATTCCTGCAACGATGTTGCTCATTCGGTAATTGTAACCGATGTGTGAATGCTGATAATGAGGAGCATTATCTCTTGCCTGAGTTGAAAGAAAAACCGTTTTATCTTTATCTTCCTGAGTATGGCAAACCAATGCGCCCCCTCCTGAAGTGGTAATGATTTTATTTCCGTTGAAAGACAATATTCCGAAACGTCCAAAAGTTCCGCAAGCCCTTCCTTTATAAGTTGAACCTAGAGCTTCTGCAGCATCTTCGATCACATGAATGTCATATTTTTCTGCAATTGCTAAAATCTCATCCATCTTAGCGGGCATTCCGTACAAATGAACCACAATGATTGCTTTAGGCTTTTTACCTTTTGAGATTCTGTCTTGAATGGCTTCTTCCAATGCAATCGGACACATATTCCATGTCTCTTTCTCCGAGTCTATAAAAACAGGGATTGCACCGCAATATGCGATTGGATTTGCTGAGGCAGAAAACGTCATTGACTGGCAAATTACCTCATCTCCATACTCTACCCCACATTGAATCAATGCTAAATGTAAAGCCGCTGTACCTGCAGAAAGCACCGCTACTTTCACATCTGAGTTTAAAAATGTTTCTATATCTTTTTCAAAACCATCAACGTTTGGTCCGTAAAGGAGCTACCCAGTTTGCATCGAATGCCTCGTGCACGTATTTTAGTTCGGTTCCTCCCATATGTGGTGAGGAAAGCCAGATTTTTGAATTGTTCATTATAGAAAGTGAAATCTTAAAGATTAATATTTAAAACTATAAAAATTCTGTAGCAGATCAATAGTTTATTCTTTTTTATTATTGTAATTAAAAAATTGCTTTTGCCGGATTACCAAAATAAGTACCTGCTTTTTTAATAGATCGTAAAACCACGGATCCTGCGCCTATTCTTGTTCCGTCAGGAATTTTTACGCCTGGTAAAATTGTTGCATTCGAACCAATGAAGACACTATTTCCAATAACAGCTCCACCACCAATATCAACATTTGCCATAATACTTGTAAAATCCCCTATTGTTACATCATGGCCGATTTGAGTTCCTAAATTAACCATTACACCTTTCCCGATTTTAACATTGCATGAGACGGCAGCAAATGGACACAATATAAATCCTATTCCAACTTCAGTATTATTTCCAATTAATGAAAATTTATGATTAAAAGATAAAATTTTGCATTTTTCTTCTTCTAAAATATCAAAAATTTCACTTTTAATTTCACAAGCTGCAATTCCCATCAATACATTTTGTCCTTTCCAGATATTTCCAGAAAAGAAGCTGCTCTAAAACCTTATAATCAGATTTAATTCCATTTAAAGCATCCAAATTATCGTCGACAAAACCTTCAAGCTTATATTGTTTGCTGAATTCTGAATCAACAATCCAAGATTCAAGCTCTCTCGACAATCCACCGGCACCTAATAAATAGAAACCTTTTTTATTGAATTGAATATCCTCCATCAATTACTATATTTTGTCCTGTTATCCAATCAGAATCATCTGAAAGTAAAAAGGCCGTTATTTTTGCTACATCTAGACATTTTCCTAAGCCCAATGGATGATTTTTTTCAATAACATTTACGGCTTCTTCGGAAAGATACTGTTCTTTATTTTGTGACATTTCCGAATCTGATACGTGACCAGGTGAAACTGCATTAACTCTTATTTTTTTTGAAGAAAGTTCCAACGCCATTGATCTTACCATTGAAATAATTGCTCCTTTGGTTGCTGAATAAGAAGTAAGTCCTTTGTTGCCAACCACTCCCATCACCGAAGAAAGGAGAACAAAGCTTTGCTTGTCGAGCTTGTATTTTTTCTTGCTGATAATTTTTATAAATTCTATTGCTGAAAAAACATTTATATTGAAGATTTCATTAAGGTTTCCGATTTTAATCTGTGGTAATAACAAAGTCTGCTCAATTCCAGCAGAATGAACAAATCCATATATTGGACCAAATTCATCAAAAACCTTTTGTACAATTTCTTCGTAATTTTCAAAATTATATAGATCAGTTGAAATCACTAATGAAGGTGAAATACATTCTGATTTTACTTTAGCAAGCCGTTCGTGATTTCTACCAATTAACACACAATTTGCTCCCAATTTACTTAAATGAATTGCGATTTCTCTGCCTATACCAGATGATGCACCTGTTATAATTATTGTCTTATCTTTAATCATTTTATATTTCAACAATTTCAGTTATTTTTATAGAAGAATTTTTCAATAGGCAGTTCCCCCAATTTAATCCTACTCCATAACCACTAAATAAGAGATTTTTTCGATTAACTATATTATTTGCAGAACTTGATAATAATAATGGTATTGAAACTCCACTTGTGTTTCCAAACTTGTCAATATTAAACAATATTTTGTCTTTAGGAATATTTAATCTTGTAGCAATTTGATTGATTATAAATTTGTTTGATTGATGTAATAGAAAAAAATCAACATCTTCTGTTTTATTTTGTGAAGATTGAAGTAAAGCTTCAATGCTAGGAGATACCTCTCTTAATGTAAAATCAAAAACGCTTGCTCCATCCATAAAAAGTTGTAACGCATTCCTCATATTACCATTTCCATCATCTTTTGCTTTAAAGCTGTCTATTGTGACTTTATTTCTAAATCCTCCATCAGGAATTTTTATAGCATCCGCATATTCACCGTCTGAAAAAACATTAAAATAGGACTCAACAGTTTCGTCACCAGTATTTTCTATTATTATAGCTGAAGCACCATCACCAAATAGCATTGATGTGCCACGATCTTGATGTGACAAGATCTTTGACATTGTTTCTGCAATTATTAATAAAACTTTTGTTTTGGGTTTACTAGCCGCTATTGAGAACGCAGTACTCAAACCCTGAATAAAACCTGAGCAACCTGCATTAATATCTAAACACAAAATATTTTTATCAAGTTCAAGACGTGCTTGCAGAATATTAGATGAAAAAGGGATTTTATAATCAGGTGTTTGGCTCAAAAAAATTAAACAGCCAATATCATCTTTAAAATCAGGTATAGTTTCAAACAATTTTGTAGCGGCTGCAAAACCCAAATCTGAAGCTGTGACAGCTTCTGAAGCCCATCTTCTCTCAATAATCCCGACAGTTTTCTCAAACAATCTTATTTCTTTTGGACTTAGTAATGATTCAAAAAAATCATTTTTGATTATATTTTTAGGGACGCAGCTAGATACGGCTCTAATTTCTATTCCCTTAAACTCTAGATTCATTTACTATTCAAATTTGTCCATTCCTATTTTTTCTAATAGAGAATTTACTGTTGTAATTTCTTTTAAATCATCTGATGTAATAGTAACACCTGTCTCGTTTGAAACATATCCGATAAGCAACATTGAAGCCATAGAATCCCATTCCTCCATGCTTTTTAAATCAGTATCTTCTGTCAAATTTTTACTAAGTTCTAATTCTTCTCCTAATCCTATAATGAATTCACTCTTTTTCATAATGATATATATTTTAAAGTTTATTATTTATTTTAATTATTCCTCCTGACCAAGATAGACCAACTCCAAATCCCACGATTGCAACCATAAGATCATTATCATTTTCAATATTCTGACAATATTTCTTTAATGCAATAGGAATAGTATTTGAAACTGTATTCCCTCCATCAAACAAGTTGTTAAAGAAATTTTCTTTACTGATTTTTATTCTTTTCCGAAGAAAATCTAGCATGAATGAATTAGCTTGATGAAATACAAATTGGTCTAAATCTTCCACCTTGAGATTATTTGCTTCCAAAATCTCATTTACAAAAGATGGGATAACTTTTGTTGTAAAATTAAAAACCTCCGGTCCGATTCATATATAAATGGTTATCAGTATAAATATTATCAGTACCATAGATGATTTGCTCAGCATCCGGATCCAAAGGAAATTTACTACATCCATTTTTGACAATTAATTTATCATAACCTGAACCGTCTGTTCCGAACTTAAATTTTAAAATATTATCTCCTTCTGTCTTCGAAATAAGTGTTGCAGCAGCAGCATCTCCAAAGATTGACCTATTCGTCCTGTCTTTTGGATGTATAAATTTTGAATAAGTTTCTGCAGTTACTAACAACACATTTTCTACTTGTCCGGAAGAAATAAGTGAGTTTGCAAGATTTACACCATATGTAAATCCTGAGCAGCCCAAATTAAAATCTAAAGCACCTATATCAGTTCTTAAACCCAATCTATCTTGAAGAATACAAGCTGTAGTAGGTAAATAGTATTCTGGGCTTTGAGTGCAGTATAATATATAATCCACTTTATCCTTATCGTAACTCTCAAATAATTTATTACATGCTTTTTCAGCAAGATCTAAACCGGTTTCGTTTTCAGAGACAATATATCTAGCTTTTATACCTACTTTTTCTTCAAACCTTTCAAAATCATACTCAGGAAATTCTTTTTTTAAATCCTCGTTTGTGATTTTATTTTCAGGAAAAACATACTCTATTTTCTTTATTTGTGCTCCCATATTTTATATTTAGTTAAAGCCATTAAATGCATCCGTTGTAGCCTGACCTTCGGAAGAAATCCCTTCTCTCACAAACACTTTTTTAATCGTTTTAAAGAAAATTTTAGAATCCAAAGTTAATGATAAATGATCGACGTACCAAACGTCTAATTCAAACTTCTTTGTCCACGAAATGGCATTTCTACCGTTAATTTGTGCCCAACCTGTAATTCCAGGACGAACAATATGTCGGCGTTTTTGATTTTCGTTATATAAAGACAGATACTGAGGTAACAAAGGACGAGGTCCTATTATAGCCATATCACCTTTCAGAACATTGATCAATTGCGGCAATTCATCTAAAGAAGTTTTGCGAACGAAAGCTCCAATAGAAGTCAGTCTTTCAGAATCAGGAAGCAGATTCCCATTGGTGTCTTTTTTATCATTCATCGTTTTAAACTTGATGATGTTGAAAATCTTTTCTTTTAAACCAGGACGTGCCTGAAAAAAGAAAGGTTTTCCATCATTAGCAAAATATAATCCAATAGTTACAATAATAAATACAGGACTTAAAATGATGAGTCCTAATAATGCGACAGTGAAATCTATTAATCTTTTTATAATGTTTTTGTACATTTTTTAAATCTTATTCATAATCAAATTATAGGATCTTTCGATTACATATTCATTCATAAGCAATCTTTCTGCATTGCTACCCAATTTTTGCAAATCATCCTTAAGTAAAGCTCCAAGCTTAGTCTGCATATCATTTTGATTGCCCGCCATTACTTTATAGCCACACTGTGCCTTCTCAATAATATCTCCAATATCAGTATGAGGATCTGTGGCAGCAAGTACCGGTAGTTTCATTTCCAAATATGACAGCAATCTTGATGGAAAATTAGGAATTAAAAAGTTCTTATTTAAAAAAATCAAACCTACATCACATGCCGCCAATAGTTTATCATAATCTTCTTTTGGTAAACGTTGCAATAGTTTTGCATTGTTGGGTTTGTTATTATTGAACCAATCCTGAATTTTAGGAAACTCAGTTCCGTCACCAACTATTAAAAAAAATATATCTTCACATTTTGTTGCCTGAATGGTTTCTAATAAAAAATCTAATCCTTGAGGTTTCCCCAGATTTCCGCCATAAACAAATACTTTTTTGTCTGTAGGAATCTGATATTTGTTTCGTATTTCTTTTTTCTGCTGATCAGAATATTCGTAGACGACAGGTTCTATCGTATTAGGATTAACTTCAACTTTGCTTTTATTTATTTCAGGATTATGATTTAAAACAAAATCTACATTTGCTTGAGACATACAGCCAATCGTATCTGAAATCTGATACAATTTTTTTTCTTTTTTTAAAAATTGTTTATGCAGAAAACCATCTTTCTTCAGCATATTCATATCCACAGCATTTTGCGGAAAAATATCTTTCAACAGAAGATATGATTTTGCATGATCTCTCTTCTTTATATATTCAATTACCTTTCCAAAAGTGATGGGCGGTGTAGAATATAAAACCAGATCAAATTTTTTATGAGACGTATGTTTTTTTATCGCAGAAAGATATTGGTATTCTATCGCAAGAGTACCGATACCTTTTTCTATAATATTAGTTTTCTGAATGTTGAATGTTTTTACCTGCAGAATTGAAATGCCCTCTTTTTCAATGAAATTAGTAGAGATATCTCTTCGTCTTTCAACAGGAGTTATTATAGTAACATCATGCCCTTCGTTACGGAATTTACGTAACAAATCCTGATAGATACCTCTGTCTTCTACCGAATTAATCTCAACTAAAGTCAAAAAAATAATATTCATTTTATCTTAGATCTCTTCTGACCAAACTGTTCTTTTAATATAATCTGTATAAGAAATAATAATTCTCACTACTTTTTCAGAAACATTCGGCATAGAATAATCAGAAACAGGTCTGAAATTTCTTTCCGCTCCTACTTTTTGCTGTAAAACCTGTGTTAATCCCTGTAAAATACGTTCTGGCGATAAGCCAACCATCATTACGCTTGCTTCTTCCATTGCTTCTGGTCTTTCATGCGCCTGGCGAATATTTAATGCTCTGAAATTCAATATCGAAGATTCTTCAGAAATGGTTCCTGAATCTGATAATACGGCATACGCTCTTTTCTGCAATGCATTATAATCGTGAAAACCTAATGGCTTCAAGAATTGAATTTCAGGACGCATTTCGATCTGCATTTTGTCGATCATGTTTTTCGTACGCGGATGCGTTGACACAATGATTGGATATTGGTATTTCTCTGCAATTGCATTGAGAGAATCCATCAAACCTCTGAAATTTTTCTCAGAATTAATATTTTCTTCTCTGTGAGATGACACTACGAAAAATTTTCCTTCTTCTAAATTTAATTTTTCAAGAACATCTGAAGCATCAATCTGAGGTAAATAATGATTCAGAACTTCAAACATCGGAGAACCTGTTTTAATAATGCGATCTGCAGGAAGCCCTTCTCTTAATAAATATTCTCTTGCAATATCCGAATACGTCAAATTAATATCTGAAGTATGATCTACAATTTTACGGTTAGTTTCTTCCGGCACTCTCTGGTCAAAACATCTGTTTCCTGCCTCCATGTGGAAGATAGGGATATGTCGCTTTTTTGCAGGAATTGCACACAAACATGAATTTGTGTCTCCTAATACCAAAAAAGCATCCGGTTTTAATTCTTCTAATAAAGGATCAATTTTTATCAAAATATTTCCTACAGTTTCTGTCGCTGTCTTTCCTGCTGCTTCAAGGAAGTAGTCTGGTTTACGAAGTCCCAAATCTTCGAAGAAAATCTGATTGAGTTCATAATCGTAGTTTTGTCCGGTATGAACGATAATATGTTCTACTGCTTCAGAAGCATCTAAAGCATCTATTACTCTTGATAATCTGATAATTTCGGGACGGGTTCCTACCACCGTCATTACTCTAAGTTTTTTCATTGTATGGCTGTTAGCGATTTACCTATAGCATTGAGCTTTTTGTATGCTGCATTGTTTAATCGTTACTATTTATACTTCAACAAAATAAGTATCTGAGTCTTCCGGGTTGAATGCTTCATTGATCCAGAAAATCGTATATAATTCTTCTTCTCCTATGTTTTTAATATTGTGAGTATACCAAATCGGCATATCTACATACGCAGGCTCATTACCGTCAAGATAAAAATCTAAAACCTCGTCGGTATCTATTTTTCTTAATTGAATTAAAGCTTTTCCTTTGATTACAGCAAAGCGTTCAATTTTTCTTGTATGATAATGATTCCCTCTTGTAATATCCGGAACGGTGGTAGAAAAAGAACACTGACCCCCAATTCCCAAACGAATTACTTCTACAAAAGCTCCACGAGGATCTGTATGCTGTGTAAACTTTACCGGATAATGTGTTTTATGATCTATATAAGAACGATACGTATTGAATAAATTATGTTCAAATGAGTCGTTAATGACAGGAATTTCTCCGCCGTCAAAGTATTTTGTTTTATAATTATTTAATAATGCTAAAACTTCGGATACTTTTTTGGTTGCAGTAGCTTCAATAAAAAATTCAGCTTTACTATTACCTTCTCTGATTTCGGAAATAATGGTATCCACTAATTCCTGAACGTAAATTAATTTCACTTCTCCATCATTAGCAATTGTAGGTGTTTCACCATGTGTTAACTGATGACAAAATGTAGCCACAAAAGAGTTGTAAAAAGGTTTTCCGAATGCACCGAATACATTAGGAATGATCAATCCTGTTACTTTACCTCCATTCTGTTCAGCCCAATTGGCTAAAGCTTCTCTCCCATGTTTTTTTGATCTTCCGTATAGATTATCTCTTTCTTCCTGAGTGGAAGACGAAATCATAACATGAGCTTTTGAACCTGTTCTTTTTAATGATTCAACTAATTTTTCTGCCAAAGCAATATTTGTATCATAAATAACCTGCTCACTTTCATGACGATTCATTGCTGCAAGGTGCACTATAACGTCACACTCTGCCACAAACTGATCAAGCTGAGTCTGATCTTCAAAATAGTCTTTATTAAAATTAACTCTGTGAAACTCTTCAGGAAATAATCCTAAGGTATTGTACAAATGCCTTCCTACAAAGCCATTCTGACCGGTAATTCCGATTTTTTTCATTGTATATTTACTTTTGACAACTGATGATTGGCAATAAGCCATATCAGATTGTTTTTTATTTAAAATAATCTAAACTATATCTGTATTCGTCGCTAATCTCACCTAATGCAAAATCAGCTAAAACCAACAGTTTGCTTTCATTAGATGATGCTTTAATAGCAGTAATGCAGCCTGCAGGAATATGGAGGTAAGTTAATACATCATCCTGTAAAAGATATTTCTTAATCATTAATTTTTCCGAAGGATTTTCAAAATTATCAACAACAATTACAGAAATCTCAAAACTCCCCTTCATACAGGCAAACCATCTTTGTTCTATTTTGTGACCTTGCCAACCACGAACAAAATCTGTTGAATGATTTTCTATCGTATAAATTCTCTTAACCTGCGAAGCATCAAAATCATTATTATACGTGATGATACCTCTATCGTCCTGATGTTTTTTTCCTTCTAACAGCATTTTTCCCTTTAGATATATTTAATAAGGGTACTGCATCACATCTTCACCAAAAACTTCTTTTCGGATTAATGGCAAAGTGGAAATCAATTTTTTCAATCCTTCCACACCTTCTTGCTTTGTGTTGTGAGAATGGTAATCTTCAATTTCGGCAACTTCTTCTTCTCCTTCAGAGAAATATTGCGCATAATTCAGATCACGGTTATCTGCCGGAACACGGTAAAAATCTCCCATATCTTCTGCTTTAGCCATTTCTTCACGAGTACAAAGCGTTTCGTATAATTTTTCTCCGTGGCGTGTACCAATTACTTTTACAGGAACTTCTTTCCCTGTCAGTTCTATTAAGGCTTTTGCCAAATCTCCAATACTGCCTGCAGGAGCTTTGTTCACGAATAAATCTCCAGGATTTGCGTGCTCAAAGGCGAATAGTACTAAATCTACTGCATCTTCCAATGACATGAAGAAACGAGACATATTCGGATCTGTGATCGTAATCGGCTCACCTTTCTGAATCTGATTTAAAAATAAAGGAATTACAGATCCTCTTGAAGCCATTACATTTCCGTAACGGGTAAGACAAACCACAGTTTCAGTGGTATTTCTGGATTCTGCAACCGCAACTTTTTCCATCATTGCTTTGGAAATTCCCATTGCATTGATTGGGTAAGCGGCCTTGTCGGTTGAAAGACAAATTACTTTCTGCACTTTATTGGCAGTAGCTGCACGTATCACATTCTGCGTTCCTTCGACATTGGTTTTCACTGCCTGCATCGGGAAAAATTCGCAAGATGGAACCTGCTTTAATGCTGCAGCATGAAAAATATAATCTACTCCTCTTGTTGCCGGCTCAACACTCGAAAAATCTCTTACATCTCCGATATAATATTTTATTTTATCGTTTTTGTACAAATTTCTCATATCATCCTGCTTTTTCTCGTCACGAGAAAAAATACGGATTTCTTTGAAGTGGTCTGTTTGTAAAAATCTGTTCAGGACAGCAGTTCCGAAAGAACCGGTGCCTCCTGTTATAAGAAGTATTTTATTTTGAATTTTCATTTATTTTAAATTTAAGTTTTGTAAAAATTTCCAAGTTTTATTTATACCGTCTTCTAAACCAACTTGTGGTGTAAAATTTAATTTTGTTTTAGCTTTTTCTATATCAAGGCAGACATGCTGTACATCAAATTTGTTTACAGGATAAAAATTAACCTGAAATTCTTTATTCACCACTAGTCTTATTGTTTCAATAATTGCATTAATCGAAACACCCTTTCCGCTACCGATATTAAATATCTGAGATGTTTCTTTGGAGATAGAGGCTTGGTAAATTGATTCTGCCAAATCTGTTATAAATATATAATCTTTATAGATTTCACCATTACCCCAAACCTCAATCTTTTCGTTTCTGAAAATCTTTCCTAAAAATACAGAAATAACTCCCTGATTTCCGAATGGATTTTGTCTTGGTCCATAAGGATTGGAAGGTCGTACAATATTGTATTCTATATTGAAATTTGATGAAAAATATGCTAAATATTTTTCTATTGCAAGTTTTGTAATTCCGTACGAAGATATAGGGTTTGTAGATGAATTTTCTTTAATAGGTACTATGTCGGGTTCACCATAAACTGCTCCACCACTTGATAAATAAATTATTCGCTTAATATTCTGCTCACAGGCAGTTCTAAATATTTTCACCGAATTTATTAAGTTTGATTCAATATCAAATTCAATATTTTCGTTTGAAGTGATAGGTACCGTTGTACTGATGCTATGGATAAGAATATCTTGACCTTTAAACACCTGTTGAATCAAATCTTGATCAGTTATGCTCCCAAACACGTAATTGACATTCGGTACAGGTTCTCTATATTTTTCCTTTCCAATATCTAATACAGTAACTTCGTGACCTTTACTTACTAAAATATCAACGATGTAAGATCCTATAAATCCGTTACCACCTAATACTATATATTTCATATTAATAAATAAAATCTGGTTTATTATCTTTGTACATCAGCCAATTGTAAAGCAAGAGTGTTTTTTTGGATATTTCATCCCATAAATATTTTTTGATAACTAAGTTTTTGGCGTTATGACAATATTTTAAATATTTCTCTTCATCCAAATTTATCATATTTATTAAAGCACTTTTAATAGCATTCTTATCAATATCAACCCAAAAACCACATGAGAAATCATTCAAATCTTCCCAGCTTGAAGATTTCGTTGTAATTACGGGTAAGCCATATGCTAAAGCGTCAACCACAACCATTGGTGAGCCTTCAGAATAAGAAGGTAAAATAAAAAAGTGGGAGGCATCAAAAACATCAAATTTTGCATCTCCTATTTGAGGTTCAATAATAAAAACAAAATCTGATAATCTCATTTCGTTTATCATCTCCTCTATCTTAATTTGATAATTGAATTCATCATTTCCAACGATTACCAATACCCAATCGGCAAATTCATTTTTGATTTCAGACATTGCTTTAAGCAGCATATCTAAACCTTTTTTAGGAGTAATCCTAGACAAATACAATAGTACTTTTTTGTCTTTTGGAATATTAAATTTCTCCTTAAAGATATCACCATTACCTTTTTTATTAATGAATTGAGATCCTATCCCATTTTCTATGTATGAAATAGGATTTTTTAAATTTAATCTTTTAAAATCTTCTATTTCAAATTCTGATGTTGCATGTAAAACATGAGAATTTTTCAAATTTGTACGTTCAAACAATGCTAAAGCAATATCTTTTTTAAATTTAGATTTATTTAATGCAAATTCGGATAATGTGCCATGTGCAGCAATACATGTTTTTGCGCCGTTCTTTCTTAATATTGAAGTCACCAAAGATTGGGAAGTCCATAGACTATGTTGATGTACAATGTTATATTGAAAACTCTTAGCAGCGACTTTCAACTGTCTTCTAGATCCGTTAAGTAGTGGTATGTCTGATGGAAAACCTACCAATCTATCTTCAGGAAAATTATAATTTTCAACAGCCCATTGCACATCTTCCTTTGAATCTCCACTCCAAACATATACATCTTCCCCCAACGAAAGTTGAGCTTTTGCTAATCCCATACTTATAGAACCTAAACCATAAGATTTTTTTCCAAAACTATTAACAGTATGTAGTATTTTCATTAGCCAGTCGTTTTATTGTTTTTTGCAAGGTAGACCTCGATTTGACTTTTAGCAATTTCTTCGAAATTCATTTCACTAATATTTTTTCTGAGATGATTGTATAAATCTAAATGTCTTATTTTTATAATGGTCTCCTTCATGTCGTTCTGATCTTCAACCCTGAAAATCAAACCATTATTTCCATCTTTTACAATCTCATCACCGCATCCTACTTTATTGCTTATGATTACTGGCATGCCATTATTCAACGCTTCTTCTACAACAAGCCCCCAAGGCTCTACGATAGAAGGAAGAATAAAAACATCATGCAATTTATAAAATTTGTGAAGCTCTGTATTTTTTATGGCTCCTAAGAACTTTATATTGTTTGAAGCGATTGATTTAAGATATTCTTCATCTGGACCAAAACCTATTATATGCAAAACTAACTCGGGTAATTCTTTAAATACTTTTATTAAACTTTCCAAATTTTTTTCTTTAGAAAGTCTTCCTACATAAAGAAAATTCACTACAGAATTTCTTTCTTTAAATGGTGGTTGAGGGCATATATTAAATATCCCTACCCCTTTTGTTTTTATAATTTTTCCTTTAAAATTTAACGCTTGTAATAGTCTAATTTGAGAATTCCCAGAAGCATAAGCTTTGCTGATTCTTTTAAGAAACAGTTTTTTCACCAATGATTTTATTCCATGAGTTTTAGATTCATGAATACTTGATTCTACTATAACGGAATTTTTTTTCTTTTTACTTAATATACTTACTAACCATAGTAATGGCTCATCCCAGCCTCCTATAATCAATTCTTTATATTTCGCGAACATAAATAATTTTATAATGAAATAAAACCGATAAAAAAATGACTTATTCTTTAAATCAACAAAATCAAACTCTATTAAATGTTGTTTAAAAAAATCGCTATTTCTGATTTCGGCTGTATTTCCAGTAAAGATCACAAATACTTTTTCATGATTTGATATTCTATTTAATAAATTTATTTTATAAAATGCTGGAAGATTTGTTATAATTATTTTATCAGTTTCCATCTTTTGAATATTTTTAAAAAAACATATGCGAGTAGAATTATAAAAAAAAGCATCATTGAAGATGTTAATACGGAACGAACAGCAAAAAATAACCATGCAATAATGGAGCTTGAAACTAACAGTTTAAAGTATGAATCAACATTTACGCTCAAAAGCTTCCTATTTAGTTTAGATATGAGCATTCCAACGAAAAAAAAGATAAATACGGTAAGATATTTACCAAAATCCATATAAATCTCACCCAAAAACCCTGAAGCTGTTGAGTGACCCGAATCATCATATTCATGAGTATATTTTCTGATTAGCCAGTGATCAATTTGGGTAGGTTTTGATTCCCAAATTACTCTCGGAACCCAAAAATATAAAATAAATGAAATACTCTTTCCATAGGTATAATCATTCTTAGTAGTATAATCATTTATCATTGCAGCATTTCGGAAAACTGCTTCTTCAGTAAAATTGCTGACTATCATTTTATTTATACTTCTATTCTCATCCTTGGATATAGCTTCTACTTTTGTATTTGCAGTAAAGCCATCGTTTCTGTATTTAAGAAAAAAGTTACCTATAAAACCCATTGCAATGACTATACCTCCCAACATAAGAATCTTTTTAACTTTCAGATTAATAAGTGAAGAATTGATCAGCGCAATTGCACCAAATAAAAGTAGAAATCTAGTACCACTCCCTACATATAAAATAAAAATTGGCAATGAATATAAAATTACTTTTAAATAGCTGTCTTTTCCATAAAACTGTTTAAAATAGTGTTTGTAATTAACAATACATATTACTCCTATTGCATAGCTTATTGAAGAAAATATACCATATTCAAAAGCATTTTGCCTTCCTTTCGTAAGCCCATTAATAATAAGAACTATATTTCCGAGAAAAATTAAATATGTTAAAAACAAAGTGACATTAAAAAATCTCTTTTTATTTTTAATGAAAAAAAACTCTTTCTTAGGCAGAAAATTATTGGCTTTTTTTATAAAAATGATTTCATAAATGTAGTATCCTGCAAAAAAAGCGATAGCCGTGAACATCACTACTTTATAAGCGGTATTTACATTGTCTTCGCCCCATTCCTGAATAAGATCTGGAGTATTATTTAAAATTTCTTTAAAATAGATGTAAATAAAACCAAAAATGAAGATCGAAGCAAGAGATACATATCGATCTTTTAAGATATTAAAGCATAAAAATATGATATATATCCATAGTAATATATTAGCAGATAATAACAGATCGCTAAAGGATATCAATGTTGCTAAAAATAATAAGCAAATTAAAAAAAATCTCACTTGAAATATGATAAGATGTTATACACTAAAGTTGGTCTGGTAAAAGGAAAGCAAAGAAGCCACCCTTCAATTTTGTATGCCAACTTATTGCTTTTTATTAAATATTTTTTTATAAAATTAAAATTATTTTTGTACTCTTCATCGAATTTTTTTTTATCTTGCTTTGTGGCAGTTTTAAGATTATTTAAAGCATTATTAAATAATAATCCTATCCTATTATAATATATATCTTTTTCTTCAACAGACTGCATAAATAAATGAAGCTGCGAAATTACGATTAACAAATCAAAACTTTTTTTAGGATTGATAGATCTTGTGATAGATCCTTCTCTTACATTTACACAATATATCAATCTATCAATATTTACAACACTACTAGCAACATAAAGCATTCTATTTATAAATTCTTCATCTTCATGATATATACCTCTATAAAACTTTAATTTATTTTTCTTCAAGAACGAAATATTCATGATGTAAACTACAGCTCCTACAAAATAGTTTTTATCACGCAATATACTTATTCCATTTTGATTATTTTCCGGAATAAATTCTTTAATTAATTGGTCATCTTTATATTCGCCTAAACCAATAACGATGATTTCTACTTCATCTTTTTTTATTATTTCAATGATATTATTCAGGCTTTGCTCCGCAATCCAATCATCCGAATCGAGAAACCATACGTATTTCCCTTCAGAAACTTGTAATCCATTATTACGAGCCTCACTCAATCCCATATTTTCCTGAGAAATTAAAGATATATAGTTGTATTTCTCACTGTATTTTTCAGCAATACTTCTGGAATTATCTATAGATCCATCATTTACCAATATAATCTCTATTTCCTGGTCATTACTACCATTAATCTGTGAAGTTATGCTTTGTAAACATTTCTCTAAATATAATTCTACATTATAAATCGGAATAACTATGGATAATAATTTCATTTTATGATTTTATTCAAAACAAAAAAAGGATTAATGTAACTGCAGTATTTAAAAAGTTTTCGATTAAAACTTTTATTCTTATTCAAACCAAATGCAGTAAAAAAATCTTTTTTGAAAATTTCAAAACGCTCGGTAAAATATTCCGTTTTACTCATCTCAGGATATCTATAAGTCTTGTTGAAATCTTCAATTTTCTTATAGAAATCAGAAAACAATTTAGTATTTTCTTCATTAGAAGCAGAATTATTTCTGACTCTGTATAGTACTGTTGGCTTTGGCAAATAATGGATAAAAATACCTTTTTTATTTAAATTGATTGCTAAAGGATAATCTTCCATATATTTTATATTTTCATCAAAACTTAAATCTTCAAAAATCTTTTTTTTTAATAAAGAAGGTAGGCGCATTTCCAAAAAAAGATTTTAGCAGTTTTCTAAATTGTTTACTGACATCTGTTGAAACAGAATATATATCCGGCTTTATCAATTTTAGATTCGTAGGTTCACCGTCAATAAACTCATACAGATCTGAAACACAAACTTCCAAGTTTTCTTTTGTAGTAGAAAACTCAAAAAAATATTTTAAACAATCTTTCATCAAAAGATCATCGCCAGCAATTACCTTTACCCATTCTCCGTTTGCTGCTTTTACTCCCCTATTGCAATTTGCGGGAATGCCAGAATTTTGTTCAACTGTAATAATTTTAGTTCTTAAAAAACGATTGCTGTTATTACTAGTCCATTTTTCGCAAATACCAATGGTATCATCTTTTGAACAATCATCCGAAATGATTAATTCAATATTACCATAACTCTGTTCTTTAATACTTTCTAGAGTCTCAATAACAAATTCTGCTGAGTTGTAAGTAATTACAATAACAGAAATCAGCGGTAGATTGTTTAAAGGTTTTTCCAAATTTATGAAGTTTTTTTTCTTTTAAATTTTTGTTTTAAAAAGTTCATTATATCTAATCTTTTGTTGAGATGACGATAACTGTAAAAAGCATTTAGGATAAATAATGTGATTGCGCTTCCATAAGCAATATATGTATTGGATATATAGAAACATAAAAAAACAAGAAATATGAATGAAAATGAAATAAACAAAAATTTGCTGCTTTCCTTATGCATTTTGAAATGATATAATTTTCCAGTAACTGTAATTATAGTTATAAAGTAAATAATATATAACGCTAAATAACTTACAGCCAAGCCAAAAAGACCATAGAAATGATACAAAATTAAACTCAACATAAGATTAAAGACATTTCCTACCAGACCCTCCATGATAAGATAGGTTTTACGGTCATTTTTTGCAAAAGATATATATCCCATACAGTAGGATGCTAACTGAAAAAAAGAACCCAGTGCAATGAATCTTATAAAATCTGTAATAGCAAAAAATTCTTTGGTCAACAAAACTTTGATTAATAATGGAGATGTAATGATCATGATAATCAAAAGAGGCGTAGCAAGTAGTAAAACTATTTCAGATTGTTCGTTAACTACTCTGTTTACTTCTTTAGTATCATGAGAAACAGCTGCTAACCTGGGAAAATAATCTGCACCCAATGAAGCAAGAATGAACCCGACATACTGCCCGCTGATGCTCATTGCTGCAGCATAAAGACCTACATCTTTCACATTACCCATTCTACCTATACCCACGCTTATGAGATATTTCACTAGCATTCCGACTAGGATAGAAAAAACAAGCATTAATCCCAGTTTCATCATCTGTTTTCCTTCCTGCCAAACTTCCAGATTACTGATCTGAAGTTTTACTTTGGGAATCTTCCGATAATAGTACCATGATAAAATTAAACTGCTCAGCGATGTAATAATCATTGTAGGAACAATACCCTCTATACCGAAAAAATAATAAAATGGTATAGAGATTATTACTCCGGCCAGAGTACCATAGAATCCTGATTTTATAATAAAGTTGATCCTCCTTAATCCTCGCATCACGGTTTGTTGACCTTTCGAAAGTGTTGTAAAAAAAACAAAAAAAGAAAGTAACAAATATGACACAGTATAATCATAATTCCCAAATGTGAAATAACTTAAAACAGGAGAAAATACTGCCGAAATTATTGCTCCAAGTAGTGCTGTATAAAAAAATAGTTTATGGACAATGGTAATGGTTCTATTTGATTTTTCTTCATTTTCCGTTTCATGTGCTTCAGATAGATTACGTACCGCACTAAGATCTAATCCTAAATCATTGAAAGTTGTAATCAAATTCATAGTAGTCAACAATAGATTATTAACTCCAATTCCCACTGGTCCTAAGTAAACAGCAATAAACTTCCCTTTAATAAGATTAAGGAGAATTGTAATAATTTGCAGACCGCCAAAAGCAAGCGTATTTTTAAAAGTTGATTTATATGATTTTTCCAAGGTCAATTGAGTTTATAATTCTGTACCTCCTATTCCAAATTTCTTTTGTATCTCTCTACCACTTCCATCAAGTGTGTAAAGTATTTTTTCCTCAACATCATTATAAACTTTTACTTCTTCCGGCACTAGATTAACTTTATCAATATATTGGGTAAGTTTCAATTTCAATCTAAACCCCTTTATAAACAATTGATTCAACGTTTCAGTATCTATATTTATTGTAGGATTATTTATTGCTTTAGATACCTGATTTAATAATGTACCTACAACTTTCGATGTAACAGGTCCTAAACCTATACCAAAATAACCATTTCTTCTGCAATATCCTTCCACATTTGCTTCCAGAGATACAGGATTATGATACGGAACTTTGCGCAATAATTTCAGCAATGTCTCTCTATGGTAAGCAGTCGCATCAATGGCAAAATTATATGACCAATGCGTGACATTTTTATCCCAAAAGTAATCCCATAAATAATGATTTCCCCATCGCTTAATATAAGATGGAAAATTCTCTAAATTCTCTCCTACATATGCTCGATAACTAACATTTTCAGGATTATTTCGTATCAGTGAAAAAACATCCTCATCAATAGTCAAATGATCGAAAAAATAACCGTCATCTGTATTAAACATTACAAATTCACAATTACTTTGTTGAAGAATTTTCTCTAAAAGCGATTTAAAATTATCACTATTCTTATTAAATAATCGTGAAGATTTAACAAAAAACTTCAGATCAGATTTGTTCTTTATAGAAAGTAAGCATGAAGTGTCTATTAAAGTTGGTTTTCTTTCAACAAAAGAAAAGTTGTCATATTTTTTATATTTTTCCTTTAGAATTTCATACCCTTCGTGATGTTTTCCTGTAGTATGATATAAGACTAAAATTTTAAAATCAATTTTAAGATTCTCTAAAATTGATCTTAATAAATAATCCAACTGCATAGCTCTGTTGAATGAAAAAATCACATTTAAGACCATTCTGCTTTATTTATATTTTCTATTATATAGAATACATCCTCATCACTCATTACCGGGCTAATAGGCAGACTTAATACTTCACTATGGATCTTTTCTGTTATTGGGAAAGACTGATTATTCATTTCCTTATAAGCCAGTTGTTGATGTGGAGGTATTGGATAATGTATAAGGGTTTGTACACCTTTTTCAGTAAGATAATTTTGAAGTTTTTCTCTTTGTTGTGTTCTAATCACAAATAAATGCCAAACATCTTCTTTTTCGTTATCGGGAAACGAAGGAAGAATGATATTTGAGTTTTTGATTTCAGAGATGTATTTTTTTGCTATATCTTTTCTTCTTTGGTTCTCTGCATCGATATATTTTAATTTCACATCTAAAACAGCAGCCTGTATTTCGTCTAATCTGGAATTTAACCCTTGATAAATATTTACATATTTCTCGTTAGAACCATAATTTGCTAATGCTCTGATCGTATCTGCCAAATCTTTGTCGTTGGTAGTTACTGCTCCAGCATCTCCCAAAGCACCCAGGTTTTTCCCCGGATAAAAACTAAATCCTGAAGCATCTCCTAAATTTCCGGTTTTTACGCCATTATATTCAGCGCCAATTGCCTGAGCATTATCTTCTATTATTTTTAAATTGTTCTTTTTAGCAATATTTTTTAACTCTTCAGAAAAAACGACTCTTCCATATAAATGTACGATCATTATCCCTTTTGTTTTTGATGTCAGTTTCTCTTCAATTTTAGAAATATCTAAATTAAAATTATCGAGATCCGGTTCTACAAAAACAGGGATCAATCCGTTATCTGAAATAGCTAATACTGAAGCGATGTAGGTGTTTGCAGGAACAATAATCTCATCCCCTTTCTGCATAATTCCTAGTTCTATATAGGCACGCAGGATTAATCTAAGCGCATCTAAACCGTTGGCAACACTAATCGCATATTTTGCTCCGATGTACTTTGATAAATTTTCTTCAAACGTTTTCACTTCGTTTCCTAAGAGATACCATCCGGAGCGGAATGTGTTTAGTAATTTTTCTTCTATTTCCTGCTGATGCGCAAGATTTATTTTCTGTAAATCAAGAAATTTGATCATTATTATTTTTTTTATAAATAAGTAATAGTTCCGTTATTATCAATTGTACCCTTTTGTTTTGCAGGGTTTCCAAACCATACCGTATGAGCAGGTACATCTTTAGTAATGACACTTCCTGCACCAACCAAAGCATTTTCACCAATGGTGTTTCCTGCAACTATCGTTGCATTGGCTCCTATAGAAGCTCCTTTTTTCACGATCGTTTTAGCAAAAATTTCCGGATATTTTTTTGAACGTGGTATTAAATCATTAGTGAAAGTAACATTAGGTCCTATAAATACATTGTCTTCTAAAGTTACTCCGTCCCAAATTTGAACGCCCGGTTTAATGGTAACACTATCGCCAATATTTACATCATTTTCAATTAAAACCTGACAGTTGATGTTACAGTGGTCACCTATGACAGCGTTTTTCAAAATAACACAATATTGCCAAACCATTGTATTTTCTCCAATGTTTTCACTTTGAACATCGGAAAGAGGATGTATTTTAGCCATTTTTTCTATAATTTAAAAATTCAGTATAATCTCTTATATAATCACTCTCTGTATATTCCATTGATGCTAGTACCAAACATATACTACCACTTGAGAAACCTTTCATTTCTCTCCATATACCTGGTTTTATATGTAATGCCTTATTGGGATGATTAAGAAAAACCTCTTTTTTATGGGTTCCGTCATCTAATATAAATGTAAAAGAGCCGCTAGCGGCAACAACGTATTGCTGCAACTCGTAATGGGAATGGCCTCCTCTTTCAGCATTCATGGGAACATCATATAAATAATATACCCTGCGAATATCAAACGGAATATTTAACTGGTTTTCAAGTACTGTAATATTTCCACTTTCATTGTGCACTATAGGTAATTCTATAATTTCACAATCTTCAACATTAAATACCATTCTTTAAAATTTTAAATTGTTCAAAATCTCTGATATAATCTGCTTCATCATAAGATCTGTCAGAAACTATCAGTGCCAGAGAATTGGTAGAAAAATTTTTTAAACTCCTCCAGTACATTTTAGGAATATATAATCCGTAATAAGAGCGGTTCAGAGAAAACGTTTCTTCTTTATCGCCATCGTTTAATACGATATCAAAACTACCTGAAAGTGCAATGATAAATTCTTGCTGTTCTTTGAAAGCATGACTTCCCCTAACTTCTCCTCCCGGGACATCGTAGATCCAATAAGTTCTGGAAATGATAAAAGGTAATTGATTGGGATGCTCAAAAAAAGATAAATTACCTCGTTTATCCAATATTTTCGGAAGTTCAATAATTTGAGGTTTATTCATAAAATGAAATATTTAAATTAATCAAATATTGACTTTAATATCAATATGGTCTGATACCATTATAATCTTTTATCTACTGTATGTTTTGCCAGTGTGCCTTTTACATCATAAATCACTCCGTTTTCTTTAAGATACACGCTTAGATCCAACTTGAGAAACTCTTCGTGAGAAACTGTAAGAATAATGGCATCAAACTTTTCTTTAATTTTATCCTGAGAATTTATTGAGCAAATTCCATATTCTTTCTCTACATCTTCAGGCTTTACCCATGGATCATACGCAGTTACTTCAGCACCGTATTCTTTTAAATTTGTTATAACATCAATAGCTTTAGAATTTCTTATATCCGGACAATTTTCTTTGAATGTAATGCCTAGATTTAAAATTTTAGAGCCTTTTATTTTGATATCATTTTTGATCATTAATTTCACAACCTGTGATGCAACAAATGCCCCCATTGAGTCGTTTAGCCTTCTTGCCGCTAGAATCAGTTCTGAATAGTATCCTATTTCTTGTGCTTTTTGGGCTAAATAAAAAGGATCTACACCAATACAATGTCCTCCAACAAGTCCCGGTTTAAATTTCAGAAAGTTCCACTTTGTTCCCGCAGCTTCCAACACATCATGGGTATCAATATCCATTAACGAGAAAATTTTAGCCAACTCATTCATGAAAGCAATATTGAGATCACGTTGTGAGTTTTCTATCACTTTTGAAGCTTCAGCAACTTTAATTGTTGGAGCCAAATGGGTTCCTGCTACAATTACCGATTTATATAAGTCATCAACAACTTTTCCAATTTCAGGGGTAGAACCAGATGTTACTTTTAATATTTTTTCAACGGTATGCTCTCTATCACCAGGATTAATACGTTCCGGTGAATAACCGACAAAGAAGTCATCATTGAATTTTAATCCTGATACTTTTTCAAGAACAGGAACACATTCTTCTTCAGTAACTCCAGGATATACAGTCGATTCATAAATAACAATGTTATTTTTTTTCAACACTTTACCAACGCTTTCACTTGATCGGTATAAGGGATTTAAATCAGGTCGGTTATGCTTATCAATCGGTGTGGGAACCGTAATAATATATATATCTGCATTCTGAATATCACTTATTTCTGATGAGCAAAACAATCCTTGGATATCGGTATCAAATGAATTGTTATCCACTAAAACCGATCTTAACATTTCATCATCTACTTCCTGAGTTGAATCAAATCCTTTATTCAGCTCAGAAATTCTATTCACATTGATATCAAAACCAATAACTGAATATTTTGTTGCAAAAAGGCGAGCTAATGGTAACCCTACGTAGCCTAAACCAATTATTGCAATTTTATATTTTGTGTTCATTTATGTTTATCACTACAATTTCACTGCTGAAATTTCTTCATTATTATTTTTTAAAAATTTTCTGTAAGAATGATTTCTTCTGATCTTCAGAATATCCGTAACCATATTTATAGCCATAGCCATATCCGCTATTCATTTTACTGACATCATTAAGAACCAAACCTACATTTTTAATTTTTTTATCTTTAATTTGCTTATTGATAAAACCAATTAATTCTTTTTCTGTATATCCTGATCTCGTTACATATACAGTAGCATCCGCTACATCTGCAATAAGGAATGAATCTGTAACCAGCATTAATGGTGCTGTATCTAAAATAATATAGTCATACAAAGGCTTTAAGCTTTCTACCAAATCCTGATATCTTCCGTTGGATAGAAGTTCAGTTGGGTTTGGAGTAATTGCACCGGAATAAATCACATCACAATATGGATTAAATGTTGTTTCATGAATAATCTCTGAAGCATTCATTTGGTCATCATACATAAATTCTGACAAACCTATTAGTCCTCTTCTGTTCTCATTGTATCTCTGTAGCTGTGGATTTCTTATATCAGAACCTATGATCACTACTTTTTTACGAGGTGTTGCCAGTGTTAAAGCTAAATTAACAGAAGTAAAAGTTTTGCCTTCTCCTTTTACAGTAGATGTAACAAAAATGACATTGCCTTTTCTATTTTTAGGCAACATGAAATTAATATTAGTAATCAATATTCTGAATGCTTCTGCCAAAGGTGATACATCATTTAATTGTACAATTTCCGAATCTCCTTTTTCCATTGAAGGTAACTCACCAATAATAGTTGCACCTTCAACTAACTTTTCTAAATCCTGTTTCGATTTAATTTTATTATTAAATAATTCTATTAAATATATGATTGCAAAAGGTAGTAATATACCCAATACTAAGGAACCTAAATAAATGATCTGTGTTTTCGGAGAAACTACAGCAATTGTCAAAGCATCATCAACAACCCTTGCCTTTGGAGCAGCAATCGCTAATGAAATTGCAGCTTCCTCTCTTTTTTGCAATAATAATAGATATAACTGTTCTTTGATATTTTGTTGTCTTTCTATGCTTCTAAATAACTTCTCCTGTACAGGAATTTTTGAAATTCTACCAGATAATCTGTTTTGCTCAGATTGAATATTATTTTTGGAAATCTGAAGTGCTGATCTGCTTTTCTGTAAACTTTGTAATACAGAACTTCTGAGGCTATTAATTTGTTTTGTAACATCCTGCACAATGGGATTAGCATTGGTAGAATTCTCTAATAGTCTGGCTCTTTCAGTAACCAGTTGATTGTACATAGCAATATTAGAATTTGAGTCAGAATCTGTAAGTCCTACATTTAATGGTAGAACCTCATAATTGCTATGTCTGTTCAAACTCCCTATAAGACTATTAACTAATTCAAGCTGTGACTCAGTAGATATTTGTTCTTGCTGTGTTGTAGCAGCAGTTGCTAACGATAATTCTGCTTCTGCTTGAATATCAGCAATATTATTCTGAACTTTAAAATCTTGTTTTTGAGATTCAACTTGCCCAAGCTCCTTACTTATCAAGTTGATTCTTTCGTCAATAAAAGCCGCAGTTTTTTGTGCTTCTGAGTTTTTATCTAAAATTGCTTCACGATTGTAATTTACTGCAAGTCTATTCAAAATATCTTCTGCTTTTTCAGAGCAAGGATGATTTAAACTTAATTTTACTACTGTAGAATTTTTCTCTACCAAACTAACTTGTAAACTAGAAAGTAACGACCTAGCTCTATTCATGGAAGACATAAATTGCAGTCTGTACTGTAAAGGTTTTTCTGAATTTATAAGTGATTTTGAATTTTTCTGAAACATTACGACACCGAATGGCATTGAAACCGCTTTGTTGAATTCTGTTTCTATGGGAGCATGAAAACTTTCTGATTCTAAAATGATTTTATTTCCCTGTACTTTTGCAAAAACTTGTTTTGCAGGATATACACTCTTATGTTTTTCATTAATAACTCTGACAATAAATGGTGCAGTTTCTTTATACAATTCTGTATCTTTTAGCTTACCCTTAGACAAAATAACAGTCTCCAAACCCAATTCTTTGACAACAGAAATCATAAGTTTTTTAGACTTAAAAATTTCAATCTCATTATCAACTGAATTTGTACCCATGCCTCCCACACCACCAATTTCTGAAATCACAGACATATCGGGCTGTCCTGATGAGGATTTTTTAACTTCTTTAATAAGTAAAGTAGATTCTATATTATAGACAGGAATAGTGTATCGTAAAAAAAACCATGCTAATAAAAAAGCAACAACTGCTCCTAAGACGAACCAATACCATCGATAAACGTAAGGTTTTATTATTTCTCTGATATTAATGGAGTCTTTTTGAGCCTCATCATTTATTTGATTATAATCCATTATGAAAATTGATTATTGTTTTATTAATTTTTTGTAAGGGCTAAAACACCTAATGCAATTGAAGCTATTACTGATGCCACAGAAATGTACAATCCTATATTTGGATCTACTCTAGCAGATTTTTCTTTTACTAAATTCGGCTGTACATAAATCATATCATTTTGTTTAAGATAGTAATAAGGAGAATTGATAAATTGTGCACTTGTGATATCTATTCTTTGCTGGGTAAACTTTCCGTCTACATTTCTAACAATCAAAATATTGTTACGTACTCCAAAAGTGGTTAAATCTCCAGCTAAACCTAAAGTTTGTAATAACGTAGTATTCCCGTCAGGAATTACATAGGTTCCAGGTCTTGCTACTTCTCCCAATACAGAAACTTTAAAGTTGATTAATTTCACATCTATAATAGGATTTTTCACATACGCTGAGATTAGTCCTGCCAATTTTGTTTTGAATGTCTCAGTATTCTCATCTTTTGTGTTGATCAAGCCAATTTGTGGAAAATTTATATTCCCATCAGTATCAACCGTATATGTAGGTCCAGAAGCAGCCATTGGTTGAAATTGAGAATTTCCACTAGGTGTGGAATATTGCGCTACAGTTGTAGTGGAAGAATAATTTTGATTAAAAGGTTTTACCACATCAAGATCTTTCGCTGAAACCGTAATCACCAATTGATCACCCGTCTGCAAAGTGCTTCTGCTATTCTTGATGGAATTATCCAGAGCAATACTTTCAATATCTTTCATATAATTGATTTCCTGCCTAGGTGTACAAGAAAATACTGACAAACTTAAAGCTCCGTATATAAAATATTTTTTTAAAGTCATTTTTAATAAATTTTTCACAAAAATAGGGTTATTATTTTAAACAAAATTTGTTTTGTACTAGTTAATTTAAAACCTGATCGATTTATTCGGAAATTAGAATTCACTATTTTCAACAGCAAGATTTTCAGTATCGCTTACTTTTTTCTTATCCAAAAATTCGTATTCAGAATTGTTGCTGATAAATTCAGGGACAATATTTTTTAACAGCGTAACTACCTGTACTTTATCCCTTCTTACTGCAGATTTAATAATTTGTCTGAATAAAATTTCGATTTCATCAAATTTAACGGTAGGATCTTTAGAGATCATGATTTTCTCATGATGTGTAGGAATAGTTGTAGCATCATTGCTCAACAGTTCTTCATATAATTTTTCACCTGGACGTAATCCTATGAATTTAATTTTAATCTCTTCATCAGGTGTGAAACCAGATAATTTGATCATTCTCTTTGCTAAATCTAAAATCTTCACAGGCTCACCCATATCAAACACATAGATCTCTCCTCCATCACCCATTGTTCCTGCCTGCAGAACCAATTCACAAGCTTCTGGGATTGTCATAAAGTATCTTATAATGTCGGGATGCGTAATGGTTACAGGACCTCCTTTTTCAATTTGTTTTTTGAAATGCGGAATTACAGAACCGTTTGAGCCTAAAACATTTCCAAAACGCGTGGTAATGAATTTTGTTTTATTCCCTTCAGAATTTTGCAGCGACTGCACAAATAATTCAGCCGTTCTTTTTGAGGCTCCCATCACATTGGTAGGATTCACTGCTTTATCTGTAGAAACCATTACAAAACGGTTAACTTTATATTTTTTGGAAAGCAAGGATACATTCTTAGTTCCCAATACATTTACAAAAATTGCTTCATGAGGGTTTTCCTCAATTAAAGGAACATGCTTGTATGCTGCAGCGTGATAAACCATTGAGAACTGATAGATTTCAAATAATTTTTCCAGCCTGTAGTTATTGGATATATCTGCCAAAACAAACTTAAATTTCTGCTCTGGATATTTTTCTAATAATTCTAATTCCAATTCATATAAAGGTGATTCTGCCTGATCAAGCACCACAATCAAAGAAGGACTGAACTGGGCAACCTGTCTTACGATTTCACTTCCAATAGAACCTGCACCGCCGGTTACCAATACAGCTTTCTCAGCATGTCTTTTGATCACATCAGCATTTTCAATTTTAATGGGTCTGCGGTTTAATAAATCTTCAATCTGTAGCTGGCGAATACCTCCTACTAAATCTGAGTCTCGCATTTTGCTTACAGTAGGTGCTTTCAAAACTTTTAGACCATGATCTAATGCTAAGGTCATCCATTCTTCCAGTTCATGCTTAGACATGATTTCCTTTATAATTAAAACTGCATCAAATTGACTTACAAGATCTTTATTCTTAAAAAAATGATCACTGTTATAAATTTTGTGACCCAGTAAAACCGCTTTATGAGAATCTGATCTTTTGGTAAGAAAACCTTCTAAACGATAAGGATAGTTAGGATTATGTAAAATTGCTCTTGCCAGAGAAACCGAAGCATCACCAACTCCCACTACAGCAATTCTAATTTTTGAAGATGATCCTTTATAATCAATCAAAATATTAAAAAACTGTTTGGTAATCATTCTGAAAAAGAACATTACTGAAACTGAAATGAAAAAATATAAGAAAAGATTAGGATATAGATATAAAGATTTCCCTAACCAAATTTCAGTGCAGTAATTAATAATGAGAATCGTTAATAAGGTACTACCTGAAGAAAGTATTATTTTAAAAAAGTCGAAAAAAGTAGAATGTCTTATGATGCCTGCATAAGTCTTGAAGACAAACATGAACATCACATTGACCAAAATAAGCACTAATCTCTGCCAAAAAATATAGTTTGGAAAATTAATTTTTACGTGGAGCTTTTCTAGGAAAAAGTAAGATATGACAATAGAAACTAAAACAATCAGAAGATCAATAAGTAGAACTGCCCATCTTGGCATGTATCTTAGCTCTGTAAGTTTCACGATATTATCCCCGTTGTAAAGAGCAGTAAAAGCATCATTTAGCTTTCTCATTCAGCATTCTGGTGTTTTATTATTTTGGCAAAGATAATCATATTATTTAATTTAAAAAAATGACATAGAACATATTTTTACGCTTGAAAAGTTATCGGGTCTGTTCAAAATTGAACAAAATTTATGTTAAAAAAAATATTTTCAATTACAATATTTTACACAAAGCTATGTATTTTTTTATCATAATAAAATAACTTTTAAATTATTATTGAAATTTTAATACTTAATAATAAATATTTTAATTTATTCTTCAATCCATAAATTGTTATTTTAAAAATTAATTTAATGATTTTCAGGAAGAAACATCAGTTTCGTTTTATGATACCGTATTGAAGTAGTATAAATTTTTCGTTTTGAAAAAAATGATAATTCGTACTTAAAATTAATACATCAGGTATGTTTATTAAAACATAATAAAAAAACCTCCCAAAAAAAAATATTAGGAGGTTTATAATTAATTTAAATATTGATTATTCTGAAATCACATTTCTTTTCTTATATACAACAATCATTGCTATTGCCATAATTAAGAGTGCAGGAATATACTCATCGATAGGAGCTGCATTGGGATCACCCGGACCTGCCGGAGCATCTCCTTCTGCCATTGTTCCCATTTCAGGCTCATCATATACGTAAGGGTTTTCTGACTGATCTGCAAATGCAAGACCTGAAAGAACTAATGAACACATTATTATTATTTTTTTCATAGTTTGTATTATTTAATTATTTTTTTAGAATATTCTTTTCCTGCTGAAGTTGCTTTAATGATATACAATCCTTTTGATTCTAATTTTATACGAACCAATTTAGAATTGCTGTCGATATTTTGCACCTTTCTACCTGCTGCGTCAAATATTTGAATATTCTCAATGTTTTTACTATTTCTTACGAAGAAATCTTCACCTTCTCTATAAACCTCAAAAGTATCTTTCTTAACTTCTGATGTAGCTAAAACATCTAATTTATAAACGATCTCAAATCTGTTAGCAGATTCTCCTGCATTACCTGTGAAAGTGTATGCTTGGTTTTGAAGATTTGTGTAAGTTCCAGTTGTTTTATCATGCAGATAGATTGCTTGTCCGTTTGTGAACAAACCTTCTTTATGAGATAGAGAAACTGTAAAACTTCCGTTTTCAAAATGTTTAGTACCTAATGGAACTACATCATTAATATTAAATGAAGATTTCCCCTGAATAACTAATTTTTCAGTACCTACCAAAGAGTAGAACGCATCAGAACCCATACCCATAGCTTTTGAATCATATACATCATAAGCATCTGAAGCACCTTGACTGTAAGTAACTGCTTGAGTAGCTGTATTTCCGTAAGATGTCGTCAATTTAATCCAGAATTTCCCTGCATTCGCATCTACGTTTTTATTTAACGTAACTCCAGTAGCAGAAGAACGCATTGCGTTTGTGAATGAAACAGAACCTGCGTCAACAGCTTTTACAATAAAAGCCTGACCAGCTTTTGCCACATTTCCTATTGCGTTAAGAGAAGCTGAAGAATACGATGGCGATTGCGTACCTGGAGCTTCAACCCAAGTCGTACCTGCAGGATTCGCTAAATTTACAGTTGCATATCCTACATTTGTAGAAGTGTTACCTGTTTGAGTTGTAACGTTTCCTGTAGTATTATCCCAAAACCATAAGGTTGATCCTATTGCAGTATTATTTGCAGTGTAGAAAGCATTAAGGTCTAAATTTGAAGGGTAAGGATTACCAATTAAATTGAAATTGTTTAAACTACCAGCAGTTCCTACTAAAACAACATTAACAACTCCGTTATTTGGAATTTTATTAGTTCCGCCGAAGCTCAGTCCTGCATTTGTCTGAGGTACTTTTACTGAATACCCTTTTCCTGCATTGCTTGTAAAATTTGCATCTGCATTTGTTACAATGTCATAAAAGTTTGATGTTGTATTGTAAGTCATTACATATTGTGGTGCAGTTCCTGAAGGTGCAGATGTGTAAGCGGTAAACAAATTCTGATCTGCTACCGGAGACGCCCAAAATACATATTTATTTGCTACACTTGTACTGTTTCTGTTTGCAACAAATGAAGATCCTGTTCCTGATGTGTAAGTTGAACCTACAGTTTGAATAAGATTTCCACCATCATTGACGATGATGTTACCATTATTTGAAAGATTTCCTGTTGTAACAGTCTCTCCAGAATTAATAGTTAAAGTGAAAGTAGGATTAACCGTAACAGACTGAGCGGTAAAACCTCCTGCTGTATAGTTACCAGCAATTACAGCATCTGTACTTGCCGTTGGTGTTCCGCCTACCCATTGAGATCCATCCCAAGTTGGAGGTAAAATGGAACTTGTAACAGAAATATTATCAATTTGAAATTTATCTCTAGCTCCTGAACCCGTAGCAGTAGTACCTGCATGATTATAAAAACGTATTCTAGCCGTAGAAGTATTATTAAATTCCGATGGAAGTGCAATAGATGTAATAGAACCTGTGTTGTTACTTACCTTATCTAATAACTGAGCAGCTGATAACTCAGTAAATGTAGTACCATTGGTACTCCAAAAAACTCTGAGAGAAGTCGGACGTGATCCATTGCTATTATCAATTGCTGCCCAGTCGAAACTTAGAGTTTCTGCTTTTCTTCCTGTAAAATTTAACAACAAATCTATTGCTACAGCTTCCGGAGTGCTGGTTGAACCAGTAGAAAGAAACTGTATTGTTCCTGATGGTTTTTGAAGCCCTCCAGATGTTGTCGTTGTGATTGTCGCAGATGTTTTTGTTGTTCTTGTTCCTGATGTCACCTCGTTACCAGTACCACTAATTCCAACACTTTGCCAGTTATTTGCGTCTGTTCCGGTGTAAGTACTTCCACTTACTGTCCAAGTTCCAGACAAGTCCCATGTTTTATCTCCTGAAGACATTAAATAAGCAGTTTGCCCCCATCCCCAAACTGAGAACGTAGTCATCAAAAATGCCATTGACACCTTTGATATTTTTTGTAGTTTTAAATTCATAAAATTATTTTTTTTCGTGAGACAAAACTATGTCATTTTGGAAAAAAAATACCGAACTTAAAATTACATATATATTAATTCTCAACTACTTGCAGAATATTTTCGTACTCGAAACCGCGGCTTAAGAGATATTTAATGGTCTTTGATTTTTTTTGATATAATTGCAATCCCTTTAGTTTTGAAAAGTAATTTTCGTACACTTTTTTGATTATGTTTAAATAATCGTCATCGTCAATTTCGTCAAAACATCTGGTTATTAGCTTTTCTGTGATCCCTTTTTGTTTTAATGAGATTTTAATTTTAATTTTTCCCCAATGTTTCATGTAAAATTTTCCTCTAATGTAACTTCTGGTGAAACGTTCTTCATTCAAATAATTTTCTTTCATCAAATACAAAAGAATTTCCTCCTTCGCTTCGGGAATCAGCACAAACTCTCTCATTTTTTGCTCTACCTCTGCATGACACCGATCCTGATAAACACAATAATTCACCAGTTTCTGCTTGGTTTCTTCAAAAGTAAAAAGTTTTTTTTCCGGCTGCATAGTTTAGTTGATAGTTGATAGTTGATAGTTGATAGTTGATAGTTGATAGTTCAAAATTACAATTTATAAAAAAGAGGCACAAAATACTTTGCACCTCTTTATCTTATTTAATATTACCTAAAGCTAATAGCTAAACGCCATTACCCAAAAGCAGATTAGTAATTGAATAAGGCTTTGCCTTCCATCAATCCGTTTACTTTTTTTCTAACTTCAGAAATTACTTCTTCATTTTTGATATTATCCACCACTTCAGAAATCAATTCTGCAATGGTCTTCATGTCGTTCTCTTTCAAACCTCTTGTCGTAATTGCCGCAGTTCCCAATCTGATCCCGGAAGTTGTAAATGGCGATTTATCATCAAAAGGAACCATATTTTTATTACAGGTAATATCTGCCAGAACCAAAGCTTTCTCAGTTTCTTTTCCGTTTACACCTTTATTTCTAAGGTCAACCAACATCAAATGATTGTCTGTTCCACCGCTCACAATATCAAATCCTAAATCTACCATTGCTTTTGATAAAGCCTGAGCATTAGATTTCACCTGTTTTGCATACGTTAAGAACTGGTCATCAATCGCTTCAGCAAATGCTACAGCTTTTGCTGCGATTACGTGCTCTAAAGGACCACCCTGAATCCCAGGGAAAACAGCGCTGTCTAAAACCTGACTCATCTGTTTGATTTCGCCTTTTGGAGTTTTGTGACCGTAAGTGTTTTCAAAATCTTTACCCATCATGATCATTCCGCCTCTTGGACCTCTTAAAGTCTTGTGAGTGGTTGTAGTTACAACATGACAATGCTCAAATGGATTATTTAAAAGTCCTTTAGCCACCAAACCTGCAGGATGTGCAATATCTGCCCAAAGTGTTGCTCCAATTTCATCTGCAACCTCTCTGAATTTAGCGTAATCTAAATCTCTTGAATATGCCGAAAAACCTGCAATCATCATTTTTGGTCTTTCTCTCAATGCCACTTCTCTCATTTGATCATAATCGATCAAACCGGTTTCCTGCTGAACTCCGTAAGAAACTACTTCATACTGAATTCCAGAAAAGTTTACTGCAGAACCGTGAGTAAGGTGACCTCCCATAGAAAGATCCATCCCCATGATTTTATCACCCGGCTTCAAAACTGCCAGATAAATTGCAGCATTTGCCTGAGAACCGGAGTGTGGCTGAACATTTACATAATCAACTCCGAAAAGCTGCTTTGCTCTTTCGATCGCCAAAGTTTCAACCTCATCTACCACTTCACAACCTCCGTAATATCTTTTTCCCGGATATCCTTCTGCATATTTGTTTGTGAGTATACTTCCCATCGCCTTCATTACATTTTCAGAAACGAAATTTTCTGAAGCAATAAGCTCTAAACCGTGGGATTGTCTTTCTCTTTCTTTTTCGATAAGGTCAAAAATAATATCCATTTACTTGTAAATTTTGATTTTGAACATCAAAAATACGGAATTTCATATAGACTACCATATTCATGATGATGATTTTTAAGCTTTTGATAGGGTAAGCTTTTTTATATTTAATAAAATTTGTTCTTCAGCCATAAACTCGCTCTCACCAATAAAATCAATACAGGAACTTCTACCAAAGGGCCAATCACCCCAACAAATGCTTGTGCAGAATGAATTCCGAAAACAGAAATCGCTACCGCAATCGCCAATTCAAAATTGTTTCCGGTTGCGGTAAATGAGATGGAAGCATTTTTATCATAAGGTACGTTCATCGATTTATTCATGAAAAAACTCACAAAAAACATTAGTACAAAATAAATAATCAACGGGATGGCAACTTTCACCACGTCCATCGGAAGTTCTAAGATTTTATCGCCTTTCAAACTGAACATTAAAACAATAGTAAATAATAAAGCGTATAAAGTTACCGGTGAAATTTTCGGTATAAATTTTCTGTTGTACCACTCTATTCCTTTAGCTTTCACTAAGAAATATCGGCTTAAAAATCCTGCCAGAAAAGGAATTCCCAGGTAGATCAGAACGCTTTCCGTAACATCTTGCATCGGTACAGAAACATTGAAATTTCCCAATCCTAATTTTTGTGGCAAAACATTAATGAACAGCCAAACAAAAAAGCTGTAAGAAAATATTTGAAAAATACTGTTCAATGCCACCAAAAGTGCCGCATATTCCCGGTTTCCTTTGGCTAAATCATTCCAGACAATCACCATTGCAATACATCTTGCCAAACCGATTAAGATTAAACCAATCATATAATCCGGTTCGTTTTTCAGGAAAATTATTGCCAAAACGAACATCAAAACCGGACCGATAATCCAATTGAGGAATAATGATAATGACAGTACTTTTTTATCTTTAAAAGCCATTGGCAAGAGAGAATAATTGACTTTTGCAAGTGGCGGATACATCATCAAAATCAATCCGACAGCTAACGGAATATTGGTGTTTCCCACAGAAAGCGAATTGGTAATTTCTGAAATATTTGGAAATAAAAAACCTAATCCCACTCCAATTGCCATGGCAAGGAAAATCCAAAGCGTAAGAAACCGGTCGAGAAATTTTAATTTTGGCTGCATTAAGTTATTTTTTAATTAAAGAAAAAACATACAGACATTCCATTGCAATCTGGTTGCTTCTTTCAGTATATTTTTCGTCCTGAAGAACAGAATGATCAAAAGATTTCGGATCAAAATAGGTGGTTCCGATTCTCAAATCGCAACCCGGAATAAAAGGACAATTTTCATCAGCATCGCCACAGGTCATTACAGCAACAAAGTTTTCTTTAGGCAAACTTTCATCATCAATGGTTTTAGAAAAACAAAGATTTGATTTTCCTTCACCAAAAATCACTTCATATTTCGGATTGCTTGTTTCGTCTAATTGTTGCACGTCAAAACCTGCTGAAATCAAAGCATTGATAGCATTTTGATTGAAAGCCGTAGCTTCTGTTCCTGCGGAAAAAGTATTGATATTGAAACCGTAAAAATCGGCGGCAACTTTTGACCACACTTGTCCGAGATGACTTCTGCGGGAATTGTGCGTGCAAACGTAAACCAAGCTGACTTCTTGTTCAGAATTTAATTTTTCCTGAATATGATTGGCTAATTTTTCGAGTAAAACTTTACGATCAGCATTGATTTCTTTAAAATTTTTGCTGAGAATTTCGCAACGGTTTTTGATGTTTTGATTCATTATTTAAATAATTTAATTTTAAATAATTTTAACAACATCCACCACCTGGAGTGCAAGAATTTGATGAATCTGCTGTCAATTCAGATAAGTTTTTCTTTTGCTTTTCAGAAGGAATTCCACAAGCATCCTGTGCTAAACAAGCAGTTGTTTTGCTGACCAATACAAAGTTTTTTCCGTTGAATTTCAAATCGTATTTTCCGATGGTATCGCTCTGATATTCAACTTCAATTTCTGAATCTTCAATGCCTAATTTATCTTCAGAAAGTTTGATAATGCTCAACAATTTGCCGGGTTTCAAACGATGTTCAAAATCATCGGCATTCCACAGTTGAAAGCTGACTACTTTTTCTGAACGGATGACACCACCGCAATCGATAAAGTTTTTAGTAATCTGACCGACCTCCGTTACGTGAAAATGTTCCGGAACCATTGTTCCGTTTTCCAATTGAAATTCAACATTTTCTAATGTTGGAAGAATTTCTTTAATAGATGAAAGTTTCATATAATAAGATTTTAATGAAGTTTTTAAAAATGTTATATTGCTATATAACGATGATATTTATATAAAAAAAAGATTTAACAGCAAGATTCAGATTGTGGATCTTGAGTAAAAAACAATCCTAATTCTGTTTGAACGGTTTTCCAAACCTTTTCGTCGATACAATAACACACAGATTTTCCTTCGATAGACCCTTGGATGATTCCGATGTTTTTCAATTCTTTTAAATGTTGCGAAATTGTTGCCTGTGCTAAACCCAGTTCTTCCACCAAATCATTACAGATGCAGGCTTTTTGATTGATGATGTGCTGCAAAATCGCTATACGAGCCGGATGTCCCAAAACCTTGAAAAGCGTAGCCAATCGATTTTGTTTTTCTGTGAAAATTTCAGTTTTAGTAAGTCCCATTTTTGTATTATAACATTGCAATATTACGATATTAAATTATTCTGACAAATTTTTTTTCTGTTTACTATTTTATTTTGCAGGATTTTATGAAAAATAGTTTTAATGAAAACGATATATTTGCATAAATCTTAAATTAGCGGAAATCGTTACAAATTATGGGAAAGAAAAAATATAAAAAACAATTGCTCAACTCTTTAAAATCTCTTGGTGATTCTGAACATCTGATCCTTGAAAGCATGACCAATCTTATGTTACAAGGAGAGCTGAAGAAAAACAACATCAGTTTTGAAGATGGTGATACATTCAGTTTTAAAGACAATATTTTTGATTACAGCGAAGATAAAAATGTAAGAAGACTCGCTAAACTTCGCAGAAAAATGTTGGCAGCTATGAATAAACTGGTTGTAAAAAACAATTTTAAAGATAAAGAAATTAAATTTTTGAGTTAATTTGAAAATCAGTTTTGATTAAAATTCAGGCCAAGAAAACTATTGGTTTTATAGTACAACAAAAAAGTCCCGGAATTTCCGGGACTTTGGTATTTATACGAAAACGAGATTATTTCTTCGCTTTCTCTTTTAATTCTTCTTTATCTTTATCAGACGGATTCCATACTTTTACGTTTGCATTTTTATCAATACCTGAAAGAATCTGTACGTTGATACCGTCACTTGCCCCTAATTTTACAAACACTTTTTTGAATTTTCCGTCCGGTTGTTTCACTTCCACGAAAGCTTTGTCTTTTCCGTTGCTTTTCTCATACTGCACCAAAGATTCATCCAGCAACAAAGCATTTTTCTGTGAGCTCATCACAATTTCTCCGTTTGCAGAAAATCCGGCTCTGATGTACTCATTGCTTGGATTGTAAACATCACCTTCAACCGGGAATTTTATCGTTCCGTTGTTGTCTTTCCCTTTTGGAGCAATCATTGTAAGCCTTCCCGGAAAAGATTTATTCTGCAAAGCACCGATCACAATATTCATATCCATTCCTTGCTTCAGCTTTCCTGCTTGTGCTTCATCAATTTCGCCCTGAAAAATCAATGAATTCAAATTTGCAATTGAACAAATTGTAGTTCCTGCGTTGAAAGAGTTGGCTTCAATTACCTGGCTTCCAACTTTTACGGGAACTTCAAGAACGGTTCCTGCTGCTTTTGAGCGAATTTGAGTCGTTGCCAAACCCTGCAGTTCAGGAGTAGCTCCTGTTTTTACAATTTGCAACCTTTTTTGTGCGGTCTGAAGTTGCTGATTGGCATTCTTCACCCCTTGCTGCATTGAATATAATTGCTGCTGAGAATTCAGATATTCCTGTTTTGAAATCACACCCTGACTGAACAGTTTCTGCTGCATGGCAAACTGCTTTTGCATATTATCAACATTCATTCTCGCATTGCTGATCTGAAGCTGAGAGTTTAAAACTTCCTGTTGCGCATTGTTGACTTCAGCGATATTTGGAATAATTTTTACAGTCGCAATCAATTGACCTGCTTCTACTCTATCTCCTTCATCAACCAATATTTTGTCAATGATTCCTGCAATATTTGGTTTGATTTCAATTTCTTCTTTAGGAATAATTTTTCCTGTTGCCATCACTTTGTCATCCATATTCTGAACGGTCGGTTTTCTGGTAAGGAAAGCTTCACTTTCTGTAGAATTTGATTTCACTAAATAGCTGATTCCGGAAAATAAGGCAAGCGCAAATAAAAGCCCAAGGACGATGTAAATAGCTTTTTTCCAGGTAAACTTCTTTTTCATATAGTAGTATAGTTTATTTTTAAATTTTATTATTAAGGTTCCGATCACAATGCAAGAATGAATTCTTTATTTTCAAATTACTCACTTCTTAATGCTTCAATCGGTCTGATTTTCACTGCTCTCTGTGCCGGAATCATTCCGATGATTAATCCCAGCAAAATCATCACACCCATTGCTGCAAAAACCTCCGAATAATTAACCGTAGGATTATAAAACGGAAATTCATCCTGGTTTTTCGTCATTGCATCAATGATCATCAACATAAATATCCCGAAAATAAATCCCAAAAGTCCTGAAGCTAAAGTGATGACTACGCTTTCCAGCAAAATTTGGTTACGAACTTCAGAAGGTTTTGCTCCTAAAGCTCTTCTGATTCCTATTTCTTTCGTTCGTTCTGTAACGGTAATCAGTAATATATTTGAGATCGCAATAACTCCTGCAAGTATGGTAAGCGTTCCTACGATGATTGTTAAAAGCTGCATTCCTGTTAGAAAGCCTGTTACTTTTTCAAACATTTTTCCGAGGTTAAACGTTCCAAATGCATTGGTATCTTCCGGTGAAACATTGTTTTTCTTTTTAAGCTCTGTTTTGGCGAAATCTTCTACCACTGCAAGATCAGCATCTGGTTTGCTCACAATGGCAAAAAAATCAACTTTATCGCCGTCATTGAACATTTTTGTAAACGTTGAAAGCGGGATGAAAGCTGTTGTGTCATTGTTATTGGGTCCGCCTGCTTGTGCTACTTTGTAAACGCCAATCACATTGAAGAAAAGACCTTTGATGTTGATTGATTTTCCTATAGGATTCTCTTTCTTTTTCGCATCAAAAAAGTTTTTGTAAATACCTTCCCCGATGATCACTACATTTTTGTTTCCGGTGACATCCGCATCGTTAAGATAACGACCGAAAATCAATTTTTTCTCCGAAATTTTATTTCCTACGGGATAATCTCCTGTCAATGTGTACACGGCAGTTTTTCCATTTGCGCTCATTTGCTCACCCGGATTTCCGAAACTTCCTCTGGAATTTTGAGGCGAAATATAATCGATCTGCGGAATTCTTCTTTGCAGTAAATCCATATCCTGTAAATGAAGACTTACTTCTCTTCCTTTAGGAAAACCGTTGTAAGGAATCGATGTATTTTGCGCCCACATAAAAATGGAGTTCGTCGCAAAACCTGAAAACAATTTATCAAAACCGTTTTCCATACCTTTTGCAGCGCCCAAAAGACTTACAAAAAGAAACATTCCCCAACCCACACCAATCATGGTAAGAAACGTACGAAGTTTATTATTCTTCAATGAATAATAAATTTCTTGCCAGGTATCTTTTTTAAATAAAATGTTCATTTTTAAAATGTCAATTTTTTACTTTAATAAGAACGAATTTGCTTTGCTGTGAATTTTGCTTCGCAAGTCAAATTTTAATATTGTGTCAAGCTTAAGCATTCGTTAAGAATTTCATTAAAATTCACAATAGACCATTCACTTTTGTTATTCCGTTCTTAAAGCTTCAATAGGTCTGATTCTGGAAGCTCTGTAGGCAGGAATAAATCCGGCAATCAATCCTGAAAGAACGAGACTTATAAATGCTGCGAAAATCAATCCCCATCCCACACTTGGATCTTTAATAAAATATTTTTCTAAACTGTCTCCAATCAGTTCTAAAGTCAAAACACCAACGCCCACTCCTACAAAACCGGAAATCACAGTGATGACAATACTTTCCTGCATGATTAATGCGACAATACTTTTTGGCTTGGCTCCGATGGCTTTTCTTACTCCGATTTCTTTGGTGCGTTCTTTTACGATGTACACCATGATATTGCTGATTCCGATGATACCGGCAAGCAAAGTACCCATACCAATGAATCCTACAATAATGGTAATCACAAAAAGAAATGTAAAAGAATCCTGCAATCCTTCTGCACGGTTATTGACTCCTACCGCATTCTGATCATCGGGAGAAACTTTTTTTCGGGCTCTTAATTCTTTTTCCAGCTCTTTCCCATACTCAATTGCCTCATTGGGTTGCATTTTTTCATCATAAGCAATGAAAATAGTACTGATCGTATCTGAACCTTTTTTCACCTGTTGAAGTGTTGAAATAGGAACACTGATCATTCTTTCATCCCAATCTCCCCCATCATCACTGAATACACCAATTACTTTATAAATACTTCCGTTGATTTCCAGTTCTTTACCAATAGGATCTCCGTTCTTTATCAGATCTCGCTGTACCATTCTTCCGATGACAGCAACATATTGATTGTTGGCAATATCTCTTTCAGAAATAAATCTTCCGTTCATCAGTTTCCTGTTTTCAATAAAAGCTTCCTGATCATTGGCTCCGGAAATCTGATAGCTTCCACTTTCTTTTCCGTACTTCACAAGAAAATTAGTAGAATATCTGGGAGTTGAGTATTGCACTTTTTCGGGTTGAGATTTTGTCAGGGCTTGATAATCTGAATTATTAAGTGTAATGGTTCTGTCGGCTTGTAAACCTCCGTATGCAATATTGGTACGTCCTGTAAAAATTGTAATCAAATTTTGAGCATCCCTGGTAAAACCTTCCTGAAAAGCATTTTGCAAACCATTCCCTATACCGAAAAGCACAATAAAAATATACAGTCCCAAAGCTACCGTAAAGCCCGAAAGCACCGTCCGCAATACATTACTGCGAATAGAACTGAATATTTCCTGCCAACGATCTAGGTCAAACATATTTTCTTAATTAAATGATTAAAAAATTTAAAGATTAAAAAAATTAATGACTTTAAATTTTCAGTTGATTTTATTTTAATTACAAAACAATCTGTTTTATATACTCATCACTCTCAATGATTCCGTCTCTAAGAATGACGTTTCTTTTGGTTTGTGCTGCAACATCTGGTTCGTGGGTCACGACGATGATCGTTTTTCCTTCGTTGTTGATGTCCTGAAGGAGTTTCATAATATCGTGGGTTGTTTTAGAATCTAATGCTCCGGTAGGTTCATCCGCCAAAACAACTTTTGGATTGGTAATTAATGCTCTTGCAATCGCAACCCTTTGCTTTTGACCACCTGAAAGTTCGTTTGGAAGGTGCGTTGCCCATTGTGCCAAACCTACTTTTTCCAAATATTCCATTGCTTTTTGGTTACGCTCTTTTCTCGGTACATTTTGATAGTATAAAGGAAGTGCAACATTATCCAAAGCAGTTTTGTACCCTATTAAATTAAAAGACTGAAAAACAAAACCAAGAAATTTTGAACGGTATTCAGCAGCTTTTACTTCATTAAGGTGTTCAATCGGAATTCCATCAAGATCATAAACCCCGCTGTCTTTTTCATCTAAAATTCCGATGATATTCAGCAAAGTTGATTTTCCTGAACCCGAACTTCCCATAATAGAGACAAATTCACCTTCATCAATAGTAAGATTAATACCTTTGAGAACGTGCAGTTTACTCTTGCCCGTGTCGTATGATTTATGTAGATCCTGAATTACTAACATTGAGTGATTACTGTTTTTGTTCCCAATAAGTAGTATATATTTTCAATTTGTTACAAGAATAAAAAAATCTTTAAAAAAAAGGCTGTTTAACTAATAAATACCTCAATACCAAATATTTAAAATAAAGTGTTTAAGTACAAACTTAACATAACTTAGTTTTACACTGGTTAAGTATCTCTAAACCAATATCAGAGCGAGTTTCATGTAAATGTGGAAAACTTTTAAGGTTAAAAGTCAATCAATTACTCTTTACCCCTTTTAAAATCAGTCTGCGTTGTCTAACTTTGTGCTTAGCACGTAACAAGAAATGAATACAAAACACTGTTGAGTTATTTTAAGCATAAAAACCAACATATCAAAAGGTTATCCGTTTCCTGAACTTCAATACAGTGATCATTTTAATAAATTTTAAAGACATTACAATTTACATATGGGAATTTTTGACAAAAGAATAAGCTACAAGCCATTTGAGTATCCTGAAGTTCTTCAGTTTACAGAAGCGATCAACAAATCATTCTGGGTACACTCGGAGGTTGATTTCACGGCAGACGTTCAGGATTTTCAGTCGCAGCTGGAGCCGCACGAGAAAAATGCGGTAAAAAATGCACTTTTAGCGATTGCCCAAATTGAAGTTTCGGTAAAGTCATTCTGGGGAAACCTTTACAACCACTTACCAAAACCTGAATTAAATGGTTTAGGATCCACATTCGCTGAATGTGAATTTCGTCATTCTGAAGCGTATTCTCGTTTGTTGGAAGTTTTGGGATACAACGAAGAATTCACCCACGTTGTAGAAGTTCCTGCGTTAAAGAAAAGAATTGATTTCTTATCCAATGTGTTGAAACACGCAAACTCTGCAACTCCAAAAGAATATGTTTCCTCTTTGCTTTTATTCAGCATTCTTATTGAGAATGTGTCTTTGTTCTCACAGTTTGCCATTATTTTATCCTTCACAAGATTTAAAGGTTTCCTGAAAAATGTTTCCAATATTATTGCGTGGACGTCTATTGATGAGCAGATTCATGCAAACGGCGGAATCTACCTGATCAATAAAATCCGTGAAGAACAGCCGGATCTTTTAACCGATTCTGATATTGAAGATATTTATACTTTGGTCGACCAATCTATTGAGCTTGAAGGAGAAATTCTTGACTGGATCTTTGAAATGGGCGAACTGGATAAATTCTCTAAAGAAGATCTGATTAACTTTATGAAATACCGTGTTGACGAAAGTTTAACCAAAATCAACATGGACAAACGTTACAACACCACTGCAGAGCAATACAGCCCGATGAAATGGTTTGAAGAAGAAGTTTTCGCCAATTCTATGGATGATTTCTTTGCAAAAAGACCGGTAGATTATACAAAGCATGATAAGAGTATTACGGCGAATGATCTTTTTTAAGAATGAATAATTTAGAATACGCTAAACAGCAACTAGATCGTTTTTATCTTGACATTAAAGAACATGGAAGACAAAATCCATCCTATCCTTTTATACAGAGTTATTCGGAAAATTTATTGAATTTAATTTCATATATAAGAGAAAATGATAAAATAATGGATACCACATTATTATCTCTATGGATGGAAGCGGATATATTAAAAGCAGATATTCCTGGAGAGTTACATGATGATTATAAAAAGGGAAATAAAAGATATAGAGAAAATTGGCAGACTCAAAAGAGAAAAATTGATAATGTCACATCAGAACTTTACGATCATCTTAGCAAACTTTCTGATTTCAGTTAAATTGAAAATCGGCTTTTACTAATTCAATGATTAAACAGTTAGTATTAGAGATGTCATGCTGAGCTTGTCGAAGCATCTGCACAAAAGATGAGATTGCTTCGTTCCTAGCAATGACGGTGAAAAATAAATATCTCAACCAAACCTCATAGGTTTTAGAAACCTATGAAGTTTGATAAGAATATCAATAGAAACGGGCTTTAGCCCGTTTTCAAAAGAAAAAAATTTCATTGGCTTTAGCCAAGACTTAAAGAACTAGAAACGAAACAGTTAGTATTAGAGATGTCATGCTGAGTTTGTCGAAGCATCTACGAAAAAAATGAGATTGTTTCGTTCCTCGCAATCACAAAGTGGTCGCAATGACGAGATTCAGAAGTAAAGAAAACAAACCGTCGTCTTAGCCCTGATTGAGCGGTATGTTTGAGCTCTTTTTCTTTGCAAAAGAAAAAAGCGAGTAGTGAAAGCAGGTACACAAGTGAGAAGAAAGACAAAACTTTCTGCTCCTAAAAATTAATAAAACAATGCATATTGCATTTTACAATATAGAAAATGGAAGAACAAAAAAACGATATCTGGTGGCTCAACGAAGAATCTGAGCAAATGCTGAACAGAGGTTACCTTCTGAAAGGGGAAACCGTAGACGGTGCAATCGACAGAATCACCACTGCCGCAGCAAAAAAACTATACAAACCTGAACTTCAGCCGGCTTTTAAGGAGATGATCATGAAAGGATGGATCAGTTTTTCTTCTCCGGTCTGGGCAAATATGGGAACGCAGAGAGGTCTTCCAATCTCTTGTTTCAACGTGCATATTCCGGACAGCATTGAAGGAATTACCCACAAAATGGGCGAAGTAATCATGCAGACGAAAATCGGGGGCGGAACTTCGGGATATTTCGGGGAACTGCGTAACAGAGGAACTGCGGTAACCGATAACGGAAAATCTTCTGGTGCAGTTTCGTTCATGAAATTGTTTGACACTTCGATGGATGTCGTTTCTCAGGGCGGTGTAAGAAGAGGTGCTTTTGCAGCCTATCTTGATGTAGACCACGGCGATATTGAAGAATTTTTATCCATTAAAGACATCGGTAGTCCGATTCAGAATCTTTTTACAGGAATCTGCGTACCGGATTACTGGATGCAGGATATGATTGACGGTGATGCCGACAAACGTAAAATCTGGGCAAGAGTTTTAGAAAGCCGTCAGCAAAAAGGTCTTCCGTACATTTTCTTTACCGATAACGTCAACAGAAATAAACCGCAAGTTTATAAAGATCTTGGATTAACGATTAATGCGAGTAATCTTTGTTCGGAAATTATGCTTCCGTCTACCAGAGAAGAATCTTTCATCTGCTGTCTGTCTTCTATGAATTTAGAGTTATATGACGAGTGGAAAGATACGAACGCAGTACAGTTGGCAATTTATTTCCTTGATGCTGTTTTATCTGAATTTATAGAAAAAACCGAAGGAAATTATTACCTACAGGGAGCGAGAGACTTTGCAATGCGTCACAGAGCACTTGGTTTAGGAGTTTTGGGTTACCATTCTTACCTTCAGAAAAATATGATTCCTTTTGAGAGTTTTGAAGCAACACAGTTTAATGCAAGAGCTTTCAAACACATCAGAGCTCAGGCAGATATTGCATCAAAAGAACTGGCAAACATCTATGGTGAGCCGGAACTTCTGAAAGGTTACGGAATGAGAAATACAACCGTAATGGCGATTGCTCCAACTACTTCAAGTTCTGCAATTTTGGGACAGACTTCTCCCGGAATCGAGCCTTTTGCATCCAATTATTACAAAGCTGGCTTGGCGAAAGGAAACTTTATGCGTAAGAATAAATATTTGGCTAAATTGTTGGAAGAAAAAGGTCTAGACAATGAAGATACGTGGAGAACAATTATGCTGAACCACGGATCTGTTCAGCACTTAAACGAACTGACTGACGAAGAAAAAGCAGTATTCAAAACGTTCAAGGAAATTTCTCCGATGGAGATTATTTCTCAGGCTGCACAAAGACAGCAATACATCGATCAGGCACAGTCTCTGAACTTACAGATTCCGTCTACGATGCCTGTGAAAGACGTCAATTATCTTTACATCGAAGCTTGGAAGAAAGGGGTGAAAACTTTATACTACCAAAGAAGTTCGTCTGTTTCTAAGGAAATGATGGTGAATTTTGTGAGCTGTTCGGCTTGTGAAGCTTAATGTAAGTAAAAAGACAGAAGTTTAAAGAGCAGTTTTTAGGCTTTAAATAATATTAAACCGTAGGAATTATTTCTGCGGTTTATATTAAAAAATAAATGTAAAATAAACTTTACACATTGTAAAATATTTATTACATTTGAGTATCAAAAAATTACATACATGAATACTTTACAACTTTTACCGAACCGTTTTAAAAATATCGGCTGGTTTATTTTTATTCCGTCACTTATTTTAGGATTGATCTCTTTTTCCGGAGTTTTGAATTTTGAAATATCTTTCCCCGTGATCTACAATTCAGGATATTTTAGTAGCGTAAACAGCGGTTTCCTGAAAACTGCCCAAATTGATTTATTCCCAAATTTATTTGGGATTCTAATCATCATCGGCGGAATTCTCGTAGGATTTTCAAAAGAGAAAATTGAAGATGAATATATTTCAAGCCTACGTCTGAAATCCGTTTTCTGGAGTCTTACCGTAACCTACTCTATCATCCTGATCCTTTTTCTGACTATTTTTGGAATCCTTTTTTTTACGGTCATGATCGTTATTATCTTTTTGCCGTTGGTTCTGTATATTTTCAGATTTAATTATTTATTACTCAAAAAATGAAAAACAGCATTAAGGTGGAAAGAGCCATTAAAAATATAACACAGGAAGATTTAGCAAAAATAATAGGCGTTTCCCGGCAAACCATTAACGCCATGGAAGCCGGAAAATATGTTCCTTCAACGGTTTTAGCTTTGAAAATTGCGAGATATTTTGACAAGAACGTGGAAGATATTTTTGAGTTGGAGGATGAAGACTGAAATTTGTTTGCACCGACCCTAAAGGGAGCAAATTTCAAATTAGATGAAGTCTTGTGATCAAAAATCCTCCCTTTGGGTCGGGGTAAAGGTTTTTGATTTGAATAAATGTCTTATTTTTATTAAAAAACACAATGAAAAAAATAAAACCAAATTATGATGATGGTATGTGGAAAGGTGCGCCCAAAAGTTCATTTTTAAAAGCAAATTCTTTAAGAATTAATGAAACTGAGGCAGAGAAAATTCTTTGGGGAAAATTGAGAAATAATCAATTGCGAGGTTTCAAATTCAGAAGATAGCATCCAGTCGATTTGTACATTGCTGATTTTTATTGCCACAAAACGAAACTAATCATAGAATTTGATGGAGAGTATCACAATGTTGCGGAGCAGATAGAAAAGGATAAAGAACGAACTCAAATTTTAGAAAGTCATGGACTTCATGTTATTCGTTTCGCAAATCATGAAATTCAGGAAAATTTAGATGAAATTATTTCTAAAATATCTTTAAAAATTGATAAGATTATCAATGACAAAGATTCAAATGAATCGCATTAATTTATTTATATTTGTTTAAAACTAAACCTTCCCACTAAAAACTAAGTCAAATGAAATTCGGACAAGTAGAAGATCCTTCAAAGATAGATTTTACATTACCAAAAGATCATTCAAGAACCAAAGAAATTTTAAAGCAAAATAAAAAAGGGCTCGAAAACATCTCCATTGGTTGTGCTAAATGGAATAAAACAGACTTGAAAGGTTTCTATCCCAAAGGAACAAAAGACGAACTGACGTATTATGCTACACAATTCAATTCTATAGAACTGAATGCCACATTTTATAGCCTTCCATCTTCTGAACAGGTTTTGACATGGAAAGAAAAAACTCCAGAAGATTTTAAATTTTTCCCGAAAATCACCAATACAGTTTCGCATTTCAGAAGACTGTTGAATATTGATGACGTCGTGACTCAGTTTGCAACGGCGGTTCTCAATTTTGATGAAAAACTGGGAATGGTTTTTTTACAGCTTCACGATAACTTTAAGCCAAAAGATTACGAAAGACTAGAACAGTTTGTTAATAAATGGCCCAAAGAAGTACCTTTAGCGATAGAACTCAGAAATACAGAATGGTTTACAGATGAAGAAATTTTCGATAAAACATGCGATCTTTTTGAAGAAAATAACATTACAAATATCATCGTTGATACTGCCGGAAGAAGAGATATGCTTCATATGAGAATGACAACCACAAGTGCATTCATTCGATATGTCGGAGCCAATGCCGAAAGTGATTACGAGAGATTGGATGATTGGTTAAAACATCTCACAAAATGGAAAAAAGAAGGTTTACAGAATTTATATTTTTTCGTTCATCAGAATCTTGAAAAAGCTTCGCCTTTACTTTCTGCTTATCTCATTGAAAACATGAATAAAGAATGGAAAACAGATTTACCCGTTCCTAAAATGGGACAGGAAAATATGCCGAGCTTATTTTAAGAATAAGAGTTATTTTTTTCTCACCATCAAAGAAATATTCAAAAATATCAACAAAAAACAGAGCGTCACCCAAATTCCTAACTGGATATTTTCAAAGTTGTAGGTTTCCACATGCTTTTTTGCCTGTTCGGAAAGCTTCTCACTTTGAATGATATAGTTTTGGACCTCAATGATTTGATCCATATTTTTATTAGGAATGGCGTGTTGGGAAAAATAAACCATATTTTTCTTTCCCAGATAACCTACGATCCAGTATTGGTCTGATTTGGTTAGCTTTAAATGCTCAATACGATAATATTCCGGGCGAACATTTCCTATATGCTTTGTTTCAAAAGTTCCGCTTTTATCGAGATTATTGACATTGATTACATAAAAATCTAATGGCTGCGGAAGTTTATTAATAACCTGCAACGAAACCGAATCTTTTACAATCCCAATCGAGCTTTTTTTGATAAACCAATATGTAAAAAGGGAAATCGAAAAGACTAAAGTACTTATTCGAAACACTTTAGCCCATTTGGCAAACTGACCGACTTTCACTTTAAACAAAAAAAGCGAAAAAATCAGTGAAAAAAAAATGATTGAAATAATGAATCCCATGGTGCAAAGGTAATTATTTTCAATATTTTTGCAGAAATAAGAATCAAACAATGAGAAAAATTTTACACTTATTACTTTTATTCATTACCATTTTTGGAAAATCACAAGTCGGATTTGAAAAAGGAACAATTATCTCAAATGAAGGAATAAAAAAAGAAGTATTAATCAAAAACATGGGATGGGTTAATACTCCAACTTCAATAATCTATAAAACCAATAAAAATTCTAATGAAGAATATGGAAACCCTAAAAACATTAAAGAATTTCATATTTATGAAAATAAGAAATTTGTTTCATATGATGGTCCGGTAGATAAATCATCGTACAAGCTAACAGAACTTTCTAATAAATATGAACCAGAATATTTTTCAGATATAATATTCCTTGAAGAAGTTACTGGTGGGAAAAAAAAATTGTTCATTTATAACAATAAAAGTTTAATAAAGTTTTTTGTTAAAGATGAAGATTCAGCTTATATACCATTGATATTCAAGAAATACAACCCAAATGGTGATACATATTCTATCGCTACCAACAATACTTATTTATCGCAGTTGAAAAATATCTTTGGAGATAATAATGAAGTACTTAAACTTATACCAAAAACAAGATACTTAGAGAAAGATTTAGTTAGTTTATTCAACCTTTACAATAAGAATTTAAAAACTGAAATTTCAAAATCTTCAACTGATATAGTTGATCATATAAAACGTAAATCAAATTTAAGAATGAACATAAGACCAGGATTAAATATTTATTCACCTGTTGATGTTAATCTAACAATTGAAAATTCTGGATTTTCTGGCAAATCTTCTTACAGAATTGGTGCAGAGGCCGAATTACTTTTGCCATTTAATAAAAATAAATGGTCTTTAATAGTTGAGCCAACTTTTTCAAATTACTCTTCTAACGTTGCTACAATAAAAAGTAACAATGGCATTTATGACATAAGTTTCAGGAAATTTTCTTTCTTAAATATACCTATAGGTGTTAGACATTATATGTATCTCAATAAAAAGTCAGCATTTTTTTTAAATGCAAAAGCAAACGTACTTACTCTTAATTTGAGTGAAAAAGAAAACATAAGATTTGCTTATCAAGATCAGGATTTTTTAAGAGTTAATTTTAAGAATGTTATCAATTTGAAAAGTTTTTGTTTAGGTGCTGGATTCTCATATGACAAATTTAGCATTGAAGCCAATTTTACTACATCCGCAAACCTTGTTGATCAAAATCTAAATGCTCCAATACAAGCAAATCTAAAATACATTTCATTTGTTCTAGGATATAGAATTTTTTAATCAACATTCCATTCTTTATAAAACTGGTCGAGGAAAGTCAGCATAAAATCATGTCTTTCTTCGGCTATTTTTTTTCCTTCTTCGGTATTCATCAAATCTTTCAGTAACAATAGTTTTTCATAAAAATGATTGATGGTGGTTCCGTTTGATTTTTTATATTCGTTTTTCGACATATTTGATTGCGGCTTTAGATCAGGATGATACATCAGATTATTTTTGAAACCACCAAAATTAAACGTACGCCCAATTCCAATTGCTCCGATTGCATCGATGCGATCTGCATCCTGTACAATTTTTAACTCTATTGGCAAATCTTTCGGCGCTTCTCCTCTATTTTTAAAGGAAATATTCTGAATTATGAATACAACCTGCTGAATAACTTCTTCATCAACATTTTGACCTTCAAGAAATTCTCTTGAAATTTTTAAAGCTAAAGTCTCATCACCATTGTGGAATTTCGGGTCGGCAATATCATGCAACAATGCCGAAAGTTCTACAACTTCCAGATTACAATTTTCAGTTTTTGCGATCTTTTTTGAAAGTTTCCAGACTCTTTCAATGTGAAACCAGTCGTGACCGGCTTCCGCACCTTCAAGTTTTTGTTTTACGAATTGCACTGTGTTTTCTATGATGTTGCTCATTTTTAGTTTTAATTATTCTTACGATTACTATACTTTTAAACCACCCCGTCAAAAATTCTTTGAATTTTCGCCACCCCTCCAAAGGAGGGGAATTATTTCGCTTCGTTTCGTTATTTTATTTCGTTTAAAATAATTTTCCAAAGATTTTTGTTATAGCTTCTGAAAAAATTAATATGTCCTATTTCTCCCTTTTCAGACTCAGAAGTTTTGATCCATCTATATGTTGGTTGTAAATTCGGGTAGGTATCATTTAATAAAGATTTCACCCCTTTTTCTGTTAACCAAACATCATCTTCAGCCTGAATAACGAAAACCTTCTGTTTTAAATCTTTCGAAAAATCATCCGCTTTAAGCAATAATTTGTTGGTAGATTTCCTGTTCAAAATTAAGATTCTCCAATCATAAGCGCAATTTTTTGGAAGACTTTCTCCAAGACCAAACCAATGCGCCGGAAAATAGCCAAATAGCTCGGTAAACAAAGGCTGAATAATTCCAAAACCAAATAAAGCTTCAATTTTCGTCCGCCATTTTAAGTTGCCGATGAAGGCATTTTGTGTTCCGACAAAGAAAAATTCGTCAAATATTGCAGAATCTTTATTCATTCCGAGAATTAATGCTCCAACCGAATGTCCGAGACAGAATTTCTGATCATCAGGGAAATTATTGATAATGAATTGAGTCAAAGTTTTGAAATCTTCACTTCCCCAAATTCTCATTGATGCATTAAAATTTCTCATCTTCTGAGGTTTAGAGAGTCCTATTCCTCTATAATCATAAGTAATGACGGTAAATCCTTCTGAAACAAAAAACTGAGCAAATGAGAAGTAGATCTGTTGCTTTACACCAGTCGCAGAATTGATCAGCAAAACTTTATTATTGCTTTTTTCAGGTCTGAAAATATGTGCAGTAATTCGAACTTTGTCAGCAGTTTGCAGGAGCAGTTTTTCCATAGGATGACAATAAAATATCCACCTATAAAAGTGGATATTTTTATCATCAGTTTTTAGTAATTCTTAAAATTTCGATATGCAGCAAATAATTTACTTCAATAAGTCTGAAAGCATTGGAAGAGCAGTCTGAGCACCTTTCCCTAGAGATACTTTTGATGAAACTTCATTTCCGAATTTCACGCATTCAGCAATGGTATTTTTGTGGCATAATGCAATGGCAAATCCTGAAGTAAATGCGTCACCCATCCCCATTTTATAAACCATACTTTCATCTTCATTTCGGTAATACTTCATTTCAATTCCGTCGAAGTATATTGTTGAATTGGTTTCGTCCCGAATAAAAACTTTATTGAAATATTTCTTTAAAACTTTCTCCTTTTGACCTTCCCCAAAAATAATTTCAAGTTCACTGCTTTTAGCAACAATAAAATCAACATTCTCAATGATTTGATTACTCAGAGGTTTTCCTGGCGAAGCATACAGACCTACCATTTTCCCGTAGCTCTTTGCCTTTTTAATGGTAAATTCTACAACATCCATCGGAATTTCCAGTTGCAGCAGAACCATATCTGAAGAATGAATATATCTATCAGCTTCTTCTACATCGTGAGTGTTCAAATATAAATTGGCAGCCGGAACGACCACAATGGCAGCATCACCCTCTGAACTTGTAACATAGGCGGTTCCTGTAGAGTCTTTATCAGTTTCTGTAACAAAACCTACGTTTACGTTTTCACTGACCAGATTGCGCATGATTTGCTGTCCCAAAGGATCTACACCAACACAACCGATGAAGTAAACACTTGCTCCCAATCTAGCCGCACCCACAGCTTGATTAGCACCTTTACCACCAAAATAATTATCGCAGTGACTTGCCATCACCGTTTCATTGGCATATGGTATTTTTTCGGTATATAAAATCAGATCTAATGAGCAACTCCCAACCACTACGATTTTGGGTTGTGTTGAAGAAAAATTCATATTTCGTACTTTTAGTTTTCAGTAAATTTAAACAACTTAATCTTACAAAAAATAAATATTTTCAATTTACCAGGATCTCTATAAATTCGGTAACAATTTTAACAGGATTATTGTTCTTATCATAAGCAATGTAGCTTGCATAAAAACCTTCTCCATAACCTGTTTCAAATCCGAAAATAGTTCCCGGAAGTTCTTCTGCCGGCTTGAGGAAAGCATATTGATCAATCGCACCGTTTTCGTCAAAAAAATGCTCATGGAAAAATTCTTCATAAATTCCCATAAAATCGACGCCTTTGCTTTGATATAATTTTTGTTCTAAATCGTTCAGACTTTTTTGGGTTTCTACATCCATAAAACAGCCCATTCCGCTTTCTACAGGATAACCGAAAACTTCACCTTCCGCCAAATCTTTAACATTCTGAGCATCGGTGGTTGCCAATTTCCAAGATGTGATTTCGGCATCGCTAAAAACAATTTCGGCATAAGCAACACAATTGCTTTCTCTTTCTTTATGCAGCAAAACAGAAAAACTGCCTTTAGGAAATATCGCAGAGAAAGATGCCATATCGTTTGTAATCAAAGGATCGCACGCAACCAGCTTTCCGGTTGAAAGATATATTTTTCCCACATCGAAACTTTCGAGTAGCGGACTTTCTACGAAGTCTTTTGAGAATAGTTTTTTTATATTTTCTAGGTGTGTCATTATTTTGATGGGTGTTTGATGATGGAAGCTTGATGTTTGATGAAAATTTACGTAATTCCTACATCCAGCTTCCTGCATCCTACAATGTTTTTAATTTCTCTTCGAGAATCGCAATCTTATCCTGCGCATCTTTTTGTTTCTTGCGCTCTACTTCTACCACTTCTGGTTTTGCGTTGGCAACAAATTTTTCGTTGGAAAGCTTTTTATCAACAGAAATTAAAAATCCTTTCAGATATTTTACTTCTTCTTCTGTCTTCTTTTTTTCTTCTTCCAGATCTAATTTTTCACTTAAAGGAATTGAAACTTCAGTAGATCCAACCAGGAAAGTAAAGCTTGGTTTATCTGTCTTCTCACCAAAATGAATTTCAGAAATACTCGCTAATTTTTTAATGACTGCTTCATTTTCAAAATTGGCAGCATTTGTATACACTTCAACCGCTTCTCGTGGCGAAATTCCTTTTGTTTGACGGTAATTTCTTACTCCAGAAATAATTTCTTCTGCAGTTTCAAAGTTTTTAATAATATCTTCATTAAATTCTTCGGCTTTTTTCTGTTGAGCGATTACTAAGGCTTCCTCAGGTTTTCTTTCTGAAATCAACTGCCACAATTCTTCTGACAAGAATGGCATAAAAGGATGAAGAAGCTTCATTAATTCTTCAAAGAAAACAATCGTCTGATTATATACTTCTCTCGAAATTCCTTCTCCATAATTTGGTTTAATGGCTTCAAGATACCATCCGCAGAAATCATCTTTCACTAATTTTTGAATCAAATGCAATGCATCAGAAATTCTGAATTTGTCAAACTGATCATTGATTTCAGCAACTGATTTATTCAATTGATTTTCAAACCATTCAATCGCCTGATTATCTGAAACAATCAATTGTTTATCTTCTTTAGTCCAATTTTGCGTTAAACGGAATGCATTCCAGATTTTTGTCATGAAATTCCTTCCCTGCACCATCAAATCTTCATCAAACAATAAATCATTTCCGGCTGCTGAACTCAATAAACTTCCCACACGCACACCATCTGCACCGTATTGAGAAATTAAATCTAAAGGATCTGGTGAATTGCCCAATTGCTTAGACATTTTTCTTCTCTGCTTATCTCTTACAATCCCTGTAAAATAAACGTTTTTGAAAGGAACTTCCCCTTTAAACTCTAATCCTGCCATAATCATTCTGGCAACCCAGAAAAAGATGATATCCGGACCTGTTACCAAATCTGAAGTTGGGTAATAATAGTTGATATCTTTATTATCAGGATCAAGCAAACCATCAAAAACTGACATTGGCCACAACCAAGAAGAGAACCATGTATCAAGAGCGTCTTGGTCTTGTTTTAGCTTGTCAGTTGTCAATTGTTGGTTGTTGGTTTTTTGCTTCGCCAGTTCCAATGCATCTTCGATATTTTCTGCAACTACAAAATCATTTTCACCGTCTCCATAATAGAACGCAGGAATTTGCTGTCCCCACCAAAGCTGACGGGAGATATTCCAATCACGGATGTTATCCATCCAATGTTTGTAGGTGTTTTTAAATTTTTCGGGATAGAATTTTACTTCGTCATTCATCACAACATCCAACGCAGGTTTTGCGATATCAGACATTTTCAAGAACCACTGAACGGAAACTTTAGGCTCGATAACCGCACCTGTTCTTTCAGAAGTTCCCACTTTATTAACATAATCTTCTGCTTTCAATAAAAGATCATTTTCTTCTAATTCTTTTGCGATTTGCTTTCTAACGTCAAATCTGTTTTTTCCTGCGTAATGTAGACCGTGATCATTCAGATTTCCGTCATCATCCAAAGAATCAATCATCTGAAGATTGTGCTTTTGTCCGATTTCGTAATCATTAATGTCGTGAGCAGGCGTAATTTTCAAGGCTCCCGTTCCGAATTCAATATCAACATATTCGTCTTCAATAATCGGAATTACTCGGTTGACAATGGGTACAATTACATTCTTGCCTTTCAGGTGTGCATATCTTTCGTCATTTGGGTTAATACAAACGGCAGTATCTCCGAAAATAGTTTCAGGACGTGTTGTAGCAACCGACAGAAATTCTTCCGTACCTTCAATTTTATATTTTAAATAATATAATTTTCCGTTTTGTTCTTTAAAAATAACTTCTTCATCAGAAATATTAGTTTTTGCTTCCGGATCCCAGTTGACCATTCTGTATCCTCTGTAGATAAGGCCTTTGTTATACAGATCAACAAAACTTTTGATAACCTGCTGAGACATTTTATCTTCTAAAGTAAAACGAGTTCTGTCCCAATCGCACGAGCAACCCAGTTTTTTTAATTGTTCGAGAATCGTACCACCATATTTATCAGTCCAGTCCCATGCGTGTTTCAAAAATTCTTCACGTGTGATATCAGATTTATTAATTCCTTCAGACTTTAATTTGGCAACAACTTTAGCTTCAGTGGCAATAGAAGCATGATCTGTACCGGGAACCCAACAGGCATTAAAGCCCTGCATTCTTGCACGACGTACCAAAACATCCTGAATGGTATTATTCAACATATGCCCCATGTGAAGAATTCCTGTGACGTTTGGCGGAGGAATTACAACCGTATACGGCGGCTTGTCGTTAGGTTCTGAATGGAAAAATTTATTTTCCAGCCAGTAGCTGTACCATTTCTGTTCTGTTTCCTGTGGATTATATTTTTCTGAAATCTGCATAAATTCTATTTCTTGGCTTATAATTTGCAAAAATAGCTTAAAGTAAAAAAATTATAAGTAATAATTAAAATAATTTTTAACTTTGTTTCTCAAAATTTATCTAACAAACATATTAACATTCAAGAATATGAAAACATTATTTGCAGGTATTGCATTATTCGGAACAATTGCTTTGGCATCTGCACAAACAATTACATTCGACAAAACTACTTTTGACTATGGTGCTATTAAACCAAGTTCTGACGGTACAAGATTTTTTAATGTAACGAACACTGGCGATAAGCCTTTGATTATTTCAAACGTAAAGCCATCTTGCGGATGTACAACTCCTGAATTTAGCCAAGACCCTATCTTACCAGGTAAATCTGCTAAAATTAAAGTTGGTTATAATACAGCTACTCCAGGTGCTTTCAACAAAATGATTGAAGTATTTTCTAATGACCCTGTAAACAGCAGAAGTGTAATCTACATTAAGGGTGATGTAAATGCAAATGCTCCTGAGCCTAAAGTTTTAACGCCAGCTGAACAAAAAGCTGCTGCTAAAATTGAAAAGAAAGCTGCTAAGACTGCTAAAAAAGTTGCTGCAAGAAATTAATATTATTTTAAAATATTACTGAACCGTCTCAAAAGAGGCGGTTTTTTTATTATATTTATTTAGTAATAATCAAAATTTTAGCAAATCAAATAAATCATTCATCATATGGCAGATAATTTTTCAGACGATTTTATTGTAAAAAATAAATTTTCAATCAAAAAAGCATCAACAGAATATCGTGGAAAACTCACCAAGGAAGAAGGAATTCAAATCCTTATTGAGGAAAAAGAAAAACTTCGTGAACTTCAGGAAAAATTGTATGCTGATGGAAGTAAATCTCTTTTGGTTATACTCCAGGCAATGGATGCGGCTGGAAAAGACAGCCTGATAGAACACGTTTTCGGTGGGGTAAATCCTCAAGGGTGTCAGGTTACGAGTTTTAAAACTCCAAGCTCAAAAGATTATTCTCACGATTTTCTATGGAGACATTATTTAGCTCTGCCACAAAAAGGGATGATTGGAATTTTCAACCGTTCTCATTACGAAAGCGTTTTGGTATGTAAAGTACACCCAGAATATAATTTAAGCGAAAAAACCTGGAGTTCAGTAAGCGATTTTGATGATAAATTTTGGAAAAACCGTTATGAAAGCATTAGAAATTTCGAAAAACATCTGGCTCAAAACGGAACAACCGTTGTGAAAATTTTCTTACACGTTTCTAAAGATGAGCAGAAAAAAAGATTATTAGACAGAATCAACGAGCAAGAAAAAAACTGGAAATTCTCTGCAGCAGATCTTCCGGAAAGAGCTTTGTTTGATGAATATATGAACTGTTACGAAACAGCCATCAATGAAACTTCAAAAGATGAAGCACCTTGGTACGTTATTCCTGCAGATAATAAATGGTTTGCAAGACTTGCGGCAGTACAAATCATCATTGACACTTTAGAAAAAATGAATTTAAAATTCCCACAACTTTCCCAAGAAGACAAGGATGGATTAGATAATGCTAAAAAACAATTAGAAAGTGAGTAATTGATGAAAAGAAATGAGTTTGAAGATGCTTTTTAAAATTTCTTTCTTCAAGCTCTTATTATCAGATATAAAAACCACGAGAAAATCTATAAGCCGGATTTTGTACTTCCTAAAAAGTGCCTGTTATTTATCTACGCATTACATTACTGTAAAGCTTGAGCTGATTACCCCTCGGTTTTCAGGACGAGCCGCCCCTATTTTCATTGCTGAAAAGAACCGATATACTTATCATTGCACCGCAAAGAGTTTACCTGGTTTCACTACAGCCGAACTGTACTTGCTTTCTGTTGCACTTGTCCTATCCTTACGGATGACGGATGTTATCCGCTTTGCTGCTCTATGGTGTCCGGACTTTCCTACCCTTATCGAAATAAGAATCAACAAGCCGACTTTCTCGTGGCTGCAAAGATAAGAAATAGTCATGAGTTAAAAGTTATAAGTTAGGAATCGATGAAATCTTGATATAACATATTTTAAAATATAACTCATAATTAATAACATATAACTCTTCATCAATTAGTACATTATTATTATCTTCGTTGCAATTATACAATATTTTGATTTCTAAAGAGAAAGAATTTGCCCAGCTTATAAAAGATAATCAAGGTTTGATTATTAAAGTGTCGCGGCTTTATACCAATTCTCTCGAAGATGAGGAAGATCTTTTCCAGGAAATTGTTCTGCAATTATGGAGAAGCTATGATTCTTTTAAAGGAAATTCAAAAATATCTACCTGGATGTATCGTGTGGCTCTTAACACGGCAATCACTCTTTTTAGAAAGAAAAGTAAGAGTTTACAAACTAATGAACTGGATATTAATCACAGAGATTTCATAGAGGATGAAGACGACAAGCAACAGCAGATTTCTTTGTTATATACTGTGATTAAAACGCTTCCTAATGTTGAAAGAGCGATTGTGATGATGTATCTGGACGATCTTCCCTACAAAGACATTGCCGAAAACCTTGGTATTACCGAAGTAAATGCACGGGTGAAGATGAACAGACTCAAGAAAGTCCTTAAAGAAAAAATGGAAAAAAATGCCTGAATTTGATTTAGATAGCTTTAAGAAAACATGGCAGGAACAGCCTGTGGAACCAAAATATGACAACGCTGAAATTCTTCAGATGCTGAATAAAAAATCGCGTAATTATGTAAAATATATATTTTGGATCAGTGCAATTGAATTTATGTTTTTTACAGCATTCGGTTTATTTTATATTTTACAGAATAAAGAATCGAATACATTTCTCACCTCGCTACAAAAGCTGGGAGTTGAGAAAAACCCTGAACTGGAAAGCAATTTAGACAATATTTATTTAACGATAAAGATTGTGAGCTTATTAGTAACAGGATATTTTGTCATCAAGTTTTATCAAAACTACAGAAAAATAAAAATTGAAGAAAATTTAAAAGAGTTTATTACCAGAATTATTAGTTTTAAGAAAACAGTTAATGCTTTTATACTCACAAATATTGTTTTGTTTGTACTCTTCACAACCACTTTCACACTTTTTGTTTTTTATGTATTAAAAGAACAGAATATTCTACTCACAAATTCTTCAAAAACTGGATTTTTAATAGGAATAGTTGTAAGTACGCTACTGTGTATTCTCCTAATATGGATCTATTACAGATTGGTATATGGTATTATAATGAAAAGACTTGATAAAAATCTCAGTAAACTCAAAGAAATCGACTTGCAAGAATAATAAAATTACTAAGCAAAACTTTTAAAAAAAAAAAGCATTTCAGTTATTTGAAATGCTTTTTTATTTTATAATTCTTTCCTTAATCTCGCAACAGGAATATTTAACTGTTCTCTATATTTTGCAATTGTTCGTCGTGCGATGTTATATCCTTGTTCTTTTAGAATAACAACCAAAGCATCATCTGTCAATGGTTTTCTCTTGTTTTCTTTACTAATGACTTCCTGCAAGTGCATCTTAATTTCTTTGGTAGAAACTTCTTCACCATCATCATTTGTTAAACTGTCAGAAAATAGGTCTTTTAAATAAAGAATACCATTTGGTGTATCTGCATATTTGCTTTTTACAACTCTTGAAATTGTGGAAATATCAAACCCGGTAATGTCGGCAATATCTTTTAGAATCATCGGTCGTAATGACTTTTCGTCACCTGTAATAAAATAATTATGCTGGAATTTCACAATTGCATTTATGGTCTGTAACAAGGTATTCTGACGTTGGTTAATCGCATCAATATACCATTTTGCAGCGTCTAATTTTTGCTTAATAAATAATGCCGCTTGTTTATGCTCAGATGAATTTTTATCGTGTGAATAGGTTGTTAAAATATCTTTATATTCTTCAGAAACCCTTAGAGTAGGTGCATTTTTACTGTTTAACATTGGAATAACGACTCCGTCTTTTACAGAAATTACAAAATCAGGGATAATTTCCTGATTGATTGTAATGGTTTGGGTATCAAAATTACCTCCTACTTTTGGAGAAAGTTTAGAGATCTCATCTAATGCATCTTTTAAATCCTCCTCTTCAATATCGTATTTCTGAATAATCTTGTTATAATGCTTATTTGTCAGTGCATCAAATTGAAATCTCAGAATATTGGCTGCCAAAGAAACGGCTTTGTTTGAGCTCACCTTTTTTTCAATCTGCAAGAGAAGACATTCTTGTAAACCTCTTGCTCCAACTCCTGAAGGATCTAATTTCTGAATGTAATTCTCTAAAATATCATCTACTTTATCTACAGTAGTATAGATACCTTGAGAAAAAGCCAGATCATCGACAATAGACTTCACTTCTCTTCTTAAATATCCGTCAGTATCTAAATTACCAATAATATATTCTGCAATTTTCAAATCTTCCTGATTGATATTAATCAGATTAATCTGCTCCATTAAATAATCATATAAAGATTGACCTTCAGTTAAAAGGCTCTCATTATCAAAATCTTCATCGTCCGCAGAATAATTGCTTGAAGCTGTTTTGTAATTAGGTTCATCATCATAAATATAGTCGTTGACATCAAAATCAGTTTCGATACTATCTGTACCTTCCGTTTCATAAGATTCTTCTAAAGAAGAATACTCTTCCTCTTTAGTAGGTTCTTCTTTTGCAACCTCTAAAGCTGGATTTTCCTCTAATTCCCTTTCTAATTCCTCCTCAAATTCTAATGTATGAAGCTGAATAAGTTTCATCAGTTGGATTTGCTGAGGCGCAAGCTTTTGCCCTAATTTAAGCTGTAAATGTTGTTTTAGCATATCTACTGTGATTTAAACATAACGTATTCTACGAATTTATGAAATATTTTTTAATAAAAATAATATTTAGCACGATTTTTGCTGCATGTGGTAAATAATTAATTTCTCACAATCCAATATTTAAAATATTGGATTATTTTATTTATTTCAGTTATAAACTTATTGCTTCGAAATACTCTATTTACAGGAATTGTTTCTTTGTACAAGTATTTCTACTTTACCTTAAGTTCAGATTTTTTGCATAAGTATAAGTATGTTTTTTCAGTTTAAAGTTTTCCTGAATCTCTATTTCCGTAAACCGGTTTTACTTTCTTTAGGATATAAAAAGACTTTATAACCAAATACTAGCAATAAAAAAACTCCCATACTATTGAGTACAGGACTTTTTAGGGTTGATTGTTATTAGTAATTGATTACTTGTTATAACAAAAAAGACTTCTACTTTTCAGTAGGAGTCTTTTTTTTAGGAGTGTTTTGTTGAATGTATTGCATAAAAAAAGCTCCTCAATCTTTCGATTGAGGAGCTTTAAAAAAAAACTGGCGGCGACCTACTCTCCCGCTTTCGCAGTACCATCGGCGCTGGTGGGCTTAACTTCTGTGTTCGGAATGGGAACAGGTGAGCCCCACCGCTAAAACCACCCTAAAGGTTGTATATAAGATATCAGAGGATAGATTTCAGATTTCAGACTTTTTTAGTCTGTTATCTGATGTCTTATTTCTGACATCTGTTTTAAGCGATAAGAATATTCACAAAGAGAGAACCTTGATTGCGCAATTAAGCGATGCCAATTAGGCTATAAATCTACGGGTAATTAGTACTACTCGGCTATGCTGTTACCAACTTTACACCTGTAGCCTATCAACGTCGTCATCTCCAACGACCCTTAAAAGATGTCTCATCTTGAGGCGAGTTTCGCACTTATATGCTTTCAGTGCTTATCTCTTCCAAACGTAGCTACTCAGCGGTGCTCCTGGCGGAACAACTGATACACCAGAGGTTTGTTCAATTCGGTCCTCTCGTACTAGAATCAAGCCCTCTCAAACATCTAACGCCCGCAATAGATAGAGACCGAACTGTCTCACGACGTTCTGAACCCAGCTCGCGTGCCACTTTAATGGGCGAACAGCCCAACCCTTGGGACCTTCTCCAGCCCCAGGATGTGACGAGCCGACATCGAGGTGCCGAACCTCCCCGTCGATGTGAGCTCTTGGGGGAGACTAGCCTGTTATCCCCGGAGTACCTTTTATCCTATGAGCGATGGCCCTTCCATACGGAACCACCGGATCACTATGTCCTGCTTTCGCACCTGATCGACTTGTAGGTCTCACAGTCAAGCACCCTTATGCCATTACACTCTACGCACGGTTACCAAGCGTGCTGAGGGTACCTTTGAAAGCCTCCGTTACTCTTTTGGAGGCGACCACCCCAGTCAAACTACCCACCACGCAATGTCCTTCTAAAAGAAGTTAGGCTCCAAGTAAGTAAAGGGTGGTATTTCAACGTTGACTCCACAAACACTAGCGTGCCTGCTTCAAAGTCTCCCACCTATCCTACACATTACTTACTCAAAGTCAATACGAAGTTATAGTAAAGGTTCACAGGGTCTTTTCGTCCCATTGCGGGTACTCGGCATCTTCACCGAGACTACAATTTCACAGAGCTCATGGTTGAGACAGTGCCCAGATCGTTACACCATTCGTGCAGGTCGGAACTTACCCGACAAGGAATTTCGCTACCTTAGGACCGTTATAGTTACGGCCGCCGTTTACTGGGGCTTCAGTCAAACGCTTCGCATTGCTGCTAACGCCCTTCCTTAACCTTCCAGCACCGGGCAGGTGTCAGACCCTATACAGCATCTTTCGATTTAGCAGAGTCCTGTGTTTTTGATAAACAGTCGCCTGGGCCTCTTCACTGCGGCCAACATTGCTGTTGGCGTCTCTTCTTCCGAAGTTACGAGACTATTTTGCCTAGTTCCTTAACCATGATTCACTCTAGCACCTTAGGATTCTCTCCTCGACTACCTGTGTCGGTTTTGGTACGGGTTGCTTCACTTCGGCTTTTCTTGGAAGCACTTTCCTTACAGCAACTTCGCCCGAAGGCTAGGTCTTGACTATTCCGTCAGTCTCCAGTAAGTACGGCACTCCGTCCCCTTTTTAGTGTGAGCAAGTATGGGAATATTAACCCATTGTCCATCCACTACCCCTTTCGGGTTCGCGTTAGGTCCCGACTAACCCTCAGCTGATTAGCATGGCTGAGGAAACCTTAGTCTTTCGGTGAGCGGGTTTCTCGCCCGCTTTATCGTTACTTATGCCTACATTTTCTTTTCTGTACGCTCCACAATAGCTCACGCTACTGCTTCTGTGCAAACAGAATGCTCCCCTACCAGATACAACCCGAGGTTGTAAATCCATAGCTTCGGTACTCTATTTATGCCCGATTATTATCCATGCCGGACCGCTCGACTAGTGAGCTGTTACGCACTCTTTAAATGAATGGCTGCTTCCAAGCCAACATCCTAGCTGTCAATGCAGTCCAACCGCGTTGCTTCAACTTAATAGAGATTTGGGGACCTTAGCTGTTGGTCTGGGTTCTTTCCCTCTCGGACACGGACCTTAGCACCCGCGCCCTCACTGCCGTGGAACATTTATTAGCATTCGGAGTTTGTCAGGAATTGGTAGGATTTGACTCCCCCGCATCCAATCAGTAGCTCTACCTCTAATAAACTTATACACGACGCTGCACCTAAATGCATTTCGGGGAGTACGAGCTATCTCCCAGTTTGATTGGCCTTTCACCCCTACCCACAGGTCATCCGAAGACTTTTCAACGTCAACCGGTTCTGGCTCCTCCACTTTGTGTTACCAAAGCTTCAACCTGCCCATGGGTAGATCACAAGGTTTCGCGTCTAATCCTACTAACTATACGCCCTATTCAGACTCGCTTTCGCTCCGGCTCCGGACCTGAAGTCCTTAACCTCGCTAGTAAAATTAACTCGTAGGCTCATTATGCAAAAGGCACGCCGTCACCCAACTTGTGGGCTCCGACCGCTTGTAGGCGTACGGTTTCAGGTTCTATTTCACCCTTCTATTCGAAGTGCTTTTCACCTTTCCTTCACAGTACTTGTTCACTATCGGTCTTTCAGGAGTATTTAGCCTTGGAGGATGGCCCCCCCATATTCAGACAGGATTTCACGTGTCCCGCCCTACTCATTTATCATCTATGTATGCCTTTCAAATACGGGGCTATCACCCTCTATGGCTGTTCTTTCCAGAACATTCTTTTAAACATATAAAGACTTTTGGGCTAATCCGCGTTCGCTCGCCACTACTTACGGAATCTCTTCGATTTCTTTTCCTCCGGGTACTTAGATGTTTCAGTTCTCCGGGTTTGCTCTCCTTGCGGAGTGACTGGTCTTCAACCAGACGGGTTGCCCCATTCGGACATCTGCGGATCAATTCGTGTGTGCCGATCCCCGCAGCTTTTCGCAGCTTACCGCGTCCTTCTTCGCCTCTGAAAGCCTAGGCATCCGCCATACGCCCTTAACGATTTCTTTCCTAATTATTAATTAGTTCAGTATTTTTGTCTAATATTGCTATTAAACTATTTTGTAAACTCAAACGCTTAATTGCGCTCGGTTTTCTCTTTGTGATATTTTTACCGTTAATGTCAATGATCTTAATTCTTTCTGCTCGTCTGATAAATGGATATTTGTTTTGGCTCTATCCATCTTACTTTTAAATCAAACTCACAAAACTGTGGAGAATAAGGGAGTCGAACCCTTGACCTCCTGCGTGCAAGGCAGGCGCTCTAGCCAGCTGAGCTAATTCCCCCTCTAGTAGACTTCAGATGTCAGATTACAGACTCTAGACCTAAATGTCTCACGTCTCATATCTGATGTCTTCCCGTCTTTTACAATTAGTAGTCTCGGGCAGGCTCGAACTGCCGACCTCTACATTATCAGTGTAGCGCTCTAACCAGCTGAGCTACGAGACTTTGTTTAGATGTTAGATTTTAGACACTAGATGTTGGACTAATCTCTAACTTCTAATTTTCTAACCTCTATTTTCTAAATCTCTCCCTCTGATACTAATTTCTAGTGGGTTTTGTATTTTTATAATATAAGCAACCGAGTAAAAAACTAAAACGTCTTCTTTAAGTAAGTACATGATACATTTAAGTATCTTTTTTTGTTTATCGTCTAATGACGCTCTAAAATGAGATGTTCCAGCCGCACCTTCCGGTACGGCTACCTTGTTACGACTTAGCCCTAGTTACCTGTTTTACCCTAGGCAGCTCCTGTTACGGTCACCGACTTCAGGTACCCCAGACTTCCATGGCTTGACGGGCGGTGTGTACAAGGCCCGGGAACGTATTCACCGCGCCATGGCTGATGCGCGATTACTAGCGATTCCAGCTTCATAGAGTCGAGTTGCAGACTCCAATCCGAACTGAGACCGGCTTTCGAGATTTGCATCACATCGCTGTGTAGCTGCCCTCTGTACCGGCCATTGTATTACGTGTGTGGCCCAAGGCGTAAGGGCCGTGATGATTTGACGTCATCCCCACCTTCCTCTCTACTTGCGTAGGCAGTCTCACTAGAGTCCTCAACTTAATGCTAGCAACTAGTGACAGGGGTTGCGCTCGTTGCAGGACTTAACCTAACACCTCACGGCACGAGCTGACGACAACCATGCAGCACCTTGAAAATTGTCCGAAGAAAAGTCTATTTCTAAACCTGTCAATTCCCATTTAAGCCTTGGTAAGGTTCCTCGCGTATCATCGAATTAAACCACATAATCCACCGCTTGTGCGGGCCCCCGTCAATTCCTTTGAGTTTCAATCTTGCGATCGTACTCCCCAGGTGGCTAACTTATCACTTTCGCTTAGTCTCTGAATCCGAAAACCCAAAAACGAGTTAGCATCGTTTACGGCGTGGACTACCAGGGTATCTAATCCTGTTCGCTCCCCACGCTTTCGTCCATCAGCGTCAGTTAAGACATGGTAACCTGCCTTCGCAATTGGTGTTCTAAGTAATATCTATGCATTTCACCGCTACACTACTTATTCCAGCTACCTCTACCTTACTCAAGACCCGCAGTATCAATGGCAGTTTCATAGTTAAGCTATGAGATTTCACCACTGACTTACGAGTCCGCCTACGGACCCTTTAAACCCAATAAATCCGGATAACGCTTGCACCCTCCGTATTACCGCGGCTGCTGGCACGGAGTTAGCCGGTGCTTATTCATACTGTACCTTCAGCTACTTACACGTAAGTAGGTTTATCCCAGTATAAAAGAAGTTTACAACCCATAGGGCCTTAGTCCTTCACGCGGGATGGCTGGATCAGGCTCTCACCCATTGTCCAATATTCCTCACTGCTGCCTCCCGTAGGAGTCTGGTCCGTGTCTCAGTACCAGTGTGGGGGATCACCCTCTCAGGCCCCCTAAAGATCATGGACTTGGTGAGCCGTTACCTCACCAACTATCTAATCTTGCGCGTGCCCATCTCTATCCACCGGAGTTTTCAATATCAACTGATGCCAGTTAATATATTATGGGGTATTAATCTTCCTTTCGAAAGGCTATCCCCCAGATAAAGGCAGGTTGCACACGTGTTCCGCACCCGTGCGCCGCTCTCAAAGTCCCGAAGGACTTCTACCGCTCGGCTTGCATGTGTTAGGCCTCCCGCTAGCGTTCATCCTGAGCCAGGATCAAACTCTCCATTGTATGTTTGTCTGACTCACTCAAAGTTATTGACGCTTTAGTCTTTTCCTTACTTGGTTGTTATATCTATGTTTCAATGATCTCTTCTCTTACGCTTCCTCAGCTACCCTTTTCTGTCGTTGGGCGTTGCCGTATTTGCGTGTGCAAAAGTAATAATTTATTTTGTCCTGACCAAATGTTTTTTGAAGAAATTTTAAAGTTTTTTAAGTAACCCTAAACACCCTCTTTCTAAACATCCAATCTACTACTCCTGCGCTCCCCGTATTGGGATTGCAAAGATACAAATCTTTTTCAACCTCACAAATTTTTATCGCTAAAAATTTATTAATAATTAAAAAGTTTTTCTCTCTTCTAAAGTAATATAAACTACTGCCCTAAAGCTCTCCTGCGCTACTGATATACTCTCGTTTTCAGTGGGGCAAAGATAGGGCACATTCTTACACGAAACAAATATTTAATAATCAATTATTTTGATTGTGGAAAAGTATTAGAGTAAAACGCTGGTTTGATAAGCATTAAATAACATTATAGAGTTATCCACAATGTTCATATTATTTTAATGATGGATAAAAGGCAGTTTTATCCGGGTAATATTTGGAAATTTAGTAAAACAAAATATCTATTTTGTTTCTCGAAAATACTGTTAACGACATGTTTTAAGTATAAACAACATCGACGAGTGTACTGTTTACAAAAATTAAGCCAACAGATTATTAATATCAATCTATTAATGGAAGGTGTCGCTCCTACGGAGCTCTTTGTATATGTGATAATCGATTACTACAAACATATTGCTCCTCCGGAGCAAAAGATAACAATAAGATCTTCAAATGGGCAATGATTATTCGTCATGGAAAGATTAGGTTGAGAAAAAAATAGTCAGACTGAAGCTAAATAATTGAAAAATATTTCTTTTTGGCCGAATAATGAACTACCGACCGCTATCCTAGCCTAGATTGAACGACATGTTTGAGCTCTTTTTGCAAGAGAGGGATAAGCAAAGTGTAAAAAAGCGAGTAGTGAAAGCTGGAATAAGCTTCTGAAATAAAAAGTATCCAAGTTGGAAGTAACGCTTCTATAAGTATAACAAAAAAACCTCTGAAATTTTCAGAGGTTATATATATATATATATATATATGATGCAGATTAAAATTCTGCGTTCTTTGGAGTTCTTGGAAAAGGAATTACGTCTCGAATATTTGTCATACCCGTCACGAAAAGCACAAGTCTTTCTAAACCGAGTCCGAAACCAGCGTGAGGAACGGAACCAAATCTTCTGGTATCAAGATACCACCACAATTCGTGCTCATCTACGTGCATTTCTGCCATTTTGGTTTTCAGAACGTCTAATCTCGCTTCTCTTTCTGAGCCACCGATGATTTCTCCGATTCCGGGAAAGAGTACATCCATGGCGGCAACGGTTTTGTTATCGTCGTTCAGCTTCATGTAGAATGCTTTGATCTCTTTTGGATAATCGAAAAGAACAACAGGACATTCAAAATGTTTCTCTACTAAGAATCTTTCGTGCTCAGACTGAAGATCTGCACCCCATTCTTCGATCGGATAAACGAATTTTCCTTTTTTATTTTCTTTTGAATTGAGTAAAATCTCAATTGCTTCTGTATAAGAAACTCTTTTGAAACGTTTTGCTATAACATTTTCCAATTTTTCGATTAAGCCTTCTTTAGCTCTTTCTTTTTCAGGTTTTGTTTTTTGCTCTTCTTCAAAACGTTTATCTAAGAATTCAAGATCATCTTTACAATTGTCTAAGACATATTGGATGACATATTTTAAGAAATCTTCTGCCAAATCGATGTTATCTTCAAGGTTGTTGAAAGCAACTTCAGGCTCTATCATCCAGAATTCGGCTAAGTGGCGAGTTGTGTTTGAATTTTCTGCGCGGAAAGTCGGTCCGAAAGTATAGATTCTTCCTAACCCCATTGCTGCAGTTTCACCTTCAAGCTGCCCGGAAACCGTCAAGTTGGTCTTTTTACCAAAGAAATCCTGAGCAAAATCGATATCGCCCTGTTCATCTCTTGGAATATTATTTAAATCGAAGTTGGTTACCCCAAACATTTCTCCTGCTCCTTCGGCATCAGCTCCTGTTACGATTGGAGTATTGATATAGAAAAATTGGTTTTGGTTAAAGAATGAGTGAATTGCAAAACTTACCGCATGACGTACTCTGAAAACTGCTCCAAATAAATTGGTTCTGAATCTCAAATGCGCCTGCTCTCTTAACACTTCTAATGAATGTTTTTTTGGCTGAAGAATCGTTTTATCTCTTTCTTCGGTAAAGTTGTCGCCTAGAATAATGATTTTTTTAGCAATAATTTCTACGGTTTGTCCGGCTCCCTGGCTTTCCACGACTTCACCAACAACTTTGAGAGAAGAGGCTGTACTTATTTTGCTGATAATTTCTGCATCGAAATTTTCAAAATCAACAACAATCTGCAAATTATTAATTGTAGAACCATCATTAAGCGCAATAAAGCGATTTGAACGGAAAGCTCTTACCCAACCGTAAACTGTAATGTCATGATGTAATACTTTTTTGTAGTCTTGTAGGACTTCTTTAATTGTCTGCTTTTTCATTTGTTGATTGATAAATTTTTGTATAAAAATTAATGTTTGCAAATCTACAAAAAACAGTGTAATTTTTCTATGATTCCATTGTTTGATTTATCATTGATCGTTAATCCATAAAAATTCGCTATCGATTAATTGAAAAGTGTGCTCTTTTTTCTCTGCTTTCCTTTCCTGATATTCCAGGCATGATAAAAACTTGGAACGTCATACTGCCATTTAGGAAGAATTAAAATAATGAGGATGACATCAATATGAGAGATGACTCCTAAAACTATCATAAGATAAAACGCCCAACCAACTTCTTGAAATCCTATTAAATATACAAATGCAATCAGTAAGCTCAAACCCCACATTTTTGATAGAAATGCATGAGTGCAGGTTTCTTTTTTAAATTTTAAAAAGCTTATCAGATAGCATAAAGCTTCCATGACGAAAACAATTGTAATACTTTCCCAATGATTTTGTATGATTTTCGGATTGATAAAATAAGCAGCAAAACCTAACGAGAGCCAGAAAACCAAATCTACCTGACTGTCTAATCTTCTTAATTTTTCTGAAGAAACCCCTACCTTTCGTGCAATGATTCCATCAAAAATATCTGTTAGCAGACCAACGAACATTAAGGTTATAATTAAATATCCCAATTCTTCACCTTTTAAATAGGCTAAAAAGAAAATTATTGGTGCTAAAAGAAAACGGATTGCTATTAATATATAAGGTATGTTTTTCATGATTTAATTTTTTTAGATTTAAAATTCCAATTGACGATTGGAAACTTTCTTTTCTCGTTCACATTCCATAATCCAAACTGAAAACCTTTGAGATCTTTAGTTTTGTTGACTATTCCTATTTGAATTCCTCTCAATTTTTTCGATTCGTTGAACATAGAAATTTGCATACCTTTAAAATCATCTGAGTAATTTCCGAAAAAAGCCATATTCAAACCATTTCCTCTCTCCGAACTATTATCAAATCCTGAAATATGAACTCCATTTAAATTTCCTGAAGTATTGTTAAAAAAATTTACCGATAATCCGTTTGTCGTGCGTGAATGATGATACATTGAGATACCGATTCCGTTCAATTTTTTGCCATCCATCATTCCGCCTGTAGAAAGATGCAATCCATTCACCGTCACAGTTGATTTCTCTTCGGTAGGGACTGAAATTGCCTGTGGAATTAAAGGATAAAGTAAAGTGAGAGGGTTTACCTGAAAATTAATCCCATTAATCCTTTGTTTTTGATAGTCATCTAAAATTCCAACGTTAAAACCATTTGTATTCCTAATCGTTTTTTGAGGATTGATAGTAACCAATGAGGATTTTACTTTCAAACTGTCTTGCCCGAAAATAATTAAACTCATCAGTAGTGCGATGATTGATAATTTCGTTTTCATAACATTTAATTTTAAATTATATTTCAAAGCTAATTTTGAAAACCACTTTTATGAATGCGATAAAAAATTAAAATAAATCAATACATTTGTGAAAATCGCAAATCAGAATGAATCAAGAAATTCTACTCAGACAAATCAGAAAAAAAATTGGAGATAAATCGTTGAATGATGAGATTGCCAATATTCTCAACATTAGCTATGACGCAGCACACAGAAGAACTTCGATGAAAGCGAAATTCAGTTTTGAAGAAGCGGTGGAATTGGCCAAATATTATCAGATTTCAATTGATCAGTTTTTGGGAACCGAAAACCAATTGGTGGTAAAAAGAACTCAGCCTGTAAAGACACAGGAAGATTTATTGCATTTTTTTGAGAGTTCGCTGAAAATACTGAATGTTTTCCAAGGTATGAATCAATCACAGGTTTATTATTCGGCTAAAGATATTCCGTTTTTTTATACGATTTCGAATACAATTCTATCACGCTTCAAATTTTATGTTTGGATGAATCTGCTGAATGAAGACAAGTTTCTATGTTCATTTGAAGATTTTGATCTCCCCTACCATTCTCCAAAAAATGAAATGCTGAAAGATCTTTATGAAAATCAAAATGTAACCGAAGTCTGGAACGACACAACCATTATGAGTATTCTAATGCAGATTTCTTATTATTCTGAAATGGGACTTTTAAAATTTAAAGACATTGCACTTATTTTGGAAGAAGTCAGAATTGTTCTTCGCAATATAGAATATAAAATTCAAAACAATCCTGATTTTAATTTTTACGTCAATGATTTGGTGATCTTAAGCAACAATATTTTCTTTAAAAACGAATATCAATCATCATTTTTCATCCCTTTTAATATGTTTGGCTACATGATGACCAATGATGAAAAAACTTGTAATGATACCTTGATTTATTTTGAGCATGAAATTAAAAATTCAAAATCTCTTAATACAGCCGGAAATAGAGAAAGAAAGATGTTCTTTAATAAAATGTATCAACAAATTAATGAATTAGAGAATAAACTGAAAATCTGATATAATTTAACAAAACATTAAATGGCGGGAATCATTGTTTGCCAACAATTTTTGTAGATTTACTGTAATTAAACAAAAAAATATGAACATCACATTAGATCAGGCTCAAAAAATAATAGAAGCTGCATTAGAAAAATCCAAGGAATTGGGAGTTAAAATGAATATCGCCGTTATGGACAGTGGTACTAATCTGGTTGCATTTGCAAAAATGGATGATGCCTGGTTAGGATCGATCGATATTGCTCAGAAAAAAGCTAAGACGGCAAGGTATTTTAATATGAATACCGGCGAAATCGGGAAATTATCACAACCTGGTCAACCTTTATACAATATAGAACACTCCAACAACGGATTGATTACATTTCCGGGTGGAGTTTTGATAAAAGATTCTTCAGGAAATATTATTGGATCGATTGGAGTAAGCGGAAGTTCTGTGGAAGATGATCATGAAGTTGCCTCTGCAGGAGCAGCAGCTTTAGAATAAATAAAATTTAAATTAAAAAATAATTAAAGTTGGTTTTCAGAAAGCCAGCTTTTTTTGTGGGAATATCACTACGGGAAATTATAAATTTTAGAATAAAAAAAATAGTGACCCCCTTATTTAGAGGTCACTATTATAAGATTAAGAATTTAAATATATTTGGAACTGTTTAAATTCTCTCAAATTTTTTTTTGTGTTTTTAGAATCATCCGTTTTTTTTACTGCAAAATTTTAATATAATCCTATTTGAAGTATCATATTGGGAATATATAATACAAGAATCATCAACAAGTTTTTAAGTAGAATTGGGATTTTCATACCGATAATCATATTATTTTTGATATCTAAACTTGTCTCAAGATTCTATCTGACATAGGAAATAAAATTTTATGTAAATATTTGAATTGATATAGTTTTGTTAGAAAAATTATACTTTTAAATAGTTATTTAACTATCTCAACTATAAATCTTTTTCCATTTTCCAACTGTATTTTTACTAGTTTAAAACAATTAGCCATTTGTTCTCAATTACATGCTATTTGATTTACAATTAATATATAATACAGATGGTATTAAAAGCCAGGAGGAGCAAATCTCCTGGCTGTAAGTCTAAAGGAGCAATTAATAAACTACTGGATAGAAGGTTCCTATTGCCCAATATGCGTTATTTACTGCTGTTACTCTTATTTTTGTGGTTTTAATTTCACAAACTGGTATTGTAGTGAGAGCAGTTTTACTCATTACCGGCACTTCTGCTGCATATACCCAAGCTGTACCATTCCAGTATTGAATTTCGTATGCGTATTGTTTAGGACTACCATAAGCTTTCCAATAATTTGTATAAGCATTTGTATAATATTCACCTAAATAAGCATAACCACCCCAACATGTAGGATCACTTGTTGATATCTTTATTTCTTTAAGCGTTTTTTCTTCCGGGAAGGTAATTTCTACAAATCCACCAGTAGCACCTGTACCCGTATTGTTATAATCATTAGCCCAACCTGAAGCGAAATCATTATCTGTCATGTTAGCTTGGGTCGCTACACAGCCAGGGAAATAAACTGTATTAAGACTTGATGCATAAGTACCTGAAAGAAACGGTGTGGCAACCCCTATCTTCACACTGCAAGATTGAGTTCCTACTATATTGATATTAGCCGTCATTTCCTGACAGGTAGTACCTGTATAGGTACCTCCGATCGTGTAGACTACAGAACCTGAAAGTCCAAATGTTCCTGCCGATCTGGAAACGGTAAGTCCGTTACCTATTGAAACATTAGTCTGGGCCGGATAAGCAATACCAGCTATTGTAGAAGTATAAGGTATTGTTATTGTTCCGGTATATGAAGTACCATTCTTAAGATATTTAAACGGAGCCAAAGCAGACACAACAGCATTCGCACAGTCAGGAGTAACTGCTCCATCTTTTACGGTTCCAACTTTTTCACACTCTAATCCGTTTCCTGAAAATCTTGCTCTAAAATCTCCTGCTACTGTAGGTGTCCCGGAGATCGTATATACTAAAGTTACGCTTGAGTTAGCAGGGATATTTACAGGTTGAGCCGGAGAAGGCCTGAAACCGTAAGACCTGCAGCCGCTGATCCTAATAATGTAAGATAACCTGTGAAGTTATTTGAAACAGTCTGGAATGAATTATTGATAACTTTAATTGAAACTGTATTGGATGCTGAATTAGCTATCCCTTTAATATAGTCTCCATTAATTGAACTACCAACACAATCTACGCTAAATACAGCTCCTTTTGGTTTACCCAAGCATTCCCAAAGAGGTGCTGCCGGTGTACCATAATTATATATCAAACATCCATTTTTGGTCAGACCGTCTGTGCTTACGTTACAATCTGTACAATATACCATTAAACCTTCTGCCGGCTGTGAAATGGCATCACGTTCTGCTTGCGTCATCCTTGGAGGTAATAAACCTTTGGTTTTAGAATTAACATCCAGCATTGCACTTGCATCTATCGTTGAAGTTGCGCCAATTCCTACTTCTCCTGTTCTATATATTGCATTCGTTTTATTAGATGAAGCATCTGTAGTAGTACCACCTAAATACCATTCTGTAGAAGGATCCGGCTGGTACGAAAGATAAATGTTGCTTAGTTGATCATATTTCCAATAAGATCCGTCAATTGAGGACGCGTATATGTTATTGAAGTTTGCGGGCAAATTCGGTGAAAACACGGTTCCTGACTGGTTTGGATCGGTAGTGTTAAATGAAACTAACGAAGAAGTATCCTTATTAACTTTAGTCCATTGAAGACCATCATTATAATAAAATCCCTCAGTCAAACTAGAAGTTGCCGAACCTAAATTGTACACAATCATCCCTTTTACATGCGCTGATAAAGGTGCAGGATCGATCGAAGCAACTAATACTACCCTGGGAATGAGTAACCCTTTATTATCACTTTTTATCTCCAGAGCGGCATTAGGGTCTGGAGTAATTGTATTAATACCTACTTGCGAGTATGAGAGCATACTTAAAAAAATAAATAGGATTTGATAAAATTTCTTCATTGAATTGTTTGTTTTTTTATTATTGTTTTCTATTAACTAATTTATTTATACTATCTGCACTATGAGCGCTGATAGTTTACCTTCATGTGCTAATATTTTGAGATTCATCCATATAATGTTGTTTTAGGTTATTTTGTTTTTATGATTTCATTTAAAGTTTTAATATTATTATAGGTTTATAATTCTTTAGGGATACATCCTTTTTTCTGAATTCGGGTAAGGTGACGATTTATATTTTGTTGGTGGGGAAAGAGAAAGATTGTGGAGAATAAAGAAATTAAATCCTGTCTCTATATTTTAAAAAAAAATCATATTTTATAAATATCTGAAATATGAATATATGTGTGGTATCAGATTCCAACACTTTATGTTTAATATAATTTCCTATATTAATTTCTTTAAAATTTTCATAATTTAATTCCATCATTTGTGTTTAATAAGTAATTGTGTTAAATAACTAATTTTTATTAATAACTAATTTGTGTTTAATAACTATTTGAATAAAATGCAATACCATTCAATAAACATTGTATAATTTCATCTAAAATCACAATCAAAAAATTTAATTTTATATTTTTTTTGAGGATAGATGAAAAATCGATATTTTTACCACCATTATTCTTAACACAAATTAAGAGAGACTTTATTACAAAAATTTTGTAAAACATAAAAAGAGTAAAACATAAAAAACATATCTTGTAAATGACCGGTTATCAATCATTTATATTTTATGTTTTATTGTTTTGTTTTACTGTTTAGATTTTACTTTTAAGTTTTATTTATAAAAGATGGATATTGAAAAAAAAATATTAGAGTTTGAAATACTATTTGTTAAATATTCTACCTTATTATATTGCTCAATAAGCTATAGCCAGAATCTTACTATTGTATTTTTGTATATCTTTTTATTTCCGATAGGCTTTTTACTTTTCTTTGACTTTAAAAAAGTTTTTATTTTATCTGCTTCAATGGTGTTGATCTTTCCTATTAGTTATTTAATCAAATACTCTTTTACGCTCAACTCACATTTTTCTGAAATATATTTGGAGGGTCTAAAAATATTCACCATCACATTCTCTCTAGTTTTATTCTTTTGCTATTTATACTATTTTGTTCAAATCATTAAACTGAGAACAATACGTGATTTTAGAGACAGTAATGAAATAATGATCGATGGCTTTTTTTTCATTAAACAACAATGTTATAGAATCAACTCCAACAATATTTTGAATAAAACAGCAGATCTCCCCGAAGATGAATCTGCTTATAAAATGCTGTTCGAAAAGATAGAATGTCACATGAATACCGCCCAGCCCTGGAAGTCTTCAGAATACACTTTACAACAATTGGCAAAAGAAATTAACTCAAACCATCTGTATGTTTCATCTGCCATTAATAAGTATTCAAAAAACAACTTTAAAACTTATCTGAATGAATATAGATTAAATGCCTTTACCGAATATGTGAAAAATAAAAACAACGGACAAGTGCTTTTAAAAGAAATATATCTGAATATTGGTTTTGATAATCAGGCAACTTTCAACAGAGTATTTAAAAGTAAATTTTTAATGACTCCAAATGAATATCTTGAACAGATAATAAATAAACAATAATACTACCTTATTCTTGTTTGAAAGTAATACATTGAGAATGTAAGGATTGTATAACGGATGTATAGTAGAAGTAAATAAGTAATTTTATTTTTCAGAAAAATAAATTATTATTCGTCTTTCTTTGAAGGAACTAAAAAGACATCAATCAAACCTTCGGGAAGATTCATTTTGATTGTTCTTTCTTCACGGTCTACTTCAAGAATCCAGTCTTTGATGATTGGGACTACGACTTCTTTTCCGTCTAAGTTGGTCACGAAATAGTTCTGAGCGGTCTGATCGTTCACAGATCTTATGACCCCACAGTTGTTACCGTCTTGATCAAAAATTTCAAAACCGATAATTTCATGATAATAAAATTGATTTCCGGTCAGTTTTGGCAAACTCGTCAACGGAAGGTAAACATCTTTATTCAAAGACTGGTCTACCAAAGCTTCGGAAGAGTTTTTAAAAGAAAGGTTCAGAGCATCGAGTTTGCTCCAGGATGATTTTTCAATAAAAAAAGGAACCAATAATCCGTTGATTTCAACGAATATTGATTCCAATTTATTGTAAAGCTCGGGTTGGTCGGTATCCAATTTAAGGATGACGTTTCCCGCAAGGCCGTGTCTGCGTGTGATTTTTCCTAAAAAATAGCAATCTTCTTTACGCATAACGGGTTTGTTTTTAAGCTTCAGTGTTTTCTTCAGTTTCAGCAGCAGGAGTTTCTCCTTCTGTAGCTTCCGCAACAACTTCTTCAGCAGGAGCAGGTGCATTTGCAGCTTCTTCAGCAGCTTTAGCATCAGCTTCTACTTGTGCAGCAGCAGCAATTCTTGCTTCATTTACTTTAGTTTCAGCATCAAAAGCAGCTTTTTTAGCATCAGACTGAGATTTTGATAAACCTTCTACTTTACCTTGTACTTTTTGTTCTTTAGATTCTAACCAAGCACCGAATCTTTTTTCAGCTTCAGCCTCATCAAAAGCACCTTTAGCAACACCACCTTGTAAGTGTTTTTTGTAAAGTACACCTTTGTAAGAAAGAATAGCTCTTGCAGTATCAGTAGGTTGAGCACCGTTGTTTAACCACTTTACAGCAGAATCAACGTTCAAATCGATAGTCGCAGGGTTAGTAATTGGGTTGTAAGTACCTAGTTTCTCGATGAATCTACCATCTCTTCTAGCTCTAGCATCTGCAACCACGATGTGGAAAAAAGGTCTCCCTTTTGATCCGTGTCTTTGTAATCTGATTTTTACTGACATAATGTATGAATTTTAAGGGAACTCGTCCCGATTAAATATTTAAGTGTGCAAAGATAGTAAAAATTTTCTATTCTGAAAATTTATTGGAAGCCAGATGCCGGAAGTTTAGTGTCATTCTCATTTCATATATAACTAAAAAATATTTTACAGAAGCCGGGAACCTGCTGTTCACTATATCTTTTTTCCTCCATCGCTAAATCTTAACAAACAAAAAAGGATGCCGTTTCCATCAGGGCTATTTCACAGCTTCGTTACAGATTTTGGTTCAATTATAAGACTTATGTTTTTACACTTCAACATTTCCCATATAAAATAATCCCAAACATTTTTGGTTTTCCTCAATCGTTAAAGATTCCTTCAGATGATCTACAATTTTAGGCGAACTCCAGTAGCATCCTACTCCATTTGCTGTACAAGTAAGATACATATTCTGAACAGCCATTGAAACTGCCGCAATCTCTTCCCATTCCGGAACCATTCCGCTGTAATTAACTACAATGGAAATAACCACATCAGCTTTATTAATTTTAAATCCGATGTCATTATATTTCTTTTCTAGAAATACTTGCGGAGTTTGAGTAGATTTGTAAATTTCCTGCATTTCTATAGCTAATTTTGCTTTTTCTTCTCCTTTGAAAACTTTAAAACGCCAAGGTTTCGTTCTTTTATGGTTTGGAGCTAATGTTGCTGAATGCAAGATTTCTTCAATGATTTGCTGCGAGATTTCTGTTTCAGCATAATCTTTTGGAAAGATACTTCTTCTTTGCTCTATGATTTCCTTTAAAACTTCTGCTTTATTCATAGACACAAAATTACGGAAAAAGATGGAAGTTAGAAGTTAGAAGTTAGAAGTTAGAATCAAAATTAGAGAACCTCAATTATTTCCTGATGAATATTATTTAAAGTAAATGAACTACCGGATTTCATACCCATCATTTTTTTTGCCATCGGACTTTCTGCCGAGATAGCGTAGAAACGGTCGCCCTCAAAAAAGAATTCACCCAAAGAAACCGAAATATAAAATCTCGCTTTATTGGTAATCACTAATGAGCCCAGCTGCACTCTTTCTGTAGAAGCAGGAAGAACTCTTGCTAAATTTATTTTCAAATCATTCAATGCAGCGAGTTGTCTTTGCATCTGGTAAATTTCCTCCTGCATTTCTTCGCGCATACTGTCGTATTTAGGGGTTTTCTTGATTTCCCGACTTGCTTCTAAGGTAAATTCTATAAAGTTTTTAAGTTTTTCTATTTTTTCTGAAATCACGGTTTTCACATAATTTCTTATGTTGTTTTTCTCAAATACTATCTTCTCCATGTATCGTAATCTTTAGATAAAGATAATGTTTTAATTTAAATTTTGAAAAACAAAAAACTGATTTCAAAATGTGAAATCAGTTTTTTATTACATCAATTCTTAGATAGTAATTATTTTTCTACCAATATTTTCAGATTATTAAAACCCTCTTCGTAAGATTTTCCCATCTGGTAATCCATCATCGGTCGCATAATTTTCATCCATGTTTCCTGTTTTGTATCCATGCTCCACGTAACTTTTGTAGAATTTCCTTCGGAAGTTAAAACAATATCAGAAATTGCCTGTCCTTCAAAAGGTCTTTTAAAAATCATTTCTGTTTTTTGTTTTTCGCCAGAAATCAGTTCTTTAATTTCCTGACAACCTGCTCCTGCGTCATCATTTTTACTATCCCAACAATACTTATCTCCCACTTCCCCAGAATTGCCGGTGTAAGTGATTTTCATGTTATTGTCTAATTTCATCCAGGGATTCCATTGGTTAAACGCTTTCATTGTACTGATTTGCTGCCAGACTTTCTCCTTTGAAGCATTCATGACGACAGATTTTTCGTAGTGATAATGATCTCCGAAAGTCAACATGGCAACGATTGCATAGACAACGAGCAAAAGGATAACGCCGCCGATAATTTTTAAAATTGTTTTCATTTGTATATTTATTACGTTTAAATGTATGTTATTTTTTTGAATTAAATAAGACACCTGTTTAAGGTGTTCTATACAACAAAGAACTCAAAGTAAATTACTGAAAATCAAAATTAGCAATTCGTTATGAAGTAAATCTTTCCCTATGACAAGAAAATTAATTAATGAGGCATTTTTGTCATACAAATTGTGGCGGGCATCGTTTTTGAGAATCAAAATATCATTACATTCAAATTAATTAAATTTACACATATTAAAAATACGTCAATGAATATTTTAACAGAAAATTTTAATACACCATATCATTCAGCACCCTTTGATCAGATTAAAAACGAAGATTATCTTCCGGCATTTAAAGAATTAATTGAGAAATCTGAGAAAGAAGTTGACGCAATAGTCAATAATCCTGAAGAACCCAATTTTGAAAACGTCATCGAAGCTTTGGCTTTTTCGGGAGAGCAACTTGACCGAGTGTCTAATATTTTTTTTAATTTAAATTCTGCGGAGACAAGCGATCAATTACAGCAAATTGCTCAGGAAGTTTCACCTATCCTGACAGCATATTCTTCAAAAATTTCTCAAAACGAAGCTTTATTTAATAAGATTAAAAAAGTGTACGACGAAAAGGAAAAATACAATCTGAATGAAGAACAGCAAATGCTTTTGAATGAGACCTATAAAGGTTTTGTGAGAAACGGAGCACTTCTGAATGAAGAAGATAAAGAAAAATTAAAGAAAATCAGTATGGATTTATCTTTGAAATCTCTTCAATTCGGGCAAAATGCTTTAGCATCAACCAATGCCTACTTCAAGCACATCACCGATAAAGAAGATTTGGCCGGGATCCCAGAAGCAATTATCGAGCAATATGCTGAAGAAGCTAAGGAAAGAAATCTGGAAGGCTGGGTTGTAACGCTGCAATATCCAAGTTACATTCCGTTGATGACGTATGCTGAAAACCGTGACCTGAGAAAAGAGCTGGCTTTGGCAAACGGTAAAAAGTCTTTTGACGGCGGAGAATTTGACAATCAAAACCTCATCAAAGAACTTTTAAAGTTAAAACAACAAAAAGCAGAACTTCTAGGCTATGCAACTTATGCAGATTTTGTTCTGGAAGAAAGAATGGCAAAATCTCCCACCAAAGTTTTGGATTTTCTGAATGAACTTTTAACGAAAGCAAAGCCTTACGCAGAACAGGAAATTGGAGAATTGAAATCGTTGGCAAAAGCTGACGGAATTGAAGAAATGCAAGGTTACGATCACGCTTTTTATGCAGAAAAACTTCGTAAAGCAAAATACGACCTGAATGATGAGGAATTAAAACCTTATTTTCCTTTAGAGCAGGTTCAGGAAGCAGTTTTTGGATTATCTAATCAACTTTTCGGGCTGACTTTTGTGGAAAGAAATGACATCCCGAAATATCATGAAGATGTGAAAGTATATGAAGTAAAGGAGGTCTTCAACTCTGCTCAGACCGACAACCATCAACCGACAAGCGACTTCAAAGCTTTGCTTTATGTAGATTATTTCCCAAGAAAAGGGAAAAGAGCTGGAGCATGGATGACGAGTTACAAAAATCAGTATCAGAAGGATGTAGAAAATTCTCGTCCGCACATTTCTATTGTTTGTAATTTTAGCAAGCCTACGAAAGACACGCCGAGTTTATTGACATTTCAGGAAGTGACGACATTGTTCCATGAGTTTGGTCACGCTTTACACGGCATGATGGCAAACACGCAGTATCCGAATCTATCAGGAACCTCTGTGAAATGGGATTTTGTAGAGCTGCCTTCACAATTTTTGGAAAATTTCTGCTACGAACCAGAATTTTTGAAAACTTTTGCTAAACATTATAAAACAGGAGAAGTTTTACCTGATGAAAAAATAGAAAAAATTGCATTATCTAAGAACTTTATGGAAGGTTATCAGACGATGAGGCAGCTTGGTTTCGGTATTTTAGATATGAATTACCATACAAAAGTTGAAGAGTTGGAGCATTTGACTGTGAAAGAGTTTGAGGATCATTATACAAAAGCGACACAACTGTATCCTGCAAATCCTGAAACAGCGATGAGCCCGAGTTTTTCGCATATTTTTCAAGGGGGATATTCTGCGGGATATTATTCGTACAAATGGGCGGAAGTTTTGGATGCTGATGCTTTTCAACATTTTAAGGATACAGGAATTTTCAATCCTGAAACTGCAGCAAAATTTAAAATTCTTCTTTCTTCCGGCGGTACAAAAGACCCGATGGAATTGTATAAAAACTTCAGAGGAAGCGAGCCAAAAGTGGAAAGCTTGCTGAAAAGAGCGTTTGGCTAAAAATTTAATTCAAAGTTCCTGGGGTTACATATCAAGGGGACTTTGAATTTTTCTTTTTTTTAAATCTGTAATATGAGTGTAGATTTGAGTTGTAATTATGCTATTATGACCTAACAATTCCTGTATATATCTGATATCTGTACCACTCTCAATAAGATGCGTTGCGAAACTGTGTCTTAAAATGTGAGGCGTTACCAAATTTGGTATCTTTGATTTGATGGCTGCCTGTTTTACAACCTGCTGCACGCTTCGGGTTGAATATTTTTCACCAACATTTCCTTCAAAAAGATAGACATTGGGCGAACAGCTCTTAAAATAATCCCGCAGCAATGGCAGAATTGACTTAGGCAACATCACATAACGATCTTTTTTTCCTTTTGACTGGACGATTGCAATCATTCCGGAAACAGAATCTATATCGGTAATTTTCAGACTGACCAGCTCACTCACTCTCAAACCGCAACCGTACAATAGGCTAATGATAGATTTGTGTTTCAGATTTTCTGTAAGGCTGATCATTTTCAGGATATCATCTTTGTTGAGATATTTGGGTAATGAATGCTCTACCCTTTTCGGATAAAGATGAGAAAGTGAAAATTTTCTATTGAACATTACTTCATAAAACAGTTTTATGCTTCCTAAAATATGTTTCTGATACGATTGTGAAATATTCTTTTCTTTTATTTCACTGTAAATATATTTTTCAATAATACTTTCATCAACTTCTTCTATGGAAACATCGTGTAGCGTTTTAAAAAAAGATGCTAAGGTCGAAATATAAGTTTTGATCGTAGACGTGCTGTATCTTGCTATTTCAAGCTTTTGTCTGAATAATTGTGAATATTTCATCAGTTGTGTGTGTTTGATCAAAAATACAAAATATTCGTCAATCCAAAAAAAAATATAAAAAATTCTTTTTCTCAAAACCCAATATTTACCAGCAAATGATATATTACGTAATCAAAGCTTAAAATATGACTTAGTGAATGTTATATAGTTTGGATTGACGCAATGCGTAAATTTGGACGTTAGCAGACATTTTATACCAACATTATGGCAATCATCAAAAAAGCAAAGAATATTACCATCAAAGTGAATAGAGATTATACATTAATTGCTGGTACAATAACAGAAATTGCAGATAAAATCACTATTACTGCAACAAAAGGCAATCTAACTTTGGGTTCTAATAAAAAAGTAATAATGCAGGGTTTAAATGGAGGAGTGAAATTTGGAAATTATGAACCTCCAGTAGAAACAAAAAAAACAATTACTGAAGTTGTTTGGATGGACTCACCAATGGAAAAACAAATAAGTGAAGCCCAAACAAATGAACTTTTGAGCATAAAAGTCAAAACTCAAAACTATAATGAGGGTGAGATGATTTCTCTTTTAATAAAAGATGAAGAAAATCACGAAGAAAATATTCAATTAATAGGATATGTAGATAATGAGGGTTTTGCTGTTCTTCAAGAAGTAATGTATGCAGATTCTGAAAACTTAAACAAAAACACAAATTTAGCTTAAAAATTAATAATGGCAAGAACCCTAATTATAGCCGAAATCAATGGTGAAGATGTTAGACATTTTAATGCAACTTTGGACATTTTAGATGAGCCAATTTGTATGAATGTTGGAATAGCTTATATGCCATTTATGGAAAATGGATTTTATTTTCTGAAAGAGGACAATACAAAATCTGTAAAGGGAATAAATGAAGTGGAAACTGATTTTGTTGAATATTTATACAAAATAAGACAAGCCAATAGAAATAAAACAAAACTAGAATATACTCGTCTTTCCAGGCCTAGTAGATTAACTAGAAGAGAACGGATTTTCATAGCCGGAAAAATATTTCCAGTTATGAGTATTTCATACAGCGGAAAAGATATTGATTGTTCTACTTCAAAAATTCGAGTAAAGTCAATTTCTACTTATGAATTGAGACTTTTATTTGGAGAAACGTTTAGTGAATACAAAGAATTTGCAATAAATTACATCAGTATAGATAATGACAACATACGGATTTATTTACCAAAATATTCAAGCATAGAAGTTGATTATGCAGATTTATTGATTGATTTTTTGAGTAACGGAGAAAAAACAAAAATTGTAGCGAATAACGGAGAATTTCCAAGTATGGAAATCTATAAAATGGCAACAGGAAATGTAAACCTCCAAAAAGCTTGCTGGTTAAAAAGTGACCGAAAAGCAAAAAATGATAAGTGGAAAGACGCTTGTATGTACATTGTGGAACACAAATATCAGGGTGTTTTAGGTCCTTTCGGACAGATTGCTGATTTTTATGGTTTATTAAAAGATAAAGTAACACAATCACAACATAAATCTCGTTGGCTAAAAGGTGCATATAATTTAGTTGATAAACTTAAAATTATGGATGGTGGATTTGGTTTTGTAGATAATGATGTTGAAGTTATTTTAAGTGAATTAAATATAGGTATTTGCGATTATGCTATTACTAAATTTTATGATTTATTTTACGGGAAATATAAAAATGTACCAATAGACACCTTTGAAAAAGCATATAATTGGGACTTGGCATTTGTAAAACACGAGCAAGGAGTTGTTGCTGTTCCTATTTATGCAAAAACCTCAAAGAAAACCATAGAAACATTTCAATCTATGGCAGACAAAGATCCTCAAAACAATATAAGACACGGTTTTGGTGGTTATTTAGGTGTAACTCCTGAGTTCGATGACCCTTGGAATGGAAATGTTACAGATGCTAATTTTAGAATAGATTTACCAATGTTAATGTTGTGGTTAGATAGGCACAAACCTACTTCTACACCTTTTAAAGGTAAAGTTAATAGTACTGGATTTTTGAAAGAAGATTATAAGAAAATAATAAGAAAATATGCGGTTAAATAAAACGTACACGATACTATTAATTTGGGTAGTGCATTTCTATATTTTTTTTGGACTAACAGTTTCTTACATGAACTATCAATCAGGGACATTAGACGCAACATTTTATGATCTTAAAAGTAGCTTCTTGTTTTTAGTTGGTGTTCCAATTTTTTCTACATTATTGGGTGTGTATTGTCCAATTTTTTTGGCTATTATATTGATGATCATACTTATTGAATACAAAAAATATAAAATATTTAAATCATATATTATATCTATTTTGTTTTTTTTTATTGCATACTTGTTTCTTTTTACAAGAGTAAATTACTTAAAATATGATTTAGAGTGGATAGCAAGTTTAGCTTCATTAATATTTGCAAGTTTAATTATTTTTATAGTTTTCAAAAAAACTTTTGCTCGATTGAATAAAGAATATAATTTGAAATAAAAAATGTCTGCTAACAAGGGTTTGCAATAGTGGGGCGAAACTGCAAAGTTCAACGGTAGTTCTTCGATTGAACTTTTGCGCAAAATTGTAGATTTGTGCTTCGATTGCCCCACCTTAGCAAAGCCCAAAAACGTTATGCGGCAATCCTAGAAGTATTTAAAAAATTTGAACCAAAAATGATGAACTATCAATGAGTTTGAAAATTTTATAATAATTTCGGTTAGATTAAAGCGTTTTTCTAAAATTTTGCTATTTAAAATAAATTTCTATTCTCTATACAAATAATCTTTCTCAGAATCAAAGATTTAAAAATTATTTCCCACCGTGATGTAATATTTTACGTTTGACAACTGTCTAATGAGTAAATAATACACATGAACAAGAAAATCATTCTTCTTTTTGCAATTGCCTCATCAGCATTTTTATTTGCACAAAGTATTGAAGGAACTATCACCCATAATTCTCATCAACCTGCCACTGATACCGAAATTCTTTTAACCAAAGAAAACTCAAAATTCTCAGCAATTACAGACGAAAAAGGAAAATTTAAAATTCCACTAAAAGAAAACGGAAACTATGTTCTTCAGATCATCAGAGACGGCATTACTACAAACACAGAAAATATTACCGTAAAAGGGAATCTTCTTAAAAATATAGAAATCAAAGAAGAAAAAGCACCTTCCGAACAAAAAATAGAAGGTGTAACCATGACTGCAAAGAAAAAACTTTTTGAAAGAAAAGTAGACCGTTTGGTTTTCAATGTAGAAAATTCTGTTGCTTCACAGGGAATTGATGCTGTAGAAGCCTTAGCAAAAACTCCGATGGTACGCGCAACTGATGATGCGATTTCGATTGCAGGAAAAAGCAATGTTGCCATTATGGTGAATGACAGACTGCTGAATTTATCCGGTCAGGAAATGATCAACTATCTTAAAACGCTACGCTCAGACGATATTGCGAAGATCGAAGTGATCACTACTCCACCCGCAAAATATGAAGCTGAAGGGAAAAGCGGATTGATTAATATAGTCTTGAAAAAGAACACAAGTCTTGGATGGAACGGATCTCTGCAAACATCCGGAAGCTACTATTGGAACCGCCCTGTCGTTTCTACAAGAAGTGGCGCAAGTTTTAATTATCAGGGAGAGAAATTATCTGTAACGACCAATCTGTCTCTGGGAGATAATTACTGGGAACAAAAATCCTACAACTATCTTACTGGAAAAGGCAATACAGATTATTGGAATACCGACAGCCAAAGTGCTAATAACTACCGATATAAAGGTGGAAACGTAAAAGGAGAATACAAAATCAATGATAAAAACCTTGTTGGTGTCAATTATAATTATTCGTACAGCAACCCGATAGAGCGCGCTAAAAATTACACCAAAAGACAATCGGAGAATATTCCGCAGGAATTTTATTCAGATTCAGAAAACAGAAATATCAGAAAAGTACACAACGCATCAGCTTTTTATGATGTAAAACTGGACACGTTGGGAAGCAAACTGAGTCTTTCTGCCAATGTCATGTTGAATGATGCTAATGCTAAAAATCTATACAGTACAGTTACGGATGTTGTTACAGCGTCATTTGTAAATCCTATCAGTCAATATAAAATCTATTCGGGACAGGCAGATCTTGAAAAAAATTTCGCTAAAATAAAAACAGAAGCCGGACTGAAATTCACCAGCATAAAAAACGATTCATACTTCAACTTTTTTGATATTGAAAACGGTCAGAATGTAAGAAACACTGCAAGAAGCAATGATTTTTTCTACAACGAACAAAATTATGCGGCATACGCTTCCACGAGTTTTAAAATCAATGAAAAATGGGATGCTAAAGCCGGATTGAGATATGAATACACTAATCTTGAAGGAATTTCTGTAAACGATAATGTAGGTACAAACATCCAATACGGAAAGTTTTTTCCTACCGCTTACCTGAGTTATAAAGCGAATGACAACAATACTTTTTCCATTAATTATTCAAGAAGAATCAGCAGACCTTATTTCGGGAATCTGAATCCTTTTAAATACATCATTTCAGAATTTGAGTACAGCACCGGAAATCCTTATTTGCTTCCTTCGTTTTCAGATAATCTGGAGTTTGGATATGTTTTGAAAAATAATTTCAACATTACAGCATATTATAATTACAATAAAGATAATTCTGACCGCATCCAGGTGGTGCAAGGTGCCGAAAAATACAGCATAGTAAAGAATTTTTATAATGAAGATCAAGCCGGAATCAATATTTCCTATAATTACAACAAACTGAAATGGCTGGAATCTAATATTTTTGTCAATGGTTTTTATGCCCAATCAAAATCTTTTGATGCAGATGCCGTTGCAGCACCTGCAGGATACGGAGCCAACTTTAATTTTGACAACAATTTCTTTTTAAACAAAGAAAAAACCGTCACCCTTATGCTCGGACTATGGAGTAACATCCCAAACAGAAGCGGAAATACCTACTTTAACGGTAATTTCTCTGCTTATTCTGGTTTAAAACTGAATCTGATGCAGAAAAACCTGATGATCAATCTTTACGTAAACGATTTACTAAATACCAACCGTTCAAAAGGTACAGAATACTATCCCAATTATGATGTGGAATACTATTCTAAAGGAATTACCCGAAATATTTACCTTTCTGTGACCTACAAATTTGGAAATAACGATGTAAAAGGCGCTACCAAACAAGTGAAATTTGAGGAATCGAGCAGAGCTGGAGGCGGAAGTTAGAATCTGAAAACAACAATTTGATTTATTGTTGTTTTGATAACAATAAAGAAGCATTCACTTAAAACGAAATTAATACTCCATCGGAAAGAACATCAGAAACGTAAATTTAGATTAGAATCGAAAAAAAAAACATTTATTTTTTTACACCTACTTCAACATATGTTGAAGTATTTTTTTATTGAAATTATCATTTTGAGTTAATAATAGCATTTTTTCTAAGAAAATTGATTAAGCTTATGATAGATTTTATCAAAAAACAGATTATTCATAAATTCTAAAAATTAGACATCTGATAATAAATCAGACATACATATATATTTATTGCAAAATTATAAGCAATAAAAAAAGATTAATAAGTTAATAAATACTAAATTAGCAGAAATTTAATAATCGATAAATCAAATGAAAAAAACTTTACTCTCAATTGTTTCAGCTGCATTTGCCACGCTGACCTTTGTGACCACTAATGCCCAGTATTACAATCGGGCACCTATCTCAAGCGGTTTTAATGCTGATGTCATCGCAAACGGCACAGGTCCTTCAGCAAGTTCCACCACTATAGATGTTGATGGTGTGAGCTTTGCGTTTATTTCGAAAGACTTTATGGCAACAGCTACAAGCCCAACGCTGGCTTACGGACTTCCTGTAAATGGTATTTTCACATCTGCAGTTACAACTACACCGGGATTGAGTTACGAATTAGCTTCCTACTCATCAAACAACACTTTAAGGTTGAGTGCGGTAAATGACACAGGTACTTTAGCATTAACTACACCTGTAGCTTCGTATAACCTTTACATTTTAGCAACTAGCGGAAGCGGAACTTCTACTCTTACCGCAGTAATTAACTTTACAGATGGTACAAGCCAAACGGCTACGGGACTTGCCGTAGGAGATTGGTACAACACCACAGGATTCGCAATACAAGGTATCGGAAGAATCAACAGAACCAATGATAACCTGGAAGACGGTGGTGGTACTAATCCCAGATTATACCAAATCCCAGTAACAGTCAATGTTGCTAATCAGGCGAAGCTGGTACAGTCTGTTGCATTTACCAAAACTGCAGGAAGCGGAATTTCAAATATTTTCGCATTATCTGTAAATAAATACACCACTTGTCCTGCTCCTTCTGCACTTACAGCGGGAAGCATTACTCAAAATGGAGCCACAATTTCATTTACGGCACCTACACCTGCTCCTTCTAACGGATATCAGTTGTACTACAGCACTTCGAATGTTTCTCCTACGGATGCAACACCGGCTTCCATTACAAACATCACAGGTTTATCTGCTCCTGTTACCGGTCTTAGTCCTAACACCATCTATTATGTATGGGGAAGATCAGTATGCGGAACGCCTGGACCTTGGGGATTTTCTGCAACTTTCAAAACATTATGCGGACCCGTAACCTCTCTTTCCGAAAATCTTGACAGTTACACAACAGGAAGTATTGTTCCTGATTGTTGGGCAAGGCTTGTTTCCGGAACAGGAACCATGTCAATTAGTGCTACAGCTCCGGTATCATCAGGAAACAGACATCTTTATCAGAGCAGCTCGACTGTTGCTAACTCGTCTGTCGTTGTTTTACCTGAATTCAGCAATATCAATGCAGGTACACACAGATTGAAATTTAAAGGAAGATCATCATCTACAACAGGTTCTGCTATACAAGTTGGATATGTGACAGATGCTACAAGTGCAGCAAGTTTCGTAAGCTTATTTGCCTTTGACGTTACCAATACCACCTACACAGATTTGGCTTCACAAAGATCATTTGTAATTCCTAATACCGTTCCTGCCACAGCAAGACTTGCTGTAAAAAATACAGGAACAAAGACGGGCGGTTTTTATTGGGATGATGTTGTATGGGAAGCGGCTCCTGTATGCATTGAGCCTTACAACCCTGTAAAGACAAATTCATCAACCTCATCAATATCGTTATCATGGACTGCGCCTTCACCGGCTCCTGCTACGTATGATATCTTCTATTCAACCACAAATACTCCACCTACAGGTACTTCAACACCACAAATTTCAGGAGTTACAACCACCTCAAATACTGTAGGCAGCTTAACAGCCAGTACAACTTATTATTTCTGGATCAGATCTAACTGCGGTACTTCTCAGAGCTCATGGATTGGTCCTGTGACGGGTTATACAGGAGTTTGTTTACCAACAGGAGGAGCTAGCTCAACCACATATTACTTACAAACAATTAGTACAACAGGTGGCACAAATAATATTTCGTATAATGCTACTACGTATAATGCATACACCGATAACAGTGCTACATCACTTTCATCTTATCCTGGCGGTATTGTTAACTACAATCTTGTAAGCAGTGCAGGAACCAACTATCATTATATCTGGGTAGATCATAACAATGACTTAGATTTTGACGATACTGGTGAAACTATTTTAGCTACAACAACATATACAGCTTCTTCTGCCGGAAACTTTACTATTCCTGCTACTCAGGCGATTGGTAATTACAGAATTAGATTTGCACAGTCTTACAGCGGAAACATCACCTCTTGCGGCCCAGCTCCTTATGGTAGTTATGTAGATTACACCCTTAACATCAATGCTGCACCATCTTGTGGTGTTGTAACAGGTGTTACGGCAACCAACCCTACTACTACATCAGCTTCAGTGTCATGGTCAGCTCCTGCTAATATACCTTCTAGCGGATATCAAATTTACTACAGCACAAGCAATGTCGCACCAACTGCATCAACTGCGGCAACTCAAAGTGTAGCATCAGGAACTACTGCTACCATTACACCGCTTACACCCAATACAACTTATTACGTGTGGGTAAGATCAAATTGTGGTTCAGGAACTTCAAGCGACTGGTCTGTTACAGCAGCTACTGTAACAACACTATGCAACGCTACAACAGTACCTTACAATGAAAACTTTGAAACTGCAGTAACTCCTGCTGCACCATCTTGTACGAATGTAATTAATGCCGGATTGGGGAACAATTGGTACACAAGCAACAATCCAGGATCAGGATTTACTACAAATGTTTTGAGATACGATTACAACTCATCAAATGCAGCAAACTCTTGGTTCTTTACTCAAGGAATTCAGCTTACCGCAGGAACACAGTACAGCGTAGAATTTGATTATGGTGATAATACTGTAGACACCTATTCTGAAAACCTTAAAGTTTCTTACGGAACTACGGCAACAGTTGCCGGAATGACAAATCTTATTACCGACATTACAGGGATCAACACAGGAACTTTGACTAATGGAGTATACACATTTACACCTGCTACAACAGGAGTTTATTACATTGGATTTAATGCTCATTCTGACGCTGATCAATATTATCTTTATGTTGATAATATAAAAGTAAATCTTAGCACATTAGGAACTTCAGAAGCAACTAAAAAACTGAATGAAGTAAGATTATATCCTAATCCTTTTGTGGATATTCTAAGTATTTCAGACATTAAAGGTTTACAGTCTGTATCTATTGTAGATATTGCAGGCAGAACTGTAAAAACGATTGCAAAACCTGGTAAAGATTTGAATGTATCTGATTTGGTTTCTGGTTCTTATCTGGTAACTCTTCACTATGAAGACGGAAGCAAAAAGACCATCAAAACTATTAAGAAATAGAAATCTGTTACCTCTTAAATACAATAAAGGCTGTCATTCAACAATGACAGCCTTTTATTTTTACTTTATCTCAGTTTTACAAAAGATGCGAAATACATGATTAAAAAACTTTATTATTTAATGATCTGCCCACTGTAATATTTCTCTAAAAAGAAACCCAAATCAGCTCTATAGCCAATTCCGGAAGCTTCAAATTTCCAGCTGCCGTTTCTTTTATACAGTCTGCCGAATTCAATTCCTGTTTCTATGGAAAAATCTTCATCTAATTCGTATTTCGCAATCTCCTGATTTGTATTCTGATCAACAATTCTTATGTAGGAGTTTCTCACCTGTCCAAAATTCTGCCTTCTTCTTTCAAAATCTTCGATCGTGACTACGAACAGGATCTCTTCCACTCTGGAATCCACTTTTTCAAGGTCGACTAAAATCGCCTCATCATCATCGCCGTCACTATTTTTCCCGCTTGGATCATCACCTGTATGGACTAAAGCATCGTCCGGCGATTTGAGATTGTTATAAAAAATAAAATAGTCTTCACTTACCAGTTTTTTCTGGGAATCAATCATAATTGCAGAAGCGTCAAGATCGAAATCATAACCCGTCCCTTCATTAGGATCCCAGCCAAGTCCGATGGTCATTTTTGTAAATCCGATATCTATTCTCTGTCCTTTTCGTAGGTTTATTGCCATAATTCTGTACTTTATATCTAAGATAGTTTTGATTTTTCAAATCTCCAAATATTCAGATTAAATAAACATTAAAAAGCCCGATCGATTTGATCAGGCTATATTTTTTTTGAATATTCAAGAATTTATTTGATATTAATTTCAGTCTCAGTTTCCAATTTATTTCGAGCTTTCGCCAACATCAGAATAGACAGCAAACCGGTGATCAGCATGATTACAATCTGCATCGGCAAGGAAATAAATGAATATGTAATCCCCATTTCACCACCAAATTCAGCACTTTTACCCATTGAGATGAATAATGCCATAAAGCCATATTTCATGGCTAAATTAAATGCTCCAATACCGCCACTCGCCGGAATAATCATTCCTAAAGTTCCCACAACAATAATGAAAAAACCGTCAGCAATAGTGAAATTCGAAGTTTCTGGCAAGGCAAAACAAACAAGGTAGGTTGCCATAAAATAACACGCCCAAATACCAACAGTGTATAAAATAAATTTTCCCTTTTTTTTCAATTTTGAAATTGATGCAATTCCTTCCCAAATTCCTTTACCGAAATTAATGAGCTGAACCCTTTTAAATTTAATCAAATAGAAAATTACACCTAAAAATAAAAGTAAAATGATCACCTTCACTATCAAATAAAAAGAATCAAAATCGTTGATCCCAAGTGACATTAAAAATTCTTCAAAACCATTCGGAATATGCTCTTCTTTACTTACTTTCTTTTTTTCAGTAACGTAATCGTAAAATGATACAATAGCATCAAATTTAAAAATAACCGTCAGCAAAAGAAAACCCATCATACAAACAAGATCAATCACCCGTTCTAAAATAATGGTACCAACAGATTTGCTAACGGGCACTTTTTCAACACCGTACAAAGCCGTTGCTCGGGCAACTTCACCACTTCTCGGAATGGTTAAATTCATTAAATATCCGAAGGAGATCGTCCAGAATGCATTGGAGGTCGAGATGCTGTGTCCCATCGGTTCTAATAAAAGATTCCATCTAACCGCTCTGAACCAATAGGCAAGAACACCAAAAACTGCTGCGAAGGCAACCCAAATATAATTCGCTTTTTCCAAAGATTTCTGAATCTTCGGAAAATCAAAACCTTTCAATGCTAACCATAGAAAAAAGCCTGCGAATGCAAGTGAGATAACAACCGTTACAATTGTTTTTAAAGGATTAGCTGATTTTTTTTCCATGAATCAGGTAAGAAGGTTAGTTTTCTCGTCCGGAAAAACAATTTTCGGCTGAAAATCTCTTGCTTCCTCAGGTGTCATCTGAGCGTAAGCTATGATAATGATAATATCATCACGCTGTACTTTTCTTGCTGCAGGACCATTCAGGCAAACCTCACCAGATTTTCTCTTTCCTTTAATCACATAAGTGTCAAAGCGCTCACCATTATTTACATTAACAATATAAACCCTCTCTCCCACAACCAATCCTGCTGCATCAATAAGATCTTCATCTATGGTAATGCTTCCTATATAATTAAGATCCGAGGCAGTTACTCTTACCCTGTGAATCTTAGATTTGAATACTTCTATTAACATGGTGCAAATTTATTAATAATATTTAATAAAATGATTTTAAAATACACTTTACAATCACTACAAAAAAGACAATTTAATTTCAAATAAAACATGATATTTATTAACTGATTATCAATACAATAAGGATATTAATAAAAAATGAAAACTAAACATGAAATTCAGGAATCAATAAATACAAAACATAATATTATTTTTTTAGCAAAACCAATACACATAAGCAACTGGCACGATTTTAGTATCTCGAAACCTAGATTTTTCGCAAATAACTGAATTATGATATTTTGATTGATTTCAGGATAAATCAAAATACATTCATAAGTTTTTAGAAAAAATTTGCACAATTTGAAAATTGTTTTATATTTGCTATAATTACTAACTAACTTTTAATATTAAAATTATGAACAAATCTGAATTAATCGACGCAATTGCGAAAGATGCAGGAATTACTAAAGTTGCAGCAAAAGCTGCCTTAGAATCATTTATCTCTAACGTTACTACTACTCTTAAAGCGAAAGACGGTAAAGTTTCTCTGGTAGGTTTCGGTACTTTTTCAGTATCTGAAAGAGCTGCGAGACAAGGTATCAACCCTGCAACTAAAAAACCAATCAAAATTGCTGCTAAAACAGTAGCAAAATTCAAAGCTGGTGCTGATTTGGCAACTGCCGTATCTGGAGTTAAGAAAAAATAATCACCCGATTATAAAAAATATAACCTCATCTTTTGATGAGGTTTTTTTGTTTTGCCAAATATTATAAATGTATGTCAGCTTTTTATTAATAGCCCAATCTATTTTACTCGTACTGAGATTTTAAATTATCCATCTTTTGTTTCTCAGAAATCAAACCTTTCACAAAAGAAATTATGGAGCAAGCCGAGAAACTTCCCAATCCAAATTCTTTAATGAATAAATAATTCTGTCATGCAATCTATTAGGCCTTCCCTGCCAAAATTCTATTTCATAAGGTTTTGCAATATAACCGCCCCAGTTATCAGGTCTTGGAACTTCAGAATTTTCAAACTTTGTTTCCAGTTCTTTTAATTTAACTTCTAAAAATTCTCTATTCGGGATCACTTCACTTTGTGGAGAAACCGCTGCTCCCAACTGGCTTCCTTTTGGTCGGGAATGAAAATATCCGTCGCTTAAGTTTTCTGCAATTTTTTCCAAATCAGCTTTAATGATGATTTGTCTTTCTAAAGCCGGCCAGAAAAAATGCAAACAGGCTTTGTGTGTTTTTTCAATTGCTTTGCCTTTCCGGCTGTCATAATTGGTATAAAAGATAAAACCTTCGTATGTATATTCTTTAAGCAAAACCATTCTTGTTCTGGGGCAACCGTCATCTTCTAAGGTAGAAACTGCCATCGCATTGGCTTCAGAAACAGCTGGATTTACAGAAGCTTCCAAAAACCAATCTCTGAACTGCTCAATAGGATTCTCTTTAATCTCACTTTCAATAAGTTGAGATTTTTCATAGATTTTTCTCTTATTGTGAAGGTTTTCCATAAATAATTTTTATTAAATTTGAGTATGAATTACTCATACAAAGGTAAAATATTAATTTCCACACCTGATATTTCCGGAGATATTTTTTCCAGATCGGTGGTGCTTATCATAGAACATGATGAAAATTCAGCTTTTGGATTGATTTTGAATAAGAAAAATTCAAAAATGAGTAACAGATTCAAAAACTTCTTCGATTTTAAAATTGAAGTTTACGATGGTGGACCGGTAGAAAATGACAAAGTTTTTTTCATTATAAAAGGCAAAAAAGTATCTGATGTTACTATTGAGATTAATGAAGAATTTTATGTTACAGAAGACATAGAAAAAGTGATCAGTTCAGTGATCAGCAATGAATTATCAATCAATGATGTGAAAATATTTTCAGGCTATTCCGGTTGGGGCGGTATGCAGCTTGATAATGAAATAAAAAACAAACTATGGACCGTAGTAGACGTCTATAATCTCGATTACACACTTCCTAACGATCAGTCATTATGGAAGTCTATCATGCAAAATCTTGGTGGGGAATTTCTGCTTTGGGCAAATACTCCCGATGATATATCGCTGAATTAGTTTGTGTTTCACAATGAAGCGATTTAACTTTAACAAATATTTAGTATTCATAACATAATTTTTAGAATACTTTCACGTTTTTAGATGAATTAAACAATTAAACTATGAAAGCAATTAAACTGTTATTTTTATTAATTGCATCTTCAGCAATACTCTCTTTCTCGCCTAGCCATAAAAAAATAATTGTTATTGATGCCGGACATGGCGGAAATGATATGGGTGCCACTTATAAAGGCGTTTCTGAAAAGCAAATCGTCTTAGGAATTGCTTCAAAAATCAAAGAACTCAACGAGTCTCAGGATAATTATGAAATCGTTCTTACACGAGATTCTGATTCTTCCCCTACCTTACGTGAAAGAACAGACATAATCAACAAACTGAATCCTGAAATGGTTATCTCACTTCACGTCAACAGAAGTCCTGCAAAAGAGTCAGAGAGAATGGGACATGAGATCTTCACTCAAAATTCTGATGCTTCTAAAGCTTTGGCTGAAAAAATTTCAAAAAAATTGGGAGTATGCGATAGTAAAGAAATGAATCTTCATATTTTGAGAGAATCAAAAGCTCCGTCAGTAGTGGTAGAATTGGGGTTTATCAATAATACAAAAGATCGGGAATATCTGAGCAGTGAAAACGGACAGAAAGAAGTTGCCCAAAAATTCATCGAAATTATTTACGAAAAATAAGAAAAAAATACTCTTTTCTGATTGTATCAGAATAAAACCCGGTAAAGGACGTAACAGTTGTTTACCGGGTTTGTCAATTTAATTTGAAAAACTATTCTTCCAGCCTTTTACTAATTCTAAAAAGCGCAAGTTTTCAAATGTTTTATTTCTAATTTTTCCTACTGAGAAAATTCCTTTTTCGTCTGAAATCATCAGAATTTCTTCAGCCTTTTGAGATTCAAAAGCAATAATCTCATGCTCCTGAATATCTGCTAAATTATTTTTGTGCAAAAATGTAACAAAATTTTCCAACAATGGCGAAATGTAAGCACCTTCAGAATGTTTCGGAACTTTAATGATATTCCCTTCTAAAAACAAAAGATTTCCTGAAACAGAACGTGCAATTCTCTTGTTTGGATTTAATAGTATCACATCATCAAGGTCATTTTCCTGTGCGTAAATTGCAGCATAAATATTTTCCGGACAATGTACTCTGATATTGCTCAAAAGATTATTATTGACGTTAATTTCCTTGATTAAATCTAATTCTAAAGGACGCTGATGTAAATTTAAAACATCATCCAATTCTTTAACCTCAAAGAAATAGGAAATGGATGACTTTGAGAGGGTGATATCATCATAATTTCTGTAAACCAGAAAATCAATAATTCCGTTTTTCACTTCTTTTTGCTGAATAACTTTTTCATGAAAAAGATTCTGAAAAAACTCCAGGGTATACGTTAAGGGAATATTCATTCGCATTTTCCGCATGGAAGCCATCAGGAAGAAGTAGCATTCTTCATCCATAATGAGTTGAGAATTTCTTACAAAAAATGAAACTTTGACCGCATCTCCCAAAAGAAATGCTCTGTTTTTCAATTCAAGCTCTTCTGAAGTAAAATATGTATTATCCAAAATATGATTATTTATAAAAAAATAATGAACGATAAATCGTCCATCAGTTTTACCATTAAGTCAGTACCGCTTAAGAATTAAGCTGCACCTAATTTTATTCTAAGGTTTTCAATCAGATTTTCCCAGTACAAAGCATTTTCTTCTTCGTCACCTTCTTCACAAAAATCTGTAATATTTAAAGCCAAATCTTCTGTAATATCATCGATCGTAATCGTCATTTCAAAGAAGTTTTTAGTACCTTCATCTTCTTCCCATCTGAAACGCACGAAACTTTCAGGCTTGTATCTGATCAAAGTTGCTTTTTCTTCAGAACCTCCACCCCAACTAAAATAGAAATCGTCACCTTTCTCTATTACATCATCTGCAAACCACTCGGATAATCCCTCAGCACTAGCCAAATATTCGTACAAAATCTCTGAGAGACAATGCATTGGGAATTCGTAATGGACTTTATGTTTCGCCATATAACTTATTTTTAACGTCACGCAATATATAAATTAATTTTTTTATTACACAAAAAACTAAATAGATTTTTAAGCAATATCAATGATATTTATCACAAAAATAAATTTATTTCATTTGATCTCAATTTTTGTTTCAAAATTTGTACTGATCATTAAAAAACCTCTTTCTTGAAGAGGTTTGCTATAAATCATAAAAGTGATTTTCAGTTTTCATTTAAGACATCAAGAATGGTCTGACATCCTTCAGCAATTTCATCTTTAGAAATAGTCAACGGTGGAGAAATTCTCAGATATTCATTTCTATACAGTTGCCAGAAAACGATTAATCCTTTTTCCATGCATCTTTTGGCTACATCTAAAGTAAATTCCGGTGTTCCGAGATTGACAGCAAGCATCAATCCTTTTCCGTTTATATTTTTAATTTTTGGGTGTACCAGCAGTTTTCTGAACAACTCTTCTTTTTCAGCAATTTCATTCATCAATCCGCTTTCTAAAACTTCCTTTAAAGTTGCATGAGAAGCTGCCGCAATCAAAGGATTTCCTCCGAAAGTCGTGATATGACCTAATTTTGGCGAATGAGACAAAGTTTCCATGATTTTTTTCGAACTCATAAAAGCTCCTACCGGAACTCCGCCGCCCATTCCTTTTCCCATCACCAGAATATCAGGCACAATTCCGAAATGTTCAAACGCAAATAATTTTCCTGTTCTTCCGAAGCCCGGCTGAATTTCATCTAAAATCAAAAGTGCTCCTACTTCTTCGCATCTCTTTTTTAATTTGATTAAATAATCATCATCAGGAACTAAAAATCCTGCTGCTCCCTGAATGGTCTCAAGAACTACACAAGCAGTTTTTTGTGTGATTTTATCAAGATCATTTTCATTATTAAATTCAATAAAAGAAACCATTGGCAACAACGGACGAAATTCTCTTTTATGAAATTCATTTCCGGAAACGCTCAACGCTCCATGTGTATTTCCGTGGTAAGAGTTTTTGAAAGAAACAATTTCTTCTCTGCCGGTATATCTTTTGGCCAGTTTTAAACTTCCGTCGATAGCTTCTGCCCCACTGTTCACCAAATAAGTAACTTCCAATGGTTCGGGTGTTGATTCAGCCAACAATTTGCACAATTCTACAGGTTTTTCCTGAGCATACTCGCCATATACCATGACGTGGAGATATTTATCTGCCTGTTGTTTGATTGCATTAACAATTTTGGGATGAGAATGACCTAAAGTATTGGCAGAAACTCCCGCAACAAAATCAAGATATTTTCTGCCGTCTTTGCCAAAAACATAGCTTCCTTCTGCTTTTTCCACTTCAAAACCTGCCGCAAACTGCGTGGTTTTTGCCTGATATTTAAAAAAGTCCTGTTGCATTTGTATGGATGAAAAATTTAGGCAAAGCTAAAAAAGATAAGTTGAATTGTAAAACTAATGGACAAGAAAAAAGACCAGCTTTAAAAACTGGTCTTTATATTTTAAATTATTTCCTTACTCTTTTCGGCTTTTTGGCTTCTTCTGCAGCTTTTTGTTTATCGATAATTTCCTGAGCCTGATTGAAGAGTGCATCACCCGACTCGTATTTTATTTCTTCATAATTGGGGGTATCAACGAGAATATCCTGCCATTTTCTGATCCTGTCTTTTGTATTCCAGTTGAAATCCTGAAATTTCTTTCGATCGGGCCCTATTTTACTCATCGGATAGGTAGATGATAATGCACCAATGCTGCACGATACAATCTGTAAAGCCTGCTCTTCGAAATTGGCATTGATGATTCCGCAGGAAGAAAGCGTGATTCCCACCCTTTCTTTTTCTTTGGTTTTTTCGTTAACATCATCTGCATAAGTTATGGATTGTGCATTTCCGATTACTTTTACCTCTTTGATGTCTTTACCTTCGTAAAAAACAACCATCAATTTACCTTTCACCTGGTTAAACTCATCTTTCATGTTAAGAGAATCGACTTTACTAATTGCATAACCGTTTCCTATTACTTTCAGAGAGTCTATGTTTTCTGTCTGGGTATTGAAATATGCTTCCACTTTATCACCGGTAACCTGTTTTTCTCCGCTCCATAAGATGGGGTTGGTGTACATGTGCATGATGCCATCGGTTTCGTTAAATGCGATAGAATCTGCTCTACCCTGTGCATTAGATTTATAAATTCTTGCTTTTTTAAATGCCCGTAAATAACTTTTCTTAACGTTGGCAGAATCTAATTTTTGGTAAGAAAGTATTTTTTCGGATGCAAAATATAGCGAATCTGTTTCCAGAATTTTTACAGCGTAAGGACTTTTGGTCATCATGGCAGAATCTTTCTTTTCAAAAATTTCACCATAACCTCCTTTCAGGTATCTTTTTTCTAAAGGATCATCGAGCGTGACATTTCCGGTAGCTGTCCCGAAGCCACTGAGCTGATTGTAATACATCGCATCACCCGTAAGAATTTTATCATTGTAATATATCCTTGAGTTTTTATTCAGGAAAGATTCTTTGGTATTGAGATTATGGGTTCCTTTTTCAGTAAAAATTCTGTTTTTGGGATTTTTTCGGTTGGTAATTGTCGTGGGACCGTTGATGTCAACAACATTGGTATTTTGATTCTGAACGACATTAATTCCATCTAAAATATAATCTTTGTCTTCAATTCTCACATTATCTGATAAGTTAATGGTTCTCAGTGCGAGATTGTAGGTTGCAGATCTTGAATAGGTAGTGCTTTTGCCATCATTAATGGTTCCGCCGGTATTGTAGTACGCCAGATTCGAGCCTCTGTCGTAGTACATCGTTTCGGTCTTTATGACTGTACCTTTAGGATCATTTAAAACTACATTTTTTCTGGCAACCCCTTTTTGAGTATTCCCGTCATACTCCATTTCAGAAGCGGTGATTATCGAGCCATCCGGATTCTGAAGTTTGGTATTGCCAATTGCTTTAACGAAGTTTTCTGCTTCATATAAAACCACTTCGTCTGCGTATAAGACTGAGCCTTGATGCTCAATGATTACGTTACCCACAAGATATTGGTTGCCATCATATTTTGTATCCTTTTTGATCTCATTGGCATTTTTGATACGAACCTTGTTTTCGGGGTTTGATTTTTGTGGCTGATTTTTTACAGGATTCTGCAAAAAAGGATCTCTCTGCACAAGTTTAGGCTGATTTTGTGCAAAAGTGACCGTCGTAAATAAAAGGAATATGAAAAAGAATATTCTCATTGATTAGTCATTCTTTTTGCCATAAAAATACAGCGAATGAGAATCGATTTTCACACCAAAAGCTTCTTCAATTGCTTCTTTAATCCCCTGAATTCTAGGATCGCAAAATTCAATAATCTCTTCAATCTCTTTGTCTGAACCTTTTTTGTAAATCACCAAGTGATCATGCTGCTTATCGAAGTATGATTTTTCGTACGAAGAAGATGTTAATGTTTTCTCACCGAACTGATGCTTACGGATCAATCCTGCATCCAGAAAGATTTCAATCGTATTATAGATCGTTGCTTTAGAAACATGATATTTCTTTTGCATCATTAAGAGGTAAAGATCATCTACATTGAAATGGTGATCCATATTATAGATTTCCTCTAAAATGGTGTATCGTTCCGGTGTGTTTCGAAATCCCTTTTCTAAAAGGTAATTTCTTAAAACATCTTTTATTAAGGTTATATTTTTTTCTTTTTGTAAAGTATCCATTAAAAAATTTATACTACAAATTTATCGATTTTTATTTAAATATAATTATCGCTTCAGAAATCATGACATTGATGTTCTTACAAATTATGACGCAGATAATTAGACTGTTCTATTCTGTTTGCAGAGATCGTTTCTTCCGTTAAAGGAGCAGATTCTACTTCTACATTGTGCATGGTAACTCCCCAAGCCTTAAAATCATCACTACCAATGTACTTTACAAAATTATACAAACTGAGTGTAATTTTTTGTTTCACCGTCAAAAGAATATCGTTGATATAGGTGTTGTCTATGACAACATATTTCAAATCCGGCGGAATATTGTGTGCTCTCAGAGATGGGTGGCTGCTTCGCGAAGGTATTGTGCCTTCTGCCATCATATCTTTCAGGACCATATTAAAATAATCATTGATTCTTCTGTCCACCTTGAAGCCTAAAAGAAAATTGACTTTGTAGATGGTTCCCGGAAGAATTTCCTCAACGCTGTATGTAAAAGTATAAGGATCTTCCTGATTGATTATCGTTAGTATGAAGTAATGATCTGCCCTTTTAGGTTGCTTTTTTATAATGGAATATATAATTTTTGATTCAATTTCATCATTATATTTTGCTCTACTTAAATAAGCCAGATTAGTACAATATTTTGGTATAGTCTCATCAAGCTTCATATCTTTAATAATAGAAACATATTTATTTATTTTAACAAAATTAATGAATTTTGCTTTTATTTGTCTGCCATTATACCAAGCATACATACAAATTCCTATGAATCCGCCAAGAACCACTGTAATCCAGCCCCCATCAAAAAACTTGATAATATTGGCACTAAAAAATCCTAATTCGATTGCTCCATAAACCAAGAAAAAACCTAAAATCAGCAGTTTATGCACCCTTTTTTTCAGTAGCCAGAAAGTGAGTAAAATGGTTGTCATAAACATAGTTACCGTAATAGAAAGACCGTAAGCCGCTTCCATTTTATGTGATTCTTTAAAATGTAAAACAACAATGATGCAAAATAACAGTAACCCCCAATTGATTCTTGGGATATACATTTGTCCTTTTACCCCGGAAGGATAATCAATTTTTTGATTTGGCCACAAATTCAGTGACATCGCTTCTGAGAAAATAGTGAAAGAACCTGTGATAAGCGCTTGAGAAGCAATGATCGCCGCTGCTGTAGCTAAAATAACACCAGGCAAAATCATCCATTCTGGCATAATTCCGAAGAAAGGATTGACTCCGTTGCCTTGTATGATATGGTGATTTTTTAATAACCATGCGCCTTGTCCGAGATAATTTAATATCAACATTAACTTGACAAAAATCCAGCTTATTCTGATGTTTTTTGCACCGCAATGTCCCAAATCAGAATACAAAGCTTCCGCTCCGGTAGTACATAAAAAAACAGCTCCTAAAATGATTATCGCACTAGGAGAATCTACTATTAGCTTATATGCATAGTATGGATTAAAAGACTTGAGAATAGAAAAGTCCTGGAATAAATGTAATGCGCCTAAACCACCTAAAACTAAAAACCAAACCACCATAATGGGTCCAAAAAATTTCCCAATAAAACTTGTTCCAAATTGCTGAACAACAAATATAATAATCAATATTCCTATGGTAATAGGTACAACCGGTGTGTGAGGATTATAAATCTCAAGTCCTTCAATCGCAGACATAACTGTCAGTGAAGGAGTTATGACCCCATCTGCAACAAGTGCTGCTGCCCCAATAATTGCAATTAAATAAAGCCATCGTTTTTTTAAGTTTTTGACTAATGAAAACAATGCTAAAATTCCTCCTTCACCTTTGTTGTCAGCACGCAAGGCTATAATTACATATTTTACGGTAGTCTGAAGAGTAAGCGTCCAAATAATGCAGGAAAGTGCACCTTCTATATATTGGTCAAACGGCATCGTTGCACCTGCTTCTCTTGCATTCACAATCGCTTTCATTACATAAAGCGGTGAGGTACCAATATCACCGAAAACAATTCCGAGTGAAACAAGAACTCCCACAAATGAAAGTTTTTTAAGATCTAAGTGATGACCTCCTTCTGTAACGTTTGACATGTCAGCTAATTAATTTTTGAAAGCGCAAATGTATACTAAATTTATGATCCTCAACTCAAATAGTGATGCATTGTATAAATGAAAAAACTTCCTTTCGGAAGTTTTTTTCTATGACTTAATGTACATTGCTTTTTTGATTTCTTCTTTTACTTTTTCAAGTTTCGGGAACCAGTCTGCAAATAATGCTGCTGAGTAAGGTGCAGGAGCATCTGGAGTTGTAATTCTTTTAATTGGAGCATCTAAATAATCAAATGCTTTTTGCTGTACCATATACGTTATTTCTGAAGATACAGAACCAAACGGCCATGCTTCTTCTAAAATAACCAATCTGTTGGTTTTCTTTACCGAAGCTAAAACAGTATCAAAATCTAAAGGACGAACAGTTCTTAAATCAATCACTTCAACAGAAATACCTTCTTTAGCCATATCTTCAGCTGCCTGAATCGCTAATTTCATGATTTTTCCGAAAGAAACCAAAGTAACATCAGTACCTTCTTTTTTTATCTCTGCTTTTCCTATTGGCAAGTAATATTCTTCCTCAGGAATTTCCATTTTGTCTCCGTACATCTGTTCAGATTCCATGAAAATCACCGGATCGTTATCCTGAATTGCAGTTTTTAATAATCCTTTTGCGTCATATGGGTTTGAAGGTACTACCACTTTAAGACCCGGAACATTTGCAAACCAGTTTTCGAAAGCCTGAGAGTGCGTTGCACCCAACTGACCTGCAGAAGCTGTAGGACCACGGAAAACAATCGGGCAGTTCCACTGACCACCACTCATCTGACGAATTTTTGCGGCGTTGTTGATAATCTGATCGATCCCAACAAGTGCAAAGTTGAACGTCATATATTCTACAATCGGTCTGTTACCATTCATTGCAGCACCTACGGCGATACCGGTAAAACCAAGCTCTGCAATAGGGGTATCGATTACACGTTTAGCACCAAACTCATCCAGCATTCCTTTAGAAGCTTTGTATGCACCATTGTAATCTGCAACTTCTTCTCCCATTAGAAAAATGGATTCGTCTTTACGCATTTCCTCACTCATTGCCTGCGCAATCACTTCACGAAAAGTATATTCTGCCATATTTATTTGAAAAATTTAGAGTACAAAAATAGTAATTATTTATTATTTACATAACAAAAAAGACAACTCATTGCTGAGTTGCCCTATATTTAATATTATTTTAAACTGATTAGTTGACTTTCTGCCAAACTTGTGTTCTTCCTAAAATTGAAACTCCCATATATCCTCTTACATTTAGTTTATCACCAGCTTTTGTAATTGTACATTTGTAAGTTTTCCCTGTCTTAGGATCGGTAATAGTACCTCCGGTGAACTCATCACCGTCTTTTGATAATCCTCTGATAATTTCAAGCCCTACTAACGGTTTTCCTTTTCTGTCGTCTTTACATGCCACACAATTAGGATTTGCTGGTTTTGCTAATAATTGAGAAATTTTCCCGTAATATTTACCGTCAGATTTTTTCCAGATTTCAACGATGGATTTTGCCTGTTTTGTCTCGTCATCAATGGTTTTCCATTTTCCTTCAATCTGTGCAAATGACATTACGCTGAATAAAGAAAGTACAACTGTTGCTAATAATTTTTTCATTTTATTTTAAGTTTAATTTATTTATAGATAATTAATTTGTTCAATAGTTAAAAATAGAAATAATTTTTAAACATGCAACAATTTTTATTATCCGTAGCATATATAACAATAGAGAGACCATTTTTTTAAATTAAACACTTATAAAAACTAATTCAGCTTTCTGTTCATTATTCGGTTCATATAATCCTGATACCAAGCTTTGGCAATCAGCTTTCCTTTTTCTGTTTCGGTAGTTTTTAATTTACCGTTTAGATTATTTTCAAATCCTAAATCGCTTTTATCGTAAATTCCGGTAATATCTTTACCATCAAAACGGTACATGTAATTCTCGATAATAAACTGCTCAGATGAGCCATCTGAATTAACAATTAAAGGAGCATATTTTTTCTCACTCAGCAAACTTCTTCCCCAGCTTCTGATTTTTTTGTTGTAACCAATTAAATCCGCTAAAGTGGGATAAATATCAATTTGCTGTGCTACTTCATTATTTGTACCTTTTAAATTAAATTTAGGATTTGGAGAATAAAAAATCAAAGGCACTGCAAACCGGTTCATTGCTTTTTCATATTCCGGGTAGTAGATCTGATTGGGGTGATCTCCTGTAAAAACAAATATCGTATTATTGAACCATGGTTGTTTTTTTGCCGTTTCAAAATACTTTTTGATCGAAAAATCAGTGTATTGCATCGGCTGATGCATTTCTATATTTCCTTTTTTGAACTTCCCATTGTATTTCTCAGGAATTTTAAACGGATGATGTGATGAAGCCGTGAAAACAGTTGCCATAAAAGGTTTTGTTTTTCCTGTATTTTTAGCAAAATACTGAAGGAAAGGCTCGTCCCAAATAGCCCAGATTCCGTCAAAATCTTCGTTGTGATTGTATTCATCTTTTCCGAAATAATGTTTAAACCCAAGAATATTTCCAAAGCCTAAAAATCCCATCGATCCGTTCGGTGCTCCGTGGTAAAACGACGTATCATACCCCATATCATTACAAACCGAAACAATCGACTGTATTTTCTGATTAGAATAAGGCGAACTCGTAAAAGCATCCGTGAGGCTAGGAATTCCTGCCAAAATACTGCTCATCCCATGAATCGACTGTCTTCCGTTGGCAAAAGTATTGGGGAAAATTAAACTTTCATTTGCCAGACTGTCAATAAAAGGGGTGTAAGAAACATAATCTTTAATATTTTTATCTTTATTAAATGCTCCTGAATATTCTCTTCCGAAAGATTCTACAATAAAAATAACGACGTTGGGTTTATCTTCAACCTGTCTGTTGTAAATTTTATAAGGCTGGATATTTTCGTTGATAAATTTCTCATCAACAAAATGAACTTCTTTGAAATTGTTGCTTCCCAAGGTTCTGAAAAACGAAAATGTACTGTTCAAAACTACATTTCCCTGAAGTGGCGTTTTCACAAATTTATTGGCGTCAACCAGATTAATTGGTCTTGTACTGTGTTTAAAGTCACCCCGAATTCCACCTACAATCAAAACCGCAGAAAGACATATCGTCAAAACTGATAAAATAAAATATGGGATTAATTGAGCCGGTTTTCTTTCCTGAATTTTAAATCTTTTGTAAAGAAAAATCCACAATGCCATCAATACAATAAACCAAAAGATCACAAAAGGATGTTCTTTTGTAGATACTGTAAACACTTTTAAAATATTTGATTCATGTTTTGTCACCTGAAAAGCGGCTGAAGTCAATCTTGTCTGTGAAAATTTATAGTAAATAAAATCCCCGAAATTCATCGAATACGCAATGCCATTCGTTATAAAATACAGCCAGAAAAGAACTTTCTGATAAACTTTTTTCGTATTAATGATTATAGGAATCAGACTCAACAGAATAAACAGTGAGTTGACGTACAGAATCGCAGTAAGGTCAAACGCAATCCCGTGAAAAGCAAGACTCAAATAATCTGCAACACTGTCTATTTTTATTAAATCTTTATTGAAAAACCAAAACAGAAATCTGGCAAACTGATAAAAAACAAAAGCCAAAAAAATCCTGTAACATAAAATCAGGACTTCTTGCTTTCTAAATTCTTTAAAAAATTTCATTTAGGTATTACTGTTTTTAAAATTCAAATAATTTATAGTCTGCAAATTTAAGTTAAATTCACAGTATTGTAATTTTTAGTTCACATTAATTAAGGTTAAAATTTTTAAAAAATGTAATTTTGCTCTCATGAATTTCATTAAAAACAATCTGGCAAATGCCATCACACTCGGAAATTTATTTTCAGGCTGCGTCGGAGCTGTACATTTGATTAATGGCGATTATCAGACGACTGCCATCTGCATTATTCTATCTTTGATCTTAGATTTTTTTGACGGATTTGTGGCGAGAGCTTTAAAGGCCAATTCCAATTTGGGAACTCAGCTGGATTCTTTGGCAGATATGGTAAGTTTCGGATTGATTCCTGGTTTAACAATGTTTAAAATGCTTGAACCTTTCGGAAACGAACTTTTAGGAATAAATTTTCCTTTTGAAATAAAATATCATGGATTTTTCATTACGCTTTTTTCTTGTTTAAGATTAGCAATTTTTAATTTGGATGAAGACCAGAAATATTATTTTAAAGGATTAAATACACCATCAAATACGATCTTGATTTTTGGATTATTTTATGCTTTTAAAGAAACTCAAAGTTTCGGTTTTCTTTTCGAAAGTGGTTTGTATTTATTGATTTTAACCATAGTTTCTTCATGGCTTCTAATCTCACCCATCAAAATGATTGCAATGAAATTCAAATCGATGAAGTTGCAGGATAATTATCCGAAACTGGCTTTATTAATTGGTGCAATTCTTATCTTAATTATATTTAAAACTGTCGGAATTCCATTAGTGATTCTCTATTACATTTTTATTTCTCTTATATTCCAGAAACAACTAAAATAGTTATGAGTGTGAGTGATAAGTTAACAATTCTTACAACTCATTATTCATAATGCATAACTTATAACTCTTTAAAAAATGAACTTAAAACTACATAAACCACTTTGTGTCTTTGATCTTGAAACGACAGGAACAAATGTTGGGAAAGACAGAATTGTTGAGATTTGCATTCTAAAAGTAAATCCTGATTCTTCAAGAGAGAGCAAAACATGGAAAGTCAATCCGGAAATGCCAATTCCTCTATCTTCAAGTGAAATTCATGGTATTTATGATGAAGATGTAAAAGATGCTCCAACATTTAGAGAAATTGCATCTAAAGTAGTAGAAATGATTTCTGGCGCAGATTTGGGTGGGTTTAATTCTAATAGATTTGATGTTCCTTTATTGGCTGAAGAATTGCTTCGTGCAGATTTTGATTTTGACTTGAGTAAATTTAAATTGGTAGATGCACAAACGATTTATCATAAAATGGAACCGAGAAATTTGGGCGCAGCTTACCAGTTTTATTGTGGGAAAACTTTAGAAAACGCACATTCTGCAGAAGCTGATGTTTTGGCAACTTTTGAAGTTCTGGATGCTCAGGTGGGAAAATATGATGATGTTCCGAAAGAGATCAATGCATTAAGCGAGTTTAGTTTCCACAATAAAAATGCTGATTTGGCAGGTTTTATAGGATTGAATGATAAAAATACCGAGGTTTTTAATTTCGGAAAATATAAAGGACAAGGTGTGAAAGATGTTTTCAAAAAAGATTTTGGATATTACGGATGGCTTCAGAATGCTGATTTCCCGCTGTACACGAAGAAAGTTTTTACAAAAATTCAGTTATCAAGTAAATTTTAAAATATGAGTGATTTAGTTAAGTTCAAATTTTACGAAACAGCTCTTGAAGCCAACAGAGATAAACAGATCTTAGCTGAAAACGACATTCAGAGCTTTATTGCCAACGAACAGACCATTCAGTCAGATTGGTTATTATCACAGGCTTTAGGCGGAATTCAACTGCAGGTTTTTGAAGATGACTTTCAAAATGCTGAAAAGATTCTCACTGATTATCACGAAAATAATAAATTCTCTTTAGAAGTTGAACACACAGTTGCTGACCCAAAATTTGATTTTGTCTGCCCGAAATGCGGTTCAAACCATATTTACAGAGACGATAGCTCAACAAGTTTTTTTGGAATTTCTTTGATTTCCAGCCACAAATTTGTGTGTTATTATTGTGAGAATGAGTTTACTCATGAATAAAAAGCATTCTTTGTCATTCTGAAAGAATCTAAATAATGTTTTAAATATACGCGTTGATTCCTCGGAATGACAAACATATTGTAGAATGTTTAGTCTTAAAAAGAATGACAAAAGTTTAGCCCCGATTGTAGTGGAAATCCTTTTTTGAAAAAAAAAGATTGCAACGGAAAGCGGGAAATAGCTCCTAAAAATACGTTTAACTAAACAAAAAGATTGCTTCGCATTTGGCTGGCAATGACAACAAAAAATGAAAATAATCTGTATAGGAAGAAATTACAGCGAACACGCAAAAGAATTGGGAAATGCAATTCCTGAAAAGCCGGTCATCTTTATGAAACCCGACACAGCAGTTTTAAAAGGGAATGATTTTTATATTCCTGAATTTTCCAATGATGTTCATTATGAACTGGAAGTGGTGGTGAAAATCTCTAAAGGCGGAAAATATATCCAGAAAGAAGTTGCTGATAAGCATTATGACGAAATTGGCTTAGGAATCGATTTTACTGCAAGAGATTTGCAGAGCGACTTAAAATCTAAAGGTCTTCCCTGGGAACTGGCAAAAGGATTTGACGGTTCTGCAGTGGTTGGAAATTTCTTCAAAAAAGAGCAGTACAATCTTGAAAATCTACAGTTTTCATTGCTTAAAAACAAGGAAGAAGTACAACATGGGAATTCAAAAGATATGATATTTAAGATTGATGATATCATTGCTTTTGTTTCGCAGTATTTTACTTTAAAAGTAGGTGACCTCATCTTTACCGGAACTCCCGAAGGTGTAGGCAAAGTATCTGAGAATGATATTCTGGAAGCATATCTTGAAGAAGAAAAAGCTTTAGATATCAGAATATTATAAAAATTAACAAGATTTTTTTACAATTTTTACTATCTTTAAGGAGACCAATTTAAATATGAAAATATGATAAACATAGTATTGCCAGTAGATTTTGGCGAAAAAACAGATCATCTTGTAGACGGAGCAATACAATTTGCAAAGAAGGTGAACGGAAAGATCAATTTGATACACGTTGCACCCACAGACATCGGTTTTGCAATTGGAGATATGGGCTATCAGTATTTTCCTGAAGTGGAAGAAAACGAAATCAGAGAAGAGCTTGTGCTACTTAATAAAATTAACAAAAGAATTTTGGGTCAGGATATAGACTGTGAGCATATTTTGAAGCAGGGAATCGCTAAAGATATTATTCTGGAATATGCAGACACAAAAAATGCAGACTTCATTGTAATGGGCTCACACGGAAGAAGCGGAATTTACGATGTTTTTGTAGGAAGTCTAACCAAAGGAATTACTAAAAATTCTAAAATCCCTGTGTTGGTTCTGCCAATACACGATTAAGAGTAAAAACCAGCATAAAAAAGACCGATCAAAAATGACCGGTCTTTTTATTATATAACCAATTAATTAACCTTTCTTTTTTATAGATCGAGGGATCATAATAAGGGTTTTTACCCTCAGTTGGGGAATAATATTCTTTGTCTTTGTCTCCTCCAAGTGTTACCACCAAGACATAGCACCAATATGTAAATAGTACGCAACAAACGATGAATAAAATCCAGTTGAGTACGTTTCCAAAGGTTGAGAAAAACCCGAAAGACCATTTGAAAACATCACTTAAGAATAGAAAGAAAGACGTCATTATTTTCCTTTTTTAAATTAACTTTGCACAAATTTATAAAAAATGTTTAGATTACTTTCAAAAGAAAGCAATATTTTTTCAATTCCTGTTTACATCGGCTTTCTTCTGTTTGGAGTAATTATATTTAATATCCTGAATTTCAGTACATATGAAGCGATCATTGCTGTGATAACATTTTTAGGAATCTCTTTGGGATATTTTTGTTTTAATGCCATCGCTCTGAATTACCAAACACATCTGCCGTTATTTCTCTACACATTTTTTGTTTTTGGATTGTATCCCGGAACACTGGATATCGGAATTGCCGTATCATTGCTGACCAACGCTTTCCTTTTACTACTTCTTACCAGTACAGATGAAGATCTTAGAAAAAAATCTTATGTTCTGGTAGGTGCAATTCTAGCGCTGAATTTTATATTTCTTCCCACCATCTGGCCTACCATTTTATTTGTACTGATTCACCTGATTGTAACTTCAGACAGAATAGGGCTCAATATTTTCAGATTTATTTTAGGAATGTCATTAATTGCGTTCAGTTATTTCTCTTTAATGTTTTTCTTTAAATTCAACGAGTGGAATTCAGATTACCTGCCATTCGGAAAAATAAAATTCGTGACAGATTTCACCGAACTCATCCCATTAATTCCCATTTTTATGATGTTGATCTATGCAATATATGATCATTTTAAGCATTATAATAAGAAGAGCCCTGTAAGCAGATATAAATATTCTTTTCTGCTTGTATTTTCATTTGCCCAGCTCGTAAGCATTGTTTTATACATGAATAGTAATTACGAATATCTGCTGCTGTTAGCATTTCCTGCAACCATAATTATCAGCAGAATGCTTAAATTTTTACCGAAATACTGGATTCAGGAATTAAGTTTATGGGTAATTATTGCCAGCTTAATTACTTTTAAAGCAGGAACACATTTCGATTTATTTTAAAAAAAAAGATTATGATTCAAATAGACGATAAATTAATTTCTGAAGATATTTTCTCTGAAGAATTTGTATGCAATCTCACCAAATGCAAAGGTGCTTGTTGTGTGGAAGGTGATGTGGGAGCTCCGTTAGATAAGGACGAATTGGTTATTTTAGACAATATTTTTGATAAAATAAAACCTTATCTTACTCAAGACGGAATAAAAGCTCTGGAAGAACAGGGAACATGGACAACCGATCCCATGGACGGAATGTACGTCACCCCGATGATTGAAGATGCCGAATGTGCGTACGTGACTTTTGACGAAAGAGGAATTACAAAATGCGGGATCGAAAAAGCCTATGAAGACGGAGCTATCGACTGGCAAAAACCGATCTCTTGTCATCTATACCCAATTCGGGTTACAGAATACTCTTCATTCACTGCTTTGAATTACCATGAATGGCCCATTTGCAATGATGCCTGTACTTTGGGTAAAGAACTTCAGGTTCCGGTATATAAGTTCTTAAAGACGCCTTTAACACGTAAATACGGAGAAGACTTTTACGCAACGTTAAGCGAAGTTGCCGAAGAGTGGAAAAAGGAATATGGGTCTTAGTTGATTAGTTGGTATCTATCGCTTTTCTAAAAACAAACAACCGCAGAAAATCTCTGCGGTTGTTGTATTAATCCATTAAGATGAATGATTACCTGGCTACAGAAGCCGTTACGCTTGCTGCTTCAGTTTTCTTTGGTGCGCTTTCCCAACCGTCTTCAGGCATTAAGGTCGCAACTATTCTGTTTTTCGTAAGATATTTTTTAGCAACATCCTGCAAATCTTTTACAGTCAGTGCTTTTACTTTATCCTGATAATTTAAGATTTCATACTTATCACTTCCATCCAACTGATTTTTTGCGATAGCATTCATCCAGTAGCTATTATCTTTGATGTCTGTATTGTAGTCATTCATTTCACCTTCTTTGTACTTATCAAGATCTTTCTGATCAGGACCTTTTTCAATCAGTTTTTGAATTTCGGTGATTGCACTTTTAGTCAGTTTATCAGCATTCTCAGGTCCACATGGGAAACTGATGCTAAAACTGTAGTTTCCGTAAGGAACTTTACCCAATCCTCCTCTTGCTCCGCCACCGTAGATTCCGCTTTCATCCTCTCTCAGTTTTTCAATTACTTTTATTGTAGCCACTTCTCCTAGTGCAGATAATGCCATAGCTTCTTTCTCGTTATACGGAGTTTCTCCGGAATAAACGATTTGCACCATACTCTTAGGATCTTTACCTTTCTTATACACTTTGGTGTGATCACCCGTTATCGATCTGTATCCAGTATCTTTAAAGTTGGTCGCTTTTCCAGAACTTGGTAAGCTTGCGATATACTGCAAAACTTCATTTTTAAATTTAGCTTCATCAATGTTTCCTACGAAATAGAAATGGAAATTTCCTGCATTGGCAAATTTTTCCTTGTATACATCGTACGCTTTTTTGTAATCAGTGGCTGCCCAATCTTTTTCCATCGGAATTAAACCAATAAATCTCGGATTCTTCTGTTGAGTAAATTTAGCATGCTCACTGGAAAAGTAGAACTGAGGATCAGAAAGTAAATTATCCATCATCGCAGACTGCTTCATTTTGTAAGCATTGAATGCTTCAGGACTATAATTTAATCCTGTAAAATAAGCATAAATTAGCTCCATTGCAGAACCAAGATCTTTTTGGTTGGTTCTTCCATTGATTCCTTCAGTTAAAGTACCGATAAAAGGATTTACACTTGCCTGCTTCCCTGCTAAATAATTGGTAAGATCTGCTTTAGAATTGCCATTTACACCCGCTTCAGTTAAAGCCTGATAAGCAAATTGGGTTTTGTTATAATCTGAATCATTCAATAAAGAATTTCCACCTAAACTTCTGGCCGTGAAAACAATTTCATCATCTTTGAAATCTGTTTTTTTGAAAGTAACTTTTGCTCCGTTTCCTAATGTCCAGGTGGTAGTACCCAGCTTGGCATCAGTATCTGTTTTAGCAATTTTACCTTCAGATTTGAAAGGTTTAACCAAATTTTTGATCGCTGCTTTCTCTTCGTAAGGTTTTAGATCTGCCATTTTTACATTATCAAAGGTTTTTAGAACCATCGCTTCAGTTGGCATTGTAATATTGTCCTTCTTTGAACCGGTAAGTATCACTACTCTGCTGTCTTCTTTTACCATTTTCTTGATCACCTCATTGGTTTGAGCTAACGTAACTGTTGGTAAAAACTTCTTGGTATCTTCATATTCCCAGGCGATTCCCGGCATCGGTTCCTGCTCCAGGAAATTTCTTACATACTCGTCTATCAACGCATCGCTTTCCGTTTTGTCGCGATTGTTGTAGGATCTTTCCATATTAGACATCATTTGAGCTTTTGCTCTATCTAACTCGCTCTGAGTAAATCCAAATCTTTTTGCCCTTTCTGTTTCTTCAAGTAAAACCTTCAAAGCACTCACCTGGTTTCCATCTTTTACCATTGCATATCCTTGGAAAGCTTCTTTTGTTCTGCCCACAACACCGCCGTGATATACAGACCCGAATGTGAAAGGAGGATTGTTTGAATTGACCAGTTCTCTCAATCTGTTGTTCAGCATGGTGGTGGCCAGATTTTCTACCAAGCTTTGGTTGTATTGTTCTACAGTAACGTCTGGTGAGTAAGATTCTGTATCTTTCATCATAAACTGAACCACAGAGCTGGTAGCATCCGGATCGGTTTCTATTGCTACAAGAGTTTGCTCGTGGTTGGGTAAATCAAAAGTTTTTCTTTCTCTTGGCTTAGAAGGATTTTTATATTTGCCAAAATTATCTTTAATTTTCTTTTCAACTTCTTCTACATTGATATCTCCCACCACTACAATTGCCATCAAATCTGGTCTGTACCAGTCTTTGTGAAACTGCCTGATTACATCTGGTTTAAAGTTTTGCAGAACCTCTTTTTTACCAATAGGTAATCTATCGGCATAGTGAGATTTATGCAACATCTTAGGAAGATACTTATCAGACATTCTTTTGTCTGCACCTAATCCCAATCTTAATTCTTCAAGTACAACACCTCTTTCTTTATTGATCTGTTCGTCCGTCAATGTTGCATTAAAAGCCCAGTCTTCCATTACTTTAAGACCTGCATCAAAATTTCCGGGCTTGTCTAAAGGAACAGGAAGCATATAAACCGTTTCGTCAAAGCTAGTATACGCATTAAGATGCTGACCGAATTTCACACCAATTGACTGTAGAAAGTCTACCAGTTTGTTATCCGGGAAATTTTTGGTTCCGTTGAAGTTCATATGCTCCATAAAGTGGGCAAGACCTCTTTGGTTTTCGTCTTCAAGGATAGATCCTGCATTGATTGCCAAACGGAAATCTACCTTTTTTTCGGGTAATGTATTTTTTTTGATGTAGTACTTCATCCCGTTTGGAAGAGTTCCTGTTTTTACAGATGCATCCATCGGGATATTCTGTGCAAATGCACCAGATGAAGCCATAAAAACAACTCCCAATGACAATAGAATTTTTTTCATACAATTGATATTTAAATTTTCGGGATAAAAATATACATTATTCACAATTAAAAGAAATTTTATTTGTCAGATTTTAGTTAAAATTGAGTTAAAATTATTTTTATAAAAAAAAGACCGGAAATTTTCCGGTCTTTTGGGTATATTAAAATGATGTAATCTATTTGAAATCAGCTTCGCTCACTCCAGAATTTAGTGTGATCTTTGTTGTTTTGATGGTCACTTTTTGCCCACCGCCTTCAGCTTCTATCAACTCAGGAAATTTAATTCCATCTACCGTCATATAGCTTTTCATGACCGCATCTCCCTGACCGCTTCCTGCTTTGTAAAGAAGACCTGTAGCAGCATCAAAATAAAATTTCCCTTTATCCGAAGACAATACATGGTAATCTTTCCCATCTATTTTTTCAACAGATACCGTTTGAAAACTTGCAGGATCATAAGACAGTGCATCAATCGTCTGACTTTTTTTCAGTTCAGGAATTTTATCTGCCGGAAATTCAGTTTTTGCTCCCATCTGGTTCATATACCCTTTTTCGCCGTCAAAGACCTGAGTCATCTCCTGTCCCATTACCGTCTGTACAGATTTGAATTTATTTCCCATTTTCTTTGTGGTAGAAGTGATCTCCATACCTTGTGCTGAGATTACGTTTTCAATAACGGTAGATTTTACAGCTTCCAGTTTTGATTTTCCTCCAAGAGCAGTAATATAGTTATCAATTACCTGTTTTGGAGTGATCTGTGATGTAGCTGCCGCAGATTTTACGGTAGCCGTAGATGTTTTTTGCGCTACTGCTGATGTAGAAAAAAGTACAGCGCAGAAAAACGGAACGATTATCTTTTTCATATTAATATTAAATTTATGGTGTAAATATAGGAAATTTGATTGGTATAAGGATATGAAGATTTGCATTGAAAAATAGAATCATCAACAAAAAAACCCACCAAATTGGTGGGTTTTAATTTATATAAAAAGTAAATTACTTCTTCAATTCTTCTAAAAACTCGTCGTGAGAGATTACAGTTTCTTTTTTAGTCGCTTTTTCAAGAATTACATCTTTTAGTTTTGCCATAGCAACTTCAGAAGAGATCTGTCTTACCTGCTCCTGGTCTTTCAACATCTCAACAGCGTACTTTTGAATTTCTTCGTCTCCTAAATGATGAATTCCATAGATCGCCAATTGGTTTCTTACCAACTGCTCTGCCTGAGCCAAAACATCAGCGTAATCTAATTTGATATCATTATCAGACATCAATTTACCTTCGATGATCTGGTATTTCAACTGAGTTTTCTCTGCTTCAAGAATTCCTTTTGCCTGCTCTTCAGACTGGATGTTCTGGTTTGAGAATACCAACCACTTCGTAAGGAATTCTTCAGGAAGCTTTACTTCTTCTTTTTCAGAAACCTGCTCCAATACTTTATTCACAAAGTGTACGTCTGCATTTTGCTGGAAGTATTCATCAAGCTCAGTTTTTACTTTATCTTTAAGCTCTTCTTCACTTTTGATATTTCCTTCACCGTAAACTTTATCAAACAATTCCTGATTAAGTTCTGCTAAGTTTAAGCTGTAGAAATCTTTTACTTTCACTTCAACTTCAGCGTGGTGTAAATGCTCAGCTTCTTCTTTAGTGAATCCTAATTCTTTAGCCAGGTTTTCGTCAGCAGTAAGAGTTTCTTTAGAAACTTTCACAGACTCATCCATTTTCAGCCCTTTTACCAATTTGAAAGCGTCTTTGTTTTCAGCAGTAATGGTAGCATTTTTAGGTTGGTGGTGGTGCTCACCTTCAGCATCTTCTTCTACCACCTGAGAAATTTCTAGGTTGATGTAAGAATCTTTAGCGATTTTGTCTTGCGGAACCTGCTCTGCAAAACGCTTCTGCATGTTCTCGATGCTTTTGCTGATTTCTTTATCAGAAGCTTCTACTTTGTAATGAGGAGCTTCATATTTAGCCAAATCTATAGTAAATTCTGGTTCGTAACCTACTTCGAAAGCAACTTCCAACTTCTCTGCATTATGATTGAAATCATTTACAGGCTGAGGAACTGGCTGACCAACTAATCTTAGTTTGTTTTCGTTGATATAGTTATTCAAAGCATCAGAAACTTGTTTGTTGATTTCTTCGAATGCAATCCCTGCTTCATATTGCTTTCTAACCATACTCAAAGGCACTTTTCCTTTTCTGAAACCAGGAACCTGTGCGTTTTTAGCATAATTAATCAATTGCTTTTCTACTTTTTCTTTGTAGTCAGATTTCTCCAATGTTACTGTAAGCAATGCACTTACATCATCATGGTTTTTTGCGGTAACCTTCATTATTGATTAAAATTTTAGGTTGCAAAAATATGAATTTTTTATTAAAATGAATCATTAAAGATAAATTCTTCGTCATCAAATATTTATAAATAAAAAAACCACTAAAATTTCAGTGGTTTTTGTCTGCCATAAAAGCTTTTTATTAATTGCTGAGGTTAAACGTAGCTTCTGCATCAGTTTCACCGCCTACTACACTTCCCCATGCCGTACCATTTTGCGCAGAACTTGCACTTTGCGGAGCGTGGATTAAATCTAATTTTAAAAATGGTGCAGAAGAATTAACCACATTCACCACATTCCATTTGGTTATAAGACCTACTTTGCCTAAATCTCCTGTTGATAATACACCGTCTTCTCTCGTAAGATTAATAGTAGATTTAGGAAAATCAAAAATAATAAAGTGCTCGTCTTTAGCATCAATGATTTCCTGCGTAACATCATCATTACCATTATAAAATCTAGTGTTTACAATATAAGATTTTCCGTTGGTAAGAGGGATGGTAGGAATTCCTCCTGCTCCGATGCTGTAGTTATACTCTACTGCAATTGCTCCCGGCGCGTCTTCTTTTACTAATAATAGGATATTTGTAAGCTCTTCCTGTGGAATATCGTCTTCATCTGCCGAATCTCTCTGGCAAGAAACAACACTGATTGTGATGAATAAAACCGCTAATAATTTGATAATATTTTTTGTATTGAATAAGTTTTTCATTTTGATAATTTTAAAATTTAATTAAATAATTTTTTGAATTTTTTAGAATCTGTATCTAAAGTTTAAAATAAAGTTTCTTCCTGCCTCATCTGCGAAGAATCTTAAACGATTCAGGTAATCTCTGTACGAAGTATTGAAGAGATTATTTACGATAAGACCCGCAGAAAGATTTTTGCTGATATTTACACCTGTCTGAATATTCCAAAGTGAATATCCGTTTGGCGGTGTGCTGAAATCGATCTCTGTATTGACCAATTCACCATCCAAATAAATTTCCAGTGGAGCATTTCTGACAGGGAATCTGGTTTGTCTTAAAGAGGTTTGATTTTCAACAGTGAAATAGAAATTATTCCATTTTTCTTTCTTGAATTGCAACGCATTGGAGAAATTTGGAGGCATCATTAAAATCAACGGTTCGTTGTTGGTTTCGTCCTGGCCGTGAACATAACTTCCTTTTCCAACATACGTAAAATCTTCAGTCAGTTTCCAATTGATATCCAAGTCTAAACCATACATTTTGGCATCAATCTGCTGATACTGCCATTCTGGGAAAACTCCCCTGATTGTCCCTTTGATACCGACCGGAACTTCATTAATGAAATTTTTGGTCATAAAAAAATAAGGATTTACGGAAATATTCAGTCCTTTCAACACATTAAATCTTGAATCTACTGTAAGATTAAACTGATGTCCCTGCTCATTTTTCAATGCCATATCTCCGGTTTCAATGATTCCTGCAGAATGATGTAATCCGTCAGAGAATAATTCTGCCACATTCGGAGATCTACCTACTTTCGCATAATTGAATCTGAGATCAAACATAGAACTTGGGTGATATTCCAGCCCTGCATTAAAAGAAACATTATTATAATTCAGTTGAGGACGTGTCAAAACTCTGTTTTGATCAGTTTTCACATAGAACTCAGGAAAAACATCTGCATATCTTTCTTCCCAATCGCTTTTATCATACCATTTGGTGACATCATAACGGGCAAAATCATATCTCGCTCCTGCTTCAAAATTAAAATCTTGAGAAATTTTATACTTAAAAACAGAATAAATTCCCGCAGAATATTTATCATAATTAGGAATCAAACGTCTTGCTTTTGTCGCAGGATCTGAATAATTGTTTTGAAAACCTGCATCAATTCCTGTTTCCAGAGACCATTTTTCTCTTTCCAATAAATCATTTAGGTTAAACTGATGGGTCATTAATTCGAGATCCAAAGAAGGCGTGTCTTTCAACTCTCCTCTTCTGATGTCATATTCCTGTCTGTGATTGTACTGATAACTGTATGTTGCTGATAATTTCCCTATATTTTCAAACCTTTTGAAAGCAGAAACTTTCGCAATATGATGCTCAACAACCTGTCTAGGATTATCGATATCATAACTGAATTTTCCTGAATAAATCGGTGGATCTGCGCTCATTGCACGGTAATAATCACCTGAATTGGCAACATGAGAATCTCTCAAAATCCCAATATTTTGGTTTGTTAAATAATAATCAAATGAAATTCCTTTTTCATAAGAATTATTCTGAACAGTAAAATTAAAAGATGAAAAATCCATTCCTGTATTCTTCAGGTTGTAATCAGGAGCACTTTGATCGCCCAGTTTCTTAATGCTTCCGCCAGACTTTACAGCCCATCCGTTTTTCCAGACTTTAGCAACATCTGCATCAAAAGCCAGACCCCTTCCGTTGGAAATGCCTGAAAGACCGACTGAACCTTTGATTGTATCTTTTTTAGGAAAAATTTCAGGTTCCATTACCACGACTCCACCGATGGCATCACTTCCATATTTCAATGCTGATGCACCTTTAATGACATCGATATGCTGAAAATTATTGATATCAACATTTGGCGCATGTTCTACTCCCCATTCTTGTTCTGCCAGTTTTACTCCGTTATTTAAAATAGCGATTCTACTTCCGTAAAGCCCATGAATAATAGGTTTTGAGATGTTATTTCCTGTTTTTAAAGCAGTAACACCTGAAATTTTGGATAATAAATTCCCCAGATTATCGGTAGAATTTCTTTCTATCTCCGTTTTATCAAGAGTTTTTATAATTAAAGAACCGTTTTTCTTGTGATTTCCATGTATGGTTACCGTTTCTATATCCTGAATATGATGTTCGAGGGTTATGACGAGATGCATATCCTGTGTAACTCCTACATTTTCAGTATAATCATTACAATCAGGATGTGTAGCAATAAGTATATATTTCCCAGCAGGAATTTTATTGAATGAAAACTTCCCTTTTTTGTCTGTTTTGGCAGTAAAATCTCCAATTTTTACCACAGCATTTTGCAGCATGGTTTTATCATGGAAATCCTGAACAATACCTTCTACAGTATGGGTTTTTTGTGCGTTTGTAAATGCAAATCCTGTAAGGATCAACATTAAACTATATATCAATTTCATTGTAAATAGATAGATTTCGTACTTTAAAAAAGTACATTTTTAAAATCGTGAAATAAATGATTAGCGGATTTGTACATGCAAAATATACAGTGCATTAACGATTTAGATGTATAGAAATACATTAAATTGTTATTCTTAATGACTTAATAGCCCCCATTTTTTCCATTGAGTGAGGTAAGCCTTAAAAATTTAAGTCAAATCCGGTAAGTAAATCTGGAATTAAGAAATTGTGGGTGGACCCCGAAGCTGAAAAGTGAATTTTGTCTGAAACCAAACTCTTTCCTGAAACGCAATAATTTGCTTTACCTCGTGCGTATAGCTCTCGAAAACAAAACTAAACTCTTCGGGAATTAAGGTATTTCCGGTTGCCAAGAAATGACAGGCCAAACAGTCGCCGGCTTTTTCTTTGGAAAGATTTTTTGAAATATTATTCTCTGATTTTTTTAAATTAAAACCTATAAAAACATCAGCAGAATCGTGACTGTGAAAGCTTGAAGAAAACAGCGCAAAAAAGTAGATCCCAAACATCAGCTTAGAGATAAAAATTTTCAGATTTCTGCTTTCTTTAAAAATCATTTGGCAAAAATAAGAATAATATTTTAAAGCTTTTTAAATAAAGATTAAATTATAGTTATTTAATGCTGATTGTATTCTTTAATATACAAACGTATCGCTCCTACGGAGCTCAAATCATTGTTATACTATTTACAAACATGACGATGCTATGGAGCTTCACCTTTTTAAAATAAATCCTCACATTTATAATCTGGAAATCACTTTATTTATAAATTGGGTATGTGTAAAAAGCACAACTTATCCCAACAAAAAAAGATGAGTGATTAACCCATCTTTATTGTTTATATCGAATAGAAAATTAACCTAGTTGTGTTCCCAGATACTCCCATTCCTGCAAAGCGGCATCAAGGTCTTCTTTCGTTTTGTTGTATTTTTCTAAAGTTTCTTCAGAAGGATTTTCAGTCGTAAATGAAGCTTCCATATTTTCGATAGCTGTTTCCAACTCAGAAATTTTTTCTTCTACTTTTTTGATTTTATTCTGAATATTCTTTTGTTCTTTGCTTACGATGACAGTAGATTTAATTTCAGCTTTGGCCTGCTTTTCTTCAGCTTTAGCTTTTTCTACAACCTTAACCTCATCATCATGAAGTTTCGCTTTTTCGGCAGAGATTTCTCTAATGGATTCTTTTTGTCTGAATTCAAGATACTCATTCACACTTCCTAAGAATTCTTTCATTCTGCCATCACGGAATTCGTAAATCTTATCACAAAGTCCTTGCAGGAATTCTCTGTCGTGAGAAATCACAATCAAAGTACCTTCAAACTTCTGTAATGCCAATTTGATAATCTCTTTAGACTGAATATCCAAGTGATTGGTAGGCTCATCCATAATCAACGTATTGAATGGACGAAGCAATAATTTACACAATGCCAAACGGTTTCTTTCCCCTCCGGAAAGCACTTTGGTCTTTTTATTTACCGCTTCCCCCTGGAATAGGAAAGAACCCAATAAATCTCTTACTCTCGGTCTTGTTTCTTCGGTTGCAGAATCTTCCGCTTCTTCCAAAACGGTTTTATTTGGAGTTAAAACTTCTTCCTGATTTTGGGCGAAATATCCGATATTGACATTATGACCCAAGTTCCAGGTTCCAGAATAATCCTGAATATCTCCGGCAAGAATTTTCGCCAAAGTTGTTTTCCCCTGTCCGTTTTGTCCTAGAAGAGCAATTCTGTCGCCTCGCTGAACGATGAAATCTACCTCATCGAAAATCTGCTTTTTACCATAAGCTTTACCTAAGTGTTCAGCTTCAAAAATTACTTTCCCGGGAACAACAGATTGTACGAAACGAATATTGAATTTCGAAACATCTTCATTATCAACCTCAATACGGTCAATTTTATCTAATTTTTTAATAAGCGACTGCGCAAAAGATGCTTTGGTAGCACTTGCACGGAACTTATTAATGTTATCTTCCATTTGTTTGATCTCCGCATCCTGATTTTTTTTTGCCTGAATTAGTTTTTCACGGCGTTCTTCGCGCATCACCAAATATTTGGTGTAGTTGGTTTTATAATCGTCTACTTTTCTGTTATTCACATCAAAAGTACGGTTACAAACTGCGGTCATAAACTGTTTGTCGTGACTTACCAAAACGATTGCACCGGGATAATCTTTCAAAAAGTTTTCCAGCCAGATGATCGATTCCATATCCAGGTGGTTGGTAGGCTCATCGAGAAGCATCAGGTCATTTTTCTGAAGAAGCAGTTTTGCCAATTCAATTCTCATTCTCCAGCCCCCGGAAAATTCGTCTGTTATTTTTTGGAAATCATCTGCTTTAAAACCTAAACCAAACAATACTTTTTCAATATCCCCTTCCAGATTGTAAGCGTCATGATGCATTAAAATATCGTTCAGCTCCGTCATTTTGTTGATGATGTCTGTGTAAGCATCACTTTCGTAATCGGTTCTTGTTGCAAGCTGATGATTGACTTCTTCCAATTCATTTTTCCATGCATTAATTTGCTCAAAAGCCTGCATGGTTTCATTCCAAACGGTTCTTCCTTTTACAAAATCAAGATCCTGTTTCAGAAAACCGATGGTAATATTTCCTTCCGGAACCACCAAACCTTCATAAAAAGTAATTTCTTTGGAAAGCATTTTCAGCAAAGTGGATTTTCCCGCTCCGTTTTTACCAACCAAACCAATTTTATCATCCTTTTTAATGGTGAAATTCACGTTTTGAAACAAGTAGTTTCCCGAATGATGTAAGCCTAAACCTTGAACCGAAAGCATCTTTATGAGTAATTAATGATGAATAATGTCTACCGAATATTTTTCGGGTGCAAAAATACGGAAAATAAAGGACTTTAAATTTAATAATTCTTAACTGTGACGTGAAAACAGCTTTGCTGACGTTCTTTAATGTAAAAAATACGCCCTGCATCAGCATAATATTTCAAAACTTTTTCTAAAGCTGCCTCTAATTTTGGGTTTGTTTTAAGTTTATTATTAAACCTCACGTACGAAATATCAAAGGAGTTCCCATAATTATGCGAACTGATTCCCATTGAGGCATTAGAATTAACTTTTCTTAATCTACATTGGTCTTCGAGTGTTCTGGTGAGGGATGAAACAGTAAATGTATGTCCTTTACTTTCTTTACTGAATCTTGAACCTATTTTTTCTAAAGTCGCTTTGGCTTTTGAAACTAAATAGGGTCTGCTGTAATCCAGTTTTTGAACTCTATATCCCTTCCCTGTTTTTTTTACGGTATGGAATTTACCTTTATTAATATATTTCTGAACTTGCGAAGTATTTTTAAGAATATTCACATTAAAACTTTTGGCTGCGGCTAAATGCGGTTTGTACAAAGGAGTGGGTTCAACTTTCAAAACTTCTGTTAAATCATAGCACGATGTAGGTTTTTTTAAGACCTGACCATTAGAAAAATAATAAAAAAAGAAAAGCAGAATACAAAGCAACTTTCTCATTAAGTACAATTTTGAAATTAAATATAAAATAATTGATTGTGCAATTCCAAAGATATTAAATTAATGCATTCTCATAATATTTTATGAATAAAAGCTTTATCATAAAAAAAGTTAATAAATTACATAAATCTCACTAATTTTTAAATATCATAAATAATAATTTATTTAACATCAATTAAGTTTGAATAATTAATTTTTGTACATTCGCTGAACAATTTAAAAATACATTAAAGATGATTTCAAAAACTTCAAAATTCGTGGCTGAGATGCTCGGCACAATGGTACTTGTTCTCATGGGATGCGGAAGCGCAGTGATTGCAGGTGCAGATGGTACAACAGGAGTAGGACTCCTGGGAATTTCTTTCGCATTTGGTTTAAGCGTGGTAGCAATGGCTTATGCAATAGGCCATATTTCGGGATGCCATATCAATCCTGCCATTTCAATAGCTATGGTTGCAGCGGGAAGAATGAAAATAGATGAAGCATTTCGATACATTATTGCCCAAATCATTGGTGCAATTATCGGTGCAGGAATCCTATATGTGATTTTCACCAATCACCCGGGTGCGGAAATAGCAACCATGGGCATTGGGATCAAACGGATGGGGCACAGGATATTTGGATGCTTACAATACCACAGCTGCATTTGTTGCTGAATTTATTTTTACTTTTATTTTCCTAATGGTGATACTAGGTTCAACTTCTACGAAAAATATCAACGGTGGATTTGCAGGTTTAGCCATTGGCTTTTCTTTGGTCTTGATTCACATTGTCGGAATTAAAGTAACAGGAGTTTCTGTAAATCCGGCAAGAAGTATTGGCCCGGCGATTTTCGCAGGTGGTGAGGCACTTTCACAACTATGGCTATTTGTTGTTGCACCGGTTTTAGGAGGTGTTACAGCAGCTTTCACTTACAATGTATTAATGGAAAGACCAGAATCTACAAAATAAACTTCACAACAATATATCAAAAATAAATCCTGTCTTTCGGCAGGATTTTCTATTTCGGTTTCTTTATTTCGAAAGGATTTTTAAAAATAAGTTCTTCGTGTTTTCCTTTTATTTCTAATTTTCTCTGTAATAAATTGAGTGCCATTTTCCGGATAAAAAGATCTTTATCATTCAGTTTCCAATAAGAATCTTCGTGTACTTTTTTGGGTGAACGGATCAAATAGAATGCTGTATCCCAACTATCTGCATTGTGATAAAACTCAATAATGCCGCAGTGTTCGGGAATTTGAGAATGCTCAATCATCCCCATCGGAAGTAGAAAACTAAATGCATTACAAGGATAGTCACCACAACAAATTTTGTCATGCTTCAGAAATTTTTCTCCGGTTTTTGTATTGATGTAGGATTTTTTAAAATCGTTTTTAAAATCGCTCTTTGAAAGTTTGATTTCAATTTCATGACTGAAACCTTCAGAATCAATAATCAGCATATCTGCTTCCCAATCTGAATGAAAGTGATTGCTCAACACGATTTCCTTCTCAAAATCGCAATTCGCATGAATGTAAGCGTGAACCAATTCTTCTATTTTAAGCACGTTTTAAGTTTTTTTTATTTAAACGCAAAGTCCGCAAAGATTTTCTTAATATTATTGAGCATATTTTTCGTTCGCAAAAGCGTTGCACTTAGCAAAGGTCTCAAACCCTAAAACTCTCCTACCTTCAAACCTATTAACTCACTAACAGACTACATCCACGAATATCCGAATGATCTATCCTTCCCAACACCTGAAATTTCTTCTCATCTTCTGTCAACAATTTACCCAAATCCTGTGTTGCAATGAATGCACATGAGTGAATATTTGCCAGATCGATAATATTAATTGCTCCCGTTTTTCCGGCAGCTTCATAACTAAAAGGATCTTCTACATTTCTGATTAAAACCCTCATCCAATTTGGACATTCGTAAACATTACTGCCTAAAGAATAAGCCTGGGAAAGCAATTCGGTCATCGAATATTCCGAGTATATTTTCTCAGTTTTAAAACCGTCCTGAAGAATTTTCAACAGTTCATCTTTCGTCATTTCTTCTTTACGCCCTTTCATTCCGCCCGTTTCTATAACGGTCAGATTATTATATTGTTGGAGTATCGAGGAGTTTGATTTACAATAATCCAGAAAATCCAGAAGCGCAAAAGAAACTCCGAAAAGAATGACTTTCTTATCTTTTAATTCATTTAAAAGCTTCAATAAATCTGCGTGATTGTAAAGAAAATATCCATTTTCTGGCTTGTCTGATTTTTTCATCAGAAAATCCACCATATAAATCAATGATGAGTTTTGTTTTTCGAGATAACTTGGAAGCAAACCTAAAAATATGAAATCTTCAGGCTTTCCGATGAACCGGTCGAAGCTTTTGTAAATGCTTTCCTGATATATATTTTCGTTTGTAATGAAATGTTTAGACAAATTCATCTGCGTTGTTCCGGAGCTTTGAAAAAACAGATCTGTAGAAATATTCTGATCTACAATCTTATGATTTTTAAACATCTCTATCGGCAAAAAAGGAATTTTATCTAATGACTTCACACCTTCAATGTCGATATTCAGATAATCTACAAATTTTCTGTAAACCTCAATATTTTTGTATTGATACCGAAAAGTTGTCAGTGCCACATCCAAAAATTCTTGTTCGCTCTGTATGTCAAATATACTTTTCAATTTAATTTAAAATAACTTTATTGCCTTATTGATTCATTTTGAATCATATAGGAAATTTGATTGTAGTTTTAAGAAATAATTAATTTAAAAACTTAAAAATTGGTTAGGTTATTGCAATTCAGTCTTCAGAATATGGATTAGATATAACAGCCGTAGAAACTGTTATTCAGGAATTACCTCTTTGGAGGTAATTTTTTATTTATGCTCAAAAGTTTTCAATTCAAAGTTATTTTCAAAAACTCCGTACGTAAAATAAGAAATCCAGTCTCCAAGATTGATGTATTTTGAATTTTCATTTAAATCTAAAACCATCGGCAAATGTCTGTGACCGTAGATAAAATAATCGATTTTTTCTGTTTTCAGCTTTTCTTTTGAGTAGATGATCAGAAACTCTTTTTCCTCGCCCAAAAAGGATTTGTCTTCATCTCCGGAAATCATTTTATTTTTCTGCGACAGATACAAAGCAACTTTCATTGCAATATCGGGATGAAGCCATTTAAAAAACCATTGTGCAACAGGATTTGTAAATACTTTCTTCATTCTTTTATAGCCTTTATCTCCGGGTCCCAAACCATCACCGTGAGCCAGCAAAAACTGTTTTCCTGCAATCTCAAAATATTGCTTTTTGTAGAAAACGGTGCATCCTATTTCTTCTTCCAGATAATCTTTCATCCAAAGATCATGATTTCCGACGAAAAAATAAATATGAACACCCCTATCTTTTAACTCAGCAATTTTCCCCAGAACACGCACATACCCTTTCGGAATTACATGCTTCCATTCATGCCAAAAATCGAACAAATCACCCATCAGAAATAAAATCTGAGCATCTTCTTTGATCTCATTCATCCAACGGATAAATTTCTCCTCACGAAGTTTGCTTTCCTTGGGATTTGGCGCTCCAAAATGCTGGTCTGAAGCAAAATAGACTTTCTTTCCGGGCTCTAAATGAATGGTAGTTTTCAGCACGTCTCTAGTTTAAATCAGGAAATATTATTGATTGTCTTCTGCATACCATTCTCCGTAAGAGTTTTCTGTCTCATGAAGTTTCAGATAAGCCAAAGAAACATCAGCCGGAAGTTTTGATTTTATTTTTGCAGCGATGGCGTACAACATATTCTCGCAGGTCGGCTGAAAATTGCAGTAAATTACTTTCTGACCTTTATTTTCTAATTCTTCACCCATTTCTCTGTGTGGAGAAGCACCGTTGATCAATACAGAATGATCCCAGACATCAACAATTTCAGCTTTCACAATTGCTTTAATATCTCCGAAATCTACCACCATTCCGTTTTTGGGGTTTTCCAGATCATTGATGGGTTTTCCTTTTACGGTAACGAAAAGTTTGTAAGAATGTCCGTGCATATTTTTACATTTCCCATCATAATTGTACAAAACATGAGCAGTCTCAAATGTAAAAATTTTTGTAATACGTATCATGGTGCAAAGATAGAGAATTTGATTATAAAATTGGAATTTCAATTGTAGTGCTTATGTATTGAAATTTTTATTAATTTTATCTTTAAACACACACAAATGATTTTAGACTTATTCTTCCCAAACCGCTGCATTGACTGTAATAGAATTATCGATGGCGATCTCATGGTTTGTAACATCTGTTTTGAACAGATACACTTTACCCATTTTGCTTACTTTTCCGAAAACAGTTTAAAAGAAAAATGCAAATTGCTCTTTCCTATTGAAAATGCGTATGCTTTAATGCAGTTTGAGCAGGAAAATCTCAGCCGAAAAATCATTCACCAGTTAAAATACAGAAATCGTGAGAAAACAGGTAAAATTCTTGCAGATTGGGTAACTGAAAATTTAGATTTTAAAAATGAAAAGCCAGATTTGTTGATAAGCGTTCCGCTTCATCCAAAGAAAGAAAAAGAAAGAGGTTACAATCAACTTCATTTATTTACTGAAACATTGTCTGATTTTTATAAAATCCCTTTTGACCACAGTTTACTAAAACGAAACCATTATTCTAAAGCTCAGGCTTTAAAAGACAGACAACACCGTCTGGAAAATCAAAATACATTTTCTTTGACTCAAAACATTTCAAATCAACATGTTTTACTGATTGACGATGTTTTTACCACAGGAAATACCTTGGCTACGATTGCTTGGGAAATTTTGAAAGAAAGGAATAATAAAGTGAGTGTTCTGGTCATGGCGATGGATGAGTGATTGATCGTAACAGGGATAAAAAATGTTTTCATTTGAAATATTTTTATTAATTTTCCGCAAAACAATGACTATGAGAAACCTTATTTTATTACACGGAGCATTAAGTCACAGCGATGTATTCACTCCGAATTTAGATCAGCTTTCAAAGTATTTCAACATTTACAGCCCTTTGTTTTCGGGGCACGGAAGTAAAGAGTTGCCGCTAAACGGAATTACTATTGAAAAATACACACAAGAATTAGCAGAATTTATTGAACAGGAAAATCTTAATAACGTTGATATTTTTGGACATAGTATGGGTGGTTACGTTGCACTTTATTGTGCTTCAAAAAATCCCGGAAAAATAAATTCAATAATGACATTGGGTACAAAATTCAACTGGACGGAAGAACAGGCTTTGAAAGAAAGTACAATGCTCAATCCCGATATAATCACAGAAAAAGTTCCTAAGTATGCAGAATTATTAGAGCTTCAACATGGTACAAAATGGAAAAAACTACTTCCTGCAATTGCTGAAATGATGATTTCTTTAGGTAAAAATCCGCCTTTACAGGATGATGTTTTAGAAAATATAGAAATTCCTGTTCAGATCATGGTGGGAGATCAGGATCATATGGTCACCATTGAGGAAAGTACAGAAGTCTATAGAAAACTAAAAAAAGCAAAACTAGCCGTACTTCCCTATACAAAGCATCCTGTGGAAAAAATACGACCTGATTTATTATTTGATCTGATGAAAGATTTTTGGAATCTGTATTGATTATCTCTGTAATTTTTCACCATAACTCAAATCTCCCGCATCGCCCAAACCTGGCGTGATGTACCCTTTTGAAGTTAAATTTTCATCAATCGCTCCGACCCAAATTTTCGCCTCCGGATAAGCTTTTTCGATGGTTTCGACACCTTGTTTCGATGCGATTGCCGCAACGATGTGTAATTGGGAAGGTGTCCCATTGGTCAGCAAATCTTTGATGGCTTCAATTAAAGAAGCACCGGTTGCCAACATAGGGTCTGCCACAATTAATGGTTTTCCATCGATATTCGGACAGGTTAAATAATCCTGTTTGATAGAGAAATAATCATTCGCATCATGTTTTCTGTAGGCTGCTACAAAACCGCAATCGGCTTTGTCGAAATAGTTTAAAATACCTTCAAATAAAGGAACACCGGCTCTTAAGATTGTTGTAATGACAGGCTGTACTGCAATTTCCTGAGTTTTGATGGTGTCTAACGGAGTTCTAATTTCAACTTCTTTTGTTTCCAAATCTTTACTGATTTGAAAAGCGGCAATTTCTCCGATACGCTCCATATTCCTGCGGAATCTCATTCGGTCATGTTGAATTTCTACATTTCGAAGTTCGTTAATCCATGAATTTACTAAAGAAAAAGTTTTAGAAAGTTCTACCGTCATAATTTTGATTATTCTGATAGCAAAATTATGAAATATAAAATAAATCCCTCTCAGAAATTACTGAAAGGGATTATATTTTTATGATTTTAAATCGAGATTAATCCGATTATTTTTGTCTGAAATATACTTCAATAGGAACTCCGGTAAATCCGAATTCTTTTCTTAACTGATTTTCTGTAAACCTTTTATACGCTTCTTTCACATATTGCGGCAAATTACAGAAAAATACAAATTGTGGAGACGGCGTTGGTAGCTGTACACAATATTTGATTTTAATAAATTTTCCTTTATTTGCCGGTGGAGGTGTACGTTCGAAAATAGGAAGCATGACTTCATTTAGTTTTGAAGTTTTAATTTTCTTTTTACGGTCTTCATAAACAACCATAGCCATTTCCACCGCTTTCAAGATTCTTTGCTTCGTTAAAGCTGAAACAAAAAGAATTGGAATATCACTGAACTGACCTATTTTATCTCTGATTGATTTTTCAAAATCTCTGATGGTATTGGTATGTTTATCTTCAACCAAATCCCATTTGTTAACCACAATTACGATTCCTTTTCTGTTTTTCTGAGCCAAACCGAAAATATTCATATCCTGAGATTCCCATCCTTGAGTAGCATCAACCATGATGATCACCACATCAGAAAATTCTATCGAACGAATCGACCTCATGACAGAATAAAATTCCAGATCTTCGTTTACTTTAGATTTACGACGCATTCCTGCAGTATCTACCAATACAAACTCATGTCCGAATTTGTTGTAAAGCGTCTGAATACTGTCTCTTGTAGTTCCTGCAACATCAGTTACAATATTTCTGTCTGCATCAAGCAAAGCATTCGTCAAAGTAGATTTTCCTACGTTTGGACGACCCGCAATCGTGATTTTGGGAAGACCTTCGAATGGATCTTTGTAATCTGTCGTCGGAAAATCTCTAACTACATCATCCAGAATTTCTCCCGTCCCTGAACCGGTAGCAGAAGATAAAGTATAGTATTTTTCGATTCCTAGCTGATAAAATTCTGTAGCATCTACTTCTTCTTTAGCAGAATCTACTTTGTTAATCACAATATATACAGGTTTGTTGGATCTTCTGAGCATTTCATGAATTTCGTAATCCGTATCTGTAAGACCTTCTTCTACATTCAGCATAAAGATGATAGACGTAGCTTCATCAATTGCCAACTGTACTTGTTTTGAAATTTCTTCCTGAAAAACGTCTTCGCTATTTACTTCATACCCCCCCGTATCAATTACGGTAAAGTCTACCCCATTCCAGTCAGATTTTCCGTAATGACGGTCTCTGGTAACTCCGGAAGTAGAATCTACGATAGCTTCTCTTCTTTCAAGCAAACGATTAAAAAGTGTGGATTTTCCTACGTTGGGACGCCCAACGATTGCAACTATATTTGACATAAAAAATGTTTAATAACCCTTGAGATTGCACTCAGGATCAGATTATCAATGGGTTACTTCAACTATTGAAGCCCAATTTTTTTGCAAAGATAGGGTATTATTATTTAGCAGAAAATGCTGGTGACGATTTTATCGCCCAATTACTATCCAGCCAACGCCGTCACTCTGAATCTGATATCTCTGACTTCCGCTAATTGTTGTAATATTGGTATTGGTTACATCATCATAAATTCCCGCTCCCGAAACTGTAGTGATTGGTTTTGATGTAATTCCGTTACTGCCTATCAATATATAAATTCGTCCTTTACAAGTGCTTGCATCGGGAAGGGTAATCCCGGTATTACCTCCGTAGATTCTTAATGTGTGATGTTTATCATTAAGTAATAAATTTCCTGAATTTGGAGTTTCATAAGGAGTTGAAAATGACTTTAAAGCAAGGTTTCCGGATACTACTTTAACCCATTTATTAACAGAAGCATCTCCATCAAAATAATAATAACCTGCAGAAGTGACATCTATTGTTTGACCATTGGGTGAAGGATCTGCAACGGTAACATATACCAGCGAGCCAGATTGTGCAGCAGTGTAAAGTTTTATCTTTAATTGAGTAGCCTCAATTCTGGGAGCTATAATCCCATCTAGCTTATTTCCATCAGAAGGATACCCTACTACATCTAAAGTCGCTTTTGGATAATCTGTATTAATCCCCACCTGTGCATTAAACAAAAAACCAGAGAACAATAGAACTGATAATAGATTTTTTTTCATACATTTAATCTTTGTTATTACAAATATATATTATTTTATGAAAATAACAATATTTATGAAATAATTATTCATTTAGATCAAAATTTATGAAAAAAATACTTATTGTTTTGCTCGTTGCATTTATAATCATTCAGTTTTTCCCTATTGATAAAACCAATCCACCTGTAAATAAGGGAATGGATTTTTTGACCATTAAAAACACCCCACCTGAAATGGCAAATATAATTAGTACTTCGTGCTACGACTGTCATTCAAACGAAACAAAATATCCTTGGTATTCCAGCATTGCACCCTCATCCTGGTTTTTGAAGAATCATATTAATGAAGGACGACAGCACTTAAACTTCTCTATATTTGCAATGTATGAACCTAAAAGGCAAATTCATAAAATGGAAGAATGTATCGAAATGATTGAAAAAAAAGAAATGCCGTTAGAATCCTACTACATTGGTCATCAGGATGCTAAACTGAGCGACCAGCAAAGAAAGCAACTTGTTACCTATTTTAAAAAACAAATAAAAGACACGCAGATAAAAATGCAATAAATTTAAGAATCATGCAGGAAAACTGGAAAGATAAACACATTGTATTTTTTGACGGAGAATGTGGCGTCTGTAACTTTTGGGTGCAATGGATTTTGGAACGAGACAAAAATGACCAATTTATGTTTGCATCACTGCAATCTGATTTTGGACAAAAATTTCTCTCAGAAAGGGGTCTTGAAACCAAACAATTCAATACCATGTATCTTTGGAAGCCCGACGCATATTATTTGATAAAATCGCGAGCAGTTCTTAAGATTGCAGATTTATTAGGTGGTATTTATAAATTATCTGCAGCAGGAAAATTGCTTCCCACTTTTTTGAGCGATAAGATTTATGATAAAATATCTGAAAACAGAATGAAGCTTTCTGCTCAAAAATGTTTTTTACCCGATCAGCATCAGAAGAAAAAATTTATTGAAGTTTAATTTAAATAAAAACTGCCTCAATCATGAAGCAGTTTTTTAATTGAATTATTGATTGAGTGACCAAACCGAGTAACTGTTTGGCGGACATTGAATTTTCACCCATTTATCTCCCTGTGTTGTAGGGTACCAAGATGAATGACCTGTGAAATCTTTAATCTGTTGACTGCTCCAGTTTGTCTGAATCCATCGTTCCTGCCAATGAGAAGAACTGTTGATATAAACCACTAATCCCGGGTTTCCGTTGTATCCGTTTCTTCTGGCAATATATTCATCGTTATCTGTATAAAGAATGGATGTATTTCCTGTTGCTTTATTATTATGAATCCAAATCAGATTATTAAGCCTTTCTTTGTTCAGCCATTCCTCATAATCCCTGTAAAACATCGTAGGATAACCTTCATGAGTCAGAATATAGGAATATGCCAACATTTTATTATTAATAATATCCGTATCATGATTGGCAACGAAGGTCACAGCTTTGTAGGGATTTCTTTTCCACATCATATCATCATTTAGAACGTTTAGATTTCCATTGTCAAATGCTTCATCCATTTTGTAGTAAGCAGCAAAATCAAACACAGAACTGTTTGCGTTGTTTGCCCACCATTCTAAAGTATTAACATTAGAATCCCATAATTCACCAACAGAAAATCCACCAATGTTTGCATTCCATGTATTGACAACCCAAGGGCCAAAACCTTTAACGTAATCAAATCTCCATCCGTCAAATTTCATTACATTTTTATAATACTTACCTACAGAATCTTCACGCTCCCACAACCAATTTTTTACATAAGGATTTGCATGACAAAGATCCGGGAAACCTCCAAAAGCTCCTTCATCATTATTTCCGTAAGAATTTTTGTAAAAATCATTGTAGCTTCTTTGAAACTTACCTGATGCAACACCTGAAAAATCTGTCCACGTATTCGTTCCGGTAAAAGGATTGGCTTGAGATTGCCTGCCGCTGTTGTGATTCAGGACAATATCTGCATATACCTGCATGTTTTCCTCATGCGCTTTTGTGATGAGTCCTTCAAGTTCAGTTTTTGATCCGAAACGGGTTTCCACGGTTCCATTCTGATCGTAATTACCAAAATCAAAGTAATCAGTAGGATCATATCCCATAGAATAAGGTCCATTCTGCGCTTTTGAAACAGGCGGCAACCAAATAGCACTCATTCCTGCATTTGACCATGCTGGTAATTTATCTTTAACAGTATTCCACCATACTCCGCCATCCGGAACATCCCAATAAAAACCCTGCATCAGAACTCCTCCTCCGGGTCCTGAAATAAACTTTCCGTTTACAGAATTATTTCCTGTACTAAAAGGTCTACCATCATGATTCGTTACCAGAACGATTTTGTCATGAATGTTTTGTTGTAGTGCGTTTTCAATCTCTACCTCTTCATTACTTTGACAGGAGGTAATCAGACTTAATACCAGAAAAGAAACTAAATAATGTGTTTTTTTCATTTAAAATGTATTTAATTATTAAACTGATAACAAAAATACACTTTTCGCGAAATAAATTTCAAAATTTTAAGAAATTTATAGGTATCTAAAATTAAGGCGTATTTAATTGTTATTTTTTTGATAAAAAAACATAAACTTTTCAGTTTTTCAATTCATTATTTCTATTAATCCATATATTTGCATATTATGGAATACAATACCCAAAGAACTCAGCTTAATATGCCGGAATACGGCAGAATCATACAACAATTGGTTGAGCGTTGCAAAGAGCTTCCTTCAAAAGAAGAAAGAAACGAAATGGCAATGGCAATCATTGATTTTATGGGTCAGAGAAACCCACAACTACGAGACGAAGACAACTACAAACATAAACTTTGGGATCATTTATATATTTTAGCAAAGCATGATCTTGATATTGATCCTGTTTATCCTTTCCCTACCAAAGAAGAATTAGAGGAAAAACCCAAAAGAATGGAATATCCCAAGCTTCAAGGCGATTTTAAATTTTACGGAAAAAGTATTCTTCAATTAATAGAAAAAGCCATCGAACTGGAACCGGGAGATGAAAAAGAAGCCCTGATTGAGGTGATTGCTAACAATATGAAGAAATCTTACAATGTTTATAATAAAGAACATGTTACTGATGATGTGATTTTCCGTCATTTGAAAGAATTGTCATCAAACAGGCTCGATTTGACGAATATTGAATCTCTTGACAAGAGTAAGATTTATTACGCTACCGCCAACCGAAATAATCTGAACAAGAATAACAACAATAGAAATCAAAACAGTACTAACAATAATCTTAACAAAAGAAGATTCACCAATAACAACAACAACAACAACAACAACAATAAGAACAGAAGATAATGAGTGGGACGTTTCAAATAAGAGGAGGGAAAAGACTGCAAGGTGAAATTACTCCACAAGGGGCAAAAAATGAAGCTCTTCAAATCTTATGCGCAGTTTTATTAACAGATGAAGAGGTAAGAATAAAAAACATTCCGGATATACATGATGTCAACAGACTGATTGAGATTTTGGGAGATTTCGGGGTAAAAGTGACCAAAAACGGTCATGGCGACTTCACTTTTAAAGCAGACACTGTCAATTTTGATTATATTAAATCTGATGAATTTAAAAAAGACGGTGCAAAATTAAGAGGCTCAATCATGTTGATGGGACCTATGTTGGCTCGTTATGGTGAAGCTTACATGCCGACTCCGGGAGGTGATAAAATTGGCAGAAGAAGATTAGATACGCATTTCCAAGGATTGGTAGAATTGGGTGCAGAATTTAACTACGATGAGAACGAATATTTCTATTCATTAAAAGCTACAGAGCTTAACGGAAAATTCATCCTCCTCGAGGAAGCCTCCGTAACAGGAACTGCCAATATTGTGATGGCAGCGGCTTTAGCCAAAGGAAAAACAAGAATCTACAACGCAGCCTGCGAACCTTATCTGCAACAGCTTTGTAAGATGCTGAACAGAATGGGTGCTAATATTTCAGGCATCGGATCAAATTTATTAACGATAGAAGGGGTTACTCATTTGAACGGTACAGAGCACACGATGCTTCCCGATATGGTAGAAATCGGCTCTTGGATTGGTCTTGCAGCCATGACAAAATCTGAAATTACTATTAAAAACGTCAACTGGAGTCAACTTGGCGTTATTCCAAATACTTTCAGAAAACTAGGAATTGAGCTTGAGCAAAGCGGTGATGATATTTACATCCCGTCTCAGGAGCATTATAAAATTCAGAAATTTATCGATGGATCTATCCTTACGATTTCCGATGCGCCGTGGCCAGGATTTACTCCGGATTTACTTTCCATCATTTTGGTAGTGGCAACACAGGCAAAAGGAAGTATTCTGGTACATCAAAAAATGTTTGAATCAAGATTATTTTTCGTTGATAAACTGATTGATATGGGAGCACAGATTATATTATGCGATCCTCACAGAGCAACCGTAATCGGTTTGAATCAGGAATCACCACTTCGTGGAACTACGATGGTTTCTCCGGATATCAGAGCCGGAAACGCACTTTTAATTGCTGCATTATCAGCAGAAGGAAAATCGATTATTCATAATATCGAACAAATTGACCGTGGTTACGAAAATATCGACGGAAGACTGAAAGCGATTGGAGCGGATATTGAGAGAATTTAATAAGAAGGAAGTTGGTAAGTGGATGATGGAAGTTTTTGAAGTCTACAAAGCCCACTATACTTTTTAAACAAAATACAAAAGCGTTTAGAATTAATTTTCTGAACGCTTTTTTGATGAATTAAAACAAAAAAAGCGTTCAATAAATTGAACGCCCCTCAAACTATATGGACTTATAGCTCTAAGAATATTTTCTGCAGGTATAATCTACAGTTGTATTCAAGAGTTTGTTATTATTCAGAAAAAATTCAAGTTCCTGAGATTCTTCTATTGTAGCATTGACATGTAACTGAAATGATCCAAAATTTACTCCGTTCATATACTCCAAATTTACACTTAAAACTTTATAACAAATTCCCATTTGCTGGTAAATAGCATTCAAAAGATGGTCAAACTCCATTTTTCCATTCAGTTCCACTTCGATGATGATATCTCTTTTGAGAAGGTGTATATTTTTTGACAAAGGCTGCAAATTTGGCGTTATCATAACTACAATTTTTGATTAAGAATACTTTTCTGAATTACATATTTTAAAATATTTACTCATTAATTCCTGACAAAAATATAAAAAAATATTAGTCTACCAAATTAGTAGGGTATTAATTTTTAATTTTAACAAAAAAAGAGAAGCTTTTAAACTTCTCTTGTATATTATAATTCTTTAATTCTTTGGAGTTTATCGGAAGTCGCTAATCCATTTGGGTTGCATCCGGGTTCGCCTTCAGGAACTTTCAGATTTTTTTCAGCGTAAAACTTTTCCCAAAAAACATTTGTTTTTCCTGTTTTTGGATCAATGAACGTCATTGGTTCCAGTTTAAAAATATGATTTTCTTTAAATGATCTTTCAATATAATCTGAACAGTAATAAGAATTTTCGTCTAAAATATAATTGAAATTGTATGGTTTTCCCAACATTGAATTCGCTTTTACAATTGCATTAGGAATTGTATTTTGAAATTCAGGCTTTAATCTGTAAATCACCACTTTTTGTCCGTCACTCGCCTGATCTTTCAGAAATTCTTTTAAATTCTGCTTTTGAGATCCGCCATTCGGTGCAGCGTGAAGTACGAAAACACCCATTTTATCCTTTTGTAAAATCCCGATGTGATCAAATGATGCATTTTTCTGCTTTTGGGTAACATTATTAATCGCTCCAGATAAGCCACTTTCTTTTGCCGTCACAAAAAGCAAATCTCCATTTTTCAAATCTGAAGTTACTGAACTTTTACATCCCGATAATAGCACAAAAATATATGCGATTGCAAATATTTTTAAAGAAAACTTATTTTTTAAATTGAGTCTCATAAATCGTAATCCATTCATCAACAGTCATTTTTTTGCTTAGTTCAGCAATTAAATCAAAAGGAATTTCTTCTATTTTCTTAAAACGGATACATGATTTTCCCATATCCAGTTTTCTTTTAGAATGCTTGGGAAATTCTGCTACAAACCAATCTAAGAGTTCTGGTTTTGTATAAATTCCCATGTGATACAGTGCAATGAAATTTTTCTGAGAAGCCAGTCCCATAAACGGCAACGGAGAACCCGGCGTACAGTGGTAACCAGCAGGAAAAGTTTCTAAAGGAACATCCCATCCCACCATACCGTAACTTACGCCTTTTTGAAAACCTTTTGGTAAATTTTCGGTAATGGTATCAAACAGTTTTGTGAAAACTGCCTGTCTTTCTTCAGGAATTTTTGAGATATAATCTTCTACAGATAGAGCAGGAATTTGCATAGATTTTAATTTAGTTTTGAAAAACAAATTTAAAGTTAATCTCATTGAAATACTAATAATTTTAATATTGAAAAATTTAATCCTATTTTTGCCATACAAATTTTAGAACAATGCCGAATATCTCAAACAGAGCACAACAGATGCCACCTTCACCGGTAAGAAAACTGGTTCCATTCGCACTTCAAGCAAAGCAGAGAGGAACGAAAGTATATCATTTAAATATCGGACAACCTGATATCGAAACGCCGGAAACAGCTCTTAATGCTTTAAAAAATATTGATTTAAAAGTATTGGAATATGCACTTTCTGAAGGAAATATTGAGTACAGAAAAGCATTAACAGAATATTATCATTCGTTAGACTTTACAGATTTGACTCCTGATCATTTTATCGTAACCAACGGTGGTTCTGAAGCATTGAATTTCGCAATTTCTACATTATGTGATGATGGTGATGAAGTGATCATTCCGGAGCCTTATTATGCAAATTACAATGGTTTCACCAGCACTTTTAACGTAAATGTAGTTGCGGTACCCTCAACTATTGATACGGGATTTGCACTGCCTCCGATTGAAGAGTTTGAGAAAAAAATCACGGCAAAAACGAGAGCGATTGTTATCTGTAATCCAGGAAATCCTACAGGTTACTTATATACGAGAGAAGAGCTACAGCAATTAGCAGATATCGCTTTAAAATATGACATTGTAATCATTTCTGACGAAGTTTACAGAGAATATGTTTATGACGGAAAACAGCAAATTTCAATGCTTGCTTTTCCTGAATTGAGCGAAAACTGCATCATCATCGATTCAGAATCTAAGCGTTATTCAATGTGCGGTGTGAGAATCGGATGTCTACTCACTCGTTCAAAGAAAATTCACGATGCGGCGATGCTTTTTGCACAGGCAAGATTGAGCCCTGTTCTTCTAGGACAGATTGCTGCAACAGCAGCACATCAAAATGACGGAGCTTACATCAGAGCTGTAAGAGAAGAATATACCCACAGAAGGAATGTTTTGGTAGATTTACTGAATGCAATTCCAGGGGTGATTTGTCCGAAACCAAAAGGAGCATTTTACTGCGTAGCCGAACTTCCGGTTGACGACACCGAGGTATTTGCGCAGTGGTTACTGGAAAAATATTCTTTAAATAATGAAACCATCATGGTTGCTCCCGCAGGAGGATTTTACAGCAATCCGGAATTAGGTAAAAAACAGGTAAGAATTGCTTATGTCCTTAAAGAAGCAGATTTAAGAAAAAGCGTTGCAATATTGCAAGCCGCTTTAGAAAATTACAATTCTGATATAAGATTTTAATATAAATAATATCATGTCAACAGTAAAAACAGTCGGTTTGAAAGTATTCTTGTCTATGTTTTTACTGTTGACATTCTTTTGTTGTGGTGAAAAAACAACCGATACTAAAAACTCATCACGAGATCCTGAAGAAATCACTTTTATCGGATTATCTCATGTAGGCGGAGAATTAGGAAACTATAGCAGTTTTAAAGTAACCAAAGATTCTGTTCATTTTGAAAGCGGAACGACAGGCAACAAAAAACACAACGAATGGCACAAAGCGATCACACCAAAAACCTGGAAAAATCTTATTTCTTCATTTAAAATACAACATCTGGGTATAATTAAAAGTTCACCCAGCATTCAGCCTATTGATGGAATTGACGAAACTTTTCAAATTAAAACAACAAAAAAATCACACGTTTTTGTGAATGCTTACAGTGATGTTCATTACAAACAGTTTGAAGAATTCAAAATCAAATTAGAAAGTCTTTCTCCTGAGCAACGCTAATTCGGATCTATCTTCCAGTTAAATTAATTCTAAATATTTTCCCTTCAATGCACGAAAATTTTTCTTTAAAACCTTATAACACTTTCGGTGTAGAAGCTAAATCCAGATATTTCGCAGAAGTAAATTCTGTAGAAGAATTAATCGAAACACTCAAAAACGCACACGATCAAACTCTCCCACTCTTATTCCTCGGAGGCGGAAGTAATATTCTGTTGACGAAAGATTTTGACGGATTGGCAATTCAGCTCAATTTAAAAGGAATTTCAGAAGAAATCATCAGCGAAAATGAAGTTTTAGTAACTGCTAAAGCCGGTGAAAACTGGCATGAATTTGTGCTGTTTTGTTTACATAAAAATTATGGCGGATTAGAAAATCTTTCCTTGATTCCTGGCAACGTCGGGACTTCGCCCATGCAGAATATCGGTGCTTACGGAACCGAAATAAAAGACATTTTCGTTAACTGCCAAGTTTTAAATTTAGAAAACTCTGAACTTGAAAATTTCAATAGTGAACGATGCAGATTCGGGTACAGAGATTCTGTTTTCAAGCAGGAAGGAAAAGGGAAATATGTCATTCTGGATGTGACTTTCAGATTGACCCGAGAAAATCATTTGATCAAAACTGAATATGGTGCCATCAAATCTGAACTGGAAAATTTGGGTATTGAAAACCCAACCATTCAGGATATTTCAAGGGCTGTGATCAACATCAGACAAAGCAAATTACCCGACCCGAAAGTTATTGGAAATGCAGGAAGTTTTTTTAAAAACCCTACGATTCCTTTAGCTCAATTTGAAGAATTAAAGTTGAAATTTCCAAATATTCAGGGCTATCCCAACGGAGATTTTGCAAAAGTTCCGGCAGGCTGGCTCATCGAACAATGTGGCTGGAAAGGAAAACAAATCGGAAATGTAGCTTCACATCAATTACAGTCTTTAGTCATCATCAACGCAACAGGAAATGCAACCGGAAAAGAAATTTTTGATTTTTCTACAATGATTATTGAATCTGTGAAGGAGAAGTTTGGGATTGAACTTGAAAGGGAGGTGAATATTATTTAAAAAAATATTGTAAAATTTCAATTTAAAAATCAGAATTCACTATTTTTAATGATTACCAATCTTTAAATTTAGAAGTCACCTAAAAGACTTTAACATAAAAACAACACACAAATGAAAATCGCCATCATCGGAGCCGGAAATATGGGCTTATCTTTTTCTAAATCTTTTCTGAAATATGAACTGATAAAACCCGAAAACCTTCAGCTCATCACCAGAAACCGCTCAAAAATCCAAAAAATATCAGAAGAATTTCCAAAATCTAAGATTTCAATTTTTAATGATGTCGAAGAACTCGATGCAGATTTAATTATTATTGCCGTAAAACCTCAGGATTTCCAGCATGTTGCAGAAAATTTCAGGTTTAAGCTTAACGAAAAACAAATGGTTCTCTCCATCATGGCAGGAATCAAAATCGCAAAAATTCAGAAATTACTGAATCATCCTTTAGTTGTAAGAGCCATGCCCAATTCTCCTACTCTTTTAGGAATGGGAATCACAGGATACACGTCTGCAGAAGGAATTACATTTAACGAATTAATGAATGTTGAACGGCTATTAAACAGTACAGGAAGATCTGTATATTTGGAAAACGAGGATTTATTGGATGGTGTTACGGCACTTTCCGGAAGCGGACCCGCCTATTTTTACTACATCGTTGATGCCATGATCAAAGCCGGAACTCAAATGGGAATTGATGAAAACCTTTCTAAACTTTTTGTAAAACAAACGATGCTCGGAGCTTACCATTTAATCAATAATTCTGAAAAAAATCTTGAAGAACTCATCAAAGATGTTGCTTCAAAAGGTGGAACAACAGAAGCTGCCCTGAAAACATTTGAAGAAAACAATTTTAAAGAAATTTTACAGAAAGGAATTTTAAATGCTGAAAAAAGAGCGAAGGAACTGAACGGGTAAGATTTTAGAGTTTTAGAGTTTTAGAGTTTTAGAGTTTTAGAGTTTTAGAGTTTTAGAGAAAAATTAAATCATTAGTTACATTCACACAACTAAAAATTTAAAACGCATTTCGATAAATTTACACATTTGCCAACCCAAATAAACCCCAAAAGTATTGAGGATAACATCATCCACCTCAAAAATACCCATTCTTGAAAAATACTGAAGTGCTTCTACAATCACAATTGCAGAAACAAATGTCATAATGGTATTCTTCAGGTCTTTAATCTGAGGAAAAACCCAACCTAAAAAACCAAAAGGAATAAACATCACGACATTCCCCAAAACAATTCGAACAATATCCCACCAACGTATTGTATTCTCAATAAAACTTAATGTTGAGAATAAAGGCTCTACCCGAATCAAATTTTCGTCGTACTGAAACCTCCCCATCCCGAAAAACATCAGATAGAGCAGAAAAATTATGTACGGTAAAATAATGAATTTATAAAATTTCTTTAACATCATTTGCAAAGTTATTCATTTCAAAATCATTAAATTTGTGTGTTAAAATAATTTAATGAAATACGTTTTACTTACGCTCATTTCAGCGATGCTTTTGTCCATATCATGGCCTACATACGGAATTCCGTTTTTTATATTTTTTGCCCTCGTTCCGCTTTTAATGATGGAACATGGCGTTTCAAAATTCTCGCAGTTTAAAAGAAAAAGCTGGGTTGTTTTCGGGCTTTCCTACCTCTGCTTTATCATCTGGAATATCGTAACAACAGGCTGGTTGTACGGCTCTAAAAATCCTGACGGAAGCCACTCAATGATGGCTGTTTTGATTCCTATTTTAGCCAATTCATTTTTATATTCTTTGGTATTTCAATGTTATCATTGGTACAAAAATGCTCAGGGAAGTTATTGGGGATTAGCATTTTTCGTGGCAATCTGGATGAGTTTTGAGAAGTTCCATCTGAACTGGGAACTCACATGGCCTTGGCTGAATTTAGGAAATGTTTTTTCAGATTATCCTGAATTGATTCAATGGTACGACACTTTAGGTGCAACCGGCGGAAGCTTCTGGATTCTATTAATTAATGTTCTGATATTTTATACGATTAGAGTTTTTGAAGCAGGACGGAAAAGAAAAGATTTGATAAGAAATTCATCGATTGTTGCTTTGCTGATCATTCTTCCTATGATTATTTCGGTGGTTAAATTTAATAATTTTGATGAAAAACCTATTGGTCAGGTTAAAGTTTTAATGCTACAGCCCGCTCTTGATCCGTACGCAGAAAAATATTCCAAAGACAGCGTTACCATTGTAAAAGAACTTCTTGCACTTGCTGAACAAAATACCAAAGGAAAAATAGATTATTATATTGCTCCGGAAACTTCAATCCCGGGAAGAGGTTCTATTTCTGAATCTGCATTTGAAAAAAGCGTACTTCTGAATGATGTGAAAAGTTTTCTGGTGAAACATCCAGGCTCCGTCTTCACCACCGGAATTTCATCGCATCGATTTTATAAAAGTGATAAAAATTTACCTAAAGAAGCCTATCAGCTGAATCCTCAACTATGGGTGGAAAGCTATAATTCTGCAGTACAAATTATTCCTAATCAGAAAGTGGAAGTGTATCACAAAGGAAAACTGGTTCCCGGTGTAGAAATATTTCCATACATGAGCGTTTTAAAACCGCTTTTAGGCGATGCGATGATCGATTTAGGAGGTACTGTAGCATCATTGGGAACAGATAAAGAACGTGTAGCTTTTTCGAATCCTTTCAATAAAGGAAAAATTGCTCCGATTATTTGTTATGAAAGTATTTATGGGGAATTTGTTACTGAATATGTAAAGAAAGGAGCCAACTTCTTAGCAATTGTAACCAACGATTCATGGTGGGGCGTTACGGAAGGTCACAGACAACTTTTGTCTTATGCAAAACTAAGAGCCATCGAAACGAGAAGAGAAATAGCAAGATCTGCCAACAGCGGAATTTCTGCTCATATCAATGCGAAAGGTGAAGTTCTGGAAGACACTTTTTATGGTGATAAAACTGCCCTTTTTGCAAAAGTAAATCTTTATGATAAAGAAACATTTTATGTAAAAGCCGGGGATTTGATGACGAGATTTTCAATATTTTCTTTAGGGTTTCTTCTGTTTTATTTTTTGATTAAAAAGTTTCAGAATAAATTAGAGAAAAAGAAAGTTTAAGATACAGATCCGAAAACATTTAGAAACAGCTAAATACTGCTCTATTAAACAATTATTAAATTTAAATCGGTTGAGAATAAAAATAAAAGACAAATATTTATTACAAAAGTTTTGTAGAAAACTTGTCTGTCTAAAAAATTATTCGTTATTTTGCAACCTCAAATATTATACAAATAAGAACATCGAGATATGTCAAGAATTTGCCAGATAACAGGAAAGCGTGCAATGGTTGGTAACAACGTTTCCCACGCTAATAACAAAACGAAGCGTCGTTTTGAAATTAACTTATTGGAAAAGAAATTTTACCTTCCAGAGCAAGACAAGCATGTTACGCTTAAAGTTTCAGCTCATGGATTGAGAGTTATTAACAAGATTGGAATCGAAGAAGCTATCGCAAGAGGCATCAGAGAAGGATTGATTAAAAAGAACTAAATCATGGCAAAAAAAGGAAATAGAGTTCAAGTAATTCTTGAATGTACAGAGCACAAAGAAAGTGGTATGCCGGGAATGTCTAGATACATTTCTACAAAAAATAAAAAGAACACTACAGAAAGATTGGAATTGAAAAAATACAATCCGGTTCTTAAGAGATCTACCCTTCACAAAGAAATCAAGTAATTTATAAATATAATTTACCATGGCAAAGAAAGTAGTAGCAACCCTACAAAGCGGACAGTCAAAAAAAATGACTAAAGTGGTGAAAATGGTGAAGTCTTCTAAATCAGAAGCTTACGTTTTCGAAGAAAAAGTAATGAATGCAGACGAAGTTGACGCTTATTTGAAAAAATAATCAGTCACTTTATTTACAATACGGAAACTACTCATATTTTGGGTAGTTTTTTTGTTATCTTTGTTTGTACAAGACAAAGTAAGCTTATAAAAATCAAAATTCTAAGATGAGTTGGTTTAAAAATATTTTTAAAAAAGAAGAAAAAGAAACGCTGGATAAAGGTCTGGAAAAATCAAATCAGGGGTTCTTTGAAAAAATGACAAAAGCCGTAGTCGGCAAAAGCAAAGTAGATGACGAGGTTCTTGATGATCTTGAAGAAATACTTATCGCTTCTGATGTAGGCGCTTCTACCACCATCAAAATCATCCAGAGAATAGAAGAACGTGTAGCAAAAGACAAGTACGTGAATATAAGCGAACTTGACCGTATTCTGCGTGAAGAAATCTCCGGATTACTGCTAGAAAACCCACAGGCAAACACCGGGAACATAGACACTTCAAAAAAACCTTACGTCATCATGGTTGTAGGGGTAAACGGTGTTGGCAAAACCACAACAATAGGAAAGCTGGCTCATCAGTTTAAGTCTGAAGGAAAAAAAGTTATTTTAGGAGCAGGAGATACTTTTCGTGCAGCTGCTGTAGATCAGCTGACTATTTGGAGTGAAAGAGCCGGAGTTACAATTGTAAAACAGGAAATGGGTTCTGACCCTGCTTCTGTTGCTTTTGATACGGTACAAAGTGCCGTTGCTCAGGATGCGGATGTGGTAATCATCGATACTGCAGGAAGACTTCATAATAAAATCAATCTGATGAATGAGCTTTCTAAAATCAAGAGAGTCATGCAGAAAGTGATTCCCGACGCTCCTCATGAGATTTTATTGGTGTTGGATGGTTCAACAGGTCAGAATGCTTTTGAACAGGCAAAACAGTTTACCGCAGCAACTGAAGTAAATGCTTTGGCGGTAACAAAATTAGACGGAACAGCAAAAGGCGGTGTGGTGATCGGAATCTCTGATCAGTTCCAGATTCCTGTAAAATATATTGGTGTTGGCGAGAAGATGCAGGACCTGCAATTATTTAATGGTATAGAGTTTGTAGATTCATTCTTCAAGAAGAGATAAGTCATCTTTATTTCTTGAAAATAAACCAAATTTATTAACATTAAAAATTTAAACTATGGGAATTTTAACATGGATCATTTTCGGTCTTATCGCAGGGGCAATCGCAAAAGCATTACATCCGGGAAATGATCCTGGAGGCTGGATTGTAACAATCATCATCGGTATTTTAGGAAGTATGCTTGGAGGCTGGATCGGATCAATGATATTCGGAGTAGATGTATCAGGATTTAATCTATCAAGCTTTTTAGTTGCAATTGCAGGATCAGTTCTTTTACTGGCTATCTACAGGATGGTAACTAAGAAATAGAAACCATTAAAAAAATAAAAAGCCGGATTTGAAAATTTCAAATCCGGCTTTTTTATGAACAATATAATTTAGTTTATCTTGATCTGATAAGGCATTTCCATTTTCACCTCAGACTTCAGCTTTTTATCTGTAACCTGTTCTAAAATTTCATAATTTGCTTTACCAATTTTATTTTTAATTACTCTTGCAGAGATATCGTCTTCATTTAAATCTTCAAAAATCTGCTCAAATGCGGTCATTTTTTTAGGATAAGAAGAAACATTGTAAGATTTAATATTTGCTTTTTGTGCCGCAAATTTTACAGCATCTTGTAAACTTCCCAATTCATCTACCAAACCGATTTGTTTTGCACGAGTTCCGCTCCATACTCTACCGCCACCAATTGCATCGATATCTTCAAAAGATTTTTTTCTGTTTTGAGTAACAAAGTAAACGAATCTTTTGTAAGTTCCTTCAACACTTCTGGTCATCAGGTTTACTCCGTAAGGTGTCAATCCGTTTAATGAAGAGTAATATGCTGAATTGGCATTGGTCGCAACAATATCAGAACGAACTCCGTTTCTGTTGGCTAAATCTTTAAAATATGGCATCACTCCAAAAACTCCTATAGATCCTGTCAATGTATTGGGTTCAGAATAGATTTTATCTGCAGCCATTGCAATGTAATATCCTCCCGATGCCGCATAATCTCCGAAAGAAACCACCAATGGCTTTTTCTTTTTCAATTGCTGGAGTTCAAATAAAATTTCGTCTGAAGCATTTGCACTTCCACCCGGAGAATTGATTCTTAAAACTACAGCTTTTACTTTTTTATCATCCTGAAGTTCTTTGATGTATTTGATGTATTTTTCAGAATTAATATCACTGTACTCATCGCCATTATTGATAGAGCCGGAAGCATACAAAACTGCGATTTTCTCACCAGAAGTATCTTTATCAGTAAAAGAATCTATGTATTTTGTAAGAGAGATTTTATTTAATTTATCATTTTCCTTTAAGCTCAGCTTTGTTTTGATTATTTGATCATATTCTGTTTTCTGAATCAGTTTATCTGCCAGTTTATTTTTTAAACTTAAATCCGGAATCATGCCGTATAAACTGTCAACCACAGTTTTGAATTGATTCACATCCATTTTTCTGGATGCGGCAATTTTAGAAGCTGTATTATCCCAAATATCATTAAGAAGCGTACTTAGCTGTTCTTTGTTTTCAGGAGAAATATCATTTCTTAAAAACGGTTCAACCGCAGATTTAAATTTCCCATGACGTATAACCTCAATTCCGATACCATACTTTTCTGCAAAATCTTTAAAGAAAGTAACTTCTGTAGAAAGACCTTTCAATTCAATTCCTCCTGAAGGATTCAGATAATACTGATCAGCCACAGATCCTAAATAATAAGAAGACTGCGAAACCATATTACCATAAGCGTACACAAATTTTCCGCTTTTTTTAAAATCCTGAATTGCCGCTCTCAAGTCATCAATCTGCGTGATCCCAGCATTTAAGTTATCAACTTCAATGCTGATCCCTTTAATATTATCATCGTCTTTGGCTTTTCTCACCGCTTCCAATACATCATATATAAGTACACTGGTGTTTTTATTATTAACATTGAAAATACTTTGTTGATCTTCTGTAGGGCTGTCTATAATATCTGTCTTAAGATTAATCGTTAGTACAGAATTTTTCTTTACACTTACAGATTTCTCACTGCTCATCGATCCAAATGCAATCATGATGATGAAAAAGAAGAAAAATACAACACATAGTACCACAATAGCTACTATATTTGCCAATACATTTTTAAAGAAACTCTTCATAAAATAATCATTTTCTAATATGTCGCAGCATAAGGTCGTTTTGTTACTCGGAAGTAATATTGGTGATAAAAAAAACAATCTGGATATCGCTTTAGATAAGCTCAAAAGCTTAGGAGAAATATTAAAAAATAGTGAATATTTAACATCCGAACCTGTGGAGTTTGTCAGTTCCAATAATTTTTGTAATATTGCAACAGTAATATTTACGCATTTTTCGCCAATTCAGTTACTTAATTACATAAAAGAAATTGAAGCTGAAATGGGGAGAATTAATGATAGTAAAATATCCGGATGCTATACAGATAGGATTATAGATATTGACATCGTTAAGTATAATGATTTAAAATTCATTTCAGAAAAGTTGGTGCTCCCTCACAAAAAACATCTTTTCGAAAGAAAATTTTCTAAAATATTATTAAAAGATTTTATTTAATCGAAACATAAAACATATTGTATGAAATTAGGTTTATTACTATTGGCAACACTGCCTATTGCGTCATACGCACAGGACAGTATTTCTGTTAATACTTCAGATGAGTATCCCAATACTTTTTCTTCAGGTTCTGCAAATATTCAAAAATTTGATAATAAGGCAAGAAAATTCAATGATTGGTCGGTATCAGTAGGAGGAGGTCCAGCTTTCATGACTTTTGCAGATGTCACTTCATTCTATGGTGAAAAAATTAATTGGGGATGGAATGCTTATGCGAGTATCGACAAGCAAATATCTCATACTTTTGGTCTTAGTTTGCAATACTCGATGGGTAAAACTAACCAACAGGCAAAATTACCAAATAATCCTGCTGCAGGAGTAGGTACAGCCTGGACTGAATTTAATCAGGTATCACTATTAGGAGATGTCAACTTCTCAAATTTACTTAGAAGAGTTGATAATAAGTCACCTTACAGATGGGCATTGCATGGTTATTTAGGTGGTGGTTTTATGGGATATAAAACTGAATTAATTGATAGTGATGCATCAAGATGGAGCACAAATCCTCCAAGAATTCCTATCATGATAGATCAAAAATTAGGAATTGCATCGTTTTTCATGCAGGCTGGAGTTGGTTTAAAATATAATGTATCAAAACTTATTGATATTGAGGCAAGAATGATGTATATCAATAGCTTCGATGAAGAATTTGACGGAGGTGGCGAAGGGAGAGCTCTTGAAACGCTTGCGGGAGACAGAATCAATTATAATCTGATTAATGATAGTTATTCTGATGCGATGATGTCATTCAATTTAGGTCTATCATTTAAGTTAGGTAAGCATCAGACTCATTTGTCATGGCATGATCCTTTACAAGGAATATATTACAGAACTCATGTATTAGAAAACACTGCTACCGAACTGGTTGTATGCGAGAAAGGAGATAGTGATAACGACGGGGTTTGTGATGACTGGGACAGAGAATTAAATACACCTTCTGGAGCAAGAGTTGACGGTTCTGGTGTAGCACTAGATATGGATCTTGATGGGGTAATAGACTTATATGATAAGTGTGTTACTGTAGCATGGACCAACAGATAACAACGGTTGTCCAGAATAATCCGGTGAACAATAAATAAACAAATCATTTAATTAACTAAATAAAAAAATAATACACTATGAAATTAAGTTTAGCAATTGTAGCATTTGCTTTAGCAGTTCCTACTGTAGCGTTTGCACAAGATTCAATAGCAGTAGTTTCAACTGAAGGATATCCGAATACATTCTCATCTGGATCTGCTAATGTGTCTCCATTCACACAACAGTCTAAAAGATTTAATGATTGGGCAATCTCATTTGGTGCTGGTGTACCACTCGTTCAGTCCGGAGATTTAACATCTATAAAAAACGGAAACGGTAACGGTAAGGATCTTTTTGGTTATTCAGCTTATGTGAGTATTGATAAAGCTATTACGCATGCTTTTGGTATTAACCTTCAGTATGACAGAGGGGAAACAAGACAAGGATGGTTCAACACCAAAGATAACTCTCCGGCAGGTTCTACTTACCAGCAAGTAGGTGCAAGAACGCAATATGATGCAATATCATTATTAGGTGATGTTAACTTTTCAAATCTTTTAAGAAGAGTTGATAACAAATCTACTTTTAGATGGGCACTTCATGGATATGCTGGTATAGGTACTTTAGCTTACAGAGCTTATCAGGAAGACCTTTCAGGTCAAAGATTAGTAACTGAAGTTAAGCCTTTCAAATTTGGTTCATTCTTCGGTCAGGCTGGTGCAGGACTTAAATTTAAAGTAAACAGAAGAATTGATCTTGAAACAAGACTAATGTATGTTTACACCGGTGATGATCAATTTGATGGTGGAGGTGCACAGTATAGTGATATCAACAAAAGAGAGGATCAGATTTCTGATAACTTCTTTAATGCTACTTTAGGTTTATCTTTAAAATTAGGAAAACATGAATCTCATTTAATGTGGCACGATCCGTTGCAGGAAATTTACTACAAATTAGATGTTTTAGCTGATAAAAACCAAGATATTGAAGTTTGTAAAAAAGGTGATGCTGATAACGATGGAGTTTGCGACGATTGGGACAGACAGCTTGATACTCCTGCCGGTGCAAGAGTAGATGGTGCAGGTGTTGCTCTTGATGCAGATTTAGATGGTGTTATCGATCTTTACGATAAGTGTGTAACAGTACCTGGAACCTGTAGAAAACAATGGTTGTCCTCTTACTGCAACCACACCTGTTGGACCGGTTGACGAAACTGTAACTAATATGGAAGGAATTGAATTTGATTTAAATTCTGACAGAATTTTACCTTCAAATACACCAATCCTTAATAATGCGGTAAACTATATTAACTCTTCAAATGGTGCTTATACCGTGATTGGAGCTACAGATACCAGAGCTACAGATGAATATAACCAAAAGTTATCTGAAAGAAGAGCAAACAGTGTGAAAAACTATTTGATTAAAAATGGTGTAGATTCTTCTAAACTGAACGCTGTTGGTAGAGGTGAAAAAGACCTTAAATACCCAGAGTGTGAGCCTGCTACTAAATGTCCTGAATGGAAAAACAGAGCAAACAGAAGAGTTTATTTCGAAGCTAAATAATAAACTTATCATATATTTATAAAAGTCACGCACTGCGTGACTTTTTTCGGTAAATTAGTTTCTATATTTTTACAACATGATTTCTTCTCACGATTTTCAGGAACTGAAAAATAAAACCCTAAAACATTTTTGGGGTTATGATACATTTAGAGATTCTCAAGGCGAAATCATAGACTCAGTAATTACCGGAAATGACACTCTGGTTCTTTTACCGACAGGTGCAGGAAAATCTTTGTGCTATCAACTCCCTGCTTTGCTAAGAGAGGGAGTTTGCTTAGTGATCTCACCATTACTAGCATTGATGAAAGATCAGGTAAATCAACTTAAATTCAGAGGTATTGAAGCAGAATATCTCTCTTCAGAACTCGATGATTTTGATGCAGAAGTTATTTACAACCGTTGTAAGGACGGAATAACAAAGCTTCTGTATATTTCACCAGAAAGATTGACAAATTTTCAGTTTATTCAGCAGATTGAAGAAATACAATTGTCATTTATTGCTGTTGATGAGGCACATTGTATTTCAGAATGGGGGCAAGATTTCAGACCGAGTTATCAAAATATTAAAGATTTCAGAAAAAGCAATCCCGAGATCGCCTGTTTAGCTTTAACGGCTACGGCTACACCGAAAGTTTTGAATGAAATAAAAAATAAGCTTGAACTAAAAAAGCCCAATGTATTTCAAAAAAGTTTTAAAAGAGATAATATTAAGATTTTCTCTGAAGAAGTTTCTGATAAATACCAAAGAATTTTTAATATTTTAAAATACGCTAAAGAATCCGGAATCATCTATGTGAGAACCAGAAAAGATGCCGAGTTGCTCACCGAATTTCTTCACAAAAACAAAATAAACAATGTAGATTATTTCCATGCTGGATTAACTACGAAAGAAAAAAACGAAAGACAGAACTTCTGGAATAACAGCGATCAAAGCGTATTGATTTCTACCAATGCATTCGGGATGGGAATCGATAAGGATAACGTGCGTTTTGTCATTCACTTCTCCCCTTCTCAGTCGATAGAAAACTATTATCAGGAAATTGGTCGTGCCGGCAGAGATGGAAAAAAAAGCTTTGCTTTTATGCTTTGGGACAAACAGGAAATTTTAAATTTTGATCAGATTCTAAGGAATCAAATTCCAAATAAAGCTGAATTTTTGAAAATTATTTCCTATTTATATTCTAAATTTCAGGTGGCAGAATTTGAACTTCCTGAAAAAGTTTTTCAATTAAATATTTCCGGAATTCAAAATTTTACAAAACTTTCAAATGCAAAAATTAAAAATGTGTTGAATTTCCTGCACAATCAGGAAATCATTTATTACAACAGCAACAAAAGCTTATCATCAATCGAACTTTTAATAAAAGCAGATGAAATCGATCAGCTTCCACAAAAAGATAGTTATTTCATTGAACTTCTCCTCCGCTCCATTTCCGGAATTACTACACATAAAGTGATGTTCAGCGAACAAAAAGTGAGTGATAAAATTGGTGTGAGTATTCATTTAATTAAAGAACGGTTAAAAGAACTGCAGCAGAAAAACTATCTTGATTATATAGACGGAGCCTTGGCAAGTGTAAAATTCCTTAAGCCGAGAGATGAGAAAGTGATCAATAGTAATTACTGGAAACTTTTTGAACAAATTCAAAAAAGCAAAATTCAGAAGTGGGAAGAAATGAAATTTTACATTGAAGATTCTACATACTGTAAAATGAAACTGATTCTTGCCTATTTTGGTGAAAAAAACTCAAAAAACTGTGGAAAGTGTTCTGTTTGTGAGAAAAACAAGCAATCTATTTTCGGAAAAAACATTTCATCTGAAATTGTTAATTTATTATCCGAAAAACCCTCTACTATCGATGAACTTTCAATTCGGCTAAATTTCCATGCAAAAGAAAATATTTTAGAAAATTTGATTTTCCTTCTTGATTCAGGAAAAGTAAAAATGCTGAACTTTAGAACGTATGCGTTGACATGAGGAGGTTTGATATTTGATGTTTGATAAATAAATTAAGATTTCTGATTTTCTGATCTTTTAATTTTCTAATAAAATCAAAGACCTCTATCTTTGCAAAATGAAATCATTGAAAGTCGTTTTTTTTGGCACACCAGAGTTTGCGAAGACAGCATTGGAAGCTATTCATCAATCAAATCATGAAGTGGTTGGCGTTGTGACAGTTGCAGATAAAGCAAGCGGTCGCGGACAAAAGATCAATCAATCTGCTGTAAAAGTGTATGCTGTTGAAAATAATTTAAACGTTCTCCAGCCTGAAAAACTTAGAAATCCTGAATTTTTAGAAGAAATAAAAAGTCTGAATGCGGATGTATTTGTTGTTGTTGCGTTCAGAATGATGCCGAAAATCTTGTTTGAAATGCCTGAATTGGGAACTTTCAATCTGCATGCTTCTTTACTTCCCGATTACCGTGGTGCAGCGCCAATTAACTATGCGGTAATTAACGGGGAAGATAAAACCGGAGCTACGACTTTTTTCATCAATGAAAAAATTGACGAAGGAAATATTTTACTTCAGGAAGAAATTGAAATTTTACCGGACGAAAACGCAGGAAGTCTTCATGACCGTCTGATGGAAATGGGCGCAAAATTAGTCGTGAAAACACTTGATGGATTATGTGAAAACTCAATTACAGAAAAACCTCAGCCAAACGTTGAACATCCGAAAAATGCTTTTAAAATATTTAAAGAAGATACTAAAATAGACTTTAGTAAAAGCTCAAAAGAGGTTCATCAGTTTATCTTAGGAATGTCACCTTATCCTGCAGCTTTTACCACTTTAATAATCGGAGAAGAAGAAAAAGGACTGAAAATCTATGCAGGAAAATTTGAAGTTTCTGAGCACGGAAAAACTTACGGAACCTTAGATATTTCTAAAAACGAATTTAAAATCTACACCAGAGACGGAATTTATTATCCTTTAGAATTACAGCTGGAAGGGAAGAAAAGAATGAATGTAAAAGATTTTCTGAACGGGTTCAGAAATTTCGACGAAATAAAAATGGCTTGATAAATCAAGCCATTTTTATTTCGTCGAAGTCAATTGTCAATTGTGAATTTGCTTCAAAGTCAATTGAATGTAGTGAAAATTCACTTACGTAACAAAATAGACCATTCACTATTCATTTTAAAGCTGAACCATCTCAGTAACCTCAACTTCATAACCACCAACCTGAGGTTTTACATTAGGATTCTGAGTAATGACTTTAAATTTATTGATTCCTAAATTCTTTAAAATCTGCGTTCCGATACCGTAGTCTCTGTAATTGAATGCTGCAGTAGGATGCTTTTGCTGTCCGTCTTGATAATTCAAAAACTGTTGTAATTTTCTCAATGTATTTTCGGAATTGGATACATTATTGATAAAAATAATTGCTCCTTTTCCTTCTTCATTGATCATATTGGTTACTTTCTCCAAAAGAGGTTTTTCACCGTTATTCAATCTCGTTAAAACATCAAAATAAGAATCCGAAGACTGCACTCTCACCAAAACAGGCTCATCAACCGTCCAAGATCCTTTGGTTAAAGCAAAGTGAATCTGATCGTTAGAAGTTTCTCTGAAAGCTAAGAAATCAAAATCACCGTAAGCAGTTTTCACTTCTCTTTCTTCAATTCTGTCAATCAAATTTCCTTTTTTAAGCTGATAGTGGATCAAATCTTCAATAGAAATGATTTTCATATCATGTTTTTGTGCAAAAGCGTACAATTCCGGAAGACGAGACATACTTCCATCCTCATTCATAATCTCACAGATAACTCCACCCTCTTTCAAACCTGCAAGACAGGTCAGATCAATTGCAGCTTCAGTATGTCCGGCTCTTTTCAAAACTCCACCTTTCTTGGCACGAAGCGGAAAAATATGACCGGGACGCATAAAATCTGTAGGTTTTGCCTTGTCATCCATTAATGCTAAAATTGTTTTAGCTCTGTCTCCTGCAGAAATTCCTGTAGAAGTTCCGTCACCCAGAAGATCGACAGAAACGGTAAATGCAGTCTCTTTAGGATCACTGCTTCTGCTCACCATGATATCCAGACCAAGCTCATCACATCTTTTTTCAGGAAGCGGCATACAGATCAGCCCTCTTCCGTGGAAAGCCATGAAATTGATTAACTCAGGCGTTGTCAGTTCGGCAGCACATAGAAAATCTCCTTCATTTTCTCTGTCTTCATCGTCTACCACTATGATTATTTTACCATTTTTAAGGTCTTCAATTGCCTCCGGAATAGTATTTAATTTAATATCAGACATTTTTACTTTAAATTTTCGCAAAGATACTTACAAAATAAGCATCAGCCAATTAATATGAATGGTTTGTTAAGCTTCGGATAATGAGTCTGTAGCTCTTTTAATAATTTCGTATGATTCTAATCTTTTCTGATGGTCGTAGATGTGAGAATTAATCATCAATTCATCCACCTGATATTTTTCCTGAAAATCACTAAGTTGCTCTGCTATTTTAGTCTGATCCCCTACAAAACTGAATTTCAACATTTTTAAAACCATCGCTTTCTCCATTGGCGACCAAATGTCATCCATATCATGAACAGGTAGCGGAAAAGGTTTTCTGTCGTTTCGGATGATATTGATAAATGCCTGAAATAATGTGGTAGAAAGGAAATTCGCTTGTTCTGATGTTTCTGCTGCTACTCCATTTACACAGGCAATAATGTAAGGTTTATCTAAATATTGGGAAGGCTCAAAATGCTCTCTGTAAATTTTAAACGCCATTTCCATTTGCTCGGGAGCAAAATGACCTGCAAACGCATACGGCAAACCGAGCTCTGCAGCCAACCATGCACTGTCTGTACTCGAACCCAACATATACATCGGGATATCTAGTCCTTCACCGGGAATTGCACGAACGGGCGAATTGGAATTTTCTTTAGAAAAATACCTCTGAAGTTCAAGAATCTGCCTTGGAAATTGCTCGTTGATCATCGCAGGATTTCTTCCTAAAGCTTTTGCAGTCAAACCATCCGTTCCCGGAGCTCTTCCTAAACCAAGATCGATTCTTCCCGGAAAAAGTGATTCTAATGTTCCGAATTGTTCGGCGATAACGAGTGAACTATGATTCGGTAGCATGATTCCTCCGGAGCCGACTCTGATTTTCTTTGTTCCGTTGGCAATGAAACTAATGAGAACTGAGGTTGCAGAACTGGCAATACTTTCCATATTGTGATGTTCGGCCAACCAGAATCTTTTATAATTTAAATTTTCAGCAAAGTTTGCCAGAGACAGACTATCCTGAAATGTATCGTGAATCGTTTTTCCCTGCTTTACGGGAGCAAGGTCTAAAACAGATATTTCAAAATTTTTCATATTGATTTATTTTTTCTTCAAAAGTGATGCTTAATCTCTTTTGTCAATTTCATTTAAAATTAATTTGAAATACAAATTTAAAGCTATTAAACTGCATTAGTTACTTTTTGTAATTGATAGGAATAATGGTTGTGGTGTGGGAAAAACTATTGAAAAATAATTTCGAAATCCTTATTATGTATATTTGGCTATCCATTAATATTAAAACAAATGAAATTTCTATATACAGCAAGAGGAAAATATGATAAACACAATTATGATAATTTTTCTTGGAATGAATATAAAGAGTGGTCAAAAATTATTCATCTAGAGGAACTTGTTTCATTAGATGGAATGTTAAATGAAATCTTAGTTGAACCCGATTACAATAATGAAGAGGATTGGAATTTTATTCATACATATAAAAAGTATCAAACTGGTTTTTTCACAGATTTAGATTTTGTATTTAAGCGCTTAATTAAAAAAGAGGATTACAATCTTCTTGCAGTCGTTATTGAACCCACTAAGCCATGTGAAATTATTGAATTAGAAAATTATGAATTTATTGGATATGATTTATTGGATCAGGATTTTTCTATTAGTGCTTTAACAAATTGCGGAGGTTTTGATGAAACATTTCTGCCATTTGAGCTTAACACAAAGGGTTTGCTTAATGATTACCAAAAAGCATATTACATAAAAGAAAAATTATTAGAAAACAATCCTTACGAACATCATGCGGATACGAATGTTATTGCGGTTTGGCGTCATAAAATAATTGGGAACACAAAAAACAATTGATTAAATGGATCTATCAAAAGGTAATATTGAATTCAAAATAAAAAGCCAGAATTCTGAAATAAATCAAGAAAAACATTATTCACAATAAAAATTCATTAACATTTAGTCACATATAATTTATAAAAATATTTTTTAATTATATTTAGCCATGCAATCAAAGATAATGTACATCGAAAACAAATCTCAAGGTCATCACGGATTGGCTTGGATTGGTTTTGTAGAATTTTCAAAATCTGGTCAAACGGTTTATTTTAATGGAAAAGGATTGAAAAAACTGAAAAACTCAGGAAATAATGCCAATCATTTTGACATCGAAACAGGTGAAGAATATTGGGTTTCTGGTGTTAAAAAGAATGGACAAGATAGGCATTGGTGCGGTGGGGGAAAAATTATGATCGATAAAAGTTCGATTGATGAATACTTAAAATTGGTCGATTTCACTACAATTGACGAAAAGTATTTTACAGTCATTGAATTTATTAAAACTGATAAGATAAGATTTAACGAACTTGAAAATTCAGAGACTGAATTTAGAGACGAAAGCCGTTCTGCTAGCTTCTGGGACAATAACAAGAGAAAGTTAATCTTAGATTTAGTCTAGCTTTAATTTAATTTTCCAGCCAACTTTACATTTTTGCTTAAAAATATTTTATGAAAAAAATTCTATTCTTACTCTGTTTAATATTATTAGTAAGTTGTTCTTTCAATCAAACGTTCTCCAATAGAGAATCTGATAGAAATGAAGCAGAAGAGATTTCCAATAAATTTTATTGGGAATTATCTTATGGAGGAAATCAAGATAATCTTTACAAACTTTTCGGGGATCAGTTTTTCGAAGTAACAAGTAAGGATAAACTTAATGAAATGAATCTTACTTCTCAGAACGAAATAGGACAGGTTCAGGATTACAAGTTAGTGAAATGGGAAACTTTTGTTGTAAAAGGCAGTAATGCCAAAAGTGAGTATGTATTGACCTATGATGTAAAAAGAGAAAGAGGAAAAACGCAGGAAACATTCTCAATGAATAAAAAAGATGGGGAAATAAAAATAGTAGGTTATCGGATAAATCAGGACTTATTGGATAAATAATTGTTAGGTAATGTAAAAAAGGTTGTTATCACAACCTTTTAATATCATTTCCCTTTCTCCTTCAAAAAATTAAAATGATTAATCAAAATTCTGATTTCATTAAAATCAAAATCGTTGGGTAATGCCGTTTTCCATTCGTTTAAAGTTTCTTTTGGATCAGTTTTAAATGCTTTTTCGAAGGTTTTGATTTTATCTGAAGTGATTACTCTCGACAAATCAAGCAAACCCTGTTCGGCAAATCTTGCCAGATGTCCCAAAACCGTTTCTTTGACCAAGCCTCTTTCCAAAGCAATTTCTGAAATTGTTTTTCCCTGTTCAAACAATTGGAAAGTCAGAACTTGAGAAGGAACTTTCGCAATCTTCATGCTGACTTCTTTATCGTTTTTTTCGTCTAAAAGTTTAGTTTCCAGGAGATGAGCGGTTTTCAGACCATTCAGATATTCTTCAATATCTTCCAACCAGCTTCGTAGTTCTTCATTATAATTTTTCAGACCTTTTACGCCTTTTATTTCAGAGTAAAACTCTTTCAACGGACTGAATATTTTATCTTTCACTTCATTAAAGAAGAAATTGACGGCACCTTTGGTTTTACTTTCAATCTCGCTCCACTCTTCAGTCTGACTGATGAAATTGTTAACTTTCTGAAAAATAATTCTTTCTAATTTTTCGAAAATTTTACCAAGATTAACAATGTCACGTTTTAATTGAAGATACAACTGTTTAGATTTTGAATGGTCAATACTTTTGGTGGTTATCGAAAGATTATTCCAAAGTTCAACTTCCTTTAAAAGCCATTGAGAATCGACCGAACGAAGCACTTTTCTGATGCTGTAATCGTATTTCTCTTTATTAATAATATCTTCTACATGATCATTGGCAAAAGTATCACCCTGAAACTGAAGAATTCTATTGTCTTTAAAGATAACTTCAGGAGTGATTTTAGATTTTAAAACAATTCCTTCTAAAGTTCTGCAACGAGACAGAGCCACGTAAACCTGACCTGCTGTGAAACTTTTTCCGGCATCAATAATCACTTTATCAAATGTTAAACCCTGACTTTTGTGAATGGTAACCGCCCAGGCTAATTTAATCGGGAACTGTTCAAAACTTCCTAAAACCTCTTCTTTAATATTTTTTTCGCTGTCTAAAGAATATTTTTTCTGTTCCCAGACTTCTCTTTTTACGGTAATTTCTCTTTCGCTTCCGTCAAGAATAACCTTGATTTCTTTTTCGTCTAAAGCAGAAATTTCTCCTAATTTTCCGTTAAAATATTTTTTCTCACCAGATATATCGTTTCTGATAAACATCACCTGAGCACCAATTTTTAGTTCTAAAAATTGTTCGTTGGGATATTGGTTCTCTTTGAATTCACCAAAAAGTTTTGCTTCAAACGTAGCCGGAGAAACTTTCAGTTCCGCTAATTTTTGCTGATTGATATCGTCTGCCAATTTGTTGTGCGAACAGAGATAAATGTAAGATTCTTCACCCGCATTAAAATCAGGGTTAAATCTTTCATTTAAATGTTCAAAATCGATATTGGCAACGTCACCGTCACGGATCGCATTTAAAATTTCAAGAAATTCTTCATCAGTCTGCCGGTATACTTTCGTCAGCTCAATCGTCAGTAAAGGAATATCTTTTATGGCAAGACTGTCAAAAAAGAAAGGCGAATTATAAAACATTTTTAAAATATGCTCATCTCTCACCACGGGCGGAAGTTGATACAAATCTCCTATGAACAACATCTGAACCCCTCCAAAACGCTGATTATTTCTTCGGATAAAACGCAGAGAAAAATCCATCATATCCAAAACATCCGCTCGTAACATCGAAACCTCATCAATAATCAGAACCTCGACCTCACGCAAAAGTTTGAGTTTGTCTTTTCTGTATTTGAAATGCGACATCAGATCGGCAATATTGTTTCCTAAACTGCCATCAATTCTATCTGTCGTCGGCAAAAAAGTACGCAAAGGCAACCCAAACATCGAATGTATGGTTACTCCACCAGCATTAATTGCTGCAATACCTGTAGGTGCTACAACAATATGTTTCTTTCTGGTTTTTTTTACAAATTCGTTTAGGAATGTTGTTTTTCCGGTTCCTGCTTTTCCGGTAAGAAAAACGCTTCGGTTGGTATGTTCTATTAAGTCAAAAAAATGATTATTCATCGCTGCAAAATTACGAAAAATGAAAATAAGGAACGAAATTTGATGCCCACTAAAAAAATTAATTATGCAAAATTGGTTGATAAAATTTCCGGCAGTTATTTTATTTGCAAGTCTAACAATAGTTTCGTGTAAATCGGCACAAAGCAATGATCCTGCAGAAATGCCTAAAGATATTTCAGAAAGACCTGCAGATGAAAGCGCTCAGAAATATGATGAAGCGCAGTTTGATAAGTTAAAAGCATCAATAGAATCAACAATTTCTAAAGAAAAGTGTACCAATGCTGCAGATTGGACATTTTCACCAATAGGAACCAAAGCTTGTGGCGGACCGGTCTCTTACATTGCTTACCCTAAGAAAAATGAAACAATCATTCTTCCAAAAATTGAAGAATACACGCAGAAGATGTCTGAATTTAATAAGAAATACAGCATTGTCTCAGACTGTATGCTGGTTGCAGAACCAACAGGTGTAAAATGTCAGGGAGAAAAAGCGGTTTTAATTTATCCTTAATTTATAAGTTTTAAATATCATAAAAGCTCTGACTAAATGTGGTTCAGAGCTTTGTTTTTATTTGGCATACCTATTAAGTTTTGGCTAAAGCCGTAAGATGATTCTTTCATTGAAAATGGGCTACAGCCCATTTCTATTCAATGAGTGGAGGAATTTCTGTGAAATAACTATTCTTTATACCAAGAAGAATATTTCACATAATTATTTGCAATTCTATTCACTTCTCCCTCTAATAAAGCAGAAGAAATATCTTTTATCTTTCTGGCAGGTACTCCTCCCCAGACTTCGCCCGATTTGATATGGGTTCCCTGCGTTACAACAGAACCTGCGCCAACGATAGAATTTTCTTCAACAAGACAATCATCCATTACAATTGAGCCCATTCCGATCAAAACATTGTCTTTAATTCTGCATCCGTGAACGATGGCGTTGTGACCTATTGAAACATTATTTCCGATTTCTAAAGGGAACTTTTCGTACGTGCAATGCAACATAGCGTTATCCTGTACATTTACTTTGTCTCCCATTTTGATATAATTTACATCGCCTCTGATGACCGCATTATACCAGATACTGCATTCTTTTCCCATCACCACATCACCAATAATGGTTGCAGTTTCTGCCAAAAAAGTATTTTCTCCGATTTGCGGTGCTTTTCCTAAAAGTTCTTTTACAAGTGCCATATTTTTATTTTGAAAATTTAAATTCTTTAACTGGAAGCCAATAATAATTAGGTTTAAAATTCTGAAATTCTGATTTAAAACTAGAAACTTTATTATAGTTTTTTGCAGAGACTACAATTCCGTCTATGAATCTTTTAGATAAAAAATAGAACTTATCGATTCCCGAAACCATTGCTGCGTTTTCATCTCCTTCAGATGCATTCTTTAGAAGCCAACCAATATCCTGTGTCATTTCAGCACACATTAGATAATCTGCAGCCTCAAGCTCAAAATGAGCAAATTCAAAACCCACTTCAATATCTCTCAAATATTCATAGAAAAAATTTCTAATCCTATAAAAATTTGGTCTTTCAAACAAACTGATATCTACACCTACATTTCCTAATCCATTTATAGAAACCGATAAAACATAAAGTTTTTCTTCCAAGATTTTATTATCTGCGTGCTCACATACAAAAGAGCCAAGATTTACATTTTTCTCTGGAGACAGTACAATTTTTTGATTGATGAAATCTTTGCAACACAATTCTGCATCTTCATTATCAGTAAAAGTAATTCCAAAAGAATAATTCAATCCCATAATATCTAAATTAAGCTCATAGCTAAAATCTAACTCTTAACCTCCGACTTCTAAGTTCTAAATCCGTATTTTTGTATCTCAAATTTAAAGAAAAAATGCATACTATTCTTATAGAGCCAACAGAAAACCCGAAAGTGATGAAATTTGTAGCTGATTACAATTTGATTCCGGGATCATTAGAGCTGGACAGAAATTCAGATATATCAGAAATTCCTTTGGCACAGGAGCTTTTCAACTATCCTTTTGTCGATAGAATTTTCGTTACTGCCAATTTTGTTGCGGTTGCAAAACAAGATACCGTAGAGTGGGAACATATTGCCGAAAACCTGAAAAATGTAATTGAGGATGAGCTTTTGGCCAACCCAAGAATTTATCTTCAGAAGAAAAAGGAAATGATTCAAATCTATGCAGAGATGACTCCAAATCCTAACGTAATGAAATTCGTTTCTAGCAAAGTGCTGATGGAAGGTTTTGTAGAAGTAAAATCAAGAGAAACTTCAGAAGGAGTTCCTTTAGCTCAGGCAATTTTTAAAGAGTTTGATTTTGCTAAAGAAGTTTTTATTTCAGATAACTTCGTTGCAGTAACCAGAGATAATTCTGTAGAATGGCATCAGGTAATGATGGCGGTTCGTGGTTTGATTGCAGAATATCTTCAAAGCGGAGGAGAAATTTCAAATATTGTTGCTCAGAAACACGAAAGTCCGGTTGAAAATATCATCAACAGAGATTATACACAAAACGAGCAGAAAATTTCTGATATTTTAAATGAATATGTAGCTCCTGCAGTAGAAAATGACGGGGGAAAAATTTCATTAATAGAATATGACGAAGCCAACAAAACTGCAAAAATGCTTCTACAAGGCGCTTGTTCGGGCTGCCCAAGCTCTACTGCTACTTTAAAAGGTGGAATTGAGAACATTTTAAAACAATTTGTTCCCGATTTAGTGGAACACGTAGAAGCTGTAAACGGATAGTTTAGTTAATAGTGTTCAGTTGATGGTATTATTTTACAACTGACAAGAATAAAAAAACGAAAATTTGAAAACCAATAACCAACAACCAACAGCCAACAACCAAAAGGGAATATTATTAGTCAATCTCGGATCTCCAAGATCTACCTCTGTACCTGACGTAAGAGAATACCTTGATGAGTTTTTAATGGACGAAAAAGTGATCGATTACCGATGGTTTTTCCGTGCACTTTTGGTTCAGGGAATTATTCTCAATACAAGACCTGCGAAATCTGCAGAAGCCTATAAAACAGTATGGACAGATGAAGGCTCTCCTTTGATTGTCATCACTCAGAAAATCCAGAAAAAACTTCAAAAACTGGTTGATGTTCCGGTGGAAATCGGGATGCGCTATGCACAACCAAGTATCGAAGCGGGAATCCAGAAGTTAGTAGACCAAGGCGTAACAGAAATTGTTCTTTTCCCATTGTATCCGCAATATGCGATGAGTACAACTGAAACGGTGATTGAAAAAGCAGAAGAAGTAAGAAAAAAGAAATTTCCGGGAATTAAGATTAATTATATTCAGCCTTTCTACAATAGAGAGATTTATATCGATTGTCTTGCAGAAAGCATCAGAGAAAAGCTTCCTGAAAATTTTGATGCATTACAATTTTCATATCACGGAGTTCCGGAGAGGCATATCTATAAGACAGATCCTACGAATACCTGTAATTTGAATGATTGCTGTTCTCGTGAGAATAATCCAAGTCATCAGTTTTGCTATCGCCATCAGTGTTTTGATGTGACCAATTCTGTGATTAAAAAATTGGGTTTACCAAAAGAAAAAGTAATGGTGACTTTTCAGTCCAGATTAGGAAAAGATAAATGGATGGAACCTTATACTGATGAAACTTTGGAAACCATTGGCAAAAAAGGAATTAGAAACCTTGCCATCGTTTGTCCGGCTTTCGTTTCTGACTGTCTGGAAACTTTGGAGGAAATTTCTGTGGAAGGAAAACATCAGTTTGAACATGGGGGTGGAGAAAACTTCCACTATATTCCTTGTCTGAACGATGAAGACCGCTGGATTGATGTTGTAAAAACACTCTGCGAGGAAAAACTGAACGAGTTTTATTTCGTTTAAATTTAATTTTTAAAAATATAGAGGCATTTGAGAAATCAGATGCCTTTTTTAATTTATTTCCTAAGCACCCCCTAAAAAAAACATATTGAATCAATAAAAACATATTTATTATAAAATAAATTAAAAATTAATAGGGGTTAGTTTGGTTATTTATTATTTTTTTGTACTTTTACCCTATCAAAAGATAAGAACAATTTAAAAATTTAGAAATAATGGACTCAAGCATAGAAATTCTAAAAAGAAAAATTGAAAGTTTCACTCCCGAACTTGCAGAAGCGTTTATTAGAATCGTGGATAATTTAGATACAACTCCAAAATCTAGTGTACCACAATTTCAACTGGATGAAGTTTCTACCAGAATTCAATTTCACACAGAAAATCCTGCAACAAAGCTCGATTTCTTTGAGAACATTTCTGAATTAGAAAAAATCTGCGCCTAATGAAAGTGCTATTGTCATCAATTGCAAAAAATGACATTAGAATGCTGATGCGGGTTTTCAATGCTGAAGAACAAAACAAAGACAAGTATTTTCTGGATGATTTGAAAGAATCAATTCATACTATTTTAAGCAACTGCGAAAATCTGGACATAAAAAGCAAAGAAATTCAGGTATATAAAACCGAAAGATTTCCTGTTGATATTCATTATTTATTTGAAGATAACGACAGCCTTTTTATCACTGCAGTTTTTAAGAATTAAATAGAAAAATTAGCGACTTTTTTGACATTATTATATAGTTTGATTTTATCTGTAAAGGTCTTGTACACCTTAAGCAGCAACCTTACAAATGGAAAATTTGTAAGGTTTTTTATTTGAACCTACATTATCTCACCGGCGTTCTGAGTTCCCCATAACCCAACAATCCGTCATAATTTCTTCCGAAAGGTTTATAATACAAAAATGCCTGGTACAAATTTTCCGTCTGCCAGAAATTTCCATTAATTTCCCCGAAATTCAAAGAACCGTTTGCTTCTTTTGTAGCGAGAATGTAATTATAGAAACCTTGTTTCAGAAAAATTTTAGCCACATATTTTTTACTTTCTGCATCGTACATCATTTGAGATTCTTTGGTCGCTTTAAAATTATTAAAGCCTCCTAAAACATACAACTCTTTATCCATAGGTTCAGAATCTAATGAGAAATGCACCCAGGAATAATCTGCTTCTCTTTCTGCATTTCTTTCTTGTCCCAAATCATTTCTTCTGTAATAAAAAGCTCCGTTTACGTCGGGTTGATACTGATAATTCAACGGATATGCCCAAACCGGATGAAGAAAAGTCTGATTTACACCATCTATAATTCCTGTTTCACGAACCATGTCTGCTGCCATATCCATGTTTTTATTATCGAAATAATAAAATTCATTATTCCCAGGAAATACAATACTCATCTGCTGAAACAGAATTTGACTTCCCAACGTAGAGCTTGGTTTAAGATTATTCACCGTCATGTTCATATTGTTATTCTGCATCACGTTCAGCGACATAGAATTTACATTTGATGACAGATCTCCGCCTTTTGAAGTCGCCTGTACTTCAACTCTTTGGTTCACGTTAGGATTTCTTGCATCAGAAATTCTTGAAATATTCAATGCTAAATTTACCTGATCTTCAATTAAAGAAAATCTTTTGGTAAAAAGTGGTTTGTCCGCAGAATCTTTGTAAACAATGATTTCGAAATTTCCGGATATTTTTGGTCTTATTTTATCGTTTGGAAAATTCAGTTTATAATGCGTATAAGGCTGTATTGTATTGAAAGAATATTCAAATTGATCCAGCAATGCGTTCATGCTTCCATTGGCAATTTCGGTAAAGAAAAGATTATCATCCTGCCAGTTTCTGTCGTAATGTTTGATGGTGTATCTGTAAATGGTACTTGAGTTGGTTAAATCATCAAAACTCAACACCAACTGTTGATTCATATTAATGACCGGGGTTTCGTCATTGGTTTGAGGATTAAACAACTGAATGCTTTGAATGTTCTGACCAAAAGCCAACGAACCCAAACCGAATAAAAATATCTGCAACGTTTTCATTATGACGAAGATAACGAATCTATCAGGAATATTGTATTTTTGATAAAAAAAATATTCAGAATATGTTTCAAATACAAGCCTTCGTGTTCAATTTTGCAAGTGAAAATACCTATATAATTTTTAATGAAAACAAAAATGCCTGGCTGATCGATCCGGGAAATATGAACGAACAGGAAACCAAAACCATCGAAAGTTTCATCAGAGAAAATGAATTAAAAATTGAGAAAATCATTTTAACTCATGCTCACATTGATCATGTTTTGGGCTTACAATGGGCTTTTGACACCTTTAAAATTCCTGTAACCATGCATGAAGATGACAAAGAAGTTTTGGATATGTTCCAGATCAGCGGAATGAGATTCGGATTTCAGTTTGATCACATCAACGTAGATTTAGAATATATCAATGAAGGAGATGAAATTGATTTTGATGGCGAAAAATTTAAAATTTACCATGTTCCGGGACATTCTCCGGGGAGTGTTGTGTATCACAATGAAAATCAGAAATTCATGATTTCCGGTGATGTTTTGTTTGAAGGAAGTATCGGAAGAACAGATTTGTTTAAAGGAAATTACGAGCAGCTAATTGAAGGAATTAAAACCAAACTTTTTATTCTTGATGAAGAAACTCAGGTTTTTTCAGGTCATGGAAATCCCACTACGATTGGTTTTGAGAAGCAATATAATCCGTTTTTGAAATAAAAATTAAAAAATGACAATTAAAAAAACCGCCAGAAAAATCTGACGGTTTTGTTTTACTTTAAGATGGAAATTTATTTCCACTTAATATTACAACCTATACTGGGTCTTTGAATTTCTTCCTGTGGCTCACCAATCAATAAGTTTTCGAAAGCGATGATTAAATCTTCACCCGTCACCTCTTTGTGATTACCCGGTCTCGAATCATCCATCTGACCTCTGTAAATAAGATCTAATTTATCATCAAAAAAGAAGAAATCAGGAGTACAGGCTGCGTTGTATGCTTTTGCGATCGCCTGGCTTTCGTCGTATAAATAAGGAAAATCAAAATTTCTTTCAATCTGAAATTCAATCATTTTTTCCGGAGAGTCTGCAGGATATTTTTCTACATTATTTGAATTGATGGCAATAAACTCAATTCCTGCCTCATGATAATCTTCATACAATTCTGTCAGTTTATCTATGATGTGAAGCACAAACGGACAATGATTGCACATAAAGATAACCAAAGTACCTTTTTCACCTTTCAGATCATCTAATGACTGAACTTCGTTGCCGGTTGATGGGTTCGGAAGTTCAAAAAACGGTGCTTTTGTACCTAATGCCAACATATTTGAGGGAGTATTCATATCTTCTTATTTGACTACAAAGATAAAGATTTCTTTTAGTTGTTGCTAAAACAATAATCTATTGAGCCAGCCTATGTCACTTATTAATTTTTACAATAACTTATCTCAACTCCCACTCCGTCAACTTTTGGCAGATTACAAAAGTTTTTAAGTGTTACGTTGTAAGTTAAATTTCAAAAATCATTTGGTTGGTATAGAAAAATGTTTGTAGTTTTGCTAACACTGTTAGTAAAATAAAATCATGGGTTTACATGAACGTCGTCAAAGAGAAAAGGAATCTATCCGGGCAAATATTTTGCAGGCTGCATTCTCTTTGGCAAAAACTGACGGTTGGGCATCGCTTTCTATTCGTAAAATAGCTGATGCTATTGAGTACAGTGCTCCTGTAGTGTATGATCATTTTGAAAATAAAGAGGCTATTTTGTATGAAATTTCTATCAATGGATTTCACTGTTTGCAAATAGAATTACTGAAAGCTCAGAAAAAATATGAAACTCCGGAAGATCAGCTGACTGCAATTGTAGATGCATACTGGAATTTTGCATTTAAAAACAAAGAGTATTATCAATTGATGTTTGGCCTTGGAATGCAATGCAGTGGAAAAGGTCTTATGAAAGAAGAGTTCTCGTCTTTTCAGGATATGATTTTTGACTGTACATTTGAAATTATTAAAAAGAAAGGGTCAAACCAAGATAATGCCTGTCACTCATCTCATGCTTTGTTCTCTGCAGTTCACGGATTAATTTCTATTATGATGATGAGAAATGACGACATCCCTTCAACAATGAATAAAACAACATTAGACGAAACGGTTTCGGCTTTTATTAAATCTTTGTAAAATTTTTTTGAACCAAAAGTTAACACCGTTAGTAAAAGTAACATGGAATAATTAACATAAATTCAATCTTAAATTAAAAAACCTTCAGAATGAAACATAATTTCTTTACACTAATTCTTGCAATCTTATTTCCTTATCATTAACGCTGTTAAGAAAAATAACACTGTATTATCTTTTTCTTATTAAAATCAACATTAAAAAATTGTAATCATGGAAATTACTTAATCCGCAAATACAAATTATGTGAATTTTTTTAACACATCAATTAACACTGTTAGAAAATATAACATTATTTAAAACTTATCAACATTACTTAATCAACACTTCATTAAAAAAATAAAACTTAAAATGAAAACAACTGCAAAAACAAAAATAATCATACTTATATCGAGTATCATTTTTTTACAGAGTTGCACAAAAGCCGCAGAAGGCACGAACGCTGCTCCACCTGCTCCTGAATTGCCTGTTTATACTGTTACCACAACTCCTGCTACTGTTTATCAGGAATTCCCAACTGCGCTGGAAGGAAAAAACAATGTAGAAATCAGATCTCAGGTGGATGGATATTTAGATAGAATTTATGTGGAAGAAGGTGCTTATGTAAGAGCCGGACAACCTTTATTTAAGATAGACTCCAGAGCTTATGGTGAGCAAATGAATATGGCTCAGGCAAATTTACAGGTTGCCAATGCCAATATTCAGAAAGCTAAAGTTGAAGTTGACAGACTTCAGCCATTGGTTGCCGCAAAAGTAGTTTCTGATGTACAGTTGAGAACTGCAAAAGCAAATTATGCAGCAGCTGTTGCAGCAGGATCACAGGCAAAAGCTTCAGTCGGCGGTGCCAGAATTAATGTAGGATTTACCACAATCACAGCACCGGTAAGCGGTTACATCGGAAGAATCCCTTACAAGAAAGGAAGTCTGATTTCCAGAACAGATGCAAGTCCGTTGACTTTATTATCAGACATCAGTGAAATCTATGCGTATTTCTCTTTAAGCGAACTGGATTTTATTGGCTTCCAGAAAAAATATCCCGGAGCAACACTCAACGAAAAACTAAAGAATATGCCAATGGTAGACCTAGTTATCGCTGATAACAGCACTTATCCTGAAAAAGGAAAAATGAGTATTGTAGACGGACAGTTTGACAAAAGTACAGGAGCAATAAGCGTTCGTGCGATTTTTCCAAATGCTAACGGAGCTTTGAGAACCGGAAATACAGGACGAGTTCGTATGCCACAATTATTCTCCAACACGCTGGTTATTCCTCAGGAATCAACATTCGAAATACAAGATAAAGTATACGTGTATGTAGTCGGTAAGGATAAAAAAGTAACCTCAAAACCTATCACGATCTCAGGAAAAACAGACAGCTATTACTTTATTTCTGAAGGACTTGCTAAGGGTGACAAAATCGTTTATACAGGAATTGGAGCTTTGAAAGATGGGGTTACCATTCAGCCGAAAGCTATTTCTTCTGACAGTCTTTTAAGAGCGAGACCTTTGTAAAAAGTGTTTAAACTTTTAATACAAAAGTCAGAAAAGCGTTTAAACAACATTAAAAAATAAACTTCTTATGTTAAAAAAATTCATAGATAGACCGGTACTTTCTACGGTTATCTCCATTATACTTTTGCTGTTGGGAGCAATGTCGGTTTTTAACCTTCCGATTACGCTATTTCCCGATATTGCACCGCCGAGCGTTCAGGTGACGGCATTTTATCCGGGAGCGAACGCAGAAGTTGTTGCCCGTTCTGTCGCTGTTCCTATTGAAGAGGCAGTGAACGGTGTTGAGAACATGACCTACATGACCTCAAACTCCAGTAATGACGGATCAATGACCCTAAGCGTATTTTTCAAACAAGGTTCAGATCCGGATAATGCAGCGGTAAACGTTCAAAACCGTGTTTCAAAAGCGATGAGCCAGCTTCCGCAGGAAGTTGTACAGGCGGGAATTTCAACGCAGAAAGTTCAGAACAGTATGATTATGTTTATGGGACTTTCAAGTGATGACCCTAAGCAATATGACGAGCTTTTCTTACAAAACTATTTGAAAATCAATGTCATTCCACAAATACAGCGTATCCCGGGAGTTGCTCAGGCTCAGGTTTTCGGAACGAGAGATTATTCAATGAGACTTTGGCTGAAACCGGATCGATTGGCTGCCAACAATCTTTCTCCGCAGGAAGTTTTAGCAGCTGTAAAAGATCACAACTTAGAAGCTGCTCCTGGTCGTCTGGGACAGGGAAGTAAAGAAACTTACGAGTATATTTTAAAGTATAAAGGTAAATTAAATAAAAATGCAGACTACGAAAACATCGCCATCAAATCAAACAGTGACGGTTCGTTTTTAAGATTAAAAGATGTTGCAAGAGTAGAATTTGGTTCTTATACCTACACCGCAGCCAACAGAATGGACGGTAAACCTGTAGCCGGATTTGCAATTTTGCAAACCGCCGGTTCTAATGCCAATGAAATTTTAACTGATATTGAAAAGCAGATTGAGCAGATGAAAACCACTCTACCTAAAGGAGTTGAGCCCATCATCATGTACAATTCCAAAGACTTTTTGGATGCATCAATTCATCAGGTTGTAGAAACTTTAGTGATTGCATTTGTCCTGGTATTTATTGTAGTTTTTATCTTCCTTCAGGATTTCAGATCTACATTAATTCCTGCTATTGCCGTTCCGGTAGCAATTATCGGTACATTCTTTTTCCTTCAGGTGTTTGGTTTCAGCATCAATATGCTGACTTTGTTTGCATTGGTACTCGCCATCGGGATTGTGGTGGATGATGCAATTGTCGTTGTAGAAGCCGTCCATTCAAAAATGGAACAGACAGGAATGCCGGTTGAACAGGCAACTACGAATTCAATGAGTGAGATTTCCGGAGCGATTATTTCCATTACTTTGGTGATGTGTGCAGTATTTATTCCGGTTGGCTTCATGCAAGGTCCGGCGGGAGTTTTCTACAGACAGTTTGCTTTTACTCTGGTTATTGCAATTATGATTTCAGCGGTTAATGCATTGACACTGAGCCCGGCTCTATGTGCATTGTTATTAAATGATCCTCAGGGAGAACACGGCGAACACAGTCAGAAAAAAGGTTTTGGAGCGAAGTTTTTTAATGCTTTCAACAAAAGCTTCAACAACATGACCAGAAAATACATTTACAGCCTTAAATTTTTAATTAAAAATAAATGGGTTGCCGTTACAGGTTTAGCGTTGATCACAGCGGCTAGTGTTTTCTTAATTAATAAAGCTCCTACAGGATTTATTCCTACTGAAGATCAGGGATTTGTCTTGTACGCAGTCAACACACCTCCGGGAAGTTCATTAGACAGAACGCACAGAGCCACTGAACAGATTGACAAAATCATTAATGGTGAAAAAGCAAAAAATCACCTTTGGGTTGCAGATGGAATGAACTTCATCAGTAATTCTAATGCTTCTCCGTATGCTGCAGGTTTTATTAAACTGAAAGATTTTGAAGATCGTGGCGAAGTAAAAGATCCGGATCAGATTGCAGCCGCCTTGACAGGAAAAGTGGCACAGGTAAAAGATGCCAATGCATTCTTCTTCAACTTCCCTACCGTACAGGGATTTGGTAACGTTTCCGGGTTTGAATTTATGCTTCAGGATAAAACCAACGGTTCTTTTGAACAATTGGGTACAACCACACAGACATTTATCGGAGAACTGATGAAACGTCCGGAAATTGCTTTTGCGTTTACGACGTATGCAGCAGGAAATCCTCAATATACGATTGATGTGGACACCGATAAAGCCAATCAGTTGGGAGTTTCTGTAACAGAATTGATGCAGACGATGCAGATTTATTACGGAAGTAGTTTCGTTTCAGATTTCAACAGATTTGGAAAATATTATCGCGTGATGGCTCAGGCAGACATTCCTTACAGAACTGATGCCAATTCGATGGAAGGAATTTATGTTAAAAATAAAACCGGCGAAATGGTTCCTGTAAAAACCTTAGTTACCTTAAAGAGAACTTTCGGACCAGAAACGGTTTCCAGAAATAACTTATTCAACGCCGTGACCATTAACGGAACTCCAAAGCCTGGTTATAGTACCGGAGACGCTATCAAAGCCGTAGAAGAAGTTGCTCAAAAATCACTTCCTCGTGGATATGGTTACGAATGGACAGGAATTACCCGTGAAGAAATCAAAACCGGTGGACAGACTGCTTTTGTATTTATGTTAAGTATTTTGTTTGTGTATTTCCTATTGGCAGCTCAATATGAAAGTTATATCCTTCCGTTTGCCGTTATTTTAACGATACCAACAGGGATTTTCGGAGTATTTGCTTTCACAGGATTGGCAGGAATTGACAATAATATTTACGTTCAGGTTGGTTTAATCATGCTCGTCGGATTATTAGCGAAAAATGCGATTCTGATTGTAGAATTTGCAGTACAGCGAAGAAAAGCAGGAAAAACATTGATTGAATCTGCTCTTCAGGCTTCCAGATTACGTTTAAGACCCATTTTGATGACGTCGTTTGCATTCATCATCGGTATGCTTCCATTAGTTTGGACGCAAGGTGCAGCAGCAAAAGGAAACCATTCAATCGGAATCAGTACTGTTGGAGGAATGTTTACAGGAGTTGTATTCGGAATCTTCATCATTCCGGTGATGTATGTAATCTTCCAGTATTTACATGAAAAAATGCCAAGCAGAAAAAATAAAAGACTTCTAAAACAAAAACAGCAGGAAGAACTTTTAGCAACAGCACATTAATAAAAAAATGATTAACAAAACTTTGAGATTTGAAATTCAGACAAAATTTTTCTTCAATTTAATTTATAAGAATTTCTAAAATAAGCAAAATATTTTCTCCTACTAAAGACAACTTTGCTTAGCACTCAAAGTTTTGTGATCAATTAAATATCATATTTTAATTATGAAAAGAGTAAAAAATATAATCATGGCTTTTGGGATTGCATTAGGTGCAGTTTCCTGTGTACCGAAATTGGCGTATCAGGAAACGAAACCCGAACTTCCCGAAACATTCAAATACACTGCGACCGCAGACACCGCAAGTATAGCCAACCTGCAATGGAAACAGTTTTTCAGCGATCCCATTTTACAGGATTTAATAGAAAAAGGAATTAAAAACAACTACGATTTACAAATTGCTTTAAAACAAGTCGCTTCTTCACAGGAAAAACTGAAACAGGCAAAATACCTTCAATATCCTGATGTTGGTTTCGGAGTTTCTGCGCAGATTTCAAAACCGTCAAAAAACAGCATGAACGGACAAAGCTTAAATTTATTTTTAGGTCAGGATCATGTTGAAGATTATAATGCAGCCTTTAATTTATCTTGGGAAGCAGATATTTGGGGGAAAATAAAAAATCAGCAGGAAGTTTCTAAAATGCAGTATCTGCAGACCTATGAAGCAACAAAAGCCATTCAGACACAAGTGGTTGCTGCTATTGCTCAGGGTTATTACAATTTATTGATGCTTGATAAACAATTACAGATTGCAAAATCAAATTTAGACTTGAGCACCAGTACCCTTTCTCTTACAGAAAAATTGTGGCAAAGCGGCGATACGACTTCTTTAGGAGTTCAGCAGGCAACCGCTCAGAAGCAATCGACAGAACTTTTGATTACCCAGCTGGAACAAAATATTGCCATCCAGGAAAATGCTTTGAGTATTTTAATTGGTGAAAATCCAAACAAAGTCAACAGAACGATAGAAATGTCTGACACTTCTTTACCACAGGATATTTCAGCAGGACTTCCTGCAGCGATGGTGAGCCGTCGTCCGGATGTTCGTCAGCAGGAATTGGTTTTATTGGAATCTAATTCAATCGTAGGAATTGCTCAGGCAAATATGTATCCTGCATTGAAAATCACAGCAAACGGAGGTGTCAATTCATTTAAAATTGATAATTGGTTTCAGATTCCGGCATCATTGTTTGGTTCTGTTTTAGGAGGATTAACTCAGCCGATTTTTCAGAAAAGACAGCTGAAAACAGATTTGAATGTTGCTAAAATTCAGAGGGAGAAAAACGTTCTAGCGTTCCGTCAATCAGTTTTGAATGCTGTAGGAGAAGTTTCTGATGCATTGGTTTCTAACGAAAGCTTAAAAGTTCAGGAACAAAAAGCCAGTGAACAGGTGACAACTTTAAAAAACGGAATCAAAAGTGCCGAAATGCTTTACAAAGGTGGAATGGCAAATTACTTAGAAGTGATTACAGCTCAGGGAAATTCTTTACAGGCTGAATTGAATCTTGCGTCTGTGAAAAGACAGAGATTAAGCAGTATTGTAGATTTGTACAGAGCTTTAGGAGGCGGTTGGAAGTAGTAAATTAATTATATTGTTTGAAGTGCGGTCTTTAGGGATCGCATTTTTCTTTTGAATTATGGCGTACTTTTTCCAAATTTTTTCTGAACAGCAGAAACCGTTCCCGTAACTGAAGAGTTTTTGATCACAAATATATTGTCAAACTGAGCATCGTTGATCTTTGCATCTATGTTATTATTGCTTAATATTTTTACCATCTCAGGAATTGTATTGGAATGTCCTGCAATGACCACCACTTTTCCCCGATTCTGCGCAAGAATATTCTCAATGAGTTGTCGTGGAGTTTCTCTGGGCGAATATTCTTTAACAGAAATTTTTTTTTCTGCCGCCAACGGAGCAACTGTTTGATGGGTACGATTAAACGGAGTCGTAAAGATCGCATCTACATGTACATTTTTTAATAAATTTTTCAATTCTTCCGCTCTCATTTTTCCGTCAGCACTTAAGTCAGGATCATTTCCGACATTTTCTTTTTCAGCATGACGCAACAAAATCAATATGGTTTCGGTACTTTTTATCTGTGATTGTAGAGGAATCTCTAATAGATTTTCAGAGTTTAACGAAGCAGCAGTCTTGATCTCCTGGCCAGAAATTCTTATGCCTATTACAAAAAGGATAACCAGCAATAAACTCGAAATAGATTTTTTCTTCATGACGTAATTTGCTTAAAATTAATAGAATACTAATGTTTTCCAGGTAAATTTAATAAAGAAAAGTCGGATAAATCATTTTCTAAAAGAAGAAAAATAAAATTATTTGCTTTTTTGTGTAACAATATATTCAATCAGGTTATCAAAATCTTGTTCAGAATATCCCAACTGCAAATAACGAATATCATCTGCTTTTCGATACCATGTTAATTGGCGTTTTGCATATCTCCGGCTGTTTTTCTTGATTTCAGAAACGGCAAATTCCAGATCCCATTCTCCATCAAAATATTTGAATAATTCTGCATAGCCAACCGTGTTCAAAGCGGTCAAATGTTTAAATTTCTCTAAACTTTTTGCCTCTTCCAACAAACCATTTTCCATCATAACATCTACTCTTCTGTTGATTCTGTCATACAGTTCCTCTCTCGGAGCTTCAATTCCGATTCGGATAACATTAAAATCTCTGGAATCTTGTGAAACAGCAATCAACTCAGAATATTTTTTATCCGTTTGCCAGATGACATCAATAGCTCGTAAAAGCCTTCTGTGATTATGAAAATCTACGACTGAAAAATATTCAGGATCCAATTCTTTCAGCATTTCCTGAAGTTTCTCAATGCCTTCATGATCCATGATTTTCTGAAGTTTTTCCTGATTTTCTTCATTGGCTTCAGGCAAATCATTCAGACCTTCAATAACTGCTTTTTCATACATCATACTTCCGCCAACCAAAATGACGGTATCGTATTTTTCAAAAAGTTCGTTGAGTTTTCTTAAAGCATCTTCCTCATATTGTCCGATCGAATAATATTCCTGAACCGAAAGATTTCCTATAAAATGGTGAGTTGCTTCTGCCAGTTCTTCTACAGACGGAGAAGCCGTTCCGATGATCATTTCTTTAAAAAACTGGCGCGAATCGCAGGAAACAATTTCTGTACTGAAATATTTTGCCAAGTCAATTGCCAATCTCGTTTTTCCAATTCCGGTAGGTCACTACAACAGAAATCAATGTTTTATTTTTCACTTGGCTAATTTACGAAATTGCGTGTATTTGTATTTTAAATTTTAAATCCCAAATCGAAAACAAGTAGAGTACTTAAAAATGAATAAGTATCCTTAATGCATTTTTTTTGTATTTCGAAAATAAGTGAAACGGCTTTGTTTAACTTATTTCGGCTTCTTTTGAATAATTCTTTGTTTTTCCTTGCGTTTTTTTTAACCGCAAAGAAAAACAAAGTTGTTGGAATGAAAATGCTTTCATCAAGATATACAAAGGCATTTCATTTAACAAAGAAATACAATTATTCTGATCGTCAAATATTTGGAACTAGCTGCAAAATATCTAACGGGTTTAATAACAGATTTTCAATTTCATAATACTGACTTAAAGCAAAAAATTAATTGCTAACAGCTACTTACACTTAAATGTTTATCTTTGTACGACAATAAAAAACTATGATTTTATCAATGACCGGCTTCGGTAGAGCCGAAGGTGTTTTTGAAGGAAAAAAAATTTCGATCGATATTAAATCATTGAACAGCAAGAGCTTTGATTTGAATATTAAAATTCCTTTGCGTTACAAAGAAAAAGAATTTGAAGTAAGAAAAATTCTAAACGATAGAATCATCCGCGGAAAGGTAGATTGCTATATTAATCTGGAGAATCTTGAAGAAACCAATGATGTGAAAATCAACAGAAGTTTAATCGATTCTTACATGAATGAGCTTAAAAAAATCGCCTCAGACGGACCAGATTTTGAATACCTCAAAATGGCAGTAAGACTTCCGGATGCTATCACTTCCAGACCAGACGAACTGAATGAAGGCGAATGGGATGCTTTGGCTAAAATTGTCAATGCTGCAGTTGATAAATTTCAGGAATTCAGAAAAACGGAAGGAAATATTCTTCACGAAGAGCTGGAAAGAAATATTAAAAATATCGACAAATATCTTTCACAAGTTATCCCTTATGAAGAAGTGCGAATCAATGCGGTGAAAGAACGTTACATGAAAACTTTAAAAGAGTTTGAAAACGTTGACGAAACAAGATTCTATCAGGAAATGGCTTATTTTACTGAAAAATTAGACATTCAGGAAGAAAAAGTAAGACTGTCCCAGCATTTGAAATACTATTCTGAAGTGATGGAAAATGAAGATTTTAACGGGAAAAAATTAGGATTTATTTCACAGGAAATCGGAAGAGAAATCAATACTTTAGGTTCCAAAGCCAATCACGCAGAGATTCAAAAACTGGTCGTGATGATGAAAGATGATCTGGAAAAAATAAAAGAACAAACGTTAAACGTGTTGTAAACAGTTATAAGTTATTAATGATGAGTTATAAGTTGCTTGTTGTACACTTTTCGAATAACTCATCATTCATAACTCATAATTCATAACTAAAAAACATGAATAAAGTTATCATATTTTCAGCGCCGTCGGGAAGTGGAAAAACAACATTGGTAAAGCATTCTCTGGAAGCCATTCCTGAACTGGAATTTTCCATCTCATGCACTACGAGACAGCCGAGAGGAAGTGAGATACATTCCGTTGATTATCATTTTATTTCACCTGCTGAATTCAGACAAAAAATTTCTGAAGATGCTTTTGTAGAATTCGAGGAAGTATACACCGATAAATATTACGGAACTTTAAAATCTGAGGTGGAAAAGATCTGGAATCTCGGAAAAGTTGTTATTTTTGATGTAGACGTAAAAGGCGGAATTTCATTAAAAAAATATTTTGGTGAAAAAGCATTATCAATATTCATAGAACCACCTTCCATTGCTGAATTGGAAAGAAGACTGATCACACGAAACACTGATGATGCCGAAACCATAAAAACCCGTGTAGAAAAAGCAGAAGAAGAGCTTACCTACGCAATAGAATTTGACAAAATCGTGATCAACAGCGATTTAAGTGAAGCAAAAAAAGAAATAGAAAGTTTAATAAAAAATTTTATTGGGAGTTAAAGGCTGGATGATTTGAGTTGGAAGTTTGAAGTGTAACATCAAAATTCTAATTTCTAATTTCTAACTTCTAATTTCTAATTCTAAACACTAAGGCTGAAATGAGCACAGAAACATTAGACAAAGCAAAATCAAATCTTCCGGTAAAAGGATTTTTAGATTTGAAAGATATAGCGATTCCTCAAGGGGAAGATCTTGTGAAAGCAATTCTCCAACTGAAAGAAGAAAAAAATGCCGTTATTTTGGCGCATTATTATCAACCGGGAGAAATTCAGGATATTGCTGATTTCCTGGGAGACTCTCTTCAATTGGCAAGACAGGCAAAAGATACAAATGCTGATATGATTGTATTCTGCGGAGTACATTTCATGGCAGAAGCTGCAAAAATTCTGAACCCCACCAAAAAAGTTGTTCTTCCGGATACGATGGCAGGATGTTCTTTGGCAGACGGTTGTTCAGGAGAAGGTTTGAGGAAAATGCGTGAGCAACATCCAAATGCTTTGATTGCAACTTATATCAACTGCAACGCCGAAACAAAAGCAGAAAGTGATATCATTGTTACCAGTTCAAATGCTGAAACCGTGATTGAAGCTTTACCAACAGACCGACCGATTATTTTTGCTCCGGATAAAAACTTGGGAAGATATTTATCTCAGAAAACGGGTCGTGACATGATTCTCTGGGACGGAAGCTGTATTGTACACGAAGCATTTTCTATGGAAAGAATTGCAAAACAACTGGCAGAAAATCCTGATGCTAAATTGATTGCACACCCTGAAAGTGAAGAAGCTGTTCTTAAATTAGCACACTTTATCGGTTCGACTTCTGCTCTTCTGAATTTTGTTGAAAAGGACGACTGTCAGAAATTCATTATTGCCACTGAAGAAGGAATTCTTCATGAAATGAGAAAGCGTGCGCCGCATAAAGAGTTGATTCCTGCTTTGGTTTTTGACGAGAGCTGTAACTGTTCAGAATGTTTTTACATGAAACGAAATACAATGGAAAAACTGTATCTGTGCATGAAATATGAACTTCCTGAAATTATCATTGAAGAAGAGCTTCGACTGAGAGCACTAAAGCCTATTGAGGCAATGCTTGATCTTTCGAAAAGCATCAAATAATTTAAAAGCGGGTTTTTACTCGCTTTTTTAATTAAAAATATAGTTTCACAAAACCCATAAGTATGAAGGAAATTGACATTACTAAAGAAATTTTACCCTTAGAATTGGATTCACTTTTTGACACTGCTGAATATGAAAACTATGGGATTTTTAAAACTGATAAAATTTTATTTGAAAATAACTTTGTTGAGTTTTACTTTACAATTAAAATTTTAGAAGGATTACTAGATGAAGGAGAAGAAAATTATCAATGGAAATTAAAAATAACAAACTGTAAAGATTATCATATTGAAGACTCAACGAATGTTGAGGCATTTATAACTATTTTTTCAGACCATATTCTTTTATCGCATTACAAGAAGAATTGGAAAGATCTATATTTTAAAAATTTAGGTAGAGATTATGAAAAACTCTTTGTGGATTTTTATAACTTACATAGTTTTACATTTGATAATTTTATTTTACCTGAAAAATATACGACAAGTAAAAATTTACAGAAATTAATATGTTATGAAAATGGGTTATTTGCTCGGGGTCCAGAAGATATTTTAGATTTATACTTTAATATTCTTTCCAAATATGGAAAAGAACCTTACTACTTTCAACAAACTAAAAAAGTTGATGAAAAAATAAGCAATAATTTGAAAATTATATTCCTTGGAAATAATTATTTTATTGCTGAACAATTAGAATTTGAAAAATTATGAGCAAAATATTTTTAGAAGACATAAAAATCTACGCTTATCACGGCGTTCTTCCGGAAGAAAATATCATCGGAACATATTATATTTTAAATGCAGAAATTCATACGGATCTTTGGGATGCAGCAGCTTCTGATGACCTGAATGATACCATTAGTTATGCAGATATTAATGAAATCATTCATAACGAAATGAAGATTCAATCTAAATTACTTGAGCACGTTGCAGGAAGAATTATTACTAAAATCAACGAGAAATTTAACCAGATTTCTTATATCAAACTAAGAATTACCAAAACTAGTCCGCCCATGAAAAGTGAGCTTAAAGGCGCAAGCATTGAGCTCGAAAAAAGCTTTTTACTAGGCAGAATTACAGAAAATGAGTAATTTTTCCATTAAAAAAATTAAAAAGACAGTGAAAATATTTAATATTCTATTTTTATTACTCTGCATTGGTATTTTTGGGCAGAACGCAACGCCGAGTGCTGCTGTTTACAATTTTCCTAAGATAAAATCGAGCATTACAATGCCTGTGACAATTCCTTTGTCGGAAATCAGTAATATGATTAATGCTTCTGTGAAAGACCTTATTTTCCAGGATGATTCTTATACCGATAACGATAATGACCAATTTAAGGTAAAAGTTTGGAAAACCCGACCTATACGACTCGTTGGAGATGCCAATCAAAATATTCTGATTGAAGTTCCTTTAAAAATCTGGGCAGAAAAAGGCATCGGAACTTTGGGAGTTTATACCTACCAAGAGACGACTTTTGAAACCGTAATGTATTTTAAAACAGCATTAAGTTTTAAAAACAACTGGTCGATAAGCACTTTTACACAACCAATGGGCTTTAAATGGGTGAAAAAACCTGTTCTCGATTTCGGAAAAATTGAAATTCCTATTACTTCTTTGGTAGAAAAAAGCCTGAAAGAGCAACAATATAAATTCTGCAAAACCATTGATCAGCAGATGGCTTCACAGCTGAACTTCCAACAGTATGCAGTTTTAGCGTGGAATGCTTTTTCGCAACCTTTCAATATTTCTGAAGAATATAATACCTGGCTGAAAATTACTCCCATTAATGTCAATATTACTCCACTTAAATTCTACGGAAATCAAATTGATACCAATATTGGGATTGATATCTTCTCGGAAACCTTTACGGGAACGAAACCTGAAGCCTCACAACCTGCAAGAGCTGTAATGGATTTTAATTTTATTCCTCTTTTAGCAGATAAATTTGTGCTGCAGACCACTGCAAATATTCCTTTTTCTGAAGCGACAAATATTGCCAGAAAAACTTTTTTGAATAAAGAATTTGACATCAGAGATTCTAAGGTGAAAATTTCGGATATCAAAGTATATGGCGAAGCAAACCGAATTATGATAGAAGCTGACACAGAGGGTTATGTTAAAGGAACGGCTTTCATTTCGGGGATTCCTGTTTACGACGAAACTAAAAGAAAAATAGTACTTTCAGACACAAAATTCAAGCTTAAAACAGCCAACATTCTTCAGAAGTTAGCAATTTCTCTTTTCAAAGGAAAAATCGTGAAAATGATAGAAGACGAATATGGAATTCCTACTACGGATCTAGAAACCTCTTCGAAGAAAAGCATCGAAGAAGCCTTCAACAAAGAATATTACAAAGGTCTGAAAATGAGCGGAAAAGTATTTAACTTAAAACCTAATCAAATTTTTCTGAACCCATCCGGAATCACCGCTGTGATTGATACCAACGCAAATCTAAGATTTACGTTAAAAGGATTTTAAAATTGTTATAAAACTAAAAACCATAATTAAACCATGAAAAAACATTTAAAAATCATTGAAAACAACAAAGCTTCAAAAGGAATAAGATTCGTCAATTTTATTATCGACAGAATTTTCATATACTTATTTTTCCTTTTTGGTTCATTTTCTGTTTTGCTTTATGAGCTTTTCAACATCGAATCTTTGATTAAAATAACCAATCAACTTGCTCAAATGACCAGATTTCAAGATATTATAGTTACTTTAACTGTGTATTTACTATATATTTTTTTGACGGAATACTTTACCAAAGGGAGAACTTTGGGTAAATATATTACAGGAACAAAGGTTGTAAGTATTGACGGAACAAATCCTAGTTTTCAGGAGTACTTAATAAGAAGTGTTTCGAGAATCGTGCCTTTTGACGGTCTGTCATTTTTTGGAGAAAACGGTTGGCATGATACCTGGAGTGATACCAGAGTAATCAACATCAAAAATTATCAGGCTGAAAGACAGACGAAAAGCGAGATAGACAATCTGGGAAATAAAGAAATAGCCTAAAAAATTTGTTTAAATTAGAAAATCCTCTATATTTGCATCACTAAAAAATGGTACTTTGGCCGAGCGGCTAGGCAGTGGTCTGCAACACCATCTACAGCGGTTCGAATCCGCTAGGTACCTCACAAAAACCCTATTCTACTGATCATTCAGAGTTTAGGGTTTTTTTATCACTTTTAGAGATGCTTTATCAGAAAAGCACCGACAATGATTTGTTTTGACTGAATTACACGTTTTTCCCGTACTCTTTCTTTAATTTTTTATCCAAAATAAAAGGAATAAAAGGCAATACTGATCCAACAAGATAAATAAAAACTCTTTTCAAACTCCATTTATACTGAAAAGTTGCTATAATTAAAACCACCATGAATACAAGAAATAAAACTCCATGTATCCAACCAAAATATTTTACAGGTTCAGGAATATCAAATATATACTTCAGTGGCATTGCAACGAAAAGTAAAATAAGATATGAAACACCTTCAGTAAGAGCTATTTTGCGATATGTAATAAGCATATAATAAGTTTAAATTAGGATTCCTAATTTACTATTTTTAATGCGTCTTAGGACCCTGCAGCAATGAATTATCAAATTTTAACATTTCATTAACTAAAACTTGGCTTCATAATTGAACATACCACACAAGACAACCTTAAAGTTGCTTAATTATTAAAAAATTTGAGTTATGAAAAATATATTGTTAGCAGGAGTTTTGTCGGTGATTACACTGACTGCCTGTAAGAAAGACGATCAAGTTGCAGAAAAATCTCTCGAACAACAAAAAATAGAATTTCAGGCGAGACAACTTGAGATTGAAAAACAAAAACTCTCCATAGAGAAAGAAAGATTTGCTTACGAAGCACAAAAAAGAACTGACAGTTTAGCTGAAGTTGAGAAAGCTAAAACAGCTGCAGCAGCCAAACCCCAGGTTATTAGAGAAACAAGAACAATTTACAGAGATAATCAGTCTTCTAATAACAATGTTGCAAGTAACAGTGGAAGTTCATCTCAAGGGACGACAACACAGAAAAAAGGAATCAGTGAGGCTGCAAAAGGTACCGCAATTGGTGCAGTGAGTGGAGCTGCATTAGGAGCTATTGTTAATAAGAAAAACCGTGGCGGAGGTGCAGTAGTAGGTGGAGTTATCGGTGCTGCGACGGGTTATACTTTAGGTAGAGCTCAGGATAGAAAAAGCGGACGTGTTCAGCCAAGATAATTAAATCAATTTCATATACATAAAAAGATTGCTTATTTTTAAGCAATCTTTTTTTATGCTTTTTATTCTCTACACTACAATCATCATCATTCCAACACTTCTAGGTTGCGGAAAATTTTTTGAGATTATTTTCAGAACACAAATGTTCGAAGGTGTTTCTGCAAAAATGATTTTGGGAATTTTTGGAATTAGTATCATCTGGACTGGTCTTTCTTTTTTTACTTCCTTAAATTTATTTGTAGAAATCCCAACAATTTTATTGGGTCTGTTCTGTTTTTTCATAGAAAAATTATATTTGAAATTGTATCAATTTTCGAAAAAAGAATACATCTTTTTATGTATTAGTATAATCGTAATTTTATTTTGCAGCTCATTCTACCCATATATATTAGATCACTTTGGATATTATATTCCCAGCATACAATGGTTAAAAGAATATGGTTTGATAAAAGGAATTTCAAATTTAGATCTTGTTCTCGGACAAATGTCGGTCTGGCATATTTTTCAGGCAGGATTTTCAAATTTTGCCGATCCTTTTTTAAGAATAAATGCGGTTTTGCTTGTTGTTTATATTATTTATATTACAGAGAAAAAAAGCTGGATTCAATTGTGTTTTCTTCCCATTTTGCTTTTGTTTTCACAATCTCCAAGTCCTGATTTACCGGTGATTATTTTTTCTTTAATTCTTTTAAATGAAATATTATCCGGCAATAAAAACATTTCTCTACTGTTTGCATTTTCTACTTTCGTTTTTGCGATAAAACCAACAATGATCTGGCTACCGATTTTAGCATTCCTCTACGCTGTCTTTATAGTAAAATCTTCATTTAAAACTTTAATTTCGGGCATATTTATTCTGTCATTATTTGTTATAAAAAACATCTGGACATTCGGCTACCCTATTTTCCCGGTATCATTGATCGATTTTAATTTTAGCTGGAAACCTAATGCAGAATTATTAAAATCATCATCAGAATATGCTATTTTAAAAACCTTCGACAATCAATATTCTTACACAGAAATTCAAAAATTCACAACATTCGATTACATTAAAAATTGGTTATTTCTTAATGGAATTAAATCCTTCATCAATATTTTATTTATTTTAAGCTTAATTGTTTTTACCATTTTTACTGTCATTAACAAAAACAAAATCATCACCTTCATATGCATTTCATTAATTATAAAAAGTGCTCTGGTTCTACTTTTTTCAGCGCAGTACAGATTTTTTATGGATGTGTTTTTTGTAATAATTTTTGTCATGTTTGCCAGGTATTTTACGAAAAAAATATCAATGGCCGTTTATGCAGTTTTGAGCATGATTTTCGTAAGCTTTACAGCTTTTCCATCTTTCGTTGCCCAATTCATCCCGAGTTATAAAATGTCATCTTTTATGGGGAAATTAGAATGGAAACAATTGTACAAACCTTCTACATACGAATACAAAAAATACCATTCTTTTGAAACCGGAAATCTGAAATTTAATGTTTCCGAAAAATATCCTTTTAACTTTGACACGCCTATTCCCGCAATTTCTGAAAGTTTTATTTTTGATTATCAAAAAGCAGGAATCTTTCCCCAATTAATTGACAAAAATGACATCCGTAAAGGTTTTATTTCAAAAAAAATGACTCCAAAAGAACAAAAACAGGTTGAGAAAGTCACAGAAAAAATCAAAAACTCCTATAAATAGTATGTGTTTAAAGACTTTAATATCTGAATAAAAATCGGTAATTTTGTGCTATGTTCAATACTTTAGGGAATCTGCTCAGCCTTACGACTTTTGGTGAAAGTCATGGTTTGGCATACGGCGGAATCATCAATAATTTTCCGGCAGGTCTGGAAGTCGATGTAGACAAAATCCAATACGAACTTGACCGAAGAAAACCTGGTCAGTCGGCAATCGTTACACAAAGAAAAGAAAGTGATAGCGTAAAATTTCTTTCAGGAATTTTTGAAGGGAAAACGACCGGAACTCCAATTGGTTTTATAATCGAAAATGAAAATCAGAAGTCGAAAGATTATGATCACATTGCACAATCATATCGCCCGAGTCATGCAGATTTTACATACGACCAAAAATTTGGAATCCGTGATTATCGTGGCGGCGGAAAATCTTCTGCCCGCGAAACCATCAATTGGGTTGTAGCAGGAGCTTTGGCAAAACAGCTTTTATCTAATATTGAAATTAATGCCTACGTTTCTTCTGTGGGTGAAATTTTCTGTGAAAAACCATATCAGGCTTTAGATTTTTCTAAAACCGAAAGCAATGAAGTTCGTTGTCCAGATACAGAAATTGCCGAAAAAATGATTTCAAAAATCAAGGAAATTAAAAAAGAAGGCAATACAATTGGCGGTACAATCACTTGTGTTATCAAAAATGTTCCTGTAGGAATAGGAGAGCCTGTTTTTTCTAAATTGCAGGCAGAATTGGCAAAAGCAATGCTGAATATCAACGCATGCAAAGGTTTTGAATACGGAAGCGGTTTTTGCGGTGCAAAAATGACCGGAAGCGAACATAATGATGAGTTCAATACAGACTTTACCACAAAATCTAATCTTTCCGGTGGCATTCAGGGCGGAATTTCAAACGGAATGGATATTTATTTCCGGGTAGCTTTCAAACCCGTGGCGACCATTTTAAGACCTCAAGACAGCGTTGATAAGGACGGAAATGCCGTAACTGTAGAAGGAAGAGGCAGACACGATCCTTGCGTTGTACCGAGAGCTGTGCCGGTTGTCGAAAGTCTTGCAGCATTTGTTTTAGCCGATCTTTTTCTGATCAACAAAACGAGAAATTTAAATCATTTTTAAACATAAATATTTTAGGTAATGCAAAATTACTGGAACCAAGCAATCAACTTCGAAGAATATCTTCAAATTGCCCATCAGAGACTCAATAATCCTGACAATGAAAAAGATATTGAATACAAACCATACTACGAACTTGGCATTCAGAGAATGGACAGAACGCTGAAGAAATTTGTAATTGACGAAGAACAGCTGACCCAATTAAAATCAAAGAATTTTGACGGAAAGATTTTAATTATTTCTGAAGCCTGGTGTGGAGATGCAAGCGCAACCGTTCCTGCTTTGGTTACATTTTTTGAAGGTCAGAACGAAGTGAAAATTTTCCTGAGAGACAGCGACACCAGTCTGATTGATCAATTTTTGACCAACGGCACACAATCTATCCCGAAAGTTATTATTTTAGACGAAAATTTTAATGTAAAAGATTCTTGGGGACCTCGACCAAAATATGGTCACGAATTGCTACTGAAATACAAAGCTCATCCTGAAGAATATACCAAAGATCAGTTTTACAATGATCTGCAGGTGTATTATTCCAGAAACAGAGGGAAAGATTCTATTCAGGAAATTTTAGAATTATTATGAAAAAACTAATTACTTACATTGTTGTTCTTGTCGTTTTAGGAACTATTTTTCTTGTTCCGGGAATCAGAAATACTTTGAAAGATCTGTTCTTGCCGGTTGCAACCATAGAAAGTGCCGTACATATTGAAGCTGATGATTACGATATTGATCTTCAGGGGATTAATGTTCCGAGCACGAATATGAAAAATTTCAGAAATAAACCTGTTTTTTTGAATTTTTGGGGAACGTGGTGTCCGCCTTGCAGAAAAGAATGGCCTTCGATCCAAAGATTATATGACCGAAGAAAAGAAAATATTGATTTCGTTTTAATTGCGATGAAAGATGAAGAAGCAACGGTAAGAAAATTTTTAAAAGAAAACAATTACACTGTTCCCGTTTACATTGCTCAAAGCCCAATCTCTGAAAAATTACTTCCGAAGGTATTTCCTACAACCTTTCTACTCGATCATAACGGAAGAATTCTCATCAAAGAAGATGTATCAACTGATTGGGATGCAGAATCAATCCATCAGTTTATTGATAATATTATTAAATAACTTTAACTTAAATTTATAATTCCTTGGTACAGAATTTGTGAAGTATAAAGAGTTTAAAATTAGTCACATAAAACAAACACAAAATGAAATATTCAAAAATTAATTTAGCAAAGCAGGCAATCAGCCACAAGGGATTTGTAAAAAAAATACCGGACATCTTCAGAATGGTGAATTTGTGGAGGAAAGGTGAATATCCTGTAAAATCAATTAATCTGATACTGCCGTTAGTGGGTCTTCTTTACGTAATTTCACCCATTGATATCATTCCGGATTTTATAATCGTAGCAGGAGTTTTAGACGATATTGCGGTATTATCTTTTGCCATTCCTAAACTCATCAGAGAGGTAGATAAATTTTTACTTTGGGAAGCTGAACGAAAATATGGTACAGAAGGATCAAGAGTAATTGATGCCGAGATCATTAACTAAAATTAAAACCATTCTTAACAGGATGGTTTTTTTACATTAATTAAAATCGCTATAATTCCGTAAGAGTTAAGAGCATTGCAAAAATCACAATTGACAATTTGCACATCATATTTCTCTGTTCCCTTTCAAATCCTTAAATTTGCAACATCTAATAAAAAATAATGGAAAGTAAAAAAGAATTCTTTTTGGAGTGCTATAAACTCGGCATCATCAAATTCGGAAGATTTACCTTAAAAAGCGGGATTGAAAGTCCGTTTTATGTAGATTTACGACCTTTGGCTTCAGATCCTAAAATTTTGAAAAATTTAGCTAATTATTTATTGGAAATGCTTCCATTGGATAATTTTGATCTGATCTGTGGAGTTCCTTATGCAGCACTTCCTATGGCTACAGCAATGTCTCTGGAGAGTTATATTCCATTAATTATTAAAAGAAAAGAAGCCAAAGAATACGGAACCAAAAAAATGATTGAAGGGATTTACCAGAAAGGACAAAACTGTCTTTTGGTAGAAGACGTGATTACTTCCGGAAAATCTTTGGTAGAAACGATAGCTGAAGTTGAGCAGGAAGATCTTAAAGTTGCTGACATTGTTGTCGTTTTAGACAGAGAACAAGGCGGAAAACAGCTTCTGGAAAGTAAAGGCTACAGAGTTCATACCCTTTTCAACATTTCGGAAGTTTGTACAATTCTTCAGGAAAACGGAGAACTTTCCGATGATGAAGTTAAAAGAATTCAGGATTTTCTACAGGGAAATCACATTCAGTTCGAAGAAAGAACAAGACCTTCTTATCAGGAGAAATTTGAAAATGCACAGCATTCTGTTTCAAAAAAATTATTAGAGATTGCTTTGGCAAAAGAATCAAATCTTATTGCTTCGGCTGATGTTACAACAACTCAGGAATTGCTGGAATTGGCAGAGCATGTAGGGCCACATATTATCGCTTTAAAAACACATATTGATATTATTTCTGATTTTGATTATCAAAATACCATCGTACCATTAAAAGAATTGGCTTCAAAACACCAGTTTTTATTAATGGAAGACAGAAAATTTGCAGACATTGGAAATACGCAGGAGCTTCAGTTTACAAGTGGCGTTTTCAAAATTACAGATTGGGCAGATTTTGTGACGTCTCAGTTGATTGGCGGTTTTGAATCTTTAGACTGTTTCAAAAATGTAGGCGTAGTTGCGATCATCGGAATGTCATCAAAAGGAACTTTAACAACAAACAGCTACAGAGAAGAAGCTTTAAAAGTTGCCCTGTCACATCCCAACGTAATTGGCGGAGTGTCTCAGAATCAGCTTCCCGAAGACATGTTATTGTTTACTCCGGGCGTAAATCTTGCAGACTCCGGTGACGGAAAAGGTCAGCAATATAATACTCCGGATCATGTTTTTAAAACTCTTCATACAGACTTCATGATTGTAGGAAGAGGAATATACAAATCTGAAAATCCTGGAGAAGCTGCTATAACTTATAAAAATGAGGGTTGGAAAGCGTATTTGAATTCTTTGCAAAAAAATGCAATTTAGCCGTAAATTCATATTTAATTATATCTAAAATAAGTTATATTTGATACTTTATCATCATTTTGAAAAAGTTTAGCATTTGTCTTTTTTTGTTTTGGGGAGTTGTGCAGATTTATGCACAGAAAGACAGCATTTCGGTTGCTGCAAAATTATCTCAGGACAAAAAATTCTTAGACGTTAATCAGGAAATTATTTATCATAATCATTCTGAAAAACCCTTAGACAGTATTAAACTTCTCAATTGGGTAGCTGCGTACAATAAGAGAGAAACTTCTTTGGTCTACAGAAAACTTGAAGACCGAAATAACAGTCTTCACTTTGCAAAGCCCGAATTATTAGGTAAAATTTCAGGTTTCAAAATTAACAGCGAAAAGAATCAGCTGGTTTCTGTAAACAGTGTTTCTGAAGAAAATTTGTTTTTTGTTTTAAATCAGCCTTTAAAGGTTGGTGAAAGCATCAAATTAGAATTACAATATCAGATTCAGCTTCCTGATAAAAAATTTACAGGTTATGGAACTTCTGAGAATAATATCGCTTTAAAATATTTCTTTATTGTTCCGGATCACTTTGATCCGGGCAATATTTCTAAAAGGGATTACCTGGACATTGAAGAATCGGTGAATTTTAACACCCATTGGAAGTTTGATTTTGAAGTTCCTGTCAATTATTTCATGGCCGGTAATCTTCAGCAGACAAGTATCAATTCTTTTGATGGATATTTAGATTCTGATCCTGAATTTGTGATTTCACCCAACCAGTTTCCAACGATTAAAGTAAATACTGAAGAGATTCAGACCGAGATCAAATTCGGCTATACGATCAGTCCGCAGGAGATTCAGAATCTGGAGTTTTTCCTTCCGCTTCATTTAAAATTCATCAAAGAGAAAATAGGTTTTATCCCACAAACTCTTTTTATTTCAGATAAATTCAGAGCTAAAGAAGATTTTTTCGGAAATAATGACATCAGCTTCTGGAAATTCAGGTTTAAATTATTCACAGATGCGGAAAAGGTTGACCTCGATTATTTCGGAATTATTACCAAAAAAATTCTAGACGAAAACATCATTACTGACAAACAAGACCATCATTGGTTTAAAAACGGACTGAAATCTTATCTCGAAACTCAATATCTGAAAAAATTCTACGGAGAAACCAAACTTTTAGGCAATCTTCCCGAAACCAGTGTTTTGGGAATCAAACCTTTAAAATGGTTCCATGCATCGGATGTAAAGTTACTCGACCGATATGGTCTGGCTTATCAATATATTATGTCTCAAAATCTTGATCAGAAAATTGATGAACCTTTTTCTGAACTGAGCAATTTCAATGATATGGCGATCAGCAGCTTTGAAACGGGGAGCCTTTTCAGCTTTTCTGCTGACAAAATGGGTGAAGAAAATTTTAATAATTTAGTTAAAAAATATATTGCAGAAAACAGAGATCAGGAAATCAATCCTGAAGAATTTCTGAAACAGCTTTCAGAAAAAGAACCTTCTACGGATTATTTAACGGAGTTTTTGAAGCATAAAAAAAGAGTTAATTTTAAACTTAAAAATTTTAAGGCAAAAGATGACGCTCTGCAAATCAATATTGCAAAAAATACAGATGATGCTATTCCTGTAAAACTTGAAACCCAGACAAGACAAGGCGAGCGACAATCATACTGGATAGAAACTGAGAAAAATGAAAGAAAAAAAACTGTAAATCTTCCTGCTGAAAACATCTATAAAATCACTCTGAATAATGATTACATTTTTCCGGAATCCAATTACCGGGATAATTTTTTATACACAAAAGGTTTATTTTCAAATTCAAAAAAAATTAAATTTAAATTTATAAAAGATATTCCCAATCCTGAGTTTAATGAAATTTACCTGAACCCAAGAATCAGATTTACCAATACCTATGACAAATTTCTGATCGGTATGAATTTTAAAAACCAGTCATTGTTTGATCAGAAATTTCTGTATTCCATCACTCCCTCTTTCAGTACAGGTACTGGAAAACTTACCGGTTCCGGAGCTGTTGCCTACTCGTTTCTTCCCGCTGAAAGCATCGTACAAAACCTTACGTTCGGCGTTTCCGGATCCTATTTTCATTATGACTTTGATCTGGCGTACCAAAAAGCTTCTTTATATTCAAATTTGAATTTCAGAAAAAACCCACGGAGTACAGTGAGCCAGGGAATCAGTCTTTCATACAATTATTTTCAGAGAGATCTGAATGCCAAGATGATTGCAGAGCGTGATTATGATAAATATAGTCTTTGGGCTTTAGGTTATGGGTTTGCCGATAACCAGATGATTCATGAGAAAAGCTTCAGCATCAGTACACAGGCAATGCAGGATTTTAATAAAATTACAGGTGAGGCATTTTACAGATGGGAATTTGCCCCTAGACAAAAATTGAGTCTGAGATTATTTGCCGGATATTTTGCAAGAAACGAAACGAGAAACAATACTTTCGATTTTGGAATTGCCAGAGTTTCAGATTATTCTTTTTCTTATAATCTTCTTGGGCAGAGTGCAACGGGTGGAATATTGTCTCAGCAATTTATTTTGGCAGACGGAGGTTTTAAATCATTTATTCCGGGAACGGTTAATCAGTGGATTACCTCATTCAATGTTGACACCAGTGTCTGGAAAATTTTCCATTTGTATGCAGATGCAGGATTTTATAAAAATAAAAATAAGCCCACACAATTTATTTGGGATAGTGGCGTGAAAGTAAGGGTAATTCCTGATTTTCTTGAAATTTATTTCCCTGTACAATCTTCTTTAGGTTTTGAGCCCGGTTTTAAAGATTACGGAAAACGCATCAGATATACGTTGATTCTTAACCTGAGTACAATCATTAATGCTGCGAGAAGAGGTTGGTACTAAATAAAAAACAGCTATCCAATGACAGCTGTTTCATATGAATGTTAATTAAAATGATTAATCTTTCGAAATTTTCTGAGAAACCGGTTGGTTATTCACCATTCCTGTAACGATATAGTTACCTTTTTGCAGTTCAGCAATATTTAATGTCGCTCCTTGTTTTACTGAAGCTGTTTTCACGATCTGTCCTGACAAACTGTATATTTTTACATCTTTTACATCGGCTCCAAATATTATTTCTTCATTTTTAACCAATGAGTTTCTGATAAATTTGCCTCGTGTTGTATTATTAGACACATCAGATACAGCCAATGTTCCGGATTGCGGACTTGCTAATGAGACTGTAAAATCAATAAAATTATTATTGGTATCACCGGAAATTCTGCTAATTGAATTCAGGATAGTAGGCGAAGGAGCTGCTGCTGTTCCCTCATACTGATTTGCAAGACCATAACCTACAAAGTCTAAAACGTTTGATGCTGTTGGACCTGTAACTTGAGTATTGTTACTTGCCAAGGCCACTTTTCCTGAAGTAAGACCGATCGCCAAACCAACTCCTAACAATCGACCGGAACCATCAAAATTGACTACTACATCTACAATTAAGTTAGGATTAACCAGGTTGATCAATCCCGGAAGACCATCGGAACCTTCCTGAATTAGATAAGTCTGTCCGGGACTCAGTGTAATATTTGGTATTGTATGATATTGCGAAAAACCGCCAGTAGTTGAGCCATACTGTATTGTCGCTCCATTCAGAGACGCTGAAGTCGGACCAATATTTTTCAGTTCTATGAAATCATTTGCCAGCGTTGCTCCTAAAAGTCCGCCACCGGTATAAATTTCATTAATTACAATCTGAGCATTAGAGAATGCTGTTATCGAAACAAGTCCGATAAAAGTAAATACTTTCTTCATAATGATAATATGTTTTGGTTTGTTTAAAATTGCAGCAAATTTAATACCAATATCATAAATTAAAGTTAATATTGTTAAATATTTGTTAATCTAATTTATCTATCATTTTTAGATTTTTGTTACATAAAATTTATAATCTAATTAAAATGACTTTACAATAGGACATAAACAAAAACTGCCATTTCAATGAAATGGCAGTTTTTTATGGTTAAAGAATTAATTCAGACTAGTCTTTCAAAATTTTCTGAGAAACCGGTTGATTATTTACCGTTCCTGTTACGATATAATTTCCTTTTTGCAATTCTGCAACGTTGATTGCAGCACCTTCTTTTACCGAACCAGTTTTTACAACCTGACCTGTCAATGTATATACTTTTACATCTTTCACATCAGCTCCGAAAGTAATTTCGTTATTTTTAACGAAAGTATTCTTGATGAAGTTTGATTTTGATTTGTTGAAATCTGAAACCGCTAAAGTAGCAGATGGCGCAACTTGTGCCCATGTTGTACCTATTCTTAATTCATCAATTTCCACACTTGGGGTTTCAGTAGCACTATCTTGTCTGAACATAAATCCTGAAATAGAGGTCAAATCTGTACCTGTATGACTATCAGTAATAGTTGGTGTAGGTTCAGTAGATCCGCCAGTTACAGGATTAACCCATAATTTAACCGTATCATCGCTTGTACCTGCGCTGTTAAATGTATAAGCAACTACAACTAAATATGTTTGATTGACACTGTAATTACCTGTCCAAGTTGTATTTGCCGCAGTACCTGTTCTTACTTCTAATCCAAACTGTAAAGTATTATCATCTACTCTTTTTGTCCATAATGAACCACCAAAATTAGTAGCATTCTGATTGAAGTATGATAAATAACCTCCATTAGCCTCTGTAACTCCTGCCATAGAAATCGGCTTTATTAAAAAAGAATAATACATAGTTCCTGCACTTACAGCATTAAGAGTTAAACCTGTATCAATACCTGCACCTGCAAAACTAATTTTATTTCCTGTTGACGTAGGTAAAGAAGTAGAAGTTAAATTACCAGAAACAATTGCTATATCATCACCTGAATTTGCAGCCGTCCATCCATTTTGAGTTTGCAAGGCTGTTCCTGTGTAAGCAAAACCATCATAATACGGTAGTGAAGTCTGAGCTTTCGAAATTGTACTTAATACAATAACACCTAAAATTGTAAAGATTTTTTTCATAACTTAAATTTTTAATTATTAATAATTTACCATGCAAAATTAGAGGATAATTTTCATTTGAAACAATATTAAGGTTAATTTTCTGTTAATAATGCTAAAAGCCCTATCACTCACATTTTTTAGTTATTTTTACCAATTATTTCAAAAACTTGCGGAATTCTGTTCTGATATTCTTCGTTTTGATTATGGGCTTATCTTTTAATAATGCTCAAATTTTCTCGTGGAAAAATCCCAACACTCCCAAAGACAGCATAAAAAAAGACAGTATTCTCGCAGCAAGGCTTGAACAGGACATTTTTGCAAAAGATACTATGGATTTTGTGAAGATGAGCAACCGGGTTATCGTTGATGAGGCTGTACTTGCAAAAAATGATAAAAAGAGATTTTTAGGTGAACTTAACTCCAAAGGTTCAATTATTCGCGGGATTACTTTTGGTAACAATCAGGGGCAATCTGTACAGAGCTCGATGGATTTGCAGATTTCCGGAAGATTGTCGAAAGACGTTACTATTTTAGCGAGTATATCAGATCACAATTTACCCATTCAGGCAGATGGATATACGCAAACACTTGAAGAATTTGACAAGATTTATATGCAGCTTAATATTAAGGATAAATCAATCCTCAGAGCAGGGCATCTGGATCTTTTAGACGATAAAAATTACTTTGCAAAATATCAGAGACGAAGCATGGGACTTCAGTTTCAGACACAATTCGGGACTGAAAACAAAACCTTTGTAGATGTTTCTATGGGCGTTGCAAGAAGTGAGTTTCACAGAATCCGTTTTCAGGGGGTGGAAGGAAATCAGGGTCCTTATCGTTTGACAGGGAAAAATGGTGAACAGTTTATCACGCTGATTTCCGGATCTGAGCAGGTATTTATTGACGGTATATTAATGAAACGTGGTGAAAACCAGGATTATATCATCAATTACAATACGGGTGAGGTTACTTTCACCAGTTTCCGTCCAATTTTTCAGCAGAATTTTATTACGATTTCTTTTAATTATACCAATAGAAATTATTCCAGATATTTATTTACCGGAAAGCTGGAGCATCAGCGGGAGAAATTCAGAATTGGGCTCAACTGGTTTATGGAAAACGACAATAAAAATGCACCATTAGCTTTAAATTTATCCAAAGAAGACGAACAGATTTTAGCCGATGCAGGAAATGATCCCAATCTCATGTATGCACCTTCCGGAGTGGTCTCAGAATACGATGTAAACAAAATTCTTTATAGTCTGGTTCAGGATCCAAACGGTAATTATTATCAATATTCCACAGATGTCACTCAAACATTGTATGCTGTTTCTTTCACTTATTTCGGGGTCAATCTTGGAGATTATAAACTCACACAAACTACCAATAACGGGCGGGTTTTTGAGTATGTAGGACCCAATGCGGGAGATTACCGAGCGGTGAGAAAACTACCGTCACCACAGAAATCTCAGGTCTATACTCTAAACTCCGAATATCTTTTAAAAGACGGAAAAATAGGTGCCGATATTTCTCTAAGCAACTATGATATCAATTTATTTTCTTCAAAAGATTCTGATCAGAATTTAGGATATGCAGCAAGAATTTTCGGGAATAAAACATTTACAAAAAACAGCTGGAGAGGTACACCAAGTTTCGAATACCAATATATCGACAAGCAGTTTCACATTCTTGACCGAATCAACGATGTCGAATTTTCTCGGGATTTTAACTTAGCCCAGGAATTCAGCGGAAGAACACAGAATAGATTTATTTTTAACTTCCTGAATAAATGGAGCAATAAATCTGCCTTGAACTATCGTCTCAATTATCTTGACGAACAGGATTCTTATAAAGGAATTAAAAACGATCTGGATTTCAGCTGGATTAAAGGAAAATTTCTTACTAAAGGGAATTTATCTTATCTGGATACCAATGCAACCCTACAGGATACAAAATTCATACGTGGTGGTGCTGCAACAGAATATACCGGCGCAAAAGGAAGTTGGGCTTTAGGTGGAAGCATGGAGCATAACGAAAAGAAATTTAATGAAACTCAGTTGATGGATGTCACGAGTTTCAGCTGGAAAGAATTATTTGTGCAAAAGAAAATTGGTGACAGTGCCAGAACTAAACTTTTGTCTAAAATGTACATCCGGGATAATGACTCAGTGCGTGATAACAGACTTCAGAACATGAACAGGATTTTAGGTTTCATGGCAGAAAGTCAATTGATTAAAACCGAGAAAACCAGTTTAAATGCATTAATTCACTACAGAAAATTCTTCTACAAAAATGAGGATGTAGATATGAATCAGAATAAAGATTTTGTAGTAGGAAACATTCTTTACAATCAGCAGTTATTTAAAAACGGAATGCGTTTACAGGCTTTCTATGAATTGGGCAACGGACAGGAAGCACAACGTGAATTTCAATATATAAAGGTAACGGATGGGCAGGGAGTTTACAAATGGACTGATTATAATGGTGACGGCACACAGCAGCTGGATGAATTTGAGATTGCCGAGTATTCAGATTTGGCGCAATATATAAGGATTTATACAAATTCTGTTCGGTATATTCCGTCCAACAAAAACAAATTGCAGTTGGCATTATTTGTTAATCCTTCTATTATATTTAATTCTGAAAATAAATTTTTAAAACGCTGGAATTTCAATGTATCACTTAATTCTCAAAATTCTTATTTCAAAAGAGAGAAAGTTTTGGTACTGAATCCATTTGAGAAAAGTGAGGATCAGATTCTCAAAAATCAGAATATTTTGGCATCCGTTCAGTTTAATCCCACCGAAATATCCGGCTGGAACGGAAATTACCGTTTTATTGCCAACGACAACCTTATCAATGCCAATTTCAGTAACGAAGAGAGAAACCAGACTTCCCATTTTGTGAACCTCGGATATTGGTTTAATAAAGAATTCCGTGTTGATTGGGAAAACTCTGTTCATGATCTGCAAAACTCTTCACAGGTCTTTGCAACCAGAGACTACAGACTGAATAATTTTGAAACCAAGCCGAAAGCGACTTACAAATTTACAGATGCGATACAGGCAGAATTTTCTTCCGCTTACCGTGAGAAAAAACGTGTAGACGGCGAAGAACTTCTGAAGGCATTTGATATCACAGGAACGCTTCAGTGGGAACGTAAGAAAACTTCCATTAGAGGAAATTTCTCTTTCATTAATAATGATTTCACCGGAAACAATTTCAGCATCGTCGGAAACCAAATGCTTGACGGCTTGAAACCCGGAAAAAACCAGGTCTGGAGTGTATTTATTCAGCAAGCGATCAATTCATTCTTACAATTAAATCTTAATTATGAAGGAAGAAATTCTGGTGATCGTACCATTCATATCGGAAGTATGCAGGTGAAGGCGAGTTTTTAGTGTTTTAGAGAAAATGACTTTTTATCTTAAATAATTACTATAGAAAATTTCAAAATCTTTAAAGTTTAGAATTTCGTAAATTTGCGCCATGATAAAAATAGGCAACATAGAACTGCCGGAATTTCCGCTTTTGCTTGCACCCATGGAAGACGTGAGTGATCCGCCATACAGAAGACTGTGTAAATTGCATGGTGCAGATATGATGTATTCAGAATTTATCTCTTCTGAAGGCTTGATTCGTGATGCGATGAAAAGCCGAAAAAAGCTGGATATTTTCGATTATGAAAGACCTGTAGGAATCCAGATTTTTGGTGGTGATGAAGAAGCGATGGCAATGTCTGCAAGGATTGTAGAGACTGTAAACCCAGATTTGGTAGACATCAATTTTGGTTGCCCGGTAAAAAAAGTGGTTTGCAAAGGTGCAGGAGCAGGAGTTTTGAAAGATGTTGATATGATGGTTCGTTTAACGAAAGCCGTTGTAAGTTCTACCAGTCTTCCTGTGACCGTAAAAACCCGTTTGGGATGGGACAGTAATTCTATCAATATAGATGAAGTTGCCGAACGTCTTCAGGAAACAGGAATTAAAGCTTTAACGATTCACGCAAGAACGCGCGGACAAATGTATAAAGGTGAAGCCGACTGGGAACACATCTCAAGAATCAAACAAAATCCCAATATTGAAATTCCGATTTTTGGAAACGGTGATATCGATTCGCCAGAAAAAGCTTTGGAATACAAAAATAAATATGCGTGCGACGGAATTATGATCGGTCGTGCTGCAATTGGTTATCCATGGATTTTTAATGAGATTAAACATTTCTTTGCAACCGGCGAACATCTTGATGCTCCTACGATTTCAGACCGGCTTTTAGCAGTTCGTCAACACGCTGAGTGGAGCGCAGAATGGAAAGGCGAAAAACTAGGATTGATCGAAATGAGACAGCATTACAGCAATTATTTCCGTGGAATTCCTCATTTTAAAGATTTCAGAAGAAAATTCCTTGAGGTATATTCTTTGGTAGAAATGGATGAAGTGATCAAAGAAACTGAAGGATTTTATGCCGAATATCAAGCACAGGTTTAAGCAATATTTACATTGATTTTAAAGTTTGCATAAAAACAATAAACCCATCAAAATCTGATGGGTTTGTTTATTTCAATATTCTTCCGAAGAAGATTCATTTTTTATTAAAGCCAAAGCTGAGGAAGTCCCTATTCTTTTTACACCAAGATTGATCATCTTTTCTGCATCTTCCGGAGTTCTCACACCGCCTGCTGCTTTTACAGGAAGCTTTCCTGCATTATCAAGCATAATTTTTATGCCTTCAAAAGTCGCTCCGTTTGGTTTTCCATCTTCAGTTTCAAAAAAACCTGTAGAAGATTTAATAAAAACCTTAGATAAATCATTATCAGAAAAATTTTCTTCAGCCCAAGTGGAAATCTTTTTCGACAAATCAGCGATTTGCTCGTCTGATAAGGCGGCAGTTTCGATGATCCATTTCACAACTTTATGATTCTCAACGCATAACTGACTACACTCTACAAATTCTTTATGTATGTAATCAACATTTCCTTTCAAATATTCGGAATAATTGATTACAAAATCAAGTTCATCTGCACCGTCTTCAATTGCCTTTGAAGCTTCTGCCAATTTTTCATCCACAGAAAAGGTTCCTTCATGAAAGCCGATCACCGTTCCCAAAACAACATCTGAATTTCGCTCCTGAATATATTTTCTGATTTCGGAAACGTATTCCGGACGAATCATGACTGCCAACAAATGATGATCAATCGCTTCCTGGGCAAGATCTTTTACTTTTTGTAAAGTTTCTTCTTCAGAAATTCCGGATTGTAATGGCGTTTTTAAATACGTTGAATCTAAATATTGGGCAATATTCATGATTATACTTTCAGCTGTCGGTAAATACCTTGCTCCAAAGATATAAAAGTTTCGGTTCTTGTAACTCCTTTCATTTTTTGAAGCTTATTCAGAATTTCCATCAAATGGTCATTGTCTTTGCATATAACCTTCAGGAAAATAGTATAATTTCCCGTTGTATAATGCGCTTCTACAACTTCATTCACTTCCTTTAGTGATTTTACAACTTCAGGATAATGACTTGGCTGATCCAGAAACATTCCGATGTAAGAGACTACCTTATATCCTATTTTTCTTGGATTAAGAAATGAAATAGAGTTTTCTATAACTCCGGCATGTTCTAGTTTTTTGATTCTTTGGTGTACAGCTGTGGTTGAGATTCCTACCTGCTTCGATATATATGCCAAAGAGCTTTTAGCATTATCCATCAACATATAGATGATTTCTTTGTCTAAAGGGTCTAAATGATAGCTTGTACTGGTTGAGTTTTTCATCTGAAATTATTACTTTTTTTTAATTTACTTTTTTAAAACTATAAAGACAGGAAAATGGTCACTGTAACCACCCAAATAACGGGTTCCTGCGTAGGTTCTGAAAGGTCTGTCGCTGAACATTTTGTTTCTGCTTCTCAGTTTTTCGGGCTTGAAAATCTTTGCATCATAAAATGATAATTTCTGATGGTCTTCAAAAAAAGATTTCGATAATAAAATTTGGTCAAATAAAAGACCCGATTTATAATGAAATGCCGAATAATTTTTGTCTGAATAAAGCTCTTGAAAAGGATTGATTAAAAAGGCTTCGTTCTTATCATCAAGAAGGAGTTTTGTAAGATTTTCTCCGTCTGGATTTTCGTTAAAATCACCACAAAGTATGACATTTTCTTTTTCAACATTCACGATTTGAAGAATTCTGTTTCTAATTTCGCTCAAGATGTAATCACGTTTTGGCTGATTGATATCTTTTTCGCGTTTTGAGGGAAGATGAGCTACAAAAACATTGATGATTTCTTCTTTGTATTTTACTTTTGAATACAATACATCTCTGGTTGTATCATAGTTTTCCGGGTTTTTATCTTCTATTTCGAAGAAAAATGTGATGGCTTCAGAATCTAGAATTTCCACTTTAGATTTGTCGTAAATCATCGCTACATCCACCTTTCTTTCATCCATAGAATTGTAGTGTACGATACCGTAATTCGAATTGAATGGACTCATTTCCACAAGATCTTCCAAGACTTTTTTTCCAGAAACTTCAGAGAGACCAATCATACAGGGCAAAATGCCTGTTTCATCTTTCATAAGCTGGAATACGTGCGAAATTTTGAAAAGCTTATCTCTGTATTTTCTTTCATCCCAGTTCCTAAGTCCCGAAGTGGTGGGATCAAGCCTGTGATTAGGCAGCGGATCTGGCAAAAACAAATTTTCTACATTATAAAAAGCAAACACTTCCATCTACACGAATTTCTATTAACATTCTGAAATTTCAGATTTTAATTTCAGAATGTAAATTTATTGTTTTTTTTAGTATCATACTAGTAATCATAATTAAATTTTCACATAAAACGCTGAAAAATTACCATAATCGTAAGCTTGTTTATTTATGACAGTCAAAATTTTAAAAAAAATGAATTTACATTCACAAAAAAATTCTTAATGTTAATATTATATTTTTACAATCTTACTTTGAAAACGATTGCATTATAAATTTTAAGAATATATTTTATACATTATCATTAATTATTCAAGTAAATCAGGACGTTTTTTTTGGGTAATTCTTACGGCTTCTTCGTGTCTCCATTCTTCAATTTTAGCAAAATTTCCGCTCAAAAGAATCTTTGGAACATCCAGACCTTTGTAAGATTCTGGTCTTGTATAGATCGGTGGTGAGAGTAAATCATCCTGAAAACTATCCGTTAAAGCACTTTGCTCGTCATTCAAAACTCCGGGAACCAAACGGATGATAGAATCTGCCAGAACGCACGCTGCCAATTCACCGCCCGTTAAAACAAAGTCTCCAATAGAAATTTCTTTAGTAACATGCAAGTCTCTAAGCCTCTGATCGATACCTTTGTAATGTCCACAAATAAACATAAGGTTATTTTTTATAGAAAGCGTATTGGATATTTTCTGATTCAACGTTTCACCGTCGGGTGTTAAGTAAATAATCTCATCGTAATCTCTTTGAGATTTAAGTTCAGAAATACATTTGTCTAAAGGCTCAATCATCATGACCATTCCTGCTCCGCCGCCATAAGGCTCATCATCTATTTGCCTGTGCTTGTTGATAGACCAGTCTCTCAGCTGATGGAAATGAACTTCCACCAGACCTTTATCAACTGCTCTTTTCAAAATAGAAGTTCTGAACGGACTTTCCATCAATTCTGGAAGCACGCTTATTATGTCAATTCTCATTGCTGCGTATTATTTTTACTACTTGGCGAAATAATTAAACGTAAGGAAGAATCTTTATTAAAATAGCTCCACATCCAATTGAAAAATATGGCGAGTTTATTTCTAACGCTCAAAATAAGCATTAAATGTAAAAACATCCAAAAATACCATGCTAAAAATCCCTGAAATTTAATAAATGGCAAATCTACCACGGCTCTGTGTTTCCCGATGGTTGCTAAAGAACCCTGGTCTTTATATTCATATTCAATCCATTCTCCGGAATTTTTTTTCAGAAAATTTTTACCTAAATTTTTCGCCTGATTTATTGCAACATTAGCAACCTGCGGATGTCCCTGCGGATATTTAGGAGTCTCCATGTAGGCGATATCTCCTACGGCAAAAATGTTTTCGTAACCTTTTATTTTATTAAAACGGTCTACAATATATCGGTTTCTGATTAATTTTTCTGAAGGGAAACCGTCAATCACATTGCCTACAACTCCTGCTGCCCAAATGACATTATTAGAAGGAATTTGTTTTCCGCTTTTCAGAAAAACTTTATCTCCATCATAATTTGTCACTACTTCCCCACTCATAAAATCTACTCCGAGATCTTTCAGATATTTCTCAGATTGTTGTTGGGCTTCCTGGCTCATCACGGCCAAAGGTTTTTCTGTAGAGCTTACCAGAATAATTTTCAGGTGATTAAAATTCATATAAGGATAGTCACGAGGAAGAATTTCTTTTTTCATTTCAGAAAAAGCTCCCGCCAATTCTACTCCGGTCGGTCCGCTTCCTACGATGACGATATTCCAGTTTCCGTCATCACTACGGCTTTTTTCAAGAATTAATTTTTCGAAAGTCATCAAAACATGATTTCTGATTCTGATGGCTTCCTGGGTATTTTTCATCCCGAACGCTTTACTTTCCAAATCTTTATTTCCGAAAAAATTAGTTTTGCAGCCTGTCGCAATAATAAGCTTATCGTAGGTAAATTCTGCTTCGTCGGTAATGACTTTATTTTGAGAAGGTATGATTTCTTTAACCTCAGTCAATCGAAACTGGGTATTTCTGGATTCCTGAAAAATCTTACGAAAAGGAAATGAAATATTGGAAGGCTCTATCCTGCCGCAAGCCACCTGATAAAACAAGGGCTGAAACATATGATGGTTGACTCTGTCGAGAACAATTACTTTTTTATTTTTGTTATTTAATGTTTTCGCAAGCTGTAGCCCCGCAAAACCTCCTCCGATGATGATGATCTTTTCGCGTGTTTCCATAGTACACAAATTTACTTATTTTATTTAGTATTTTAGGGCTTAAAAAGTTAGTTTTGCAAAACTTTATGAGTCCGAAAAAGTACACCAAAAGAGCTGCCAAAAGCATCCATAAAAACCGCTGGAAAAATTATTTTTTCCGACGTAAAGTGGTGTTGGTTCTATTGATTATTGCATTGCTGGGAACAGGATTATACCTCAAACAATCAATAAGTTACTATTATGCTTTATATTTTAACAAATTTACTCACAAAAAGCTTCAAAACAGCGAGCAGGAAACTTTAAGAATCCAGAAAATTATCAGCAATAATCTTGATAAAACATATGGTTTTGACATTTCGCACTACCAGAACACAGAAGATATCAAATGGGATAGTCTGAGCATAGGAAACAAAACGATTCCGCTTGAATTTGTAGTGATGCGTGCAACAATGGGAAACCGTAGTGCCGACAAACATTTTGATGAATTTTGGCAACAGGCACAGAAACACAATCTCATTCGTGGAGCCTATCATTTTTACAGAGCTGATGAAGATCCAATTATTCAGGCAAACAATTTTTTGGAAAATGTAAAACTCGAAAGTGGTGATCTTCCGCCGATATTAGACATTGAAAAAATTCCGAGAAGAAAATCAAATAAAAAACTGGTTGAAGATCTGAAAATCTGGTGTAAGATCATTGAAGAAACGTATGGCGAAAAACCAATCATCTACACTTATTATCATTACTATAAAGATTTTTTGAAAGGTGAATTTGATGATTATCCTCTTTGGCTGGCCAATTACAATGATGTTCCTACTCCATCGCCAGATGACCGGTGGGATTTCTGGCAATTCAGTGAAAAAGGAATCGTTTACGGAATCAACACTAAAGTCGACCTGGATGTTTACAATGGCGGGATCTGGTCTCTGAAAAGCCTGACTTTGGATTGAAAATATGTAAATTTGAAAAGGGTTTAAATACTTTCTGCAATATTAAAATGTTAGATTACAAATCTTTAAACGGTTTTCGCTGAATCCATTCAACAACAGGATTTAATGAAGTAAAAATCTTTTCTATAAAGTAATTGACGAGCAGATTATTATGTTTAATCAATCCGAATATCTCAACCGGTTCGGCACCAATTGTTGATTTGATTTCCAATGCGGTTCTGCCAAAAATGATCCGACTGAATTTTTCGTTGATCCCAAATTCCACCATATCTAAAAGCATATTCAGATAGATTTGTTTTTCTTTTTGAAGCTTTTTGTCATAACCCAGAAAATAAGTATCTATATCTTTATTATTGAGAATTAAAGTATAGAAGCCAATCAGTTTTTCATTTAAATAATATCCAAAAACCCTGAAATTTTCTTTCAAAGATTCTTTCATGCTTTCAAAATGATTTTCGGTGAGAAAAAAAGTATTGAAGGGGGCATTTTCAGCAACATTTTGGTATAAAACGTTCATCTCTTTCTGATGATTTCTGATGGTGTCTAGACTCATCTCAGATTTTGTAATTCCGGTGATTTTTTTCTTTGCAGATTTAGCCCTGGTTCTGTATTTTGTTGATAATGCGTTGAGATAATCATCAAATCTCACCCAGTCTTTCTTTCAGATTTAAAATCATGTTGGGTTGTACCGAAAATCTATAAAACGATCTGTGATTTTTAGCTTGAAAATATGTAATAAAACTTGCCTGATAATCTTTGTAAATAATAAGCGATGTTTTTCCTTCCTGATTTTGCATTTCCTGAACAGCTTCATCCAAAAGCCTGATTGCATGATCAATGGTAATCTTTGAAGCATCAAAATAAAATCCGTTTTGTCCGGTCAGCATATTATTTCCCAAAATCATCACGTCTTTTGTGATTTTTTTGGTGATGAAATTTTTAATATTACAAAAGTTTTCCCTTTTCTGAAAAGTTTTATGCTGAATAAAATTTAAATGCTGAAACAATGCTCCACCCATCAGTTCTTCATCTTTAAAAAAACCTACATAAAAGCATTTCATATTTTCGGGACATGAAGTTTCTAATGTCTCAAAATATTCTTTAGACAACATAATATTATACTGTCCAATGATATGATCCCATTCATCAGGAATTTCCGCAGAAAGTCTGTATTTTTTTAAAGTAAACTTCATAAAAAAGGCTACAAATGCAGCCTATATTTTCAAAATATGTAATAACTATTTCGGAGTAACAAGATTGAACCCATCAATAGCGTACCATCCGCAGATAATCCCACCCATGATGGTGATCGTTACCGTCCAGTAACCGGTATTGATAAAAGTATATTTCCATGATTTTCTTTCAAACATTGCATTAATTGCAATTAAAGGAAATACGAAAAAAATTCCTGTCATAAAACCGTGCAAAGCGCCATGACCAAATGATCTGAAACTATTCCCATAATCTTTCATAAATTCTGTAAAAGAAGGTTTTGCTAAATTTTCATCTCCACCAATTAAACCTAATGCTCCATATTGATGAATGGTTACTATTTGCAGAAACATACCGATCATGATTGATAAAATAATCGAAACCACAAACACCACAATCATATTGGTATTCTTCAGTTTTTCTTCAGACAGTCCGGTTTCTTTCATCCAGGCATTTCCAAAAACTTTTGGATGGTACCAGATAAAACCCATTACTAAGGGAATTAAGGCTGCAAATAGAATTGCGAGAAAGTTCATTTGTATCATAATTTTATGTTTTATAATGCTCAAATCTACATTAAAAAATATTATAATGACCAATTTGATGAAAATTATTCTTAAAAACTGTTAAAGTGATTGTTCTTTTAGTATAAATAATTTGACTGCGAGAGTCTATTTTTAATTAAAAACCATAAAGACTTTATGGCTGAATTTTTGATTACTTTAATGTGTTTTTTCTTTAAAACAATAATTTCTCATTAACAATTCATCTCAGATTTTTTCAGCTAATCATATAATTTATGGATCAATATATACTTATTTTAACTTTCATAGGATTTGCGATCTTTACCATGGTCTGGATGCCAAAAATTGCGGAATTTACAGGTATATCATATTCTGTGTTTTTTGTTATTTTGGGTTTTATATTATACTTAATTATACCACAGTATTTACCCGATCCGTTGCCACAGAAAAACGAAAGCATAACGCTGCATCTTACCGAGCTCATCGTCATCATATCAATCATGGGAACCGGAATAAAAATTGACCGAGCTTTTTCCTTAAAAAGCTGGGCTTCTCCCCTAAAGCTTATTTCTATAACTATGATTCTCTGCATCTTTGCAGCAACTGTTTTAGGATATTATTTTTTAGGATTAGGACTTGCTTCTGCAACGTTGCTTGGTGCAGTTTTGGCACCTACAGATCCTGTGCTCGCTTCTGACGTACAGGTTGGCCCGCCTAATGAAAAGGGCAAATCTGAGACTAAGTTTGCTCTCACATCCGAGGCTGGTCTCAATGACGGTGTAGCATTTCCTTTTACCTGGTTAGCCATTTGTATTGGTTATTCACTTTCTGGGCAAAACGTAAGTTTCTTAGAATGGTTTACATATGATCTTCTATACCGTGTTTTTACAGGAATATTAATCGGATATTTAATAGGAAAAGCTATTGGTTATCTGATATTTAAAATAGCCAACAGATATAAAGTCCTTAAAACCCGTGATGGTCTTCTTGCCGTAGCCGCAACATTAATGGTTTATGGTATTACAGAACTGATTCACGGATATGGTTTTATTGCTGTTTTTGTATTTGCAATTACGCTACGACATTATGAAAAAACTCATGAATATCATGATGATCTGCATTCTTTTACAGATCAGATAGAAAGATTACTTCTATGCATCCTGCTTATACTCTTTGGTGGAGCTCTTGCAATGGGCGTTTTAGAAAAGCTTACCTGGAAAATGATTTTATTTGCATTCTTATTTTTGCTTGTTATACGTCCGTTATTTGGATATTTAGCATTAAGTACTTCAAAAATTAATATCCGGGAAAAATTGGCAATAGGATTTTTCGGAATAAGAGGAATGGGTTCTGTCTTTTACCTTGCTTTCGCTTTTACAAAATTCGATTTCGAATATCAAGATGAGCTTTGGGCTATCGTGGCATTCACTATTTTACTTTCAATACTAATGCATGGGTTTACTGCAAATTCTGTAATGAAAAAAATTATCCACCCGGTTCCAAAGATCTAAAAAACCTTAATAACCTGTGGCTTGTAAGTTTACAAACACCTTTAGCATACAAATACTTTTTTTAATCTACTGCGACTTTAATATTTCGTATTTTTGCACCACAAAATTTGGATATCAATGAATTACGTTGCGGCTGAGAATCTTACAAAATCTTACGGGATCAAAACCCTTTTTAAAAACATTTCTTTTAACATCAATGAAGGTGACAAAATTGCCATTGTTGCCAAAAACGGAAGCGGAAAATCTACTTTGCTGAAAATTTTAATGGGGAAAGAAATCGCAGACAGCGGTTCGGTGGTCATTAATAAAGATATTCAGGTGGTATTGTTTGATCAGGAGATTGATTTTGAATCTAATCTGACCATTGAAGAATTCATGATGACTTTAGACTCAGCTCCCATCAAAGCTCTGAAAAATTATCACAAATCACTGTTATCAGATGATCCTGATTTTATGGAAAAAGCTTTGGCTGAAATGGAAGTTCACAAAGCCTGGGATCTTGAAAATGAAATGACGCAGATACTTTCTCAGCTGAAAATCACCGATCTTGAAGCGAAAATGGGAATGCTTTCCGGTGGACAAATCAAACGTGTTGCACTGGCAAAACTTTTAACCGAAACCAGAGCAGAACACCGTCACACACTTTTAATCATGGATGAGCCGACCAACCACCTTGATGTGGAAATGGTAGAATGGCTTGAAAATTATTTGAATAAAGCAAAAATAACTTTACTTCTTGTAACTCACGACCGTTATTTCCTTGATGCAGTCTGCGGAATTATCTGGGAAATGGAAGATCAGAATCTGTACTTCCACAATGGTTCTTATGCCACTTATCTTGAGAACAAAATGATTCGTGAGGATAATATGAACTCTACCATCGATAAAGCCAACAATCTTTACAGAAAGGAGCTGGAATGGATGAGAAGACAGCCTAAAGCAAGAACTACAAAATCTAAATCCAGACAAGACGACTTTTACGAAACTGAAAAAATAGCCAAAACCGATACCCGAAAAGAATCTCTGGAGCTTGATTTTGAGATGAAAAGACTGGGTAACAAGATCTTAGAACTTAAAGACATTTCTAAAAGTTATGGTGATAAATTATTATTAAAAGATTTCAGCTATTCTTTTCAAAGAGGTGAAAAAGTAGGAATTGTAGGAAAAAACGGAGCCGGGAAATCAACTTTATTAAATATTATACAAGGTTTTGAGCCGAAAGATTCCGGAGAAATTGAAACCGGAGAAACCATCAAATTCGGATATTTTTCTCAGAAAGGTTTAAAATATAAAGAAGAGGAAAGAGTGATTGATTTCATCAAAGACATTTCTGAAAACTTCCCTTTAGCAAACGGGAAAACAATTTCTGCCTCACAGTTTTTGAGATTATTCTTGTTTGATGATCAAACGCAGTATTCTCCGATTTCTAAACTATCGGGAGGAGAAAAAAGAAGGCTGCATTTGATGTACATTCTGTATCAAAATCCGAACTTTTTGATTTTTGATGAGCCAACAAATGATCTTGATCTTCCTACTTTGACGGTTTTAGAAAATTTTCTACTGAATTTCCAGGGAAGTCTGATTATTGTATCTCACGACAGATATTTTATGGATCGTATTGTTGATCACATTCTAGCGTTTGAAGGTGAAGGAAAAATCAAAGATTTTATCGGAAACTTTTCAGAATACCGAGAAAATAAAAAGATGGAGGATGGAAGTCAAAAAAACGAAGATAAAAAACCTAAACCTGTAACTGAAAAAGTAGTTGAAAAGCCGGTTGCAGAAACTGTCTCAAAACCACAAACTTCAAAAAGGAAATTATCTTTCAAAGAACAGCGTGAATTGGAAACGATTGAAAAAGAAATTCCTGAGTTTGAAGAAAAAAGAGCAAAGATTCTTGATCAGCTCAATAATGAAGCAGATTACGATAAAATTTCAAAACTCTCCGCAGAACTGGAAAATCTTTCAGAAAAATTGGAAAACCACGAAATGAGATGGCTTGAACTTCAGGATTAGACCATTACCATATAATAAGAGCTGTTCAATAACTGGACAGCTCTTTTTTATTTCTTAAAAATTATTTATTTCTCATCATTGTAAAAATACTGTAAAACAAAAATGCAGTTCCTAATATTAGAAATCCATACCTGAGATACATATTATCATCAACCAATGTTAACCCGATTCCTACAAACAGCAAACCGATTACAGTAAAACTTGAGCTTCTTTTTTTCATGATTGTTTTTAATTTACATCTAAAACTTTCCCTTTCTTAGAACTTTCCAAAGCAGCCTCAATGATTTTCATGTTTTGAATAACTTCATTTCCGAGTGATGGCAAAGCATATCCGAAAACGATATGTTCGTAGATCTGATGATAATAATTCATATAATTTCCGGGTTCACTTGAGGTTAAAATTCTTTTCGATTCTGAATTTTCATCAAAATAATTTAGAATTCCGTCAGTATCTTTCAAAGGTTGCATCCAATCTTTTCCGTAGGCTGGAATTGTTCCTGATCCTAACTCGTTTTCCTGATCATCAGTTCGTTCCTGTAAAAAACTACCATTATCGCCAAAAATTTTGTATGCATAATGATCCTCTTTGTTGAAAACTGAAGATTTTAATCTTACTCTTAAATCATTTTTATAATAAAGCAGAATTTCAAAATAATCATTAGCAAACGCTTCACCTTTCATGGAAAATACATCCGCAAAAACTTTTTCAGGAAAACCAAAAAGCTGCGTTGCCTGATCTACAAGATGCGAACCCAGATCATGTACAGATCCTGAACCATTTTGCTCCGGATTTTCTTTGTGTTCTTTTCCACTCGCCTCGGTTCGGAAACGGTCAAAACGGATCTCAACCTCTTTGATGGTTCCTAATTTTCCATCAGATATAATTTTCTGCACCTGAAGATAATCACGATCGAATCTTCTATTCTGATAAACGCTTAAAAAAAGATTTTTTTCTTCAGCTAATCGCACCAATTCTTGTGCTTCTGAAACATTTACCGTAAATGGTTTTTCAACAATTACATTTTTTCCTGCTTCCAATGCCATTTTCACATATTCAAAATGAGTCTGAACCGGCGTATTTACGACAACCACATCTACATCAGCATTCTGAAGCATCTCTTCTACCGAACGGTAGATTATGGCATCAGGATATTTTTCCTGAGACTCATTTTTCGATCTTTCTACAATTGCAGACATGAAAAATCCCGGATGTTCTTTCAAAAAAGGAGCATGAAAAATTTTTCCGCTCATTCCAAAGGCACAAATCCCCACTTTTACCAATTGCATAATTTAAATTTTAAACAAATATATTATAAAAAGTGTTCCATTAATGATATTCTGTAATGCTCTAAACACTTTTTCAAATTAAATATGACAAAAATCAATAAATTTATTTTTAATAATTCTAAATAATAATAACTTATTTTCTACTTTTGCCAAATCATAATTCTATTCTAAATATTTAAAACCATGAAAAGAAGGATTTTCTCCTTAGGTCTTATCGCTGTAGCAGCCTCTGTAAATGCACAGATGAAAGATAATTCTGCTTCTGATACCATCAGAGTACAAACCATTGAAGACGTAAATCTTCATAAAACAGGAAATCCAAATACAGCTAGGCCTGCAACCACAAAGTCAAATCTTACAGTAATGGAAAATCCACAAGCGATTTCTATTGTTACCCATGAGATTATTGAGCAGCAACAAGCCAAACAATTAAGTGATGTTTTACAAAATGTAAACGGTGTTTATGTAACTTCTTCCAGAGGTGGTTCACAAGACAGTTTCGGAGGTCGTGGTTTTATTTTCGGAAATGATAATATCTATAAAAACGGAGCCAGAGTCAACAGCGGAGTTTTCCCGGAAGTGAGCGGACTTGAAAGAGTGGAAGTTCTAAAAGGGGCAACGGCAATGCTTTACGGAAATGCTGCGGCAGGAGGTATTGTCAACTTAGTTACTAAAAAACCAAAATTCAATTTTGGAGGTAGCTTAGCAATGAATGCAGGAAGTTGGAATTCCTATAAACCAATGGTGGATATTTACGGACCACTTTCTAAGAATGTGGCATTCAGAATAAATGGTGCTTATGAATATGCTGAAAGCTTCAGAGATGTTGTAAAGTCGACAAAATATTATTTTAACCCTTCATTTTTATTCAATTTAGGAGAAAGATCACAGTTAATTATTGAGGCCGATTATCTTAAAAATGACCTTACTCCGGATTTCGGAATCGGGTCAATCGTTAGCAGCGATTTAAGCTACAAACTCAATGATTTATTACCGAGAAATGCGTTTTTAGGAACTGATTGGCAGTATCAAAATGTACAGCAGGCTACCACAAATGTAACATTCAATCATCAGTTGAATGAGAAGTGGTCATTAAACACAAGTGCATCATATCAAAATTTCACCAAAGATTATTTCTCTACAGAAAGAGCACAATGGACTTACGAGAAAAACAGCAATCGTCTGGCTTGGGCAAACAGACCTCTTAACAGAACATACAATGAACAGAATTATACAAGTCTGCAGGCCAATTTAAACGGAGATTTTAACACTGGGAAAATTAATCATAAGGTTTTAATTGGTGCTGATGCAGATTATGGCGTTTCAGATTCTTATACTTTTTACGATCCTAATATTGCAGATCCTGCAAAAGCTATTTTCGGGACAGGATATATTTATGGAGCCAACGGAAGTACTACAGGAACATTATATCTGGATGATCCTTCAACGTGGGTTGGCGGAAATATGCCTAACTCAGAAAAATTAGAGAAAACCAGAATCAACACTAGAAGAATTGGAGTATATGCACAGGATTTCATTAGCCTTACCAAAGAATTCAAAGTTTTAGCAGGTTTGCGTTGGTCTTACATAGAAAATATGCCAACTTTGAATACTAAGTTTAGAACAAATACAAAAATAGAAGTAACAAACTCTCCAACTTCAGATCAGGCTCTTTCTCCGAAAGTAGGTTTTGTCTATATGCCAAATGATAATTTTTCAGCATTTGCAACTTATACCAATTCATTTGCAACCAATTCAGGTTATATGTCTGGTCAGATAGATAATCTTGACCTTACAGGAACAGCAGCACAGGTAAGAAGCAGAGTAAACGATTTGCCCAAAGAAGGTATAAAACCTACTACAGTAGATCAATACGAAATAGGTGTCAAAAAAAATATCTGGAATAATGCTTTAGCAGTTAACGTAACATTATATCAAATTTTATATAATAACTTTTATCAGAATTTTTTCTATGTTGATGCTGCAGGAGCAATACAAACACCAGACACAAACTTAAAGGAATTTGCAGGAAAAATGAGAAGCCGTGGTGTAGAATTAGATATTACCGGAAATCCTAACGAAAACGTTTCAATCATCGGAGGTTTTTCATATAACAATTCTGTCTATCTGGATACCCCTGAAAAAGGTTATGTAGAAAAACAAAGATTGGTAAGAACACCTGCTACAACAGCTAATGCATCGGTATTTTATAAATTCACAAACTATGTTCCAGGTTTAAAAGCAGGAATCGGCGTATATTATATCGGGGACAGAATTGCAGGCTGGAATGATTCAAAATCTACCAACATCAGCAGAAAAGGGGTAAGCAGAATGTTTGATCTTGAAGATTACACAACAGTCTCTCTATCTCTAGGCTACGACTGGAAGAAATTCTCTTTACAAGGAAAAGTGGGCAATTTATTTGATGTAGTTAATTATAATGTGCACGAAAACTATTCGGTCAACCCAATCACACCAAGAAACTATTACTTTACCCTAACATACAGACTTTAAAAATTTTACAATTAATAATTTTATTATTCTAAGTGGATGTTGCATTTTTGCAGCTTCCACTTTTGAAATTTAAATATAAACGACTATGGACAAAATTAAAGATACAAGAAGTTTTATGAGAATTGTGCACCGCTATTTAGGATTTTTTATGGCGGGAATTATGGCAATTTATGCCGTAAGCGGAATGTTGCTTATCTACAGAGATACAGATTTTCTGAAAAAGGAAAAGCTTTACGACAAAGTGATTGCTAAAAATCTTTCTGAAAAAGAACTTGAGAAAGAACTGAAAATGAAAAATCTTGAGATCAAAAAAACTGAAAATAATATTCTTTACTTTAAAAACGGAACGTATAACTCTTTAACAGGACAGGCAAAATATTCAAAAAAGGAACTTCCGTTTGTGCTCGATAAAATGACAAAACTTCACAAAGCTAAATCTGCTGATACACTTTCGCCTTTGAATGCATTTTTCGGAGTGTGCCTTTTCTTCTCTTTGTAATCTCAAGTTTTTGGATGTTTAATCCTAAAAGTAAGGCATTTAAACGGGGTATCAAATTCGCAATTGCCGGAGTAATTATATCAGTCATTTTATTATTGATATAATATGTAAGTTCTTTCATTTTATTTAATTTTTATATCAAAAAATACACATTGCTATGACATTTCCCCATGAATAAACACCTTCAGGCTTTGTGGCACATTTATTGAATTCAAACGCTTATCAAAATGATGAACATTAACTATTAAAATTATAAATTTATGAAAAAACTAATTTTTACAGGATTATTAGCTATCGCAGGATTATCATCTACAGCAAATGCACAAATTCAAGAAGGAAACTGGATGGTAGGTAGTAGTTTGCTTTCCAGCAATTTTGGATTAAATACAGGTGCAGGATACGATATTACACTTCAGCCAAGAGCAGCTTATTTTATTAAAGACAATGTTGCTTTAGGGGGTTACGTAACTTTAGGACTTTCCAAACCAGGTGCTGGTGAGTCAACTCAGTTTACATATGGTGTCGGAGCTCTAGGTCGTTACTTTTTATCTCCGGGAGAAAAAGGTGTTGACAATTTATTGAATCACGGTAGATGGTTTCTAGAAGGTAACTTAGGTGTTGGTGGATTTAATGTTGAAAATGGTATCTCAACAACAGGTTTAGATTTTGGTGTAGGTCCAGGTTATTCATACTTTATCACTCCAAATATTGGTGTTGAAGGTTTAGTAAAATATAACGGCGTAACAGGTTTCGGAAATGAAGGATTAACTTCAAGAATTAGCTTTAACGTAGGTTTCAGTATTTACTTGCCAACCTCTAAAGCAAAAGCAGTTGCTAACGATTTGAAATAATTAAATATTTCATACAACATACAAAAGCGGCTCGGAAAATTTTCCGAGCCGCTTTTTCAAATTAAAACTAAACTATATAATAAATAAAAAATTTAAAGCCTACTGATTAGGTTGTGGTGTGTACCGAAGATATGGTGTAATTTCTGTAACTCCTTTCGGGAAAATTTTTCTAGCATCTTCTGTGGAAATTGATGGCGGAATGATCACATCATCACCATCATACCAATTGGCGGGAGTTGCAATTTTGTAAGAATCTACCAATTGCAGTGAGTCTAAAACTCTGAGAATCTCATTAAAATTTCTTCCTGTTGAAGCAGGATAAGTAATTATCAATCTTACTTTTTTAGCGGGATCAATAATTAATAAAGAACGCACAGTTGCCGTTAAAGAAGCATTAGGATGAATAAAATCATACAGTTCTGAAACTTTTCTGTCTTTATCTGCAATAATCGGAAACTGCACCTCTGTATTTTGAGTCTCGTTGATATCTTTGATCCAGTTTTTATGGTCTTCTACGCCATCTACACTCAGAGCAATTACTTTTGTACCTCTTTGATCAAAATATGACTGCAATTTTGAAGTATAGCCCAATTCAGTAGTACAAACCGGAGTATAATCTGCGGGGTGAGAAAATAAAATCCCCCAAGAATTTCCAAGATATTCGTAAAAATCTATAGTTCCGGCGGTTGAATCTGCCTGAAAGTTGGGTGCGGTGTCTCCTAGTTTGATTGACATACTGTTGTATTTATTAGTCTACAAATTTAATAGACTTATTCCAACTGGCAAAATTTTTGTTGAGAAATTTATTCTTAATTTTGAAAAAATATTTTTTATGAAATATGGCTTAAGCTATGTAGACACGGTTTATAAAGTTTTAGAGAATTGGTATATCGCATTTGCGAAACTCACTCCAAAACTAGTAGTAGGAATTCTTGTTTTTATGTTTTTCTTATTCACAAGTAAGTACCTGAGTAAACTAGCAGTGAAGATCATGCATAAGGTTTTGCCTAAAAGCCAGAAGGAGGGTTCTGTAGTTACTATTATTGGCATCTTCAGATTCCTAATTATGATGATAGGAAGCTTCATCGCACTGGAAATTATGGGCTTCAGCGGATTTCTTTGGAAGTTTATTGGAAGCTTGGGAGTTGCAGGTGTGATTGCAGGTGTTGCTTTGAAAGATTTGGTGTCCAGCATATTTTCAGGAATGTTGATCGGCATTGATAAGGCCTTTAAAGTCGGAGATTATATTTCAATCGGAAATCACTCTGGAACGGTACAGGATATTGGTTTTTTAACGACGAAACTGATCACTGACGATGGGAAAAAAGCTTACATCCCGAATCAGGTAATTTTTAATGCGCCTTTTTACAATATTACGGCATCACCTCAGCGGAGAATTATTTTAGATTTTGAAATTCCTGCAGACGAAGATGTATCCAAAGCTCAGAAAGGAATTTTGGATGTCATTAAAAATATAGAAAATATTGACAAAATAGAAACTGCAGAAGTCATTTTCACAAGTTTAAAACAAGGTGTTTTTAATCTTCAGGCAAAATTCTGGATTGCCACCGGAAGCAATATGCTGCAGATAAAGAGTGAAGCTTTAGCCAAAATTAAAAAACGTCTGGATGATGATGGTATTCCTTTGGTGACGCCAACAAGCATTAACATTACCAATACTCCATCTGAAATTCTGAAGGATCATACGGATTTGTAAAAATCATAGGCAATATTGAGAAATTGTTCTTAAATCTATTTATTCGGAAATCATGATTGATAGATTTCAATCCAAATACTTTTAATACCCCTGAAAATATTTTTGTAATCATTTTAAAACATTAATAACTGACAACTAAAAGTATTTTGATCATTAATTTTTGAAATATAAATCACACAAACAGGTAATTTTTTTGTATTCATAATTTTTCAAAATTTGTGTTAATAATAATCATTAAACATTAATTCTAAAATTATTATCATGAAAAAATTATCAATTGCTGCATTTTTGTTTGTATTAGTAATGGGCTCAGCTCAAGAAAATCAAAAAACGCATGAAGTAAAACCTTACATTTCTTATCTGTCAGAATATAAGCCTTATTACAAAATGGCATATTCACAAATTCAGCTTAGAGAAGATATTCCGTTAGAAGAAAAACAAAGGTTGCTTAATGAAGAGATTATAAAGTTGAAGAATAAATTTAAACAGGAGAGAAAAACTGAATTTGAGAGCAAATTTGTAGAACTGTCAGTGAAAAACTGGTGTACAAGCAAGTCTTCAGGTGGTAAAAAAAATTGTGGTTATAGATATGTCGGAGCTCCTATACCTTCTTTTTATACAACCAGAAGCTGGACTCGTGTAGTGGGGACCAATAAAGGAATCAGCATTGCTCCTGACGGAAGTTCTGCGGGTTTAAAAATGAGTGTAGCAGGAAAAGGTAGAAATTCAGGAACTCTATTTGCAATGTTTAAATACAGACCAGATTATATAACCATGACATTAGATGAAGACACCAATAAATTGTTTAATTTAGTCATCGAATAAACAAAAAACCTTCCAAATCGGAAGGTTTCTTTATTTATAGCTGAATGCACTAATTATTTTGATAATGTAGAAGCGTGGATCAACATATCAACTAATTTGTTTGAGTAACCCATTTCGTTGTCATACCAAGAAACAAGTTTTACAAAATTAGGAGAAAGCATAATACCTGCATCTTTATCGAAGATTGAAGTTCTCTTATCTCCAATGAAATCCTGAGAAACTACAGCATCTTCTGTATATCCAAGAATACCTTTCAACTCACCTTCTGATGCCGCTTTAATCACCTCACAGATTTCGTCATAAGAGGCAGCTTTTTCAATTCTTACCGTTAAATCTACCACAGAAACGTCAACAGTTGGTACTCTGAAAGACATACCAGTCAATTTTCCGTTCAAAGAAGGAATAACTTTTCCTACCGCTTTTGCAGCACCTGTAGAAGAAGGAATAATATTGTTTAATGCAGCTCTACCACCTCTCCAGTCTTTCGCAGAAGTGACCGTCAACAGTTTTTTGAGTTGCGGTTGTAGCATGCACAGTAGTCATCAAACCTTCTACGATTCCGAAGTTATCGTGAATTACTTTAGCCAAAGGAGCTAAACAGTTTGTAGTACAAGATGCGTTTGATAAAATTTTGACATCATCTGTAAGTTCTGTGTGGTTTACACCCATTACAAACATTGGCGTATCATCTTTAGACGGAGCAGAAAGAATTACTTTTTTTGCACCAGCATTGATGTGTGCCGTAGCACTTTCTTTATCTAAAAATAAACCTGTAGATTCTACGATATAATCTGCACCGATTTCGTTCCATTTTAAGTTATTAGGATCTCTTTCTGCAGTAACTCTGATCTTTTTACCATTTACCACAAGGTCATTTCCTTCTACAGAAACTTCTCCCGGGAAAATACCATGTACAGAATCATATTTTAACATGTAAGCCATGTATTCTGCATTGATAAGGTCATTGATACCAACGACTTCGATGTTGTCTCTTTCAGTCATTGCTCTGAAAACAAGACGACCGATTCTACCAAACCCGTTAATACCTACTTTAATTGTTGACATAATTGTTTTGATTTATTTAATTATATAAAATATTAGATTGCTAAAATTTCTGAAATCAGTAAAAGATCTTTATTGATTTCGTTGTGTTTTTTGATGGCTTCTTCAATGGGTGTATAGACAATGTCGTTTGAGCGCATTCCTGCCATCACATTGTTTTGTCCATCCATCAATCCGGTCACGGCACCATAACCCAGTCTGCTCGCTAAAACTCTGTCGGCACAGCTTGGTGATCCGCCTCTTTGTATATGGCCTAAAATAGCCACACGAATATCATATTCCGGAAACTCTACCTTAGTTTGCTCAGCCAGTTCATAGATATTGGCTAATTTTTCACCTTCGGCTACCACAACAATGCTTGATGCTTTTCCTGTTTTTTCTGCATTTCTGAAGTTGGCAAACAACTCATCCATACTGTCTTTTTTCTCAGGAATCAAAATATCCAAAGCTCCGGTTGCCAATCCGCTGTTTAAAGCAATAAAACCTGCATCACGACCCATCACCTCAACAAAGAAAACCCTGTTGTGAGAAGTCGCAGTATCACGTATTTTATCGATCGCATCCATTGCTGTATTCAAAGCAGTGTCGTAACCAATCGTGTTGTCTGTCCCGAAGATATCATTATCAATTGTTCCGGGAACACCAATCACTTTAATCCCGAATTCTTCGTAAAAGATTTTCGCGCCGGTAAAAGTTCCGTCACCGCCGATACACACCAATGCTTCAATTCCGTATTTCACACAATTGTCATAAGCTTTCTGGCGACCTTCTTTGGTCATAAACTCTTTAGAACGGGCAGATTTCAGAATAGTTCCGCCTTGGTTGATTATATTTTTCACAGAACGAGGTCCCATTTTCAGGAAATCATCATGAATAAGACCATTGTAGCCTTCTCTCACTCCGTAACATTCGATATTGTAATAATTCGCAGTTCTTACAACCGCTCTTAATGCTGCGTTCATCCCCGGAGAGTCTCCTCCGGAAGTGAGAACTGCAATTTTTTTTACAGCACTTTCTTTCATTTAGTTAAAAATTTCAAACACAAATTTACAAAAACAAGTTCAGATAACGGCAGTATCTTGCTAATACTTTTCATCCTTTAGTATCCTGTAAATTTAAAATCAAATTGTTTTAGAAATCATTTACAATATTAATTTATGAAACATAAAACTACATTTTTCATCAAGTCTTTTCCGTTAAATACTTCCAATACCTTTTGGGAACATGCTGAATATGTAATTTTAAATTTTTCCTTTCCATAATATTTGTTTTTGTGAAATAGCGTTGCCAAAGTGTCTGATAGTTTTTCTCCTCGTCATGAAATTTCTGCTGATATTTATTCAGATCTATTTTCTCTTCGGGATAAAAGAAATCGCAGGTTTCCAGATCATAAAGAATTCCGTAGTTTCTTCTCAGATCATAGATCATCCATTTCTGATCCTGATAACGGTCTTTGAAATGTTTCCTGATCAAAGGCAAAACATTAAAATCCGGATCAATTTTCGCAAAAAAAACCTCATCCTGCATTTTTTCAAATCTGACGAAAGCCGTCATACGATGCCGTTCCCTACTGACCGATTTTGAAATTTTAGCTATTCTCAAAATATCCTGATCTGCATAATTTTGAAGAATATTTTCTTTGGGATGTTTAATCGACTGTCTTACGGCAGACAAAATGATTTGTTCTGAATCTGCCTCTTCCGACAAGAAAACTTTCACCAATTCATGAATGCCCGACTTGCCAATATTATCTTCTAATTTATTTAAAACTCTTTCAGATTTCTCTTGTTGTGTAATCACTTCATGAATTTCTGCAAATATATTTTCCTGATGAAATCTTACTTTTGAAAAAATCTCAACATCTTTATACTTATACTCGAAAACTTCGAATATTGCGGTAAAAAGTCCGTCGAAACTGCCGTCGTAGAGTAAGGTAGTCATTTATATATTTTTATCCACTGAATTTGTCATTACGGAGGAATCTAGCCTGTTTATTGGCTATTACAGTTGAGATTCCTCCGGAATGACAAAACAAATGTTAATTTTTTTTATAAATTTTAAAGAAGAATTAATGATTCTCTTAAAAAAAATTTAAACTTGGGTTTAAAATTCAAAAAAGCGTCAATTGCTGCGAAAACTGATCCTGAAATTTAGAAGTACTTCCTCCAATCAGTAATTTTTTCAAATTCAGATCAGTTAAATGTCTCAGAAAAACATTTCCTGCATTAAAATCTATAAAATATTTTGCTCGGTTTACCGCTGCTCCCAGTTTTTTCAAATGATCAATTGTTAAAACCTGAAAACGTCTCGCTGAAACTATTTTCAATGCAGTCTTTACCCCAATTCCTGGAATACGAAGAATCATCTGATAGTCTGCACTCTGAAGATTGACAGGAAACTGATCAAGATGTCGCAAAGCCCAACTCAATTTGGGATCAACTTCCAAATCCAGAAACGGCATATGTGGATCTAAAATCTCATCTGCTTTAAAACCGTAAAACCTCATCAGCCAATCCGACTGATACAGACGATTTTCCCTAAGCATCGGAACTGCCGTCGTCAATGCAGGCAATCTACTATCTTCCAAAACCGGAACGTAACCCGAATAATATACTCTTTTAAGATTGTAATTTTTGTAAAAATGATCGGCAACTTTGATGATCTGTAAATCGTTTTCATTGGTTGCGCCTACAATCATTTGTGTAGACTGACCAGCCGGAGCAAACTTCGGAACTTTTCTGAAAATTTTCTTTTCTTCTTTATATTGAGTAATTCCGGATTGAATATACTTCATCGGATTGAGCATATCCTGACGGTTTTTCTCAGGAGCCAATAATTTCAAACCACTTTCAGTCGGAATTTCAATATTGATGGAAAGTCGGTCTGCATACAAAGCCGCTTCCTGCATCAAAATGTCACTTGCTCCCGGAATTGACTTTAAATGAATATATCCGTTAAAATTTTCTTCCAGACGAAGTTTTTTGGCAACACGCACCAAACGTTCCATGGTTGTATCTGCGTTTTTAAAAATTCCTGAACTCAAAAACAATCCTTCAATATAATTTCTGCGGTAAAAATTGATCGTTAAATCAACCACCTCTTCTACCGTAAAAGCGGCTCTTTTAATATCATTTGAACTTCGCGAAACACAGTAAGCGCAATCGTAAATACAGTGATTGGTCAAAAGAACTTTAAGCAGAGAAACACAACGCCCGTCTTCGGTATAGGTATGACAAATTCCGCTTGCAGAACTATCTCCCAAAGCGCCTTTTTTGTTTTTCCTTGAACCTCCACTTGATGAACATGATACGTCATATTTCGCAGCATCGGCAAGGATTTCTAACTTTTCTTTCAGGCGGTCAAAATTCATTTATTGTAGTTGGAATTGATGATAAAGATACAATTTACTATACAAAACTATGTCCAAAATTGAGAAATATCACCCTTTTTTAAACAAACTTATCCACAAACTTCCAAAGCAAATTTACTATATTTACCATCATTAATTTATGCGTGAAATCGTAAACGGTCGATTCCACTTTTATCTATCAAAAATAACGTATCTATGAATCATCAACCGGTAGAAGGTTTTTCTAAACTGACCAAACAGGGGAAAATTGATTGGCTTGTCAATGAATATCTCGAAGGAAACACAGATTATCAAAATATACTCAATCAATACTGGAACGAAAATGCGGATCTTCAGAAACTTCATGATGAGTTTTCTGAAAACACCATTTCCAATTTTTATATGCCCTACGGAATTGCTCCTAATTTTCTGATTGACGGAAAATTATTGGCTCTGCCAATGGCAGTTGAAGAAAGCTCGGTGGTTGCAGCAGCTTCAAAAGCAGCAAAATTCTGGATCGATAAAGGAGGTTTTAAGACCACCATTATCAACACAAAAAAACTAGGTCACACTCATTTCATTATTGATGTAGAATCTCACAAACTTCAGCATTTTTTTAATTTTAAATTAAAGAAAAAATTATTTGAAGCCACAGAAAGCATCACAGCAAACATGAGAAATCGTGGTGGTGGAATTTTGGAAATAAAACTGGTAGACAAAACTGCGGAAATGCCCAATTATTATCAGCTTAAAGCAAGTTTTGATACAGTAGATTCTATGGGTGCCAACTTTATCAATTCTTGTCTTGAGCAATTTGGTAAAACTTTAAAAGAGCAGGTTTCATTAGAAGAAAGTTTCACGAAGGATGAAAAAGACTCTTTGCAGGTGGTGATGAATATTCTTTCTAATTTTACTCCGGATTGTATTGTGAGAGCAGAAGTTTCATGTAAAATTGAAGATCTGAAAGACGACAGCGGAATTTCTAATGAAGAATTTGCAAGAAAATTTAAACAGGCGGTAACGATTGCAGAAATTGAACCTTTCCGCGCAACGACGCATAATAAAGGAATTATGAACGGTGTTGATGCAGTGGTAATTGCTACAGGAAACGATTTCCGTGCGACGGAAGCCTGCGCACACGCTTATGCTGCAAAAGACGGAAAATATTCTTCATTAACGCATTGTACAATCGATAACGGAATTTTCAGATTCTGGATTGATCTCCCGATTTCCGTAGGCGTTGTGGGTGGTTTAACGAATCTTCATCCTTTGGTAAAATTCTCTTTAGCATTATTGGGGAAACCTTCCGCCCAGGAATTAATGAGTATTTTGGCAGTTTCAGGTTTAGCTCAGAATTTTGGTGCTTTAAGATCTTTGGTAACCACAGGAATCCAAAAAGGTCATATGAAAATGCATTTATTTAATATTTTAAATCAAATGGGAGCAACAGAAGAGGAGAAACAACATTTTGTGACTTACTTTAAAGATAAAACGGTGACGCATCATGAGGTGATTACGGAATTTAACAGACTGAGAAAGAATCAATAAATGAATTTTTATCTGTAAATTTGTAAACGATTTACAAAAACGAAATAAAAAATGATAATTAATTTCAGTGTAGAAAATTTTGGATCAATAAAAGAAAAACAGACTTTATCTTTTTTAGCCAATAAATCTGATCATTTAGAAGATTATTATATTATTGAGCCCATAAAAGGTTTGCGCCTTAATAAATTGGCTTTGATTTATGGTGCAAATGCTTCAGGGAAAACCACAGTTTTAAAAGCTTTGAACTTTTTAAGAATAATTTGTACAAAGCCATTTGATAATAAAACAGAAAAATTTGATTTTGAGCCTTTTCTTTTTGACGAAAAAACTCCAAAACAGAATACTAAATTTGAGTTGGATTTTGTTCAAAATGGAATAAGATATTTTTACGAAGTTATACTCAATAAAAATTGTATTATTAGAGAGAGGCTTCTAAACTTTAATCCTAATAAAGCAGTTGTTTTTGAAAGGAATACAAATGAAAAAAAAGAATTAACGTCAATTAAATTAGGAAGTAAAATTTCCAAAAAAAAACACATTGAGGAAAATCTTGAAATATTTACACTCTGGAACAATACAGTCGTAGGAGGATTTTTAAAAGCAAATGTTGAATTTTTTGAACTTAAAGAATTTTCAGATTGGATTAAACTTTGTCAAATGCCATTTTTTGAAACTATCATTGGTTTTGAGCATTTCACATCTAAAACTATTTCTGAGGAGCGATTTAACATGAAACATGTTTTAAAAGTTCTGAATAAAGCTGATTTTGGAATTAGTTCTATCAATTTAAATTCTCTAGAACAAAACGAAAGTAAAAGTAATTTTTATGAAATAGAATTTGTACATAATGTAAATAATAAAAACTTTATTCTTCCTTTCTCCAGCGAATCAGTTGGTACACAAAAATATTTTTCATTAATGACTTATCTTTTCATGTTATTAGAAAATTCTTACCTCCCAATTATTGCATTAATTGATGAGTTAGAAACTTCTCTACATCCAGATTTATTTAATCATTTTCTATTAACATTTTTATTAAATTCAAAAAATTCACAGCTTATTGCAACAACGCATAATAGAGAAATTTTAGATAACAAGGACATTTTTCGTGACGACGCAATTTGGTTTACTGAAAAAAACAAAGATTCTGCAACTGAACTATATTCTTTATCTCATTTTGATTCATCGGTTGTGAGAGACACTTCAAATGTTCTTAATGCTTATAAATCCGGAAAATTAGGAGGTGTTCCGAATTTAGGAGATTACTATATTGATTTAGAAGATGGGGAATAGGAAATCTTTTTTCAGCAAGGGAAAGAAGACTTTCGCAATTGTAGGAGATGGCGATTGTGAGAAATGGTATTTTCAAATGTTAAAACAAATTGAAAATCTGATTGTCAATATTAAACCTGAACTAAGCCTTAAGTCTTCTCTAAAGAAACAGTATGATTATGTTAAAGATTTGGCTGATGTTTATGATAAAGTTTTTTGGATTGTAGATTATGATGTTATTGAACGAGAATCAAGAGAATGCAAAAAAGGCGATGAAAAACGAAGTGAAGAGTTTGTAAGATATTATACAGAACTATCTAAACTTAAAAATGTAGAAATCTTGGTTGTAAATACTTGTTTTGAATATTGGCTATATCTCCATTTTAAATATTCAAAAAAGAATTATAAAGATTGCGATGAAACAGGAAAAGATTTGAAAAAAGAATTTTCTGCTTATGAAAAAACAGAGAAATTTTATAAAAAGAATAATTCTGATATTTACACTTCTTTGCAATCTAAATTATCAACTGCAATTAAACACGCAACACAATTAGGCGACTTTGATATTAAGAATCCAAACCATCCTGTTTGTGAAATTCATAAGTTGTTTAACGAAGATGGAAGTTTTAAAACCAATTGGAAATAAATCAAATTATAAAATGAAAACAATTACTTTAATCTTCGGTGCCGCTTATGGCATGTTATCCGTTATCTTGGGAGCTTTCGGAGCGCACGCTTTAAAGAAAATATTATCTGTGGAAAGACTGGAAAGTTTTGAAACTGGCGTAAGATACCAAATGTACGCTGCATTCTTTTTACTAATTGTCGGCTACATTTTAAAATTTGACACCTCATCTCAAAAATGGATTTCCATTTTTATGATTGCAGGAACAATACTTTTCTCATTCAGTATCTATGGTTTAAGTTTACAGGATTATCTGGGAGCAAACCTGAAGTTTTTAGGACCGATTACTCCTCTTGGAGGATTGTTGATGATTCTGAGTTGGCTGATGTTGATTTTTTATTTTGCAAAAAATAGAATTTAATTTTTTCATCATAAAAAAATTTTGGTTAAAATCTAAAATTCTCGTTGAGCCATTTCAATTTATTATAGCTTTTCAGGAATTTAGCTTTTAGTTCAATATTTTTTTCACGAGCTTCAATTAATTTGTTTTCGCGGGAATTGATAAGAAACAGAGAACTTTCTCCGTTGCTGTATCTTATTTCTTCGGCATTCAGAAGTTTCTGATAATTTTTGAGATTATTGGTAGCTAACTCGATTTGCAGATGGTAATTTAAAACTTCATTCTTGTAGGATTCAATTTTTGTATTGATTTCTCTCGTTTTCAGCTGTACATCCTGTTGGTTTTGTGCGATTTTCAGCTTTGCAATTTGATAGTCTGCTCTGGCTTCTCTTTGAAATATGGGAATTTCTAATTTGATGCCGTACTGAAAATTATGATCGAACAATGGCAGATATTCTGCACGGTAATTTTCTTTATTAAAAAAATTGTAGGTGAAATCTATTTTGGGAAGAAAGTTCTGCAACTTAAGCCTTCTTTCGCTTTCTAAAATATTTTGTTTCTGAAAATAGTATTGAAGTGAAGCGTGATTATTGAGCTGTTTCGTCTGTATGTCCTGCACCAAGAATTCAAAATCGTTATAGCCTTTATGCTCATCAAGACGAGTTGAAGGAAAAATGAGCTCTGAAATTTCGTACAATTCCTGATTATCTTTCCATAAAAAAAGCTGCAGATCTTGTGTGCTTTTCACAAAATTAAGATACGCATCTCTTTCCTGCAACTGGAAACTCTGAAGTTGCGAAACCGCTTCTACGGTATCTATTGCAGGTCTTTCACCGTAATTATACGTTTTTTTTGTCAGTTCTAATCTCTCAAAATTAATCTGTACCGCTTTTCTTTGAAGATCATAAACTTCATAGTTTTTCACCCATTCCCAAAACGTATTTTCTGCTTCCAAAAGTAACTCGTTAGTCAGAACAACCTGCTCCGCCTCTGTCATTTTCAAAGCAAATTTTGCCTGATCCAGCATTGCTCTGCGTTTATCATACAACAAATTTTTGGCAAGCGGAACAGTAACGCCAAATTGAGCCAAACCACCTTTTGTATCGCTGTTATTCAGTTTTTCTCCGTCCAGATAATTGTAAGCTCCATTGATGTTGATACCGTACCAGGTCGGAATATCCAGTTCTATGTTTTTTTGTTCATAATACCTCGTACCATCAATATTTTTTTCGCCCAACTTACCAGAAAGTACAGGATCAAAATTTCCTCTGGCTTTGGTAATCTCAGCTTCGGCGATTTTATTTTGAAGTTGGTATTTAAATGCCAGTGGATGGTATCTTTTTACGATTTCGAGAAATTCCTGATGAGAAAGCCTCAAAGAATCCTGTCCAAACGAAAACTGAAAAAGAAAGATTGCCACAACGGTCAGCCATACCCTATTTTGCTTTTTCATTCTCTGTAGATTTTTCCTTTTTCACTTCATAATAATCCGGTGGGAAACCATTGATGTTTCGCCATAATTCGTACCAGACCGGAACGTCATTCAGAATAGCAATACCTTGCACACCGGTTCCTATTTTTATTTTCGGAGGCCATTGTTTTTCATTTTTATCTTCTATAACCAACGCTTTGAAAAGCCCATTGGTGCTAATATTATTTTCTACGGCAATTACTTTCCCTGCAAAAGTTCCGTAGCTGGAATTGGGCCATCCGGAAAATACGATTGCCGGGAAACCGTCGAAAATACACATCACTCTCTGCCCTTCTTTTATAAGAGGCAGATCGACAGGTTTAATGTAGATTTCTACTGCATAGTCAACTTTATCAGGAACGATAGTGGCAATGTTTTCACCGTCTTTAAGAATTTCACCAATACCAGCTTTGTTGATCTGCACAATTTGTCCGTCCTGAGAAGCCAGAATAAAGTATAAACCCTGTCTTGCGCGATAATTGGCTACCTGATTTTGAAGTTTGGCAATTTCACCATCACTTCCCTCTATCTGTCCCATACTCTGAAAACGTTCGCCTTCTATTTTACTCAGTTTTTCGGTATAATCCTGAATGGTGGCATTTTGTTCAATGCTTACATTCATCATTTCCTGTCTGGTTTGGGCAACCTTATTTTCAGCAGATGTTTTTTTCGCTGCTGCATTCTGAAAAGATACGCTTCGCTGCTGAAACTGAGTAAGAGAAACAAGTCCTTCATCATACATTTTTTTTTGTCTGGCGTATTGATCTTCACTTAATTTCAATTCGTTATTGGCAGCAGCAAGCTCTGCTTCTTCACCCTGAAGTTTATTATTGAGCTGACTTATTTTAATTTTCAGCTGATTGAGTTTAAGATCTCGTGATGAGTTGATTGCATCAAGCTGACTGTTTGTAGTTCCTATTTTGGCTTCATAATAATCTCTTACCCCTTTTTTAGCATCTGCCTGCTGCTCGGTTCTTTGTACCAGAAGAGGATCCAAATAATCTTCTTTCACTTCAGAGAGTTGCATTAATGTGTCACCTTTTTTAACGTAATCTCCGTTTTTGACGTTCCATTTAATAATTCTGCCGGGAATAGGAGAATTTAATTGCTGAGGTCGCTGATCCTGATACAGTGTACTTACATTCCCTTTCACTTTTATATTTTGAGTCCAGGGTAAAAACAGAACAATGATTCCTGCCAGAAAGATGAAGAGAAACCATCTTTTTACCTTTGTTTTTTTATTGATTTGATATATTCTGTCGTATGATTGCAGTTTCATTTTTAAAATCTTTGATTAAACGATTTCTAAAGTTCCATTCTGAAGATGAAGACGCTGATCTGCAAGCTGCATAAGAGTCTGATCCTGAGAGGCTATAATAACGGTAGTATTTTTTTTAATTTTATTGAGGTACAGAAGCATTTTGTTTCTGAATTCGTCATTCATCCCATCAAGAGGATCTTCTAACACAAGTAGTCTTTTGTTACCCAACAATGCTCTGAGCAGTAAAATTTTCTTCTTCGAACTGAATGAAATTTCTGTATCTGTCTCACTTAATTCTGTGTAAAATCCTGCACTGAACTGACTTGAAATATTATCAATCCCTATTTCATCAGCGAGTTCGAGTATACTTTCCGGGCTTATATCTTTATTTCCTAAAATAATATTTTCCTGTACCGTACTTTTAATAATGGTCATATCCTCGAGATATAAACCAATTTGGTTTCTCAATTCTGTTTTATCAATATTTTTGAGGGGTATTTTATCAAAAAGCACAGATCCTGATGTTGGTTCGTAAAAGCCTGTAATCATGTTGAGTAAAAGTGATTTTCCTGCTCCTAATTTTCCGGAGATGACCGTTAAAGAATTTTCAGAAACTTTAAAGTTGATATTATTCAAAATACTTTGATGCTCATTAAAAGCAAAGTTTACCTCTTTGAATTCTAATTCTAAACCTTGATGATGACCTTCCAAAATAATCTCTCCATTGTTTTCTTCGGGCAGATCTGTCACTTTATTTAGCTTTGCAAGGGCAGCAATGACGTCATAGTAACTTTCTAAACTGATGATCAATTTTTCTACCGCTGCCATAATACTTAGAACTACAATTTCTGTTGCGATGAATGCACCAATATTGAGCTGCTGATTAACCAAAAGGTATGTTCCTATTACCAGCATCACGAGCGTAATAATTACTTTGAAGGCAATAATCGTTTTGTACTGCACCACCAAAACCCGAAAATGGGAAGTTCTGAAATTCAGGTAATCTACAACCCGCTCATCAACACCTGAAAGATGTACATCGGTTTTAGAATTGATTTTAAAAGTTTTGATCGCAGATGCAATATCTTCAATCCACGATGCTACTTCATATTTTTTTTCACTTTCTTCAAGACTGGATTGAATTCCGCTTTCCATCGTAAATCTAAAAATAATAATCACGCAAATGATTACAAGCGCCCCGAACATCAAAAACCAGGGATGATAAAACGAAAGCAGCAGAATGCCAAATAAAATCTGAATAATGGCTGTCGGAATTTCCAAAAGTATCTTTGAGATTCCTTTCTGTAAATTCTGGGTATCAAAAAAACGGTTTACGAGTTCCGGTAGATAATATTTTCTGGTATCACTTAGGTTTACTTTGGGTAGTTTTTCTGCAAAAGCAATAGAAAATTCAAAAAAAATCTTCTGCTGTATTTTCTCGATAATCTGCATTACTTTCAATTTGAAATACCCTACAAGCCAGGTTCCGATGACCACAAAAATGATCAGAATATAGATAGAGGTCGCCATTGTAGCTCCCATTACAAAGCTGACAATAGACTGTATTCCTAACGGAACACTAAGTTGTACCAAACCATTAAGTATTGCATAAAAATAGATATTCGTAACATCTTTTTTTTCTTTGGTAACGTATTTAAAAAGATTATTACCGTGTTGTTTGGGCGTCGTAGTTTCCATCAATTGTTATTTAATGATAATAAAAGTAATGTGTCTCAAATATTCTAATACATATTTTTTATGATCGATCTGATCAATATGATTGTCTGTAAGTTTTGGCAAATGCTCACTAAAAAACTGCTGATCGTGTGCAGTCTCCAAAAGGGTGCTCGCAAAAGACTTCGGATAAGGAAAATCTGGTTTGGCTTCAGAAATTACTTCGCCAAAAAAATTACAGAAACTTTTTAAAGGATTAAAAACCAACTCTTTATTAATTTCGTCCACTTCTTTTACCAAATACGATTTGCTGCTTTCTGAAATGACAATTGCGTGAAGTTTTGAAAGATTATAATCTTCAATTTTATCCTCAGTTTTATTCTGATGAGTAATGATCTCCAGAATTACTTCAATTTTTTCTTTAGGAAATTTCATTTCCGAGAGCCTGAGTTTAGAAATAAACTCAATATACGACCAGTACCAATTGAGAATATAAGTAAGCAATTTGTGTTTTGATGAAAAATATCTGTAAACTGTTGCTTCAGTTGAATTTATTTTCTGCGCCAGCTTTTTGAAGGTGAAATTCTCAAAACCCATCTCATAAATCAACTCAATCGAATGTTTCACGATAGCTTTTCCTATTTCACTATTCTCGGGATCTCTGAGATAGAGATTTTCATTGACTTTAAATTTTAATTGAAATTCCATTTTTACAGATCACTTTAGATTTTACAGCTATTAATACCGATAGCAATTATTACACCAAATATATAATTTATATTTTAAATAATAGTAATACTATCATCAATATTAATTTTAAATTGTAAATTTTAAATCTTTCTATATTTTTCAATTTTAAACAAAACCATCAATAATAAAATGTATAACTGAAATAAATCGTAATTTATATTTTTTGTAAAATGTAAAATGACTTTTATTAGGGGTATAGAAAATCTACTCAAATTTATTATCTTTGTAAATATTAAAATTTAAATAAATAATAAAATAATATGAATCTTCACGAGTATCAATCAAAAGAGATTTTATCAAAGTACGGAGTAGCAATACAACGAGGTCACGTTGCAAACAACGTAGAAGAAGCTGTAGCTGCTGCTGAAAAGCTGACTGCTGAAACCGGAGCTCAGGCTTGGGTTGTAAAAGCACAAATTCACGCAGGTGGTCGTGGTAAAGGTGGCGGTGTAAAGTTTTCTCCGAACATGGATAAATTGAAAGAAAACGCTCAAAACATCATCGGAATGCAATTGATCACACCTCAGACTTCTGCTGAAGGTAAATTGGTAAATTCTGTATTGGTAGCAGAGGATGTATATTATCCAGGAGAAAGCGAAACTAAAGAATTTTATGTTTCTATCCTTTTAGACAGAGCCGAAGGTAAAAATACAATCGTATATTCTACTGAAGGTGGTATGGACATTGAGCACGTTGCTGAAGTAACTCCTCACTTGATCCACAACGAATTAATTGATCCTACTTTGGGGCTTCAAGGTTTCCAGGCTAGAAAAATTGCTTTTAACCTAGGTCTTGAAGGTAATGCTTTCAAAGAATTTACAAAATTCATTACTTCTTTATACAATGCTTATGTAGGAATTGATGCTTCTTTATTTGAAATCAACCCTGTATTAAAAACTTCTGATAACAAAATTATCGCTGTAGATGCTAAAGTAACTTTGGATGGTAACTCATTGTTCCGTCACAAAGATCTTGAAGCATTGAGAGATACAAGAGAAGAAGATCCTATTGATGTAGAAGCTGGTGAAGCTGGTCTTAACTTCGTAAAGCTTGACGGTAACGTTGCTTGTATGGTAAACGGAGCTGGTCTTGCAATGGCAACTATGGACATTATTAAATTATCTGGTGGTAACCCTGCAAACTTCCTAGACGTTGGAGGTACTGCGGATGCTGCAAGAGTACAGACTGCTTTCGGAATCATCTTAAGAGATCCAAACGTAAAAGCAATCTTAATCAACATCTTCGGAGGTATCGTAAGATGTGACAGAGTTGCTCAGGGTGTTGTAGATGCTTACAGAGCGATGGGAAGTCTTCCCGTTCCGTTGATTGTAAGATTACAAGGAACCAATGCTGTAGAAGCTAAAAGATTAATTGACGAGTCTGGTCTTCCGGTACACTCGGCTATTACTTTAGAAGAAGCTGCTAATAAAGTAAAAGAAGTTTTAGCTTAGTTCTAAAATTTTATATAAATTTAAACCGTTTCAATTCTGGAACGGTTTTTTTATGCTTTTAAAATAGTGATGGTAAAAAATATATACATTCCAAGTCCTTGCGCTGAAAACTGGGAATCGATGTCACCAAAAGAGCAAGGAAGATTTTGCTCAGTATGTGACAAATGCGTAACTGATTTTACTGAAAAGAAACCTCAAGAAATTATTGAGATTTTAAAAGAAAAACAAAATGAAAGAATTTGTGGGAGATTTCACAATTCTCAATTAAACATCCAGAATTCACTGAATATTAAAAACCAATTTTTAAAACATATTCCTGTAAGTTCTCGAACTAATAAAATAACACTTTCTTTTTTTTCGTTGATTTTATTTTTGGTAAGCTGCAGAAAATCTAAGGAACAATGTACTACTGTAGGAGAAGTAGTAGTTGATTTAGAGATTGATACTACAGAAAATAAAAATTTTACATTAGGTAAGCCTTTGATACAAAATGATACTATATTCAAAGCAGCTAAAAGTGACAGTATTAAATTAAATGAGGGTATCAAGTAATTAATATTAAATGACAGCTGACAAATCTCATCAGGATTCCCAACTAAAACCCTTACTTTTATCATTACATGGAAAGGAAATTTTTACAACCCAGATTTAAAGATTCAACACATTTCAAAGATTTTTGGACGACAGGAAACGGAAAACAGCTGATTGACTTTTCCGGCGCTGAAGTGAGCTTTAAAAATTTTGATAATTTTTCAAAATACTTTTATCATGTTGATGCAATCGGTGACGAGGTTGTAAAAGACGTTTATTTAACTAAAAAATACAGTGAAGCATCACGAGAGATAGAAAACTACATCAGAAAAGGAGTTTCAGAAAATGATCAAATTCCGGAAAGCGTAAAAGAACTTTTCAGTCAAACCCAGACGATTCCTGATTGGCTGGATTATAATTTAATAAAAAAAGGTGCAGAACTTTGCATGCGTTGCAATATCGACTCGCTGATTTCTCTCCGGGATTATTGCCTCATTGGCGGCTACGATTATTCTTATCTCAACAAACCATTGATTGCTACTGAAGCCCTGAAAAAAGGTGCTGTAAAAAGACTTTCAGAAACTTTAGATTTTTGGGTGAATGTTACAAGATATGACGCATTAGAAATTCATAAAAAAGGCTACGAATTTGCGATTAAAACCAGATTAATACATTCTTACGCACGACTTTCTATTAAAAAACATTACAAAAACTGGGATACAGAAAATTGGGGCGAACCTATAAACTCCTGGGATATGATGGCGACATACATTGGTTTCAGTTTGGTTTTCCTGCACAGTCTTCACAAATTAGGAAACACCATTTCCGAAGAGGAAGAGAAAGGTCATTTTCACCTTTGGAAATATGTGGGTTATCTTCTGGGAATACCTTTAGAACTTTTACCAAACGATAAAAAAGAGGCAACAGAGCTTTTTTATCTGTGGACATCCATACAGCCGTCATCCGATAAAGATTCGGTTTTGCTTGCCCATTCTTTGCTGAATGAGTCACTAGAAAATCCTATTTTAAAATATACGTTTCAAAGAAAAAATCTTCGTTATCTGCACATTTGCTGCACTTGGTATTTATTAGATCACGAAGTGTGCAAAAGACTTCGGATTCCTGATGTTCCTTTTAAGAAAGGATTTCCTGTTACTAAAAGAATCATTAATAAAATATACGATTCTACAGTAAGCAGAGAAGCAAGAATTAAAAAAGGAAACAAGGATCAGATAAAAGTTTTGGAAGATTATTTGAGAGTTACTCAAAGTTCAAATTTTCATTAGATTTTAAAAAAAAAAAATAAATTAGATAAAACATTTTTCACTTTTTAAAAGGGTAAAATTTATCATTTTTTTAACGCTAAAAACTATTTCCAGAAACAAATAAAATTAGCTTTTGAAATTTAAATTCCGTAATTTTGATAAATTATAAGAATACGAAATGAGCAATTTAGACGATAAGAAAAAAGCACTTGCATTGGTGCTTGACAAACTAGATAAAACATACGGAAAAGGAACTGTGATGACTTTGGGAGATAGTGCAATTGACACTACGATTGAAGTAATCCCTTCCGGATCATTAGGATTAGACATCGCTTTGGGCGTTGGCGGATATCCAAGAGGAAGAATCATTGAGATCTACGGACCTGAATCTTCTGGTAAAACAACATTAACTTTACATGCAATCGCAGAAGCTCAGAAAGCAGGCGGAATCGCTGCATTTATTGATGCTGAGCACGCTTTTGACAGAGGTTACGCAGGAAAATTAGGAATTGATCTTGAAAATCTGATTATTTCTCAACCGGATAATGGTGAACAGGCTTTGGAAATTGCCGATAACTTAATCCGTTCAGGGGCGATTGATATTGTGGTAATTGACTCCGTAGCAGCATTGACTCCAAAAGCAGAGATTGAAGGCGAAATGGGAGATTCTAAAATGGGTCTTCATGCAAGATTGATGTCTCAGGCTTTGAGAAAACTGACCGCAACGATTTCAAGAACAAAATGTACAGTGATTTTCATCAACCAGTTGAGAGAAAAAATCGGGGTTATGTTCGGAAATCCTGAAACGACTACAGGTGGTAATGCTTTGAAGTTTTACGCTTCAGTAAGAGTAGATATCAGAAAAGCGAGTGCGCCTATTAAAAATGGTGATGAAGCAGTGGGTAGCCGTGTAAAAGTGAAGATTGTGAAGAATAAAGTTGCTCCACCTTTTAAAATGGCAGAATTTGACATTATGTATGGTGAAGGAGTTTCTAAAACCGGTGAAATTTTAGATACTGCAGTTGATTTGGGAATTGTAAAGAAAAGCGGTTCTTGGTTCAGCTATGGCGAAACTAAATTAGGTCAGGGTCGTGACGGTGTAAGAGATTTGCTGAAGGACAATCCTGAACTGGCTGAAGAGCTGGAAGCAAAAGTAAAAGAAGAAATCATCAACAACAAGAAATAATTTGTTGGATCGAAATTAACATAGAAGACAGCTTAACGGCTGTCTTTTTTGGTTTTTAACAGAATATTCAAATAATCATTATACTTAAATGCCAATCTGTCACTTTCCGGTCAATGGTATTCCTTTTGAGAATTCATAATCAAATTTAAAAAATCTAAAAAATGACAAAAGGAAATATCAATGTTTCGGTGGAAAATATCTTCCCGCTGATTAAGAAATTTTTGTACAGCGACCACGAAATATTTTTAAGAGAATTAATTTCAAATGCCACTGATGCCACTTTAAAATTAAAACATTTAACCAACATCGGTGAAGCAAAAGTAGATTACGGGAATCCGAAAATCGAGGTCAGAATAGATAAAGAAAACAAAAAACTTCACATCATCGACCAAGGTTTGGGAATGACCGCTGAAGAAGTAGAAAAGTATATCAATCAGGTTGCATTTTCCGGAGCTGAAGAATTCTTAGATAAGTATAAAGATTCTGCAAAAGATTCAGGAATTATCGGACATTTCGGTTTAGGTTTTTACTCCGCTTTTATGGTGGCTGAAAAAGTTGAAATCCTAACTAAATCTTATCGTGAGGAAAATCCTGCAGTTCGCTGGATCTGTGATGGAAGTCCGGAATTTACTTTAGAAGAAACTACTGAAAAAACTGACAGAGGTACAGAAATCATCCTTCACATCGCCGAAGATTCTACAGAATTTTTAGAAGAAAATAAAATCCGTGAGTTGTTGACGAAATACAACAAATTCATGCCTGTTCCTATTAAATTCGGAACAAAAACTGAAACACTCCCTTTACCTGAAGGAGCTGCTGAAGATGCCGTTGCAGAAAAGATTGAAGTGGATAACATCGTTAACAATCCTACTCCAGCCTGGACAAAATCTCCAAGTGAATTGAAAGATGAAGATTACAAAGCGTTCTACCATGAGTTGTATCCTATGCAGTTTGAAGAGCCGTTATTTAATATTCATCTAAATGTGGATTATCCCTTCAACTTAACGGGAGTTTTGTATTTCCCGAAATTGGCGAACAGTTTAAACATCGAAAAAGATAAAATTCAGTTATATCAAAATCAGGTTTTCGTAACGGATGAGGTGAAAGGAATTGTTCCTGACTTTTTGATGCTGTTGAGAGGTGTGATTGATTCTCCGGATATTCCGTTGAATGTTTCGCGTTCTTATCTACAAGCTGACGGTGCGGTGAAGAAAATCTCTTCTTACATTACGAAAAAAGTCGCCGACAAAATGGTCTCTTTAATCAATGAAAACCGTGAAGATTACAATAAAAAATGGAACGACATTAAAATCGTTATCGAATACGGGATGATTTCTGAAGACAAATTCTTCGAAAAATCTGACAAATTTGCATTGTACCCTACAACAGACGGAAACTATTTCCTATGGAATGAATTGGAAGAAAAAATCAAGCCGTCTCAAACTGATAAAGACGGTAATCTGGTTATCCTTTATGCTACCAATGCCGATGAGCAGCATTCTTACATCCAGTCTGCAAAAGATAAAGGATATGAAGTGATACTTTTAGATTCGCCGATTGTTCCGCATTTAATTCAGAAATTAGAGACTTCAAAAGAGAAAATTTCCTTCGCAAGAGTAGATGCAGACCACATCAATAATTTGATTAAGAAAGATGAACCAGCGATTTCTAAATTAAATGAAACGGAAAAAGAAACGCTGAAGAAAAACGTAGAAGAGTCTATTAAAGATACAAAATTCACGGTTCAGCTTGAGGATTTAGACAGTACAGATGCACCGTTTACCATTACCCAACCCGAATTTATGCGCAGAATGAAAGATATGCAGGCAACAGGCGGTGGCGGAATGTTCGGAATGGGCGGTTTCCCGGAAATGTATAATTTGGTGGTCAATTCTAACAGTGAATTTGCGAATCAAATTCTGAAAACTGAGGATGTTGAAAGCAAAGAAAATCTGATTAAATATGCCTTAGATTTGGCTAAGCTTTCTCAAAATTTGTTGAAAGGAAAAGATTTGACAGACTTCATCCAGAGAAGTTACAAACAGTTGGAAAAATAATGTGTAGAAAACCTTCAGGGTTTACATGATTAAATATTTTCGGCGGCACCAAAGGTGCCGCCGAAATTGTATCTGAAAAAATAATTATAAGTAAATTTTACTATTGTTTTTCAATTTGTGTAAGCAGGGTCTTAAACTTTCATGTTTAATTGACTGTCTTTATATAACTTAGAATTACTCCATTTTGCATGTTTTGATGGTGCTATTTTATACCCTTTTCTGTAGGTGTATACTTTCGTAAATTCTGCTCCGAAAAAAATCATCATGCACGAATAATTAATCCACAACATGACCAAAATAATAGTTCCTGCGGCTCCAAATGCGGAAGTAGGTTTAAGTTCACTGAAATATAAGCTGAGCAGAAATTTACCTAAAGTAAATAGTACGGAAGTCAGGATCGCTCCTTTCCACACAGACTTCCAGCTAATTTCCACATCAGGAAGTACCTTAAACATCATTGCAAAGAGTAAAACAGTTATAACAAAACCTACTGAAAAATTGATGACCTCCACCAAATAGTAGGTTTCGAGTCCGAAATATCTGGTGAGAAAATTATTGAGCAAACTGATTATCAGTGTTAAAACCATAGTGATCATTAGTAAAAATCCAATAATAAGGATCATACCAAGCGAGTTGGCACGGTCTAATAAAAATTTCACAAAGGCCTTTTTGGGAGCTGGTTCTACATCCCACAGACTGTTTAATGATTTCTGTAATTGAAAAAACAGTGTAGTGGAACCGAAAATAAGCGAGCCAATGCCAATAATTTTCATGAAGATATTTTCTTTGTCAATTAATGCACCTGCGATCATCTCTTCAATACTTTTGGCGGCATCTGCACCCATCATTCCACTGATTTGTGTACTGATCTGTCCACGTATAGCTTCTTCACCAAAGAAGTATCCGGCAAGCCAGATAATAATAATTAATAATCCCGGAATTGAGAAAATAGCATAATATGCCAAGCTTGCAGAATCGTTCGATGCTGAAGAATTATTCCATTCTTTGAATGTTTCTTTTACAGTTTCCCAGAAAAATTTGAGTTCTTTAAGCATCATTTTATGATTAAATATTACGTTTGAAATTTTTGATGAGTATTTCAGTTATTTAAAATGGATAACCAATCGCAATATTCAAAATCAGATTATCTCTTCTCCAGCTTGAATCTCCAAAATTGATTCTGTCAAAAGCCCATCTTTCGCCTTTTTCATAATAAGGTACTCGCAACGGCATTGCGAGATCGAGTCGTAAAACAAGAATTGAAAAATCAAGTCGCAAACCAACTCCTGCTCCGACGGCTATTTCGCTTAAAAATTCTTTAGAAAATTTCCCTCCCGGTCTTCTATTAACCCCATTCTCATCGAGATCATCATTGATCAGCCAAATATTTCCTGCATCTGCAAAAACGGCAACATTAAGGAACTTATATATATTTGCACGGTATTCTGCATTCAGTTCTAGTTTTACGTCACCTGCCTGATCAAATACAAAACCCTCCTGCTGTTGCGGTCTCGGATCAAAACTTCCAGGTCCTAAAGTTCTTGCACGGAATGCTCTGATACTGTTACTTCCGCCTACAAAAAACTGTCGAGAAAAAGGTATGTATTCTGAATTACCATAAGGAATAGCAACTCCCGCAATAAATCTTGATGCAAAAGATGTTTTTTCACCAAATTTGTGATAGAATCTCACATCATTTTCAATCTTTGCATATTGGCTGAACGGAACTCCGAAGATTGTTTTCTGATCATCTTCTTTTACATTGGCTCCGGTTACAAGTCCAGTGATATTTCCGGCTAAATCAAGCATTCCTTTGTAATAGAAAGTATTTTTTCTAGGAAGCATGGTCGTTGAATAGGTGTAAGAATAAGTAGGGCCGAAAATAAGTTGTGGTTCTACTACTCTTGCCAGATAAGGATTTTGTTGGTATTTTTCAATGTATTTCGGTGTTACATTAGCAGGATCTATAAATGAAACATCAATCACTTTTAATTCATGCTCTTTTCTTACATTTTCTTTCCACTGATATCCGAATGATGCGTTGAAAGTATTTAAAGTATATAAAGTCGTTCGGTTTTGAAATTCATATCCGATCTGAATATTGGTTCGGGGAACAAAGGCACTCGAAGAATTAAAACGGAAAGGAGCAACAATTCTAGGAATTGACAACTGCGCATTGGTTCCTGCCCTGAAAATATTTTCAGCATCTGCCGGTCCGCCAATTTGCACATCAAAAGCACCATAAACAGAAGCTTTAAACTGTTCAGCTCCACGGAAAAAATTTCTTTGGGTCCAGTTTAAGTTTAATTCGCTTCCTGCATAATTGGCAGAATTGGTTCTTCCCAGAGCTTCCAAACGTAAAGACTGAAGTTCTCTCGGAGTCAGTACATAATAAGCATCAAACTTATGATTTAAAGAATCTGAAACTACAAATTCATTTTTTACGAATTTAAACACACCCAAACTTATCAGTCTGTTCAGAGATAAATTATGGTCTTTTCTATTATAAATATCTCCTTTATTAAAATACAAAGCACGGTCGAAAATTTTCGGCTTGAATTTTTTATCAGGATCAACAACATAAATATCATTGTATTCATAGCCTTTCAGCGAATCATGATTCATCGGAATGCTGTATTTTCCTTTCTTGGCATCACGAAGATTATAATTCGGGAAAACAACTACTTTATCAATAGAAAACTGTTCGGTCGCCAATTTTGGAGTGTTCTCTTTTAATTTCACCATCATCTCGACCTTATGATCTTTGCTGACGGTACTGTCTGCCTGAACAATGATATTATCAGGATTGAAATAATAAAAACCTTTATCCTTTAAGCCATCATCAATTCTCTGTCTCTCGAGTTTAATAACATCCAGATCAAAAGGATTTCCCGGTTTTAATAACGTTTTACCTTTTAAAGCCTGAATTTCCTGATTAATTAAACTGGAATCCTGCACAAAATTGACATTGCTGATTAAATATTGTGCACCCGGATTTAAAGTATAAATTACTTTCGCTTTCTTATTTTTTGAGACGGTGTCATACTTCGCTTTTGCATTGAAGTAGCCTTTGTTTTCAGAATAATTAACAATAATATCTTTGTTAAATTCTCTATCAACATCTCCCAATAAAACAGGTTCTTCTCCAAATTTATATTTCAGCCAATATCGAATTCCTTTCTCCTTCTTTGGTTCTTTGGTAACGTTGTAGGCATACAGTTTAGGTCTTAAACCCAGAAAAGACGAATTTGGTTTTGGCGTTAAATTTTCTTCAAGAGCAGCTTTTAACGCTTTCTTTTCTTTTTTCGGCAGGGTATCGTTTTCAATCTTCACTTCTGCTCCTGTATAGAGCATTTGTCCATCTTTTAAAAATTTGGTATTGCTGCACGAAACAACAGCCGCAGTCATTCCCGATGCTAAAAAATATCTACAATAAATGTTTATCTTATTCTTCATTACTTAAATTCTACGACCTGGTTATCTTGTTTTTTCTTATTCTCACGACTTTCTCTGTTTCGATTATTTCTCGACTTCCTGAAAATATCTCTGAATTGATTGTAATCTAAAGTGATGATAAATCCAACACCGGTTTCTACAATCTGTCCCTGTAAAGCAACTTGGTAATCATTTTTTCGATAAGCACGCAGCATATATCTTCCGTCTCGTGAAAGACTGTAATCTACGGTTACGTCTCCTGCAATATTGGTCGTGTTCTCGTTTTGTCTCGCCTCGCCTTCTAATCCGAAATTACTTCCTACTGAAACTTTAAGACGATCATTCAGTAATTTTTTGCTTAAACCGATATTAAGATCCGTTCTGGTATTTTGTGTTCCTGTAGAATAATCTTCAGTAGATTCTAAATCGAAATTAAGATCAACGCCTTTTATTAAATCTGAAGCCAGATTATTCAGTTGCTGAGAAAGAATTTTACTCACACTCTGTCTTGCCATGGTTTCTGCGGATACTCCGGAATTGCTCTGGAAAGGATTTTCACCAATGAAACGATTCAATAAAAGCAACGCAAAAACCTGCTTGTTCATCTCATTGGGATCTTGTCTTAGTTGAGCGAGTTTTCCATCAATGGTCTCTGTAACAGCAGATGAAACAGCATTATTTTTTTCATCTGTTGTAATGTCAAATGAAATCTGAGGCTTCATCAGTTCACCCTTCAAAATCAACAGCGTATTAAATGGTATTCTCTGTTTGTATTGGTTCAGATCTGCATCCCCGACTTGCTGCTCGATCAAATCGATCGGTGCAGTTTCGGTTTTATAAATCGCTGTAATATCAAGGTTCGCAGTCGTAGGCTCTCCTGTCCAAGTAATTGTACTTCCTTTCTGAATGTCAAATTTTCTTTTCAGAACACTTACAGACATTTCATAACTTCCTTTTTCAACTGAATAAACACCAACCAAAGTAGTTTTTCCAGAAGGATCAATTCCTCCCGTCAAATCTGCTTCACCCTGAAGTTTCACAAAATCACCGGCTGCTTTGTCAATAACAATAGACATTTTCGCTTCTTTATCTACTTCAATATTTACATTCACATCCAATCCTTTGATCTGGCTTTGAGCATCAATAGAATCTGCTTTAATGGTTTTATTTAAAGCAACCTGATCTTGGTCAATAAACTCGACAATCCCTTCTCTTTCCTGTAAAGACGGACTTGACTGAGGGAGAACAAAAGTGAAATCTGTAGTTTCTGCAACGGCCAATCTGCCGTCAACTTTAGGCAAATCTAAATTTCCTCTTACTTTCAAAGCTGCATCAATTGCCAGAATACCATACATCATCGCATCGTTTGATTTTTCAGAATTTACAACTTTAAAATCTTTCGCATCCAGATCAAGGTTAAATGCAAAATCTCTGTAGGTTTGTGTCAAAACCTGTCCGTCTATGTTGAGAGAATTTCCGTCTTTGTCATTAATTTTGAAATTATCAAACTCAATTCCCCGGTTCGTAAATCCTATTTTATCATTAATATTTCTGAAATCACTTCCTGTTTGTGAAATCATTAATCCTACATTATTCATTTTAACATCACCAAGAATTTTTGGAGCTGTTGTAGTTCCTTTTATTTTTAAATCTCCGGAAAGATAACCTTCTGTATTGGTAATAGCATTCATAGTAAAGCCTTGCAGCGTTTTCATCTGAAGCTGATTCATATCTAAATCTAAATCAAACGTACTTGAAGAAGTATTGTAATTTCCTAAAATCTTAACGTCATTATTGTTCCCTGAAAGCACTACGTCTGCATTCAGAAGATTCGCAGACTGGTTATTGACTTTTATGGCTAAATTACCGACCGGACTTCCGTAAACAATTAAATCTGAAACGTTGATGTCTGAAGTGAACGTCATTTTTTTGGTCAAATCTCTCAGCTGAGCCGTTCCGTTGATCGTTCCTTTTGCTAAAAGTGAATCTTTTTTGATGATTTCCGTGATCGTTTCGATTTTAAAATCTTTCAGCGAAACATTGAGCGGACTGCTTGGTGAACTGCTTTCAGACTGTAAAGAAATTTCAGCTCCGGCATTGGAAAGTGTAAAATTATCTGCAACAATTCCCTGGCTGAAAATTTGAATCTTATTGTTCTCAGCAACCGTCCAATCCATGTAATTCAATTTTAAACCATTAGGATTTAAGGAGATTTCGGTAATATCGTTCATCGATTTGGCATTTCCTGCAATCAGGAATTGCGTAGCATCTTTATCATCTTTTGTCGTGATATTATAATTGATAATATTTTGAGCAACGTCACCATTGATATTAACTTTATTTAAAGCCAAACTCTCACTTTTCAAGGCCGCAACACTTAGATCATATTGCAAAGCCTGGTTTTCGTTGGTAATTTTTAAGCTTGTATTTTCAAGTGTATTTGCACCGTATAAAACCTGTGGAATCTGTGCATCAAGTTCTATTTTCTGAGAATCTGCGTTGTAATTTCCTGTAATATTGATGGTTTCAAAACTTTTCAGTTCAGGAACAAATTTTCTGATCAGATCATCATTTTTAATTTTAGCATTAAAGGTAAAAAACTGTCCGGCATCAATTTTCTGAACTTTCCCTGGTTTTTGAAACTGATAATACTGATTGATCGTTTGTGTTAACGCTCCAAAAATCTGAGTCAGCTTATATTTTCCGTTCAATTCAACATCTGCAATCTGAGAATTGAATTTTATTTGGGTAGAATCTGCCGTAGAAACCGCCAGCAAATTCACTTCCTGAACCGGGTAGACTTCTTTCGTATCGGAGATCGCAAAATCTTTAAGATTCAAATATCCATTCAAATTATCCGGATCTAAACTTTTAAAATCACCGTCTACTGCTCCCGCAATAATCATTGGAGAACTGTAGAATCCTAATTTGTTTAAATCTAATTTATTGATATTTCCATTAACTTTTACAGTAGGATTTTTCTCGTTGTAAACTCCTGAAGCTGCAAGATGTAAATTGGCATTCGGATCTTTTGAGTTTAAATCAACATCGTAAGCACCACGATTGATCTTCCCTTTCAGATTCATATTCTGGTAAGTATAGCCTTTGTACGTAGCAGATTTTACAGCTCCAGCTAATTGAGCAGTCATTACTTTCGGATCAAAACTCTGTCCTTTTGCATTAATCTGTGCCGTGATGCTTCCTAAATCTTTATTTTGAATCAATTTCCCGATTTGAAGATTCTGCAGATTGGCTTTTACGTCAAAAATTTCCCTGTCTTTTCTTTGCATATCAACTTTAGCGATAATTCCGGCATTTCCTAATGTAGAATTCAGACGCAAATTGGTATCAACAATTTTCGTTGTTCCTTTCGCTGTTCCTTTTATTCTGAAAAAAGACGGTAAAGTGATGTTTTTCGGAATGGTATTTTTCGGGACTAAATTGTAAATCGTTTTTGCGGAAGAAGAGAGTTCTGCAATTTTTAAATCATAATATAAATTATTAGGATTCATTGCATTTTTGATTCTTCCCGAAGCAGCAACTTTTAGGTTGTCTAAACCTGAAACTTTCAGATTTTGAATCGCCAGATCATTAATTGTACCGTTTACCAAGGCATTTACGTTGAGTGATGCATTTGGATATTTATTAAACGGAGCTGTATTTCTTAGGGTCGGAACTATATTTAAAATATCTGAAAAACCGATTTTGGAATCACGAATATCTGCAGAAATTTTTACTGCTCCCGGATTTGCCGATAATTGCTCAATCGAATTGTAATTTAAAATAATTTCGTCTCTTAAAACTGTTTTTGGTGTTTGTAAATAAAGATTTTTCAGATAAGCCTGTTCTGCCTCATAGACAAAATCTGTATTGAATTTCTGAACGTTTAAACCTCTCGCTTCCTGGATTTCTGCTGATTTTACACTTCCTGCAAAACCATTGTTTTCCATTTTAAAATTTCTGACGTCAAGATTTAATTTAGCAAAATTCAGATGGTTAAAATCCATTCCGCTTTTGGTTGGGGCAACTGCGGTATTGTTATAAGCAACTTTCACATCATCAAGAACCAGTTTTCCTAAAAGAACTTTCATCGCTTTTTCTTTTTTAGAAACGGTTGAAACTTCTGGATTTTCGTCTTTTTTAGAATTTGCGTTTTCCGTTGGAAGAAATAGATTTGCGTTGATGTTTGCTCCGGTCAGATAGACATTTCCAACATTGTAATCGTTATTTTCAAGATCAATGCTGTTGACTTTGGTGCTTAATTCTTTAAAAAGAACTTTTGCAAAAGTTTTAGAATTGTCATCTCCGTAATCAATATTGAAATTGGTTAGTTTAATTCCGTTCAGACCTAATTTCATAGGCTTTTTCTGATTGAGAGAGTCTACTTTTTCTTCAACATTTTGAGAAACTTCTTCTACAAAATCCTGTTTTAATTTTAATTTTAATCCGTCAAGATTAATGTCATTAACTGCATAAGAATTGTTTTGAAGATCAAAAGTTTTTACTCTTGTATCAAATGAATTAAAATAGACTTTAATGTCATTTTTAGATTGCTGATCATTGAAAGTCAATCCTATATCTTTCAGTTTAATTTTATCAAGAGAAATGATGAAAGGTTTTGAAGTGCTTTCTTCCTTATCTGAAGTGGCAAACGCATCAATAATATAATCGAAATTGAATTTCCCTTGTGGATTTCTTACCACATTTGCACGAACGCCTTCAAGATCAATCGAAGTAAGATCAGCTTTTGATTTCATGAGTTGCCACATGTCTAATCCGACATCTAATTTTCTCGCTGAAAGTAATGTATCAATATTTTGACCCTTCAAATACAGATTTTCCATCACCAAACTGTTTGGAAAACCTATGTAGACTTTATCAAGACTTACTTTTGTTTTGATTTTTTTCTCTAAATAAACAACCAGTTTATCTTTTACGTAATTCTGTACTGCGGGAAGTCGTAAACTTAATATAAGAAGGATAACCAATACAATGACAGAGATGATTGCAATAACAATACCTCTGAGAATTTTTCTTTTGTTGAATTTCAGTTTCAAAATTTTCTGATTTAGACCAATATACAATATTTAATGTTGGCAAATTTGTATTCTTTACCGCTGTTTAAATTTTTTATGAGTCTCTTATATCTTGAAAATCTGAAACTTAATGATATTTACCATTGTAATATTATTTGTGATGGCTTATTAAAAATAGGACTTGTTTGATTTTATGAGCAATATGTTTGCCAACCGTTCCTTTTAGGGTGAATTTCTGTGAAATGAGGTATGTTTTTATATAACAAAAACCTGATCACCATAAACAGGTTTGTGAAAAATACCCTTTTTGATTAATTAAAATAAAAAAACCACCCTTAAAAAAGGATGGTTTGTAGACCCACAGGGATTCGAACCCCAACTGATGGTACCAAAAACCAGAGTGCTACCGTTACACCATGGGTCTGTTTTATTTTAGTGGTGCAAATCTACATTTTTTTTCTATATCTACAAAAAAATATAAATGAATTTGAAAAAAATATTAACTATACTTAAAAACAAAAACCACCCTTAGAAAGGATGGTTTGTAGACCCACAGGGATTCGAACCCCAACTGATGGTACCAAAAACCAGAGTGCTACCGTTACACCATGGGTCTGTTTATTTTAGTGATGCAAATTTACAGTTTTTTTATTTATCTGCAAATCGTTTTTTTATTTTTTTTAAATTTACCTAAATTTTTATCTGCGACAACCATGGTGATTGACTTCAATAATCTCGAAATTAATAATTTACATTTTCATACCGAATTTCAAAAAAAAATATTTTTTTTCTTAAAAGAATGGCTTTGGAGTTCCGAAACAGTACAAGTGCAGACATCCGGATCTACAGGAGTTCCGAAAATGTTTGAAATCGAGAAAACGAAAATGATCACTTCAGCAAAAATGACCTGTGATTTTTTAGATTTGAAAAAAAATAACACTGCCCTACTTTGTCTTCCTATAGAATATATTTCCGGAAAAATGATGTTGGTTCGTGCTTTTGAAAGAAAATTAAAGCTTATCGTAACTGATCCATCTTTAAAACCTTTAGAAAATCTGAATGAAGAAATTGACTTCTGTGCAATGACTCCTTTGCAAGTCGAAAATTCTTTAGACAAAATTCATCTCATTAAAAATCTCATTATTGGCGGAGCAGCCGTTTCGGAAAGCTTAAAAATTAAGATCACCCAAACTCTTAAATCCGTCAACTCCCAAATAAAAATTTACGAAACTTACGGAATGTCTGAAACGCTTTCTCACATTGCATTGAAAGAGATTTATCCAGACCAGCAACCCTACTTTACAGTTTTTGAAAATATATCCATTTCTTTGGATGAAAGAGGCTGTCTGAAAATTCTTGCACCCAATTTAAATGATGAACCTTTACAAACTAATGATTTAGTTGAAATAAGAGATGACAATCAATTTAAATTTTTAGGGAGAATTGATAACGTGATCAATTCCGGTGGAGCAAAAATATTTCCTGAAGAACTGGAAGCTTTAGTTAAAAAAGAAATTCCGAATGAAGTTGTATTTTTAGGCCTAAAAGATGAAAGTTTGGGAGAGAGACTAATTGCCGTAATTGAAGGAAATGAATCTGAATTTTTAATCGAAAAAATATTAACCATCAATTATCAACTGAAATTTCACAAGCCAAAACAGATTATCTTTGTTGATGAAATCCCAAGAACACCCAATGGAAAGGTAAAAAGAACTGAGCTTCGTAAAACAATTGAAAGTCGTTAATTTTATTAGATTCTAACTGATAATCACCTCGTCTCAATTCTTCTTAAAGTTGATCCACCTCTCCAAATGAAGGAATTAAAAATGTGAAATATGAAAGATTTTTCCAAAGAACTGAATTTCAAAACTTCCCGAAGCAGCGGCGCAGGCGGACAAAACGTGAATAAAGTGGAAACTGCAGTTACCGTTACCTGGAAAATTTCAGATTCTGAGTTTTTTAATGAGAGACAAAAAGATTTAATTTTAGAAAAACTGAAAAACAGAATCAATCTGGAAGGATTTTTATTTCTAAGCGTTTCTGAAAGCAGAACACAACTTCAGAATAAGAAAATTGCTACCGAAAAGATTCTTGATATTGTAGATAAAGCTTTAATCATTCCAAAATTCAGGGCGAAAACGAAACCAACAAAATCGTCTGTAGAAAAACGTATTCAGCAGAAAAAACAAAATTCGGATAAAAAAGAAAACAGACGTTTCAAATTTTAATTCTCGTCAATTAGAAAAAATAGTATTTTTGCGGAAATTAATAACTATGTTTAAAAAACTTTTAATGTCGGGAGCTTTCGTAATCCCATTCTTGTTTTCAGCGCAAGAAGAAAACTTAAAATCAGAACCAAAAATATCGTTAATTCCGTCTGTAGGTTATGCATGGCGTTTGGCAAAAATGCCCAGTGGAATTCCCAAAGAAACGAGAGATTATATTAAAGGTCTGAAAAGCGGAATTAATTTTGATATTTCTGCATATTATCACTTAAAAGGAGACGGTGCAATTGGTGTAAAATATTCAAACTTCAGTGCTTCAAACGATGGGAGAATAACCGTGCAAGATTCAAATGGAAACACGGTTTCGGGGTTTGTAAACACCAAAGATAATATTACATTTATTGGTTCTTCATTTATGTTTTCAAATTTTAAACAAGACACTAAACACAAATTCTATTATGATATTGCATTAGGTGTTATTACCTACACCACCAAAACAGGAGCTGTAAAAGGAACAGGCTCCAATCTTGGTCTGGAAGCTAATTTCGCTTATCAGTATGCAATCACTAATCAGATTTTAATAGGTCCAAAATTAGGTACTACCGCAGGAACTTTAAGCAAGATGAAATATAATGGTACAACGGTAAATTTCGGTGATGAGGAAAAAGAAGGATTAAGCAGACTTTCTTTGAGTGTAGCTGCAACTTTCCGTTTTTAAATTTTATCTTTGTGAAAAATAAAAATAATGAGCAAACCGATTACTGAGTTCATAGAAAAATATTACCTGCACTTCAATGCAGCAGCTTTGGTAGACGCATCCAAAGGCTATGTTGCCCATTTGAAAGAAGGTGGAAAAATGATGATTACTTTGGCAGGAGCAATGTCGACTGCTGAGTTGGGAAAGATCTTAGCTGAAATGATCCGTCAGGATAAAGTAGATTTTATTTCTTGTACCGGGGCGAATCTTGAGGAAGACCTGATGAATCTTGTTGCGCATTCTCACTACGAAAGAGTTCCTCATTATAGAGATTTGACAGCTCAGGACGAATGGGATTTATTGGAAAGAGGCCTGAACAGGGTTACAGATACTTGTATTCCGGAAGAGGAGGCTTTCAGAAGATTGCAGAAACATATCGTAGAAATCTGGAAAGATGCTGAAGCAAAGGGTGAAAGATATTTTCCGCATGAATTTATGTATAAAATGATTCTTTCTGGAGTTTTGGAGCAATATTATGAGATTCCAAGAGAAAACTCCTGGATGATTGCAGCAGCTGAGAAAAATCTTCCAATTGTAGTTCCCGGCTGGGAAGATTCTACCATGGGAAACATTTTTGCATCTTACTGCATCAAAGGTGAATTGACTGCTACAACCATGAAATCTGGTATCGAATACATGACGTATCTGGCAGATTGGTATACTAAAAACTCTGCAGGAAAAGGAGTTGGTTTCTTCCAGATTGGAGGAGGTATCGCCGGAGACTTCCCTATTTGCGTTGTACCCATGTTGTATCAGGATATGGAAATGAATGATATTCCGTTCTGGTCATATTTCTGTCAGATTTCAGATTCAACGACTTCTTACGGTTCATATTCAGGAGCTGTTCCGAACGAGAAAATCACTTGGGGTAAACTTGATATCACTACGCCGAAATTTATCGTTGAAAGTGATGCAACCATTTGTGCACCATTGATGTTTTCTTACATCTTAGAAAATTGAATTTGCAGACAAAAGTCTGAATCTTAGATATAAAACGCTTCAATTTTTGGGGCGTTTTTTCGTTTCTAAGAATCTCGCGATTAACGTTGTTTCAATCCAAAGAATTGGTCAGTACAAAGTAACGATATGCTAAAATGCCTTTTTGCAGTTTAGTGAGTTTTGCAGGATCTTTATCGCTTAGTTTCGGTAAAACGGCTTTGTTGATTTTATTTAATAATCTGAAAATGAACTTTTTCATAACTTTTAGATTTAGATTAGAGATCATTCAAAAATTATGCAGGTTTGTTTAGATGCTGGAAGTTAGGTGTCAGAAGCTGGATGTTTTTAAGGTCGATAAAAGAAAAATTGTCCTCAAGATTGAAGACAATTTTTTGTAATTCTTAAAGCCAAAAGCTAGAAGCGATTTGCTAGCCACACTGCTACGAATTACCATACATGTTCGATTCACCACCATCGATGGCAATGACCTGTCCTGAAACATAACCGTTTTCATCACTTAAAAGATAAGCGACTAAGTTTCCGACATCTTTTGGATCTCCTAATTTTCTGGTAGGATTTCTTGATGCGTATTCTTTTTCTGCCGCTTTCGGATCTGCAGGATTCACCTGATTGAACGCTTCTGCAACCATCGGCGTTAAAATAGCTCCCGGAGCAATTGCATTGGTTAAAATATTATCTTTTCCATATTCCAACGCTGCATTTTTTGTCATTCCGGCTACGGCATGTTTGGTTGCAACATAAGCAGTTTGGTTCATAACTCCTCGGATTCCTCCGACGGACGCTACGTTGACGATTCTTCCGCCTCCGTTTTTCTGCAATTCAGGAATTACATATTTCATTCCGTAATACACTCCCAGCAAATTGATATCGATTACTTTTTTGAAAACTTCGATATCGTATTCAATCAGGGGAGCTTGCTTTCCTTCGATTCCTGCATTGTTGTACAGTCCGTCAACCTTTCCAAATTCTTTAACGGTTTGGTCAACATAATGCTTTACATTTTCTTCCACTGAAACATCCGCTGTAACGGTAAGAAATTTATTTTCCGGATATTTTGATTCCAATTCGGCCTTTGCTTTGCTCAAAGCTTCATCATTGTAATCCACCAAAGACAGATCTGCTCCTTTTGAAGCTAAGACATCTGCAGCAGCCTGGCCCAGACCCATTCCTGCTCCTGTTACGATAATTACTTTTCCTTTCAAATTTGACATAATATTAGATTTTTATTTTCATTGCTTCATAATGCAACATTGATGCCTTTTTGAGTTATGACCGATACAATACTTCGTTGAATTTATAAAATTTGAAAACTCTTATTGAATACAAAGACAGAAAAATCTTTGAAAGCTTGATTTATAAAATCTTGAAAACGAGGATTATTTATTTACTACATTTGAAAGATCTATCTAAATCAACTTAATGAACGAGATCTTCAAACAACAAGTCTGGGAACTCACCAGATTAGTTCCTAAGGGACGAGTAACAAGTTACGGAGCGATTGCTAAAGCGGTTGGTTTTCCCAATCATTCACGCCACGTTGGAAAAGCAATGGGAGGTTGCCCGAAAGATGTTCCGGCTCATCGTGTGATTTCCAGTTCAGGAATTTTGTCTGTTCCAGAATTTCAGGAAAGATTAGAAGCTGAAGGTATTGAAATAGAAAATTTCAGAATAAAAAACTTTAAAAATATATTTTGGAATCCTTTTAATGAGCTGTGATTATTACATTTGAGACTGATAACGAAATACAAAAGTCCGGCAATTTGCCAGACTTTTTACTTTTTATTGCTTTAAAATTATCTAAGAATTTTACATTCTGTTCACCGTTCCAATTCCTAATAATCCTAAAGATTTTTTAATTGTTTTCGCAGTAAGATCAGATAATTCTAAACGCAATTGTTTTATGTTTTCATTTTCCTGAATCACAATCGGATTATTCTGATAAAATGAATTATACGTTTTTACAACATCATACAGATAATTAGCAACTAAAGCCGGACTTAAACTTTCTGCCGCTCTGGAAACAACCGTCTTATAATTAGCTAATTGCATGATCAATTCTTTTTCAAATTGATTCAATTCAACTTCTGCAATCTCTTTTTTAATATACTCAGCTTTTGCTAAAAGCGACTGAATTCTGGCAAATGTATATTGAATAAACGGACCTGTATTTCCATTGAAATCAATACTTTCAGCTGGGTTGAACAACATTTTTTTCTTTGGGTCAACTTTTAGCATGAAATATTTTAAAGCTCCCATGCCAACTGCTTCATAAGAAGATTCTTTTTCCTCTTCAGACAAAGTTTCTAATTTTCCTAGTTCCTGAGATTTTGCTTTTGCCGTTTCATACATTTCCTGCATCAAATCGTCTGCATCCACTACGGTTCCTTCACGAGATTTCATTTTTCCTTCCGGCAGCTCAACCATTCCGTAAGACAAATGGTACAATTGATCTGCCCAAGAATAACCAAACTTACCTAAAACTTTAAATAAAACCTGGAAATGATAATCCTGTTCGTTTCCTACCGTATAAATTAACTTCTGAATATTATTTTCTTTAAAACGCTCGACTGCAGTTCCTAAATCCTGCGTCATATATACTGAAGTTCCGTCTGAACGAAGCAAAAGTTTCTCATCCAAACCATCTTCAGTCAGATCACACCAAACAGAACCGTCTTCTTTTTTATACAAAACACCTTTATCCAAGCCTTCCTGAATAAGATCTTTTCCTAAAATATAAGTGTTGCTTTCATATTGAACCTGATCGAAGTCTACGCCAAGTCTTTTATACGTTTGATTGAAACCTTCATACACCCATGAGTTCATCTCTTTCCAAAGATTTCTCACCTTTTCGTCACCATTTTCCCAATCAAGTAGCATTTTTTGGGCTTCTTTCATGAGAGGAGCTTCTTTTTTTGCCTGATCTTCAGAAATTCCTTGTGTTATTAATTCGGCGATTTCTTTTTTATAGTTTTTATCAAACTCAACGTAGTAGTTTCCAACAAATTTATCTCCTTTTATATGATCTGTATCCGGAGTTTCACCTTTCCCAAATTTTTCCCAAGCCAACATCGACTTACAGATATGAATACCTCTATCGTTAATGATCTGACTTTTAATGACATCGTATCCATCTTCTTTCAGAATTTGCGCAACCGAAAATCCTAATAAGTTATTTCTGATGTGTCCTAAGTGAAGTGGCTTGTTGGTATTTGGTGAAGAATATTCTACCATTACGGTAGCATTTTTCTTTTCTATTGTTGAAAATTGTTCAGCTACTGTTTTAAATTGACTGATAAAAAACTGATTTTTAACTTTTACATTCAAAAAGCCTTTTATTACATTAAAACTTTCAAGCAGATCTGTTTGAGTCGTTAACGCTTCACCTAATTCTACTCCTATACTTTCAGGGTTTTTCTTCAACTGTTTCACCAACGGAAAAGTGACAATGGTAAAATCTCCTTCAAACTCGGTTTTGTTTTCCTGAATTTCTAGTTTTATATCTTTAAGTTGATAGACATTAAGGATAACCTCTGCCAGTTTTTGTTCTATAATATCTTTAATATTCATTATTCTAATTTGAATGGCAAATATACGGAAATAAAAAAACCGCTCGAAGGCGGTTTAAGTTTGAATAATATTAAATTAACTCTAAATTAATTAATATCCCAAAATATTTTTGTTGTCAATTTATCTCCTCCAATTGCAGAAGAGGCAGAAGACCAATTAGTACCGTTTACCGTCTGTTCATTTATAGGGTAAGTCAATCTTGTAGGTACCTTACCTTCGGCCGCGGGTATTGCATCAGGTGCTGCCAAGACAGGGTAATCTAATCTTCTGTAAAAATTCCAAGATTCAAACCCTCTGTTATACATGGCAATCCAAGCTTGTTGACCAATTTTTTGTTTCCAATTGGCATTAGAATAAGCTACATCAGGATTGGCCAAGTACGCAGTAATAGCAGCTGCCGGCACGCCCCATTGCTGCATCGATCTTTCAATAGCATTTTGATAATATTGTTGAGCGGAAGATCCTACGGTGTATCCTCTTGCTGCAGCTTCAGCAAGATAGAAATTAACCTCGGCTGCATCAAATAACAATCCTGGTTTATTCGCTGGAAGTAAAGCATCGCCTATGTGAGAATTGGCACTATAGGTATTTGTTTGCCCCACTGTACCTCCGACATAACCTCCTCCAGATATTTCTGTAAAGTAAAAAGGTCTTCTAGGATCATTTAAATTATTCATTGTATTTACTATTTCTTCTTCAGCAACAAAATCATTTCTATTACTTGCAATAACTTCAGCATACAATCTGTTAAAGTTTGGCGAAGTAACGTCATATTTAAATGATGAGTTTTCTGCGTTTGTAAGCATAACACCACCCGTGTAGGCAGACTCCACAGTTTGCTTTGCCAAAGTAGGATTAACATCTGCAAGATTGATTCCTACTTTAAGTTTTAAACTGTTAGCAAAAACAATCCATTTACTTACATCACCATTGTAAATATTATCTCCAGTTTCGAAACTTGGGTATCCTGAATCTAATGTCCCTACGATCGTATTTAATCTGCTGATCAAATCTTCATATATTGTTTTGGCATCATCATATTTTGGAAGCACTATTGATTCTGGTTTTGCTGCTTCCGTATATGGGACGTTTCCGAAACTGTCGACTAAAACTTGATAAGTATAAATTTCTAATAAATTAACAATTGCTAATTTATTAGCTTGCTGCTTTTCCCATGCTGCCTGAGAAATTGCAGTTGGCTTAACCTCTTTAGAAATAACTTTTTTAGATTCGTTAAGATTACCCAATACATCTGTGTACAGTGCTAACCACATATTATCCGGAACTTTTCTGGTTCCGGTAAAATTGAACCTAGCATCATTTCTATAAATCGTTGTAGCTAAATAATGTTGAAAAAATCTAAAGACATTTAAATTTACACTTGGTGTTTCCATTTGATCCATAAGCTCTTTCTGAGCATTGGTAAATAGAAGTTCAGATGGCACCTCGTATGGCTGACTTTGGTTATTGTTGAATTCTTCATCTCCGTTTACACATCCCGTGAAAACAGCTATAGAACCTATGGTTAGTATTGAAAATATTTTTTTCATTTTAATTAATTTAGAAATCTAATTTTACGTTGAAAGAATAAATACGTGTCGTTGGCATTACCCCTGATTGGAATCCTTGTATATTTCCGGAAGAAGTACCGGCTTCAGGATCAGCATCAGGAAGATTTTTATGTATAATCCATAAATTTTGACCGAGCAAACTTAAAGTCATTCCTTTAATAAATGTATTTCTCAATAAATCTGCAGGTAAGCTGTAAGAAAGTTTTGCCTCACGCAGTTTCACATATGAAGCATCATATACAAAAGCCTCTTGAGGTACACCTGCATCTGTACCGAACGCTCCTCCAGCAAAAGATGCGTCAATTCTTATATCATTGGGAGTACCATCTTGTTTTACTCCGTTCAAGATAACTCCACCACCGTTTTCAAGTGTATTTCTGATTGGATTTCCCAAATCATTTAATCCTGCACTGTATTCGTAAATTCCAGTAAGTCCTCCGTAAGATTGGTCAAGAGAATATACACTGCCTCCTTTTCTAACATCAATCAGGAAACCTAGTGAAATATTTTTATATCTGAACGTGTTGTAGACTCCACCAATCCAATCTGGTTGAATGTTGCCTAAAACTTTGTCTGATGCTACCAAATAAAATCCATCATCGTCTACCACTTTATTACCGTTTGAGTCATAAACAAATCCTGTTCCCCGAAACGTTCCGTATGGCTGACCAATAGTTGCATTCAAAGTTGTTTCCTGAAAACTTGCAAGCTGTAAATTATCTCTGCCTTGGTTTAAAGCTTTTACAATGTTTCTATTTCTAGCCCAGTTAAGATTAATATCCCATTGGAAATCTGTACTTTTCAGTGGTACTAAGCCTAATGATACTTCAATACCTTTATTTTCTGTTTCACCTGCATTGATTAAAGAAAAACTGTATGCAGTAGATGGTGACTGAGGTACGCTAAACAGTAAGTCAGATGTATTTGTTTTATAAAGTGACAAATCTAAAGTTACTCTTCGTTTAAACATAGATGTCTCAAGACCCACTTCCCAGCTTTTCTGTCTTTCTGGTTTTAGGTTATTATAGTCTACATAAGTTGTACTTATATCTGCCATAGGAGTTCCGCTAACAGTTCCTCTGTTGGAGAAGAAGCCGGGTCTTCCAAATGCCATATCATTACCAACTTCTGCATAACTTAATCTTACTTTTCCAAAATTTAACCAGCTGCTTTTAAATAATTCTGAGAAAACAAAACTAGAGCCTAATGAATAATAGGTATAGTTGTTATTTGCTTTTGGAAGAGCACTTGACGTATCATTACGAATAGTACCTTCTAAGAACAAAAATCTGTCAAAATCAAAAGATGCCTGAGCATAAACTCCAGCTTTCTGACCTCTTATATTGCCTTCGATAGGAGGAAAATACGATCTTGAATTACCAATTGTATAAAGATCAGGTATTATCAGCCCGCCTGTAGTTGAATTTTCCATACTTCTTTGGCGCTGATCCAAAAACTGCGCTCCACCTACAAACAATGCACTAAATTTATCCGATATATTTAAATTATACCTTCCAATTACGTCGTAGGTCTGTCTCATAACATTATCATCAAAAACCCAATATCCTGAAGTTTCATCAGCTTGTGCAAGGCCAAACTCTTCAGCATGGCTTCCCACAGCCTTTCTTATTTCTTGTTTGCTGTTTGTATAATCTATTGTTGCTCTTCCCAATATATTAAATTTGTCAGTAACATCATAAGATAGTTCAGCACCGGCAATTAATCTTGTTTTATCATCAGATGAATAGTTTTTGTATCTATCCCAATAAGGATTATTCCAAAATGCGGCAGACAGATCACCATCCAGAGGAGAATTCATATTCCATGTATAATTTTGGTTGGTTCTGAAAAATTCGTCTCTCAATTCTAAAATATCAACATTTACTGGCCACCACTGTCTAAAACCGGTCATAATATTATCACCATATCCTACAGAATTTCGTCCGATAGTTGTCTGATCATTGAATGTTAAAAAAGTACGTGCACTAAACTTATCATTAAATTTTCTGGTATAATTACCACTTAGCATATTTTTATTCAATCTACTATTTGGTAAAATACCCGTTTCATAGTTGTTAGTAAAAGTTAAGTTATAAGTATTTGATTCGTCACCTCCATTTAAATTAAAACTGTTGACAAAAGAAAGTGACTTTTGGAAAAATTTACTAGGATCGTTTTTAGCAGCTACCCATGGTGTTGCTTTTCCAAAGTTTGGGTTTCCTGGTACAAAAGAATTCCATTGATAAACTAATAAATTAGGATTAAATGCAGCACCATATGAAGCATCATCACCAGTTGGTGCTAAAATATCAACGACACCATCACCATTTACATCTTCATTAAAAAAACTGTCTTGACCCGAATATCCTGCTCCATATAATTTTTGATATTTAGGAAAAGTTGATCTGTCAATTTCTCCGACAGAAACTGTTGAGTTCAATGTAAGACCTAGTGATTTCCCCTTTTTTCCTTTCTTAGTTGTAATGATAACAGCTCCGTTAGATGCCATACTACCATATAATGCGGTTGCAGCTGCTCCTTTTAGAACATTTATAGATTCTATGTTATTTGGATCAATATCTGCAGTAGCATTTCCAAAGTCGAAACCATCTCTACCTCTTGAAGCATCAGTTGAATTTAAGTTACCACTAATAATGGGTACTCCGTCCAAAACTATTAAAGCTTGATTGTCACCCGTTATACTTTTTGTACCTCTTAAAACGATATTACTGGATCCACCGAAATTACCATTGTTTTTAATTTCCATACCGGCAACCTTCCCCGATAAGTTATTGATGAAATTATTTGTTGGTACAGAATTTACTTTCTCTGCGTCTAGAGTTTGTGACGAATAACCTAAGGATTTTTTTTCTCTTTTGATACCAAGTGCGGTTACAACAACTCCCTCAATCTCTTGTGTTTTAATTGTATCTTTCTTCGTTTCCTGAGCATTTACAACAACAAACGAGGAAGATAATACTAAAGCTAGTACACCTGCTGTTAATTTCTTCATATTTATACATTAATTTTGTGTTAACAAAGTTGTGAAACTTTTTCATAAAAAACTGTTAAAAAGAGAAAAATTTATTATTCACTTCATAGTACATTAATTTTTCTATAAATTTGTCTTTACGTAAATGTTAATTTTTATGGAATTATTAAAGAAATGGTCAAATCTTTATATCGAAGCAGGTTGCGATGAAGTCGGCAGAGGATGCCTGTGTGGACCCGTGGTTGCGGCGGCAGTAATCTTGGATGAAAATTTTAATCAGAATCTGGTAAATGACTCAAAAAAATTAACTTTTAAAAAGAGAATGGAACTCGACAGCTACATCAAAGACCATGTAAAAAATTATGCAATTGCTGAACTTCCGCCAACTTTTATTGACGAACATAATATACTGAATGCCAGTATTCATGCAATGCATCGAGCTCTTGATCAACTTACCATTATACCAGAGCTCATTTTGGTAGATGGAAACAAATTTCATCCATATAATTTCATTCCGCATCAATGTATCATTAAAGGTGATTCAAAAATATTATCAATTGCTGCAGCATCTATTTTAGCCAAAAATTACAGAGATCAACTGATGATCCAGCTGCATGAAGAACACCCAGAATATGGCTGGAACACCAACTTTGGTTATGCCACAAAAAAACACCAGGAAGCCCTGACAAAGCATGGTGTAACAAAATATCACCGTCAATCTTTCAGGTTAAACTATGATTAATTAAATTGGTGTGTGAATTATTATATTACAGATTTTAACATTTTAAATTTAAAATCATTCCAAATAAAAAAGAGAAGCAATAAACTGCTTCTCTTTTTGTTATAATAAGTTATTTCTTTTTATTTTTCGTCTGCTCCTGCGTTTTCTGTTGTTCCTGAGCCTTTTCCATCATTTCTCGCATTCGCTTCTGGAACTTACCTTCTGTTTTCGGCTTTTCTTTATTTGCCTGAATCTGTGCATGAATTTTCTTTTCATCCAGAATCAAATACTTGATGACAAGAATAATCAAGATGTTGATCGCATTTGACACAAAATAGTACCAAGATAAACCTGAAGCTGATGTGTTCAGAAAGAATAAGAATGTGATTGGGAAAATGTACATCAATACTTTCATATTCGGCATCCCTTCCTGTTGTGGCTGCTGCATATTTCCTGAAGTCATTACCGTGTAAATTAAAATAACAATTGTACAAGCTATAGCAAATACACTTAAATGCTCTCCTAAAAACGGTACATTGAATGGCAATTTAATCAAATCATCATAAGCCGTAAGATCTTTTGCAAACCAGAAACCCTGACCTCTCAAGTCGATAAAATTCGGGAAAAATCTGAATAATGCATAGAAAATAGGAATCTGCACCAATGCCGGTAAACATCCCGCCATTTGATTCACCCCCGCTTTTCTGTAAATCTCCATTGTAGCCTGTTGCTTTTTCATAGGATCTGCATCCTTGAATTTTGCTGTTGCTTCATCAATTTCCGGACGAATCACTTTCATCATCGCACTCAATTTATGCTGCTTATACATAATGGGTGACAATATCAACTTAACAATGATGGTCATTAAGAAAATTACCCAACCGGCTGTAATTCCCCAAGATGCAATAAGATTGTACATCGGCATGAAGAAATAACGGTTCATTGCTCCGATGAATGACCAGCCTAACGGTAAAATTTCGTCAAAGTTTTTATCGTAGGTTTTTAGTAGTTTTAGATCTAAAGGCATAAAGTACCAGGTAAAATCCTGATTCAATTCACTTCCTGTCATCTGAACAAAACCTTCATAATTCAATTTTTTGAGATATTCGCCTTCTTCGAAGGCTTCCTGATTTCCTTTACTTTGTGTAAAGCCATTTTTAGCTTCGATCACAGAGGAGAAAAATTGTTGTTTTACACCAATCCAGTTGAGTGTTTCTTTATCCTCAGTCATATCCGTTCTTCCGTCATAATCATAATCTTCATAATTATTAAACGCATAAGAAAATTCTGAGTGAGACTGTTCCTGAGCTCTTCCTTTTTCGAGATTTCTCACTTGGTAGTCCCAAATAAAATCTGCTTTATTATCAGAAGTAATTTTTGCAAGCCCCTGAGTTCTTACTTTAAAATCAACTCTGTATTTATCTAATAATGTATAAATAAACTGAATAACAGCTCCGTTATAATTGGCAGTCATGGTCACTGCACTCCCTGCAACAGTTGGCGAAAAAACCAGATCTTTAGTATTGATGGTTTTCCCTGTTTTATCTTTAAACTGAAAACCGTAGCTTGAATTATTTTTAGTAATCAGATTAAGCGGAAGATCTGCTTTATCCGTTTTACGGTCATAAGCTTTGTATTCTAAAAGTTCCACTTTTGAAACCTGACCTCCTAAGCTTGAAAATTCAAGTTTCAGCTGCTTGTTTTCCAAATTAGAAATCTGAATAGAATTCGGAGTTACATTGGGATTGATATTGGCTGCCGGAGTTGGTTTTACGGTTTTTTTTGCCTGTTCTGTTTTCTGTTGCTCAGCTTTCAGCTTTTCTTCTTCCTGTTGATTATTCTGAAAATAAAACATGAATCCGAAAAGGACCAAACATAAAACCGCAAAACTAATAATCTGACTTTTATCGAGTCCGTTGTTCTGTTGCATTTTATTTTAATTAAAATTTAAAAATTTAAATCAGCATGGCAATGCCATACTTTTTGAGTCGACAAAAATACTGTTTTTTTATCAAAACTCTACATTATAATATGTTACTATATAATACACTCAGACTGACAAAAATCAATCTGAGTGTATTATATAACGTCCTTATCAAGTAATTACTTTATCTCTTTCTCACAAGCCTTAATAAAAGCCCTGAACAAAGGATGCGGACTTGCTACCGTACTCTTGTATTCCGGGTGATATTGCACCCCTACATAAAATGGATGATCCGGCATTTCTAGTGCTTCCACTAAACCTGTTTCCGGGTTTGTACCCGTTGCTAAGAAACCATTTTTCTCAAATTCCTGAATATATTCACTGTTGAATTCGTAACGGTGACGGTGTCTTTCAGAGATATGCTTACTGCTGTAGATTTCATGTAATTTTGAACCGTTTTTCACAGCACACTTCCATGCTCCGAGACGCATCGTACCTCCTTTGTCTACTACATTCTTCTGTTCTTCCATCAAAGAAATTACAGGATGCTCGGTAGAAGTATCAAACTCCATAGAGTTAGCTTTAGTATAACCTAAAACATTTCTGGCAAACTCAACAGTCATGATTTGCATTCCCAAGCAAATCCCCAACATCGGAACTTTATTTTCTCTTGCATATTGAGCGGTAAGAATTTTACCCTCGATACCTCTGTCGCCAAAACCTGGAGCAACCAAGATACCGCAAACTCCGTCTAGAGTTTCTTTGATATTGTCTTTGGATAAATCACCACTGTAAACCCATCTTATTTTCACTTCCGTTTCTATATCTGCTCCGGCGTGTTTGAAAGCCTCTGCAATTGAAATATAAGAATCCTGAAGAGAAATATATTTTCCTACCAACGCAATCTCAACCGTTCTTTTTGGATTCTGGAATTTTTTAAGGAAAGTTTTCCAGTCTTTCAGATCTGCTTCTTTGTCACTTTTCAGATCTAATCCTTTCAGCACTACATCATCAAAATTTTGTTTTTGAAGGTACATCGGAACTTCATAAATTGTTTCCAGATCTTTACATTCAATCACATTATCTAAGGAAACGTTGCAAAATTGAGCCAGTTTTGCTCTTTGATCTTTTGGAATTTTATGTTCGGTTCTGCATACTAAAACATCAGCCATAATTCCACTTTCCATCAATTGACGAACAGAATGTTGAGAAGGTTTTGTTTTTAATTCTCCACTTGAAGCTAAATATGGCAACAAAGTAAGGTGTATTACCATAGAATTTTTCTCTCCCAATTCCCATTTCAGCTGACGCACAGTTTCTATGTAAGGTAAAGATTCTATATCTCCTACAGTTCCGCCGATTTCAGTAATAATGATATCGTAGTTCTGCTTAGATAAAATTTTAATTCTGCGTTTAATTTCGTTGGTAATATGCGGAATTACCTGAACTGTTTTTCCAAGGAAATCTCCTTTTCTTTCTTTTTCGATTACAGTTTGGTAGATTTTCCCGGTAGTAACGTTGTTGTTTTGAGAAGTTGGAGAGTCAAGATAACGCTCATAGTGTCCTAAATCCAAATCTGTTTCAGCACCATCTTCAGTTACGTAACATTCTCCGTGTTCATAAGGATTCAGCGTTCCCGGGTCGATATTGATATAAGGATCTAATTTTTGGATCGTTACATTAAAGCCACGTGATTTTAGTAGAAGTCCCAGAGAAGCAGAAACGATTCCCTTTCCCAAAGATGAAGTTACACCTCCTGTCACAAAGATATACTTTGTATTCTTTTTACTCATTAGATTAGGTTTGTGCAAAGTTAGGGGAAAAAGAAAAGCAAAGCAATTTTGTAACTGAATTTGATTGTGTATTTTAGTAATTAAATTTTTAACAATGCAAATTCTTAATAAACTTGTCTGTCTAAAAAAGGTTGAGCTTTTACCTACAAATGGGCTATTGTTAAAATTTGATAACCTACCACGTTGGAGAAATGACGGCTTCAATATTTATTTTACAGACCGCCATCACGATTATTACGAAGGTGTTTTTATTTATTTCAAAGAGAATATTTTAAATTATCATCTTTTATTTAAAAGTCAAATAGGTGAAAAATTATATATTGAAATTTGTAATCAGCATTTAAATGTTTGGTGTGCTGTAGATTTCGACCACATAGAAGATAGAAACTCAATAGATAATCTCGAAGAAATAGAAATTTCAGATTTTAAAATTGAAAAAATTGAAAAAACCGCAGCAGATTGGAAAAATGAATATGAAAGACTAGAAAGAACTTATCTTGATCTACGTCATAAATAATTTAACCCTAGAAATTTATTTGCTTATAAAAAGAAAAAGGCTTCTCAAAACTTGAGAAACCTCCACCTAAACCAAATTATATATATATGAAAATTATTGCTTTACCAATTCAAAATACAAATTCACCTCAACATCTTTTGCCACACCTGCTCCGGTAGGATCATATTTAATATTGTAATCCAAACGATTTACGGTAAATTTTGCCTGCAACCCTGCAACTTCTTTTCCCTGCTGATTTTTTGTAATACCTCCAAAAGTTACAGGAATGGTTATATCTTTAGTGACGTTCTTAATAGTTAATTTACCTTTTAATGTATAATTATTTCCTTTTGCCTGAGAAATAGTTGCACCTTCAAAAGACATCGAAGGAAACTTTTCTACATCAAAGAAGTCTGCACTTCTTAAATGTTTATCTCTCGGATCAACACCTGTATTAATTGATTCTGTATAAACATTGAAATTAAATTTAGCATCATCCAAATTATTTCCCGGCATGGAAACAGTTCCGTCAAATTTATCAAATCTACCTTGCACAAAGCTGATTCCCATGTGTTTGATATTGAAATTTACAGATGAATGCATCGGATCTACGCTCCAGTTATTTTGAGCAAATGTGAATATACCTACTAATGTAAATATGAAACTAAAAAGTATTTTTTTCATTTTTTAAAATTTATAGAACAAATGTACATCAGAAAATTCAAAATATTCATTGATGTATGATAACATTAATACTATTTGTGAAAAATTTTGAGACAGATTTTTTATAATTTTACAGCATGGCAAAACTAAGAACAGCATATTTCTGTCAAAACTGCGGATCTCAATATTCACAATGGATGGGACAGTGTAAAAACTGTGGAGAATGGAATACTCTGGTAGAAGAAATTGTAGAAAAAACTCCTCAAAAAAGTTTATCTCCTTCAAAAACCAAACAGAGTGTCATCAACATTATCGAAGTGGAAGCCATTGAAGAGCCCAGAATAAAAACCCCTTCTGATGAACTGAACCGTGTCTTGGGAGGCGGAATTGTTTTAGGATCGGTCACTTTAATTGGTGGCGAACCCGGAATCGGAAAATCTACCCTTCTTCTTCAGCTTGCCTTAAAGATGAAAAAGAAAATTTTTTACGTTTCCGGAGAAGAAAGTGCATCTCAGATCAAAATGAGAGCCGACCGTTTGGCTGATGTGAAAAATCCGAATTGCTTTCTGTACACTGAAACTTCTTTAGAAAAAATTCTTCACGAAGCTAAGAAACTTGAACCGGATTTTGTGATTATAGATTCTATCCAAACGTTGCAGTCACAATTGATTGAAAGTTCACCCGGAACAGTTTCCCAGATCCGCGAATGCTCAAATGAAATCATCAAATATGCGAAAGAAAACAATGTTCCCGTTTTCCTGGTTGGTCATATTACAAAGGACGGACAAATTGCAGGACCAAAAGTTCTGGAACACATGGTTGATGTCGTTTTGAATTTTGACGGTGACAGAAATCATCTTTTCAGATTGCTGAGAGCCAATAAAAATCGTTTCGGATCAACCTCGGAAATAGGAATTTACGAAATGGTTTCGCAAGGTTTAAAGGAAATAAAAAATCCTTCAGAAATTCTAATCACTAAAAAATTTGAAGAACTGTCTGGAAATTCTGTTGCAGTAACTCTGGAAGGAAACAGACCGATGCTTCTGGAAATTCAGGCGTTGGTAAGCACCGCAGTTTACGGAACTCCGCAAAGGAGCTGTACAGGTTTTGATTCTAAAAGACTGAATATGCTTTTGGCTGTTTTGGAAAAAAGAGCAGGTTTTCAGCTGGGAGCAAAAGACGTTTTCTTAAACATTACAGGCGGAATAAAAACAGATGATCCGGCCTTAGATTTGGCGGTTGTCGCATCAATTTTATCATCTAATGAAGACATTGCTATTTCTGAACATTTCTGTTTTGCCGGAGAGATTGGTCTGAGTGGAGAAATACGCCCTGTAGCACAAGTCGAACAAAGAATTACTGAAGCAGAAAAACTGGGTTATGAGAAGATCTTCGTTTCAAATTTAAATAAAATTCCCAAAAGAAAATTCGGGATCAAGATTGAGGAAGTAAGTAAGGTTGAGGATTTTCATGAAAGATTGTTTTAACGTTAAAAAAATCATACTATTTTAGATTTTTATATATATATTTGCTATTCAACAATAGTAATAAAACCAAATATGAAAATCTTAAGTACATTCTTACTGCTATGCTGTGCTACAATTCTGTTTGCTCAAAACAAGATATTTCAGCACGCAATCAATGAAAATAATTTGAACGATAATCAAAAAATAAGTAAGAATCTTGCTTCTACTTATATTTTGACGAAGTATTATTCACAATCATACTTGGATCTGACATCTGATTTGGAAATTAAATTACCCAATAACAGAACAATCAAAGCCAAGCTTTCAAAAACATTTAATTATACCAACAAAAGCACATCTTATGCTTACTCCGTAGAAAACGAACCAGACAGTGATTTGGTTTTTTCAAAGTATGATAATGTGGTAACGGGAATGTATGCTTCGAGCTACGGAGAAAAGATTATTTTCCACCAAACAGATCCTAATACTTTCGCAGTTTCCCTAGTAAGCGAATCAAGTCTTATTGAGCAGGATTCTAAAAATGATTTCATTCTTAATGAATCTGCAATAAATCAAAAAGTAAATGCCAATATCTGTTTAGAAGCAACACCTGTGTGCCCTGCAACAACAATTGATGTTTTGGTTGTTTTCACTTCAGCAGCAAGAATTGCATGGGGTGGCGTGGCACAAAGTAATGCTTTTATTGCAACTGCTATTACAAATTTTAACACCTCACTTACCAACTCAGGGATTCCAAATGTTACGATTAATTTAGTGTATTCGGGTGAAATTTTTTACACAGAATCAGGCAGTATCTACACAGATCTCGCAACTTTCCGAAACAGTACCGATGGGATAATGGATGATGTCCATACACTGCGAAGTACTTATGGAGCAGATCTTTGCGGGTTGGTTACCTCTACACCTACCAACCTATGCGGTTTGGGATATATTAACACAGATCCCACAAATTATTCAAACACCTCAGCATTTTCTGTCTCACTATTCAATTGTGTGGTATCCAACTATACCTTATCTCATGAAATGGGACATAATATGGGACTAAGGCATGATTGGTATGTAGATACGAGTACAACACCTTGCAGTAATCAGCACGGATATGTTAATCAGACCGCAGTAAACTTGGGAACATCCAGTACATCTTCCCAAAGATGGCGTACCATGATGGCATATGGTAACCACTGCTCAGATAACGGAATGAGTTGTCCTAAAGTTAACCGATGGGCAAATCCTAATGTAAATTATAATGCTGAACCTACCGGAATTGCTATTGGCAACCCAAATCCTTCTGATGAAGCATTCGCATTTGCACGTTTTGCGTGTGTTGTGTCTCAATTTATGCCAACCGCTAATCTTGGAACTTTTGAAATAACAAATAAACAGACACAAGATTTTACAATTTTTCCAAATCCCACAAAAGACGAAATCAATATCCTGATCAAAAATAATGATCAATACACTTTTAAAATCATAAATCCTTTAGGCCAGATCATTATTACGTCTCATAAAAAAAATATTAACCTTCAGGGTTTACCTCCAGGAGAATATTTTCTGAGTATTTACACAGATAAAAATACTTTCGTGGGAAGTAAAAAATTTATTATTAAATAATTCTAACCTTATTTTTAACTTAGGTGGTAGATTTCCAGGAGAGTCTTTTTCAGTATTAAAAAAATCTTAAAATTCTAAGAGTATTTGTATATATTTGTGTATCAATAACATTAACAACTCAATTGTGAAAACAAAATTTACCTGTCTTTTCATTTTTTGTATCGCTTTTGTATCGGCACAAAACAGAATTTTTGATCATACGATAAATGAAAATAACCTTAGCGATCAACAAAAAATAAGTGCAAATCTTGCGTCTACTTATATTCTTACAAAATATTATTCGCAACCTTCATTTGATTTGAAAGCTGATCTTCAGATTCCTTTGCCTAATAATAAGGCGATTAAAGCTCATTACAAAAAAACATTTTTATACAGCAATAAGAGCGAATCTTCTGTATATTCTGTAGAAAATGAACCGAAATCTGAATTGGTTTTATCAAAATCCGGAAACGTAATAACCGGAATGTATGCTTCAGAATCCGGAGAAAAAATTATTTTTCACCAAACTGACAGTAATACTTTCGCAGTTTCCACAGTAAGCGAATCAACTCTTATTAATCAGGATTCAAAAAATGATTTTATTCTTAACGAATCCGCTATCAGTCAAAAAGCGAACGCCAACATTTGTCTATCGACAACACCTGTTTGCGCTGCAACCACGATTGATGTCCTGGTAGTTTATACAAGTGCTGCAAGAATTGCATGGGGTGGCGTAGCACAAAGTAATGCTTTTGTTGCTACAGCAATTACCAATTTTAATACGGCACTTGTAAATTCAGGAGTCAATAACGTGACGATTAATTTAGTGTATTCTGGTGAAATTTTTTACACAGAATCAGGCAGTATCAACACCGATCTCGCATCTTTCCGAAACAGCACCGACGGGGTAATGGATGATGTTCATACACTCCGCAGTACTTATGGCGCCGATTTGTGTGGGTTGATTACCTCAACACCTACCAATACTTGCGGATTAGGATATTTGAACTCAAATCCTACTAATTATTCTTCTAATTCGGCATTCACTGTATCTATTTATAGTTGTGTAGTGTCAAATTATACTCTGGCGCATGAAATGGGACACAATATGGGTCTTAATCACGATTGGTTTGTGAGCCAGTCTACCGCACCATGCAATAACCATCACGGATATAGTAACCAAACAGCAGTAAACTTAGGAGCTTCAAGTACAAATGCTCAACGATGGAGAACCATCATGGCTTATAATGATGAATGTGTGGCAAGCGGAATTAATTGCTCAAGAGTTAACAGATGGGCAAATCCTAATGTAAATTACAATTCTGAGCCAACAGGAGTTTCTATCGGAAATCCAAATCCTTCAGACGAAGCATTCGGTTTCTCCCGTTTTGCGTGTGTAGTTTCACAATTTACGCCAACTTCATCTTTATCAACTGTAGAAACCTTTTCGGCAGATGTTCAGGATTTTACCATATTTCCCAATCCTGCAAAAGATGAGATCAATATCTGGATTAAAAATGATGAGAAATATACTTTCAAAATCATTAATCCTTTAGGTCAAATTGTTTTGACATCGTATACAAAAAGTATTAATCTTCAAGGTTTAGCTTCAGGTGAATATTTTTTAAGTGTTTACACCGATAAAAATTCTTTGGTTGGAAGCAAAAAATTTATTAAAAAATAAAAAAATCTTATAAGATATTTCAAATCCTTCTTCAAATTATTTTAGAAGGATTTTTTAATTATAAATACTAAATTGCAGTATGAACTTTCTTGCCCACTCTTTTCTCACTTTCAATGACGGACAAATTGTCGGGCAGTTTCTCGAAGATTTTATCCGAAACAAAGACCGGTATTCTTTCCCGAAAGATATTCAGGATGGGATTACTCTGCATCGCACCATTGATACGTTTACAGATTCTCATCCGGCAATTCACGAAGCAAAAAAAGTTTTCAGTCCTCTCGTTCGGCTTTATGCAGGAGCTTTTGTAGATGTTTCTTTGGATTATTTTGTTGCAAATGATTTACATTTGAATTCATTAAAAGGCTGGAAAAAACATTCATTAAAAGTGTACCGAGTTCTGCATGAGCATGATGAATTTCTTCCTGAAAATTTTAAATATATGCTCACAAAAATGGAGCAGGATGATTGGCTTTACAACTATCGTCATGACCAGAATATTAAATTCAGCATGAGAAATGTCTTGAATAAAGCCAAATATTTGGATAAAGATATTCCTGTTTATGAAGCTTTCTTAGATAATAAAGATGTTTTACAAAAATGTTATGACGATTTTTTTCCAGATCTTTTAGCTCATGCGAAAGCTGAAAATGCATTGCTTCAACTCCAGAAATAACTATTAAAACTGTTGGTATAAATATCGATTCGGATATGTCAGTTTTTCACTTTTGCGGTTGCCGTTAACGATAATATGAACTAAATTGATCTGGTCATCAAAGAGATTATAGAGAAAGCTTACCGCCGCTTCTATTTTTTTTGGATTTTCCACTTTTTCAGATTCAAGATAAACGTTAACAGACTCATTATCTTCTTCATAACCCACGTAATTGATCTTTAAAAACTGATTATCTGTTTTCAATTTAAAATATTCAGAACTGTAATTTTTTAGCGCTTCGTTAAGCTGGGCTTTATATTTCGATTCGTTAAAATAATAAGGTTTTCCATACTTTTTTCTAAGACCGTTTTCCAGATCATCTAAGAAAAACCTTCCGGTAATCTCAAAAGTTTTTGATTTTGAATTGTAATTGATTTCTACCGAACCAACGTGATAGGGATGAATCTCTTTACTGAATGATGATAATCCGAGAAAAATAATCAGTAGAAATAGTATCTTCTTCATTTTAAAAGTTCATTTATTTTTTGTGGGTCTTGTCGCATGTCGAAAAAGAGAAGAATGATGATTTTAGTCTCATTTTCCATTCTGAAAAACATTCTTACATGCTTTTTCCCGATTAAAGTGCTTCTTGTTCTGAAACGTGATTTTTGAAACATTTCATATAAGAACTTTCTGCTACTTTCGTGAATATAACTCGCATACTTTCTTTCTGGCATTCGCAAAAAATTCTTCAGAAGAAATACAATCCTCCTCTTTTACAGAATCTGCATATTTATCCAAAGCTTCATAGATATCATTAGGAATCTCATCGTAATCCTGTTCAAAAATCCGGGCACCTTTTATTTGCTCAAGAAGTTTTTTTACTCTTGGGAAATCTTCTTTATCTTCAAGTTCTAAAATATAGTTCATCACTTCAATTTTATACAAAGTTAAAATAAATTTTGTATCATCGCATTTCAAAAAAATATCGAAAAATGCAGGACTTTTTATTTTATTTAAAACTAGGCTGGGAACATATTATTTCACTCGATGCACTGGACCATCAGCTTTTTGTATTAGTTTTAATTGCTGTTTACACCGCCAAAGACTGGAAAAAAATTCTGATTTTGGTAACTGCATTTACAATAGGTCATTCGATAACTTTAGCTTTAAGTATTCTCAATATAGTAAGGCTTCCTTCAGATTGGGTAGAATTTTTAATTCCGCTTACCATTGTTTTAACGGCAGCCGGAAATATTTTAATGAAAAATAAAAAGCAGTCGCAAAATAAAACCAATTATTATTTAGCATTATTTTTCGGGCTCATTCACGGATTAGGTTTTGCCAATACTGCAAGAGTGATGATCGCCAAAAGCCAGAGCATCGCTGTTCCGCTTTTAGGATTTAACATTGGTTTGGAACTCGGACAAATAGTAATTGTTGCCGCAATTTTAGTAATTCTATTTATATTATTAAACCTTTTCAAAATCAATAAAAAAGACTGGATTCTTTTTGTATCATCAGGAGTTTTTGCATTGGCTTTAAAAATGACATTAGAAAGAATTCCTTTTTAAGTTTGAAACATTTCTAAATTTTCAACGACTTATTATTATATTTGATCATTCTAAATTTTTTTCACATGAATTTTAAAGTTACTGCACTTTCAGTATTTCTATATGTAGGCGTTTCGGCACAGAATATTCAAAACAATCCTGGTAGCAACCATGGGAACAGATTTGAACAGTTGGGAACAATTTTACCTACACCAAACGTTTACAGAACGGCTTCCGGAGCTCCCGGACAGGCGTATTGGCAAAACAGAGCAGACTACGACATCACGGCATACCTGGATGAAGACAAAAGAAACCTGAAAGGTTCTGAAACCGTAACATATTACAACAATTCTCCTGATGATTTAGATTACATCTGGCTTCAATTAGACGAAAACCAGCAGTCTACTATCAAAAAAGCAGATTACCAGTTCTCTTCTACCCTGCCGAAATCTACTTCAGACCAGCAATTAAAGACAACAGATTTACCGGCAAAAGATAATGGCTACGGCGTTAATCTGGAAAAAGTAACCGATGCTTCAGGAAATCCTTTACAATATACCGTCAACAAAACGATGATGCGTATTGATTTACCTAAAGTTCTGAAAAAAGGAGAAAAATTCATTTTTAAAATCGACTGGAATTACAATATTCCGAACCGAATGAAAATGGGCGGTCGTGGAGGCTATGAAAACTTCCCGGAAGACGGAAACGATTTGTACACCATCACCCAATGGTTCCCGAGAATGTGTGTGTATAGTGATTTCCAGGGATGGCAGAATCACCAGTTTACAGGAAGAGGTGAATTTGCTTTGGTTTTCGGAAACTACAAAGTTTCTATGAACGTTCCGGCAGATCACATCATCGGCGGAACCGGAGAATGTAAAAACTACGAACAGGTTTTATCATCCGATCAATTATCCAGATATAAAAAATCTCAAACCTCAAATGAGCCTGTCGAAATCGTGACTTTGGATGAAGCTACAAAAGCAGAAAAAAACCATTCAAAACAAAGAAAAACATGGATTTTCGAAGCCAAAGACGTGCGAGATTTTGCATGGACGGCTTCAAGAAAATTTGTTTGGGATGCGATGGGTGTAACGATTCCGGAAAATAACAATAAAGTAATGGCAATGAGTTTCTACCCGAAAGAAGCTTATGGTTTGTACAGAAAATTCTCGACTAAAGCGGTTGCTCATACCATTAAAACCTATTCGGAATTTACAATCCCATATCCTTATCCCGTGGCGCAATCTGTAGAAGCTTCTAATGGGATGGAATACCCAATGATCTGTTTCAATTTCGGAAGAACAGAAAAAGACGGCACGTATTCTGAAGGCACAAAAAACGGAATGATTGGTGTCATTATTCATGAAGTGGGGCACAACTTTTTCCCGATGATCATCAACTCAGACGAAAGACAATGGAGCTGGATGGATGAAGGTTTAAACACATTTACAGAATATTTAACGGAAGAAAAATGGGATAATAAATTCCCTTCAAAACGTGGTCCGGCGTGGACAATTACTGATTACATGAAACTTCCGAAAGATCAACTGGAACCGATCATGAGCAACTCTGAAAATATCATCCAGTTTGGCCCAAATGCTTATGCAAAACCTGCAACCGGATTGAATATTCTTCGTGAAACCATTATAGGAAGAGAGCTTTTTGACAAAGCTTTTAAAACCTATTCTAAGAGATGGGCCTTTAAACATCCGGAACCTGCAGATTTTTTCAGAACAATGGAAGATGCAACCGGTGAAGACCTAGATTGGTTTTGGAGAGGATGGTTTTACGGAACAGATCCTGTTGATATTGCGATTGACAAAGTGACGATGGCAACTCCGGATTTAACAACGGTAAAAGAAGCCAATGAAACAAAATATAAGGTTGAAAAACCTTTGCAGAATGAGTTTGAAGATATTTCAAAAATCAGAAACAAAGAAGATAAAACCATCACTTTTGAGGTAGAAAAAGATAAAGATCTTCAGGATTTTTATTACCGATACGACCGTGGACAGGAAAAAGTAGACGCTAATAAAGAGTACAGCTTCAAAGCAGAAGGCAGTGTAGCTTTAGACAAAAAAGAACAGGAAAAACTTAAAAATTTAACAGCGTATCAAATCGATTTTGTGAACAAAGGCGGTTTGGTAATGCCTATTATTCTTGAGTTTACGTTTGAAGACGGTTCAAAATTAAAGGATAAATCATCTGCGCAAATCTGGAGAAGCAACGAGAAAAAAGCTTCTAAAACGTTTTATTTTGACAAAAAAATAAAATCGATTCAGCTAGATCCGATGAGAGAAACGGCAGACATTGATACTTCAAATAACCTTTGGAGCAACGACCAGTCAAGTTCCGAAACTTCCAAATTCCAAGTATTTAAGCAAAAACAAGACGGAGCTGTGAGAGGTGGCGCAAACGGAAGAGTAAACCCGATGCAGGCGGCTGGAAAGAAAAATTAAAATTACGATTGACTATAACCATGAAAAAACTAAGCGTATTACTGCTTTTCTTTGCATTAGCACAAACTTATTTTGCCCAATCTTTACAGTTCTATACGGGTAAAAGAGATTTTTTACCAATCGAAATTCTGATGGAAGACGGAACGACTAAAACGGGATTTGCGCAGGATTTTATGCTTCCAGATGTTGCAACATTCACGTATCTTACTAAGAGTTCGGAAAAAAGTGCTAATCTGGCTAGAAAAGAGGTTAAATTTAAATCATCAAAAAGCGATGCGACAGTTCAGCTTATTCAGGTTTCTGATATCAAAAGCTTAGTATATACTAACGAAGATACACAGGAAAAATTCCAGCTAGACAAACGTGTTGTGAAAGAGATTGATAACAATTTGGAACTTGAATCTGAAGGCAGAGTTTTGATGCTGCCATTGATGGAGAAAGGAGAAATCAATCTTTACGGGTACAGAAGTATGTTTTGTAAAACTGATTTTGGAGATAATTTCGCATCAGGATCTAATGGAAACAATGATGATTGCCAGTTGCAGCACGTTATGATCTATCTTAGTAAACCTGGTGATATATTTGCCGTTGCACCAGTAGACTACAATAAGCTTACGCCTTTGGATTTATTTAATATGAAATCTTTGTACAAGAAATTTTATAAAGCGTACGAAATTGTTGGAGCCGATTGTCCTGAGTTTCTGGCAAAGGTAGATGAAGCAAGAAAAAATGAATACTTCTCAAACAAAACCTATAAAGAAAATAAAAAAGCCACTGATGCAGAAAGGAAGGAAGAGATGAAAGGAAAAAGAGGAGCAGACGCTGCCAGAATAAACATGAAATACAAAACCGAATTATACACCAATATGTATAAAAAATTATTAAAAGACTACGACAGCTCTTGCAAATAAATTCTGAGTTCACTTACAACAAGTGAACTTTTTTTCTGCCAAAATTTCACATCTTTAAAAAAAATCTGCCAAAATTCTAGTTATCGTCCCGTGGCACAGATTTAGAGATTTACGACACAGAAATAACTTAAAAATAAAATATATTATGTCAGTAAACTTTAAACCCTTAGCAGACAGAGTGCTTATCGAGCCCATCGCTGCAGAAACCAAAACAGCTTCAGGTATTATTATTCCAGACACTGCTAAAGAAAAACCACAAGAAGGTACCGTAGTAGCAGTAGGTCCTGGTAAAGTAGACGAGCCTACCACTGTAAAAGTAGGAGATAAAGTTCTTTATGGGAAATATTCAGGTTCCGAATTAAAACTAGACGGAAAAGATTTCTTAATCGTAAAAGAAGGTGATCTTTTAGGAGTAATCGGATAAGATTCCAGACATCAGATTTCAGACTATTCAAACTAAATTCAAATTAAAACAAATGTTACATGTCTAACTTCTGACATCTAACATCTAATATCTAATCAAAATGGCAAAAGAAATAAAATTCGATATCGAGTCAAGAGACGCTCTAAAAAGAGGGGTTGATGCATTGGCTAATGCAGTAAAAGTAACTTTAGGACCAAAAGGTAGAAACGTTGTCATCGAAAAATCTTTCGGTGCACCTCACGTTACTAAAGATGGTGTTTCTGTAGCAAAAGAAATCGAACTTGAAGACAAAGTAGAAAACATGGGAGCGCAAATGGTAAAAGAAGTGGCTTCCAAAACCAATGATATCGCAGGAGACGGTACTACTACCGCTACTGTTCTGGCACAGGCTATCGTAAGAGAAGGTCTTAAAAACGTAGCTGCAGGTGCAAACCCAATGGACTTGAAAAGAGGAATCGACAAAGCAGTAACTGCTGTTGTTGCTAACCTTAAAGAGCAGTCTAAGCAAGTAGGTGACTCTACAGAAATGGTGAAGCAGGTTGCTTCAGTTTCTGCAAACAACGACGAAACAATCGGATCTCTGATCGCTGAAGCTTTCGGAAAAGTAGGTAAAGAAGGAGTTATCACTGTAGAAGAAGCTAAAGGTATCGATACAACAGTAGATGTTGTAGAAGGTATGCAGTTTGACAGAGGTTACCAGTCTCCATATTTCGTGACGAATCCTGAAAAAATGACGGTTGAATTGGAAAACCCTTACATTCTTTTAGTAGAGAAAAAAATCTCTTCAATGAAAGAATTGCTTCCAGTTCTTGAGCCCATCGCACAAAGCGGAAAATCTTTATTGATTATTTCTGAAGAAGTTGAAGGTGAAGCTTTGGCAACTTTGGTAGTTAATAAATTAAGAGGTTCTCTTAAAATTGCTGCGGTAAAAGCTCCGGGATTCGGAGACAGAAGAAAAGCAATGTTGGAAGATATCGCAATCTTAACTGGTGGACAGGTAATTTCTGAAGAGCAAGGTTTCACAATGGAAAATGTATCTCTTGATATGTTGGGAACTGCTGAGAAAGTATCGATCGACAAAGACAACACAACTGTAGTAAACGGTGGTGGTGAAGAAAGCAAGATCAAGGGCAGAGTAAACCAGATCAAAGCTCAGATGGAAACCACGACTTCTGATTACGACAGAGAAAAACTACAGGAGAGATTGGCTAAATTAGCCGGTGGTGTTGCCGTATTGTATGTAGGTGCAGCTTCTGAAGTTGAAATGAAAGAGAAAAAAGACAGAGTAGACGATGCTTTGAACGCTACGAGAGCAGCTGTTGAAGAAGGTATCGTTGCCGGTGGTGGTGTTGCTTTTGTAAGAGCAATCTCTGCTTTAACAAACCTTGAAGGAATCAATGCTGATGAAACTACTGGTATTAAAATCGTAAAAAGAGCGATCGAAGAGCCATTGAGACAAATCGTTGCCAACGCAGGAGGTGAAGGTTCTGTAATCGTAGCTAAAGTTGCTGAAGGCAGCGGAGACTTCGGATACAACGCTAAAACTGACGAGTATGTAAACATGCTTGAAGCAGGAATCATCGACCCTACGAAAGTAACAAGAGTTGCCCTTGAAAACGCAGCTTCTGTTTCCGGAATGCTATTAACAACTGAGTGTGTAATCACTGAAATTAAGAGCGCAGAACCTGCTATGCCAATGGGAGGTGGAATGCCAGGAATGATGTAACGGTCAGCGACCGAGGCAATTTAATATATAAACCGTTCTGCTTTTTGTGGAACGGTTTTTTTTATTAAATTTTGGGAAGTTATTTGAATTAAATAATTATATTTTCTATCTTAGAAGATAAAACTAATAAATAATGAAATTCTCACAAATACTAGAATTAAACAAGTCAGAACCTATTAAAAAGCTTTCATTTTTAGATTTAGATGACAATATTAAAAAACTCCCCATTGAAATTTTAGAATTAAAAGAATTAGAAACTTTAAACTTCGGAAAAATTCCTATTGGAAGAAATATTGAACAATTAGCAGAATTACATAATTTGAAAGAATTATATATTCCTAATTTTCGTCTAAAGAAATTCCCAATAGTCTTATTAAAATTAAAGAATTTAAGAGATTTACATTTAAAAGGCAATAAATTAGAAGAATTACCAGAGATATTGGATAAATGGACTACTTTAAGGTATTTAAATTGTATGCGAAGTTCTCAATTAAAATCTATAAATGGTGTTCCTCCAAATTTAGAGTATTTAGCAATTGGTGAGACATCCATAAGAGAAATTCCAAAAAAGGTTTATACTCTTAAACGGTTACTAAAATTAGTAGCAACAAGTTTGGAATTGCATGAAATTCCAAAAGAGATTTTCGAAATGACATCACTCTTATCACTATTTCTAACTGGAAATAAGATATCAGAAATTCCTAATGATATTGAGAAATTATCCGATCTTTATCAATTGTTTTTATCAAAAAACAATTTTCAAGAATTCCCCACCTCAATTACATCTCTCAAAAATTTAGAAGTACTAAAATTAGATCAAAACTATCTTTCAAATATTCCCAAATCAATTTTAAAACTAAAAAGCTTGGAAAATATTTCTTTTGAAGATAATCTTTTTGAAGAATTTCCTTCTGAACTTTTAGAGATGGAAAAATTGCAAGAAATCAATTTTGGTAATTTATTTTCAGTTAGTGATCAGAAAAATAATATAAAAATTATTCCACCTAAAATAATTAACCTACCATTATTAAAGAAATTAAAAATAAATCGAAACCCAATCGAGAATGTTCCTTTGGAAATTATTGCAAAAGGTTATGATGCAATTAAGAATTTTTTCGAATCAAAATTGGAGGCTGAAAGCGAGGAATTTCTTTTTGAAGCTAAAATGGTTATAGTTGGGAGAGGTAATGTTGGAAAAACGGTTCTGACTAAAAGATTAACAGATCCTGATTACAGTTTATCCCAGAGTGAAAGTACAAAGGGAATTGATGTACTAAAAAGTCCATTACTTTCTAAGCTGAATATTGACGGTAACGAAAGTGAATTCAAACTAAATATTTGGGATTTTGGTGGGCAAGAGAAATATGATGCCACACATCAGTTATTTATTACTAAAAGATCAATTTATATATTTTTAACTGAAGCTCGTGAAGAAAGCAACTACATGGACTTTTATTACTGGCTAAATACAATTCAACTGTTCAGCGGTAATAGTCCAATTATAATAGTTCTAAGTAAAATTGATGAAAGAAAAAAGAGTTTACCCGAATCCGTTTATAAAGAAAGGTTTGACAATATCTTAGATTTTGTTGATGTTAGTTGTGCACCTGGATACGAAGTAACAATTGAAAACCTAAAAAACTCAGTGAATAATGCGATTGCTTTACTTCCTCAAACTAAATTAAAATTGTCAAATCGCTGGATTGAAATAAGAAATGAGTTAGAAGATTTGTCTCATGAAAAAGACTTTATTAGTTATACTGAATACTTGGAAATATGTGAAAAACACAAATTGGATAAAAAGCGAGCAGATTTTTTAAGTCAATATTTAAATGATTTAGGTGCAATAATTCATCATCAGCAAGATCTATTGCTGAAGCAAACAGTATTTATAAATACTGATTGGTGTGTTGATGGAATGTATCAAATTTTGGATAGTAAAGAAATATCTGATAATTCTGGAAAGTTTACACATTCAGATCTAGAAACAATTTGGAGTGAAGAAAGATTTTCAAGTAAAAAAGCGGAATTGCTGAAGCTACTACATCAATATTATCTTTGTTTCGAATTAAAAGATGGCTCGGGATACATTTCACCTGATCTTTTGCCGTCCGATAAGCCAAGTGAATTTAAATGGGACATGACATCAAATTTGCATTTTGAATATGATTATGATTTTATGCCTGCCGGATTACTCGGACGTTTTATAGTTAAGAGTCATAGCTTTATAAAGGATGCGTTATACTGGAAGCATGGTGTGGTACTAAATTATGAAAATACTGATGCTTTAGTTGAGGAAGATTATATTAAAGGAAAAATAAAAATTTCATTAAAGGGTAAAAATAAAAAAGGGTTATTGTCTGCAATTAGAATGTATATTGAAGAAGTTCACAGTGATCTTGATAAAGCTGGAAAATTGTTATATAAACAAATGGTACCTTGTAATTGTGTAGATTGCCAAAAATCAGTTACACCTCATTTTTTTAATTTTGATGTATTGCGAAAATTTGACGAAAAAGGAAAGAAGAACGTCCCTTGTGATAAGAGCGCTGATGATGTAGTAATTAAATCTTTGATTGATGATATTGAGTTGAATTCATTTTTAGAAAAAATTAAAACTAATAAAGACTTAAAAGACTTTGTACTAAATCTTATAGAAACAATCTTAGATAGAGATATTAGATTAAAAGGTTCTAACATAAATTTTTGGAGAGATCAGCACTTTACAACTCCAAAAAACGAAATAGAGGTTCAACCTTACATATCAAGTACATTAGATCATTATTGCAAATCCAAAGGAATAAATTTATCAAGAGAAGTTCACGAAGCAAATGGTAATGTAGATATTATGTTATCTACAAAAAATGATGAAGATAAATTGTTAAAAGTTTGCATTGAAATAAAAAAGGCGCATCACGCAGATGTAACAACTGCTATCAAAACTCAGCTACCACAATATATGACTAGTGCTGAAACTGATGCTGGAATTTATCTTGTAATATGGCAAAAAAATGAACATCATCCACATCCAAAGAAATTTCAATCAATAGATTTATTGTATGATGAAATAGAAAAAAATAATTCTTACGGAAATATTTCAACAAAAATACTAAATTGTTGTAAAGTTGAAAGTCCATCGAAAATAAAACTATAAACTTTCAACTGTGAAATAAATAATCACATTTTTTAGTTCAAGCATATAGCTCATATAAACTAACATACAAACCGCTCCCATCCGAGCGGTTTTCCATTTCAAAACAAACTCGACGTCGTGAATTCGCAATCCGCGACTTTTTCCTATCTTTAAAACCAAATCCCATCGCCATTGAAAACAAAATTATTACTTCTTTCACTTTTCGGTTTTTGTTTAGCTAATGCACAAACCCTAAATTTTAAACATCTTGCGGATATGTCTGTGAGAAGAGGAGCGATAAGCAGTACCATTGCAGGTGACAATATCTATGTGAGCAATGGGTATAAAGATACGAATGGTTATGCTAATTTTATTGAGAAATACAGTATTAAAGATAACCGCTGGAGTGTCATCAACTCCAGTCTGGTTCCTAAAAGATTCGCCAATTCGGAGACTTACGGTAATAAAATTTATATTTTTAACGGGTGGGGAAACAGCCATCTGGAAATTATAGACCTTGAAACTCATCAAAAAACGAAGGGAGCTGTTAATCGTGCCTACACAGGAAATGCAGGTTCTGCCATCCATAACGGAAAAATATATACATTCGGCGGAAGTGGGCTAAACAATGCCGCCACCACAGTATTTTCTGATAGATTCCAATATTACGACATTGTTTCAGACACATGGCATCCGTTACCGAATATGCCCACCGCCAGAGAAGCAAGAGGCAAAATTGTGAATGATAAGCTTTATGTTATTGGTGGTTTTAACGGTACATCATCCCGCTTGGTCAATGTATTTGATCTCAACAAAAATATTTGGACTGAGCAATATACGATGCCTGCTGCGATATCGGGTCATTCATTAGCGGTATCCGGTACTAAGATTTTTATTGCAGGCGGTTATAATAATCAAAATTTTTTGGCCTATTTTGATACAGAAACCAATAAATTGCATCAATTATCATCCAATATGATCCCAAGAAGGCATGCTGCTGCAGAAATATATAACAATAAATTATACATCATGGGCGGAAGTACAGCATCCTCCACCAAATCAGCTATTAAAAGCATTCAGGTTGCAGATATTAGCGAAGAAGTACTTTCCGCTAAATAAACCAGTGAAGATGTATTTAATCAAAATATATAAACCGTTCAGATTTTCTGGGCGGTTTTTTAATTTAAAATCAATTGTTAAATTGAAACGTTCATCATTTAAAAATTGTAATTTAAAAAAATATTTACCTGTCGCTACAAAACATAATCAACCATGTATTCAACTCTTGAAAAATTCATACGGAGTAAAAGTGAAATTTCTCACCCAACACTGGAGAAAATAACATCCTGTTTTATACCGGTAACCTCAAAGCGAAACGAAATACTCCTGCAATCTGACCAGATCTGTAAACATTACTACTTTATTAACAAAGGATGTATCCGTCTATTCACAACTACAAAAGATGGTACCGACAGCTCAAGGTACTTTGCTTTTGAAGGAAATTTTGCGACCGCCCTGCCTAGTTTTATTGACCAAAAACCTGCGAACGAGTATTTACAAACGATTGAAAAATCACAGCTGCTTTGTATTTCCAGGAAAGACTTTTATCATTTGACTGAAACAGTACCAGAGTTTGCAAAAATATATACTGAAATTTTAGAGCTAGGATTTATCATTGCACAAAAGAGAATTTATGGTTTCCAGGGATTTGATGCCTTAGATAAGGTGAAATGGCTGATTGAATATCAGCCGCAACTTTTACTTCGGGTATCCAATAAGATGGTCGCTTCTTATTTAGGAATATCCCCTTCAACATTAAGCAGAATAAAATCAAAACTCTAAAAACGTTGACATAGCACAACGTTTTTGATTTTTCATGTATTTAACTTTGCATAAAAAGATAAGGATATGAAAATGCAATTTTTATTTTTGCTGATAACTTCTTGCCTGTGTTTCGGGCAAAGCAAAACCGAAAAAACAATACCGCCCTACTCCGCTGAAAGCTACTATGTAAAATCTGTGAACAATCTAAGTATTGAAGCAGCATTAGAGTTGAAAAACCGTATCACAAAAGCAGCATCCTTAAAAATAAAAATGTTTCTATTGCCATATTAGACGCTTCAGGAACAACAATATTAATTCTCCGTGGCGATGGTGTCGGACCTCACAACACAGAGGCATCAAGAAGAAAAGCTTACACAGCCTTATCCACCAAGACTTCAACCCTTGTATTGTTACGAAATGCAGAAAAAAATGCTGACACAAAAAACCTGAATTCACTTCCTGAGCTACTTTTATTAAGCGGTGGAGTACCCATTTGGTACAAAGGTGATATCATTGGTAGTGTGGGAATATCTGGTGGCGGCAGTCCGGAAAATGATGATTGGATAGCTCGATCCGCATCAATACCTGAAATCGGGATCACAACAACAAAATAGTTTAATTTTAAAATAAATAGAAAATGAAAACATTCATCTTTACCATCCTTTTTGCGCTTTTGTCAATAGAGACTTCTGCTCAAAAAAATAATTTTCAGCTATCAAGTCATATCTTAGATGTATCTAAGGGAACCCCTGCCGCAGGAGTAAAAATAAAATTAGAAAAGTATAATGATCAATCAAAAATCTGGACTTTTGTGGATGAAAAAAATACAGATACAAACGGCAGGATTTCAGATTTTCTGTCCTCAGAAAAAAATAATCTGGGTATTTTCAAACTGACCTACTACACCAAAGATTATTTTAAAAAAAATAATACAGAAAGTTTTTACCCTTATATTGAAGTGATATTTGAAATCAAGGATGCAACTCATTATCACGTTCCTATAACGCTATCTGCTTATGGCTATTCTACGTATAGAGGTAGTTGATCGTATCAAGTTGTGATTTTTATGTAATTAAAACCCCTCATTAACAAATGATTTTATCTTGTAGCTAAATGATAAACTAAAAAATACATACCGCTCATAATCCGAGCGGTTTTTATGCCGAGAGATAACATTTATATTTAAATCAACAATGACTTCTAATAAAATCATTGTGCTGACAAAAGTTTTCTAAATACCAATTTCCAGCCTGTACCCTTTCCCACGGATCACCACAATCTTAATATTCTGATCAATTTCCAGTTTTTTTCTGAGTTTAGAGATAAACATATCCAGACTGCGCCCTACAATCACACCGTCATCTTCCCAGATTTCTTTTTGCAGTCGGCTTCTCTCGATGATTTCGTTGGGAGACGATGCGAAAATAAGCAATACACGGCTTTCCGTTGCTGTGAGGTCTATTGTTATGTCGTTGATGATGAGCTTTCTGTTTTTTGCTTCAAAAATTATCGAGCCCAAAGTGAATAGATCTGTCTGCTGACTTTCAGGTACAACTTTTTGTGACTTTACCGATTTAGATCTCATAAAAACAAAACCGATCAATGCTAAAACTGAAAGACCTCCAAAAAGATATGCACTTTTTGTTGTATTGATTCCTGTTGGTTTGAATTTGATGCTGATCTTATAACAGGCTTTAGGCTGTTTTCTTCCAATACATGCTACAACATCATCTTTTTTATTTTTCGAAACAGCATATCCATAAGCCACACTTGAATTGCTACAGTTCAGAACGTTAACAATATAATCACTTGCAAGAGGATCTTTTACCAACACCCGCTTTGTAAGATTCACCAGAGAATCAGGTTGAAACGTAAGCTCATTCTCAAAACTGATCTCATATTCATTTTCTGCAATCTTTTTCACCGGAAGCACTCTTGATGTACTGTCGCCTGATTGTAAAAGCAATTCATGTCCTATTCTGCGGAGTAACACTTCCCGTTTGGCAAAATCAAAGTCGTCATTATCCTCCTTACTGAAAGCCGCACAGATCATAAAGATCAATGATAAAAATATGAATCCGAACAGGTATTTTCGCCTTCCTGAGAGGAGATTTTGACTAAGATACATAGTGTCAAGTTATTATTTACAAAGTTTACAATTTTATTTACAATTCAAATCTCTAAATCCGAAAAATATCAAAGTATTTTCGCTGAATCAAATTTGACAGCACATGAAAAATCATAGTATATCTGATCTGATTTATCATGAGAATCTAGAAGTAATTTTACACCATTGTATAACTTGAAAACAATCAGTATTTAAAATTCTCTGTTTTTCCTTGCGTTAAATTAAGCATCATGACCAATAGAAATATTCAAATATAATTTAATAAAACTTACAAGAATTATGAAAAAAGTAATTTATGCGCTAATGCTACCACTGATTGTGGTGAGCGGACTGGTATTCGCCAATCGCGAAATCAAAAGTGAAACTCAAAAGAAGCAACCCAAAAAACAACTTTCTATTACAGAACGGAATGCCGAGATGAAAAAATGGGAAGCTACGCCCGATGGTATCAAGTTCAAACAATGGGAAGAATCTCCCCGAGGTAAAAAAGTGTATGCCGCCGAAGACAAAATATGGAAGCACATTACAGAGTATACCAACATGGAGGGAACTGTAACCTCTCTTTCTCTTCCGCCAGGCTCTAGATTAGGTTTCGGAGTGATGGTCAGGATTAATGGTGACGATTATATTGTAACATTTGATGCAGAAAAGTCTCAACTTGAGCAATTGCACAGCCTGAAAGTTAACGACAAAATAATGATAAAAAGCCATCATGTTTCGCACGCACCCAAATATTCATATCCTATAATATCTTGCGAATATCTGGAACGCAAAAGTAAAGTAATTTTCAGACGTGTTCCTCGTAAAGGCGGCTGTTAAGTAAACCATTTATTTTTAGGTGTAATCTTGTCAAGGCATAAAATCTTGACAAGATTAATTGCAATCACCAATCATTAAAGAGGTCTGGATGGCTTTATTTAATTTTTAAGATCAACATAAATTAACCTGATCCCACAGAATTTTTCTTGTCCGATTAATTGGATGTATGTATTATTGTAAAAAATTTATCCATGCATATTCAGATTTCTCAGGATTTTAAACAAAAGACCAAAGCAGCAGTCTCCTCTATCGTGATTTTCGTTTTTGTTTACATCCTTATTTTCCTCTTTACCATTGCTTTAGCATTAGCTTGTATCGGTGGCGGAATCTGGCTCATCGTAGCGAAACCAATGTTTTTAACACTCATGTTAGGAGCAGGATTGGCAGGTACAGGAATTTTCGTATTCTTTTTTATCATCAAATTTTTATTTAAAAAACATATCAACGATCTCAGTTATCTTACTGAAATAAAAAGATCAGACGAACCTGAACTTTTTAAAATGATTGATGACATTGTAAAAGAAGCTGAAACCAACTTCCCGAAAAAAGTTTATCTATCAAACGATGTCAATGCAAGTGTATTCTATGATTCGAGTTTCTGGAGTATGTTTTTTCCGATTCAGAAAAATCTTACAATCGGACTTGGATTGATCAACACCACTACAAAACAAGAACTAAAAGCGATATTATCTCATGAATTCGGACATTTCTCACAGCGTTCGATGAAAGTCGGAAGCTATGTGTACAATGTAAATCAGATCATTTTTAATCTGGTGAATGAAGATGCATCATACCGTAATTCTATCGAAAAATTCGCAAGCTTCAGCGGTTATTTTACCATTTTTGCATCGCTCGCCATTTTCTTTACTTCAAAAATTCAGTGGGTTCTTGCGAAGATGTATTCTTACGTAAACATTCGTCACATGGCACTTTCCAGAGAAATGGAATTTCACGCCGATGAAGTTGCTGCCCATATTGCGGGTTCTATTGCTTTAGAAGAATCACTCTTGAGATTAGAACTGGCCAACAATTCTTACAATAATGTGATCAATTTTTATGAAGCGAGAATTTCAAAAAATCAATCGAGTAAAAACATCTACCGCGAACAGTTTTTCGTCATGAATTTTCTTGCAGAGCAGAGCGAACTGGAGACTAAATACAATCTCCCACTTGTAAAACTTTCAGAATCAGGATTGTTTAATAAATCAAAATTGAATATAGAAAATCAATGGGCATCGCATCCATCCACTGAAGACCGGGTTGCAAAGCTCAGACAGCTTGATATCGTAAAAGATATTGACGATCAGCCTGCGAGAGATTTATTCAAAGATTTTGAACAAACAGAAGAAAAACTGACTGCCAAACTTTTCTCCAACGTAAAATATGAGCGCGGCAGAACAGATTTAGACTTCGAAACTTTCAAAAACGAATTCGAAACACAATATCAGAAAGATTCTTTCGATAAAATTTTTAATAATTATTACGATAATAAGAACCCTGATTCAGAAGTTCAGGAAAATCTTTCGTCAGAAGATATACCGTTCGAGAGTCTTTTCGACAACGAAAAGGTAGAACTTGTTTACACCCTCATCGCTTTAGAAAGTGATAAGAAAACCATTGAAGCTATTGCCAAAAAAGAATTTATCTTAAAAACATTCGACTACGACGGTAAAAAATACAAAGCTGCCGAAGCCAAAAAACTGATCCCGGAAATTGATCAATCTATTGCAGAAATAAAAGATCTGATTGTAAAAAATGATTCTGATATTTATAATTACTTCCTGAAAATCTCAGAAAATCAGAATAAAAAATCAGGATTTAAAAGCGTTTATCAATCATTCGCTGATTATGACAAACTGTATGAAGAAAAATACAAGCTATATATAGATCTTGCAAATGCAACCGCTTTTATCAGTACAAAAACTCCTTTTGAGAAGATCAGACATAATTTTATTGCCCTTCAGTCTCTTGAGAACCAATTAAAACAAGAAATAAGATTTCACCTTCAAAATCAGCGTCTCATCTCCGATTTGAGTGAAAAGGAAATAAAAGATTTGAAAGATTATATAGAAAAAGAGCATATCTATTTCCGTAATGAAGAGTATTTTGAAGCCAATTTGAATTTGCTGATGAACGCAATCAATATTTTGCCCTATTTTCTTCACCGAAAGTATTTTTTGATGAAAAAAGAACTGTTGTCTTTGATGAAAGAATTGGAAGACAACCAGCGTATTGAAAAAGTTTACTAGTTGTGTTGTATATCTAACTATCTATCAATTGAGGAATTATCATGCAAAACACCAGAATTTTCACAACAGCATTCGCAAGTGTTTATCCGCATTACCTGGCTAAAGCTGAAAAGAAAGGCAGAACCAAAGAAGAGGTTCATCAAATCATATTCTGGCTCACGGGATACAACGAATCCGGTTTCCAAAATGTACTCGACAACAAAATAGATTTTAAAACTTTTTTTGATGAAGCACCGCGGATGAACCCGAACGTTTCATTGATTAAAGGCATGATTTGTGGCTACCGTGTAGAGGAGATTGAAAATGAACTAATGAGAAATATCCGTTACCTTGACAAGTTAATTGATGAATTGGCTAAAGGGAAAAAGATGGAAAAAATCTTGAGAAATTAGTTATAATCAAATATTTTCGTCACTGTTTCATATTTTAATTATCTTCACAAAAAATTCACTTATGAAAACAACTTTATTATTTCTAATCACTTCTACGGCAGTATTGTCTGCGCAAACCACGATTACAAAAACATTTAATGATCCCGTTATTGGTGAAACAGTCAACAATGTGAATGTCAACGGAACCGTTGATAATTCTGCAACCGGAGCTAATGCCACGTTCTCAAACAGCAGTTTGACACAGGGCTCAGCTTCAGTTACCACCTATTCTGCACCAACTTCGGCAGAGATAACGACTTTCCCCGGGACAACCATTAAAATGACAGGCGGAGGAAGCACTGTCTATTATAAACAGACCGCTGCCAAACTGGAAATTACAGGATTGGTAACACCAGATGCTACGTTTAATTTTTCAGCAAACAACGGAACATTCATAAGCTATCCTGCTGCACTAGGATATTCAGAAACTGATACCGCATCCGGAACATTTTCTGCAACTGCAGGTTCCGGAAATTTTAGCGGAACGATTACCATCAACGCCGATGCATCCGGAACTCTTCTGATCGGCGCAAAAACCTACACCAATGTTTTAAGAATAAAATCTGTACAGAATTTTTCTCTCACCTTGTTCGGATTTCCTGTAGGAACAGTTGTAAGCACAGCTTATACTTACTACGACAGTCTGCATAAGTTTCCATTGTTAAGCACAACCAATGCTGTCATCACAGCGCAGGGAGTACCACAGACAAGCAATGTTGCACAGGCTTTAAACGAAACATTTTTGTCAGTATCAGATTTTGTAAAGAAAGATACCTTTAAAATTTATCCTAATCCCGCTCAGGATTTTATTGAGTTTACAGGAGATTTATCAACTTATTCTAAAGCAATTATCTACAGTTTAGATGGAAAAATGATTAAAACTACTGATTTAAAATCCGGAAAAGTAGAAATTTCAGAATTACCTCCTTCAGCTTATTTCATTGGGTTTTCAGGAAAAAATTCTCAATCTGAAAGCGTAAAATTTATCAAAAAGTAATTATCATTAATTATTTCAGAATATTTCAAACCGTTCTTCATTTTTAGAACGGTTTTTGATTTAACATAATTATAATGTTTTGTTCTTGCAGGTTCCAACAAATCAAACCATTTTTATACTTAATTTAAATCAAAAATATACCCATGAAAAAACTCTTTATTCTTGCCTCTTATCTTCTGATTTCAGAAGTCAGCGCTCAGCAAACAGTTATTACTGAAGTAAGCACCGTTCCTGAAGATAAAATGAATATTATTAAAACCAATATTACAGGTTATGCATTCAGAAATATCAATCTGTCTTATGAAAGGTCAATCAACCGTTGGTTTGCCATTAATGTAGGTTTTGGAACTGTAGCCGAGGGAAAAGTTCCGTTTATGAATGCTTTTCTGAACGATGAGGATGAAAAAGATTTTCAGAATTTAAAAATCAAAGCCACCAATTTTACGATTGAACCAAGGTTCTATATCGGGGAAGGTTACGGAAAAGGATTTTACTTTGCACCTTACTACAGATATTCAAAAGTGTCTACCAATACATTTGATTTCACTTATGATTATACCGCTTTTGGAACAACAGTTCCCATTCCTTTAAAAGGTTTAGGCGACGCAAGAGGAAATAGTGGAGGATTGATGGTGGGAGCACAGTTTTTTCTTAATAAACAACACAACCTTATATTAGATTTCTGGATTGCCGGTGCCCATTACGGTTCTGGGAAAGGAGATTTCAGTTTAACGAGTGACATCGTTCTCACGCCGGAAATGCAGGAACAGCTCAAAAAAGAGATTGAAAATTTAGATATTCCTTTTGTAGATTATACTGTAGAAACCAATCCGAATGGTGCAAGAGTAAAAATTGACGGACCCTGGGCAGGTTTCCGTAGTGGTTTTTCTCTAGGATACAGGTTTTAATTAGAAAAAAACCGTTCACGATTTGTGAACGGTTTTTTTTATTTGTAAGCGTCTTTAAATTTTTCAATAAGATGATCTAATGTGTGACGCTGCACATATACTGTTCTTATATCATCATATCGTGGAGATTTGTAGAAAACTTCATGAAAATCCATACTGCCATTTCCTACTTTTACTATTTTTTGCACATCAATATTTAATTTCTTTAATTCTTCTCTCAGAACTTGAAATTCATCTTGTATAGTATCCATCATTATCATATTGTTTAGTTAAAATTACTGTTATTTATCTGGCTTACCCCCTATATAATTAAACACCTCAGCCAATTATTTATTAAATTTAGTTAATTATTTTAAATTAACCATAGGGTTTACCATTTTTTTTATTAAAACACTAAATATCAAAAACTATACCTAAGTGTCTGTTTGTGAATAATAAATTAATTTAATGTGAATTTAATGTTAACAGATTATTATTTTAACGTCAATTTTAAATATAAACTTCCAAGAATTTTGTAATTCTGGCTTAAAAAAAAAATGCATTAATCAACAAGCGCTGATATTTGCATTTAACTCTGGGTAAAGTTTTGAATCAAATGTTTAAAATAAATCACCAGATGAAAAAACTAAAAACATTTGTACTAATTATTCTATGGTCATTTCCGATTGTCATTTTTTCACAGAACACCAAAGACAAAGTAAAAACAGTGAATACAAAAGAAAATAATAAAATGGTTGTGTATAATGAAAATACTCCTCATTTTATGCAGTTCGGAATCATGTCGAGAAATCACGAAGAATTCAGAAAAAAATACGGGATCGCAGTGATCTACCAAAATTGTGTGATCAGCCAGTTTTTATCTCAAAAAGCGAAAGAAAATAATAAGTTAGTCGCTAGATTTCTCACAGAAAAATTCGGAGATGCATGGAAAAAAGATCTCGGTTTTATTCCTTTCGGATTATAACTTCTCCACTATTTCAACTTCCTGTCTCAATTGTGCTTTATACAAAGTTGCGTAGTATCCGTTTTTGTCAAGAAGCTCAAGATGCTTTCCTTCTTCAACGATTTTACCCTGATCCATCACGATAATTTTATCTGCTTTTTCTATGGTAGAAAGTCGGTGTGCGATAATAATTGAAGTTCTGTTTTTGGTAATTTTTTCTGTCGCTCTCTGAATTAATTTTTCGCTTTCATGATCGATTGATGAAGTTGCCTCATCCAAAATCAAGATTTTCGGGTCAGATAAATAAGCTCTCAGGAAAGACAACAATTGTCTCTGTCCGAGTGAAATAGATGAGCCTCTTTCGCTTACCACATATTCGTAACCGCCGGGAAGACTTTCGATAAATTCGTCTACTTCAATTTCTTTGGCGCCGGCTTTTATTTTATCTAAGGTTACCGATTCATCCCCGAATGCAAGGTTTTCAAAAATGCTTCCGTGGAAAAGGAAAACATCCTGTAATACAACACCAATATGACTTCTTAGATTATACAGCTCATAATCTTTCAGTTCTACATCATCAATAAAAATTTCACCAGAATTGATGTCATATAATCTTGTAATCAAACTGATAATTGTAGATTTTCCCGCTCCGGTTGCCCCCACAATTGCAACAGTTTCACCTGGATTTACTTTAAAATCAATCCCTTTTAAAACTTCCTGTTTATCGTCATAAGCAAAATGTACGGCTTTAAATTCAATCTTTCCGTCAAAATGATCTTTAGCAATTTTACCTTTATTGGGCATTGCGTAGTCTTCATCCATAATTCCCAGAACCCTTTCTGCACCTACAATTCCACGCTGAATATTATTGAAACGGTCTGCAATCTGTCTTAAAGGTCGAATCAACATCGAAATAAACTGGATAAACGCAATGACAACACCTGCACTAATCGTAATATAACCACCATAAAAAAGGACAAAACCAATGAAAAGTGAAGAAATCAATTCAACAACAGGAAAAAACAGTGAGAAGATAAAAACCGTTCTCAGCAAAGCACTCTTCAGAGTGATATTAATCTCATCAAATTTTTTAAATTCTGCCTGTTGCCTGTTGAAAACCTGAATAATCGGCATTCCTGCTAATCTTTCCTGAACAAACGAGTTTTGATTGGAAGTCCAGTTTCTTTCATCACCAAAAGCTTTTTTTAGTCTTTTCTGGAAGAATCTTGTTATAACAACCATCAAAGGTAAAATAGCCAATGAGATATAACTCAAATGCACATCGACCTGGAACATCATAAACAAGACGAAAATAATTCTCAAAACGTCTCCGAAAACCATCAAAAAGCCGTCTGTGTAAACAGTCGCAATCGTTTCAACATCACCAACGGCGCGAGTTACAAGCTGACCAATCGGAGTTTTATCAAAAAAAGCAGTTCTGAAATAGATCAGTTTATTATACAATCGCTCACGAATATCTCTGATGACATTTTGCGAAATATAGTTTGAAAAATAAACTAAAAAGAAATTTAAGATCGTTTCGGCAAAAACCAATCCTACCAAAGCATAAATATGCTTCATCATCAACGCCTCATCTTTCAGTTTAGTAATGTCATTATCTACAATCTGCATAGTAAGATAAGGTCTGTAAGTAGAAACTATGGATAGGATAATAGAAATAATCAGGGTAAAAATAAACCAGGAACGAAACTTCATACCGATGAAGAAAAGTCTCTTTACAATTGCCCAGGTATCTTGTTTTTTCATTATAGAATTGACGTAAAGAATTAATTTGAAAAATTCTCTGCAAAATTAAGACTTTAAAATTTTACAAACTGATAACTATGTAGAAAAAACTGATTACAGCCATTATAATAAACAATAATTATTCTCAAAAGTGAGTAACTGTTTGGTTCTAATCAAATTCATACCCCACATCCACCAGAAAAAGCCCGTGAGCGGGTGCAGAAGTTCCGGCAGAGTTCCGGTTTTTGTCCTCAATCACTTTGCGTAGATCTTCAGGCAGAATTTTCCCTGAACCCACCTCAATCATCGTTCCTACCACAGCTCTAACCATATTTCTCAGGAAACGGTTGGCTGAAATGGTAAATTTCAACTCAGTTCCGTTTTGTTCCCATTCTGCTTTATACATTTTACAGAGATTGGTTTTGTTGTCGGTGTGCAATTTAGAAAAGCTTGTAAAATCTTCATATTCAAAAAGAATTTTACAGGCTTCATTCATTTTATAAACATCCAGATTTTTTCTCCAGAGCTGCCAAGCGGAATCCTGGGTGAATGGATTTTTCTCCAGCGAAATGTAATACTCATATGTTCTGAAAGTAGCATCAAATCTAGCATGAAAATCGTCTTTAACTTTAAAAATTCTTTTAACAGAAATATCTGCTGGAAGAAAACTATTGAGTTGATGAGTAAGCTGATTGCTTAGAATCTGCTCGGTCTCAAAATGAGCATACATTTTCTTGGCATGAACTCCAGTGTCTGTTCTCCCTGCTCCTACTGTTTTAATTTTTTCTCGTAATATTGTGGAAAGTGCGTTTTCAAGTTCTTCCTGCACAGAAATATCTTTCGGCTGAACCTGATAACCAAAATAATTTTTACCGTTGTATGAAAATTCTATAAAATACCTCAAATCAAAATAAGTTTATTTTTTAAACTAAGCCATTCCTACTTAAGAATTTCATATCGGGATGAGCTTAAAACAATATTGCAAAAATAATTTAATTTAACAATAATTAAGAAATGATTTTTGAAAATAATTGTTGATAAATCATAGACATATTCTATAAAATCGTCTATAAAATTCTTATTTTTGCCAACGTATGAAAAGATGGTATCTCTATCCTTTTTCTTTAGGTTATCACATGGTTACGGGCGTCCGAAACACCATGTATGATCTGGGAATATTAAAATCTACGAAATTCACCACTCCGATTATTAACGTCGGCAATCTTTCTGTGGGCGGAAGCGGAAAATCGCCAATGGTGATGTATCTGGCTAAATCTTTATCTAAATATTACAGAACCGGAGTACTGTCTAGAGGTTACGGAAGACTGACGAAAGGGTATGAAGTGACCAACTACGACAGCAATTATAAAACTGTGGGTGATGAGGCGATGCAGTTATTTGAACGTTTCAAAAACCGTTTTGTAATTGCAGTTTCTGAAGAGCGAGTTCCCGGAGCCAAAAAAGTAATCGGTGATATGGATCTTGATGTTTTGATTCTTGATGATGCGATGCAGCACAGAGCGATCAAAGCCGGATTTAATATTTTGATGACTGATTTTAATGATCCTTATTTTAAAGATCATCTTCTCCCGGCAGGAGATTTACGAGAATCGAGAGCAGGAGCAGGTCGTGCAGATATCATCATGGTCAGCAAATGTCCCGATGAACTGACGGAAGAAACCAAACAATATTACATCTCAAGAATAAGACCCGCTCATAATCAGAAAGTATTTTTTTCATCGATTGGATATGATGAAAATGTATATTCAAAAGATAAAATGTTGCCAGACAATAACCTCAGCTATTATGACATTCTGCTCATCACAGGTATTGCCAACCCAAAACCTTTGCTGAATCATTTGTCTAAATTTTCTCAGAAAGTGAAACATCTCAAATTCAGAGATCATCATAATTTTTCTGATGCAGACATCAAAAATATCATAGCAGAATACAAAAAACTGGGAGAGTATAAATTGATTCTGACTACAGAAAAAGATTATGTCCGTTTGAAAACTTTCGATTATCTGCGAGATCTGGTTTATTATTGGCCGATCAACGTCGTTATTGACAAGAAAGAAGAGTTCAATCCGATGATATTGAATTACGTTAACAAAAAGCGTTAAGACTAAATCCTAAAATCCGCAATCTACATTGTGGATTTTGTTTTGTTGGGAATAGAATTTCTCAATCTTTTAAATTCTGTTAAATCATCTGATTTCGATAAGAAATTACGTTTCAATGTTTAGATTTGTAAAAAAAAATTGAATGAAGCAGTTAATAACATTTTTGATGTTGGGTATTTTCACTTTAGGATGCTCTCAAAAAACACCTGAAGTTTCTAAAACTCAGTTTTCAAAAGAAGCCTTAAAGCAACAACTTGAAGATGAAAACGGTAAAAAGATAAGTGTTCAGGAAATATTAAACCAGCATAAAGGAAAAGTTTTGGTGATCGATTTCTGGGCAGGATGGTGCAGAGATTGTTTAAAAGCACTTCCCAAAGCTGAAGAATTAGAGAAAAATAATCCAAACATCGATTTTGTTTTCTTTTCACTCGAAAGATCAAAAGAGAAATTTGACAGCAGTCTTGAGAGATTCAATATGAAAGAAAAAGAAAATTATTGGTTTTCGACAGGCTGGAAAAATGATTTCAACGAGTATATCGACCTCAACTGGATTCCCAGATACATGGTAATCGACCAAAAATCGGAGATTGCAAAATATTACGCCATTTCTCCTGAAGATCCGGAAATTCAGGCTACGATAGACAGACTTCTGAAATAAGGCAAAGTCTGAGGCTAAAGCTTAAAATTTTTATATTGAATGATAAAATATCAGAATCCATATCTTTGTGATATGGATTCTCCTTTTCCGCTCCGCAAAATAATTCATGTCGACATGGATGCATTTTATGCTTCCGTGGAGCAGCATGACAATCCCGAACTAAGAGGAAAAGCACTTGCTGTAGGCGGCGGACATCGCGGTGTAGTTGCAGCAGCAAGTTATGAAGCCAGGAAATTCGGGGTGCGCTCTGCAATGCCGAGTAAGACTGCGAAAGAAAAATGTCCGCATCTTATTTTTGTTTCGCCAAGATTTTCGCGGTACAAAGAGATTTCAAGAATGATTCGTGAAATTTTTTATGAATATACCGATTTGGTAGAACCCCTTTCACTGGATGAAGCCTATCTTGATGTAACCAAAAATAAAAAAGAGATAGAATCTGCCAATCAGATTGCCAGAGAAATTCGTCAGAAAATATTTGAACAGACGGGTTTAACAGCTTCGGCAGGAATTTCTGTCAACAAATTTTTGGCGAAAGTAGCTTCAGATATTAATAAACCCAACGGGCAAAAAACAATTCATCCAGAAAAAATTGAAAAATTTTTGGAAGAACTTCCTGTCGAAAAATTTTATGGTGTCGGAAAAGTAACTGCCAATAAAATGTTTACTTTAGGGATATTTAAAGGCAAGGATTTAAAGAAAAGATCGCTGGAAGATTTAACCAGACTTTTCGGTAAATCAGGAAAATACTATTATGATGTGGTAAGAGGAATTCATCATTCTGAAGTTAAGCCTCACAGGATTCAGAAAAGCGTAGCAGTTGAAAGAACTTTCTTTGAAGATCTTTCTGATGAGCAACAGATCAATGAAAAACTTGGCAGCCTTAGCGAAGAACTTCACAATCGGCTTCAGAAAAACAATATTAAAGGCAGATCTTTAACATTAAAAATAAAATATAAAGATTTTTCACTGTATACAAGAAGTATTACGAAGGAAGAATACTTCACCACATCACAAGAATATTTCAAAATTTCAAAAAAACTCTGGGAACTCCGTCCCTACGATAAAGCGGTACGATTATTGGGTCTGTCGTTATCTCATCTCAACACCGAAGAAAAAAAGCAGATTTCTGTTCAGCTAAAGATTCGTTTTGAGGAATTCGAAGATTAAATAGTAATTTTCATTAAATTGATACTACCAAATACAATAACTATGAACCAGACAATGATTCAATTTTTCCATTGGTACAGTGACGGAGACGGTGTACTATGGAAACATGCCGAAAAAGAGGCAAAATATTTATCACAATTAGGAATCACATCCGTTTGGTTTCCACCAGCTTATAAAGGAACAAACGGAGGAAATTCTGTAGGATATGATGCATACGATCTGTATGATTTGGGCGAATTTGACCAAAAAAACAGTGTAAAGACCAAATACGGATCGAAACAAGAATATCTTGATTGTATTAAAGCTTTAAAAAAAGAAAACATACAGGTCATTGTTGACATTGTTTTGGGTCATAAAGCAGGTGGCGATGAGCTTGAAACCTTTAAGGCCGCTAAAGTGGATGAAGAAAATCGCGAAAAAATAATTTCAGATTTTTCTGATATTCAGTCATACACCAAATTTACATTTCCGGGAAGAGGAAAAAAATACTCAGATTTTGAATGGAATTTCACCTGTTTCAGCGGTGTAGATTATGCAGAAGGAAAAGAATCTCATATCTACAAAATTCAATCTGAATACGGTAACGACTGGGAAAAAATGATCGATGATGAAAAGGGAAACTATGATTATCTTATGTTCAATGATGTGGAACATAGAAATCCTCACGTACGAGAAGAACTCAACTCGTGGGCACAATGGTATATTGAACAGACAGATTTTGACGGTGTAAGATTAGACGCCCTGAAGCATATCTCTTATGATTTCTATAAAGAATGGCTGACGATGTTGCGTTCCAATTCCGGTAAAAACATCTTTGCAGTTGGAGAATACTGGGCTCCCGGGCAACTGAACTTACTTCAAAAATACATTGATACAACGGAAGGCTGCATGAGTCTTTTTGACAGTTCGCTTCACCACAATTTTCACACTGCATCTAATGAAGGTGACTCATATGATTTGCGGAGAATTTTTGATGAAACTTTGACTGAAGCCGACCCACTTCATTCTGTAAGTATTGTTGATAATCACGACACTCAGCCATTACAGGATTTGGAAGCGCCGGTGGAAGGATGGTTTAAACCTTTAGCCTATGCTTTAATTTTATTAAGAGAAAAAGGTTATCCGTGTGTTTTTTATCCCGATCTGTATGGTGCAAGTTATAAGGATAATGACCGTGAAGGAAACGAACAGGAAATATTTCTAGATAAAGTGGACGGTATTGAAGAAATGCTGGTTGCCAGAAAAAACAATGCTTATGGCTTTCAGAGAGATTATTTCGAAGACGCAAACTGTCTTGGCTGGACTCGTGAAGGTGATGAAGAACATGAAGGTCTTGCCGTAACGCTCAGCAATAAAGACGCATACAACAAACCTATGGAAGTAGGAAAAAGGTATGCCGATAAAAATTTTGTTGATGCTTTAAAAAGGTTCGAAGATACAATTACCATTGATGAAAATGGATGGGGAAACTTTCCCGTTCCTGCAGGCAATGTGAGCGTCTGGATACCAGAATCACCTAAAAAATAATTTATTTACAACTATTAATTTTAAAATTCAAACATAATTAAAATAATGAATACATACACAGTAAAAGCTTACGGTACGGAATCTAAGGAAGCCGACTTAAATGAAATGAATATTGAGAGAAGAGAAACAACCGCAAAAGATGTAGAAATAGAAATTCTATATTGTGGTGTCTGCCACTCAGATCTACACACGGCGAGAAACGACTGGGGTGGAACAAAATATCCTGCAGTTCCCGGGCACGAAATCGTAGGAAGAATCACAAAAGTTGGAAGTGAAGTTTCAAAATTCAAAGTTGGAGATTTAGCCGGAGTCGGATGCATTGTAGACTCTTGCGGAACTTGCGAAAGTTGTAAACAAGATCTTGAACAGTATTGCAAAAACGGATTTATCGGAACTTATAACGGAAAAGATGAGCATTTAGGAGGTCATACTTTCGGTGGATATTCTGAAAAAGTGGTGGTAGATGCAGACCATGTTTTGAGAATTCCTGAAAATTTAGATTTAGCTGCTGTTGCACCCCTTCTTTGTGCCGGAATTACAACCTGGTCGCCTCTGAAACACTGGAATGTAGGATCAGATTCTAAAGTTGCTGTCGTTGGATTAGGCGGATTGGGTCACATGGCAATCAAACTGGCAAAAGGTTTGGGAGCTGAGGTTACTTTATTCTCAAGAACTCCGGGGAAATCTGAAGATGCAAAACAACTGGGTGCCGATCATGTGGTCATTTCTACAGATGAAGAGCAGATGAAATCTGTTACAGGAAAATTTGATGTAATTATTGATACTGTTCCTTATGACCATGATGTAAATCCTTATATTTCGACTCTAAATGTCAACGGGACTCATGTTTTGGTAGGTTTTATTGGTAAAATGGATGAAGCACTTTTTACTCCACCAATGATTATGGGAAGAAAATCTGTTGCCGGTTCTGTTATCGGTGGAATCGCTGAAACTCAGGAAATGCTTGATTTCTGCGGAGAGCACAATATTGTTTCTGAAATTGAAATGATTAAAATGCAAGACATCAACCATGCTTACGAAAGAATGCTGAAAAGCGATGTGAGATACCGTTTTGTGATTGACATGAAATCTTTGTCATAGACTTTTTTAAAGATATATTTAGAAATACCCTTCGCTCTGAAGGGTATTTTTTTGTTTAAATAAGTTTAAAATCTTTTAAACTTATTTTGAAGATTAAGGAGATTACGCAGACTTTATCTTAAAAAAGCTGCTGATATTATTTCTGCTCCATATCTTGATATGCCCACTCTGCCATCGCATCAATCACGGGAGCGAGCTTATTTCCTGCTTCACTAAGTTTATATGTTACGTGAGGCGGAACAACCGGTTTTGCCGTTCTGATGACAAGTCCGTCATTTTCTAATTGTTTTAAATGCTGAATCAACATTTTTTCTGTAACTGTAGGAATTGCTCTTTTCAGTTCGCTGTATCTTTTCTCTCCTGTAGAAAGCTGAAACAGGATGACAGGTTTCCAAAAACCGGAAATCTTTTCCATGACATACATTACGGGACACTGATCCAATAAATGTTTTCTGTTTTCCTGAATGGTAGAATTTTCTTTGATTGCCGTCATGTTACATACTTTAGGGTAAGTACTTGTATAAAAGTAAGTACAAATATAACTTTGTTATCAGAAATAAACAACATCCTCTAATATTAAATATTAAAAAATTCACCTATGAAAATTATCATCACAGGTTCCTTGGGGAACGTCGCAAGACCATTAGCACAGCAATTAATTACAGAAGGTCACGACATTACAGTAATCAGCAGCAACGAAGCAAAGAAATCAGAAATTGAAACTTTGGGTGCAAAAGCCGCTATCGGATCGATTTCAGATTTAGAATTCCTGAAAGAAACTTTCTCCGGAGCCGATTCGGTTTTTCTGATGACTCCGCCTCTTGTAAGTGAGAGCAATATTATAAAAAATACCATTAAAATTGGTGAAATTTACGCTGATGCCGTTGAAGAAACAGGAGTAAAACGTCTGGTAATGCTCAGCAGTGTAGGTGCAGATTCGCCAATAGAAAACGGACCCATTGCAGGTCTTCATCATATTGAAAAAATATACAGCGATCTTGAAACCGTTTCTTCAACTTTTCTGAGAGCAGGGTATTTTTATATTAATTTCTTCAATGATATTCCGTTAATTAAAAAGGCCGGAATTATCGGAGCCAATTACTCTGCTGAAACTAAAGTTCCATTGGTACATCCGAAAGATATTGCAAAAGCAGCATCTGAAGAATTGGTAAAAACCTCATCTGACCAAAAGATCCGTTATGTGGTAAGTGACAACCGTGAAGCAGGAGATTTTGCGAAAGTATTGGGTTCAAAAATTGGAAAGCCAGATTTGCCTTGGGTAGAATTTACGGATGAGCAGACCTTTGAAGGAATGTCACAAGCCGGACTTCCCGAAGAAATGGCAAAACTGTATGAAGAAATGGGAAGAGGAATAAGAAATGGTGTCGTACAGGAAGATTTTATTAAATATGGTTCGCCCATTAATGGTGAAACGAAATTGGAGGAATTTGCAAAAGAGTTTGCAGATCAATTTAATTCTTTATAGTTGCAAGAGTTTCGGCGGGCCTTCGGCCCGCCGAAACTCTATTCATATATTCTATTTGCTCCTTTTTATTTTTTCAAAGTTTTTTTCAGGACTTTCAGCTTTCCGTCAATTTTGTTTTCCAATTTTAAATCTAAAATTTCAGCGACAAGCGGATAAACATTTACATTTTCAAATTCATCAATAATTAAATCATTTTTAATTTCAGATCCCCACGCATAAAACACTGCTTTCATTTCAGGTACTAATTTTGGATCATAGCCGTGTTTTCCTAGAGATGTTTTCTGATCTTTTTCTAAAAATACTTTGGGCGCTTTCGGAATCAAGAGAATCTGCCCTATCCTATTATACCGATCATCCCTGGTTGCGAAATGTAAATATTTAGGTAACTTTTTATCCAGATAAACCTCGTAGTCATCTGTTTTATTTTCTTTTAATTCTTTAAAAACATCTTTAACTTCTTCTGAGTTTTTTACATATACCCTTACCAAAGTCTGAGAATTATAAAAATCAAATCTTTCTTTGTTGAAAAGAATTTTAGGAATTTCCAGAGGATTTCCGCCATCAACCTGTATCATACCGTGATCGTAAACGAAAATAAAATTGACATTTTTCAACCCTAACTTATTTACTTTCTCAACTAAATTTCCAATTGCGTCATCTATCAAATGAACTGCTGCATCCGTTTCTTTAGCATCCGGACCAAAATGATGTCCTGCTCCATCAACTTCCTGAAGGTATAGTGAAATAAAATGCGGCCTTTGATCTTCCGGTAATTTTAACCAATTAATTACTTTATCAACTTTTTCTAAAGGTTTAAACTTTTCATGATACGGATAATAATAGGTCGGTCTTTTTCCTCCTGCATCACTTGCAGAACCTACCCACTGTAACGAAGCACTCAACATTCCTTGTTTTTCTGCCAATGCCCAAAGCGAAATTCCGCCGTACCATTTTCCTTCCTCCACAATTTCTTTTTTGTTCATAGCGTAGTTTTTCTTCAATTCATAATCGTAAAAGAAATTATCAACCAAGCCATGATGAGAAGGGTATAATCCGGTAATCAAACTCCAGTGATTAGGAAAAGTAATACTCGGATAACTTGGAATCATAGCTTTAGCCTGAACTCCAGCTTTTGAATATTTTAAAAGGTTTTCAGTATTATATTTCTTGGCATAATCGTATCTGAAACCGTCCGAAGAAATCATAATCACATAAGGTTTTGATTGTGCTTCTATATTATTGAATCGGTTGGGAATAATCACTTGAGCAGTATCTGAAATTGTCTTTTGAGCAAAAACAGAAACACAAATAAGAAGCAGGAAAAACGAAAATCCTTTCATTATGAATTTTTTGGCAAAGGTAGTTCGTGTAATACTTTGTAAAAAATTTGTCAGATTAAAAAAACATTATTTATTACGTCAAGTTCTGTCGCATTAGAATTGCATCTTTGCATTAAATAAAAAGTAAACTAGGTCTTTAGTTGTATGAAATTCGAATGTAGCCCTAGCTTGTTCGAGCGTCTGCATTCTAACTACGAAAAGCTTAAGTTTAAAAACAAAAAAGCCACTTTTTAAGTGGCTTCCAATTTATTCTTTAATTAATTTCTCAAAAGATAAAGTTCCGTCTTTTAAGGTGATTTCCAGATAATAACTTCCGGATCTTAAATCTGAAACGTTGAAGCTTTCACTTTCCAGCTTCACAGATTTTACTTTTCTTCCTGTAGATTCATAAATGTCGACAGATTTTATTCTATCTGCATTTTTGAAACTTACAGTTTCCTTCGCAGGATTTGGGTAAAGAACCACTTTTTTACTTTCTGCCAACAAATCATTAGTTCCTAATGATGCTGTCATATTCAATGAAGCATAACCTCGGGATCCACTATGATATGCAAGACCTTGTCCTCCTGAAGTTCTGGCATAAAATATGTTTATTGTGCCCGCAGCATTCGGAATTACAAAATCTCCGGTACCTCCTAACAGCGATCTTGTTGCTACAACAGTTCTTGTAGTTCCTGATACAGTATTTGAAGTTTGTGTCCAATCTTGTGATGTATCAGCAGAAGGTGTTGTTGTACCAGAAAAATTATAATCTCTGTTAGCCGAAGAATTATAAATAAATCCGTCAGCACCAGGAGCCATTCCTACAGTTCCAAAACCTATTCCAAGCATTGAATTGCTATCACCAACAAGTGTAATTGTAGCTGTAGTTGCGTTTGTATCTAATTTTATCGTCATCGAAGCTGACGATAAATTCACCGTTCCCGATGAAAACTGTGCCTGAGCAATTGTTGCCAAAGCCAGACTTGAAATAAGTAATAATTTTTTCATATATTAATTTTTTAGAAGGTTGATGATTTCTTTATTGTCGGTTTTTAATGCATATTCAAAAGGTGTCATTCCCATCGCGTCTTTTAAGGTCTTATCAGCTTTATATTTCAGCAACATCTCAACAAGTTCTTTATTACCCGATTTTACAGCCCAAAATAAAGGCGTAGTTCCTGTAGCATCAGCAATGTTGGGGTCTGCATTTTTCTTCAGTAAATGTTCTGCCAAATCTTTATCGTAACGGATAGAAAGCCCGGCTAAAGCTGTCCCTTCCTGACTCTTATAATTAAGGTCTTTTACATTATCAATTAAAAAAGATGCAACTTCTTTATTCCCTCTGTAGCAGGCCAAAATCAATGCAGAAAATCCTCTTTCATTGGTTTGGTTGATCACATCAGGATTTTGTTTCATTACATCTTTAAGCTCTGCCACTGTACCGCTTCTTGCAATATCAAAAACTGATTTTGCTTTTTCCTGAGCTGATACATAAGAAAAGCTCAATAAAAATCCTATTACTAATATTAAATTTTTCATTGTTTTGAAAGTGTATAATTATATTCAACATTTACATTTTCAGCTACTTTTTTTGTAACCATTTTTGGTATTGTTAAATCAAAATCTACTGGCTTTGCTAAGAATTTACCTTGTATAAAAATTTTTCCATCCTTTGAATAGATAGTTGCGGTAGAAGTTACAGGTCGATCTTTACCATGGAAGTTGAGTGTACCTTGGATAGTGTATTTCTGTGGGTTTCCAGACAACTTAGACTTATCAAATCCCTGAATTTTTCCTTTAAATGTAGTTTTTGGATATTTTGCGGTCTCAGCATAGCTTTCATTAAAATGTTCTTCCATCAGTTTCACTTTAAATTTAAAATTTTTCACTTGAGAGACGCTTGCCATATCACCGGTATCTGCATTTAAAATCACGGTGTTATTGTTATCTTGGGCATAAACATCTTCAAACAAAGGAACAGAAGCTTCAAAAGTGACTTTTCCGTTTTTTGAACTGTATTTTTGTGCCAAAGCCAAATTTCCGCAGATTGTAAGAAATAGTATTGCTATTAAATTTTTCATTTTATTCATTTTTTAATTTTCAATTAAACCGTCTGCTTTCCATTTGATGAAAAGGTTGATCTGACTTGTTGATAGCGAACCTCCCTGAGGCATTTTTTGCGGATCTCCGTTGGGTCTTTGGATTCTGTTTAAAATGTTATCAATGTTATTTTTTACCTGATTATAATTGGTAAACGGCTGATATGATGCAGAACCCGTTGCAGAATGACACACAATACAGTTCGCATCAACAATCGGTTTTATATTTTGATTGTACTTTACAGCTTCTGTGATCGTTTCGTTATTTGAAATCTCCTCATAGGTTCTGCTTTCGCATGCGGTAATGAAAAGAAAGCAACTCGATATGTAGATTATTTTTTTCATCTTAAAATACTCTGTAAAGATTAAACCCAAAGAAAATTTGTCCTTTTTCCCACTTTCCGGTCGCATTGGTCAGGTAACCAATATCTGAATTCAGCTGAGAATTGCTGAATAAAAGTTGAAAAACATGGCCCCCGGTTTCAATATCCATTCCCACAGACAAAGGATTTTTGTAGAAACTGTGATGATCAAAATTCACAAAATATTCTGCGTTGATAGAGATTCTCTTTGAGATTTTGTAACGGCCTCCCAATCCTGCAAGAAACTGATTATCATCTTCTACAGCCGGTTCATACAAATTTTTATGAACGTAAGAAGGTGTGACCTGCAGAGAAAACTGATCACTGAATCTTCTTGAAATCAGAGCCTGTGTGAGATAAGAAAGCCTGTCACCAAACTTCAGGTACGGATAGTTGTCTTTGTCTAATGCTGTGTTAAGAGCTGCAACATTATAGCCTACAACATCCAACGGAAAATGATCATTCTGTTTCAGAATGCTGTATTTTGCTCCCATTTCGAATGTTTTCATATTGGTTTCTCTGGAAAGACTGAGCGATAAACCATCTGTAAGACCATAAATAACACCCAACTTTGTGGATGCTTCATCTAATCCGAAGAAGTTTTTAAAACCCATACTCACATCGCCAAAACGGTGTGCAACCACCATATACCATTCGTTTTTGGCAGTTAGCTTTGTAGATTGTCCGGTAACTATTTGTAAGGCTTTGAATGCCGGCGGATTATTTTGTGTTGCTTGAATGGTGTCAATATCCTTCAGCAAATCTTCCTGAGAATAGGCAAGAATTGATGATAACATTGACAAAAAGAGGAAAGTTTTTGTCATATAATTTTAATTAAAATTGATACAACAAACTTATCGACTAAAATTTTTAAAAGTAGGTGACAAAAGTCACCAATGAGATTGTTTTTATCAATGAGATTAATAAAAGTATTAAAACAAATTTATTAGAACTGACTAACATTTTCAGTCTGGGCAATTCTGATTCCTGCTTTGCCTTGAGAAATCTCTCCCTCATTTTCCATTTTTTTCAGTACTCTGCTTACCACTTCTCTCGAGGTGCCGAGATTTGTAGCAATTTCGCGGTGAGTAAGTTTTATGGGATTATTGCCTGTTAAGATAATCTGATGTTTGATGTAGCTGAGAATTCTTTTATCAAGTTTGTGAAACACAGCTTCATTCACCATATTCATAACGTCTGAAAAACGTTTGTCATATTCCTGGAAAAACAATTTGTTTATTGCGGGAAACTTTATTAACCAATCGTGCATGACGGAAACGGGAATGAGCAAAACTTCCGAATCTTCTTCTGCAACTGCATAAATACGACTTATATAATCAGAAAAAATAGAAGAAAATGTCATCATACAACTATCATCTTCTCTTACATAATAGTAAATGAGCTCTCGCCCATCATTTAATGAAAAAACTCTGATAGAACCTTTGATGAGAAACGGAACAAATTTATTTTTTTGCCCTTCTCTGGTTATTTCAGTCTTTGCTTTTATATTGGTGATAATAGCGTGTTTATTGATTTCTCTTAAAAAATCGTTACCCAAAAAACCAAATTTGTTAATAATAAATTGATTATCCAACATAGATTTTAAATAATATCTAAAGCAAAGGTATTAAATTGTAACAACGTCATTATATTTTTTTTCGTTAAAAATAATATTTTTATTAATATTTGATAATCCATTTAGATAAAAAACAATTATCTGGAAGTATGATCAATTAAAGAGAAAAGTACACGCTGTGTTCCGTTCAGGATAAATTCCTGATGGAAATTGATATTAAATAAATATCATCACTATATTTAGTATAAAAAAATGCCCCAACTTTCGCTGGGGCATTCTTATATGTTTTTGAGAAAATCTTACGCTTGTACGTTGTTTCCACCTAATACGAAAGGCTCAACTTCTTTGATTTCTCCGAACTGCTGCTCGTAGTTTGTGATGTTTTGCTGAAGAGCTGTAAGAACTCTCTTAGCGTGAAGTGGAGCAAGAATTACTCTTGAACGCACGTTCGCCTGCTGTACACCCGGCATTAGTTGGATGAAATCTACTACAAATTCTGATGGAGAATGGTTTACTAAAGCAAGGTTACAATATACCCCTGAAGCTACCATTTCGTTCAATTGAATGTTGATGTTGTTTGGATCGTTGTTTTGATTTTGGTTGTCCATTATTTTTGTTTAAGTTTTATGTTTAAAAAATTCAAGGCTCAAAAATAAATTAAATCTTTGAACCCTGAACATTAAATTTTGAATTAATTTAAATCTTCAAATTCTTTTTTAGAACCTACGATTACATTCTGATATTCTTTAAGACCTGTACCTGCAGGAATTCTGTGTCCTACAATTACATTTTCTTTAAGACCGTTCAGCGTATCTACTTTACCAGCTACTGCTGCTTCGTTCAGAACTTTAGTTGTTTCCTGGAACGATGCTGCAGACATGAATGATTTAGTTTGAAGAGCTGCTCTTGTAATCCCTTGCAATACCGGTGTAGCGGTTGCAGGAAGTGCTTCTCTTACTTCAACTAATTTCTGATCTTCACGCTTCAGCTTAGAGTTTTCGTCTCTCAGTTCTCTTGCAGTAATCATCTGTCCTGGCTTGAATTCTTTAGAATCACCAGCGTCTGTAACTACTTTAAGACCAAATACTCTGTTGTTTTCAACCAAGAAATCGTATTTGTGCTCTAGAGCAGCTTCAAGGAACTGAGTATCACCTCCGTCAACGATTGATACTTTTGTCATCATCTGTCTTACGATGATTTCGAAGTGCTTATCGTCGATTTTTACCCCCTGTAGACGATAAACTTCCTGAATTTCATTTACTAAATATTCCTGAACCGCAGTTGGTCCTTTGATCTTCAGGATATCGTCCGGAGTAACTGAACCGTCAGAAAGTGGCGAACCAGCTCTTACGAAGTCATTTTCTTGTACTAAGATCTGGTTTGATAATTTAACTAAATAAATTTTTCTCTCACCAGTTTTAGCCTCAACGATTAATTCTCGGTTACCTCTCTTGATTTTTCCGTAAGAAACTACCCCATCGATTTCTGTAACAACCGCCGGGTTTGAAGGGTTTCTTGCTTCAAATAATTCTGTAACTCTCGGAAGACCTCCGGTGATATCCCCTGACTTAGCAGATTTTCTTGGGATTTTGATTAAGACTTTACCAGCCTTAATTTTTTCACCATCGTTTACCATTAAGTGGGCTCCTACCGGTAAGTTGTAACCTTTTTGCTCAACTCCTTTAGAATCTACCACCTTCAATGTAGGTACGGCTTTCTTATTTCTAGATTCGGAGATTACTTTCTCTTCAAATCCTGTTTGTTCGTCAATCTCCAACTGGAATGAAATACCCTGAATGATGTCTTCGTACTCTACTTTACCAGCGTTTTCTGCAATAATTACCGCGTTATAAGGATCCCATTTTGCAATGATATCACCTTTTTTCACTTTATCACCAGATTTAACCAATAACTGAGAACCGTAAGGTACGTTTGCTACCATTAATGGAGTTCTGGATTCGTTATCAGCAACCAATCTGAATTCTGTTGTACGAGATACTACTACTTCCGCAGTGTTTCCGCTTTCGTCTTCAGAAGTAATTGTTCTTACCTCATCCAATTCAACGATACCGTCTCTTCTTGCAGAAATTGAAGGGTTTTCTGATACGTTTGTAGATACACCCCCTTGGTGGAAAGTTCTCAACGTAAGCTGAGTTCCCGGTTCCCCAATTGATTGTGCAGCAATTACACCTACCGCTTCACCCATGTGGATTTTCTTACCAGTTGCCAGGTTTCTACCGTAACATTTGGCACAGATTCCTTTTTGAGTTTCACAAGTAAGTGGTGAACGTACTTCCAAAGCTTCAATACCCATTTCTTCGATTCTCTTAGCTAAAGCTTCATCAATAATCTGATCAGCGTTTGCTACCAATTCGTCAGTTTCAGGATCGTATACATTATGAAGAGATACTCTACCTAAGATTCTTTCAGAAATTCTTTCAACAATTTCGTCATTTTTCTTCAGTGCTGTAACTTCAGTTCCTCTAAGTGTTCCACAGTCTTGCTCTGTAATGATAACATCCTGTGCAACGTCTACCAATCTTCTTGTCAGGTACCCCGCATCGGCAGTTTTCAATGCGGTATCCGCAAGACCCTTACGAGCACCGTGAGTAGAGATAAAGTATTCTAAGATCGAAAGACCTTCCTTAAAGTTTGCAAGAATCGGGTTTTCGATAATTTCCGCACCGGTAGAACCAGCTTTCTGCGGTTTTGCCATCAAACCTCTCATTCCTGATAACTGACGGATCTGTTCTTTAGAACCCCTTGCACCAGAATCAAGCATCATGTATACAGAATTGAATCCACCTTGGTCAACTTTCATTCTGCTCATGATCATTTCAGTTAATCCTGCGTTGGTGTTTGTCCAAACGTCAATTACCTGATTATATCTTTCTGTATCTGTAATAAGACCCATGTTATAGTTGGCTCTAATTTCGTCTACAGTTTCAATAGATGTTGCGATCATTTTCTTTTTCTCAACAGGAACTACGATATCACCTAATGAGAATGAAAGACCTCCTTTGAATGCATTTGAATACCCTAAGTCTTTCATCGCATCCAAGAACTTCACAGTGGTAGGGAAATCTGTATCAGCAAGTACTTTACCAATAACATTTCTTAATGATTTCTTCGTAAGAAGTTCATTAATATATCCTGACTGTTTAGGAACGATCTGGTTAAATAAGATTCTACCAACAGAAGTTTCAGTTAATTTCGTTGTGATTTCACCGTTTTCCTTAATTGGAAGTCTACATCTTACTTTAGCGTTTAATGAAACTCTACCTTCAGCATAAGCGATTTCCGCTTCTTCCGGAGAATAGAATGCAAGACCTTCTCCCAATACTTTTTTCTCATCTGTAGAGCTTAATTCTTTGGTCATGAAATATAGACCAAGAACCATGTCCTGAGATGGTACTGTAATTGGAGAACCGTTTGCCGGGTTCAAGATATTTTGAGAACCTAACATCAATAACTGAGCTTCCAAAATTGCTTCCGGACCCAACGGTAAGTGTACCGCCATCTGGTCACCATCAAAATCGGCGTTGAATGCTGTTGTTACCAACGGGTGTAATTGGATTGCCTTACCTTCGATCATCTTAGGTTGGAAAGCCTGAATACCCAATCTGTGCAAAGTAGGTGCTCTGTTTAGCAAAACAGGGTGACCTTTCATTACACCTTCTAAGATATCATACACTACAGGTTCTTTTCTGTCAATAATTCTCTTTGCAGATTTTACTGTTTTTACAATTCCTCTTTCGATCAGTTTTCTGATGATAAACGGTTTGTAAAGCTCAGCTGCCATATCTTTAGGAATACCACATTCGTGAAGCTGTAAGTTTGGACCTACAACAATTACCGAACGAGCCGAGTAATCTACCCTTTTCCCTAGTAAGTTCTGACGGAAACGACCTTGCTTACCTTTCAATGAATCTGAAAGTGATTTCAACGGTCTGTTTGATTCAGATTTTACTGCAGAAGATTTTCTTGTATTATCAAATAATGAATCTACTGATTCCTGAAGCATACGCTTCTCGTTTCTCAAGATTACTTCCGGAGCTTTGATCTCCAATAATCTCTTCAAACGGTTGTTTCTGATAATTACTCTTCTGTAAAGGTCATTAAGGTCAGAAGTTGCAAAACGCCCTCCATCCAACGGAACTAATGGTCTTAGTTCTGGTGGTATTACAGGAAGCACACGCATAATCATCCACTCTGGTCTGTTGATCATTCTTGTATTAGCACCTCTCAATGCTTCTACTACGTTCAATCTTTTCAGAGCTTCAGTTCTTCTTTGCTTAGAGCCTTCATTGTGAGCTTTGTGTCTCAAGTCGAAAGACAATGCATCAAGATCAATTCTTTTCAGCAATTCTTCAACAGCTTCCGCACCCATTTTAGCGAGGAATTTGTTTGGATCTGCATCATCAAGATATTGATTATCCGGAGGAAGAGTTTCCAAAACATCCAGATATTCTTCTTCTGTAAGGAATTCTTTCTCGTCAAAATCTGAACCATCTGCTTTCTTAGCGATACCCTGCTGAATCACAACATATCTCTCGTAATAGATGATCATATCTAATTTCTTAGAAGGAATACCTAAAAGGTAACCGATTTTGTTTGGTAAAGAACGGAAATACCAAATGTGCGCAATAGGAACAACCAAACCAATGTGTCCGATTCTTTCTCTACGTACTTTTTTCTCCGTAACCTCTACACCACAACGGTCACAAACGATCCCTTTATAACGAATTCTCTTGTATTTACCACAAGCACATTCGTAATCTTTGATAGGACCGAAGATTTTTTCACAGAACAAACCGTCTCTTTCTGGTTTATGTGTTCTGTAGTTAATAGTTTCCGGCTTAAGAACTTCTCCTCTTGAGTCTTGTAAAATTGACTCAGGTGAAGCTAAACCTATGGTTATTTTATTAAATCTACTTGATTTATTTTTATTTGACATTTGTTAGATTTTAAATTTTAGATTTTAGATTTTAGATTAACTTTTGAATGTTGCCATTCAATATTTATAATTTAAAATTTAAAATTATTCCTCTAGTCTTACGTCTAATCCAAGACCTTGCAGCTCATGAAGTAATACGTTGAAAGATTCCGGAATACCTGGTTCAGGCATTGCTTCTCCTTTCGCAATCGCTTCATAAGTTTTTGCTCTACCAATCACGTCATCCGACTTCACAGTCAAGATTTCTCTCAAGATATTTGCAGCTCCAAATGCTTCAAGAGCCCAAACCTCCATCTCTCCGAATCTCTGACCACCAAACTGAGCTTTACCTCCTAATGGCTGCTGAGTAATCAATGAATAAGGTCCGATAGAACGTGCGTGCATTTTGTCATCTACCATGTGCCCAAGTTTCAACATATAGATAATACCTACTGTTGCAGCCTGTGTAAATCTTTCTCCGGTACCACCATCATAAAGGTGAGTGTGACCGAATTTAGGAACTCCTGCTTTCTCAGTGTACTCTGTAATCTGATCAAGAGTTGCCCCATCAAAGATTGGCGTAGCGAACGTCATTCCCAATTTCTGACCAGCCCATCCTAGAACTGTTTCATAAATCTGTCCGATGTTCATACGAGAAGGTACCCCAAGTGGATTCAATACGATATCTACCGGTGTTCCGTCTTCTAAGAATGGCATATCTTCTTCGCGAACGATTCTCGAAACGATCCCTTTGTTACCGTGACGACCCGCCATTTTGTCTCCAACGTTTAGTTTACGTTTTTTAGCGATATATACTTTAGCCAATTTCATGATACCAGCAGGAAGCTCATCTCCGATAGAAATTGCGAATTTCTCACGGTTTTTAACTCCTTGGATATCGTTGAACTTGATTTTGTAGTTGTGAATCAATTGTTTGATCAATTCATTCTTATCGTTGTCAACCGTCCAGTCTGCACCGCTAACGTTTACGTAATCTTCTACTGAAGTCAATAATTTGTGAGTAAATTTCACTCCTTTACCGATAATTTCTTCATCTAAGTCATTCGTAACTCCCTGAGAAGTTTTACCGCTAACTAGAGTGTTTAATTTTTCGATTAAAGTATTTCTCAACTCGTCAAACTTAGCCTTATAAGTGTTTTCAATCTCTTCAAGCTTCAGTTTTTCTTCAGTTCTTTTCTTTTTGTCTTTAATGTTTCTAGAGAACAATTTTTTGTTGATCACAACACCTCTTAATGAAGAATCTGCTTTCAATGAAGCATCTTTTACATCACCGGCTTTGTCACCAAAGATTGCTCTCAAAAGTTTCTCTTCAGGAGTAGGATCAGATTCACCTTTTGGAGTAATCTTACCAATCATGATATCACCAGGCTTCACTTCAGCACCGATTCTGATCATCCCGTTCTCATCAAGATCTTTTGTAGCTTCTTCTGAAACGTTCGGAATATCTGCTGTCAGTTCTTCCATACCTAATTTGGTATCACGAACTTCAAGAGAATACTCATCTACGTGGATCGAAGTAAACCAGTCTTCACGTACCACTTTTTCGTTGATTACAATTGCATCCTCAAAGTTGTACCCTTTCCAAGGCATGAAGGCTACTACTAAGTTTCTACCAAGAGCCAATTCTCCGTTTTCGGTTGCATAACCGTCGCAAAGAACCTGACCTTTATGTACCGTTTCACCTACTCTTACGTTTGGTCTTAGGGTAATCGTAGTACTCTGGTTAGTTTTTCTAAACTTAGTCAGTTTATATGTTTTCGTAGCAGATTCGAATGATACTAAATCTTCGTCATCGCTTCTTTCATATTTAATAATAATCTGATCAGCATCTACATACTCTACAACACCATTACCTTCAGCATTGATCAAAATTCTTGAATCTTTTGCAACTTGTTGTTCCAGACCTGTACCAACGATTGGAGCTTGTGGCTTCAACAAAGGAACTGCCTGACGCATCATGTTTGATCCCATCAATGCACGGTTTGCATCATCATGCTCCAAGAATGGAATCAATGAAGCAGAAATACCGGAAATCTGGTTTGGTGCTACGTCGATCAAATTAACCTGAGAAGGCTCAACTACAGGATAATCACCATCTAATCTGGCAATAATTCTGTCTGTTAAGAACGCTCCGTTATCATCTAACTCAACGTTTGCCTGAGCAATTACCTTATCTTCTTCGTCTTCTGCATTCAGATAAATAGGATCAGCATGTAAGTCTACCGTACTTCCTTCTACTTTTCTGTATGGAGTTTCGATAAAACCTAAAGTATTGATTTTAGCATAGATACCTAAAGAAGAGATCAAACCAATGTTTGAGTTCGTTCAGGAGTTTCGATAGGACAAATACGACCATAGTGAGTATGGTGAACGTCACGTACCTCGAAACCTGCTCTTTCTCTTGATAAACCACCAGGTCCTAGTGCAGAAAGTCTACGCTTGTGCGTGATTTCTGACAATGGGTTGGTTTGGTCCATGAACTGAGAAAGCTGGTTGGTACCAAAGAATGAGTTGATAACTGATGTTAAAGTTTTTGCATTTACAAGATCAAGAGGAGTAAAGATTTCGTTATCTCTAACGTTCATTCTCTCTTTAATCGTTCTTGCAATTCTTGAAAGACCTACCCCAAACTGTCCTGCTAATTGCTCACCAACAGTTTTAATTCTTCTGTTTGATAAGTGGTCAATATCATCAACCTCAGCTTTAGAGTTTACCAATTCGATCAGGTGTCTTACAATCGCAATGATATCTTCTTTCGTAAGAACCTCAGTTGTAGTCGGGATATTAAGACCTAACTTTTTGTTTAGTCTGTAACGTCCTACTTCACCAAGTGAATATCTTTGCTCTGAGAAGAATAATTTTTCAATAATTCCTCTTGCAGTTTCCTCATCGGGTGGATCTGCATTTCTAAGTTGACGATAAATATATTCTACCGCTTCTTTTTCAGAGTTGGTAGGGTCTTTTTGTAAAGTATTCTGAATGATAGAGAATTCGTTTGAATTTTCTTTGTGAATCAAGATCGATTTCACACCGGCATCCAAAATAAGATCAATATGTTCTTTTTCAAGAATCGTTTCTCTGTCTAGGATGATTTCGTTTCTTTCGATAGAAACTACTTCACCAGTATCTTCGTCTACGAAATCTTCGAACCAAGTATTCAATACTCTCGCAGCCAAAGTTCTACCTTCCACTTTTTTAAGTGCAGCTTTAGAAACTTTCACTTCTTCTGCAAGGTCAAAGATCTGAAGAATGTCTTTATCAGATTCGAAACCAATCGCTCTTAATAATGTTGTTAAAGGTAATTTTTTCTTACGGTCAATATACGCATACATTACGCTGTTGATATCCGTAGTAAATTCCATCCAAGATCCTTTAAAAGGGATAATTCTTGAATAGTACAATTTTGTTCCGTTTGCGTGGTAAGTCTGTCCGAAGAATACACCCGGAGATCTGTGTAACTGAGTTACGATAACACGCTCTGCTCCATTAATAATGAATGAACCAGACGGAGTCATGTAAGGAACCGGACCTAAATAAACATCCTGTACAACAGTCTGAAAATCTTCATGTTCAGGGTCTGTACAGTACAATTTAAGTCTCGCTTTCAGAGGAACGGAATACGTCAAGCCTCTTTCCACACATTCGTCGATCGAATAACGTGGAGAATCTACCAGATAATCTAAGAATTCCAAAACGAATTGGTTTCTAGAATCGGTAATTGGAAAGTTTTCTTGGAAGGTCTTGTGCAAACCTTCTTTCTTTCTGTCTTCCGGAAGTGTGTCTAATTGGAAAAAATCTTTAAATGACTCTAACTGGATATCTAAGAAATCCGGAGTAATGATTTTTCCTTTCGCTGTAGAGAAATTTATTCTCTCATTTCCTTTAGTAATTGCGGTTGTTTTACTCATAAAACTTTTAAGAAAGGGTTAAAAAATATTTTGATTTTACAAAAAATATCAGAAAAAGATTAAAAGAGAAAGAGCTCAGATAAAAGACTTATGATGTTTGGCGCTATCAGAAGCAGTCTTTAGTTCTTTATTCTTATTATTTACTCTAATTCTAACTGCAACGCTGGTATATCTTTTCACAGCGTAATGCAAAATATTTTTAAATTTTACTTTTAGACGAAAATTACCTATCATTTACAAACAAGAAACCCCTTTCAAAAAATGAAAGAGTTGATTTACAATGTTTTACCGTAATATGTATAGTTTTAGCGCCAAAAGAGACTGCAAATGTACGAAATAAAATCGGAATAAGAAACAAAAATGACCACTTCGTTTTGAAGTGGTCATTTCAATATGAGTTAATAATATTTTAAGGTTTAGTCCAAAAAGACCATTCTAATCCATTATAAAGCGCAAGCTGGTTGGTAGCCGTTACAAAAACCATCATCCCGGGACTGGGATTGACTATAGATGTATGAGAACTTACTCTTGGTAAAATCATTGCTTTATTGGTATCCGCCAGAACTAAAATTCCTGATGTAGTATCTGTTACCAGACCTCCTATCTGAGTTTTTGAAGTTGACACTTCCAGATTCGTATCTGGCACACCTACTCCTACTGCGGGGCTGAATGCTCCATTCGAAAGATCAAACCAAGTAACCGTATTGTTTCTGTATTTGATTTTTTTGTCTGTAGAATCAAATATTAACGTGCCGGAAACCGGCGTTGTAACGCTCGCAGCAGAAGTGACCCAAGGCAGCACAATTCCTTTTGTTCCTGACGCAGCATTACCCAATTCTAAAGATACACTTGTATTAGCAGGAGCATTAGAATTGGTAGTTTTACCAATTGTTACCTGACTGAATAAAAAACCTGAGATGAATATTACTGTTAATGTTATATATTTTTTCATTTTTTTCTTTTTTATTGAGTAAAATCGTCACATGTCTGCTTTGTATAGCAGAACCACTGTGTGCCGTCATATATTTTTAAACAGTTGTTGGTAGTATCGTACACCATCATACCCTGTACAAAGTTTGCAGGAGCAATTCCGGTTGGCACACTTGGAGTTCCTGTAAAAGGAAGCCTGTTGATCACAAAACCTTTCGTTTTAGCATCCAAAGCAGTATATGCGCCTGTAATTTTCATTGGCCAGTTCCCATTATTAGTACCTGCTCTTCCTAAAGCTGTTATACCATGATTTGTTGGCACCCCGCCTACTCCCGGAGATGTTGCAGGACGGAAACATCTGTCGCACTCTGTGTCTCTAGTACCTGCGCTCTGAGAAGTCCCCAATCCCTGACCTAAGTCTGCGGTTGCATCTGTATTATCAGCGATGCCGGCAACACCACCTGTATTATTTGCCGCATTATTTACTAATAATGGAACACCTCTAACAGCAGCCACAGTGCTTATAACCTGCGAAGGAGTTCCTGTTGTTGTCCCATTTCCTAAAACTCTAATCTGCCCTCTAAGTGACTGCGTTGCAAAGGTTAAAGGATATATCTGATTGTATCGTACAGTTTCTGAACCTTCTAGTGAATCAGCACATCCGTCACCATCAGAATCGGCATCCACATAATTGAGTACAGTATCATTATCGGTATCTACAGTACAGTTCTGTCTATAAACTCCAAAAATAAAACCATGCGGATCATTTCCTCCGGTGATACTCATGATAAATGTAGCAACCTCTTTGGGAATAAAAAAGAAAGTATACCCCTGTGCAGGACTAGCATTCGGCAAACTGGTTGAAAAAACAGTACCGGTCTGTCCTGGAGTTGGCGTAACACCTTCAAACAACGAGAATCTACCCGAGTTAAAAACATCCACATTCTGGATTACCGTCAAGGGAACTGAAAACGTAGAGCTTATTGTCGCACCCTCATTCCCTAAACCTGCAATTCCAATTATATATTGGTAGTCATTATTTGCGGTACTTATTGATTTTGCACTTGCACCAAAATTAAAATTTAAAACTCTTGGAACTCCAGGCGTAGTTCCTCCCGCAACAACATCTAAATAAGTCGTGGAGAAAGATGCGGTTGCAGAGCCATTGACTGTTAACGAAGCGGTGGCATTAGGAGGGGTAAAAGTTCCCCACCCATTTCCTCCAGACGTTTTTGTAATTCTAACACCGCCTTCGGGAAGTGTTGCTCCAGGCGGAACCAAAGGAAAAACTACCGTATTTCCTGTACTTAGTTCTGTTGCCAATGCGGGTGTTACTGTCGCCATTGTGACGGTTCCGGCACAACCTTCAGCTGTATCTAAAATACCATCGTTATCATCATCAAGATCTACACTGTCTGCCAACGCATCACCATCTGTATCTAATTCTACAAAGACTGTTTCGGTACATGTTGTAGTACTTAAACTTATAGTGAGAGCACGTGTACCGACCGCACCACCTCCGGTATAAGTCATATCGACATCAACGTATGTTGTTGTACTCGTCACATTTACACTTTGATTTGCAGTATTAAAGTTGGTTCCGCTTACAGAGATATTATATGTTCCCGGAATATAAACTGCTGTAATAGGAATCCTAAGTGTTCTAGTTGCTGTAACCCCAGGTACAAACGGACTTCCGTTGATAAACGTCGAACCACCACAGACAAACTGAAACGGTATATAATAATCAACAGAAGCTAAATCCTTACTTCCTGTGAAATTTACTGAATTATCAAAAACTCTGTCGACAACAGAAACACCCGTAACTAAATCAATAGTGTAAAGCTGCTGTGGGTTTGTATTATCCACAACGTACATTTTACCATTAAGGTAAGCTGCACCTAAACCATTAGCAATGGTAGCAACAGGACCAGAAATCTGAGCAACTAGTGACGCCGTCGCCGTTGTAGCATTTACCAAGGTAATTCTGTATAAATATCTGTTAGTATCTGCTGAATTTGCGACAACCGTATAAACATTATTCTGATAATCAAATATTGCATCATTAACAAAGATAGTTGTTGTCCCCAAATTCCAAATTGTATCGCCTGTTGCGCCAGTTACAGTGATAGGTGTTGCACTTGGTGTAGGATAAACCCTGTATAAATTCTTTGTATTACTACCAAAGCCAAACACCTGACCGAAATACGTTCCCGGTACGTTATTAGTACCAAACCCACCCATAGCGACTGGAAGGGTTGTCCCAGCTACAGCAGTCCCATTTTTATTAATGGGAGATGCAGCTGTTGTATTTGAACTGATATAAACTAAGGTATTAGGCGCAGTCGGAGCGTCATAACCTATTGCAAGGTTTGTAACGGCTGTCCCTAAATTAGTATTCAATGGTGCAGGAGTATTAATCACTGTAGGTGTAACGCCTGTAGTAATATCATAGATTCTTCCTGTTGTTGCGGAGGAAATATAAATTCTCCCTGCTTGCTGGGAAAACATAGTTGTATTAAACAGCAACACAAAAAATGCTGCTAGCAAAAGTATATTCTTATTCACTTTTTTATTTTTAATATTTTATAAAAGATTCAACTTGATTTATAAATAACCATCAAGTCATTAACTATTAAATATTAAAAATGGGCGGTGGTCTCACAGAAAAGACCTCAGAGAAACAAAAATCTAAAGATTTGTTATTATAGTATAAGAATTGTTGTGAATGAAGAAAATCTAAGGCATTCTGTAAGTATGCTGCGTTTTCAATAAGACATATCTTAGAAAAATCCTGATTTCTGTAGCTTGGTGCTACATAATCCTGATTGATATGAGTGGAAGCCATAAACTCTTCGGAAGAAGGAATGCTATCCAGCTCTTTATGAAGAAAAGACTTTGATCTTTCCTTATGCTGATCAATCTCTTTTTTAATTTTTTTTAAGGCTTCTCTCTCCTTTTTTTCCTCAACTGTTTTAAGCTGGTTTTTAAGATCCTTTTTCTCTTCTTTTCGTGTTTTAGAAGTAACTTTAAGTAAACTTCCTTTATCTCCGTTTTCTTGGTAAGTAAGATCAGAATTTTTTAGAATAATTTTTTTATCACGAATCTGCTTATTGAAGCTCTCATCCTTTGAGAAGATTTTTGCATCATTTTTTAGAAAAATGGTTGGAGAAGCACTACGTCTTATCGTATCATTTTCCTGCGAATATCCCAGTATACTGCAAAAAGACAGCAAACACATTGCTAATATGCGAAAATAATCAAAGCCCTTACTCGTCTTTGAATTATTTACAATATTATTAATATAAAATAGAGATTTTTGCAACTATAACAATTTACAAGCGCAAAAATAACCAATTTATCAGTATTATTACATTAATTTGTTGTTAATATGTGAATTTATCATGTTTCTTTAAATTTATCCAAATAGAATGAAATACAATTTGCCTTGGAAAAATTGAAATAATTCTTCATCCAGAATTATTCTATTTATAATTTGAATTAAATTTATTTTTAAAATAAAAAAATTCATCCAGAACCAAGCAATTAAATTACAGTGCAAAATTTACAGTTAAGGTCTCCAGAATAACAAATTCTCAGTTTAAAACAAGCTACTTTCTCTTACAGATTTAGATGTTCACTCTCCATATCAATTTTTCATATTCATTTTATTTTTAAAAATTATATCTGAATCCCTGTACATCATCCGATCATTATTGATTAATAAACATAAAGAGTGGTGTTTCTCAAAAAACTATATGATTCTCTGAAATAAGTTCAGTACGAAATAATACTCATAAAAAAAGGTCACTATAAAAATAGTGACCTTCATATCTTGTAAAAAGAAACGAATTATTTCAATTCTACTTCAGCACCAGCTTCTTCTAATTGCTTCTTAAGAGCTTCAGCTTCGTCTTTAGAGATACCAGTTTTGATAGCAGCAGGAGCTCCATCTACGATATCTTTAGCTTCTTTAAGACCAGCACCAGTTAAATCTTTTACCAATTTAACGATTGCCAATTTAGATGCACCAGCAGCTTTAAGAATTACATCGAATTCTGTTTTCTCTTCAGCAGCTTCACCTGCACCACCTGCAGCAACTACTACAGCAGCAGCAGCTGGCTCAATTCCGTACTCATCCTTAAGGATAGTAGCTAATTCATTTACGTCTTTTACTGTTAAGTTTACTAGCGTTTCAGCTAAATTTTTTAAATCTGACATTGTTGTAATGTTTTTGTTGATTATTTATTTAATTTTTTGAGAGTAATTATTCAGCAGCTGGAGTTTCCTCAGTGCTTTCTGCAGCAGGAGCTTCTGGAGCCGCCTCAGCAGGAGTTTCTTCTACAGCAGGTGCAGCAGCTTCTTCGGCTGTAGCTTCTGTTGTTTCAGATTTGTTTTGAAGAGCAGAAACAACTCTTTGAATTGGAGACTGAAGCAATCCGATGATTTCACCGATCATTTCTTCTCTAGACTTAATGCTTACTAAAGCATCAAGGTTGTTGTCACCAACATAGAAAGTTTCTTGTACAAAAGCAGATTTTAAAGCCGGCTTCTCTTCTTTTTTTCTAAAGTCTTTGATTAATTTTGCCGGAGCGTTAGCCGTTTCAGCAATCATTAATGCAGAGTTACCTTTGAAAGTTTCGAACATTTCAGAGTAATCTACTCCTTCAATTTGTTCCATTGCTTTTTGCAAAAGTGTGTTTTTCACAACTTTCACTTTGATATTTTGCTTGAAAGCCTGTCTTCTGAAGTCAGAAGATTTTGCAGCGTTCAAACCGTCTAGATCTGCTACATAAACTACTTTTGCATCCTGAAGCAAGTCTTTGATCTCTTGTATTGCTACAACTTTTTGGTCTTTTGTCATTGTCTTAAGGATTATAATTAGTTAACAGATTTACTATCAATTGCAATACCCGGGCTCATTGTAGAAGACAAATAAATGCTCTTCACATAAACACCCTTAGCAGCAGTTGGTTTCATTTTGATCAATGTCGAGATTAATTCCTGAGCATTTTCTTTCAATTTGTTAGCATCAAAAGATACTTTACCGATACCTGCATGGATAATACCGTATTTATCAACTTTGAAGTCAATTTTACCAGCTTTCACTTCAGTTACTGCTTTACCAATATCCATCGTTACAGTACCTGATTTCGGGTTAGGCATTAAACCTCTTGGACCTAATACTCTACCTAACGGACCTAATTTACCCATAACAGCCGGCATAGTAACGATAACGTCAACATCTGTCCAACCATCTTTTATTTTCTGTAAATATTCGTCAAGACCTACATAGTCTGCACCTGCTTCTTTCGCTTCAGCTTCTTTATCCGGTGTAACCAATGCTAAAACTTTAACATCTTTACCAGTACCATGAGGAAGAGATACAACACCTCTTACCATTTGATTAGCTTTTCTAGGATCTACACCCAATCTTACAGCGATATCTACAGAAGCATCAAACTTTGCAGTGTTTACTTCTTTTACAAGAGCAGCACCTTCTTCAAGGTTATAAATTCTTCCTTTTTCTACTTTGCTTAAAGCTTCTTTTTGCTTTTTAGTTAATTTTGCCATTTCTATTAGTTTTAAGCGTTAGTTGGTTTAGTTCCTGTTACTCTTAATCCCATAGATCTAGCAGTACCTGCAACCATAGAAAGAGCAGAATCCATCGTGAAACAGTTTAGATCTGTCATTTTATCTTCTGCGATTTTTTGAACCTGAGCCCAAGATACAGCACCTACTTTGTTTCTGTTTGGTTCTCCGGATCCTCCTTTGATTTTAGCTGCATCCATTAACTGAATTGCTGCAGGTGGAGTTTTAATAACGAATTCAAAAGATTTGTCTTCGTACACTGTAATCACTACAGGCAAAACTTGACCTGGCTTATCCTGAGTTCTTCCGTTAAATTGTTTACAAAACTCCATGATGTTCACACCTGCAGAACCCAAAGCTGGACCTACTGGTGGAGAAGGGTTGGCAGCGCCACCTTTCACCTGAAGTTTAACCATTTTAAAGACTTTTTTAGCCATTTTTTAATTTTTAATAATGAATAATTAATGAGTTTGGAAGCATTTATTATTCAGTAGAATTACCTACTCACATACAGCAACCCTACTTTTCGGATTGCAAAATTATGAAAATTATTTTAAATAGCAAAAGTAATTGATTGATTTTTAGAAAGAATATGAGATTTATGGAAAAATTTCTGAAAGTATATTCCCATGCAAAGAATATATCCTGTAACACCACCATTTTAATACCCAATAAAAGTAATCTTTCATCAGGACGAATAAACTTAAATTACAATCAAATAATTATTAAACTTATAAAAACATATAATAATATCTAAAGTAAACCCAAGTCATCTTAATTATAAATAATACAGGGAAAGTTTTAATAAAAAATAACATTCATTTGTTTGCATTTCTTACAAAACTAACCTTAGTGAAGAAAATAAATATTAGAAGGACTTTAACTTTGTATTATTATGAACAAAAAATACCGCTCATTTCTGAACGGTATTTTAATATATTTGAAAAGTATTAAACTTTCTCTACCTGCATAAAGCTTAACTCCATAGGAGTTTTTCTTCCAAAGATCAAAACAGAAACTTCTACTTTCTTCTTGTCTTCCAAGATTTTTTCAACGGTACCATTGAAACCATTAAATGGTCCGTCGATTACTTTTACATTTTCACCAACGATGAAAGGAATTTCTGCATCTGAAGCAAATTCTGAAAGTTCATCCATTCTGCCAAGCATTCTGTTAACCTCAGATTTTCTCATCGGAACAGGATCTCCGCCTTTAGTTAAACTTAAAAAAGAAATTACACCGGGAATATTTTTGATCACGTGAGGAATCTCTCCCATCAACTCTGCTTCTACCATCAGATAACCAGGATAATATGGTCTTTCTTTTGGTACTTTTTTCCCATTTCTCAGCTGAATAACCTTTTCCATAGGAATAACCACCTGAGTAACGTACTGCTCAAACCCTAAACGTTTGATTTCTGTCTCAATATAGTTTTTCACTTTATTTTCCTGTCCGCTGATTGCTTTCAGCACATACCATTTCAATTCGCTCATTATTGGAAAATACTTTTTTAGTTGAAGGTATTGATTAGTATTCCGATGATATTACTGATTGCTTTAGAAAACAATTCATCAACACCAAAGGTAAACAATGCTAAAATAACAGTTGCAATAGTAACTACAATAGTTGAAGACTGTAAGTCTGACCACTTTGGCCATTCTACTTTATGTCTAAATTCGTGATAAGAACCTTTTAAAAATTCTACTAAGCTCATTATTTTCTTTTTGCACGGGCACAAGGATTCGAACCCTGATCAACGGTGTTGGAGACCGGTATCCTACCATTGGACGATGCCCGTAGATTATAAAAGTTCCGTAAGTTTCCTTACGGAACTTTAATTATATTAAGATGATTAGTCTAAGATTTCAGTAACCTGACCAGCACCAACTGTTCTACCTCCTTCTCTGATCGCAAATCTAAGACCTACGTTAAGAGCGATTGGCTGTAACAATTCTACTGTAATAGTTAAGTTATCACCAGGCATTACCATTTCTACACCTTCTGGTAAGAAGATCTCACCTGTAACGTCTGTAGTTCTTACATAGAACTGAGGACGGTATTTGTTGTGGAATGGAGTGTGACGTCCACCTTCTTCTTTAGAAAGAATATAAACCTCAGCTTTGAATTTTTTGTGTGGCTTCACAGAATCTTTCTTAGCGATTACCATACCTCTCTTGATGTCAGTTTTTTCAATACCTCTCAACAATAGACCTACGTTATCACCAGCCTCACCTCTGTCTAGGATTTTTCTGAACATCTCAACTCCTGTAATAGTAGAAGTTAATTTTTCGTCACCCATACCGATGATATCTACAGGATCTCCTGTATTGATAATACCAGCTTCGATTCTACCAGTTGCTACAGTACCTCTACCTGTAATAGAGAATACATCTTCGATAGGCATCAAGAATGGTTTCTCTTGATCTCTAACAGGAAGTTCGATCCAAGTATCAACAGCATCCATCAATTCTTCAACTGATTTGAACCATTTGTCATCAGGAGTACCATTAGTAGCAGCAGTAAGTGCACCAAGAGCAGATCCAGCGATTACCGGAGAGTTATCTCCATCATACTCATATTGAGATAAAAGATCTCTAAGTTCCATTTCAACAAGCTCTAACAACTCTTCGTCGTCAACCATGTCAACTTTATTCATGAAAACAACAATTCTAGGTACATTTACCTGACGGCAAAGTAAGATGTGTTCTCTAGTCTGAGGCATAGGACCGTCAGTTGCAGCACATACCACAATAGCTCCATCCATTTGAGCAGCACCAGTAACCATGTTCTTAACATAATCGGCGTGACCTGGACAATCTACGTGAGCATAGTGTCTAGCTTCAGTTTCGTACTCAATGTGAGCTGTATTGATAGTAATACCTCTTTCTTTTTCTTCTGGAGCAGAGTCAATAGCAGAGAAATCTTTTTTCTCAGCAAGACCTTTGCTAGCCAATACAGCAGAAATCGCTGCAGTAAGTGTAGTTTTACCATGGTCAACGTGACCAATAGTACCAATGTTCAAGTGTGGTTTGTTACGATTAAACGTTTCCTTTGCCATGATATTAAATTATTTATTTTATGTTTATTCAAATTTTCAGTGTGCAAATATAATGAATTTTTAAATACTAAAATCTTTTTGTTTGAAAAAAAAGTAATATTCAAATTCAAAAAGTGCAGACCAACATTTTTTGTAAAATTGAACTGCAAATTTATAACAAAAAATTGAATTAAAAAAAACACATTCTAAATCCAAGATGATTTTTCTGTCGTATATTTAGCTGAAACTATTAATTAAAATAAATTATTATGAAAAAACTATTCAACATTTGTCTGGCTACTTTTGCCTTCATCACGGTATTCTCTTGTGATGATGATGATGAAATGAGTATGCCGGAAACACCCGTAGCAGGACCTGATGTAATGGTTTACGGATTAAGTGCCAACAATGAACTTTTAGCTTTCAATGCTAATAATGCATCAACATTTACTTCTACTAAACCTATTACCGGGCTTGCATCCGGAGAAAAATTGTTAAGTATTGATTTTAGACCTGCTACCGGAGAGCTTTATGCCGTATCAAGTACGAGTAAATTCTATATCATCAATACTACTACCGCAGCTACACGAGCTGTAAGTACTACTGCTTTTTCACCTGCCATTTCAGGAACGATTGCATCTATAGATTTTAATCCCACTGTTGATAGAATCAGATTGGTTACCAACACAGGACAAAACCTCCGTCTGAATCCCGAAACCGGAGCGTCAGTAGCTACAGATGGTAGTATTGCAACTACATCTTCAATCGCAGGAATTGCATACACCAACAGTAAATCTGGTGCTACATCTACTATTTTATATGATTTGGATTTAACTTCCGGTAAATTATTTAAACAAGATCCTCCCAATAACGGAACTTTAGTTGAAGTAGGAAGTTTAGGTCTTACATTTACCGGTCAGGCTGCATTTGACATTAATCCTGACAACACTGTTGCTCTGATGGCAGTAACCAACGGAACGCAAAACGCACTATATAGTGTAGATCTTGCTACAGGAAAAGCATCAAGCATTTCATCTCTAGCCCAAAAAGTAATTGATCTTGCTATTCCTACCAACCCGGTTGCTTATGCAATTGACAATGCCAACGCTTTACAGATATTTGATCCAAACAAACCTGCAACAACTGTTACAAAACCACTTACAGGATTACCAGCTGGGGAAAATATTTTAGGAATTGATTTCAGACCTCTGAATGGACAATTGTATGCTTTAGCTTCAGGAAATGGTTCTAGCAAAATCTACACAGTAAATTTGGGTAATGGCGCTTTAACGCAAGTTGGAACAAATCCACTTTCTACTCCACTGGTTGGAACTGAATTTGGCTTTGATTTTAATCCAACTGTTGACCGAATTAGAGTTGTAAGTAATATGGGACAAAATCTACGTTTGAATCCGATTGACGGTAGCGTAAGTGGAGTTGACGGAGGAATTAATCCCACTCCTGCTTCTGTGAGCTCTGCTGCATATACGAACAACTTTGCAGGTGCAACCACAACATCATTGTTTGTTATTGATGTTAATACAGATAAATTATACTTACAAAATCCACCAAATAATGGTACACTTGCCGAAATTGGAGCTTTAGGTTTAAACATCACAGGAGCAAACGGATTTGACATTGGAAGTACAAGCCAGAAAGCATATTTAGTTGCCTCTGTAGGTGCTGAAACAAAAATTTACACGGTAAATACTACCAACGGCTCTACAGCCTCTTTAGGAACTTATCCAAATCCGGTAAGAGGATTTACGATAGGTTTAGGATTCTAGAAACACAGTCTTGATTATATAATGAAGCCCGAGATAGATATTCTATTTCGGGTTTCGATTTTTATAGGATAAATGAAAGAGAATAAACTGTTATATGTTGAATTATTTAAAGATATCTATATTCGAATATTTGGTTTGTAGGCTTTCAAGAAATGAATTTAAGGTTTTACTTGAGAGAGCTTTCGTGAAATTTCCCTGACTGGAATTCCATTCGGAAGTTTTGAATGTTTTTTCCTGCAGAGATTTCCACTCGTTTTCCATCAACAGTAATTCGCTTATAAATGACTGTATGATTAAATTTAGTGAGTCCTATTTTTATTTTTTGCTCACCGAATTACCTTGTTTTTATTTGAATTATTATGATATACCAAAAAACACAAAAAAGCCTTTAAATATTACTATTTAAAGGCTTTTTGTGTTTTAGTTTCTCAACTTGCGGAGAGAGAGGGATTCGAACCCCCGGACCTGTTACAGTCAATAGTTTTCAAGACTATCGCAATCGACCACTCTGCCATCTCTCCATAACTACTATGATGTCGTTGTTTTGGTGGTGCAAATATAATATGTTTTTTTGAATCTCCAAAATATATGTCTAAATTTTAAAAGAAAGATTTTCGCTCAGTTTAAAAGTCTTGGAATTAAATACACGAAAATGAAATTTTGAGAAAAAAAATATCCCGAAGAAATCGGGATGAAAGTTGAGCCAACTACGGGACTTGAACCCGTGACCTCTTCCTTACCAAGGAAGCACTCTACCGCTGAGCTAAGTCGGCATTAAAAGAAAAAAATCACGCTGTAAAAGAGTGATTTTTGAGCGGAAGACGAGGGTCGAACTCGCGACATTCAGCTTGGAAGGCTGACGCTCTACCAACTGAGCTACTTCCGCAATTTTGTTTCCAAAATTATTGGTAAACGCTGTACAAATTTGAGAAGAAAACTTTTTAAACTTGTACATTTTTTTTAATATAAAATGTGGGGAGAGCAGGATTCGAACCTGCGAAGCCGAAGCAACTGAGTTACAGTCAGTCCCATTTAGCCACTCTGGAATCTCCCCAGATATTTTATATTAAATTGAGCCTCCAGAGGGACTCGAACCCACGACCTGCTGATTACAAATCAGCTGCTCTAGCCAACTGAGCTATGGAGGCAATTTAATAAAAACTGAAAGCCATCAGAGAAACTCTACCCTGTGCTGCATCAGCAGTTAAAAAAAATCACGCCAATGTGGTGTGAAATTGAGCGGAAGACGAGGGTCGAACTCGCGACATTCAGCTTGGAAGGCTGACGCTCTACCAACTGAGCTACTTCCGCAATTTTGTTTCCAAAACTATTGGTAAACGCTGTGCAAACTTAGGAAAATCCTTTTAAATCTGCAAGTCTTTTTTTAATATAAAATGTGGGGAGAGCAGGATTCGAACCTGCGAAGCCGAAGCAACTGAGTTACAGTCAGTCCCATTTAGCCACTCTGGAATCTCCCCAGATATTTTATATTAATTGAGCCTCCAGAGGGACTCGAACCCACGACCTGCTGATTACAAATCAGCTGCTCTAGCCAGCTGAGCTACGGAGGCAAATAAAAAAGATTTCAAAAAACGATTATTCCTTTTTGCGAGTGCAAATATAGAACAGATTTTTTGAAATCTCAAACTTTTTTATAAACTTTTTATAATTTATTTTCTAAGCTAATTCTTTTTTCTTGATTAACAGTTTCTTAGCTGCATCAACACATTGATCTAAACTATCTTCAAAAGTTGTACTTGTCTTTTTTACAACAATATCGTCACCCGGAACGACCAAGATAAGCTCTGTTGTCTTATTGGCTTTGTCTGAATTATTTTCTACTTTCAAGAATACTTTGCATTCCTGAAGCTTGTCGTAAAACGTATTAAGCTTACTTACTTTTTTGTCAACGTGCGACTCTAATGGTTCGTGTGGAGTTAAGCCGATTGCTTGTACTGAAATCTTCATAATTCTTCTTTTTTAACAGCTCTTGGATGAGCTTGATTAAACACTTTTTTCAACTGTTCTATATTAGCATTCGTGTACACCTGAGTGCTTGCGAGACTAGAATGCCCTAATATTTCTTTTACTTTAGATATCTCTGCCCCATTATCCAAAACATGCGTAGCAAAGCTATGTCTCAGGATATGTGGACTTCTTTTTTGCTTCGAAGTAACAAGACTAAGGTACTTATTAACCACTACATAAACAAATTTTTCTGTCAGTTTTTTCCCCTTTCTGTTGACAAAGAAGTATTGTTTAAAATCTTCGTGAGGTTTTCTGATTTCCAAATAGCTTTTAAGTAGTTTCGCTAAGTCGGGAGAAATAGGAACATACCGTTCTTTATTTCCTTTACCCAGAATCTTCAATTGTTCTTCTTCGAGGTTTACACTCTCAAATATTAAGCCACAAAGCTCAGCTTTTCTGATTCCTGTTTGATACAAAACCTCAACAATGCATTTTTCTAAGATATCATTAACATTGACAAGAATCTCATCCTGAAGCACCTCCATTTCCTCCATAGACATGGGAATTTGTTTTTCTGCATAAAATTTAAGGGAATTGACAGTTTCCACAGGAGAAACTTCTATTTCGCCTAATCTTAAAAGAAATAAATAAAAACTGCGGAGTGAGGACAACTTGCGATTGATACTTCTTTTTGAAATATTATTCTCACTGAGTTCAACGATAAAATTTCTGATTATTTTTTTATCGGCTTTGACAATATTTTCAGAACCTTCCGTTTTAAGATAAAAGGAGTAAAAATCATCAAGATCTTTACGGTAGCTTGTAATGGTATGAGGCGAATACCTCTTTTCGAGCTGTAGATAGTCTAAAAACTTCTCTCGCATAATGTATATATAAAACAAAAATCACTCCTCAAATATAACTATTTAAGAAGTGATTTAGTATGTGTTTAAGAAAATTCCTTAAGCTTGTTCTTCCTTGCTTAATCCTCTTTGCTTATAAGCTGCTTTCAGCCTAGATTGTCTAAGAGTTACAGAAGGCTTGATAAAAGCTTGTCTAGATCTTAATTGACGAACTGTACCAGTCTTATCAAATTTTCTCTTGTATTTTTTCAGTGCTCTATCGATGGATTCACCATCTTTTACAGGTATTATTAACATAATTTACATCTCATTTTGGATTGCAAAAGTATAACTTTTTTCTTGATAAGCAAATTATTTTAAACTAAAAATGATATTAATTTTTCAAATTTCCTAAAAGCAACTTTAATATGAATTCAATTTAAAGAAAATATTGTATCTTTGTTGTTACTAAAACATGGGGTTGACTGGTTTCGACAGCAAGACCAATGGGTAAGTAAGCATGCAGAGAACCGTAGCGCGATCTCTTTAATCCCTTGCTACAAACTTTTAACTGGCAACGAAGAGTTCGCTCTTGCAGCTTAATCCGAATAAAGTAAGATTCAAGCGCTTTCCCGAAGATAGTAAGGAAGCAAGATGTCTCACAAATGCTCTGTTCTGCGGCGTTTGATTCTGAGATATAGTAATGCAGAAATAAGGTTTTAAATGCTTCGGCTAAAACTCGAAAACCTCAGAAGATAAGCTGGAAGTTGGGTGTTTACTCTCTGCCTCCAGTCGAAAATCAATAGTAAAATAAGCATGTAGAAATCTTATGTATTGCTTGTTTGGACGAGGGTTCGAATCCCTCCAACTCCACTTAAAACCCTGTAAATTATTGATTTACAGGGTTTTTTATTTTTGGGTGCTAGATTAGGTGCTAATATTAAATATAGGATATTTCTCTTATATGAAAAAATTTGAGGCAAAGATTTATTCTTATCACTAAAAGGAAGTCGTTTTATCTAATAGAGTATCTGTTGAGGCCTTTTACTTTTCCCCCATAGAAACCATTTAGCAAAAATTCACCAACAAATCTACATTCTTATTGAAGTCTAAGTATAGAGCCCTCGAATAAATTCTCTACTGTCTTTACAAATAAAAGTTCCTTCTGGGGTACTTAAAACTCTCTGTAACTACTGTTAACAAAGAGTTTTTTATTTTAAGGGGGAACAAAAAGGGGAATACGATATTTGAGATTTCTAATTTGTGCTATATTCAAATATTTTCTTTTAATAGACTTACTTTGTTTTTAGTTCCGTCTTGGAACTTATGGCTCATAAATTTACTATTAAAGAGATATAGTATCTTTCTCTTTAATTTATCTTTATTTCCTTTAGACTGGCGGATCAGCAGGAGACGATCTTTAGTTTTGATATCAGAGATCTACAATTCCAACACCTCGCTAAGACGCAGACCGCACGAATATATTGTGGTAAGAATAGCTTTATGTTTTAAATTCTCCGTAGCATCCAATACCTGTTTCACCTCTTCAAGGGTAAGAAATTTCGGTAATTTATGTTCTTTGCGTTTGGGATAGAGATGTTTTAAACTGATCTGGCGGTTGAAGATTTCCTTATAAAATTTGGTAATAGTGGCGATCATTGCTTTTTGATATGATTGCCCTATCTTCATCTTGTCGACAAGCCAGACAATAAAATCTTCAAGTTGTTGTTAGGTTATATTTTCCGGTTTATGTTTGGAAGATAATTTAAGAAAATAGCTGAGATGTGAAGCGTAGGTCTTAATACTTTTCTCGGCATATCGTTGCATTCGAAGGATCACTATGAATTGATCGGTCAGATTTTCATTCATCATATAATTGCGTTTATCCAAAAATTATTCAATATTTAATCAACTAACAAACAGAATCTTAAATAAAATATATAAAAGAATAAGCGCAACATTATATATTTCGTATTGGCGCAATGCGTATATTTAAACCCTTGGAGAACTCAAGAAAAAATGAGTAAAATAACTTAATCCTATAATAATGTTTGATTTTCGTTTACAAGTATTTCACAAAGTAGCAAAACGACTTAATTTTACAAAAGCTGCCGAAGAATTATTTATTACGCAGCCAGCAGTTTCAAAACACATACAAGAAATTGAAAGTTTTCTGAAAACTAAACTTTTTGAAAGAAATGGCTCAAAGGTAAAATTAACAAAAGCAGGAATTATATTATTTTCTCATACCGAAAAAATATTTGAAACCTATCGTAATTTAGAATTTGAAATTAATTCTCTTTCTCAAAATTTCAACGGAAAATTAAGAATTGGTGCGAGTACAACAATTGCTCAATATCTTTTACCTGAAATTTTAGCATCGTTTCATAAAAAATTTGACCAACTTATCGTTTCTTTAGAAGCTAATAATACAGAACAAATTGAAATTGCGCTGCAAAAAAATGAAATTGATTTGGGTATCATAGAAGGAAAATCCAAAAAAGCCTATCTAAAATATACCGAATTTGTCAAAGACGAAATTGTTTTAGTTTCAAATAGCACAAATCCTCTCTCAAAAAGACAGAACATTACTATTGATGAGCTAAAAAACATTCCTCTCTTGTTTCGCGAGCAAGGATCAGGAACACTAGAAGTAATTGCACATCATTTAAAATCTTTGAATGTAAAAATTTCAGATTTAAAAATTGAAATGCAATTAGGCAGCACTGAAAGTATTAAAAACTATATACTTCACAGCAACACTATGGCTTTTATATCATTACATTCCATATACAAAGAACTTAGAGAAAATAAATTTACAATAATAGATGTTCAACATTTGTCTATCGAAAGGAATTTTTACTTTATCCAACAACAAGGTCAAGTTGAGGCTTTACCTGAATTATTTATGAAATTTGCCAATCATTATAACTTTAAGTAATGACGCATAACTTTTTACAATTTCCAACATATCCTTTATTTCAAGAAATTTGTACTAACAATAATATATAAAGTAAGATGGAAAATCAAAAAGGATTCAAAAATTTATTAGACAAAAGTATAACCACTAGAGAAGTGATTTTTTTATTAGCAGTTGTACTCTGCTTGTCTCCATTAATATCACCGCCGATTGCCTTACTTATGGGTTTAATAATTGCGCAATTTATTGGACATCCATATTTACATCTAAATCATAAAGCAACTCATATATTGTTACAGGTTTCTGTTGTTGGTTTGGGCTTTGGAATGAATGTTACAAGTGCATTAAAAGCGGGTAAAGAAGGTATTTTATTTACAATAGTTTCTATTATTGGAACATTAGTAATTGGTTTCTTTATGGGTAAGTTTTTAAAGATAGAAAAAAAGACTTCTTATTTAATATCAGCTGGAACAGCCATTTGTGGTGGAAGTGCTATTGCTGCTATTTCTCCTGTAATAAAGGCAGAGGAAAAACAGATATCGGTTGCATTAGGAACCATATTTATTCTAAATTCTGCAGCCTTATTTTTATTTCCTTTTATTGGGCATCAGTTAAATTTATCACAATCACAATTTGGAATGTGGTGTGCAATTGCTATTCACGATACCAGTTCAGTTGTAGGTGCAGCAAGTAAATATGGTTCGCAAGCTTTAGAGATTGCTACAACTGTTAAATTAGCACGAGCATTATGGATAATTCCTGTTGCTTTTTTATCAACTTTTATTTTTAAAAATAAAGAAAGTAAAATAAAAATTCCTTACTTTATTGGATTATTTGTTCTTGCAATGATTGCAAATACCTATATTCCTTTTGTTCAACAATACAATCATTATTTAACTAATATTGCAAAAGCAGGATTAACGCTTACCTTGTTTTTAATAGGATGTGGATTGAACAGAAAAACAATATCTTCTGTTGGATTTAAACCATTAATTCAAGGTGTAATTCTATGGGTGATTATAGCAACTGCTGCACTTTGGGCTGTAACAACTTTAACAAACTAATAAATTAAAAATATGAAAAATGAATTCAAAATTGGAATGTTAATACTATTCTTTAGTATTATTGCTACCAAAACTCAAGCGCAACAAATCTTTGACGGTAACATAAAAAATAATTCTTTAGCAATAAGTCCAACCGAAAATATTGCATTAGCATCAAACAGCGACGTAAATTTCGTAAGTGTTTATAATCTAAAATCTCATAAATTAATAAAAAAGATATTTGGATTCATTAGTCCAAGAAACATCATTTTTTCGCCTGATGGAATGAAGTTTTACATCACTGACAGCAGTACCGGATTTTTAACTGTACTGGAAACAAAGAAATTTAAAATCATTGAAAAATATGCGGTAGGCTTTGGAGCATTTGGTTCAGCAATTAGCAACAATGGTCAAGAAATTTATATTAATAATGAGGCAACAAATACCGTAACGGTAATTGACCTTTCAAGTAAATCGGTAAAAAAAATAATAACAGGTTTTGCCGAACCAAGACAAGGTATTAAATTAAACGCAACAAATACAAAGATTTACGTGACCAATTTTGCCAGCGACGCTATTTCGGTTGTGGACGCAGCAACTTTAAAAATCGATACAACTATTACTGGTTTTAGCAAAATAAGAGCTATCTCTATTACTAAAGATGGTGAAACATTATTTGCTGCTAATAGTGGTTCCAATTCCATTGCAGTAGTTAATTTAAATACAGGTATAATCGCTCAAACAATTTCTGTAGGCAAAGATCCTTATGGCGCATCATTATCTTCAGATGAAAACATTTTATTGAGTGGAAATAAGGAAGATAATTCTCTTTCAATAATTGATGTATCAACACTAACTAATATTGGAGTGATAACAGGATTTAATGAACCAAGACAAGCGATTGTTTACTCTAAAAACGGTAAAAATGTATTTGTACTAAACAAAGATTTATCTATTAGTGTAGTTAATCTTTCTGAAAAGAAAATAATATATAGTATTCAGAATTAATAAATTTCCTAAAAAAGGTAAAAGGGCTATCCACTAACAGCCGTTTCTCGCAATTGCGAATTTTGTGGTAAGTTCTCGTTTGCGTTTCGCAAGAATTTTTATCTTTAACAGAAAATAAAAAGTTCCGAACTTGGCAACTGACGAGAAGCGGCGGAACCTTAACCACTTTTTAACAACACAACTGAAAGTGAAATTTTCGCCATACATATACGAACCAGACAAAAGTATTGAGGTTTACCGAAAAATATTTTGAGGACAATCCCGAAGTTAAAAAACGTGTTGAAGAATTAGGATGATTGAATTTTATTCTAATTTGAAAGGCGAATTCATATTCGCTTTTATAAATACAGACAAAGAGTGGTTAGCTTTTACATTATTTTGTAGTTCAATTTTAGCCATTTTTTTAATAATTTTTTGGAACAAGAGAAGCAAGGATAAGATTTTAATATTTGGATACATTTTGTTTTGATATGTTTCTTTTTAGTCGGATGTTCTTTTATAATGTTATTGCTTTTATTACCAAGAACATTTGGATTATTAATGTCAATAGCAATTATTGGGTTTACTTTGATTTACTGAACACTCTATAACTGGTAGTGGTATTAGCTATTATTACAATTAGTGTACATTTCTTGAAGCAATTTTTTCGCAGATTTGTTTTTATTCTTTAATCATTTTCGCCATTTTAAAAGTCTGTATTTTTATGAATAGAGTTGAAAAAATAACCGTGAAATTAAAATAATCTCAAAAAACGATCGTTTTTCTGTAAAAAAACATAATTCAGTGAAATAAAAAGATCAGAAGTCCAACCTGATCTAAAATTAAAACGGTTAATCCTCCGCCTCAATCCCCATTTTAAAAGATTCATATTCAATGAATCCCTTAAATTTTCTCTTTCCGAGAATTCCCACTGTGAAAAGGATAAACAATCCGATCACCACTACAATACTAAATGTACTAATCATAATTTAAAAATTTATTTTGTTTTAATTAATTTGTCTCTATTATAAATATTAACGTTATTCTCAAAAGATCACTTTTGGAGAAAACTTTTTTAAACAATTTTATTGCTCAGGGTTTTCATCCGGAAAAACTGCCGGCACTAAAATACAAGCCATTTAACCTTTTGCCTTTTTGATTAATTTCTCTTTTCTATCTTTGACCTTACTAAAAGTAAGTTTGCTAAATTCCTCCAGCTCCTCTAAAAAAATCAATGCTCAAACTTCCAAAGTCAAATATTTTCTGAAAGGACATAAATTATCACTTCTCTGTAATTAATATTAATAAAGGCTTTACATATTATTTCATAACTTTAAATAAAGTTGTGATGCACTATTTATAATTTGAAGATAAATTTTCGCAATACAGTCTGTTCTGCAAGATATCGACACCCGTTAAAAACTTCTTTTAAACCAAAATATCTTGATATATGCCACAAAAAAAGCCCCTCGCAGTGCGAGAGACTTTGTCTTCGATTACGAAGGTAAGGAATACTTTAATACAAAGCAAAAGCATTGATTTTAAAATTAAAATCCACTATAACACTATTTTATGGGTCTACTATTAAGTTCTTATTTTTCTACACCTTCAGTAGTACGTTTTGTTGATCACTTGATACCATAATATTCAAATAGAAAAGATTTAAGCCTACTTCTTGACGCAATTTTACACATCCTTTTCTGTCTCTTCCATTATTTTCACCTCTTTTTTTGTATAATCAAATCTACGGTCGGTTGGAGCTGAACTTATGCTCCCTAAAATTGAAAATCGGTGAACACTACCACCGATTTTTACATTCAATTACTACATATGTAGTTCAGATGTAAATTTTTCAAAATCCTTTTTTATTTTATCGATAAATCCTTCTTTTTTGACCAATTCATCAAGTTCATTCATCAGCTTTTCCACAAGAGTTTTCATTTGATCCACTACTTCCTTATCAAGACAAGTAAACTTATGGCGCAGAATCTTATGGTATTCCAAAGTTGGAATAATTTTCAGCAGGAATCCATCAAATAAATATTGATAGCGTATCAGATCAGGATTGCCGTATAGACATAGTTGCCACAATGATTGAAAGGACAAATAATTAGGCATATAGCAAAGCTTTACAAAAATGTAGGTTCTGCAAAACGAAAGGAAGAATAAAGCGAAAAGAAAAGGTATTCCCTGATGGTTTCCGCTTTCATTTCCAACAATAGCTAAAAACTGTAAGCCATTGCCTTTTGCTGATTTATAATAACAATTCAGGTCTTGTTCCAGAATATATGGAAACTGCCAATGTGGCTCAGGATGATATTGATTAGAAGCATAAATCCTGTTTTTACCCTGCATTATGTTTGCAAAGAAATTTTGGTATTTGTATAGGTGTTGCTGAATCCAATATCGGTCGTGACTGATCAATACAAAATCATATTGTTTCCCAGATTTATTTCTGAGATAATACTGTATATCTTTCAGTTTTTCGTTACTCACATTATGAGCAATTACGAGCAGATAATAAATCTTACTATTACCGTATGTAGATTTATGAAATAGGTAAATCTCTTCTGTATTTTCAGATTTTACAATTACTTCAACCGCCTTATCAAGGATTTTATCATTCTGATGTACCAAATCATCCGCTATTTCCGTATGTATTGCAATATTACTAGTTGATTTTTTGATGTGTATTTTTAACTCTTCTAAGCGTATTTCTATCATCCTGAAAATACTTTCTTCTGCAATGCCGATGGCTTCAAAGAATTCATTATCATACATAAGTTCATCCTCACGAGCTGACATTTTTGCTTTGTCAAATAAACTGATCAGATAGTACTCCTTTCCATTTTGTTTTATAAAATATTTTTGAATCTCAGGAGCGTAGGGTATTAAATGATAAATACGCTCGTGCAGGTTTTTTGTATCAGAGGAAGATCCTTTATATAGATTTTCAAGATATTCCAAGTCATACCTAATCACCTTTTCATAGCTGAGGAAAACACTTACAAACGATTCATCCTTAATAAATTCACGGGTTTGAGACAGCAATATATTGTGATCGTTGTAAAATCTTTCCTTATAATTTTCAAACTTTTTATTAAACTTCTTCCAATTTCTGTCAATCAAAAGGTGATTTCCAAACTGCTCATTTTGATATATCAAGGCTGATGGTTTGCAGTAAAATTCGACAAAGGGATGTCCTGAATCAAACTTTTGATGGAGTTGAGTATTGTAAAATAAATGGATGTGTACTTTATGTTCAGAGTAGGCTTTTTTGATCCAGTGTTTTTGTTTTAAGTTATCAATATCCGTCTTGTGTTCCAAATGTATAATTAGATGGGAATCCTGAGAATGTATGCTTTTGTTATAAAATATCTGAATGATAATATAATTTTGGTTAAGCTGTTTGATGGCATCTTCTAAAAATTCGTTTTCGAGTTTTGAGAATAAAAGTTGATTTGAAGTTTTCATTTTATTAAATTTTTGAGTTGTGATTTTCGACATTAAAGTAGAAGTAAATAGCCTCAAGAAACACTCGGATTTCGTTGAATAGTTTATCACATCATTTAGTCTTTCTCTTACAGCGGACAGAAAATCCATCTGAAAAAATGCATCTATCAGTGTCAAACAGGAATGCTTTTGATGGCTGTCCCAGAACTCAGCTTCAAAATCTATTTTTTTCTTTTTCATAATATTTAAAGTTTTATCTTGGTACGAATTACCGTTATCCAAAGTGGATAATCAATACAGAAATTGGATATTACATCTACTGAAATGGATATTTTACAGGATAATTTTTTAACTTTACATTTCAGACGATTTAATAGAAATGGCTTTATCTTTAGGCCTTCAAAATTTGATAACCGCTATGGAACAGAAAATACATCAGGGACGAAATGTAAAACGCTTTAGAGAAATGCTGGGCATTAAGCAGGAAGCTTTAGCTCTTGACTTGGTTAATGAATGGAATCAAAAGAAAATTTCTCTGCTTGAACAGAAAGAAATTATTGAAGATCCTTTGTTGAAAAAGATTTCTGAAGTATTGAAAATTCCGGTAGAAGCTTTTCAAAACTTTGATGAAGAGCAGGCAATTAATATCATTTCAAATACATTTAACGATGAAGCATTCATAGGTAATTCAGGAGGTACTTACAATGTCAATCCATTGCAAGAAATTATCAAACTACACGAAGAAAAGATTTCTCTGTATGAAAGAATGTTGAAAGAAAAAGAAGAAATGATGGATAGGCTTGAAAAGCTTATCAATAAATAAAAATATAAGTAATTCGGGATAATTACTTTTTCATAGGAAAGGCTCAACCAAATTGGTTGAGCCTTTTTATAGTTTAAATTTAAAATTATTACTATTTAAAGTTTGGTAATAGTACCATTGTATGATTTCTTATATAATATTGAACTTGAAAATTATTCAAATCATCACATAAGTTATTTACTTTTCTCTAAAGTGAATTTTTTTGAAAAGTAAGCAATTGTACTTCCATATAATATACCCAAGAATGCTGCCACAATAACATCCGTAGGATAATGGACACCGTTGTAAATGCGACTGTATGCGACCAAAACTGCCCAGCAACCTAAAACATATTTGAGCCAATTATATTTTCTTGGTAGTAATAGGATAAGGAAAGTAGCTAAGCCAAATGCGTTGGCAGAATGAGAAGATATAAAACCATACTGACCACCTGGTTCCGGCTTTGTTTAGATGTATCAAATTTTCCAGAGATGGTTCGTGTGATGGTCTCAGTCTTTTTACCGCATTTTTTATAAGATGAGATGCGCTCTGGTCACAGATCGTGATTAGAAACGCGACTGCTAAAAGGACATAAACACTTTTTCTTTTAAATTCTCTGATCAAGATAAATAGAAGAAATGCATAAAAAGGCACCCAAAATAATTTATCGCTTGCCCAATACATTATTGGGTCAAAAAATGAATTATGCTTTCCGTTGATAAACAGAAATAATTGGGTGTCGAGATCATTGATTTTTTCTAACATAAGACCTTACTTGAACGCTTTGATTTCCTGCAAACTTTGCTGCACTTCCAAGCTCCTCCTCAATTCTCAATAGTTGATTGAATTTTGAAACCCTCTCGCTTCGGCAGCCGCTTCCTGTTTTTAAATGACCTGCTCCTACAGCAACGGTAAGGTCGGCAATAGTCGTATCCTCCAACTCCACTTAAAACCCTGTAAATTGCTTATTTACAGAGTTTTATTTTTAAAGGTGCTAGTGTAGGTGCTATATTAAATTCTATTTTATTAAGAATTATCAAATAATTACCATCATACTTTGCCAATGATAACAAATCCAGCTCTCTTATTGCATTTACTTAATTAAAATAATCATATTATAACTATCAAAAAGAAATAATTTCATAATTTTGTTGTGTTGAAAACTTTTAGTAAACATATCAGCTTTATTATCTTACTATGTTTGGGCTTTTTTCTAATTCCAAGCTTAAGCTATGCTTGTGCAAAAAAAACAGCTAATACAGAACAGAAAAGTTGCTCTAAAGATCAATATTCAAAATCAGAACATAAAAGCAGATGTAAGGATAAGTCCTGTACTAAGTGCAACGATGGTCACGACTGCAACGGTAAGTGTAAACACAGTTCTTGCAAATGTAGCACTTCTTCATCTCCATTAAGTTTACCTATACTGGTAGATATAAAAACAGAAAACCACTTTGCAGAAATTAAAACGCAAAAATTCGGTTTCAAACAAACCTATTATTCTTCGGGTTACCATTCTTTTTGGCAACCGCCTAAAATAGGATAAAACTATGGCTTGTTAGCCACAGTTACGTCTTGTCGAGAACTAAATCCGGTTTTCGCAATCCTTTTATATATCTTATTAATTTTAAAATTTTCAAAATGAAGTCAATATCAAAAATATTGATGGTAATCACCGTATTACTATCAGCAGTAAACAGTTTTGCACAAATCAAAAATGCAAAAACAGAAACCGTAAAAATATATGGTAACTGTGATATGTGTAAAACCACAATTGAAAAAGCAGGAAACGTAAAAAATGTAGCCACAGTAGAATGGAATAAAGACACCAAAATGGCTACACTTAAATACGATGATAAAAAAACAAGCCAGGATGAAATACTGAAACGTATTGCTTTAGCAGGGTACGACAGCGAGAAATTTTTAGCTCCAGATGATGTATATGCTAAACTATCCGGATGCTGCCAATACAACAGAGAATTAAAACCAGTTGCAAAAGTTGAAGTTGCAAATATGGATATGAAAGCAGAACACGGTAACCACAACTCAAAAGAAATGACAACTACCCAAAATGCACCACAACTGAAAGCAGTTTTCGATAATTATTTTTCTGTGAAAGATGCTTTGGTGAAAACCGACGCAGGTACTTCATCCGCAAAAGCTTCTGAACTGATAAAAGCAATTAAAGCAGTAGAAATGACAAAACTTTCCAACGAAGAACATACCGTTTGGATGAAAGTAATGAAAGATTTAACTGCTAATTCAGAAAAAATTGCAGTAGCAAAAGATGTTACCAAACAAAGAGAAATTTTCGCTTTACTGGCTAATAATATGTACGAATTAGCCAAAGTTTCAAAACAAGAAACACCTGTTTATTATCAGCATTGCCCAATGTACAATAATGGTAAAGGAGCAAATTGGCTAAGCAAAGAAGAAGCAATTAAAAATCCGTATTACGGCTCCAAAATGCTTACTTGCGGAAGCGTACAGGAAACTATTAATAACAAATAAAACGCAATTGTTATGGAAAGTATGGAAAACCAACACGAAATACAACACAATCATAAGAATGAAAAGCATAATACTAATCATTCTTTAGCAATGTACAAACGCTTTACTGTAATGGCTGTTGCTATGTTCATAGCTATGTACTTCATTATGTATGCTATGATTGACGGCTTACAGAACCTTATCCTGAACATCAATAATTTATATATGACATTGCTGATGATTTCTGCAATGTTGATCATAGAACTATTGATAATGAAAGGAATGTATGAAAACAAAAAAATCAACTGGGCAATCATAACGGTTTCCTTTGCGATTGGCATCTTTTCTTGGTTTGGTATTCGGGAGCAATTATTTGTGGGCGATAAGGAGTTTGTAAAAGGTATGATACCGCATCACGCAGCAGCAGTATTGATGTCTGAAAAAGCTAAACTTACCGACCCCGAATTGATACAGTTACAAAAAAACATACTGGAAACACAGGCACAAGAAATCGAATTTATGAAGCATAAGCTAAATGAATTTGAAAACAAATAAATAAGATAAAGTTCTTCAATAATATCAAAAGTAAATAAAATGAAAAATATAATTTTCTCAATCATTACATTAGTAACAATTGCAACGGTAACAATTTCCTGCAATCAATCTTCAAATAAAAATAGCGACCAGCAAGCTAATGATAGCACAACAATTGCTGCAACTCCGGAGTTACAATCACCTATACACAATGATACGGTAGCAACTGTTACTTCAACGGATACGTCTTCTCAAGAGGCAGAAAAATCCGATGTGAAGCAAACTCAAAAGTTTACTATCGCACCTATAATTAAGGATTATTTGGCTTTAAAAAATGCACTTGTTGCAGATAATGACAAAACAGCTGCTAATGCAGGAAAGCAATTGTTTACTACCTTAAAAAATGTGGATATGAACGCTATCCCAGCAAATAAACATAAAGAATATATGGAAATAGCTGAAGATGCCAAGGAAAATGCAGAACATATTGGCGACAACGCAGGAAAGGTAGACCACCAAAGAGAACATTTCGCATCCTTAAGTAAAGATGTTTCCGACCTTATTACCTTGTTTGGAACTACACAAAAGCTGTATCAGGACTTCTGCCCAATGTACAATGACGGCAAAGGTGCTATTTGGATTAGCGAAGCTAAGGCAATTAAAAATCCTTATTACGGTAGCCAAATGCTTACCTGCGGTTCTGTGAAAAAGGATTTATAAAATGAAAAAAGTAATAAAGATAATTTTGGCAATAGTACTGTTTTTTTTTATTGCTATACAATTATATCAGCCTGCCCTCAATGTAAATAAGGGGCAGGTTGACAAAACCGATTTTGCAAAAGTTTATACCGTTCCGGAAAATGTGCAAAACATTTTACAAAATGCCTGTTACGATTGTCATAGCAATAATACCAAAAATACGTGGTATTCCAACATACAGCCTATGGCGTGGATGATGAAAAGGCATATTGATAATGGCAAAGAAAAATTAAACTTTAGTGAGTTTGGCAGTATTAGTAGTCGAAGGCAAATAAGTAAATTGAAAGGAATAGCAAACCAAATTAAAGACGATGAAATGCCTTTAGCTTCATATAAAATAATGCACAGCTACGCAAAGCTCTCAAAAGAGCAAAAAAGTTTGATAATGGATTGGATGAACAAAAAAGCAGACAGCCTTTCAATAGAAAATTAAAAGCAGTGGACAAAAAAAATATTAATCACCATTCTTAAAACAATCTATATTCGCAAAAAGGATTGTTGCAAATAAAATTATTTATATGGAACATCAACATACAGAAAATAAAGAAATCCATACAGGGCATGACATGAGCAATATGCAGCATGGAGCAAACCCATCAATGGGCATGGCAGGACATAACCACCATGCCATGATGATTGCCGATTTTAAAAAAAGGTTTTATGTTGTGCTCATCCTAACCATTCCAATCATGTTGCTATCAACCATGATACAACATTTTATGAAAGTTGATTGGCAGTTTGCAGGTTCGCAATACATACTCTTTGCATTGTCAACCGTTGTGTTTTTTTATGGCGGCTTTCCATTTTTAAAAGGATTGGTTGACGAAGTAAAAGCAAAGAACCCCGGCATGATGTTTTTAATCGGCTTCGCCATAACAGTTGCTTACATCTACAGCGTTGCAATTGTGTTTGGGTTACAGGGTATGGATTTCTTTTGGGAATTGGCAACCCTAATACTCATAATGCTTTTGGGGCATTGGATAGAAATGAAATCCGTTGCAGGAGCTTCAAAAGAATTAGAATTATTGGTGCAGTTAATGCCAGCCGATGCACACATGGTAATGCCAAACATGGTGTATGATGTGAAGACCGACACATTAAAAAAGAATGATATTATTTTAGTAAAGCCGGGTGAAAAAGTAGCAGCAGATGGAATAATATTAGAAGGCGAAAGTTATCTGAATGAAAGTATGCTTACAGGCGAGAGCAAACCTGTACAAAAAGTAAAAGGCGATAAAGTAATTGCAGGTGCGATCAACGGTAATGGCTCAATAAAGGTTACCGTTTCTCATGCTGCAAAAGACTCTTATTTATCGCAGGTTATAAAGTTGGTTGATGATGCACAAAAATCTAAATCACAAACGCAGCTACTGGCAGACAAAGCGGCAAGGTGGTTAACCATCATTGCATTGGTTACAGGCGTGGCCACATTTTTATATTGGTATCTCACAGGCCAATCATTGGCCTTTGCAATGGAAAGAATGGTAACCGTAATTGTTATTTGCTGCCCTCATGCTTTGGGTTTGGCAGTACCATTGGTTGTTGCAAAATCAACAGCATTATCAGCTAAGAATGGTTTACTTATTAAAAATCGTACAGTGTTTGAAAATTCAAGAAAAATAACCACTATCGTTTTTGACAAGACAGGAACATTAACTGTTGGAAGATTTGAAGTGTCAAAAATTGTATCGCTGCAAAAAGAGTTCAATGAAAATGAAATCATTCGTCTTGCGTCTGCATTAGAACAAAAATCAGAACATCCTATTGCAACAGGCATTTTGCAAAAAGCAAAAGCCCTATCGATCACCATTCCTGAAACGGAAAACTTTAATGCCATAACAGGCAAAGGAGTTGAAGCAATGGTTGAAGGCGAAAAAATATTGATAGTCAGTCCGGGATATTTAAAAGAAAATAATTTAGCAATTCCCGAAGGCTTTAATGCCAAAGACACAGAAACGGTTGTGTTTGTAATCGTAAATAATGAGTTGGCAGGTTATATTGCTTTGTCAGATGAAATTCGACCTGAAGCTGCCGAAGCAATAAAGACCTTGAAAGAAAATAATATCAAATCTATTTTACTTACCGGTGATAATAACAAGGTAGCAAAAAGTGTAAGCGATACGTTGGGCATGGATAGTTTTATTGCCGAAGTATTACCACATCAAAAATTAGAAAAGATAAAAGACCTGCAAAGCAATGGCGAATTCGTAGCTATGACAGGTGATGGCGTAAACGATGCACCAGCATTGGCAATTGCAGATGTTGGTATTGCAGTTGGAAGCGGTAGTGATATTGCAGCCGAAACCGCAGGTATTGTTTTAGTAAACAGTAACCCTAAGGATGTTGTAAATCTTATTTTATTTGGCAAAGCCACCTATCGTAAAATGATACAGAATTTAATTTGGGCTACGGGTTACAATGTAATCTCATTGCCTTTGGCAGCAGGTGTTTTGTACAAGCAAGGCATATTGTTAAGCCCAGCCGCAGGTGCGGTTTTAATGACGGTTAGCACAGTTGTAGTTGCAATCAATGCAAGTTTTTTAAAAGTAAAAAAATAAAAAATGAAAAAGATAACATTAATAATATTCATCGTTGCAACGTACACCTTTGCACAAGCACAGGATATGAAAGGTATGGATATGAGTAAAAAAGAACAGGTTCAACAGGCAACTTATACTTGCTCGATGCATCCCGAAATCCACGCCACAAAACCAGGCAACTGCCCAAAGTGTGGTATGAAATTGATAAAAGAAAAGGCTAAAACGGTAAAGCAGTCATCAAACAAAAAAAATGATGAAATGCAGATACCTCCAAAAGAGCAGCCGAAAAAGGTGGACAAAATGAACAATATGTCTATGCCAAAAGAAAAGCCTCAAACCGTAAAAAGAATTGTAAACACAAAACCTCCAAAAACAGTTCGATACGAATTATATGTAACAGATACACTAGTAAACTATGCAGGTAAAGAAAAGAGAGCCATTGCCGTAAATGGTCAAATACCTATGCCCACGTTGACATTTACTGAAGGCGATACAGCCGAAATTGTCGTACATAACCAATTAAAAGAAAGTACATCACTGCATTGGCATGGTGTGTTCTTGCCCAATAAAGAGGATGGTGTGCCTTGGCTTACACAAAAGCCAATTAAGGCGGGCGACACTTATACCTATCGTTTTCCGATTATCCAACATGGCACGCATTGGTACCACTCACATTCGGGTTTGCAGGAGCAGATCGGTATGTATGGCAGTTTTGTAATGAAAAAGCGTGAGGATGATAAAAATTTTAGAGAAGGAATTGATGATTTGCCAACCGAACCCATCATTTTAAGTGAGTGGACAAACCTTAATCCTGATAACATTAACAGGATGTTGCACAACGCCAATGATTGGGCGGCTATCAAAAAAAATGCTACACAATCTTACGCAGAAGCTATCAAAGAAGGTCATTTCAAAACAAAAGTAACCAACGAATGGAAACGTATGCTGGCAATGGATGTTAGCGATGTGTATTACGATAAAATATTAATCAACGGAAATAATGCTACCGACTTAAAAACAGTTGATGGAAAAACACTGAAAGCAGGCGATAAAGTGCGGTTGCGAATATCAAATGGTGGGGCATCTTCTTACTTTTGGTTGCGTTATGCGGGTGGTAAAATTACTGTAGTAGCCAATGATGGTAATGATGTAGAACCAGTAGAGGTCGATAGATTAATCATTGCAGTTTCCGAAACTTACGATATTGTTGTCACAATTCCTGAAGATGGTGTTGCTTATGAATTTTTAGCTACAACCGAAGACCGGACACAATCCGCAAGTTATTTTGTAGGCAACGGCATAAAGCAGTTAATTTCCCCGCTCCCTAGATTGAAATATTTTGAGGGGATGAAGATGATGAATGATATGATGAAGATGAACGGAGATCTGGATGATATGGGAATGAAAATGAGCTTGAACCAAATGGATATGAACGTAGTAATGTATCCTGAAATCACAGGAGATAGTAAGCAGAAAGAAGACCATAGCCAACACAATATGAATATGAATATGAATATGGAAAATGATCCCAACCGTTATAATGCAAATGCTTTGGGAGAAATCAAAACCCTTAACTATGCAATGTTACAATCACCGAATAGTACTTCACTTCCTAAAGATGCACCTGTAAAAGAATTAAAATTTACGCTTACAGGAAATATGAACCGCTATGTGTGGAGTATGGATAACAAAATCCTATCAGAAGTTGATAAAATCCCTGTTAAGAAAGGAGAAATTTTACGCATCACAATGTACAATAACTCAATGATGAGACATCCAATGCACCTACACGGCTTCGATTTTAGAGTTATTAATGGCAAAGGTGAAAAATCTCCCCTTAAAAATGTTTTAGATATAATGCCGATGGAAACTGACACTATTGAGTTTTTAGCAAACGAAGAAGGAGATTGGTTTTTCCACTGTCATATCCTTTATCACATGATGTCAGGAATGAATAGGGTATTTGCAGTTGACGATTATCAAAATCCAAATTTGCCTGATAAAAGGCAAGCATATAATATGTTGCAAAGAGAAAGCAATATGCCACACTTTATGGCTCAGAACGATTTTGCTACCAATGGAAATGATGGTGATGCAATGTTTCAGAATGCAAGATGGAGCTTAGGTACAGAATGGCGTTTAGGTTATAATGATATGCATGGTTATGAAGTAGAAACTCATTTAGGACGATATATTGGTAAAATGCAATGGTTTATGCCATTCATCGGTTTTGACTGGAGGTATCGTAAAATGGGTATGGATGAACACGAAACCAATTTATTTGGACAGAAAAATGAAAAAGATACACGTAGAGCCATAAGTTTAGGTTTGATGTACACTTTGCCAATGCTAGTAAACTTTCAGGCGGAAGTCTATCACGATGGTATTGTACGTCTTTCCTTAATGCGTGAAGACATCCCCATTACAAAAAGATTGAGAGCAGGTTTTATGGTCAACACCGATATGGAATATATGACAGAACTAAAATATATTATTAATAAAAATGTGGGCATTCGTACACATTATGACAGTGATATGGGATGGGGATTTGGTATTTCGATTAATTATTAATTACTAATTACGGCGAGTTATGCTGTAATGTAAAGATATTAGCACACCTTTATTTTACGTTAAAACAAAATCCATCTTTTTGAGATGGATTTTGTTGCTATAATTTACAGCAATCATTAACAATCCCTCCTTTCTTTACTTTAGATTAACTCTTCTTTTTCAAATGCGTGATGCGGTGATGAAACCATGATAATCTAAATAAAGAAAGAACTTAGTCCAGAATTTCACTAATAAAAAATACCGATGATAATCGGTATTTTATTCATTTATAGTTTAAAAAATTGTTCGAGAGTAATTTTTCTATCCTCTTTTCGTCAAAATTAAAAATTTCCTTTAGAGAAATTACAACTATTCAGAATTTTTTAGTCAATTTTAAAGTTCAGCAAATCTTTAGGAGACACATTTAAACCTTTAGCTAAGTCGATTAAAGTAGTAAAAGCAAAATTTCTTTTCCCATTTTCAATATCACTTACTGTACCTTTAGTAATTTTACTACTATTTAGCACAACCTCGTCTTGGGTAAGTCCTGATTTAATTCTTAAATCTTTAACGTGTTCACCAAATTTTTTTAGTATTTCATCTTTTAAAACATCCATTTGCTAACATTTTATACAAAGGGCGTAATTTTATTTGCAAATTTTGTTACAAGTTCTTGTAACAAATTGGAAATTTCTTATATTTGAACAAATTAGTTATAAAGGTAATTTTGTGATAGTCAAAGAAATATAGAAGCTATTGCTTTAGATTCTCGACTGGAAAACTGGCACTTTTCAAAAAGCAACGAGTTATTAAGTAAATGTGCCCACGACCTCGGCAAGGGCTCACTTATCGTTGCTCGGTATGCCAGTACCACCAGTCGGTAAGTTGAGTTCCACGCATTCTTTTTGGCAATATGTAGTGAGATAATGTTTGAATGTTGCAGATAATTCATATAAAGATCTAAACAATTCCTTCAGCAATAATTTAATTAAAATTCGCTGTTTATGAAAAGAACAAACTCTTTGCCCCGAAAGTTGACCAATCTTCAGTTGTATGAACTGCTAAAAAAAAGCAATCCGACCGCTTTGGAACATCTTCATCTGCGTTACAAAAGACTTCTTTTTTGGGTTGGATGGCAGGTGCTTAAAGATGATTTTGTAGTGGACACTATTGTTCAGGATACCTTCCTCAAATTGTGGCTGCACCGCGACACCATTGAAACGCCTGATCATATTACAGGATTTTTACGGTTTGTAATGAAAAGGGATTGTATATCGTATGTTACTGCTCCAAGAAATAAATTCAACCGCTTAATGGCTTCTCTTGACAGTTTTGAGAATTATCAGGATTATCTTGCAGGTTATGACCCGCTAAAAGATAAAGAGTATCTTCTCAGTCAGGAATCCGATCAGAAAAATTTCGATGAAGTTAAAAAGGTTTTACCCGTTCTGGATCCCAAAAGAAAACACCTGATTGAACTTTGCTTGGAATATGGCTTTCAGCACAAACCAATCGCAGAAGCAATGGGAAGCAGTGTGAAAGATATCAGCAATGAGGTGAGCAGAGCTATAAATGACCTTCGGAAAATTCTTAATAGAAGTTCTTCTGAGCAGCCAAAGGGAAAAGCTCTCGATAATAAAAAGCAGTCAGAAAAACTCAGTAGTCAACAACTCGATATTTTGAAAAGAAGGTTTGAGCAGAAATCTTCATTTGCAGTTATTGCCCAAGAACTCAAATTACCTGAAAAGGAAGTACATCGGGAATTTCTGTATGCATATCAACATTTACAAAATCAAAACACTTCTGAAATACCTCTTTAAAATGGAAAAATCCACGATGACATTGACCCGAAGAATTCAGCTACTGATTGATCTTCCTGCAAATGAACAAAAAGAGATGTGGGAAAAACTCTACCGGTATCAGAACCGCTGTTTCAGAGCTGCTAATTTTATTGTTTCCCATCTGTATGTTCAGGAAATGATCAAAGATTTCTTTTACCTCACAGAAGATATCCAATACAAACTTGCTGATGAAAACAAAGATAAAATGGGAATATTCACCCGTTCGAAAACACACACAACTGCACGTATGGTTTTTGATCGCTTCAAAGGAGAAATTCCTACAGATATTCTGGGAAGCCTGAACAATACGATTCAATCAACCTTCTCTAAAACTAAAGCCGACTATTGGCAGGGAACAAAATCATTGCGAAACTTTAAGAAAGATATTCCAATTCCGCTTCCGGTCAAATGCATCAGCAAAATGAAGTATGATCCCGAAAAGAAAGCATATAGCTTCAATATGTTTGCTATTCCTGTTAAAACGTATTTGGGAAACGACTACTCTGATAAGCGAGTGATAATGGAACGCCTCTTAAGAGAAGAGATAAAGCTTTGCACATCGCAGATCCAGCTGAAAGCCGGAAAGATCTATTGGCTTGCAGTATTTGAATTTGAAAAAGAAGAACATAAATTAAAACCCGAAATCATTGCAGAGGCTTCCCTGTCTTTGGAACACCCGATAGTGGTAAAGACCAACAATGTGCGAATCAATATTGGCTCGAAAGAGGAGTTCCTGTATCGCAGGCTTGCTATTCAGGCAAGTCAGAAAAGGATTCAAGACGGTATCGCCTATACCCGTTCAGGAAATGGAGTTAAACGCAAACAGAAAGCATTGTATAAGACAGAGAATCTGGAAAGCAGATATGTAAGTCATCGGCTTCACCTTTATAGCCGTAAACTTATCGATTTCTGTATCCAGCAACAGGCAGGCACATTGATTCTTAAAAATCAGGAAGATAAAATAGGCATTGCAAGAGAACAGGAATTTGTGCTTCGCAACTGGAGTTATTATGAATTGCAGACCAAAATAAAATACAAAGCAGAAAAAGCAGGAATTGAATTGATCATTGGATAGCTAAAAAAATAACGAGGGTGCTTGTACACCCGCAGGGTGAGGTGTTGAACACTCACTAAATACTCAGTGAGTATATACAACGGCGTGGGCTCTTTTTTTACTTATGTTTTAAAATACTTCAAACGCTCATTAATAAATTAAACGATTACTTCAGGGTAATAACTTTTATATTTAAGGCTCAACCATCTAGTTGAGCCTTAAATATGAATTACAAATGTACTTTTACAGCATCTCTGTTTTTTAAATACTTATAAATAGCATTATTAAAAAGTCATTCTTTGAATTCTGACAGCATTTAATATAGCTAATAGAGCAACTCCTACGTCCGCAAAAACTGCTTCCCACATTGTTGCTAATCCACCAGCTCCCAATACCAGTACAATCGCTTTTACAGCAAATGCTAAAAAAATATTTTGCCAAACGATCTTGCGGGTTTGCTTTCCGATATTGATCGCCATCGGTATTTTGCTTGGCTTATCATCCTGGATAACTACATCTGCGGTCTCAATGGTTGCATCACTTCCCAATCCACCCATTGCAATACCTACATCACTCAAGGCAACAACAGGAGCATCATTGACGCCGTCTCCTACAAAGGCAACTGTTTCATTTTGTGATTTGATCTCTTTTACTTTGTTGACCTTATCTTCCGGTAGCAGATCGCCAAAGGCGTTAGTAATTCCCAGTTGATCTGCAACAAATTGTACAACAGTGCTCTTGTCTCCACTTAACATCGTGGTTTTTACACCTAAGGCTTTAAGTTTATCAATGCTCAGCTGTGCATCCGCTTTTATACTGTCTGCAATAGTAATGTAGCCTGCAAATTTTCCGTCATATGCAATTGCAATTATTGTATAAACGATCTGAGTAGGGTCAAGATCATATTTGATATTGAACTTATCCATCAATTTAAAATTTCCCACAAGTAGATCTTTTCCGTTGATACTGGCTTTCAATCCGCGCCCAGCAATTTCTTCTGTATTTTCTAATTGTATAGAATGGTCGATTTCGCCGACATATTGATGGATTGCCGTAGCGACCGGATGGGTACTCTTGCTTTCTAAAGCATTTAACATCTTCAGAATTTCATCTTTATTAAATTCAGATTTTAAAGTAACTTCCTGAACTTTAAAGACGCCCTCGGTCATTGTTCCGGTCTTGTCCATTACCACATTTTTAATATTGGCGATAATGTCTAAAAAATTACTTCCTTTAAACAGTATACCGTTCTTTGAAGCTGCGCCAATTCCGCCGAAATAACCTAGAGGAATGCTAATAACCAAAGCGCAAGGACAAGAGATAACTAAGAACACTAATGCTCTGTAAAGCCAGTCACGGAAAACATAATTTTCCACGAACAGATATGGTAGTAGGCATATCAGTACTGCGAGTCCGACGACAATGGGTGTATAAATCCTTGCGAATTTTCGGATAAAAAGTTCAGTAGGTGCCTTCTGAGCCGTCGCATTTTGTACCAATTCCAGAATTTTGCTCAACTTACTGTCTTCGTAAGCAGTTGTCACTTTTACCTGAGCAATAGTCTGTAGATTGATCATTCCGGCAAGCACGCTCTCACCTTTGTTTTTGTTATCAGGCTTACTCTCACCAGTTAATGCAGCAGTATTGAACGATGCGGATTCACTTACCAACTCTCCGTCCAGAGCCAGCTTCTCTCCTGATTTTAGCTGTACAATATCTCCAATTTTCGCCTGTTTGGCAGGGATGGTCTTTGGTTGGTTACCTTCAAGAATGGTCACCTCATCTGGACGCTGATCCAACAATGCTTTGATATTATTCTTTGCTCTCGAAACAGCAAGTGTCTGGAAAACCTCTCCTACACTGTAGAATAACATAACAGCAACCCCTTCCGGATATTCACCGATTGCAAATGCGCCTACAGTAGCAATGCCCATTAGAAAAAATTCCGAAAAAACGTCACCTTTGGCAATGCTTTCATACGCTTCTTTTAGAACGGGTAGACCCACAGGCAAATAAGCCACCGCATACCATACGATCCGTACCCAGCCTTGAAACCACTCCTGCGGAAAAAAGTTATCCAGTACGATGCCTATCAACAGAATAACCAGAGAAACAATTGCTGGTAAAAACATTTGAAATGTATTTTTCTCACCAGTGCTATGGTCGTGGTCGTGTCCGTGGTCCTCGCTGTGCGCTTCAGCTTTGTTATTCTTGGTAGAACAGCATTTGTCATCCTCAAGTAATTTTTTGGCTCCAGCATCATTGTAGATCTTGCCTTCCTGAGGTGTGCAGCAAAGCTGATTTCCTTCCTTGTCGTAAATATGTTTGTGTTCCATTGTTGTAGATTTTAAAATTAATGTTCGTGTTCCCCGGAATTACTCAGTTTAGCATTGACAAAAAATGCACCTTTAATAACAACTTCCACATTTGCAGAAATTTCATTAACGGTTGTAATTGCAGTATATCCCATATCGGAAGAACCTTTTACAACTTCTATTTTTTCAAAATTTGTCATTTTTTCTTCTTTCTCAGGTATCTTCTTCTCATCTAAATGTTCACCTTCCGCCTCTTCGTGATGTTCTTCAGCTTTTTTGTCTGTTCTGACAAAAATGAAATATTTGCTGTCGGCTTCTACAATGGCTTCGTTTGGAACTGCGGGTGTTGTACTTTTATCCAGGCTGACAATTCCTGTGATATTCATTCCGTCGATCAGTCCGGATTTGTTTCCGGTTACAGAACAGTGAACCGAAATTGTTTTGCTGTCGTTTTCAAAGGATGAACCAATGCTGTAGATTTTTGCATCGTACTCGGTTTCAGGATTATTTGTTAATTTAAAATGGACGATTTGCCCAACTTTCATTTTTGGCAGATCCTTTTCAAAAACCTGCAAATCGAGATGCAGGGAACCGTTATCTATGATTTCTGCAACAGGTGATGAGATGTCAACGTAACTTCCAATTTGTGCAGAAATAGTACTGACCGTTCCACTGATTGGTGATGTGATCACTAAACCGGATCGCAAATTTCCATTATTGACATTGGCGGGATTGATGCCCATAATCTGAAGCTGTCTCTGCACAGAAGATCTTTGTGTTCTCAGGGTTTTCAGTTCAGCATCTGAACTTTGAAGGTTCTTCTTTGCGCCGGCATCATTATCAAATAATTCCTTCTGTCTCCTGTATTCCTGTTCTGCAAATGCAATCCTACTTTTCACAGTCAGGTATTGCTCTTGCAACTGAATGTATTCCGGATTTGAAATGGAGGCAATTACCTGTCCTTTTCTTACAAAATCCCCGATCTGCACATTCAAAGTTTTAATAATCCCACCATACATTGATGTGACGGTCGCTTTATTATTGTTCGGAACTCTAAGTGCTCCATTGGCTTTGATGGTAGAAGTCAGTTCTTTCATCTCGATTTTGCCCAGAGTGATGCCCACCGCTTTCATTTGCTCTCCAGTCAAGCTAGCGATAGTCTGTGGGGCTTCTTCGCCGTGCTCTTCGGCTTGTTCGGTTTTCACTTCGCCCTCCACTTCAGTTGAAGCATCCTTTTTTCCACAGCCTACGAAAAAAACCAAGACAAAGGCGATGTAGATGATATGTTGTTTCATATTATTTATTGATTAAAGAGTTAATGTTGATCACAGACTGATTGACCTGCTGAATTGATTCCAGATATTTGAGCTGAATATTGGTTGCGGTCTGCAATGCAAAAAGGTATTCAACGTAGGAGATTTCTCCTGTTTTATAACCGAGCTGACCAGCTTTCACAATTTTTTCGGCATTTGGCAAAGCCTGACCGACATAATATTCATATTGCAGAATATCCTGTTTGTATTGGTTCAATACGTTTTCAAGTTGGGCGGACAATTGTTTTTGCTGAAGTTTCGCATTGGATTTTGCCATTTGCTTTTGATAATCCAAGGACTGAATTCTTGCTTTGGTTGCTCCAAACGTCAACGGTATTGATATCCCAATGTTGGCAACGTTAAAACGGTTCCCTGCATTGTAATATTTTTCCTGCCCATTCACGGTATGAAAACCAATGATCGATTGATTCGTATAACCCAAACTGAATTCAGGTAAGCCCTGGGATTTTTCTACATTTTTATTTTTCTCGGCAATTTCCATTTCCTGATAGAATGCTTTGACGGTTGGATGATTGGCAATTGTAGTGCTGTCCAATATATATTCAAATTTCAGTGGCTGATAATTTTCACTAAGCGGAATCTCGATTTGATCATCTGTATTTAAAAGCGTTTTCAAATTTTTGTAAGCATTATCAAGATAGATTTTATTCTGATTTAATAATAGATTGATCTCACCTTTCTGCGTTTCCGCTGTACTGATTTCTATCTTCTTGATGTCACCTGCATTAAATCTGACGGTTGCAATCCTGATAAAATCCTGATACAGACTATCGAGTTTCATTAGTTTCTTCTGATTGTAGTGTAAATATTCAATCTGATAAAAATACGTTCTGACCTGTTTTGCAAGCTCATTAACAGTTAGTTCTCTGCTGATCTGTTTCCCTTTGATTTCCTGAGCAATAAGTTCCTTTCTTGCCTTAAACAAAGTCGGGAAAGGAATACTTTGAGAAATGGAAAACGACTGGTCAAACTTCGGACTGTTGTATTGTCCAAGCTGCGCACTAAAATTCATTTTTGGAAGTTCATTGGCTGTAGGTTTTAAGGCTTCAGAAACTTTAATATCCAGATCCTTCGTTTTTACTGAATAATTATTACTCAAAGCCATTTCTGTCGCCTGCTCCACCGATAATGTTTTTATATTTTGAGCATTTAAAGTTTGCCCTACAAGTAAAAATCCTACAACGACAATCGTTGTCAAAGATTTCATTTTAAAATGATTCTTTCTGAATTTTGTATTGAAAATAATGTACAACATTGGCAAAACAAATAACGTCAAGAAAGTCGCAGTGATCAAGCCACCTATAACCACTGTTGCCAACGGTTTCTGAACTTCCGCTCCGGCTCCTGTTGAAATGGCCATCGGAAGAAAACCAAATGAAGCTACGGCTGCGGTCATTAAGACTGGTCGAAGTCTTGTTTTGGTTCCTTCAAAAACACGTTTGAGAATATCGGTTTCGCCATCTTTTTCCAATTGATTGAAGGTTCCGATAAGAACAATCCCATTAAGAACGGCAACGCCAAACAAAGCGATAAAACCAATCCCAGCGCTGATACTAAATGGCATATCTCTTATCAATAATGCGAAAATTCCGCCAATTGCACTCATCGGTATCGCAGTAAAAATTAATGCAGCCTGCTTAAATGAGCGGAATGTGAAGTATAACAAAAAAAATATCAGGAGTAAAGAAACCGGAACCGCAATCATCAGTCTTTTGCTTGCGGCTTGGAGATTTTCAAACTGACCGCCATAAGTAAAGTAATACCCTGAAGGTAATTTTACTTGCTTATCCAACTTAGTTTGAATATCTTTTACTACACTTTCAACATCACGGTCTTTCACATTAAATCCAATCACAATTCTACGTTTCCCTTCATCACGGCTGATCTGAGATGGGCCTAGTTTATAGCTGATATTCGCTACCTGGGAAAGTGGGATCTGGTTTCCGGTACCAGTTGAGATCATCAAATTATTGACGTCATCGATATTGGTTCGGTGAAGACTGTCGAGTCTGACAACCAGGTCAAAACGTCTTTCGTTCTCAAAAACCTGACCAGCAGATTTACCTGCAAAAGCTGTACTTAAAGTATTGTTAACATCCTCAATACTCAACCCATAGTTTGCCATTCTTGTGCGGTCATACTCTACATTGATCTGTGGTAGCCCGCTGATGCGTTCAATTTGTGGAGCAGTAACCCCATCAACAGATTGAATGACTTTACCGACCTGATCTGCGTAAATTGTAAGGGAATCCAAATTTTCACCAAAGATTTTCACCGCCACATCCTGACGGATTCCAGTCATTAGTTCATTAAAGCGCATTTGTATAGGCTGGTTCTTCTCGAAAAATACACCGGGAATCAATTCTAATTTTTCTGAAATTTCATCTGCCAGCTCATCATAAGACTTTTTACTCTTCCACTCATCCTGTGGCTTTAAAACAATGATCAGATCAGTCGCTTCCGGAGGCATTGGGTCAGTGGGAACTTCGGCAGCCCCTGTTTTTCCCACTACCATTTTCACTTCATCAAAACCTTTGATGATTCGGGATGCCTGCATAGACGTTTCAATACTTTGCGACAGTGAACTTCCCTGCGGCAATATGCAGTGAAAAGCAAAATCTCCTTCCTGTAATTGCGGGATGAATTCTCCTCCCATCCTGCTAAAAATAATTAGGCTCAATGCGAATAAAGCAATAGTCACTGAAACAATCACTCCTTTAATTTTTACCGCTTTTTGCAATATTGGCTGGTAGATACCTTGCAGTTTATCCATCAACTTATCAGAGAAACTTGCTTTTGTCGAAATCTTTTTAGATAAGAACAAGGCGCTCATCATAGGAATATAGGTCAACGATAGTATCAAAGCTCCTAAAATTGCAAAGCCAACTGTTTTTGCCATTGGCGTGAACATCTTACCTTCAACACCCACCAAAGTTAGAATAGGAATATAAACGATCAAGATAATAATTTCCCCAAATGCAGCACTGTTTCTGATTTTAGAAGCGGAAAGGAAAACTTCTTCATCCATCTCTGACTGTGTCAGTCTTTGAGTAGATTTTCTAAGTCCCAAATGATGGAGTGTAGCCTCCACGATGATCACGGCACCATCAACGATCAATCCAAAATCTATCGCGCCTAAACTCATCAAGTTGGCACTGACTCCGAAAACATTCATCATCCCTAATGCAAAAAGGAGTGATAGTGGGATTGCAGAGGCAACAATCAATCCTGCTCTGAAATTTCCTAAGAATACGACCAGTACAAAAATTACGATGAGTGCACCTTCAATAAGATTTTTCTCAACCGTATTAATTGCTCTTCCAACAAGATCTGTACGGTCCAGGAACGGCTCTATAATCACATCATTTGGGAGTGACTTCTGGATCGTCGGAATTTTATCCTTAATTAAATTGACAACTTCATTACTGTTTGCTCCTTTCAGCATCATAACAATACCACCAACAGCATCTACCTGACCATTATAGGTCATTGCTCCATAGCGAACTGCACTGCCGAGACGGACTTCCGCAACATCTTTGACAAAGATGGGAACACTGCCAGTTTTATTATCAATGGCAATATTTCTAATATCCTCAAGCGAAGTTACGACGCCGATTCCACGAATGAAATAGGCATTTGGTTTTTTATCAATATAAGCCCCTCCTGTATTCTGATTGTTCTTTTCTAAAGCGGTGAAAAGGTCTGTGATGCTGATTCCCATTGCCCTAAGACGGTTGGGATCGACAGCTACTTCATACTGTTTCAGTTCTCCTCCAAAACTATTGACTTCTGCAACACCGGGAGTTCCGTTCAGCTGTCTTCTTACGATCCAATCCTGCATTGTTCGCAGTTCTTTGGAGGAATACTTTTTCTCGCTACCTTTTTTCGGATGGAGAATATACTGGTACACTTCCCCTAAACCAGTGCTGACTGGCGAAAGCTCAGGCGTTCCAACGCCTTTCGGGATTTCTTCGGAAGCTTCCTTCAGTTTTTCAGTTATGAGTTGACGTGCAAAATAGACATCAACATTTTCCTTAAATACAACGGTAATAACCGATAGACCGAATCTTGATATACTTCGGGTTTCTTCGATATTGGGAATATTGGCAATGCTCTGTTCAATTGGGAACGTTACCAACTGCTCTACTTCCTGTCCCGCCAATGTCGGGCAAACTGTAATGATCTGAACCTGATTATTGGTAATATCAGGAACTGCATCAATGGGCAATCTCGTTGCACTCCACGAGCCCCATATAATCAACAACAAGGTCATTACGCCAATAACAATCTTGTTGTTGATGCTAAATTTTATGATTTTATCTAACACAGAATTTTTAATTTAACTTTTTATAGAAATTGCTGTTGAATAATAGGCAGAACCTGTCCGAATATCAATAATAATAGTACAGCAAACATAATATTGAAGACAATGCATCAATTACAGTGTCTTTCAAAAAATCGGTAAAAAATTAAATTTTGGGAGGTTGCCAAATGTGGTCATAAACCTGATAGGCAATATTATTCTTGTGAAAAAGAATCTTTTTTGAAAAATAGAAGGAAATCTTTGTTGGAATTTCTAATAAAGGTTCAACCTTAAATGCAATAACCGTGATTTGGCAACAGCTACAAAAACAGAAAGGAGAACAGGTATCATCACTTTCGTCAGAATGAGTATCCTCCGCCTGCATCGAAGTTTTGGAAGAATGATTTGATAAAGACTTTGCATTGATATCACTGCAAGGCATTACCAATAATGCGATGAAATAGAATGTCAATATGAGTCTTAAAACTTTCACTTTACAAAAGTATTAAATATAATTTTATTATTGTGTCTTTGGTTGTAACGAAAAATTATCGTAGGACTACATTATGTCAAGGGATAAATGAGATGGATAAACACTTTAGAAAATCATCAAAATTGTAAAAATAACTATTTCTGTATTACGAGCTGTTTACAATTAAGATGAATTCTAATATTTTTGTTTCAGCCACAAACTAACCCTTACCAATAAAATTAAAACAGGTACTTCCACAAGAGGGCCGATGACCCCAACAAATGCTTGTGAAGAATGGATTCCAAAAACTGCTATAGCAACGGCAATCGCTAGTTCAAAATTGTTTCCAGTTGCCGTAAAAGCAATCGATGCGTTTTTATCGTAAGGCACCTTCAATGCCTTACTAATGAAAAAGCTGATGAAGAATGTGAGAACAAAGTAAATTACTAATGGGATAGCAACTTTAACAACGTCCATTGGTAGCTCTAAAATTTTGTCTCCCTTCAAACTGAACATCAATACTATAGTAAACAGCAAAGCATACAAAGTAATAGGTGAAATAGCCGGAATGAATTTTCTATTGAACCACTCTTTTCCTTTCAATTTAATCAAGAAATAGCGGCTCAAAAATCCTGCAATAAATGGGATCCCTAAATAAATGAATACACTCTCGGCAACGTCTTTCATTGGTACAGCAACATTGAAATTACCTAAGCCTAGTTTTTGTGGTAGTACATTAATGAAAAGCCAGACATAAAAACTATAGAACACCAATTGGAAAATACTGTTTAATGCGATTAGCAGTGCTGCGTACTCCCGATTACCTTTTGCCAGATCGTTCCAGACAATGACCATTGCAATACATCTTGCCAGACCAATCAAAATTAGACCAATCATATAGTCCGGCTCATCTCGTAGAAAAATGATAGCTAGAACAAACATTAAAATAGGGCTGATAATCCAATTTAGAAGTAATGATACCGACATTACTTTCTTGTCTTTAAAAGCCATTGGTAAAAGAGTATAATCCACTTTTGCCAACGGTGGATACATCATCAAAATCAATCCTATTGCTAAAGGAATATTAGTTGTTCCGACAGACAAAGAATTTGTGACAGTAGAGATATTAGGATAGAAATATCCCAACCCAACGCCCAAAAGCATTGCTAAAAAAATCCATAAGGTAAGAAAGCGGTCGAGGAATTTTAATTTTGGTTGCATCGTCTAATTATTGAGTTGAGCGTATTGTTCCGCTGTTAATAAATTTTCAGTTTCTCTTAGGTCTTCAATTTCAATTTTCACCATCCAGCCATTATCAAATGGATTAGAATTTACAATCGTTGGCTCTTTTAAAAGTTGCTCATTGGTTTCAATTATTTTCCCTGAAAGAGGCATAAATAGGTCGCTGACGGTTTTAATGGCTTCTACAGAACCAAATACTTCGTCTTGTTTGAAGTTATGATTAACATTCGGCAAGTCAACGTATACGATTTCTCCCAATTCTTTTTGAGCGAATGCTGTAATACCGACAGTTGCAATTTTGTTCTCAATACGAACCCAAGTATGTTCTTTAGAATAATATAAATCTTTTAAAAGTTCCATTTTTTAGATTTTTGAAGATTAATAGCCACGTCTTAGATTTTCTGCATACTCGTTTGGAAGAGGGCTGTCTTCCACTGCCTTTGCTGCCTTTTCAAAGTCATAGTCAAAACGGATAAATTCTACACTGATGCTTTCTTTGTTCAAAATAGAACTGTTTTCATCAACTGTCAACATCACATAACCACCTCTGATATCATTGTCTTTCGGCTTCCCAACCGAACCGATATTTACTGCGTGACGAAAATGATCTTGACCATCAATACCCGAATTTAAAACTCTGTGATATGGTTTGTGTGTATGTCCGAAACACATAATGTCGGCATCGGCCTGTTCCATAATGCGGAGCATACTTTTTTCTTCACGGTCTTCGAAAAGATATTCATTTATTTTTCTCGGACTCCCGTGTACCAAAAGCAGGTTTAGTTTGTCTTCATTCAATTGAAATTCTACTTTTATATGTGCTGGAAGTGTACGCAGGTACGCACGTTCGTCGTCTTTCATCAAAGAATTAGTAAAAGAAATGGAAATGTTTCCGTTGTCCTTCTCAGCGTCTGTTTTGTAGGCGCAACCGCATTCATTGCTCATTCTCCCAATACCAAAATCGTAGTTGCCTGCAATAGTTGGTATTCTTCTTTTACGGATTTCATTGACCACTTCGTTTGGCCAGATATTGTAACCTACTAAATCTCCCAAACAATAAATGCTGTCGGGATTTCTTTTTTCAACATCTGTAAAGAATGCTTCCAATGCAGGAAGATTAGCGTGAATGTCGCTGAATAATGCAATTTTCATTTTTTGTTGATTTTATAATTTTTATTTTTAATCTATTCCAGTAATTTTACTCCTGCATTCCATCAAGACAGTGTCTTTCCAAACCCCATTCTTTCTTCCAATTTTTTCCCTATAGCCGATGATCCTGAAACCACATTTCTCGTGTAATCTTATGCTATTTTGGTTTTCTGCAAATATCCCGGATTGTAAAGTCCATATTTCATTTGACTCACTTTGTTTAATCAATTCATTCAACAACATTTCACCAATCCCTTTCCCTCTTGCAATTGTTGCTACATAAACACTTACTTCAGCTACGCCCGAATAAACACATCTGCTGGAGACAGGAGATAATGCAGCCCAACCAAGCATTTCTTTATTTTCATAAATACTGATCCTGCAAAAATTAAGGTGTCCTTTATCCCAATCTTCCCATATTGGCAAATCATTTTGAAAAGTGGCAATATTGGTTTCTAATCCCTGACCATAGATTTCTACCAGCTCTGGAAAATTTTCTTTGGTAATAGGCTTTATTTCCATAGCAACTGAATTAGCAACATCCGCCACCTGGTGTGCAAGAATTGTTTTGATTTACATTAAGTTCAGATAAGTTTTTCTTTTCTTTTTCTGATGGAATTCCACAAGCGTCCTGTGCTAAACAAGCTGTAGTCTTATTTTTTAGAATAAATGTTTTCCCGTTAAATTCCAGATCATATTTACCGATTGTCTCACTTTGATATTCAACTTCAATATCAAAATCTTCTATTCCTAATTTATCTTCAGAAAGTTTGATAATGTTGAGTAATTTGTTAGGTTTTAAACGATGTTCAAAATCGTCTGCATTCCAAAGCTGAAAATTGACAACCTTCTCTGAACGGATGACACCGCCACAATCAATAAAGTTTTTATTGATCATTCCTACTTCCGTAACGTGAAAATGTTCAGGAACAAAAGCACCATTCTCTAATTGGAATTCAACATTTTCTAATGTTGGCAAAATTTGTTTGACTTCTGATAATTTCATAATTGAATCTTTATAGTTTAAATGCAATATTACGATATATTTTGATAAAAAAATGCTAACAGCATTTTGATTTGGTAACGGTTTGTACTATTGCGGAAAAATAAGTGTTTAAAATTTCGATAGTCTTTTCGTCTATACAATAGCAGATAGCGTTTCCGGAAATGTTACCTTTTATAATCCCTGCGTTTTTCAATTCTTTCAAATGTTGGGAAACTGTTGGTTGAGCTAATGGTAATTCATTCACGATGTCACCACAAATACACTCATTAACTTTCATCAAATACTCAATAATAGCTATTCTGGCAGGATGCCCCAATGCTTTTGCAATAGTTGCAATTTGATTTTGTTTGTCTGTAAAATGTTCTGTTTTAGTAGCTCCCATAATTCCAAAAATATTATATCGCAATATTACGATATAATATTTACTTCGCAAAATATTTTTTAATAAATTGTCTAAAGAGAAGCTTAGGGATCCAATTCAAAAAGAATTCAAATAGTAGAAAATATATTCACCGAAGGTTTTTACCTTAATTTTCACCTCCAAAGTAATTTTCCAGCTGATTGATAATTCTTTAATGATTTTCCTTACTTGCGTTATATCCATCTTTAAACCTCAGAAAATCTTCCGCTTTTTTAGGATTATTTTTAATCCATAATTGCATTATTTGAGTGTTTTCTCTCAAAATTGTTATCTCATTTTCATCGTAGATTTTTTTTCCTTCATCAGCAATTTCATTTAAAATATCTTGGCGTAGTTCACTTTTAGCTTTGATGCTTTCTTTGTACCAATTGGTTGAGAAATTAATGGAGGCGATCAGTACTAAAACCGCAAAGACAAAAACTCCAATTCCGCTCCAAATAAATTTCTTCTTCCATCGTATATCCTTTCCTAAACCCTCCAAATAATCTTTAGTTTCTTTTGAAAGAACCATTTCTGTCTGGGTAGGAATACTGGCAAGAAATTCAGTTATTTTGGCTTGCATTAATTTGAAAAAGACCACAGTTTCATTATTGAGTGACTGTCCGTCTTCCAAGCAGATCTTTAAATCATTCAATAGAGTCGTATGATCTTCAATGGCAAACTGAAGTTTGATATTTTGTTCAATATTTTCCATATTTGATTTGATCACGTTTTCTAAAAGTTCCATTGCGTTACTTTTAGATTCTTTATTTTCACTATCCATATTTATTGTTTTATATTTTTAATTATCTTCTTAATTTTCGCTTCTTTTTCCAGAGTTCATCTTCGTCCTGAGAAACATAGGTTGGATTAAGGAAGTCGCCTATTAACTCGCCTGCAATATCTATTAAGCTTTCATTTGGGTCTGATTTCAGATGATTACTTGCATCATTATTTACACTATTTTGACTTAATGATTTTACCAGATCATCAAGACCAGGATCTATTGCCGACAGAGAGAATCCGACATTTTTAAGGAAGAAGAATCCGCTTTTCTGTTGATTACTATCAACTTTATTGATCCATATACCTTGAATTTCATTTTTTTGATTGGCTTTAAATTCTCCATTGTATTGCATCTTTACAGAAAATCCTTTTTGTTGTATATTTTCCCGAAATTCCTTTAAGTTGCTAGCGTATTTTTGTACTTCCTTAACCGCAGTTTTAACTTCAAACAAAGATTTTATTTCAGAGATTTTCAATTGATTTGAAATTTCAGACAATTTGTAACCAGCTATATAAATCCTTTCAGTTTGAAAATTTTTGTCTTTTTCCATCACAATTCGCATTCCCGAAATCCCGTCTTTGACATTTGAAGACAATTGAACTTCGTAACCTTTTTTCTTCATTGATAAGATCAGATCATCAAAATTATCTTCTGCCCTGATAGTTTCGGTCAAGATTTTCAACATCTCGGCTTTTTTTTGCACTCCAATTTCAACATCGGTTAATAATCCTTTCTCTTTACAAACTTCTCTGACAGCTTCACCAAATCTCTTTCCGATATCGTGTGATTTCACGGTGCACTTTCCCGAAATATCAATCCTGTTCACGATAAAATGAATATGCTTATGTTTCGTACTATTGTGAATATCCAGTCGGTACTGATTTTTGTTTGTCACACCAACTTTTGCAAGAGTTTCCATCGCAATCTGTTTTAATTCCTCATCTTTTAATACTCTGCCTATCTCGTCTGGTTGAGAAATATAACCCGTCAATGCCCATTTCTTCACTTTGAGATTTCTTTCAGCTACGGTCTTCATTTCGTTAAATTGACCTTCAGCAGTGTCACTCAAAAGATAATTCGAAGCCACCATTTCTGCTGTTCCTTTATCGTTTGCATTGTATTCCAAAGCAATTTTTGTAATGGTTCTTGTGGTTGCCGAATTATTCATTTTTCTGAGTTTTTAGAATATAAATATTGATGAATTAATTGGATCAGATTTTCAATTTTTACTAAAATATCTTTCTTGTTTTCAAAAACATTCCATTCCCGATTTCTTAAAAGATTAGTGATTTTTTTGAAATGATTTCCATATTGAAGCAACACTTCATCAGTTTGGAATTCATTAATTTTAAGTTCCTTTTCGAACAAAACATTCCGAATATAAGTGGACAATTTCAGCGGATGTTTTTCTTGTTTTTTAAGTAGAATTTCATATTCAGCATTGGTCATTCGTATTGAAATAACTTTGTCCAATTTTTTATTTTCTTTGGTTTTTAAACCACCTTTACGACCTAATTCCTGAAAATATTTTTTTCTCTTTTCCTGAGCAATTTTGACTTCATTTTCTTTGGTGGCTTGGTTTATAAATTCTTGTAAAAAGTCTTTTTCCATTGTGTAAATTTTATTGCATTTAAAAAACATTTCTGACGATAGGAAGAAATCAAAAATCCCAATTTTGCAATCAGCGGGTACGCTTATTGTAAACTTTGGGTACTTTTTGCACTAACATACCACCATATTTTACCTGTATTTATTTTACTCACCTTCGTCTTTGCTTCACTTGCCTTTCAGGTGATGGATTTTTGTGAATCATCCAATCATTTAAATCTTTAAAATCTGAATATAAAACCCGACAATCTTCTGCGTTTTTGTTTTCATTTTTAATCATTTCAACGGCACGATTTCCTGCTTCGTCATTATCAAAATAAAGCTCAATATTTTTATAATTTTCAAGTGAATTTTTAATCTTAGAAATCATCGAAACGGAATTCAAAACGAGATAATCGACAGGTTCTTTTTCTAAAAAGTTCTCTACATTTTTAAAGGAAAGAAAATCGAAAAAGCCCTCGAAAATCCGAAGCGATTCTGATCCGTTTTTTATGGTTGAAATATCTTTTTTGCCCAAACAAATTTTCGAATATTTATTGCGGATTTCATAACCGCCAGAATAGTTCTTGAAGCCAATTCCAAAATAGTTTTTATCTTTCATTCGGTAATGAATTTCGTCTAAGAACTGAGTTTGATTTCCAACTTTTCTTTCTCTTAAATATTCCAAAAGTGCAGGATGCTGAACGTTTTTAATTTCAATGATCTCATAGTGTTTAGATAAATTTTCTGCTTTCTGATTTGAAATACTTTGCTGATGAAATGAAGAAAAATTTTGATTTTCTGCCCATACTAAAACTTCATTGACCGAAGCGTTCAGGTATTTCTTCATAAAGTCGGTATTCGTTCCTCCGATCCCTTCTGAAAATAAATACCAATAGTTTAGACTTTTATTGATTTTAAAAGAGGCTTGGGATTCGTTGGCAAAAGGGTTGAGATACCAAGCTTCTTTTTCATTTTGTTTCGTTGGAAGGTGTCCGAGAGAAAGGAGGACTTCTTCCAACGATATGCTGTTGAATTGTTTGCAGTTCATTGTTGTACTTTTTAATGTTTTTAGTAATAAGCGTATGAATTTTGATGGGTAAAGTAGACGGATTTAGTTTTGTCTAATGTTTGATGAATTGATGAGAAAGCCTTTTAAAAAATTGATTAACAATAATTTAAACTCTCATCAAAGTCTCATCACCTCATCAAAGTGGAAATATTCTTCTCATCATCCTCTCATCAAAAATCAAGGTTTAAAAGTTTGATGAGGCTTTTGATGAGAGATAACACATTGATTTTCTTTTTATTATCTATTAATTCATCATTTCATCAAATTTTTGGAGAATAAAATTCCTTTCTATTGTAAAATACCGCCCTGTTTTATTCTGTTGAAAAAAACTTAAGCCATAATCTAGGTCGTATTTGATATAGGCTAATGAATTGTTTTGAGGCTCGAGCTTCCAGATTTCTTTCAGCAGTTTCCGTATATCGTTTACTGTCCAATATTGTTTGCTGAACATTTTACCAAGCATATTGAAAATATCTTGCGGAATACAGTTAATAATCTTGTCTTCGGTACTTTGGAAAAACTCATATAAAAGTTCGATGATCTTAGATTCCAGTTTATTGTTATTTTTCCAAACCAATTTCTGAAGGGCTTTTGTTCTGATCTGCGAATCAGTGAACCACATTCTTGTCTCCTTACGGCTGTGAAAAGGTCTTTGGATTAGGTAACGAAGGAAATAGGGAATCTCCTTGTTTAGATTGTGGAGAAATTCAGTGTTCTCGCTTTTGATTGATCTTACTTTAATAATCCAGAATCGGATCTCATTTTCATCGATCTGAATGAAGTTATCTTCATTATTGGAACAGAGAATGAATTTTCCAAAAAATTCCACTTCTTCACGATCTTTTCCTTTTGCCTCCTTCTTGTCTTTATCAGTCGTCGAAAGATATTTTAATCGTTCCGTAATTTCTTTTTTATCAAAGAATACTTCATCAATAGCAACGATTAGCATTGATGTCCAATCCGAATTGAACTGACTGCTGAATGAGTCACCTTTGATATAGGTCATATTAAGTCCAAAAATAGATTTCAGCCATTTTATGAACGTGGATTTTCCAGTAGATCTTTCTTTACTTACAAGACAAAGAATCGGGAGTATCTGTGTTGGATATTGCAGTAAGATCTTGATGTAATCCAATCCTAATTCCAACTGTTCTGCGAAAATATGCTCCATAAATCTAAGTGAAAATGGAATCTTCTCTTTTAGGCTTGTTTGCTCTAGTGTTTCTTTGATCGGCTGGTAAGGAATCTCATTGTAAACATTATAAAATCCTTGGATAATTTGTTGGTATTGCAAATGGGATGGTATACAACAGAAACCGTCATACTTAGGAACTTTTGAGACGTATATCTTTCCGTGATCGCTGATAATGGTTTCACGATTCCATCGAGTTAGTATTGAGATCTTATCTCCTGAGATTAATGGTTTCTCAATAGTTTTATAGTAGGTTGTCCCTACTCTTAGATATGGGATTTTTTCGCTCATATTTTAAAGGTTTGATTCCGTACAGGAAATACGGAAGGGTGAATTGGAATGCTTGATAAATAAAAGTCTCTATCTATCTTCTATACTTAAGCGACTTGACTTCGTTTAAAGCATCCATAAGATCAAAATGGTTGACTCTGTAGAATCTTCCTATTTGTTCCGCCTTAATGTTACCTTTTAAAATATGTGAGCGTACGGTTTGATAATCGAGTTTTAGAATTTCTGAACACTCTTTGATAGAGTATAGTGTCTTTTTCAACTCAATTTCAGGTTCTTTTTTGAGAGAATAGAGTAAGTCTTTCACTTCCCCTAATTCGTCGAGAATGGTTTGGAATGGATTTGTTGTCTGCATAATCTGTGATATTTATTTGCAGACAAAATTGTATGATTAGAATAACTAATAATGCAATTCTACTCAATTGCGTAAAGTTTAATGCTTGATATTAAATAGCTTAGATAATTCGTAATAGATAGTTTCCTCAAAATCATTAGGTTTCACAGTTATTGCCCGTGAAAATGTTCCTTTGTCAAAATTGGAATTATATTCGTTTTCCATAACCTCAATAATAGTGGTGTCTTGAAAATCCGGATTTATAATATGATGGTCTTTTAAGAATCGGTGGATTCTGATGAAAGAAGATTTCTGATCCACGAGCAGATTGTGATTTTCATCGATGAATTTTTTGTCTTTTAAAAAAGCGATGAAAATTTTAGAACTATCTTCACCAATCATAATATCTGATAAACGAACTTCTCTATTTGTTTTGCTTTGTAAAGCAAAATATAGAAAAAGCGTGGTTTCGGCGCCACTTAGAAAATTGCCTTGCAACTTCATTAAATTACTTGAACTTATCAGGCTGTTTGATTCTTTCTTATAATGATCTAAACAATAGCGAATCTTGTCTTCAAAATTATGATTTCGTGATGTATCAATATCTTTGAAATGAAAACTGAAGAAGTTGTCTAACTTTTCATATCTAATCAAATACTCATTCCTCAATTTTTCATTGAGTACAACTTTAGAAGATTTTTGCTTGGCTTTTTCTATTCTCTTTTGAAACCGCTCCTGAATCTTTTCTCGTTTTATCAAATGATAAAGCATCATCGGATAGCCGACAAATTCCTCCCAAAAATTCCAACGTCCGTAAAGTTTTTTATGATCCATAATTATAATTGTGATTATTTAAAAACCTCATTCATATAGTTGATCTTATCATCTTCGCTTGGTCTGTAGTAGGCATTAAACACTTCTAAGCTGGTATGACCGGTGTAGCTCATAATTACCTTATCCGGAACTCGTTTGTTCTTCATTATAGTAATAAAACTTCTTCTTGCAGTATGCGAGGAAATTCTCGTCCAAAATTCAGCTTTTTGGTCTACCAGCTCATCACCATATTTCATAGTTCTTTTTATTTCATCAGTAAACTCTAACTTTTTAAAAACCTCTTTGATATATTCATTCATCTTTTGATTTGTAATACTTGGCAGATTATAATCATACTTTTCCAGTATTGATTTAGAAATACTGTTTAAAGGAATTGCTAAGTTTTTAGATTTACTTTTTAAATCAATAACCCGTATGAAATTTCCGTCAACATCACTTCTGGAAATCGTACTGTAATTGCCAAACCTCATTCCGGTAGTACAACCAAAAACAAAAAGATCACGAACCTTTTCTAATCTTTTGTTTTCACTGAGATTGTAATTATATATGAGTTCAACTTGTTCATAATTCAAAGCTATTTCATCAGTTGTAAATTTCGCAGGTTTCTTGAAAGCAATAAAATTGTTATTGTAAGTATATTTTTTATTTAGAGCCCAAAGAAGAAAAGTCTTGAGCAGACCAACATTTCTATGTAATGTATTTGCAGAATGTTTCTTTTCTTCAATACAATATTTTAGAAATTTGTTATAAAGTTTATTGTCAAATTTTCCTAAGCTGATCTTTACTTTGCTATTGCTTTCAAAATCTTCGAGTAAATTCTTATTGCATTTGTAACGCTTTAGAGTTGAGTTTGAAATCGAATTACCGGTATAGTCGTTTTCCTTCTCATCTAAAAACTCCTGATAAATTCTAAAGAAATCACTTTTAACTGTTATTTTTTTGAATTTTTCATCAAATCTTTGTTTAAGAATATCAACGGTAAGTTCTTCATTTATGTTCTTATATCGATTAACAATCTCTGTAAAAAAACTACTATATCTATCCAACTGCATTTTAACACTTCGATGAATCTCTGCCCTTTTAGTTCTTCCGTTTAGGTCATTAGGTTGCCTACCTTCAAAATCCCATTCGGTTGGTTTTATTTTCTCACCAGTAGAATAGATAAAATTCTTACTTTCATTGTTGAAAAATGAACGGAAATAAATCAGAGTTTCCTTTGTACCATTGGGTTGCTTGAGTTTAAAAGTGTAATTCATCAGGTGCCAGTTTAGGTGCTACTTCTTCTATATTTAGACATAAAAACTAAGTATATTAGTTTATACAAATATAGTTAAAATGCTGATAAATAGAGAACTTACATATTTTAAGTTATGTTAAAATATATAAGGTTCGAAAACCTCCAACTCCACCAAGATTAATTTTAGGCACCTTTGGGTGTCTTTTTTTATGCCGTTATTACAGGTTTTAGAGAGATTCAGAAAAACTGAGTATCTGTAAGCTGATTCCCAAGAAAAAAATCAAAAAAAATTTTGAAAGTAATTTCATCTTAATACACTTTAAATTCTGTTTCGCCTTGTGGAATGTAGAAAAAATGCCTTACTTCGAATGTAGAATTATTTCCCTCTTTTTTTAATTTTCCTAATAGTGCATTTTTTCCTCTTAATTTAGTGTTTTGAGAATTTGTGATAAATGCGACTAATCTGCCATTGCCAAAGAATTCCATCTTATAATTTTCTATAGGCTGCATTTCAATTTCAGAATTTTTATATAAACTTATGATATGTTCCCATGCTTTTTTTATTTCTTCTTTTGATTCATAGGAAGATATAAATGTACTTTTTAAATTATCATAAGCAAGTCTAGCCATATTATCATACTCTTTGTTTTGATAAACGCTGCTTATCTTCTTGTATTCTGCCAATAATTTTGCTTCTAATGTTTTTTGATCAAATTTTCTTAAGTTTTGTGCATTTTCAAATGGAGAATTTAAATTATAGGGAACATCTACATTGATATCAAAACTTCCTTCATAATACATTTTTCCTGCTCCATCAAATTTTTGTTCACTATATTCTTCTGATATTTTTACTTCAGTAGATGGAGTTTTGTATTGCATATAATTTACATCATTCGCATCTTCATTTTTCAAATCATAAGAACTTAGTTCAAATTTTAAATATGTATTCTCTCTTAAAGTATTATAGTTTTCCTCACCTACTTCTCCAGCAGGATACATTTTATATGTTATTTTTTGAATACCATTTCTGAAAATATTTTGGTTAATCTCTACTGCAGATCCTCCTAATGGTTTATTGAAGTTTTTTTGTACAGGTATATCATTCACAAGTATATTGAAATAACAATAATAATTCTCATAGCGTAATTTATATACAGTTTCTTTCGGGTAATGTTTTACTTGTTTGGTAATTTCTTCTACGAGGTTATTTGCTGTAATATTTGGATTTTGATTAAGCATATTTTCTTTTTTTGTGAACAACTTTGTAAGCTGATTCCCAAGAAAAAAATCAAAAAATATTTTGAAAATAATCTCATCTTAATACACTTTAAATTCTGTTTCGCCTTTTGGAATATAGAAAAAATGTCTGATTTCAAATGTAGAATTATTTCCATCTCTCTTTAACTTTCCTAATAACGCATTTTTCCCTCTTAGTTTAGTATCTTCCGACTTTGTTATAAATGCAACCAATTTCCCATCACCAAAAAATTCCATCTTATAATTTTCTATAGGCTGCATTTCAATTTCAGAATTTTTATATAAACTTATGATATGTTCCCATGCTTTTTTTATTTCTTCTTTGGATTCATAGGAAGAGATAAATGTACTTTTTAAATTATCAAAAGCAAGTCTAGCCATATTATCATATTCTTTATTCTGATAAATATTTCGGATTTTATTATATTCTTTCAATAATTTTGCTTCTAATTCCTTTTTATCCATTTTTCTTAAATCCTGTGCATTTTCAAATGGAGAATTTAAATTATAGGGAACATTTACATTGATATCAAAACTTCCTTCATAATACGTTTTTCCTGCCCCATCAAATTTTTGTTCACTGTATCCTTCTGATATTTTCACTTCAGTAGATGGAGTTTTGTATTCCATAACATTGTTTCCCATAGAACCTGATGGAGCGTTTTTATCATCTGTAACTAATGTAAACTTTAGATTCGTGTTATCTTTCAAAGTCTTGTACTCTTGATCTTGATCTTCAATTTTTCCTGCAGGATACATTTTATAGGTTACTTTTTGTAATCCATTTTTGAAAAGAATATTATTAATTTCTATTGCTGCTCCACCTAAAGGCGTTTCAAAATTATTTTTTGCAGGTACGTCATTAACTAATACATCAAAAAGACAATAATAATTTTCATATTCTAATAGATATATCGGCTCTTTAGAATAGTTCATAACTTCTTTTGCTATTTCATCTGCTATATTGTCTGCGTTTATACTAGGATTTTGTATAACTTGATTTTTGCTTTGTGAACAACTTTGTAAGCTGATTCCCAAGAATAGAATCAAAAAAAATTTTGAAAGTAATTTCATCTTAATACACTTTAAATTCTGTCTCACCTTGTGGAATGTAGAAATATCTGTTTAAAAATAAAGGTCTTAACCCTCCATCATAATCTACTTTTGCCCAAAGAGCTGTATTGCCTCTAAAACGGTTATCTGTAGTGTCCAACATTAAAGCCGCCATTTTTCCATCTGCAAAAAATTCTAATTTATATTTTTCTATAGGTTGCATTTCAAAAGATGAGCTTTTATAAACTTTGTAAAACACATCCCAATTTTCTTTTATTGTTTGTTTAGATGCATAATTGGATACAAATAAATTTTTTAACATATTATATTCTAACCTTGCAATATTATCTAATTCTTTATTTTGATACACATTCCAAACTTCTTTATATTTTGCCAATAATTTTGCTTCTAATTCTTTTCTATCTATTTTCTTTAAATCTTGGGCATTTTCAAATGGAGGATGCAATTCATACGGAACATCTATATTCAAATCAAAACTTCCCTCATAATAGGTCTTACCAGCTCCCTCAAATTTAAAAGTAGAATAATCTGGAGTCACTTTCGTTTCAATTTTCGGAACTTCATATTTTAGGTATTCTATATCATCTGCTTGGTCATTTTTTTGATCATAAGAACCTAATGATAAAGTAAAATTTGTATCTTCTGGCAATGTGGGATAATTTTCATTATACTTGTTATTTTTGCCTAATGGGTATAATTTATAGGTTACTTTATGTTGTCCAGATTTAAAAACTACTCTATTAATATCAAATGCATCTGCTAATAAATTATCAAAGTTTTTTGCGACTAATAAATCATCAATATAAACTTCAAAATAACACATGAAAGCAGTTTGTGATAATGCATAAGTAGGTTCTTTTGAATAGTGTTTTACTTCTTTATCTATTTCTTCTACGATGTTATCTGCGGTAATTTTAGGGTTTTGCATAATTTCTTGTTTTTGAGAACACGCTAAAAAGCATGTGAAAATGTTTAGAATTAAAATTATATTTTTCATTGTATTTAATGTTTAAATAATTGTATTTTGAATAAGTCAACTTCAAATGGTTCTATTAATGTAAAAGGAGTAGGTTTACCATCATTAGAAGACCAATCTAATAAATTCCCGAATAAATTATCTTTAACAGATAAACTACCAAGATATGTACCTTCAACACCAGTGAAATAAAGTGTCTTTGTAATAAACAATCCTTCATTCGGATTATGCCCGTATTTTAGCTTTATACCAGTAGCTCCTTTTAATTCTACATTTACCTTTGCATCTATTTGAGTTTGAAAAGGGTCGAATTTAAAAAGTTTTTTAAATTGTATGTCAATATTTGCAGTAAAAGAAATTGGAGCTTTTAGCAACACCTCATTCTTAGAAGTAAGAATTCCGTTGCCCAGTTTATCTGTTATAGAATAGGTATTTGTGAGAACATTGCATTTCACATTATGTTCAAAAATAAACTCTCCTTTTACCTCTATAGATCCTTTTAGTTTAACACCTAAATTATCAAAATACTCTTTTATTTTGATGTTATTCTTTTTATTTTTCTCAAGTTTTTCCTGAGTTTTTTTATCTTTCGGAGTCCTTTTATTTTTAATATCAAGAGCTTTATCCATTATTTGAAATAAATCAAAATCTCTCTTAAAATCTATTGCTACCAAAGGAGTTGCCTTCAAATTGACTTCATATATCAACCCCAATCTTCCGTCTGTTTGCTTTTTATAGTACATTCCGGCATTAATGGCGATAGAAGGCGGTACGATCTCTATTCCTGCATCGCTCATTTTATCTAAAACCTTTTGTACCGCTTTTACTTTACTGGCTATTTTTGCAATCTTTCCTTTTAAATTTTTTCCGCGGGTAAGATAAATCATCAGTAGGTCTATTGCTATACCTATTACAACAAACGCATATATTACCGCAGCAGCTGCATATTTGGTGTATTGGGTTTTGGTAATAAGATTGGTTTGTGTACCTACCAGAGAAAGTTCTTGACCTGTTTTTTCTATCGTTCTATTGTGTAGTGTATGAATTCCATAGGTGTAATCTTCCGCTTGCCTTTTTATATATTCCAAAACGACATCTTCCCTAATCCATTGACTGGGTAGAATTTTAGAGATTTTAAATGCCGTACTGTTTGTAATTTCATCAATAACATCTGAAATGCCCGTGGTTAAATCATCAAAGTTTTTATTATTATGGAAGAAATATGTTCCTTCTCCTTTATAATTATACTGAAAATGTCCAATCCATACTACATCGGGATAAGTTCTTACTTCCAGTGTAGCTTTGTGTTTGTTGGCATAGTAAGCACAACTGTTGATTTTTTTTAGTAAACTTTAAATTCTGTTTCACCTTGTGGAATGTAAAATAAATGTTTAAGTTCAATAAAGCCTTTGCCATGATTTCCGGATTTAACATGGCAAACTAAAGCATTACCACCTCGAATTTTAGGATTTGAGCCATCAGTAAATAATGCTACAAGTTTTCCATTTGAGAAAAACTGCATTTTATAGTTTTCTATAGGCAAAATCTCTATATCACTTTTAAATAATATTTCACTAATTTCATCCCACGCTTCTTTTACCTGTTCTTTTGTTGAATAATTGGTGATGGACTGTGTCTTTAAATTATCATATACTAATTTTGCAATATCATCTTTATTTTTGTTTTGATAAATATGTCTAATCTTATTATATTCTTTAACCAATTTAGTCTCCAATTCTTTTTTATCCATTTTACTTAGATCCTGTGCATTTTCAAATGGAGGATGTATTTCATAAGGCACATCTACATTAACATCAAAGCTTCCCTCATAATAGGTTTTACCAGTTCCCGCAAATTTATATGTAGAATAGTCAGTTGTTACTTTGGTTTCAATTTTTGGTGTTTCATAATTAATATATTTTTTATCCTCTGAGTTGTTGTTTCTATTATCATACGATCCAAGATCAAGTTGAAGAGAAGTTTCATCAATTAGATTATTATAAGTTTCATTATAATCTTCATATTTTCCGATAGGATATAATTTATATTTAACTGTGTATTTTCCTTTCCTAAAAATTGCAGTATTAATATTAAATCCTGATCCTGACATTTTCTTAAATTCACGATAAACAGGCATATCATTAATAGAAGTTTCAAAAAAGCACATATCATTTGTGTAGCCCATTACAAATATAGGTTCTGATGGGAAATGGTTAACTTCTTTAGTTAACTCTGTTACAATATTATCTGCTGTGATATTTGTATTTTGCATAACTTGATTTTTGCTTTGTGAACAAGCCATAAGGCTTGTAAGTATGATTGTACTTAATATTAATTTTTTCATTTTTATTTAAGATTTGAATAATTTTATTTCAAATAAAGGGATTTCAAAAGGTTCTATTAAAGTAAAAGGAGTTGGTTTACCATCGTTAGTTTCATATTCATACAAACCAAAGAAACTTTCAGCTTTTATACTTCCTTTATATGTCCCTTCTACACCAGAGCAATAAAGCGATTGAGCTACGAATAAACCTTTGCCACCTTTGCTATCCACTCCATATTTTAATTTTACACCTGCTGCGCCTTTTAACGCGAACACTACTTTTCCTTCAATAGAAGGTTGTAATTTTGTGAAATCAAATAATGCTTTATATTTTATTTCTATTTCCGCATAAAATTTAATCTGTTCCTTAATAATGGTTTCATCTTGAGCATTAAAAACAAGATTCCCTAATTTGTCAGTAAAACTATAGGTGTTGGTCAGAAAGTTATATTGTATTTTCTTTTCAAACAAAATGCTTCCAGTGATGTCTATAGTTCCTTTAATATTAAGTATTCCTTTGCTTTTAAAATACTCTGCAATTTTACTATTGTTCTTTTTGTTTTTTTGCAATTTTTCCTGAACTTTTGCATCTTTAGGATGTACGGCATTTTTTATCCCCTCTATTGTTTTGGTAATCAAGTCCAAAAGATCAAATTCTTTTTTATAGTTCAGCGCCACCAAAGGATTGGCTTTTAGATTGGCTTCGTAAACCAAAGCTAATCTGCCATCTTTTTGTTTTTGGTAGTACATCCCTGCATTGATAGCAATAGATGGAGGTATAATTTCTATCCCTGCATCCTCCATTAATTTAATGTACTGTTTGGCTTTTTTTAGCGATTTAGCTAATTTTAGTATCCTGCCTTCTAAATTTTTCCCTCGTGTAAGGTAAATCATAAGTAGGTCTATAATAATGCCTACTACAACAAAGCCGTATATAACTCCTGCTGCAAAATAATTGGTATATTTAGTTTGAGTAATAAGGTTGGTTTGTGTTCCTACAAGAGAAAGATCTTGTCCTATTTTTTCTACAGCTCTATTATGAATAGTATGGATTCCGTAAGTGTAATCTTCTGCCTGTTTCTCTATGTAGGGTAAAATAATTTCTTTTGCTATAAAGCCACTTGGCAAAATGGAGTATATCTTAAAGAAAATAGAATTTGTCAGTTCAATAATAACATCTGAAATGCCCGTGGTTAAATCATTAAAGTTTTTATTATTATGGAAGAAATATTGTCCTGCTCCTTTATAATTATACTGAAAATGTCCAATCCAAACCACATCGGGATAGGTTCTTACTTCCAGTGTAGCTCTGCTCTTTTCAGCATAGTAGGCACAACTGTTGATATGGAAACCAAAAGGGTAATAAATAGGTGTAACAATAATTGTGTTCCCGACTTTGGTAGGCGGTAAAGGATTTAAAAACTTACCCAGCAAAAATGCATAGTTTTTAGGAAAATCTTTATTATTAGAGAATACTCCATGAGAAACCGTGTTGCCGGATTTTGTATGTTTTACTTTTCCGTAATCATATACCAATACTTCTGTTTTTTTATGTTTTTCTTTTCGGAAACATGCTTTATCTGTTCGGTTGATAATGTTTACGGTAATGTTTCTTGGTTGATCTAAACCTCCTACTACGGTTTCATACACCATTGCATCTTGGTTGTACTCCAGGTAACTGAAGTCTATCTCTACACGACGGTTTTTTTTGTATGCTTCTTCGGTTTTACCAGCCACGGTAGGGTTTACTTCTCCAAAGCCTCTTGTTTTTATTCTGTTTTTGTCTAGACCTCCGTTAGAGAAAAAGTCTCTTACCGCCTGCGCTCTTCTTTCGGATAATGCCTGATTGTAATCTAAAGTTCCCCTGTCATCTGCATGCCCGGAAAGCATCATCTCCAAATGCTGATTGTAGAGCAAGAAATCCAGCAGATATTTAAGCGTGTCTTTTGCATCAGAGCGTATATCGGATTGGTCATAATCGAAATGCACCCTAAAATTTACAATTTGGGTTTCTGCAGTTGTTTTTTTCAGTAATGTATTTCCTTCTTTGAATACAGGGAAAGTTTCTCCATTATCCTGTATGCTGATCTGCTCGAATTTACACAGATGGGTATTCTTTTTATTTTTGTCAGGTTCTCCTGTTTTCGTAGGAGTATTGTTGGTAGACGGTTCTATTGTTTTGCTTACCACCTCATTTTTTATTCTTAAAAAACGTGCGTGTATGGTATCTTTTCCATCACTCACATATTTTCCTGAAGCGGCTTTTACCTTTACGTAAAATTCTTCTTGTTCTTTTGGGTTTCCTATTTTTCCGTACCATAAGGAAGAGTTACCTATTTTCAGGTTAATTTGTCCGTCTATCACTTCTACATTGGTGTAAGTGTGCATCAATCTATCATCTTTATCTCTGCCACCGCCTTCAACAACTTTATAGATATCCACAGTTACTTTATCGCCATTAAGTCCCTCTGTATCTAAATGCAAATAAATGGCATTCCCATAAGAAAAAGTATGTGTTTTTCTTACGTCGTCACCACCTTTTTGGGTACACCATTTACTGCTTACAACTTTTGGCGGACACCATCCTTTTACATACAGCCCTGTTATATTTTTAAAATCTTGTTTCCCCGATAAACTAGCTTCTATGTAATAGTGATATGAGCCACAAAGTTTTTTTTCAATTTTAAAACCATATGTATTGATAGAAGGCATAGAAATTTGATTAATAATCACTTTTCTATTGCGATCAATAGTTTGTCGCATCCATGTGATGGGTCTCTTTTTGTCTTCCGCTGTAGTACCTGCTTCCCATTCTGCAATTGCAAACCAAACCCATTGATCTGGCGCAATGGTTAAACGGTGATTTGGAACAGACATTTTAGGATATATAGAACCTTCTGTATATTTTATTTTTTTTACACCTTTTGCCATTTTTTGTATTTTTTTACTTTGTGCTGTCCTCACAACCTTCATGTGTCGGTTGCTTTTTATACATTTCTTCTGGGTCTACCAGCGGATTTATTTGCGTATGCACATCTTTATTTGCATTTTTAAAATTCTGCTGGCTGGCTTCAGTTCTTTGTCCGTGGTCTATAATTTCTATACAGGGTGTTCCTGCAATAGCACAGACCGCTTTGCTATCTTCCAAAATAATATTACCACCATTACTTAAAGTAACTTCTTTATAAAAGTCTTTCCATTCTGTAATCATCGGTTTGCAAGGAGGTGGCGGATTGCCCATTTTGGTGCAATTGCCAAAGGTGTTTTTCTCCAATGTTGCTCCGCCTATTTCTTTGGTGGTGACTATCAGTTTTTTAGATGCATTCTTATCATTGGCGTATTCCTTTTTATGAGAAAGCACTTTTATTTTATCAGGAGCCTGTCCAAACTGACATTTACATAGAGCTCCTTGTACTACAATGTGTTTTTCTGCCATAACTTATTTTCTATCGTTGTATTTTTTTAAATTTTCTGCAATCTCTTGCCTTTCTTTTTCTTCTCTGTATTCGGGATCATTCATTTCTTTGAAAAACTCTTTCACCCCACCCCAAAAGCTCTTCTTTGGTGATACCTTTTCTTGAAATACTGAAGTTTCTCTGTTCCGTAGATTAATGCTTCCTGTTTCAGATAGATTGGCGATGACTACAGATACTTTTTTTGTTTCTTCTAAATCTATACTGCATTCTAAATGTACCGCTTCGGGAAGACAGGAGTTTGGATTCAGAAATGCCTGCACAGCGATATTTCCAAAAGGCTCCACTGCTTTTATTTCCTCTTGTTCGTCAAAGGCAAAAAGGTTTCCATTAATAAAATCGGCTTTGGAACGTTGATCATCTAATATGCCTTCCATTTCAATATTGACCAGGTTGTAGTCATCCAAATACGGATCTGCCTTTGCCTGTATTTTGTAACGGGGCTCTATTCCGTTTTCTATGACAGGGAATGTAATATGTTTTTCTGCGGTAAAATCTTTTCCGTAATTGAAACAATATCCCATAAATAATGTTCTAAGAAAAAAGTCGCCTGACATATAGAAATTGATTTGCTCGGGAGCTTCTAATATTTCCTCAATTTTCAGGAAATAATTTTCTACCATATCTCCCTCAAACTCTTTTTGCAGATTCTTTTTTACGGTCTTCCAGCGTTCCGGGTAAATATTGCATTTGGCAATTTCTTCCCAGTTTCCGTCTTCATCTACCATCAAATGCATAGGGAAAAGCACCTTGGAAGTTTCGTAAGCCAAAAGATCCGCAATATCATTCGCTTCTTCTTCATTGATGAATATTTTTGAGGTGCGGTCGATTTCAAAAATGTGAAAGTCTCCATATTTTTGCATCCATTTTACAGAGGTTTCATATTTGAGTTCATTTTTTTCTTCTCCGTTTTCCAAAGTAATCATTACTCCGTATTTATAATGAGTGTTTACAGGCGAATAAATCAGTTTATTATTAGGAGCAAAACTTACTTTTTTGCGTTCTTTTTCTAGTAATGTTTCTCCTGAATTGTTTTCCGATTTAGATTTTGGAACGATGAGTTCCTTCTGATTTTCTATTTCAGAATTTAGTAACTCGGGTAACGGACAGTATCTGTTGTGGTAACTGCGGAGTTCTTCTGCTGTTATCTCATAATGCTTGGCCACGCTTTGCAGTGTGTCGCCTTTTTGAACGATATGAAGATGATTTTTCATTAAAGCCTTTGATTAGTGAGTGTCTCTTTCCCAATCCCAATTAGGATCCATACCTGTTGCATATCTATCTGCAGACCAATGAAGATATTTATTTCTTAATGTTCTCAAATCTTTTTGCTCATCAAGTTCTCTTTTATAATTTGAATCATTCTCCTTACCCTTATATTTTTTGTTAACTTCATCAAACCATTTGAAATCATATGACTTTCCATTTTCAAATACATAGTTTCTCAATCTTTTTTCAATACGTAACAATAAAGAGTCTTTCGAATAATCATATTTTTGATTAATTTTAGTAGGTAGTATCTTATTGCATTGTGCTAAATTTGCTTTTTCTACCATAAATTTTAGTGGAATAAAACTATATGTTTTCCAAAGAAATCTTTTACCAGTTAAAGCAAAATAAGCATTACCTCCGATATAGGATAGCTGATCTTTATGATACCAACCTTCAGCGATAATCTTTTCTTCAATTGGTTTTAAGCGACTTTTATGCGTCCAATCTGTCGCAATCTCTCTAACCCATTCTACTTCAGACAAATAACTTCCGCCAATATCAGAATGAACGCCGGGAAATGTTTTTTCTTCTCCTACATGTGTATGCGTAAGATCAAAATTTTCTCTATGTTCATCGGTTGCTATAAAATGAACCACTTTTTTTGCAGAAGAAATTTCATTTAAATGTAATTCTCCAACATCATTATTAAAATTATGATCCGCCATACCCACCATTGTATCTACTGCAGGATCGTAAGAAGAAACGGTGTCATAAATTCCTAAAAAACGAATAACTATTCTGTCTACGGTAATATTTGCGTCTTTAAGTTTCAAACCCAAATATCCTCTAGCAGGAGGTTTTTGCATAGGTACCTGTTCTCCTTCTTCATTATAAAATTTAGTAACGTCTTTTTTAGTCTTGCTGGTTATTTTATCATTTTTCCTATTTATCTCATACACAAAATTTCGTGCTGCAGCTGCTCCTCTGCTAAATCCAAAAACATCCAAAGTCAAGGTGTTGATTTCTCTAGGTAGTCTTTTTACAATTTCCTCACATCCCTTCTTGACTTTTTTTCTAATGCCTGTTGATTTTGAACCCATTGCAAAGCCAAACTGATCATCTTTCAGCCTGTCTTCTGTTCCTATTCCTTCTATGTAAATTGGATATTTTTTATCTACGCAAGATTCGGACATCCTTGCAACATTACTCCAGTCATTATCATAGCTGGTATCTTTTTTTTCACTTATCTGTCGCTCTTTCCAAGTCTTAATACCATTTTTTTTATAAATAGAAGTATTGTTTTCCCGTTCTTTGGTGTTGGTCTTATTATTGAGGGTGCCATCAAAAAAAATCGCGAAGTCAATATCAATTCCTTTTTTAGGTTCTTCAGGCGGTGTGTAGTTTCCAAATTTTATGTTTGTCATTATTTTGCTTTAGTCTGGTTCTACATATTTGTCCATTTGGGTAATGGGATATTGCTTGCCATTTTGTTCTACATATACTTTTGCATCCTTATTACTGCTTACATCTACCACAATATCAATAGGCGCAGTCCTGTCTAATTTTTCTTTAAAAAGTAAATAAATTTGCGATTCATAAAAGTCCCATGGAAGGAAAGCTGTCCATTATACTTTTTATTTGCCTGTCTTATATATTCTGTATTGCCTGTAAAAGCTATTTGAGAAGAAAATTTTTCTCCTTTGGCGTTTTCTCTCCAAGCCAACTCGAAATAGTAAGGAATTGCTCGTTTCGCATATGGCAATATAATGCTAGTGTTATTTTCTATTGTGCGTTCTTTTTCACCATTACACATTTCAAGATACCTCCATCGAAGAGTATTATCTTTAGGCAATATCAATTGTAATCTCCAATTGAATTTCTCTCTATAATCGTCATAAATTTTTGGATCAGGATAACCATATTTCTGTATTCTACTATATACTAAAGGATCTGTTAGTCCACCGTTTGGTATATCTTTTAACATTTCATTTCTATAATACGGCTTAAATATATATTGGAAATCTTCATAGGCTTCTTCTTTGGTTATTTTGATTTCCTTTCCTTGAAAACTGCCTACTTCTATCTGGCTTCTGTTTCCATACATCCAAAGTACCAATCTCCCTTTGGGAGCCAATCCTACAATAAAAGTATCATAAGTTCCTTTTTTGAAATTATCAAAATTATTCTGAATAAAGCCCTCCTTGAAAAGTCTCCCTATTTTTTCAGTATCCAATTCCCAATGCCCCGCATAAAATTTATCTTCTACTACAGAATACCAAGTAAACTCCAATGTGTGCGGGATCTCGTGTAATCCATCTGACGTGCCCATAGCTTCTCCATAACTTCCCCAGCCCTGATTAACAGTTCCAACAATATCACTATAATCGTACTGATAGTCATCTGCTATAATTTGCCCATAATAGCATTGCATCTGGTATTCTTTTGGAGCACAAATACCTCCTGACCAATTAAATTTTTCTTCCATTTTTTTGTGTTCCTTGCAATTTATAAGTGAAAATGTAAATAGCAGTATTGATATCTTAAAAAAAAATTTAACTCCATATGCTGTTTTGTATTTAATGTTAGTCATTATTTTGCTTTAGTTCGGTTCTATTTCACGAAATCTAACAATGGTTTTGCCTACAATTTTGTAGTTGGGCAAATAAGCCCCGGAAATAGCTCCAAATTGAGAATTCCAGTGAATGTATTTGCTTCTCAGTCGGTTCAGCATATTATGGTCATATACTTTAAATTGAAACTTTCTACATCCTTTGTGTTTTTTAAATCGAGTTTTTTCCGCATTTGCTCAATCTCTGGTTTGGTATGGTAGGTCATTTTCGGTAGTTCACCATTAATATACTTTTCTAAACGCTGTTTTACTTTGTTTAAATCTAACTCGTCTGGTTTGCCCTGTTTTGGAATCCCAAAATATTTATTCAAATCAGTCATTTTTACAGTTCCAGCATATTCCTTATTTAGTTTTTCTGCATAAGATGTAGCGTAACAAAACTATAGGTATTGCGAATACCTTTGCGATTAATATGCGTTTCGTGCCAACTGTTAGGGCGTACAACTTCTAATTCTTTGAACCATCCCTGAGCAATTAAATCGTTTAAATCGTTGTTGAGTATTTCATCCCATTCTTCATCACTGCGACCTCCCGATACATTATCAAAATCCATAATCTGAACACCATCTTCATCCATTTTATCGGTATAGCAACCGCCAACATCAGAATGTACACCGGATAAATAAAAATACTGCCATCTTTTATGGTGGCTCTACAGGTTACTTAAGAAAAAGAACGCTTTCTTTATTTTTCTTGCCAATAATTCAGTTCTGGAAAAGTTAATTTTTCTCTGCTTTCCCATTTGGGGAATACAAATCCTTTGGGAAGCGAGTATTTGGAAACATTAAAAGTTTTTGTTTCAAAATTGAATTTCGCTAACCTAAACTTCATTATTTCCATCTTTTCATTGGAACTTTGTAAAAAAATCTTACCATAATTACTACCATTATTTTCATTTTTCTCTTCAACGGTAATTACAATTTTTGTATTTATACCATATTTTTTTTCAAAATCATTTAATATATTAGGGAATTTTTGAGGTAAAACAACAAATCCTTCATACCAATCTTTCTTGTCACGAGAGATCCATCGTATTGAAAATTGTACTGGCAGTTTTTTAGAATTTATTTTATGTTTCTCATTAAATTTTAATAAATCTTCTGAATCAGAATAAACATAACTACCATCTCTAGTAAATCCTGTGATTGCTATATCAAATCCTGAGTTTAGTTTATTCTCACTACTAAAACCAATATCATAATTATATTCCTTTTCTCCTTTTTCCCATACGGAATATGGAATACCGTGGATTTTCCAATAGGTTAAATAATCAATCCAATATTTAATATCTTTTTTCTTATAATTTTCATCTATGTTAGCATCTTCCTCTCCTTTAACTTTGAATTTTGCCACTTCAGTTGTTGTACCTCCGCCTTGCATCCAGATGGCAACATTACCACCAGGTGCCATACCTGCTACTATAAGGCTATAATCCGTTCTTACTCCAGTATAAATATCTACACTTTTTTCTTTAAAAAGATTCAGCATTTTCTCTCTTGGCAACCTAAAACCTCCCTTATAAACCAAGTTATCCACAGAACAAACCCAGCGTACAGAAACGCTATCAGGAACATCTTTATATATGTCACCTCCTGTATAACCTCCACTGGTAATTCCCCACCCCTGATCTGCGCCTGTTCCACTAGATGCTCCTGCAATACTTTTCCCTTTGTAAAAAAAATCTATAAAAGGTGCCCCAGAAGGATAATTCTTCGGTGCTGAAAGCCCAGCATTCCAACTGAATATTTCTGATGATTTATTCCCCTCAAAACACTTGTATAATGATAAGATAATTATCATCGACAGAATAAGACTCAGAAAATAATTTAAGTATTTTATCATAATTAGTTTTTACCGCTTGCTAATACGATTAATAATATAAAAATAGCATAATAAATTAAAATCCCTATCGCCATCAAAATACTGAAAACAATGAATATTATACGGTTTTTATTTGCTGTAAAAACACTACAAATAATTAATAATGCTAAATAAAAACCTAATAAATAAAAGAAATTTTCTAAAAAGTCATTAGATAAAAATCGGTATTCATTTGTATATATTATAAACGATACCAGAAATATTAAAATTAACAACACAAAAGTTGTTGCTGATAACTTCATTTTATTTATAAATATTTCTTTCATTATTATTGTGGGCTATTATAGATTTCTCTTTGGTAGCTTATTCTGCCATCTTTTATGGTAGGTTCTACGGGCTGATTTAGAAAAAGAACACTTTCTAATAGGTTATGATCTCCTGTTTTCACCGTAAGAAAATCATTCTTGAATCCCCCAAAGTGGGCAGAAAGATGTACATATTTGTTGCATATATGGCTGTACATTTCTGTAGGCATCTTGTAGGAACCATCTTTATCACTATTCTCATCTTTTGATACTTTCTTCATCAACTCAAAATATTTTTGGAGCATTTCATCATCCGGTAATTCATATTCAAATTTATATGGTGGTTTTGGTTTGGCTTCATCATAATTTTTATAAAAAGGCACTTTGTTCTCAATTGCTTTATCCAACATAAGATACATTGGCACGAGAGAATACTTGTTTGATATGTATCTGGAATCTTGTAAAACATAATGATCTGATTCATTGGTTTGATACACTTGATAATAAGGATCTTTTGAGATTGTTTTTCCTTCATCCGGAAAATCATTCGGTGCTTTTATATTCCTATTATAAATACCAACTCCCATAGAATGAGGTGTTATTGTGGTTTCGGTAACGTGATCATAGGTATTTGTAAACTGTAACGCATCATTTGTGCATAAATATTGGTGTACGTAAAATTGTTTGAATTTTTCCATATCTGCTAATGTACTCTCATTACTTTTTGGAATATCAAAAAACGACAATACCGGTTCATATTTATCTAATTCTGCATAGCCACCCCCGATATCTGAGTGTGCACCCAACATTTCTAATGTGTACCCTTGCTCAGAAGGTGTAAAGGGAAAGTTTTTCCGCCATTCTGTGCTGGCTTTTATATGGAAAACCTTATCAATTCTTAATCTGCTTAGATTGGTCTTGATATCTTCGAGAGCTTCCTGTGCCAAAGGTGCGAAAGAAAGCAAAGGGAAGAGTACCCCACCCAAGCCGATTTTGTACCCCATATTTTCTTTTACTACCATATCAGATATCACGGTATCAAAAAGTCCTAGAAACCGAATTTCTATGGTAAAAGTTTCTCCCACAGGTTTGTAACCCGCATTTTTTAACTCTGCTCCCAATAGACCTCCTGCGTGTAAGGATATAAGCATTTTTCCAGTTGGCAAAGGAAATTTATCATAAGGATCGTTCTTCATTTCTCTTGTATAGCTGGCTTTTTTGCTTACTTCATTACAAAAATGTCTGGCAGCCGTAGCACCACGGCTAAATCCAAAAGCATCAAATACTATCTTATTGATTTTTTTTTCTTTAGGGATATTTTTAAATTGATCTTTTACTAGGTTTTTAATGCCTTCTTCCACACGGCTTATCACACCCCAATCTCCTCTTGCCATACCAGAACCCAAAAGATCATCTGCTTCATCTTTTTTGGTACCTATTCCTTCAACATATTGTTTGAGGATAAAATGCTCTCCATATTCAGGATTGTTTGGATCCGTATAATTTTTCTCTTTTATCTCTTTATAAAGGTCAAAAAGTTTGGCAACATTAGAGTAGGGATTCCAATAGCTGTCACGGTCTGTTACTTTCACTACTTCTTTTTTTTCCCCGCCTTCATCTGTAGCCATAGTTTTAGTATATGAAAAATCAGATGGGATGGATTTGGCAATAATTTTATGTCCATTACCCTTAACATATGAGTAATAGGTTTTGTCAGAGTTATTCCTGTTATTCCCTGTTCCGTCAAAGAACATTCCTACATAGATGTTTACAGATCCTTTAGGTTGTTCTTCCTCTTCTTCAGGAAAATAATCCCCAAATTTAATGTTTGTTGCCATCAGACACTATTTTCTTGTTGCTTGATAAAACTAAATTTCCTTTTTTTGCTTCCACATTTATCTTTTCTGCAATCTTCTCTAATTTTCCCCCTACAGTTAAATTGTAATCATTTTTTACAGTAATTGTCATATTCTTTGCATTTTTTCGTATTGCCATGATATAATTTTAAATATTAGAAAAGTTTAGATTTGTCAGCACTGTTAAACTCTACGATCTTCCCACTTTGTATGGTCATATTTTCTTTTTCGCTAAATACAGAAACTTCACCTGCAACCTCATTAGAGATCTTGGCTTGTCTTTTAAAATCTATATCAACTAATTCGGTTCTCATATCGGATGTTTCTCTAATTTCACCGGAGGCAGTTTGCACAATATCGGTTCCCGCAACAGAAGTAATATTATCATTTGCTGAATTGCTGATATTTTTTCCTGCACTTACCAAAACATCCTTTCCTGCTGTCATAGTAATATTTTCTCCTGCATTTAATGTAAAGTTTTTAGGCGCATTCACATTAATATTTCCCTGTCCATCCATTAGATACGTATTCCCACTCGGATCTTCAATGAAAACAGAACCCTCAGCATCATTCAGAATAATCTTGGTTCCCGATCTTGTGTGAATAACTTTCTTATCATTTCCTGAAGTATGGTACGAACTGGTTTCAGAACCATTATAATGCGTTCCCATCACAAAAGGTTTTTCTGCATTTTGAGATTCGTGGCTTACCAGAACTTCCTCGCCAATCTCCGGGATAAAATGAAAACCTTTGCCTGATCCTGAATGTGGTTGTATCAGTCTGATCCACGGGGTTTTCTGTCCTTTATCTTCCTGCCACGGAAATTGCACCCGAACTCTTCCCATTCCCATCGGGTCGTTGTTATCCATCACTCTTGCAGGTTGTTCTTCGCCTTTCGGTACGGCTTCGGTATCGATGTAAGGGGAGGCATTGAATAAATCGGGGATTCCGACAAACTCGTTGTAATAATCACCCGGTTCGTAAACGTGCTTGATTTCTATAATCCGGTAGGTTTCCATTGCTTTACCATTGATGTCTGAAAGCTGGGTTCTTCCGCCTATTTTCAGTTCGGGAGTTTTACTTCTGCCTCTTACCTGCATCAGGTTCTCCCGCTTTTCTTTTTCCAGACGGACAGCTTCTGCCAATTGCCCTTCTGACCCTTTTTGGATTCCTGTATGGTTGAAGTGCATTTTTGGTTTTTTATTAAAAATGGTTTTCGAAGCAATGACCGCAATTGCCTGAAAAGGACTTTCCTTGAACTCGCTTTGTACACTATTACTGTGTTTCTCTATTTTGGCTCCGCTCTGCGAGTCATAACCCGTGAAGGTAAATTCCTGTGCCTGCATCCGCATCTCAAATTCAACATCGATCAGGTCCATATTTTCCCTAAGCTTCAAAACAGGCTGTACCTGACCTCCAAAAACCAGCTTTTCACCGTTGTAATACAAATATTCTCCGTGACGAATGGCGAGTCTCCGGATAAACTGATAATCAGATTCTTTGTATTGAACGGTGTAAGGAAGTGCTTTTTTGTTGTAAGCATTCAGGTGATTGGAGTCTATCTCTACCCGGGCTTCCTCCGGATATTCTTCGTTAACTTGCTTGATGATCTGTTCCAGTGTTTTGTCTTCAAAACTTTGGCAATCTTTTCCGCTTTCTAACAAAATGCCTGGTGCAAATCCTGTAATGTGCAAATCTCCGTAACCGCCACCTTCGTCTTTTTTGTTGCGGATTTTCCCGATGATGCCTCTGAAATAATACCGGGATTCGCCAAAACGCCAATAGGTAATTCCTATTTCTTTTCCGAGCAGTTTCCTGGAATTTTCCATCACATACCCTTTGAATGTGTCTAAAGCATCATCCGGAACGGTAATGGTAAAGGTATCGTGGTCATTGGTTTTCTGGTGAAGCTCTACTTCATAACTGTTTTTTCTCAGAAATTCTTTTCCGTCTATGGTCAACAGACAATAGACCATAGAGTTGGTTTTGTCGTGAAGCCAGTCTTGAAAAGAACGGCAAGTGCCGAATATAGAGGGATCGAGGTTTTCGCTTTCCATAATAACTTGTTTTTTTAAGGTGTTGTTACTTTAATGGTGATGGTGTTTTATTTTTTTCAATGATCGACCGTTTGTTCTGACCATTTTAATCATAGAAGTTTGTCTTTAATTTCAGCACCTTCATAAAATCGGTGCTTTGTTAATAGCTGACTATGAAAATTCTACCCTTCCCATTATTGTTTTTAAGTTTTATTCAATCCACTGTTTTTCGTGCATAGCTCCGTTGACGTTGAATTTCTTGGCAATCAGCCGCATCTCTATCTGAAGGGGCTGTTCGTTGTTGCCATTAAACTGCTCTGTGAACTCAATACAATATGCTTTTTCAAAGTTCAGCTCCTGAAGTTTACTCATTGCATCTCTTCGATAAAAAATTATTTTTCCGTTCTTCAACTGATTGTGATCCAGCATCCATGCTAAAAGTTCAGGGTTTCCCGTACTTTCAATCTTGATGATAATATCTCCGCCTTTGGGCATTCCTTTCGGTTTTCCGGTTCCGTCTATAGGTTGAATGAAATTGTATTTACATTCCAGGATATTGTAGGTTTCTCCGTCTAATTCTAGTTTTGATAAAAATGACATAGATATAAAGTTATAAATGATTAGTGATGAATGATCAATGATGAGAGATAAAGAATTGGAGTTTTTATGATGAAATAGATCGTCTGTTTTATCTCTTCTTACTCTTCAAACACATCTTCATCTTTATTCTGAAAAAAAGCAAAAAAATGGGCAATTCTATATTACCCATTTTCCTTACATCAGTGATTTACACCCACTCATTTTCATAAGCTCCGGCTCCCATCTCTAATTTTCTTGCAGAAATGATGAAATTTTCCGTAAGTGGATTATCTCCCGATGCATCAAACTTCTCTTTGTGTTTTACCAGATAGGCTTCTGTGAATTTCAGTTCTTTTAACGTAGCCTCACTGTCTCTTTTGTAGAAAACCACACTGCCGTCTTTTCTCTCGAACGAATTGGTCATCCATTCGAATAAATCTGTTTCGCCGGTACTTTCTACTGTTATTTCGATTTTCCCGCCTCTGGTAATGGTAGATGGCCTTCCTGTAGCATCTGTTTCCTGGAATAAACCATAGTTCACGTTTAATACATTGTAGTTTTTTCCTGCTACTTTTAATATGGATTTAAATGACATAATTGTAAAATTTTAATTGTTGTAAATAGAATTTGTTTTTAAAAAATCTTTAACCCTAATAAACTTATAAGTGATAAGGACACGATTGAAATCAAGCAATTCAATCCCTATTTATACAATAAGATTAGTTTAACAGGATTAAAGAGTATTATTAATTATTTGCTGTATAAGGATTATACCCACTCGTTGGTGTGCTTCGCATGTCCTAACTCGATTTCTTTTGCTGAAAGAACAAAAGTTTCCGTTAATGGGTTGTCTCCCGATGCATCAAAGTTTTCAGTGTATTTTACGATATAAGCTTCTTTGAATTTAAGTTCCTTCAGCGTAGCATCACTGTCTCTTTTCACAAATCTTACAATTCCGTCTTTTCTCTCAAATGAATTGGTCATCCACTCGAAAAGATCGGTCTCGCCTGTACCTTCTACTGTAATAAAGATTTTCCCGCCTCGGGTAACAGAAGATGGTCTTCCGGTTTTGTCGGTTTCCTGTAGCATTGCGTATTCTACAGATAGTACGTTACGCTTTTTTCCTGCGTACTCTAAAATGGTTTTAAATGACATAATAAATATATTTAAAGTTTAACTTTTACTACTACCAAAAATGGAATATATTCTGATCTGTGTTTTTTCTTCATCATTTGTATTTTTTACATCAAACCAATATGGAATATATATCCTAACGATATTTAAAATAATTCTAACATTTCACCGTCTTGTAGAAATATTTATAAAACAAATGTAAAACTATTTTTCAGTCCTGCAAATAGTTTAAAATGCTTTTTATTTAATTAATCTATAGTAAATCAATTTGTTACAAATAAATATTCGCAAAATTGATGGCAAAAATTATATTCAAATTTCCACATAAACAAAAAAATAACACTTATTTATATTAATAATATACTATACCTAAATTATTCATAAAATGAATAATTCGTAATTTATTTGCATTTGTAGATAAAAATCTACAAAAATCATTTAATAATTGTTTATTTTTCAACTGCATTAGGGTTTTGCATGAATAAATCTTTATCTATTTTATCTAAATGTTGCTTTCTAAGAATATTTTTCGCATTGAATTACTTTTTTTATATAAAAACTCCGATCGTATTCCCTAGGAGTTGATTTTCGTTCTTCTTACATTATGAGAGAACGCTATAATATCTTTGACAACTTCTTCGTCATTCATTATGATTTTGAAAATCAGTTTTATAAGAAAAAGCACAGAAGCAAAACTGCTCCCATGCTTAAAAACACCAATGATGAAAATAGAAATAGAAGAATCTATTTCTGTTCGTATTCTGTATCCCACTCGTTTCCGTCATCGCCTTTATGTCCATCCATTTTAATAAGGAAGTTTTTGGCTGGGAAATACGGTTTCATGTGGATATCCAGATGAATTCTGTCTTTTTGTACAGGATCTTGTTCAAATCTTCTGATCTCAAAATTTTCAATCAGTTTTCCTGGTCCTGTAATTGCATCAAGGAAGCGAACAATTTGCCCCATAATCTCTTTTCTGGTCACTGCGGTAAAGTTTTCGAAAGCTCTCCTGTTCAGGAAATCCATCAATACTTTGGTTACATAATCGAACACTCTTACCACAGAATAGGTTTGAAGTCCCAGATTATCTCCATTGAATAACGTTTTTCCTGAGAATGCCATTACTTTTCCGTATTCGTTGACCATTGGGACTAATCCTAGGTTTTCAAGATTCGCAATTTCACTTTTCTTCAAATCAAATCTCACCCCATCTACTTCATTTATTCCTCCAAATTTTTTACCCGCAGTAACTTGTGACATCAATGTTTTGTAGACCTTTCCTGCTAAAGCTCCGGATGGGGGAATGAATAAATCGTCCGCTTCATTGATTTCTTCAAAACGTCCTCTCCCAACAAGCCAGTTACAAGTCATCAATACATTGGATCTGTAGATTTCTCCACCGGTAAGGTAAGCCTGATCAAACATTTCCATTACATCATCCGGCTCGTCTAAATGTTCAAAATCGGTTACCAGCATTACTTTATTTTCATGAGCAATTTTTGCCCATTTTTCAACTACTTTATTGGAGCCTAAATAACCGGGAATTACCAGTAATCCGTAGTTATTTTTCAAATCTAACCGGTCATAATTATCAGAAAGTTCTGAATGAATGGTATCAATAAAACGCGTATTATCTAAATCTTTTAGCTGCTCCAGATTAGCATTGACAACAGTAATATTTTTTACTTTATCCGATTCGGTATTTTTGTAGAACATAGCAACCGTTCTGTAGTTAGCTTCCAATTCTCTTGTTACCTCTACTGCTTTTGAAAGGTTTTTTGAAAGCAAATCTTCTGCAGATTTTCTTTGATCATCGCAATGTGCAACCATATCGGTTAGAGAATCGCTTTTGCTCATTACACTTGCCCAAAGTTCTAATGTTTTTTTGAGTGTTTCTCTTTCTTTTTCTTTTCCTTTTTCGGTAAGGAAAATTTTTCTTCTTGCCTTTCTGTCCGGATTGATATTCTGAACGCTTTCTATAGAGGTTTCCAACAAATCGAAACCACCATAACGTGCTAATATTTCCAATGATTTATCTAATGAAACCTGACCTCTTTTTTGTTCTAAAACGGGTGTTTCTACCTGTTGAGTTTCTTGTTGCTTTGACATACTTAATTTGTGTTTTTGGTTATTTGTTATCTTCTAATTCTTTGATTAACGATTGCAGAGTATCCTGCAATGCTTTTTTAGCATCAGGATCTTCTAAGGCTGCTTTAAGAATTTTGTTGGTTTTCAATTGCCTTACAATTTTCTGGTACTGGTCTTTTTCGGTTTCCAATCCTGTAAGAAAATTGCTTTGCCCTGTAATTCCTTTGGTACCGAAATCTCCTAAATTTTTAAATTTTAGGTTTTCCATTTTAATGGCTCCTTCAGCATCCTCGAAATCTACTTTGATTTCTGGTTTGTAATGTTCAAAGACCTTTTCTACAGTCGTAAGACCTTCAACCAATTCAGGTCTTACCGGGTCTTCTGCCGTTAGTTTTTGGGCAAAAATAGTTCTGTTTTGAGGGATTTCTGCAATAGCCTCATTAACGTTTAGCGGAACTTCGTTTCCACCAATTCCTTTGTTTGATAGCATAGTATTGTGTTTTAAAAATTTATTTTTTAAATAATTTGCGCTGATCAAAGATGAATTCTATATTTTCAAAAATCTAATTATGCCCTATAAAGGTTCAAATTTTGCTGAGAATTGCAGAAGTTTCATCAATGTGTTTTTGTTTTCTTTATAAAATTAAAAAAATATTTTAAATATACAATGGTTTCCTGTATTTTATTTTTCAAATAATCGATAAGGGTATATGTTTGAAGAAGATTCTTTCAGTTTTAACAGAAAACTTTCTCTTAAATATTCCCATTCAGAAGAACTTATTTTTTCAGTCTGTTCTTCATTTTTTAAAAGGAAAATATCTATCGTTCTGCTAAAACCTCCTTTTAATGACACTTCTTTTTTTGTTCCTTTTTGTACTTCTATCCCCAATATCATACTTTTAAAATGATTCAACCCAAAAGCTTTGATGTCTGCAATAGTAACTATTCTGCCTCTGGTAAGAAGTGCATTTCGGTATTCTAAAATTTTGTCTTGAGATGACAATTTTTTTCTTCCTCCAAAAGATGCCTGAATCATTATTGCTGTTGTATTCAATACTTCACTTTCTTCCTGCGTACACACTGTTGCCGGTTTGAGATTATTGGCTTCTTCTGCAGCTGTTAACCAATAAGAAATAAAACATCGGAAGCTTGTTTCGGGATTCCCTGTTGATATAATAAGATATGGATTGCTGCTTTGTATAAAATTCTTTTCTTTGGCTGTCTGATGGAGCGATGCTACATTTTGATTGAGCTCCCGCAAGGTTTCTACAGACGAATCACCTCCCATTCCCGCAAATGCAGCGGTTTCATCTTTGATGAGTTCCAAAAGATATTGCAACAGCTCAGAAGCGTTTCTTTGGTCAAATCTGGAAACTCCACCTTTTCTAAGCAATGCCGAAACGCCTTCATTTTCAGATTCATAATTCTTAAGATCCAGGCGCTTCCCCTTCTCATCAGCAACATAATCCAAATCTAAAAAAGAATCATCTTCTACTTTTATGGGGATAATATTCATCCTGCCCTTTATTCTATGATCCGTCGTTCCGTGCTTGATATTAATAGCCGGAATACAATTGAGTGCAAAACGTACATTTTGTAAAATATCAGGAACTATGGCTTCGGAAAATTTAAATTTCAACCAGATCACATTTTTGTCTTCAGCTAATTGATGTCCCACAAAATAACGGGTAAACAATTCTTCATGTTCAGGAATATCTTTAAAATCCAGACTCCCTTTAAGAGTGAAAAAATTAGAAAAATAATATTGGTTGACATCATGATAAATATGTTCCAGATCTGAATAGTTTTTGGTGATAATATTGTCTAAATTCAGATAACTGTTTTCTACGTTATAGCCATCTTTCAAAGGATATTCTTTGCCTCCAAAAAAAACTTTTGCCTGTTTCATGTAATAAAAAAAAAGTTCTTTCTGATAGGCATTATTGATATCTACAAAAAACTGCAGATCTTCTAAACCATCGCCGTTCGGACTATGAATTCCCACCCATATTTCTCCCGAAGGAATATGCTTTTCCGACTTCCCTATTGTATCATCGTAGAAAAAACTTTCTACTTGGTTCAGTACATTTCCATAGGCAATATATTGAACTTTTCCTGTGGTCAATTTTGACTTCAGGGTCGGACTGAAAAACAAATCTTTCGTCGTAGTCTCGGTAGGATTATATACATTATGCTGTTTTTTGGTGGTTTTAAAACGGGTAAATAATGATAATTCTGCTTTGTTCTCGAGTGGATTTACCTGCAACAAGGTTCTCGCAGGAATAACTCCCGAAACTTCTTCAGGAAACATCACTTCCAACACCCTTTCTATAATTCTGGAGCGGGAACTTTCTAATTCAAACCCTAATTTTTCCAGTTCAGCGGCGCTTGCCGAAAGCAGTAAACTTACGATAGGATCGAAAGAGGTTTCAGCTTCCAATTCGTTATATCCCCACATTCTTGCGGCTCTTCTTAATATGCGGTCTTTGATACGGTCTTGATTCATACGATAGTTGTCAGTTGATAATTAGCTTCTTGGTTTTAACCGTCTAATACGAAAGTGGTCCTACAAAGAAGGAATTACTGAACATAAACGGTCGGTTGGTTTCCAAAACAATTCCTTGTACCGAAATAGAAACCTTTTTTTTCATTCTTTTTTTTCCCAATGTTCCCAGGTTATAATCATTAATCGTCACGTTTACATTTTCTAATCTGATTCTCCTTTCGTAGGTCGTAACTGATTTTTTGAGTGTTTCTGCTATAAATTCTTTCAGACTGTTGTCACTTTTCATAATATCAAAGTCCATTTCCCAAATTTCAGAACCATAGGTCTCATCAAATTTACATTCTCCAAATGAGGTGGTGGCAAGCAAAAAAATATGCTGATGGATAGATGTTTCTAACGATATTTTTTCTGCATCTTTTTTTTCGGTCAAACTTTCAAAATTGAAAGGTATTTTGTAATAAACTCCTTGCATCGCTGTGTTTTTGGTTGTGGGTTGATGATTCTTCTTTCTTTACCTTTATTTTTCTTTATAAATAAATCACTTTCTTGATATGCCCTTTGTCATCATATTCAAAATTTTTAGGGATTTTTTTGCGTTTGATAATGTGCAGTTCTACTTTTGGGGTCAGTTTCAAAAATTTCTCACGATATAAAATATCGCCAATAAAACTCTTCCCCTGATCTTCGTCTGCAACTACAAAATATTGAGAGATTTCTTTTGGAAGCTTAAATTCATTTAAATCTCCTGCATACAGCAAAACGCTTTTTTCGTTACTTGAAAGTTCATAAGTAAGTACGTCTTGTGACAATTTTCGATATCGGGAAATGTCAAATTTCTCCAAATATTCTATTTGCGGTTCAAAAGGAATGTTTTCATATAAAAAAGAAGTTGAATCAAAACGTTTGAACCCGAAAAACGAAAGAAAACTTTTCTTGGTTTTAGAATTCACGAAACTCAAAGTATCTCTGGTAATCTTATAGGCATTGGTTTCGCCGGTTTTATCATCTGTTACCGTTAATTTATAGGTAGGAACTTCCAGCTCCCGATCATTAATTTTAAGCGAAATCTTTCCTGCTTCGTGATTAGAAATCACCAAAGTAATGGTATGCTTTTTCAATGCAGAATCAGTACGGACGATGACCTCATCCTGAGAACCATTCTGTGGCTCTTTTTCTTTGGATATTCCTAAATTCAGGTTAAGTTCCGGAAGTGGGCTCATTTTTATTCTGATTGTTGTTGGTTGGCTGTGGGTCTTGATTCTTTTCTCTTTTATCTTTTTTGAGCTTCACTTCATCAGATTTTTTTATCTTATACTGAACTAGGCAATCTAACGATTGCTGAATATTCGCATTTTGTACCGTATTTACGTACATCTCAAAATTCTTCTTGTAAGTATAAATCTTGATTTGCGTAACTTCGTTCTGTAAGAATTTTTCGATTTCCTTTTTATTGAGCTGTTTAGCAAAAAAAGATTCACAATTAATCGGATATTCATTTTTTAAGGTGATTACTTCTCCTGATTTAAATTGAATATCCACATTTTTTTCTTTTTTGATGCAGATATTATCTTCAAGAATTCGCAAATACAAATACAATTTGTTTTTCCTTTTACCAAACTGCACAGTAACATACACAAATTCTTCATTGTTTACTCTCAACTCTATGGGTTGGGTGCTCGCAAAAAAAAGCTTATCCAGGCGTTGCTTATTTTGAGTGATACCGCAGTCAAAACGTACAAACTCTGCAGAATCTGCAGGCGTGCTTTGAGCATTGAAAAAAGATACCCAAAACAGAAAATTGAAAAACAAAAAATTATGGAGTTTCATACGTATATTATTGAGCCTGATACAATTGTCTGCAAACCTCTAAATCGGTTTTCATTTTGTCATACTCTGCTTTCAGAGTTTTGTTGATGGTACTTAAACTATCCATTAAAGCCTGATTTCCCGAAAGCTGCTTGATTTGTTTTTTAGCATCAATCAAATCCTTATAGGTCATAATGGTATTATTGTACATATTTTTGTTTTTCAAGGTATCTTTCGGCAACTGCTTGTACATATCTGCCAAAATAGAAAGCGACAGTTTTTCATTAAAAAAATCATTTTGTTTTGGCATTCCCATAGAATCTACCGCTGCTTTTACTTTTTCCAGCTGAAATGAAAATTTATCCTGAATCTCCATTTCTTTTTGCATTTTGACATTTTCTTTCTTTAACAAACTATTTTCCTTAAACGGGAAATAAGCATTGAAAAATACCGCCGAAACTAAAACAGCGACAGTAATAACGAAAAATAACACGAAGAACCAATAGGCTTTGTTTCGTTGTTTTTGATTAAGAACTTCCATATAGTGTTTTTAATTTTAATAATAATTGATGAGTAATAAATGACAGTTGATGAGTGATTTTCATTCATCAATATCATTGATAGATTAGTCTGCCAAAAATGTCCGGCTACGTTTGGCATGAATAACGGATTCCTTATCGTCTGTATTTTCAGAGACAAAGATGCTTCCGTCTCGTTTTTTACCAATGTAATCTAATCTGCTTAAGATAGAGAATAAGTCTTCCACCGTTTTCATAAACCTTGTAATTTTCGCGATCACGATATCCATTTGGTTATGGTTGTAATCGGCATTGATGGTCTCTGAGAAAATCACTTCAAAATCTCCCTGACTTACATTGCACCATTCGGCAAAATAATTGAGTAATTCTTCTTTTCCTGCTCCTGAACGTGCATCAATAAAATTCTTTAAAACCCTCGCAAAAGCAACAACCGATAATAACATATTTGCTGGCGGAGTATGCGGTGACATCCATCGGAGTCTGTTGATTTCCGTTCCCAGATAATTCAAGGCTTTATCGGTCATCCTTTCCATCATCATCGCCAAATCAGTGGATTGCTTTTTAGAATGAATTTTTTGGGCAATCTGCACCGAATACAATTCAATTTGCCCGTAAAAACGGTCGATTTCGGTATATAATTCCTGTAATTTTTGATGACTGGAAACACTGATGCTCGGCGGAATGTAGTTATCATCAATTTTTGATTCTCCTGCATTGACCAATATTTTTCCTATGGTCAAATAACTGTCTCCAAAACCTATTGTGTTTTTAAGCTCATCCTCCGGAATTAGATTAAGTGAATATTCTGGATGGGTATAAGGATAACGTGGTGGATTTTCTTCCGGATCCGGCTCTCCATAAGGTGTTCTTTTAAAATGGTTAACCGAAATACAGGCGAGTAAAACAGCACTTTCATTTTCTTTGAGTTCACGGACAGCTTCAGGATATGGAATAGACAAACTTAAACTTTCTGACTTTTCGATGTCAATTCTTGAACCATTGGGCGTAATGGCGTGACATTCTTCTACTTTTATTCTTAGTAGTTTGTGATTGTCTATAATAAGATTCATTTTTATAGGCTCATCTACCGGTAATAATCCGTAATTCATCATTGAAGTATGAATTCCCACCGAATCACGAATAGAATCGCTTACAAAATTCTGCACTTCTAAAAAGTGGCTTTTATTGATTTTCATCCCGTCGATCCAGTTTACCGGGAAATGGTTTAGTTTTTCTATCATTTGTTTATGGTTTTAATCGTTTTTTACTCGTTCATTATCCTTCTCCTGATCGTACTCAAAATCTGTTTTTCGTTCAGGGATGCTTTTTCTTAATACTTGGTCGGTTCTCATACAGAAAATGACGCTGTTTTCTTCGATACCGTTCATATAAAGCGTCAGTTTAGGATCGATGTATTTGGTGGGCTCGTACCATTTGGGCTGCAGGAAAAATATCCATTCGAATAATCCGTTTTCGTCTTCAACTTGTATTTTTTCCCCCGGATGCCTTTCGTTATAATCAATTACAAAATTGTAAAACAATCTTCCAAAATCTATTCTCGTAGGCCCCTTTCCTCGATACACACTATATTTGGTGGCATTTTTATCTTTATCCATTAAAAAAGTGAAAACGACTAAGTCTCTCATTTCTTCATCACTTACTCCGGCTGCTTCTTTATAGTTTTCAGGAAACTGCCATGTAACATATATTTTTGGAGGAATTGTCATGGCACGATTAAAGGTATCATTAAGAAATGTTGGAATAAAAAATACAATGAAATGCCCCAACATGAGATAGGTGAGTTCGGTTCCGTTTAGAAATGAATAAATGAGCATAAAAGGGACTGCTGAAAAGAATACGGCAAGCAAGGCAAACAAATATTCCATTCCTGATTTTTTGAATCCGAATTTATCAAAATAGGCTCTGTAAGCGTAACAGTGAATAATTCCGATACTCAGTGAACAGATTTGGTAAAAAACAAATTCATACAAATGATGGTCTGAAAATAACTTGTTGTAACCTAATAATGAAATGATAGCATATACAAATGCCATTGAAAACAAATAAATATAAAATTTTAATTTGTATTTCTTCTTAAACTCAGCGGTTTTTTGGGAAAAAATCATAGAAAGGATGACGCATACTGCAATAACAACAATAAGTGTTATCAGCAGTTGCGGATCGAATAAATTGGAAAAATATTTTTTTATCTTGCTCATATACACGTGTTATATCCTAATATAGGTTCGGTTTGGTTATCAAATTCAAATTTTTGTTTTTCTTTGGGAAGCAAAACAATTGTTTTTATTTCCACTTCTATAGGAAAGAAATGCTCATAAAACATTTCTATAAATTTTTTCTTGTTTCCTTCATGGATAAATTCAGTGAATGCAGCATTTTTTAAAGGCCCTATTCTAATGTCCAGATGTTTAGAGTAATCATCATAACTGTTTCCGGTAATAAAATCTAATCCCAACCGGCTTTCTCCTAATAAAATCCCCTGGTCTTCATCAGAATATTCTTGATATTCCCGATCGGTTACCTTTACCTCTTCTTCCAATAAAACGGAAAGAATATGCGCCACTAAAGGGATGTCTCCTACAATTTTGTACGCAAAAGGCAATAGTTTGATGAATTTAGAAACCAGCAATGGCGGAAAATCCCTGCTTATATTCCAAAAATCATAAAACATTTCGGGAGCCTGGCTTCCGTTAAGCTCATGTAAAAATGTACTTTCAAACGTTTCAATTTCTACCCCATATCTGAAAAACTCATTCTCAAAAGGTTGAAAAAAGACTCTTGCTGCTTTTTGCTGTTTTTTTCGGGCATTGTATTCCTTAATCATGGTATCTACCCCTTTATCAGGAACATCATTTTTTGTGTAGTGGGTGATGCTCTCGGGAAGCATATCGTAAATACTGTCTCTGGAAAGAATGAGTTTTAGCAACTGCTTGCTGTCATAATCAAAATCAATTATCTCAGCATTCAAAATATCAAAGCGATAAGCACGATTAAATTGACCGTCTTTTTGAATAACATATTGGTCAGAATCAATGTCACCCGCTCTTAATAGGTCGCTGACAATTACTTCCGCTTTTACATCATGATGAAAAGTAGTAATAAGTTCTGAAATGTACTGCAAACGCTCCATAGTTACTCCTTTCCCTTTATTCTTCCTGCTGCAACATATCTCAACTGAAAATATTCATCATTAAAGTTGTAAATATTCAATCCATTATTGGTACAAGCAAGGATGCGATCGTTATGAAGATAAATTCCTACATCTGAAATAGGATGAAATTTATCATATCTGAAGAACAGAATATCTCCTTCTTTCAAAAAAGTACGTCCCGTAAATAATTGTAAAGATTTGGAACGGAAAATGCCATCGGGAGTTTTCGGAAAAGTTTCCTTGTAAATATCACTGTATAGAGCCTGAACAAAATAAGATGCTTCTACACCCACTTGTTTTTCCAGCATCTGCTGTTGGTAGGGTGTGCCAATCCATTCATCCAAGTAGGAGTACAATTTATAATCCCTAATTTCTTTAGGCATGACTTCCAGAATGATAGAGTATTTTTCTTTTATCCTAAGGGTATCATCACTTAAACCTTGCGGATTATCATCAACCGTAGAATATCCGGAAGAAGCTTTCTCTTTTTCCTTAGATTTGGTATTGGCAAAATCATCCGATGAGTATTGGTAAGGTATTTCGTAAATATACTTTTTACTGTTACAGGAACTCAAAATAATTCCCATAAAAAGAATAAGAAGTAACCGATTTCTTTTTTTATTCATCTGTCTATACATTTTATAGTTCAGATGTCACGCCTATCATCCTAGTTTTTATTTAAAATCATGGTATGTAGTCGTTTCATCATTTTTTGTTAGTGTTTTAACAAATATATTAATTTTCTCAATTGAAAAGCACATTTTAATAAAAAAAAGTTGTAAGAAATTAAAATGCTGAATATATTTGTATGAATACAAATACATGATGAAAAAAATAAAATTCAACTTTCTTCCGAATATTGACCCAAGAATTTATATAAGTTTTGGCATTCTTTTCCTAATAAGTCTTACTTTCTTTCTTTATCAATACTTCCGTCACATCGACTGTGAAAATGCAAAATATATCGTTCATGCAGACGAATTTTTAGTAAACCGAGTGGTAGAATTTTACGACAACACTGAAGGAGCGACTTCATGGAAGTGGGATTTTGGAGATAACACCGCTACTGACGACCGACAAAGAACTTTTCATCAATACAAAAAGCCAGGCGAATATATCGTAAAGCTGATCCTTAATGGAACCTGCATTCATGAAAAATTGATAACTATTTCCAGCATCAGTCAACAAAATGGCTACCTGCCAATTATTATGGCTCCGGATGTTGCGTTCGTTGGAGATGCAGTGCAGTTTAATGCAGAGAAAGAAGGTGGAGAATCCTGGGAATGGAGTTTTGGAGAAACAGCGAGTACCGACGCTTTGGGTAAGTCTCCTTTTTATAAATTTAAAACCGTCGGTGATAAAAAAATCACCCTTATCGTAAATGGTGACATAGAACATACTGCCGTAAAAACAATTTATGTAGCCCCAAAAACCATACGTGCGAAACAAAAAATAGATATCACATCCTATGAATTTGAAAGACCTCACTCTGCTTTTTCACTACCTATAGGAAGTGCACAAGAAGATCCTTTGGTTGATATGTTGCAACACATTCCTGTTTCGCCAAAAACAAAATCTAAAAAAGATTCTATTATTGCGGAGAAAAAAGCACCGGAAATATCCAACGAACAGTTTCAGTTACTACTCAATCAGGTTGCTGCACAAGCCAAAACTAAAGATGACTTTAAAGATTATCTGTGTGGCAAATATGAAATTCCTGTGGTCATCAATAATAACAGATTGATTCCTTTCGACCAGTTTTGCCAAGATATTGCAGGTAAAAAAATTAAAATATCGGCGTTAAGACTCAATAAAAACCAAAAAAACTGCATTCAGAATATCAATATCCGATACAAAGTGAAAAAATATTTGATTTGGATGAATGAGTAAAAATTAAAACACAAAACCGATGAATCAAGAAGAAGTTACCTACAATCAGGAAGTTACCAAAGCAATCAATATTGCTCAAAAAATAGGAAGAGAAAGCCTAAATGCTTATTACACCGGGGCGCATCTTATTAAAGCTATGCTCACAAGAGATTTGTCTTTACAAAAACATCTGGAAGCACTCGGAGTTGATGTTTTTTATCTGGAAGAATGGGCAGAAGTACGAATTGAAGAACTCCCGAAATCGCCCAATAAATATTCTTGCGAACCCGATGAAATTATTGATGAAATTTTTGCCGAAGCCGATTCGGTAAGAGAATTATTAGGAGAAGAAGAAATCTCCCTTTTTGCCGTAATGGTTGCCATCAGTTCACCAGGAGTTGCTTTCAAGTTCGATCAAATGAAGACTTTTCCAGTCTCAAGAAACGAATTATTAAAAGACATCGCCACTTTTGGAGTTTCAGAAATGACAGGAACCGCAGAACCTACCAAAAAAACAAACAAAGGGTTCGTACAAAAATACTGCATCAACAAAAATGAGCAGGTAAAAAAGAAAAACAAGAAAGAATTATTGGTTGGCAGAGATACCGAAATCAATAAAATCACCGAAATTCTTTGCCGCTTCAGTAAACAGAATGTTTTGATTATCGGCGATCACGGCGTTGGAAAAACGGCTTTAATAGAAGGTTTTGTTCAAAAAGTTTTATTAAAACAAATTCCTGATATTCTTTCCGGTCTTGAGATTTTTGAGCTGGATATGGGCGCACTTATCGCAGGTGCTTCTTACAAAGGCGAAATTGAAGACCGTATTAAAAATATCGCTCAGGAACTTAAGGCGATTTCCAAATCGGTTTTGATTATTGAAGAATTTCATTCTCTTTTCGGAAGCCACGGTTCAGATTCGGGTATTGTAAACCTTTTGAAAAGTGAGCTTTCCAATGGTTTAACACTTATTTCAACTTCCACCATCGAAGAATACACCAAAAAAATTGAAAAAGAACAAAGTTTAGCCGGAATGTTTGAGTTGTTAAAGCTCGAAGAATCCAGTGATGAAATTCATTTAAGAATGCTAAAACAAACCTTGGAAGATTATCAGATTCATCACAAAATCACGATTGATAATCAAACGATGAAAGAGGCAATCCGACTTTCTCAGCGTTATATGAAAGAGAAAAGTCTGCCCGCTTCTGCCATTGATTTGATTGACCATACCATGTCGGTTCTGAAAACCGCAGGTGAATCATTTTTAAAGGAAAAAAATCATTTGGTGACCAAAATCATTCATTTGGAAGACAATACCTATAATTATACGGAAGACGAAAGAAAAATTCACGCTGATTGGTTGCTGAAAGATTTAATTGAAAAAACCAAATATCTGATCAGTACGGCAGATGCTCACGAAGAAGAAAAAGAATTTCCAAAATTTGAAAATGCGGATGAAATTCTGAAATTTTCCAGAGAATTGATTGAAAAAACAGAAAAAATCGCTCAGGAGAAAAGAACGCATATCACAGAATTTGATTTAGGTTTAATTATTTCTCAAAAAACAAACATTCCAATTGGAAAACTGAAAGAAGAGGAAAAACAAAAACTCAACGATATGGAAGGCGTTCTTGCGAAACGTGTTGTAGGACAAGATCATGCAATTAATATTGTTTCCGAGGCGGTTTTAGAAACCCGATCGGGATTGAGCAAAGCCGGACAACCGATTGGTTCATTCTTTTTCTTAGGGCCTACAGGAACAGGGAAAACAGAATTAGCAAAATCGTTGGCAGAATTTCTTTTTCAAGATGAAAATGCCATCATCCGTTTTGATATGTCCGAATTTAAGGAAGAACATTCTGCGGCTCTTCTTTATGGTGCTCCTCCGGGATATGTTGGGTATGAAGAAGGTGGACTTTTGGTAAATAAAATTCGTCAAAAACCTTATTCTATTGTTCTTTTCGATGAAATTGAAAAAGCACACGCTTCGGTGTTTGATGTTTTTTTACAAATTATGGATGAAGGAAAACTGCACGACAGGCTCGGAAAAGAAGGAGATTTCTCGAATGCGATTATTTTATTTACTTCTAATATAGGCTCAGAATTTATTGTAGAATCTTTTGGAAAAGGAGAAATTCCTCCATCTTCAAAATTATTGGAAATGATGAGCCGTTTCTTCCGTCCGGAATTTTTGGGAAGGTTGACAGAAACTATTCCCTTTGCGCCCATCAGTAGAGACAATGCACTGAAAATTTTTGAAATCCATCTTAAAAAAGAGCTGCTTGATTTAGCGGAAAATCTGAATATTGAACTCGTTATCAGCAAAGAAGCGAAAGAATATCTTTCCACAGAAGGTTACGACATCAAATACGGAGCAAGACCTTTAAAAGGTGTAATCCGTGGAAGATTGAGAAGACCTTTGGCGAAAAAAATCGTTGCCGGAGAATTTAAAGATGGCGACAAAGTAGAAGTTACTTTAGAAGGTGAAGAAATTGTATGGAAAAAAATGGAGTAAATTTTTTTCAGTCAAATCTTATTTATTGGTAATCCTAAACCCAAATTTGTAGACCTTCAACTTCACTTTAAAATAAAGAGAGTTCACTAAAATGAGTTCTCTTTTTTATTTTTATTAACACAATTTTCACCTCATCGTAAAAAAGGCACAGTATATGCTAATACATAATAATAACACCCAAAAAAATTTTATTATGAGAAGTTTACTATGGTTAGTCGCAGTTATTTGTATTATTGTTTGGCTATTAGGAATGTTGAATGTTGTACCTGGAATCGGTACTAGTTCGTTAGTACATGTATTATTAGTAATCGCTATTATAGTAGTACTTTACAATATTATCAGTGGAAGAAAGCCGCTTGATTAAATTTACCACTACTAAACTATTAAAAGAAAAAATACCAACAAAATCTGTTGGTATTTTCTTTGAAAGTATAAATAAGTAAAATTAAAATAGGTTTTAGTATCCTTCATTCTGTACAAGATAACCCGGTACGCTTGAAGCTCCGTCAATAGCAGACTGAGGTATTGGGAAAAGCCTTTTTCTCACATCAGCATTGGTTTTTGATGTATAAGTATCTTCGTAATGCCCAAATCTTATCATATCTGTTCTTCTAGAATATTCCCAGTAAAACTCAAAACCTCTTTCACGGTAAAGTAAATCTAGATTAATTGAAGTTAATGCAGGAGGTGTTACTGCAGGTCTTGCAGTTCTTGATGCTCTTACCAAATTAACATCAGCCAATGCTGCTCCAGAATTTCCTTTTCTCAACTGAGCTTCGGCTCTCATTAGATAAATATCAGCTAAACGTAAAAGCACAATATCGGCATTCCCTCTGTTTCTTCCGGTGTCTGAAGTTCTGCTGAACTGGTATTTTGAAACCCTGTAACCATCGGTGTAATCTTTGTTATTTGGGTTTTCAAGATCTATTGCTAACGTATGATTGACATAGTTTACAAATCCATTTCTTTGTTCAATCATCGGATAAATTTTATATTGTCCGCTCACAGTCTGAAAAGGCTGCCCGTTGGATGCATTTCTCAATCCCCACTGAATTCCTCTCTGGATTCCTCTGTTGATTTCGTAGGTAGAACCGTTTACAAGGAAATAATGATTGGCATCATTCGCCGGACTTACTCCTGTTAAATTCTGTAAATTTTGTGGAACTGTTAAGTTTTCTTTATAAAATCTCGCATCTGCCTGCGCCGGATCTGTGCTTCCGTAAGCTTGCACCCAAGTATTGTAAAAATCAGAGGTTATTGCGGGTCCGTCTGTTCCGTTAGCTTTTGGGAAAGCCGCTAAAGGATATTGACTTCCTGATAATGACCAGTATCCCAATCTGTTGTGCGATGTGTTAAGGTCCTGACGTTGGTCGATCGCAAAAATCAATTCTTTGTTTGAATGGTTATTATCATCAAATATGGCAAAATATTCCGAAGACAAAGTAAATGTGCCTAAATTGATCACCTTATTCGTATACTCGATCACTTTATCCATGTCTGTTGCAGCGAAAGCCGGTGTCCCATAGGGATTTCTGTACACCCCTGCGTTAAGATAAAGCTGTGCTAAAAATCCATTCACGGAAGCCTGAGACATTCTTCCCGGACCTTTTGTATTGTCAAGATTATTAACTACGGCAAGAAATTCATTTTCGATATAAGAAATAGCTTCCTGTCTTCTGAGAATCTGAGAATCTTCAGAAGTTGAGTCTTTTTTAAACGCAATTCCCCAATAATCGAGCATTAACATATTATAATAAGCTCTCAATGCGCGCATTTCGGCAACAGCTTTAGCGGCATTAGCATCTGTTGCAGCAAGAGGCTGTAGCTTTTCGATGGCAGTTACAGTTCTTGAAAGCATTAATTTCATTGCATCCCAGGTTTGCTGTACCACAACATTGGTTGTAGTAGTGGTGTGCTGGTGAAGCTCAATGTATTTTCCGCCATCATACCAGTCATTATTGCTCCCTCTTGGAGGAAGAATTGCCTGATCTGAACTGATCAACTGAAGACCATAATTTTTGGTATGGGTAAATGCATCCGGAAGCGGACCGTAAGCCGGAGCGACGAAAGATTCAACAGGTGTTGCTGTTTGCGCATCTTTTGCTTCATCAATAACCATTTCTTCAAGATCTGTACACCCTATAAGTGCTAAAGCACTTACGCTAAGAATAGAGATTAAAAATTTATTTTTCATTTTTTCTTTTTTAAATGATTAATTAAAATGCTACGTTTACACCAAATACAAAGCTTTTTGCTTTAGGATAAGTAGCGTAATCGATTCCGAAAGACTGAATTTCTCCCTGAGATATACCGGTATTGATTTCCGGATCAAATCCTGAATATTTAGTAATTACAAATAAATTCTGAGCTGTTACGGAGAATCTTATATTTCTTATATGCTCGCCCAATCCTAAGATTCTAGGATTTAAATTGTAGCCTAAAGTAGCATTGTTTAATCTGAAGAAATCTCCTTTTTCAAGAAATCTCGTAGAAATTACGTTGGTATTGTTTGCACTTTCGTTAGGGAATTGTGTTGCCACGTCTGTGGTATTATTTGATAATGCCAGTCTTCCTCTTGAAAACAGTGTGGAAGCTGTGTTGTTATAAATCATATTTCCGGCAACTCCGTTAAAATTTAATCCTAGATCAAAATTTTTGTAAGCTGCTTTTACATAAAGATTATAGGTGAAATCTGGTAATGCGCTACCAGCAGCTACTCTGTCATTATCTGTAACAGTTCCGTCTCCGTCTACATCTCTGAAGATATTGGTACCGTTTTCACTTAATCCTAAAAATTCTCTTACGTAGAAAGTTCCAATGGCTTCATTGTTTATGTAACCATTAATAACAGCGTTTGTTGTTCCCGGACCTTGAGCTGATCCTGTAGAAATCACCTTATAAGGAGAGTTTTTTATTTTATTTTTAATAAAAGAAGTATTTCCTCCGATACTGTAAGTAAATTCTTTAGTCGGATTACTGTTGTAGTTTAATGAAAGTTCAAAACCGTTATTGTTGATTTCCATATTCGGGATATTTCTCCACATCGTAGGAGCCGGTGATATAGGATCTACCGTGTTTATGATCGCAAGAATGTTATCAGAAACTTTGTTGAAGAAATCTACAGTACCTGTCAGTCTGTTATTTAAAATTCCAAAGTCTAGTCCAATATTCGTTTGTTTGGTTACCTCCCACTGTAAATCTGGGTTGTCTGCTCTTACCAAATAGATTCCTACCGGATAATTTCCACTGTCGTTAAGAGGATAAGTAGATTGTGCAGTTCCGCCGGAATCAGCCCGATAACTTCTTTTTGTCTCTTTACCAGGAACTTCCTGGTTTCCTGTCGTACCCCAGCTTGCTCTCAGTTTTAAATTGTTGATTGTGCTTACATTTTCCATGAAGCTTTCTTTTGATATATTCCATCCTAAAGCAACAGAAGGAAAATAACCGTATTTATTATTCGCTCCGAATTTCGAAGATCCATCAGCTCTTAGAGTTGCTGTTAAAAGATATTTATCCTGAAAGTCATAGTTTACTCTACCAAACCAAGACTGCAATTCATTTTTATTGGCAATAATTGATGTTGTCTGATTCGCTGCACCTGCAGCAGGAATTTGATATTGCGGTTCGATTCCGTTGATTGGGAAGTTTTGGTAGTACCATCCTCTCGCTGTCAACATTAACCTCTGGTAAGAATGCCCAGCCATTACATTAAAATCATGATTGTTGATTTTAAATTTATACGTTAAAGTATTTTCTACAAGAGTATTGTTATTTGAATAATTGCTTAGGTTTAAAGTTCCGATTTCCAAAGGAATAGCATTCGGAATATTCTGAATAACCCTTTCTGCTGTAGAATAATCAATCCCTAAATTCAGTTTATAGGTCAATCCTTTAATAATTTCTACAGAAGGAGAAACATTGGCTAAAATTCTGTTGTTTGTTGTGAAATCTTTGTAAATCTGTCGACGAATTAAGGGGTTAAAAGCACCATTATTAAAAACAGTAGTAGGTGCACCATTGGTATATGCAGGATATGTAGGGTTCCAGGTAAGCATATTGGAAACTACATCTGTTGAATTGGGCCTGTTATTTTCGGTTCTTACTCCGTTGAGGTTGAAGTCAATGTTTACTCTTCCGTCAAATGCTTTTTGTGAAACATTGATACGACCAGAATATCTTTTTAGATTACTGTTATAAAGAATTCCTTCCTGATCTTCATAACCTAAAGCAGCATAATAATTTGAGGCATCTGTCGCTCCTGCTGCTGAAAAATTTACACTTTCTGAAACTGCCGTCCTTGTCAACTCATCCTGCCAGTCGGTACTTCCTCCCATATCATCTAATTTTCCTCCTGCGGCAGTTACCTGTCTTCTGAATTCGTCTGCGCCAAAAACATTCATTTTGTTGGCAAGATTTGAAATCGTAAGATTAGAAGAAAAATTCATCTGAGTTCTTCCCTTTTTTCCTTTTTTGGTAGTGATGATGATAACTCCATTGGCACCTCTCGCTCCATAGATTGCAGCTGCTGAAGCATCTTTTAAAACATCCAAAGATTCAATATCATCAGGATTAATGAAGTTCATCGGGTTATTAGCTGTTCCGGTGTTGCTGTTATCGATTACAAAACCGTCAATCACGTAAAGTGGAGTCGTTCCTGAACGTAAACTTCCTACTCCTCTGATGATAATATTCTGGTTAGCCCCCGGCTCACCACTTACATTACTCACATTCACTCCGGCTACTTTCCCCTGAAGCAACTGACCAACATTGGCAACCATTCCTTTATTAAAATCTTCACTCTTTACAGATCCGATGGCTCCTGTGACATCAGATTTTTTCTGACTTCCGTATCCTATCATGACTACTTCTTCAATATCAGTCAATTTGCTTTCATCCTTGACGGTGTCAGATTCTTTTTTTTGCGCAAATGTTAAACTTACACAACTCATCAGAACTGTAGGTACTAAGTAAATACGTTTCATTCTTTTTTTTGTGCAAAATTAGCTTTGGCAAACCCCAGAATATGTTAATTAAGCTTTAACAAATGAATATTAAAAAGTTAATACAATGTGAATTATATTGCTAGAAATTAAATTTATATAAATTTTTTTAACCGTTTATTTTACAGTATTCTTTTAATCAGCAAACTAACTATTAACATTGAATTTACTATGTATAACTCTACTTTTTGAAACAAGATTTGTAACTAATTTTGCCCACTTATTTCAATTTAATTATAATATTAAAAATTTAATGATAATGAAATTTATCTGCACAATTACCAAATCAGCAAAAGTGATTTTATATTCTTTGCTTCTTTTTACAGCATTTTTTAAAGCTCAAACACAAAAACCAATTAATATTATTTTTATGATTGGCGATGGTATGGGTGTTTCTCAAGTTACTTCAGCATTCTATTTCGGAGATTCAGAACCTAACTTTCAGAAATTTAAAATTGTCGGACTTTCAGAAACGTCTTCCACCAGTGATTGGGTTACAGATTCTGCAGCAGGAGCCACCGCTTTGTCTACAGGACAGAAAACATACAAACGTGCCATTGGAGTAAGTAAAGACTCTATTGCATTACCCACAATACTTGAGCAACTTCAAAAGAAAAATTATCAAACCGGATTGGTAAGTTTAACGAGCATTACGCACGCAACACCGGCATCATATTATGCACATGTAAAAGACAGAGACTTACATGAAGACATTGCTTTGGATCTTGTAAAAGCAAATGTTAATTTTCTTGCCGGCGGAGGTCTGAAGTTTTTCAATAAAAGAACAGACGGAAAAAATCTTTTAAATGACTTTAAAAAACTCAATTATAATATTGATACTCTGAAACTTTCTAAACCCGTTCAAAATAAAAACAACTTTTATTTACTGGCGCAGGATGAACTTCCAAACAAAGTTCAGGGCAGAGGTGATTTCCTGCCGGAAGCGACACAGACCGCATTAGATTATTTATCAAAAAATAAAAAACCATTTTTCCTGATGGTTGAAGGTTCATTTATCGATTGGGGAGGTCATGCAAAAGATGGTGAGATGATGGTAAAAGAAGTTTTGGATTTTGATAAAACGATTGGCGTTGTCATGAAATTCATCAAAGAAAATCCAAACACACTTCTTGTAGTAACTGCAGATCACGAAACCGGAGGGGCAAGCATCGGAAAATTTATGGAAAAAGATTCGGCCGGGAAGGAGAACAATATCAAAGAGAAGGTTCAGATCAATTTTATTGATAATCAACATACTGCAGCTTTAGTTCCGGTGTTTGCAATGGGGAAAAGCGAAGAATTGTTTTCAGGAGTTTATCCCAATAATACAATTTACCACAAACTTGTGGAAGCTTTAAAAAAAGCTGGCGTTCAGCTTCAATAATTCAATTAAATAGAAGAGTATGATTTCATTTAAATATCAATTATTATGTATCTTTTTGTTGGGATTAAAAATTTCTGCACAAAATCCTAAAGCACATTCTCACAACGATTACGAACAAAAAATTCCGTTTTGGTATGCGTTAGGATCTGGAGCACAATCTATAGAAGCAGATGTTTTTCTTGAAAATAATGAATTATTTGTCGCTCATCATCAAAAAGATATTTCCAGAGAAAGAACTTTTGCAAATCTCTATCTGAAACCTATCGAACAAGCTATTGAACTTAAATTAAACCCACAACAACCCATTCAGATTTTAATAGATATTAAAACAGATGCAAAAACGACCCTTCAAAAAATAATTTCTGAGATCCAGAAACATCCAAAGATCATCAACCAGAAAACTTTCAGCTTTGTGATTTCAGGAAATCAACCCAAACCTGAAGAATTTACATCTTATCCTGATTTTATCACATTCGATTATCAAAAATTACAAAATCTAAGTTCTCAACAATGGGAGAAAGTTGCATTGATCAGCTTAAATTTTAAAAAATATTCAAGTTGGAATGGAAAAGGCGGATTAACGGAAGATGACCTTTCGAAAGTAACAAGCATTATTAAAGAAGCTAAAGCTTTCAACAAGCCTATTCGTTTTTGGGCAATCCCGGACTCTAAAACTTCCTGGGAATTTTTTGTAAATGCCGATGTTGATTATATCAATACAGACAAACCGAAAGATTGCGTTGAATATATTTCGACTATAAAAAACAGAACCTTCAGAAACAATTTTTTCTCAGAAGTTTACACTCCAAAATTCTTATATGAAAATAAAAATATCCCTGTGAAAAACGTCATTCTCCTGATTGGCGATGGTAATGGGTTGTCTCAAATATCTTCATCAGTTTTGGCCAATAAAGGACAATTAACTTTAACACAACTGAAAAATATAGGCTTAATCAAAACATCATCTACAGATAATTTCTCAACCGATTCTGCAGCCGGAGCATCAGCTTTCGCAACAGGAAAAAAAACCAAAAACAGGTTTATCGGGATGGATTCTCAAGGGAAAATAATCGAAAATCTCACTGAAATTTTATCTAAAAAAGGTTTTAATACAGGAATTATCACCACAGACGAAATCATGGGCGCGACACCTTCCGCATTTTATGCCCATCAAAAAGACCGCAGTATGGAAAAAGAAATCACACAGGATTTAGCAATAAGTAAACTTACCTTTTTCGCTGCCGGAGGAAAATCTAAAATCTCAACTTTACCGCAATTTAGCATTGCTGAAAAACCTGAAGATATTGGAAGCAGCAAAGAAAATCGTTTAGCATACTATATTGCTGATAACGGAGTTCCTTCAATATTAAAAGGTCGCGGAAATATACTCTCAGAATTGGTTGAAAATGGTTTACAGTTTTTAAATGCGAAAAACAAACCTTTCTTCATGATGATTGAAGCAGCACAAATCGACAGCGGCGGTCACAGCAATAATACCGGAACAATCATTACAGAAGGAATAGATTTTGATAAAGCCATCACCAAAGCAATCCGGTTTGCCGATCAAAATCCGGGAACACTGATCGTTATTACCGCAGATCATGAAACGGGAGGATTCAGCATTCCGCATGGAGATCTTCAATCTAATACAGTTGAAGGAGATTTTACTACAGATGATCATTCAGCTACGATGATTCCTGTGTTTTCGTATGGTCCGAAATCAGAAATCTTTACCGGAGTTTATGAAAACAACGAGATCTTCCATAAAATTTTAAAGGCTTTACAAATCAAATAGAAATGTAAACTTACAACACATAATAAAAATGCAAAATATTAATTCAGACACAAGATAATACCCTGAAAAATTAGTTTTCACCTCAATTTTTAATAAAAATTTAAACTAAAAAGTTTTGAAATTTAAAATATTAAAGAATAGATTGGGACTATCAGATTTAAATTAAATGATAAACATCTGAAAACTAAAATACTAAAGTCTGAGACAATAAAATAAGCCATACTTGTCGACAAAAAAGACTAAAAAAATGTTTTATCCTAAAGAATTTTATATATTTGCACAATCTAACAATTAAAAAAATAATTTACTATGTCAGACATTGCATCAAGAGTAAAAGCTATCATCGCTGATAAGCTTGACGTTGAAGAAACAGAGGTAACTCCAGAGGCTAGCTTCACAAATGATTTAGGAGCTGACTCACTTGATACCGTTGAGTTAATCATGGAATTTGAAAAAGAATTTAACATTCAAATCCCGGATGACCAAGCTGAAAAAATTACTACTGTAGGCCACGCGATCGCTTATATTGAAGAAGTAGTAAATAAATAATATTCTTCAACAAAGAAAATTTAAAAAGTTTATGGAATTAAAAAGAGTAGTTGTAACCGGTTTTGGCGCCTTAACACCCATCGGTAATAATGCGAATGAATACTGGGAAAGCCTGTTAAAGGGCGAGAGCGGAGCCGCTCCGACTACTCTTTTTGATGCCACAAACTTTAAAACAAGGTTTGCTTGTGAAGTGAAAAACTTCAATCCATTGGATCATTTCGATAAGAAAGACGCCAAAAAAATGGATCGTAACACTCAACTTGGAATGGTGGCTGCCAGAGAGGCAGTTGCTCATTCAAGGATTATGGAAGACAATGTAGATAAACACAGAGTCGGCGTAATATGGGGTTCTGGAATTGGTGGTTTAGAAACTTTTGAAACTGAGGTTTTGGGGTGGGCAAATACAGACATTCCTAGATTTAATCCTTTTTTTATTCCTAAAATGATTGCGGACATCACACCTGGACATATTTCTATTGAATATGGTTTCCACGGTCCCAATTATACTACTGTATCTGCTTGTGCATCATCTGCAAACGCATTAATTGATTCTAAAATGCTGATCCAGCTCGGAAAGGCAGACGTTATTGTTTGCGGAGGCTCTGAAGCTGCCGTTACAGCAAGTGGCGTTGGTGGTTTCAATGCAATGATGGCACTTTCTACAAGAAATGAAGATCCGAAAACAGCTTCAAGACCTTTTGACAAAGACAGAGATGGTTTTGTATTGGGTGAAGGTGCAGGAGCAATCATTCTTGAAGAATATGAACACGCTGTAAAGCGAGGTGCAACAATATATGCAGAATTATTAGGTGGCGGTATGAGTGCAGATGCACATCATATGACAGCACCGCATCCTGAAGGTTTGGGAGCTTATTTAGTAATGAAAAACTGTTTAGAAGATGCAGGATTAACTGCTGATGAAGTAGATCATATCAACATGCATGGTACCTCTACTCCATTAGGAGATTTGGCAGAATCTAGCGCAATTTCAAAGTTATTTGGTGAGCACGCTTACAACATTCAGATTAATTCTACAAAATCAATGACAGGTCACCTATTGGGTGCTGCCGGAGTCATTGAAGCTATTGCTGCTCTGGGAGCTATTATTCATGGTATTGTTCCTCCCACAATCAATCATTTTACGGATGATGAAAAGATCGACAGCCGATTGGATTTTACATTCAATAAAGCTGTAAAAAAAGATGTGAAAGTAGCTATGAGTAACACTTTTGGATTTGGTGGGCACAATGCTTGCGTTCTATTCAAAAAAATCTAATTATCACTGAATGGAGTTACAGAAATACTTTTCTAAATTCCTTCTCAAACAAAGAAAAAAAGTATTATCGGAAAGAGATTATTTTCTGAGCATAGAGCTTAACAGAATTTTAGGCGCACCTGTTCAGAATATCAACCTTTACCGTGAAGCTTTTTCTATTAAAAGCTCTTCTAAAAATCAAGAAAGTAATTACGAAAGACTTGAGTTTTTGGGAGATTCTGTTTTGGGTACAATTGTTTCATGTCATTTGTTTCAAACTTATCCTAATAGTAACGAAGGATATATGACGCAGATGAAATCTAAGATTGTAAATAGGAAGAATCTGAATAAATTAGGAGAAGATTTAAAACTTACCGATCTTTTACAAAAAAACAACAATCCAGTTGCTTTGGGAGAAAATATTGCCGGAAATCTTTTTGAGGCATTAGTAGGCGCTGTATATCTTGACTTTCAGTACGATATCTGCAAAAAAATCGTGTTAGAAAGACTGCTTACACCATCTGAAATCAATAAGCTTGAAAATAAAATTGTAAGCTACAAAGGTCTTCTGCTGGAGTGGAGTCAAAAGAAAAAGCTCAATATAAAGTACGAAACCTGTGAAGAAATTCAGGTGAATAAAAGCATTGTTTTCCGCTGTCATGTATGGCTTGGTGATGAAAAAATTGCCAATGCAACAGAAACATCAAAGAAAAAAGCAGAAGAAAAGTCAGCTCAAAGAGCATTTTACATTTTAAACAAAAAAGAAAATATACTTGGAAGTCCAAAAACTGTATGATTTCGATGATATAGAATGCGAAGATATTATCATTGGTTTGGTAAGATTAGCTAAAAATATACCCGATCACGAGTTTTTTTATAAAATAAATCAAAGTAACGATTTTAAATTTTCAAGAATCAAAGACCTCGTTTTCCACGGTGTTTATTATGATTATTATTTTCCAAGATTTGAAGCATACCACAAGTTTACAAAAACGTGTTTCACTTTTATTTCAAACAAATCTTCAGAAAGTAAGCAAAAAAAGTTACAAACTGAGCTCTTCGCAGAAGAAGAGAATATTAAATTTTTATTAAATAATCAGACAGAAGTGGAATATATTCTGCACAGTCCGGAACAATTCACTGATTTTTCCGTAATTTTGCTGCCTGAAAATCTTGTGTTTCCAATCCAAGATTACAATCTGAGTTCTGATGAAGAACTCTATCAAATAATACAGTATTATGAATAAGTATTTAAAAAAGACAAAAATTATCGCAACGCTTGGGCCTGCTTCCTCTTCAAAGGAAGTAATGTTAGGATTGATGAAAGCAGGTGTTGACGTATTCAGAATAAATTTTTCTCACGCAGATTACGATTTAGTACGTACCAATATTCAAACCATCAGAGAGCTTAATAAAGAATACGGATATTCTGTAGGAATTTTAGCCGATTTACAAGGTCCGAAACTAAGAGTGGGAGTTGTAAAAGAAGGTTCTTATCTGAATCCCGGTGATGTTTTAACGTTTACCAACGAGAAAATCGAAGGAGATTCTACCAAAGTTTACATGACCTATCAACAGTTTCCTCAGGATGTGAATGTAGGGGAAAGAATTTTGATTGATGATGGAAAATTAGTTTTGGAAGTTCTGGAAACCAATAAAATTGACACCGTAAAAGCTAAGACTATTCAAGGTGGCCCGTTGAGTTCTAAAAAAGGGGTTAATCTTCCCAATACAAACGTTTCCCTTCCGGCTTTGACTGAAAAAGATATCTTAGATGCCAATTTCATGCTTGACATGGAAGTTGACTGGATTGCACTTTCTTTTGTACGTCACGCACAGGATATCATCGATTTGAAAGAATTGATGGCGAAGCATCCAAAAGGAAAATTAAAAACACCGATTATTGCTAAGATCGAAAAGCCTGAAGGCGTAAAAAATATTGATCAGATTCTCTTAGAATGTGATGCAATTATGGTTGCACGTGGTGATTTAGGTGTAGAAGTTCCGATGGAGGAAGTTCCTGCTATTCAGAAAACATTGGTAGAAAAGTCAAGGTTTTATTCTAAACCGGTAATTATTGCTACCCAAATGATGGAGACGATGATCAACAGTTTAACACCAACAAGAGCTGAAGTAAATGATGTTGCCAACTCTGTATTGGATGGCGCTGATGCTGTGATGCTTTCCGGTGAAACTTCTGTAGGAAGATACCCTATACAGGTGGTTGAAAACATGGCAAAAATCGTTCAGAATATTGAGCAGACTAATTTTTATCAACATAAAAATGAGCCTATCGAAAAAGATTTCAATTGTATTGATGAGCGATTTATCACCAATAGAGTTTGTCTGGCTGCAGTAAGAATTGCAAAAAGCACAAACGTTTCAGCGATTGTTACTTTAACCAATTCTGGTTACACAGCATTCCAGGTTTCTGCACACAGACCAAATTCTCACATTATTGTTTACAGTGCAAACAGGCGCGTAATCACGATGTTGAATCTACTTTGGGGAGTCCGTGCTTATTATTATGATATGCACAAATCTACTGACGAAACAATTATTCAGGTTAATATGCTGACGCACAATCATGGTTACATTGAAACCGGAGATTTTGTGATTAATCTTAATGCAACACCATCTTATGAAGGTGGTAAGACAAATACTTTGAGATTAACAACAATTTAATCTTTTTGGCATAAAGCAAAAAACTCTCGAAAAATATCGAGAGTTTTTTATTACTTTCCTAAAACTGTTTTTGCAGTCACAAATTCCTTTAAAGCCAGTAATGAAAGCTCCGTTCCATAGCCTGAAGACTTTGTTCCTCCGAAGGGAAAACGTGGGTCAGAACTTGTCATTCTGTTGATATTGACTGTTCCTGATTCCAAGCCATTTATGAAAAATTGCTGACGCTCTGTATTTTTAGTCCAAACCGAATTTGAAAGTCCAAAAGGAATATTGTTTGCCATTTCTAAAGCTTCACGATCATCTTTCGCAATCATTATCATTCCCAAGGGTCCGAATAATTCTTCAAGCAAAATAGGATTACCTTCTTTAACGCTTATCAATCCGGGATTAAATTCTGTTGCTGAAATTCTTTCTAAAGGAATAATTGCTTCTGCCCCATTTTCTAAAGCTTTTTGATATTGCTTTTCAAGATCATCTGCTAAATCCGGTCTTGCCATTCCGCTTAATTTTGTTTTCTTGTTCATCGGATCTTCCGGAGCATATTTTTTATATTCTTCGATAAATTTTGGCAGAAATTCAAATTCAATATCTCTCTGGATGATAAATCTTTTTGCCGCAACACAAGTCTGCCCGCAATTCTGAAGTCTTGCCAAAGCACCTACTTTTGAGGCTTCATCTAAATCTGCATCATCCAGAACAATGAACGCATCACTTCCGCCAAGCTCTAGTAAAGATTTTTTAATTTTTTGTCCCGCTATCGATGCAACTTCAGCACCCGCTTTTTCACTTCCGGTTAGACTTACACCTTTAATAGCGGGATGTTCAAGAATTTCTTTTATTTCTTTATGTCCAACTTCTAAATTCTGAAAAACACCTTCGGGGAAACCTGCTTCCAAAAATACTTTTTCAATCGTATTCCCACTTCCGAAACAGATTGAAGCATGCTTCAAGACAACTGTATTTCCTGCTAAAATTGCCGGTATTGCAAATCTCAGGACTTGCCAAAAAGGAAAATTCCACGGCATGATTCCCAAAATAACTCCTTTCGGGACATAATGAATTTCAGAAATGGAAAATTCAGACTCAATTTTTTCAGGACTTAAGACGTTTTCAGCTTTAGCATAATAATCCATCATCAAAGCACATTTCTCAACTTCTGAAATTGACTGAGAAATAGGCTTATTCATTTCTTTTGTAATGATTTCACCAAATTGTTCTGATTGGGCTTTAAGTAATTCTGCAGCTTTTATAATTAATTTTTGTCTGTCGGCAAATGGTATAGTTTTCCAGTCTTTAAAAGCCTGATCTGCTTTTAATAGTTTATTTTCAATTGATTGTTCCATGTTTAATTTCATTTAAAAATTCAGTACAGTGAATTTTTTGCTTTTGAATAAAGCAAGGGTAAGGAAACAAAACGCGTTCCTTATTGATCTTTAAAAAAATGATAAATTCTATTAAGAAAATCTGTTTATTAAATCATCAGCCATTCATTCACAAGACTTGCAGCCAATCTGGCTGTTCTGTCCTGAATATCAAACTGAGGATTGACTTCTGCTACATCTAAGGCAACCAGCTTTTCACTTTTCAGAATATGTTTATAAAAATGCATAAAGGCAGCATCAGTAAACAGTCCGTTATATGCCGCTGCTGAAACTCCGGGAGCAATTGAGGCATTAAAAACATCCATACAAACCGTCAGATAAAGAACGTCTACAGAATCTATAAGTTCGGTAATACGTTCGTAAACGGAAGGAAGATTTTCGAAAAACAATTCGTCTGCAAGAATGTATTTCATTCCCAAATGATGAGCAGTATCAAATAATTTTAAAGTATTCGAATTTCTCTGAATACCAATATGCAGCGTATAATTATTCTCTTCCTGAGCGATTTGCCAAAACCCTGTTCCTGAACTTGCTCCTATTTCATCTTCCGGTTTGCGGTTATCAAAATGTGCATCAATATTAATAATTCCTATTTTTTTATCGGGAAAAGCATTTCTAATTCCTGAGTAATGCGCATAGGTTACTTCATGACCACCACCAAGAACAATAGATTTCCCACCTTTCGTTACCACCTGCGAAACTTTTCCTGCCAGTTCATATTGAACGCCTTCTAAATTTTCATCTTCACACGTAAGGTTCCCAAAGTCTAGCATGGAAAAATCCGGAAGTACTACCGGAAAATTAGCCATATTTTTTCTGATAATATCTGGAGCATCTTTCGACCCTACTCTGCCTCTGTTTCTCTTCACACCTTCATCGACAGCAAAACCGTGTAAAACGAAATCATTAGTTGAAATAAGATCATAATCATTTACTTCCTGTACTCTTTGAAAAACTCTATGATAAAGTAGCTCTTCACCATCTAACCTCCCTTGCCAAATATTTTGATTCATAATTTTCTATTTAAATTCTATTTTAATCCCATCAATATAAACATGCTCAGCTTTTAAACTTCCCTGATAATACAATATATTTTGAAAGTTATTTGTTTTAAAGGTTACAAAATCAGCTTTCATACCTTTCTCTAATCTTCCTCTATCTTCTAATCCCAGAGCAAACGCAGACCGGAAGGTAATTCCTGCCAAAACTTCTGCAGTTGTCAATTTTTCATACGTTGCTAAAATAGAAGCCTGTGTAACTAAATTTCCCATAGGGGCAGAACCCGGATTCCAGTCACTGGCTATTGCTAAAATTGCGCCAGCGTCTAATAATTTTCTTGCGGGAGTGAATTTTTCTCCTAAACCTAAACTAGCACCGGGAAGTGCTGTTGCCACTGTAGCGGACTGCGCCAAAAATTCAATATCCTCATCGACTGTGGCTTCTAAATGATCTGCTGATTGTGCACCAACTTCAACGGCAATCCTTGAACTCCCTGGAGTAAACTGATCTGCGTGAACGGTAATCTGAAAACCTAAATCTTTAGTTTTTAACAAAAACTCTTTACTTTCTTCTGGTTGAAAGGCTGATTTTTCAATAAAAATATCAACTCTGTCAGAAAGTTTTTCTTCTTTTACTTTAGGTAAAATTTCTGTTAAAATATAATTTAAATATGCTTTATTATCTCCTTCAAAATCTCTTGGTTTAAGATGAGCCGACAGACAAGTGGGAACCAACGTAGCACGAGTTTGAGATTGTGCTTTTTTGATGATCCGGAGCATTTTTAATTCATTTTCCACATCTAAACCATACCCGCTTTTAATTTCAATCGTTGTTATTCCTAAAGAGATTAAAACATTTATTCTTTCAAGCAGTGTTTTTAATAGTTCTTCCTCCGAAGCATTTCTGGTATGTTGTACAGAGCTCCAGATACCTCCACCACTTTCTGCAATTTCAAGATAGGTTTTTCCCGCATTTCGCATGGCAAAATCATTGGCACGATTACCACCAAAACAAATATGCGTGTGAGAATCTACCAAAGCCGGAAGCACGATTTGCTCACCTTCAACTTTATCAATTTCTATGCTTGGATTTTCAATTTTTAAGGCATTAAAATTTCCAACCTCGAGAATTTTATTTTCGTCAATCAAAATTCCACCATCGATGATAATTTCAAGCTGATCATCTGATAATTTTCCCCTCAGAGAAAGATTCGATAACGATATTATTTGCTTAAATGGGCCTATTAATTTCATTTCAAAGGTTTAGGTTCTGGCTAAATTTTAAATTTAGAAGTGTTAATTTTTAATTAAAAAAATTTGATTGAAGTTTACTTCTCTCTAAATCAACCTACTTATTTTTTAAAATATTTCCACTCAAAAATACTCAAAATATATCAATAATAACAGCCATCTACTTCTTTACAGTAAGCTGTCTTGATATCAAAAACTTATCTATAAATAATCTTAATCCTATCCTCAATCTTAAACTCATTTTTTCCTATCTTTGAGGTAAATGAAATGAATTAATGCCAGATTTTTTACATCCTGATAAGGAAAATTATTCCGATGACGAACTCGTACAGGAAGAAAAAATTCGTCCGCAAAGTTTTAAAGATTTTGCCGGACAAAGAAAAACACTAGAAAATCTTGAAGTATTTGTGGCTGCTGCTAAAAATCGTGGCGGTGCACTTGATCATGTTCTTCTTCATGGTTCGCCAGGTTTAGGAAAAACTACTTTATCTCATATTATAGCAAACGAATTAGGAGTTAACTGTAAAATAACTTCCGGTTCTGTTTTGGATAAACCGGGAAGTTTAGCAGGTCTGCTTACCAATTTGGAAGAAAATGATGTTCTTTTTATTGATGAAATCCATAGATTATCTCCTATTGTGGAGGAATATCTTTATTCAGCAATGGAAGATTATAAAATCGATATCATGCTTGAAACAGGTCCCAATGCGAGAAGCGTTCAGATCAGTTTAAATCCTTTTACTTTAGTTGGTGCCACCACAAGGAGTGGAATGCTGACAAAACCGATGTTGGCAAGATTCGGGATTCAGAGCAGATTAGAATATTATTCGATTGAGCTTCTTTCAATGATTATTATCAGAAGTGCAAGAGTTTTGGGTGTAACCATTTATGAGGATGCTGCGATTGAGATTGCAAGAAGGAGTCGCGGAACGCCAAGAATTGCGAATGCGTTATTGAGAAGAGTTCGTGATTTTGCCGAAATTAAAGGCAACGGCGAAATCGAAATTAATATTACCACTTACGCTTTGAATGCATTGAATGTAGACGAATTTGGTTTAGATGAAATGGATAATAAAATAATGAGAGTGATGATTGAAAATTTCAAAGGGAAACCTGTTGGGATTTCTGCTTTGGCAACATCCATTGCCGAAAATCCGGAAACTTTGGAAGAAGTGTATGAACCGTTTTTAATTCAGGAAGGATTTATCATCAGAACACCAAGAGGACGAGAAGTGACGGAAAAAGCATACCGACATTTGAATATTGCGATACCTAGACATCCGGGAGAGCTTTTTTAATTTAGAGTTTATAATAAGTTTAAAATTTTGAGTTAAGATTTATTAAATTAAAAAAATAAAAAATAATATGAAACTATATCCTATCCAATGCGGAAAATTCAAGCTTGACGGCGGCGCAATGTTTGGAGTCGTCCCGAAAAGTCTGTGGGAAAAAACCAATCCTGCGGACGAGAAAAATTTAATTGAATTAGGAACCCGCTCTTTATTGATTGAAGACGGAAAAAAACTTATTCTTGTAGATTGCGGCCTGGGAAATAAGCAGGATGATAAGTTCTTTGGTCATTATTCTCTCTGGGGCGATGACAGTTTAGATAAAAATTTAAAGAAATTCGGTTTTGTAAAAGAGGATATTACCGATGTCTTTTTTACTCATTTACATTTTGATCACTGTGGCGGAGCCATTGAATGGAATGATGACAAATCCGGTTACAGACCTGCTTTCAAAAATGCACAGTTCTGGAGCAATGAAAACCATTGGCAATGGGCTACAGAACCTAATCCGAGAGAAAAAGCGAGTTTCTTAAAAGAAAATATTCTACCCATTAAAGAAAGCGGCCAATTAGGCTTTTTACCACTTCCCAGCAACGGTAATTATGGTTTTGTACCAGAATTAAAAATGGATGTTATCTTCGTAGACGGTCACACCGAAAAGCAGATGTTACCTGTGATTCAGTATCAGGAAAAAACAATTGTTTTTGCAGCAGATTTAATTCCAACTGCAGGGCATATTCCTCAAGTGTATGTGATGGGTTACGATACCAGACCCTTATTGACTGTTGAAGAAAAAGCTAAATTTTTAAAGCAATGTGTAGATAATGATTATTTACTGTTCTTTGAACATGATGCGCACAATGAATTGGCAAGTCTTAAAATGACTGAAAAAGGCGTGAGATTAGATGAAACCTTTAGTTTTAATGATGTTTTTGGTTACTAGATTATGGAAGAATTATTGACAGAAACTCAAAAAGCAGAACCTGATCCCGGCTCGAAAATCATTGGTCTTACCGGCGGAATTGGTTCCGGAAAATCAACCGTAGCAAAATTTATCGAAAACTGTGGTTTTCCTGTTTATTATTCTGATGACAGAGCTAAAACGATTGTAAATGACAATGATGATGTAAAGAATAAAATAAAAGAGCTTTTGGGAGAAAATTCTTATGATGAAAATGGAATTTATAACAGAAAATTTGTTGCAGAAAAAGTTTTTAAAGACGATGAATTACTGCATCAATTAAATAAAATTATTCATCCTGCTGTAAAATTAGATTTTGAACAATGGGTTGCCCAACAGAAGAAATATCTAATTTTTAAAGAGACAGCACTGCTTTTTGAACTCAAGCTAAATCTTCAGTGTTATAAATCGCTTTTGGTCACTGCCGAGGATAATATAAGACTGAAAAGAGTAATGGATAGGGATGGGAAAACTTATCGTGAAGTTGAAACCATAATGAATAATCAAATGCCGGAAAAAGACAAAATAAAACTGGCAGATTATGTTATTTACAACAATACCAATCTGGATGACCTGAAGGAGCAAACTGAAAAAATTATTTTTGAGATTGAATAAATTTCAAAAAACGCACATAAATAAAAACCGCTGAATAATTCAGCGGTTCTTTTATGTGTAAAAATCTCATTTAAATCTGATACAAAAAAAATAAGCTCTCATTTCTGAGAGCTTATTCTGTTATTTAGAAATTATTTAATTATTATTCTTTAATAAATTTCTTCTGAGCAGTACCTTTTACGTCTTCAATGTCGATAACATATAATCCGTTGATGAGTCTGCTTACATCAATCTTATTGTTTAAGATTAATCCGCTTGATACCAATTGTCCTGCTGCACTGTAAATTTTATAATTCGCTTTTTTGCTGATATTTTTTACATTTAAAACTGTGCTTACCGGATTTGGATAAATCATGATATCCGTTTGGTTCAGTGGGTTTACTACGCCTTGTTTAGAAATTCTTACGGTATAGTCTTCAACTTCACCATTGTCAAAATTCAAACAATTTACAGGAATAGCATCTTTCGCCATAGCCACTCTCATTCTCACATACTTGTAATCTGTCATGCTTACAAAAGCATCAGCCGGTACAGAGAATGTAGCGCTTGCTGTAGGGTTTAGATTCGGTCCGTCAGCAAGTATTCTTTCGTTAAGATCGAAATATCCATTTCTGTTGAAGTCAATCCAAACTGCTACTCCAGTACCAGTAGTACCTACGGTTTTGTCGATAATAATCTGATTACCTGTAGAACCTTGAATCATTTCAATATAGGTATCAGGATCTGTTGTAAAATCAGAGTAATTAGAACCAAGAGAAATATTAATCATTTCTGGCTTACCTGTTGGTTTAGCCGTTACTTTATTAATAAATTCTGTAGCCGAATTAGTAGATGACATTTGACAGTATACAATTGTTGGTGTCGTGAAATAATAAGGAGGCGTAAAGTTACCCGGTGTTCCGGTACAAACGTTAGCTACCTGCATTTCATATTTTGTCAATTCTAATAATCCTGTGATTGTATACGTATTAGTATTTACATTAATACTCGTCCAGCTAGGAATTCCTACTTTTCTATATCTTAAAATATAACTATTAGTAGCTCCTGCACCTGTATAAGCATCCCAAACTACTTCAGCACTTGTAGGTGTTAATGTAGTAATTGTTAATCCTGGAGGTGGTATTTCACAAATTCTTATTGTAGTAAATACCTGAGGATTAGACCATGGGTTTGGTGTAGTTTCACCAACACAAATATTTGCTACCTGAACTTCATACGTTACATAAGAAGTTAATCCTGTAAGAGTAATAGAGTTAGCAGGAGGAAGCGGTGCTGTTGGTGTAATCCATGTTAAAGAACCTACTGGTCTATATCTGATGATATAAGTAGCACTAGGAACTAAAGGATTCCATGTAACTACTGCAGAAGTAGAAGTCACATTGGTAACGGTAACATTCGGAGGCGTAGGATCACATCTTGTCGTAAATGTCTTGATAGCTGTGAAAGCTCCTGCTCCACCTGTACCACAAACTGCAGCAATCTGCACTTCATAAGTTGTAGCCGGAGTTAAACCATTGATTGTAACCGGAGGGTTACCTGCCAAACTGGAAACATTAAGAGTTGTCCAAGTGGTAGTTCCTAAAACTCTGTATTGTAAAATATATGCAATATTATTAGTTGCCGGAGTCCAGTTGATCGTTACTGCATTCTGCGTAATAGCTGCAAACGTTGGAGCACCTGGCGTAGCATTGTTACAAGGTCTCAAACGTACTGCATAATCTTCTACTTCTCCGTTTGCAGGATCAGCACACATTACCGGAGTACTACCACGTCTTAAGATTACTCTCATCGTAGTTGTGAGTGGTCCTGCATATATTGCTGGTCCAGCTGGTGGAACTGCAAATGTAGCCGTAACCGGTGTAGTTGTACTTGATGCAGAATTCATAATTCTTTCAATAGGTGCGAAAGTTCCGTCCCTGTTAAAGTCAATATAAACATCTACTGCATCAGCAAAAGTACCGGCTTGCCAAGCTTTAGAAACAGACAATTGATTACCTGATGAACCTACTTCTAGGTTAATTAATGTAGCAGGTGTCACATAACTAATATAATTGGTCTGTAAAGAAGTATTATCCATTACAGGGAAATTCACAGGTGTAACTTTTACATTAGAAATGTAATCATTAGTACCGGTACCTACCATTGGACAATATGATAATGGTGGTGTTGTGAAATTGATAGAAGGACCAAATGCACCCGGAGTACCGTTACATACCGTCATTACCTGAACCTGATAAGCAGTTTGCTCAGTAAGACCTGGTATTGTATAATAACTTTGTCCTGCTGTAACTGCCTGACCTGCAGGAGAAGGTAACCAAGGTCCTGTAGCACCCACTCTCCATCTTACAAAATAGGTAGCACCCGCAGCTGGTAACCAAGAAACGTAAGCTGTAGTAGCCGTCATATTGGTCACTGTAATGTTTGATGGTGGAGCCGTAGTACAAGGAAGTAAATCAATTAATCTTACAGAATAATCTTCTACTTCTCCCCAAGTAAACCCTCCACATGGACTAGGAGAACCTCCTTCCTGAATGATTACTCTCATTCTTAAATTTAGATTGCCCATGTAAACACCTAATGTGTTTGGAGCAGGAACAGGAAAGGTCGCATTTACAACTGCTGTCGTATTAGAAGGTGAATCAAGAACCAATTCATTTGCATTATCTCCAAAAATTCCGTTTCTGTTGAAATCAATCCAAGCTTTAACCCCTGCAGCATATTGGAAGTTTGGCCAAGTCTTCGTAATAGAAACACTGTTATTACCAGTTCCTCTTATTAAAGTAATTAATCTTGCAGGATCATTTGTGTAATCCGAATAAAAAGGAGCAGTCGGTAATGGAGTGAGTGAGGCACTCACCATAGGCGCATATCCTGTAGGCGTAACTGTTACATTAGATATATACTCGTATAACGTAGTACTTGTAGGTCCAGAAGTACAATAACTGATTGCAGGTGTTGTAAAAGGAGTACTTGGTGAGAATGCACCCGTAGTACCTCCGCAAATTGTCGCAATCTGAACTTCATAAGCTGTAAGTTCAGTAAGACCCGGTATTGTATAACTGCTAGAAAGAGGAGCCGTTAATGTAACCGTAATCCATGCACCACTTGGAGCAAGTCTGTATCTTACAATATATGTAGCACCTAAAGTTGGCGTCCATGAAACTCCTGCAGAAGTTGGTGTCAACTGTCCAACAGAAATATTTAATGGTGGAGCTGTAGTACATGGCTGTAATGCTTCAGCAACTATCTGTACTCTAGGTATTGTAGCATATCGTGCACTAGCAGTAGGAGGAGCAGCCGGATCAGCATTTACAGAATCACTGTAATGAAGAATTCCTCTGTTTGTACCTGCTGGATAATCTCCCCAGTTTTGAGTACAAGAGTAACCCCCTGCATTTTCGTCAACTGCTATTACAATGTTTGAAGTACCATCCCAAACAAAAGGATTCGTTAAGGTTAATTCAACCCAAGTACCATTTGTCATGTTCGGTAAAGTACCTGTGTAGACTTGCTGTAAATTGGTTGATGCAATCCAGCTTGTTGTGGTTGCAAAATTTGTCTGTGCAGTATTACCCATGTAAACTACCCATTGGTTGTAATTAGCCTGGGTAGTTGCAGTAGTTGCAACGAAAAATCTTATTTTAGTAATAAAGTTGTTTGTTCCAATCGCTCCGGCAACTTCTGCTGCAGTGTAAATCTGCTGAGAGTAGTTAAATCCGAAACAAGAGTAAATCGGCAGAGTTCCCACTGAAGTCGTACCACCACCAATTTGACCTGGTGTGAAAGAAGGGCCTGCTATCCATGCACTTTTATCAGTTCCCGAACAAATAGATCTTACCCAGAAATAATAAGTAGTTCCAGGAGTTAATGCATTTTGAGGCACTGACAATGCAGTTGTAGGAGTACCTGCTGTAGCAGGAGTCGGAGTGGTATTTGTAGTTGATACAATATACTCATATCCGTTTGCAGGAGCATTAGCAGGGGTATTCCAGCCAATTGATCCTGTTGTAGGTGATGTTGCACCAGATACTAAACCAGAAGGAGCAAAACAACTTGGAGGAGTCCAAGTGTAGGTAAGTCCGTCAGTAGGCATTCCAGGTGTAGCTGCTGTCGTATTAAATGCCTGAGTATTTGTATTTACAGTACCTGCTGTAGAACTAGCAAATGCTAAAGATGTTGCATTCAAACGGTTATTAAAATCAGCATTGGTAGTACCACGAAGACCAATCTGTGCAGTACTTGCAATAGATGTTGTTCCTGCTAGATATGAACCACTTTTGTAAACAACTGCTATTGTGTTCGTAGTTTCTCTTAACCTTATTTGAAAAGAGAACGTATAAGCATTTGTTGTTGAAGTAGTATATACCGGTCTGAAATCAGTCCATTGAATTACAACTTCTCTGTTGGGTGCTGTACCTTCAACTCCCCAACTAACGTTTCCAAAAACATTGGTAACATTAGCAATTGCGTTAAGGTCTCTACCCCATGCAGAAACTGCACCTGTATAAGCTTCCGCACTTGATATCGGAACATAGTTTGCTGTTCCCGGCGCTGTTGCTCCAAAGGTGATGAAACCATTGGTAGAAACATTTAATGCTGAATAATTGATACCGTTAAATGAAACAGGAAACGGAAGCGTCACCGGATACACTGCATTATCTAACGAGTTGGCGGTGGTTGCAGTTGCCAATACAGCAGATGGCGTCGCAAGAGCTTGATAAGCTGTATTGGACTGCGCAAATGTGTATGAACTCACCTGTGCGTTCGATAGATACGACAGAATGATTGCAAAAATTAGTAAAATTCTCTTCATCTTATTAATAATTAAATAGATTAGAATACATAAGTTAATTAGTATTAATGAATTGTGCTGAGCAACTCAATGTTAATCGAAGTGTTGCTCGTTGCGTTTTAAAGATTTAAAAAAAGTAAAGTGATTTTTCATAGGCAATAATTATTTTATATTAAATACAAATCTAATCATTTTTTGTTATTGGAAGCACATGAATAATATTTTTTTTATTATTACTTCATCAAAAAGCTTGTTACGTTTACATAATAAAAAAAATCCTCATGCATTACATGAGGATTTATTAAGTATTAAGATGTTTCTTTATTTCTTAATGAATTTAGAATTGAAAGCTTCCCTTCCCTTGTCAGTAATAGAAATCACATATGCACCTTTGATCAATGATGTTACATTAATCTTACCACCTGTGATATTTCCGTTACTTACCAATTGACCTGCTGCACTATATATTTTATAAGTAGCTTTATCTGAAACTTTAGTAACGTTTAAGATATCGCTTACAGGATTAGGATAGATCTGAATTCCGTTATTAGCTAAAACAGATTCATTTGTGCTTAACGGAGCTGTAACCACTACATTATAATCTTCTATTTCACCATTATTAAAATTAGTTCCACACGCCCAAGAAGCTGGTCCGCTTAAGCCTGCATTAGCAGAACCAGCAAAGGCAAACAGCACTCTCATTCTTAGAGGCTGACCTTCTAACGCTGTAGTCGGCACTGTGAAAGATCCGGTAAACGAAGTTACATTTGCAACAGGAAAGTTTAAAACTCTCTCGGATGCTTCAAAATTACCGTTCAAATTATAATCTATAAATACCATTACCGTATTAAAGTTAGGCGTTGTCAACGACCCATTAATTGTCATCGTATTACTTACTCCTTTCACAAGATTAATTTGCAAAGCCGGGTTTGTAGAGAAATCTGTATATGTACTAGCTCCTGATGGATTAATTAAATTTGATACTAGTACATTAGAAATAAATAAAGGAGTTCCTGTAGTAGAAGCCGCAGGACAGTAAGTTGCAGCAATCGTTGAAAAATTCACAGATGCAGAGAAAGCACTTGCAACCCCTGAACAAACTGTTGCTACCTGTACCTCATAAGCCGTTGCTGAGATTAGGCCAGTAAGTGTTATAGAATTGGTTGCAGAGGTAGTCTGCGTCCAAGTGGTTTCTGACACTTTCTTATAACGTACATTATAAGAAGTTGCTCCTGTAGCAGGTGCCCAAGTAACCACAGCAGAAGTAGTAGCCATATTCGTTACAACGATACCGTTTGGACTTGTTCCACAAACAGAGGTTGCACTTACATTTACGGATTTTACAGCATAGAAAACATTTCCAATTGCTGAAATTCTTAGCTTAATGATTTGATTATTCAATGACGCAGGAAATGTGAAATTTTCTGATCCATCATTAGGTGTTGAAGCAATTAAAATTGTCCAAGTTGTCCCATTATCTACCGTATAATCAATCTTTACATTTGCTACGTTATAAGGTGCTGCCGAAGTATTTGCAACATCCCATACAATTGGAGTAGCGGCATTGGTGTATCCGAACTGGAATTGATCATTCACTTTGAACGGTCCGTCTGCACCAACATTTATAGTCTGCAGAGCAGAATTAGTCTGTTGTTGTAAAGGATTTAAATTATTATCTCTTACCGTTACAACAAAACTAGAGGTTCTTGCTACATTCGATACTGATTCCCAGCTGTTATTAGAATTAACTAAAACACCATTCAGTACTGATGATAATTTAGGAAAATATCTTGTTGGGCTTGTAGTTGGAGATAATGATCTAAAAGAAGCACCAAAAGTTGTATTTCCCAGATTGGCTAATGTGATAGGATCAGCATTAGTATTTGCAGCAACATCTGCTGCATCAAATTGTTCCCAAGCATAGGTCATAGGATCACTTTCAGGATCGGTAGCTGATGCGGTAAGCACAAATGCAGTTCCTTTAGGAATACTGTAAGTTGGTAAAGCAGCAATAACAGGCGGGTTGTTTACAATTGTAGTTTCAACATCACAAGTTTTACTTACCATATTGTTTTGAATCTGTAAGATGCTTGCAACATGAAAATATGGATCAGAATTCATTTGCACATTTGCATTTGTAATACCTGCATAACCCATAATGGTAGATCCAGAACCTGGCTCCATATTTACCCCTGCTCCTTCCAAAACATGTGAATAGGTATGATTGGCTCCTAATTGATGCCCCATTTCGTGAGCTACAAAATCAATATCAAATGTATCTCCTACAGGGCTTGTACTTTGAGTAAAACCAGAACCTTTCGCAGTACTTGTTGATGTCGCAGGATTTAAACATACACAACCAATACATCCGGCATTACCATTGTTACCTGCTGCATTGAAAACATGACCAATATCATAATTTGCATTACCAACATTAGCTGTTAATGTCTGTTGTAATTGAACATTCAAATTTCCAGTGTATGGATCCGTGGCCGCATCAGTATAAATGATACCCGGGAAGTTCTGAATGTTTAAATGCAATGCTAAATCTTTTTCAAATACACCATTTACTCTTGTCATAGTAGCATTTATTGCAGATAGTGCTGATGCAACTGTACCTCCGTGAAAAGCAGTATATTCACCTGTGGCAGAAATAGCCAACCGCATCGTTCTGTACTTTTTATCAGAAGATTTTGCAAAGTTTGTTGGCTGATTATTAAATGACTGACCTGCAAGTTTAAGATTTCCCAGCTGGTTTACCGCAGTAGGATCTTCTGAAGTAGTACATGTAAAACTTTTACCATCAGGATTTGAGGATTTTGCGTGAACACCATAAATGGTTTTGTCCGCATTTTGAGCATCAATAAATTCATACTGTCCATCATTGATAGTCATAGACTGAAAATCTGACGGGGATAATGAGAATCTAAGATACTTATTGGGATTGTCTATGCTAACACCGGCATATGAACCCAATTGATATTGATCAGCTAACTCTTTGGCCATAACAGGAAAGCTGTAAACAGCATAGCGCTCCATTTTCCCAAATAAATTGGGTAATGATATCTCTACCGGTTTAGCATCTTTTCCTGATTCAACAGTATTTTTAAGCTTTTGTTGAAGCTGAACCAAATCAAGTTTATAATAACTTGTGACATTTGAAAGTTCCGTATTTGAACTTCGTACCGGTCTGCTTGCCGTTGTCCATTGTGCAACCGCAGTACCACTTATTACACTACAAAATAAAGCAGTAATGAATTTTTTCATTTAAACAAATATTTTTATTTTCCAAATATAGTTGATTTTACTCATTTTTTTTGAAAATAAGAACATAAACTTAATATTACCATTAAATAAAAAAAAATTCCTCATGATTACATGAGGAATTTATACAAATAGTTCGTATTGTTTATTTCTTAATAAACTTAATGCTTTTAGAAATATTTTTATCTTTTATAGTAATGATATATGTGCCTTTTACCAATTCGGCAACTCTAACCTGGTTAGATCTAATTTCACCAGCTTTTACCAATTGGCCAACTGCATTGTGAATTTCAAATTTAGCTTTATCAGAAACTTTAGTAATATTTAAAACATCACTCGCCGGGTTTGGATACACGGCAAACTGATCAAATTTCGTTTCACCCGTAGCTAAAACAGTAATATTGACTGCTCTTGTCTGTGTAGTAGCGTAAGGACTTCCCTGAAAAACAGTAACTCCGGCCGAGTTTTTCAGATTATAAAAACCGCCTAAATCATAAATACCATCACCGAATACATCATTAATAGTAAATGTATAACATCCCGGAGTTAAATTCCAAGTTTCAACAACAGGTGTTGGCAAGGGAGTTGACGTATTTGGATTTGGCACATCTGCATATGCTGTACTTTGATAAAGGGTCGTGCCACTACTGTTTTTCAAATTCCAGCTAACTTCAGATCCCCAATAATCATTTTGCAATGTAAACGTAAAGGCTCCATTATTAGCTTCTGCAGGACCATTATAGGTGTAGTTTGTTGTAAATGAGTTGTTAGAAACTCTTTGGTCTGCAACACCATTTGCAGTATTTACAGAAACTGCCATAATGCCCGAAGGAACCGTTAAAGGTATTACAAGATTAACAATTGCGTATTTATTTGGTGCTAAATTACCTGTCCAGTTAAAAGTTTGAGTGTTCGTTCCTACTCCATATGTGATGGTTGCTGATGTAAGATTACTGGTTCCTCTATTGTGTAGGGCAACCGACAAAGAAGATTGGCTAGCTGTACAAGTTGTATTAAAAACTGTACAAACTCGTTCCAGTTTAACTTCCGCATCGTTAGCAAATAATGGAATTGCAATATCCTTTGTTGAGGTCTTTAAGGTATTTCTTCGAGGAGAATTATTCATTACTGCAATCATTCTTGCTTTTTGATCATTTGTAAATATATTCATACAAAGATCATAAGTATAATTCATATAATTGCGTACCATATCAAGACCCGGCTGTGTAGGACATGAATCTTGTGAAGGATTACAAATATAGTGAGCATTTCCCGCATTAGAAGAGAAAGGAGTATCATCACAGTAATCTGTAGCGCAAGCTGCCGTCTCCCCAAAGATGTCTTAATCCTAAGAAATGACCTACTTCATGTGTCATTGTTCTCCCTAAGTCTACATTATTCGACAGTTGAAAAGTTCCATCATCACTGTCAGCACTTCCAAAACACCTGTAACCTGCTACAACACCATCAGTAGAAGCTAAACCACCGTTCGCATTTAATCCTGAAAGACCAGAATCAGAAGGAAATTGAGCATAGCCTAACAAATCCGGATTATCAAAATTAACACTCCACATATTCATATACTGAGTAGGATCCCAAATAGTTTGAGGCTTTACAACTGTATTTATATCTGCGGTAGACCATTCAGGCGCACACATATTCACTCTATCAATCCCATTTGTAGGATTACCATTCGGATCTACTTTTGCCAATGCAAATTGTATTTTAATATCTGCTCCTACAGGATCATTATTAAAACCTCTGGTTCCTGCCATTTTTCTAAAGTCTTCATTCATTACAGTGATCTGAGAGATAACTTGATTGTCTGTAATATTTGGAGCTACGCCATAAGCCTCTCCGGAATGAATGACGTGTACGACAACAGGTATGGTAATAATATCTCCATTTTGAGACTTAGCCATTGCATTTTTAACCAGCGGAGCTATCCATGCTTCAAATTGAGTATCAGTCATTCTCTCAGGATATTTCGTCTGCAGATATTGCTCATATTCTGAAGATGAACAACGTACAATGCCATTGATATCTTTAATCTGATTTTTCGTGTAAAATTTACCAAAAACCAGTTTACTGTCTTCCAGCTTTTGAGAGTACATCATTGTACCGAAAGCCAAAGAAAAAAGAAAAATAATTTTCGAAATAGTGTAATTTCTCATTGTGAATTGAATTTAAATTTTGACAAATATAAAACAAATCAACAAAAAAATTTAAACTTAACATACTTATTTTATAAAAAATACACTTAAAACGATTTAATAATGTAAAAAAAATCCTTAAATACTGATTTTATCAAGTATTTCTCAAAATAAATATTTGAATAATTTTTGTGAAATTATTTCTAATTACATCACTTTTGATTTAAATTTGTTAATTATATAAATCACATGAAATATTTAACAGGATTCATTATTTTTAGTTATCTGATTTTGACGATAAGCTGTCAATCACAAAAAACAGATGGAAATCTATCAAATAATAAGGATAAAAAAACAATCACCAGTATAGAACTTACAGAACAAACAAGAGGTACAAACAGGAAAATTACTTTTAAAAATAGTATCATCACTATTAATGTAAACGGAACAACAACATCATCCTCAATCTCAACCACAGACTGGAATACTATTGTAAAAGAAACACAACTGATTGATTTAGAAAGATTATCGACTTATACATCTTCCACAACAGGTCGATATTCTGATGCTGCATTATCAAGTATTATTACTATTATAACTGAAGGTAAACAATACAATTCTTCAGATTTTGATGCAGGAATTCCACCTCAACAATTAGAAGCATTGTACAAAAAACTTCAGCAAGCCAGAGATGCAATCTCTGAAAACAGCAGTAAACCTAAAAGATTAAATTAAAACTTATACGCAATACTCCAGGCAAAGCCCATAATAAATTTTGATGAGCTTCTGCCAAAACCAGGAACAATCATCGGAACTACTTCGTCTTGTTTTGAAGTGGCAATAAGGTATCTGGGCTGCATATTGACATCAATAAAGAAATCAGATTCAAATAACTGAACTCTTCCGCCAATGGTTCCTTCAAGCCAAAAAGATGATTGTGAAGATGCAGGCATTGATACTGATGAACTGCTTCCGCCAAAACCACGAATAGGAATTGCAAAATACTCCTGAGTGTAAAATGAGCCCCCTACTTTTGCTCCGCCGTAGAAACCATTAAACTCATTCTCACTGTCTTTCGCAAGCATGTAAAAAGCTCCTATTTTGGCAAATGGACCGTTTGCCGTAGCATCATAGCCATTTTTCTGATAAATATTTTTTTCAAATCCTGCTTCTACGATGGCGTGAATGTTACCTTTTATCTTTGATGAAATAAATCCCTGAAACAACTGTCTGTCTGAAAAAAATGAAACTCCGGTGTTCAAAACATCTACACCAACCATAAAGTTGGGTTCGTATTTCCATTTTTCTTTTTCTACTTCTTTATTTTCCTGCGCAGAAATCAGCAGCGTTAAAAGACTAAAAAACGAGGTAAAGATTAGTTTTTTCTTCATTTTCAATAAAGGTTTGTCCGGATTCAAGTTTGATGACAGGATTTGGTTTTAATAATTGGCCGCTTAGATTTTCGTAATTTAATTTTGCTCCACAACCTGGTGATACATAAATCGATTTGGTTGTATAATTCAAACGAACCTTTGATGAATCTCCTTTTTTGGTGGTTTTTATGAATAAATCTGTGTATGGTGATTCGTCAACGCGAAGAGGAATCAAGATAGAATCTGTATTTCTGCTCCATCCCAAATCAACGATACGTACTCCGTAGTCTACATACACTTTTACAGAATCTAATGTGGTAATTTTATCTGCATTTTTAAACATGATTTTCATTCTGGGCGTACCTTCTCCGCTCTCGCAGATATCATCGTCTCCACCACAGGAAACCATGAAAAGAGATAATATGAAGAATGACAATAATCTTTTCATTTTAAATTATTTTGGATCTAAAGCCTTTTCAATACGGAAAACCAAATCTTCATAATGGTATTTATTTACCAAATCTGAAGTCGATTTTGAAGAAAGCTCTTTCTTGATTGTATTTAAGTTTCCTCTTACCAATGCAGAAATATCCGATTTGTCAGAAGATCTAGTATCAACGAATTTTATTAAAGAATCAATATAATTTCTCTGAAGATTTCTGGTGTAGATATCTGCATTATCTTTTTTAAGAATTGAAGTATTTAAATCTGACAGCAATTCAATCACGGAATATGTATTGGGTTCTATGGCTTCCATCTGATACATATTCTCAAGAACCATCGGGCTTAAAATTCTCCCCAAAACACCATTTTGAATTTCTTCAACAGTTTTCACAGGAGTTTTTCCGGTTTTCTCAAAAATATCTTTTTTTATCAGCCATTGTGGTGTCGTAAAAATATTTTCGTCTAAAAATTTCATGGCTTCTTTCTGATCTTTTTTAGCAACAACTTCGTATACAACTCCAGATTGCTCTGCCGTTTTCGGCGTTTCCATTTGTCCGCCGACATATTTTGAAACATGCCCTAAATATCTTTTGAACTGCGATGTAACCTGATCGTACATCATATCAAGATTTGCATAATCTTCATTTGGAGTTTTCGTCCATTTTTCTAAATTATCAACAATTCTTTGAAGGTTTTTTATTCCATAGGTGCTTGCAATCATTGCATTGTCACCCACCTGCTCACTTTGTGATCTTGGATCTAAAGGATTCAATTCTGTTCCAAACCAAAGCCTTTCATTTTTAAGATTTTTAATCACCCACTGATTCAGAAATTCTTTTTCTGCATCCGGAGTTTTGAACTGATTAAATCTTTTATATCCCCACTCGATTGCCCAATCATCATAATCTCCGATTCTAGGGAAAATTCCTGCATCACCGATATTATCTTCTGGCTGTGCAACATAGTTAAATCTTGCATAATCCATAATTGAAGGTGTATGACCGTTTTTCTCAAGCCATTTTTTATCTCTTAATTTCTCAACCGGAACTGTAGAACTAGAACCGTAGTTATGTCTTAAACCCAAAGTATGCCCGACCTCGTGAGAAGAAACAAAGCGAATTAATTCACCCATTAATTTATCTTCGAATTCAATTTTTCTCGCTCTCGGATCATTGGGTGATGCCTGTACAAAATACCAGTTTCTCAACAACATCATCACATTATGATACCAGTTGATATGACTTTCAAGAATTTCGCCAGTTCGAGGATCTGCGATAGACGGTCCCGAAGCATTCGGAACATCAGAAGGTTTATAAACGATTGCTGAAAATCTTGCATCTTCAAGACTCCATTCTGTATCTACTTTAGGATCCGGAATTTTAGCTATGATTGCATTTTTGAAACCAGCTTTTTCAAAAGATTTCTGCCAATCATTTACACCTTGCATTAAATAAGGAACCCATTTTTTAGGAGTTGCCGGGTCTATGTAAAATACAATCGGTTTTGCCGGTTCTACCAATTCTCCTCTGTTGTATTTTTCTATATCCTGTGGTTTTGGCTCCAGACGCCATCTTTTAACCAGAGATATCTTTTTTACTCCTTGAGGATCTAGATCAAAATCTGTGTATCCTACTGTAAAATATCCAACTCTTGGGTCAAAATATCTAAACTGCATTTTGTTTTCAGGAAGAAGTACAAATGAAGAATTGATTTCCACGGTGTAATTTCCGCTCACTTTTGGCGCAGGTCTTCCCGGAACGGCAGGTGTCATAGGTGTTCCTAGAGTTCTGGCAAAAGTTTTGGTCGTATTGATTTCAATATTTGTCGGGAAAGATTTCACAAAATTGACAAATGACATATCTTTCTGAAAAGCTCCTACTCGGTAAGAATCTTTCGACCAAACTGAAAACGATGTCAGTTCGTTATCAGAATTTAAAACATCAGTCACTTCAATGACAGATGAGTTTTTGTTTATGCCGTAAGCTTTTACATCAAAAGATTTAATGATAGACTGCACATTATTTCTTGTCACCGAATTATACATTTGCGATGTAGAATCTTTAGCATAATCGACATGAGAAATTTCTCTTAAAAGAATTTTATCTTTCTGACCTTTTTCAAAAGCGATTACCTGCTGACCGATCTGATCTCCTGCGTATCCTGAAGTTCCGGAACGCATTCCTGCGGCAGCTTTAGTTAATCTTGTCACAAGAAGAAATTCCTTCTTCAACATGGTATCAGGAATTTCAAAATAATATTTGTCGTCAACTTTATGAACTGTAAAGACTCCCTGGTCAGAAACCGCTTTATCGGTAATGATTTCTTTAAAAGGTTTGATTAGACTTTTCTTTTTATCGTCTTTTTTAACTTTAGCGGTATCGGTTTTTGCAGCAACAGAATCTTTAGGCTTTTCCTGCGAAAATAAATTTTGCTGGCAGAACACTAATGCGGCTAATAAGAAAAATGTTTTACAGTTCTTTATCATATGAATTCTGATTTGTTTATTCAAATTTAAAAATAATTATTTCTTTACCAACAATGCAATGTTCTCAACGTGATGAGTTTGGGGGAACATATCTACCGGCAAAATTTTCACTAAAGTATAATGATCTTTCATCAGAGCTAAGTCTCTTGCCTGGGTTGCAGAGTTACAGCTTACATAAACGACTTTTTCAGGAGCTAATTTAATAATTTGCTCTACTACTTTTTGGTGCATTCCGTCTCTTGGCGGATCGGTGATTAATACGTCTGCTTTTGGATGGTTTTCCATAAATTCATCATTGAAGACATTTTTCATGTCTCCACAATAAAATGTGGTATTCGTCAAACCATTCAGTTCAGCGTGTTCTATAGCGGCATCAATAGCTTCCTGAACAGATTCAATTCCGATAACGTGTTTTGCATTTCTGGCAACATATTGTGCGATGGTTCCAGTTCCGGTGTATAAATCGTAAACTACTTCATCACCTTTTAAATCGGCAAATTCAAGGGTTTTTCTATATAATTCTAACGCTTGTTTATAGTTGGTCTGAAAGAATGATTTCGGTCCGATTTTAAATTTCAATCCATCCATTTCTTCCATTAAAAATCCTTCTCCGAAATATATATTTACATTCAGATCGTAGATAGAATCGTTCTGCTTAGGATTGATGGCATAAACCAAAGTTTTAATCTGTGGAAATTGCTCCAGCAAATAATCAAAAAGTTTTGCACGGTTCGCTTTTTCTTCTCTGTACAATTGAAATAAAACCATCCATTCTCCTTTCGAGTTTTGTCTCATCATTAAAGTTCTCAGAAAACCCTTTTGTTCTCTTACATCGAAAAAGTCTAAACCATTCTCAACTCCGAAATTTCTTACTGCCAAACGAATTGCGTTAGACGGATCTTCCTGTAACCAGCATTCTTTAAGATCGAGAATTTTGCTCCACATTCCCGGAATATGAAAACCTAATGCATCTCTGCTGCCATAGTTTTCTTCAGAACTGATTTCGTATTGAGTCAGCCATCTTGCATTTGAAAAAGAAAATTCCATTTTATTTCTGTAGAAATATTGCTCTTCTGCTCCCAAAATCGGAACGGTTTCAAAATCATCGATTCCACCAATTCTTTTGATATTGTTGTAGACTTCTTCCTGTTTAAAATCAAGTTGTTTTTCGTAGCTCATATTCTGCCACTTGCAGCCTCCACAAACTCCAAAATGAATACATTTCGGTTCTACTCTGAAGGGTGATTTCTCAACAATCTCTTTTACTTCAGCCTCAATATAATTTGACTTTGACTTTTTAACTCTGACATTTGCCACATCTCCGGGAATACCTCCGGAAACCAAAACAGTTTTCCCTTCTTCAGTTTTTCCTATTGCAACTCCTTTTGCACCTGCAGTTATCAACTTTATATTTTCAAGAATTACGTCTTTCTTCTTTCTCATATCAATTTCTATCGGTACGGATCTACTTTCTATTTTACATCCGTAAATTTTCTATTTTTTCTGTTCTAATGATTCGCCTTTCGGTATCACTTTGCAAAAATACAATAAAAAAAACCTTATCCGAAGACAAGGTTTTTTTCTATTGTATAAACTTTATTATTTTGTCTGAGCTGATTGCTGAGGAGCTTCCTGAACCGGAGGAGCCGGCTGCGCTGAAGGATCCATATTCATCTGCGGCATCATTTGTGGTTGAGGAGCAACTTTTGGCGCAGAAAGACCTGTTTGCTTGTCTAAAATGGTAATCAGCTCCTGATCACCTAAATTAACAAATGATCTGCTTGCAATTTTCCCGTCTTTGTCAACAACAATGAAGTTTGGTAATTTAAACCCATATACTCCGTATTTTTTAGCAATATCAGAATTAAGACCTCCTTCTGCATACACGTTAGTTCCCTGAATTCCTTTCATCATTGCATTGCTTGTTTTCACAAACTGATCTTTTGTATCATCTACGTTTACGTAAACGAAATTCATTTTAGATTTATAGAAATTCACAACTTCCTTCAATACAGGAACTGTACCTTCTGCAATGTAAGGATTCCAAGATGCATAGAAAACCAATACATAAGGTTTTCCTTTATTCTCACTCAGCTTGAAAGCTTTACCATCTGCTTTCACTAAAGAAGCTTCCGGAGCATCATCACCGATTTTAAATCCGTTGATGGCAAACTGCATTTTTTTAATATCTGCCTTGATTCCTGAATCTTTAATATCTTCTTCGATGATTTTTTTGATTTTATCAGTTGTCTTAGCCGGAGTTTGCGGGTGAATATCTGACTGAGCCATTACAAATGCCAACAAATAATCTTTAGTAACCTGAGAAACATCTTTCTGAGATTTCAAATAGTCATTAAACAATTCTGAAGTTGTGATATCTGTTTTTCCTTTGCTTTTTGCTTCTGCAAACTTCTGGAAACCAGGACTCATTTTAGTTAAAAGATACTGTCTGTAGAAAGGGCTTGTCTTCACCATTTCGTCACTATTTTCTTTTAATTTATTTTCATAATCTGTAAATACTTTTCCTAATTTGAATGAAGGATTTCCAGACATTTGCTTTTTATTCATTTCGTAGTTCACCAACAGATTCAGAATAGCTGTTTTTGCGTCCGTCTTTTTCCATTCAACTACCTCTTTTCCCGGATTGTATTTTTTTACATTCTCGTCGATATTTTTATTGATATCTGCCTCAATCTTCTGCATTCCTTTCACATACTTAGCTTCATCACCTGATGCCAATTCCTGAACGTTTACGCTTTGTCCGTAAGTAGAAAGAAATTTCTGACAAGCCTGAAAGAAATCGTTATCATTTTTCGCATCACCTGTTACTACATATTCATTAGGAAAAGTAGCTGCACTTCCTGATATGTTTACTGTCTGACCACCTTTAAGAAATATTAAATTCTGCTTTCCGGCGTAGTTAATAACATACATTCCGTTTTTTGGAGCTTCGAAACTTCCTGAGAAATTCCCATCCTTATCAAGTCCCATATTGATGAGTGGTAATGTAGCAACGCCTGAGGCTTCTACAAATTCTACTCTTTCTAATGGAGAGCTTCCTGCAATTTTTCCTTTTACTTCAACTTTTTTTGAACAAGACACTGCAAATATTGCAATGACAAACAACAAAAGATATTTTTTAATCATCATTATACTATTAATTTTTTGAAATGATTGAATTTTCAATTTCATTTTTGGTTTTATAATTAAGCAAAAATAAGTTTTTCGACAAACTTAATGCTATTTAACAATTGATTTTATGAAACATTTAACTAAAAATTTCGCCTTCAATGAAGAGGACGAAATTTTCTTTATATTTTTTAACAGATTATGCTTTATCTGCCATTGCAACCATAAATTCTCTGTTCATTCTAGCAATATTCTCAAGAGAAATTCCTTTAGGACACTCTACTTCACAAGCACCTGTATTTGAACAGTTACCGAATCCTTCTTCATCCATCGCTTTTACCATGTTGAGAACTCTTCGCTTCGCTTCTACTCTACCTTGCGGTAATAGTGCGTACTGAGAAACTTTAGCTCCTACAAATAGCATTGCAGAACCGTTTTTACAAGAGGCTACGCAAGCTCCGCAACCGATACAAGCTGCAGCATCCATTGCTTTGTCTGCATCTTCTTTAGGAACCGGGATTGCATTGGCGTCCAAAGTATTTCCTGAAGTGTTTACCGAGATAAATCCACCTGCAGCCATTACTCTGTCGAATGCGCTTCTGTCTACCATTAAATCTTTGATAACTGGGAAAGCAGCACTTCTCCACGGTTCAATAACAATCGTTTCACCGTCTTTGAACATTCTCATGTGAAGCTGACACGTTGTTATACCTGTATCCGGACCGTGAGCTCTACCGTTGATGTAGAGTGAACACATTCCGCAGATTCCTTCACGACAGTCGTGATCAAACGCAATAGGTTCTTTTCCATCGTTGATAAGGTTTTCGTTCAGGATGTCCAGCATTTCCAAGAATGAAGAATCTGTAGAAACATCTGATATTTTATAGGTCTCAAACTGACCTTTAGTTTTGGTATTTTTCTGTCTCCAAATTTTCAGCGTAAGATGAAGGCCTTTTTTTGCACTCATAATTTTATATTTATAGGTTGGAGATTATTTATCTTTTTCTGGTTTATCAGCATTTTCAAATTTCATATTTGAAATTAAATATGCGATTTTATTTGATTTACTGTCTTTTAATTCCTGATATTTTTGCATTGCCTTGGCAATATTTTCAGATTTATCATCTTCCGATTTGGTATAAATCTGTTTTTTATCATTTTTAATTACCTGATAAAATATTTTCTTATCTCTAAACTCCTTTGGATTAAGCGGCTTAAAATTAACTCCCGCTACAAATGCTCCCATCTGTCCTTCAGCATTGATCACATACACTGAATTTGCTTCAAGATTTGCTTCAATATAATCTCTGTTTTCTGCACCTGCCCAAAACAAATGTTTACCGGGCTCACATTCATAGACTAAATACTTTCCGCTTCCAATAGATCCTAAAAAAAGATCTTTGTCATATATTCTGAAATTAACCAACATTCCAGCCCCGGTCTTTAAGATGTAAACCAAAGATTTACCTTCAGAAGGTTTATCGATAGATTGAGTGGTAACTTTCTGTCCAAAAACAGTAGAGATGCTTAGGAAGACTACAAAAAGCATCAGGATTTTTTTCAAATTTTTCATACTATTTGTAACTTCTTGCTTTAACTTCAATGTTTTCATACACAAGATCTTCCTTATGGAGAACCTCCTGCTTAATGTCATCGCCCTGATATTCCCAAGCAGCAACATACTTGAAGTTCACATCATCTCTTTCAGCTTCGCCTTCCGGAGTCGCATGATCTTCTCTGAAGTGGCCTCCGCAAGATTCGTTTCTGTGTAAAGCATCGATAGCCATCAGCTGACCTAATTCAATGAAATCTGCTACTCTGAATGCTTTTTCAAGCTCGGTATTCATCCCTTCAGTTTCGCCCATTACTTTTACGTTCGTCCAGAAATCTTTTTTCAACTGATCAATTTCGGCAATTGCCTGTCTCAATCCTTCAGGGGTTCTTCCCATTCCCACCTTATTCCACATAATGTGTCCTAATTGTTTGTGGAAATAATCTACTGAATTCGTCCCTTTATTATTAACAAAGAAGTTTACTTTGTCTTTAATTTCTTTTTCAGCCTGTTCAAATTCTGCAGAATTCGTAGGAATTTCTCCCGTTCTGATATCCGCAGAAAGATAATCTGCAATAGTATAAGGTAGAACGAAATATCCGTCTGCCAAACCTTGCATCAATGCAGAAGCTCCCAATCTGTTGGCTCCGTGATCAGAGAAGTTAGCTTCACCGATAACGAAACATCCCGGGATTGTAGACTGCAGGTTATAATCAACCCAAACGCCACCCATTGTATAGTGAACGGCAGGATAAATTTTCATTGGAGTTTTGTAAGGATCATCTGCTGTAATCTTTTCGTACATTACGAATAAGTTACCATATTTTTCTTCGATCCAAGCTTTTCCAAGGTCATAAATCTGCTGATCAGTAGGATTTTGAATATGTTTTTCAATAGCAGATTCTTTACCTTTTTTCATAATTTCTGTGGAGAAATCCAGGTAAACACCTTCTTTAGTATCATTATTCTCTATTCCGAAACCGGCATCACATCTTTCTTTACCAGCTCTTGACGCAACGTCACGAGGAACTAAGTTTCCGAATGCAGGATATCTTCTTTCTAAATAATAATCTCTATCTTCTTCTTTAATATTTTCAGGTCTCAGTTTTCCTTCTCTGATGGCAACTGAATCTTCAATTTTCTTTGGAACCCAGATTCTTCCGGAATTCCTTAATGATTCAGACATCAAAGTCAGTTTAGACTGCTGTGTTCCGTGAACCGGAATACAAGTCGGGTGAATCTGAACATAACAAGGGTTTGCGAAGTATGCTCCTTTTTTGTGAATCTTCCACGCTGCAGAAACGTTTGAACCCATTGCATTGGTAGAAAGGAAATATACGTTTCCGTAACCTCCTGAAGCAATAACCACTGCGTGAGCAGAATGTCTTTCGATCTCACCTGTTACCAGATTTCTAGCGATGATACCTCTTGCTTTTCCGTCTACGATTACCAATTCAAGCATTTCGTGGCGGTTGTACATTTTCACTCTTCCTTTTCCGATCTGACGGCTTAATGAAGAATATGCACCTAACAATAACTGCTGACCAGTTTGTCCTTTTGCGTAGAAAGTTCTTTTAACCTGAACTCCACCAAATGAACGGTTATCTAATTGTCCGCCGTAATCTCTACCAAAAGGAACTCCTTGAGAAACACATTGGTCGATGATATTTGCAGAAACTTCGGCTAATCTGTATACGTTTGCTTCTCTTGCTCTGTAATCACCACCTTTGATGGTGTCATAGAACAATCTATAGGTTGAGTCACCATCACCTTGATAATTTTTAGCAGCGTTGATACCACCTTGCGCAGCAATCGAGTGTGCTCTTCTTGGTGAATCCTGATAACAAAATGCTTTTACATTATATCCCTGCTCAGCCAAAGTAGCTGCTGCAGAACCTCCTGCCAAACCTGTACCTACAACAATAATATCTATTTTATCACGGTTGTTAGGCGCAACAAGGTTCATATGGTCTTTATGATTTTTCCATTTGTCCTTAAGCGGACCTGCAGGAATTTTTGAATCTAATTTACTCATATTAGTATATTGATATTATTGAGTTACGTAATGAAAAATTGCAATAAAGATAAAACCTAAAGGAATCAGTATAGAATACCAGTTTCCAAAAGCTTTGATCATTGGAGTATATTTTGGATGTCTTGCCCCAACAGACTGGAACGAAGACTGAAAACCATGAGCTAAATGTAAACCAAGTAAACCGAAAGAAATGACATAAAGCACCACTCTCCACAAATCAGCAAACTTCCTGTGAAGATCGCCCCAAAAACGGGTTTCTTCTACCGGAAGACCATCGATATATTTATAATTCATCTCATGAAGCCAAAAATCATACATGTGCAGAAAAATAAATGCTAAGATAACAGCTCCTGAAATAATCATGTTACGAGATGACCATGTAGAGTTTGCGGAACCTTCGTTTTTATCATAACCGATAGGTCTTGCTTTTTGATTTTTAATTTCTAAAATAAATCCCATCACAAAATGGAATATTACAGCAAACATCAACACGGGTTGCATTACAAACTGAATAAGAGGATTATATCCCATAAACTGTGATGCATTGTTATAAGCTGTTTCACCGAAAACCGACAATAGATTTACGGAAAGATGCATTACTAGGAAAATCAGCAAGAAAAATGCTGAAAGTGCCATAGCATATTTTCTACCTATCGTAGAACTTGTTAAACCTGCCATATTGAGTTTAAATTTGATTTCCCACAAAATTAGGGAATGTTAACAAAACTAAAAAGTGAGAAATCTCACTATTAGACAGTTTGTAATCTTTCTAAATAACAACGAAAAGGATGTATAGATGCAGGATAATTCAAAAAATGACATTATTTTAAATGATAGACTTTTTGATTAAAAATTACTTTTCCCGAATGTGGCGGAAGTGTTTGGATTTTAATATTTTTTAATCTGCGGGATGAAACATATGGATTGATAATATATTGCTGAATTTTATTTTGATCTTCTACATTTTCAACCCAAAAACAGACTGCACTTCTTTTTTTCACAGAAAACACCGTGCCTTTTTTATATTGATGAACTAAGACTTCCTCTTTTTGACGCTCATACATCGTAAAAGAAATCCTTAGTATAAAAAACAATAGCAGAACTAAAGAAATTTGAGCCAATCTTCTAAAATTATATTTTACAATTACGAATCTCAAAAGATAAATAACCACAAATAAAATGGCAACCTCAACAATATTTAACGAAATATTCTCAAATAACAATGATTCAAAACCAGCAAACCAATGAATAACCTTTAATAATAAATCAATAATGAAATCGTAGATAATAGTAATCATTCTGAAATCAAATCCGAGAGCCATCAAACCAGTCATCAAAAATGAGAAAATGATAATTACTTCGGAAAATGGAACGATAAAAAAGTTCGCAACAATTGAAACAAAGGAAAATTGATGAAAATACAGTAAAACCAAAGGCATCGTTGCCAATTGCGCAGAAATTGAAATGGATATCGTATTAAAAATAATCTTCTTAAAATAATTATCCTGCTTCGGTAAATATTTTAAAATAGGTTGATTGAGCCAATAAATCCCTAAAACGGCTAAAAAACTCAGCTGAAATCCAACATCAAAAAACTGTTGGGTATCAATAATCAAAATAATAAAAGCCGAAAGCGCCAAAGAATGCAGCAAATCAGGTTTTCTTTGTAGCAAAACATATACAAAATAAACCGTAAGCATAATGCAAGAACGAACCACGGAACTTCCGAAACCTATAAACAAAGCGAAAATCCAGATAAATAATAAACTTAATATAATGACAAACTTTCTGAATTTTAACGGTAAAAATTTCATTAAAATAAAATAGAACATCCCAAAAATAACAACAACGTGGGTTCCGGATATGGCTAGAAAATGCACTAATCCAGAACGGTTGAAATCTTGCAAAGTTTCTGAATCTATCTCTGTGCGGTCTGCCAGAATAATTCCTTTTAAAAATTCTTTGCTTTTGGGAGACAATTCAGAATGGCTGATCTTTTTTAGAACTTCCAGTCTTTTCTGACGGATTTTTTCACTAAATGAGAGATCATTTCTTACAGCCAATGTAATTTCATCATTTACATAACATTGATAGAAAATATTTTTTCGGTGGAGATATTTCGCATAATCAAATTGAAAATTATAGTTGGGAGATTGAGGTTGGCTTACAGAAGCTTTAGCCTTATAATAATGCTCAAAATCAAGCTCTTTGCTTTCTTTTGGGATTAATAAAATCGAATTGAATGATTCTTTCCCGACTTGTATTACAGCCTCATATTTTTTACTTTTCTCAGTTGAATTTAACTTTTTAGAAATCTTAAAAACAATATTCTCGTTTGGGTTCAAAGAAGCCTGAGATTTTTTTGGGAAGTTCAGATAATGCAGACAAATTCCCAGACCGAAAAAGAATAATGACAGTAATACTGAATTGATTTTTGAGATGAAAAATGATTTAAATAAAGTAGGAATTGTGATAATTACACAACAAATTACGGTTGCAAGAATAAAATTTCGTTTAAAAGAAAAATAATCTTGGAACACAATCCCAAGAATAAAGCAGCAAATTAAGATCAGGAGTGGCTGTCTGTTCAATTTTCATCATTTTGTACTACTAAAGTAATGAAAATATGAAAATCATTCGTAAAAAGTTTATTTAATTTTTAAAATAATATCTGCAGCTTTATCACTTGCACCTTTTCCGCCGAGTTTACTTCGTAAAATTTCAAATTCTTCGAGCATTGCATACCTTGTTTCCCCTTCAAGAATTAAATTCAGTTGCTTAACTAGATTTCCTGTATTTAATTCATTCTGAATCAATTCCTTAACTACTTCTTTATCCATAATAAGATTGACAAGTGAAATATACTTAATATGTTTCACCAGTCTTTTGGCGATAGCGTAAGAAATTTTACTTCCTCGATAACAAACCACTTCCGGAACATTTAATAAAGCAGTCTCCAGAGTTGCCGTTCCTGAAGTTACCAAAGCAGCTTTAGAACATCTCAGTAGATCATACGTTTTGTTTGACACGAAACGTACATTTTCATCAACATATTTCTCGTAAAAATCTTTCTCAAGACTCGGAGCTCCGGCTATAATAAACTGATAGTCTTTAAAATAGGGTCTTACCGACAACATTACCTCAAGCATCTTTTCAACCTCCTGTTTCCTGGAACCCGGGAGAAGAGCAATGATTCCTTTTTCATTCAAGTTGTTATCTTTCTTAAAAATCTCAGTATCAATTTCTTGAAGGCTAGAAATTGCATCTAGCAAAGGATGTCCTACAAAATGTGATTTTACATTATGTTTTTTGTAAAAATCTTCTTCAAAAGGAAGGATCACCAACATCTCATCGACATATTTTTTGATGGTTTCAACTCGACCTTCTTTCCAGGCCCAAAGTTGGGGAGAGATGTAATAAACCACTTTAATTCCCAGTTCTTTTGCAAATTTTGCGATTCTTAAATTAAAACCGGGATAATCTACCAAAATCAATACATCGGGTCTGTTGTTTTTGAGATCGGCTTTGCAGAATTTAATATTGTTTAAAATCGTTTTTAGATTCAATACAACTTCAAGAAACCCCATAAAGGCTAAATCACGATAATGTTTCACTAAAGTTCCGCTTTGTTTTTCCATTAAATCGCCACCCCAGAATCTGAATTCTGCGAGGGGATCTTTCTGCCGTAAGGATTTCATTAAATTACTTCCGTGCAAATCTCCGGAAGCTTCACCTGCGATGATATAATATTTCATGAATGATCTTTGATATGCGATGAATGATTTTATCTATTGAAGTGACGTATTAAAACATCAAAATTCAAAATATAATTGAGTAAATTTGTTCAAAGATAATGATAAAAAATGTCAGAAGAATTTGAAATAAAAAATAAAGTAGCGTCAAGCGGATTGGTTAATTTTGATTTGTCTGATCTGGTTCCAAAAGGAATCAGAAAAGGGATTGATCTGAAAGATTTTCTTTTCATGGAGATGATTTTGAAAGAAAAAGACTTCCGTGAAAAAGTAGCGGCGATTAATCCCGATGAGTATCAAGATCAGTATGTTTACATTTATAATTCCGCAGATGCGATTGTTCCGCTTTGGGCATACTTTTTAATTACTGCTAAATTAACAGATGTTACAAAAAAAATAATTTTCGGAAACAAAGAAGATTTAGAAGTTCTTCTTATGCACAATGCTATACAAACGCATGATTTTGATGACCTGAAAGGAAAAAGGGTTTTGGTGAAAGGTTGCTCTGATCAAGCAATTCCGGAAAATGCCTACATCGAATTGGTGGAGCAATTAAAACCAATTGTAAAATCTCTGATGTTTGGTGAAGCATGCTCCAACGTGCCTATTTTTAAGAACTAAATCAATGAGCAAAAGAACTTTATCTTTTTTAATTTTCATTGCTTTTTTCTTAATTTATTATGCAGGTAGTTTTTCTAAAATAGCTTTCGGAGACTGCATCGGCTTTGTTCTGGATGTAGAAAAACGGGAATTCTTAATTGATGCTACACCTCTTGCCCATTTTCTGTACATTAATACTGCTGTGTTTTTTACAAAAATCCTCAACTTTGACAGTGTTTCCGTCATGCGATTCATGTCTGTTATTCCTGCGGCCTTAACAGCAGGTGCACTCTTCTATCTGATAAAAGAATTTATTGAAGAAAATTGGATTGCCGTAATCTCCGTTTTCGTTTTTGGTTTAGGTTTCACATTCTGGCGCAGTGCAGAGACAGTAGAAGTTTACACATTCAACGCTTTTTGGGTTATTCTATTTTTTATTTATTCAGTCAAATCATTAAAAAGTAATTCTCAGAAACACATCATCATTGTTGGTATTTTATTGGGCATAAGTTTTTGGGTTCATATCCAGAATATTATGCTGATTCCTGCATATTTGGTTTTACTGTATGTATTAAAATCTGAACGCAAAAGTATTTTATTATCATTCACCTCTTTTATTTTTATTTTTTCTTTGATGTTTTACATAAATCATCTTAATGGTCTTGAATTGAAATATGCTTTCACATCAAACAGTGGACCTTGGGTAGAAAATACTTTTCAACAAAGCTTTTCCGATTTATTAAAAGACGTAGTAAAATCGCTCTTATATTTGATTTATAATTTCAATGTATTCATTGTATTTGCCGCTGGTGGAATGATGTTTTTGTTCAAAAATTTTAAAAACACTTTTGTGTTTCTGTTTACAGCCTCCGTTTTTACACTAGGTTTTGCCACATTTTATGCAGTTTCAGACAATTATGTTTTTTTCATTCCTTTTTATTTAATTTTTTCAGTTTTTATCGCCTTAGGAATAAAGCAACTGAGTAATAAGTATAATTTGAAAAAATTAATATTTGCGCCTTTATTCATCCCTTTTATATACATCTGCAGTATGTATATTGTTTCATTAACTCCTCAAGGGAAAAAATTTCATCAAGAAAAATTATACAAAGGTGGTTTGTATTATTATATGCTTCCTTGGCTTAAGAATAATATAGGATGCATAGAATTTACTTTAGACAACATAAAATGCCAGGATAATGTTGAAGCCTTACATGAACAATCAAGAGAATTCATACAGCTCCGAATGAAATATCAATCACTACCGGAAATTCGCAAACTTTAACACTCATTTTAAACTTAAAAATTTTTTATTCTAAGAATTTTGATAACTTTGATTTCTAACAATTTAAAATTTAAGCACAAGAAAATGAATTTAATCGATCTTTTAACAGGAAACACAGGAAATCAAGTAGCAGAACAAGCCGAAAACAAATTCGGAATCAGCAAAAACCAAATTATTGCACTTTTGGCAGTGGCTACTCCGCTCGTTATTTCTTACCTTAGAAATAAATCTCAGGATGCAAAAGAAGCAGAGGCTTTAAATAACGCATTGGATAAAGATCACGACGGCAGTATATTAGACGATACTTCACAGTTGGACAACAGACAAGATGAAGGTGGCTCTATCCTTTCTCACGTTTTTGGAAGCCAGAAAAACAATGTCGAAAATCAATTATCGCAAAACACCGGAATTTCCATTGATAAAATTGGTCCTATATTAGCGATGCTTGCTCCGGTAATCATGGGCTACATCGGTAAAGAAAAACAACAAAACAATGTAGGAGCTGGAGGTATCGGTGATCTTTTAGGAGGAATTTTGGGAGGTGCTCAAACTCAGGCGCAAGAACAACAATCTAGTCCTCTGAACGATATTCTTGGGAGCGTTTTAGGTGGCGGACAACCACAGTCATCAGGAAATCCTCTGAATGATATTTTAGGAAGCGTACTTGGAGGTGGCGGTCAGCAACAGAAACAACAAAGCGGTGGTCTTGGCGATTTGCTTGGAGGACTTTTTGGAGGAAAATAATTTTAATTATATCTAAAAAAATGACCGAAGAATTCTTCTTCGGTCATTTTTTATTTTAATCTTTTGACTTTTCTGCTGTCGCCGGATAAGCCTTCGAAGCTTTTCTCGGTCTTTTCTTTCCGTAGCTTCCTAAAATCACTTTTCCTTTTCTAGATTTTCTATCTCCTTTACCCATAATTAAAATTTTTGGTTGACTACGAAGTTAAAGATTTATAATTAGAAGTCAAAAGATTGCACTGCTAAATAAATTTTAACAGATGATTTACACCTTTACATTTTTCCATTTGCCTTTTTTAAATAAAATAAAAGCAATAATTGAGATCAAAGTTTCCGCAACCGGAATTGAAATGAAAATACCTTTAGGTCCCATTTCAAAATATTTTGCCAGTACATAAGCTAATGGAATCTGAAACATCCAAAATCCAAAAAAATTCAGCCATGTAGGTGTCCAAGTATCGCCGGCTCCATTAAAGGCATTGATGGTTACCATACCAATTCCATAGAATATAAAACCTACACTCATGATGTGGAGCGCATTTTTGGCATAGTTCTTTATTTCAGCCTGTTCCGTGAAAAAACCAACAAGAAAATCTCCTAAAAGAAAAAATATAACACTTACAGAAAGCATAAAGATCACGTTGTACTTGACGGTTTTCATCACAGATTGTTCGGCACGCAACATTTCACCTGCCCCCATATTCTGCCCTACCAGCGTAGATGCTGCATTACTCAGTCCCCAAGCAGGGAGCATAAAAAACATCATCAAACGCAGCGCAGTTTGATAACCTGCGGAAGCATTTTCACCCCCTGTTGTGGCGACCAGTTGTGCCAGAAAAATCCAGCTGCAGGAAGCGATGACAAACTGAAATATTCCCGGCATCGCAATTTTCACTATAGAAGCAATCAGTTTGAAATCAGGTTTAAAATAAATTATTTTTATTCTCACCAGCGAATCAGCAATGAAAATATGGTACAACTGATAGAGAACTCCGGTACTTCTACCAATTGTGGTTGCAACTGCAGCTCCTGTCAAGCCCATTGCAGGAATTGGCCCCAATCCTTTTATTAATACCGGACAAAGAATGATGTTGACAATATTTGCAATCCACAGACTTTTCATGGCGATTGCTGCATTTCCTGCTCCCCTGAAAATTCCATTAATCAAAAATAAAAGCATAATGATGACACTGCTTCCCATCATAATTCTGGTGAAATCTTTACCATATTCTGCCGCTTCAGGTTTTGATCCCATTAAAATTAAAATTTCCTTTGCATAAATAACAGCAAGCAAACTTAGAAATGAAGTAATGATGAAAGAGACAAAAATAATCTGTGCAGCACTTCTGGAAGCCTGTTCCGGATTTTTCTCACCGATTCTTCTTGCCACAACCGCAGTCGCTGCCATACTCATTCCAATGGCAATCGAATAAATAATAGTAAGTACAGATTCTGTTAACCCTACTGTCTGAATCGCAAAACCACTTTCTTTGAGATGTCCTACAAAATAAAGATCTACTAAAGCAAACACAGATTCCATCGCCATCTCCAGCATCATTGGGATTGCCAGTAAAAGCACGGCGCTTCGTATACTTATTTTCGTATAATCGGTTTCTTCTTCACTGATTGCTTTTTTCAGGAATTTGAAATATTTTTTCATACATCTATTAAAACCCAAAAATAAGATTTCCTACTCATCTAAATAAAAAATTATTTTTAACATTTTACTTAAATTCAGTTTGTTCAGTGCAGGGATTAATTAATGATTAAACTTGTTAAAGAATAGTAACTCCTCTGATTTTTCTAATATTAATGAATAAAGAAAATAGTAACTGATGTTTTCAAAACGAAAAGTAATTCTATGTACTTTTTTGAGAAATGATCTGAAAAATGCTGTCACAGTTTTCTTAATCATGCAAAAGGTTTGAAACTTAACAAAATATATCAAAAAAAATATTTAGATTTGTATGTTGTTTAGAAATAAAAAATATATGAAAAAAATAATTACTACAACTTTGATTTTCGGAATATCCATGTTCGCAAATGTTTTATTTGGTCAACAGGTTTCTAAAGTGCAAAGACAGGCTATACAGTCAGACAATATACAGAAATTCAAGGCAGCTTTTCCAAAAGCTGATTTTGATAAATGTCTAAGCGTCAAAGAAGACTCATACACAATGCTTTCTTACAGCGCATTGAATAACAAAAAGACTATTTCAAATTTCTTACTTAGCAATAATGCTGATGTAAATAAAGCCTGCAACGGAATAACTCCCATAATGCATGCTGCTATTCATGGAAATGCAGATATGGCAAAAATGTTGTTATCAAAAGGTGCAGATAAAAATGCGAAAGATCAAAACGGACTTACAGCAAAAGATTATGCCGTTAAAAATAACTTTCCTGCCGTAGCAGCATTATTAAAATAGAAATTTAGACATTACATACTTACAAACTTCTCTCGGGAAGTTTTTTTATTTCAAAACCCTGCAAAAATCTTATCTTTGCCAACGAAAATTAGGCGCTTGAATGTCTAATGTCTAATATCTAAAGTCTAATATCTAACATCTAAAAATAATGTTTCGATCGCACACCAACGGAGAATTATCTCCGAAAAATCTTAATGAAGAAGTTACACTTTCAGGATGGGTACAAACCATTCGTGATAAAGGATTTATGATTTGGATTGATCTTCGGGATCGTTACGGAATTACACAGTTGGTTTTTGACCATGACCGTTCTTCTGCGGAACTGATGGAAATGGCAAAAAAACTGGGAAGAGAATTCGTTATTCAGGTGACAGGAAAAGTGATTGAAAGAGTAAGCAAAAACCCCAATATTCCCACAGGCGAAATTGAAATTTTAGTTGAAAAATTAGAAGTTCTTAATGAATCTCAACTTCCGCCTTTCACGATTGAAGATGAAACAGATGGTGGTGAAGAATTGAGAATGAAATACCGTTACCTGGATATAAGAAGAGCTCCGGTAAGAGATAAATTAATTTTCCGCCACAAAATGGCGCAGAAAGTGAGAAATTATCTTTCAGACGAAGGTTTTATCGAGGTTGAAACTCCTGTCTTAATCAAATCTACTCCGGAAGGAGCGAGAGATTTCGTTGTGCCGAGCAGAATGAATCCGGGACAATTTTACGCTTTACCGCAATCTCCGCAAACTTTCAAACAATTGTTGATGGTTGGCGGAATGGATAAATATTTCCAGATTGTAAAATGTTTCCGTGACGAAGATCTGAGAGCCGACAGACAGCCGGAATTTACACAAATCGACTGCGAAATGGCTTTCGTAGATCAGGAAGATGTGATGAATGTTTTTGAAGGAATGACGAAAACCTTGATTAAAGACATCACAGGTCAGGAATTCGGAGATTTCCCAAGAATGACGTTTGCAGATGCGATGCAGAAATACGGAAACGACAAACCGGATATTCGTTTCGGAATGGAATTCGTGGAACTGAATGATCTGGTAAAAGGAAAAGATTTCAAAATATTTGATGATGCCGAACTGGTTGTCGGAATCAATGTAGAAGGATGTGCAGATTATACAAGAAAACAAATCGACGAATTGGTGGATTGGGTAAAAAGACCTCAAATCGGAGCTTCGGGACTGATCTGGGCTAAATTCCAGAATGACGGTGTAAAAACTTCTTCTGTGAACAAATTCTACAACGAGGAAGATTTAGCAAAAATTATCGAGAAATTCGGAGCAAAAGAAGGAGATTTAATGTTAATTCTTTCCGGAAACGAGCACAAAGTAAGAACACAGCTTTCTGCCTTGAGAATGGAGCTTGGAAACCGTTTAGGATTAAGAAAAGGAGACGTTTTTGCACCACTTTGGGTTGTTGATTTTCCGTTATTGGAATTTGACGAAGAAAGCGGACGTTATCACGCCATGCACCACCCTTTCACTTCTCCAAAACCGGAAGACATTCACTTATTAGAAACTGATCCCGGAAAAGCAAGAGCCAACGCTTATGATATGGTGTTGAACGGAAACGAGATTGGCGGTGGCTCAATAAGAATTTTCGACAGAGATCTTCAATCTAAAATGTTTGATCTTTTAGGATTCACAAAAGACGAAGCAGAAGCTCAGTTCGGATTCTTAATGAATGCTTTCAAATACGGTGCTCCGCCTCATGGTGGTTTAGCTTTCGGATTTGACCGTTTGGTAGCCATTCTTGACGGAAACGAAGTGATCAGAGATTATATCGCATTCCCTAAGAATAATTCTGGACGAGATGTGATGATCGATGCTCCATCTGCAATTGCTGACGAACAGCTCAACGAACTGGAACTGAAATTAAATTTAAAAGCATAAATTAGAAGCGGAGATTTTTTCTCCGCTTTTTTATTATGAATACACTTATCCAGATACTTTCGGCTATTGGATTTATTACTGCAATAATTGGAGTCATATATTTATTAATAAGCTTCGCAAAGAAAATGCTTTATTATCCACCCAATGTACAGCAAGAAGCGTCAGAGAAAATCTCAAAGAATTTTTATATTGCAGGAACTCTGATTACAGTAAGTACTATTTGTTTTTTAGGTGGAAAACAAATCATAAAATTTGATTTTCATAACACTTTAAAACACAATAAAATTATCAATGCTGAAATAAATGGAATATTTTTTAGTCAAGATGACTTAAATGGTGTTTTCAGTAATTTTGAAGGAACAGAGGGACGTTACAGGTGTGATCATTTCAAAGGTTTTATAAATTTGGAAAATAATGAAACTATTCCTATTGAAATCATCAGACACTGCTATGAAAAAAACAGATATATCATTATTTCTAAAAAGTATTACATGGACGCCGATATTGGAGATATAAGAACTTCTAAATTCGACTATATTAAAAAAGATACTATTGATTCGCAATAATCATGAATAAATCAGAATTCATTCAATTTATAGAAAATCTAAGAACAGATTTCATCGAAAATAAAGAACAGTGGGAGAACAAAACCATTGAAGATTATCTGGAAGCTATATCTCGATATACTGAAGATATTGACGGATATTATAAAAACACAAATCATGATATTAACTTAGAAAAAATTGACTGGAAAGTTTTTGCAGATATATTGAAAGGCAGTTCCATTTATGAATAAATTTCAATTATTTTTTAATTAAAAACTTAAATATAACTCAATAAATTATTTTCCCACGGCACAATCATTGTATTTTCTTCTCAAAATCAAGACAATGAAAGCAATTTGGAACGGCGCCATAGGATTTGGATTAGTGAACATTCCTGTGAAAATTTATTCTGCAACAGAAACCAGCAAGCTGGATCTGGATATGCTGGATAAATCTGATTTCTCGAATATTAAATTCAAAAGAGTTAACGAAAAAACAGGTAAGGAAGTAAAGTGGGCAAACATTGTAAAAGGCTTTCTGATAGACGATAAATACGTCGTTCTTGAAGATGAAGATTACGAAGCTGCAAGTCCGGAAAAAACAAAAATTCTTTCTATCGAACATTTTGTAAAAGAGGTAGAAGTAGATTCTGTTTATTTTGAAACTCCCTACTTTCTTGAGCCACAAAAAAATGGTGAAAACGCATATAGACTTTTAATTAAAGCACTTCAACAGACAAAAATGGTCGGTATCGGAACGTTTGTTTTGCGTGATACTGAAGCGATAGGAATGATACGGCCTTATAATGATGATGTTTTAGTTCTGAACCGATTGAGATTTGATCAGGAAATCAGAGATTATAAAGATCTAAAAATTCCTGCAAAAAAAGCTCCGAAACCTGCCGAACTGAAAATGGCAAAAAATTTGATCGAGCAATTATCTGAATCATTTGACCCTACATTTTATAAAAATACTTATTCAGAAGAGTTACTGAAAATCATCAAGAAAAAGGCAAAAGGAAAATCAGTTAAAGTCAAAAAAACTGAGCCTGCTAAACAGGGTAAAGTGATTGATTTGATGGCACAATTAAAAGCCAGTTTACAAAGTCCGAAATCTAAAAACGCTTCTTAGTTATGGCACTAAAAGATTATAACGACAAACGGAGGTTCGACGAAACTACGGAACCTAAAGGAAAAACAAAAAAGAGTGACGACAAACTCATTTTTGTAATACAGAGACATGCTGCATCAAGATTGCACTATGATTTCAGATTGGAAATGGGGGGTGTTTTAAAAAGTTGGGCAGTTCCTAAACGAACCGTCTTTAAATCCTGATGACAAACGTCTGGCAATGATGGTAGAAGATCATCCTTATGATTATAAAGATTTTGAAGGAAATATTCCTGAAGGAAACTACGGAGCCGGACAAGTCGAAATCTGGGACAGTGGAACGTACGAACCACTGGATGATACAAGCAAACTTTCTGACGAAAAAGAACTGCTGAAAGAACTTAAAGATGGTTCGCTAAAATTTATTTTGCACGGTAAAAAACTGAAAGGTGAATTTGCTTTAGTAAAAATGAAAAATGCTGAAAATAACGCTTGGCTGCTTATTAAGCACAAAGATAAATTTGCAGAAGAAAATTATGATGCTGAAGAAAATGTTTCCTCTAAATCTTTAGTTTCAAAATTTCTGGAGGAAAAAAAAAGCCTAAAAAGCAGCAAAAAGAAGTCGTAACATCTGACACAAAATCAAAGTTTAAACGTTACAATTCTTTGGGTGAAGAGAAAAAACTGGAACATTTTATCAGACCCATGCTCGCAAAACTTTCTGAAAAACCATTTGACCATGAAGATTGGATCTTCGAAATCAAGTGGGACGGTTACCGTGCAGTCGCTGATTTAAGCAAAAAACAACCTCAATTTTACTCCAGAAACGGAATTTCATTTCTTTCAAAATTTGATTCCATCACTGAAGATTTTAGCACTCAAAAACACAGGATGATTTTGGATGGTGAAATTGTAGCCTTTGATGAAAATGGAAAACCAAGTTTTCAGATGCTTCAACAAATCGGCGATAATCCTGATCTGGCTTTAGTGTATCAGGTTTTTGATCTGCTTTGGCTCAATGGTCATTCTACTGAAGAACTTCCGCTTTTACAAAGAAAAGAACTTCTGAAAGACGCTTTAGTAGAAACTGATGTCATTAAATACTGTGACCATATTCCAGAAAAAGGTATTGATTTTTTTGATCAGATGAAGGAAATGCAACTCGAAGGAATGATTGCCAAAAAAGCTGACAGCCCATACATAGAAAACAGCAGAAGTACAGATTGGCTTAAAATAAAATTCACCAACACAGAAGAAGTTATTATTTGTGGATTCACAGAGCCACGAGGCTCGCGGGAAGGTTTTGGAGCACTGATTTTAGGAAAATACATTGATGAAAAACTCACTTATTCCGGACATACAGGAACAGGATTTAACAACGAATCTTTACACTCGCTTCATCAAAGACTTCTAAAGTTAGTGACCGAAAACTCTCCCTTTGAAGAAATACCTAAAACGAATATGCCGGTTACCTGGATAAAACCTGAATTAGTATGCGAAATAAAATACTCTGAAATAACCAAAGACGGTATTTTCCGTCATCCCGTTTTTGTTGCAATACGCGAAGACAAAAATCCTGAAGAAGTAAACGTAAAACCTAAAGAAATGAAAGCTAAGAATCTACCAAAAAAAAAAGAAATCTCTGAAAATGACACAGAAATTACATTGAACCGACATAAGGTAAAACTTACCAATCAGAATAAAATTTATTTTCCGAAAGATGACGTTACAAAAGGGGAAATTATAGATTATTATCAATCTGTAGCAGATTATATTTTGCCTCACCTAAAAAATCGTCCACTGTCTCTCAATCGTTTTCCGAACGGAATAGATCATCAGGGTTTTTATCAAAAAGATGCGAGTGACAACATTCCTGAATGGATAAAAACGACACAGGTTTACTCAGAATCTAATGATAAGTACATTGATTATATTTACTGTAATGACAAAGCAACTTTGGCATATCTGAATAATTTGGGCTGCATCGATCTTAATCCCTGGAACAGCTCACTTCCCGATTTGGACCATCCTGATTTTATGGTTTTAGATCTTGATCCCTCGAAGAAAAATAGTTTTGATGATGTAATTGAAACTGCTTTACAAGTGAACGAGGTTTTAAATTCCATCAAGATTAAAGGGTATTGCAAGACTTCAGGAAGTACGGGAATTCATGTTTACATTCCGATGGGTGGAAAATACGATTTTGATCAGGTGAAAGATTTCGCCTATATTCTCATGAAACAAGTCAATGAAAAACTGCCGAAAATCACCACTCTAGAAAGAAGTTTACAGAAAAGAGATGATAAGAAAATCTACCTGGATTATCTTCAAAACAGAACCGGACAAACTTTGGCAAGTGTTTACAGTATAAGACCAAAGGAAGGAGCTTCTGTCTCAATGCCTTTAGAATGGGATGAAGTAAAAAAGGGTTTGAAACCTATTGATTACAACATTCATAATGCTCTAGATAGAATTAAAGAAAAGGGAGATTTGTTTAAACCTGTTTTAGGAAAAGGAATTGATATGATGAAGGCGCTGGAATTGTTGCAGGATGGTGAATAAATTGTATTTTTAGTGATTTAAATAATAATCATGACGGATGACATTATAATTAACCTAAAATTTAACGAAAACATTGAAAGAGATAATCAAAATTTTTATTTCAAATATGTATGGAAAAAGGCTTTTAAGTCCTGGATTAAAATTATAGTATTTACTGTGGTATTTTTATTCTTAGGCTTCTATCCGATAGAAAACTTTGATACAAATTTACTCTATTACATTATAAAATATACGGGAATTTTTCTTAGTGGATATTGCTTTATTTTAATCTACCAATATTTTGCTTCAAAGAAAAAATTTAAAAATGAAGTTGAAAGTATCATTGCTGAGTACAAAGAAACAGATCAAATTTCTTATATAGGGATAAATGATAAAGAAATTGAATTTAAAAATCCGTTTAACACCATTAGCTCAGTTTGGGGAAAAACATCATTTTTATTACAAGATAATTATCTACTAATTAATCCTATATCAAACTTACATTTCATTATTAACAAAAATGAAGTAAAAAGCGATGAATTTGAAATAATTTATAAATTCCTGCAAAAACATTCTAAACCAAAGTCTTAAGGCAACTTCGCCACCAAATTCTCAGGTAAAATTTTCAAAATAAAATAAATCAGTTTCCATTTAAAGTTGGGAACAATAGTGAAAGAATTTCCTGCATTGACGATATGCTTTGCAACATAATCAGGTTCCATGAGAAGATTTTTATTCAATTCTAAACCTGCATTGATTTTTGTATTGATATAGCCACTAACTAAAACGTTGACTTTAATATTTCTTAAAGCCAGCTCCTGTCTTAAACCAGCCAAATAGGTAGTAAAAGCAGCTTTTGTACTGCCATACACAAAATTACTTTTTCGTCCTCGAACACCTGAAAGCGAAGACAATCCTATAATTCTTTCTAAATTTTTATTGTTTTCGTCCGTAGCAATAATATTCAGAACAGAAACTGCTCCCATATAGTTGACGGTCATCATTTGTTGAGTAGCATTAAAATCATTTAGCGAATCTGCATTTTCAACTAAAAATCCGGCAGCGTAAACAACAATATGAGGTTTTGTAGGAAGTTCATTATAAAATATTTGATGTGAATCAAAATCTGCTGCATCAAAATGCAAAACTGTAATCAGCGAAACTAAATTGTTTTTAATGCTAAATTCATTCAGAGCATCAGTATTTCTGGAAGCTGCAATAACCTCAAAACCTATTTCGATATATTGTAAAATACACTGTTTGGCAACATCGGAATTGGCTCCGAGAATAAGAACTGTTTTATTTGTGTTTTGATTCATCGGGCAAAGATATTTTTTAAAGATAAGTTTAGCAAATCTCAGAAATGATTAAGCACAAAATTCACAATTTTTTCCACAGATAAGTACGAATATTTTACCAGCCTCTTTTAATTTACGTCTGAAAATCTTAACTAATAGAAGTAATTTTAATTATAAAGAAATTTTTAAAAGTTGTTTTTTCGTCCCTTTTCTCCCAATAAAGAAGGTAGATTTTCCTGAAATGGCGCCATTTGAAACCATAAAAGGAACTTCATTATCTTCATCATCCAATATTTCCTGATAATCAAAATCTCCGTTTTCATTAATCTTGATAACATTGAGGTTAGATCTTCTGGTATTTGTCTGTCCAAACTGTATTCTGTCATTGCTGAGTTTCCTTACTTTCTCGCCGGTATTGATAAAAAAGTAAGCATCATTCGCCAATGCAGTTGAAGTGTAAGAAATATAAGATTCGTCATTGTCGGTTTTCTGTCTTTTATTAATGTTTCTAGCCCAAACAATCTCGCCATTTTTATTTATTCTCGCACTTACGATATCATCGTAATGATAAATTGTCTGAGAAGATCCGCCGCCGTAAGGTCCTGTAAAAGTGGAGACCGTGAAATAAAATTCTTCTGCATTAAAAATAATATCTCCGTTGGAAGTTGTAATTATTTTTCTGAAAGATAAATTCTTAAGTTCTTTATCTTTGTCTTTTCCATATTTATCCACCATAAATTGCTCGGTAAACGGATTGTATTTCACCTTTTTAATTTCCAAAGTCATCGGGTTCAGTTCATAATAGCAAATTCCTTTAAATCTTCTATCTTTTCTGTCTGAATAAAATCCGAGACAAACCAAACGGTCATCCAAAACAATAGTTTTTAACGAAGCTGCAAAATGTTCTTCAGAGTCAAAAACCTGCGTTTTTACACTTTCTCCTGATATACTTGTGAGCTCGTACTGATATTTACCTCCTTCTTTTTTCTTTTGCTGTTCATCGGTATATACTTTTCCTAAGACATAAATAGTTTTTCCGTCTCGCGAAACATCTATGTTTTCATAAACGAATTTTCTGTCTTTGATGTCTCTTTTAAAAGTATAATCTAAATTCTTCTTTAGCGATTGATCAAAAACAAACATTTTGTGTGTTTCTACATTTCTGTCTTTAATATCCACCGTCACTGCAAAAGCCGTACGATCTTCATTTACAATCATTCTGGCACCGGAATCACGATCAAAAACTCCGAAGCCAAGAAATGCAAATTGTCTTATTTCGTCACTATCCACACGGAACAATTCAGTTTTTTTGAAATTAAAATCATTAATATTGGAGGAAATTGAAGAGCAAATGTATGCCTTCTGATCTTTTTCGTATATAAAGTCGATAATGTGAACTTTTTCGCCATCCATGATGATTCCCAAAACCGAACTTTGTCTTACTGCTTTTGAATATTTGATTTCATATTCAAATTCTTTAATGAGTTTTAAATCAGAATCATAATGCTCAAAATAATATCCGAATCCTGTAGAAAAAGTACCGCCGTAATAAGATCTTACAATAACAACTCCGCCTTTTCCGTCATCTTCTGCAAGTACGATTGTTGAATTTTTATATTCGTCTTTAAACAGAGCACTTTTTTTAATCTCAAACGGAATTTTCTGGGCAAAAGAAAAAAGGCTTAATAAGATCAAAGTAAAGCAGAATAGATTTTTTTTCATGGTCTTGTTAGTTTGTTTTTAAATTGATTTTGTAAAGATATTTTTTTACGGAGAAGTTTAACCATATTTCTTGCTTGTAATTGAATAAACTTAAATTAGTTCGAATGTTTTAAATCTTCATGTAACAATAGCTTGAAAACAATCGGCGCGGTGACCAAAGGTCACCGCGCCGATACGTATATTATTTAAAACCAAAAAATTATTTCTTTTCAGTCTCGATCACTTCTTTTTTATCAGCAGTTGCTGGAGCTTTATCACCAAATCTTGCTGCTGTAAACTCTCTTGAAATCGCTGCTTTTTCAAATTTTAATTTTCCGGATAAGGTTTCAATAACGACTCCATCTTCCTGAATCTGAGAAATTCTTCCGTGAAGCCCAGATGTAAGAACGACTCTGCTTCCAACTTTCAATTCTTCCTGAAATTTTTTCTCTTGCTTCTGCTTTTTCATCTGAGGTCTGATCATCAGGAAATAAAACCCAACAAACATCACACCCATCATGATCAGCATCATTGGAGAAGATCCTCCTGCAGGTGCTGCCTGTAAAAATACTGTTAACATATTTAATTATTTAGGTTGAATGTTCGCATTGAACGTTAGCTTGATCGGAGCTTTTTCTACGTTTGCAAAAACGTCTGCATATTTCTGAACAGCACCGTCAAAACTTGCTGAATCAAAACTTAAAGTAATTTTCCCTGTTTTACCCGGTAAAATTGGTTCTTTTGTGAATTCCGGTGCAGTACATCCACATCCCGGTTTTACTTCAGAAATAATCAAAGGATTTTTTCCGGTATTGGTAATTTCGTATACGTGGCTTACTTTGTCTCCTTTTTTGATGTTTCCAAAATCATAATTGCTTTGAGACAGAGCAACAGTCGTTAATGGTTGATTAGATACCGGCGCATCAGCTGGAGCTCCTGTTACAGCAGTTGTATTTGCTGGAGTGCTGTTCATTGCAGAATCTGCTGCGGGTGCAATTTGAGATGTAGAATCAGTACTAAGCGTTTCAGCATTCTGCACTTCTTTGTTTTCTTCTTTTTTACAAGAAACCAACCCAAATCCTATTACTGATAAAGCGATAATTGATAGCGTCTTTTTCATTTTTAATTTTTTATATTCTGTTTAAATCTTTACAATATTTATCTAAAATTCCGTTGATGAATATATTTGAACGGTCTGTTGCAAATACTTTAGCGATCTCAATATATTCGTTAATGATAACTCTTGAAGGAGTAAGCGGGAAATTATCAAGCTCAGCGATTGCAATTGTTAAAATTACTTTATCCATCAATCCTACTCTATCCAGATCCCAGTTTTCTAATCTCTCAGAAAGTTTTTTCTCATTACCTTCCCAATTGTTTAGCGTATCTCTCAATAATTTTCCGGCGAAGTTTTTATCTTCTTCATCTTTAATCATTTTGATTAATGTACGGCTGTCTTCGTTTTCTTTGATAAAACCAATCGTTTTCTGTACCATTGAATTGGCAATATGAATGTCATCAGACCAGGAAAGTTCTCTATCTCCTACATAATCATGAAAATCTTCATTTTCAGCAACATATCTTAAAAATAATTTGCCTATAAACTTTTGGTCTTCTTCAAAAGAATATTCTTCTTCTTTCATGAAATCCTGATAACGCTTCCCTGAAGTCATTCTCTGAAAAGTTCTCACCAAAAAATCATCATGCAAATCCCATTTCAATTCTTTGTGCTGACCAGAAAAGTAGAGTCTTTCCGGATTTTCTTCCAGCTTTATCAAAACCTGATTGTTGATAAATTTTTGATTGGGATTAATATCAGAATCCGTTTTTATATATTTATTCTTACCGATTTCCATTTGATTTTCTGCAAGATTTTTTAGGGCAACTAAAAAATTGAGTTCAAGCACATACAGATTATAGATTTTCTCTATACTGGAGAACATGTTTTTCTCTAAAACATCAAACTTTATTGGATTTTGGTAGTATGAATATACATTTTCTACTACTTTCTCACGGATTTGTCTTCTTCCTAACATTCAAAGAGCTTTTTATGGGTGCAAAGATATGAAATTTAAAGTTTATGAAATTCTTAGTCTCTATCAATTTTTGTAATTTTGCAAAACTTTATGAAAGCACTGAAAACTCTGAACCCTTATTTTTGGAAGCACAAAATACTATTGTTTTGGGGGTTATTATTCATCATCGCAAGCAACTTTTTTAATATTTATAAAGTACAGTTTGTAGGAAAATCTGTAGATGAACTGACCCATCAGGGAAATTTAGGTTTTAATAAGCAGGTTTTAATTTACGTTGCTATCATCGTCGGATGCTCACTTTTGACGGGTCTTTTTACTTTCATGATGAGACAGACGATTATCGTTGCATCAAGAAGAATAGAATACGAGCTGAAAAATAAAATCTACAGACATTATCAGGATTTATCTTTAACTGATTACAAAACCACTACAACCGGAGATTTAATGAATCGCCTGAGCGAAGACGTTGTGGCAGTAAGAATGTATTTAGGACCAGGAGTAATGTATGTTGTAAACCTGATCATTTTATTGATAATTACCTGTATTTATATGTTAAAAACGGATTTGTCAATGACCGTCTGGACTCTACTTCCTCTTCCTGTTCTTTCATATATTATTTTTAAAGTAAGCTCGATTATCAATAAAAAATCGAAAATCATGCAGAAGAGCCAGTCTGGTATATCTACTTTTGTACAAGACAGCTTTTCAGGAATTCGTGTTGTGAAATTTTTCGCAAAAGAAAATTATATTAAAAAAAATTACAGCGAAAAAGTAACTGATTATCAGGACAAAGCTTTAGATTTAGCAAAAACAGAAGCCTACTTCTTTACAATAATTTTATTTGTGATTGGTCTGTTAAATGTTGCTATTATTTTAATCGGCGGACAAAAATATATTGCAGGAGAACTGAGTGTAGGAAAAATTGCAGATTTTTTCATGTATATCAATATCCTGATCTGGCCATTTTCTATGGTGGGTTGGGTAACATCCATCAATCAGCGGGCAGAAGCTTCTATGCAGAGAATCAATGAATTTTTAGATAAAAAGTCTGAAGTCATTAATAAAAACTTTGAAAAATATCCAATACAAGGAAAGATAGAGTTCAAAAATGTGTCCTATGTTTACCCAAATACAGGTATTAAAGCTTTGGATAATTTGAGTTTTACCATTGATGCAGGACAGTCATTAGCTATTATGGGGAAAACAGGAAGTGGAAAATCAACAGTTGCACTGCTTCTATGCCGTCTAATCGATCCGACAGAAGGTGAAATTTTGATTGACGGTAAAAATCTTAAAGATCATAATCTTAATAATTACAGAGATTTTATAGGCTATATTCCGCAGGAAAGTTATTTATTTTCTGATTCTATTGAGCATAATATTGGTTTTTCAATCGACAACCCCACTCATGAAAAAGTAGTCGAATATTCTAAAATTGCTGATGTTCATAAAAACATTGTGGATTTTAAGGAAGGTTACAAAACAATGGTTGGAGAACGCGGGGTAATGCTTTCTGGAGGTCAGAAACAAAGAATTTGCATCGCCAGAGCCTTAATTAAAAATCCTAAAATCATAATTTTCGATGATTCGCTTTCGGCATTAGATACCGAAACGGAACAGAATATCTTAGAAAATATCGACAAAAAAATCCAAAATTCTACTTCAATCATTATTACTCACAGAGAGTCTAGCGCTCAAAGGGCAGATAAAATTATTAATCTTACCGAAATTACCAATTCTGTAACTGCTTAGCAGATTCTTTTGGAATTGTTAAATAAATCATAAAAAAAATTTTGTGATTAAAAGAAATATTTTATATTTGTTCTTAACAAGATTAAAAAAAATATCGAATAATGAGTGATTACAAGGAACGCCATGAGAATGAAATTTTCACGAAGGTGTTAAAAGCAGGAAGAAGAACGTATTTCTTTGATGTGCGCGAGACTAAAGCAGGAGATTATTATCTTACAATTACCGAAAGCAAAAAGAATTTCGGGGAGAATGGAGAGGCTACATTCGAGAAACATAAAATTTATCTCTACAAGGAAGATTTTAAAAGTTTTCAGGAGATGTTTAATGAATCTACAGATTTTATCATTAATGAAAAAGGTGAAGATGTGATATCGGAAAAACATGATAAAGATTTCAAAGGCAGAACCTACACTATTGAATCTGACGAGGAAGTTTAATCTACAAGCTCAACCAATTATATAAAAATTACAAGCATCTTTTTAAGATGCTTTTTTTGCATAAAAAAAACACATTTTCAAAAGAAAATGTGTTCTATATGGGGTGAATGAGGGGTCTCGAACCCCCGACCTCCGGAACCACAATCCGGCGCTCTAACCAACTGAGCTACAATCACCGTTTCGTGGGTGCAAATATAGAAATTTTATTTTACTTACAAAACAATTCCTTCAAAATTTTTCAAAGCCAGTAATTTTTCTGTGGTAAAGCCTTCTGCAAAGGCAACACCAGATAATCTGCCGAGATCCTGAGCTCTGTAAGTAAGGCTTTCATAAAAGTCTTTGGTTGCAATTGGAGTCACAGGTTCTTTAGATGTAGGGTCATAAAATTGGGTTTTAAATGCCATACAGGCTTCCAATTTCTTTTCAAGATGTTCTGATATATCAATGACGAATTCCGGCTTAATATCTTTCCACTGAATGTAGTGGAAAATCTGCTTTGGTCTCCAAACATCTTGGCTTTCGTTGTTAACGATTGTTTCGATTTTTCTTAAACCTGATAAGAAGCAGGCATCAGACACTAATTTCGCAGCTTTAGCATGATCGGGATGTCTGTCATCAATTGCATTTGCTAAAACAATTTCCGGACGGTATTTGCGTATCATTTTTACAATTTCTAATTGGTATTCTTCAGAGTTTACTAGGAAACCATCTTTCATACCTAAATTTTCTCTTGCAGACACTCCAAGAATTTTAGCCGCTTCAGTTGCTTCTTCTTTTCTTGTCTCATCTGTACCACGTGTTCCCAGCTCACCTTTGGTAAGATCAACAATTACACATGTTTTTCCTTCAGAAATTAATTTTACTATTGTTCCGCCGCAACCTAATTCTACATCATCCGGATGAGCACCAAATGCAAGTATATCTGTTTTCATATGATTCAATTATTTTAAAAGAAATTAAGACAAATAAGTATAGAACTTACTTTGTTTATCATATCTCAATTTTTGATATTTTCAAAGATAAGATTTAAAATAAAAACTTCCCAAACATGAAGTATGGGAAGTTGAAATGTATTATTTAAAAATCAAATTACTTATTGATTTCTGTATTTAATTTTACTGCATCCTGGTAAGTAGGATCTAACTGTAAAGACTTAGCAACATAATCTTTTGCTTTTGCTGCATCAGAATCTTTAGACAAGTAAGCAACCGCAAAGTATGCATAAGCCAAAGTCTGCTTGTTAGCTTCTACTTCAGCAGGTTTTACAGTAGCAATATACTTCTCGTAAGCTATTTTTGCTGCATCATTATTAGTTGCTTGCTGGTAAGCATAACCTAAACTGTAGTATGCAGGAGCCCAATCTGGTAAGATGGTACTCATTTTTTGCCACGTTAGGATCGCACCATTCCAGTTTTTAACATCCTGATATGCAGTCGCCAATTTATATAATGCATCCGAATCCTGAGCATTTGCAGCAACTTGTTTTTTCAACGCTTCGATCTGAGGATTTGTAGGACCCGCATCAACAGCAGATTGAGAAGCACCTCCTCCTGCAATTTTCACAAGTTCCATATCCCATTTCATTGTCTCATCTTTAGCTGCTTTTGCAATAGCAACTTTTTGTTGAGCTTCAGCAGTTAAAGCTGTCTTTTTGGCAGGATCAGTTTCGGTTTTAGCCAAACCAGCTGCGATCAAACCTTGTAAACCCTGGTCAGCAGGCTGTACTCTTGATTTTTCAGCCTTAGAAATGAAAGTATCCATATTCTGTTTAGCTTCAGCATATTGTCCGTCTGCAAAATTTACATAAGATCTTAATTTGAATTTAATTGGATCTTCAACTTTATCAAAAATCTTATCTAGAATAGCCTTTGAATTCGCATAATCTTCATTTGTAAAATACAATTTTGCAATTTCCAATTGTGTGTAAGGATCTTCATCAGCATATTTTGAATAATTAATCAAATCCTGAGTTGCTTTTGCATTTTCCTGGTATTTGATATTATATGCCGCTAATGCTTTATATGCAGGTGCATAAGTCGGGTCTGTTGAGATCGCCTTTTCAATGCTTGTTTTAGCCTGTTGCCATTGCTGAGCAGCCATCCAAAGTGTTCCGATTCTTGTATACACCGAAGCTTTGTTTTTTGCTAATGGTAACGCTTTATCGTAAGCAGTCATGGCATCACCAGGAATTTTCTTTAATCTGTATGCATCACCTAAAGTATAGTAATAGTTTGCAGGTACTTCTTTTCTGGCAGCTCTTTCGATTGCCTTGTTCAAAAACTGAATGGCCAAATCTGGAGAGTTGTTTTTTTCAAATAGAGTTAAAGCTTCCGCAGCTCTAAAAAGAACTTCAGCATCTTTTTCTCTAGAATCAGTCACTACTTTTTGAATTTCCGCAATAGCACTTTTATCTCCTTTTCCAAGTTTAACTGTAGCTAACCCAAGTTGATTTAAGTAACTCTTACGATCAGCAGTAAGACCTTTGTTGAAGCTTTCTGTAGCTTTCGCAAAGTCGGGTTCTGCTTGTCTTAAATATGTATTTCCTAAATAGAAATAATTTTCTGCACTAGGATCTTTAGCGATCATCTGAGTGAAGTTATTTTTTGCCTGAGCAAATTTGTCACTATCGATGCTGATAATACCATCTTGTAACGTTTGTGCAATCGTAAAATTGCTAAAAAATACAACCGCTGCTCCAAGAGCAATCTTCTTTACATTCATAATCATTATATCTTTCATTATATATTTTCTAATTGAACTATACCAATCCACAATTTTCAGACCAAAATAAGTGAATAAATTGGGAATGGGATTAATTTAATATTATTTAACGCATTTGGACTTCTCGCCTGTATATATTATAAGGCTGTAATCCTTCTTCTGTACGATCATTTGACCTAATTGTGTACAAGAATATCTTATGAACCCATTGGCGATGTTGAAATTTCCTTCATTTGCCAAGAAATACAAGACTCTGGTGAACGGATATTTCATTTCTCTCATACCATCAAAATCTGCAGAATATAGTTTGCCATTGGATTCTACAGGTAAAATTTTAATTAAATCTCTTAACTTTTCAGCATTTTTATCATAAGGTCTGCTCATGGTATTAAGACCTACAACACCGATTTTATTCGGATACTTATTAAGTTCTTCGATTACATTTGCGCTTCCTGGAATTATTGAATATTTTAGATCTTTCGGAAGCTTTTTCAATTTTTGTGCGACAAAATTTAGATTACTTGAGTTTGCGCCGTCAAAAATAAAATTTTTCTCTTCAGACTGCATTCCTTCAGCAATTTCTTTCATCGTGATACTCGTTTTCTCAGAATTTTTCGGAACTACAAAAACAACTGCATCTGCTGCAAACTTTGCCGGCAAGTATTTTAAATCTACCTGCTCCTCGTAAGCTTTGATTTCTTCTTGAGACAATTCTTTAGACATCACCACGATTCGGGCTTTGTTATTGAGTAAATCTAAAAAACCTAAATCTTCTTTTTTGGTAACAACCTTGATCTTTGTTTCAGGATAATTAATCATATAACCATCAGCCAATGCCTCGGTAACACTCTTAAATGATTCATCAGTCAAAATCGTCATATCCCCTTTATGATATGAAGGAGATTTATCTTCTTTTTTTGAGCAGCTTATAAGTGCTGAAAATAAAACTAATAGGATTAATTTGAAACTATTCATCATCAATATTTTTAATTTTTGAAACAGCTCTGTATATTCTGAATATACCGTATAAGATCACCACAACTCCAAGTGGATAGGCTACAGCGGGTTCCAAAATAGTAAAAAAGAATTTGTAAACGATGATTACAATTCCTAAAACAATATAAAACAATCCCGTAATTAGGGATAACCAATTGAACATCATATAACAAAAGTATTAAAAAAAATAAAAAGAGAAGCATAAGCTTCTCTTTTTAAGATATTATTTGAGAATATATTATCCGTCAAAATTCATTTTTACAGGAAAACGGAACCTAGATCGAACTGGTTGACCATTCACTTTTCCAGGAATCCATTTCGTTTTAATACTTTTAACAGCTCGTTCAGCCTCACTGTTAAAATCTTTATTAGATCCTGAAGCTTTAACCTGACTCAAAGTACCATCTCTTTCTACAACGAAAGTGATCTCAGTACTTAAAGCTCCTTCAGCTTCTACTGAAGATGAGTCAAAACTGTTCATGAATTTATTTCTAAAACCATTAAGACCACCTGAGCTAAAATCAGCAGACTGATCTACAGATTCATAAACATCATTAGAAACCTGTGGCTTAACCTCAGCGGTAGAAGCTTTAGTTCCTGTAGATGGCGGCGGCGGCGGCGGTGTATAAGCCGGAGCTTTTACTCCTTCCTGAGATGTTAATCCAGTTTGTGTTTCTAATTGCTTAGAAATTGGTGGCGGTGGAGTCTCAATTTTTGGAGCCTTTACCGGTTCAGGAACAACATTCTGAATAATTTCAATTTTCTCTTCTTCCTTTGGTGGAGGTGGTGGAGGTGGTTCATCTGGCTTAACCTCTTCTATAATAGGATCATCTTCCAATATTTCCACTAGATCTGCATTCACCTCTTGTGGAGGTGGTTCATTCATTCTTTGGATGGTAAGATATATAAAAGGGCTTAAAGCAGCTAACAAGAATAATGATGTACCAATGATAAAAGACTTCGTCAGCAATCTAGGATACTGAGTTCTGATATCATATGCACCATAACTTTTATTTCTATTTTCAAATACAATCTCGTCTAATGAAAGATTCTGACTATACACATTTTCATCTGCCATTGTAATTCAAATTTAATAATTAAACTACTTTGTTGCAGGAGCAGCACCAGCTGGGTTTCCTACTTTTCTGTCATAAATAGCTTTTTCCCAAGGCTTAAGATCGGTAACACCGTACTGTTCGCTTTTTGTAATGGCCATTTCGTCTAGAATATCTACAAAGTTTTTATACACTGCATCGTCTGTAGGCTTGATAATCACTGTAAATTTAGTTTTATCTGCAGCCTTAGTTTTTGCTTGCTCGATTATCTTTCTGATTCCTTCTCTATCAAAAGTAGTTTCGTTAAGATTCTGATCAGTCAAAGATGAATTATCTTCCTGATGCCAAAAAATCTTATTATCCTTACCTAATAATAAAGAAATTGAATTTGAAAGTTTAATTTCTGTTGGGGGTGGTTTTGGAGTGTTTTCCTTAGGTTTGGCCGGAAGACCAAGATCCATAACGTTTGGTTTGCTAAATGTCGTTGTAAACATAAAGAACGTAATCAATAGAAAACCCAAATCCACCATTGGAGTCATATCAACTCTGGTACTCTGTTTTTTGGAACGTACCTTGCCGCCTTTGGCGCCTTTTTCCTGTACTTGTACTTCTGCCATTTCTAAATGATATTATTCATTAGGTCTACCTTTCTTGTGACGTTATCAACCAAAATTTAAGAAAATCAATATCTCTTAAACCCTCAAATAAACTCTTAACTTTAGGATACTCAGTAGTTACGTCACCTTTGATTGCTAATTTGTAATCAGGATTAACGCTTAAACTTTGCTCTACCCAGTCAACTAATTGTTTATTAGTACTATCCATTGGAATCCCAGTAGGACTCTTAAAATTTTTCTGCTCATCCTCCGGCAAGGATAAATAGCTTTTCAGCTGGTTCATAGGAACCCCGATTGCCTGAACTCTCTGAAATGCGACTTTTTGATTGTTATCAAAAGTTACACCGTACTTCTGCCCCATTTTATCTAAAAGTTGCAGCCTTTCTGATCCGTTTTCTACCGGTTGGAAATAAAATTTCCCATCCGGAGTTGCATTAATCGTCATAAGACTAGCATCAGGAAGTAATTTTTCTGAGATTGAAGATGGCGGCTTAATCTGCTCCACGTCAGGTTTTTTAAACTGAGTGGTCAATATAAAGAATGTAAGCAGTAGGAATGCAACGTCACACATTGCCGTCATATCCGTAACTACCCCATGTCTTTTTGGTTTGACTCTCGCCATTATTTTATTTTGTTTTTAATTAAACTTCATTTTACAACGCAAATATCTTGCTACAAATTCTTAGTTGAATTCTGCAAAAGACTGCTGGATGCTCATAGCGATCTCATCGATCTTGTAAGTCAATCCGTCAATTTTAGATGTAAAATAATTGTAAAGCATAATTGCAATTGCAGAAGTACCAATACCTAAAGCCGTGTTGATCAATGCTTCAGAGATACCTGTAGAAAGTGCAGCTGCATCTGGAGTACCACCACCAGAACCTAATGCGAAGAACGCCTTGATCATCCCGATTACTGTTCCAAGTAGTGCAATTAATGTTGCAACCGTACCTAGAGTAGAAAGAATCATCATGTTTTTTTCAAGCATTGGCATCTCAAGCGTAGTAGCCTCCTCGATCGCTTTGTTCAAAGCAACCATTTTTTGTTCTTTGTTTAATGTAGTATCATTAGATAAAGCCTTGTAAGTGGTAAGACCTTCTTTTACTACATTACCTACAGAACCTTCTTGTCTGTCGCACTCTTCTAAAGCTTCGTCAACTCTGTTTTGGTTTAGTAAACTTCTAACTTTCACTACGAAGTTATCTAAGTTACCTTTTCCAGCAGCTTTGCTAAGAATGAAATATCTTTCGAAAGAGAAAACGATTACTGTAATCATGAAAGTAATCAAGATTGGTACAATAATCCCTCCTTTGTAGATAATTCCTAAGAATGACTCTGGGTGAATGTCTTTCCCTTCAACACTTGAAAAAGCAACAGAACCACTTCCTAGTTTATCTGCATCTTTAAAGTTTCCTGGGTTACCAAGAACGAATAAATAAATACAAATTCCTATAACTAATAGAATAGGAATAATTACAGCCGGGTTTAAACCTCCTGCTTTTTTAGCAACTACTTGCTCATCATTTTTTGAAACATTCATTTCCATATTTAACTAAATTATATTGTTTAAAAATTTTAAAGTTGTAAAATAAAGGCAAAATAACTTAAAATGCAATAGTCTTAAATAAACATTTTGTCTTTTTTTGATAAGAAAAAATTAATACGATTCCGATATTGTAATTATATTCAAAATTATTACTGATTTTTATCATTAATTGAGAATACATTAAAAAATCAAAAAATTTAAGGGCATTAATTTTTGAAATTACCAATGTTAATTTTAAATTAAATTACTATGTTAACAATACGATGTGGCACTACGATAATCTTTTTCGGCGTTTTGCCTTCTAAAATCTCTATCATTTTGTCATTTTGAAGCACTAAAACTTCTACATCTTTTGCAGAAAGTTGAGCAGAAAGTGAAATTTTAAACTTCATCTTACCATTTACACTTACCGGATAACTAATTTCGTCTTCTACAAGGTAATCTTCATTCAGAATCGGGAATTTTTCAAACTCTATAGATTCTTTATGACCTAGCAAATTCCATACCTCTTCGCAAATATGCGGAGCATACGGGGAGATTATAACGGCTAAAGGTTCTAAAATATTGCGTTTGTTGCATTTTAATTTCTGTAACTCGTTCACTGCTATCATAAATGACGAAACTGAAGTATTGAAAGAAAAATTTTCAATATCTGAAACCACCTTCTTGATAAGGGTATGCAGAATTTTATATTCCTCTTTTGTAGGCTCTTCATCAGAAACTTCAAAACTATCACCATTGAAATACAAATTCCAGAATTTCTTCAGGAAACCATAAACTCCACTTAGTCCTTGCGTGTTCCAAGGCTTGGATTGTTCTAAAGTAACCTAAAAACATTTCGTACAATCTTAAACCGTCTGCTCCGTACTCTTCACAGATGTCATCAGGATTGACTACATTGTATTTTGATTTGGACATTTTTTCTACTTCACGACCTGTGATGTATTTTCCGTCTTCTAAAATAAATTCGGCATCAGCATAATCTGGTCTCCAATCTTTGAAAGCTTCTGTGTCTAATTCGTCAGTTGTTCCTTTTAATAAAGCTACATCAACGTGGATTTCTTGAATATCAGCTCCCAAAAATTCAAAATTATATCTTAAAGTATCAGAATTATTTGATGACTTTTCAACTATATCTTTAATAAAATCTTTTTCAGCCTTAATTAATAGAGCGTTATTAAAAGATTCAATAGAATTTTTAGAAAGATTTTTAGATACGTAAATAGATGTTGGAAGTGTCGTAATTTCAAGAATCGGATTATCTCTATATTCTTCATCAAGAGAATCATCAAAAGTAGACACTTTGTAATTAGCTGTAATTCTATAAACATAAGCACTCATCCCCAAAATCATCCCCTGATTGATCAACTTTTGGAAAGGCTCATCCTGCTTAATATATCCTCTGTCTTTTAAGAACATATTCCAGAAACGAGAATACAGTAAGTGACCGGTTGCGTGTTCGCTACCTCCAATATACAAATCTACCTGTCCCCAATAATCTGACAATTCTTTCTTAGCAAAAACCTCATCGTTATTCGGATCCATATATCTAAGGAAATACCAAGAGCTTCCCGCCCAACCCGGCATTGTAGATAATTCTAAAGGAAATACCGTTTGATCATCAATCAAATCGGTATCAACCACCTTCTGATTCGCTTCGTCCCAGGCAAATGTTTTCGCATTTCCTAATGGCGGATCTCCGTCTTCTGTCGGTAAATATTTTTCAACTTCGGGAAGTTCCAACGGTAAAGCAGAACTTGGCAACGTGTAAGGCATTCCATCTTTATAATAGATAGGAACTGGCTCACCCCAATAACGCTGTCTGGAGAAAATAGCATCACGCTGTCTATAATTGGTCGTTCCGTGACCGATTTCTTTCTTTTCAATAGCATCAATTATTAATGCTTTTGCCTCGTCATAGTTTAATCCGTTTAAGAAATCAGAATTTACGCAAACGCTGGTTTTAGAATCAAAAGATTTTTCCTGAACGTCTTCTTCAGTTTCTACAACTTTTTTTATTTCTAAATTAAATTTCTTTGCAAATCTGTGGTCACGCTCATCGTGTGCAGGAACAGCCATTACAGCTCCCGTTCCATAACCCATCAATACGTAATCTGAAATATAGATCGGCATCTTTTCGTTACTGAAAGGATTGATCGCATAACTTCCCGTGAAAGCTCCTGAAACGTTTTTCACATCAGACATTCGATCACGTTCGGTTTTCTTGGAAGTTTCTTCTATATAAGTATCTACTTCAACTTTTTGTTCTGGTGTAGTAATATTTTCAACCAAAGGATTTTCAGGAGCTAATACCATAAATGTTGCTCCGAAAATGGTATCTGGTCTTGTTGTGAAAACCTCAACAATTTCATCATCACCATCAACTAAAAATTTCACCTGCGCTCCCTGTGATTTTCCGATCCAGTATTCCTGCGAATCTTTCAAAGGTTGAGGCCAGTCAAGAGTTTTCAAACCCTGCAATAACCTTTCAGAGTATGCAGAAATTCTCATGCTCCACTGCATCATTTTTTTCTGATAAACAGGGAAACCACCTCTCTCAGATTTTCCGTCTTTTACCTCATCGTTTGCCAGAACTGTTCCTAAAGCAGGGCACCAGTTGACGGTCGTTTCTGCTCTGTACGCCAAACGGTAATTTAATAAGATATCTTCTCTGTCAATTTCCGAAGCTTCTTTCCATTCTTCTGCAGTGAAATTTAATTCGTCGTTTTGATTGGCATTTAAATTTTCTGTTCCCTTTTCTTCAAAATGCTTAGCCAGAGTTTCGATAGATTCTGCCTTATCGGTATCTTTATTATACCAAGAGTGGAACAACTGAATAAAAATCCATTGGGTCCATTTATAATAAGAAGCGTCGGAAGTTCTCACCTCTCTGCTCCAGTCAAAAGAAAAACCAATTTTTCTTAGCTGTTCTTCGTATCTCGTGATATTCTGTTCTGTTGTAATGGCAGGATGCGTTCCTGTTTGTATGGCATACTGTTCTGCCGGAAGCCCGAAAGAATCGTAACCAACTGGATGCAAAACATTGAAACCCTGATGTCTTTTATATCTCGCATAAATATCTGACGCAATGTATCCAAGAGGATGACCTACGTGAAGCCCCGCTCCGGAAGGATACGGAAACATATCAAGAACGTAAAATTTTGGTTTGTCTGTGTTATTGGAAGTTTTATAGGTTTGATTGTCCTCCCAGTATTTCTGCCACTTTTTTTCTATCTGCTGATGATCGTAAAACACTTTTATAATGGATGTTAGATGTTAGACTTTAGATATCGGACAAAAAGTTCCTAATCTAGATTCACAAAAATAATGATTTTAAAAGAAATGGAAATTTAATTTTCAATTATATTATACATATGTTGTAAACAAAAAATCTCATCCGAAGATGAGATCTGTATTTATATTTCTGAATTTTTCTATTATTGAGCTATTCTTTTAAAAGTATAGGTTCTCGCCTTGTAAACTGTAGGATCTGTAGTGTCTTCAATCTTCAAGTTCAAAGTTTCTGCATTCAAATCAACAATTTTTCCTTTTTCAGTAACTACTGTTCCCTGATATTTGATTTCAAAATTTTTCTCAGTTTTATTATAAACATAGCTAAAGTTACGTTCGCTGGTGACAGAACATACTAGAGGATTTCCAGCTTCATTTTTGTCTGTTCTTTTACCTGAATTATTTTCATTAAATACCCAACGAGATTCTTGCTGACAAGTTGTATAGGTAATTTCATCAGAAAACCCGACACCGTCTAGATCAACCTCAGTTCTCACTTCAGCTACCGGCTTCCAGGTTCCTACAATGGGAAACTCTTGTACAGCCACTTCGTCATCGTTACATGCGGTAGTTGCAACCATTAATGATAAACCTGCAAATATTAATGCTAATTTCTTCATAGATCAAATTTTTCAAGGCATAAAATTATGATTTTTTATTAAAATTCCACTATTTTTTTTGAATTTTGGAATCATAATTTACATTTTTATAGAAATACTGCTTTTAAAGACCATTTTCAAAGCCTTATATTTGCAAAAAATACTGAATGCCTGAAGTTTCCATCATCACGCCGTGCTACAATTCTTCAAAATTTTTAGAAGAAACGATCAGATCTGTGCAAAGTCAGACTTTTGCAGATTGGGAATGGCTGATTACGGATGACCGATCAACTGATAATTCTGTAGAAATTATTCAGAAAGTCAACGATCCCAGAATAAAACTGTTGATGGCAGAAAAAAATGGAGGAGCAGGACATGCAAGAAATATTTCACTAAAAAACGCAACAGGAAGATTTATTACTTTTTTAGATGCAGATGACTTTTGGGAACCTCATTTTCTGGATGAAATGATTGGTTTTATGAAAAAAGAAAATGCAGAGATGGTCTACTCTACTTATTCGAGGTGTGATGAAAATTTGATTCCGAAAATCGAAGATTTCAAAGCAGATAAAGAAGTTACGTTTGATAATTTATTGAAAACCTGCCGCTTGTCTTTACTCTCGTCTATGTATGATTCCAAACGAGTGGGTGTAGAATATTTCCCGGAAGGAAGCAAACGTGAAGATCATGTGATGTGGCTGAATTTGCTCAAAAAAATTCCTGCAGGAAAACCGCTTCCAAAGACTTTGGCAAAATACCGAATGCATGCAACCAGCGTCTCACGAAAAAAACAAAACATTATTAAAGATCAATATTTAGTCTACAAGGATTTCATGAAATTTTCTACCGCGAAATCTTTGTATTACACCGCTAATTGGGCTTTTAACGGTTTTTTAAAGTATTCAAAAATATTTAACTAATGGAGTATTCAAAGGAATTCAAAGCAGCACTGAGCAATTTTTCGGCGATAGAAAAAGACCGTCTTATTTTTCGTTTGTTGAGGAAAGATAAATTGCTGTCTAAAAAACTTTACTTTGAACTGATTGATACCGAAACTACCGATCAGAAAAGAGCTAAGATGGAAGAACATATTGAAGAAAGAGTTCTTTTGGCAGAAAAATATATTGGAAATCCTAAATATTTTTTAGTTCTGATCAGAAAAATAAGTGCAGAAATTACAGAGCATGTGAAAATTACGACGGATAAATTCGGAGATATTTCCCTGCAATTATTTCTTGTCGATAAAATTTTAGAAAGCAATGATCAATTGAATCATCAGAGGTTTGATAATATTTACAAGCTTTATATTTATCTGATCAACAAACTTCTGAAAGCCATTATTTCGATAAAAAAGATTGATGAAGACTACTGGATGGAACTGAATGAAATTTTGGAAAGTATAGAATCTAAAATTCATGAAAACAGATATTTAGAAAAACTTTGCATCAACAATAGTTTTGATTTTAATTGGTTGACGATTGAAAAAATTCCTGATTATTTAGACTTGATTGTAAAAGATATTAAAAGCCAGGGATTTCTAAAATGACAAAATTTTCTTGATGATTAATTCCGAAGAATTCGGTTGACCGGCAACAAAATTCCCTGCATTTTCAGACATTATTTTCAATTCTTCTTCATTGTTTAAAAGATTAAGAATAAATTCTGCAGCTTCATTTTCATCCTCAAAAGATTTTCCACCATCAGATTGGATTAAATGATCTGCTTCTGGATTTTTTACGTATTGATTTCCAAAAACAACAGGAACTCCGAATGTCGCTGCCTCAAGAATATTATGCAATCCTGAATCATGAAATCCACCGCCAACGACTGCAATATTTGCATAAGAATAGAGTTTTGAAAGTAAACCGATGCTGTCGATAATCAAAGTTTGAGGAATTGAGGAATTGGGGGTTTGAGCGTTTTTTATACTGCTGTAGAGAAATGCATTTGGAAAGATTTCTTTTAATTTTTCTACTCTTTTTAAATCGTGTGGCGCAAGAATCAATTTTACACGTTGATTTTTTTTAGAAATCATTTGTGCAATTTTTTCTTCAGCCTGCCACGAACTTCCAAAGACAATAGTTTTTTTATCTGCAATAAATTCTTCTATAAAATCTACATGATTATTGCGGTTTTTCAGATGCTTTACACGGTCAAATCTTGTGTCACCGGTTACCGATGCGTTTTGCAGCCCGATGCTTTTAGCCAAAATGTAAGAGTGTTTTGTCTGATGAAAAAACCAGTCTACATTTTTTTTAAGTTGTTGCGCAAACCATTTTCCATACGAGGTGAAGAACGACTGATTTTCGTAAAATAAAGCGGAAATCACAAATGTTTTCACCTTATTTTTTTTCAATTCTTCAAGGAGATTATACCAATAATCATACTTCACCGTAAAAAATAGTTCAATATTCATCTGAGAGATAAATTCCTTAACATTTGTCTTTGTATCAAAGGGCAAATAGCATATTGCATCAGCAATATTTTTCTTTTTAACAACATTCTCAAAACCTGACGGAGAAAAGAAAGTCAATAGAATTTTATGATTGGGAAACTGATTTTTGAGCTTTTCCAAAACAGGCAAACCCTGTTCGTACTCTCCCAAGCTCGCAGCATGCATCCAAATAACCTTATCATCTTTTGAGAAGGCAGATTTAATGATATCCAAAGAAAGTTTTCTACCTTCAACGCCTTTTTTAGTTTTATCATTAAATATTGAGAAAACTTTCATCCCGAAGATGAGAAGATAAATAAATATGTTGTAAATTTTACTCATTATTTATTTAAAAACTGATGCTAAAATTATTGTAGTGATAAGACTCAGGAAAATTAAAACCAATGGTAACCAGAATGGAATTCGTGTTTTGACGTTTTCATTAAAGCTGTATCTCATCATGTAATCTTGATTATTTAAAAAAATTATCAGAACAAGTGTTAACAGCCATTTCAAAAAGAACATCATGATAGAAATCTGATTGTCTTTATTCTGATCTGTAATTTCTACAGGGAAGTTGACGGATTCAGGATAATTCAATACCATTAAAAATCCAAAATAAGCAACAGCGCCAAATACAGGCATTAAATAAGCAAACTTTTTATTTCCAAAACGATCTGCTTTTCCTTCAAAATCGAAATGAGTTGGAATAACTGCTGGTAAAATTTTATAATTCTTAACAGTAATCCACCATAATAAAGTTAGTAAAGCAAAATTAAGAATATCGAAAGCTAAAAAAATTAATTTTTCCATCGCTACAAAACGCTTTTAATAACTCTCAGTTTATGGGTATGTTTATTCATTTCTTTATTGAAAATCCCGGTAGAATCTAACGTATCAATCCTCACTTTTCCTGAAGCATGAATGATTTTCTGATTTTCAAGCATAATTCCTACGTGAATAATTTTACCTTCAGAATTTTCGAAAAACGCAAGATCGCCGGGCTGACTTTCTTCCACAAAACTTAAAACATCACCCACTTCTGCCTGCTGATAAGTATCTCGGGGCATCTTTACGTTATGTATTTTGTAAACCAACTGCACAAAACCGGAACAATCAACCGCAAAAAAACTTTTTCCACCCCATAAATAAGGAACATTTCGAAATTCTTTGGCAGTCAAAGCAATACTTTCACGCAAATCATGACTTCTGCGGGATGCCACAGCAGGATATTCAACTTCAGAACCCATAGAAAGCAAGGTACGTCCGTCATTGGTCATTATTGAAGAAAAATCTTCTGTAATCAGTGTTACTTTTCTGTTTGCCAGATATTCTTCCGTTACGTGTTTGATCTGTTTGGTATCCATCCAGCCTTCATAACCGTCGTAATGTATTTTTATTTTGGTCCAGTTTTTATTGACTTCCAAAATATCTGCACTTTCTCCAAACAAGATTTCTGTAACAATTTCTGCTTTGTCAGAATTTTCTGCACGCACTGGCGCTACTGTCACAACACAAATTCCTTTATCCATGTATTCATATTAAAGATTAATGATTTAAAGATTAAAAATTAGAGTGACGAATCTTTAATTATTTAATATTTAAATCTTTTAATTACTTCCTGCGAAGCAGATTTACTCCGTCACGCAAAGGTAAAATAAGATTTTCAAAATCTTCATCTTTCGCTACCAAATCATTAAGCTCTTTGATCACCTGTGTAGATTTTTGTTTAGGCTGTTCTTCTAAAACTTTCCCGTACCAAAGCACGTTGTCAAACATCACCACTGAGCCAGATTTTGTTTTGGGTTTAATTAATCTAAAATATTCTGCGTAATTTTCTTTATCTGCATCAATAAAAATCAAATCAAAAATTTCATCAGTTTCTTGCAAAAATTCTTTTGCATCCTGAAGTTTAAAATGGATCTGATCAGAAGACTTACTTTCCGCAAAATATTTTTTGGGTAAATACGCTAAATCTTCATTTACATCCAAAGTAGTAAGCTTTCCATCTTTTGTTAAACCTTCTGATAGGCAAAGTGCCGCATAACCGGTAAAAGTTCCTATTTCTAAAACATTTTTCGGTTGCAGAATTTTTGAAATAATCGTCAACAATCTTCCCTGCTGATAACCAGAGATCATATGGGGCTGAGTCGTTTTTTGGAAAGTTTCTCTTCTCAGGTTTCTTAGGATTTCAGGCTCTGCGGAAGCATGATTTTCCAGATACCTATCCATTTCAGCGTTTTCTTCTTCAAAAAAGCTCATATTAATGATTTTTACAATTCAAATTTACGTAAATAAAATACATCCGTTATCACGAAAATATCCGTAAAAATACGGATGTTTTTTAATCATTTAGAGTGGTAGATTTGCAGAAAGATATTTTCACTGTTATGGTGAAAAAAAATTTATTTAAAATGAAGGATCCTAAAAATTTAATGAAACAATTAAACCCTTCGAACACAAAAACACTTCTCAAAAGAGAACGCCTATCTTTTTTAGAAAGAATCTTCTTAAAACTAAAAAAAGAAGATGTTATTTAAAAAGTCCCGATAAAAATTTTTATCGGGACTTTTTTATACTATTCTGTAGACAATTACTTCTTAGGAGTAATATCCATCAGTTTCATAAACTCATCAAGTTTTGGCATAATGATGATTTCTGTTCTTCTATTTTCCGCTCTTCCGGAAACACTCATGTTTGTGGCTTTCGGATTGTATTCTGAACGTCCACCAGCAGTAATTCTTGCCGGGTCAACACCAAACTGACTTTGCAATACTTTTGCAACCGATGTTCCTCTTAACGCAGAAAGATCCCAATTATCTCTTGGTAAATTTGCTGAACTTAGAGGAGAATTATCTGTGTTACCTTCAATCAATACTGAGTATTTATCATAATCGTTGATTACTTTTGCTACTTTACCCAAAACTTCCTGAGCCGCTGGAAGCACATTGTAATCTCCAACTTTATAAAGCATTTTATCCGAAAGTGAAATCATTACAACACCTTTCAGAACTTTTACCTGAACATCATCGTCGGTTACGTTATCCAACGATCTTTTCAATTTGTTTGACAATGCTAAATTTAAACTGTCATTTTTCGCATTAGAAGAAATAAGCTGTTTGATATACATGTTAGAAGAATTGATCTCTCCTACCAACTTATCAATGTTTGCAGAACTTTTTCCTGTATTAGAAAGACAGGCATCCAAAGATGATTTCAAAGCATCGTGCTGGCTTTTTAATAAGTTATTTTCCGCCGTTAATGTAGAATTCTGACCTTTCAGATCCTGAATTTCTCTCTGTCTTTCGCCAATATTTTCGATACACTGTTTGTAGTTGCCACTCAACGCATCATACTGTTTTTTACTTACACAAGATGTTACACCCAACACCATTGCAGAAACTGCTAAAATTTTAATAATCTTCATAAATAATCTTTTTTTAGACGTCCAAATTTAGGAAAATTCATTTTAATTATATGGTTTATCTTTGTACAAAAGAAATTCTAAGCCTCATGCTGGATAAATCAAGCTTCGAAAAACAACTCGGAAATCTCATTGGGTTTTATAAAAATAAGACCTTTCTTTTAGCCGTAAGCGGAGGTGCAGATTCTATGGTTTTGGCTTTCATTTTTAAAGCTTTAGATTTAAATTTTCAGATTGCACACGTGAATTATAAGCTTCGTGGAGAAGACTCTGACGCAGATCAAAAAGTAGTAGAAAATTTTTGTGAGAGTAATGATATTAAATTTCATTTATATGAAGTTTCAGAAAAAGATGATAAACCTGTAAATTCTATTCAGCTTTGGGCGAGAGAACTTCGCTATCATTTTTTTAAACAGATTCAGGAAAAAGAAAATCTTGAATTTCTAGTTACCGCACATCATCTGAATGATCAGCTGGAAACTTTCATCATTCATTTATCTAAAGCTTCCGGAATTAAAGGTTTGAGCGGAATCCCCTCGAATGACAATAATATTATTCGTCCGCTTTTACATTTTTCTAAAGACGAAATTTATGATTTCGCAAAAGAAAATCAGATTGAATATCGTGAAGATCTTTCTAATACAAAAAATGATTATCTAAGAAATAAAATCAGAAATAAAATTGTTCCGAAACTTTTAGAAACACACGATCATTTCCTCGAAAATTTTAAAAAATCATTGTCTTATTTAAATCAAACCAAAGATTTTATTCTGCAACAGATTGAAGAAATTGAAAACAGAATTACTATTTCGAACAATGAAAATAAAATTTTAGATAAAAATAAACTGAATCTTGAAAGTGATTTTGTGAAATTTGAAATCTTAAAAAAATATGGTTTCGATGAAGAAAAAGAGATTACAAAAATCTTCAAAGCGACAACCGGGAGTTCATTTTTCTCAAAAGACTTCCAACTTATCATCAATCGAAACGAATTGATTTTCCTTCAATTAAATCAAGAAAAAGAAAATCAGGAAGAAATTATTTTAACCCAAACATTTGATCTGAATCAAAACATGGTTGAAATCAACATTTCAGACACCATTTTGACTATTGAAGAAATCAATAAAACATTTCAATGGAGTTTTGATGCTGAAAAAATCACCTTTCCGTTGAAACTAAGACGAAAACAGGAAGGAGACGTTTTTTATCCGATTGGTTTTTCGGGGAAAAAGAAAGTTTCGAAGTTTTTTAAGGACGAAAAAATGTCTATTTTAGCCAAGCAAAAAATTTGGCTTTTGACAGACGGAAACAATAGTGTTTTAGGCATTATTCCTTTCAGACAAGATAGACGCTACGCAAAAGATGAGAGAACTAAAAGTATTCTCAAAATTTTTAATGAAAAGTAAAATGAAATTCAAAAACTGGTTGTTACTCATTCTCCTGTTCTTATTTACGGGAATCAATGCACAAATCAAAAATCCTGTAAAATTCAAATTCACGGTTAACGAATTGGGCAACAACCAATACGAAGCTGTACTGAATGCCACTTTAGAAAGCGGTTGGCATATTTATTCAAGAGATATTCCTGAAGATACCGGAATTCCCACAGAATATGTGGTTTCGGGAAAAAACATAGAATTGATCGGTAAATTTCAGGAGGTCGGTAAAAAGCACGAAGAATTTTCTGAAGCTTTTGGCGGAACGATTATTTACTATTCAAATTCTGCAGGTTTTAAACAGAAATTTAAATTAAAAGACGGTACAAAACCCGGAGAAGTCATTGCTGAAATTACGTATCAGACTTGTGATGACAGAGTTTGTCTTGCTCCGAATACTTTAGAATTTAATCAAAAAATTACTCCAAAAGGAGTTTCAGAGGATGCTGTTGTACCAACTGAAGAAATAAAAGACTCTGTAAAAACAAGAGAAACCGTACTTGAGAATCCTGCAAAAGGAGAAATCACTGTTACAGAAACTTCTAAACTCGATCCGAAACAACTTAAAATTTCCACCATAGATTTCAAAAAACCTTTGACGGATTGTGGAACTAAAACAATTGAAGCCTCTGAAAATTATTGGACCTATTTGTTCCTGGGATTCATCGGTGGATTGATCGCTTTGCTTACCCCATGCGTTTTCCCGATGATTCCTTTGACGGTTTCGTTCTTTACAAAAGGAAATAAAAACAAAGCAAAAGGAAAGAGAGATGCAATGATTTATGGCTTCTTCATTCTGATCATTTTTGTATTGTTAAGTCTTCCATTCCATTTGATTGATGGGATTGCAGGGAATATTTTCAACGAAATTTCAACAAGCGTTTGGCTGAATGTCGTATTCTTTATCATTTTCATTTTCTTCGCAGGCAGTTTCTTCGGATATTATGACATCACTTTGCCAAGCTCAATTGCCAACAAATCTTCAAAAGCCGAAGAAGCAGGAGGAATTATTGGAATTTTCTTCATGGCGCTGACTTTAGTAATAGTTTCATTCTCATGTACAGGTCCAATTTTAGGAAGTTTATTGGGAAGTGCAGTGACAGGTTCTACCAATGTTCCTATGTTGTTGACGTTTGCTTTGGCAGGTTTCGGATTTGCGTGGGCAATTGTTTTTGGGCTTTTAGCATTATTCCCTCAAGCTTTACAGAGTCTTCCAAAATCCGGAGGATGGATGAATACAGTGAAAGTGGTTTTAGGTTTTGTAGAATTGGCTTTGGCTTTAAAATTTTTATCAAAGGCAGATTTAGTTTCAAAAACATTTTTAATTAAAAGAGAACTTTTCATTGCGATCTGGATTGTGATTGCGATAGGATTAGCATTATATTTATTCGGATTGATCAGATTTCCGCACGATGATAAAAAACCAAAAATTTCGATTACAAGAAAGATTCTTGGAGCTTTGGGAATTGTTTTTGTGATTTATCTAATTCAGGGATTAATTCCTGCCGAAAGACCGAAACTTCAATTATTAAGCGGAATTTTGCCTCCATTGAATGTGAGCTATCTTCATGACGAAAAAGACGGAATTTTAGGAATGAAGCCTGAACATGATTTCTTTAATGCCATTGAACTAGCTAAAAAAGAAAACAAACCCATTTTGGTCGATTTCACAGGTTATGGTTGTGAAAACTGCCGTAAAATGGAAGAATTTGTGTGGAGCGAACCGGATATTTTACCGATTCTTCAGAACGATATCGTGTTAGCTTCATTGTATGTTGATGACAAAGAAGAACTTCCCGAAGATCAAAAAACGAAGATTGATTTGGGTGGTGGACAAGTAAAAAAAGTAAAAACAATCGGTGATCGATGGAGTTTATTCCAACAGGTGAATTTTAATAATAATTCTCAGCCTCATTATGTTTTGATAACGCCAGACGGAAGAGTAATCAACACACCGGTTTCCGGTTATATGCAGAAAGAAGATTTCAAAAAATTCTTAGAATGCGGTGTTAATTATTTTAAACAGAACAAATAAGATTTATTTTTAATAATACTAAGCTCACTTCGAAAGTTGTGAGCTTATTTTTTAGATAATATTAAATTTTCCCAAAAGCTTATTGTTATACAAATTAATCACGAAATTCTATGCAAAACATTTAATTTTAAATAATATTTATTACCGATTTACTAATTAGGGTATAGAATTTGTTACAAAACTTGTAACGAAGAATACATTTCTTAAAAAATCAATTATTTAATTCAAAAATTATTGAATCATGGCTGAAATCATTGCACAAGACGAGAAAGGAAAAAAATCCAGACAGAGAAAAAAACTCATAAAAGTTGACATGACTCCCATGGTGGATTTAGGTTTTTTATTGATTACCTTTTTTATGTTTACGACCAACTTTACAAAACCTAATGTGATGGATCTTGGTTTGCCTGCGAAAGATCCAAACCCGATATCTATAAAAGATATAGTCATTGATGAAAGAAATCAGGTTACTTTTATTTTAGGTGAAGACAACCGCGTTTTTTATCATCAAAGCAGCGAGAAAGGACTTACAAAAAACAATTTGAACGAAACGGATTTTAGTGGCGTAAAAATTTCAAAAATAATTTCCGAAGCCTATGAAAAAGCTCCGAAGAAAGACAAATTTACCATCATTGTAAAACCAACCGATGAAGCCAATTATAAAAACTTTGTTGATATACTCGATAATATTGCAATCTCAAAAAAAGAACGATACGGAATAACAGATCTCAAACCGTGGGAACACAAAGTTTACGAGGAAATCGTAAAATAAAGTGAAGAGCATTTTTATAATGCTCTTTTTTTTATTTAAATTTGAAACCATAAACTTATAAACTTCATGAAAAAAACTCTGATCTTAGCCATCGCAGGAATTCTCACATTTTCATGCTCAAAAAAAGATTCTCAGAAAACAGACAGCACAAAAATTGTAGACTCAATTAACGCGCAACGGACAAAAATTAATGACAGCATAAAATCTTTAAACAGTAAAAACCGGTTCAAAGATTTCAGCGGAAACCACAAATTTACCTACCAAAACGATGCTTCTTCTAAAATCTCAGGATCTGTAAATTTCTCAAAAATTGATGGTGAAAGAGATCATTATACTTTATCAGGAAATATTAAATCTGGCAAAAATTCTGTGGTCATAAAAGGTTTCACACAAGTTGTTTCTGCTAAACACATCAACTTTACAGGTGAAATCACTCAAAGCATTTCTGAAAACGAAAACGGAAAAACTTATACCAGAAAAGGTACGAAAACGTTAATGTCAAAAGACGGAGGAAAAACTTACAGACTTCAGGATATGGTAAACGGTTCGGGTTTTGTTGACTATATTGATATTCATTTTTAAATCTAAACTATGCTCTACTTTGAAAAGAAAGGTAACGGAAAAGAAACTTTAGTGCTTCTTCACGGGTTTATGGAAAACCTCAGCATCTGGAGTGATATGGAAACGCATCTTTCCAAAGATTTCACCTTATTGAAAATCGATCTTCCCGGTCACGGAAAATCTGATATTTTAGCAGAAGTTCACACCATGGAATTGATGGCTGATGAAATAAAAAAAGTTGTGGATCATGAAAATTTAGAAAAATTTCATCTTCTCGGCCATTCAATGGGAGGATATACTTCTTTAGCATTTGCTGAAAAATTTCCTGAGAGCCTGAAAAGTTTAACCCTTTTTTTTCTCAACCTATTTTGCTGACGACGATGAAAAAAAAGAGCAACGCATAAAAAGCTACAGAATTATCAAAGATGCATTTCCACACTATGCAAGAGCAGGAGTCCCGAATTTATTCAATCAAAACGAAAGAGATCTTCTGGAAGGAAAAATAGAAACAGCTTTGGAAGTTGCGCTCTCTACCAATCATCTTGGAGCTTTGGCCTGTGTAAAAGGAATGGTAGAAAGAACTGATAAAAAGCACGTTCTTGAAAATCTGGAAGCCAAAATCTTAGTGATTGCCGGGAAGCATGACAATGCTGTAAAAACGGATAAAACCATCAACAACCTTCCCGACCGAACTAACCTAAAATCGTATATTGTGGATTGTGGACACAACGGTCACTGGGAAAAACCAAGCATTTGCGCTGCAATCATCAACACAGAATTACTTCATCATCTACCGAAAAAATTTCTTTTGTAAAAAATCATTTATGAGAATTTGGATATTTTCAGTCTTGTTAATTTCGTTGGTCAGTTGCAAAAAAGAAACTTCAATTTCTAATACAAAACAAGAAGACCCTGCAATTATCATTGAACAACCTGCGAAAGATTCTTTAGCATCAAAGCCAACTGCAACCCAAATTTTCGCTTTTGTAACGGAACTTTGTGAAAGTAAAGGATATTATGACACTAATCAATATTCTCGTGAAGAACTGGAAGGAACTTATAAACTCTGGTTTCAGAATGCCGGCATCTCACTCAGCACACCTTCTGTTTTTAACATCAATGATCTGGAAGAAGTACGACATGACAAAGATTTGATTTTAGACAAATTAGACAAAGATTTTGCATCAGGAAAAAAGATTCTTGAAAATTTAAAAACTGTAAATATTCCGTATTGGCAAAATATTAAAAAACAATATGATGAAGAGCTCCGGCGGGATTATGAAAAGAAAAAACTTCAGATTGAAAGTTATTCTGATCCTTCCGTTTTAATCAATAATACATTTACAGGAAATTGCAGAAATTTTGCGAAAGCTTTAAATTCAAATGACGCAGAAATGATTGTTGCATGGAGAAAACTGCGTGAAGAAATGAGTAAAAGAAACGGCGATCCGCAGAGAATTATCAATGAATTTGAAAACCATCTTCATTCTTCTGACTGGAAAGATTACGCAACAATAGACTTAATTACGTTTGGATGGGGAAACTGCGCCAATGCCGATATCCAAAGACCATCGCATGATATGAAAATGAATAATGAGTTTAATTCGCTTTTTATAAAAATTGATTCGGAATGCGATGAACCGTAATTTATTCTGCAAAATACCGTTAACTTAGTACAGTTCAAAATTTTCAATGGGATTATTCTCTTTCAAAAAAAAGAAACCAATTATCGGTCTCACTTTATCCGGCGGCGGAATGCGGGGTATTGCCCATATTGCCGTTCTCAAGGCTCTAGAGGAATACAATCTGAAACCTGACATCATTTCCGGAACCAGTGCCGGTTCTATTGTTGCAGCATTCTACTCTATCGGAACATCTCCCGATGAAATGATGAAAATCGTAAAAAAAACGACTTTTTTCTCACGCTCTTATTTAAAACTTTCCAAGAACGGGATTTTTAGTTCTAAATTTATTCTCAAATTACTGACAGATCATTTTCCTGAAGATGATTTTAAAGTGCTGAAAATTCCGGTATACGTTGCTGCAACAGAAATGACACATGGCATTGTAGACTTTTTTTCGGAAGGCGAGTTATTCGGACCTCTTTTGGCATCATCGAGTGTTCCGTTTGTGTTGCCACCTGTAAGAATGGGCGAAAAAGTCTATGTGGATGGTGGTGTTTTAGACAATTTGCCCATCGAACCAATTATCGATAAATGTGACTTCCTGATTGGTTCTCATGTGAATTCCATCAGCTATGACGCACTTGAAAACATGAGTCTGATGAAAGAATTTGACCGTATTCTTCACTTGGCGATTGCCAAATCTGTTTATTCTAAAGCTAAATCTTGTGATATATTTTTAGATCCCCCAAAAATGACCAAGTTTAGTTTATTCAACAAAAAATCTCTGGATGATATGTTCTCTGAGGTTTATGAATATACATGTAAAGAGCTTGAGAAAAAAGGGTATAGAAAATTATAAGTTTCGAGTTATAAATAATAAACTAACTAACTACAAATTTTCCTCAGCCAACTTTGATTTAAACGTGTCAATGGTATCTGGTAAAGATTCCATAGATTTTCCTCCGGCTGCGTTGATGTGACCTCCACCGTTAAAATATTTTCTTGAGAATTGATTCACGTCTACATCATCTTTACTTCTGAAAGAAATTTTAATAAAATCTTCATACAAATCTTCCAAAAAGAAAGCAGACATTCTTACTCCTACAATGCTTAGTCCGTAATTTACAAAACCTTCGGTGTCGCCTTTCTGGAAGCCGTATTCCTGAAGCTCTTTTCTCGTCAAAGACAAAATAGCAACTGTACCGTCGTTCACAACTTCAATTCGTCCTAGAACCAAAGCCAGTAAGTGTAAACGGGAAACGGTATTTGTATCCCAGGTATTTGATGTGATGATGGAAGGATCAGCTCCTTTTTCAATTAAATTAGCCACAATTCTATGCGTTGCTGCACTTGTAGAACGAAAACGGAAACCACCGGTATCTGTCATAATTCCTGTGTAGAGACATTCGGCAATCTCTTTATTCACCAGATCTTCATCATCCATCGCTTCAATAAAATGATAAATCATTTGGCAGGTTGCGGGAATAATGGTGTCTGAATATACAAAATCAAAATCTTCCGGCTGCTGATGGTGATCAATAAGAATTTTTTTAGCCTTTGCTCTCATTAACCAATCTCCTAAAAGCCCGATTCTTGCTGGAGAATTAAAATCTAAACAAAAAATCACATCTGCATCATTGATAAGATCAAAAGCTACTTTTCTTTTGTATTCTCCGATGATATTTTTCTTTGCTTCCGGCATCCATTTCAGAAATTTCGGGAAATCATTCGGAGTTACTACTTCAGCTTCAATTCCTTTGGCACGTAAGTAATGTTTTAAGCCTAAACTTGAGCCAATAGCATCACCATCCGGATTGTAATGGGTAAGAATTACGATTTTATTTTCCGGGATAAGCAGCTGATTGATTTCTAAAAGTTCGGCAGGTTTAAACATTTCTTTAAATTTGAGTTTCCAAAGATAAAGTTTTTATTATGATGAATCTGTAAAAAGTCTGCTTACCTTCTATTTCAGTTCCATAATATTTCATTAAATAATTCAAGAATATATTTGCACTTAATAAAAATATACATATATTTGCAACCTGAAAATTAATAGATAATTACGACTAAAATATATAGTAATGAGTAAAAGAACGTTCCAGCCATCAGAAAGAAAGAAAAGAAACAAGCACGGTTTCAGAGAAAGAATGTCTACGCCAAACGGAAGAAGAGTATTGGCAGCGAGAAGAGCTAAAGGTAGAAAAAGTCTATCGATCAGTTCTGCAAGAGCTAAGAGATAATTCTCACTTTACAATATACAGATTATGCTTGAAAATAAGTTTTTTCAGGCATTTTTTGTTGTTAAATTTTCCTAATTTTTAGGTTTGTAAACCATCTTTTTTCTATTTTTAATTTCTGAAATTTATTTTTGGAAAAAGCCTTTAAAAATTGAATTTATGCCACATACACATATTACCGGAGACAATATTATTAATCTTCAGCACGCAAAAATTACTCAGAAAAATTTCACTGTGCTTACCGATGTTAATCTTAATATAAAGAAAGGCAGATTCTGCTACCTTATCGGGAAAACCGGTTCGGGTAAAAGTTCGCTTCTGAAAACTTTGTACGGACATATTCCTTTGGTTGCAGGACATGGTGAAGTTGTTGGCTTTGATCTGGCAAAAATGAAAGCATCGGAGGTTCCAAATTTGAGAAGAAAACTGGGAATTGTTTTTCAGGATTTCCAATTACTTTCTGACAGAACGGTCGAAAAAAACTTAAAATTCGTTTTGGAAGCTACCGGATGGAAGGACAAAGTAAAAATGGATGAGCGCATCAATGAAGTGCTTTCCAGTGTAAACATGAAAGGTAAAAAGCATAAAATGCCACACGAACTTTCCGGAGGCGAGCAACAGCGTATTGCCATTGCAAGAGCACTACTGAATCATCCTGATCTGATCTTGGCTGATGAGCCGACAGGAAACCTGGATCCGGAAACATCTAACGAAATCATGACTTTACTAAAACAGGTTGCTGCAGAAAACGGAGCTGCCGTAGTGATGGCAACGCATGATTACCATATGATTCAAAACTTTCCTGGAGAAGCTATCAGATGTGAAGACGGGAAAGTTTCCGTATTGGATACCGCAGAATTATTTGAATAAAAATTATGCTTTAAAAACATGAAATTCTTTGGTGAGTTTAAGATATTGGTCTGAGTATTTTCTCGGACTTTTTTCTATCACAATATCAGATTCGTCAAATTTTTTTTCAAGAAGTGTAAATTCTAAAATCAGCCTTTTTATTTTTGAATTTTTAATTCCGTAAATATTGATTTTCCGACTTAGAAACAATTGATTTTCTTTTGCAATTTCTATAAAATCTTTTCCAACTTCTAAAGGTATAATCACAGAAAAAATTCCGTTTTCTGAAAGTAATTTTGATGATTTTGAAATTAATTGCTGGAAATTCAGTTCAATAGTTTGCCTTGCAATAACATCTTTTCCGGAATGATTTTCTTCAAAATAAGGTGGATTTGAAACAATTAAATCAAACTTTTTATCACTTTTAAATGTTTTAAAATCCTGAAGAGTATTGTTTAATCTTAAATGAAAAATTGAGTTCTGAAAATTGAGTTTTGTAACATTTACCGCTTCTTCATTAATATCAAGACCCAAAATTTTTACCTGTGAATTTCTTTGGGCAAGCATTAAAGAAATTAATCCTGTACCGGTTCCGATTTCTAAAGCACTTTCAGCAAAATCAACATTTGCCAAAGCACCCAGTAATAAACCATCTGTTCCTACACGGAAAACATCGGCAGACTGTTGAATTTCGAATTGTTTAAATTGAAATGGCTTCACTAGAGATTGGTTGGTAGCGTAATCGTAAATGTAGAACCTTTTCCGACTTCAGATTTTACTGTTATTTGCCCTTTATAATCTTCCACCATTTTTCTGACCATAGATAAACCTAATCCCATCCCGCTGTTTTTTGAAGTAAAATTGGGCTCGAAGATTCTTTCATACATATTCTCAGCAATCCCTACTCCGTTATCCTGTATTGAAATATTAACTTTTCTCTGATGCTGCTCAATATCTACATTTACCAAAAGATCCCGGTCTTCACTTTGTGCCTGTTTTGCATTGGTGATAAGATTGGTGATGATTCTGGAAAGGTAAATTCTATCCATATTCACCATTACATTGGCTTTATTTGAATGAACAAATATCTGATCATCATTGAAAACTCTGAGAATATCATCAATTTCCGTATTAAGATTGATGACTTCATTATTTTTTTCCGGAAGCTTTGCAAATTCTGAAAAAGCTGAGGCTACCGTTGCGATTAAATCAATCTGATCTACCATCGTTTTGCTTAATTTTTTAACCTTTTCAGTGATATTGGGATCATTAGGATCAAATTTTCTCTCGAAATTCTGAATAGTTAATTTCATCGGTGTCAAAGGATTTTTCACTTCATGTGCAACCTGTTTTGCCATTTCGCGCCACGCTTCTTCGGATGCCTTGAAACGGAGCCTTTCTCTTTGATCCTGAATCTGAAGAATCATTCTGTTATAAGCTCTTGCCAAAGCATTAAGCTCATCATTTTTATAATATTTTATAGGACGCATTTCATTTTCGAAAAGCGTAATCCTTGTAATCATGTCGGAAAATTTAGTAATATTTTTCGCAAGATTGACAGAAGTCACCCAACTCAGCCAAACGCTGAACGCAATTAAAATAATATCAACAATCAGGATATAAACTACGTATTTATGAAGTACATCAAGATAAGCAGATTCATTGTGATATAAAGGAATGTATATCAATCCGATAGGCTCCAGCATATTGTTTTTGAGCAGCAAATAGGAAGATGTAAAAACAGCATCCTTAGAAGCATCATAACCTCTCACATCATATCTGACTTCAGTGGAAAGCAGTTTATTGAGAATATCAACAGGAATTTTTTTCTTATCAACCAGATTAGGATCTTTATTTGAAAGTAAATAATTGCCTTTCAAATCATAAATAATAATATCGTGTTGATTGATGTCTGCGATTTCAAAAATTTTATTTTTTAAAACCACAGGAAGATCTTTAGTCTGCGTGGTAGAAAGACTCACTGCATAATCTAAGAATCTCATCACAGCGTTGGTTTTCTCCTGCATATCTATCTTACTCTGCTGTAGAGAATTATTTCTCAAAACAAAATATGGGACTAACGAAGAAGCTGCAACACTTAAAAGACATACGAGTAGAAAACCAAAAAAAACGCGGTTTCTTAAACTATATCCTTTATATTTATTAAACGACATTCTGTTTGTTAATTAATTTAGCGATGTATTTACCTACAATATCAAATTCAAGGTTAACTTTATCTCCTGTTTTCACATTTCTCATATTGGTATATTCCCACGTATAAGGGATTATAGCAACAGAAAACTGAAAATCTCCGCTTTTGGCAACAGTAAGACTAATTCCATTCATTGTAATTGAACCTTGCGGAACCGTCACAAAACCACTTTCTGAATTATACTGTACAGTAACAAAATAGCTGCCATCTTTGTTTTCGATACCAATTATCTCACCTGTTTGGTCTACATGCCCCTGAACAATGTGCCCGTCAAGCCTTCCGTTCATCATCATGCAACGTTCAAGATTTACGACACTTCCCACTTCCCACTTTCCAAGATTGGTTTTTTCTAAAGTCTCATTGATCGCAGTAACAACATATTGACTTTCGGAAATTTCAACCACCGTAAGACAACAGCCATTGTGAGCAAGACTCTGATCGATCTTTAATTCATGGGTAAAGGGACAGCTTAGAGTAAAATTAATATTGCTGCCGTTTTCTTCAATTTTTTCAATAACTCCTACCGCTTCAATAATTCCTGTGAACATATTATTTTTTGCTAAATTTGTAAAATTATAATCTTCAAAGATAATCAAAATGAGCCCAAAAAACCATAAAGTACGAGTAGGAATTTCAATTGGTGACTTCAACGGCATCGGCCCGGAAATCATCATGAAATCTCTGAAAGACAAAACCATCACAGACTTCTTTACCCCAATTATTTTCGGCTCAGGAAAATTATTCACTTACCAGAAGAATATTTTTAAACTCAATCTGAATTTCAATTATATCACAGAAACTTCACAGGCTCAAAACGGAAAGCTTAATATGCTTAACTTGGTGAAAGATAATTCTAACGTAGAATTAGGCAAACCAACAGAAGAATCTACCAAAATGGCAATTGACTCTTTAGAAGCCGCAACAGAAGCTTTGATGAAAGGGGAAATTGATGTTTTGGTTACTGCACCGATTAATAAAGATGAAATGGTGAAAATGGGTTTCAAACACGCAGGTCACACCGGTTATCTGGAAGAAAAATTCAACAAAAAAGGTTTGATGTTTTTGGTAACAGATGGTTTAAAGGTTGCCGTATCTACGCATCACATCCCGATCTCTCAGGTTGCAGAAAATATTTCTAAAGAAAAAATAAAAAAACAAATTAAAGCACTGAATCAAACTTTAATTGAAGATTTTTCGATTTCAAAACCAAAAATTGCAGTTTTAGGTTTAAATCCGCATTCCGGCGACGGTGGTGTGATCGGAAATGAAGAAATTGAAATCATTTCACCAGCCATCAAAGAACTTTCAGATCAGGGAATTCTGGTTTTCGGACCATTTCCTGCAGACAGCTTCTTCCAGCCGAGCAAATACAAAAGCTTCGATGCGGTTTTAGCAATGTATCACGACCAGGGTTTGGCTCCATTTAAAACTTTAGCTTACGAAGAAGGGGTAAATTATACAGCAGGACTTCCTTTTATCAGAACTTCACCGGATCATGGTGTGGCTTATGATATTGCAGGAAAAAATATTGCTGATGAGCAGAGCTTTACAGAAGCGATTTTCATGGCGATTAAAATATTTAAAAACAGAAGCGATTACAAAGAAATGATGAGCAACAGACTTCAACCAAGAAAAATGCCTTCAGATAACGGGATTGACGAAGATCTTCCTGTAGAAAGTGAAATATAAATTGCAAACTCAATTAAAATCAATTTTGTTATACATTTTATTTGTAATATTAAAATAATTGCATATTTTTGCACACTCATTTTATGGACAAGTTAAGAAACTACGATATAAGCTTTTCCGGACTGAAAATCGGTAAGCACGAGTTCAGGTTTGAGATAGATAAAGAGTTCTTTCAATTATTCGAAACTGAACAGGAATTTACAAATCCTAAGATAGATGTAGAAGTTTTTTTAAATAAGCACACTACATTTTTAGAATTTGAAGTCAAAGTAGATGGAAAGGTAGAACTGGTTTGTGATATTACAAACGACAGTTTCGACCACCCCGTTGAAAACCAAATCGGTATTTTAGTAAAATTCGGGGAAGCATATGATGAAAGCGAGGAAGATGTAGTTACCATTCTCACTAACGATCATGCGTTCAACGTAGCACATTTGATTTATGAAAATGTAGCACTGTCAATACCCATGAAAAAAATATCACCTAATATAAGTGATGAAGATTTGGCAATTCTTGAAAAATTCAGTCCGAAAGAAATTGAGGAAAAAGAACAGGAAGTTGACCCGAGATGGGAAGCTTTGAAGAAATTAAAAGATAAAAATTAAAAATAATAATAATATGATGAGATGATGCAAAGATCTCATCGCTCATCAAATTAAAAAAGTTATTACAAAATGGCACATCCAAAGAGAAGACAGTCGTCTACAAGAAGAGATAAGAGAAGAACTCATTACAAAGCAGTAGTTCCTCAATTGGCAAAAGATGCAACTACAGGAGAAATGCACTTGTACCACAGAGCGCACTGGCATGAAGGGAAATTATACTACAGAGGAAAAGTAGTATTGGAAAAAACAGTAGAAACTACTACAGAAGAAGATTAAGAGATTTTTAGTTTAAAAACCTCTATTTAATACAAAAACCACTCAATTTTAATAAAAATGAGTGGTTTTTTGTTGCTTTTTATGTTTTTTTGGTATCTTTGACGACAAATCAAATATCAATTTTATGGACATTAAAGACATACAGAATCTTATTAAGTTTGTATCTAAAGCTGAAGTTTCAGAAGTTAAATACAAGACCAAAGATTTCGAAATTACTATTAAAACACCACTTGGAGGTAACGAGGTAAGCTATGTTGCTCAACCAGCAATGTATCAGCAGGCTCCTCAGCAAGCAGCTCCGGGTCATGCTCCTGCAGCAGTTTCTCCATCAGAAAAGACTGAAGCGGTTTCTGAAGATAGTAAATATGTTACTATTAAGTCTCCAATGATCGGAACCTTCTACAGAAAACCTTCTCCGGATAAAGATGTTTTCATCAACGTAGGTGACGAAGTTTCTAACGGAAAAGTAGTTTGCGTAATCGAAGCGATGAAATTATTCAACCAAATCGAATCTGAGATAAGCGGTAAAATTGTTAAAATTTTAGTCGACGATGCTACTCCGGTAGAATATGACCAACCATTATTCTTAGTAGATCCATCTTAAGGAATTTTAGATGAAAGATTATAAATTTTAGATGAAAAGTGCTTCATTTAAAATAATTTAAAATTCAGAATTTAAAATTTAAAATTTCAGAGAGATGTTCAAAAAAATATTAATTGCCAATCGTGGCGAAATTGCAATGCGTATTTTACGTACTTGTAAAGAAATGGGAATCAAAACTGTTGCGGTATACTCTACTGCCGATAAAGACAGTCTTCATGTAAGATTTGCTGACGAAGCCGTTTGTATCGGTCCGCCAATGAGCAAAGATTCTTACCTGAGAATTCCAAACATTATAGCTGCGGCAGAAATCACTAATGCTGACGCAATTCACCCAGGTTACGGTTTCTTGTCTGAAAACGCAAACTTCTCAAGAATCTGTCAGAAAAACGGTATCAAATTTATTGGTGCAAGTCCTGAACAAATCGAGAGAATGGGAGACAAAGCGAATGCTAAAGCGACCATGAAAGCTGCAAATGTACCTTGTGTACCTGGTTCTGAAGGATTAATAGAATCTTACGAACATGCAGTAAAAACGGCTGAAGAAACAGGATATCCTGTCATGATCAAAGCGACTGCCGGTGGCGGTGGTAAAGGAATGAGAGCCGTTTGGAAAGCTGAAGATCTTAAAGAACACTGGGAATCTGCAATTCAGGAAGCGGTTGCAGCCTTCGGAAACGGTGGTATGTATATGGAAAAACTGATTGAAGAACCAAGACATATCGAAATTCAGGTTGCAGGTGACCAATATGGTAAAGCCTGTCACCTTTCTGAAAGAGACTGTTCTGTACAAAGAAGAAATCAAAAATTGACTGAAGAAACGCCTTCTCCTTTCATGACTGACGAACTTCGTGAGAAAATGGGTGATGCAGCGGTAAAAGCAGCAGAATTTATCGGTTACGAAGGTGTAGGAACCATTGAATTCCTTGTTGATAAGCACAGAAATTTCTATTTCATGGAAATGAACACCAGAATACAGGTTGAACATCCAATTACCGAGCAGGTAATTGATTATGATCTGATCAGAGAGCAGATACTTTTAGCGGCAGGAACTCCAATTTCAGGAATCAATCATTATCCGAAATTGCATTCAATTGAGTGTAGGATTAATGCGGAAGATCCTTATGCTGATTTCAGACCTTCTCCGGGGAAAATCACAGGATTAAATATTCCTGGCGGTCACGGAATCAGAGTTGACACTCACGTTTATTCCGGATACACCATTCCTTCTAACTATGACTCAATGATTGCTAAATTGATTACCACGGCACAAACCCGTGAAGAAGCGATTGCAAAAATGAAGCGTGCTTTGGAAGAATTCTATGTAGAAGGTGTGAAAACAACTATTCCTTTCCACAGACAGTTGATGGAAGACGAAGCTTATCTTTCAGGAAACTACACTACAAAATTCATGGAAAGTTTTGTAATGGATAAGAAATATGATAATCACTAAGATTAGTTTTTTTAAATAATTTCAAAACTGCCTCAATTTGGGGCAGTTTTTTTTCGCATTCGCCTTTCTCATATTAAATTATTAACTTTGTCAAAAAGCAAAAACAATGTCAACAGCAGAACAAACCAAGAATTCACAGTATTTCATTGAACTCGAAGAAAAACATGGCGCACACAATTATCATCCGCTTCCTGTGGTTTTAGATAAAGGTGAAGGTGTTTTTGTGTGGGATGTTGAAGGTAAAAAATATTATGACTTTCTTTCGGCTTATTCCGCTGTTAATCAAGGCCATTCTCATCCAAAAATTGTGGAAGCTTTAGTTAATCAAGCTAAAACATTAGCTCTAACGTCAAGAGCATTTTACAATTCCAGTTTAGGAGAATACGAGAAAAAAATCACAACACTTTTCGGTTTTGATAAAGTTTTGCCGATGAACTCAGGAGCTGAAGCGGTAGAAACTGCCGTAAAATTAGCCAGAAAATGGAGTTATGAAGTCAAAGGAATTTCAGAAAATGCAGCAAAGATTGTTGTTTGTGAAAATAATTTCCATGGAAGAACCACGACAATCGTTTCTTTCTCGAATGATCCTGATGCCAACAAAAATTATGGTCCTTTTACACCCGGATTTGTAAAAATCCCTTATAATGATCTCTCTGCTTTAGAAGAAGTTCTGAAAAATGATGCTCAAAATATTGCTGCATTTTTGGTTGAACCGATTCAGGGAGAAGCCGGAGTGTATGTTCCAGATGACAATTTTCTGAAAAATGCTTCAGAATTGTGTAAAAAATACAATGTTCTTTTCATTGCTGACGAAGTTCAAACAGGAATTGCACGAACTGGTCGTTTAATTGCTTGTCATCACGAAAATGTACAACCCGATATTCTGATCTTAGGAAAAGCACTTTCAGGAGGAATGTATCCTGTTTCAGCAGTTTTGGCGAACGACGAAATCATGAATGTAATCAAACCTGGACAGCACGGCTCAACTTTCGGAGGAAACCCTATTGCTTGTGCAGTTGCCATTGCCGCTTTAGATGTTGTAGAAGAAGAAAATCTTTCGGAAAGAGCGGAAGAGCTTGGTCAATTATTCAGATCAGAAATTGAAAAAGTGATTGAAAAGTCTGATCTAATTACCAAGGTAAGAGGAAAAGGTTTGTTAAATGCCATTTTAATTAACGATAAACCAGAGAGTTCAACTGCCTGGAATCTTTGTTTAAAATTAAAAGAAAACGGATTATTAGCAAAGCCAACCCATGGAAATATCATCAGATTAGCTCCGCCATTGGTAATTACAGAAGAGCAGTTGTTGGATTGTGTGAGAATAATAGAGAAAACAGTTTTGGAGTATTAATGCATTATGAAGATTTCACTTTTAATTTCAACATACAATTGGCCGGAAGCTTTAGACTTATGTCTAAAAAGTGTGCTAAATCAAAAGGTACAGCCATTAGAAATTTTAATTGCCGATGATGGTTCTACATCTTCCACAAAGCATGTTGTTGAACGGTATAAGAAATTATCAAAAATCCCCATCATCCATATCTGGCATGAAGATCAAGGCTTTGAACTCGCTAAAATCAGAAATAAAGCTATAGCCATAGCTAAAGGAGATTATATTGTACAAATAGATGGAGATTTGATCCTTCATCCTTATTTTATAGCAGATCATAGAGATTTTGTAAAGCCTAACTCATTTGTAAGAGCAAGCAGAATATACATAGACCCCGTTTTATCCAAAAAAAAATTAAATAATAAAAAAATTGGCATTAATCCTTTTGCAAAGGGAATTACCAATTTTTTCAGTTCGTTCAGAATACCTTTATTATGGAGGAAATTTGAATCGAACTATAAAAACAGTGGTGATGAGCGTTGGGAAATTCATGGATGCAATATGGCTTTTTGGAAGAAAGACGCTATTGAAGTGAATGGTTATAATGAAGATTTTAAAGGCTGGGGTCCGGAAGATAAAGAATTTGTTGCACGACTTTTGAATGCTGGAAAAGAAAAAAGATTTCTGAAGCTGGGTGGTTTAGTATTTCATATTCATCATCCCATCAACCAAAAAGAAAACTTAAAAAAAAATGAACTTATTTTTGAAAACACTAAAAAAAATGGTATAAAGTGGTGCGAAAATGGCATCAATCAATATCTTTAGAATATGAAAGTTGCTTTATTGATTTCTACATATAATTGGAAAACAGCCTTGGATCTTGTCTTACAATCTGTACAAAAGCAGAATATACTTCCTGACGAAATCTTAATTGCTGATGACGGGTCAAAAGAAGAATACTAAAAATCTTATTGAGAGCTGGAAGTCAAAATTTACCATTCCTGTGAAGCACTTTTGGCACGAAGATAATGGCTTTAGAAAAACAATAATTTTAAATAAAGCTATCAAAGGAAGTGACGCAGATTACATTATTCAGATTGATGGAGATATAATTTTGAGTCCTAAATTTATTCAGGATCATATTCATGAACTGGAAAAAGGATTTTTCCTCAATGGGAGTCGCGCATTGATCAATGAAGAAAACACTAAAAAACTTCTAGAATCTGGAGTTCTTGATCTAAAACAAGCCAAAAAAAATATTAAAAATAAGATAAATGCAACCCGCTTACCGCTGTTATCTAAATTTTTCAGAAAAGATCATATTAAATCTGATAATGTAAAAGGATGTAATTTTTCTTTCTGGAAAAATGATTTTATTGCCGTAAATGGGTATAATAATGAAATGAATGGTTGGGGACATGAAGATATTGAGCTGGCTGGCCGGCTGAATAATATTGGGATAAAACAGCGTCGCCTGAAAATGAAAGCGGTGTGCTATCATCTCCATCACTTCTATTTTGACAGGCAAAACGAGAATAAAAATTTTAACACTTACAAAAATGTTGTTGAAAATAAAATTATAACTTGCGAGAATGGTTATAGACAGAGCTAAAAACTCTCTGCAAAACATTTGTTCATATCACTTCTTGAGAATTTTAAATAAATAACATGAATGATCATAAATTATTTATCATGGAATTTTTCTAAAAGTGTTAAATTTGAATCAGGTTTAATATCAATCGCCGATAGAGAGAATTTACCCGTTGTCCCAAAAGAATTTATTGTACACTCTACAAAAATTTGGAAATTCTCATTTTGATGTGCATTAGATACTTGTTGTTGCCGGTAAATAGAAGCCACCACAATGGCAATAAAAAGTTTATTTAGCCCCCAAATATTGGGCGCTACATCCCCTAAAAGTACTGAAAAACCATGCATACTCTATAATGTAATGCAGTACAAATATGTATAGTCTACGACGCAAATGGTGAGAAAGGTTATATCAGAGATTATAATGTATTTGTTAGAAAGAAAAAAATGAGTAAACACGATATAAAAAAAAGGCACCGAATACTACTTTGGAAAAAGATAAAGTATTCTATAAAATCTTATTTTATAAAACCAAAGGCACTTTTTGTTGATTTTTTACCATTGGAACTTATAAACGATGATTTTTGCACTATTCAGACTATTGTAAAACCATCAGTAAAAATAAAAACATATCTTCCTAAAAGAATATTGGAGGAGCAAAAATATGTAGAAACCTATACACCGGAGATCAAAATTTTTTTACTAAAAAATGTAATGATAACAGGCAATTCTTCATTCTTTGTAGCATTAAATAAAAATAAGATTTTTTACGAAAAACTGCATACTGATAATAGGTCCATTTATCTTTATGAAGATAGAAATTTAGGATTCCATTCACATTCTTTAGCTAAAATAAGAAATTATGACATCAAAGAATATCCTTATGACGCAATATATTTTGGAGGGATTTTCACATATAATTATTATCACTTTTTGATTGACATTCTTTCTAAGACACAATTTATAGAATCTGTCCCAAATTCTAAATCGTTAAAAATAGTTTTAGATTCTTCTATCAGGGAAAATGAAAACTTGAAAACCGTTGCCCAATTTTTCTTAAAAGATTATGATGTAGAATATCTCGAAAACGAGTATTTCCACTCCTTTAAAAATCTATGGTTTATCAACACTCCCAACCCAACCATTCCGAATGTTATGGATGGAACTAAATATGAGGCAGATTTTACAAAGATTTCTCCAGAGTCAATTGATTATATCCGCAAAACCTGTTTTGCAAATTATAATATTGAAAAAGTAAATGTAAAGACTGTCTTAAAAGTATTTATTGCAAGAAAATCTGTATTTAGAAAATATAATGAAGATGAGCTATTAAATATTGCTAAAACCTATGGTTTTGAACCAGTATATTTTGAAAATCTTAATATTCATGAGCAGATATATATCATGAATAATGCCGATTATATCATCGGTGCAAGTGGAGCAGCATGGACAAATCTTTTGTTTTCTAAACCAAATAGCAAAGGTCTCACATGGCTGGGAACTGTTTGGGGAGATTTTTCTGTATTTTCCACGATTGCAACATTGGTTAATTTTAATTTATATTATCTTCGAAATGAGAGCAAAACTCAGAATTTCCATGAAGATTATACAATAAATCCACAACTTTTTGAAGAGCATATTATCAAACTATTAGAAATATGATAAAAATACATGAAACTACTTTAAAAATCAGAACTTCAATTGGTGCCAATTCTACTATTCTTTCCACAAAATTCTGAAAGGTTTCCAAAGTGGATGTATCAGCTGACAGAACAAAATAAAAATTTTTAAAAGAATCTTGGTCAGTATATTGGTATTAAATACAGCTGCCCATGGTTTAGAAATTGAATATATTATAGAAACCCTAAATCGTTTTTAATGAGCAAAAAACCATTAGTAAGCCTGATTATCATAACAATGAATCATGAAAGATTTATTGAGCAGGCATGCCGTTCAGCCGTTTCTCAAACCTATCAGAATCTAGAGATTATTCTGTTGGATAATAATTCTAATGATGAAACATTTAACAAAGCAAAAACGATACTCTCAGATTGTAAAACTCCCCATAAATTAATACAAAATACAGAATGTTATGGCATTGCAAAAAACCTGAACATTCTTGTTTCTTATGCCTCGGGCGACTATGTAACCATTCTTTCGGGTGATGACTGGCTCCCTGAAAACAGCATTGAAGAGAAAATAAAGTTTCTTAGCGAGCAGAAAGTTGATTTTGCCTTATCTGACGGCTACAGATATATTCAGAATGAAAATAAAACCGTTAATGCTTATTCTGAAAAAGCTAAAAGAAAAATCATCAACAATCTCGACCAGTTTTTCCACATCAATCTTACGCATAACGAACCTTTTAATGTCGGTGTTATTGTTAAAAAAGAACTTCTCGTAAAACACCCTTTCGATGAAGAAGTATATGCCGAAGACTGGGATATGAATTTAAGGCTAACTTTTTTGGGTTATAAAATAGGATTTATCGACAAAAAACTATTTTATTATAGAATTTTACCTCAAAGTTTATCCAAAAACTGGGATTTAATGGAAATCTCCTATAAGAAAATAACTGCAAAATATATGGATTATATTAATGCAGACAAAAAGCTGAAAAAGAACTATGAAATCAATTTGCTTAGATACAAATTTGAGAAAAGGTTATCAGGCATCACTTCAGAATCAGAAAGAAAAAAACTGATAAAACAGTGGAAAAAAGAAAAATATAAAATAAAATACAACCAGCCGATATTGTTTTTCAAGTTGTTACTCTTAAAATAATCGCTTGAAAAAAATTATTCTCTCTCATACTCATCCTCCAATCTCACAATATCATCCTCACCAAAATAAGTTCCGGTTTGCACTTCTATAAATACAAGAGGTTTATCAGAAAAATTCATTATTCTGTGTTTGGAACCTTGTGGAATAAAAACACTTTCACCGTAGGAGAGATGAATCTCTTTTTCATCTAAAATAACCACGGCTTTTCCTTCCACGATAGTCCAAAACTCTTGTCGGTGATGATGGTACTGGTAAGAAAGCTTTTGCCCGGGATTTACTTCAATTTTTTTAAGTTTATAAGTAGATTCGTCCTCCAAAACATAATATTTCCCCCATGGTCTCTCGTCTATTTCTAACATAATGACAAATTTTCAACGAATGTAATTAAAATACTTTTGTAAAACCAAAATCGAAATTAAATTTTCTACATTTTTATTATTAAACTGAGCTCTGTATTCTTTAGCATTTTGTATAATTTCTTGAGCTTCAGCCTCGTGATCAATATAATATTGTAGTTTTTCTTCAAGATTGCTATAATCTTCACTGATTCCTATAAAGTGTTCATCAGGTCTCAACGTACCTTCCATATACCAAGTTTCCATCTTGAGTTGCGGAGATACTGCGATAGAATTTGAAGACATAATCCACTTCAGATTTGTTGCTACATCATTACCTTCTAAACTGAGGATAAACTTACTTTTAAGATGATCTGCAATACTTATTTTTGGTTTTATCCATGCAGGGTTACCGCCATTTTTATTTACCTGCCCTAGATCACACAATGTATTATTAAAGTGATTTTTATAAAATTTAATTCGATGCTCCTGAAAAACAGCTGCCCTTCCAATCATTTTATCTTCTTTTTGAGAATAGTTTAAAGAATCATGTACAGAAACGAAATGTCTGACCTTATCTAAATTTAACAGGATATTATTTTCATTATTCCCGTTGATGGGACGGCTCTTTGTAATCATCGGAAAATTCAAGATGGTATTGATGTCACCAAATGCAAAATCAATCAAATGATTTTCAGGAAAATATCTTGCGTATTCATACGTGTCAAAATAATATGCTTTAGGAGTTTTGGGTTTAAGCAAATCTCTAATGCGTGTACCCTGATGGGCAACCTCTGTCGGGGAATGTATTTTATTATAATAATCTACTCTTCTTTCAACATTATTGAGCTCTTCTTTAGAAAGCACGCTATAAAGTTTATTTATTTTTTTTTCTAATGATTTTACAGGAAATATACCCCTTGTAAAACCCTGAATATAAAAGGATAATTTATTTTTTTTTATAACCCTGGTCATGATACATAATATAAATCAAAAATACGTTAATCTATTCATTTTTCTTAGATTTGCACTATAATTTCAATAAATGAGTAAAGTAAGAGTCCGTTTTGCACCAAGTCCTACGGGACCATTGCATTTGGGAGGTGTAAGAACTGCGTTGTATGATTATCTTTTTGCTAAAAATCAAGGTGGTGAATTTGTTTTGAGAATCGAAGATACCGATACAGCAAGATATGTAGAAGGAGCCGAAGATTACATTGAAGAAGCTTTAGAATGGTGCGGAATCATCCCGGACGAAAGCCCAAAAAAAGGTGGAAAATTTGCCCCTTATAGACAATCTGAAAGAAGGGAAATATATGACAGATACACAGAGCAGATTTTAAAAACAGACTACGCTTATATTGCTTTTGATACCGCTGAAGAACTGGATGCTATCCGAGCCGAGTATGAAGCAAAAGGAGACGTTTTTTCTTACAATAATATTTCGAGAAACAGTTTAAGAAACAGTCTTGCCCTCTCTGAAGACGAAGTACAGCAACTTCTGGATAAAAAAATTCCTTATGTTGTAAGATTCAAAATGCCGGTCGACAGAACTTTAGGTTTAGTAGACATTATCCGAGGAAATTCTGCTGTAAATACCAACACTTTAGACGATAAAGTTTTAGTAAAAAACGATGGAATGCCTACTTACCATTTCGCCAATATCATTGATGACCATGAAATGGAAATTTCTCACGTTATCCGTGGTGAAGAATGGTTACCCTCTTTAGGTCTTCATATTTTATTATATGAAGCAATGGGTTGGGATGCTCCTGAGTTTGCGCATCTTTCTTTAATTTTAAAACCTGAAGGAAAAGGGAAATTAAGCAAAAGAGACGGTGATAAATTCGGATTTCCGGTATTTCCTTTAAATTTTAAAGACGCCGAAACCGGAAATATTTCTAAAGGTTTTCGAGAAGAAGGTTATCTTCCGGAAGCTTTCATCAATATGGTCGCACTTTTAGGCTGGTCTCCTGCTGATGATAAAGAAATTTTGTCTCTGGAAGAAATGGCAAAAGAATTTGATTTAAATAAGGTTCACAAGGCCGGAGCAAGATTCAGCAAAGAAAAAGCAGAATGGTTTAACCATCAGTATATTCAATCAAAATCGGATGAAGAATTACTTCAAATTTTAAAAAATTCAGATTTAAATTTAAATATTGAGGATGAAAAATTATTAAAAATTATTCATCTTATGAAAGAGAGAGCAACCTTCCCGAGAGATATTTACGAAAACGGAAAATTCTTTTTCGAAGCACCCACTTCTTATGACGAAAAAGCTTCTAAGAAAGCCTGGAACGATGAAACCTCAACTCTTTTGACTGAATTTTCAGTCATGCTGAGCGATATAGAAGCATTCATTTCAGAAAACGTTAAGCAAAGCTTACATGATTTTGCAGAAAATAAAGGCATTGGTATGGGAAAAGTAATGATGCCTCTGCGTTTAGCTTTGGTTGGAGAACTGAAAGGACCAGATGTTCCTGATATTCTGGAACTCGTTGGAAAACAAGAAAGTATTGCAAGAATAAGCAATGCTATAAATAATTTTAAATAAATTTTCATAATTTTTCATACATTTGAAAGATTTAATTTACTTCAAGAATGGAATATTTAAGTTTCGAACTTCCTATAAAAGAGCTGATGGATCAGTATCAAACCTGTTCATTGGTAGGAGAAGAAAGTGGTGTTGATGTAAAATTAGCATGCAGTCAGATCGAGGATAAGATTATAGATACCAAAAAACAAATCTATGGTAATCTCACCCCTTGGCAAAGAGTACAGTTATCGCGTCATCCTGATCGCCCTTATACCATAGATTATATCAATGGTATGGTAGACAATGGAAGTTTTCTGGAACTTCACGGTGACAGAAACTTTGCAGATGATCCTGCAATGATCGGAGGTTTGGCTACATTAGATGGTCAAAAAGTAATGATCATCGGTACTCAAAAAGGGAGAACCACCAAAGAAAGACAACACAGAAGATTCGGGATGCCAAATCCTGAAGGATACAGAAAGGCTTTAAGACTGATGAAGCTGGCTGAAAAGTTTAGAATTCCTGTAATCACTTTAGTTGATACACCGGGAGCTTATCCGGGATTAGAAGCTGAAGAAAGAGGACAAGGTGAGGCCATTGCGAGAAATATTTTTGAAATGACCATGCTTAAAACTCCTATTTTCACTTACATTATCGGTGAAGGAGCGAGTGGCGGAGCTCTGGGAATTGGTGTCGGTAACAAAGTTTATATGCTTGAAAACACTTGGTATACGGTAATTGCACCGGAAAGCTGTTCTTCTATCTTATGGCGAAACTGGGATCACAAAGAAGACGCTGCAAACGCATTGAATCTGACTCCAAAAGATGCTTTAAGAGAAAAATTCATTGACGGAATCATCGAAGAACCACTTGGTGGAGCGCATTACGACCCGGAAACTACCTATTTAAATTTAAAAGCTTCAATTTTACAAAACATCAAAGCTTTTTCAAAATTCACAGGCAAAGAACTGGAAACCCAAAGACAAGATAAGTTTATTGCGATGGGGCAATTTAAAGGATAAAACAAAAAAGGTAGCTGAGAAATTTAGCTACCTTTTTTATTTATTTAATCAGATGCAATTTCTATATATTTTATTGTCTTGTTCCAATAAAAGTTATAGTATCTGTCATTAAAAACACCAGTAGGGTTTAGTCCATATTTTTTTAAATCTTTATAATTTATCGAATTGTTCCAATAGATTATCATATCAATTTCTGAATTGCTTGCATGAGTTTTATCTACGTAAGTAATACGAGTGAAAGATATTTTTCTTTTATCTGTTGTATTTTGAACTTTTATTGGAGTGAGAGGTCTTATAATATAAGATAAATCAGCAAACGAAATATTTTTTGATAATGCTTTTTTATCAAGTTTTCTTTTTACAAATCCTTTTATATTTAGTATCGGTTTATAGTATTCATCGGGGAAATAAATTTTCTTGCCTTCTGATATTCTAATATCTTTGATTTTTAAATTTCTAAATTCTTTTTTGCTATTAAATTCAATTTTTTTCCCTTTACAAGTTGCCATATTTTCATCATATGGAGAATTCATCCATACTATTTCTAAAATATTTTTCCCAAAATTGAAATCAGTTTGCATACTATAGGTGAAGTTGTGGCAAGTAAAAGCATTTGGCTTGATTTTAAGACCTTTATAAAGGTTTGAAAAAGGTTTACCAACAAAATTATCTTTATTCGCTTCAATTTCCTTTAAATAAATTAATGTACCAAACTGCTGTGCCCTACTTTTAAAAATAAAAAGCAAGGCACAAAAAACAGCTATTTTAAAATTGATCGTCACTTATCTATACACAATTATATCTTAATAATCTTGCTTCCATAAATGCTTTTTCCCCACTGGTAAAGTAAAAACCATTTTTTCAGAGGTTTTTTACTTTACTGTTTTGTCAGATAAATATTTTTTTCTGTTGGAATTGTAGATTTAAAATTTGGTGGGCAAACTCCCAATACCATATCTGTATCTGATATATAAAACATTTCCATTTGATTAGGTTGGTTAGGCTTTACACCGGCATACAGTGTCCCAGAATTAATACAACCTGATGGATTTGGACCAGAAAAAAGCAATTTATAATAATCTAAATCTCTTTGAAAACCCAAACCTGAAAAATGTGTTTGCTTGTCATCCGGTTCTTCGAAATTATCGAAAATTGTAATTGATGGAGTTCCTGTGGTTTTTATTTTTAATCTTCCGACTAAAATATCACTTTTTCGCTCAGATAATGTTAGATCCTGATATAATCCTTTTTTGAATTGAACTTCATAAGTTTTTCCATCGTGAGTCCCTTTCCATGTACCAATATATTTGTCTAAAGAATTATTGATGTCTTTCTCATACGTCCAGTTATCCGGACAAGGAAATGGCGGATTTTCCTGACTGCATTGAGCTATTGTTTCTAATGATACAATCTGTGCTCTGCATGATAGAGTAAATAATAGAGTGATTATTAATAATAAGTATTTCATAAGATTTGTTTTTAATTAGGACAATTTATTTCTTCTGTTGTTGTTTTATCAGCATTAAGCTTAATTTCTGTTGTTGTTCCGTCAACATTCATTCGGTACAAAGTTATTCCTTTCATATTCATTTTTTCATCCAAATATTTCAGCATATTAAATTCTAAATCTTTGGATTTTGTCATCCCCTTTCTTTTCATATATTCTTTAAAAGGATCTCTATGTGCATCAGCTTGATCTATTGTGAATGTTTTAATCTGGTATTGATTTCCTGTAAATCTTATTTGGTAGCTATCTTTGCTTGTAACCATAGTCATAAATACATCCTTTAATGGTTTACCTGTTTCTTGCGCTTTCTTAACCATCTTCATAAAGATTGATACATCTGCCGGCGAAAAAATCTTGATGCCGTCATGGTGAAATACTCCCGGACCATTAGGATTGCCGTATGAATAATCATTTACATGGGTATGCATGATCCCTACAATATCTGCATTCAACGGATCATCCAAATTCGGTGGCGTTAATGCATTTGCAACATCAGTAGCTGTTGCATTATTGAGATAAGTAAAAGTTCCATCAGCTTTTTGAGAATATCCTGTTTCTTTTTTCAATCCAGTCTTAGTTTTCAAATCTGCAGTTTTGTTGATAAAATCGGTATTTGTTCGTTGTGTTTTTATTTGCTCACAGGCACTGTTTTTTATGGGTAAACCAGGATTCAGTATTGTTGGCACACCGGTACAGGTTGTTCCATCCCCAATGTCAGTCGTGGGATCCAGAGGTCCGGTAAGAATACCGTTTCCGTTACATGTTCCTGAAATAGGAGCACCTCCCCCAGGAGTTCCCGGAGTTTGACCTATAGTAGTTCCCGGACCTGTAGAGCTGAAAGGATCTGTTCCATAAATCCAGTCACATTTGTACACAGCGACTAAGTATGGCAGAGAAGGGTTGACTGCTGTGCAGGGACCACCCATATCATCAGTAGCCTCACCATTAGAATGATGATCATTCCCATCACAAACGGTGAACTGCACTTCTTCTGTCCATCCGCAGGTAACGCCCGTAATTGTTTTACCCTGGAGATTGCCATTGTTATACGTGCCTTTTGCCAACTCAGTGATCTGTACTTTGCCATGCGTATTGATCGCTACTCCGTTTTCAGCCTGCAGCTTTTCGGCAGGAGTCAGGTTGTAGGTGATCAAAAGTTCTTTGTAAGTACCATCGGGAAGTGGTGTCAGCACAAGATTTTCTACAGCAGCATCTGCCGGTGCATTGGCTTTCGTAATATGAAAGGTGTAGGTATGGTAATTGGATCCGTTTTCTATGTAGATCACGCTTTCTGTGTCAATCGAAACTCCGTTTCCATAATTGACAATCTTCCCCTGCGCATTGGTATTGGAAAACGTCTTCAGCTTATCCTCCGCCTGTTTAATCTCAGAAAGAAGTTTTCCTTTATGCTTAGATTCATTTAAAGAAATTCTTTTGGAAGTAAGCTGAAATGCGCTCGTGTTGTGATAAGTTTCCTGTTCTGGGAGAATATCCTGTCGACAAGAATAAGTCGACAGCAGCACTGTCATCAGCAGGCAGAGCCTGAGCAATAGATTTTTTTTCATAATCATTGTGTGTTTTAATGGGTTAAATATATAAATAATTTACATGACAAAAGTGAAAAATATTTTTTGTGATACAAAACCTATTTTTGCATAGTTTACCCTATTATCGGGTAATATTGTAAGAGAAAATTATTTTATATTTGTTTATAAAATAATTGATATGACCAACAACGTTGCAGAAAAAATAAAAAGACTGAGAAAATCTAAAGGATTTTCTCAGGATGATATGGCAGAAAGAATGCATATTTCACAATCTGCATACGCAAGAATAGAAAATGGAGAAAGCCACTCCTGGGCTGCTCACATCGAAAAGTTGAGTGAAATCTTAGAAGTAAAGCCCGAAGATTTTTTAACGGATGAGACGAATAATTTTAGCAGTTTAGATCAATTGGGTGGTTTCGCTTTTCAAAATGTTGGAACTATTACTACGATAAATTCATTCTTATCTGAAAAACTTGTTGAGCAATACGAAGAACGCATCAAAGAATTAAAAGAACAGGTGCAAGAATTGAAGGAAGAACTGAGAACAGTAAAGAATAAGTAAAAAATGATATAAAAAAATAGGGTAAGAAAATTCTTACCCTATTTTTATTCTTTTAATCAGCTACATCCAGCTGTATCTCAATATCTTTATTGATCTTTTTCAAGGAAGAATATTTTGCATCGCATACCATGGTTGTCAGCACATACTCTCCTTTCTCAATCAGAATAAAATTTTGTCCTTTAGCGGGAACATCAATATTGTAATATTTTTTTCCGCTGATTTTCACAATCAATCGGCAGTTTGATTTATTCTTAATATTGATATACGCTTCCTTATCACTGGGATCATGATTGAAAATATGAGTAAGCAATGAAGCTGTTTTTTTTGATTTGTCACTGGGCTCTGCTTTTTTGCTGGTGCTTCCCACACTTGCATACGTCACATTTCTTTCGGGGGAAGCGGTTCCTGATGTATTTGAGGCTAGAACTTTACTTTTATTAAGTTCATTGTTGCTTACGATTTTTTCAATTTTACTTTTGCTTAATGGCTTAATGGTTGGTTTGGCTTCCGGTGAATTGTCTGCCATGATAATGGTAATCAGTTTTTTCTTAAAAAAATCTGATTTTGCATGACCCGGATTTTGCTTTAGAAATCCGGCAATAATTCTGGGTTCGGTAGAAGTTTCAGCTTCGGCTTCTGTATATATGATGACTGTTTCTTTTTCGGCAACTACTTTTGTTTTGGCTTTTTTCTTCTTCTGAGAGAAGCTCAGGCAGAATATGGAGAGAAAGAAGATTAGAAATATTTTTTTCATCGAGTAAAAACTTTAAAAATTTATTAAATAATACTATAACGTGAAAAGTCATTTTTTAGTTTATCATTAAAATCATTATCTTTGCACATCTTTAAATTAAACTATTAAAGTTAATCATAATTTTAAATAAAAAAATAATAAATATTATGTCTTATTCACCAGCTGCTGCAGACGTAGCAAAATTGAGAAACCAAACAGGTGCAGGTATGATGGACTGCAAGAAAGCTTTAGTTGAAGCAGAAGGAGACTTCGAAAAAGCAGTTGATATCCTTAGAAAAAAAGGACAAAAAGTTGCTGCCAACAGAGCTGACAGAGAATCTACTGAAGGAGCAGTAATTGCAAGAGTAAACGAAGACAACACTCTGGGTGCTGTAATTTCTTTAAACTGCGAGACTGACTTTGTTGCAAAAAACGAAGCTTTCGTAGAATTGGCTTATGAATTGGCAGAGATGGCAATTTTCGCTGCTACTAAAGAAGAATTATTGGCTACAGATTTCCACGGTGTAACGGTTGCTGAGAAATTAATCGAGCAAACAGGAGTGATCGGTGAGAAAATCGAGATCGGAGCATTCGAGAGAATCGAAGAGACCTTTCTTGGGAGCTTACATCCACGCTGGAAACAAAATCGCTTCTATCACTGCGCTTTCAGCTAAAGTAGACGGAGCTGACGAAGCTGCAAAATCTGTTTCTATGCAGGTTGCTGCGATGAACCCAATCGCTCTTGACGAGACTATGGTTTCTCAGGAAACGATCGATAAAGAATTGGAAATCGAAAGAGAATTGCTTGCTAAAGAAGGAAAACCTGCAAACATTATCGATAATATCCTTAAAGGTAAAATGCAGAAATTCTATAAAGAAAATACTTTGGTACACCAGTCTTTCATTAAAGATGGAGGAATGTCTGTTGCTGAATATGTAAAATCTGTAAACGGAGACTTGAAAGTTACAGGATTTGTAAGAGTAAGTTTAACTTAATCAATCTTTCAAACAATATATAATCCCGGTGAATTTTTCATCGGGATTTTTTTATTATCAAAATTAAGGATATTAACAAATTATGAAGTTTCTAATAAAATATTCACATCTGTATTAAATCTAAACAAATGTTAAAAATAATTTGTAATATTTTGATTATTAATACTTAAATTTGTCGCCCGTGAATTTTAGGTATGAAAAAAATTTTACTAAGTCTTTTTACTTTTCTGTCTTTATTGGTGAATGCTCAATTAGATACTGATCATTGGTTTGCACCTATATCAGCGAGTGCAGGAACAGGCAATTTGCAGAGTTTTCTATATCTTTCAACAAACGAGACCGTTCCTTTTCAGGTACAGATTTACAACAACAATACACTTTACAATACAGTAACGGTAAGTAAAGGAAATCCTGCTGAGGTAAGTATTCCTGAATATTTTTTACTGGCTACCAATCCCGGAGATCTTTTCACACCGGTTCCTATGGGAATGTATGTGAAAGGTTCTAAAAAATTCTTTGCCAATTATAGATTTTCTGTTACCAATCATGCGGAGATTATTACTTCTAAAGGTCTTGCAGGTTTGGGAACTACATTCTATGCAGCAATGGCTCCGCTTACAGCGAGTGAATTTTATATAAATTCAACTATAGGAGTTACGGCAACCGAAGATAATACAACGGTGGTTATATCCGGATATGATCCCAATGTGGTTTTCTCAGACGGAACTTCTTCTCCTACGAAAACATTTACCTTAAACAGAGGTCAGTCTTACATCATCAATGCCGTCAGTACTGATTCTCCCAATAACTTTGATGGTCTTGTAGGTGCAAAAATTGTTGCTACGAAGCCAATTTCAGTTACAAACGGTAATTTTAATGCAATTTATACCAATCAAAATTTTACCAATAATGATATTCTGATGGATCAGTCGGTTCCTGTAGACAGATTGGGGAAAGATTTTGTAGTGGTAAAAGGAAATGGTCCCGCTACTTCCGGTATGGAAACTATTTTAGTAATTGCCACAGAAAACAACACGACTTTTACTGTAAATGGAAATGCTTCCGGAGTGAATTTAAACGCAGGTGATTATTTTATGATTTCCGGAAATTCTTACATCAATCAGGGGAATAACAATTTCAATATGGGAATTTCTTCAACGAAAAACGTATACGTTTATCAGTTGTTGGCAGGAGTTGCCACCGGAACCATCTATGCAACTGGCGGATTTAATTACATACCGCCTTTGAGCTGTTTTCTTCCAAACAAGGTAGATGAAATAGGTTTTATCAACAAAATTGGTTCTACTACTTACAATACCAAATTAAATATTATTACTCAAAGCGGAGCTGCAGTAACATTAAACGGAAACCCGATCGCTGTAAATAACGGACCTTATCCTGTTACAGGAAATCCTAACTGGGTTTCTTATTCTGTCCCGAATATCACAGGAAATGTTACGGTAAATTCTACCAAATCTGTAACAGCGGGGATCATCGGCGGAAGCGGTGCAGTAGGTTACGGTGGATATTTCGCCGGATTCTCATCTGTTCCTGCCATTAGCAAAACAGGTGATTGCTTGAACGGAGTAATTCTTCAGGTTGATAACACTTATGATGCTTACCAATGGTTTCTTAACGGAAATCCTATTCCCGGAGCGACTGCATACTTTATTAATCCGGAAACTTACGGTGCAGGAAATTATACCTGCTCAATCACAAAAACCAATTGTGAGACAAAATTAACTCCAGTGTATGCTTATACGCTTTGTCCGCCCATTTCTACAACAACGTATTCGATAGGATCTTGTACTACAAAAACGGTCATTCCTGCATTCAGCACTTCAACTCAGCAGATTGCAGTCAATCAAACTGCGGTGATGGTGGCTCCTACTCAGGGAACGGCAACAGTGAATCCTGCAAACGGACAAATCACCTATAGTCCCAATCCTGGATTGACGAATGACGCTACAGATTCTTTCACTTACTATATTGAAGGAAACGGAAATCCTGCAAGTTTTGAATATTTTAAAGTAGTAATCAATATTGATGTTCTGCAAACTACCAATGCAACCGTGACTACCTGTACAACAAATGGGAATTCGGGAATATTTGATTTGACTACGGCTGTCGTTACTCCTGATGCAGGAACTACGGCTACTTACTTTTCTGATGCTGCATTGACAGTGCCGATTACTACTCCTGCAACATATACTGCTTCCGCAGGAATCGTGTATGTGAAAGTTATTTCTTCGTTTGGGTGTTCAAAAACAGCACAGATTACTTTAGCTTTAAATCAAGGCGCAAGTATCAATACGTCTAATTTTAACTCTAATCTTTGCGATGATAATTTTGACGGAATCATTAATGTGAATTTCAATACTGTAAATCCACAGATTGTCACGAATTCTACCAATTTTACTGTAAAATATTATTTAAACCAAACCGATGCAACCGCAGGAAACAGCAATACATTACCTACTAGCTGGACGTACACTGCAAATACAACAGTCTATGTGAGAGTAGAATCTGCGAATGGATGCCCACCTGCTTTCGGACAAATCAATTTTACGATTGGCAATAAAATCCCTTTACTGACAGTGGATTACAGCACTTTGGTTTGTGATGACAATTCAGATGGTACAGAAACTGTGAATGTAGATAATTACACAAATAATTTTACTACAGATCCTACAGTGCTGCTTACCTATTATAATACATTGCAAGATGCACAGAATGGAACAAATGCAGTAAATACTTTACAAACTATCGCACCGACAAAAACTATTTATATAAGATTTCAGAAACCGAATACTTGCCCGAATATTGCGAAAATTACTTTAAGTTTAGACACGATTACTGCAACAAACACCACTCTTTCCTCGTGTTCAAACATCCAGGGAAATGCAGTATTTAATTTAACAACAGCTAATGTAACTTCTACAACAGGAACGGTAATTACTTATTATTCTGATGCTGCTTTAACTGTACCTATTACTACTCCAGCAGCATATACATCAAGTGCTTCTGTGGTTTACGTGAAAATCAACTCAACATTTGGATGTACGAAAACAGCTCAGATCACATTAGTGTTAAATCCGCTTCCTAACATCAATACAGCAAATTACAACGCTGCACTTTGTGATGATAATTTTGACGGAATCATTAATGTTAATCTGACTTCTATTACTCCTCAAATTGTAACCAACCCGGCAAGTTTTACGGTGAGATATTACCTTAATCAAACTGATGCCAATGCCGGAAACAACAATACGTTACCTGCAAACTGGACGTACACAACCAATACCACCGTGTATGTAAGAGTAGATGGTGTAGCCGGCTGTCCATCTGCATTCGGACAAATCAATTTCACTATTGGAAACAAAATAACACTGATCACCAATAACATCACAACACAAGTGTGTGATAACGATCTCAACGGATCTGAAACAGTGAATCTTAACGATTACAAAAACCAATTCACTGTAGATCCTGCTGTGACACTTACTTTTCATTCTACTTTAGCCAGCGCACAGGCAGGAACCAATGCAATTCAGGCACAGCAAATTATCACAACAACCGGAACATTTTTCATACGATTTACAAGTGCTAATTCCTGTCCAAATACGGGTAGCATCACTATATCTTTAAAATCAGGTAAAAAATCTGACACTCTGAGAGATCAGGTTGTATGTTCAGACTCAAAAGCTGTTTTGAATGCAGGAGCAGGATTCACCTCATATCTTTGGAGTACAGGGCAAACCACCCCGTCGATTACCGTAGGTGCAGGTGTTTATTATGTTGATTTAACTTTTAACGGCTGTGTATACCGACAGTCTGTAACAGTAACCACTGCACAGTCTCCTGTCATCACAAGTATTCAGGTTTCCGGAGCCAATGTAATGATCAATGTAACAGGTGGTACTGCACCTTATCAATATTCATTAAACGGAATTGATTATCAGTCATCCAATACATTTTATGGTTTAACGAGAGGAACTTATTCTGTCTATGTTTTGGGTGCAGACGGATGTCAACCGGTAATAAAAGAATTTGTAATCCTAAATCTTGTAAACGCCATCACACCAAATGGGGATGGTCATAATGATGTTTTGAATTATTCTGAGCTTAGATTAAAACAAAATGTAAGTATTGAAGTGGTAGATCGCTATGGAGCACCTGTTTATAAATCATCAGACAAAAATTTTATCTGGGATGGAAAATCTGGAGGAAGAACCTTATCTACAGGAACATATTGGTACATATTAAAGTGGATCGAGCCAGATACAAAATTGCCAGTTTCACATTCGGGATGGCTATTAATTAAGAATAGAGAATAAATTTTAAATTTTCTTTAGCATTTATTAACAATATATTAAATAATATACTAATTTTGTAGAAATCCTAATTCCATATCTTATGAAAAGATTTCTACTCAGTTTAGTAATGGTTTTTCTTTCGTTTACCTCTCTGTTTGCTCAGAGAGATACAGAACACTGGATTGCCCCATTTCATTATACACAAGCTTATACGCAATCGGTGTATTTATCAACAGACTCCGTAACTCCTTTCACTGTTTCTATCTATAGTAACAATGTACTTATACCCGGAGGAACGATAACTATTAGCAAAAACAATCCTGCTACTTTTGCGATACCCAATTCTGCAATATCCACCAATATTGCAGCTGAAACATTTAATGTCATTAATAAAGGAATTTATTTAAACGCTACAAAACCTTTTTATTGTACCCTTCGTATGGTATCTTTCACTACACATGCTGAGATTGTTACTAGTAAAGGGAAAGCAGGTATTGGTAAGGAATTTTATGTAGCTAACACACCTTCTACTGCAACATCAAACAACTTTACTGCCGGAGTTCTTGCTACAGAAGATAATACGGTAGTAACAGCAACTTGGAATGGACCGGTTGCTTTTATCGGTGGTGCTCCCACGGGAAACACACACACTTTTACTTTAAACAAAGGTCAATCATTTATTTTTGCCGGTAATGCTGGTGGCGGAGCGCCTTTCATGGGGGCTAAAATTGTATCAGATAAACCAATTACATTAACTAATGGAAATGTAAATGGTAACTTTGGAAATAGTACTACAGCGGGATCTGACGCTATTTTGGACCAGTCTGTACCTGTGGAAAGACTAGGAAGCACTTTTGCAATGGTAAGAACCAGATCTACAACAGCAGATTTGGAAGGTGCAATAGTAATCGCAACCGAGAACAATACACAGGTATTCTTAAATGGTTCTACAACAGCTGTAGCTACTCTTAACCAAGGACAATGGTATAGAATATCTGGAGACAATTATCTTTTGCAAGGAACTAATGGACACTACAATATGCTGGTAAGCACATCGAAAAATGTATATTTATATCAATTAGTTTCGGTAGGTGATAGCAGTGCAACTTGTGGCTTCAATTATATACCGCCATTAAACTGTTTCTTACCAAGAAAAATAGATGAAATACCATTAATTAATGAAATGCCTCTTACGCCTGCATCACCTGTTGGGATGTTGATTAAGTTAAATATCTTAACGGAAGCAGGAGCAGTAGTTACAGTGAATGGTGTAGCTCCTACCGCTGCACAAGGACCATATCCTCTTACAGGAAACCCTTCGTGGGTGACATATGGGATAGAAGGAGTGACAGGTACATTAACGATACAATCCAATAAAGCAGTGACTGCTGGTATTAATGGAGGATACAGTACATCTGGCTATGGGGGTTACTTTGCTGGGTTCTCATCCATACCAATTATCGCAAAACAAACAGGAGATTGTATTCCCGGGATTATTTTGGAAGTTGATGATAGCTATGAAACCTATCAATGGAATGTAAATGGTAATGCAATACCTGGTGCAACTGCAAATACATACACACCAACAGTAGCCGGTGATTATACCGTTAAGGTTACAATGGGAACTTGCCCACCACTTACAACTCCTATCTACAAAGTATTTACTTGTTTACAGCAAACTACTAAATCTTTAAACATTTGTGGTAGTAAATCAATTATTCCTGTATTTACAAACTCTACACAGACACCAGTACCAGGTACGGTAACCATTATTACTCAGCCGACAAACGGAACAGCAACACTAAACCCGGCAACCGGAGTTATCACTTATATTCCCAATGCAGGATTTTTAGGTGCAGATGTTATCGTTTATAAATTCTGCGGAAATGCGCCAGAATTTGTAGACTGTGAGCAAATTACTTTAAACTTAAATCTTGTACCGTTTGTTTTAACCGACAGAACTATAAAAGCGTGTCAATATGCAGGAAAAGGATTCTTTGATCTTACTACTGCGAATGTAACAGATAACGCTGTACCAACTACTAAAAAATTCTACCCTACTTTAGCAGATTTAAATGCAAGTACCAATCAGATAACCAATCCTACAAACTATTTCTCTGGAGCTGGTTTTGTATACGTATTGGTAACAACATCTGAAGGTTGTGTGGGAACTGCAAAAATCACATTAGACTTTTTCCCTACTCCGGTAGTCAATGAAGCTACTTTGACGGTTTGTTTTATTCAAAACATTGAAACCAAAGGACAATTTGATTTATCATCTGCTGTGGTGACCACAGAAAATTTAATTACAAAAAAATACTTCCCTACTTTCACAGATGCAAGCAACGGAACGAATGAAATCATGAATCCTACACTTTACATTTCTGGCGACGGAGCTGTATATGTAAGAGTTTTCAATTCAAACGGATGTTATGCAATTGCAAAAATCAATCTGAAAGTTACCCCTCCGAAAAGATCTACAGTTCTGGTTGATAAATTTATCTGTATAGATGACAGAACAAATTTAGATGCAGGACCCGGATACCAATCTTACGAATGGAGCACCGGAGCTACAACCCAAACAATACAGGGTGTTGCAGTGGGAGATTATTGGGTAATTCTTGAATTTAACGGATGTTTTGTAAAACAGTCTGTTAGCGTGAAAAAAGTGCAAGAGCCTGTTATTACTTCTATCGAAATTACCAATAACACCGCTACAGTAAATGTGCAAGGAGGTAAAACACCTTATCAATATGCAGTAGATACCCCAACAAGCTGGCAAGACTCTAATGTATTTACAAATCTTTCCAGAGGGCAGCATACATTCTTTGTAAAAGACGATTATAATTGTGCTCCTGTTTCTGTAGAAGTAACGATTCCTAATTTAGTAAATGCGATTACACCAAATGGGGATAATGTAAATGATTACATTGATTACAGCGAACTAGCTTATAAAGGCAATCTGACATTTATAATATATGACAGATATGGAAACAAACTCTTCACAGGCGATAAATCTAACAACTATAAATGGGATGGAAGATTTTCAGGGAAGGGAATTCTTACAGGAACATACTGGTATCACATTAACTGGACAGAGCCTAATGCTCAAAAAACTCCAATAAAATATACCGGTTGGATTTTAGTAAAAAACAGAGAATAATTTTATAAAATACATTTAAAACCACGATAATTAATCGTGGTTTTTTTGTTTATTATTGATAAATCTCAAAATAATTACTAAACATATTAAATATTCTGTTATTTTTGTAAAAATCCTAATTCTACGCTTATGAAACAATTTCTACTTATTTTTCTATTAATGATCTCGGGTATTCAGGTATCTGCCCAAAGAGATACAGAGCATTGGATAGCACCCTTTTACGCATCGTCAACCGTTACACAGTCTCTTTATTTATCCACAGACTCGGTAACGCCTTTTGCTGTAACTGTATATAGCAATAATATTGCGTTAGGAACTGTCACAATCAGTAAAAACAACCCTCAGACCTACATCGTATCTCAGGCTAATATTGGAGCAAGCAGCACATCTGAAGCCTTTACGGTTATTAATAAAGGGTTATATCTAAATGGAACCAGACCATTTTACTGTACGTTAAGAATCGTAAGCAGTACTACACATGCAGAAATTCTTACAAGTAAAGGTAAGGCAGGGATCGGTAAAGAATTTTTTGTAGCCAATACCCCATCTCCTTTTACAAGCACCGGGAACAACTTTACTGCAGGAGTACTAGCTACAGAAGATAACACTACAGTTACTGCCACATGGAGCAATACCTTACCTGTTGCTTTTATTGGGGCAACACCTCCTACAAACACTCATACTTTCACTTTAAATAAAGGGCAATCTTTTATTTTTGCAGGTTCAGGCAGCCCGGCTAACAATATGAGTGCCTTTATTGGGGCAAAAATAGTTTCAAACAAACCTATTACGCTTACTAATGGTAATGTACTTGGGAACTTCGGGACAGGGTCAAGCTCAGGAGCAGATATCATTCTTGATCAATCTGTGCCTTTAGAAAGACTTGGAAATACCTTTGCAATGGTGAGAACCAGATCAAATACAGCAAACGATATAGAAGGTGGTATAGTGGTGGCTACTGAAAATAATACTGAGGTTTATTTGAATGGCGCAACAACACCAGTTGCAACCTTAAATCAAGGACAGTGGTACAGAATCTCCGGAAGTGATTATATTCTTCAGGGCGGAACACATAGAAATATGTTTATCAGTACTACAAAAAATGTTTACTTATATCAATTAGTTTCAGTTAACAACAGTAATGCAACTTGTGGTTTTAATTACATACCACCATTAAACTGTTTCTTACCAAGAAAAATTGATGAGATCGGTAAAATCAACGAAATGCCCACAGGAGCTGGAGGAGCAAGTGTAACGCCTACTGGTACAATTATTAAATTAAACATCTTAACGGAAGCTGGTGCTGTAGTTACAGTAAACAACATCCCTCCTACTGCTGCTCAAGGGCCTTTCCCGGTGACAGGAAACACCAATTGGGTGACCTACGCATTGGAAGGCGTTACAGGTAATTTAACGATTGTTTCTGATAAAGCGGTTACAGCAGGGATCAACGGTGGATACAGTACATCAGGATATGGCGGATATTTCGCAGGTTTCTCTTCTATTCCTTTAATTGCCAAGCAAACAGGAGACTGTATTCCAGGATTGGTTTTGGAAGTAGATGACAGTTATGACACCTATCAATGGTTCAGAAATGGTGTTGCCATTACAGGAGCAAACAGCAACTCTTACACGCCAACACAGTCTGGAAATTACACCGTAACAATCACCGTAGGATCTTGTGTACCGGCAACAACGCCTATTTATAAGGTTTTTACTTGTCTTCAACTATCTACCGCTACGAAAACTGTCTGTGAAGGCTATCTAAACATAGTTCCTGCATTTACAAGTTCTACACAAACTTTTGTACCGAGTACAGTACAAATTATAACACCCCCTGCAAATGGGACAGCAATCATCAATCCTACAACAGGTGTAATAGGATATACTCCTAATTTTGGTTTTGCAGGTACAGATACAATTACTTATAAATTCTGCGGAAATGATCCTGAATTTGTAGACTGCGAACAAATTACTTTAACGCTAACTATTTCAGAAAGCCCGATTGTAAATGATGCAACCTTGAGAACCTGTTTCCTGGAAGAAAATATAGCGACTGGTTTATTTAATTTAACCAACGCAACTGTTAACACACAGACAGGAACAACGAAGACTTATTATCCTTCACTGACTGATGCTAACAATCAGACCAATGAAATCACCAACCCGACTAACTACGTTGCACCAAATGGTGTTGTTTACGTTAGGGTAAGCAATGCCAACGGATGCTACAGAGTTGCTATGATTACACTTGTTGTTTTGCCACCTGTGCAGTCTGCCGTATTGATTGATAAAGAAATCTGTATAGAAAATACAACTACATTAGATGCAGGTTCAGGATTTGACGGTTACCAATGGAGCACGGGAGCTACCACTCAGGTGATTACCGATGTTACGGTAGGTACTTATTGGGTCATTTTAAAAACCGGAGACTGTTTTACAAAACAATCTGTAAAAGTTTATGCTACGCAGCAACCGGTAGTTTCTAATATTGAAGTTACCAACAATGACATTACAGTATCTGTAGTAGGCGGAACTGCTCCGTATAAATATTCAACAGATAATATCAACTGGCAGGATTCTAACATATTTACAGATCTTACCAGAGGTGACATTACCGTGTATGTGAAAGACAGTTTTAACTGTACACCTATTGAGGTGGTAGTTACGATCCCAAATATTGTCAATGTAATTACACCAAATGGCGACGGAGTGAATGATATCTTAGACTATTCTGCTTTGGCAAACAAACCAAATTTAGCTTTAGGAATTTTTGACCGATATGGCGTGAAAATTTATGAAGGAAATAAAGATAACGGATGCAAATGGGACGGAACCATTAACGGTGGCAAGAAAGTCTCTACCGGAAATTACTGGTTCAGCATTAGCTGGAACGAAAGCAAAAATAAAACACCGATTAAATATTCAGGATGGCTTCTCGTTAAAAACAGAGAATAAGGTCAGCCTTTTATAGAAATTTTAAAACCACGATTCACAGTCGTGGTTTTTTTATTCATTTTTATACCATTCAACATTTATTATTATTAAATTTGTGGTAAAATCAAATACAGAATGAAGAAACTTCTATCTTTTTTTCTTATTTTTTACATATTCTCTATTTCTTTCGCACAATTGGATAGGGAGCATTGGTTTGCGCCGATGGTCGACAGAACCGGTAATCCTAATCCTTACCAGAAACTCTATCTGTCAACAAGCCGGACCACACCATTTGTGGTTACCATTTATAATAATAACATTATCATTGGTACTGTTACCATCAGCAAAAATAATCCCCAGAAATTTGATGTTTTAAGAGATTATATCATCACCACTACCCAAACAGATTTATTCACGCCTACTTCAAAAGGTCTTTATCTAAAAGCCGATTTTCCGTTTTATGCGAATCTAAGATTTTCTGTATTCAACCATGCGGAAATAATTACTTCCAAAGGAATTCCGTCAACAGGAAAAAACTTTTTCGTTGCAAATGCACCCATTACGGCTAGCAATACGATCTTGAATTTCATGACAAGTATTCTGGCAACAGAAGACAATACAATCGTAACTGTTTCCGGCTATAAACCTACTGTACAATTCTCCAACGGAACAACAGGATTAACCAATCCTACCATGACTTTTATTTTAAATAAAGGACAGTCTTACATTATTGACGGCATCGGAAACATCGCCGGAAATTCTGACGGATTTATCGGTGCAAAAATTACCGCAGACAAAGCAGTGAATGTAACCAATGGAAATTTCAACGGTCAGTATTCAGGAAATATTCTTACGAGTTCGGATATTTTGATGGATCAGTCTGTACCGGTAGAGCAACTCGGTACTCAGTTCGCATTGGTGAAAGGAAACGGAAATATTGGCAGCAATATGGAGGGAGCCATAGTCATCGCTACTCAAGACAATACACAGGTTTTCTTAAACAATGAAGGTTTGCCGATAACCACACTCAACACAGGTCAATACTATGTAGTTTCAGATACAAAATATCAGCTTCAGGGAACAAATCATTATAATCTATACATCAGAACAACCAAAAACGCTTATGTATATCAGATTCTTGCAGGAGATTCTGTAAGTGGAACTGAGGTTGCAACCGGTGGCTTTAATTTTATTCCGGCATTAAGTTGCTACTTACCTAAGCAAATCAATGAAATTGGCTTAATCAATGAAAATTTTGTTCACTCAAATGCAAATCCTTCCGGAATTTTAAATATTCCAACTAAATTAAATCTGGTTACCGAGCGTGGTGCCGTCGTTACCGTCAATGGAGTAACACCTCCAATTACTACAGGGCCTTTTGATATGACCGGTCTTAGTACATGGGTAACTTATGGAATCCCAAACACCGTGGGAACTATTACTGTAGTTTCTAATAAAGCAATTACCGCAGGGATTACGGCAGGTAGTGATGCAGTTGGATATGGTGGATTCTTTGCAGGCTTCGCTACACAGCCTGTCATCTTAAAATCTGGCGGAGATTGTGTTCCGGGAATTATCTTGACGGTTGACCCCATCATCTACGAAACCTACCAATGGTTCAGAAACGGAATTTTGATTCCTGGTGCTACCGGAACATCCTTTACTCCTACCCAATCGGGCTATTACACTTGCTCAGTTACGATGGGAAGCTGTGCGCCGCTTGTGACAGCACAATATAAAGTTCTTAATTGTTTAAAACAGACTACTGCAAGTTTTGATATTTGTGAAAACAAAATAATCACACCTGCTTTTACAACATCTACTCAAACTCCGGTTGTATCAACGATTGCAATCACTACAGCACCAACGCTTGGAACTGCAACAATTAATACTACTTCAGGAGTAATCACGTATACAGTAACCAACCCTTCTGCTACCGGAACAGATACTTTCACATACACATTCTGTGGCAACGATCCCGAATTTCCGGATTGCGAATCTGTAACCGTAACGCTGAATATTGTACCTGTTACCGTAACAAATGCTACACTGACGTCTTGTAATGTAAATGGTGTTGGAACATTTAATCTGACAACAGCTAATGTAACAGCCAATGCTCCGGTTACTAAAACATACTACACCAGTTTATTAGCTGCACAAACTGAAAATGCTACGGGACAAATTCTTATTCCCACCTCACATACTGCTCCTGCCGGAACAATTGTATATGTTGTGGTAAAAAATCCTGCGGGCTGTAAGAATATTGCACAGATAACACTTAATTTATTTCCTTTGGCAATCGTTACCCCGGCAAATTTTGGAAATCAGTGTGATGAAAATCTTGACGGTACGGTGAATGTTGTTTTATCTGATATCACTCAATTAATACTTAATAATCCAGCATATTTTACCAATGTGAGATATTACGCACAATTAATTGATGCCAATGCGGGAAATAATAATACGCTTCCGAATAACTGGAGTTATACTGTGAACACCACAATTTACATTCGGGTAGAGTCACCGGATGGTTGTGCACCAGTAATTCAGCCTATTAATTTTACTGTGGGAACAAGATTGCCACTTATCACAACATCATTAATCACCAATTTCTGTGATGACGATTTAGACGGGATTAAACAAGTGAATCTCGCACAGTTTATTCCACAATTTACAACAGATCCTTTGGTAACTGTAAGCTACCATGCTACTTTAGCCGATGCTCAGAATGATGTTGCTAATATAAGCGGAGCTGTTTCACTTTCAGGAACCCAAACCTATTTTATCCGATTTGAAAAAGCTGGTTTTTGCCCAAATGTTGCAACTATCAGGATTACTTTAAAAGTTCCGAAGAAATCTGATATTCTATTCGATCAGGTAATTTGCCCGAAAACTAAAACCACTTTAGATGCCGGTTCGGGATTTACTGCTTATCTCTGGAGCACAGGTGCTACAACACCATCAATTTCGAATGTGATTGCAGGGAATTATTGGGTAGACCTTACTTTTGACGGATGCGTTTACAGACAGTTTGTGAATGTTTCAGAATCTGTTTTACCGGTTATCACTTCTATTGATATCAACGGAACCACAGTAACCATCGGTGTCACAGGCGGAGTTCCTCCCTACGAGTATTCATTAGACAACACTACTTGGCAGAGTTCCAATATTTTTTACAATGTACAGCGTGGTAATCACAAAATCTACGTGAGAGATTCGCTAAGATGTGAGGTTGTAGAAAAAACTTTTGTCATTATTGATCTTATCAATACAATAACTCCAAATGGAGACGGTGTCAACGATGATATAGACTACTCTTCTTTAATGAGTAAAGATAATCTTGAATTCAGAATCTTTGATCGATATGGCGCTGAAGTGTTCCGAGGCTCACCTTCAAACAATTTTACATGGGACGGAAATATGAAAGGCAGACCTGTACCCACAGCAACCTATTGGTACTTTTTGAGCTGGACAGAATTTGGAAATGTAACCTCTGTAAAATATACAAGCTGGCTTTTGGTGAAACACCGAAATAACAGTTTGTGGGACAAATAATTTCATAGTCAGCATTTTATAACACTCATTAACAGTTTAACCCAAAGTTTAATATAACTTTAACCTGTTTTGTGCAGACTAGAATAAAAAAATGATGCTTTTCTTATGTAATTTTGCACATTATATGAAGAAAACGATTACCCTTTTGCTGCTGATTTTCATTATTAAAATTAATGCACAGATTTTTTCCGGACAGGTATTTTTAAGAGACAATTCTGTGTTGTATCTTAATCAGGTATATGTTACCAATCTTACTACATACAAAACTGTACTTACAAATTATAACGGAGATTTCACCCTTCAGGCAAAGCCGGGAGACAAGATCCGTTTTACCTCGATCGTTACAGAAAGAAATGATGTACAGCTATCCGACAAAAATTTTAATGTTCGAAACTTAATAGAATTAAAAGTTGCTTATCAAGATATTCAGGAAGTGGTCATCAACAGATTCAGACCCACAGGTAATTTGAGATATGATGTCAATTCATTACGAAAAACAGACAAAGCATATGCACTTCAAAAAGTTATCGGACTTCCACAGCCTAAAGGGGACGGTACACCACCAGAACTCCCGGTAGCAGGTTTCAGAGATGGCGGACTTACATTCAGCTTAGAAAGTATTTTCGATATTCTTTCGGGGGAGAGAAAGAAAAAACAGCGTTTTGTGGCATACGAAAGAATGAATAAATCGGTCACCAATATTAAAAACTATTTGGGAAATGATTACTTCACAAGATTTAAAATTCCGGAAAATCTGATTGACAATTTCCTTCAGTTTGTCTACACGTCAGAAAACATTGAAGTATACGTACAGACAGGAAATTACGAAGCTGTAAAAATTCCGATTGAAAAGTATTTGCCTATTTACCAGCGTCGTTTAAGGAATTCTCACTTACAGGATGTTGTTAAATAAGCAATCTTATGGCAAGTTCTTTTCTCTCATTAATTTTTGTAATCTATAATTTATTATTTTTGAAACATCCTTTATAAATAAAAATTATAATTTTAGTCTGTTTCAAATATTATATTTGAATAAACACCATCAAAATATCATTATATTCCAATGAAAAAATTACTTTTGCTCTTCACTACATTGCTTTTCATCTGCTTTTCTGCTCAGAAAAAGGGTAAAGACTATAGTCAGATTCTGAAAAGTAAAAGCATTTACGAAATTAATGCATTCTTAAGAGATGCTCATCCGGATGATCCCCGCAGATCGGTTTTGAAGCCGAAAGTGATGGAGCTGATGAAAGATTATATAAAAAATGCACCTCCCGGAGATACTAAAGTACGCCAGATGCAGGATTGGCTTGCAATGCTGAAAAGAAAGCCATCCACAAAAATCAGTTTTGATGAGATGAATGCAATCATTAGGCAGAAGCAGATTGCAAGATACCAAAGAGAGTTGCAAGTAGGTCAGTCTGCGGTAGTTTATAAACCAAGTTCTCCCACGAATGTGTACGTTGCCCCGACTGATAAAACCAAAATCACTACAGTGATTGCAGATACCGAAGCCTCAGAATTTAACATGCTGATGGCAGACAATCCTCTTGAGCATAAAAATAAGACCGTAAAAATTCTTAATTCACTTTTTGATAATGATCCTAATGCAAAAGAATGCATTATCATGATTGAAAATAAATCTGACTGCAATATTATTGTAAGAATTGAGGGGATCGGGAATACAAAATACAGACTTCCCGTACCTGCTCATGGTGATAATTCTATCGTTATACAAAAAGGCGACTACCTTTTATCCAGCATCGTTTGCGGAGCGCAATATGCTTCACAAAAAACCATACAGAAACCTTTAATGGTAGCTTTAGGAAGTTCGAAATAATATACTCTAAACAACGGCTTCATCTCTCTTTCCTTTATAATTTAAATGAAATCTCTCTTATTTTCATTAATTTTGCAAGATTTGAAAAATATACATGGGCAAGAACAAATTAGCAAGATTCGCAGAGAATAAAATATTACCAAACGTCATTCAGCCAACCAGAGAAGAGGCAATCAACAGCTTTGAACTGAAGGGAAACTGGAGAAAAGACTTCTTTAAAAACGATCAGCCAATTGTGCTAGAACTAGGTTGTGGTAAAGGAGAATATACCGTTGGTCTCGCCAAAACATTCACTGATAAAAACTTTATAGGGATTGATATCAAAGGTGCGAGATTTTGGTTTGGCGCAAAAGAAGCCGTAGAAAACGAAATGAATAATGTGGCATTTATCCGTTCGCAAATCGAATTGGTAGATCATTTTTTTGCAGAAAACGAAGTCGATGAAATCTGGATTACTTTTCCCGATCCACAAATTAAGTACAGACGTACAAAACATAGATTAACTCATCCTGATTTTCTGGAAAGATACAAGAAATTCTTAAAGCCCGGAGGAATTATACATCTTAAAACAGATTCTGAGTTCTTGCATGGTTATACTTTGGGCTATCTGCAAGGTGCAGGATATGAGATTATTTCAGCTCATCATGACATTTACGGAGCATTGGAGTATGATCCTAATACACCACATTTAAGAGATATTAAAACTTATTACGAAGAACTTTTTTCTGCTAAAGGAAAAACGATCACATACATAAAATTCAGAATTCATTAAATTGTTATCACAAAATGAAGACGGTAATTTTTTATGCCTTTTTTCTTGCCAAAGAAGTAACATAATTATTATTCAAATTTAAAAAGAATAAAATTTAAATTTACATTAAGAAAATATGCTCATGAAAAAAAATCTTCTCTTCTGCATTCTGACCATTTTGTTCTTGATCAATTGCGGCAATGCAAATCATAATACGAAACAGCCTGTAAGAAAACCTGCTGCTCCCGTAATTTCAACTATCGGAACAAAAACCACTCCTGCTGCACAAACTGAAATGGAATATCAGACATTATCAAAAACTTATAAATCTGAAACAGCAGATGTTTTAAATGATTTGCTAAATGGTTCCCAGAGCACTAAAACCTCCGTTATCGTAGAAAATAAATCTGCCTGCAATATGGTCTTAACAATAAGCGGAAATAACTATTTTAAAAAAATCCCGATTGGAGCTAATAAAACAGGATCGGTGATGGTTCCTAAAAATCAGAATTATAACTTTTCGGGAATGATTTGCAATTCTATTTATCAGAAAACAAAATTTATTGCAAACTCTTATTCTGTCAAACTTACGAACTAAAAAAAAATTCAAGACATAAAAAAATCCGCTAAACTTTGTTCAGCGGATTTTTATTATTTAAAGATATATCTTTGATTATTCAGCAGCAGCGTCGAAATCTGCATCTTTATCAGCAGTTACTACTTCTCCTTCTTCTTTAGATTTTTCTTTATCAGCTTTTCTCTGAGACTGACCTTCTTTGATAGAATCTGAAACTACGTTTAAGATCATATCGATAGATTTTGAAGCATCATCATTTCCTGGGATAACGAAATCTACTTTTCTTGGGTCAGAGTTTGTATCAACAATACCGAAAACAGGGATACCTAATTTCTTAGCTTCAGTTACAGCGATGTGTTCTCTCATGATATCTACAACGAAGATTGCAGAAGGAAGACGCACCATGTCAGAGATAGAACCTAAGTTTTTCTCTAAATTAGCTCTTTGTCTGTCAACCTGTAATCTTTCTTTTTTAGATAAAGTTTCGAACGTACCGTCTTTTTTCATTTTGTCGATAGAGTTCATTTTCTTTACAGCTTTTCTGATTGTAACGAAATTCGTTAACATACCTCCCGGCCATCTTTCTGTAATATAAGGCATATTAAGTTCAGCAGCGTGCTTAGCAACTACTTCTTTCGCTTGCTTTTTGGTAGCTACGAAAAGAACTTTTTTACCTGCAGAAGTTAATTTTTCTAAAGCGCTACACGCTTCATCTAATTTAACAGCTGTTTTATGTAAGTCTACAATGTGAATACCATTTTTCTCCATAAAAATGTATGGAGCCATATTTGGATTCCACTTTCTAGTCATGTGACCGAAGTGTACACCAGCCTCTAGAAGGTCTTTTACATTTGCTTTTGCCATGTTTTCTGTTTTTGTTAGTTTACTTTCCGTTTCTTAAACAATCAACGACTTCTTTAGATGGGAGAAGTGTTTGGATGCTAAACGTAACGGGCAAAGTTGCTGTTGGCTGATTGCTTTTGGCAACTGGCTTCCCAGCTTGGGTTAAAAAATAATTTTTTAAAAATTTTTCTAAAGCTATCCGCCATAAGCCAATAGCCATACGCTTTTTTAACGTTTTGAGAACTGGAATCTCTTTCTTGCTTTTTTCTGACCTGGTTTCTTTCTTTCTACCATTCTTGCATCTCTAGTAAGTAAACCTGCAGGCTTTAATGCTAATCTAAACTCAGCATTAATTTCGCAAAGAGCTCTAGAAATCCCTAATCTGATTGCTTCTGCCTGACCTGTATTACCACCACCGAAAACATTTACGGTAACGTCATACTGACCAACAGTCTCAGAAAGGATAAACGGCTGATTTAATTTATAAACCATTACGTCTGTAGAGAAATATTCTTTAGCATCTTTACGGTTTACTGTAATAATCCCAGAACCTGGTCTTACATAAACTCTTGCTACAGAAGTCTTTCTTCTTCCGATTTTGTGAATTATAGACATATTAATTATTTAAATTCGTTAATATTAAGTGTTTTAGGCTGTTGAGCTTCATGCTTGTGCTCAGTTCCTTCATATAAATAAAGGTTTTTGAACATAGCAGATCCTAATCTCGTTTTTGGAAGCATACCTTTTACAGATTTTTCCAATACTTTCAGAGAATCTTTTTTTAGAAGTTCAGTTGCCGTCATAAACTTCTGACCACCAGGATAACCGGTATGCCAGATATAAGTTTTATCTGCCCACTTGTTTCCGGAAAGGGTTACTTTCCCAGCATTCAAAACAATAACATTATCACCACAATCTACGTGAGGTGTAAAGTTTGCTTTGTGCTTACCTCTCAAAATCTTTGCAACCTTAGAAGCTAGTCGTCCTAACGGTTGTCCTTCAGCGTCTACCACAACCCATTCTTTATTTGCAGTAGCTTTGTTCGCTGAAACAGTTTTGTAACTTAATGTATTCACACGTTTTAGTTAAAGATTAAACATAATATTCCCCATAAGGGTGTGCAAAGGTACAAATTATTTTTAGATTGCGAAAACTTATTTAAACTTAATCAATCAACATCTATAATAAGATGTAATCATAAATTTTAAAATAAAGTTTTTAAGATAAAATTTTTGCTGATAAAATTAATTACGCAAAGACTTATTAGCCCTGAAACTTGCGATTAAATAATACGCCACAAAAACGGTAGAGAATTTCAGAATAGCAGGAATTGCCAATTCGAGATTAAATAAAATAGATCCAATAAAAACTAATAATGCCATTGCAGCAAACGAACTCAAAAGTTTCTGCATTAAAGTAAATTTCGGAGTATCAAGATAATATGATAACCCCCAAGCTAAACCGAAAGCAATCGCATAAAAAATATCTAATCCAATATTTTCACTGCTCATGAAAAAATAATTAATTGCGAAACTAAGAATCGTTCCTATAGCGAAATATATCAATGCTTTCTGCATACCATTTTAATATGATGCAAAAATAACGAATTTTAATTTGTGATAAAGCCGTCAGAATTAATAAGTGCTTTTCCTTTGTATATTTTGAACCTTTGTATTTCGAAAATAAGTGAAATGGCCTTGTTTATCTTGAGCGCAATAGTATATTTAAGTTTCTTTGTCTTCCATCGCGTTTAATCTCAATGGAAGATAAAGTTTTTTTAAAAACTCAAAACAGTAAATTTATATTTCTAAAATTTTATTTAAATATTTAAAAATCAATATATTGAATATTTAAAATAAGTTTTTATTAAATTGTTATATTTGGAAACTTAGAAATTTTCTACAATAGATATGGAAACCCAAAAATATACTCCAACAAACAAAGTAAGAATTGTGACTGCAGCTTCGTTATTCGACGGGCACGATGCGGCAATTAATATTATGCGCCGTGTCATTCAGGGAACAGGATGCGAAGTCATTCACCTTGGTCACGACAAATCTGCTGAAGAAGTAGTGAACACAGCTATTCAGGAAGACGCCAATGCCATTGCATTAACTTCTTATCAAGGTGGTCACAACGAATATTTCAAATACATCTACGATCTTTTAAGAGAAAAAAACTCTCCGCAGATTAAGATTTTCGGCGGCGGAGGCGGCGTAATTCTGCCTGAAGAAATAGAAGATATTATGGCTTACGGAATCGACAGGATTTATTCTCCGGACGACGGTCGTGAACTTGGTTTACAGGGAATGATCGACGATTTGGTGAAAAGATCAGATTTCGCAACAGGAAAAGAAGTAACCGTTGCAGATTTAGATTTAATTGATTTTGCAAACTCAATCAGCATTGCTAAAATTATTTCTGCAGTTGAAAACTTCTCAGAAGAAAAACCCGATTTGGTAAAAGCCATCGATGAAAAATCAAAAGATTTAAATATTCCAATCATTGGTATCACAGGTACAGGTGGAGCCGGAAAATCCTCATTGACAGACGAATTGGTAAGAAGGTTTCTTCGTTCAAACCCGGATAAAAAGATTGCGATCATTTCCATTGACCCTTCGAAAAAGAAAACCGGAGGTGCACTCTTAGGTGACAGAATTCGTATGAATGCGATCAATGATCCTAGAGTGTATATGCGTTCAATGGCAACGAGAGAAAACAACGTTTCTGTTTCGCCATTCATTCATTCCGCTTTAAATGTGTTGAAACTGGCTCATCCGGATGTCATTATTCTGGAAACTTCGGGTATCGGTCAATCCGGTTCAGAGGTTTCAGATTTTGCAGACGTTTCAATGTACGTGATGACTCCCGAATATGGAGCTTCCACGCAATTGGAAAAAATTGACATGCTGGATTATGCAGATTTGGTTGCTTTAAATAAATCTGATAAACGTGGCGCTTTAGACGCACTTCAAGCGGTGAAAAAACAGTTCCAGAGAAACCATTTGTTGTGGGAAAGTCCATTGGGTGATATGCCGGTTTATGCAACCAAAGCTTCTCAGTTCAACGACCACGGAACGACTGACTTATACAATAGATTAATTGAAAAAGTAAACAGCAAATTTTCTGATTTAAACTTACAAGGCTTTGTAGAACAGGAAGTTTCTGAAGATATTACCATTATTCCTCCAAAAAGAGTGCGTTATCTTTCTGAAATTGTTGAAAACAATAGAATTTACGATGCCAATGTTGAGAAACAGGCTGATTTAGCCAGAAAAATGTATCATATTGAAGGCGTGAAAAGCTTTCTTTCCAATGAAACTTTAGATGCTGAATATCAAAAAGCCGAAAAAGACCTTCAACAGGAAAACATCGACTTCCTAAACAATTGGGAAGATACGAAACAGGCTTTCAAGGCAGAGTTTTACTCTTATTTCGTTCGTGGAAAAGAAATCAAAGTGGAGACCTCAACAGAATCTTTATCCCATTTAAAAATTCCTAAAATTGCTTTACCAAAATACACAGATTGGGGCGATTTAATTAAATGGAAAGGTCAGGAAAATCTTCCCGGAGGATTTCCGTATACATCGGGAATTTATCCTTTTAAAAGAACGGGAGAAGACCCGACAAGGATGTTTGCGGGAGAAGGCGGAACCGGAAAGAACCAACAGAAGATTCCACTATGTTTCTGCAGAAATGGATGCGAAACGTCTTTCTACAGCTTTTGACTCTGTGACATTATACGGACAAGACCCTGCTCTACCACCGGATATTTATGGTAAAATCGGAAATGCGGGAGTTTCTATTGCTACTTTAGATGATGCGAAAAAACTGTATTCCGGATTTGATCTGGTGAATGCCATGACTTCGGTTTCAATGACGATTAACGGACCTGCACCGATGTTGCTGGCTTTCTTTATGAATGCTGCCATCGACCAGAATGTTGAAAAATATATTGCTGAACATAAATTAGAAGCAAATGTTGAAAAAGCTTTAAAAGCAAAATTCGACGATAAAGGCTTAGAAAGACCAAAATATAACGGCGAATTGCCGCCTTCAAATAATGGTTTAGGTTTAAAATTACTTGGTTTAACAGGTGACGAGGTAATTCCTGCCGAAGCTTACGCTGAAATTAAAGCGAAAACGATCGCAACCGTTCGTGGTACTGTTCAGGCTGATATTTTAAAGGAAGATCAGGCTCAGAATACGTGTATTTTCTCTACTGAATTTGCCTTAAGATTAATGGGTGACGTTCAGGAATATTTTATTACCGAAAAAGTAAGAAACTTCTATTCGGTTTCAATTTCGGGATATCACATTGCGGAAGCAGGCGCAAATCCTGTTTCTCAGTTGGCATTTACATTGGCAAACGGTTTCACATATGTAGAATATTATTTGTCAAGAGGAATGGACATCAATGATTTTGCACCCAACCTATCTTTCTTCTTCTCCAACGGTATCGACCCTGAATATTCAGTAATCGGACGTGTGGCGAGAAGAGTTTGGGCAAAAGCAATGAAACTGAAATACGGAGCAGACGAAAGAAGCCAGATGTTGAAATATCACATCCAAACTTCGGGACGCTCGCTTCACGCTCAGGAAATTGATTTCAATGACATCAGAACTACACTTCAGGCATTGTATGCAATTTATGATAACTGTAATTCACTTCACACCAATGCTTATGACGAGGCGATTACAACTCCGACTGAGCAATCTGTAAGAAGAGCGATGGCAATTCAGTTGATTATCAATAAAGAATTAGGACTGGCTAAAAATGAAAATCCGCTTCAGGGTTCATTTATTATTGAAGAATTAACAGATTTGGTTGAAGAAGCTGTTTACACAGAATTCGACAGAATTACAGAAAGAGGTGGTGTTTTGGGTGCAATGGAAACGATGTATCAGCGTTCGAAAATTCAGGAAGAATCAATGCATTACGAATGGTTGAAGCACACAGGAGAATATCCAATCATCGGAGTCAATACTTTCCTTGGAAAAGACGGTTCACCGACGGTTCGTCCGGGAGAAGTGATCCGTTCGACTGAGGAAGAAAAACAAGTCCAGATCGAAACGCTTCATAATTTCCAGCAAGCTAATGAAGATAGATCTGAAGCAGCCTTAAAAACATTACAACACGCTGCCATCAATCAGCAAAATTTATTTAACGTCATGATGGATGCCGTGAAATATTGTTCGCTTGGGCAGATTACCAACGCTTTGTTTGAAGTGGGTGGAAAGTACAGAAGGAATATGTAGGTCCGTAGCCGGACTGGCAGTTTTTAATACTAAATGTTTAAATATAAATCAAACCTCAAGGAAATTTCTTTGAGGTTTTTGTATTTTTACTTTAAGAAAAAAATGAAAATAAAAAGTTTTATCAGAATAATTTCAGCAATATATTTAATAGGATCTGCGGTCTCGTGTAAATCTTATCCAATGGAGATTCCTCATAAAAGCGATGTGGATAAAAACTCTGAAGAACTGCAAAAAAGACAAGCTGCAGAACGTGAAAAAACAGAGATTAATTATCTAAATAATTTTGGGAAACCACCAGGCAAATAACCTTATGTAAAATTGGTCACTACAGATTATCTTCAAGAAATTCCTTGAAGTTTTTTGTATTTTTACTCCACAAAAAAAAACATTTTAAATAATGAAATATATTGTATTCCTGATCGGAATTATTTCCAGCGGATTTTTCAACGCTCAAGAAGCAGACAACAATCTTCAAGGTTATTTTATGACCAACTCAAAAGAATCTCTTTACCCGTATTTTGCCTTTGATGGTAATGGGAAAGTAGATATTGCAGGATTTGGGAAGGGCGAATATTTTATAAAAAACGATTCTGTCGTAGTTTTTCCGGATAAAGATATTTTTATTTTTAAAATTTCTAAAAACCGTTTGAGTGGAAATTCTACCTGGGTAAAAAATACCAGATGGGACTTGAAGAAAGACAGTCTCGCTGAAAATAACAGAAAAGATGAAGCGCTGGCTAAGAAAAATGCTAATCTCCTGTACGAATATTATCGTAAAACCAGGGCAAAATCAAATGATCTTGAGAAATTATTTGATGAAAAAGTAATGGTCAATTACGCCAAAACCATTGATGATTTATGCAATAGAGGTCTAGCAAAGGCGTGCATGGAAAAATTTGGATTAATGATAATGGAGGATATTGGAGGAATGGAAGCTGTTTTAACAAGCAAAACCAAAAAGCCAAAACAGAATGCTGAGATTATTAAGCTCGGACAAAAAATCATTAGCATGGGCGAAGTTGAAGGTCATACAGTTTTAGGAAGTTACTATTATAGTTTAGGCAATAAAACTAAAGCCACAAAAGAATGGCAAACGGCAACAGAAAAAGGAAGTACCAAAGCAGAATTAGCACAGTTTGAAGCAGAAATGAATGATGCTACAAAATAAATCAATGAAACCCAAAGCCATCTTCAACTGGAGCAGCGGAAAAGATTCTGCCCTTGCTTTATATAAGACTTTAAAAGAAGATCAATTTGAGGTTACTTCTTTACTGACAAGCATTAATAAAGAGTTTCAGAGAATTTCGATGCATGGTGTCCGTGTTTCATTATTGGAAAAACAGGCTGAAAGTTTAGGCTTCCCTTTGATTAAGGTGGAACTTCCGAAAGAGCCTACGATGGAAGAATATCGTGAAATGATGACTAAAACCATGAATGAAATACAATCCCAAGGCGTTACTCATTCTATTTTTGGTGATATTTTTCTGGAAGATATAAGAAAATATCGTGAAGGTCAATTGCAATCCATAGGAATGGAAGCTGTTTTCCCTCTTTGGAAAAAACCTACCACCGACCTCATCCATGAGTTTTTAGATTTAGGTTTTAAAACCATTGTAACGTGTGTGAACGAAACTTATCTTGACAAAAGTTTTGCGGGTAGAATTATTGATAAAGATTTCATTAGAGACTTACCCGAAAATGTAGATCCCTGCGGAGAAAACGGAGAATTTCACACCTTTACTTTTGACGGACCTATTTTCAAAAATAAAATTGAGTTTGAAATCGGAGAAACCGTAAAGAAAACCTATCCGAAACCAAAATCTGATGGACAAGAGAATGGTGGTGAATATGTTTTCTGGTTTTGTGATTTGGCTGAGAAATAATAAGTCAAATTTTTCGTTTTTGATTTAAACTGAAAATTATGAGACATTATCTGAGAATTGAAAATTCTTGTAACATTGCATTAGAAAAGATGAACGATATTCCGGAAGGGAAATATTGCAACTCTTGTTCTAAGAAGGTGATTGATTTTTCGGTTTTACAAGATTTTGAAATCGCAAAGATTTTAGAAGAAAACTCAGACAGGAAAATTTGTGGTATTTTTTTTAAAAATCAATTAAACCGACCATTAATTGAAGGAAAAAAAATTGAGAAACAACCATCAAGAAAAACAACGTTCACGAAAGTAGCAGCAGGAATTGCACTCACGGCAAGTATTATCAATTCTTATCCTGCGCAATCTACAGAAACAAACAAAATAGAACTAACACATTCAGCTAATTCTAAAAAACTAACTACTAAAGAAGAGAAGAAAACATCTGATGGCAATTTTATGATTTCCGGAAGAGTTCTTTCCTCAGATAAGCAGCAGCCAATTTCAGCAGAAGTTAGTTTCATCTCTGTTTTAAAGGTTTATACTACAAAAACAGATGAAAATGGAAATTATTCTCTTGAAATTCCAAAAGATATTCTGAAGTACGAAAGTCTATTAGAATTTAAACCTAATTCCTTTGCTTATGACAGAAAACTGTCAATCTATACCATAGAAAATTTAGGAAAAAAACAGGTCGTTGAATTGGATTATAATGGCTTTGATAAGATGTATGGTGAAGTTTCATTTGGTGCACCTCTTGCGTCAGAAAAATCATTTGTAATTATGGATGGTAAAAAGCTGGATTATAAAACTTTTAATAAGAGCTATTCCATTTTTCATTCAAGTTATGATGTGTATTACATCCCTAAAAAGTTTGTGAGCTTTTTTTCTAAGAAAGAAACAATCGAAGATATATACATCGTTTTCGTAAAACCAAAATAAAGATTTTTTGAAAGCAGAAAATTTCTGATGTCCTTTATTTGAAAGTCGGTAATCATGCTAAAAGTATATTGACTTTTTTACTCGTTAAATAAAGCAGTTGAATTTGAATTGCTAATGTAAAAACTATAAAAATCTGATTAGCAGCAGGCTCCCAAAAATGAGGATTGCCATTGAAAATATAACTTATACTAAAAAACAACAATGCAAGAAGCTGATTTCTGATAATCAGCGGATGAAATTGTAAATGAATATACTCTCTAAAATTCATCTTTTTAAACATTAAATTATACAGCATCAGACAAAATGCTATTCCACTAAGAGCAAACACAATAAGTAGCAGAAAATCAGGCTGGATGAGGGATAGAATAAATGCCACCGCAACTGAGATAATTGAATATAAAGTGATATTTTTAAACCTGCTCTGTAAAACACTTTTTTCTATTCTTGCGATTTTCTTAAACGAAAAAAAATCTGCTTTTACCATTTCCAATTCATATTGCCACTTCAATTTTGTTTTGAGAAAAGCTTCCTGAAAACTCACATTATCTTTCATCAATTCAGAAATCTGGATGATAAAATGATCGTGAACCTCATTTAAAATCACAGTACTCAAATACTTTTTCTGAAGAAAATTCTTTATTTCACGTTCCTGAAAAATAGTGATCATATATTAAAAATAGTATTAAGATTAAACAAATAGCTTTTCATATCATCTTCCTGAGTCGTCTGCTGTTTCTTACCTTTGTCTGTTAAAAGATAATATTTTCTGTTTCTTCCACTAATTTCCTGGATCTCAGAAGTAATCATTCCATCAGCTTCCAGTTTATGCAATAGCGGATAAAGCGCACCTTCGGTCATCTCAAGCTCACCTTTTGTAAGTTCTTTTGCACGCTGTGTCATTTGGTAACCGTACATTTTTACCTCTTTTGAAAGCAATTTCAAAATGATATTTTGCAAAGTCCCTTTATATAAACTGTTATTTTTCAATTTCTACTTTTATACATAACAAATTTATGTATAATTTTCTTATGTATAAAATCTTTCGCCTGTTATTTTTTTAAAACTTATTTTTACTCAATGAAAAAAATGTATTTTATCGCTATTTATCCTCCACAGAAAATTATTGATGAAGTTAAAGTCTTTAAACAAGATTTGGCTTTACACTTTAATAATTCTAAAGCTTTAAAAAATGATGCACATATTACATTACTTTCACCATTCGAAAGAGAACTGTCTTTGGAGAAAGACATTCATGATGCTTTTCAGAAAATTGATACTGATATTTCACCTTTTGAAATTACCTTAAATGGTTTTGGAAGCTTTCCGAATCCTAAAAATCCTGTTCTTTTTATTCAGCCCGAAGAAAATTTACATCTCAATAATGTATATCGAAAGGTTAAAGAAAGGTTTAGTTTTAAGACGTACGCTTTCAATCCTCACGTAACTGTTGGATATAGAGATCTGACTTGGGAAAATTATCAAAAAGCCTGGGAACTTTATAAGGATAAAGAATTTAAAACTAAATTTATCGTTGACAAAATTTCTCTTCTTCGTCATGATGGAAAATGGGTTCCTATTGCTGAAAAGAAACTTACCGAAGAGTAAATATTAAGTAAAAGTATCATAACAATATTCCCAATCAAATTCAGAACTCCTATCTTTGAAGCAATGATTTCAGCAGAGAAAATAATTTTAGGTATTGACCCGGGAACTGCCATTATGGGTTTTGGGCTTATTTCGGTAAAAAAAGGCAAGATGGAAATGATTTCCATCCACGAATTGATTCTAAAAAAATACCCTAATCACGAAACAAAGCTTAAATATATTTTCGATAAAACTTTGGCGTTGATTGACGAATTTCATCCTGATGAGGTAGCATTGGAAGCTCCATTCTTTGGTAAAAATGTGCAATCTATGCTGAAACTGGGACGCGCTCAAGGTGTTGCCATGGCTGCAAGTCTACACAGAAATATCCCTATCACAGAATATTCTCCTAAAAAAATAAAAATGGCCATCACCGGAAACGGAAATGCCAGTAAAGAACAGGTCGCAGGAATGCTTAAAAATCTTTTAAATCTAAAAGAATTTCCCACAAAATATCTGGATGCTTCCGATGGATTGGCAGTCGCAGTCTGTCACCATTTCAATTCCGGAACTTTATCTGATACGAAAGGTTATACGGGTTGGGAAAGTTTTCTGAAACAAAATCCTGACCGACTCAAATAAATTTAAACATCTGAAATACAGGATATTACAAAATTAAAATTGATTACTTGGTAAAACATATTACTATTTGTAACATTGGTATAATTTTTAATACTAATTTTGTATAAATTTTCAAGAATGAAAAATAGTCAGCAAATCATAAATCATACGCATTATCAAATAAATTGGTTTCAGAAATTTCTGATGATGTGTTCCGGAGGAAATATCCATATCCTCAAAAAAACACCGAGTGAATGGAATAAATTCTCAGGAATTGGAGGAATTGTACTTTTTACTGCGATTTTCGCCACACTTTCAGCAGGTTACGCAATGTTCACCGTTTTTGATGATATCTGGATGTCAGTCGGGTTCGGAATTCTATGGGGATTGATGATTTTCAATCTTGACCGATACATCGTTTCTTCTATTAAAAAAACAGGAACATGGTGGAATCAGATTTTGATGTCTATTCCGAGATTAATTCTGGCTACATTTTTAGGAATTATTATTTCTAAACCTCTGGAGCTAAAAATCTTTGAAAAAGAAGTGAACAAGCAATTAAATACCATTATTCAGAGAAATAAAAAACAGCTGCAAGGTGAAATGAATGGTAGAATTCTTCAGCAAAGCGGGCCTTTTGACACCGAGAAAAAACAAATCACCGATAAAATTGCCCAATATCAAAAATCGTATGACTCTGCTGCTGTTGAATTGGAGAAAGAAATTTTAGGGAAACAATCGGGGTTAACGAGCGGTAAGGAGGGTTTCTGGACCGAACGCAAAACGAAAAACAGAACTGAAAGAACAGCGCAGACTCGATCTTGAAAATTATCAAAAGCAGGCTGCACCAAGATTGAACTATTTGGATAAAGAAATCTCAAAAGTCTACACCAATTTGGAAACTGAAAGAAAATCTACTGAAACCGTTGAAGATAAATTTAACGGATTTGCAGCAAGGCTTCAGGCGTTGGATGAATTAGGAAAAAACTCAGCAATCATTGCTACTGCGGCAGCGTTCATCATGGGTCTATTCATTTGTCTGGAAATTTCCCCTGTTTTGGTTAAACTGATTTCTCAGGTCGGACCTTATGATTATCTTTTAGAAAAAACTGAAAACGATTTCCGACTGTATTCAAAAGAAAAGGTTGAAAAAGGAAATGCGCTTACTGATTTTAGGATCGATGATTTTAAGAAGAAATTCAAAGATTAGCGTATTTATCATTAAAAACAGGTCTAAAATAAAAATAACAAAATGATTTTTTCTATTTTAGTACACTAAATATAAATGATGGCTACACACAAAAAATTAGGAGAATGGTATGCAACATCAATTTGCGGTAATGATATCACATCTTCTGTACTTTACGTTTCTGCACTCACAATAGGTGTCGCAGGACAGTATGCATGGATTTCGCTTTTGATGGTTGCGGGAACACTTTTCCTGTTCAGAAAAATATATGGTGAAGTTGTAGGAGCACTACCCTTAAATGGTGGAGCCTATAATGTCCTGCTTAATTCTTCTTCAAAAAGCAATGCTTCTTTGGCAGCGACACTTACTATATTGTCTTATATGGCTACTGCAGTAATTTCAGCGAGCGAAGGAATGCATTATTTGCACCATATTTTTCCTGTTTTTGATGTAAATTGGGCTACATTCTTTCTGTTGCTATTATTTCTAGGACTTACCATTTTAGGTTTTTCGGAAAGTGCCGTTGTAGCATTTGTTATTTTTGTTTTTCATATGGTTTCCATGTTGGTCTTGGTGATTTCCTGTACCGTATTTTTATTCAACAATGGTTTGCATTTCCTTATCGATAATTGGCAAATGCCATTGGAAGGCGGAGGTATTTCAAAAGCGCTTATCTTAGGATTCAGTGCAGCTATGCTCGGAATTTCCGGTTTTGAAAGTTCTGCCAATTTTGTAGAAGAACAAAAGCCTGGAGTTTTTCCTAAAACATTAAAAAATATGTGGATTGCAGTTTCTGTTTTAAATCCGCTCATGGCAATTCTTGCAATATCAATTATGCCTATGTCTGAAGTAGGAGAATATAAAAATTCTTTTCTTTCGCATATGGCAGAAACTACAGGTGGTGGCGTTTTGGCAACCATCATCTCCATAAATGCAGTCACAGTTTTGAGTGGGGCTGTTCTTACTTCTTTTGTAGGTGTAAATGGTTTGATTAAAAGAATGACCCTCGACAGAATTTTACCTAATTATTTTTTAAAGGAAAATAAGAACGGAAGCACCTATAGAATTCTCATCTTATTTTTCCTACTTTGTATATCTGTTCTTCTTGTAACTAAAGGAGAAATCGGCCCACTTGCAGGTGTATATGCACTTTCATTTCTTACAGTAATGGCATTTTTTGCGATAGGAAATATGTTTCTTAAAATAAGAAGGCCCACACTTCCAAGACCTGAAATTGCTTCACCAATCACTGTTCTCATTGCGCTTATTGCTGTTTTAATTGCATTGTACGGAACTGTAAAATCTAATCCCACTTATTTGCTTACATTTTTATCTTACTTTTTTCCTGCGATATTGGCAATCATAATGATGCTGGAACGGAACTCTATCATGCTCTTTATAGCCAATATCATTCACACAATGAATAAAAAATACAGAAAACACATTATCAAAAGTGAGCGATCATTGTATAAATCTATCAAAAAACTCAATCAGCAAAAATTCGTATTTTTTTCAAAAGGTGATGATATCTCTACTTTGAACAAAGTAATGATGTATGTTTCTGAAAATGAAGTCACGAATAAAATGTTTATTGTTTCTATATTAGAAAAGTATCAGCATCCTACAGAGCAATTCCTATCAGATTTTGATGCTTTAGATCGTGCATATCCTGCGATTGATATGGAATATATTATTGAAGAAGGTAGTTTCACACCAGATAAAGTAGATGAGTTGAGTACTCGATGGAATATCCCGAAAAACTTCATGTTTATTTCTACTCCCGGAGAACGTTTTAGCCACAGAGTTGAAGATTTAGGAGGTGTAAGATTAATTATGTAATTCAAAAAAACTTTCTTAAAAAAATTAGGCAAATAAAATTTAATTATTTTACCAAAAAAAAGTAGGCTATCCAAATTTGCGGATAGCCTACTTTTTTTATTATTTTTTATCTTACAAAGAATAATTAGGAGCTTCAGACGTAATAATCACATCATGAGGATGAGATTCTTTTAATCCGCTTCCTGTAATCATTACCATTTTTGTGTCTTTCTGTAAAGCTTCAATATCTTTGGCTCCACAGTAACCCATTCCTGCTCTAAGACCTCCGGTTAACTGGAAAATAACATCTTCCAGCTTCCCTTTGTGCGGAACTCTGCCTTCAATACCTTCCGGTACGAATTTTTTAGCCTCACTTTGGAAGTATCTTTCTTTTCCGCCTCTCTTCATTGCAGAAAGGCTTCCCATTCCCTGGTATGCTTTAAATTTTCTTCCTTGGTAGATAATTTCTTCACCTGGTGATTCATCAGTTCCTGCTAAGAGTGAACCCACCATTACTGCTCCTGCTCCACTTGCGATTGCTTTTACAATGTCTCCGGAAAGTTTAACTCCTCCGTCAGCGATTACCGTAACGTTTTTAGATTTAGCATATTCATACACATTATAAATTGCTGATAATTGAGGAACTCCCACTCCTGCAACAACTCTCGTTGTACAAATAGATCCGGGACCTACACCAACTTTAAGAACATTTGCACCTGCTTCAATCAAATCTTTAGCGCCTTCGGCAGTTACGATGTTTCCACCTACAAGATCCAAATCCGGATATGCTTTTCTGATTTCTGAAATTTTATCTAAAACTCCTTTAGAATGACCATGTGCAGAATCGATTGCGATAATATCAACACCGGCTTTCACCAATGCAGCAATTCTGTCCATTGTATCTTCTCCTACGCCAACTCCGGCTCCTACAAGTAAACGTCCGTTTTCGTCTTTATTGGCGTTTGGATATTCTAATTGGTTATCAATATCTTTAATGGTAATCAAACCAACAAGCTTATATTCTTTATCAACAATAGGAAGTTTTTCAACTCTGTTTTTAAGAAGAATTTCCTTTGCTTTTTCAAGATTCGTACTTTTATCAGAAGTTATCAGATGCTCTTTTGTCATGATCTCTTCCACTTTCATATCAAGATTTTCCTGATATTTTACATCTCTGTTGGTAATGATTCCTATTAAGACATTATCAGGATTTACAACAGGAAGACCAGAGATTTTATATTTTGCCATCGTTTCTTTAGCCTGAGCCAAAGTATGGTCTTTTGTGAGTGTAACAGGATCTGAAATCATTCCGTTTTCTGAACGCTTTACTCGGTTAACCTGTGCAGCCTGTTCAGCAATCGGCATATTTTTATGAATAAAACCTAAACCACCCACTCTTGCCAAAGCAATTGCCAAATCTGCTTCCGTAACGGTATCCATTGCGGCAGAAACTATAGGAACATTAAGCGTAATTTTATCAGTAAGTCTTGATTTTAAAGAAACCTGGTTAGGTAAAACTTCTGAGTAAGAAGGTACGAGAAGAACGTCATCGAAAGTGATGGCTGTCTCTACAATTTTGTTATGAATCGACATCTTTACTTTCTGTGCAAAATTAGGCTATTTTAACCAAATAAAAAAATGCATTTCAATAGTTTAAATAAAACTTAATAATCAATAAAATAGATTAAAAAAAGCCGCAATCATGATGAGTGCGACTTTTAACAATATAAAATAAGTTAATATGAAATTATTTGTCTGAAGCGTTGTTAATCATTCTTGAAATATCGTCAGCCGTAAAATTTCCTTTGACATCTACAAAAACCAAATCTTTATCTGAATTCACAGTAATCAGCATATTTTTAATAGATTCACCTTTTTGTTTTACTCTGATATTCACGTTATTGCCATCATGTTTTATGGTTGCCCATTCTTCGTAATGATTATTGTTTAAATAATTGGCGTAATCTTTCAGCATGGTTTTGTTTCCGTTTTCTACGGTCAGTATCTTTATTTTTGAGACTTTCTTCACCATATTCACCAAAGCTTCGCCATCCTCATCTTCTCTCAAAGCTTTTTTAATGTAAGGTTTTGCTAAAAACAACGGAACATTAAAGCTCACAAATCTTGCCCCTTGATAATCATAATCGGAATTTGAAAAAAATTCCATATTGGGCTTGTGCGAAACGACGCAAGATTGCATTAAGAATATGGTGCAGATACCTGCGAAAAGGATTTTTAAGATTTTCATGGTTTATATTTTTAGTTGATTGCAGATAGACTTCCACCAGACATTTTGCTTACATCAGAATCAATCTTAGGATTTCCTTTGTATCTTACCGAGCCTCCGGAAGAAGCTTTTACTCTCATCTTCTCCGTAACATTCACTGATGCGCTGCTTCCTGAGGTAGATTCTATTTCTGCAGTATTCATTCTAAGGTTTTCTGCTTTGATTACCGAACCGCTGCTCACATCAATCATTCCGATATCTGCGTTTCCTTCAACGGTTATATTAGAACCGCTCGAAGATTTCACCATGATTTTTCCTGAAGTGACATTCGCTTTCACACTAGATCCTGAACTTACATTAAAGTCTACATTATTATTTACCGTGAACTTTCCTGCTACACTTGATCCGGACGAAGCATCAATTTTTAGATTGTTTTCTTTAATTGAATTGACCACTGTGAAGTTAGAACCTGATGATGTTTTAATATGATCCATTCTCGGTGAAGAAATATTGACACTCAGATTTTTAAATCTCACCTTTTTGGATCCTTTATTATCGATATAAACTTTCAGAACCCCATTTTCAACTTTTGTAATGACATACTGTAACTTATCAGAATCTGCAAGAACTTTTATATTGGTGGAGTTTTCCTGTTTAAAAACTATATTGACACCTGTACTCACTTCAATTCCGGAAAATTCGCCTACATTTCTGTTTTCACCGTTCAGATAAGAAGAATCAGTGTCTGAATTAAAACTACTTCTTACGGTCGTTGTATTTGAAGAACTCATTGTAGTTTCACTGGAATTGATAATTTTGTTGACATCATCCATTGAAAGTTTTCCGTCGAGCATGACCAGAATATTTTCCCCGTTTCCGCTGTCGATTCTCAATAAAATATCTTCCAGTATTCCGTTTTTAGCTTCTGAAGAAAGAAATTTAATCTTGCTGTCACCATTCTTTACAGACATCATTTCGCTGTAATTCATGTTTTTAAGATAAGATGTAATTTCTTTATTCAGCTGATTCAGATTGTTCTGAGATTTTCCGTTTTCAGGACTTTCAGTAATCAGGACTTTTAATCCGTTGATTTTGGCGAGTAAAGGTTTGATCTGATCCAATTCAGAATCTGCAATATTAAGATTGCTGAGCATCCCAAACATGGGCTTTGCAATTTTGATGGACGTTACTCCTTCCACTTCCTGGTATCTGTCAAACAATTGATCCAGTTTTTCTTTTTGCCCGTACACATCGAAAAAATGTGAAAATGCGAGTGCGAATATGATGAATATTTTTTTCATGACTTTAATTAAAATTTTAGTTGACTACAAGCCTGATCAGTTGCGTAATCTATGTTGATTGTTCTATTAGTATTCTACGTTATCCATTACTTTTGGTTGTGCTAAAGCCTGGTTGACATTGTTTGCAACAACCTGAAGCGAATATTTTGTAACATTGATGGCTTCTTCCATATTATCGATTCTTTTACCGTTGACGATCACATAAGAATCTCTGTATCCTGTGGAATCTTTTATGCTTTTAACTCCGGAATTGCTCACATATCTCGGTTTCGTTTCTTTTTTAATTCTGCTTTTTTTAGATAGAATTTTATCTAAAACATCCACTTCAGCCATAGCGCTTTCCTGAAATACCGAATCTCTTTTCGCTCCGGAAATCGAGTCGCTGTTTAATGCTGCAACCTGAGTCTGATGCTCGTGGTTTTCTTTAATAAAATCAGATTTCTGTTTCTGAATTTCGTTTTCAACCAAGCTTGCCTGATCTACGTCTGCATTTTGGTTGTAATTAAAAATTAAACCAACAGAAAAAAGCAAAACTATACTTGCAGCCATCCAAAACCATTTTGGGAATGATGGTTTGGCTTTGCCGATAGGAATAATCTCAGCTTCATTATTTGTATTACCTTCTGCCTTTTGAAGAAAATCTTCAAAATCCCAGTTCATTTTTTCCTCTTTTAAGTCTTTTACGACTTCTTTATATTTATCCTGAAATTGATCGTTGTTCATAGCTCATCAGTTGTGAGATTTGTTCTTTTACTTTTTGTCTTGCCCGCATAAGATTCACTCTTACTGCATTTTCTTCCATTTCCAGCATTTCGGAAATTTCAGACACATCATACTCTTCTACATCTTTCAAATGGATAACCATTTTCTGTTTTTCAGGAAGCTGATTGATAAAACCAATGATATGTTCCTTCAGATTATTCACATCCATACTGTAGAGTTCCGACCGGTGAAGCTGCAGATCCGCAAAGCCCAACTTCACGTCGTGGTGTTTCAATCGGTTGAGGCATTCATTTTTTACAGATTTTAATGCGTAGGATTTTAAATTTCCAAATTTTTCAAGTTCTTCTTTTTTCTGCCAAAACCTGATCATTAAATCCTGTACCACATCTTCTGCCTCGTCGCTGCTCATGACAAACCTTTTCGCAAAACGATACATCTCATCTTTGAGAATGAAAACCGTGTTTTTGAAAATCTCCTGGGTCATAAGTTTGTTTCTATAAGTAAGACATCTAAAAACTGAAATTTATTACATCTAAAACAAAAAAACTTCAAAATAGTTTGAAGTTTCATTAATATCATATTTGAAATTCGTTAAAAATATGTTTCAAAATTGCCTTGTCATCGTCTGTTAAAGGCAGTTTTCTTCTTGCCATTACTTTTTCGGCAACTTCATAGGCTTTGTCCAATTTAAAACGTTCATCATCTTTAAATCCGCCCCACGAAAAGTTTTCTATTAAATTTGGAGGAAAACCTTCTTTGAAAATATTGGAAGCTACACCGATCACCGTTCCGGTATTTAATTGCGTGTTGATTGCTGTTTTAGAATGATCTCCCATAATTAAACCCGCAAACTGAAGACCTGTATCTTCAAAATGTTTGGTTCTGTAACTCCAGAGTTTTACATTGGCGTAATTGTTTTTCAGATTGGAAGAATTGGTATCTGCACCCAGATTACACCATTCTCCGATCACAGAATTCCCAACGAAACCATCGTGACCTTTATTAGAATATCCAAAAATGATAATATTATTCACTTCGCCACCAACTTTACAATGCGGTCCAACCGTTGTTGCACCGTAAATTTTTGCACCTAAATTAAATTTAGATTCTTCACACAAAGCAATCGGGCCACGAAGATTGCAACCTTCCATTACTTCTGCATTTTTTCCGATGTAGATTTTTCCGGTTTTGGTATTGATTGTTGAAAATTCAATTTGAGCTCCTTCTTCGATGAACAAATCTTTTTTGTCGCCTAAAAATCCGTTGGTGGAAGATAATTCCTGAGAAGATTTTCCTTTCGTTAATAATTCAAAATCAAAATCGATTGCTTTGTCGTTATACGTAAAAAGATCAGTCGGCTTTTTAAAGAAAACCAGTTCCTCTTTGATGTCGGTCATTTTCTCGATTTGATTAAGAGAAAAACCTTTCATATTGATTCTTGCAGCGATTAATTCATCTTCATAAACCAAAGCTTCACCCAATTTTAAATCTTTAATTTGCTGAATAATTGTTTCAGTCGGTAAAAAATTGGTTACTAAAAATAAGCTCTCAACATCTTCAGGATTTTTAAACTTATTCTGCAGATAATTTTCTGTAAAAAAAGAAACATCTGTGTTTTCTAAAATTTTCTGCCATCTTTCTGAGAAAGTAAGAATCCCACATCGCATTTCTGCAATAGGACGGGTAAAGGTAAGCGGAAGAAAATCTTCCCAATATTGTGCATCTGAAAATACTAATTGCATTTGATAAGAAGTTAGATGTTAGAGACTAGAAGTTAGAGAATAAAAGTGTCCTAAATAAAGTAAACAATCTGACTCCATTTTCTAATAAGCAAAAATACAAATCCTGAAACTAAATTCTAATATCTAATTTCGAAAAAAATACAAATAAAAAAGTCTCCCAAAATTTGGAAGACTTTAAATATTTTTAAAACAAAAAATTACTTAGAGAATTTCTTGTATTTATTCATGAACTTGTCTACTCTACCTGCAGTATCAACTAATTTAGTCTTTCCTGTGTAGAAAGGGTGAGAGCTAGAAGAGATTTCCATTTTGATTAATGGGTACTCTACACCTTCGTGCTCGATCGTGTCTTTTGTGTCAGCAGTAGATTTTCCTACAAATACTTCGTCGTTACTCATATCTTTGAAAACAACAAGTCTATAATTTTCTGGGTGAATTCCTTTTTTCATAATACAATTTTTTAAAAAAATTAAAGTTTTGCTTTCGAAATAGTAATGGTATTTCTCTGCTAAATTTTAGGTTGCAAAAATACAATATTTTTTATAATATACAAATACTTGAGCAATAATTTTTTAGAAGAAAAAATCTATATAATAACATGGTAATACTATAAGACAGAAAAACAAATAAATAGCAACATATGAAAATCAAAGTATTTTCGTTAAATTTGAAATCTATATTAAACTTCATTATCAATGAAAATCAAATTACTATTATTTTGCTCTTTCTGGATGCTTTTACTGGCGGTTTCTTGTAATAAAGACGAAATTTCTTTTGATACTCCTTCTCAGGAACTGAGATTCTCCAGAGACACCGTTTTCTGTGATACGGTTTATCATCAGGTACGATCAGAAACTTATGCTGTAAAAGTATTTAATAATGAAGATAAAGATGTTTTGATCCCGAAAATCAGCCTTGAAAAAGGTACTGCTTCCTTATATAAAATCAATGTAGACGGAAAATCTGGTTATGAGTTTACCAATGTGCCTTTAAGAAAAAATGACAGTTTATATATTTTCGTTGAAATTGCGCCTCAGGCAACAGGTCCGGAAGCAATAGCCGAAGACCGTGTACTATTCACAAGTCCTGTCGGTCAGCAGCATGTCACTTTATTTTCTGTGGTTCAGGATGCTGAATTTTTTATTCAGACTCCTTCTAATCCTAATGTTTTGAGCAATAACACAACCTGGACGAAAAATAAAGCTAAAATTATCTATGGAAATCTTACCGTTGATCCGAACATTACATTAAATATTGAAGCAGGAACAAAAGTATATTTCCACAAAAACAGCGGAATGAAAGTTGCTACCGGAGCCACATTAAACATGAACGGAACTCAAACCGAACAAGTCATAGTGCGTGGAGACAGAAACGATACCTATTACGATACCATCCCGAGAAACTGGAATTCTATCAAAATGGAACCCGCTTCTATTCTGAATATGAATCACACAAGGCTTTTCGGAGGAACAAAAGGTTTAGATATGAAACAAACCAACGCTACGATAAAAAATTCTTTCATTCATACTTTTCAGGAATATGGAATTTATGCGGTAGCTTCTACGGTGAATGCAAGTAATTTGGTGATGAATAACTGCGGAGAATCGGCTATCGGAATATTTAAAGGTGGAAATCACACCTATACCCACGCAACAATTGCTAATTATTCGGGAACAATGGGCTCTCTTAACCGTATGGGAATTTTCGCTACCAATGAATGGAAAAATGAAAATGGACAAACCGAACAGGGAGCTTTGCAGAATTTAAATATACTCAACAGCATTGTTTATTCAGACAGGGATGATTCGGTAAACTTTGAACAAACGCCAGGACAGCAGTTTCAATATTTAATTCGAAATTCGTCTATAAAATATGCCGGAGCTTCAGGTGCAGGATTTACATTTGATAACAATCCTATGAATGTAATTCAAAGTGTAAAAAATGAAGATCCTAAATTTGTAAATTACTTCACGGCTCAGATGAATCTTCGTGTAAAAGCAGATTCACCCGCAAGAAATAAAGGTGCAGCGGCAATTGCAGCAACAGTTCCAACGGATATTGTAGGAGTGACAAGAACTACAAGCCCTACTTTAGGAGCTTATCAGTAATATGATAATTGATGATTAATTACTTGTTTCTTTAAACATTTAACCAAGCTCTCTTAAAATGGAAATCACCCATCTACAGCAGCAAGTCGATGAATGGATAAAAAATATTGGTGTTCGTTATTTTAATGAATTGACCAATATGGCAATGCTCACCGAAGAAGTAGGAGAAGTGGCAAGAATAATTGCCAGAAGATATGGTGAACAAAGTGAAAAGGAAAGTGATAAAACCAAAGATTTAGGTGAAGAATTGGCTGATGTACTGTTCGTAACCTTATGTCTTGCCAACCAAACCGGAACCAATCTGCAGGAAGCTTTTGATAAAAAAATGAAGGTGAAAACTGATCGCGATAAAGACCGACATCAGAATAATGAGAAATTAAAATAAGATAGTAGATGTCAGATTTCAGACACTAGATTATTAAAGTCTGAAATCTGATGTCTTGAATCTTAAATCTGAACAAATAATGAAACTAGATAAATTTAAATTAATCGGAAATAAAACCATACAAATCAGCGGTTCGAAAAGTATTTCGAATCGTTTGTTGATTTTGGAAAGTTTATTTTCAAATATAAAAATCGGGAATTTATCCAATTCTCAGGATACACAATTATTAAAAAAAGCTCTTTCAGGAAACACTGCAACTGTTGACATTCATCATGCAGGAACGGCGATGCGCTTTTTGACATCGTATTATTCGATTCAGGAAGGAAAAACTACTATTCTTACCGGTTCAGGAAGAATGAAAGAACGACCGATTAAAAATCTGGTAACCGCTTTACAGAATCTTGGAGTAGAAATTGAATATTTAGAAAATGAAGGCTTTCCGCCTTTAAAAATTACCGGAAGAAAAATCACTGAGAAAAAAGTAGATGTTCCCGCAAATATTTCGAGCCAGTTTATTACTTCCCTCCTCTTAATTGCTGGGAAATTAGATCACGGTTTGGAAATAAATCTTGTTGGCGAAGTGACTTCAAGATCTTATATAGAAATGACCCTCAACATTTTAGCTAAATTTGGAATTAAAAATTCATTTACAGAAAATACGATCAAAGTTGAATCATGCATCAATCATCAATCATCAATCATTAGCTACGAAGTAGAAAGCGACTGGAGCTCCGCATCTTATTTTTATTCTTTTGCTGCAATTGGAAGAGAAGCAATTCATCTGAAAAGTTTTTACAAAGAATCTACTCAGGGAGATTCTGCAATTGCTAAGATTTATGAGCAGTTTTTCGGGATTAAAACTATTTTCATAGAAAAAGAACACAAATTAACCGTTCAACCGATTGAAGATTTTCAATTTCCTGGAAAGATTGTTTTGGATATGAATAATTGTCCTGACATCGCACAAACACTTTGTGTAACAGCAGCAGCTCTGAAAATTCCTTTTGAAATTTCAGGTTTGGGAACTTTAAAAGTAAAAGAAACTGACCGACTTTTAGCTTTACACAACGAACTGAAAAAATTAGGAACTGAAACGGAAATAACAGATTTGACCATAAAATCTTTAGCATTTAAAGATGCGGAAGAAAATATTTCTATCAAAACATATCAGGATCACAGAATGGCAATGAGTTTTGCGCCGTTTTGTCTGATTAAAGAGCTAAATATTGAAGACGAAAACGTGGTGGAAAAATCTTATCCGATGTTTTGGGAGGATTTGGATAAAATCTTCATAAATAATTGACCTTCAACTTAGAAAATATAAATGTCACAATAAATGTCACAACATAAAACAATCATCATCACCGGAACTTCCTCAGGAATTGGTTTCGTTTTAGCAGAATATTTCGGAAAGAAAGGTCACAGAGTTTACGGTTTAAGCCGAAAATTCACCGAAAGTCAATATTTCAAATCAATCCCGACAGATATTACAGATAACGAAGCCGTTCAGAATGCCATTGCGGAAGTCTTGAAAACAGAAACAAGAATTGATGTTCTCATCAACAACGCAGGAATGGGAATGGTAGGTTCCGTAGAAGATTCTGCGAAAGAAGATATTTTAAAATTATTTAATCTAAACCTTATCGGAGCCGTTCAAATGATGAGTGCGGTCTTACCAAAAATGCGTGAGAATACATTCGGGAAAATTATCAATGTTTCCAGTATCGGAAGCGAAATGGGATTGCCTTTCCGTGGATTTTATTCTGCTTCAAAATCGGCTTTAGACAAAGTAACCGAAGCAATGAGATATGAAGTTTACCCTTGGAATATCGATGTTTGCTCCCTGCATTTAGGTGACATCAAAACCAATATTGCAGAAAACAGAGTAAAAACTAAAGTTTCCGAACCTTACAGAAATGTTTTTGATAAAGTATATGCTCTGATGAATTCTCATGTAGGCGACGGAACAGAACCTTTAGAAGTTGCAGAATACATTGATCAACTTTTAACTAAAAATAAGTGGAAAGCTCATTATTATTTCGGTAAATTCGGACAGAAAATCGGGGTTCCGTTAAAATGGATTTTGCCACAGGGAACTTATGAGAATTTAATGAAGAAGTATAATAAATTGGACTAGATTCAGTTATTAAATAAAATTTTAAATTTAAAAATTAGAGGAATTAACAGCATTTTTGTCATTCCGCAGTAATCTAAGATATCTTGCTAAATTCACTGTCTGGATTCCTACGGAATGACAAACTTTTTTTAAACATTTTGTAATAATTGAAGTTATTTTTAAACATATTTTTTACCCTGTTTTGTGTTTTTTTACAAGCACAGAAGAAGCACTATTTTATGATTGATTCTGAAACGAAGGTCAAGAAACAAGTCAAGGATTCTCTTTCTGCGGTGAAATTCCTCGACTCTCTGGCACAGAGCAATTATTTTTTTACTGAATTAAAAGATGTCAAAATAAAAGGAGACAGCACAGAAATTATTTACGACAAAGGGAAAAACTTCAACGAAACGTTTGTTACACTTTCAGATTCTATTATCAAGAGACATAAAATTGAGAGAGATTTTTTTACTAAAAATTTAGATTCAACCAAGAAAGTCATTAACAAAAAATATATTGATGAAGGTTTTGCATTCAGCAGAATTAAATCCAAATATAAGGGTCAGAAAAACGGTTATCCGATTGTAGAGATCGACATTAATAAAAATGACAAACGCACGATTGATGGTTTTGTAGTGAAAGGTTATTCCAGAGTTCCCAAAAGATTTATGAAAAATCTTGAAAAGGAATTTAAAGGAAAAACGTATGACGACAAAAATCTGATTTCAATTAATAAGAACTTTCAAAGTCATGCATTTGTAAGTCTGGAAAGACCGCCACAGACACTTTTCACAAAAGATTCTACGCAGATTTATCTTTTTATGGAAAAGAAAAAAACCAATAGTTTTGATGGTGTGATTGGTTTTGGAAATGATAAAACAGAAAAATTCACCTTAAACGGCACCCTGAATGTTAATTTCAGAAATATGTTTAATAGTTTTGAAACCGTAAATTTATATTGGCAAAGAAATCCGGATAAAGGTCAAAATTTTGATTTACAAGCAGACATTCCCTATCTTTTTAAGTCAAATGTTGGCTTAAATATGAAAGTAAATATCTTCAGACAAGATTCTACTTTCGCCAATGTAAAAGCGCTTCCTGCTTTGTATTATCACATGAACAGCCGAAATAAAATAGGTCTTCGGGGAACTTTCGAAAACTCCACCATCATCGATTCGTTGTACGTTCAGGGAAAAGATTACAACAAAAAAGGAATCGGAATTTGGTTTGAAATGGTAGAACCTACTGATATTGATTTGTTTCTGTATAAAACTAAAATCACCGCAGGATATGATTATCTGACGACAGTTTATACCAAAGATAATATTACAGCTCCTCAAAATCAATTCTATTTTTTCGGAGAGCATAATTATAACATCAACGGAAATCATTTCCTCAATATCAAAGCAGAAGGTGCAATGATGGATTCTAAAGTTGATTTCTCTGCCAACGAACTTTATCGTTTTGGAGGCTGGAATTCTCTCCGGGGTTTCAATGAAAGTTCACTCGCAGCCGACTTTTATTATTACGGAGGCTTGGAATATCGATATCTCATCGGAAATCAGGCGTTTTTTGATGTATTTGGTCAATATGGACAGCTCAACAACAAATCATTGAATGTAAAGCCAAAATTGTACAGTGTGGGGCTTGGTTTTAATTTCTTTATTCCAATCGGTTTGATGAGTTTTCAGCTGTCGAACGGTAACGAGTTTGGAAATCCTTTCAAGTTTAATGATATTAAAATTCACTGGGGAATTCTCAGTAGGTTTTAGAAATTATAAAGTTTTTGCGATTATAAGCAAAGTGTTTAATAAGATCCAAAACTTAAGTGATTTATGAATCAATTGGACTCTACCTTTAATAACAATAGAATCTATAAGTTATACGAATCAATAATATTTGTACATTTCACTTAACTCAAACATCTATCACAGTATTTTAGGATACAGCAATTTTACTTTATTTCCCATAGATCTTGGGTGTAATTATAATTTATTGGATTTTCGGTTACTATTTAACTCCTGCGAGAAATACAATAATATGGTTTACAAGTAGTATACACTTTAGAAATAACTTTCATATTGAAAGCATATCTACAGCATTTTTCTATGAGAAGTTATATTCAGCTATTAAACTAATATTTACAATGGTTTACACTAAGCTTCAAATAAAACTGTTTACAATTTTCGGATATAAAAAAACTCCCCTACTATTGAGTACAGGACTTTTTTGGGTTGATTGTTATTAGTAATTGATTACTTGTTATAACAAAAAAGACTTCTACTTTTCAGTAGGAGTCTTTTTTTTAGGAGTGTTTTGTTGAATGTATTGCATAAAAAAAGCTCCTCAATCTTTCGATTGAGGAGCTTTAAAAAAAAACTGGCGGCGACCTACTCTCCCGCTTTCGCAGTACCATCGGCGCTGGTGGGCTTAACTTCTGTGTTCGGAATGGGAACAGGTGAGCCCCACCGCTAAAACCACCCTAAAGGTTGTATATAAGATATCAGAGGATAGATTTCAGATTTCAGACTTTTTTAGTCTGTTATCTGATGTCTTATTTCTGACATCTGTTTTAAGCGATAAGAATATTCACAAAGAGAGAACCTTGATTGCGCAATTAAGCGATGCCAATTAGGCTATAAATCTACGGGTAATTAGTACTACTCGGCTATGCTGTTACCAACTTTACACCTGTAGCCTATCAACGTCGTCATCTCCAACGACCCTTAAAAGATGTCTCATCTTGAGGCGAGTTTCGCACTTATATGCTTTCAGTGCTTATCTCTTCCAAACGTAGCTACTCAGCGGTGCTCCTGGCGGAACAACTGATACACCAGAGGTTTGTTCAATTCGGTCCTCTCGTACTAGAATCAAGCCCTCTCAAACATCTAACGCCCGCAATAGATAGAGACCGAACTGTCTCACGACGTTCTGAACCCAGCTCGCGTGCCACTTTAATGGGCGAACAGCCCAACCCTTGGGACCTTCTCCAGCCCCAGGATGTGACGAGCCGACATCGAGGTGCCGAACCTCCCCGTCGATGTGAGCTCTTGGGGGAGACTAGCCTGTTATCCCCGGAGTACCTTTTATCCTATGAGCGATGGCCCTTCCATACGGAACCACCGGATCACTATGTCCTGCTTTCGCACCTGATCGACTTGTAGGTCTCACAGTCAAGCACCCTTATGCCATTACACTCTACGCACGGTTACCAAGCGTGCTGAGGGTACCTTTGAAAGCCTCCGTTACTCTTTTGGAGGCGACCACCCCAGTCAAACTACCCACCACGCAATGTCCTTCTAAAAGAAGTTAGGCTCCAAGTAAGTAAAGGGTGGTATTTCAACGTTGACTCCACAAACACTAGCGTGCCTGCTTCAAAGTCTCCCACCTATCCTACACATTACTTACTCAAAGTCAATACGAAGTTATAGTAAAGGTTCACAGGGTCTTTTCGTCCCATTGCGGGTACTCGGCATCTTCACCGAGACTACAATTTCACAGAGCTCATGGTTGAGACAGTGCCCAGATCGTTACACCATTCGTGCAGGTCGGAACTTACCCGACAAGGAATTTCGCTACCTTAGGACCGTTATAGTTACGGCCGCCGTTTACTGGGGCTTCAGTCAAACGCTTCGCATTGCTGCTAACGCCCTTCCTTAACCTTCCAGCACCGGGCAGGTGTCAGACCCTATACAGCATCTTTCGATTTAGCAGAGTCCTGTGTTTTTGATAAACAGTCGCCTGGGCCTCTTCACTGCGGCCAACATTGCTGTTGGCGTCTCTTCTTCCGAAGTTACGAGACTATTTTGCCTAGTTCCTTAACCATGATTCACTCTAGCACCTTAGGATTCTCTCCTCGACTACCTGTGTCGGTTTTGGTACGGGTTGCTTCACTTCGGCTTTTCTTGGAAGCACTTTCCTTACAGCAACTTCGCCCGAAGGCTAGGTCTTGACTATTCCGTCAGTCTCCAGTAAGTACGGCACTCCGTCCCCTTTTTAGTGTGAGCAAGTATGGGAATATTAACCCATTGTCCATCCACTACCCCTTTCGGGTTCGCGTTAGGTCCCGACTAACCCTCAGCTGATTAGCATGGCTGAGGAAACCTTAGTCTTTCGGTGAGCGGGTTTCTCGCCCGCTTTATCGTTACTTATGCCTACATTTTCTTTTCTGTACGCTCCACAATAGCTCACGCTACTGCTTCTGTGCAAACAGAATGCTCCCCTACCAGATACAACCCGAGGTTGTAAATCCATAGCTTCGGTACTCTATTTATGCCCGATTATTATCCATGCCGGACCGCTCGACTAGTGAGCTGTTACGCACTCTTTAAATGAATGGCTGCTTCCAAGCCAACATCCTAGCTGTCAATGCAGTCCAACCGCGTTGCTTCAACTTAATAGAGATTTGGGGACCTTAGCTGTTGGTCTGGGTTCTTTCCCTCTCGGACACGGACCTTAGCACCCGCGCCCTCACTGCCGTGGAACATTTATTAGCATTCGGAGTTTGTCAGGAATTGGTAGGATTTGACTCCCCCGCATCCAATCAGTAGCTCTACCTCTAATAAACTTATACACGACGCTGCACCTAAATGCATTTCGGGGAGTACGAGCTATCTCCCAGTTTGATTGGCCTTTCACCCCTACCCACAGGTCATCCGAAGACTTTTCAACGTCAACCGGTTCGGCTCTTCCACTTTGTGTTACCAAAGCTTCAACCTGCCCATGGGTAGATCACAAGGTTTCGCGTCTAATCCTACTAACTATACGCCCTATTCAGACTCGCTTTCGCTCCGGCTCCGGACCTGAAGTCCTTAACCTCGCTAGTAAAATTAACTCGTAGGCTCATTATGCAAAAGGCACGCCGTCACCCAACTTGTGGGCTCCGACCGCTTGTAGGCGTACGGTTTCAGGTTCTATTTCACCCTTCTATTCGAAGTGCTTTTCACCTTTCCTTCACAGTACTTGTTCACTATCGGTCTTTCAGGAGTATTTAGCCTTGGAGGATCTGCCCCCCCATATTCAGACAGGATTTCACGTGTCCCGCCCTACTCATTTATCATCTATGTATGCCTTTCAAATACGGGGCTATCACCCTCTATGGCTGTTCTTTCCAGAACATTCTTTTAAACATATAAAGACTTTTGGGCTAATCCGCGTTCGCTCGCCACTACTTACGGAATCTCTTCGATTTCTTTTCCTCCGGGTACTTAGATGTTTCAGTTCTCCGGGTTTGCTCTCCTTGCGGAGTGACTGGTCTTCAACCAGACGGGTTGCCCCATTCGGACATCTGCGGATCAATTCGTGTGTGCCGATCCCCGCAGCTTTTCGCAGCTTACCGCGTCCTTCTTCGCCTCTGAAAGCCTAGGCATCCGCCATACGCCCTTAACGATTTCTTTCCTAATTATTAATTAGTTCAGTATTTTTGTCTAATATTGCTATTAAACTATTTTGTAAACTCAAACGCTTAATTGCGCTCGGTTTTCTCTTTGTGATATTTTTACCGTTAATGTCAATGATCTTAATTCTTTCTGCTCGTCTGATAAATGGATATTTGTTTTGGCTCTATCCATCTTACTTTTAAATCAAACTCACAAAACTGTGGAGAATAAGGGAGTCGAACCCTTGACCTCCTGCGTGCAAGGCAGGCGCTCTAGCCAGCTGAGCTAATTCCCCCTCTAGTAGACTTCAGATGTCAGATTACAGACTCTAGACCTAAATGTCTCACGTCTCATATCTGATGTCTTCCCGTCTTTTACAATTAGTAGTCTCGGGCAGGCTCGAACTGCCGACCTCTACATTATCAGTGTAGCGCTCTAACCAGCTGAGCTACGAGACTTTGTTTAGATGTTAGATTTTAGACACTAGATGTTGGACTAATCTCTAACTTCTAATTTTCTAACCTCTATTTTCTAAATCTCTCCCTCTGATACTAATTTCTAGTGGGTTTTGTATTTTTATAATATAAGCAACCGAGTAAAAAACTAAAACGTCTTCTTTAAGTAAGTACATGATACATTTAAGTATCTTTTTTTGTTTATCGTCTAATGACGCTCTAAAATGAGATGTTCCAGCCGCACCTTCCGGTACGGCTACCTTGTTACGACTTAGCCCTAGTTACCTGTTTTACCCTAGGCAGCTCCTGTTACGGTCACCGACTTCAGGTACCCCAGACTTCCATGGCTTGACGGGCGGTGTGTACAAGGCCCGGGAACGTATTCACCGCGCCATGGCTGATGCGCGATTACTAGCGATTCCAGCTTCATAGAGTCGAGTTGCAGACTCCAATCCGAACTGAGACCGGCTTTCGAGATTTGCATCACATCGCTGTGTAGCTGCCCTCTGTACCGGCCATTGTATTACGTGTGTGGCCCAAGGCGTAAGGGCCGTGATGATTTGACGTCATCCCCACCTTCCTCTCTACTTGCGTAGGCAGTCTCACTAGAGTCCTCAACTTAATGCTAGCAACTAGTGACAGGGGTTGCGCTCGTTGCAGGACTTAACCTAACACCTCACGGCACGAGCTGACGACAACCATGCAGCACCTTGAAAATTGTCCGAAGAAAAGTCTATTTCTAAACCTGTCAATTCCCATTTAAGCCTTGGTAAGGTTCCTCGCGTATCATCGAATTAAACCACATAATCCACCGCTTGTGCGGGCCCCGTCAATTCCTTTGAGTTTCAATCTTGCGATCGTACTCCCCAGGTGGCTAACTTATCACTTTCGCTTAGTCTCTGAATCCGAAAACCCAAAAACGAGTTAGCATCGTTTACGGCGTGGACTACCAGGGTATCTAATCCTGTTCGCTCCCCACGCTTTCGTCCATCAGCGTCAGTTAAGACATGGTAACCTGCCTTCGCAATTGGTGTTCTAAGTAATATCTATGCATTTCACCGCTACACTACTTATTCCAGCTACCTCTACCTTACTCAAGACCCGCAGTATCAATGGCAGTTTCATAGTTAAGCTATGAGATTTCACCACTGACTTACGAGTCCGCCTACGGACCCTTTAAACCCAATAAATCCGGATAACGCTTGCACCCTCCGTATTACCGCGGCTGCTGGCACGGAGTTAGCCGGTGCTTATTCATACTGTACCTTCAGCTACTTACACGTAAGTAGGTTTATCCCAGTATAAAAGAAGTTTACAACCCATAGGGCCTTAGTCCTTCACGCGGGATGGCTGGATCAGGCTCTCACCCATTGTCCAATATTCCTCACTGCTGCCTCCCGTAGGAGTCTGGTCCGTGTCTCAGTACCAGTGTGGGGGATCACCCTCTCAGGCCCCCTAAAGATCATGGACTTGGTGAGCCGTTACCTCACCAACTATCTAATCTTGCGCGTGCCCATCTCTATCCACCGGAGTTTTCAATATCAACTGATGCCAGTTAATATATTATGGGGTATTAATCTTCCTTTCGAAAGGCTATCCCCCAGATAAAGGCAGGTTGCACACGTGTTCCGCACCCGTGCGCCGCTCTCAAAGTCCCGAAGGACTTCTACCGCTCGGCTTGCATGTGTTAGGCCTCCCGCTAGCGTTCATCCTGAGCCAGGATCAAACTCTCCATTGTATGTTTGTCTGACTCACTCAAAGTTATTGACGCTTTAGTCTTTTCCTTACTTGGTTGTTATATCTATGTTTCAATGATCTCTTCTCTTACGCTTCCTCAGCTACCCTTTTCTGTCGTTGGGCGTTGCCGTATTTGCGTGTGCAAAAGTAATAATTTATTTTGTCCTGACCAAATGTTTTTTGAAGAAATTTTAAAGTTTTTTAAGTAACCCTAAACACCCTCTTTCTAAACATCCAATCTACTACTCCTGCGCTCCCCGTATTGGGATTGCAAAGATACAAATCTTTTTCAACCTCACAAATTTTTATCGCTAAAAATTTATTAATAATTAAAAAGTTTTTCTCTCTTCTAAAGTAATATAAACTACTGCCCTAAAGCTCTCCTGCGCTACTGATATACTCTCGTTTTCAGTGGGGCAAAGATAGAAACTTTAACCCATCCAACCAAAAGAAGTTAACATAATGTTGATCTTTAATTCATATTTAAACCTAAAATACTGAAAATGTGAGAGAAAAATTTTTAAGAACAAGGGCGTGTGATGCGGTCGTTATATGGAGCGTAGGAGAAACGAGGCGTGGGACTTGGATCGGTTGAAGAAAATATAAAAGTAAATGGAACTGTTTTTTTAAAAGCTATCTGGGATTGATGAGTTAAAAGGCTTTAAAAAGGGTTTTTGGAGAAGGCGGAATCAACATCGGAGAGAAACCTTATATATTATTATAGTATAGGGTTGTGATTATTCTTAATCCGTCCTAAAGGAGCTTATATTTCATTATAAAAATTATACTAAAAAATTTTTAGCTCCTAAAGAAACTAAATATGAAGGATATGGAAGTAGATAATAAATACTTGTTTATAACAAAAAACACCTCCGGAAATTGGGAGGTATGATATTAGCATTTTTATGATCTTATTTTTTTTCCTGATAAATGACTGACAGGAATTCAGCATATGATTTTTCTATACCGATAATATCACCCGATTTTAAATGAAGGGTACCATCATTTTGACTGCTGTTTCCTAAACGAGCCGATAAAATCTGATAATACTGATCTGAATTTTTTGTGTTCTTCTTGATTTTTATGGTAGAACCTAAAAGTTTCTTGGTTGAAATGGTGTAAATCTCTCCTGTTATTAAAGGTACTTTGATATAAGTGCGAGGTGAAAGAATGTAATCTTTCCTGTTGATACTGATCTTCTGATCTTTTTGGGAAGAAGCAAATAAATATAAGTTACCACTTTCTTCCAAAAATCTTTCTGATGGAACGTAATATAGCTGAAGTTTATAATTTGAAGCATTGAATTCTTTTGTATTTCCATCAATACTTTCAATCGGTTTTAAAGAATATGAGTTAGCTCCGATTTCTTTTGCTTTTTTATAAACTTGTGAAAAAACATATTCGTCGTCATTAGAAAAACCCTGAACATCAATCTCACCGAGATATTGTGCATCTTCTATTTGCTTCTCTATATGATAAAGAAATTTGTCTGTGTTGTCGTTTGTTTTTTCAACTTTAGTAAGATATACATTTTGTGCAACGACCGTTTGTATAAAAAAAACTAAAACTGCAATGGTAAGATTTTTCATACTTAGATTATTTTGACAAAATTCGCACACATTCTTCAAGGCTATTTTCCCAATGCTTTGGTTCAATTTTATAGATTTCTTCAATTTTATCCAAACACATTGTACTTCTTTTCGGTCTTGCTGCCGGAGTTGGGAATTGCTCAGTCGTTAAAGAATTTAATTTTACTGATGATTGTGAAAATTGTGCGATTTTTTTCGCAAATTCAAACCAGGTTGTTTCGGGATAATTTGAAAAATGGAAAATTCCGAAAGTTTTGTTCGGGTTTTCGATGATTTCCATGATGGCTTCTGCTAAATCGTTTGCATTGGTTGGCTGACCAAATTGATCACCTACAATACCAAGTTCATCTTTTTGAGAAAACAGATTCAGCATTGTTTTCACAAAATTTTTGTTAAACTCTGAATACAACCATGATGTTCTTAAAATGATAGTTTGATGATTTGCTTCTAAAGCCAACTCTTCTCCTGTTCTTTTCGATTCACCATATACTCCGATTGGATTGGTGAAATCATCTTCTGAATAATCCAGATTGGTTTCGCCATCAAAAACATAATCTGTAGATATGTGAATGAAAACAGTCTGATTTTCTGAACAGGCTTTTGCCAAATTTTCTACTCCATAAGCATTCACTGCGAAAGCTTTTTCTTTTTCCTGCTCGGCAAGATCTACGGCAGTGTATGCTGAAGCATTGATACAGAATTCTGGTTTGTGCTCAGAAAAAAAGTTTTGAATCTGATCTTCTTGAGTGATATCAAGAGTTTTAGAGTCTGTAATGATAAATTCATAATCTAATTCAAAATCCGGAGCGATTTTTCTGATGCAGTTTCCTAACTGACCATTGCTTCCAATTACTACTATTTTCTTCATTCTTTATGAATTTTTTGCATTTTGTGATCTTAAAAATTTGACTCTTGGCTGGAAATCTTTCTGTTCTAAATTTACAAAGAATTTGTGGAAAGTATCTTTTATATCTTCAGGATGAACTTCAGATTTTCTGGTTTTAATATTAAAATAAATGACGGTCACCCACAAAACGGCATGAACGGTTTTCTCGTCAAGACTTTTCATTAAAATTTCAACTTTAGCAGTTCTATCCTGTATCTCTATGGTTTTGCTGCTGATGACAACTTGCGTATTGTATCTTACTTCCTTTAAATATGCAATTTCGTTTTGAATAGCAATCCACGTACAACCGGTTTTCTTGGTATATTCTTCATAAGTGAAACCATAAAACTCCTCCACGTGATCTTCCCTTGCATTAAACATGTAATCCAGATATTTTACATTATTTAAATGTCCGATAGGATCACAATCGCTGAATCTTATTTTTACCGTTGTTGATACTTCTTTTTCCATAGCGCAAAAATAAAGAAACCACCTCTAATAGAAGTGGTAGTTTTTAAAAATCTTAGTTAATATCTCTATTAATTCTGACCTAATTCTTTTTTTACAGCTGCAGTAGCATCCGGACCAGCTTTGTATACTAATCCTGTAGAGTTGGCATCCATGATATAATCATAACCGTTTGCTTTCGCTACTTTAGTTACAACATCCATCAATTTTTTCTCGATTGGTTCGAAAAGTAAATCCTGCTTAGCAGTAGCATCTTTTCTCATTTTGTCTTCCATCTGAGCCATTTCTTCCTGAAGTTTTTGCATTTCTTCACCTCTTGCTTTGTTCTCAGCTTCAGTTTTTGTAGGAGCTTCTTTTGTATAAAGAGCATACTTTGCTTGTGCAGCATCAGCTTTTTTCTTTATCTCAGCTTGCTTCGCATTAACGAAGGTCGTCAAATCTGCATCAGCTTTTTTCTTTTCTGGCATTGCATTAAGAATACCTGCGACATCCAGAGTAGCCATTTTTTGAGCTTTTGCCATACCTACAGATACAAACATCATCGCTGCTGCAAATAATACACTTAATTTTTTCATAACGGGGTAATAAATAATTAATTTGTTTTTAGATTTAATTTTGGCGTAAAAGTTAATTCCTGAGAATATATTTTACTGTTTTTTGTTTGATTTTGTGTCTTTTTCTTCAGTTCCTTTAAGCAATATTGCCAATACTTTATCGGTATAATCATATCTCTTCTGAAGGAAAATCACATTGACGTCATTACTTTTATCAAAAATAATGCCTAGACCATTTTTTTCTGCCATTGCCTTGATAGCCGTCCAGATCTGATCCTGGAAAGGCTCTACCAAGTTTGCTCGCAGCTGGCTGATCTCACCAGTCTTTCCGAATCTTAAACTTGTAGTGGTTTTGATATTTTTATCCAAATCCATTACTTCCTTTTCTCTTAGCTTTAACTGATCACCCACTAGCAAAACTTTTTCGTTTTCGAAGGCTGATCTTTTCTTGTCAAATTCAGCCTGTAAAGTCTGAAGCTCTTGTTCCCAAGTGTCTATCTGAGAATTGAGTCTAGCTTCTGCTTCTTTATACTGAGGCATCATATCCAAAATATAATTTGTATCAACAACACCTATCTTCTGTGCATTCCCAAAACTGAAAAGCAAAAGTGCTAAAGCTGTGAAAAGTATTTTAAAATTCTTCATTTTTATTATAATGATTGATTCATTAAGAAGTGAGTCTTCGTACCTGACGGTTCTGTTCCTAATATAGTTTTATCGAAACCGTAAGCAAAATCAAATCCAATCAAACCAAATGCACCCATGTAAACCCTTACACCCACACCAACTGATCTTTTTAGCTGGAAAGGATTGTACTTGCTCCAAGAGTTCCAAACGTTACCACCTTCAGCAAAAGTCAATGCATAAATTTTGGCCGTTTGATTTAATGAAATCGGATATCTTAATTCTAACGTAAATCTGTTGTAAATAGTACCTCCTCCTCTTTGAGTGATGTCATCTAATTCTCCTCCATATGTAGAAGCATTTTCGTAACCTCTCAAAGGAATCAATTCTCTACCATCGAATCTACCTCCAAAAAGACCGGTACCACCTACATAGAATCTTTCGAATGGCGGAGCACCAAGTTCTTTGTTGTACCCATCCATGAAGCCCATTTCAGCAGAAGATCTTAAAACCAATTTTCCTACGACTTCGTTGTAAACATCAGCCTTGAATTTGATTTTGTAGAATTCCATCCACTTGTATTTATCCGTAGGAGACATTGTAGAATAATCTTTATTACTAAACAATGAATATGGCGGAGTAAATTTACCTGACAACTCAATATTTGAACCGACAGTCGGGAAAATAGGATCAATACCCGCAGAGTTTCTACTTAAACCGATATTTAAACTTAAGTTATTGGCATTTCCGTACAATTCAGTGGTGTCACCAAATTCGAAAGGATAATTGCTAAAGTTATATTTCTGAAACTGAATTCCTGTATACAATGAGAAATAATCATCCGGCCACTTTAAGAGTCTGTTTAAACCAACAGTTGCCGAGAAAATATTTAATCTCTGATCCGGGCCAGAAACCTGACTATAATTTACTCTTGAATTATTTAAACTTACAGAAAGTGCAGTTGGTTTTGTTCCGAATAACCATGGCTCAACGAATGAAACACCATAGTTTTGGAAGTACTGTCCTGCCTGTGCAGTGATCGATAATGTTTGTCCGTCACCTTGAGGAACCGGTCTGAAATCTTTAAATTTCAGGAAATTTCTCAGAGAGAAGTTATTAAACGTCAATCCTAAAGTTCCGATGAAGCTATTACCACCGTAACCTGCCTGCAACTGAACCTGAGAAGATCCTTTTTCAACCAATTTCCAGCCAATATCAACTGTATTGTCCTGTTGATTAGGCTGAATATCCTGACCGATCTGTTGAGGATCGAAGAAAGACATCCCTGCTAAATCAAAATATGTTCTCTTGATTTCTGTTTTCTTGAACAGCTCTCCAGGTTTGGTTCTCAGCGCTCTTAAAATAACGTGGTCATGGGTTGTTGTATTCCCTTCCCAAGTTACTCTGTTCCAAGTTGCTTGTTCACCTTCATTAATTCTGATTTCCAGATTGATATTATCTCCTGAAACAGATTTTTCTACCGGAGTTACGTTTGAGAAAAGGTAACCGTTATTCATGTAAATCGACTTGATGTCAGAATCATCTTCTTTACCACCGTCTTCACCTACTTTTTTATTGAATCCTACAGCATCGTAGATATCTCCTTTTTTGTATCCTAAGATTCTCTGAAGATATTCTGTAGAATAAACCGTATTTCCTGTAAAAGTAATATCACCAATATAGTATTTTTTACCTTCGCTGAGTTTTACGTTGATCTCGTAGTTATTTTTTTTATTTCTCCAAACCGAATCAGAAACAATCTGTGCGTCTCTGTATCCTAGAGAGTTGTAGTAACTGATAAGACTTTGTTTGTCTTCCTGATATTTTTCTTCAATAAATTTTGAAGATTTCAAAATACCACCGATACCAAACCTTTTCTGTTTGGTTTCTTTGAAAGCTTTTTTACGAAGTTTAGCATCAGTAACACTTTCGTTACCTTCAAACTCGATGTGGCTGATTTTTACTTTTTTCCCTTTTTCTACATTAATCGTCCAGTCTACAAGATTAGGATCACCTGCGTTTACCTTATCTTCGATCGTGATTTTAGCATCTGCAAAACCTTTTTTCACATATTCCTTCGGAATATTTGTTTTCAGGCTTGATACTAGATTCTGGGTAATCTTTGTGCCGGGTTTCAGGTTATTATCTTTGGCTAATTTTTCATTTTTAGATTTACCAATCCCTTTTCCGGTGAATTTCACTTCACCAAGGTCTTTTAAATCTTCAAGATAAAATTTCAAAACTACTGTTTTGCCTTCAATACTTTGTATATACACCTCTACTTCCGAAAAAGACTGGGTATCCCAAAGTTTTTTGATGGCATTACTGATTTTTTGCCCCGGAATATCTACATCTTCTCCTTTTGTAAGGCCTGTAAATCTTAAAATCTGTGCCGGTGTATATTTCTTTACCCCATCAACAACAATGTCTTTCAGAGTGTAAGTTCCTGTTTGATTTTCCGCAAGAACAGAGGCAGTGTTTACCTTTGTGCTGTCTTGTGGTGTCACCTGTCCATAAAAATGTGCAGAAGCAGCAAACATAATGATGGGTAATAGTCTAAACTTCATTTTATCGTAATCTTTCTTTTCTAAAATTTACTGGATTTGAATTTGTTCGCCTGTAAGGCCATATCTTCTTTCCTTGTTCTGATAATCTACAATACACTGGAAGAAAATATCTTTGGTGAAATCTGGCCACAAAATATTGAGAAACTGCAATTCTGCGTATGCTATCTGCCAAAGCAGAAAATTGCTGACTCTTATTTCGCCACTGGTTCTGATCAACAAATCCACAGGTGGAAAATCTTTTGTATAAAGATAATTTTCAAATAATTTTTCATCAATATTTTCAATATCAACTTTTCCTTCTTTTACGTCGGAACTGATATTTTTTACAGCGTTCAGGATTTCGTTTTGCGAACCGTAACTAATCGCCAAAACCAAGTTTCCTTTTGTGTTTTCTTTGGTTAAATCTACCACCTTTAAAAGCTGTTCTTTTACCATGGGTGGCAGTTTTTCTAAATTCCCAATCACATGCATTCTTAGTCCTTTGCTGAAAATCTCTTCTGCTTCCAGAAGCAATGTTTCGGTAAGCAAAGACATTAGGGTATTTACCTCATCAGTAGGACGCTTCCAGTTTTCTGAGGAAAATGTATAGAGTGTGAGATAAGGGATATTAATCTCATTACAAGCGTTAATAGCATTTCTTACAGCATTGATGGCATTTTTATGACCAAATGTTCTTTCTTCACCACGAGATTTAGCCCATCTTCCATTACCATCCATAATAATGGCTACGTGTTGCGGTAAACTCTCGGTATCTATTTTTTCTTTAATCAACGACATAATTAATTAATCACAATAACATGGTGGTCTTCCGAAAGAATAGGTCAATCCTAAACTAAAGGTATTCATCCAATCTCTTGATTCTGTATCTCCTACATTTCTAGCACCTAAGAAAGCAGTCTCTCTTTCTTTTGAAACGATAAAATAGTCTCCTGTCTGCAAAAGTGATCCTCCTGTTGCAGGGCTTAAAATATCTGCATTATAGTTTGATATCAAATCTTTACTAAGTATTTTGCTGTGGTCTAACTGATCCGTAAGCGTATATCTGAATGTAGCTTCTGCAAAAATCGCCCAACCATGATTGAATTTATATTTCACACCTACTCCAAATGGAATTTGTGCAACGGTTTTTCTTCCCATTGTATATTCTGTAGTAGTTACAAAATCCAGCTCATCAATTGGTGCCTGTGCCACTCCGTCAGCATTTCTTCTGAAATCATGATTTAATGTTGCTTTTGGCGCATCAAACATAAGCCCACCGAAACCTGCAAAAATATATGGACTCGCCATGCTGAGTTGCTCATTATTCACAGGGAAGAAATTATATTCGAACACAATACTTGCCTCATATACATTATTTTTTCCGAATGAATTTCTGTTTCTTCTATATTCCTCTTTAGCAGCTTTATCACTAAACTGCACCTGATTGTAACCTAAATCTAATCTTACAGTCTGATGAGGATTAAAATTAAATCTATATAACAAACCACCATAAAAAGGAAATCCCCATTCTGAAGCTCTATCCAAATCCAATGGCTGCTGTAAAATGTAATTGGTTTTTCCTATATCACCTACTAAATTACTCATCCCAAGACGAATTCCCAATTCATTTCTTTGTGCCTTCATACTTACCATTGTACCTAAGAGGGTAAGGAAGCTAAACAATAATTTTTTATTCATAGAAGAATATGGATTTATGGTTATTTTAAAAATTAATTTTTGCAAATATAAAACATTTTTATATTAATGATAACCTTAATGTTTCGTTAAAAATAAACAAAAAAACATAATTTGTTATAAAGTAAACGACAAAGTGGCAAAATTATTCTTTTTTTATCAGATTCAATTTCTTTGAGAACGATAACCCTCATGATATGAGGGCTAAAAATCTTATTTATTTTCTATTCTTATATGACTGTAAAAAATTGCGGATCCTAATAAGTACAGGCTCTTTGTAATTCTTGTCTTCATCAAAATATCCATAACCGTAACCATAACCATAGCCATAACCGTAACCGTAACCGTATCCCTGTTTTACTATATAATCATTGTAAATAAAACCTAAATGCTTAATTTCATCATTATGGTATTTCTCTGTAATCATTTTCAGCATATACTTTTCTGTATATTCGTGACGAACTACATATAAATTGGCGTCAGAATACTTCATCAGATCATAAGAATCTGCTACCAAACCTACCGGGGGAGAATCTATTATAATAAAGTCATATCTCATTTTCAGCTCATCAATAAGCTTGACGTTTCTCTCACTCATCAAAAGCTCAGAAGGATTTGGCGGGATATGACCAGAAGTGGCTACATCAAGATTTGGAATCCTGGTTTTATTGATAATCTCGTCAACAGTAACTTCTCCTGTAAGATAATTTGAGATACCATTTTTGTTGTCAATATCAAAATCACCAAAGATTTTTGGCTTTCTGAGATCCATACCCAACAAAATTGTCTTCTTGTCACTTAATCCCAAAACTGACGCTAAATTGATTGAAATATAGGTTTTACCTTCACCTCCAACAGAAGATGTAACCAAAATCACTTTACTTTTGCCGTCTTCACTTGCCAAAAACCTCATATTGGCTCTTATACCACGGAAAGCTTCTGAAACTGAAGATTTAGGATGATCTAAAACCGTAAGCATATTATCATTGCTATTATTGCCTATTACTCCTAATAATGGAATTTTGGTGGCACTCACAAGTTCTTTAATGTTTCGTATTTTACTGTCTAAAAGACCTCCTATCAAAATAATCAGGAATGGTAAAGCAAGAAAACCACCTATGATTGCCATTTTAGTTCCTTTTACATTGGGTGCTATTGGTCTCTGACCGAGATTTTTGGCAGGATCAATAACCGTCATATCCGATTGATTGGTAGCAAGTTTCATTTGGCTTTCGTTCTGTCTGCTGAGTAAACTGTTGTACGTTGCCTCAATCATATTATGCCCTCTCTCTGCATCCAAATATTTTCTCTGCTTTTCCGGATAGGTTAATAAATCTAAGTTGGCATTATTCACCTGCTGATCTATTTTACTAAGCTGCTCGGTGTAAACATTATAAACATTTCTCAAAGATCCGGAAGAATTTTGTTTTGCCTCACTGATCAATCTGTTGACTTCCTTTATCGGTTCAGAATTTGGAGTATAAATTGTTGAAAGTTCTCTTTTCTTAAGATATAAAGCCTTTAATTCTGATACAGATGCTGAAAATAATCCGTCGTCAAATCCTGCTGCAGAAGGACTGATCATCCTATCAAAATTCTGAGTTTCTACGGAATTTCTAATATTGCTTAAAGATGACATTTTACTTAGAATATCCGCTTTCTTAGCTTCTAAATCTTTAATAAGCTGTAAAGACTTTTCGTCCCTATTATTGATATCATAAAGTTTTTCAGAGGTTTTGAGATAATTAAGAACCGTACCACTGGAATCTAATTTTTTTCTGATACTGGATAAACTTTTTTTAAGATAAAGTTCTGTATTCTGGTCAACTCTAATTTTATCATTAAATCTTTTTTTCTGTAATTCTGCTACAGATTTATTTAAAAAATTTACTGTACCATTAAGATTATAACCTGTCTTACTAATAATCATAATGGTATTGATTTCCTTATCAAAGTCTACCCCTACAGTGCTAACAATTCCGTTTACAGCATCATTTACAGTTGTAAGATTAACAATGATATTGTCTAAATTAAGTTTTTTACCAACCGGATTAGGTCGTAATCTAAACCTCAAATTAGGAGATGTATACCATTCATTTACCTTTATCGTTTTGTTGGCAGGTCTGGCGAAACTGTTGATATTTTGAAAACCCTCTATCTCATAAGAATACAAATTGGTAGACTCTCCGTCTTCCGGCAATATTACTTCATAAGAATTATCCCCTTTTGGTATGAAGGTGATTGGATAATTGACCTGTTGCAGATGTTTTCTGTCTATTTCTAAATAAACCGGAGAATCATCTTTATCTAAATATGTTGCTTTAAAAACGCCTTTGGTCTGATAATTTATAAAAAGATTCAATCCTTTTACCAAAAACTCGTTATGAGATCTTGATAACAACATTTTCTTTAAATATACACCGTCTTGATTGCCACCCTGCCCCCAAATGAAATTGATGGATTGGCTTGGAGTAAAATAGCTCGCTGTACTATTTGATATACTGAGTGAAAGATTGGATGAATAAATGTTTTGAGCATAATATCTTCCGTAGAACCAGGAAACACCATAACCGATTAAAAATACAAATACAAACCAATACCAGTTTTTTACTATTTTTCTTAAAAAATGTTCTACATCGAATAGGCCAAAAGAACCTAATTTTTCTTTCTGCGACGCATTTTTATCTATTTTGCCATCTTTTTCTGGAATCATAATTATAGGTTTTTAAGAAGCAGATAAATTGATAATGCTGTCGTAATTACAGAAACTCCACTTATAATGGTTTGTACAGGATCTTTCCCAAAACCATTCAAGCTTCGCCTTTGTGTTGTAAGAAGAATCTCGTCACCATTTTGCACATAGTAATACGGAGAATTCATTACATCTTCTCTTGTAAGATCTATCTTAGCTACCTTTATTCCTTCTGGTAATTTTCTGTGAATTACAATATTCTTACGGTCTATTGTTCTATTTAATCCACCATTAATAGAAATTGCTTCAGTGAGTGTAAGTGTATTTTTATGAGCTTTTTTCTCACCAGTAAGACCTGTTGTTTCGATATCACCGAGAATATAGTAAGTAATACCATCAATATTGAGTCTTACTTCAGATTTTCCCTCCTGAAAGTTTTCATTTACTTTTTCCTGTATTTCCTGGCTTATGTCTTCAATGGTTCTTCCTTCTGCTTTTATGTATCCGATTCCAAAAATATTGACATCTCCTTTAGAATCTACTTTTAAACCTTTAAAATAGACCAATGCATTTCCGCCTGTTCCGCTTCCGCCTGTTACCCCTACATTAGCAGTTCCAACAGATCCTGAAGCATTAAGAGAGGAATAGAACTGTGCTGCATCACCCTTCGGTGTAGTCACAATATCTAATGTTAACATATCATTTTTTGTAATCCTGTATACCGGAATATTATAAGGGATAAGTCCCTCTTCATTAATGACAAGACTTTCGCTGGGCTGCATATATTTTACATCCTTCGTAGTGATGCAAGACGTCAAAAGAATAGGTAAAATGAAAAATGGGAGATACTTGTAGATTTTCATCGTTATTGAATGTATTTTGTAAAAATATAAATTTAACTATTATTTTTTATGTTATTATTATTTCTCATCCTGTAAAAAATGTCTGGCAAATAGGCTCCAATGAAACCCAATATTAAAACAATTACCAATAAAAAATTGACATTATAATGCCTTAGCAAATACGCGATTAAAACAATAAAAAGATAATATGTAATAATATAAAAACTTGATCTTCTGTGCGTTAAATTCAGCTTTAAAAGTTTATGATGTATATGGTTTTTATCTGCTTCAAAAGGGGATTTTTTGTTCCAAAGCCTGACAATAATAACATTGAGTGTATCAACAATCGGTAAAATCAAAATAGCGACAGCAATTACAGGGGCAGATTTTAAATGATAGCGAGGAATATTAGGAAGCTTTCTATCAATGAAAATATCAATGAAACAGATGCATGTAAAAGCAAGCAGAAAACCCAGCAACATAGAACCGGTATCTCCCATAAATATTTTCGTTACTCTGTAATTAGACAAATTATAATATAAAAAAGCTAAAACAGAGCCTATAGTTACTGCCGAAAGAATTACCAGGGGGTAATTATATTCTCCTAAACGATAATAACTGATTCCGAAAAGTGCGCTGCATATCAAAGAATATCCACCCGCCAAACCATCTATGCCGTCTATAAGGTTAAATGCATTAATCAGTATGATAAAAGTGATGATGGTGAATATGACGCTAATGTAATAATTGATTTCAAAAATTCCGCAGATGCCAAACAAATTTCTGATCCTGATGTCTGAACCTATCACAATAAATGATGAAACTACAACCTGAGCTACAAGTTTTTTATATGCTCTCATCACTACAATGTCATCCATCACCCCTACATATAGCAAAACAATCAACGAAGCAAAGAGAAATTTATACAGATCAAAAAGTTCGTAAGCAAACACCGAACTACAGATACCTATGGAGTAAAAAATAGCAATCCCACCCAAATTAGGAATTTTTCGCAGGTGCGAACTTCTCACGCTAGGCTCATCCATCAAATTTTTTCTTCTGGAAATTTTGATGATTGTGGGTATCGAAAAAAATGTGATTAAAAAAGAAAACAAAAAACCAAGACCTATTTTCACATAAAAAATAGAAATTCCGGAGTTATATAAGAACAATTCAAAATTCTTCATTTTTTTTCCTATTTAAGTCTTTATGGGCTTAGTTGGCCAAAAGATCTTAATGATTTATTTGCCCTTAGATAACTATCCTCAAGACAAACCTCTTCATTTGTGTTTAAATTATTTTTCTTATCAGTTTTTGCTGTCCGGCAAAAAAAAGAAGATAAAATATTGTTTTTTTCAGGGGCAAAGATAAAATATAATTCTTATCAAAACGACTGTAAATCAATATATCTTTAAAATTAATATTTTTTTCTTGTAAAAAAACCTTGAGATCCTGTGACATTTTGTAGAAAATATCATCATTTTTAACGAATGCCAAATATGCTAAAAATGTGTAAACACCCTCCAAAATCTGAAAGTTTTTCAGTTCTTTCAACTTCGAAGAATATTGAGAGCTTTTAAAATAAACCTCAACATCTTCTACGGCTTTCAGGATATCAAGACCCTTTTCGGTATGAGTTTTTGAGATAGAATCTGTACGTTCTAAATACTGATAATGAAAATTTTGAGTTTGGGCAAGAGTTTTACAATCCAATAAAAGTTGCGGTATGAGCTGAATGTCTTCAAAATGTACACCTTTTTTAAATCTTTTCTGAGCAAAAAGTTCTCTTTTAAATAATTTATTACATGCAAAATAACTGATATCCGAAAAAACCGAAAAATTGCTTTCCAGGTCTATTTTCTCCTGCATATTGGGAATTTGTGTCAGTTTTTGCTTTACTTTTCCAGATTCATCAACTTTTTGGATGTTGCAGATTACCATTTCCGCCTCATGCTTTTCCGCCAGATTCAGCATTTCCTCAAACATCATTTCTTTTACAAAATCATCGCTGTCGACAAATCCTAAATAATCTCCGGTCGCCTGATCGATTCCAAAATTTCTGGCATCGCTTAAACCACCGTTTTCTTTTGTAAAAGCTTTGATCTTATCCGGAAATTTTTGAGCATAATCCTGAACAATTCTTTCTGAATCATCTCTGCTTCCGTCATTTACCACCAAAATTTCAATATTCTGATAGGTTTGATTCACCAAAGAGTCGAGACATTTGGCTAAATAATTTTCAACATTATAAACCGGAACGATGATAGAAATTTTTGAGGGAACATTTTTCATCATGTTTAGCTTTTTGTAAATCTTGCACTCAGCCAGCCTTTTTTAGCTTCATCAAAATCTTTTCTCGAACACGGAATACAATTTTCAATATTTTCATCATCTCCAAAATACCAAAGATTGCTGAATGTGTCACGCTTAAAAGCATATTGTCGGTCTTCGATCAAAACATAAAACATTTCGTATTGCCTTTCTTTCGGGTGCGATTGCTGGATGTTGATTCCTTCAATCAGATACCATATCATTTGAGCCAGAAGCTGATGGTTCAGCAGATTTTCAGAATAAATATTATAATTAAAAATCCCGACAGATTTAAGATTTTCACTCAAACCGATTTCTTTCATATAGGCACAGATTTCTCTTCTGTTTAAACCATTCACTTGAGGATTGACCGAAAAAGCATCACTGAAACTTTCAATCGCATCGCAGTTTACTGTGACCAAATCTGCTTTTCTGAAAAAGGGTTCTGTTTTTTCGGTAGAGTTCATCATTTCTGCTAAACGAATGATGTCAAACTCTACCTCTTTAATCAGTTTCACAGAATCTGCTTCATTCAGGTGTTTCTGATACCCTAAATGATGATAATTTTTGATAGAGAAATTTTTTGAACCTAAAATTTTGCTTAAAAAAGTATGTTCGTTTATTTCTTCTTCATTTTTCAGCGAAATAACGTTGCTAATTTGGGTGTAATTGATATTTTTCTGATGAAAATTTAATCCGGAAAACAGAGAAAACGCAAAATCATTCGAGCCTCCAATAATCACCGGAATAGCCCTCTTAGAATGACATTCTGACAAAACTTCCTGCAAAATATAATGAGAATCCTGTATCGATTTCCCTGATACCAAATCTCCCAGATCAACCACCGGAATTTCAAAATCAAGCTTTGAAAGTTTATAAAATTCTTTCCTGATTGCTGTAAAATCCTGTACTTCTGCATCCCCGTTTGCACCTCTGTAATCTGAAACGAAAAGCAAAACAATACTATCTTCTTTTATTTCCTTGGTGATCTGATGGCCAATCTGCCAGTTTTCTGTCCTGAAATTTCTTGGGGAAATGATAAAATCTTCAAAATTCATGTAATCTTACTTATAATGTTCAAAAATATTAAAATTAAATGAGTATGCAGAGTTTAGAATAAGATTGTCATCAACTTTGTCAAAGTTTTGAATATTAACAAAGTTCTACAGTATTATAATTATTAATATTTATCCTTTAAAATCTCAAAAACAAAAGCCGTAGAAGTTTCAAACTTCCCTCCCTGCGTTGCTCCGAATAAAAACTGAGGTCTTTTTCCATCCTTACTCATCAGAATCATCGGACGCTCCAGTCTTCCAAATCTTTTTAAATGTTTCGGAGGATTTGGTTCCTTAATATAATGCTGCATATTGAGATAGGCAATTTCTGGTTTTGTCCACTTGATGCCGTCTTTTGTCGTTAAATGCAAACCGTATTCATGATTATAAAATCCCATGTCACGGGCAATCATGTGAAATTTTCCTCCTTTTTTCCAGATAAAAGCGTCTTCTAACTGAGCATTATTGGGCAACGATGAAAAATCAATCACAGGATTTTCAGAAACCTTTTTATAAGGTTCCATCGGAGAATCTGCTTTTGCCAATCCGTATTTCCGGTTACCTCGCACTGCGCCTTTTTGCGTTTCGTATTCTTCGGTGTTCCAGGATTTGTAAAACAGCCAGTATTTTCCGTCGTTTCCTTTCACAAAAGCAGGATTTGTGGTACAATGATCGTCCCACGCACCTTTTTCTCCGGGAAGAAGTAAAGGTTTTTCAGGTCTTATCCAATCTCCATTTAAACTTTTTGAAGTTGCCAATCCTATTCTTTTGGTATTGGTTTTTCCGTTGGAATTTCCCATGAAGAATAAATAATATTGATCTTCCACTTTTTTGATCAAAGGATTATGACAGGTTGTTGCATCCCAAAATTCGCCACCTCTTGGCGCAAGAATAACCTGTTTGTGTTGAAATTCTTCAAACGGCGAATTGGCTTCTGCCCGACAGATTTCAGAACCGTTGAGCCAACCTCCCATTCCTTTTTCTTTTTTCCATCGGGAATAAAAGAGATGCACTTTTCCGTCTTCCCCCCAAATCGGAGACGAGCACCAAATATAATAACCCTCCAGTTCTAAAGATCTTCCTATCGGTTTTAAATTAAAATAAGGTCTGTCTGAAAAATCAAAAGCACGAGTAAATGATGAACCGAAGAATACCGCTGCGATTCCCAAAGCTGAAGTTTGTAGAAATTCTTTGCGGGTGATGTTATCTGACTTGCTCATTGATTCTCATTTATAGCTAAATTAGTCGTTACCTATAGATTGAGTATCCTGCGCTTTAGGGTTTGTTTTTTATTATATATTGCTTTCCTAATGCTTATTTTAACGCAAAGTTCACAAATATTCTTTAACTACTAACTGTTCTTAAGTTCGCAAAGGCGTTTGACTAAGTCGAATCTTCGATTTCACTTAACGAAGAAAACAAAGTTTTTCAAATATAAATGATTATTGATAAACAGATTAAGTTTTATCGAACTCAAAATGTAAACTCTTGCATTACTTTTTCATCTGTGTCACAGAATAGAAAAATCGTTCTACTGAATACATTGATAATTGTCCCGCAGTGACCATTTAGATTATATTCGAAACCATGAGTTCCCCACGGTATCGTCAGCAGATAATTTTTTACATGGTGCTTATCCAGTTCTTTTTTCATCATTCCACTTTGAATATGCCAAACATGGGCATCAAGGCACCCATGAGCAAGCAATGTAGGGGTTGTCTTAGAATTGATATGAAATAACGGTGATTCTGCGTAATATCTTTCCGGAACTTCTTCCGGTGTGCCGCCTAAAAAATCCCGTTGCACTTCTCTTGAATCCATGATTAAAGGATTGTCGGGATTTTTATAACTCCACGGCATGTTGATCGCTCCATAAAAAGCCGCAACGCCTTTTACACCGCTTTCGTTTCCGGTATATGCCATCGTCAAAACAATTGATGCACCTGCTGATCTTCCCATAAGGACAATATTCGTAGTATCTATTTTCAATTCTTTAGCATGTTGGCGAATCCATTTAAATGCAGAATGCAAATCTTCCTGTTGAGCCGGACTTGGAAATTTAGGGGCCAATCTATAATTGATAGTTGCTACCTGATATCCTGCATTGGCAAAATAATTGTTGGCGGCGGCAATTTCACTATTATCACCGCGTTTCCAGGAACCGCCATGAACAACGATGAGACACGGACGAACACCGGGAATTGCAGAAGGGGTAAAATTTAAAGTAAGATCAACACCGGCAGGTTTCGCAAAATGATATGTTTTGAATGGAATATCTTTTGCGCCATTTCCTGTAAACATTTGGAGAAAACTATACGGTTTTTCCTGATGAAATCCCTTCATATCATAATCTTTCACTCCGAATGAATTTTCAAGGTCTGCAGCCAAATGACTTCCAATATTGTATGCTCGTATGATGGGTGATGTGAGTATCACAAAAGTTATTATACTGATAATAATTGATACTGTTCTCAGTTTTTTAGAATACAAGCTCCAGATTAATAAAGACAGAGAAATCAACATGAAAACCCAAGGAAATTCAGGTACTGCAATACCAACATACCATGTGCTTTGACTTGGGACAGGAAAAAAATTAACAAGAGAAAGAATAAAAAGGATGAGAATGAGAATGAGACGAAACATAGTTATGATTTAAAACAACATACGATTTAATTGTATGATTAGATTCTAATAGGAAAAGAATGATTGACGAGAATGTTTGGGTGATAGGAAAATGATTATATTTGGTTGAATAATGATATGAAATAAAGCTTCGGAATCTTTCTTATTTTGATGCAAACTAATATAAATTTAAAACCAGATTATATGAAAGAAATAGAAGCAAAATTCAATGAATTATTAAGGTTAAAATTTAATTTAAATACTTCAAATAATTTTAATAATGATCAGATTCAATCAATGAATGATGAATACCAAAACTTAAAAAATTATTTTTTGAATTTAGAAATTTCCAATGATGATTTAGAAAAAAAGCATAATTTATTATTTAGTATTATTACAAGTCTAAAAGAATCTGTAGGAGAATTATTCAGAGTATACCCTAATAAATATTTAAGCAAAAGTCAAAATTTAGGAAATGGCAATGAACTATTTAAAAGGTTTTGTCGTGAAATCCAAAATATAATTATTCTCAAGCCTTATGGACATTCTTTATTTATAGATTTAGCAGTCACTGATAATCAAAATGATTCAGTTTCTTATGACGAAATGATTAATTTCTTGAATTCAGAATTAATAATACTGAACAATTATGAGTTTGAAAATTACTATTCGTTCATTGTTTATTATAGCGAACTTGAAAATAGAATTTTACGTTGTTTTCTTTTAGTTTAATTTTATTAAAATAAAATTCTGATATTACTCATTTCTTAATCTGTGGCAATACTCTCGTAAATGAAAATGTACTTAATCAATCACAAGATTTACTACGAAATAACCGAAAATGAAACTATGAATCAATTGACTATTTTTAAAAATATCCTAAGATCAAAACAATTTTGCAGGAATTTTCTTTTGATACTATTTCTCTTTAGTACTATTAATCAAGCGTTCGCAATTCCGCCAGGCTTCACTACAAAGAATATAAAATTCCTGAGCCAAGGCGACTCGCTTGCTGGAACCATTTATAAGCCTGACCAAATTTCTGCGGCGGTTGTTATCATTCATGGATCGGGACAGGAAAAAAGGATGACAGAATTTGCGACAATGCTTGCTGAAAATGGGATTGCTGTTTTCACTTATGACAAACGGGGTGTCGGAGAATCGGCCGGAATCTATGCCGAACCGGAAGTAGGAACCAATAATGTGGATGCCGCCAATCTTAACCTTCTCTCTCTGGATGCGAGTGCTGCAGTGGATGTCTTATCCAAATCCTTATCAAACAAGAAAATCCCAATAGGACTTACAGGTGGAAGCCAGGCAGGATGGATCATTCCGCTGACGGCAGAGAAAAACAAGAAAGTCCAATTTATGACTATATTCAGTGGAGCATTGATAACGGTGAAAGAGCAGCTTAGGTTTCAGTTTTACACCAACGGAAACTCAAAATTTTGGGATACTCACACAGAAGAAGATGCCCGCAAACATACCATGACCGACCCCGACAAATACGAATTTATTGACACAGATCCAATGGACGTTCTGTCAAAATTATCAATTCCAGGATTGTGGATCTTTGGAGGCAAGGATATTCAAGTTCCTGTGAATTTATCTACTGAATATCTCAACACCTTAAAGTCAAAAGGAAAGCGCTATAAGTATCAATTATTCCCGGATTTAGGGCATAATACAGCATTTTCTAATGATCAAAAGCCTATGAAGGATGCTATTGAATGGATGAAAAATGTGAAAACATTGAAGGCTCAATAACATCTCGTCCTTGATCATTTGAGCGGTGTACAACCTCTAATAAATGACAAAAGCAGGATGCTTATGAAAGCATAAGAAATCCAGCAGAATGTCAATTTATAATTGAGCAGATTTTACAAAAACAAAACCCCTTTTAAAAATCAAAAGGGGTTTATAATTTAAGTTTAAAACTAATTATTTCTTAGCAGCAGGCTTCTTAGCCGGAGCTTTCTTCACCGTTGTCGCTTTTTTAGCGGCTGGCTTTTTCGCTGCGGGTTTCTTTTTCTCTACAAAAGCTTTAGGATCCTGTGCGGTGATCCATTTTTTAACCTCATCGAGAGAAACTTCTTTCAGCTCGTCAGCTTCATATTTGGTGTCATCTTTTTTCTTTGGAATTTTGAACATGGCTTTTCCAAATTTGATGAAAGGTGCCCCATCTTCCGTTTTCAAGAGAGATTTTCTCTTTTTCCCACTGTTGGATATATCTGTTGGCTTCTTTTTCCAATTTAGCTTCTACCAGCTCATTGATATCACTTTGAGAAAGATTTTCAAAATCATATCTTTTCGGAACATTGATAAAGATGCTCTGATATTTGATAAAAGGTCCAAATCTTCCCGTTCCTTTGGTAATAGGCTCTCCTTTGTAAGAGGCAATCGGTGCATCGGCTAATTTCTTTTCAGCAATGATTTCTTCTGCACGTTTTTGATCTACAGAAAGCGGATCTTCACCTTTTGGAATACTGATATATGTCTCGCCCCATTTTACATAAGGTCCGAATCTTCCGACACCAATGGTCACAGTTTGATCTTCAAAATTATTTAAATCAAATGGTAATTTGAACAATTCTAAAGCGTCTTCTAAAGCGATGGTTGCAATATTCTGTCCTGCCATCAAAGATGCGAAAATTGGCTTTTCTTCATCGTCCTGCTCCCCAATCTGAATCATAGGTTCCGAATCTTCCGATCCTTGCGTAAATGTTTTTTCCAGATTTCGGATCTACCCCTAAAAGACGTTCTCCGTTCGCACGGTCTGCATTTTCTTCTACATCTTCAATTCTCGGGTGGAATTTTGAGTAGAAATCGGTCATCATTTCCTTCCATTTCTGAGCACCGTTGGCAATTTCGTCAAAACTTTCTTCCACTCTTGCCGTGAATCCGTAATCAAGGATTTCTGCAAAATTGTCTGTTAAAAAGTCGTTCACCACTTCACCAATATCGGTAGGAATAAATTTATTTTTATCACCCCCGAATTTATCTTCAAGAACTTTCTTTTTTAATTTTATCATTGGCTAAAGAGATCTTCACCACCTCACGAGTCTGCGGCTCCAGTTCTCTTTTGTCTACATATTCACGATTCTGAATGGTCTGAATGGTTGGCGCATACGTTGACGGACGACCAATTCCCAGTTCCTCCAGTTTCTTTACCAAACCTGCTTCTGTATATCGTGCGCTTGGTCTTGTGAATTTTTCTGTAGCGGTAATTTTTTTATAGTCTAAAACTTCACCTACTTTTACTTTCGGTAATAATTTTTCGTTGCTTTCTTCGTCTTCATCTTCAGTTTTTACAATTCCGTAAGCTTTTAAGAAACCATCAAAAATGATCACTTCACCCTGCGCTTCAAAATGCTGCGGAAGTTTTGCATTACCAATTTCGATAACTGTTTTCTCAATTTTGGCATTTGCCATCTGAGAAGCCAGTGTTCTTCTGTAAATAAGCTGATATAATTTGCTCAACTGAACATCACCGATTGATTTTACAGAAAAATCAGTCGGACGGATCGCTTCGTGAGCTTCCTGTGCAGAAGATGATTTGGTAGTATATTTTCTTGGTGCAGAATATTCTGCTCCGTATTCTGAGGTAATTTGATTTTTCGCTCCGTCAATGGCTTCCTGAGAAAGGTTTACAGAATCTGTTCTCATATACGTAATGAATCCTTCTTCGTATAATCTCTGAGCCAAACGCATGGTATTGGTCACATTGTAACCCAATCTTGAAGAAGCTTCCTGCTGAAGTGTAGATGTCGTAAACGGCGCAGAAGCTGAGCGCGTTCCCGGTTTTGTTTCAACATTCAGAACTTTGAACTCTGTAGTTTTTGCTAATTCTAAGAATTTTTCTGCATCTTCTTCTTTTTCGAAATCTTTCTTCAGTTTTGTAGCGATTTCCTGCTCAGCTTTATTTAAGAAAACTCCGTCTAGCTTGAAACTTGCTTTTGGAGTAAACTGGCGGATCTCTTTTTCTCTTTCAACTACCAATCGTACGGCAACCGACTGTACTCTACCGGCAGACAATCCCGGTTTTACTTTTTTCCAAAGTACCGGAGACATTTCAAAACCTACGATTCTGTCGAGAACTCTTCTAGCCTGTTGAGCGTTGACTAAGTTCTGATCAATATCTCTGGGATTTTCAATTGCTTTAAGAATGGCATTTTTGGTAATCTCGTGAAAGACTATTCTTTTTCTGTTTTCGGGTTTAAGTTTTAATTCATCTGCCAAATGCCATGCGATAGCTTCTCCTTCACGATCCTCATCGGAAGCGAGCCAAACCATTTCGGCTTTCTTTACGGCAGACTTTAATTCTGTTACCAATTTCTTTTTATCGGCGGAAACTTCGTAATCCGGACTGAAGGTGGCAAGATCAATCCCCATTCCTTTTTTCGGAAGGTCACGGATGTGCCCGAAGCTCGATTTGACTTCGAAATCCTTCCCCAAATATTTCTGAATAGTTTTTGCTTTTGCCGGAGACTCGACGATTACTAAATTTTTCGACATCCTCTAAATTTTTGCAAAAGTAAAGCTTTTTTATTATATGAATTTTTACTTATATCATTTTATTCAATAATTCTAAAGGCGCAATGAAGATTCTGTAGAAAAAACCTTCAAAAGTAAATCCTCTTCCGGACATTTCCACACGATATAATAAGGACAAAATAATCATGAATAAGGTGATGTAAAATTTCTTATTAAATCCTGAGACTTCAGAAATTGAGGTATCTCTACTGTCCTTCAACTGCATGGCGAAAAGTACGATGATGAATATCATGTGAATGTACATCCATCTTCCCCAATCGATGGCTAAGTAGAACAGTGGTAAAGAGAAGAGAAATGCAGTTAATAATAAAATAGATGTAATCTTTCTATTAGTTTGATATTTTAAATAAAAGCCTACATGAAAAACTGAAATTAAAAAACTGATGAAGTATAATCGATATTCTTTAAAGTGTTGGATGATGTATTGTCTTTCATCGATATCCCAAAAGAAAATGCCTTTGGTTAAAATCACTCCACGTTCCTGTAAAATTTGTAGAGACTGTCCTTCATTGATGTTTTTTCCTAAAAGGGCAATGAAAGCGGCGGGAACAAAAACCACAATTATGTATTTTAAATATTTATTAAACTCAGCGTTTCCGGTTTTTAAATATAATGCAATGAGAAAATAGGGTATGAAGAACAAGGTGATTTCATGAAAAAACATGGCAATAAAAAGTCCGCCACAAACCCAATATTCTTTTGATTTTGAAAGTGAATTTTTACTTAAATGATAAACAAAATAGGCAAACAAAAAGAAAACGATGAATTCTTTTTTACCGACGTAATCTACGCAATTGAAAAGTCCTATAAATCCTATTGAAGACAGCAAAAGTGAGAGATAAAGAAATGTGGCTTCTTTGTATTGTATCAGTTTAAAATAAAACCAAAAAAAACCTGAAATGATGATCACCTGAAAAAAGTAGACCAATAAATTGAGTTTAATTCCCGTAATATCCTGCAAAAGGAAAAAGAAACTTCCGGAAAGTCCTCTTCTTTTGAAACCGCCATCCTGATAATTAATAAGCCAGTCTCCTAAAATATATCCGTCTGATTTTGCATTGTGGATATAGGTGAAGGTAAGCGCAAACAGAGCTGTTGCGACAATCATTACATAAATAAAGACCTTATTATTTAAAAAAGATAAAAATTTCTTGCGTATCATCATAAGTTTCTCAGATTTATTTCACAAAAAAAGAGAAGCAAAACAGCTCTTAAAATATGATGTAAATCCGTTGATTTTGTGGAATCAAAAATAGGAATTTACAAATAGTTAAGCACTATTTTGTTTCTCTTTAATGAATGAATTAGAGAAAATTCTTTTTGCAGTTTATTTTTTCATAATCTTTACTACCGTTTCAGAATTATTGATTCTCACCAGATAAACTCCTTGTATAAGAGAAGAAACATCGGTCTGAGTGTTCTCAAATTTACCAGACTTCACCATCTGACCCGATGCGTTATAGATCTGATAATGATAATCTTTATTGTCTGTAGCCTTTATATACAAAATATCTTTCACAGGATTTGGGAACAAAGTAATTTTGTTTTCTTTGGTAATTTCCGCAATGTCATTTTTAGTAAAGACATTAGAAGCTTTTACTGATGGTCCTGCTGTTACAGGAATTGCCGGGATAGGACCTGTCTCGTTTCCATCCGGATCGTATTTTACTTTTACACAACGGCAATTCATTCCAAAATAAGGATCATTGTTATCATGGAAAGCAATCAATCGGTTTGCAGTGGAAGCAGCATCAAAAAGGATGTTGATGGGTCTGCCGATATAATTTGAATTCAAAGCGGCCGTCCAGATTCCGGGATATTGGAAATTATTGGCTGTAAAAGTTCCTGTTGCCGACTGATTTGCTGTTACACTTCTGAAGCCTCGTGATCCGGAATTGGGATAATTTCCTGTCGAATAGCTTGCATCATTGAACATATAGCCAATGGTCGTCGTCGTTGTATTTCTTACTCTTACACCCGCATATTCGTTGATTAAATTATATGATGTTGCTACATTTTTATCTTTTTTGTACCAAGGTGAAATCCCGAAATCGCGGTTGGTAATAATTGCTACACCGGTAAGATCAGGAATTCTCCACCCTTCAGGACAAGGATCAAATGGAGATTTTTCTCCGCCTCTTCCCCATCGGTCAGCAGCAACATTAGGCTCATTGAGAAGCCAGTCTGTTCCGTTTGTGTAATTTGGAACTGTGCTGTTGTAAGGAGCAAACGAACTCGGAATCATATATACCAAAGGATTTCTAACAGAATAAGACAATACTTTGGCTATTTTATCTGATGTTTTATCTGTTGTTAAAACGTTAGCATTGGTTGGATTGGTATACGTATCGTAAGGAACGATATAATTTCCGGGAAGACTGTTGTAAACACTCGGAGTAAGTGTTGTGTAAGCAACTCCGCCGTTTGCATTCACATTTCCTAAAAACACGTTATAAGAAGCTCTTGTGTCTGCATATTGGAAAGAAGGAATCGGATCTTTTCTTCCCCACTGATATTGCAGACCCGTGGAAGCTCTGATTTTTACATATTCTGCAGCAGTTGGTGTTAAAGGATTTGCCACGATTGGAAAGGCATCAGTTGCACCAAGATTCCTATCCATAAATTCTGTTTTTAAAACATCACCTTTTGGAACATAGTTGACGTAATTGGTGGCTACTGCATTTGGAGTTTCTGTTGTATAATGATAAGACTCAATTGCCGTGTCTGTAACCCAAACATGCCATGACCAATATACCGGATTAGCTATATTACCATTATGCAATGTAACTACTGCATTTCCGCTTTGGTTGGGGTTTAAGGTTACTACAATTTTAGAATTAGCCAGACCCAGAGTTGATCCGGGCGATGGATTTGTTATGGTAACTGTATTAATTAAGCTCGTATTGGTCGTCCATAAAACATTTGCTTTTAAATCATTAAAACTTGAAGGATTTAAGATGGCAGGATTATTTAATAATTGACTTTGAACAGAAAATGCTTTCGAAACCGGAATTTCCAAAGTAGATAAAACCGAGCTTTTTACAACCTGGTAAGTGTTCGGATTGTTCAAACCTTCAACATATTCTACATTCGAATTAAAATATTGGGTAGGGAAATCGTATTCATTGATCTGATACAAAGGATCTTTCACACATCTGCAACCATTCGCATCGGAAGTTTTGGCAGTTGATGTGGGTACGTACCAATATCTGCCTTTTACAAGAGGATTTGCAGGATCAGGTATATCATTCTGATATTTATCCGGAAGCATAAATAACGCTCTTGCTGCAACAGCCGGTGTCGTATCAAAAAATCTCGTCATGGTTGCCGTCCAAAGTCCGGTATGATGCTGATCGGTATACTGCCCTGCTTGTGAATTGATAGATAATTGTCCAGTTCCGGGGAAAACTCCCATATTATATCCGCCTACGTTGGATAGATCAAAACCTATATTCGGATATACTCTGAAACCTGTCATAGAGGTAAGAACATTACTGTCATTAGGTTTAATGATGTGATATCCATTAGCTTCAAAGGTATTTTTGCCTAAATTTGTTCTTACTCCGAAAGGAGAATAATCTATTCTCACATCATCCACATAAGTACCCGAAGCCTGATTAGCTACAAGCATTGAAGGAATTCTCCAGCCATTCGGGCACGGATCGAAAGGAGATTTGTCTCTGTATGGCGCAGCACTGCTATCATTATTATAATCTGTCGACAAAATTCCTTTTGAATTATCAGACCATAAATTAAGTTCTGGTAAAACGCTATCATTAACACCGACAGATTTTCCAAACCAATTAAGCATCAGATTCGCATTATTATTGTAGTAAGCCGGACCTGAGTTGTCATCTTTATTCACATAAATTAAACTCAGCGGGTTTTTAACAGACAGCTGAATGTTATTATCTAAAGTCGCATTAGAAAGCAACACAAATTTTCTAAGCACGTCAAAATTAATTGCACTGGTAAAGTTTTTTGCACCTCTGTGTCTCACCCTTCCGATAGAACCTGAAACTTCATAAAAATCATCCCCTTTCATCACCAAAGGCGGAATAGGATCTTTTCTACCCCATTGATACAGAAGCCCGCCACTTCGGTTCCAGTTACCGCCGGTATTATTGTTGGTAATTGCTCCCAAGTTTCTGTCCATCCACTGCCATTCTGCATCGGGAATATTTTCTATCGTTCCATTTTTTCTTTCTCTTTTAACTCCGGTGAAACTTTTGTAAGTAGATCCGTTGGCAGGATCGTCTGTCACCCAAATATGCCATGACCAGAAAATTTCACCATTCAATCTGAAAGCGACTACTGCATTTCCTTTTTTGGATTTATTGATCACGACTTTGATTTTGCCATTCTCACCGGAATCTACAATTTCCAAACTGTAGTTTGAGCCGGTTTTTACAAGACCATGTACATCTTCCCAAAGCACGTCTGCTGTTACTTTTCCTTTGATTGTTCCGGCACTTGCCAGGTATTTATAACTGCGCCACATCTCATAAGCTTTCTTTACGGGTATAAATAATCCTTCACCATGTTGAGCAGGATCAAAGATGTAGCTATTAGGAGCTTTCGTCCAGTCTGGAGGGAGAGCGACACGAGACTGATTCTGCAATCTATCATCAGCTCGTCCAGACATTTCAACTAGAGTATCTTTTTGCAGAAAATTCTGAATCTCAACTTTAGTTTTAAAAAAACCTCTTTCTTTTTCTAAATTATCTTTAGAATACATATTTAAAGAAACTAAGCAAAACACTGCTATCAGATTCTTAATTATTTTACTTTTCATAATAATAACCTTAGTTTTTTTGTGACGAACGAATTTACATCAAAACAACAGATAATCAATTTATATTGAACATAAATAACACATAAAACACATATATTGCTAAATAAATTATAATTTTTAAAAAATTAACAAAAATATGATTTCATGAATTAAAGACAAAAATACATTATTCTACCAATAATAAAAGATGAGATAGATCAATTTTTCTTAATGTTAAAAAAAATTAATTGACGGGAATAAAGTCAAAAGAAGAAGTACAATTCCAAGGGAAGTTCTGCTTGCATTGTATTGCAAAAAATCTAAAAATCCTTCCAACCTTGTATCATGCTGATTTAACATACAATTGAAAATCTTCATTCCCAAAATGAGCCATAAAATTGAATGAATTCATAATAATTAACGCTCGTTAAACAACATACAATTATTGCTAATTGCGAATATTGCGTGAAAAAGTTACTTACTTTTCCTATACCAAAGGTGAAGATTTTAGATGAAGAAAGATTTACACTTTAGGAGAAATCGAAATGCACTTTCGTGTACATTCATCTAATAAGCAAAAATATGCACATCCATAAACTGCATATTTTTTACTCATATCTGATTGATTATTAAATAATTGAAATAGATATCTTTAGTTTTGGGCGAAATTCAATCCGAATACCCGCAATTAGTCATATTCTGCAGCAATACAAAGAAGAAGTAAGAAGAAAGGAAACTTCGAGCCTCAAAGATGTATTTTATTGATGATCAGAAGAAGATTAAATAAAATTTATGGAAGTAAGTAATTGTGATAACGATCTATAGTAAAATTACCTCTTACAATATTCATAAAACTTGCAAATACAATAAAGTTGAAGACAAATAATGCAATGATGAATGTGTGAATTAATTTCTTCGTTCCTAAAGAAACCACATACATCGCATTTGGTATAATTATATAAGAAAAACCAATAAATGCACCTGCCAATCTTGAAGAAAAGATGGGGTTATTTCTGAAGATGAAATAAAAGCAGATTCCGATCACCGCATAATTCCTATGATATTCGTAGTATGGATATTTTTCTTTCATGGGGGTATCAAAAAAGAAAAGGAAGAAAGTAAGAATTGCCATCATAGCCTCGGGAATACCGATCTGCCCGTTTAGACGCTGAGCTGTTTCATCAATATAACCATTGAACCCTTCGACCAGCATATTATCATTGGCAATACCACTGATGAAATCACCAAAAACTCTGTACACTTCAAATGGCGAAGCAAAAACAGATGCAATAATAAAGATCAGCATCCATGTTTTATTTAATGGGATGCGGGCTACCCAATACATTGGTAAAAAAACATAACATACATTATGAATACCTGCTCCCAAATATATACACAGCAGATACATGAATAGATTACCTTGTTTAATATATCTTATGCCATAATAAACTATAAATGAACCGAGACATTGCCTGATCTGACCACTTTCTCCAATAAAAAAACCAGGGATAAACATAAACAGAATGAAGGTAAAAGGATAAAAAGTATTATCGTCAATATACTCTATTTTCAGAATGATGCTTATCGTCGCAATGACCAATGTCAACATGTAAAACGGAGCATTAAATACATTCAGCAAAAGCTTATTAATTAAAACAAAAAGCCACTCGAGTTCTACCGGTTCTGGCCCATCCAAATAAAGTGCCTTTGCAATAATACTGGTATAACTTTTTGTATCAGAATAATTGTAAATACCTATATAACTACCATAATCCGGGCACCTGGTTACGTAAACCCGCAATTACAATAAGATAACCTGCCAAAAACCAAAGCCACTTTTTTTCTACTTTTCTCCCATACACTTCCTGAAAACTGAAAATGAGTATAAAAATAAGCGCTATAATATAATATGGATGTAGTAAATTCATTTTTTAAATAGTATAAGCATTTTTAAACTGATGAAAAGCTACAACCATTCCCGAAAGGATCAGCGGTAAAAAGAGTCTTGTTTCCCAAAAAAGCCCTACAAGAGTAATCATCCCAAGATAAGGCAATGAAAAAAAGAGATATTTTTTTAAAATTCGTTTTCTGTGATCATCACAAAATGTGAAAGTAAAATACAAACCCAGCGCACCAAACAACAATCCCAAAAAATTAAACGGACTGGTAAAATTTTTAACAACATAAACCCCCTCAAAAAAAGAAGTTTCCTGAGGAATCATTATTTTCAATCCAACATAAGGCACTACAAAAGACAAAATAAGAAATACAATTTCTTTTATGTGTTTAAAATTCCTTTCTCTAATTTTTTTAACATCAATAAAAACTGAGGCAAAAAATGCAATATTCAAACAGGAGGTTTCACGCACAAAAGTGGAAACCAATATCGTAAAACATAAGAAAATAAAGTCTGAAATTTTTCTGTAATGATAATATTTTAAAGTAAAATAAATTCCAAGTAAATAAAAGAAAATTGATATACTGTCACAATTTGTAGGAACATACTGCACAATGACCATAAAAAATACAGCCAAAAGATGAACGATCTTTTTTAAATCTGAATTCAACAGCAATTCAACGGGTTTAAATTTTAAGACAGCATTTAAAACAACAGATGACAGAACAAAAAAGAAGCTGTTGATGAGAAAAATACTGTGGTAAAACACCGTTCCGTTTTTCAGAAGTACAGTTTTAAAGGATTCAAAATAATTTTTAATGAGAAAATCTAAAATTTCCGTCACATTCACCATCAGAAAATTCGGAATTACACGATAGGCATATACCGATGTAAACATAAAATCTGGAGCTTTCTCCATCGATTTTAGTTTCACATACGAAGATTCGAAGCCATAATATGACATGAAAAACAGCAGAAATGGGAAAATTACTACAAATAGAAATCCGTTTAATTTTTCATCAAAAATTCTCAACATAGTAGAAGTTCCTTGTTTTAGAATAATGTTGTGTTTTATAATAAGCTGAAGAAAAGGAACTTTTGCAAAAGTAAAAGATTTTTTCATTCTAAATAGAATATTTTATTGATTTTCAGTGAAAAGTTATCCTACAAATGTTTCAATCTATTCATAAAAATTTAAATTTGCAAACTTGATCTGAGAATCTCATGCATCGCTTTTTCATTTTTTTATATTATCTGATTGCCAAAAACAGAATCATTTCTATTGCAGCAGCTTTAGGAATTGCCGCAGTGTGCCTATTTTTTGCTTCTAAAATTAATTTTGAAGAAGATATTAATCAGATTATTCCGAAAAGTGAAAAATCTGATCTGACTGCGAAAGTTCTGAAACAACTCAATTTTTCAGATAAAATCATCGTCATCATCGAAAAGAAATCAAAAGATGACAATTTCCAGTTATCTGAAACGGCTGATCAATTTTTAGAAAAAACAAAACCTTTAGAGAAATACATTGCATCAATCCAGGGAAAAGTAAATGATAACGAGATTTCCGAAACCTTTGATTTTGTCAATCAGAATCTGCCCTTATTTTTAGATGAAAACGATTATCAGGAAATTGAAAGAAAACTCGACAAAGACAGCATTGCCAAACAGGTTGAGAACAATTACGTTTCTTTGATTTCGCCTACAAGTCTGGTCACGAAAGAGTTTATTAAAAAAGATCCGCTGGGAATCACTTTTTTAGGAATCAAAAAACTGAACGCTTTAAACATCAGTAAAGATTTTAAACTTGAAGACAATTACGTTGTAACCAAAGATGGGCAAAACCTTCTTCTTTTCATCGAGCCCAAAAATAAAAGCAACGACACCAAAAACAATGAAGTTTTCGTCGATCAGCTCAATGAAATAAAAGACGGCCTCAACAAAGAATTCAAAGGAAAAACCGAGCTGAGTTATTTTGGTTCACCGGTGATTGCGGTTGCGAATGCGCAGCAAATCAAGAAAGACATTCAGAATACGGTTATTATTTCTATGACTTTGCTTTTGATTTTGTTGATTTATTATTTTAAAAGCTTCTTCACTCCCCTTATAATTTTTCTTCCTACCTTATTTTCAGTTCTGCTCGCTTTGTTGGTTTTGTATTTTGTCAAAGATAAAATTTCAGCCATTTCACTAAGTGTAGCAGCCATTTTAGTCGGCATTACGATTGATTATGCTTTACATATTCTCACGCATTACAAGCACAACAACAATATTGAAGAGCTTTATAAAGATATCACCCAACCGATTATTCTGAGCAGTGCAACGACGGCGGTTTCATTTTTATGCCTGGTTTTTGTACGTTCGGAAGCGTTGAAAGATTTGGGGCTCTTTGCATCGATTACGGTTTTGTTTTCGTCTGTTTTGGCATTAATTATTGTACCGCAATTGTATCATCCGAAAGTAAAACAGGAGAAAGTAAATACTAATTTCATTGATAAGATCGGGCATTATCCTTACGAGAAAAACAAACCTTTGATTATCGGTTGTTCGCTTGTAATTATTGCGTGTTTGTTTGGATTTCGTCACGTTGGTTTTAATGAAAATATCGGCGATCTCAATTATATTCCGAAAGATCTTAAGATAAGTGAAGCCAAGCTGGAAAAACTGTCCGACATGACTTCAAAATCCATTTATACTATTTCTTATGGAAATTCAGAAGAAGAAGCTTTAACAAGAAATTCTCAATTGAGTAGTTTCTTAGAGAAAGAAAAAAAAGACGGAAAAATTTTAAGCTATAATTCTATAGGTAATGTTGTGCTCTCTGAAAAAGATCAGCAGAAAAAAATAGAAATCTGGCAAAACTTCTGGAACGAGAACAAGAAAAACCAAACCATTTCCGAATTGGTCAGTCATGGAAATAAATTCGGATTCAATGCTTCGGCTTTTGATCAGTTTAATGAAAATTTAAATAAAAGCTACTCCACTTTAAGCTTAAAAGATTATTCTACAATAAATGCGCTTCAAATCTCAGAATTTCTAAGTCACGAGAATGGTTTTTATACCGCTTCAAATGTTGTAAAAGTAGACGAATCCAAACGTGATGCTTTCATCAAAGATATTGAAAAGAGACACGATGCGATTGCGATTGACCGCCAGCAAATGAACGAGAACTTTTTAGGCTTGCTGAAAAGAGATTTTAATACGTTGATCAATTATTCTTTATTGGCCATTCTTTTTACAATTATTATTTTCTTCAGAAATTTTGAGCTTACGCTTCTCACTATGTTCCCGATTGTTCTCACAGGCGTTGTAACAGCAGGACTTCTCTATTTTTTCGGATTAGAACTCAATATTTTCAGCACCGTTGTCTGTACATTGGTTTTTGGCGTTGGTGACGATTTCAGTATTTTCCTAACAAAAGCTATGCAAAAGGAACATACGACAGGAAAAAATGAACTTCCAACTTATAGAATTTCTATTATTTTGGCTGTTTTTACTACAATTCTTTCCATCGGTTCTTTGATTTTTGCAAAACATCCTGCTTTACATTCTTTGGCTCTCGTCGCTTTAATCGGAATGCTTTCGGTGATTATCATTACCTCCACTTTATATCCGTTCTGGTTTAGATTTTTAATTATCAATCGAACTAAAAAAGGTTTGTCACCCATTACGTTCCGTCTGTTTTTACATTCAGTCATTCTCTTTATTTATTATGGTCTGGGCGGATTGATCTTTTCAGTGATCGGAAGTATTTTCGTAAAAAATTCTAAAGGGAAAACTTTAGACGTTATCAAATTGATTTTAGCTAAATTTTTAACTTCAGTTCTGTACGGAAACCCATCTGTAAAGAAAAAAGTGATGAGAAATCCTAAAGAAGATTTCAGCACTCCTGCAATCATTATTGCCAATCACACTTCGTTTCTGGATACTTTGGCGATTGCAATGGCTACGCATAAAATTATTTATCTCGTGAACGATTGGGTTTATGAGTCTCCGGTTTTCGGCAAGCTGGTGAAAGCTCTGGGTTTTTATCCTGTTTCTCAAGGCATTGAAAACGGTAAAGAAAAATTAAAAGAAAAAATTGACCAAGGATATTCTCTGGTTGTTTTTCCGGAAGCCGAAAGATCTTACACCAATGATATCAACCGTTTTCACAAAGGTGCATTTTATCTGGCAGAAGAATTTGGTCTGGATATTTTACCGCTTTATATTCACGGGAATTCTGAAGTTTTACCAAAAGGCGATTTCATCATCTATGACGGAAACATTATCGTGAAAATTGGGAACAGAATCAGCAAAGATGATTTAACACCGGGAACAACCTACAAAGAAAGGGCTAAAAACATCAACACCTATTTCCGAAATGAATTTACCAAGCTTAGAAATGAGATTGAAGATGAAAATTATTTTAAAAAGAAATTGTTTTTAAGTTTTCTTTATAAGGAAACCGAAGTCGTACAAGAAGTTAAGCAAGATTTTGCACGAAACAAATCTGCTTATTCTGAGCTGAATAAACATATCCCAAAAGACGCAACAATTTTACATATTGCAGACGATTTTGGGCAGAAAGATGTTTTACTTACGCTTCAGCAAGCGGGAAGAAGAGTTTTCTCAATAATTAAAAATGAAGAAAAAAGACAGATTGCAGAAAATAATTACCTTGTAAAAAGAAGGAAGATCCTGTATATCAAAAAAACTTCTGAAATCACCAAAAACATTGATGTTCTTTTGATTTCAGATCCAAATTTTAAGGTTGATACCATTACCCAGCTTCCAAAAACAATTATTTTCTTAGCTGTAGAAAATCCCGGCTTTGTAAATTCTACATTTAACTTAGTGTACACTTCTGAATCTATAAAAGTGTTCAGAATCGCATAATAAATGTAAAAAGCATATTTTTGTAAACTATAAAAAATCCTAATGCATAAAAACGTACTTGTTATATATTATACTCAAACAGGCCAATTGGAAGATATTATGAAAAATATCGCCCAGCCGTTTGAAGATAAAATAGACGAATACAATGTAACGTATTACAACATTCAGCTGAAAGAGGACTTCCCTTTTCCGTGGTCGAGTGATGTATTTTTCAATACTTTCCCAGAATCTTATTTGCAGATTCCGAGCGAGATTCTTCCACCACCGGAAAATGTGCTGAATAAAAAATATGATCTGATTCTCTTCGGATATCAGGTTTGGTATTTGACGCCGTCGATTCCTATTATTTCTTTTCTGAAAAGTGGTTATGCGGAAAGTTTATTAAAAGACACACCAATAGTGACTATTTCAGGAACCAGAAATATGTGGATGCTTTCTCAGGAAAAATTAAAAGTTTATTTAAAAAATATGAATGCCAAACTGATCGGAAACATCGCTTTGGTAGACAGACACGATAATTACACCAGTGTTTTGACCATTCTTCGTTGGCTGACGACCGGACAAAAAGAAAAAACAAGATTACTTCCTGCAGCCGGGGTCTCGGATGAAGAAATAAACGGTGCGGGTAAATACGGAAAGATTATCGAAAATCATTTTGAGAATAATGATTTTGCAAATCTTCAGCCAGATCTGGTAAAAAACGGAGCCGTTGAAATCAGACCGTTTCTGGTGCGTGTAGAGAAAGTTGGAAACAAAATCTTCACTGTCTGGAGCAACCTGATTATCAAGAAAAAAGAAAAACGACCTTTGCTGATTAAATTCTTTAAAGTATATTTGATGGCAGCAATCTGGATCATTTCACCAATCGTATTGGTTTTTCACTTATTATTATCTCCTGTTTTATGGTCTAAAAGGCAGAAACAGAAAAAATATTTACAAGGAATTAATTTAAAATAGAAATGTACGACGTATTTATAACAAAAGCTTCAACATATTTACCCAATGAGCCGGTTTCGAATGACGAAATGGAAAGCTATCTTGGCCTGGTAAATAATACACCTTCTAAAGCGAGAGCTTTAATTCTGAGGAACAACAAAATCAAAACAAGATATTACGCTTTAGATAAAAACGGGAAGCCTACGCATACCAATGCTCAGATCACGGCAAAAGCAGTAGAAGGTCTTTTTGACGATCAATTCAAAAAAGAAGATATGCAGCTTCTGTCTTGCGGAACCTCTTCTGCAGACCAGATTCAGCCATCACACTCGTCCATGGTGCATGGCGAACTGAATATCGGAAAATCTGTAGAGATCAATACCTCAACAGGACTTTGTAATTCGGGTATGAATGCCTTGAACTATGGTTTTCTAAATATCAAAGCAGGAATTAAAGATAATGCAGTTTGTGTAGGTTCTGAAAGAATGTCTGCGTGGATGACCGCAGATAAATTCAATCACGAAGCAGAAAATCTGAAACTTCTGGAAGAGAGACCCATCGTAGCTTTTAAAAGAGAATTTTTGAGATGGATGCTTTCTGACGGTGCTTCTGCATTTTTACTGGAACCAAAACCAAGAGAAAATGAAATTTCTCTAAAAATAGAATGGATTGATTTCTACTCTTATGCTCACGAAATTGAAGCTTGTATGTATTCCGGTTGTGAAAAGCAGGAAGACGGAAGCTTAAAATCATGGGCAGAATATCCTGCTGAAGAATGGCTGAACCAATCGATTTTTGCATTAAAACAAGACACTAAGATTCTTGACAAGTACATTCTGGTGAAAGGTGCAGAAAGTTTGAGATCATCTTTTGACAAACATGAACTTGACCCGGATTCTATCGATCATGTTTTGGCGCATATTTCTTCCGGCTACTTCAAAGAAGGTTTAAAAGAGGAATTTGCCAACGTTGGATTAGACTTCCCTTGGGAAAAATGGTTCTACAATCTTTCTGAAGTTGGAAATGTAGGTGCAGGATCTATTTTCATTGCTGTTGAACAATTGATGAATTCAGGCAATCTTAAAAAAGGCGAAAGAATTCTTCTTTGTGTGCCGGAAAGCGGAAGATTTGCTTACTCATGTGCTTTACTAACAGTTTGCTAATGGCAGTTACCTTACCAAATTCTGATAAAAGTTTTGTAGAAAGCCTGATCCCGCAGAAATTTCCTTTTGTGATGGTAGGTGAAGTTTCAGATTATTCTGAAAGCCACGTAATCTCAGGATTCGACATCAAGGAAGATAATATTTTTGTCAGTGAAGGTATTTTCCAGGCATCCGGTTTGATTGAACATCAGGCTCAAACTGTGGCTTTACATACAGGTTATAAATATTTTTTGCTTGGAAAATCAGCTCCAACAGGTTACATCGGAGCGATCAAATCTTTTGAAACAGATGCACTTCCAAAAGTTGGAGACCAACTGATAACCGAAGCAACGATTCTGAATGAAATGTTGGGCGTAACCTTAGTGGAAATCATTACTACAATCAATAATACTGTGATCGCAAAATCTCAGATGAAAACGGTCGTAAAATAATAAAGTCAATTTGTTTCCTTAAGCTGGGAAGCAAATTGATTTTAAACTTTCTTAATGGGATTGGAAGAACAAAATATTATCAATATTCACCATTTTTTACCACATCGCGAACCGATGCTGATGGCTGATTATATTCTGGAGCTTACTCCGGAAAAGGTAATCACTTCTTTTGAAATTACTTCAGACAATATTTTTGTTCACAATAATCATTTTGTAGAAGCCGGTCTTATCGAACATTCGGCACAAACCTCATCTTCTATTCTTGGGCAAAGTTTTTTTTCAAATCCTGAGTCAGATACTAAAGTGATTGGCTTTATCACCAATATCAAAAAAATTGAGATTTTTGCCTTACCGAAAGTCGGTGATAAAATCATTTCGAAAGCTTCTTTAATTTCCAAATACGAAAACATCTGCCAGATTTTCTGCGAAACATTTTTAGATGATCAATTGTTGATTCGCACGGAGATTAGTCTTTTTATTCAGGAGCTTACATCTTAAACATTTACCTTAAATATACAAGCTGACTTTTTGAGTTGGCTTTTTTTAAATTTACGGTTGGCTTAAAAAGTTTTTAATGATTAATAAAGCAGTCCTTTATTTAAAAATAGTAAGATTAATCTCAATAGTGTTTCTCTTAATTCTTGTATTTTATACTTTCATGATTCTAGGGAGTAGTCACAAAATACCTTCTCAAACACTCATAAAACTAATTTTAGCAATCTCAATCACAATTTTGTTGTTTATTTATTCTTCAATTACCATAATGAGAAAGAAGAAGAATGATAATTAATGATTAAATTTTACACCGTCCATTTGAGTAGATTTTGAAAAACACTTGAACTGACGGAGTAACACCACAAAACCTTTTATTTTCAATATATTTGAACAAAATAATAATATGAGCGTAAAAGTAAGATTCTATTCATACGACATTGAATTTGAGTTTGAAAATTCTGTGGAATTCCCTATTGCTCCTGCAGTTGGCGATGAGGTAAATCTGATTTCATTTTTTAAATACAAGACTTCTGAAAGATTAGAATACGTCAACAATATGGAAGATCTTTATCTGTACGAAAATGCCTTGGTAACTGAACGTACGTGGTGCAAAGACATCGAAAAAGACGAGGTGTATCTGCTGGTTCATTTAAAGTATAAAAGAAGAAAGTAATTAACGCGTTAGAAAATTTACCCATTAAAAAAGCTGTCCGATTGGGCAGCTTTTAATTGCAGAGTATCAATTATTTTATTTTTTTCCAGTCTCGGTCATACAATTTTTTAAGTTTTTCTTTGAGCTCAGGTTTAAATACTTCTTTAGGTTTTTCCGCCTCATCTAAAATAATCTCAAAGGTTAAAACCTCATCCTTTTCATCAAATAATTTATTACGATTGCTATCTTTAGTCAAAGTCATGATAACTTTGTTCGAACTTTCAATATAATCCCAATAATTCAAACTGTAATTTAAAGGAGAAATCTGACGGAAGTTTTTCCCAAATTGATCTGACACGTATAGATAAACAGGATCATCTTCTGTTATCACTTTATCTTGATTAAAATCTTTGCTTCTAATATCATAAAAGATATGATCGGTATTTTTAGTTTTGCTTCTTTCTTCCTCTGCATTGTACTTGAAATCGTATCCTAAGATCATTACTTTTTCTTCTGTCAAAAGATGAGATTCATTCGTATTAGAATTGAGAAATAGGATATTCCAATATTGATTTTCCGGCATTTCTTTATAACTATAGCTGTCGCCATTCCTTTTATTTTGCCCCATTTGTAAAGGAAAAATCAAAACTCCCGTGCTGTCAATTTCAGTAAACGAATTCGTTTGGATATTCAGGTTTTCAAGCGAAGATGAGTCGCTTTCATTGGATGATACACTTTCAATACTTCCCGAATTTTTTCCACAAGATAGAAATAGAAATGTTGTTAAGAATAAAAAAAATATTTTCATAGATGTACTTTTATAACAATTGCAGATGGCTCCCAAATATACAAACTTTTCAAATCCTAAAAATATCTACCTTAATTGATTCATCAAAAAAAGTGAGACATTTCTGTCTCACTTCAAACAATTTATATTAAATGAAAATTAATATCCGAAAATTTCTTCCAGGGTCACTTCTTTGAATTCTCCCATTTTATTGATTGATTCCATATTCAGGTTTTCTTTTTTCCCAATGATGGCGGTGTTGTATTTCAATGGTTTGATTTCAGTGTTGTAGAAGCTTGTCAGTTGTGGCAAACTTAATGTCTGAATCTCTGCATAAATATCTTTTCTGATGTCGTAATCAACACCCAGCTTTTTCAGTGCCATCTGGTTATAGAAAATATTGGTTCTGTTGATTCTGTTTGAGGCAATCTGCTTCAAGGCAGAACCTTTGGAATTCTCAAACTGAGCCGGAACTTGCGGGAAATCTGCCATCAGATCATTCATTGCATTGACAGCAAGAGGTAATTTGTTTGCCTGAGTTCCGATGTAGTTGGTCACATAGTTCGGGTGATCTTTTTCGTTTGCATTGGCAAAAGAAACATACGCAGAATATGCCAAAGATTTACTCTCTCTGATCTCCTGGAAAACGATAGAAGACAGACCACGCCCGAAGTATTCATTAAATACATTGGCTTTTCCGAAATCTGCTAAGTTCACATTGGTACCCTTAGCAACCTTAGCCATTTCCATCTGTACCATATCGTACCCTGTAAAATACACTTTCCCTTCAGTAGCCGGTTCTGCATATACTTTAGCTTTTGCAGGCTGCAGTTTTGTGTTGGCAACGAAAGGTTTTACAGCTTTCTCAAGACCGCTTTGATCTTGACCGTAGAGAAATAACTCGTAAGGATATTGGTTTAATGTTTTGATTTTTGAAATTAATTCGTTGACGTTGATGCTTTCCAGACGTTGCTTAGAAATAATATCCGTCATTCTTGAATCTTTACCATATTTCGCATAATTGGAAAGTGCCGCCATGATTCTCCCTTTATCTTTTTTAGCAACTTCTCTAGATTCTAAAATTGTTTTTACAGTCTGATCATAGATTGCTTTATCCGCTTTTGCGTTGGTTAGCCAATGGTTCAGAAGTTCAACTCCTTTCTTCATATTGCTTTCTAGTCCGCTTAGGGTAATAATAGTCTGATCATTTGAAGTTCTGAAATTGTTTGAGATTCCGAGCTTGTAAAATTCTTCTTTTAACTGTTCCGGTGTGTATTTATCAGTTCCTAAATATTGAAGAACACTCACCGCCAAACTCAATTCTTTATCGTTATCTGTACCAAAAGGGAAGATATAATTTACCTGCGCTACTTCGTTATAGTTGTTTTTAACGAAACTCACTTTTTTGTCTTTAATTTCTGATGTAGCAATAGCTGTTTTGTAATCAACAAACTGAGGTTTGATATCACCCGCTTTTGTACCTAAAATATCTTTAAGAAAAGGAGATTGTACATCTCTGTTTAGTTTAATAGGCGTAATTGCCGGGTTTTGCACACGTACCAGTTTATCATTTACTCCTTTTTCTTTGTAAACGACAGCGTAATTATCTTTAAAAAACTCATTGGCAAATTTTACAATATCTGCTTTGGTGATTTTCTCATACTCATTGATCTCGTCTAGTTCTTCCTGCCAAGTTCTTTCGTTAATGTAAGCTCCATACAACGTGGTTGCAAGACCGTCAGCAGTTTCCCAGCCTTTCATTCTCTGAACTTTCATATCGTTGACAATAGCTTTCAACATCCAATCAGGGAATTGACCTTTTTTAACTAAATCTAACTGTCCCAACAACAATTTTTTAGCTTCATCAAAACTCTGTCCGTCTTTCGGAACCACGTATAATGTAAATGCACCATACGTTTTATAAGGAGATTCATAAGCTCCCGCGCTTAAAACTTTTTGCTTCTGGGTGACGTTTAAATCAATTAAACCAGCATCTCCGCTATTGCTTAAGATTTCGCCAACCATGCTTGCTAATCTTGCATCTTTAGTTCCATAAGAATCTGATCTCCAAGCCATCGTCATTCTCGGTGCAGACGGACTTTTCACGGTTCTGCTTGCAACCTGTGTCATCGGTTCTTCAGAAACCATTTTTTTCATCGGAAGTTCTTTGTATTTGAACGTCCCGAAATATTGATCAACTAATTTTATCGTTTTGTCGAAATCTAAATCTCCAACCAAAACTACTGCCATATTATTTGGCACATAATACGTATCAAAATATTTGTGAATCGCCACCATTGAAGGGCTTTTCAAATGTTCTGATGTACCGATTGTAGTTTGCTGACCGTTTGGATGTTTTGGGAAAAGAGCTTCCATTAAAGCATAGTTTACCAAGCGGCCGTCGTTATCCTGAGCTCTGTTGAATTCTTCATAAACAGCTTCCAATTCTGTATGGAAAAGACGAAGAACCAATTCTGAGAAACGTTCTTTCTCTATTTTTAACCATTTTTCAAGCTCATTGGCAGGGATATTATTTTTGTAAACCGTTTCATCCAGCCAGGTATGAGCATTAGTTCCAGTAGCTCCCAAAGATGAAATTGCCTTGTCATATTCATTGGCAATTGCAAATTTTGAAGCTTCCTGAGAAACCTCATCGATTTTTTTGTAAAGTAATTTTTTCTTTTCAGGATCTTTTTCTGCTTTGTGCTGTTCGTAAAGATCAGAAATCTGTTGTAATAAAACTTTCTCTTTTGCCCAATCCTGTGTTCCCAAATGTGAAGTTCCCTTAAAAACCATGTGCTCAAGATAGTGAGCCAATCCTGTATTATCACTTGGATCGTTATTGGAACCTGTTCTTACCGGTACATACGTCTGGATTCTCGGAGCATCGTCGTTCTTTGCAAGATATACTTTCAACCCGTTTTTTAAAGTATAGACTCTCACTCCCGCCCGATCATTTTTCACAGTCTCGTACGTATAACCTTGACTATCAGTCGCAGTTTGCGTTTCAAATTTCTGTGCTGCTGCATTGATCATGAAAAAGAATGAAAGTGAAATAAAAATTTTCTTCATAGTAGAATTAATAAATCATTATAAGTATAATGATTAGTATAAGATTGTATCGGTTTTGTTACAGACAGATATAAAATGACTCATGAAATATCATTTTTAGAGCTGCACGGAATAAGATTTGCAAGTTATGGTATCATTAATCATTTAAAAAATTAATTATGAATACGAAAGTGATCAGGGCAAAATTGCCGTAAGCAATCTGGATCACCCACTAGTTTTATAATTTATTAGGACTTAAATCAAATGGAAGATCTGATAGACGTGTAAGCTTTCTCTTTGGAAAAAGAATTTGTTGTTCATTTTTATAGCTGAAGTTTTCATTAAATTATCCCTTCATTTTTACTAATTTAGCCAACTCAATGAAACTGCATTTTCCGAATGAAAAAAAAAATCTTCCTCAAGACGAAAGTAGCCTACAATCAGCAAATATGACCGAACTGTTATATGTAACTGATGAAAACGATAACTACACCACCGCCAACAGCATCGGATGGGACGCCAAAAAAGCAGCTTTGGACGAATCGATGGAGCTCATTAATGAAAGAATTGAAGAAGCAAAACAAAGTGTTGCTAACAACATCGTAAGCCCAATCATCTATTTTATGGAACTGAATAAAATGGATTTTCAGGTTTTGGCGGCGTATGTCGGGAAATGGCAATGGACGGTCAAAAGACACGCAAAACCGAAAATATTTAAAAAACTCAGCGACTCTACTTTACAAAAATATGCCGACACTTTTGGAATTTCGGTAAATGAACTAAAAAACTTCGACGGCAAATAATGAAATTGAATTTTGAACACCATCAGACAGCCCATTGTGAAAACGGTGTTGCTTCCAATTTACTTCTCAACAGAGGTTTAAAGCTCAGCGAGCCAATGATTTTCGGGATCGGGTCCGGATTATTCTTTGTATATCTGCCATTCTTAAAAGTAAATTTTTCCCCGGGTTTCAGTTACCGCCCAATGCCCGGAGCTATTTTCAGCAAAGCGGCAAAGCGTTTAGGCATTAAAATCAAAAGACAAAAATTCTCAAATCCTCAGGAAGCCCAAAAAGCTTTAGAGAAAAATTTAGAACAAAATATCCCGACAGGTTTGCAGGTAGGGGTTTTCAACCTCACTTATTTTCCTGAAGAATACAAATTCCATTTCAACGCCCATAATCTTGTGGTTTATGGAAAAGAAGACGGAAAATTCCTGATCAGCGACCCTGTGATGGATTTTGCGACAACATTATCAGAAGCTGAGCTTGAAAAAGTACGGTACGCCAAAGGTGCACTCGCTCCGAAGGGTCATATGTATTTCCCGATACACATTCCTGAAAATGTGAATCTTGAAGAAGCCATCAAAAAAGGAATCAAAGATACCTGTAAAAATATGCTCGCTCCAGTTCCCATTATTGGTGTAAAAGCGATGCGTTGGGTTGCGAAAAGCATCCCGAAATGGGCGGAGAAAAAAGGCACGAAAGTGACCAATCATTATCTGGGACAACTCATCAGAATGCAGGAGGAAATTGGTACCGGCGGCGGCGGTTTCAGGTTTATTTATGGGGCTTTTTTGCAGGAGGCAGCTGTGATTCTTAAAAATGATGAACTAAAAGAATTATCAAAAGAAATCACGATGATTGGTGATCTTTGGAGAGATTTTGCTGTGGATATTGCCCGCGTTTATAAAAATAGAAATTCAAAAAGCGATATTTACAATCAGCTTTCAAAATCGATGTTGCATATTGCCGATTTGGAGGAAGCTTTTTATAAGAAATTAAGAAAAGCGATCTAACGTGGAATATATCATCGAAATAAATAATCTTTACAAGAAATACAAAAATTCGGAAGAGTTTTCCGTTAATGATATTTCTTTGAACATCAATAAAAACGAAATCTACGGAATTCTCGGTCCCAACGGAGCGGGTAAAACCACCTTGATTTCTATGCTTTCAGGTTTAATTAAACCAACGTCGGGAAGTTATAAGATCAATGGTCTGTCGCCTCAAAAAAATGGCACAAAAATCAAACAACTTATCGGTGTAGTTCCACAGGAATATGCACTTTATCCTACTTTGACGGCTAAAGAAAATCTTTTATTTTTCGGAAGTTTGTATGGTTTGAAACATGCTTATCTTCACAAAGCCATCGATGAAGCTCTGGAATTAATGGGCTTAACGAAATTTGCCAATAAAAAAGTCGATCAGTTTTCCGGCGGAATGAAACGCCGCTGCAACCTCATCGCAGGAACACTTCACAACCCGAAAGTTTTGTTTCTGGACGAACCGACGGTGGGTGTTGATGTTCAGTCGAAAAAAGCCATTATTGATTACCTTTTAGATTTAAATAAAAAAGGAACGTGTATCATTTACACTTCGCATCACCTTTCCGAAGCTGAGGACTTTTGTACAAAAATATCAATCATCGACCACGGAAAAATTCACGCAAGCGGAACACCTGCAGAATTGATTGCTCAGGTAAACAATGCGAAAAATCTGGAAGAAGTTTTCATATCATTAACAGGAAAAGAATTGAGAGATGTTGTATAAATTGTGGAGAAGTTTTATCAAAGAAATTCTGTTGCTGAAGAGAGATTCCGGCGGAATTGTTATTATTTTCCTGATGCCATTACTGTTGATTATTACCATCACCTTAATTCAGGATTCTACCTTTAAAAATCTGGAAGGAACAAAAATCCCGATTCTTTTTGTAGACAATGACCGATCCGAGATTTCTAAAAGTATAAAGTCTGAACTGGAAGGCAGCAAAACTTTTGAACTTATTACTGATTTAAACGAAAAAGATGCTGAGAACGCCGTTTTCACAGGCGATTATCAAATGGCTATCGTTATTCCGGAAAATTTAACGAAAGATTTGAATTCTAATATTGATTCTAAAGTTCAGACGATCGTGAGCTCTTTTGGATTGGAAACAGATTCTACATCAGCAAAACCAGTATCTGTAAAAGCAAAAGATATTCATTTGTATTTTGATCCTGCAACCAATATGAGTTTCAAAAACTCTGTGATGAATGCCGTGAGCAAAATGGTTTTTCAAATAGAAAATAAAAAAATATACAAAGCTTTTCAGGACCAATTGGGAACGGATGACAGCCTGGAGGAAAGCAAAAACCTTATCAGTTTTAAAGAAATTTCGCCTATAAAAGACAAAAAAGAAATTCTTCCTAATTCTGTACAGCACAACGTTCCGGCTTGGGCATTGTTTGCAATTTTCTTTATTGTGGTTCCGCTTTCTATTAATTTGGTAAAAGAAAAAAGCCAGGGAACGAGCGTGAGAGTTCGTGTGAGTCCTACACCCTATTACATTCATATTTTAGGAAAAACATTTACCTATCTCATCATCTGCGTCATCCAATTTCTATTGATGGTTGCGGTTGGCGTTTACCTTTTCCCATATATGGATTTGCCACAGTTTGAAGTTGCCGGCAAATTATTCCCAATGATTATCGTGACGATTTTTGCAGGTTTGGCAGCCATAGGATTTGGCGTATTGCTTGGAACTTTAGCAGAAACGCAGGAGCAATCTGCACCGTTTGGCGCAACTTCTGTCGTAGTTTTAGCGGCAATTGGCGGAATCTGGGTTCCTGTTTTTCTGATGCCGGAATTTATGCAGAAAATAGCCAATTTATCACCAATGAATTGGGGTTTGAATGCCTATTACGATATCATTTTGAGAAACAGCGGCATTGCTGAAATAGCTCCTGAACTTTGCTTCCTGTTTTTATTTTATGTGTTGATGGTAAGTATTTCTTTAATTTATGAAAGAAAACTCCACAGCGTTTAATTGTTTTTAATTAAATTAATCTGAAAGAAATATGCAGTCGAAAGAAACGTTAAGTTGTAGAGAGGAAATACGTGTAAGATTCAACGAGACAGATCCACTGGGAATTGTTTGGCACGGACATTATATCGTGTATTTTGAAGACGGAAGAGAAGCTTTCGGAAGACAGCACGGTCTGACCTATCTCGATATCCAGAAAGCCGGATTTGTAACGCCGATTGTGAAAAGTACGTGTGAACATTTTCTTCCCTTGAAATATGGTGAAACCTTCAATATCGTAACAACTTTTGTAAATTCTGTTTCGGCGAAATTGATTTATAAATACGAGATTTTCAATCAAAACAATCAGTTGGTTTGTAGTGGAGAAACCATTCAGGTTTTTTTGGATTCCGATAATAATTTGTGTCTGTACAATCCAGAGTTTTTTCAGGCCTGGAAAGATAAAATGGGATTATGATGAAGGAAATTTACATTACCGATTACCACTGCATCACACCTTTGGGTTTTGATGTTGAATCAAATTGGAAAGCCCTTCTGAAAGGAAAATCCGGCGTGGCTTTGCATAAAGTCACAGATAATAAGGAAGCTTTTTATATTTCTAAAATTGATTCTGAAAAACTGGAAGAAGAATTTAATAAAAACTTCAACAATCACAATTTCACAAGACTTGAAAAAATGTTTTTGCTGAGCCTGAAACCTTTAGTGGAAAGACATCAGATCTCAGATGAAACTGCTTTTATTCTCTCAACGACAAAAGGAAATATCAGTTTATTAAAAAATGAAACTTCTTTACCGGAAGGTGTTTATCTTTCTAATTTAGCTCAAAAACTAGCTGATTTTTTCGACTTTAAAACCAAGCCGATTGTGGTTTCCAACGCCTGTGTTTCCGGCGTAATGGCGATTTCTGTCGCAAAAAATATGATTCAGGCAGGAAGGTATAAAAACGCTTTCGTAGTTGCCGGAGATGAGATTTCAGAGTTTGTGATTTCCGGTTTCAATTCTTTTCAGGCGATAGCTCCGGAACCTTGTAAACCTTACGACAAAACCCGCAACGGAATTAATCTGGGTGAAGCGACAGCGGCAGCTTACATCACTTCTACTCCGTCAGAAAGCGAAAAATTTAAGTTTAAAGTTTTAGGCAATTCTGCGATTAACGATGCAAATCACATTTCCGGACCGTCGAGAACGGGTGACGGACTGTTTGCCAGCATTCAGAATGCAATGAAAGAAGCGAAAGTTTCAGCAGAACAAATCGATTTTATTTCCGCTCACGGAACGGCAACTATTTATAACGACGAAATGGAAGCCATTGCTTTCAACAGAATGGATCTGCAGAATGTTCCGCTCAACAGTATGAAAGGCTATTACGGTCATTGTCTAGGTGCTTCCGGACTTCTGGAAAGTATTATTTCAATGGAATCTGCCTTGAACAATATTTTAATTCCATCTAAAAACTTTGAGGAAATGGGTGTTTCCCAGGATTTGAATATCATTAAAAAAAATCAGTCAGCGGAAATTAAATATATTCTGAAAACAGCTTCCGGTTTTGGTGGATGTAATGCGGCAATTGTTTTGGAAAAAACATAAATAATTTTGTAATTTTGATAGAATTAAAGTTTTAGGAAATGGAATCTCCTTTAGAAATCAGAAAAAGAATTCACGAATTTGTTGATATTGCAGATGAAAGAATTCTGCGTATTATCAATGGAATCATCAATGCCGAAGAGCAGGAAGATAATTATCCATCGGTTCCAGATTGGCATTATGATGAAATAAACGAAAGACGAGAAAAACACTTAAGCGGAGAAAGCAAATCATACACTTGGGAAGAAGTCAAAGAAAAAGCAAAATCTGCTTTGAAATGACCTATGAATTAATTTTACAGGAAGAAGCAAGTCTGGAAATTCTGGAAGCGTATATATATTATGAAGACGCACAAGAAGGTTTGGGAGAGAAATTCATGAAACATCTGGACAAGTATTTACAAAAAATTCTAAACAATCCAAAACATTTTCAGCTTAAAAAAAATTACAGAGAAGCTTATATTCACAAGTTTCCATACCTAATTGTTTTCGATATTATTGATTCCAAAATCATTGTACTCTCTGTTTTCAAATACTCATCAAAATCCAATAAGAAAGCCTTAAACTTTTTGAAAAACTCAATGAAGAAAACAGATATTTGCACCATAGAAAATTCAAAAATAATCGTCAACGAACAAATTATTTTTGAAAGCCCAACCGAAAATTTCTCAGATTTCGCTAAAGAAGCTTATAAAAGTTTAGAACTGAATTATCCTAAATTTCATAAAATGGATAATCTGAGCAAATTGGCATTTCTCGCCTCAGAAATGATTCTGAAAAACGACGACCACAGCAAAACTGCATTGGTTTTCGCTAACAAATCCTCAAGCCTCGACACTGATTTTAAATATCAGGAAAGTATTAATTCTCAAGACAATTATTTCCCGAGTCCTGCTGTTTTTGTGTACACTTTACCAAACATCTGTGTCGGTGAGATCAGCATTAAACATAAAATGCAGACCGAAAATGCTTTTTTTGTTTTGGATGAATTTGATGAAGATTTTTTAAACTTATACGCAAAGCAGATTCTCCAATCTGGTAAGGCTGAAAAAGTCTTATGCGGCTGGGTCGAACTATATCAGGAAAGTTATACAACTTTTGTATATTTGCTAACTGCGTAATTTAACAATATAACATTATACAATGTAACAATACGATTCAGTTTAATTGGTAAACTGGTACATCAATACATTGGTAAATTTTTGAAAAATGGAAGATTTAAAATTAGAATTAAAAAACAAAATTATAGAAGTTCTTAATCTTGAAGATGTTGCAATAGAAGAAATTAAAGATGCAGATCCGTTATTCGGCGGCGGTCTTGGATTGGATTCTATTGATGCTTTGGAATTAATTGTTCTTCTTGACAAAGACTACGGAATCAAACTTGCCGACCCGAAAAAAGGAAAAGAAATTTTTCAATCTATTGAGGTTATGGCAAAATACATCGAAGAAAACAGAACAAAACAAATTAATTTACCAATCTGACAATGTAACAGTCTAGCAATAATTGGTAAACTGTTACATTGATACATTGTTACATTTGTAAAGATGAGTCAAAAAATTGCTATCACAGGAATGGGCATCATTTCCGCCATTGGTAACAATGTTGCGGAAAATTTCGTTTCGCTGACAACTGGTAAACACGGTATTTCAGATATTGAAATGTTTGAAACACGCCACGCCGGAAACATTAAAACAGGCGAAATAAAATTATCAAATGAAGAACTTGTGCAGAAACTTCAGCTTAATGGAGATAATAACGCTACAAGAACCGCTTTATTAGGAATGGTTGCAGCAAAAGAAGCTGTAGAAAGTGCCGCAATTTCGGATATTAATGAATACAGAACCGGGCTCATTTCCTCTACAAGTGTAGGCGGAATGGATATTACCGAAAAATATTTCTACACCTACGAAGATTTTCCTGAAAAGCAAAAATATATCGATTCACATGATGCCGGAAGCTCATCATTAGCAATTGCCGAATTTCTTGAGTTAAAAGGAATGGTTTCTACCATCAGCACCGCCTGTTCTTCTGCAGCCAATGCCATTATGATGGGTGCAAAACTGATTAAAAATGGCGTTCTTGACAGAGTGATTGTCGGTGGAACAGATTCTCTTTCAAAATTTACTTTGAACGGTTTTAATACGCTAATGATTTTAACGGATTCTTACAACACTCCTTTTGACAACGACAGAAAAGGTCTCAATCTGGGTGAAGCAGCCGCTTTCCTCGTTTTGGAATCTGACGAGGTTGTGAAAAAAGAAAATAAAAAAGTGCTCGCTTATCTTTCCGGCTACGGAAATGCCAATGATGCGCATCATCAAACTGCTTCATCAGAAAACGGACAAGGTGCTTATTTAGCTATGGAAAAAGCTTTGAAAGTGTCAGGTTTAGATAAAGAAAACATCGATTACATCAACGTTCACGGAACGGCAACGCCAAATAATGATTTATCGGAAGGCATTGCAATGATCAGGATTTTTGGAGAAAACCAAGTTCCGGAATTCAGTTCTACAAAAGCGTTTACGGGTCATACTTTGGCAGCGGCAGCGGGAATTGAGGCAGTTTACTCAATTTTAGCAATGCAGAACAATGTGATTTTTCCAAATTTGAATTTTAAAACCAAGATGGAAGAATTTGATCTGACGCCGGTTACCGAACTGAAAGAGAAAAATATCAGTCACGTACTTTCCAACTCATTTGGGTTTGGAGGAAACTGTTCAACTTTAATTTTTTCTAAATAATGAGTGCAGTTTATATCAATAGTGCAGCCTGTATATCGGTTCAGGACACTTTGAACGAAAATTTCTTCGATACTTTAAAACCCGAAAATTCCGTTCAAGTTTTAAATGCCATTGAACCCAATTACAAAGAATTCATTCCTCCTGCGATGAGCAGAAGAATGTCTAAAACTGTAAAAATGAGTTCAGTTGCTTCCACAAAAGCATTGCATGAAGCAGGAATTGAAAAACCGGACTCCATCATCGTGGGAACCGGAATGGGCTGTTCTCAGGATTCGGAAAAATTCCTTAAAAATGTACTGGAAAACAATGAAGAATTTTTGACTCCAACGTTTTTCATTCAGTCAACACACAATACGGTTTCCGGACAAATCGCTTTGAGATTGCAATGTCACGGGTATAATTTCACCTATGTAAACCCTTCTTCATCGCTGGAGTTTTCTATGTTGGATGCTCAACTTCAAATCAATGATTGCGAAGCTTCAACTGTTTTGGTGGGTTCTACAGACGAGCAAACCGAAAGAACAATGGAATTGTACAATCTGAATAATTCCATTAAAAAAGAAGAAAATCTTCCTGCTGATTATTTGAATTCTAAAACTGAAGGGGTGATTTGGGGCGAAGGTTCGAGCTTTTTCGTTTTAGGAAAAGAAAAAACTGAAAGTTCGTATGCTCAACTGAGAGACATTCAGATTGTTAACAGGTTAGAATTACATGAAACTCAAAAATTCATTGAGGATTTTTTAGCGAAAAATAATGTAACCAATCAAAATATAGACGCTGTCATTTTAGGTTTCAGCGGAGATTCTGAATCTGATGTTTATTATAAAAATGCTTCCGAATTATTCCAAGATTCTTCTTTATTATATTACAAACATTTGAGTGGCGAATTCAATACAGCAAGTGGTTTTTCGACATTTATGGCTTGCCATATTCTTAAAAATCAGGAGATTCCGGAAGTAATGATGATGAATGATGTGAAGAACGAAAATATCAAAAATATTCTTTTATACAATCATTTGAGAGGAAACGACCACAGCTTGGTTTTGCTGGAAAGGGCTTAATAACTCTGAGTAATATTTGAAAAGTAAGTTTGTCATTCCGTAGGAATCTCTGCATAGATTGTTTAGATTCCTACGGAATGACAAAAAGACCGTTGAGGTTTTAATCCAAAAACAATAAAGATGAAACACCATCCATTTATAATCTTTTATCTTTTCTTGAATCTCTTTATTTATGGATTTCAAGCAACTATTTGGGTCTACATCTTTTGTTTCATTCTGTTTTCAGCGGTTGTTATTTGGGGTTCATTTGATGTTCAATTAGGATATTTTGTCAACAGTTTTACTCGTAAAAAAACAAAAATTAAAGAAGTTGCTCTGACATTCGATGATGGCCCGACAGAATTTACACCGAAATTTTTAGATTTATTAAAAGAAAACAATATCAAAGCAACGTTTTTCTGCATCGGAAAACAGATAGAAAAACATCCCAAAACATTTCAGAGAATCATTGCGGAAGGTCATTCGGTTGGAAATCATACTTTTTCACATTCCAATAACACCGGATTTTTATCCACGTCAAAAATGACTGAAGAAATTGATAAATGTGATGAAGTTATTCGAAAAATTGGGAATATCAGCACCAATTTATATCGACCACCTTTCGGCGTCACCAACCCGAATATTGCGAAAGCCATCAGGAAAATGCAGAAGGCAAGCATCGGCTGGAATGTTCGTTCGCTGGACACAGTCATTCAGGATGAAAAGAAAATTTTTAAAAAAGTAACGAAAAGTTTAAAAAAAGGAAGCATTATTCTGCTTCACGACACTTCGGAGAAAACTTACAATGTTTTGGTTGAATTATTGTTATTTTTGGAGCGTGAAAAATATTCGACTTTCACTATTGATATAATGATTAAATCTAAAAATAATGATTAAAAATATAGCTCTTGCAGCATTTATATTAATTTCAAGTTTAGTTTTTGCTCAAAATATAGCAATGACAGCTGCAGAATCAAAAATTTTTGTCAATAAAATCTCATCCGAAAGTAAGAACATCAAAACTTTACAAAGTGATTTCGTTCAAACCAAAAAAATGGATTTTCTGGATAAAAACATTGTCACGCAGGGTAAAATGTCTTTGAAATCTCCAAATACACTAAGTTGGAAATACACAAAACCTTATCAGTACAGTATTATTTTTAAGGAAAATAAAATTTTTATCAACGATCAAGGGAAAAAATCTTCTGTCGATGCAAAAAGTAAAACCTTTGAAAAAATCAATGAATTAATTGTAGGAAGTTCAAACGGAAAGATGTTCAGCGATCCTGAATTTTCTGTCGTTTATTTAAAAAATTCAACTTCGAATATTGCTAAATTTACTCCAAAATCTGCTCAATTACTGAAATACATTAAGCAAATAGAACTTCATTTTCCTAAAAATCAGACGACAGTTTCTCAAGTGAATATGACGGAAGCTTCTGGAGATACCACAAATATTGCTTTTAAAAACACCAAAATCAATGCGCCGATTCCTGATTCCGAGTTTTCTTTGTAGTTTAGTTTTTCTGCTGATTGTTTCATGTACAACCTATCAGCTGAAAGATGTAAAATCGGTTTCGAATTCTGAAAAAACAGTTGAAAATCTGTATTTTTCATCAAAAGAAGATTATGTGTACAAATGCCAAATGGATATTTATAAAAATCACATCAGCGGAATTTTAATCATTAAAAAAATCTCTGAAACCACGCACAGAGTTGTAATGACTTCAGATTTCGGCAACAAAATGATCGATTTTGAAATTTCTGAAAATGATTTTAAGCTCAATTATGTTTTGGCAGATTTAGACAAAAAAATGGTTATTAATTTTTTACGAAATGATTTCCAGGAGTTGTTGAGACAAAAATATTCTGTAGCTGAAACTTTTGAAAATAATGATTCTAAGATCTATCTGGCAAATCTCGATAAGAAAAAATACTATTTATACTTCAACAAAGAAAATGGTTTATTAGATCAGATCATTTACACGAATAAGAATAAGGAGAAAATCGATTTTACTTTTGTTGCCAAAAAACCTACTTTTGCAGAGACCATTGATCTTAAGCACAAAGATTTTAAGATTAACATTCAACTCTTTCAAATAACCGAAACAGAATAAAATGCAAACCATACTTACAGATTTTTATACTTTAGAAAGCTACGACAAAGCAGAAAACGGAAGTTTTACAGCAAACATTAGACTTAACAAAGACCACGAGATTTTTAAGGGTCATTTTCCCGGAAATCCTGTTACACCTGGAGTTTGTATGATGCAGATCGTAAAAGAACTAACGGAAGAATTTTCAGGCAGAAAACTTTTCCTAAAATCGGCGTCTAATGTAAAGTTTATGGCCATCATTAATCCTTTTGAAACACCGGAATTAATAATGCAATTAGACATTAATGAAGGTGAAAATGAGATGAAAGTAAAAAGTACCACGTCATTTGGCGAGACTATTGCATTGAAGATGTCAGTTAATTATACTAAAATATGAAACTCTTACTTTCATTCCTAGCTGGTTTATTTTTTCTTTTTCAAAGTGGCGACATCGAAGCTTTGAGAAATTCATATTCTAAAGCAAATCAATCTGTAGACGGTGCTAAAAATTTTATTCAACTGGCAGATAAGAAATCTTCCTCTGATCCTGTAATTTCTGCTTACAAAGCTGCTGCAAATATTCTTGAGGCTAAAGTGACCACAGAAAAAAACAAAAGAAAATCTTTTGTAAAATCAGGAGCTACCAGTCTTGAGAGCGTTATAAAAAACAATCCGAATAATGTAGAATTGAGACTTATCAGGATGAGCGTTCAGGAAAATATTCCTAAAATTGTGGGCTATAATTCAAATCTAAAAGCTGACAAGACTTTTATCCTCAATAATTATGGTAAACAGAACGCAGCTTTAAAAACATATATCAGAAAATTTGCTATGCAGTCTAAAACAATGACCGCAACTGAAAAAAATTCATTAAAATAATGATACTTTCTGAAGTGAGAAATGCAATTATCCAAAAGAAAATCTGCGTTTTAATTCCTACCTACAACAATCATAAAACTCTGAAAAGAGTGATTGACGGCGTTTTGGAATACACTGAAAACATTATCATTGTGAACGACGGTTCTACAGATTCTACTTCAGAAATTTTAAAAAATTATCCTCAACTTACCACTCTCAACTTACCTGAAAACAAGGGTAAAGGAAATGGTCTGAAGACAGGCTTCAGAAAAGCGAAAGAATTGGGTTTTGAGTACGCAATAACCATAGATTCTGATGGGCAACATTATCCCGACGACATTCCTGTTTTTGTAGAAGCTTTGATGAGCGAAGGTGACGATGTTTTACTCATCGGAAACCGAAACATGTCGCAAGAGGGAATTCCGAAAAAAAGCAGCTTTGGAAATCGATTTTCTAATTTCTGGTTTTGGTTTGAAACGGGAATCAAACTTGAAGATACGCAATCCGGTTACAGACTTTACCCGTTAAATAAGATTCCGAAGAAATATTTTACTCCAAAATTCGAGTTTGAAATAGAAATTATTGTAAGAACTGCCTGGAAACGCATTCCTGTAAAAAATGTTCCTATAAAAGTACTTTACGATCCTGCGGAAAGGGTTTCACATTTCAGACCATTTAAAGATTTTACGAGAATCAGTATTCTGAATACTATTTTGGTAATTATCGCTTTAGTGTATATCATTCCAAGAAATTTCATCCATAATTTCAGAAAGAAAAGTTTTAAACAATTCATCAAAGAAGATGTATTGGAAAGTGACGGAGACAACAGAACCAAAGCATTTTCAATTGCGCTCGGAGTTTTTGTTGGCTTTTCACCATTTTGGGGATTCCATACGTTGCTTGTGATTTCTTTGTCGGTGCTTTTCAAGTTGAATAAGGTTCTGGCTTTTGTTGCATCGAACGTGAGTTTACCACCATTCATCCCTTTTATTATTGCTGCTTCACTTTTTTTAGGATCGCCTTTTATTGCCGGAGACAGCAATGTTTTTAGTCGGGAATTAAATTTTGACCTGGTGAAAAATAATTTTCTCCAATATTTTATCGGAAGCTTGATCTTAGCAACCTCAATGTCTTTTATTGCAGGATTATCCACGTTTTTATTTTTGAATAAAGTGCGTCCGGAGAATACTTAATCAAATAACGCAGTTTTTACTAAATCACTTTAATTTTTTTAAAGTTTTCCTTAGATACTTCTCAATATTTTCTTTATCCGGAATCGTGGTGATTTCCTTATTTAAAGCGTTTTCAAATTCAATTTTTGCTTTCTTATAATTTTTTTGACGGAAATAATATTTTCCCGATTGATAATAAACCAGCCAAAAGTCAGGATTCAAAGACTGATAATGATTGATAAATTCTTCTGAAAGTAATGTGTTCTCATCTTCAAATTGAGAACCAAGTTTTTTGAATTCTTCATAATTTTTAAACTCTTGAGAATCTACAAAATCATCTTTTGCAATATTGAGTTTTGAAGTAGCCAGTTCGTTATTTTGAAATCTGTTTTCAGAGAAAATTTTATTTAAATCGTAACAGACAAATTCGCCCAGCTGATAAGGATCTGATGATACCCAAACCAATCTTTTCTCAGGCGAAAAAACTACAGCGTGATGTGCTAAAAGCTGATTGATCGCTTTCTCATTTCCAAAACCAATGTTCTTATCTTTCAATCCTGATTTGTCTCTTAAAACAGCAACCATTTTCTCAGGATTCATTGTAGGATTTTCCTGCAACAATTCTTCAAGCTTTTCGTAGCGGTATTCAGAATGGCTTTCTGTAATATGTTTTTGATTTCTTTTATCGTTTTTGTAAGCATCAGACTGAAAATGATTGGTACAAAAAATTTTGTTTGAATTAAGCACATCATATACACCGAAATTCTTAGGTGAAACTTCAATAATCACTGCTTTTTTATCTTTTGCGCTACCTACAAGTATAGATTCAGATACAAAAACCTTCCGTTTTTTAGCAATCGCTACCGCTTCATCAATATTTTCAGCAAATTGCAAAATCTCTCTTGTAACCAAAGAAATAGGCGTCTTCGCCGTCAACGGAATTTTAGATTTTCCTGCATTGATCGTAACTGTAATTCCTTCTTTATTCATTCCGGAAACTACGCCAATCATTCCCGGCCAGCTTACAGACATATAAGGAATTCCGTTTTCGGGTTCTACAAACTCAATTAATTTATTTTTAGCAAATTCTTCTCCGACAGAAAAATCAAAATTTCTCCCTATCAGCAAATTACCGTCTTCACTATTCTCATTCCATACGGCGAGAGAAGTACAGCCAACCACCATCAAATCCTGCATTGCATGACCAATATCGTGAGCACCGTGCAGATACATATTCCGCTGGAATTTGGGAGCAATAAAATTATACCTATCTGACGAATATTGAGATAATCCGTACAATTCAGCCTGGAAGTCTTCTCTCACATTCAGATACATTTTCCGGTTGTACCATTTCAGAAAACCACGCAAAAGATTTTGTTTAAATTTTGAAGGAACAAAACTTTCCACTTTTGAGAAGAAAATTTCTTCCTGTTTCTGCATCAAATTTTGAGTGAGTGCTCCATTGTTATAACCTAACTGCAAGGGATTCCCCTTAATATACAGTTCCCAGATCTGATGATGATTTTTGGTTAAATAATTATGATTAAAGCTGAAAGTAGAGTCGTTGATTTTATTGACTTCAGGAACTTCCAAAGCATATTGTTTTACATCAGGAATATGTTTTACAGATTTAGAAATCCCACAGGAAGTGAGATTTAAAATAAAAAGCAAATAAACGTAACCTCTAATTTTCATCTGTTTGATTTAAAAATTCAGTTAAACGTTCATCAATTACTTCTTTACCTATAATTTCAGCGCAGGTATTGAATGCACCAATTGTACAGCCTAAAATGCCGTGCAGGTTGACGGACTGTCCGGTAAGGAAAAGGTTTTCAATTTTCATGCGTGGTGAAACCATTGTTTTTAGAGGGTTTTCAGAACTTTTAATGTATCCGTACATATTTCCTTCAAAACTACCAATATAATCGCGGTAAGACAGAGGTGATGACGTATATGTATTCTTTATAAATTCTCTCAGATTTGGAATTTTCTTTTCCAAAGCCTGAATCATTTTTTCAGCTTTTTCAAGTTTAAATTTTTCATACAACTCATCTCTTTCCTTTTGATTTGCTATTGTGTTGAACGTATTTTCCCATTCTTTGACCTCTTCAAAATCCATATAAGAAATTGCGGTCAGGCTTTCAGCAAATAGAGGATGTTGTTTTGAAGGTGTGGATGAAAGCATATATGTTTCCGGCCAGTTTTCTTTTTGATAACGATAGGAATTCCAAACTAAATCTTTAGAGGAAAAGTGATAGATATTATGATTAAAATTTGAAATGACATTCGGTTTTAAAACCAAATATACACTGAAGCACGAAGAAATCGGTTTCCAGCTTTGAATTCTGTTGAGAAATGATTTCTTTAATCTTTTTTCACCAATCAATTTAATTACGGAACGGATTTCTATATTTGAAATAAACTGTCTGGCAAAATATTCTTTCCCTGCTTTTGTTTTAACAGAAGTTAATGTATTGTTTTCACCAAAAACAAATTCTGAAACTTCAGAATGTTTATGAACATCCGCACCATATTCCCGTAACTTTTTGAGGAGCAGTTTAGAAATCTGGCTTCCGCCTTTTACACATTTATAAGCACTTTGAATGTAAGAATTGACCGTCAAAGCATGAACATAAAATGGTGTATTTTCAGAATCTCCTCCGTAAAGAAAATTTGAACCTAATAAAACTGCCTGAAGTTTTTCGTTTGAAGTAATTGATTCTATGAATCTTTTGGTATTAAGATGCAAAATTTCTTCGCTGTAATTGTTTTTTCCGACCACATTATATCTCGGGAAACAGTTACAAACACGTTGAATTTCTTCACAATAATTTTCCAGATTTTCTTTTTCATCAGGAAAATATTCTGAAAGTTTTTTTACAAAATTATCATAGCCTTGAGCATGAGGATATTCGATTTCATCATGATCAAAAGTGATTTTGTCATAACTGTTTTCATCCATTTTCTGAAGTTCAAGATCATTGATAATTCCTAAATAAGAAAAAAACTGATGGAGATTTTGCCCTTTTGACAGTCCGCCAAGGTAATGAACGCCGGTATCGAAAATAAGTTTATCTCTGGAAAATGTCTGCAAGTTTCCGCCATACTGATTGTTTTTTTCAAGAACACAAACTTCAAAGCCTTCTTTCGCTAAAATCAAAGCCGAGACAAGTCCTCCCAATCCGCTACCGATAACCAATATGTCGTATTCCTTTTTCAATTACAATTGTTTTGTTTTTAAAGTGAAAATCACATCACTTTTTTTATTAGACCGACATTTCGGTGCTTCGCACCTCTCCACTTTATTTTATATATTTTCTACCAGCATCTCACTGATTCTCAGTTTTTAGAAAGATGAATGCATTCAGCCCGACTTGATCGGAAACCTTTTTAGCTGGAAAAGCTTAGCAAAAAAGATTGGAGGCTAAAGACGGAATAAGCTGTCATAAAATTATTGAAAACTAATCAATGTCATCCCAAAAATCGAAGTAATTGAACCATTGTAACGGATATCTTTTGATCATCGATTCAAGATTTTGAGTGTATGAACTTAAAAGTCCCTGTGCATCGCGTTTTTTGACCTGTTGAGCGACTCTTGCGTACAAATGATAATGCAGGTTTTTTTCTTTCATCACATAAACATACACGACAGGAACACCCAATCTTGAAGCAATAAGAAACGGAACCGGCAGGAAATTTCGCAGTTTTTCCTAGCAAATCTGCCTCGAGAAATTTTGAGCCTTCGAAATAACGATCGCCCGTGAAACAAATCAGTTCGTTTTTAGATAAAGCTTCATTAATGTCGAAAATATGCGACATATCGTCTTTTACGTAGATGAATCTGATGTTGCTCTGTTTTACAGTAACACTTTCCAAATATTCTTTAATTACGGTAACTTCCTGATCTGTTGTGACTAAATTGATTTGGCAATCGAAATCTATATCTGCAAAAAAATGCTCGGCAATTTCAAAGTTTCCGATATGTGCGCTGATGAGAACGCCTCCTTTTTTTTCAGCTAAAAGATTTCTTAGGTTTTCGATTCCGTCAAATTCGTAGGTGTATTTTTCTCTTAATCCTGCGGAAATAGCAGTTTTGTCTATTAAGACTGTTCCGAATGTGAAGTAACTTTTGAATATCGAAATTTTGGACTTCCAATAATCATAGTGTAATCTTTTTTGAAAATAATAGGAAATGTACTGATTGCTTTTTTTTTCGAAAAGTGAATAGTAAGTCGCCACAAAATAAAGGACAAAATAAGAACTTCGGATTCCCAAATTTCTAATGCACCAAACGAAGATTTTATACCCTAGGATTGTACCTTTAGACTTGCCTTTCCACTTGTTCATAATTTTAATTTAACAATGTACAATAAACATTGGTAAACTGCTCACTTTGATACATCTTATATTATTAAGGAGTAAATATTTAATCAATAACTATGCGTTTTTCTCAGTGATTTTATCTTCGATTGCAGAATAGAAATCATCAAAGGTGATGATGTTTTTAAAATCTGCTTCTCCTAATTTCACCCCGAAATTGGATTCGATGATCACCACCAAATCGATATAATCTAAACTGTCTAAACCCAAAGTCTTCTTGAAATGGGCGTCATTGCTGATCTCATCACCATCCACTTCAAATTCATTGATCAAAAAATCATTAGCAATGGCAACAATTTTTTCTCTTTCCATCTTTTTACTCAAATTTTTTAACGATTAATGCAGAATTTGTTCCTCCGAATCCGAAAGAATTGGACAAAAATACGTCAATTTTTTGATTTTTAGTTTCAGCGATCAGATTTATCTTTTGAGCATCTTCATCGGGATTTTCTAAATTGATATTGGGAGCGATGAAATCATTTTGCATCATCAAAATAGAATAAATAACCTCACTTGCACCTGCCATCCAACATTCGTGTCCGGTCATGGATTTTGTAGAACTGACAGGAACTCTGGTTCCGAAAATCTCATGAATTGCTTTTGCCTCATTCGTATCTCCTAAAGGTGTGGAAGTTGCATGAGCATTGATATAATCAATATCTTTCACTTCTAAACCGGATTGTTTTAAAGCTCTGTTCATTGCTAAAGCCGGACCGTCAATATTCGGTGTAGAAATATGTCCGCCGTTTGAAGAAAAACCGTAACCTACAATTTCTGCAATGATATTTGCGCCTCTTTTCTGTGCAGATTCTAAGCTTTCAACAATTAAAGAAGCTGCTCCTCCACTGGGAATCAAGCCGTCTCTGTCTGAATCAAAGGGTCGGGAAGCTTTTGCAGGCTCATCTTCTCTTACAGAAAAAACGCCTAATCCGTCAAAACTCGCCATTGCATATTTATTGGTTTCCTGAGCACCACCACAAAGAATGATCTCCTGAAATCCATTTTTTATCATCATATAAGCCAGCCCCAAAGAATGAGAACCACTCGCACAAGCCGCACTTATGGTTAAATTAATTCCTCTTAATTTAAAAATGGTAGAAAGATTCATCGTAACGGTGGAGTTCATCGATTTGAAAATCGCCCCGGAACCCATTAAAGTGGTATCTTTTTTTTCTCTTGCAATGTCTATGGATTCAACTACTGCTTTAGAAACGCTGTCATTTCCGTATAAAATTCCGACTTCATTATCGTCTAAAAAGTCCTGGTCAATCACTGCCTGTTTTAGAGCATCAAGTGTTGCGAGATAAGCATATTCGCTTTCTTCGCCCATACTTATACGTTGGCGTCTGTTGAGAAGATTTTTAAGATCCGGTTTGGGAACGAATCCGCTAAGACCCGACCTGAAACCAAATTCTTTTCTTTCATCGACTAAAACAATCCCGGATTTACCTTGATAAAGGGATTCTTTCACTTCTTCCAAAGAAGTTCCGATGCAAGAATAAATTCCCATTCCGGTAATGACTACCCTATTTTCCATTCTATAAATTCAAGGTTAAAAGTTTAAAATTAAACTTAGTAAGCTTATGAATAAATTCCTCCGTTAATATTTATTACTTCGCCGGTAATGTAAGAAGATTTTTTTGACGCTAAAAAAGCAACCAAATCTGCAACTTCTTCGGCTTCACCAAATCTATTTACAGGAATCATTGACTTCAGCTCATCTTCATTAAAATCCTGTGTCATATCAGTTTTGATAAACCCCGGAGCAACTGCATTTACCGTGATATTTCTTTTCGCAACTTCTTGAGCCAAAGCTTTTGTAGCTCCTACTAATGCACCTTTCGCCGCAGAATAATTGGTTTGTCCCGCCGTTCCTTTCACTCCGGAAACTGAAACCATATTGATGATTCTTCCGTATTTGTTTCTCAATAATTTCTGAATGAAGAAATTGGTGACATTATAAAAACCATTTAAACTCGTGTTAATCACAGAGTTCCAGTCTTCACTTGGCATCCACATGAATAATCCGTCTCTTGTAATCCCTGCGTTATTGACGATGACCTCAACAATTGATTTTGGATTATTTTCCTGCCATTCATTTAAAACTTTTAAAGTTTCTTCAGCATTTCCTACATCGAATTTAAGAATTTCACCTGTAGATCCTAATTCTTCAACTTTCGCTAAAGTTTCTTTTGCTGCAGCTTCATTGGAAGTGTAGTTGATTAAAATATGATAATTCTTATCTTCTGCCAGTTTTATACAGATGGCTCTTCCAATTCCTCGGGAACCGCCTGTTATAATTGCACATTTCATGTGTTTTATCTTTATTTAATTTAAAAATGGTTATGTAGTTTTTAAATATTTTTTGACTTTCTCCAAATACGGATACATAATCATATCGTCAGAAAATACCGGAATCAGTTGTCTTATATCATCGTATAATTCTTTCGTGCTGGATGAAACTTTATCCTGATAACCTAAATATTCTATTGCCTGAACAACAGTTATTGCTTCAATTGACAACACTTCAAAGGCATTTTCAATTACTTTTCTGCAAATCACAGCAGCATTTGTTCCCATGCTTACAATATCCTGATTATCATTATTATTAGGAATACTGTGAACATACATCGGATTAGACAACATTTGGCTTTCTGCAGTAGTAGAAGTAGCAGTAAACTGAACACCCTGCATCCCAAAATTAAAGCCTAATTTACCTAAATTTACAAAAGGAGGCAAAATTTCGTTTATTTTCGAATTTAAAAGATAATTCAACTGTCTTTCTGCCAACATTGTCAGTTTTGTTACTACAATCTTCAGTTTATCCATTTCCAAAGAAACATAATCACCGTGAAAATTTCCACCGTGATAAACGTGCTGATCAGCAACATTAATAATTGGGTTGTCGTTTGCTGAATTGATCTCATTTTCAAGAACTTTCTCAGTATATTCCAAAGTATCCAGAACGGGTCCTAAAATCTGAGGAACACATCTTATCGAATAATATTCCTGAACTTTTTCTGTGAAAACCTTTTCCTGTTCCTCAAAGTGAGTGTATAAGTGGTCTTCTCTTTTTCTGATTAATTTACTGTCAGATAAATGACTACGCATTTTCTCTGCAATTTTCTGCTGTCCTGCATGAAGTTTTGTTCCGTTCAGCACTTCAGAAAAATGATCATCATATGCCTGAACGATCTCATTAATGGCACATGATAATTTTAATGAAATTTCAGTTAACTGATTGGCTTTGTAAGCATTAACAATGCCAATTCCAGACATAACAGAGGTTCCGTTCATCAAAGCTAAACCTTCCCGGATTTCAACCTGAATTGGTTCTAAACCTTCCGCTGCAAAAACTTCTTTCGTGGATATTCTTTCACCTTGATAAAAAACTTCGCCTTCACCAATTAAAACTAAAGCAAGGTGGGCTAACTGAACTAAATCACCACTTGCTCCTACTCCGCCGTGCTCGAAAATCAACGGTGTAATATCTCTGTTTATTAATTCTTTAAGCAAATTAACAACAGACTCATGTACTCCAGAGTTCCCTAATGACAAAGTGTTTAATCTTGCCAGCATGCAGGCTTTTACCTCATCTGCCGGAAGCGGGTTTCCTATACCCGAAGAATGACTTCTGATTAAATTATATTGTAACTGATGCGTATCTTCATCACTGATTTTGAACTGAGCCATCGGTCCGAAACCGGTATTCACACCATAAATTACTTTATTTTTTGAAAATTCTTTAAGGAACGAAAAACTTTCATTCACTCTCTGGAGAAGTGACTGGTCTAATTCGATGCTTTCGTTTTCAATAATAATTCGCTGAAAATCTTTCAGTTCTAAAAAGTTATTTATTTTCATCAATTAAAAGTAATAAGATATAATTTTGTAAAATATAATTAATTGTCACTAATTTTGCGCAAAGATAAAAGTTTTATTAAACAAATGAACAAAGAAATTGTTGATGTTTTAGTAATTGGAGCTGGACCTTCCGGATGCGTATCTTCTGCTTATCTAAAGAAGAATAACATCAACGTGAAAGTGGTTGAAAAGACTCAATTTCCAAGATTGGTTGTCGGCGAAAGCCTCATTCCGAGAGTGATGGATCATTTTTATGAAGCCGGACTGTTTCCCGCTTTAGATAAAATGGGCTTCGAAAAGAAACTGGGAGCACGTTTCATGCGTGGAAATGATGTCTGCATTTTTGATTTCAGCAATAAGTTCGGAGAAGGCTGGGATTGGACTTGGCAAGTTCCGAGAGCCGATTTTGACAATACTTTAGCTCAAGAAGTCATTCATCAAGGAATTGACCTCGAATTTGAAACTGAAGTCATCGGTATTGAATTCAATGGTTCCGATTCTATTACTACCGTTAAAAGCAAAGACGGAAAAACAAAGGAAATTCATGCGAAATTTGTGATCGACTCAAGCGGTTACGGAAGAGTTTTACCAAGACTTTTAGATTTAGAAAAACCATCGAAATTGTCTCCTCATTCTGCAATTTTCGCTCATGTTGAAGACAGTAACAGAGAGGAAGGCGAAGAAGGAACTTTGATTTCTTTTGATATTATTGAAACGGAAGTTTGGTTGTGGGTAATCCCTTTCTCCAATGGAAATACAAGTGTGGGAATTGTACGGACCAACCGAATATATTGATCAATTATCTGAAAACGGCAATACAACTGAAGCTTTGAGAAAAGCAATCTCTCTTTCTGATTATTATGTGAAACGTTTCGGGGATGTGGAATTTCTTTTTGAACCAAGACATTTAAAAGATTATTCGTGTTCAGTAAAAAAACTATTCGGAGACGGATTTGCTTTAACAGGAAATGCTTCTGAGTTTCTAGACCCCGTTTTTTCTTCGGGAATGGCTTTCGCAACAGAATCCGGAATGTTGGCTGCAAAATTAGCGATCCGACAGCTGAATGGTGAAATGATTGATTGGCAAAAAGAATATTCAGATTATATCCTCTACGGAGTCAACGTTTTTACAACATATGTGAAAGAATGGTATACCGGAAATCTCCAGGAATTATTTTTTCATCAGCCGGAAAACCCGGATGTCAAAAGAAAAATCTGCGCAGTTCTCGCAGGTTACGTTTGGGACAAAAAAAACACTTTTGTGAGAATACACGATACCGCCATTGTAAACCTAGCCAATTTCATTAAAGCAGAAAAGCAACAAGCATAAAAAAAGGGTCTGAGAATTTTCAGACCTTTTTATTTATCTTAAGTCTAAAAAATTAATCGGCTTTCTGCTATTAGGATTGAGAACTTCTTTAGATAAAACGTTAAAATCGACTATTTCAATTTTCGGACTTACCCTTAATTTTGCCCTGAAATGATCACGTACCTCACCTTCAAAACTTTCAATCTCTCTTTCTGTACTCAGTTTAATGATAATTTCATCTAAACCAATTTCATTTGATTGAATAACAATTTGATAACATAATATTCCATCAAAATCATTCAGAATATCATTCATCGCAGGAGGATACAATGTTGTGCCTTTATATTTAATCATCTGTTGTTTTCTTCCTACAACCGGGCCCAATCTCATTGTATTTCTTCCGCATTGGCAAGGTTCGTAATGTGCTTTAACCAAGTCTCCCGTTTTAAATCTTAACAAAGGAAGCGCTTCAACGCCTAAAGTTGTAATCGTCAGTTCACCGCTTTCTCCATCTTGTACAGGATTTCCTTCGTCATCAAGAATTTCTGTAATAATTAATTCCGGATGATGATGACCTCCGTTTTGAAATTCACATTCGGTAAAAGCTGTACTCATCTCCGTGGAAGCATACGTTGAAAATAGTTGTATATTCCATTTCTCTTTAATTTTCTGCGAAAGAATATTATCCGTAAAATCCTGATTTTTGATACTTTCACCAATACAAACGGCTCCGTAAACACTTGAATTTTTATAATCTACACCATGTTTTTCGGCATAGTCGATCATTTTCAGTAAAAAAGAAGGAACTGTAATCAAATATTTAGGTTTATATCTGAAAATCGAATCCCACTGCAATTCGGGAATTCCGGGACCCATTCTTACAACACTCGCACCCATTTTTCTTAAACCTAAAAAATAAGCAAGACCGGCCATAAATCTCTTATCAATCGTTGTAATCATCTGCACAACATCACCTTTCTGAATTCCTGCACATGACAGAGATATTGCTTCATTGTAGGCAACTCTTTCCAAATCTTCTTCAGACAGACCGAAAGTTACAGGATCACCTAAAGTTCCGGAAGTCGTGCTGTAATCAACAATCTGATTCTTTGGAATGCAGAAAAAATCATCATTATTCTGCTGAATATCATTCTTTGTCGTTGTGGGAATTCTACGTAAATCTTCCAAAGTCTGAATCTCAGAAATCTGAATATTATTTTCCTCAAATAGCTTCTGATAGAAAGGAGAATGCGTTTCAAGATATTGTAAAAGCTTCTGAAGTTTTTCTTCCTGAAACTTTTTGATGTCCTGAATAGCTGCTTTTTCGATGATTGGGAAGAGTTCCACTGGTTTAAATTTAGAAGACAAATTTATTTAATTAAAATTAAAAAGGTCAAATGATTATTACTATAAAACAATTTGGACATAGAAATTTATTTCATTGAAATTTTTGACCTGTATGACCAAATAAAACATATATTATAAACCGACAAAAATCACTAAATTTGCCAACTTGATTAATCAAAGAAATTGAGAAATTACAATGAGCCAATTTAAAGAATATAAAAACCTTAACCTTATAGACGTAGCCGAGAATATTTCGGAGTTCTGGAAAGCAAATGACACTTTCGCAAAAAGTGTGGAAACACGTCAGGGAAATCCTGAGTTTGTGTTTTACGAAGGTTCGCCTTCAGCAAACGGAATGCCCGGAATTCACCACGTTATGGCAAGAGCGTTGAAGGATATTTTCTGTCGTTACCAAACGCAAAACGGAAAACAGGTTCTCCGTAAAGCGGGTTGGGACACACACGGACTTCCTGTAGAACTGGGTGTAGAGAAAGAACTCGGAATCACTAAAGAAGATATTTGGCAAAAAAATTTCGATAGAAGATTACAACAAAGCTTGTCGTGAAGCCGTAATGCGCTACACCGATGTCTGGAATCACCTCACCGAAAAAATCGGATACTGGGTAGATCTTGAAGATCCGTACATCACGTACAAATCAAAATACATGGAGACCGTTTGGTGGTTGTTGAAGCAATTATACAATAAAGATTTATTGTATAAAGGTTATACGATTCAACCTTACTCTCCAAAAGCAGGTACCGGACTTTCTTCACACGAAGTGAACCAGCCCGGAGCTTATCGTGACGTGACCGACACAACGATTGTAGCACAATTCAAAACACTTTCGGAAACATTACCTGAGTTTTTACAAGGTTTTGGAGATGTACATTTCTTAGCATGGACAACCACTCCTTGGACTTTACCATCTAACACGGCTTTAACAGTCGGTCCAAAAATAGATTATGTTTTAGTAAAAACTTTTAACCAGTATACTTTTGAGCCTGTCAATATTGTTTTGGCTAAAGCTTTGGTTGGAAAACAATTCGGGAAAAAATTCATTGAAGGAACAGACGAAGATTTTACAAATTATACTTCAGCAAGCAAAACTATTCCATTCAAAATTCTTGGGGAATTCAAAGGTTCTGATTTGGTCGGAATTAAATACGAGCAGTTATTACCCTACACGTTACCTTACCAAAACCCGGAAAATGCTTTCAGAGTAATTTCAGGAGATTTTGTGACCACAGAAGATGGTACAGGAATCGTTCACACAGCTCCAACGTTCGGTGCTGATGATGCAAAAGTTGCCAAAGAAGCAACCCCTGAAGTTCCGCCAATGTTGGTTCTAAATGAATTCGGAAACCCGGGTTCGATTGGTAGATTTACAAGGAAAGTTTACTTCGCAGATGGGAGATTTCGCAGGTAAATATGTGAAAAACGAATATTATGATGCAGGAACAGCTCCAGAAAAGTCTGTGGATGTAGAAATTGCTATTCGTTTAAAAGAAGAAAATAAAGCTTTTAAAGTTGAAAAATATGTTCACAGCTACCCACACAGCTGGAGAACTGATGAGCCGCTTTTATATTACCCCTTAGATTCATGGTTTGTAAAAATGACCGCGGTAAAAGACCGTTTGGTAGATTTAAATAAAGAAATCAACTGGAAGCCAAAAGCTACGGGAGAAGGTCGTTTTGCCAATTGGCTGGAAAATGTAAACGACTGGAACCTTTCCCGCTCAAGATACTGGGGAATTCCGTTACCGATCTGGAGAACAGAAGATTTAAAAGAAGAAATCATCATCGGTTCTGTAGAAGAATTATACCATGAGATTGAAAAATCTATCAAAGCAGGATTGATGAAAGAAAACCCGTTCAAAGGTTTTGAAATCGGAAATATGTCTGAGGAAAACTATTCTTTGGTTGATTTACACAAAAATATCGTTGATAAAGTGGTTCTGGTTTCAGAATCAGGAAAAGCAATGAACCGTGAGAGCGATCTGATCGACGTTTGGTTTGATTCCGGAGCAATGCCTTACGCACAGTTGCATTATCCTTTTGAAAATAAAGAATTAATTGATACTCAAAAAGCTTTCCCGGCAGATTTCATCGCAGAAGGTGTTGACCAGACTCGTGGTTGGTTCTACACACTTCACGCCATCGGAACTGCGGTTTTTGATTCTGTTGCTTATAAAAATGTAATGAGTAACGGACTTGTTTTGGATAAAAACGGTCAGAAAATGTCAAAACGTTTAGGAAATGCGGTTGATCCGTTTGAAACACTTGCCATTTACGGTCCTGACGCAACACGTTGGTACATGATTTCGAATGCAAATCCTTGGGAAAATCTCAAATTTGACATCGAAGGAATTGATGAAGTGAGAAGAAAATTCTTCGGAACGCTTTATAATACGTATTCTTTCTTTGCATTATATGCAAACGTTGACGGATTTAACTATTCGGAAAAAGAAATCGAAAATCGTCCTGAAATCGACCGTTGGATTTTATCTGAATTAAATCTCCTGATCAAAGAAGTAAAAGCATTCTACGAAGATTACGAACCGACCAGAGTCGCAAGATCGATCAGCAATTTTGTGAATGATAATTTAAGCAATTGGTATGTAAGATTGTGCAGAAGACGTTTCTGGAAGGGCGATTATTCTGAGGACAAAATCTCCGCTTACCAGACTTTATATACCTGTCTGGAAACCGTTGCAAAATTATCTGCTCCCATCGCTCCTTTCTTTATGGATCAGCTGTATCAGGATTTGAACAAAGTGACAGGAAAAGAAAATGCTGAATCTATACATCTGACAGACTTCCCGATTGCAGACGAAAGTTTAATTGATCAGGATTTGGTTGAAAAAACGCATTTGGCACAAAGTATTACAAGTATGGTTTTCTCATTGAGAAAAAAGGAAAATGTAAAAGTACGTCAACCGTTGCAGAAGGTTTTGATTCCAGTTTTGGATAAGAAAACAGAAGAGCAGATTTTAGCAGTTGCAGAATTGATTAAACAGGAAGTGAATGTGAAAGAATTGCAATTAATCAATTCCGAAGAAGCATCCCACTTAATTGTAAAACAGATCAAACCCAACTTTAAAACTTTAGGTTCAAGGCTTGGAAAAGACATGAAAGTTGTGGGTAATGAAATCACTAACCTTACTGTTGAGCAAATTTCAGCTTTAGAAAAAGATGGAAAAATTGATATTCAGGGTTATGAAATTACAGTTGCTGATGTAGAAATTTCCACAAAAGATATTCCGGGCTGGACGGTAACGTCAGACGGAAAAACAACTGTGGCATTAGATTTGAAGATGACAGATGAATTGAAGTCTGAAGGTATTGCAAGAGAGTTTATCAACAGGATTCAAAATCTCAGAAAAGAGAAAGATTTTGATTTAACAGACAGAATAAGCATCATTTTAGAAGAAAACATGCCGTTTTTGGAACAAATTAAGCAAAATGAAGAATATATTTCATCTGAAGTCTTGTCGAATAAAATAGAAATTGTACCTTCACTTTCAAGTTTTAACGAGATTGACATTGATGAGCTAAGTTTTAAAGTAAATGTTGAAAAAATTTAATATATAGTTATTGTTTTTTCAAAATCCATTTTATAAATTTATTAAAAAAGAAAAAGACCATGCAAGACGAGAGGGTAAGATATAATGACTCTGATTTACAAGAATTTAAAAAGTTAATCAAAGATAAAATAGAAAAAGCTGAGAAAGATCTGCAATTGATCAGAGAAAGCTTTATCAACGATCAAAATAACGGAACTGATGATACATCGCCTACTTTCAAAGCTTTTGAAGAAGGTGCAGAAACGCTGAGCAAAGAGCAGAACTCTATTTTGGCAGGAAGGCAGGAAAAGTTTGTGAGAGACTTAAAAAATGCTCTCATCAGAATTGAAAATAAAACATACGGCGTCTGCAGAGTAACCGGAAAACTGATTCCTAAGGAAAGGCTGATGGCAGTCCCGCACGCTACTTTGAGCATTGAAGCTAAAAATATGCAGAGATAAATTTTTTTATCTTATTTTTGTAAATAATTAATTGGGTTTATATGATGTTTCACAGCATTATATAAACCTAATTTTTAATTATATCTATGAACGAATATTTGATTTTAGGTATTATCCTTTTGGCAGCTTTGTGGTATTTTAATAAAGATCGAATCAGGAACAGATTCTATCCGGACAAGCCTAAAAATATGACCATTGATCAACAATTCAATTCAGAAAAGCGAGACAGAGAAAAGGAAATCGACAGGCTTCTCAGTAAAATGGGAAAAAACGGAATCAACGATCTGTCTGCAAAAGACAGAAAAAGATTAGATGAACTTTCTAAAAAATAAAATTTAAATTAAACAGAAGATGGAAGCATTAATTGTACACCCAAAGAACCAAATGGAGCTGAACGCGCTGAAAAGCGTGATGAAAGATATGGGAATCCGATACGAAAAATTTCATACAAGAGGAGCGAAAACTCAGACTTTTGAGCCCCGAACTCCTGCCGTGAAGAAGGAAAAGACAGTTAAAAATTTTAAAGATAAACCAAAGCCTAATTTGTAATGAAGAAGATTGCACTTATCACTTTTCTTATTTTACTAATAGATCAGGCTTCTAAAATTTATGTAAAGACACACTTCAGTTTAGGCGAAAGTGTCTCCGTATTTCCTTTTTTCAAACTGACTTTTGTAGAAAATCCAGGGATGGCTTATGGGCTTCATTTTGGAGGGTTAATCGGAAAATATTTGCTCGTAATTCTCAGACTTTTTTTAATTGGAGGAATGATTTATCTATTTAAAAAATGGTTGGCTCAGGGAGCGTCAAATTATCTTATCATTCCGATGTCTATTATTTTTGCGGGAGCCATAGGCAATATTATCGACGGAATGTTTTACGGGTTAATTTTCGACAGCGGAACCGTCTATGATGAAAGCATTGGCAGATGGATTGATTATGGCGGAATTTCTAAAATAACATCTTTCGGTGATGGTTATTCTCATTTTATGAAAGGTTGCGTAGTAGATATGTTTCATTTTCCTTTGGTAGATTGGTACGTTCCGGAAAGTTGGCCATTAATTGGAGGGAAACATATTGAATTCTTCAAATACATTTTTAATGTTGCCGATTCTGCAATAACTTTAGGAGCTGCATTTTTACTGATCTTTAGAAAAAAAGCTTTTCCAAATGGATTAGAATTTTAAACAATGAAAATTTTAAAAAAAATATTTATTATCGGACTGATATTCTTCGGAATATCAGCCCTTTTTATTTTCTGGGCAAACTTTAAAATTGATGCTGAGTCGGAAGATTTTGTCACATCAGACGTGTCTAAGCTTCCAACTGAGAAAACCGGGCTTCTTTTAGGAACCAGCAAAACACTATCAAATGGAAATCCGAATGCTTATTTTTTTAATAGAATAATAGCGGCAGCAGATTTATATAAATCCGGAAAAGTTCAGAATATCATCGTAAGTGGCGACAATTCTCAAAAAGATTATAACGAGCCAGAAGAAATGAAAAACGAGCTCATCAAAGCCGGAGTTCCCACAGAAAGAATTTTTGAGGATTTTGCCGGTTTTAGAACATTGGATTCTGTAGTTCGTGCAAAAGAAATTTTCGGTCAGAATTCTTATATCATTATTTCTCAACGTTTTCATAACGAACGTGCGGTGTATCTTGCAAGGAAAAATGGGATTGAAGCTTATGGATATAACGCAGAAGACGTTAATAAATATGCAGGTTTGAAAACCAACGCAAGAGAAAAACTGGCGAGAGCAAAAGTTTTTTGGGATTTTATTTTTGGTGTCGAACCGAAATATGGTGGGGAAAAGATTTTGATCCCTTAGTTCCCACGGATTTCACAGATTTTCACTTTAAAAATTCATTTTCACTAATTTATTTCTTAAAATTGAATCTGCTGAACCAATGTAATCTACATGATAAAATTTTAAGTTTTGGCTAAGGCCATTTGATTTCATATTATTAAAACGGACTAAAGTCCGCTCCTATTGATAAAAACTTTCAGCAATCATCAGTGCAAACCTGTGAAATCTGCGGGAGATTTACTTAAATTTGCAATTCAATAATTTTTATAAACAATTTTAAACAATGTCAAGAATTCTTACCGGCATACAAGCCACCGGAACCCCGCATCTTGGAAATTTATTAGGTGCTATTATTCCTGCAATTGAACTATCAAAACAAGCAGGAAACGAATCATTTTTATTCATTGCGAATCTACATTCGCTTACACAGATTAAAGATGCAAAAGAATTAAAAAACAATACATACGAAATTGCTGCAGCTTGGCTTGCCTGCGGACTGGATACTGAAAAAACATTTTTTTACAGACAGAGTGACATCCCAGAAACCTGTGAACTATCTTGGCATTTATCCTGTTTTTTTCCTTATCAGAGACTCACTTTGGCGCATTCTTTTAAAGATAAAGCAGATCGTTTACAAGATGTGAATGCCGGATTATTTACATACCCAATTTTAATGGCTGCAGATATTTTACTGTACGATGCAGAAATTGTTCCTGTAGGAAAAGATCAACTTCAACATTTGGAAATTGCCCGTGATGTAGCTTCAAGATTCAATAATCAGATGGGTGAAGTTTTGGTTTTACCACAAGCTGAATTACAGGAAGACACTAAATACGTTCCGGGAGTTGACGGTCATAAAATGTCTAAATCGAGAGGCAATATCATCAATATCTTTTTACCTGAAAAAGAATTAAAAAAGCAGGTAATGAGTATTGAAAGTGATTCTAAATCTTTGGAAGAACCTAAAGACCCTTCAACAGATAAAACTTTTGCAATCTATGAACTGATTGCCACTCCTGAACAAACGGAAGAATTGAGAGCAAAATATGTAGCCGGTAACTTTGGTTATGGTCATGCTAAAAAAGAACTTTTAGATTTAATTCTCACGAGATTTGAAAAAGAAAGAGAATTATTTTCATATTATATGAATAATCTTGATGAGTTGGAAGTTAAGCTTCAGGAAGGCGCAGGAAAAACGAGAGTAATTGCTACCCAAACAATTCAAAGAGTGAGAGAAAGTTTAGGAATATAATTTATTTATTTATTTTTGAAAAGTATAGTTTCGGCGGCACCAAAGGTGCCGCCGAAACTTTTTATAAATAATCCTTTATCTGTAAAAGATGTTTAATGACTTTTAGATCTTCCTGTTGCGGATTATCATTTAAAACATCAAAGAAAATAACATCCATTCCAAAATTTTGTGCGCCTACCACATCTGCAATCCAGTCGTCACCAATAAGAATACTTTCTTCTTTTGTAGCTTTAGAAAGACCTAAAGAATATTCAAAAATAGCAGGATTGGGTTTTCTCACGCCTATAGAATCTGCGCTGGTAATTGTATTGAAATAATGATCAATTCTGGATAAAATACATTTTCTTTCTGTCACTTCCTGGAAACCGTTTGAAATAATATGCATCGTATAATTTTTAGATCTTAAATACCCCAAAATATAATCTGCACTTTCCACCAGATGATTAAAACTCAGAATTTTATCTAAAAAATGTTCTTCAAAATACATTGATAAATCCAAATCATCAATTCCAAAATGTTTGAAAGTATCATAAAACCGATGTTTTCTCAGATATTCTTTGTCGATTTCGCCGTCTCTTATCTGTTCCCAAAGTCTCTCGTTAATCACATGATAAACAGAATGAAATTCTCCAAAATCAATATTGTATTTTAAAGTGATTTCTTCTTTTTCGAAAAGAGTTTTAATGGTGAGATATGCGTTTCTTCGGTGATCCCAAAGCGTATTGTCTAAGTCAAAAAAAATGTGCTGAATTTTCATACAGCACAAAATTAATGATTAATTTTTTGAAAGATGATAATGATTTTTTTTAATCTTTACCACATCTAGACTTTTCGAGAAACTAAGCAAAAAATCAATGGTTTGTTTTTTGGGTTTCAAACTTTTCAATTTTAAAGAATCGTTATTTTTCATAGGCAAAAATTGCTTTTTCTTTAAAACGTGAAACATTGTGAATTATTATCTCGTCAGTACAATATTATTTTCTTCCATGATTTTTCTTAAGTTGATTAAAGCATAGCGAACACGTCCCAAAGTCGTATTGATGCTCATATCTGTATGCTCAGCGATTTCCTTAAAACTCAGCCCGTCAAAAAACCTGAGTTTTATCACCTCTTGTTGATTCGGCGGCAAAAATTGCAGCATTTTAATTAAATCTTCCTGAATCTGCATACTTACCAATTGATCTTCAATATTTTCTGAAGGCTCTCTTATCAAATCAAATATTGAAAACTCATCATTATCAAAAGTGGTCTCAGAAACTTTTATGTTTTTAGATTTTGCTCTGAAATGATCGATGATTAAATTTTGTGCAATTCTTTTTGCCCAAAGAATAAATTTCCCTTCTTCATTGTAACGTCCTTCTTTCAGCATAATGATGATTTTGATAAAAGTATCCTGAAAAACATCATTTGCCAGATCTTCATCGTTAATTTTATAGAGAATAAACGAAAAGAGGTCTTTTTGATGACGGTGTATAAGGGTTGATAATGCTTCTTCATCTCCTTTCTGGTACAGAGATATTAATAGGCTATCTGTTGATTTCATGACTTTTTTCTCAGTATTTAACTGTAGACAAACAATCTCCCAACATTCTGTCGGGTTTTTTGTACGCTACAAATTCTATTAGAGTAAAGTCTTATCAATAAGCATTAAATTATGTTGTAAATATAAATAAAAAATTAATAACTGTTAAGTAATTATTAAATTTTTTAAAGAATTCTACAAAATTTTCTACTTAAACATGTCATGTAAGAACGTTGTTGGGATATTGAGTGTGAAATTAATATTTAATCCTTTTAGCTCTTTTCCGTTAAGTCTGCTGTCTGCAATAGAAAAAGCATAACCTCCGGTCAGATCTAAAAGACCGAATAATGAAACACCAATCTTTGGAGCAACATATTTGTTTGTTCCTTCAACACCCGCTAAAAAATAATAGGAATGTTTAAAATCAACATTTTTTTCAAAATTTAACAAAACGTCTGCATTCACTTTCGGCATAATGGCAAATTCGGAGTTTGCAGAACCCATTAATGCAGAGGCTCCCAATCTGTAAATCACATCATCAGTTTTCAGAAAAAGAAACTTTCCTCCCACTTCACCAAAGCTTTGATTTTGGTAGACATATCCTACATTGATCATTTTATGAATGGTCACCTGTGCTTTCGCAAAAGTACTCAGAAAACCCATACACCCGATTGCCAAAAACAACTTGAAGTTCTTCATCTTATTTTATTTAAAACGTAAATTTAAAAAAAACTGCCTTATCTGATAAAGATAAAGCAGTTTAAATATTTAAAAGAATAGATTAAATTCCAAAAGCGGATTTAATTTCTTCTACTTTGTCTAATTTTTCCCAGGTAAAGAATTCTAAACCTGTTAAAGTTAATTCATTTTTATGACCTTTATTGAATGTTTTATCGGCTACAAAATGCTCTCTTCCCATGTGACCATACGAAGCTGTTTCCTGATAAATAGGATTTCTCAGTTTAAGATTCTGCTCAATAGCGTAAGGTCTTAAATCAAAAATTGTAGAGACTTTTTTAGCGATTTCACCGTCATTCAAATCTACTTTTGACGTTCCGTAAGTATTGATGTATAAGCCACATGGCTCAGCAACACCAATTGCATAAGAAACCTGAACCAAAACCTCATCTGCAACACCTGCCGCAACTAAATTTTTAGCGATATGTCTTGTAGCATAAGCAGCACTTCTGTCTACTTTTGAAGGGTCTTTTCCAGAGAAAGCACCACCACCGTGAGCACCTTTTCCACCGTAAGTATCTACGATGATTTTTCTTCCTGTAAGACCTGTATCTCCGTGAGGACCTCCAATTACGAATTTCCCTGTCGGATTGATGTGATATTTGATCTGATCGTTGAACAATGCTTTTATTTCTTCAGTCTGCAAAGCCACAACTCTAGGAATCAAAATATTTTTGATATCTTCTCTGATTTTATTAAGCATTTCTTCTTCAGCTGCAAAATCATCATGCTGAGTAGAGACTACTATAGAATCTATTCTTACCGGTTTGTGATCGTCAGAATATTCAATTGTTACCTGGCTTTTCGCATCTGGACGAAGATAAGTGATTTCAGAATTTTCTCTTCTGATGGCAGAAAGCTCTTTTAGAATAGTATGTGCCAAATCCAGAGCAAGAGGCATATAATTAGCCGTTTCGTTGGTTGCATAACCAAACATCATTCCTTGGTCACCTGCTCCCTGAGCATTTGCTTTAGCTTCGAAAGATTCGTCACTTACAGCTCTGTCAACACCCTGATTGATATCTGGAGACTGTTCATGAATCGCAGAAATTACTCCGCAAGAATCACCGTTGAACATATATTCACCTTTTGTGTAACCAATTCCGTTGATTACTTCTCTTGCAATGGTCTGTACATCAAGATAAGCTCCCGATTTTACTTCACCTGCCAGAACAACCTGACCTGTAGTAACCAAGGTTTCGCAAGCTACTTTTGAAGTTTTATCGTATGCTAAAAAATGATCAATTAATGCATCGGAAATCTGGTCGGCAATTTTATCTGGATGCCCTTCTGAAACTGATTCAGATGTAAATAAATAAGACATATGATCTTGTATTTTTTTTAAATTAAAAAAAGAAGAAAAAAAGAATAATTGCCCAGAAAAGCTAAAAAGAATATACTGTTTTAGCATTTTTTTAGAGAGGTTGCAATCAGGTCAAATTTTTCCTCGTTATAAACGTCAGCAAATTTAAGTACTATTTTCTTAATACTCAAAACTTTTACGTGGTATTTATAATTTTCTTGAAATTAATGATTTATATCAATAATTTAAAAATTACTGAGGTTTGATGCTCACATAATCTTTAGGATTTTTATTAAAATTCAACTTTGTATCAAGCGAGCTTTTGATGAAAGATCCCAATTCATCAATAATTTTCTGCTTGAAAGTCGGCTTGTAATAAATAATACTGATTTCTCTGTAAGGAAAAGGTTTTTTAAATCTGAAAACCTTACTTTTCTGCTCTTCAGAAAGCTGATTCAAAGCTAATTCAGGTAAAATACTGATTCCGCCAACTTTGTCAACCATGTGAACTAAGGTCTGAATATTTGAAGCTAAAAACTCAAGATTTTTAGGTTTCAATCTGTTTTCTTTTAAATGACAGATATTTTCAAATTGATTTCTCAGACAGTTTCCTTCTTCTAAAAGCCATACTTTTTCTACATTCAGTTCATCAGGAACGATAAAAGTATTTTTCTTATTTGCCTCAGTATCTGAACTGTAGATCATCAACTCTTCATTAAAAAGAAAGTCCTGATAAAATTCGTTGGCATTATCATAAGGTGTAGAAATAATTCCTGCGTCTAATTCTCCGGCTTTTAAAGCTTTGATAATATTATCAGTGGTCATTTCTTTTACATTCATCAAGATTTTAGGATTTTCTTCCAGGAAATGAAAAATCTCAGTGGGTAGAATAAATGATGAAACTGTTGGGATAATTCCTAGGTTGATGGTTCCGCCTAAAATATTGTTTAACAAATTTGCTTTATTTCTAAGCTCATTTACCCCCTCAATAATAACTTTGGCCTGATCAATAATCTGTAATCCGACGTCAGTAGTACGAATTGGATGGGTTGTTCTGTCAAAAACCTTCACATCCAGCTCATCTTCAAACTTCTGTATCATTGCGCTTAATGTAGGCTGAGTTATAAAACAAGCCTGAGCAGCTTTACCAAAATGTTTATACTTATCGACAGCGATAAGATATTCCAATTGCTGAATGTTCATCTGATTAATATTATCTATTACAAAGATATGACGTTTTTGATATAACCAATCAAAATTTCTACTAAATTTGATAATTATTAAGCTAATTACAGCTATTAAAATCTCATGAAAATTAATCAAATTATTATATGGATTCTAAAAAATTAACAACAGGAAGCGGAGCTCCTTATTTCGAGCATCAGGATTCCCAGACAGTTGGAGCACGTGGTCCGGTATTGCTTCAGGACTTTATCTTACAGGAGAATTTGGCTCATTTCGTAAGAGAAAGAATTCCGGAAAGAATCGTTCACGCAAAAGGAAGTGGTGCTTACGGTAAATTCACCGTTACTCATGATATTTCACAATATACAAAAGCAAAACTTTTTTCTCAGGTAGGAAATTCATGTAAAATGTTTGCTCGTTTTTCTACAGTAGGTGGCGAAAAAGGCAGTGCTGATACAGCAAGAGATCCAAGAGGATTTGCTTTAAAATTTTACACAGAAGACGGAAACTGGGATTTGGTAGGAAACAATACACCGGTATTTTTTATAAAAGATGCTAAAAAATTTCCCGATTTTATTCATACTCAAAAAAGAGTTCCGAAAACAAACCTGAAAAGTGCAACGATGATGTGGGATTTTTGGAGTTTAAATCCGGAATCTCTTCATCAAGTTTTAATTTTAATGTCTGAAAGAGGAACACCTTATGGTTACAGACACATGCATGGTTTTGGTTCTCATACTTTTTCTATGATCAATGAAAACAACCAAAGAACCTGGGTGAAATTTCATTTTAAAACAAAGCAGGGCATTAAAAACTTCACCAATGAAGAAGCTACAAAAATGGCAGGAGAAAACCCTGATTTTGCTCAGGAAGACCTTTGTAATGCAATTGACAATGGTGATTTCCCGAAATGGACAATGTACATCCAGGTAATGACCGAAGATGAGGCAAGAGAATTCAGATGGAATCCTTTTGATATTACAAAAGTTTGGTTTCAGGGAGATTTTCCTTTAATTGAAGTCGGCGAAATGGAATTAAATGAGATTCCGAATAATTTTTTCGCTCATGTAGAGCAATCTATATTTTCACCAAGTAACCTGATCAACGGCATTAGCTTTTCTCCAGACAAGATGCTTCAGGGAAGATTATTCTCTTATCCGGATGCACACCGTTACAGAGTTGGCGTTAATGCACATCAGCTTGAGGTAAACAGATGTCCGTTTGCTGTGCATAATTATCAGAGAGACGGCTTTATGGCAGATTCCAGTGAATATCAGGACAAGCCAAATTATCATCCGAACAGTTTTGATGATATTCAGCCAGATTCATCTTACAAAAATTTCGAATATGAGCTAGACAGTACTCATGTTGCTAATTTCAACAGAAATGAAAATGATGATGATCACTATACACAACCAGGTTTGTTATATACAAAAGCAATGAATCAGGAAGACAGAGATCGATTGATTAAGAATATCATTGATCATATGAGTGGTATTGACGGACCTAAAAGAGATGAAATTATCAATCGTCAACTTTGTCATTTTTTCCGTGCAAATATTGAACTTGGTATGAAAGTAGCGGCAGGATTAAACATCAATCTTGATTCTAATATGATGAATCATTCAAAATAAACTTGAAAAATAAACTTAAATGGGAAAAAAAAATACTTTTTTCCCATTTTTTTGCAAAATAATTTTTAATTTGCGCATTATTAAATATTACAGACTGCTAATGAATTATGAAAATATAATTATAGATAAAGAAGGCAAAACTGCCATCATCACAATCAACAGACCTGAAAGCTTAAACGCATTGAATGCCAATACAATAAAAGAAATCAGTTCTGCGTTAGATGAGTTAGTTTCTGATCATGAAGTTAGAGTAATTATATTGACAGGAAGTGGAGAAAAGTCTTTTGTAGCAGGAGCAGACATTAAGGAATTCAGTGATTTTAACACAGATCAGGCTGAAGAACTTGCAAGAAACGGACAGAATTTTCTTTTTAATAAAATCGAAAATTTATCAAAACCAGTTATTGCCGCAGTAAATGGGTTTGCATTAGGCGGAGGTTTAGAACTGGCAATGTGCTGCCATATAAGATATGCATCTGAAAATGCTAAGTTGGGCTTACCCGAAGTAACATTAGGATTAATTCCCGGATACGGAGGTACACAGAGACTTCCAAAATTAGTAGGAAAAGGCAGAGCGAATGAGATGATTTTCTCGGCGAAAATGATTCCTGCACAAAAAGCCAAAGAAATTGGTCTGGTAAATGAAGTTTACCCTATTGAAGAATTATTAATAAAGACGAAAGAATTAGCAAAGATTATTTCAAACAATTCTCCAATGGCAATTTCTAAAGCAATACATGCCACCAATCTGTCTGATACGGATAAAGGTTTTGAAACTGAAATCAAATATTTCGGTGAACTTTTTGAACTTGATGACAAAAAAGAAGGAGTTTCAGCTTTTATTGAAAAAAGAAAGCCTAACTTCTAATAATTACAGATTATTTCGAAAAAAGCGATGCAGAAGTATAATAAGTTTGATAAAGCTTATCTAAAAATGGCTCTGGAATGGGCAAAACTCTCTTACTGCAAAAGGAAACAGGTAGGAGCTCTTGTTGTAAAACACAGGATGATTATTTCGGATGGTTACAATGGTACCCCTTCCGGATCAGAAAACTGCTGTGAAGACGAAACTGGTAAAACCCACTGGTACGTACTACACGCAGAAGCAAATGCGATTTTAAAACTAGCCGGTTCGGCACAATCTGCAAGGGGAGCAACTTTATACCTTACGCTCTCACCATGTAAAGATTGCAGCAAGCTGATTCTACAGGCAGGAATTGAAAAACTCGTTTATATTAATGCTTACTCTGATAACGAAGGAATATCATTTTTACAAAGCCATGGTATCGAAATAATACAGGTTTCAGAAAATGAATTAACAATTTAAATAAAAACACAACACAATGACTTGGGATGAAAAAATTAAAGATTTCGAAATTTTTCTAAGATTTGAAAGAAACTTTTCAGAAAACACGCTCGATGCTTATGTACGAGACATTAAAAAATTAAAAGATTACGCAGAAGAAGATTTAGAAAATCTAGGTCCTGATGTAATTTCTTACGAAAATCTTCAAGAGTACATATTTACTCTTTCTAAACAAAAATTTAGCGAAAGATCACAGGCAAGATGGATATCCTCTATCAAAGCATTCTTCAAATTCCTTCTTGAAGATGAGATACGACAAGACAATCCTTCTTCACTACTTGAAGGTCCAAAACTAGGTCTGTATCTTCCTGATACATTAAGTCTCTCCGACATTAATAAAATTATTGATGCCATTGAAGTGCATACAGATCTTGGCAAAAGAAACCACTGTATTATAGAGGTTTTATATGGTTGTGGGATCCGTGTTTCTGAGCTGATTGACTTGAAAATTTCGAACCTGAATTTCAAAGAAAATTATATCAAAGTAGTTGGAAAAGGTAACAAAACACGTTTTGTTCCATTAGCTAATTACACTGCAAAATTATTGAAAGAATATATTCAGGAGGTACGTTCTCAAAATAAAATCAATAAAAAATACGAAGACACCCTGTTTTTAAACAGCAGGGGAACTTCAATGTCACGAGTGATCGTATTCATCATTATTAAGGAGCTTACTGATAAAGCCGGGATTAGTAAAAAAATATCCCCGCACACTTTCAGACACTCTTTTGCCACACATCTTTTACAAAATGGTGTAGACCTTAGATACATACAGGAAATGCTTGGACACTCGAGTATTACAACAACCGCTGTTTATACACATTTGCAAACCGAGGAACTTCGCGACGTAATACTCACGTACCATCCTAGAAATAAGGCTAAAATTACTGAATGAAAATATTGAAATTTTGTCCTAACTGTGGCAAAGAATCATTGAATTGGGATGGAGAAAAAAAATGGAGCTGTCCCAATTGCAATTTCACACTATACAATAACGTTGCAGGTGCAGTAGCAGTGGTAATACGCTGTGAAGATGAGATCTATCTTACGAGAAGAAATCAGGAACCTAAAAAAGGAAAATTAGATTTGGCAGGAGGTTTTGTTGACCCTAGAGAAAGCGCAGAAAACACTTGCAAAAGAGAACTTTTTGAAGAGCTTCAATGGGAAATTGACATTGATAATCTTCAGTATCTGACAAGTCTACCCAACGTATATCAGTATAAAGAGATTGATTATAATACCCTTGATATATTTTACGAGTATAAGGTTTCAGAAAAGTTTGAAGTTAATTTAGAATTATCAGAAATTTCAGAGGCTCAGTGGATTCCTGTAAAAGAAATCAACCTTGATGATATTGCATTTGATTCGCAAAAAATATTTTTTAAAGAATATTTAAAGAATTTTTAAGCTTAAATATTTCCCATACATTTTTTAAAACAGCCAGAAACTTGGTGTAATTTAGAAATGTGTGGGATTTTTATGAGATTTCGTAAAAGCAAAGAATTATTAATTATTCTTCAGATTTTATAAATATTCTTTATTCATAGAGGTCTTTTGCTTTTTTTTAAATGCTGTTTCAGGTGTTTTCATGTTATTTTTAAATTCTTTATCTTTATAGAACTAAAATAATTTTTTATGATTAAACTCTACAAGTTACCTTACAGCATGAGCAAAATTGATTCTTTTTTCAAATCTTTGCTTATCGTTATTGCAATCTTTTTCGGCATCTCAAAAGTAAAAGCTCAGGTAAGTGCTTATACTTTTGCACAATCGTCCGGAACATATACCCCAGTATTTGGAACTGTTTTGGGAACAGCTACCGGAAATGCTTCGGCGACTAATCTCAACAGTGAAGTATATCCGGTTACTTTACCTTTTAGCTTTAATTTTAATGGATTGGTATATACTTCTATTAATGTTTCTACGAATGGCTATATTACATTTGGTACTGTAGCTCCTACTGCTACTAACACCACACCTATTTCGGGGACAGCTTTATATGATGGGGCGGTTTCTGCTTGGGGAAGAGATTTAAGCAGCTATTTTGATGTGAATTCGAGAACAGGAAGTGTAGTCTGGGAAACTATAGGTACAGCACCCAACAGAGAAGTAGTAATAGAATGGAAAAATTTCAGAACCAATTCTGCAACTGCTGTTACTTCAATTTATTCTTTTTCATTTCAAATTCGACTATCTGAAACATCCAACATTGTAAAAGCGGTGTATGATTCCGGAAGTTATCTTGTAGGAAGTACTGCAGTAAGTGCAACTACTCAAGTGGGTTTAAGAGGTAGCTCTAACGTAGATTTTAATAACAGATTGAATGCTACAACAACTGAATACTTTAATTCTACAGCAGGAATTGCTAACAGCAGTGCACAGGCTTTTAACACTACCAGTGCAATCCCGGGAATGCCTACTTCCGGACTTACTTATTCATGGACACCACCAACATGTTATGCTCCATTAAATGTTTCTACTTCTAATCCCACTATTAATTCTGTAAATTTATCTTGGGCAGCCTCTCCTTCTTTGCCTTCAGGAGGTTACGATATTTATTACAGTACATCTGGTACACCACCTACAAGTGCTACGACACCAAATATAATTGGGTTTCAAGGTACATCAACAACATTATCAGGTTTACCGTCTTTAACGTCTTATTACGTTTGGGTAAGAGCAAATTGCGGTGCAGGTAACGTTAGTGTATGGTCATCTCAAACTGTCATGTTTTCAACTTTATGTCAGCCACCATCAATTTTAACGTCAACAGGAGCAACTGTTTGCCAAAATCAGTCAGCAACTCTTTCGGCAACTGCAAATGCAGGTACTACTATCAGTTGGTATGACGCGCAAACCGGTGGAAATTTATTAACAACCGGATCTACCTATACAACACCGGCTTTATCAGCTACAACAAATTACTATGTAAGCACATATACAGGAACTACCGGTCTTTCGGTCGGGAAAACAACCTATACAGCAAATCCTTCTAGCGGTGCAGGAACAACAAACTTCGGGTTGGTTTTTGACGCTCTTAGTTTCTTTACTTTAGAAACTGTAACCGTTTATCCTGTAAGCGCAAGTGGTGCATCTGGAACTTTAACTATCGATGTGGTAGATGGATCTGGAGCTGTAATTCATTCTAAAACAGTCAATGTAACCGGAGCTCCTACTTCTGCACCAGTCGCTCAGGTAATAGATCTTAATTTTCTTATTGCTCCGGGCACCAATTATAAATTACGCCCAGGAAATTATACAGGAATTAGCGGATTGCTATTTGATCCTTCAGCAAATGCACCAGGAGGCAATTTTGGCTACCCATTCGTTCTCCAAAATTTAGTGAGTATCAACAATAGCACATTAACTGCACCTCCAACAAACACCCCGAGAAATGATTTATATTACTATTTTTATGATTGGAAAGTATCTACCAAATGTGAATCTGCAAGAACAACGGTTACAGCAACGGTAGATTCAGCTTGTCTGTCAACCTTAGAAACAGATAAAAAAAATAGTGTAAAAGTATATCCTAATCCTTTCTCAGACATTATCAATATCGACAGAGCAGAGTTGGTAAAATCAATACAAATAACTGATGTAACAGGAAAATTGGTAAGGAATAATCTGAAACCAGAATCTGTTTTAAGATTAAATGATCTTTCACAGGGAATGTATATTTTACAACTTGATATGAAAGATGGTTCGAGACAAACCGTTAAAATAATTAAGAAATAATACGCTAACTTATTCAGACAAAAAGAGTCGGCTCCGAATAAAATTCGGAGCCGACTCTTTATTTATATTGATAAGTCAATCTTTACCAACAACTTACTGACCGGTTTGCATTACACCACCGGTTTCTTTCTTTTTTGCTGTTTAAGATGTTCGCATCTTCTTTTGCCAGTTTATTTTTGGTAGGAATTTTATAATTCACAGAAAGTCCAAAATTTCTGCTGTCGTATTTTGTTCTGATGAAAAGACTTTCTCCACCGGAAGGATTATTGGTTCTGATCTGCATTACCTGTCCGTTTAAAATATCATTACCGAAAATGGAAACTGTCAAACGGTTATCCATAAACTTCTTCGTCAACGTAATATCTACAGAATTATTAAAAGGTTTTTCAGCGGTAAAGTAAAAATATCCTGCTCTTGGAGTTAAGTAACTGTAATTAGCTGTTAGCTTGATGTCTTTTGGAAGAAGAATCTGAGCCATTAAATTAAAAATCCAGAAACCATTATTCTTCAGATTGTCAATATCATGCTTTTGATAGCCTGCATATAAATACATGAAATTAATTTTATCCGGATTAAAATCAAACTTCATGATTTCGCTCAATGGTTTCGTGAAAATCATGAACGGAATAGGAAGACCCACGTTAAAGTTGTGAATTTTCATATTAGAAATGTTCACCTGCTCATTGAAGATGTTTTTCCCTTCTCGTCTGATGATTTGAGCCACCTGGTTTTTTGCATTACTCACACTGTACCCGATAAACGCATAATCAAAAGCCGAAATTTTCACTTCATAATTATCAAAAATCGTGGGTTGTAGAAATGGATTTCCTGTTACCTGTGTGTTGGGTCCCTGAAACGTGCTGTTGTTGGGATTCAATGCAGAAATACTCGGCAGACTGATTTTCTTATTGTAATTTGCCAATGCGTAAACCTGATTCATCACATTATACTGCACACTTGCATTCGGGAAAAGCTTGAATTTATTAAAAGGAATCAGATCTTTTTGAATAATTGTTGAAGCACTGTCAATTCTTGTAACTCCTGAAATATCATAATTTTCGGCTCTGACTCCGGCAATAAAATCAAATTTTTTCAGCTTTGCCTGAAATTCCAGATACGTAGAAGCGGTTTGCCTCTGATATTCCAGATTGGTTAAGCCTTTACTTTCGGTATCGAAATTCTGCTTTTCATATAAACCTCCGAAGCTTACTTTTCCTTCATCCAGAATCTTTAAAGGCTGAGAATAATCTACTTTAAAATTGGCAATTCTCATATCTGAGCTATTTTCTAGGACGTTTCCGGCAGTAAAATTATATGATTCTCCTGTTGGTGAATCTGTGAATAATCCTTGTCTGAAAATATTATCCTGACCAAATTTGCTGTCTGACTTTGTATATCCAAATTGAAAATCCAGTTTTTTTTGTTTATCATCAAAACGAACCTGATATGTCGCAACCGCTTCCTGTCTTAAATTATTGGTATTCGCCGCATCAAAAGCATTAAAGCTTATTTCTCTGAAAATATCAGGATTTTCATCAACCAAGATATCTGCCAAGCCATTACTTGACGTATAGTTATCATTTTTATTGTGATAAATGTCGTAGTTTAAGAGCAACCGATCTTCTCCCAGATCAAATGTCAAACCGGATTTTGCGAAATATCCGCGCCCGATCCTGTCTGTATTGGTTAACATTAGATTGTCTTGATTAGAATTCAGCATACTTTCACGATAATTTTGCCCAACGCTCAGTTGCCATCCAAACAGTTTGTTTCTTGCATTCAGGTTTAATGAATGGCTCGTTCTGCTTCTCAGTTTGTCTTCGTTAGAAAAATTATAGTTTCCGGAATAAGTTGCGGTTAAATATTTATTAGCATTTTTATTGGTAATAATATTCATTATCGCTCCACCCGAAGTTGCAGGAAATTCTGCGCCGGGTTGCGTGATCACCTCTATTCTTTCCACAGAATTGGCAGGCATTCCTTCCAGAAAAGAATTTAATTCGTTGCTTGAAATATTGAGAGGTCTTCCATTCAGATAAACATCCAGAACTTTTCCCTGGTACATCATTCCTGCAATATCGGTTGAGACAAGACCGGGAAGTTTTTTGATGCCTTCCAAAACGTTTCCGTTATTCAGATGCGGCTGCTCGGAAAAATCGAAAATGGTACGGTCGGCTTTCTGCTCAACGGCTTTTTTAGTTTTGGTGATGACAACACCTTCTATTTCTTTTTCTTTTACTTTTGTATCCTTTGTTTCTTGTGCAAAAGTGATGGTTGATGCTACAACTGAAAGGGCCAGAATAATTTTCTTCATTGGGAGACTTAATTATGCCTAATTAGACTCCGAAAATGAAGATTTGTTACACATTTTTTATCATTTGTCAATTTTACTCCACAATCTTAATCTCATCATCTATCAGACCATAGAGTTCGTTGTGATTCAGTATTTGCTTAATATTCTCTTTCTATTTTGTTAAGACATATTAAAACAAAAATTCCGCCCGAAAAATCGAGCGGAATACTATTATTAAACTGCAATTTAAAATTAATTACAAGATTTTAACTTTCCTGTTGTGCAATCAGATTCAAAGCAGAACCTGCTACAAACCAGCCAATTTGCTGATCGTTATACGTGTGATTTGCCATGATCAGGTCTTTTGTTCCGTCTGAATGTACAAATTCTAAGGTCAATTGTTTACCCGGTGCAAACTGATCGAGATCTAAGAAGTTCACTGTATCATCTTCCTGAATTTTATCGTAATCTGCTTCATTGGCAAACGTTAATCCTAACATTCCCTGTTTTTTCAGGTTAGTTTCGTGAATTCTTGCAAAAGATTTTACCAAAACAGCTTTTACACCAAGATGTCTTGGTTCCATTGCTGCGTGTTCTCTTGATGAACCTTCACCATAATTCTGATCACCAACAACGATAGAAGGAACTCCTGCAGCTTTGTAAGCTCGTGCTACAGCAGGAACTTCAGCGTGTTCGCCTGTCAGTTGGTTCTTTACAGAATTTGTTTCCATATTGTATGCGTTTACAGCACCAATCAACATATTGTTTGAAATATTATCAAGGTGACCTCTGTATTTCAACCAGGGTCCTGCCATAGAAATATGATCTGTAGTACATTTTCCGAAAGCTTTGATTAAAACTTTAGCACCTGTAATATTTTTTCCGTCCCAAGCTTCAAAGGGCTCAAGCAACTGAAGTCTGTCTGAATCCGGATTTACTTTTACCTGAACGTTTGATCCGTCTTCAGATGGCGCTTGATAACCGGCATCTTCTACTGCAAAACCTTTTGATGGTAATTCGGAGCCGCTTGGTTCGTTTAGTTTGATCTGCTCACCGTTCTCAGCGGTTAATGTATCTGTGATTGGGTTAAAATCTAATCTTCCTGAAATTGCAATGGCGGCAACCATTTCTGGTGAAGCTACGAATGCGTGTGTATTCGGGTTTCCGTCTGCTCTTTTTGCAAAGTTTCTGTTAAAAGAATGGATGATCGAATTTTTTTCTCCTTTTTCAGATCCTTCTCTGTCCCACTGTCCGATACAAGGTTCCGCAGGCATTGGTAAAAATTCTGGCGTTTTCAAATTTTCTGAAAGAATCTAAGAAACCGTCTCTTTCTGCTGTAAATTTCACCTGTTCAGAACCGGGATTGATTCCAAGGATAGCTTTAGGTTTAACTCCTTTTGCTACTGCATCTTCTACGATGGAAGCTGCTCTCGATAAATCTTCATAAGAAGAGTTTGTACAAGAACCGATCAAAGCCCATTCAACCTCAATTGGCCATCCGTTTGCTTCAGCTTTAGCTTTAAATTCAGAAACCGGAGTTGCTAAATCTGGTGTAAAAGGTCCGTTCAAATGAGGGGCTAATTCAGATAAATTGATTTCAATTACCTGGTCAAAATATTGTTCTGGATTTGCATACACTTCAGCATCTCCCGTTAAATGTTCAGCGATAACATCGGCAGCATCCACAACATCCTGTCTTCCTGTAGAAGCAAGATATCTTCTCATAGAATCGTCATATCCGAAAGTAGAAGTGGTAGCGCCAACCTCAGCTCCCATATTACAGATCGTACCTTTCCCGGTTGCCGAAAGAGACTGAGCTCCTTCCCCAAAATATTCTACGATGCAGCCTGTTCCTCCTTTTACGGTAAGAATTCCGGCAACTTTTAGAATAACATCTTTTGCGGAAGTCCAGCCAGACATTTTACCGGTTAATTTGACACCGATTAGTTTTGGCATTTTAAGTTCCCATGCCATTCCGGCCATTACGTCTACAGCATCTGCACCACCAACACCGATGGCTACCATTCCCAATCCGCCTGCGTTTACGGTGTGAGAGTCAGTTCCAATCATCATTCCACCGGGGAATGCGTAATTTTCCAAAACAACTTGGTGAATAATTCCTGCTCCGGGTTTCCAGAAACCGATTCCGTATTTATCACAAACAGAACCTAAGAAATTGAAAACCTCAGAGTTCTTATTAATACCTTCCTGTAAATCTGATTCTGCACCTACTCTCGCCTGAATCAGGTGATCTGCATGAGCGGTCGAAGGTACTGCCACTTTAGCTTTTCCTGCCTGCATAAATTGTAACAGTGCCATTTGTGCAGTTGCGTCCTGCATTGCCACTCTGTCCGGAGCAAAATCCACATAGGAATTTCCTCTTTCATATTCTTTTGTTGAATTTCCTTCCCACAAATGTGTGTAAAGAATTTTTTCTGAAAGTGTCAACGGTTTTCCTGTGATTTGTCTTGCTGCTGCAATACGTTCAGGATAACGTTCGTACACCTTTTTGATCATGTCAATGTCGAAAGTCATATTTTGTTTGTTTTAATTTTTAGGTACCTTTTAGTGAAAATCACATTAAAAAGGAATAACGTTTTTATTCATCAAAATCTGTTCCTTCAATCAAAAATAAGGATAATTACAATGAATAGTTCGTATAATATATTTCTATCAATTTAAGAAAAAATAAAATTCCTATTGTTGATTTAGGTTAAAATAAATTAATTGAGTCTTAAATAGAAATGTTCTAAACAAAAAATTGAAAGATTTCAAATCCAAATCGGACCAAAATCTTTCAATTTATATTATTTAATTGTCCGAAGACTTATGAGTTAATTTAGTGGTGACCAACTGCAACCAATTCCTTAATTGGTGGAGCAAATTTTGTCAAATCAATCCCTTCAACTGCTGTTTTATATTCTTCAATATTAGGAATTCTCCCCATAATTGCAGAAAGAACCACAACCGGCGTTGATGCAAGAAGAGATTCTCCTTTTTTGCGTTCAGAATCTTCAACCACTCTTCCCTGGAAAAGTCTTGTAGACGTTGCCAAAACGGTATCTCCTTTTTCTGCTTTTTCCTGATTACCCATACATAGATTACAGCCAGGACGCTCAAGATACATCATGTTTTTATACTCAATACGAGCTGCGCCTTTCGGAGCATTGTCATCAAATTCAAACCCTGAATATTTTTCCAGCAATTCCCAATCTCCTTCTGCTTTTAATTCGTCAATAATATTATATGTAGGAGCTGCAACAACAAGCGGAGCCTGAAACTCAACTTTACCATGTAGTTTTTCAATATTCCTCAACATTTGAGAAACAATCTTCAAATCGCCTTTGTGAACCATACAAGATCCCACAAAGCCAAGATCCACTTTTTTATCTCCTCCGTAGAAAGAAAGATCTCTGATGGTATCGTGTGTATATCTTTTAGAAACATCTTCATTATTAACATCCGGATCAGCAATCATTGGTTCTGTGATGATATCAAGATCAATAACTACTTCTGCATAATATGTTGCATTGGAATCTGGTGTTAAAGCCGGTTTTTCGCCAGACTTGATTTCAGTGATTCTTTTATTTGCTTTATTAATCAAACCTTGAAGAACCTGAAGATGATTGTCCATTCCTTTGTCAATCATAATCTGGATTCTGCTTTTGGCAATTTCTAAAGATTCAATCAAAGTATCATCTTCAGAAATACAGATTGAAGCTTTTGCTTTCATTTCGGCAGTCCAGTCGGTAAATGTAAATGCCTGATCAGCAGGAAGTGTTCCGATGTGAACTTCGATAATTCTGCCTTGAAATACATTTTCACCACCAAATTGCTGTAACATTTGAGATTGTGTCGCATGAACAACATCACGGAAATCCATGTGATGTTTCATATTTCCTTTGAAGGTAACCTTTACAGATTCCGGAATCGGCATCGATGCTTCTCCGGTCGCCAATGCCAATGCCACAGTTCCTGAATCAGCTCCGAAAGCTACCCCTTTGGACATTCTTGTGTGAGAATCTCCACCAATGATGATTGCCCATTCGTCAATCGTAATATCATTAAGAACTTTGTGGATAACGTCTGTCATTGCGTGGTATTCGCCTTTGGGGTCACGAGCGGTGATCAAACCGAAATCATTCATAAATTTCATCAATCTCGGAATGTTTGCCTGAGCTTTTTTATCCCAGACAGATGCAGTGTGACAACCTGATTGGTAAGCACCATCAACGATTGGAGAAATAATTGTTGCTGCCATTGATTCTAATTCCTGCGCAGTCATCAAACCTGTTGTGTCCTGAGAACCAACGATGTTAACCTCAACACGAACGTCTGATCCGGCGTGTAGAATTTTCCCCGGAGCTAAACCAACAGCATTTTTGTTAAATATTTTTTCTACTGCGGTAAGACCAACCCCTTCTTTAGTAATTTCTTTTGAAGGCGCATAAACAGTAGGAATTTCTATTCCTAAAATATTCGAAGCCCAAGTCTGTAATTTTTTACCAAAAACGATAGCGTAAGATCCACCAGCTTTGATGAATTCCATTTTTTGAGGTGTGAATGACTTAGAAATGTCTTTCAATTCCTGATCGCCGTTGTATAATTTTTTTTCCTTAATGTTAATGGTAAGAACAGTTCCGGTTGCTACAGAATATTTTTCTTCAAGAATAGGCTCACCATTTTCGTTACGGATCGGATTTCCATTTTCATCTAATACTTTTACCCAGTTTTGAAGATCGATTCCGATTCCTCCGGTTACATCAACAGTTGTCAGGAAAATCGGAGAAATACCGTTTGTTCCGGCAACAATTGGCGCAATATTAACGAAAGGAATGTAAGGACTTGCTTGTTTACCAGTCCAAAGTGCTACGTTGTTTACACCCGACATTCTTGATGATCCAACACCCATTGTTCCTTTTTCTGCAATTAACATCACACTTTTGTCGGGATGTTGTGCTTGTAAAGCTTTTATTTCTTCCTGAGCTTGTGGAGACATCATGCATTTACCGTGAAGTTCACGGTCTGATCTGGAATGCGCCTGATTTCCCGGAGACAATAAATCTGTAGAGATATCCCCTTCACCAGCAATATAGGTTACCACTTTAATTTCTTCCGGAGCTTCAGGAAGTTTTGTAAAGAATTCTGCTTGTGCGTAGCTTTCGATCAGTTCTTTTGCGATTTCGTTTCCATTGTGGAACGCTTCTTTGAGACGATCTGTATCTGCTTCGTAAAGGAAAACTTGAGTTTTAAGAACATTTGCAGCTTCTTTTGCGATTGAAATATCATTGCTTAATGCTAAATCCAGCAAAACCTTGATTGAAGGACCACCTTTCATGTGTGACAGCAATTCGAAAGCGAAAGCCGGAGTAATTTCTTGTACTAAAGATTCACCTAAGATGATTTCTTTTAAAAACTGAGCTTTTACTGTTGCAGCACTCGTAGTTCCCGGTAAAACATTATAAATAAAAAAGTTTAGAGACTCTTCTCTGTAGATGTTATCCGAATCTTTTATTTGCGAAATGATCTCGCTTAGTAATTCTGCAGTGTCAATTGGTTTCGGATGAAGCCCTTGGTTTTTTCTTTCTTCAATCTCTTGGATGTAATCCTGATAAATATTCATAAATAGAAGTTCTTTTTTTATAGCTTAAAGTAGATCGGTAAACAGGTGGCGGATAATAAATTCAGAACCAACTGAATAGTCTACAACATTTTAAAATGAAGATAAATGTCCTCATGGAGAATTTAAAGGACTTTTTCAAAATGAAGTGATTGACCTGCATCTGTTTCGCCGCAAAACTCTTTTCGGATAAAACGCTCTGCTGTTTTTATTGAAAATATCAATATAAATATCCAAAAAACGTCTTAAAATTATCAACATTAAAAAATGTTCCCAAAAATACGGAATTTTAATTTTTTTTTGGTGCTTAATTATTTAGATTCTGTATAAATATCTATTTTATATTTTCTATTTTTGGCAGATATTTTGAACATGGATACCTATGAAGAAAGTTTTAAATGTTACTTTTATCCTTTTGTCGATAAGTATTATTGCTCAATCTAAAGTTTTGAAAAACAAAAATTTAGCATCTAAAAAGATTCCTGCGAAGCAAACCGTTCAACATAAACCGGATCATAATTTAACCGTTTATAATGAAAATGTCCCTTTGTTGATTCCGCAAAAAATGAATGGTAATTATGGATATATCAATCAGAAAGGGAAGTTTATCATCGCACCAGAATACCACATTGCCATGTTTTTTGCTGAAGATTGTAATCTTTTAAATTCTCCCAATCCAAAGGCGAAAAAGTTTGGAACTGATCAATTTGCTACCGTTGAGAAGAATAGTGTTTCTTACAGGATTAATCACTCAGGTAAAAGAGTCTATCAGATTAAAACCGCAGATCTGGGAAAATGTATATCCGAATTTAAAAAACAGCTCTTCCATGCTTATATATTGTATGGCTTTTACGGAATTATTGAAGATTCGAAATTCAGTGATGCTTCCAATCCTTCTCTCTTTAAAATTTATCCGAAATATGAATATCTTCATATTTTAGAGGGAAACGATCTGTCGAATCCCATGATCGTGGCTTCTCATAAAAATAAATTTGGGGTTATCGATGTTAATAACAATGTCATTATCCCGTTTGAGTATGCCGACATCAAAAGAAATTACAGCTGGAAACTGGGAAAAATGTTTGAAGTTACAAAAGACGATATCAACTATTATTACATAGACTCTAATAACAAATCCTATTAAATTTGGCAGATCATAAAATTTTTGTAGTTTTGCGCTGTAATTAAAGGGGTGCTCCAATGGGGGCTGAGATTATACCCAATGAACCTGGAACGGGTAATGCTGTTTAGGGATGTTGTATCATAATATCTTATCGATCCCCTTTTATTCCATTAAATTTTAAAAATTTATAAGAATGAAAGGATTTATTTTTTTAGGACTTACCGCAAGTTCTATGGGTTTTGCACAAACTCAGAATGCAGATTCTCTGAAAATCAGAGAAATAGAAGCTGTAAGCTTTACCAAACGACTGCCTGTCGCCAAAGAAATCATCAACGTACAGAAAGATCTCGACAGCAGAAATCTAGGGCAGGATTTACCTATTCTTTTGAAAAACCAAACCTCGATTATCTCAACTTCCGATGCGGGAAATGGTGTCGGTTACACAGGTTTTAGAATTCGAGGAGTTGCAGGAAGAGGCATCAATGTCATGATGAATGGCGTTCCGTTCAACGATTCTGAAAGTCAGGGAACTTTCTTCGTCAATGTTCCGGATTTGACGAGTTCTGCTTCACAAATTGTTATTCAGAGAGGAGTGGGAACTTCCAACAACGGAGTTTCAGCTTTTGGAGCAAGTATCAATGTGATTTCAAAAGAGCCTGAAGAGAAGTTTTACTTTAAAACAGATGACAGCTACGGATCATTTAATACATATAAATATTCGGCTGAGGTGGGCTCAGGAAAATTCTGGAAAGACCGCCTTTCTGTGATGGGAAGATATACGAATATTCATTCTGACGGATACATCGACCGGGCTTTTTCAGATCTTAATTCTTACAATTTCACGGCTTTATTTGAAGAGAAAAAGACCAAAATCCGTCTGATGGCTTTTGGTGGAAAAGAAAAAACCTATCAAGCATGGAATGGAGTTGATAGAAAAACCTGGGAAACGAATCCGAAATACAATATTTCCGGAGCCATCTATGATGCCAATTGGGAAAACGTCATTGGTTTTTATGACAATGAAACCGATAATTACAGACAAAATCATTATCAGCTGCTTTGGGAACAGGGAATTAACGAAAAATGGAATTTAGAAACCACTTTACATTACACAAAAGGAAGAGGGTTTTACGAAAATTATAAGCAGGGAGATCCTTTCGCAAGATATAGTTTACCTGATTTTAACGGAGAAGAATATTCAGATTTTATCAGAAAAAAATGGCTCAACAATGATTTTTATGGGATTGTTTCTACTTTATATGGAAAATTTGAGAATCTTGATGTCAACTTCGGTGTGGTAGGAAACCAGTACTATGGAAGACATTACGGAAATGTAACCGGAGTTTATTTTCCCAATATCAATGAGCATGAATATTACAGAAACCGCTCTGTAAAAAACGAAGTGGCAGGTTTTGCAAAAGCTTTGGTAACTGTAGATGATTTTGAATTCTTCGGAGATCTGCAATTGAGAAACATCGATTATGATACAAAAATCCTGATGGCGGGCGACAGTGAAGGTGCAGATTTAAACAAAAACTGGCTGTTTTTTAATCCTAAAGCAGGTGTAAATTACAAACTAGGCAACGGAAAAGTTTTCGTTTCTTATGCTCATGCGCAAAGAGAGCCGAATCGTGATGATCTGATTGCCAACAATGATGTAAAATCAGAAAAGCTTCATGATTTTGAAGCGGGAATAGAAAAGCAATTTGGAAAAGTAGCTTTTACAGCCAATCTTTATTATATGTATTACCTGAATCAGCTGGTTTTAAACGGGCAGATCAGCAATATCGGAGAATTCATCAGAACCAATTCGGGTAAAAGTTACAGAAGAGGAATTGAAGTCGGTGCCTTGGCAAAACTTTCAAAACAATGGGAGATTTCAGGAAATGTAAGTGTGAGCCAAAATAGAAATTTAGAGTTCAGAGTTGAAAATGAAAGCGGAATTAATGATTTGGGAAACACGGAAATTTCTTTTTCACCGAATGTGATAGCCAATCTAAGTCTGAAATTTAATCCTGGTAAAAATTTCCAGTTGGCTTTGATGAATCAATATGTTGGTAAACAGTATCTGGATAATACCGAGACTCAGGATTTGCAGTTAAAGGATTATCTATTGACAGATTTCAATGCCCAATATCAATTTAAAATAGCAAAGCATGATGTTGCTTTAAAACTTTTGGTCAATAATATTTTTAATCAGAAGTATGTCAACAACGGTTATGTTTACGACGGACCGATCTATTATTCTCAGGCCGGAACCAACTTTATGTTCGGGATCAGCTGGAAAATTCAATAATTAAAAAGACACCATTTCATATCATTATATTTTCAGTAGAATTCAGTAGAGTTCGGATTAAATTTTTTAAAGGCTGCTTCGGCAGTCTTTTTTGTTTTAAACTAAAAATCATACAAAAAATAATTCCCACAGATGAAGAGGCTGAAACATTAAAATATCATTGTAAAGTTTATTTTCACTAAAAAAAACTGTGCAGATCTGTGTGATCCGTGGTACGCTCATTTCATATTACATGATACAAACAAATCTCTTAAAAAGTCACGAAAAAGTCATAAATTTGCCGTCAAATGAATATTTCAGCTTACATTTTAGACTATCTGAAACAGTTTGGTACCGCTACGGTTCCGAAGTTTGGTGTATTTTCTCTGGAAAATTCTAAAGCGGTCATCAATTCCGAAAACGGAAGCATTCTTCCGCCGTCTACCAAAATTGCGTTTCACTCTGATTATCAGGCTTTATCTGATGATCTGGTTCAATTTATCAGTAATCAGAAAGCGGTTTCAAAAGAAGCAGCAGAAAACGAATTGCAGATACAGACCGATTTCTGGAAGAAAAAACTTCAGGCAGAGCAGATTTTAGAGATTCAAAATCTCGGAACTGTTTTTATTGAAGACGGACAGCTTCATTTTAAAGGAAACCGTCTGGAATCTGATCATCCCGATTTTTATGGTCTGGAAGAAATTCATTTCTCGGATATCAACAAAGGAGACACCTTCGAAACGCCTAAAAACACGGAGAAAGATTACCAATTCAACAAATCTATACTTTGGATTTTTCTGTTTATCGTTCCTGTTTTAGGAATGCTGTATTTAGCATATACCCAACAAGATCTGATCTTCGGAAAAAAATCTTTTGATGATGTTTCGGTACAAACCAAAACCAAAAGAATTGAAAAGAAAATCCCGGTAAAAGTAGATTCTGTTCAGATAAAAAAAGCAGATTCTGTAAAAGCTCATAAAGCAGATTCTTTAAGAAAAGATTCAATAAAGCAAGCTGCAAAAACTTGGAAACCAAGTTCTCAAAAAAGAAAATCAAGATGGCAAAAATAAAAAAAGCGTCAGAATCTTTGACGATTATGACCAATATCGTACTTCCCAATGATACCAATCAGCTGAGAAACCTTTTTGGCGGTGAATTGCTGGCAAGAATGGATCGTTGTGCTTCAATCTCTGCAACCAGACATTGTGAGAGAAGAGTAGTAACAGCATCTGTAAACCATGTTTCGTTCGATCACCCAATTCCTGAAGGCGGAATTGTTGTAATGGAATCTAAAGTTTCCCGTGCATTCTCAACTTCAATGGAAATTTATGTAGATGTATGGCTGGATGACCCGATTAATCATAAAAAAATACAGACCAATAAAGGGATTTATACGTTTGTAGCGGTAGACGAATTCAACAGGCCCATCCCAATTCCTTCGATGGAGCCGGAAACGGAACTGGAAGTTGAAAGATTTGATGCTGCCTTAAGGAGAAAAGAACTTTCTTTAATTCTTTCGGGAAGAATGAAACCTTCTGAATCTGTAGAGCTGAAGAAACTGTTTCAGGATCCAAGCTAAACACAAATGTTTTGCATTAACTTCCACAATAATCAGTGTTTAAAGATATGCGGATTCTCCTTTTAGATAAAAACCATCCCCTCATCACCGAACAGCTTTTAGCCAAAAACTTTATTCTGGAAGAAGACTTTACTTCTTCCTATGATGAGGTCTGCGATAAGATTGAAAATTATGACGGAGTGATTATCAGAAGCAGAATCCCTCTAGACAAACACTTTTTAGAAAAAGCTGAAAATCTGAAATTCATAGCCAGAGTTGGCGCTGGAATGGAAAATATTGATATTCCTATTGCTGAAAAACTGGGCATTAAATTGATCAATTCTCCTGAAGGAAACAGAGATTCGGTGGCAGAACATGTGGTTGGAATGTTACTGATCTTGATGAACAGACTTTTCATTGCCTCGAACGAAGTGAAAAACGGGATCTGGCTGCGTGAAGAAAACCGTGGTGATGAATTGCTTGGAAAAACTGTTGGTCTTATCGGTTATGGAAATATGGGAAAAGCTACTGCAAAAAGACTTTCAGGCTTTGGATGCAAGGTGATTTTTCATGATATTTTACCAGACCTTTCTGATGAATTTGCAACACAAGTCTCTCTGGAAGAATTGAAAGACAAAGCTGAGGTTCTAAGTCTGCATATTCCTTTGACTAATGAAACCCATTATTTAATAGATGCTCAGTTTATTTCTGAGATGAAAAATGATTTCTATTTCGTCAACACCGCAAGAGGTAAAAATGTACAAACCAAAAGTCTGGTTGAAGCTTTGAAATCCGGTAAGGTAAAAGGAGCCTGTCTTGATGTTTTAGAATATGAAAAAGCATCATTCGAAAATCTTGATGCTTCGACCTCGCTCAGCACAAGTGAAAATGAAGATTTAAAATATCTTTTACATTCAGAAAAAGCGATTGTCACGCCACATATTGCCGGCTGGACACACCAAAGCAAAGAAAAACTGGCGCAGGTTATTGTGGATAAAATACTGTCTTCTTATCCCAAATAACAACATTTAAATATGTTAAATAATTCATAATTTACACTCGCTTTTATATATTTATTTTGAGTTTTACTTAAATTGCCAGTCATTTTGAAACGCATGAAGAAGCTCAGCATGGTATTCGTTACCACAATCATTGTATTCCTTTTCTCCTGTAAAAATAAATCCGAAAACCAAGAATCTATCGCAGAAAATTCTACCCATCTTCCTAATTACGGAAATGTAGATTTAGGGAAAGTATTTTCTCCGGAAGACGGAAATCTTTCAAACAAAGATTTTATCGTCAATTATATCGATCAATACTATCAAAAAGTTTGGGAAGGAAGTGATCTGAGTGGCGGAATTTTAGTAGCAAAAGGAAATGATATTTTATTTGAAAATTATAGAGGTTTTGCAAGAGAAGGCAATCAAATGCCGATTGATAAAAATACACCGCTTCATGTAGCATCTGTTTCTAAGACATTGACGGCAATGGCGATGCTGAAACTGGTAGAGGCAGGTAAAATAAAATTATCAGACCGTTTAACGCAATATTTTCCGGGATTTCCTTATCCGAATGTGACGGTGCAAACCTTGTTAGACCAAAGAAGCGGACTTCCGAAATACGAATATTTTATTACCAAAATTCAACCCGCTCCGGCAGAACTTTCAAAAACCTATATTACCAATCAGGATGTCCTGAATATGCTCATCAAATATAAACCTGAGCTTGCGAGAGATACCGATACTGGTTTTATGTACTGCAATACCAACTTTGCACTTTTGGCATTGCTGATTGAGAAAGTGACAAAAACTCCGTTTCCACAAGCGATGCAAGAGATGGTTTTTACACCTTTAAAAATGGAGAACAGCTATATCTTTCAGGAGAAAGATGTTCCCACGGCAGCACAGTCATTTTATTATGGAGGAAACAGATTGTATCCTTTAGACCGTTTAGACCTTATTTACGGTGATAAAAATGTGTACACCACGCCAAGAGATTTATATAGTTTTTCAAAAGCCATGTTTTCAAAAGATTTTTTAAAACCTGAATTGATGCAAATGGTTTTTGAGCCATACAGCAACGAAAAAGCAGGACAGAATAACTACGGACTAGGATTCAGAATGAAAATTTTTGATAACGGTGAAAAATTAACCTATCACAACGGATGGTGGCATGGTACAAATTCCGTATTTGCCCATCTTTTAAAATCCAAAGTGACCATTATAGCAATCGGGAATAAATATTCAGGGAAAGTATATTCAGCATTGGCGCTTTCCGGGTTGTTTGAAGACTTTCCGCAGCAAAAAGATAAGCTTCACAGCATAATGAAGGATAATCAGGATACATTAAAAACAGGAACCGAAGTTTTTGGAGAATAATGTTTATTTTTGCTCAAATATATTCATGAAAAGAATTCTTCTCTTATTCATTTTCGGTATTCTTGTACAGTCTTGTGCAAGAGTGGGATCTCCCATTGGACGAACCAAAAGACACATTGGCTCCGAGGTTTTTAAGTTCAAATATTGATACCACGAGAGTAAATGTAAGAAGAGACATAAAAGAACTGAGAATAGATTTTGATGAGTATATTACTCTCAAAGACATCAATAAAAATCTAAATATTTCTCCGCCAATAGAAAATATTACCAGAATTCTTCCTTCCAATATCGCCAATAAATATCTGATTATTCAATGGTCTGATACGCTACAGGCAAATACAACGTATAATTTTAATTTCGGAAACTCGATTGCTGACAACAGTGAAGCCAACATCTTGAGATATTTTAATTTTGCATTTTCTACCGGTGAAAAGCTGGATGATCTCTACATAAGCGGTGAGGTAAATGACGCTTTTACCATCAAAAAACAGAACAGCAGCGAAAATAAAATGGTTGTAGGATTGTATCAGTTAAAAGATACCATCAACTATAAACAGAAACCATATTATATTACAAAAGTAGATGATGACGGATATTATGAGCTTAATTATCTTGCTCCGGGTAAATTTAAAATCATAGCATTTGACGACGAAAACGGAAATTCTGTGTATGATCCGGGAAAAGAAAAAATAGGTTTCCAAAAAGATACCGTTACCATTGAAAAATCTATTTCAGGATTAAATCTGAAATTGTATCCATCTAAAAAACTTTTTAAGAAACCCGAGCTGAAAGAAATCCCAGGTGGAATTCTGATGATGTTTGAGGGCAATCCTTCTGATGTAAAAGTGGTCTCAAAAAATGAAAAGCTTCAGGATTATAAAGTTACCCATACTCCGAAATCTGATTCTGTAAGAATTTGGTTTGATGCGGTGAAAAGCAATTTGGGACAAACCGTGACTGAGAATTTAAAATTCGGTTATCAGGCAGACGAAAGAAAAGATTCAACCTCAGTTTTTTATAAATACAATGCTAAAAACACGATGGATATCACCAGTGATAACGGTGGAAATATGCTTCCTCCTAAAACCGATTTTAAAATTACCTCCAACTACGCTATTGACAAAATAAGTCCTGAAAAATGGGTTCTTAAAAGTGACAGTCTTACGACACAGAATTTTACGGCTAAAATTTCAGAAACAAATCCTTATCAGATATTGATTCAGTCTGATTTTATTGCAGGAAAAAAATATCAGCTTACCATTCCGAAAACTACTGTTTCTTCTTACTATGAAAAAAATGCAGAGTCTAAAAGATTTGATTTTGAGGCAGATAAAATCGAAAATTACGGAAGTCTAAATTTTACACTTACTAATGCTCCTACTGCAAAATACTGGATTCAATTGTTAGATTCCTCAGAAAAAGCTGTTTATCAAAAATACACGAGCGGAAATACAGTTAATTTCGATATTGTAAAACCCGGAGACTACATTGTAAGGATTCTGGTTGATAACAATGATAACAAACGTTGGGACGAAGCTGATTTTGTAAATGGAACATTTGCAGAAGACTCTTATCTTTATTATAAAATGGTAGTCGCAAGATCTTTGTGGGAAACGAAGGAAGACTGGGATCTTAATGATAAAAGAACTTTTGAGGGTATTAAGACACCAAAGCCTGATACAAAGGAAGAAATAAACCAGCCAAAACCTGGATTTAATAATAACAATGCTACGACACCCGGCAATCGATCAGGATTGAACGAAACACCACTTCAAAGAACCAGATAATGAAAACATTCAAAAAAGTAGTTTTCTGGATTTTGGTAACTTTTGCCCTGATTCAGTTTATCCCAACCGACAAAACAAATAAGCCGATTGACCGTAGCGTAAATTTTATAGATATTAAAAAATCACCTCCAAAAGTAGCAGCGTTGCTTAAAAAAGCATGCTATGATTGCCATTCTAACGAAACGGTCTACCCGAAATACGCATACATCGCACCGTTTTCATGGTCAGTGAAAGATCATATCAATGAAGGTCGTGAGCACCTCAATTTTTCTGTGTGGGGTACATACAATAAAGATTTAAAAGAAAGTATGCTTAAAAATTCTGTGCAGACTCTTCAGAATAAATCGATGCCAATGCCTGCTTATATTCTGTATCATGACGAAGCCAACTTATCTGAGAATGAAAGAACGATCTTAATCAGCTATTTTCAGGAAATTTTAAATTTTAAGTAATAGTATTAAAAAAGTAGACCCTTTTGCAAGAGTCTACTTTAATATTTTAAATTTTAAAATTACTTTTTAATAACTTTAATCGACTGTCTAGAACCGTCTTTCATATCAAGTTGTAATATATACATTCCTGCTGTCAGATCGCTTAATCTAAGAACAGGTTCAGCTTTTACATTATTTCGAACTGCTTTTCCAGACAAATCTGTAATGTGTATCAATTTCACCAATTCTGGTCTGTCAATATTTATAACATCTGAGAAAGGATTAGGATATACTTTAATATCATTCTTTTTATCTGTTTCTGCTGTTGATAAACATGCCTGATCTACAGTAGCCGTTACCATTGTTCTTGCAGATTCGCATTTACCTGCAACCTTCCAATTATAAAGATAATAATAATAACTTGCACTAGGTGAAGCCCCAAAACTGGCTGCAGTAATACTACAAATACCCGGTAATGTATAAGGATAAGCAAAACCAGTAGTGATTTCTCTTCTTAAATTACTTATTCCTGTAGCAGCATCCACTACCAAGCGATAATCGTTGCCAGCTGACGGAACATCAAAATTTAATGTTATAGTATTAAGTACACCCGCTGCAGAAACATTGACATTTGCAGTTTGCGTGGCCAAAATAGTACCTGACGAATTTTTTAAATTGATAGTGACTGTACCTGTAGTATTGGTAGCATGCATAGGATATACATCTACCTCTTTTATAGTCATTGGACTAAACGCGTCAAAAACTAACCCATAATTGGTAAAAGTAGAATTTCCTGAGGTTGATGTAGGAGTGTCTTTTCCTACAAATTGATCCGAACCGATAGAAGCAGAGCTTACCCAATAATTGGTAGTTGACACCAAAGCTGGTGTAGTGTAAGTTGGGCCATTTGCTAGAATATTCCCTGCAGTTGCTGCATCATACCAGGTTAATACTGCACCACTAACTGTAGTAGCTGATAAGGTTGCAGGTTGATTAGGACAAACCGTTGATCCTGCAGTAGAAATTAGCGCAGGTGGTTGACATTGGGTAATCATCACTAATGGCTGCAAAGACCACACACTCACATTACCTGATCCACAATTTGATCTTACCCATACATAATATACCGTTGAAGGTGATAATGATGGCAAAACTGCTGATGTAGTATTGATATTTTGTAGCTGTGGCGTTGTAGAAGAAGTAGGTGGTGTGCTTGATGTGCTGTAATACACTTCATAGCCAGTGCTTGGAGATGAAGAAGTTGCATTCCAAGATATATTCGCAGTATTAGTTGTTGTGCTTACAAGTGCTAATCCACTTGGTGAATAACACGTTGGTGGAGTCCAAGTATAGGTTAAACCAGCGGTAGGCATGCCGGGAATTGCATTTGTTGTACTAAAACTTTGTGTACTGTTATTTGCTGTTCCGGATGTAGAATTGATAAACTCTAATGTTGTAGCATTGAGCCTGTTATTAAAATCTAAATTACTACCACCACGCAAACCTACTTGTACTGTAGATGAATATGCTGTGGTACCTGCTAAATAAGAACCATTGCTGTAAACAGCCCTGATCACATTTGTTGTTTCTTGTAAACGAATTTGAAATGAAAATGTGTAAGCTGCAGTAGTACTTGTTGTATTTGTAGGTCTGAAATCCTTCCATTGTATAACGATTTCTCTATTGGGAGCGGTGCCTACAACTCCCCAACTGATACTCCCTGTTACTCCGGCTACATCAAAAATACTATTTATATCTCTGCCAAAAGCTGAAACAGCACCACTATATGCAACTGTTCCGGATATAGGAGTTGTTGTGCTTGTAAGCGGTGGTGTAGTACCAAAAGTAATAAACCCGTTAGACGAAACATTAATCGAAGTATAGGTAACATCGTTAAAAATAAATCCAAAGGGTAATGTTACCGGGTAAACTTCACTGTTAAGATTCGTCGCAGAAGTATTTCCTGTTGCCGTCCCCAAAACTGTCGCAGAAATTGGGGTAAAAGTTCCCGTAGACTGGGCAAAGGTATAAGCACTTACCTGAGCATTAACAGTACTGTAACCCGCTACTAAAAATGCAAGACTTACGCCGACATTCTTCAAAGAGTTTGATAGACTTTTCGAAAATGAAAAAAGTTTGTAAAAATGTTTCATATAAGTTTCAATTTAGATTAAAACAAATATACTATTTTTTACGAAATACCATTTATATTTAAACAAAAACATCAAATTTTTGTTAATATATCAACCAAATAGACACATTTACATTATTGATTCATTTTGAGAAAAACCTTTTTATTAAATTTTAAATCTCTTCACATGCTCTCCAAATTGCATCATTTTGGGGAACCGGAGCGACAATTGTTAAAGCCTCTTTAGTAACAGGATGTATAAATTCGAGCTTTCTTGCATGAAGATTAATACCACCGTCAGGATTAGAACGTGGCGCACCGTATTTTAAGTCTCCCTTTATGGGAACACCTGTTTTTGAAAGCTGCGCACGAATTTGGTGGTGTCTTCCTGTTTCAAGATCAATTTCAAGAAGATAATAATTATCTAAAGTCTTGATAATTTTATAAGTAAGGATTGATTCTTTTGCTCCTTCGGTAACTTTAGTGAAAACAATTGCTTTGTTATTTTTCTCGTTTTTCTGTAAATAATGAACCAGCCTTTGACTTTGAGGAATCATTTCTTTAGCAACCACCGCCCAATAAGTTTTCTTGATTTCTCTGTTTTTAACCATTTGGGTCAGGCGAGAAAGTGCTTTGGAAGTTTTAGCGTAAATTACCAAGCCCGAAGTTGGTCTGTCAATACGATGTACCAAGCCCAGAAAAACATTTCCCGGCTTGTCGTCTCTTTTCTGTATGAAATTTTTTATCGAATCCAGCAGAGATTCATCACCGGTTTTGTCACCTTGTACTAGCTGTCCTACTTTTTTATTGATTACCAAAAGATGGTTGTCTTCGTAGACGATTTGGTCTTCCATATCACTGACGGGTCGCTGATCTGTTTGTAAACGAAATAATCACTCCACCAAGCAAACCTATTGTTTTAATAAATGATAATTTTGAATCTATCGGTAGAAATGCTCTAATAATACACAGCGCAGCGGCTGCATACATCGGATAGGTAAATTTTGAATTGGAAAGCAATGGTGCCTGTAAAATAAAACTTAAACCAATTAAAAGATAAAATAGCTTTCTGGAAAGTATATCATTGATCTCCGGAGAAAATAGCTGAAACCATCCTGCAACCAGACAAAGTATGGCCAATACAGAGATTACACCCTGTGCCATTTGTAAATTATTTCTCATTAGTAACTTTCTTTTTCGTTAGGGAAATCTGCACTTTTTACATCTTTTACGTATTGGGCAACAGCTCCGGTGATTTCTGTATACAAATCAAGATATCTTCTCAAAAATTTAGGAGAAAAACCTTTATTCATTCCTACCATATCGTGGTATACCAAAACCTGACCATCACAATCTGCACCTGCGCCAATTCCAATTGTAGGAATAGTAATGCTTTCTGAGACTTTTTTTGCCAAATCTGCCGGAATTTTTTCTAAAACAACAGAAAAACAGCCTAGCTCTTCTAGAAGCTTTGCATCGTTAATCAATTTCTCAGCTTCTTCTTCGTCTTTAGCTCTTACTTTGTAAGTTCCAAACTGATAGATAGATTGAGGAGTGAGACCTAAATGTCCCATAACAGGAATTCCTGCATTGATTATTTTTTTAATCGACTTTGAAATCTCTTTTCCGCCCTCAATTTTCACTGCGTGTGCACCACCTTCCTTCATCATTCTTACTGCAGATTCTAAGGCTCTGTCCGGATTGCTCTGATAAGTTCCGAATGGCAAATCAGCAACAATTAAAGCTCTTTCAATTCCTCTTACCACACTTTGGGTATGATAGATCATTTGATCTAAGGTAATTGGCAAAGTAGTTTCAAAACCTGCCATTACATTTGCCGCAGAGTCTCCAATCAAAACTGCATCAACTCCACCCGCATCTACCATTTTTGCAGTGGTAAAATCATAAGCGGTAAGCATTGTAATTTTTTCCTTATCGAATTTCATTTTTCGTAAGGTTTCGGTGGTAACTCTTTTTATTTCAGAATGTACAGACATATTGTTTGTATTATTTATTAAGTTAAAAAGTCGGCTAAAGCCGACTTGTACTGTATGATTATAAAACTACGTGACCGAGTTTCATGAGTTTATCGTGATTCAGAATCTTGATATTTCTTCCGTCGACCTCAATAAGGCTGTCTCCTTTAAATTCGGAAATTAATCGGATAGCGCTTTCTGTAGCAGTTCCGATGATATTGGCGATTTCTTCTCTCGTTAATGAGATTTTAATGAAACCTTCAGGATCTGTACCCAATTTTTGTTCCAGAAGAATTAAAATTTCCGCCAATCGTTCTCTTACTGTCTTTTGTGCAAGAAATGTAATGGTGTTAGAAGACTCTCCCAATTCGTAAGAAATCTTCTGAAGCATAATAAAAGAAAGCTGAGGATCTACCTCAAGAAGATACATAAAAACATCAGCAGGTAAAAAAGTACAGTCTACATCGGTCATCGCCTCTGCTTTTGCCTGGAAGTTTTCACCACAAAGCAAAGCACGGTAACCAATGATATCACCTTCTTTTATAAATCTTAAAATCTGATCTTTTCCAAAAGAGCCCGACTTCGATAATTTTGCAGCTCCTTTTTCTAAAAAGTAAACTCCTTTCGGGATCTCACCATCATCGAAAATGATATCATGTTTCTGAAAACTCATTTTCTTTTTAGCGCCTAAGTATCTTTCAAAATCAGTATTGGATAGCCTTTCCTTGAAGGATTTATCGTTAAAAACCTTAGCGAATCTTTCTTCAATTGCAATCTGTTTTTCCTGCGACATTTTAATATGACATTTATCACAAAAATAGAACATTTAAACTCGATAAACAAAAAAAATTGTTATAATTTTGTAAGTCAATAATTTATGAAGGTGAGCGAGAACTGTTTTCATTGCGGACAAGACATAGAAAAAGAAAGGATTCCTTTTGATGAAAAGATTTTCTGTTGCAACGGTTGCAAATCGGTCTACGAAATACTGAATATCAACAATCTAACTAATTTTTACGAATTAAATAAAAAAGCAGGAATACGACCGGGAGAAGAAAGTTCTTCTCAGTTTGACTATCTTGACACGCCTGAAATTTTTGAAAAAATAACGGATTTCTCCGAAGGAAATACAAGTCTTGTAACCTTTAAAATTCCGGTGATTCATTGCTCATCCTGTATCTGGCTTTTAGAAAGTCTGCATACTCTTCATAAGGATATTAATTATTCTCAGGTTAATTTTACCAGAAAGAACTTACAGATTTCATTCAACCATAAAGATCTAAAGTTAAGTGAATTAGCTAATTTTTTAACAAATTTAGGCTACAAACCTGCCATCAGTTTAGAAACAGCCGATAAAAACGAAGATAATTTAGACAAATCTCTGCTTGTAAAACTTGCGATTGCAGGATTCGCCTTCGGTAACGGGATGTTTCTTGCATTTCCGGAATACATAGGCGGAGAAGATGTCTGGATGCAACATTACAAAGGCTTATTCAGGTTTTTAATGTTCATGCTTTCAATTCCCGTGGTGCTTTACTCTGCTTCTGATTATTACAAATCAGCATGGTACGGACTAAAAAATAAAATCGTCAACATTGATGTACCTATTGTTTTGGGTATATTTGTTTTATTCGGACGAAGCGTTTACGAAGTGCTTACAGATTACGGACCAGGATATTTCGATACTTTGTGCGGACTTTTATTCTTCATGCTTTTAGGAAAGATGTTCCAGAAAAGAACATACAGCTCACTCTCCTACGACAGAGATTACAAATCATTCTACCCGATCGCCGTTACCAAGGTTGATTTTGGTGGTAAACAGGAAAATATTCTATTGTCAGAAATTAAAATCGGAGACCGAATTCTAGTTAGGAATCAGGAAATCATTCCGGTTGATGCTGTTTTGATTAATGGTGAAGGAAATATCGACAATAGTTTTATCACCGGAGAAAGCGAAAGCATCAGCAAGCAACCAGGTGACAAAATTTTTGCCGGCGGAAAACAAGTGGGTTCGTCACTCGAACTGGAAGTCATCAAAAATGTTGATCAAAGTTATTTAACTCAGCTCTGGAATAAGGAAGCTTTCAAAAAATATGAGACTGGACTAGACACACTCATCAACGACATTAGTAAATATTTCACTTTTATCATTTTAGGAATTGCCTTAATCTCAGGAATATACTGGTCATTTATTGATTTAGAAAAAATGTTTCAGGTGATTTCTGCAATTTTGATTATTGCCTGTCCCTGTGCATTGGCGCTTTCTTCTCCTTTTACGTTTGGACACATTATGAGAATTCTGGGTCGAAATAAATTTTACGTAAAGGATACTTTGACGATTGAGAAAATCTCAAAAATCAACGCCATCGTGTTTGATAAAACCGGAACCATCACCGAAAGAAAAAAGACCAATATCAAATTTGAAGGCTCAGAAATCTCCGAATTTGATATGATGAATATCAAAACTTTATTAAAAAATTCAAACCATCCGCTTTCAAAGTCTCTGTATGATTTCATTGAAATTAATGATGATTATTTCCCTGTTGAAAAATTTGTTGAAATTTCAGGAAAGGGTTACGAAGCGAATGTAAGAGGAAATTTATACAAAATTGGCTCTGCAAAATACAATAATCAGGAATCTAAAAATCTTGAAACTGCAGTTTACATCAGCAAGAATAATGAGTTTTTGGGTAAATTTATTTTTAAGAATGAATACCGGGAAAACCTTAAGAATCTTTTTAAAAAAATCGCACAATACAAGATCTTTATCTTAAGCGGAGACAATTCTTCCGAAGAAAATCAGTTGAAAACCATCATCCCGAATGTGAGTTCAATGGCATTTAACCAAAGCCCGGAAGACAAGCTGAATTTCATCCAGAATCTTCAGAACAGCGGGATGAAAGTTGCCATGCTTGGAGACGGATTAAACGATGCAGGAGCTCTGAAACAAAGCAATGTAGGAATTGCTATTTCTGACGACACCAACAGCTTTACACCCTCTTCAGATGTAATCATGAATGGTGAGAAAGTATCCAATCTTGACCGTTATCTGAATGTTTGTAAGGGATCTATGACGATTGTAAAATTGACCTTCGTTATCAGTTTTCTTTATAACATTGTAGGTTTAAGTTTTGCTGTCACAGGAAATATGTCACCATTATTTGCCGCTGTTCTGATGCCTCTAAGTTCCATCACCGTCATTTCATTCACTACCCTTTCGACTTGGATATTGGGTCGCAAATATTTCAGAAAAAACCCTTAAATCGACTTATTTAGACTGATTTTAAATTAACAACAACCGTTATTTAGTGATTAATGTCATTAATTTTCATTAATTTTGAGACCCGAAAATAGGTTAATTTTGTTGTCAGATGGATATTCTATATTTAATGATCCTGTGCAGTGTTTCTTTGGCTGCAGTTTTTCTGGTCGTTTTTATAGTAAACGCCAGGAAAGGACAGTTTGAAGATGATGAATCTCCGGCTGTGAGAATCCTTTTTGATGATGAAGTGAGGGAAGAAAAGGAAGAGATCTCGGGCAACAGAGACGATAAGAAGGAAATAGGAGAAAATAATAAAATTGAAGAAAAAAGTGAATAGTTAGTATGGAGACACAAAAGTTTAGTTATGACAACAGTATTGTTCGGGCATTCCTATACGCGACCATAGTTTTTGGGATTATAGGATTCGTGTTTGGACTTACGGCGGCATTAATGCTTTTCTACCCTGAGCTTCCTGAATTTTTGTTCGGAACTGATGATATGACCATTAAGAGTCTGTCATCCGGCGATATTTCGGGATTAATCAGTACGCATGGTGCGTTTGGTTTTGGTAGGATTAGGATGTTGCACACCAACACGGTGATTTTTGCATTTGTATGTAATATCGTTTATACCGGTATTTATTACTCATTACAGCGATTACTGAAAGCAAGAATGTACAGCGACACCTTGTCTTGGTTACATTTCTGGACATGGCAATTAATGATTATTGCTACGTTCATCACATTCTTTATGGGGATCAATACTTCAAAAGAATACGCAGAACATGAGTGGCCAATCGATATATTAATCGCATTCTCATGGATAATCTTCGGAATCAATATGTTCCTTACGATTGCAAAAAGAAGAGTAAGACACTTATATGTTGCAATCTGGTTCTACATAGGAACATGGATTGCTGTTGCAATGCTTCATATATTCAATAATCTTGAAGTTCCTTTATCATTCACAGGATGGAAATCATACTCAGCTTATGCAGGGGTGAAAGATGCCATAGTACAATGGTGGTATGGTCACAATGCGGTTGCATTTGTATTGACGACACCGGTTCTAGGTTTGATGTATTATTTCTTACCAAAGGCAGCAGACAGACCTGTATTTTCTTATAAATTATCAATCATCCACTTCTGGTCACTGATTTTTGTTTATATCTGGGCGGGTCCATCACCACCTTCAGTATACCGCTTTACCAGCATGGGCTCAAGCAGTGGGAACAGGTTTCTCTATAATGCTAATTGCTCCTTCTTGGGGAGGTATGCTAAATGGTCTTCTTACCTTAAGAGGAGCTTGGGATAAAGTAAGAGAAAATCCTATTTTAAAATTCTTTGTAGTTGCAGTTACGTGTTACGGAATGGCAACGTTTGAAGGACCACTTTTAGCAACAAAAAACATCAACAAAATCGGTCACTTTACAGACTGGGTTATTGGTCACGTACATTTAGGAGCATTAGGATGGAATGGTTTCATGGCATTCGGTGTTATCTATTACCTGGTACCAATTATGTGGAGAACAAAAATATGGTCTGTAAAATTAGCTAACTGGCATTTCTGGTTAGGTACTTTAGGAATCATTTTCTACGCAGTACCTATGTATATCGCAGGATTTACTCAAGGTTTGATGTGGAAACAATTCAACCCTGACGGAACATTGTTGTGGAAAAACTGGTTAGATACAGTTACTGAAATTATTCCTTACTACAAATTAAGATTCTTAGGAGGTTTATTTTATCTTTCAGGAGGTCTTTTGATGGTCGTGAATGTTTTTGCTACCGTTAGAAAAGGATCTTTCCAGAAAGAAGTTCCTGCAGAAGCACCAGCTTTGGCAAACATAGGAAACAAACGTAAAGAAGGAGAAGGTACTCACCTTTGGTTAGAAAGAATGCCGGTATTATTAGGTATTTTATCTTTCATCACGATCTCAATCGGTAGTTCTGTAGAAATTATTCCTACATTATCACTTAAGAAAAGTGTACCTACCATTTCAGCAGTAAAACCATATTCTCCGTTAGAATTAGAAGGTAGAGATTTATATATTCGTGAAGGGTGTAACGCTTGTCACTCACAGATGGTAAGACCATTCCGAGATGAGATTGTAAGATTCAACGGTAAAAACGGGCAATACTCAAAAGCCGGAGAGTTTATATATGACCGACCATTCCTTTGGGGATCAAAGAGAACAGGTCCGGATTTACATAGAGAAGGTGGTAAAAACCCAAGTTCTTGGCATTACAAACACATGTATAACCCGAGATCTACATCAGCAGGTTCTATTATGCCACGTTACCCATGGTTGATTGCCAACAATCTTGACAGATCAAAAATGGTTGACAAGATGAAACTGATGAAATACACGTTTGACGTACCTTACACAAAAGCTCAAATTGATTCTGCAGATAAATGGGCAGATAATCAGGCAGCGAAAATTGTAAAAGACATCTACTTTGAAGCAGCAGATTTAAAAGCTGAATATGCTAAGAGACCAGACGTGAAACTTGAGAAGAAAGAAATTGTAGCATTAATCTCTTACCTGCAAAGATTGGGTACAGATATCAAAACTACAGAAATAAAAACAGCAAGTAATAACTAAACATTAAAAACTCGCATGATACCTCAGAACTTTAAAGATATATTGTCCAATACTGAAAATGCAGGTTTGTATCAAACTTTGGCTCTGATATTCTTTATGCTGTTTTTCATCGCTTTGATTATTTATGTTTTTAGCAGGCCTAAAAAATATTACAGAGAAGAAGAACACGCACCTCTTGAGGAGGATGAAGATGATTTTAATTTAAAAAATTAAACTATTTAATATGAAATTGTCATAACAGCTTTATTTAAATTAGCATAATAATGGCAATTTCATAATATTTAAAAAACTATAAATATTCACTTATGAAACAAAGAACACCGGTTTTTGTAAACATCTTGATAATAATAGGGCTTCTGGTAGTTTTTTATTATTTATTTGTACAAAACTATTCGTTTTTAGCTTCGCCATATTTCTGGGGAACCGTTGCGATCAGTGCTATTTTGGCATATATTCACAATGCAATCGGAGATTTGATTGAGAACAATAAATTTAAAAAACTAACTGCAGAAGAGAAATCAGCGTATTTATCTGAAAAGAAAATTCCTTTCTTAAAAAGACAGTACGATGCAGCTTTCAAGAAGCAGTCTGAAACAGAAGAAAAAGATATTCTTATCGACCACGGTTTTGACGGAATTATGGAATTGGATAACCAATTGCCAAAATGGTGGGTAGGTTTATTCTACTTCGGAACCGTATTTTGTATTGTATACATCTGCGCATATTCTTTCACAGATTTTGCTCACCCAATCAGCGAATATGATGTTGAATATAAAGAGCAGATGGCAGCGGTTGAAGAGTACAACAAAAGTCAGCCCCCAATCACTTTGGAAACAGCAGTGTTTTCTGAAGATAATATTACTGCAGGAGAAGAGATCTTTAAAAGCAACTGTGTATCTTGTCACTCAGACGGTGGTAGAGGTGGAATTGGACCAAACCTGACAGATAATTTCTGGAAAAACCAACCAGAAAAAAAATTGTTTAAAAACGTATTCCATGTTGTTGAAAACGGAGTTACCGGAACAGCAATGCAGGCTTGGGGTAAAAACGGAGTGTTAACAGGAACAGACATTCAGAATGTTGCGGCTTACGTATATCACATCAACCAGGAACTTCCACCAATTACAACAGACAAAGGCGGTGCACCAGCTTACGGTGACGAAGCCAAATGGGAGAAACAGTAAATAAAACTTAAAAATATAAGATTAAACATAATTTGTTATTAAATTAAAAAATAGTAACGAATTATGTTTTTTCTTTTTTTAAATAAAACCAAACTATAATGTCAGATAAAGAAGAAGATATTCTGCGTGGCGGACAGGGACAGGTTTTAGATCCTGAAACCTATAGAGACTCTATAGGTACAATGGAACAATCCGGAAAAAGAAAATGGGTTTTTCCAAAAAAACCAAAAGGTAAATATACCAACTATAGAGATTTTGTAAGTTATTTCTTACTCATTATCTATTTTGCAGTACCATTCATCAAAATAAATGGCAATCCGTTCTTTTTATTTAATGTGATCGACCGTGAATTTTTCATTGTCGGGCAGCCGTTTTATCCTCAAGATTTTTTCATTCTCACGTTAGGTGCTATTGCCTCTCTCCTGTTCATTATCATTTTTACGATTGCATTCGGAAGAATTTTCTGCGGGTGGATATGCCCTCAGACAATTTTTATGGAATCTATTTTTCGTAAAATAGAATACCTGATTGAAGGAGACAGAAACAAGCAAATGAAGCTTGACAGACAAGAATGGAACAGCGAGAAAATCTGGAAAAGAATTTTGAAATGGTCAATCTACGTGATCATATCGCTGATTATTACCCACTTCATGTTTATGTACATTGTAGGGTATGAGCAGGTAATTGAGATCGTATCTGACGGACCATTTGCTCACCCAACCAATTTTATCGTAATGATCCTTTTTGCGGCAGCATTTTATTTCGTATTTGCATGGTTTAGAGAGCAGGTTTGTACATTGGTTTGTCCTTACGGAAGATTGCAGGGAGTTTTAATTGATAAAGAAACCATCAATGTTTTTTACGATTTCAATCGTGGTGAAAACCGTTCAAAATGGAGAAAAGGCGAAGACAGAAAAGCTGCAGGAAAAGGCGACTGTATTGATTGCTATCAGTGTGTCGTTGTTTGCCCTACAGGAATTGACATCAGAGACGGTCAGCAATTAGAATGCATCAACTGTACTGCTTGTATCGATGCCTGTGACGAAGTGATGGAAAAAGTGGGCTTGCCAAAAGGTTTAGTAAGATACGCATCCGAAAAAGAAATAGAAACTGGAGTTCAGTATAAATTCACCGGAAGAATGAAAGGTTTTGCCGTTGTATTGGTGCTGTTGGTAGGATTTTTAGGTTATTTACTTTCCAGCCGTGGTGAAATGGAAGCTAAATTCATCAAGCCTGCAGGAAGTACGTTTTTCTTAAGAGAAGGAAAAATTACCAATACCTACAACTATACGTTTCTGAATAAAACCAACGATAAAAAAATCGTTACCATTAAAGTGATGGAACCTTCAAAAGGAGAGATAAGCTACAGCGCGTCAAGCAAGATTATTGTACAAAGAGATAAGATCACAAAAGGAACCATTAATATCAGTTTTCCGGAAGATGCGATGAAACTGTCTAAACAGAATATTACGATCGGTGTTTATGACATGAAAGGTAATCTCATCGATTCTTACAAAACTTACTTTGAAGGACCATTTAAATTGCAATTTTAAATTTTTTAAAGATGAAAAATTTCACATGGGGACACGGCATTTTTTTAGCTCTCGCCTCTTTCATTATTTTTATTTTATCTATGTTATTTCTATTTCCAAACGGGCAGAAGAACTCTGAAATGGTGACTGAAAAATACTATGAAGAAGAACTGGAATACCAAACCGTCATTGATGCTAAAAAAAGAGCAGATACCATAAAAGAAAAACCTGTTTTTTCACAAAATGCAGAAGGTATTAAATTGACTTTTCCTAAAAATATCAACAACACAAATTCTAATATAAAATTTGTGCTGAACAGATCTGATGATCAGAATTTAGACATTAAAAGATCTGAGCAATTAGATTCTAATCAGTCAATCACGATTCCTGCAAAAGTGTTGACAAAAGGAAACTATACCTTGCGACTGATGTGGACTACCAATAAAACAGACTACCGACTCGATTATGATGTGATATGGAAATAGCATTTGTAATATCAGCGATTGCTCTAGGTTTTGCTTCCGGTTTTCACTGTATCGGAATGTGTGGTCCTATTGCGCTATCGATGGGATTAACAAAAAAGCAGGCAACCAATTTCTATCTACAAAATTTAACCTATCAATTTGGCAGAATCTTCACTTATGCTTTTTTAGGTGGTGTTTTAGGAATTATAGGTGAAGGTTTTGAGATGGCGGGTTTCCAGCAATATCTAACCATTGCCGTAGGTATTCTGCTGATTATCATGGCATTATTTTCATTTGGAGGAAAAGATTTTGCTTCAAAAATTCCTTTTTTATCTAAATTTTTATATTCCGTTAAGCTGAATCTGGGAAAATTACTGCAGAAAGCAGACTACCGTTCAAGATTTACCACAGGAATTCTCAACGGATTCTTACCCTGCGGAATGGTTTACATGGCACTCACAGCAAGCTTAGCAACCGGAGGAATCCTTCAGGGAGCTTCATACATGGCTTTATTCGGATTAGGAACACTTCCGTTTATGTTTACGGTTGTATTAGTTGGAAACCTCATGAATCAGGCTTTCAGACTTAAAATTCTAAAAGCAGTTCCTGTCATCATGATCATTCTCGGCGGATTATTTATTCTAAGAGGCTTAGAACTAGGTATTCCTTACGTTTCTCCAAAAGCCGAAGCGATGACGGTTTCAAAAGATAATAAAGGCGAATGTCATTTGCCGGGAGATCACAGTAAGCATCCGCATACTGCGAATTGTCATTGATTTAAGCAATTCAAATCAACAGAAAAATGAAAATTCTCGTTATAATTTGGACAATAATTTTTCTCTTACCAGTTCTCTATTATCTATTAGAAAATCCCAATACAAAAGGAATTAGTAGTATCGATTAATAGATAACTAAACAATAGATAGAAAGCAAAAACCACCGAAATTTCGGTGGTTTCATTTATGTAAAAGTAAAATCTTAATTAATCAAATCAAACTTCGCATACTCAGCAATCTTCTTGGGAAGTTTAATTCCTTCCTCAGTCTGATTATTCTCCAGCAACGCAGCCATAATTCTCGGCAATGCCATTGCAGAACCATTCAAAGTATGCACCAACTGAGTTTTTCCGTCAGCTTTATAACGACACTTCAATCTGTTTGCCTGAAAGGTTTCAAAATTTGAAACTGAACTTACCTCCAGCCATTTTTCCTGGGCAGCGCTCCACACTTCAAAATCATACGTCATGGCAGAGGCAAAACCTGTATCTCCTCCGCACAATCTTAAAACCCTGTATGGCAATTCTAGATCAGTCAGAATTTCTTTGATATGTTCTACCATTTCTTCCAAAACAGCATAAGAATTTTCAGGTTTTTCTAATCTTACGATTTCAACTTTTTCAAACTGGTGAAGACGGTTGAGCCCTCTTACATGAGCTCCGTAACTTCCAGCTTCTCTTCTGTAACATTGAGAAAATGCTGTATTTTTAATTGGAAGATCTTTTTCATCCAGCAAAACATCACGGTATAAATTTGTTACCGGAACTTCAGCTGTAGGAATTAAATACAATTCATCAGCATTGATGTAGTACATTTGTCCTTCTTTGTCAGGCAATTGTCCTGTTCCGTATCCTGAAGCTTCATTCGCAACATGAGGCGGATTGACTTCCAGATAACCTGCGTCTACATTTTTATCTAAAAAATACTGAACCAAAGCTCTCTGCAATCTCGCACCTTTCCCAAAGTAAACAGGAAAACCAGCACCGGCAATTTTAACGCCCAATTCAAAATCGATCAAATTATATTTTTTCGCCAGTTCCCAATGAGGAATTGCACCTTCGCCTAAACCTTCGACATCGTGAGACTGATAAATAATTTCGTTATCATCTGCAGAAACTCCAGCCTTTACCAATTCGTAAGGCACATTTGGAATTTGGTACAGAATATCTAATAATTTCTTTTCAACTACTTCCAACTGAGACTTCAATTCTGCGCTCGACTCTTTGTATTGTGCTGTTTTAGATTTTGATGCTTCAGCTTCTTCTCTTTTTCCATCTTTCATTAAAATTCCGATTTCTTTGGAGATTTTATTAATTTCTGAAAGTTGAGAATCTAATTCAAACTGAATTTTTTTTCTTTCTTCGTCAGTAACGATTGCCTCGTCTACCAACTCAAGATTTTTGAATTGTCTTTTTTGAAGACCTTCTAAAACGCGTTCTTTGTTTTCGCGCAAAAAATTGACTTGTAACATAAAAATGTATGGTTTAAAAGTTTAAGGTTTAAGATTTTGAGTATTTTTAAAAGAACTCAAAACCCTGAACATTGAACCGTTCTTTGCAAATTTAAAGATTATTTTATGATTGTAATGATATTTGGCTGATCCTGAACTTTAGTAAATATTAATTGTTTGTTATAATTCACTTTTGAAACCTCAAAAACAGTTGGAGTCCAGCGATAAAGAATTTCTAAAGTATCACTAATGGGCTCACTAAAAGTAGTGTCTGTAAGTTTTTTGGTAAGAGAAACCTCAATCTGGGATCGGTAAACCCGGTCATCAGAATCTGCACCACTCACTAATTCTCTTGTAGAGCCTGCAATATATTCCAGATAGTACGTTGAGTCCACAGTCATTTTCCGTGAATTGCTGACGGGTGCATTGTCAACTGGCGCCAACATATCATTCATAGAAATTGTAGTATAAGAACCAATGCTGTTTGGCTGAAGCAAATCATTTCCCGCACCATCTTTAATATAGAAATTCATGATCTGATCTATTTTCTGCACAGAATCTTCATCACTCCTACATCCCATAAGCGCAAAACATCCGAATAAAATTCCAAAAAGTAGATTTTTCATCCTGCAAAGTTAAAATTTAAAATGAAACTAATTTTCAAAATATTTCTGATACCAAAGCTCAAAAGTAATCAATTGCCAGATTTTCACATAATCATATTCATTATTTTGGTTGTTCCACCAATCATTAATTACTTCTGCCTTGAAAAAATTCCTTTTTTTAAGACTTTCTAAATTTTCAGTAATAAATATTTGAATTTTTTTATCATTGTGAATAAAGTAAGCAAGCGGAAAAGAAAACCCGCGTTTAGGCATACCCAAAACTTGTTCTGGCAGATATTTTTGAGCAACTTTTCTTAATAAAGGCTTATTTTGCTTACCATTATAACGGATCTTTTCAGGCAGTGAGGAAACGTAATCAATCAAATCATTACTCAAATATGGATATCTAAATTCAACACCATATTTCATAGCACTCAAATCATCACGAAGAACATGATGAGAAGACAATGAATACTTCATGTCATACTCAAAAAGTCCTTTATAACTTTTGTTTTCAGACAAATGAAATTGCTTAAGGTTTGGATTGATTTGGCTGTAGATTTCTTTTTTGAAAATACTTTTTGCCTGCAAAGGTTTCATTCCTACCTGACTTTGCCTGAAAAAATCAAACATAGAATCCTGAGAAAAATAATTTTTAACCCTTTGAGAAAATTCATCTTTCGTAAAAATAAAATTTCTTGCAAAATTAAAATTCTTCATTAGCAGCCATTTGTTAAGCTTTAAAGAATGAGAATATCCCGCAAACAACTCATCGGCTCCATTTCCGCTGAGAACAACTTTAAAACCTAAATTTTTAGCATATTCTGCGGCATTCATCAAAACTTCCAAACTGCTGTAAGGTTCTTCGAAATGTTGAATATTTTCTTTTAACTTGTATAAAACTTCATCATCCGTCACTTTTTTAATATGATGCGGAATTTTTATTTTGTCGGCAACCAACGATGCATTTTTCACTTCGTCTTCCGAAAACGGATAGGCAATCGTGAATGCATTAATATCCGTTTTATACGGTTTAGATTTGCAGGTGATCAATGTAGAATCTATACCTCCGCTCATCATACTTGCAACCGGAACGTCTGCATAAAGCTGTTCCTCCACGCTTTCAGAAAGCAATTCATCGATTTTTATGATGGCTTCCTGTTCAGAAATATTTTGATTGGGTTGAGGAAAATTCCAGTAAAATTGCTTACTTATTTTGAAATCATTTAGATTAATGGTCATAAAAGAGGCAGGTTCCAAAGAAAATATATCTTTAAAACATGTTTCTGGAGCCAATGTTGTCTGAAAAAGAAAATTGGTGTAAACGCCTTGCCAATTGATTTCAGGTTTCAAAAATTCATTTTTGAGAAGAGATTTTATTTCTGAAGCCCAAAGTATTGCATCCTGGCTTTTGTAATAAAAAAGAGGTTTAAGCCCTACTCGATCTCTTGCTAAAAGAATTTTGTTTTTTTCTAGATCGACTAAAGCAATCGCAAACATTCCGTCAAATTTAGCAAACATTTCTGTCCCCCATTTTTGATAGGATTTCAAAATAACCTCCGTATCTGAATGACTTTTGAAACTGTAGCCTGAATTCTTAAGCTCCTTTCTTAATTTTTTAAAATTATAGATTTCGCCATTGAAAGTAACCGTAATTTTTTCATCATCTGAAAGCATGGGTTGATGACCTTTTTCAGATAAATCTAAAATCGAAAGCCTGCGAAAACCTAAAGCAATTTTTGAAGAAGTGTTGTCTAGAACAGGAAATATTTCCTTAATTTTTTGGGTAGAATCTTGTCCGGAGAACGACTCTCCTATTATTGCATCGGAAAGCCAAAACCCTTCATCATCCGGACCTCGGTGCTGGATGGCTTTATTCATTTCTAAAATATTTTTAGAAGAAATTTCTTTCTTAAATGAATAGTAACCGCAGATCCCGCACATGATTAAGCTTTGATTGGTAAAAATATAAAATGTTTTAAGGATTACAGATACCTGCGTCTAATTATTTGCGAGTAAGCCTGCTTATTTCTGATTTTGAAATTAAAAAATCCTTAAAATGAAAATCTGTAGATTGATAAAACTTCCAGAATAGGATTACTGCAGAAACACAATAAGATGCAGAAGCTACAAAACAAGCTCCCAAAATTCCCCATTTTGGAATTGCCACCAAAGAAAAAACAATGGTAATCAGTAATCCAACAAGAGATTTTATGTTTAAGATTTTAAGTTCTTTTATTCCTGAAAAATAATACCCAATCATGTCGCTTACCGCTATTGCAAAAATTCCCGGTGATAAAATGAGCATAATCAGTTTCGTGTCACCAAACTCATTCCCGAATATCATCAAGTAAATTTGTGACGGAATAACAATGATTCCCAGAATAAAAAAAAGCATCAAAGTAGATGAAAGTTTTAATGATGATTTCGTTTTTACAATAGACTGTTGTCTGTCTTTACTATTGACTACATCAGAATACAGAACGACAGCAATACTCCGGGTAATCGTCCAGATCGCTTCAGCAAAGGCAATTCCTATTGAAAAAATTCCTACAGTGGCTATTCCTTCAAAGTATTCTAAAAAATAAAAGGACAGTCGATAATTTAAAAATTGAATGAATGCGCTAAACTGGTTTTTCCAGCCATATTCAAACATACTTTTAAAAACAGATTTTGAAAATTTAAATTCTGAAATCTTAAATCTCTTTAAAATTTGAAAAAAACTCAACCCAAATAATATAAATAAACACAATATCTGCGCTAAAAAATAAACAGAGACTTCTTTAAAATTTACTAAATAAATCAACACAGCAATAAAAACGACGTGAATAAGCTGTTGTAAAACAGTGTAAAAATTAAAAAGTCTTATGTTCTGAGTTCCTAAAAAAAGACTGATATTGGTTGCAAGAAGTGATGATAAAATTGAAATTCCGATCAGATAAAATAAAAATTCGTTATGAACCGATGTAAAACTGAAGACTAACGGAATTATAACTCCTGTAATAATTGACCAAAGATACGAATAGATAATAACCTGCTCTATTTTGAACTTTTTTGCAAAATATGAGGTGCTGCTTCCTGAAAAAATACTGCTGAAAAAACTCACAATGGCAACATTGGCAATAATGATTGAAATCACTCCTTTGCCCTCGCTTCCCCACATATTTGTTGAGAAGATGACCAAACCAAAGCTCAGTATCAAAATTAAAAAACGCGAAATAAAAGTCTGAACAACTTTTAGCTGTTTCATTCTGTGCTTTTTGGTAAAGATTGTTTTATAAAATTGACGAAAGAATCTGCGATAATATTCCAGTTATATTTTTCACGAAATTTTTTCACCCCGTTTGTTGCATGAAGATGATAAAGTTCCGGATTTTTGATATATTTTTCAATACAATCAGCAATGATATCAGAATCTTTCGGATGAACCAAGAAACCAAAATCGATTACTTTAAGATGTCTTCTTATACCTTTCAGATCCGAATAGATTACAGGTTTCCCTGATCCCATATAATAAAATAACTTGATGGGTAACGAGTGATGATTCTCAAAATTAAATTCTCTCAAATCAAAACAAATATCTGCATCAGAAAAAGATGCTGTGAATTTTTCAAATGAAGCTGGTTTTCTAACCTCAATATTTTTAAATGAAAATTGGGAAAGCAAATTTGTAAAATAAATTTCATCAGATTTTTTCCTTGCAGAACCAATAATCAATATGTTGATCATTAAATCTAAATTTCGATTTTGGAGTTTAGCAACTACGTTAAAAAAATTGCCTATTCCCTTATTTTCAGATATTGCTCCGGTGTAACCTAAAGTTATCTCATTTTTTTTTAAAGTATTAATATTTTGAGAAATAAACGGTTTACCCGGATAATAAGGCAGTAAGATTTTCTTTTTAAACGGAAAAAAGTAAGCCAGAGGAAATTGTTTTGTCTCTTCACCAAATATAAAGTGAGTGCTCAAAAAGCCTGCATACAGCTGAATCAGAAAGAATTTTATCCCGTGAAAAATCTGCATTACAGAATTATACCCTTCAAGCATTGACATTGCAGGATACCATTCTGTAATATCATAAACAACACTGATTTTTCTTTGTCTTCTATATTTTCGAGCCGCAATTATAGGAATTGGCTCAGAACAAATGATACAATCGGGATTAAAAGCTTCACATATCTTTCGAAAAGTCAATATTTTCTCTTTGCTGGATTTACCTAAAGTTGCATAAGATTCTATTTCAATACCGTCAATTTCTCCCTGATAATCTGAGTAAAGACTGCTGATCTTAACCTCAAATCCCCGAGTTTTTAATTCCTTTGCCTGATGATAAAAAATTCTGTCATCATTGTAATTATGAGCGGTAGTTAAGAAGAGTATTTTAGGCATTGATGACGAATTCAATCATAAAAAATTATGTCAATAGATAATCAGATATTTGAGATAATAAATTATTTGATTCCTGCCGCCCAGCTTCTGTTGAAAGGAAGTAAGAAATTACCGAGAAATTCAAGATAGGTATTTTTAGAAAAATCGAAGACTTCAATTTCTTTGGATAGTTCTCCACTTCGTACCTTATTTTTAAAATCTAAAAGTTTCAGTGTTTTTACTTCACCGTTTTCTATAAAACTGGCTTTCATACGATCAAATAATCCCAACTGATATTCTTCATCAATTTCTCTCATGATCTTACCTAATGCATCAATACTGCAACCGGAAGCCATTTCCTTTTCCTCATCTACACAGATGACGATAAACTGGTTTTTTTCAATTTTGAATGATGATGAAAGAGGTTTTCCGTGTGCTGCCCAACCTGCCAGAAAATCATACAGTTTTTCTGTAATCACCTTCGCTTCTTTGGTTGTAAAAGCTCGGGATGCGGGATAGATAATCACTCTGTAATCTTCAGCTTCTACTATATTTGATTCTTCAATTTTCATATGTAGGTTTTATTTATTTTAATTGTCATATGCTATCGCCTATTCATATCTGTTTATGAATCAAAGACCAGTCTTGGCGATTTCATTTCAAATAACTTTAAAGAGTAAAATTACGCAATTTTGTTGAGTTGAAAGCCATTATATTTTTTGCTCAAAGCATACAAAAGCATTAAGAAAAGAAGTATAATAAAACCGAAAAAGAACCTTACAGCAGACGAATCCGGAAAGAAAAGAAATTTTATGTAGATATTAGCAAAAAGAAAGAGAGAGAAAATCCGAATCCATAAATCTCTAGAAAAAGAGAAAATCAATATCAAGATCATTAATGCTGATACACTTACTTTCTTAAAATACATGAACTTATTAAAAATAATACTTAAATAATCATTTACTGTGAAATCAGCCGGCTGACGAGATATAAATGGTCTTCTTTCTATGAACGAATCATAGAATAGATTTTTCCAACCTGGATAATGATAAAATTTAACGATTAACAGGTAGACAGACAAAAATAAAATCCCCTGCACTATGAGTTGTACATCTACTTTTTTGTTTGCAGCTAAAAAATTGTAAAAAGATACTGTAAATAAATACGTTAATGCAAAAATAGCATAATCTGGTCTTACTAAGATACCTGCCATCAAAACAGAAAAAATCAACCATTTATTCCATTTTTTAAAGAGCACTAAAATAAAAAAGAGTAAAAAGATAAAGCCTAACATATCCGGACTTGGAGTTTTAGACATAAATCTCGCTGTTGGTAATACAAGAATTCCTAATGTGAATACTGAAGTCAAAAAATAGTTACGAGGAAATATTTCTTTTAAAATATAAAACAATAAAAGTCCTGATAAAAAGTAAGAAACAATGCTTACCAGTAAAACAGATGTTGGTGCAGAAAACCCTAATGTATAAAAAGCATCAATAATTAAATTGTAGCCAACTTTAATTTTATAGTAAGGTATTTGTTCATTAAAAGCCTCATGATATAACTCAAAAGATCGCATACCAATATGATTATCTGTCTTTCCTGCTATATCGTAATATTCTGCAGGAGATGCTTCATTTTTGACAGATAAGTATGTTAAATCATGAACCTTCTTCGGTGAATCCGGAAACTCTGAAGAATACAAGCAACCTACATAACCAGGCAAATCCCAGTCATAGATTCTGTGTCTATAACTTTCAATTGTAAGATATGATAAGACAATTAATACGAAAAGAAAAGAAAGTTTCCATTTTATTTTCATCTCATATTTCTTCAAGAAGCTAAAAATTAGGTTACAAATCTTCAGCTTCGGCCAAAAGTTCTACAATATCTTTTACTTCTACTTCGTTGTTTTTATTGAAATGTTTTACTCCGTCAGTCAGCATTGTATTACAAAACGGACAACCTGTAGCAATGATTTTTGGCTCGAAAGACAAAGCTTCTTCCGTTCTTTCGATGTTGACGTCTTTATCTCCTTTCTCAGGTTCTTTGAACATCTGTGCACCGCCGGCTCCACAACAAAGCCCATTGGTTTTGCAACGTTTCATTTCAACCAATTCGGCATCCAGTTTTTCCAAAAGCATTCTTGGTGCTTCGTACTCACCGTTTGCTCGCCCCAGATAACAAGGATCATGGAAAGTAATTTTTTTACCTTTAAAAGCTCCACCTTCAATCTTAAGTCTACCTTCATTCATCAATTGCTTTAAAAATTGAGTATGGTGAATGACTTCAAAATTTCCGCCTAAGCTTGGATATTCATTTTTAAGGGTGTTGAAACAGTGTGGACAAGCCGTTACGATTTTTTTAACCTCATAAGCATTTAGGACTTCAATATTCGTCATTGCCATCATCTGGAAAACAAATTCGTTCCCCGCACGTTTTGCAGGATCGCCTGTACAACTCTCTTCCTGACCAAGAACAGCAAAATCAACCCCGATTTTATTCAGAATTTTGCAGAATGCTTTGGTGATTTTTTTTGCTCTGTCGTCAAAACTTCCGGCACAGCCAACCCAAAACAAAACTTCAGGTGATTTTCCTTCGGCAGCATATTCTGCCATTGTTTTTATAGTGAAATCCATTTTATTGTAAAATGTATTTTATATTAATGTAAATTTAATTTGCTAGTCTTTTGCCCAATTCAGACGATCAGCCTGATTATATTGCCAAGGTGCAGCATTGTTTTCTACGTTGGTCATCATTAGATTTAACTCTTGTGGTGCAGCAGACTGCTCCATCACCAGGAATCTTCTCATTTCGAAAATTATTGAAAGGGGATCTAATAAAACCGGACAAGCTTCTGTACAGGCGTTACAAGTGGTACAAGCCCAAAGTTCTTCTTTCGTGATATAATCGTTCAGCAATTTCTTTCCGTCATCTTCAAACTTACCGTTCTTATCGATGTTTCTTCCAACTTCTTCCAAACGGTCTCTGGTTTTCATCAAAATCAATCTTGGAGACAATTTTTTACCGGTTATATTTGCAGGACAAACCGAAGTACAACGACCACATTCCGTACAAGAATAGGCATTAAGTAATTGAACCTGATTCAAATCAAAAACATCTTCTGCACCAAATTTTGACGGTACATCTGCAACAGCACCTTCAGCCGGAGCTGCGTAAGGATCTGCATTGGGATCCATCATTAATTTAATTTCTGCCGTAACTGAATCTAAATTATTAAACTTTCCGTATAAATCTAAGTTGGCATACCAAGTACTTGGGAATGCTAAAATAATATGTAAATGTTTAGAGTAATAAAGATAGTTCATAAAGAACAGAATTCCCACAAAGTGAAACCACCATGCTGTTCTTTCAATAATATGCAAAGTTGATTCGCCAAATACAGAAAACCAGCCAAGTAAAATTCCGCTGATAGGAAAAGCACCAGGAATGGGTTCTGCAGCATATCTACCTTGAAGTTGATGATCTGCAGCATTCATTGAGAAGAATGCAACCATCAAAGCAAATTCAATAATCAAAATCCAGTTGGCATCATTTTTTGGCCATCCGAAAAGTTCTTTCATCGTCAATCTCTTAACGCCATAAAAATTTCTTCTGATGAAAAATAACACCACACCGATGATAACAAGAATTGCTAAAACTTCAAGTGTTGCTGTGAAAATATTGTAAAAAGTATGTCCGAAAATTGTTGCCAGAAAACGATGTGTTCCGAAAATTCCGTCTACAATGATTTCGATTAATTCGATATTGATCATGACAAAGCCTACATACACAAAAAGGTGAAGAATACCTGCAACAGGTCTTTTCACCATTCTACTTTGTCCCATTGCTACACGAGCCATGGTTTCCCAACGTTCAGCTTTTCTGTCGCTGCGGTTGATTTCTCTTCCTAATCTGATGTTTCTATAAATCTTAAGAAGGCTTTTTCCGAATAACCCAAAGCCTGCAATTAACAGAATCAGAAAAATAATATTGTCAAGATATTGCATAAGGCTGATTAGTCTTTATTATTCTTACCAAATACAGAAAAATTAACGTATTTCTTAGGATTGGCCTTTAAATCTTCAATAAGAGCATTCAAGTTAGTAGAAGCTGCATTCAGATTATTATAGAGTTGGTCATCTTTCATAATCTTACCTAAACTTCCCTCGCCTCTATCAATCCCGGAAACTACATTATTCAGTTTACCAACTGTTGCATCAAGATTAGCAATTGTTTGATTCAATTGTTTTGTGTCAATACTTTCAGCTAAATTCCCGTATTTATCTAAAGTTACTTTTCCGGTCTGCATGGTAACGCTTGCATCATCAAGAACTTTCTGTAATTTAGGATCATTATTTCCGACCAATTTATTGACACTCCCTGCAGTACTTTCTAAGGCACCAACAGTTTTGTTTAAATTATGAAGTAATATTTTGATCTCTTCTCTGTTTTGAGCGTTCATAACCTGATTTGCATTCATCATTAAAGAATCTACTCTGTGCAAAACAGTCTGTAACTGATCTTTAACCGGACCAACCTGAGAAGAAAGACTATTCATCATCCCTAGCTTGAAAGCGCCCTGTAAAGTATCACCATCTTTCGCAACAATTCCTCCATAAGCAAGATTAACTCTCATCTCTTTACCGCCCATAAGGCTTGGTTCAAAAATTTCAAGATTTGAACTTTTTGAAAACACAAAATTATCATCAACGGTAATCTTAACGATAAAATGAATTTTTCCGTCTTTAGCGGTTACCGGAGTAATTTTATCAACCTGCCCCACTTTCAAACCATTGATAGAAACCGGTGAAGATTGTGTAAGACCTTCAACGTTATCATATTTTGCATAAAATATGTTATCGGTGGTAAAAAGACTTCTGCCTTTCATGAACTGGAACAAAATGACAAAGCCAACAACAGCTAAAATACCTATTAAACCAGCTTTTATTTCTTTACTGAACTTCACTTTTTATATTTTTCTAGTAAGCAAATATAGTACATTTAATTTAATGTAAATCTGTATTGCTTTGAGTTAATAACAAAAAAAAGTGGCAAAAACTCTGCCACTTTTTTATATTGTTGATTTTTGATTTTACTGTTGATTTCCAAGTTTGCTCCAGATCTCAATTCTGTAATCATCGATGTCTGCATTATCCTGTAAACTCTTTAGCCAAGACTGACCAAACATTCCTGCATTTCTTTGCGTAACAGATTCTGTAAACTGTTTGGCATCTCCAGGTTGCTTATTGATTGTCTCATTCTTTTTTACTAAAACATATACTCCTGTTCCACCTTCAATAGGGTTAGAAACAACACCTTTTTTAATACCGAATGCCGCACCTGCAACCTTAGGTTCCATTGCACCGGCTACTGATGGGTTCAGCATATTTACCTGTGCAGCTTGTTTTGTAGTGGCAAAAGTTTTTGCTACCTGATCTAAGTTGGTCGCTTTACCTATTTTATCAGAAATCTGCTTAGCAGCTAACTTATTCATTACGGCAGTTTCTATTTGATCTCTTACAGATTCTGGATCTGCAAGACCTTTTTCCTGTTTTCCGTTTAGATAAACAACGATCTTATCTCCTGTTCCGTCTACTGTGAAAATTTCAGAATCTCCTTTCTCTCTTTTCTTATCAAAAGCCCAAGTGATGATTTCACCGTCTTTATCAGTTCCTAAACCTTGTAACTGACCGTCAAATCTTTTTGCAGATTTTGCATTTGAGTATTGATAGTTTGATTTTTTAGCAATATTCACAAAATCATTGAACGATTTCCCTTGCACTTGCTGAATAAATCTTCTTGATTTTTTATCCACTTCATTTTCAGTAGCTTCAGAAGGCTTGATGGCTTTCACCAGGTGAGCTACCTTATAACCCATTGTTCCTGCTTTTTTATCTTCAACGTTGATGATATGGAAACCAAAACTTGTTTCAGTTAAACCTGTAGATCCCTTAGCGTTATTTGCCAGGAAAGCTAGATATGGAGGGGCAAACTGACTTTGAGGAGTTGTCCAGCCAACACTACCGTTTCTTTCAACTGCATTTGGTTCATCAGATAATTTAAGACCTTCTGCAAATTTTGCAGGATTTCCTTTAATCACAGCCATTAAGCTATCAGCAATTTTCTTCGCTTCTTCTTTTGTTCTTGTAGCTGTAGATCTTTCAGCTCCTTTGTAAGCAATTAAAATATGCTTTGACAATGTAGAATCTGATGCTTTTTTGTCGATCAATTTAGAAACAACATATAAGTTTTGCTCTTTGTAAGGTCCGAAAGTCTGGCCTATCGCAGCTGTTTCAATTTTACCCTTCAAGTCTTGAGGCATCTGATTGACCGGAACATATTGATTATTAAAAGGAATATCAGAATTTGCTGTTACAAACATTGAATCGTTTGTCGTATTCATAAAGTTTTCCTTTCCTCCGCTTTCGTCTGTTCCTACAGAAAATATTTTTGTAATATCTTTTTGTACTGCAGCCTCATCAGCAGGACTTGGCAGGGAAGGAAAAAATACGATCCCAAGATTTCTGCTGGGTTCAGTTTTGAACATAACAGGATGTTGGTCGATATACTTCTTTAGATCCTCGGTAGTAACTTTGATTTTATTTTTTTGAAGATAAGAAGCATAATCAATTTTCACAAAATCGATGTCCGCTAACTGATCTCTTTCTTTCATTAATTCTTCAGCTTCTTTCTTACCTGTCGTGATACCAGTCGAGATATTGGCAAAAACCTGTCTTGCCATGATTCTGTACTCTATCGTTTTTCTGGTTTTCAACCACTGGTTGTAGCCTTCAGGGTTTGTATTTTGAAGCGTTTCAATCTCTTTCTTCAATTCCTGAAGTTTGAAATTGCCTTTTTCGTCAAAAAGCTGTTGATTCTGAGCAAACATTTGGTCAAACTGAATTTGATTCCAGAATAAATCATCTGTCATTTCAAACCCCATTTTCTCAAACTGCTGCTTTACCAGTTTTGATTGTACAAGCAGTTGCCAAGCCTGTTCTTCAAGTCCGTTTTTGGGTTGCTGCTGTTGTTCAGCCTGCTGCTGTAATATGAAAAGCTGGTCGTTATACTCCTCACGGGTAATTTTTTCACCATTTACTTTTCCTAAAATATCAGGATTTGGTCCAAAAACTTTATCGAGACTTTCTGGGTTTACCAAAAACGCCAAAAGCGCCAATGCGATCATTCCCATTAAAAGCCAAGGTCTACTCCTAATCTGTCCTAAAATTGCCATTTTATAAATATAGTTTTATATCAGTGTGCGAAAATACACATTTTTAAGAAATTACAGAAATATAAGTCGTTTTTTTAATTTTTAAAATTTTATATCGCTTAAAATGGAAATTTTGACCGTATTTTTTATCAAAAAACAAATGGCATAAGTATTGTGAAAATTACTTACACATTACATGCAAAGCTTTTCTTAAACATATTTTGATTTTATCCTTTAACGATTAAACCTATAAATGACAATTTGTCATTCAACTTATATTATGACAGAATTTGAAGATATAAATTTTGATGAAATCTTAGGCAACGGATTTGATATTGTAGCCGAAGAAATCAATCTTTCTGATATTGACGAAACAGCAAAAAACTCTGAACAAACCATTTTCCCAATACTTCCGGTGCGAAATATGGTAATGTTTCCGAATGTGGTAATTCCTATTACCGCCGGTAGAAAAACTTCTATTCAACTTCTTGAGGAAGCTCAGCAAAACGGCGACTTTATCGGAATAGTAAGCCAGAAAAACTCTGATATTGAGCAGCCTACCGAAAAAGATTTTCATCAAATTGGCACTTTAGCAAAAATTATAAAAATCATCAAACTTCCGGAAGGAAATGTAACCGCAATTACAAAAGGTTTCCACCGGTTCAAGATTAAAAAAATCACTGGTAGCCAGCCTTATTTTAAAGCTGAAATTACGAGATTAAAAGATGCTAAAGCAAAAAATAAAGAAGAATACGAAGCACTGCTAGAAAATGTAAAAGATTTAGCTTTAAAGATTATTGAACTTGATCCGAACATTCCCAATGCAGCTAATTTTGCAATAAAAAACATCAATAACAATGATGATTTATTGAATTTTATCTGTACAAATGCAAGTTTCCCTTATGCAGAAAAGCAAAAATTGCTTGAAGAAAAAAGCCTGATGGAAAGAGCCAATAAGTGCTATGAAATGATGCATGAAGATTTCAGAAAGCTGGAATTGAGAAATCAAATTCACCAGAAAACTTCGAAAGATCTTGATAAGCAACAGAGAGAATATTTTCTGAATCAACAAATCAGAACTATTCAGGATGAATTGGGTGGCGGACCGGAAAGCGATGTAGAAGATCTATTAAAAAAGGCCAGCGCAAAAAATTGGAAACCTGAAGTTGAAGAACATTTTCAAAAGGAAATAGGAAGATTGCAAAGACAAAACCCTAATTCTCCGGATTATAATGTTCAGAGAAATTATCTGGATTTCTTCACAGATCTTCCTTGGGAGACCTTCACCAAAGATACTTTTGATATAGAAAAGGCTGAAAAAGTTTTAGACAAAGCTCACTTCGGTTTAGAAGACATCAAAAAAAGAATTTTGGAACACATGGCTGTTCTGAAGCTTAAAAACAACATGAAATCTCCCATTTTATTATTAGTGGGACCTCCGGGAGTTGGCAAAACTTCTCTTGGTAAATCTGTTGCTGATGCTTTGGGAAGAAAATATGTGCGTGTTTCTTTGGGCGGACTGCACGACGAAAGCGAAATCCGTGGTCACAGAAAAACGTACATCGGTGCGATGGCGGGAAGAATTCTTCAATCGATTAAAAAATCGGGAACCTCAAATCCTGTAATTGTCTTAGACGAAATTGATAAAGTGGGAAAAGGAATGCACGGTGACCCGAGCTCGGCCTTGCTTGAAGTTCTTGACCCCGAACAAAACAATGCTTTCTACGATAATTTCCTTGAAATGGGGTATGATTTGTCTAAAGTGATGTTTCTGGCAACGGCAAACTCGCTTTCAACCATTCAGACTCCGCTTCTAGACAGAATGGAAATCATTCAGATTGCAGGATATACGTTGGAAGAAAAAATTGAAATTGCAAAGAGACATTTAATTAAAAAACAGCAGGAAGAAAACGGTTTGACAGCAAAATCTTTCAAACTCGGAAATCCTGAACTGAAACACATCATTGAAGCACACACTTCCGAAAGCGGGGTGAGAACTTTAGAAAAAAGAATTGCTGCGATTGCAAGATGGGTAGCTTTGCAAACTGCTTTGGTAAAAGAATATGATACAAAGATTTCTGTTGAAAAAGTTGACGAAATTTTAGGAGTACCAAGACCGAAAAGTTTATCTGAACTAACTGATGTTCCCGGTGTCGTAACCGGATTGGCATGGACGAGCGTTGGAGGTGACATTTTATTCATTGAAAGCATCGTCAGCAATGGAAAAGGAAATCTTACCATGACCGGAAATCTGGGAACGGTGATGAAAGAATCTGCAACGATTGCTCTGGAATATATTAAAGCAAAACATGAAGATTTAGGAATTACAGAGGATGATTTGGAAAAGAAAAACATCCACGTTCACGTTCCTGAAGGTGCAACCCCAAAAGACGGACCTTCTGCCGGTATTGCGATGTTGACTTCTATGGTTTCTACATTCAGAAATAAAAAAGTAAAACCTCATCTGGCAATGACCGGAGAAATTACTTTAAGAGGGAAAGTACTTCCTGTAGGCGGAATTAAAGAAAAACTTCTTGCAGCAACAAGAGCAGGAATTAAAGAAGTGATCCTTTGTGAGGCCAACAGAAAAGACGTTGAAGAGATTAAACAGGATTATCTTAAAAACCTGAAGGTAAATTATGTAAACTGGATGACTGAAGTTCTTGAACTCGCCATCGAAAAATAAATTTTTAGCAATAAAATCTAAAACCTCATCATAAAACGGTGGGGTTTTTGTTATGTGTAGAAAAACTTATCCATGAATATTTTTAAACTTCCTTTTCTTCTCAAACTTGCACTTGCAGTAGTTGCAATCATCGGAATTGGTTACCTCATCAATCTGGGGCAGAGCATTTTGGCTCCGTTCTTTTTAGCCTTTCTGATGGCTATGCTGTTTTTGCCGATTGCCGATTTTTTTGAAAAGAAACTGAAGCTTCCAAGATCCATTTCTACAATCATTTCTGTTACCATGATGTTGGTCATTCTTACCGGATTGATCTTTTTCTTCGGTTCACAGATTTCCAGTTTCAGCAGAGATGTTCCGCATTTGACGAAGCAGGCAAACATGGTTTTTCACAATCTTCAGACGTGGGTTTCTCATACTTTTAATGTAAAAATTGATGAGCAGCTCGATTATCTGGATCATGGGCCTAAGCAAACTTTTATCTTCTTCAGGAGTGATTTTAGGGTTTACATTCGGGATTTTCTCATCAAGTCTTGGCTTTTTGGCATTTTTCATCCTTTTTTTCATCTTCATTTTAAATTACAGAAGAATCTTAAATAATTTTATTGTTGATGTATTTAATGAAAAACACAAATCCAGTGTTCAGGAAGTGGTATCTGAAGTGAGAATCATGACCAAAAGATATATCATCGGACTTTGTCTTCAGATATTGATTGTTTCTGTATTAACGACCACAGTTCTGACTGTTTTAGGGGTAAAATATGCCATTTTATTAGGTGTTTTAACAGGATTATTGAATGTGATTCCATACATCGGTATCTGCATTTCACTTTTAATTTCATGCTTTATTGCATTTGCTACAGGCACGGTTTCTACTTGTGTTTATGTGGCAATTGGTTACGTCATCGTTCATGTGATTGACGGAAATATTATTCTTCCGTTCGTTGTAGGTTCTAAAGTAAAAATCAATGCATTATTTTCTTTTATCGGAATTCTTTTAGGAGAACATTTATGGGGAATTTCAGGAATGTTTCTCTGTATTCCTGCTATCGCAATTATCAAAATTATTTTTGAACGAGTGGAAGGTTTACAACCTTGGGGAAGGCTTCTTGGAGAGGATCAGAAACCCAACAAAAAGAGGAAAAGTTATAAAATATCAAAGAACATTACCTTGAAAGAAATGGATTAAAAATAAAAAGCCCGTCTCACCATTAGTGAAACGGACTTTTTATAAATTTATTTGTGAGACAAATTCTCTTTTATATTTATCCTAATGGACAAAGAGGATTCATACCGTTGGGACAAGTTTGATCACAAGGAATGTATGACTGACTATCCGGACAATAACCTAAAACAGGATCGCCTCCTCCACCAGAACCGCCTAAACAAGGATCTCCCGGTGGAATTATACATGGGCATCCGATTGGTCCTATATCACATCTTCCAGAACCACCCGCTCCGTTAATTCCTTTTAAATCTGAACGATTTAATTTTTTAAAGTTTTTCAACATAATTTAATATTTAAGTTTGATTGGTAGACAAATATATAAAATTTATGAATGCAAAATAAATTATTTCTCTACCAAGAGAATAGAAAATGATTTATTTAAAAATTACAAATGAATAACTAATTTTATTTAATTTTAATAAAAAAAAATCAATTCATGAAAATTACTAAATTTATTATCAGTCTGCTTTTCGGTTTAATGTTCATCAATGCCGGATTAAACAAGTTTCTCAATTACATGCCAATGCCAGAACAAACACCGGAACAAATGAAAGTTTTCGAAGCTTTCAATCAGCTACATTGGTTAATGCCATTAGTGGGAGCTGTAGAAGTTATTGGTGGTTTATTATTTATCTTTTCAAAAACAAGAGCTTTAGGAGCTATTGTGATTTTACCGGTAATGGTTGGAATTGTTCTTCATGTTTTCACAATCGACAAATCCACAACGGGAATGTCAATCGCCGGAGTTCTGTTTCTCATCAATCTTTGGATGATTATCGACAATAAAGATAAATATAAAGCTTTGTTAAAATAGAAAATCAATGGTCAATTGTAAATATTGCTTCGCAAATGAATTTTAAAAAGCAAGGCGAATTGACAATTGACCATTCAAACATATTAAACAAATGCACTGAAGCCTGTAATCGACCTTCCGACAATCAGTGAGTTAATTTCTTTCGTTCCTTCGTAAGAATAAATTGCTTCTGCATCAGCTACAAATCTTGCAACGTTATATTCCAGCAAAATTCCATTTCCGCCTAAGACTTCACGTGCTCTGGAAACAATATCCCGCGTTCGCATTGTACAAAAAACTTTGGCTAAAGAAGCGTGCTCATCTTTTAAAATTCCTTCATCCTGCATTTCAGACAATCTGAAAACCATGGTTTGCATTGCCGTAAGATTTGAAAGCATTTCTACCAAATGCCCCTGAATCATTTGAAATGAAGCAATCGGTTTTCCGAATTGCTCTCTCGTTCTTGTATAATCTAATGCACTTTCATATGCTCCTCTTGCACAACCTGTCGCCATCCAGGCCACTCCAGCTCGTGTCATTCTTAAAACTTTTGCAGTGTCTTTGAATGAATTGGCGTTTTGCAATCTGTTTTCTTCCGTAACGATACAATCTTTTAAGGTTATCAATCCGTTTTGTACGATTCTTAAAGCCATTTTCCCTTTGATTTTTTCGACAGAATAACCGGGATTGTCTTTTTCTACGATGAAACCTTTTACTTCACCATCGTCTAAATCTCTTGCCCAAATGATAATTAAATCAGCAAAGGTTGCATTTCCAATCCATTTTTTCTGACCATTTAAAATCCAGCCTTCCGGAGTTTTTTTGCAGGTTACCGTTAAACCTCCTGCAGCTCCGGAACCCACTTCGGGTTCTGTTAACCCGAAAGCTCCTATTTTCTCAAATTTCTGCATTTGAGGAAGCCATTTTTGTTTTTGTTCTTCTGAGCCGCAGATATAAATAGAACCCATCGACAAACCGGACTGTACTCCAAAAAAAGTAGCAATTGAGGCATCAACCCGAGCCATTTCCATTGCAATAACACCTTCCATCAGAAAAGGCATCCCTTTGCATCCGTAGCCTTCATAAGTTACACCGCAGATATCTAATTTTTGAAATTTTGGGATTAATTCATGCGGAAATTCATCTCGCAGCCAATAATGATTCACCAAGGGTTTCACTTCTTTTTCCATAAATTCCCGCACTTTTTGCTGAACTTCTCTTTGTTCCGGCGTCAACGTATGATAAATGTCGTAGAAATCGCCATCAATGGGCGGAAGTTCTTTTTTCACTTTATTAGGATCGAGCATTTTCATCATTCCCTTCAGCTGTTTATCATCCAGTTTAGAAAAGTTCTCCATGAGTTTGGGGAGATTTACTTTTTGCGAAATTTGGCTTAATTGATCAAAATCGATTGATTTAAATAATTCTATGGCGTTTCTGATTTTGGAAAAAGTGTTAGACATGTCGAATTTGGTTTTGATTTGTAAAATTCAAGCAAAAATCAATCCGAAATACCACAGACAAAGACTTTCACATTTTACAAAACCTTGATTTGCAATAATTTAAATCAAATATTTTATTTACAAATCTTTTACTTTTCATTTTCAAACATTACAAAGGTTTCGTTCTCAACTTTGAAGTAAGCAAAACATTAAAAAATCAATACTATGAAAACGACCTACATCAGATTAACCATTGCAACTGCAATTTTATCAGGAATTTATTCATGTAAAAAAGGAGAAGTAACAACAAGTGACTATGAAATGTCTGTAGCAGCAGATTCAGCATCTATAAATATTTCTGACAGCGTTTCGTCAGTTGCCACAATGTCTGTAAAAGACAAACAATTCATCAAAACTGCCAACGTCAATATGGAAGTAAAAGACGTTTACGAAACTACAATTTCTATGGAAAAATCTGTTCAGGAACTCGGTGGATTTGTTACCCATAGCAATCTGCATAGCAATGTTGTTTCCGAAGAAACCTTTAATACTTCTAATGAAGAAGCAATGCTTGTCAAGAAATACCAAACGGAAAACACAATGCAGGTTCGTATTCCTACTCAAAAATTGGGTGCGTTTTTAACGTTGATTAATGATAAAAAGCTTTTTCTCAATTCAAGAATCATTAACGCTGAAGATGTAACTGCAAGTATAAAATATGCAGAATTGGAAGGCAAAAGAATCAAGAAAACCGGCGAAAATATTTCAGAACTTAAAACTACAAAGGATAAAGTAAATATGAGTGATGAAAATATGTCTGAAGAAAATCAACAACAATTGGCTAATATGGATGTTGCTGATCATTTAAAATACAGTACGGTCGACATTTACATTAAAGAACCTAAGCTTCGCATTGCAGAAATTGCGGTAACCAATTCTCAAAATATTGACAACAAATACAAATTTAATTTTGTGTATGATGTTAAAAATGCTTTTGTGGAAGGTTTTTATTTAATTCAAAAAATTCTTGTGGGATTGGTTACAATTTGGCCCATTGTACTCATTGCAGGTATTGCACTTTATTTTTACCGAAAAAATAAACTTAATAAGAAATCAATTCAGATTACCAAGGAATAAATCTGGCATCCTAACCTTTTGGTTATTCATATAAATAGTATGTAACCTCTGCTTTTTGTAGAGGTTTTTTGTTATGTCTTAATCTTAAAGTTTAATTTATGCATTTCAAAGTAATCGATTTTTAATCCTCAATTAACATCATTGCCTGAAAATTCCGTAAATTTGCCAATTGAAATTTAATTAATATGATTTATAGAATTTATTCAAAATAATTCCTAAATCCTATAATCTCTTCTATAATATGTTATCAAAAATAAATCCTACACAAACCAATAGCTGGAAAGCACTCGACGAGCATTTTGCAAATAATGATTTTGAATTGAGAAGCCTTTTTCAATACAATCCGAACCGTTTTGAAGAGTTTTCAATCAAAAATGAAAATTACCTTTTTGATTATTCTAAAAACTTAATTGATTCGAGAACGAAAGAACTTTTATTGAATTTAGCAGAAGAATGTGGGTTGAAGGACGCAATTTCTAAGATGTTTTCGGGAGATAAGATCAATGAAACAGAAGGAAGAGCAGTGCTGCATACCGCTTTGAGAGATTTTTCTGATAAAGAAATTTTGGTAGACGGCGAAAATATCAAGCCACAGATCAAAAGAGTTCTTGACCACATGAAAGCTTTTTCTGAAAACGTTATTTCAGGAAATCACAAAGGGTTTAGCGGAAAAGAAATCACAGATGTTGTGAATATCGGAATCGGAGGTTCAGATTTGGGACCTGTGATGGTTGTTTCGGCTTTGAAACATTTTAAAACAAGACTGGATGTTCACTTCGTTTCCAACGTAGACGGAAATCATATTGCGGAAGTTGTAAAAGATCTAAACCCTGAAACTACTTTATTTATCATTGCTTCTAAGACATTTACAACTCAGGAAACAATGACCAATGCCAATTCAGCAAAAGACTGGTTTTTAAAAACAGGAAAACAGGAAGATGTTGCAAAACATTTCGTGGCTTTATCAACTAATGTTCAAGCAGTTAAAGAATTTGGGATTGCAGAAGAAAACATTTTCGAATTCTGGGATTGGGTTGGCGGAAGATATTCATTGTGGAGTGCAATTGGTTTAAGCATCGTTCTTTCAGTTGGATACGAAAATTTCGAACAATTATTAAAAGGAGCTGAAAATACAGATCAACATTTTAAGACAGCAGATTTCTCTGAAAACGTTCCTTTGTTGATGGGACTTTTAGGAATCTGGTACCGTAATTTTTATGCAGCTACGACGTATGCAATTTTACCTTATTCTCAATATCTTGACCGTTTCGCAGCATATCTACAACAAGGAGATATGGAAAGTAACGGGAAATGTGTTGACAGAAATGGTGAATTTGTAGAATACGAAACAGGTCCTATCATTTGGGGAGAACCTGGGACAAATGGTCAACATGCTTTCTATCAATTGATTCACCAGGGAACAGAATTAATTCCAGCGGATTTCATTGCGTATGCAAAAAGCCCAAACAAAGTTTCTGACCATCAGGATAAATTGCTTGCTAACTTTTTTGCACAAACTGAGGCTCTTGCCTTCGGAAAAACAGAAGAAGAAGTTGAAGAAGAATTAAAAGCTGCCGGAAAATCTGAAGAAGAGATTGATTTCTTATTAAACTACAAAGTCTTCCATGGAAATACTCCAACAAACTCATTAATGATCAATGAATTAACACCATTTTCATTAGGACAGTTGATTGCAATGTATGAGCATAAGATTTTTGTACAGGGTGTGGTCTGGAATATATTCAGTTTCGACCAGTTTGGTGTAGAATTGGGAAAAGTATTGGCGAATAAAATTCTGCCGGAACTTGAAAACAATGAGACAATTAGCTCGCATGATAGTTCTACGAACGGGTTGATTAATTATTATAAATCAAATAAATAACTGTTGGAGATTTTCATTAATTTTGATTAAAATAAAAAAATGACACAGATTATAATTCAACTTAATGATAAAGAGGAACAAACCTTTGTGGAAACATTTTTAAAAAAAATGAAAATCAGTTTTGAAAAAAATGAGGACGATTTTGAGTTGACGCATGAAATGGTTGGAGCAATAGAAACGGCATTAAGACAGGATAAATCTTCTGCCGTGGACGGTACGGAATCGCTGAAAAGAATAAGAGCAAAACATGGACTTTAGTTTTAAATTTTTGCCTGTTGCAGAAAAAAACATTGAGGATGCAATAGAATATTATGCTAATATCTCAATGAAAGTTCTGAAGAATTTCAATAAACAGTTAGACCTTTCTATAAGCAGAATTCTAAATAATCCTTACTTTCAAAAAATATATAAAAATGTTCGTTATCTAAGGATCAAAAATTTTCCTTACATTATTTTCTATGAAGTCGACGAAAAAGAGAAAATGATTTACATACTTTCAGTTTTTTGCACCCATCAGAATCCACAAAAATATCCTTAAATCTAAATTAATAAAAAGTAATAAAGTAACATGGCAGAAATTCTTGACGGATTAAAAGTTTCCAAAGAAATAAAAGCAGAAATCAAAGTTGAAGTTGATAAAATTCTTGACAGCAAAAGAAGAGCTCCGCATTTGGTCGCCATTCTTGTTGGGAACAACGGAGCGAGTAAGGCGTATGTAAATGCTAAAGTGAAAGACTGTGAAGAAGTAGGTTTTCAATCAAGCTTAATTAAATTTCCAAGCACAGTTTCTGAATCTGAATTATTAGAAAAGATTGACGAGCTCAATAAATCAAAAGCTGTTGACGGATTTATCGTTCAGTTACCTTTACCGGATCAGATTGATCAGGAAAAAATTATCAATGCGATTGATCCAAGAAAAGATGTGGATGGATTCCATCCTGAAAACTTTGGAAAAATGGCTTTGGAAATGGATACATTTTTACCTGCAACTCCATTCGGAATTTTGACATTACTGGAAAGATATAATATCGAAACAAAAGGTAAAGATTGTGTCATCATCGGAAGAAGTAAAATCGTTGGAAGACCTATGAGTATTTTGATGGGGAGAAAAGATTTCCCGGGAAATTCTACTGTGACTTTAACACACTCTTACACTAAAGATATCGAAGAATATACTAAAAAAGCAGACATCGTAATTACCGCTTTGGGAGATCCTCACTTTTTAAAAGGTGAAATGATCAAAGACGGAGCAGTAATTATTGACGTAGGAATTACCAGAGTAGATAACGATTCTCCAAAAGGATATTATTTGGCAGGTGACGTAGATTTTGACAGTTGTGCCGAAAAAGCAAGCTGGATCACGCCTGTTCCTGGAGGAGTAGGACCAATGACCAGAGCAATGTTGATGAAAAACACCATTATTGCTTACAAAACTTCAGTCTATAACGACTAATTTAAAAATGAATTTAGTAGAAGATACATTATTAAAAGAAGGTAAAATGCTCCCTGTGATGGAGCATTTTTACACTATTCAGGGAGAAGGAGCACACACCGGAAAAGCCGCTTACTTCATTAGGCTGGGTGGCTGCGATGTCGGCTGCCACTGGTGCGATGTAAAAGAAAGCTGGGATCCTACATTGCATCCGTTAATGAATGCTGAAGAAATTGCAGAAACTGCTGCCAAACACTGTAAAATTGTTGTTTTGACCGGCGGAGAACCATTAATGTGGAATTTAGATATTTTAACCTCAAAATTAAAAGAATTAGGATGCACGGTTCATATAGAAACTTCCGGAGCATATCCTATGAGCGGACAGCTGGACTGGATTACCCTTTCACCCAAAAAAACAGGACTTCCAAAAGAAGAAATATATCAAAAGGCGCACGAATTAAAAATGATTGTTTTTAATAACAATGATTTGAAATTTGCCGAAGAGCAGGCTGCAAAAGTTTCTGAAAACTGTAGACTGTATCTACAAAGCGAATGGAGTAAACGTGAAGAAATATACCCTAAAATCACGGATTTTATACTTGCAAATCCACGTTGGCAGGCATCAGTTCAGACGCATAAATATCTGAATATCCCGTAATTTTTGTTATTTTAGCTGATGTTACCCCAATAAAATTAGATGCAAAGAATACGGTATTCAAGATATTTAAAATCAATTATTTTATTGCTAGACCTGTTGGTGATTGCATCTGTTTTTGTATTCTTTTTTTTTAACAGAAATCAGGATTTGATGCATGACAAAGAGGTTTGGTCACAGAATTCTTTCTCCATACTTCTTCTTATTTCATTCTGGGTCTTATTAAGCGGAAGGACAAAAATCTACAGCATATCAAGAAATCTTACGTATGTAATATTTATAGAGCGTATTGTGATCCACTTTCTCTTATTTACCATTGGTTTGGTACTCATTAGAAAAGTAAGCAATAATCAGTTTTTTAGTTCAGAACTTACCTGGCTGTCTCTTTATTTCTTCTTTTTTATTATTCTGACGAAATCTTTCGTGTACTTTATCATAAAATATCTTCGCTCTTTAGGAATTAACAACAGGAACGTCATGTTTTTATATGAAGATAAATCTTCTGAAATCCTTAAAAACATACTCAATGAAAGAAAAGAATATGGGTATAAACTCTTCAGGTATGACTCCACAGAAATAAATGCAAATCAACTCATAAAATTTTGGAAAAAAAACGGTATTCATACCCTGTTTCTTCCTACAGACTCGCCTTTTTCCGATGAAACAAGACACGAGATTTTCAGAACTGCAGAAGCTAATAAAGTTCATATTTCCCTCATTCCTAATATTTCGCAGAGTGATTATTTCTTCTTTGATCTGGATTATATTGATACACAGCCTGTGTTACATCAGAAAAAATATCCTTTAGATTATTATTCCAATTTTATTTTAAAAAGATCATTTGATATTATATTTTCATTATTGGTCTTAGTTTTGATTTGTTCATGGTTGTTTCCGATCATTGCATTAATCATTAAATTTACCTCAAAAGGACCTGTTTTTTTTATACAGAAAAGATATGGTTTTCATGAGGAAGTTTTTAACTGCATTAAATTCAGAACAATGATTTTGAATGATGAATCTGCATCGAAAACTACGAGCGAAAACGATTCAAGGATTACTGGGTTTGGTAAATTTTTGAGGAAAACAAGTTTAGATGAGATGCCTCAGTTCATTAATGTTTTGAAAGGTGAAATGTCTGTTGTAGGTCCAAGACCTCATATGCTGGCTGTTGACAATTATTACAAACCGAAAATAGGAAGATATACTTTGAGAAGTTTAGTCAGTCCCGGAATTACAGGTCTTGCTCAGGTCAACGGCTTACGAGGAGACTCAGGAAATGTAGAGGCAGAGATGAATAAACGTGTGCTTGCTGATGCTTTCTACGTAAGAAACTGGAGCTTTGTACTCGATTTGATGATTGTTTTGAAAACCATTATACTGGTAGTAGTGGGCGACAAAAACGCCAAGTAAATAAATAAAAAATAGTCTAATTTAGCAGAATGTTAAAAAAGTTTTTTACAGCCATAGGAGAATATATGATTCTTATCGGTAAAGCTCTTCAAAAGCCTCAGAAAATGAGAGTTTTCTGGAAGCTTTTTATGAGAGAAATCAATGATTTGGGGGTCAACTCATTTGGGTTGGTTACTTTCACCTCGATATTTGTCGGAGCTGTGGTTTCTATTCAGATGTTTAATAATTTTGATGCATCTTCGTTCCCAATTCCGACTTCATTTGTGGGGTATGCAACAAAAGCAGTTTTGGTACTCGAATTTGCGCCCACGATCATCAGCCTTATTTTAGCTGGGAAAGTAGGTTCATATATCGCATCAACAATTGGTACGATGCGTGTTTCTGAGCAGATTGACGCATTAGATATTATGGGAGTCAACTCTCCAAATTTCTTGATTTTGCCTAAAATCATTGCCTGCCTTATTTTTAATCCCATTTTGATTGCTATAAGTATTGTTTGTGGTATTTGTGGTGGATATATTGCAGGAATTCTAACAGGAAACTGGACAACCGCAGATTACATCACAGGTATACAAATGTATATGCCCAATCTTTTTGTATATTATGCATTTACTAAAACGATTGTATTTGCATTTGTTATTGCAACAGTTCCTTCTTATTTTGGATATTTCGTGAAAGGAGGTTCTTTGGAAGTTGGTAGAGCAAGTACGCAAGCGGTGGTTTGGACAATGGTTTTCATCATTATTTCCGAATTAATTTTAACACAATTAATATTAAGCTGATGATTGAGGTAAAAGATCTTAAAAAGAGTTTTGGTGATGTTGAAGTGCTTAAAGGAATTTCAACCACATTCGAAAAAGGAAAGACCAATCTTATAATCGGGCAGAGTGGTTCCGGAAAAACCGTTTTTCTTAAAAGTTTGCTTAATGTTTATCAGCCCTCCTCCGGAGAAATCCTGTTTGACGGAAGAGACATCAATGTGATGAATAGAGACGAAAAGCAACAGCTCCGCTCAGAAATAGGAACCCTGTTCCAAGGGAGTGCTTTATTTGATTCATTAACCGTGGAAGAAAATATTATGTTTCCTCTCGATATGTTTACGAACCTTACTTTTAGAGAAAAGAAAAGAAGAGTTTTTGAAGTTATCGGGCGAGTTCACTTAGATAAAGCCAACAGAAAATTTCCGTCAGAAATCTCTGGAGGGATGCAAAAACGTGTAGCGATTGCCAGAGCAATTGTAAACCATCCAAAATACCTTTTTTGTGATGAACCCAATTCCGGGCTAGATCCTTATACTTCCAATGTAATTGATGATCTTTTGCTTGAAATTACAAAAGAATACAATACTACTACAATTATCAATACTCATGACATGAACTCAGTGATGACGATTGGCGAGAAAATTGTGTATTTGAGATTAGGAATTAAAGAGTGGGAAGGCAATAAAGACATTCTGATCACTGCGGGTAATAAAAACCTGATAGATTTCGTTTATTCATCAGAATTATTCAAAGAACTAAGAGAGTATTTATTAGAAAATAATAAAACCATAGAGAATACAATTTCAAAATTAGACGACAATGAAAAAAATAACTAGTATCGCGTTATTAAGTTTCTCGATTTTTGCATCTGCGCAAATTTCGCTTGCAGCCAAAGCCAATGTTTTAATTCCTACAAGTTCTGCTTCTTGGAAAAACCTTAAAACAGCAGCCAGCAATGCAGTAGAACAAAGAGGAAAAAACATCACTGGCTTCAACGCAGGTTTATCTCTGAAAATTGATCTGCCTACAAGATTATTTCTAATGCCGGAAATCTATTATACCAACTTTAGCAATGAGGTGACAATAGCGAATGACATTAATGCAGAACAAACTACTGTAAAAGCAAAAAGTAGCAGAGTAGATATTCCTGTTTTGGTCGGAGTAAGTCTTTTAGGAGATTTGTTGAGTGCTTATGCGGGTCCGGTAGGAAGTTTTAATCTTGCTAAAGGAGACAATTTCGGTAGTTTTGTACAGAAAGTTGATGCAAAAGAATTTACTGTGGGATATCAGTTAGGTTTCCAGAGTGAAATTAAAAAAGTAATTCTTTCTGCAAAATATGAAGGTGCTTTTTCTAAAGACCAGAGAAAGTACATCAATTCGGTTGCAGGATCTAGCCAGGAAATTAATTATGACAACAGATCAAGTTTATTTATGCTTGGTTTAGGATATAAGTTTTAATAAATTACAATTTCAAACATAAAAAATCCTCAAATTAAATTTGAGGATTTTTATTTTGATATTCAATCTCTGCTTCACGTTGTGCGATGATTGCAGCTTGTTTTTCTAATTCTTCTTTATCTTTTTGGAGCTGTTTGAATTCTCTTCTTTGTTGTTCAGCTTTAATTGCGGAGCCTTTACTCACGTAACCGATCATTCCGCCAATAATAAGTCCGATCCCGATTCCTGCCATGACTCCCATTACGTGGGAAATTTCAATTCTGTTAACCGTAAAATCTGTCGTGAGATAAAATAGCAATGCAGATACCGCTAAAAGGACAAGTCCTGTAATTGATATACCTTTCATAATAAGATGTGTTTTTGGACATGAATTATAACAATTAACTGAAATTAAATCTTTCCTCCAGCGTTCTTATAATATTGCAAAGCTTGTGGCAAATCTTTTTGTATTCCCGAAACTCTTGTATCCGGACTTGGATGCGTAGATAAAAACTCTGGCTGTCTTGCTCCAGATGAAGATGCTTCCATTCTGTTCCAAAAAGGAATAGCCTGTCTTGGATCATAACCTGCCATTGACATCAGATATAATCCCATTTTATCGGCTTCAGATTCTTGATTTCTGCCGTATTTCAACAACACAACCTGAGAACCAATAGGATAAACACTTTGAAAAATAGCTGCTGTTTTTTGATTTTTTATTGCTAATCCTGAAGCTGTACCCAAACCTTGAGCAATCATAGATTGAGAAATTCTCTCATTACCATGACCTGCTAATGCATGAGAAACTTCATGACCCATTACTACAGCTAAGCCGGTTTCATCTTTTGTAATCGGAAGAATTCCTGTATAGACAGCAACCTTTCCTCCAGGCATACACCAAGCGTTTACCTGCTTATCCTGAATTAAATTAAATTCCCACTTATAGTTAGCTAAATCTGCTCCTCTACCGATGCTTGAATAATATTTCTCAGCCGCAGTTTTTATTCTGTTGCCTACATTTTTTACGCTTTGTGCTTGTGAGCCGGTAACAACTTTAGATTCAGTTAAAGTTTGCTTGTATTGTTGTAACGCCATTGCTTCAATCTCCGCATTATTTGCAAATTGAAGAGAAGATCTTCCTGTGATAGGATTTGTTGTACAGGCCACTACTGCTAATGTTATTGCTCCTGCTCCTAAAAGATGTGTTATTTTCATGTTGTGCATATTATAAGTTGAACCTTACAATTTCCATTCCAAAACATAAAAGGTTAATAGATTTGCATAGATTTTGCTATCTAAATATCATCATAAAATAGTATCATGCAAAAATATATTAAAATAATATCTCTTTTTATTGTCGCAGTTACCTTTCAGAGTTGCTCGGCACAAAACACATCAGATCCTCAGATCGTCACCAATTTAGTGAGTTCAGATGAGTTTACTTTTCATGCTGAGAAAGCAAACCCAATGAATTATGATGTTATTAATGTTGTAAATTCTATTCCTAATGCACCTCAACTTCGAACATTTCAGATTTCGGGCGAAAACTACGGAATTGAGATAAAGAAAGGAATAATGGAAGTTACGTTACCTTACTTTGGAAGAGCTTTTACTTCAACATACGGGAGTTCTGACAACAGTTATAGATTTACATCAAAAGATTACGCAGTTACAAAAACTCAGAGTAAAAAAGGAAATTGGGTTTATAAAATTAAGCCGAATGATGTGAGAAATGTTTCAGACATCAATATTGAAATTTATAAAAACGGGAGAGCATTAACATCAATCCGAAGTAACGACAGACAACCGATTTCTTATGACGGATACATCTCTAAAAATGAAGAAATTAAAGAAAAAAAGATTGACTAATATCAATTTTTATTAAGAAACTTTTCAACAAATAATTTTGCTTCGGTACTGGGATTCGAAACCAACGCCGAAGCATTTTTTTTATGTTCAAGATAAGCTTCTTCAAGCGATTCATTTCGTTTCATCATATTTAAAATATATTCCTGAACCCAATATTCAAAGCGTTTTTCTGATTGCTCAATACGCACTTGTTCAAATCGTTCTGTTTTCTTTTTTAAGTCAATAAATTCATCAATTTTCCGAAAAACATCTTCTAAACCTTCATTGTATAAAGCGGAACCTAATAAGACAGGAACCTTCCAGTCTTTTTCCTTCGAGGGAAGAAAATCTAATGCCCGTTTCAGTTCAAGTCTTGTATTTTTGGCTTTTTGCAGATTGCTTTCTTCCACTTTATTAATGAAAATAACATCCACCATTTCCATGATCCCGCGTTTGATCCCTTGAAGTTCGTCTCCGCCGCCAATAATTTTTAAAAATAAAAATACATCAGTAATATCCGATACCAGAACTTCAGATTGCCCTACACCAACAGTCTCGATCAAAATATAATCATACCCTGCAGCTTCGCAAATCATCATCGTTTCGAAAGTTGTATTGGCAACACCACCCAGAAAACCGGAACTTGGTGAAGGTCGGATGAAGGCATTTTCTTCTTTAGACAATTCTTCCATCCTTGTTTTATCACCCAAAATACTTCCTTTGTTGATGGCAGAACTTGGATCAATGGCTAGAACTGCCACTTTTTTACCATTTGAAATTGCCAGTCTTCCAAAATTTTCAATAAAAGTTGACTTTCCTGCACCAGGAACTCCTGTAATTCCCACTCGGGTAGATTTTCCGGTGAAAGGCATGATTTTTTTAAGTAAATCTTCTGCCTGATTACGATGCTCAGATTTTTTACTTTCTACTAGTGTAATAGCCTTCCCAATCAGGCGTTTATTGCCGGATTGTATTCCTTTTATTAAGTCTTCGGTAGAAAAATTCATCTGATTATTTCTTTTGTCCCTGTAAGATCAGAAGCCATCTTTTTGATTCAATAATTCAAAAATATAAAAATAACCACCAAAAGAAGAGAAAATGAGATATTAATTTTAATGTTTATAAATTAATAATCTTTGTACAAAGCCTTTCGGGAATTGCTTACTTTTGTTATCAATCAAAAATAAACTTCATGAAAAATATATTAATAGCAGGAACTTTTGCAGCTTTTTTATTGGCATCTTGCACCCCAAAATCTACATCAGTAGCTGAAGCTCCAAAATCTATGACCAGTACTGCTGAACAGATCGCTCAAGGAAAAACAATATTTGAAAACTCTTGCAACAGATGTCATAAGCTTTACGAACCTACACAATTTACCTCTGTACAATGGGTAGGAATTATGAACTCAATGGCTCCAAAAGCAAAACTGACTGATGAGCAGCATCAATGGGTTTATGATTATGTAGTTTCTGTGAAAAAATAATCAGATCAATCATTTCATTTCACCAAAAAATAATAATATGAAAAAGTTAGTTTTAAGTATGATCCTGGGTTCGGCTTTCCTGGTATCGTGCGGACCAAAAAGCACAGCCGTGACCGAACCAAAATATACTGCTTCTGAACAGTTAGCGCAGGGACAGACCATTTTTGAAAACTCCTGCAACAAATGTCACAAGCTACCGGATCCTGCAAAACATGATGATCAAGGCTGGATCAAAACTCTGAGCAGAATGGCTCCGAAAGCCAAATTGAATGATGAGCAACACCAAATGCTTTACGATTATTTGATTTCTGTAAATAAGAAATAATCTTTAAATAAAAAAAGGAGACTTATTTAGTCTCCTTCTTGTTTTTAGATCTTTTGTTGTTGGTTATTTTAGATTTAATAAACTTCTTGCGTTCTTTTACAACATCAAGACTGTGCAATGTAAAGCAATATTTTGCAGCTTCATTTAAAAACTTCAAAGCATTGGGAAAACTTCCCCTTTTTTCTGACAATAAAGATCTGAAAAACCAAATCGTTGCTTTATCAATTCCTTTTATTTTGAGGGAATATTGAATCAGTTTTTCAGCTTCCTGCAAATCTTCATTATCCAAAAGACATTTGATATAATATTTTGGCGTGTTAAGATTCGTAACATCACATTGCATTGCTTCCTCGAAATAGAGTTTTGCTTTTTCGTAATCAATAAGCATTTCACTATAAATCCTTCCCATCAGACACAGGCTGTCTGCATCTTCGGGATCGTAAGAAAGCGCATAATTCAACGCTTCCAGGCAATCCGGCAAGCTGTAAGGATAATTATCCAAAGCTTCGAAATAATATTTACTTTTAGTTAAGGTCATTTCTGTAATTTTTTAATTCATTTTTCAGTTGATTTCTCTCTTTTTTAAAAGACTTTTCCTGATGATTCTTTTTAAAATCAGTTCCCGAAAATATTCGGATCGGGTTACCTCTCTGAACATTCAAATGGTTATTCCACGTTTCCTGCATTTGTTTTTCCAATTGCTGAATGTGAAATTCCGTCACTTTTTCTTTTAGTCTGATCATTGAAAGTTTCTTGTTTTCCAATTGCGAACGGGAATCCTGTACGAAAACACTTTGCCCGGTTTTCGGATAGGTTGCACGAACGGCAGTTTCTACCTTATTCACGTTTTGTCCGCCACTTCCCTGACTTCTCGCTGTCTGAAACTGAATTTCTTTTTCATTAAATTCAATTTTCTCCAAGCCTTCCAGTTCAAAAATTCCGATAAACCAGTTGCTTCTTTTATGGAATTTTCTAAAAGTGCTTTTTCCAATCCATAAAATGCTTCCGAGCCAGGTTGTAAGAAATTCATTTAAATTTTTCCCTTTTAAAAGTAGGGTTGCAGATTTCAAAGTCAGATTTTCATCGCCATTTTCACGGTGAATGATTTCGTAATCTATTTTGTTATTTTTTGCTTCCTCATGGAAAACCTTCAGAACTTTGGCAACTACCCATTGGCATTCTAAAGGTTCCTCTTCCTGAGGTTATTTGTATTATTTTGTCCATTGTTTTTAATTTGTTGTCGGTTGATGGTTGTCAGTTGATGGTGCTAAAAATTCTAACAACCATCAACCAAAAACTAACAACCCAATTACTTATCCATCCTCACAATTCTAGGTTGGAAAGTCCCGAGAATATCTACCAATTCACTTTGAGCGCTCATCACTTCATTGATATCTTTGTACGCCATCGGTGCTTCTTCGGCATTTCCACCCATTAAAATGACATTTTTTAATTTTAATTCTTTCTTCATGTCATTTTGAGTGAAACGGTTTCTGCATTCTCCTCTCGAAAAAGCCCTTCCTGCACCGTGTGAAGCCGAGTTCAGCGAATCTGGGTTTCCTTTTCCTCGAACGATAAAACCTTTTGCCGTCATTGATCCGGGAATCATTCCCAACTCATTTTCGTTGGCCGGAGTGGCTCCTTTTCTGTGAACAATCACTTCTTTCCCGTTGTGGATTTCTTTCCACGCAAAGTTGTGATGGTTTTCGATTCTGGCTTTTACTCTTCCGCCCACTGCTTTCACCAATCTTCTGTGAATATCGTCGTGACAGGCTGAAGCGTAATCTCCTGCGAGATTCATTGCCGTCCAGTATTCTAACCCTAGATGCGTGTTCAGATCCAGCCAGGCGAAGTTTTGTGCTTCTTTCGGCAACGGACATTGTTCTGTCGCAACTCTTGAATAATACTGTGCGATTTCTGCTCCCAATCCACGAGAACCGCTGTGCGAAAGGATTCCGAGATATTTTCCTTTTGGAAGATTGATTTGTTTATCTTCTTCCGTAATTTCAACTTCCCCAAATTCCACAAAGTGATTTCCGCCGCCGGAAATTCCCATTTGTTTGATGGCTTTTCCTTTCAATCTTCTCAAAATCGGAATTAAATTGAAAGTATCCCTGTCGAAAATTTCGTGCTCTACGTGAGATTTGTGCGTTTCATACATTCCGAATTTTGTATGCTCGGCAAGAGCTTTCTCATATTTATCTCTTGCACCGTCAAGATATGAAACAGGTGTATCCAAAATACTAAGGCTCATTCTGCAGCCAATATCCATCCCGACTCCGTACGGAATCACAGCATTTTCTACGGCGAGAACTCCGCCGATTGGAAGTCCGTAACCACTGTGTGCATCGGGCATTAAAGCTCCCTGAGTTGAAATAGGAAGTTTCAAAGCGGTGTACAGCTGGTTTTTTGCTTCTTCAGAAATGTTGTTTCCGAAAATCTGGAAAGAGGCCCGGTTGGCATTGAGCATTCTTTTCTCTGTTTTTCTGGATGAAAGAAGCGCTTCCGCAATTTGCCCGAATGTTAAATCATTATCGAATTTCTCAGGATTTTGCTGGATTTCCTTTAAAAGAGATTTTACATAATGAATATTTTTGGTTGCAAAATTTCTTTTCATCACTTCCAGAGCGATGTTGACGCTCTGATTGTTTGGATACCCTAATTTTAATATATCTTTTCCTTTTAGTTTTAAATTTCCCATCTTTTTAGATTTTAGATGTGAGATGTTAGACATTCCCGCATCGAATATTATTTCAATTAAATATTTAGTTGATTTTTTGTCAAAATAATTTTATGAAAAATGTTGATTTGGAGTTGTAATTCCTAGCCCCGATTGTAGTGTAAATCCTTTTTTTTTGCGTTGGCTTGAAAAAAGCTAGGGCAAAAAAAGATTGCAACGGAAAGCGGGATTAAGCTCCTGATAAAAATGATTTCGGGAAAACTGTTTTGAGTTTGAAATATTGCGCAATAAAAAACCCGAAATCTTACGACTTCGGGTTTTGATATTTCATTATACTGTTGTTCTAAGAATGTACCAAACCACGAAGCCTTACCTTTGCAAAAGGCAATCCTACTGATGAATGTTGATTGTATTTGAACATTGCTTCGTTGTTTTTTTTGTTGGTTGAACTTGATTTTCAGATGCAAAGATATTATTATTTTTGTAAAAAGCAAGTTTTTATAAAATTTTTAAAACTAGTAATTTTAATTACTATTAAATTAATTATGGTACATTATTTGATTTTAAATTTTGAAATCAAACACTAAAACTATTTGTTATGAAAAATTTTTGAAACCTTTAATGTTTGCGGGAATCTCTGCAATTACTCTGTCGTCATGCAGTGACGATGAAACAACGATGCCCGCACCTGAAAACATCTACGAATTTTTGGCAGCAGATGCAGATCTTTCTAATCTGAAAGCAGCAGTTGACAGAGCGGGACTTTCAGCTACTCTCAGCCAAAGTGGCAATTACACCGTATTTGCACCTTCTAATGCTGCATTTAATACTTTTTTGCAGGCGAACGGATTTAGCAACTTAAATGCTGTTCCTGTGGATGCTTTAAAAGAAATTTTACTAAATCATGTGTTGGGTACAGAAGTAAAAGCTGCAAATGTGACAACTGGATATGTCTCTACTCTTGCTAAAGGAGCAGCATCTACCACAAGAAACCTGAGTATGTTTATTAACACTTCTGGAGGTGTTAAGATTAACGGTGTTTCTAATGTTGTAGCAACCGATATTGACGCTAATAATGGGGTCATTCATAAAGTTGATGCGGTAATAGGTTTGCCAACAATAGTTACGCATGCAACAGCAAATCCAAACTTTAGTACTTTGGTTTCTGCTCTCACCCGTAATGATATGCCTAATTTTGTAGGAATTTTGAGTGGCACTGCAAATTCACCTTTTACTGTTTTTGCTCCTACCAATAATGCTTTTTCTTCTCTTTTAACAGAAATTAATGCTCCAAATTTAGCGGCAATTTCAACCGCAACTCTTGAGAATGCATTAAAATATCATGTTGTAACGGGAGCCAATGTAGGATCGAATAATCTTACCAACAATATGAATGTTACTACTTTTCAGGGAGGTTCATTTACGATTACGACTACAGGAGGAGCTAAGATTACGGATGCCAATTCTAGAATGTCTAATATAATTGCAACAGATGTACAGTGTTCTAACGGTATTATTCATGCAATAGATAAAGTTTTATTACCATAGTAAATTATTAACATTTTTTGGTTTTTTAAGAGGCTGTAAAAATATTTACAGCCTCCTTTTTATTAAAACATCTCTAATGTTTACTTTGGGTAAAAATGAAATCTATCAAATTATAGTTTGGAAATTTAAGAACTATTCGGAAAATTATTGGCAGACTTGGTTAAATGATTTTACATTTCTAATCCGATTTTTTAATAATATTTTTTTTAATAATATTTAAATTGCAAAAAAAAGGGTTAATCTCAAATGATCAACCCTTTATCTTTCCTGATTATTTTTAATCTTTGGAACCCAAACTATCCATTTCATCTTTCATTCCTTTGGTGGGGGAACTGTATGTTCTTTCAGAGCCTAAAAAATAAAGATTGTGTTTTGCTTTGGCAATGATGCCGTTGTACACATCTTCAGGAAGGCCGGAAGTGTTGGCTTGCGCGTTTTGATCTTCAGCCTGTCTTCGCTGGACCTCAATTGCACCTTTATCATTTAAAGCAGCCTTTGCGCGCTGAGCAGCATCAATATCAGGAGCATAAACAACTACATTGATTTTGCCCACACTTTCTCTGCTGTAAGCATCTAACATTTCGTTCTCATTTGCGAAAATATGATTCCAAAAGCCTGCTGTTCTTTCGTCAGTCTGATAATCATCATCTGAAGATTCATTTTCAAATTTAGATTTTGAAACAATAATATCTTCTTCGTTAAATCCCTGATTTTTTAATTCTGATTTGATTTCCTCTGTATCAACAGTTGCCGGAAATACTGAAATTACTGTATAAGCCATAATTAATATTTTGTTATGACTTACAGTACAAATGCCGTGCAAAAAAGAAATTTCTGGTCTGTCTTAACTTAAATTTAAAACAACAGGCTAAAGTTGAGTGACCAAAATATCATTTATTTTTTTGTTTCGTCTAAGAATCTATTCAAAATATCGACCGCGCATTTTGGCAAATTGGTTCCGGGACCGAAAATAAAATCAGCACCATTCGCATACAAAAATTCATAATCCTGCTGTGGAATTACTCCACCCACGACAATCGTAATATCTTCTGCTCCGAGTTTTTTCAGTTCTTCAACAACCTGCGGAACCAACGTTTTGTGGCCTGCAGCCAAAGAAGATACTCCTAAAATGTGAATATCATTTTCTACAGCCTGTTTTGCAACCTCTTCCGGCGTTTGAAATAGAGGGGCAACATCTACATCAAATCCCATATCAGCAAAGGCAGTTGCAACCACTTTTGCTCCACGGTCATGACCATCCTGTCCCATTTTTGCCACCATAATTCTCGGGCGGCGGCCTTCTTCTTCTTCAAATTTCTGGGTAAGCAAAAGTGCTTTACCAAAATATTCATTCTTACCTGCATTCATAGCATAAACTCCTTGTATCGTTCTGATATTAGCTTTGTAACGTCCAAAAGTTTCTTCCATGGCATCACTCATTTCACCTAAAGTGACTCTTCTGCGAGCCGCTTCGATGCATAAAGCCAATAAATTTCCATGTCCTGTTTTTGCGCTCTCACGAATTCTGTTTAAGATTTCTTCAACAGCTTCCTTATTTCTTTCTGCTTTTATGGATTCTAATCTTTCAATCTGTTTTCTTCGAACTTCTGTGTTATCAATATCTAAAATCTCCAATTGCATTTGTTTCAACCCTGATTTAAAAGAATTGACCCCAATGATAAATTCTTCTCCGCTGTCAATTTTGGCTTGCTTTATTGCTGAAGCTTCTTCAATTCTCATTTTCGGAATTCCTGCTTCGATGGCTTTGGTCATTCCGCCTTCTTTTTCAACCTCATCAATGAATTTCATTGCTTCTTCGATCATCTGCTGTGTAAGACTTTCGACCAAATTGCTTCCGCCCATCGGATCAACGACATCGCAGATTCCACTTTCCTGCTGTAAAATAATCTGCGTATTTCTTGCAATTTTTGCTGAATAATCTGTTGGTAAAGCAATGGCTTCATCCAGAGCGTTTGTATGTAGAGATTGCGTTCCTCCCAAAGCTGAAGATAAGGCTTCAATGGCGGTTCTGGTAATATTATTAAATGGCTCTTGTTCAGTCAATGACCAACCGGAAGTCTGAGAATGAGTTCTTAACGCCAGAGATTTTGGATTTTGAGGATTAAATTGCTTTAAAAGCTCAGCCCAAATATATCTTGCAGCACGCATTTTAGCGATTTCCATAAAGTGATTCATCCCGATTGCCCAGAAAAAAGACAATCTTGGCGCAAAATCATCAACATTCATTCCTGCTTTTATCCCGGTTCTTACATATTCCAAGCCATCTGCAAGGGTGTAAGCCATTTCCAAAACCGGTGTTGCTCCCGCTTCCTGCATATGATACCCTGAAATAGAAATCGAATTGAATTTCGGAATATTTTTAGAAGTATATTCAAAAATATCGGCAATGATTTTCATGGAAGGTGTTGGCGGATAAATGTAGGTATTTCTCACCATAAACTCCTTTAAAATATCATTCTGAATGGTTCCCGAAAGTAAATCCTGAGAAACACCCTGTTCTTCTGCGGCAACAATATAAAATGATAAAATCGGCAAAACCGCTCCGTTCATCGTCATCGAAACCGAAATTTCATCTAACGGAATTTCATTAAATAAAATCTTCATATCCTCCACAGAATCAATTGCAACACCGGCTTTTCCAACATCGCCGACAACTCTTGCGTGATCTGAATCATATCCTCTGTGAGTCGCCAAATCGAAGGCTACAGAAAGCCCTTTTTGTCCGGCTGCTAAGTTTCTTCTGTAAAATGCGTTAGATTCCTCAGCTGTTGAAAAACCAGCGTACTGACGCACTGTCCAGGGTTTCTGAACATACATTGTTGAATATGGGCCTCTTAAAAAAGGTGCAATTCCCGGTGATGTTTTTGTAAGAGATTCATCTTTAACATCTTGTTTCGTGTAAGATGATTTTAGCTCTAAACCATCTTTTTCAAACGGATACACTTCCAGATGCTTTTCTGATATTGTAAATTGGGGATTTTTATTTTGAATTTCCCTTCTCATGAGTTCGGATTTAAGATTTTAAAAATAAGCATTTTTGGATTAATGTTTTGTGATTGATTTTCAACAGGAAATAAATACATTAGATGTTTTAAAATAATGTTTTTAACAACTTTTTATTTTTAAATTATTCTGAAAATAGATAGGATTTAATCCTATTCTCTACTAAATTATTCCCCTGGAACTTTCACCGGTTAATACAAAAAGCGAAATTGTATTGCTACAACTTCGCTTTCTAATTTTGATCTCATCAAAGATTTCAAATATTTATGATGGTCCACTTTATTTCATATTACTAAATTTAACGCAAAGTACGCAAAGGTTTTTGATTCCTAACTGTTTATAAAGTTCGCAAAGGCGTTCCACTTAGCAAAGATCACAAAGGATTTTCAAATTATTACAAATTACTTATAATCAGAAAAATATTCAACCTAATAAACATTCAGTAAAATTAATATTTAATGATGATTATTTCCCAAGCTTTCTAATTCCCATTTCATACAACGCAAAAGAAATAAGATCTGCGTTTTCGCTAATGACCTGATCGGTCGCTCTTCCTGCTCCGTGACCTGCATTTTTTTCAATTCTCACTAAAATAGGGTTTGCACATTTCTGTTTTTCCTGCAGCTCAGCTCCAAATTTGAACGAATGTGCGGGAACTACTCTATCATCATGATCGCTTGTAATAATCATCGTTGACGGATAGCAAGTTCCTGCTTTTACATTGTGAACCGGCGAATATGATTTCAAATAATCAAACATTTCTTTGTTGTCTTCTGCAGTGCCGTAATCATAAGACCAACCTGCACCTGCGGTAAACTTATTGTATCTTAACATATCTAAAACACCAACTCCCGGAAAGGCAACTTTAGCCAAATCGGGACGCATTGTCATGGTTGCACCCACTAATAATCCGCCATTTGATCTTCCGGAAAGTGCCATAAATTCTTTTGAAGTATAGCCTTTATTCTGCAAATATTCTCCAGCTGCGATGAAGTCATCAAATACATTTTTTTTCTGCATTTTTGTTCCTGCATCGTGCCATTTTTTCCCATATTCTCCACCACCTCGGATGTTCGGAACGGCATAAATTCCGCCATTTTCCATCCAGATTGCATTAACTACAGAGAAAGACGGCTGCAAACTGATATTGAAACCTCCGTAAGAATAAAGAATTGTTGGGTTTTTACCGTCAAGCTTAGTTCCTTTTTTATAATTAATCATCATCGGAACTTTTGTTCCGTCTTTTGACGTGTAAAAAACCTGCTCGGAAACATAATCTTCAGGATTAAATTTTACTTTCGGCTTTTGATACACTTCAGATTTCCCTGAATCTGCATTAAATTTGTAAGTCGTTCCCGGTGTGATGTAATTGCTGAAAGAGTAATACATTTCCTTCTCTTTTTCTTTACCGCCAAATCCTGAAACATTCCCTTTTCCAGGAAGTGTAATTTCTCTGATCTGCTTTCCTGTTTTGTCAAACTGCTTTACTTTATCAATCGCATCCACCATGTATGTCGCGAAAAAGTAACCGCCGCCGCTGGAAATTGATAATACGTTTTCTGTTTCGGGGATTACGTCTTTCCAAGTTTCCGGAGAAGGATTTTGGATACTTGTTTTTACCAAACGCATATTTGGAGCATCTTTATCGGTAAAAATGAAAAGATTATCGCCTTCTGTATCTACAACATTCACATTGATGTCAAATCCTTTATTGATCTGAATGAAGTCGCCACCGTTTTTCAAATCTTTTATATACAGTTCGTTTCCATTGGTAGCATTGGCTGCGGAAATGATCAGATATCTCTGGTCTTCAGAAACTCCCGCCCCTAAATATCTTCTCGGAGTTTTGTCTCCCCCAAAAATCAACTGGTCGGCAGATTGCTTTGTTCCTAATTTATGATAGTAAACTTTATGTTTATCGGTCATTCCTGACAATATAGTTCCCTCTTTTGGTTTGTCGTAGCTTGAATAGTAGAAACCTTCATCGCCTAACCAAGAAATTCCACTGAACTTTACATCTACAATTGTTTCATCGATTTGTTTTTTTGTAATTGCATCAATGATGATGATTTTGTTCCAGTCGCTACCACCTTCTGAGATGGAATATGCTGCTAAGTTTCCTTTTTTATTGAAAGATAAACCGGAAAGAGAAGTTGTTCCTTTCTCGGAAAATTTATTCGGATCTAAAAATACTTCTGTAGTTTTTGTTTTATTATCAGTCCTGTATAACACCGACTGCGCCTGAAGTCCGTTATTTTTATAATAATAAGTGTATTCTCCTTCTTTGAAAGGTGCACCAATTTTTTCGTAATTCCAGATGTCTGTTAATTGTTTTTTGATCTGTTCTCTGAAAGTTATTTTAGATAAATAATTCTGACTATAAGCAACTTCTTCATCTACCCATTTTTTGGTTGGTTCAGAATCGTTTTCTAAATCTCTGTACGGATCTGCAACGGCAGTTCCAAAATAAGTATCGGTCTGATTTCCTTTTATAGCTTTAGGATAATTCATTTTTTGGGCATAAAAAGTAGCTGAAAATAATACTCCAGCTGTTAATAGGATTGGTTTGAAATTCATTGTGAAGGTTTTACCAAAAATACATAAAGTTGTGGAAATAAAAAAAGCTTCTGTATGAGAAGCCTGTATCTTATTAACTATTTTTAGAATAAAAATAATTAGAAATGAGATTATAATTATTTACTGATTTTAGGTTTATAGCTATTTGCTGATTGCCAATACAAAGTATAAAAATCGTTATTATTATTTAACTTCTTAATACCATCAGAAAAATATTTAATAACTTTTGTTTTGTCTGAGTGAGAGTCACTTAAACAGTCATTATTATTTTCATCAAATACCAAAACAGATGCATATAATTCTTCCCAACTTTCTTTTCCATTTGTATAAACTGTATATTGTTTATTTTCATTTTCAAATAACTTCACTCTCTCCCAAACTAATATTGGATGTTGATCATCAATATTAGGTCTTATCTCTTTTGTCCACTTACCAAATTTATCATACATAACCTTTTGGGTGTACATAGCCGAAAAAACAGCATTAAATTTCAATTCGTGAAGGCTAATCGTATCATTTTTTCGAGCTACAGCCTTTTTAAAAATATTATAATTTAAGTATCCATTTTTATAAATAAATGGAGTATTGGGATTTGCTGTTTTTTGGCGAGTACCAACACCTTTCTCTTTTTTTGTTTTCTGTGCAAAAGAATTTATTGATAGTAATGACAATATAAATAATAGAAGATTTTTTTTCATAAGATGTTCATCTCTTTTTCAAATATACATTTTCTAGACAATTTTTCACAACAACTATAATAAAAAAGCTCCCGATTACTCAGAAGCTTTAAATATTTTAAAAAGAAAAAAAATTAATAATTTTCTTCTTCTCCTTTCATTTTCTCAGCATTTTCTGCCATGATTACAGCATCAATCATTTCAGAAATATCACCATTCATGTAGGCATCAAGATTGTACATAGACTTGTTGATTCTGTGATCGGTCACTCTTCCCTGGGGATAGTTGTAGGTTTTAATTTTCGCAGAACGGTCTCCGGTAGAAACCATCGATTTACGCTGTGCAGCAATATCTCCGACAGATTTCTGAACTTCAATATCGTATAATTTGGTACGAAGCATTTCCATTGCCAATTCTCGGTTTGCCAACTGAGAACGAGCTTGTTGACAAACAACCACCATTCCTGAAGGTTTGTGCGTCAACTGTACTTTGGTTTCTACCTTGTTTACGTTTTGTCCACCTGCTCCTCCTGAACGAGAAGTCTGCATTTCGATATCTGCAGGATTTAATTCAAAATCAATTTCTTCAGCTTCAGGTAAAACAGCCACGGTAATTGCAGAAGTGTGTACTCTGCCCTGAGATTCAGTTTCGGGAACACGCTGTACACGATGAACTCCGGATTCGAATTTCATAATGCCATAAACGCCGTCCCCTTCAATTTTTAAAATAAGTTCTTTATAACCTTTCGCTGCTTCGTTAGAATCAGTTATTTCATGCTTCCATCCTTTGGTTTTAAAAAACATAGAATAAGCTCTGTAAACATCTTCCACGAAGATTGCTGCTTCATCACCACCTGTTCCGGCACGAAGTTCCACAATTACGTTTTTGTCGTCGGCAGGATCTTTTGGGATCAAAAGAACTTTCAATTCTTCTTCTAAACCGGGAAGTTTTGCCTGAGCTTCTACTTTTTCTTCTTTAGCCATATCAACCAAGTCTCTGTCTGAACCATCTGCAATGATTTCTTCAGATTCTGCGATATTATCTAAAGCACCTTTATATTGATTGTAAACATGTACAATTTTTCCTAAATCGCTGTATTCTTTATTTAATGAAGAATATTTTTTCTGATCCGAAATTACATCTGGCTGTATAATAAGGTCTGCAACCTCATTATATCTTTGTTTTATAGCTTCTAATTTTGGAATTAATGACTTAGACATATTAAAAATTTAGTATGCAAAGATACGGATTTGATGATTAATAAAAAAAGCTCATTTTCATGAGCTTTTATAAATTCGATTTGATATTTGGAATATAAGATTTATTGAACAATCATTTTCTGAATGGCAACTCCGTTACTTGTTTTTAGATGAACAAGATAGGTTCCTGCGGGATAATTTGCTTTTAATTCGTAGGTTCCGTCTTCATTTTTTAATTTAAATGAATCCATTTTCTTACCACTCATGTCATAAATTGAGATTTCTCCGTTTTTGGCTCTGTGATAAATCAATTTTGCCAAACCGTTTTTCACAGGATTGTCTGCAATCTGAAGCGATAATCTTTTATCTAAATTTTCTTCAGCTGTAGATAAAGTAGTGAAAGGGTTTCCGTAGATTCTAAATTCTCCTGGTTGAAGTGTGATGGGAGCTGTAGTTGAAGCTACATTAAAAGTTGAATTATCCATCAAGTTTTGCCATTGCCCAGTGAAAGGAAAATAAGGAACTACGTTTTTAGCCGAAGTATCGTAATTTGCTAATACAACCACATTTTTCACGCCTGCTGTTAATAGAGGATCATAAATATAAATTCTTGTAATAAGACCGTTCGGATCGTTCGTTAAGTTATTTGATTCTACTGTGTAAGTTTTAGATTTGAAAACAGGATGAGCGTTTCTAACATTAATAATCTGCGCCCAAGTATTATAAATAGCTTTTCTGTTTGTATTGGTATCATAACCTAAAGTGAAAGCAACAGGTTTTTCGTCTGTACGACAATTGTTATTAATTGTTCCATCTGCACATCTGTTGATGCTGAATTCATATCCCAATTCGCCAAACTGCCAAATCATCTTTGGTCCGGGAATGGTGAAAAATGTAGCACCGAAAGTTTTCATTCTTTCTAAAGAGGTATTCAGATTCGTTACATTATAAGCTCCGTTTACAGCACCATATGCAAGATTTTTAAACATTAATCTTTCTTCATCATGGCTTTCACCATAACCTACACCATGCATATTGGTAAACCCGTGAAGTTCATGATCCATTCTGTCAAAATTGCTGTTTTGACTATACCCCATTGTATTTTGGTTGTAAGATCCGTTCTGGTTATTCCAAAGCATTACTCCTTTTCCTTCTGCTACTCTGTAATTTGCCCATTGCTGCTCTTCTGCATCTGTTCCTAAATGTTCAAAAATCATATAAGAATTTGGATCGATTGCCCACTGTTGATCTGCATACGCTTTCAGAATATCTACTCTGTCTTGCTGATAAGCATTGGTACATGCTTCATCGTTTGCAGAACAATTTTGAGTAAAACCTTTGGTTAAATCCCAACGAAAGCCGTCAACTTTATATTCTGTTAACCATTGTTGTAATGTTCTTTCAACATAATATTTTGTTGCTGAACTGGTATGGTTAAAATCATTAAAAACATTATAAGAATGCTTTGGAACGGTATTAAAATAAGGATTATTTGCAGCAACATCTCCGTAACCGTCTCCATCAGGATCTACATTCCAAAGTCTTACCAAAGGTGATCTTCCTGTAGCATGATTAAATGCTACATCTAAAATAACCGCAATACCGTTTTGGTGGCATACATCTACAAATTCTTTGAATTTCTCAGGAGTTCCGTACGCTTTATCTAAAGCATAATGGAAGGATGTATTGTATCCCCAAGAAAGATTCCCTTCAAATTCCATAATTGGCATTAGTTCAATCGCATTGATTTTTAAATCTTTAAGATAATTTATCTTATTAATTAAAGACTGCCAGTTTTTTTCCTGTGTAAAATCTCTTAAGAGTAACTCATAGATAATTAAATTATCTTTATTGGGTCTTGTAAAGTTGGTAACCTGCCAATTGTAGGCTGTCTGTCCTGTTTTGAAAGTAGACACTTCAAAACCTTGGCCGGCAGGAAATGCAGGTAAATTAGGATAGGTGGCTGCAGAAATATACTGATCATCATAAGACGACAAAATCTGAGGAGAAAAAGGATCTGCCACTTTTTTCAGATCATTGGTTCTGTATTGAAAAGTATATAATTGCTGAGGAGTTAATCCGCTTAGTTCGATCCAGTACAAATCAGGATTTGTGGTGTCTCTTTTCATTAAATAGGCATCATTCACCGCCCAGTTGTTGAAACTTCCGATCACATGAACGAAACTCTTAAATGGAGCATACAAAGCCAAACCAACTTTTGTGTTGTCCGTAGGATTATAATTGATTCCCTGTCTGATCCAGCTCGGAATCGCCTGAGAAACTACATTCCTAGGAACCTGCAAAGTGAATGTTGCATTTTTTATAGTTCCATTTGCAGTAGAGATCAGTTCCATATCTGCATCTGCAGTAACTGTATAACTATAACTATATGAATTGGAAGGCGTTGAAGTAGAATGTACAACTGTACCATTTGCCTTTAACTGAAACGTTGCATTTATGTTTGTCGTAGCAGTAATATTTATTGCATTTCCTGTAGGAACTGATGTGAGGCTGTTTGCAGCCGGATTTGTTAAATTTAAACTTAATGTTCCTACATTCACAAAAATATCGGGTGATGTCTGATGGTTTCCTGTTTTAGTTTTAAGTAAAAAGCCAAATCTGCCAATTCCTGTACGTCCATAAAATGTAGTAGGAGTAAACGTTAAAGAATAGGTGTCTGTAACTGAATTGTAGGTCAGTTTATTTAATTCATTAGAATTTGTCCAGCTTCCGTTAGTAGGGCAATCCTGGCTGTTCGCATAGTTCTGATCTAGTGACCAAGTCCAGATATAGATTGCATTATTGGCAACTCCCCAAGCAGTTTCGTCTATCTGATTTCCGGGAACAGATAAAGTAATCTGATCGGTCTCATTAAAAGGATTTGGTGAAATTGTGTAGCTTATTTGCCCAAAAACGCAGGCAGCAATAAACACCAAAAACAACGAATATAGTTTCTTCATATGAATATTTTTTTGCTAAATATAAAACAAATACTGCAATTTTATGAATATTTTTTTGAGATTACTATTCATCAAATACTATTCTGAAAAACTCTGCTTCTGTGAAAGCCTTTAGAATACAAGAATCTTTTGGTTTAAAACTTTTAATCATGATTAATAAAAGAATAATATATCTGGTGAAAAAAGAAACGTTTGTATGAATTCTCTAGAAAAGAGAAACCACCGATAAAATCAGTGGTTTCATATATGTTGTTTTGCTATGATATCACTTTTCCAGAATTAAGGTGAAAAAGCGATGACATTCATTAATGATGTCCGTGGTCGTGCCCGTGGCTATCGTGTAAGAAAGTGACCGTGACCTTTAGGCTGGTTGAAGATTACTTCAACACCTTCCTGCTCGGTAATTAGTTTTCTTCTGATATCTTCAGGATCGAAAGGCTTTACCTTACCAAAATATTCTTTCAAACCTTCTGTTAACCACAATGGGATAACGAAACCGAAAAACATAAAAATACACCAGAATCCCACTAGGAACATTGTAACAAAGTAGATTGTCCAAAGGAACTGATAAAACGGCCAAAATGCTGATAACATCATCTTTCTTATAGATTTTAGGCAAAAATAGGATTTTTTTCTTTTTCATCAAAAGATATAGAACCCAAATTTTGCAATTTGTTTTTATTTTAAACTAATTATTGAGATGTTAGATGTTAGATTTTAGATTTTAGACTACAGTTGCTACTCTAAAATTCTTACATGTAACTTTCAAAATTAAATTTTAATGAGCAAGATTTGCGAAGAAGTCATTTCCTTTATCATCAGTAATAATGAATGCCGGGAAATCTTTTACTTCAATTTTTCTTACCGCTTCCATACCTAATTCCGGAAAATCTATTACCTCAACCGACAGAATATTTTCTTTAGCTAAAATTGCAGCCGGACCGCCTACTGAACCGATGTAGAAACCTCCGTATTTGTGACAGGCATTGGTAACATCGGTGGTTCTGTTTCCTTTTGCCAGCATAACCATACTTCCGCCATGACTTTGAAATTCGTCAACATATACATCCATTCTTCCAGCCGTAGTTGGTCCGAAACTTCCTGACGCCATTCCTTCCGGAGTTTTTGCAGGTCCTGCGTAATAGATCGGGTGATTTTTGAAATATTCAGGCATTGGTTGTCCTGCATCTAATAATTCTTTGATTTTTGCGTGAGCAATATCTCTTGCAACGATCAAGGTTCCATTCAATTTTAGTCTTGTTTTGATAGGATATTTAGAAAGTTCAGCCAAAATTTCCGGCATTGGTTTATTCAGATCAATATCAACCGCTGCTTCTAAATGTGGCGGTGTTGCTGGTAAAAATCTTTTAGGATCTTGCTCCAGTTGTTCTAAGAAAATACCTTCTTTGGTGATCTTACCTTTAATATTTCTGTCAGCCGAACAGGAAACTCCCATCCCGACCGGGCAAGAAGCCGCATGACGAGGCAATCTGATCACTCTCACATCATGTGTTAAATATTTTCCACCAAACTGAGCACCGATTGCACTTTCCTGACAGATTTTCTGAACTTTTGCCTCCCATTCCAGATCTCTGAAAGCCTGTCCCGCTTCATTTCCTTCAGTAGGAAGGTTGTCATAATATTTTGCTGATGCTTTTTTTACCGCTGCTAAATTTGCTTCAGCCGAAGTTCCACCAATTACCAACGCTAAATGATAAGGCGGACAAGCCGCTGTTCCCAAGTCTGAAATTCTCTCTCTTACAAAAGCTTCAAGAGATTTTTCGTTCAGTAAAGACTTTGTTTTTTGATATAAGAAAGTTTTGTTTGCAGAACCTCCACCTTTCGTTAGAAACAAAAATTCGTAGTAATCCCCTTTTTTAGCATAAATATCAATCTGCGCAGGAAGATTTGAACCAGAATTTTTCTCTTCAAACATCGTCAAAGGAACGACCTGAGAATATCTTAAGTTTCTTTTTTGGTAAGTATTATAAATTCCTTTGCTTAAATATTCACCGTCATCAACTCCCGTGTAAACATTTTCACCTTTTTTACCCATTACGATTGCCGTTCCGGTGTCCTGACACGATGGAAGTGCCCCTTCTACAGCAACAGCAGCATTTTGTAATAAATTATAGGCAACGAATCTGTCATTATCTGTAGCTTCAGGATCATCAATAATTCTCCTCAAACTTTCCAAATGGGAAGACCGAAGCATGAAAGAAACGTCTGCCATTGCTTCTTCTGCCAATAGCTCAAGACCTTTAGGATCGATGGTTAAAACTTCTCTTTCACCATGCTGTTCAATTTTCACATATTCTGAAGTTAATTTTTTATAAACCGTGTCGTCTTTAAGAATTGGGTAAGGATCCTGATAGTTAAATTCCATGTTACTTTTATTTTCGGTGCAAAAATACATCTTACTCAAAAAAACATAATTAAAAATAAGTAATTGAAATTGATATTATAATGATTATAAATTGCGAGGTTTTTTATTATTGAGTAATTTTATAGAAACTTATTTTAACCAAAATAGTCGCATTTTTTCATTCATTTTGAACTATTTACGTTTATTACTTGCTGAGATTCCTACGGAATGACAAAATGATCGGATAATTTTTGTGGTTAAAATTTGTGATAAAAAATTAAAACTGAACAGATAAAATTTCAATCACAATGAATTACAGAATAGAAAAAGACACGATGGGTGAAGTGCAGGTTCCGGCTGATAAGTTTTGGGGAGCACAAACCGAACGTTCAAGAAACAATTTTAAGATTGGTCCGGAAGGCTCTATGCCACATGAAATTATTGAAGCATTTGCATATTTAAAAAAGGCAGCGGCATTTACCAATTCAGATTTAGGGGTTTTAGATGCTGGAAAAAGAGATATGATTGCTCAGGTTTGCGATGAAATTTTAGAAGGCAAACTGGATGATCAATTCCCTTTGGTAATTTGGCAAACAGGTTCCGGAACGCAATCTAATATGAATGTGAATGAAGTGATTTCAAATAAATCTCACGTGAACAGTGGCGGAAATCTAGGTGATAAATCTGAAGTTCATGCCAATGATGACGTGAATAAATCGCAGTCTTCAAACGACACCTATCCAACTGCAATGCACATTGCGGCTTATAAAAAGGTTGTTGAGACTACTATTCCTGCTGTTGAAAAACTGAGAGATACTTTAGCGGAAAAAACAGAAGCTTTTAAAAATATCGTCAAAATCGGAAGAACGCACTTGATGGATGCCACTCCACTGACTTTGGGACAAGAGTTTTCAGGATACGTTGCTCAGTTGAATTATGGTATTAAAGCTTTAAAAAATACTTTACCACACCTTTCTGAATTGGCTTTAGGAGGAACTGCGGTAGGAACCGGCTTAAATACACCACAAGGTTACGATGTAAAAGTTGCAGAATACATTGCAAAATTCACTAATCTTCCATTCGTAACGGCAGAAAATAAATTTGAAGCTCTTGCTGCCCACGATGCTATCGTAGAATCTCACGGAGCTTTAAAGCAATTAGCGGTTTCTTTATACAAAATTGCTCAGGATATCAGATTGTTGGCTTCAGGACCACGTTCTGGGATTGGGGAAATTCACATTCCGGAAAACGAGCCGGGTTCTTCAATCATGCCAGGCAAAGTAAATCCTACACAGAATGAAGCTTTGACGATGGTTTGTGCTCAGGTTCTAGGAAACGATACTACGATTTCTTTTGCAGGAACACAGGGAAATTATGAGCTGAATGTTTTCAAGCCAGTGATGGCTTATAATTTTCTACAGTCGGCTCAATTAATCGCTGATGCATGTATCTCATTTAATGATCATTGCGCTGTTGGAATTGAGCCCAACCAAGAAAGAATTAAAGAATTGGTCGATAAATCTTTGATGCTGGTAACTGCACTGAATACGCATATCGGTTACGAAAATGCTGCAAAAATTGCAAAAACTGCTCATAAAAACGGAACGACATTAAAAGAAGAAGCTGTAAATCTAGGTTTTGTAACTTCTGAACAATTTGATGAATGGGTGAAGCCGGAAGATATGGTGGGAAGTCTGAAATAAATTTTTAGAACTTTAGATAATTGATAGAACCTCCGTGAACTGTATTTCACGGAGGTTTTTTTTAATTTAAACCGGCTGATTCACCTGATCTGCAAAATACTGTTCCAAATCTTTCAACGTTTCCGGATTGGTTTGAATATCTTTTACCTGCTGACCTTTATTGACGACCACAATTCTGTTGCAAACTTCAGTCGTATGCGCAAGATCATGACTTGAGATTAAAAAAGTAACACCACTTTGTTTCGCTAATTCTTTAATTAAATTCTTCAGTTTAATCTGTGTGGAAGGATCAAGATTGGCAAAAGGTTCATCCAGGATTACGATTTCAGGATTTCCGATGATAGCGCCTACAATTCCTACTTTCTTTTGGTTTCCTTTGGATAAATCTCTCACATACTTTCCGGAGTTGATGATTTCACCACTGAAAAGATCATGAAACTGTTTCAGAAACTCATCCACAGAAGCTTTGTTCTGACCTCTCAATTCCCCAATGAAATAAAAATATTCTTCGGGTGTCAAATATCCGATCAGAAAAGTGTCATCTACGAAAGCCGCAACTTTAGATTTCCAGGCTTCAGATTCATTGACTTTGATTCCGTCGATGCTTACAAAACCTGTTGTTGGCTGTATCAAATCAAGCATTAAGCTAAAAAGAGTTGTTTTTCCGGCTCCGTTGTTTCCTACCAAACCGAAAGTTTCCCCTTTTGGAATTTCAAGATTTTCGATATTAAGAACCGTTGCATTTCCGTATTTTTTTGATAAATTATGTATCGTAATCATGGTATTAATTTTTAGATTTGAATGCGTCTAGTGTACTGTATTTTTCGCTTTTGTACTGTTTTACAATAATGTCGAATATTTTTTCTCTGAATAAGAATCCTATCAGTCCCAAAGCTGCAATACTCATTACAGCGGCTGTCATTCCGAAGAAATATTTTGTAGCTCCAAAAACAGCCATTGGCAAAAGCATTTTAGGAATTAACAGAAGCAGACTTTTCATGTTGAAGCTGTTCTTCTGTCCCATTACTTTTTCTTTAGAATTAAGATCAATTTGCGTTTTGGTATACGCTCCGGACCACAATGTAAATTGAGAGTTTACTCCGATGTTGTACAATCCGGCTGCGAAGAAACTAAAGTACACTTCCCAGCTTATGAATGCATAGAACAATGCAATCACTATTGAGACTGCGGTTACAATATTGATGAGCCACCATTTTGCTTTCAGATATTCTTTGTAAGGAACATTCAGCGTCATCATCAATGGATAATAAGAGCTGTCGAAAGAAGGCACTCTTTGACCAAACAGAAACTGAAAACCACCCGTTACAAACAGACCCATAAACATCATCATGTAAGGTGTTTTGTAAACAGATGACGTAAACATTAGCAGTCCGTAAAAAACAAACATGAAACTTCCGATAATGATGCCTTTTGTGACTTTATTTCGTCTCAGCATTTTAATATCATTATTAATGAAACTTCCGATGGCTCCGTATTTATTAAGGAAAGCAATATTTTCTGTTTTACCGAAGGTTTTTTTGTCTTCCAACCCCTGATCGAGATAGAATTCTTTGTAAATATATCTGAAACAGATCCACCATAATCCTGCAAATAGCACAACTGGCAACAACGCAAAATAAGGCTGTGCATAAAATGAATAGAAAAACCTTTCAGAATACTCTAAAACAGGAATGATATTGTAATATCCCAAACCTACGATCACCGAAAAGACAATTCCCACAGCGATGGCAACATTCTCTCTGTTGTTGACCAAAATATTGATGAAATTATTAAGATAGAACAATAACGACAATGCAATAAACCAACATAAAGTTCCTAAAAAACCATATCCGTTGAAGAGGCAAATGGCGGTAAATGTCACCAGAAAAAAAGAATTCATCCAGCTGAGTGGCGAGACAAAAGTTTTGATTAAAATATAATTAACCAAAGTTTTCTTAGGAATATTGAGCGTGAGAAACGGCTTGATGTTCTGCGTAGACATCTGCTGAAAAAGATATTTGAAAATAAGATCTGCCGCCCACAAAATAATCATGAATTTTGAAACAACTTTGACAGGATCTTGTTCCATTTCCTTCCTAACAAAGAAAAAAGCCAAGAAAGCCGCACCGATGCAGTACGCTACAATCGACAGAATTCCCAAAAAACGGAAGATCTTCATCGCCAGATTAACTCCGACCGAGCTGCCACGAAAAAAACTTTTGATTTCTAACCTCAGAAACTGTACAAACATAGTTTACTTTTTTACATTAGTAAATATAATGTAGTTTTTGTTACAGTATTTATGTAAAAAACCGAATATAGATGTGGTAAAGATGTCTTAATAAAATAAAAAAATGTTTGGTTACAACTGATATAATTTGCAATAATCAAAAAATTATTCTGTTTAAAACGAGGTGATTTGGAATGAGCCAGAAGTCAGGTTATAGTAAAACCTTATGAAGTAGTTTTTAGTTTTAATCTTCTTATAGATCGGTTTTTATCCTTACAACTTATAAAAAGCATAACAAAAATAATCATAAATAATTTTAAATATCATTAATTTTCTTATTTCAATACATTCCAACTCTTTCTTAACCTATCAATTCTCTCGCCTGTGCCATCGCCGCCTCCGTAATTTTACTTCCTGAAAGCAGCTGCGCAATCTCATTCAATTTTTCTTCTTCGCTTAAAGTGATGATGGTAGATTGCGTTTTACCGTTGATATCTTCTTTCACGACTTTGTAATTATCATTTCCTTTTGCGGCAACCTGTGCTAAGTGAGAAATGACGATCAGCTGCATATCCTGAGACATCTCACGCATCAGATTTCCGATTTCTTCGGCTACTTTTCCGGAAACTCCCGTGTCAATTTCGTCTAAAATAAGGGTTGGAAGCATATCGCTTTCGGCAATGATTTTCTTAACCGCCAACATCACACGAGATCTTTCACCACCGGAAATGGCAGTTTGAATCGGTTTCAAAGGAAACCCGGAATTTGCCTGAAATAAAAGCTGGATATTTTCTTTTCCAAACTGATTAAATTCCTGAATATCGGTTAGTTCAATATCAACTTTTGCTTTTTCAAGACCTAATTTTTTCAGTAAATCTTCCGCCTTTTTAATGAAGACCGGAACATTTTTCTTTCTGTTTTTAGAAAGTTTTTCAGCTAAAGAATGAAGTGATTTTTCTTTTTTAGCGATGTTGATTTCAATCTCAGCAATATGGGCTTCAATTTCTGCAGTTCCTTTTTGTTCACCTGATAATTGATCCCTGATTTCTTTTAATTCGTTAATATCAGAAACGTTATGCTTCAGAAATAATGCATTGATTTTATTATTCAGTTCTGAAAGTATCGCTAAATTTTCCGGATTGATTTCAATTTTTTCGGCTTCGTCTTCCAATTCTGAGAGAATATCTTTCATTTCAACAAAAGAGCCTTCCAACCTTTCATCCAGTTCAGAGAAAGAATGGGACACTTCGGCAATTTTTGATAATTTATTTTTAGCTTCATTAAAGAAAGAGAGAATTCCAATTTCTTCCTGATGGAATCTTGAGAGAATCTGAGCAATATTTTCAGAAATCATTCCTGCATTTTCCTGTACAGAAAGCTGATTTTGCACCTCATTATAATCTATATCATTCAATTTTATATCTTCCAGCTCATTCAGTAAAAACTGTTTGTAATCGGTTTCTTTTGTATTTTCTGATAGTTGTGTCTGGAATTTTTTGAGCTGAGTTTTTAAACTTTGAAATTCTGAAAAGTCCTGTTGATAATCTTCAATAATCTTTTTATTATCCGACAGTCCGTCAATAATTTTAAACTGATAATCTGCGGTAAAAAGATTTGAAGTTTCAAACTGCGAATGAATATCGATTAACTGTGAAGTCAGTTCTTTCAGCACATCCAAAGTTACCGGAACATCATTAATAAATGCTCTTGACTTCCCCGAAGGTAAAATTTCCCGTCTGATAATCGTTTGATGTTCGTAATCGAGATCATTTTCGATAAAGAATTTTTTGAATTGGTTATTCAGGTCAAACTCTGTTTCGACAATACTTTTTTCTTCGGTTTTTGAGATTGATTTTAAATCTGCTCTCTCTCCCAAAATCAATCGAAGTGCTCCCAAAATGATTGATTTTCCGGCTCCGGTTTCTCCTGTAATTACCTGTAAACCATTTTTCAAAGACACATCTAATGCATCAATGAGGGCAAAATTTTTAATGTATATTCTCGAAAGCATGATAGGTGGCAGATTTCTTTGTACTGCAAATATAAAATTTTAGAATTCAGAATTCAAGAATCGGGTATCTTACTTCCACTTATTCCATCTGCTATCTGTGTACTTGGGTGCAAAGATAATCATCAGTTGTTTCAGGTCATTTAAAACAATTCCACCATTGTTACCAGAATTGAATATGTTGAAAATCTCATCATATTTCGTATTGATAAATGTATTAAAGAAATAATTCTGCTGAAAAGAATTTTCATAAACCTTCAGCTGCATCAAAGCATCGAAAATAATTTTTTTAGACTGCGTCTGATCCTGATTAAACATACCGTCTAAACCCGCTCTGTGATAGGTATACATATTTTGACGAAGCTGGCTCATGTTCGGGTTCAAAATTTCTCCGATCAGAATCGAACGGCTTCGCGGATCATTGATCTGTCCCCAACCATCATACCCTCTATTCTGAGAATTCTGGGCAATCTGCTGTGCTTTTGTAAACCACTGCGTTCCACCGGTAGACTGGAAACTATCTGCATCATAACCCAAAATCAGGTACACATAAAAACTGATGACATCTATTAAATTTTTTCCAGAAAACTGTCTTTCGTTAAAAATCAAATTTTCGTTTTCTACATATTCAAAAGCAAATTTCTGATCCTGAAGATTTAAAAGCGGAGATTCGTAAGTTGAGCTGAAAACCGGGCGAACTGCCTGAACGACGATCTGGGCAGTATATCTGTTGCCATCTCTGCTAGACAAAACGATGGCAAAATTTGATTTGATTTTTTCGAAATTCTGAAGCTTTTTGCCCGTCCAGCTTGTATTGTTGATGAAGTCTCTGAGACTTTTCTCCAACGCCTTAAATGCCTGTTGATTACTCCCCTGAATTTGTTGAGAATTTACCTGTACTGTAGCCAAAAGTTCTTGAGAGAAACTGAAATTGAAAAACAGAAGTAAAAATAAAAGTATCGTATATTTTTTCATGTATAGCTAAATATTGTTTTAAAGATTATATGTTATCACTTATATAAGTATTTTGAGAATCAAAATCAATCAAAGCGGTTCCATTATAATCTAAATGTTGAGAACGGAAATTTATAAAAATTATTTTAAAATCTGAGCTTCAATACAATCGAGAATGTCTTTTGCAACATTTTCTTTTGATTTCAGTTCAAACTCTATTTTATCAGTTTTGGTGAAAATTTTTATTTTGTTCGTATCATTCTTAAAGCCTGCACCATCATCACGAAGGGAATTGAGAACGATCATATCCAGATTTTTCTTTTCCAGCTTTCCTTTTGCATTTTCTTCTTCATTCTGAGTTTCAAGAGCAAACCCTACCATAAACTGATGTGCTTTTTTCTCGCCCATTGTTTTCAGAATATCCGGATTTTTAATCAACTCAATGGTTAAGGTGTCATCATTTTTTTTGATCTTTTCTGTAGCAACTTCCTTGGGAGCATAGTCTGCAACGGCTGCACTGGCAATACCCACATCAATTCCATCATAGTATTCAAATACTTTATCAAACATTTGTTTTGCAGAAGTAACTCTGTGGATGCTTATGTTTTCATGCTTAGAATTCAAAGATGTTGGTCCTGAAATTAAAATCACTTTTGCACCTCGTTTTGCAGCTTCTTCAGCTATAGAAAATCCCATTTTTCCTGAAGAATGATTGCCTATAAATCTCACAGGATCGATCGCTTCATAGGTTGGTCCCGCAGTTATCAAAACTGTTTTACCAGCTAAGGTTTTATTATTTAAACTAAAAAAATCTTCTACCGCTTTTGAAATCGTTTCCGGCTCTGCCATTCTTCCCTGACCAACCAATCCACTTGCTAACTCACCGCTTTCTGCAGGAATTACCATGTGACCGTAATCTTCTGCCAATTCTAAATTTTGTCTGGTTGAAGGGTGTTGATACATATCCAGATCCATTGCAGGAGCAATAAAAACAGGACACTTTGCAGACATATAAGTCGCAATGATTAAATTATCACAAATCCCATGAACCATTTTGGCTAAAGTATTTGCCGTACAGGGAGCCATAATGATGACATCTGCCCAAAGTGCCAATTCTACATGGCTGTTCCAGGTTCCGTTGTCGCCATAAAAATCTGTATACACCGGATTTTTAGATAATGTGGAAAGACTCAGCTTTGTTACAAAATGCTCTGCATCCTGAGACATGATTACCTGAACTTCTGCACCTTTTTTCACAAAATCTCTGATAAGAAAATGAATTTTGTAAGCGGCAATTCCACCAGAGACGGCAATAAGAATCTTTTTTCCGGAAATATTCATGTAGATTATTTTAAAGCACTAAAATACTTCTTTTTTGTAAGACCTGAAACTTACAGCAACAGCAAAGGTCATAAAGAAAATAATTTCTTTATGACCTTCATGTATAAAAATCACCTAAGTGATTAGTTTCTCTCTTCAGTCTTTCTAAAGTACACTTCACCGTCTAGCCATTCCTGGATAGCGATAGAAGTTGGCTTTGGAAGTTTTTCGTAATGTTTAGAGATCTCAATCTGTTCTCTGTTTTCAAAAACTTCTTCCAATGTAGAATTGTGAACCGCAAACTCGTCAAGCTTATTGTGTAACTCTGTACGAATTTCTGCGTTGATCTGCTCAGCTCTCTTCCCCATGATAACAATAGCTTCATAGATTGAACCTACTTTCTCTTCAATCTTATCTTTATCGTAAGTAATAGTATTTACTTCTGCTTTTGTATCTTTTACACTCATTTTCAGAAAATTATTTATTTATAAGGTGGCAAATTTACGAATTATCTTTGGATTCTGAAAGTCGCTGCGGGCGGAGGTGTTTGCAACGCTGCGCTGTCTCTCTGAATCTGCATTGCCTGCTTTTCGTTAGACACTTGATCTTTGATTTGCTTTTCAGTTTTTGAATCTTCAGCCATTTTTTCAACCATCTTTTTTTGTTTGGCTGTTAATATGGCAATTCTTTCCTCTGTTTGTTTTTTTACGATAACAAAATCTTTCTTTTCCTTTTCCAGTTTCCCTCTAAGATCTAAAGCGGTCTTAGAATATTCTGTGTTCGGAAGTTCTTTTTCAACCATTCTTGTGAAAGACAGTGCTCTTTCGATACGCTCATCTTTCAACTCGTAAATAGAGTTTTGTGCCAAAAGATAGCGAGATTTCATCATATAATCATAGATCTTCGGACGAAGCTTTGTACTTGGAAAATCTTCCAAAACATTTTCAAAAGCGACATCTGTAGATTTATAATTAGCCATTTTGTAATACTGCTTAGCATTTTCGTAGGCTTTAAATTCCAGTTTATAGGAAAGCTCATCAATCAACGTATTGATGTTTTTTGATCTTTCAGAATTCGGGTAATTGGTCAGGAAATCCTGAAGCTCATTAATCGCCAATTCTGTACTCGTCTGATCTAAGTTATAATCCATAGAACCATTGTAGTAACACAAAGCAGACATATATGACGCCTCTTTCTTTTCTGTTATCCTGAGGAAAACTTACCGCAAAATTTTTGAACTGATGACCTGCCAGTTTGTAGTTTTTATCGTAATAATTGGCATACGCAGAGTTAAAAACCACGTTTGGGGCATCATCTGTACCTGCAACAAGATTGGGAAGTCTGTCGTAAAGAGCCAAAGCATTTTTCCATTTCTTTTTAGCGAAATTTTCATTTGCAGCCTTTAGGATAAAAGTTTTATCCGCGCTTTTCATCGCTTTGTCTTGCTGACTGGTGCACGCCGAAATGACAGCTATGGCAAAAATACCTAAAATATATTTCTTCATATAAAGTTCAACAGTTGTCGGTTTTACCGACCTATTAATTTGCAAAAATATAACTTTTTTGCTAAAAGATTTTTTTTTATGATTATTTAACGCAAAATTAGTCGGCTGCGTATCCCAAAACGGCAAAAATATTCATCAGAAGATTCATTCTCACTTTTTTTTCCGCTTCTTTGATGTAAGCTTCTTCGTCTTTATGAGGAACATACAGTTCGTAGAAATTTTTATTACGAATCACAAAAAGAGTAGATCCAATAATGGTTGTCAGAATATCCTCAGGTTTTGGAGTAAAGGTGAAAACTCCGGAAGTCACCCCTTTTTTAATGACATCGTCTAATTTTTTAACGAATAACTGATAAAAATCAAGAAGCTCATCTTTAAGATTTTCTGTGTGACGCAATTCCTGAGTTACAAAACCATGGAAATAATTATATTTAAAAAGCTGTGCAACTATATATTTGATCATTTCTTTCATCTGCATTTCGGCTTTTCCTTCTTTAATCGTATCTGCAAATTCAGAAAAATTTTCTCTCGTTTTCAACACACGGTATTGATAGAGATAAGACATCATCTTTTCTTTTGAGCCGAAATAATATGAAATCATTGCCACATTAATGTTGGCTTTTGAGCTAATGTCTCTTACTGAAGTACCCTCGTAACCTTTCTTTGCGATTAACTCTTCAGCGATATTTAATATATGTATTTGTTTGTCGGTAAATTTTTTTCCCATATATGCCGTTTTAGTAAAGTTAAGAAATTATTGCGCATTTTATAAACGAACGTTTAATAATTTTTAGTGACATTTTATTTGTTGTATTTTTGATTATGAATTTTTTTGATTTTCATCATCATAAAATAAATTTTCCTTTCGGAATTTATAATCTGCAAACAGGAAGCCAACCTTCCGGCAATTTATATTCTGCAGGTATTCATCCACATGATATCCAACCCGAAAATACTGAAAATCAATTCAAATGGTTACAATCTGTTATCAATGAGAATTGTTTTGCAATTGGCGAGTGCGGACTTGACGGATTAATTTCTGTAGACAAGAAAATACAGGAAGATGTTTTTTTAAAGCAAATTCAGCTTGCAAATGAGATTCGAAAACCTTTAATCATTCATTGTGTAAAGAAATTTTATGAAGTTATTTCTTTCCGAAAAAAATCTAAACAAGCGATGATTATTCATGGTTTTAATAAAAAACAAAGCGTCGCAGATGATCTTCTGAAAAATAATTTTTATCTGAGTTTTGGGAAACCTGTTTTGTATCATCTATCTTTGCAGGATACTTTGAAAACGGTTCCTTTAGGTAAACTCTTTTTAGAAACTGATAATGAAGATTTTGACATCAAAGATTTGTATCAGAAAGTTTCGGAAATCAAGAAAATATCAATAGACGAGCTTCAAAGACAAATTGTAGAAAATTTAGAAACGATAAAAAATGGATAAGTTTTGGCTGGAAAGAACAGAGCTTCTGATCAAAGAAGATGGTATTCATATATTGAATAATGCAGCTGTTCTGGTAGTAGGTTTAGGTGGTGTAGGATCTTTTGCCGCAGAGTTTCTGGCAAGAGCCGGAGTGGGAAAAATGACAATCGTAGACGGTGACACGGTAGACATTACGAATATCAACAGGCAACTACCTGCGCTTCATTCAACGGTTGGAAAACATAAAGTGGAAGTTGTTGCAGAAAGACTTATGGATATCAATCCACAGCTTGAGCTGGTAAAAATCAATGAATTTCTGAACCCTGAAAGAATGGGTGAAGTTTTGGATGCCGGTCAATTCGATTATATTTTAGACTGCATCGACAGCATTACTCCGAAAGTAAGCCTGATTATTGCTGCCAAAAGAAGAAAAATCAAAATTGTAAGCTCAATGGGCGCCGGCGGAAAATCTGATCCTTCAAAAGTGATGGTAAGAGACATCCATAAAACTGCAGAATGTCATCTTGCGAAACAGGTAAGAAAAAGACTGAAAAAAGAAAAAATAGACAAAGGCATCCGATGTGTCTTTTCGAGCGAAATACAAGATGAAGACAGCCTAAAAATGACAGACGGAAGCAATTACAAACGCTCTTTCTATGGAACTATCAGTTATATTCCTGCAATTTTCGGATTGTATGCGGCGGCAGAAGTCATCAATCATTTAGTGAAAAAGTCTGATGCAGAGCTTTAAATATCCCAAAGAGGAAAAACTTAAAAAAAAGGATGAAATCACCTTGCTTTTTGAAAAAGGTAAGTGGAAAAACAGCGGAAATCTGCGAATTATTGTCCTGAAAAATCATCCAGACCTGCTGACAGACAACGTGAAACTTGGAGTTTCAGTTTCTAAAAGATATTTTAAAAAAGCCGTACACAGAAACCGCATTAAAAGACTTTTGAGAGAATGTTACCGTCTGAATAAAGAGCTATTTAAAGAATATTTCGGAGAAAAAACCACGGCGATGCTGTTTTGGGTTTCTCCTGAATTACCAAAGAAATTTCAGGATGTTGAGTCGCAGTTTATTAAATTGTGTGAATCTCAGAAGAAATCCTGATCTAAATTCTCCCATTGATTTCAAGCATTTTAATATTTATAATTTTTTGTAGCTTTAAAGAAACAATTGACGAATTAAAATGTTAGATCAAATTCCTTATTTACCTTATATCCTGAGTGCTTTTATTGGCATCGGATTGGCTGCTGCATCCGGATTCAGAGTGTTTTTGCCGATATTTGCAGTAAGTTTGTCTTCTTATTTCCATTGGATTCCTATGAGTGAAAGCTTCGAATGGCTTTCGAGCTTACCTGCTTTAATTACTACCGGAATTGCCATGATTGCCGAAATTCTGGCGTATTATATTCCTTTTGTAGATCATTTGCTTGACACGATTTCTGTTCCGATGGCAACAGTCGCCGGATCTGTATTGTTTGCCAGTCAGTTTACAGAATTGGGGACTTTTCCGCAATGGGCATTGGCATTGATTGCAGGTGGAGGAACGGCAGCTACGATCAGCTCAGGGTTTGCGGGAATTAGGGCAGCATCTACCGCAACAACAGGCGGGCTTGGAAACTCCGTGGTCGGAACTACAGAGACTGCAGGTGCGGGAATCATGTCTATTTTAGCAATGGCAGCGCCCGTAATTGCTGCATTGTTTGCTGTGATCAGCTTGGTGATAGTTGTTGTTTTAGGTCGAAAAGCCTGGCGAAAGCTGAAGAGAAAAAAAGATTTAAGTTCTACAAATACGTAAAAAGAAAAACGGCAGAAAATCAATTCTGCCGTTTTATATTTAATTTATCCTGATTTAATTTTTACCTCTGTTGTCTTTGATTTCCTTAATTTTTTCTTCGAAATATTCTTTTCTGTCAGGATGTTTGTTGGCTAAGACCAAAAATGCGTTGACCGCTTTAGAGTACAGTTTTTGTTCGATATACAGATTGGCTAAAGTCTCGGTCATCAAATGTGAAATATCGTCGGTTTTTTCTTTGACAACGAAATTGACCTCATCTTTTAACTGGCTTATTCTAGGATTATTTTCAATAAATGATTCAATGACTTTATTTTTACTCTCTGTTTTGTCAACCGGTATTTCTTCAGCACGATCAATTTTTAGCCAGCTTTGCCAAGTGTTGATAAATCCCGGAACATTACTGTCATCAATTTTTTGTTGAGCAATTTTCTTTTCTTCCTCTTTGGCATCAGCTTTTTCTTTTTGATCAGATTTATAAGACAAACCTAAACTTGCGATATCTGAACCGAAAAATGAAACATTCATTACAGGAGCCTCATCGTTTTGCTCTTCGGGACTAGCTTCTGTCTCTTCTAAATTTTCTAAAATATTTTTTACCGGAGAGTCTATTTCTTCCTGTACAGATGTCTCTGGTTTTGGAGCTTCTTCAACGATTTCAATTTCTTCTTTTGATTGCAGCATTTCAACAGGTTTATCCAGCAAAGAATCCGGACGGCTTGTTTCAAAGCTCATCGGTTTCCATGCAGAAACAACAGCTTCTTTGTCAGGTTTTACTTCTGAAAGCTCAATATTTTCTTCCGATTGTTTTTCTTCAAGATCATCTTCTACAATCGATTCGGCTGTTTTTACAACCACTTCTTCTGCTACTTTCTGCTCTTCACCTACATGAAACTCCTGGGTTTCTGCAAAACTGATGTCGTGATTTATTTCCTCATCATTTACTTCTGTCTTTTCCGGAGCAGTTTCTTTTTTCGCTTTCATCCTTTTCTCCACCTCTTCAATCAAGCGTCGCATCTCGTCTTCATGCTTATTGACATTAGGTTTCGGAGCTTCGGATGGTAATATTTCTGAATTGTTTTTGGATTGTATTTTGACTTCAGGAAAGAAAGAATCTGTTCCGTGAAAACTTAATTCTGCATCATTGTTAATTTTTTCTGCACCCTGTTCAGTTTCTATTTTTTCTTCATCAATGATTAATTCCGGATTCAAAACCTCGGTAATATGTTCAGGTTTTGATGCAGACTGAATAGTATCCTCAATTGGTTTTTCAATCTCAGTCGTGAAAGATTCTACGGCTTGAAAGCTTGTCTCATTCTCATTATTCACTTTTTCAGAAGCTGTTGTAGCTTCATCAATAACTATCTCAGACTTTGGAGCTTCCTCAACTTTTTCTTTTTCATTAAAATCAGATTCAGGTAAAATTTCTTCTAAATTTAGTTCAGAATTATCTGTAATTTCTTCAACCTGCATTTTTGGTACAATAGAAGTTTCAGTTATTGTCTCAGAAGAATTTCCTTCTAATTCTTCAGCATTAATTATCTTTTCTTTATCTGTTTCGCTGAGTTCATTTACATTAGAAACAGGTTTATGAGTCACAATCACTCCCGATTCTAGGGTAGATTCAATATCAATGGTTTCGTTATTATCTTCATTTAAGAAATTTTCTTCACCTTCAAATAAAATTCTGTTTCTTTCGCCTTCCACAAACAAATGTTTAATTTCAGGTTTTTCAAGAATAAGACTTTCTGTAGCTTCGTAATCATGATTTGAGAAACTTTTCACAACACTTCGTACTGGAGTTTCCTGCTGCTCACTTTTATTTTCAACAAGAGTTTCTTTTATTTCATTTTCATTTCCAGTTACTTCAGGAATAATTTTCAGATTTTCTTCAATAATCTCAGGCTTAATCTGTTGAATTTTACCGTTGATCAGCTGATACAATATTTTTTTATCCGTAGTGTAAGCCGCTGTTGCAGAAAGTGCTTTCTGATAATTTTCTCTGTCGTAAAGATGAACCCCGTAAAGATGAAGCGCTCTGATATTTTGAATATACGGGAAAGAATTGATTTCCTCTTTCAAAAGATGCAGATCTTCTGACTGAATATTTTTCGGATTTTTTAATAATTCTAAAACTCTAGTATGTATCATCTTACCAATTCGCTACGATGTCATTAAATATTTTGTTGATAATTCTGTCTGTTGCAATTTTCACCTGAGAAGTTTCTATCGTACTTTGAGACAAACTGCTGTTGAAAACTGCCTCATCCGAATACGTTCTGTCGAAACTTAAATCGGGATGCAATTTGTTTTCGTAATGTACTTTTACGGTAATGGTCAGTTTATTCTGCGAATCCTGAATAACTCCTGCAGCGGTATTCTGCGTTGTAGAACTGATGGTAGTGGGGGTAATAGAATAATCAGTGATTTCCCCTTCAATTAAAATATCCGGATTTTCTTTTGTCCCTTTAAGGGTCGTTCTCTGTAAAAACCTGTTCTGAATATCCGTTGAAAACTGCTGTGATAAAGTAGGATTTACCAAAGGTGCATTGTTCGGAAACTCATTGATCTGTACCGTTTTCTCATCTTTCAATGACGATCCGGTAAAGGTGTAGCATGAATTTAAAAATCCGGCACAAATTATTAATAGAACTAGGTGTTTCAACTGACTCATTACAAAATTTTTAAAATCTTAATATTTTTCTTTGATTCCAATTTCTGAAATCTCATCGCGCTCAATTTGGTTCATTGCATCTTCGTATGCAAAATAGTTGGCAACATACATATAAGGCAATGTAACAAGCACACCAATCACACAGGCGATAATTCCTATCTGAGAAAGTATTCCTACTGCCAATGAAAATAAGAATATGGATAGCAAATTATCTTTTGTCATGATTTTAGATGCGTTCCAGGCCGTTTTGATATCTGTCACATCTTTGAGTGAAATTAATGCGGGAATGTAAAATCCTTTCAGTATAAAATAGAAGATTGCTACGTATATAAAAATAACATAGGGAATCATCACAATTGAAAACCAAGCCGATGGCTCGCCCCCATTTAATGCTCCTGCAAGAATTGAAATTATGAATAATGGAATATAAATAGCTATAATGCCCCCAATAATAATCAACTGAAGCATAAAATACGGCATGAATTTATCAAAATTAAAAATATCTCCGGGACTTGCCTGTTGACCTCTGTTTACTTTTCTTAGATATTGATAAAAATTTCCGGCACCCAACATTCCGCAGAACGGGATGATTCCCATCACAAGACAGCATAGAAATGCTACAAAAATGTTTCCGAAATCTTTTTTCAAAAGTTCAAAGCCTTTGCTCATGTAGTCACTCAATTTAAAATTGATTGGCTTTGCGGTAAAATTTACATTCATAATTTGATGATTTAGTCTTCTAAGTTGTATTGTTTTATTTTTCTGTATAAAGTTCTCTGCGAAATTCCAAGCTCGTCTGCCGCTTTGTTTCTCCGTCCATTATGTTTTTCTAATGCTTTAATAATCAAATCTTTTTCATTGTTTTGAAGTGAAAGAGATTCGGGTCTGTTTTCTTCTACTTCAATGTCTTCAAAGTCTTCGTAATGGTCTTCAGAATTTGAAATTATGGTCGGGTTCTGAACGTTCTGATTATTATTATTTTCAAAAAACAGCAAAGAATTCGGACTCGCATTTTGCTGAGGTTCAGGAGTGTAAATCCTGTTAATCAGATTCTTTTCCTGATTGCTCAGGTCTGAAGTTCCCCTGTTTTTTATCAGTTCCGAAGTTAAGGATTTTAAATCATTAATATCATTCCTCATATCAAAGAGAATTTTGTACATAATTTCTCTTTCGTTTCCGAAATCGTTCTGTTTATGTGCATTGGGGTGATTTACAACCATCGGCAAATGAGAATCCATCGGAATATATTCTGCTAGTTTTGCTACGGTTACACTTCTCTCGGTTTCCACAACGGTCATTTGCTCGACCAAATTTCTCAGTTGTCGCACATTTCCGGGAAAAGCATAATTTTCGATATAATGTACAGCACCAGATTCCAATTGCAATTCCGGCATCCTGTATTTTTCTGCAAAATCAATGGCAAATTTTCTGAAAAGCAAGTGTATATCACCCTTTCTCTCTCTCAGAGCAGGCATATCAATCTGCACGGTATTCAAACGATAAAATAAATCTTCACGGAATCTGCTGTCCTGAATCGCTTTCATCATGTTGACATTGGTGGCTGCGACAATTCTCACATTGGTTTTCTGAACCTGCGAAGAACCCACTTTCATAAATTCTCCGCTTTCTAAAACCCTGAGCAAACGTACCTGCGTCTGCAAAGGCAATTCGCCCACCTCATCCAAAAATATTGTTCCGCCATCTGCCACTTCAAAATAGCCTTTTCTGGTTGCAGTTGCACCTGTAAATGCGCCTTTTTCGTGCCCGAAAAGTTCGGAATCAATGGTTCCTTCAGGAATTGCTCCACAGTTGACAACAATATAAGGCTGATGTTTTCTTTTTGATTCTGAATGAATAATTTTAGGAATAAATTCTTTTCCAACACCACTTTCCCCGATCACCAGAACGGAAATATCGGTAGGTGCCACTTGTATAGATTTTTCGAGAGCACGATTCAACGCCGGAAAATTCCCGATGATTCCAAAACGTGCTTTTATAGATTGTAAGTCTGCCATTTTCTTGATTTAAAGATTAAAAAAAATATAGATTTTGAAATTGATGAGTATAACCGTTTTTAAAGATTTCTCATCGTAATGTTTCTAAGTTCTATTTTAAATCTAAATCATCTTTATTTCTAATTTTTGCAACTTTACTTTTAAAGTAAATATTTTCAGCAAAATCATTTTGTTTGCTTTGTTTCTCGAAGTTTTTCAGGATTTTGTGATGTTTTTCTTTTACAGAAAAATCATCTCCCGAATTTTTATAATAAGAATTGTTTTGTTGTTTTTCTGAAATAGAATTTCCGAAAAGATCGACTGCGTTTCGCTTATGGTTTATTGTAAAATTGCGAGTTGATTTCTCTTTTAAACAAAATTCTTTTGAGGTTTCAAATTCATAATTTAAAAACTGACTGTAGATTTTGTAGAACTGCTTACAGTCAATATTTTTTATAGATTCATTGTTGGAATGTGCCGAAATATTACTGCAGACTATTACCAACAATACACTCAGGCAATATTTATGTAATTTTTCCATTGTCTGAATTTAAAATATTAATAAAATCTTCTTTGCTTGGCAAAACAGTAAGATATTTGCTTGCAAAAACCTGCTCATTATCTTCCGGCAAAGTATAGCGTACCAAAGCTTCACTTTTATCTTGACAAAGAATAATTCCTATGGTTTTGTTTTCGTCATTTAGTTTTACCTCTCTATCGTAAAAGTTTACATACATCTGCATTTGCCCGATATCCTGATGTTTTAGTTCACCAATTTTCAAATCAATTAAAACGAAACATTTCAAAATTCTGTTGTAAAAAACCAAATCGATTTTAAAGTGCTTTTCATCAAAAGTAATTCTGTTCTGTCGTGCGACAAACGTAAAGCCATTCCCTAATTCCAAGAGAAAATGTTCTAATTTATCAATCAAGCCGCTTTCCAAATCATTTTCAGAATAATTTGATTGTTCTCGTAAGCCAAGAAACTCCAGAATGTAAGGATCCTTGATGAGATCTTTCGGCTTCTCTAAGATTTGTCCTTTTTCGGAAAGCTGAATGATTTCTTCTTTATTTTTGCTTAGAGACAATCTTGTGTACAGTGCTGAATCGTATTGTCTCTGTAATTCTCTTAAGCTCCAGTTATTTTTAAAACTTTCTATTTCATAGAATTTTCTTTCATTAATGTCTTTTATCCGCATCAATTTTAAATAATGCGACCATGAGAGATTGAAATTAGCAGATGTTGTCTGCCTGATTTTTAAAAATTCAGTGGGTTTTTGTTCTTTTTCTACATTCGTCGAAGATATTGGCGAAATTTGGTTTTGAGAATTCGTCAACAGTGTTGACGGAATTTGTTCCGAATAAATTTTATAGAAAAATCGCATTCGATCTAAATTCTCTACAGAAAATCCTTTTCCAAACCTTTTAGTTAAATGAGATGATAAATCTTTGATTACAGCTTTCCCATATTCAGCACGGTTTTCTCCGTTTTGCTCATCTTCCACAATCATTCTGCCAATCTCAAAATAAGTGAGAACCATTGTCTGATTTACAGCAACAACCACTTTCTTTCTGGCATTTTCTAATAATGCAGAAATACTCTGAAGAAGTTCTTTTGATTGCAGATTGCTCATTAACTATTTAAAATAATTTTAAAATTAATACTAAACCTTTTTAAGTTATTTCACAGTTTCGCCTAAAAGTGTGCCCTGTGTATTACCAAATACAAAAACATCCACAATGTCACCCAATTTCTGACCTTCCAACATATCAAAAACGCATACTGCATTTTGAGAATTTCTGCCCTTCCATTGGTTTTTGTTTTTCTTTGAGATTCCCTCAATCAAAACACTGTGCACTCTACCTACATAACCCTGCATTCTTTTTCTTGACAACTCGCCCTGTAGAGCAATCACTTCTGCCAAACGTCTTTGTTTTACATCAGCAGGAATATTATCTTCCATTTTTTTGTGAGCAGGAGTTCCCGGTCTTTCAGAATAGGAAAACATATAACCGTAGTCGAATTCTACTTCTCTCATCAAGCTTAACGTATCTTGGTGATCTTCTTCAGTTTCGCCACAGAAACCGATAATCATATCCTGAGAAAAAGAAATATCGGGAACGATTTCTTTTGCTTTATTAATTAATTCCAAATATTCTTCGCGGGTATGTTGTCTGTTCATGGCTTCCAACATTTTATTGCTTCCGCTCTGTACCGGAAGATGGCAGTAATTGCAAATGTTATCATGTTTTGCCATGGTTCTGAAAACATCCAGACTCATATCCTGAGGATTAGATGTTGAAAATCTGATTCTCATCTGAGGAACGGCTTTAGCAACTGAATCAAGAAGTTTTGAGAAATCAACAGCTGTCGCTTTCTGCATTTCTGACGCTTTTACGAAATCTTTTTTGGGGCCACCTCCATACCAAAGGTATGAATCTACGTTTTGCCCCAGAAGCGTAATCTCTTTATAACCGCTTTCCCAAAGACTTTTACATTCTTCTAAAATTGAATGAGGATCACGACTTCTTTCTCTGCCTCTGGTAAACGGAACTACGCAGAATGTACACATATTATCACAACCTCTGGTAATCGTCACAAAAGCCGTAACTCCATTTCCGCCCAAACGGACAGGATTAATGTCTGCATACGTTTCTTCTTTGGAAAGAATTACGTTGATCGCATCTCTTCCGTCTTCAGTTTCTTTTAAAAGATTGGGTAAATCTCTGTACGCATCCGGACCTACAACCAAATCTACAAGCTGCTCTTCCTCTAAAAATTTAGTTTTAAGCCTTTCAGCCATACAACCCAAAACGCCAACAGTCATGCTGGGTCTTTCTTTTTTAAGATTTTTAAACTGAGCAAGACGCATTCTCACGGTTTGCTCAGCCTTTTCACGAATGGAGCAGGTATTTAATAAAATCAGATCTGCCTCTTCAACTTTCAGTGTTGTATTATATCCCTGATCATTGAGGATCGATGCAACAATTTCAGAATCAGAGAAATTCATTTGACAACCATAGCTTTCTAAAAACAGTTTTTTAGAATTTCCTGTTTTCTCTGCAATGGCAAAAGCTTCGCCTTGTTTGGTCTCGTCTATATATTTTTCCTGCACGATAATCTTTTTGATATTCAGGTATAATTCTTTAGTAATAAGATAAAAATCAGAACCAAAAAATTTAAAAACCTGAATTATTTAAGTGTACAAAGATACAAAATATTGTGACAGAATGGCAGGAATTATTCGGGTGGTGTAAAATTTAAAGGAAGTCTAAATCTAACATTAACAGGCTGACCATGAATCTTACCTGGATTCCATTTTTTTCTAATACTTCTGATTCCATCAAGAACCCTTTTATCAAATTCTGCGTTTCCAGAAGATTCATCTAATTTGAGCTGTTCTATTTTTCCTTCTCTATTAACTACAAATGTAACGACTAATTTAAAAGGTTTATTCCAGATAAAACCTCCCAAATCAACATTTCTACCAACTTCTGCCCGGAAAGCATTTACTCCGCCAGATAATTCTTCTTTTTTTCCGAATCCTGCGGTATCATTGTAATTTTGTGGTAAATATCCTGACTCATATTTATCAAATAATGCATCTGGAAAAATAAAAAAAGAGGCTATAGCAGGCTTTTTAACATCATCAACTATTGCCGGTTTCCATTTATCCATATGCTTTATAACCTCTAAACTGAGCTCAAAAGCGCATTTGTTTTGGATAGGAGATTCATTATTAGATTCAGTTTTTACATATTTTACAGTGGCATCTTCATAGACAACTAATTGAAGTAAGTGAAATTCATTTTTATTTTCACATGGCTTAAATCCTTTTTCCAAAACTATCTGATGAAAGTCTTTATAAAACTGAACATCTCCACCTTCATAAGGATTTTGTCCTAATGGAAATTTTTCCATCACTTCCTGTCCCAATACTTGTAATGAGAAGAGCAATACAGAAATAGAAAATGTGATTTTTTTAATCATGATCATAAGTATTTGTCATAAATCTACGTTGATAATATATTCAAATTAATGGCTACACATTTTCTGTTACTATTTTAATGCATATTTTGAATTATCCACTCCATCCATGAATTTTGGATTTAAACTTGGGTAAAACTTAAAGAGAATATTTTTTTTTAAATTGGCATTAATGGAAATAGTCAATCCTTTTTATCCATACATTCAAAAAGAACAATTCACTATTTGGCAAAGATAAAATTAAGATCATTCCATAAAAAAACTTTACCCGAAAAGTGTAAAGTTTAATAATTATTTAATTATAAATGTATTCAAAACATTTCATTATAATGCGAAAATTTATCCATAATTCTATCATTAATGCTCAGAAACTTTATAGACAAAACATTTTAAATTAATCATAAAAAAAGCACTGAAAATCAAATGATTAACAGTGCTTTTAGTACCCCAGACGGGACTTGAACCCGTACGTCCTTGCGGACACAGGATTTTAAGTCCTGCGTGTCTACCAGTTCCACCACCAGGGCATGGTGTGGAGCGAAAAACGGGACTCGAACCCGCGACCCCAACCTTGGCAAGGTTGTGCTCTACCAGCTGAGCTATTTTCGCATAATTTGTGCGGATGAAGGGACTCGAACCCCCACGCCTCACGGCACCAGATCCTAAGTCTGGCGTGGCTACCAATTACACCACATCCGCATTATTATTGAGTTTATTTTAAAGAACTTCTTTCGTTTTTGTGAGTGCAAATATAGGGCAATTATTTTTATTTGCAAGAGTTTTCATAAAAAAAATTATTTTTTTGTAAAATTTACTGGTGATGTATTTGTATTACATTTCATTTTATTACTTTTACAAAGTTAATATTTACGATATGGAATTACAAGGTACGGTAAAGAAAATCACTGATGTTCAAACATTTGCAAGTGGTTTTCAAAAGAGAGAAATGGTTATTCTTACACAAGAGCAATATCCACAGCCCATAAACATCGAGTTTTTACAGGATAAAATAAATCTTTTGGACGCTTTGAAAGAAGGAGAAAATGTAAAGGTTGGAATTAACATCAGAGGTAGAGAATGGGTTTCGCCACAAGGAGAAACCAAATATTTCAACTCGATTACCGGATGGAGAGTAGAAAAAGTTATGGATGGCGGTACAGGTTCTGAGCCAACTCAGGCATCATCTCAACAATCTGCATCCCCGGTATCTAATGAAAATCCTTTTGCCGGAGACGACGATGACGATTTACCTTTTTAATAAATAAGCATACAATCAATACAATCCCGCTTTTTAAGTGGGATTTTTTTCACCTATGATTCGATTAGATCCAAACGAAATTTCATTTCCCAATCCGCTGCATTATGACGGACACGAAGGCATTATTGCTTTTGGTGGCGATTTGTCTATGGAAAGAATTTGGTTTGCCTATCAGAATGGTATTTTCCCATGGTTCAATCCTGACGAAGAAATTCTTTGGTGGTGTCCCGATCCTCGTTTTGTTCTTTTTCCTGACGAGTTAAAAATTTCAAAATCGATGAGGAAAATTTTGAACAACAATGTTTTTACATTCACAGAAAATAAAAATTTTAAAGAAGTAATAAAAAACTGTCAGGTTGCTCGCCGTAAAGGGCAAGACGGCACATGGCTTTCAGATGAATTGATGGAATCATTTATTAAACTTCACGAATTTGGTTTGGCAAGAAGCGTTGAGGTTTGGCAAAACAATGAGCTGGTTGGCGGATTTTATGGTCTGCAGGTTGGAAAAGTTTTTTGCGGAGAAAGTATGTTTGCTAAAGTAAGCAATGCTTCAAAAGCAGGATTTATTCATTTCGTGGAAACTTATAAGGATGAGTTTGCATTAATCGACTGTCAATCTCACACCGACCATCTGGAAAGTTTAGGGGCAAAAATGATTTCTAAAAAAGAATTTCTAAAAACTCTACACGAAAATAATGAACGCAGATAAAGAAAAATGGATTCTTCTGATCATTCTCAGTATTATTTGGGGATCATCATTTATTTTAATTAAAAAATCCTTAGACCATTTTACTCCGTATCAGGTCGGAGCATTAAGAGTTTTGATTGCAGGAATTATTCTGATGCCTATTGCCATATCAAAATACAAAATGTTCCCGAAAAAACATTTGAAATGGCTTATTTTGGCGGCTTTTACAGGAAACTTCATACCGATGTTCTTATTTCCTATAGCAGAGGAAGAAATCACCAGCAGTATTGCCGGAATTATCAATTCGATGATGCCTATTTTTGTGATTATTGTAGGTACATTATTCTGGAAATTTGAAACTACAAAAAGACAAATGACCGGAATTTTCATAAGTTTTACCGGAGTCTGTATTCTTGCTTTTGGAGGCGGAGATGAATCTAAGTTTAAAATTTTTCCTATTTTACTTTTGCTTTTGGCAACATTATGTTATGCAATCAGTACAACTACGGTTAAATCTAAATTAATGGATGTTTCTTCGACTGTTCTGTCGGCGTTTGTATTTTCTTTCGTTTTATTTTTACCTTCACTTTTTGCATTAATTTCTACCGGATTCGTTTCAACGTTTACCTTTTCAAAAGAAAATATGATCGGGTTGATGTTTGTGAGTTTACTTTCCGTTTTCGGAACAGGATTGGCAATGATGATGAATTATCGTTTATTGAAAGTTTCAACTCCGCTTTTTGCTTCTACCGTTACTTTACTGATGCCGATCGTTGCGATTATCTGGGGGATTTTAGATGGTGAAAAAATGACCATCTTACAATTTGCAGGAGCAGGTGTCATTATTGCAGGTTTAATCTTTTTAAGAGCTAAAACTGTTGTTCAAAAATAAATCCCGCATTGCTGCAGGATTATTTTATTTATAAATTTTTTAAAAAATTAAAATTATTAAGATGAAACATTTGATTTTAAATCGAAATTAAATATTCAATCTTCAAAATCTTACTTTCAGCCATCTCAATTCTTTTTCTTCACTTTAGCTTTCTTTACTTCATCTTTGATGTACGGATATTTTTTCTGCATATCGCTGATTAATGAAGGATCAAGTCCCAATGCTTTTTCTAAAGTTTCAGCACCTTTGCTGGTATTTTTTAAATTGAAATAACAGTTACTCAGCTGATAATATAGTTCTGCACGGTTATGATGTTCTAAAGCCGAAATCAAAACAGTTACAGCTTCTTCATATTCTCCTACCAACATCAATACTTCAGTGTATGCATACCAATTGTAAAATCTTGAAGGTTCTGCATCTACCAGTTTTTTCAGGCAGGAAAGACTTTCTTCAAACCTTCCTGAATCGATGAACAAAAATGCCAGTCGTTTCTGATACTCAAGGTTTCCGTCATTCAGCAAAGTAGCTTCTCTTGCAAAATGCAAAGCTTCCGGCATTCCGCCCATTTCTTCGTATAAGTAAGATTGCTCCATCATCGCAAGATAAAACTGAGGATCTTCTCTCAATGATTTTTGAAAATAATTTAAAGCAATCGTCGGCTGTCTCAGTGCTTTATAGCATAATCCGATTTTATAAAATGTGAAAGCTTTTGTATATTCCAACTCAAGCATTTCTTCATACACTTCAATTGCTTTTTTGTACTGATTTAAAGCTTCATAACAAGCTGCTTTACTTGCATAAACCCCAACAGCACTGGAATTGATCGCCAACATATAATCAAATCCTTTGATGGCTTCCTCGTAGTTTTTTCTGTTAAAATAAAACTGCCCATACTCGCTCCACGCTACTTCTGAGTAGGCAAAATTATCCAGATAGTCATTCAGAAAAGCAATAGCTTCCTCACTCTTATTCAAATCACTGAAGCAGATCATTGCGTTTTCTAACGAATATTCGTCCGTTGGATCTTCTTTCAATGCTTGCTGGTAATATTTAAGAGCGTTAAACGGATCTCCTAAATTGACATATTCGTCTGCTATAAAATTATTCAGGAAGTTCTCTTCTTCATTTAATTCTAAAGCTTTTTTGCAAATATCAATTGCTTTTTTAGGATTTCCTAAATTCGAATAATACTTTGCGTAGCATACCAAAAAGTCTGTATTCTCCATAGAAGAACCTTTTAACTCGTTGATCATTTCTTTCGCAGTATTATAATCTTCCCATTCTAGAAGCACTTCAAGTTTTTTGATCTTGATATCTAAAGAATTGGGATGAAGTTTGAGACCGTAAGTTACTGCCATATCAGCGTAATTAAAATCTCCCAACTCCAGATAGTACACAATAATATCATCTAATTCTTCGGTATCGAAGTAGAATTCATCATTATTTTCCATCATTTCCTCGAACTTTTTTACAAGTTCATTTCCAAAATATTCTTCCAATATAGTATCTCAGCGTTATTTTCAATGTTTAAAATTATTTTATAAACTTCGAAAAAACTTTTTTTAATTAAATTTTCCTATTGCTAGGATTTTGTCGATTTGAAAAAAATGAAATGATTTTAATCTTTTCATTTTCTATTTTATAGTATAATGTATTATACTTTGCCACAACCACTTTACGAATATCTAGTTTTTCCGTTTTTGAAAAAATCATTGGATTTTCAGAAATTAAATTCAAATTTCTCTCAATCTCTATGGCTAATCTTCTCAATTCCTTATCGGTAAAATTATTTTCCAGATATTCAATTATTTCTTCTAATTCATTTGATGCATGATTAGACCAAACAATTTTATAACCACTTTTCATAAAGCTTTTTTGCTTCAGAATGAGCAGCTACTCTACCTTCTTCAATATCTTTCAAGCCTAATTCTATTGATTTTTTTTCAGCATCTGAAAGTTCGTCATACCAATCTTCATCTGGACTTTCTTCCACAAAATCAATTTCCACTGCCTTTAAGATTGCTTTTATCTTGGCAAGTTCTTTTTTGTTTTTAGGATTAATGGTAATTGTCATTGTACTATTTTCTATATTAAATGTACAAAAATTCTGAATTTAAATCAAACTTTTTATCTTCGCAATCATATCATCCCCTAATTTGTCGGCTTCTTCTTGTGAGAAAGCCTCCGTATAAATTCTGATAATTGGTTCTGTATTAGATTTTCTAAGGTGCACCCAATTGTTTTCAAAATCTATTTTCACTCCGTCTACCGTTGAGACCTCTTCATTTTGATATTCTTTTTCCATTTTAGTTAAAAGATCATCTACATTTATTTCAGGGGTCAGTTCTATTTTCTTTTTTCCCATGAAATAACTTGGGTAGCCGGCTCTTAATTCTGAAACCGTTTTGTTTTCTTTAGCCAAATGAGTTAAAAACAGAGCAACACCCACTAAAGAATCTCTTCCGTAGTGAAGTTCCGGGTAAATAATTCCACCATTACCTTCACCACCGATTACGGCATTTTTTTCTTTCATTAAATTCACCACATTTACTTCTCCTACAGCACTTGCAAAGTATTCTGAATTATGCGTCTTGGCGACATCTCTCAATGCACGGCTTGAAGAAAGGTTTGAAACCGCAACTCCGTTTTTGTTTTTCAACAAGTAATCAGCTACAGCAACAAGCGTATATTCTTCTCCGAACATTTCTCCGTTTTCATCTACCAAAGCCAATCTGTCTACATCCGGATCCACTACAACGCCAAAATCTGCTTTTTCTTTGATCACTAATTCACAAATATCTCCTAAATGTTCTTTCAAAGGTTCCGGATTGTGTGGGAACTGTCCGTTTGGTTCGCAGTACAATTTTACTGTTTCGCAACCTAATTTATCTAAAAGCATAGGAATTGCAATACCGCCTGTAGAATTTACGGCATCTAAAACGATTTTATATTTTTTAGCTTTAATAGCTTCAACATCTACCATCGGCAAATCAAGAATCTGCTGAATATGAATATCAAAAGCATCATCTCTAGTTTCGTATTTTCCTAAATCATCAACTTCAGCATAATTAAAATCCTCATTTTCTGCCAATGCTAAAACTTCAGCGCCATTTTCACCGTTGATGAATTCTCCTTTTTCATTTAACAGCTTCAGCGCATTCCATTGTTTTGGATTGTGAGAAGCGGTCAGGATAATTCCTCCGTCAGCTTTCAATTCGGGAACCATGATCTCAACAGTTGGCGTGGTAGAAAGTCCAAGATCCACTACATTAATTCCTAATCCCTGCAAAGTAGCAGTCACCAGAGAATTAACCATTGATCCTGAAATTCTTGCATCACGACCAATAATTAGGGTTAAATCTTTTTTATTTTTTTGATTCTGAAGCCAAGATCCGAATGCTGAAGCAAATTTTACGACATCAAGCGGTGTCAAGTTATCATTTACTTTTCCACCAATCGTTCCTCTGATTCCGGAGATACTTTTTATTAATGACATACTTTAAAAATGTTTTTGCAAAAATACGAATTAAAGAAAGAATGAATTATGAAATATGCTTAACGTTAGTAAGTTGTTTTCAACTTCAAAACTTATCCTAAATTTTAAGTATAGGGGATGTTATGAACATCCACAATCTTTATCACAACCTGATCTTTTAGAATCAAATTTTTTGGGCGCAAAATTCTTTCTGATGATTCTGAACAGTGAATAACAGGCAAATGCTACTGCCAAAAAGATTATTATGTATTGAAAAATTAAGGAAGAATCCATTTACTTTAAAATTTGATAAGCTATTAATGACACAAAATATGCCAAACCGGTCATCATTATCACCTGAAAGCCAGTCCATTTCCAGCTTTTCGTTTCTCTGTAAACTACTGCAACGGTAGAAACGCATTGCATGGCAAACGCATAAAACAATAAAACTGAAATACCTGTTGCAAAACTGAATACTTTTTCGCCATTCGGTTTCACATCGTGTCTCATTTTGTCTATTACTTTTCCTTCCGGAGCTTCGTCATCCAAACTGTATAATGTAGACATTGTTCCCACGAAAACCTCTCTTGCTACGAAACTCGTCAGAATTCCCACTCCCATTTTCCAGTCATATCCTAAAGGTGCAATTGCCGGCTCAATTGCTTTTCCCATTTTGGCTAAATAAGAATGATCCAGCTCAACGTCAGTAGCAACCATTTGATCCGGACTTTGTTTGGGCCCGAAATAACTCAAAAACCAAATGATGATGCTTACAATGAATATAATTTTTCCGGCTCCGGTAATAAATTCCCAGACTTTACCTAAAACCATTTTCAAATCGTACCCAAAAAGCGGTTTTTTATAAGTTGGCAAATCCATTACCAAATAAGTATTTCCTTTATTTTTAATAAAGCCTTTCAGGATTGCTGCAGAAAGTAATGCCACCAAAAATCCCAGCAGATACATTCCCAAAAGCACCAAAGCTTTATATTGAATTCCAAAGATGGTTTTGTCTGAAATAATTAACCCAATGATGATGCTGTACACAGGAAGTCTCGCAGAGCAAGTCATAAATGGCGTTACCAAAATCGTCAGCAATCTTTCTCTGAAGTTTTCAATATTTCTAGTTGAAATCACGGCAGGAATTGCACATGCTGTTCCGGAAACCAATGGAACGATGCTTTTGCCATTCAGACCAAACGGACGTAAAAACCTGTCCATTAAGAAAATAACTCTCGCCATATATCCTGAATCTTCCAAAAGATAAAGGAAGTATAATAAAATTCCTATTTGCGGCGCAAAGATGATGATTCCTCCTAATCCCGGAATAATACCGTCTGAAATTAATGAATTGATGGGACCTTCCGGCAAATGCTCTCCGCTGAATGCTGAAAGCCAGGCAAATAATTCGTCAATCCAATTCATTGGATATTCTGCAATGAAAAAAACACTCTGAAATATAATCAGCAAAATAAATAAGAACACAACGTATCCCCAGAAAGAATGAACCAGAACCTTATCTAATTTTTCTGTCAAAAGTTCTTTGAACTGAGGTTTTTTAGAAATAACATTAGCTAAAATCTTATCAATATTCTGGTATCTTCTGACCACTTCCTGAACCTGTAATCTTTTTGGAACCAAACTTTTACCTTCTGGATCATTGATTAAACCAGTTGCGGAAACCAATTTATTCAAATCTGCTTCTACAGATAGGCTCATCCATGCTTTATATTCGTTTTCAAACTTATTGTGCGCAGAAATTTTATGTAAAAAATCTTTATGCTCAGAAGGAATTTCAAATGAAGGTTTTTCTGTTTTGGTAAAATCATTATTCAGGACGGCTTCCTGTATAGCTTCTATTCCTAACTGTTCTTTTGCGTTTGTCTGAATAATTTTGATGTTGAGTGCTTCAGAAAACTTTTGAATATCAATATTAATTCCTCTTCTTTCTGCCTGATCTACCTGATTAACAACCAGTATCATGGGAACTCCCAAATCCTGAATCTGCTGAAATAAAAGCAGACCCCTCTTTAAACTTAAAGCTTCTAAAATATAGATAACTCCTGCAAAATCTTTCTGACCTTCCAGAAGAAATTTAGAAAAGATAGCCTCATCTTCTGAACTTGGATAAATGCTGTACGATCCCGGAAGATCTACAACCTCAACTTTTTCATTTTTATAGATATAAGTTCCCGAATGGCTGGAAACAGTGACACCTGCGTAGTTTCCGGTCTTTTGTTTTTTATTGCATAAGGCATTGAAAACAGTTGATTTTCCAACGTTTGGGTTTCCTACTAAAAGTACCTGTTTTTTATTTTTTTCCTGCATTAATTCCAATCTTCAACCATGATAAACTCACCTTCTTCTTTTCGCAACGCAATCCTGCTTTTTTCTTCACCAAACTCTATGTACAAAGGACCATTGAAAGGAGCCTGATACAGAATTCTGAAAACAGTTTCAGGCAAAAGCCCCATTTCTATGATTTTGTTGGGCATCTTCAGATGATCATTATTATAGCCCAAAATTTTCCCAAGTTTATTCTTAGGAAATCTGCTTAATGTCTGTGAATAGTTATCTCTCAATACCTACATTTTTGTACCTGCAAATATACTCTATTTAAATTTAATCTAAATAACATATTGCTTGTAGAATAAATGTAAAATATTAGTTTTGATGCAAACAATTATTAAGGCTATATTATTCTTACAAAACAATAAACCCAAACACATTACTGCATTTAGGCTTATTTCAATATAGTTGAGTTAATATGAATCTTATTTTTTACTTTTCACTTTTTCTGACGAAGCATTTATTTCAATGGAATTGCTGTTCTCGCTTAACTGCTTTTTTATTCTTTCTTCTGCATCTCTCATCATCTGAGACATTGAAGTTCCATCGGGCATTTTTGCATCTGCAGGAATTTGTGACAATTGTGATCTGATACTTCCGAAAGGATCTTTTTTATATGCAGCATACATTTGCTCAAACTTTTCTCTATTTACTTCAAGATTATTTCTCCCCTGACCGAATTGTTTCATCAGCTTTTCCGAATAACTTTCAGCATTGTAGTCTGCAATTTTTTTATTTCCTTTTAATTCCCAAGAATAATTTTTAGCATCGTCTTCTACTTTTACGATTAAGCCTGGTAATCCTTTAAACTTATACGGCCCATCCTGAAAAGGAACATCTGTGGTAAACCAGGCGATCCAGTTTCTCCCACCAAATGAAGCGGTAGCTTTTTGTGTATTATACTCTCCAATCTTCGCTTTGTCGCTAGAAATTTTCCAGTCAAAAGGTTTTTCATCTTTATAACTTACTTTATCCTGAAGAATATAATCTGCGTAAGAAACCTCCATTGACGGATACGTTTTTGTAATAATATGAGAGAATTTCGGTTGTTTTACAGATTTGGAAAGATCTTTAAACGTTCCGGCTTTCTGCATTGCCTCAACTTCTAATTTTAAAATTGAATCCTGAGAAACCGCAAGATAATCTCTGTAAATAGATTTATCTTTGGTAATATCCAAAATGGTCATCTCCTTGTTCTTTTTTTCTAAAGAATCTTTATTCGGCGCATAGGTCAATTCGTAAAAGAATCGGTTTGCGGTTTCCTGTGCATTAGCAATTGTAAAAACTGCGATCAATACTATTGAAAATAAATTTTTCATTTTAATAACGTTTACATAATTAGTGAGCAGTTGTACAATTTTGTTACAGATTTTTTTAATTAAAATTTCTGTAAGTATTATTTATTTAAAATTTTTAAATTTAAATACCTTAAAACAAATATTATATGGACACTTTAAAACAATTCAGAGACGAGCTGGAGGCCGAGTATCAAACAACAAAGAAGTTTTTTGATATTTATCCTGAAGGAAAAAACGATTACAGCCCGCATCCTAAAAGCATGAAAATGGCTCATCTTGTTACCCACATTGCGGAAATTTTTGGCTGGGCAGGTTTTATGCTCAACAGTTCTGAAGTAGATTTGGCGCAGGGCGGAATGCAGCCGAAACTGCTTACCACAAAAGAAGATCTGCTCAAAGTATTTGAAGACAATTATACATCTAGCAAAGAAGCTTTAGAAAAAGCAACAGAGGAAGATCTTCTTCCGAACTGGTCTTTGAAAAATGACGGACAAACACTTTCCTCATGGACAAAATACGCTGCAATCCGTCACAGTTTAAGTCAAATTACCCATCACCGTGCACAATTGGGAGTTTATTACAGATTAAATGACATTCAGCTTCCCGGAAGTTATGGCCCGACTGCGGATTTGCAGGGCTTTTAGTATTAAACAAAAAACCAACCTCAGTGAGATTGGTTTTTTTATTTTTATTTAAAGTTGAATTTGACTGTAAACATCACTTGGCTAGGTCGAAGTAATATTCTGGTGTAGCTAATATTGGTTGTATTGATGTCATACGTTTCAAATACTTTTTTGTTGGCGATGTTCATCCATTTCAGCTCAAAATCAATCTTCTTTTGAGACCAAGTAAATTGATATGATAAGTCATAGAATCCGTTTTCGTATTTCTCGTTAGCAGCATTTGTGTTTACCTGATCCCAGTTAAATCCAACTGTGTGATTTTCGATAGGATATAGATATAGACCAAGATTATGGGTAAAACCAGTTCTGTCTGCATTAGAATTTACTCGTCCTGTGCTGGTTTGATTTGTTTTTGAGAAACTTGCATTATAATCTACGCTCATCCAGCTGAAATACGTATTGTTGAACTTAAATCCGACTGACTGGCTGTTGTTTTTGTTTGTAAACGATGCATCATTTAAAAAAGCATCAGATTTTGAAGTATTGTTGCTGTAGCTCAATGAAGCATTGGTTTTAAACTTTGGAAAATATTTTCCGATTTCAGCACTGTACCCGTTATTTACCACATTATTATCCTGTTCTATATATTTCATTACTGAATATCCTCCAACGATTGTAGGATTTGAAATCAAATTTCTCTTAGCATCAGAAAGTCTGTAATTCAGATTAAAAAATAAATTATTCAGAGGGTTTCTGTATTCTAATCTGGCTCCTGCAGATTTATTGTTGTTTTCCGGGATCGGATTTTCTGCTGCCATGGCATTTATTCCGGAAGGGGAAGTCATTAAAAATCCTGAATATGCAGTATTCACTTCACCAAAGTTATTACTGATATTTCCGGTCAAAGATGCTTTAAAAAATGACGCAAAACTATATTGTGCGAAAATATTTGGTTCGAATGTTATTTTTTCTACAGATTTTGATACATTTCTTAAAGGATCTTCTGCTTTTATATTATTTGAGTTCACAGGAACATTTGCGTAAAGCATCCAAGAATCATTCTTAAAATTAATTCCCACACTTGCGTATGGTGTTGCAGTCGTATATTTCAGATCATTATCGAAATCAGAACCATATCCGAAAGCTTCACCGTCCTGATAGTTTGTAAGAGCAGATCTTAAATTGGTCATTTTATAATTGAAACCTACTTCCGGGGTAAAAGTCCATCCTTTTGCAGAAAAACCAATATTTGCAGAATGATTTGCTTCAAAAGTTTTCAGCTGCAGATTTTGTCTTACAGATTCTGCCGCACCTCCAGGATTAAAACCGGGAATGTTAAGATATGATGCCGGTGTAATATCTAATTTCTGACTGTCATTTTGATAATTTATAAAGGACTGTACATTGACCATTTTTTCTTTCCATGGAATAATCGTGCTCAATGAGTTTTGGAATGATGATGTTGGAGATTCTACAGCTTCTTCCCCATGTCTTAGAGAATTTGTCTGGGTATCTGTTCTGTCAACAATTCCTCTGTCTGCATTCCAAAATTGTGAAAAGCTTGTTGTATTTTTAAAAAATCCTTTTTTAGCGTTTTTTGTAAAAATTAATTCTCCCTTTGCTTTATCAGTATAAAAATTATTAAAAATATTCTGTGTAAAGCCAAATGCTGGAGTATTATCTGTTGCAAAATAGTCGGTCTGGCTATATGCCTCTCTTTCAACTGCATTGTTTGTATAATTAGCATTTGCTTTCAATTCCCACTCTTTTTTCTTATCAATATTTGTTAAATAGTTTGCTGATATATAATGAACATTATTCATTAAATATCTTCTAACAGGCAGGTTTGGCGTCATCGCATTTTCTACATTTAACCAGTCATTCTGAGATGCGTTAATCCTTCTTCCTTCATATCGATTTCCAAATGCCATAATGTTTCCTTCATTTTCTACCTGCTCACCAACATTATTGGTTTTATAATTGACAACCCACTGGCTTTTCTGACCGAAAAACATGGGCGTTAACTTTACATTCCATAGCCACGGATCTCCAAAACCAGTTCCCACTTCGCCTCGACCTGTCATCGTTACAGAGTTTTTCAGCTTGATGTTAATTGCTGCTGCATCGGAAGGTATTTTTCCCTGAAGCATTTTTACGGGTTGGTGGTTTTCAAGAACTTCAACTTTCTGTACGGCATCTTTTGGAAGCGAGTTGTTGATTGTGCCGTAACCTCCTTCCATTAAATCTTTTCCGTTGACATAGAATTTGTTGATGGCATTCCCCTGGTAAAGAATAGAACCGTCTGCGTTCACTTCAATTCCCGGAATTTTCTTCATCACATCTGCCAAAGTACGGTCGTTTTTGCTGTCGAATGCTTTCAGATCGTATGCTATAGTATCACCTCTTGAGGTTATCATTTTGGTTTTCAGCTGAACTTCTTTGATTTCCGTAGCCTCAGACTGAAGCTTGAATGTCAAAGTCTGATCACTGTTGCTGATTTGTTTTGTTAAAGGTTTCTGATTAAAAGCTTTCACCTTCAAATCTACATTAGCTTCTGCTGATGTGAACGTTACCTTATATTCTCCTTTAGAATTGGTGATTCCGTATGCAAGGATGGCATCTTTACCGGGTTCTTCCACCGTTACACTGGCACTTGGGATCGCCAAACCGTCTTCATCTGTAATTTTCCCGGAAACTGTTTTCTGTGCGAAAGCAATTACTGAGAAAAACACCATGAGAAATAAGGAAATTTTTCTGTTCATAATTTATTTATTTGAGTAATTAGTTATTGATAATGTTTTTTTGTTACACTTTACAGAGATCTTATTTTTAAAGAAAGGTTAAAAATGATTTATAACTACAAATATAGTGATAAATATATGCTTCATCTTTTTTATTTTTGTTTTAATAATTTTTATTAAAATCTGTTTTTATATCTTGCTGAAAATTATAAATTTGTAAAAACTATCACAAATGGGAATAGGAACAAATCTTAAAAGATTAAGAAGCAAAACTAAATACTCTAATCAGGACATTGCAGATCTATTGGGCGTAGACAGAAACACCTATGCAAACTGGGAAAACGAAACCACAGATGTAAAGTCTCAATTTATCCCACAACTGGCGGATATTTTTAAGGTGAAAATTCAAGACCTTTTTGATGATGAGAGAAAGCTGGAAATTTCTAACAATACTTTTGACAACAAAGACAATTCTGTTGGGTTAATTATTTTTAACATCTCTGATAAAGCCACAATAGATAATTTTACTTCTAAACTTGAAGAATTGATAAAAGGTCTCAAAAAATAAATCCCCAGTAATCCACATAATTTGTCATTCCGTAGGAATCTAGACATTTTTTCTCACAATAACAGTTGATATTCCTAATGACAACATAATTCTTGAATATTAGCTCAAAAATTTTTTAAATCTAAAGAATTTATTTTGCAATCTGTCATTAGAAAACAAAATAAGAAAAACACAAAAAATGATTGAATTTTCAGAGGGTATTTATACTTTCTACGTTTATATTCTTACTAATAAAAATCGAACCGTTTTATACACAGGTGTTACAAATAATCTTCCTAAAAGGTTATATCAACACCAATCAAAAAAGAACCCAAACAGCTTTACTGCAAAATACAATCTAGAATTTTTAATTTATTATGAAAAATTTGGATGGATTCATCAAGCCATTGAAAGAGAAAAAGAAATTAAAGATTTTTCACGGGATAAAAAGCTTACATTAATAAGATCTCAGAATCCGAATTTAGAATTTTTAAATTATTTATTTACTCCGCTTTAGACTGCTGAGATCAAAAGATTAATTCTATAAAAAAATTTACAGTACGTTTGTCATTCCGTAGGAATCTAATCGGTTTTTTGCAATGCTGAGATTCCTACGGAATGACAAAAGAGGGTGTTGTAATTATTCAAAGGGCTTTAATTCTATAGGATTATTATACATTTTTTTCTTTCTTTCAAAAGCGTTTTGTAGTTCTTTTCTTAGCTCTTCACCCATATCAGGAAAGCCAGCGACAGTAAATTCCATATTATATTTCGCTTTTAAATATTTATCTTTTGAAAAATTTTTATATTCATTAATATTAAAATCGAAATTTTTTGAGTATTTTTCTACCTTGTTTAATGTGAAATGATAATCATCATGTACATCATATAACTCAAAAATTAAACCTGGTAAGCCATTAAATTTATAAGGTCCTAAAGACTGCGGATATTCTTTAGAGAAATATGCAATCCATCTTCTGCCGTATTTATTGGTTGCCGCCATTTGACATTTTATACCATTGACAATTTTAGTCTCCCCATAAAGAACCCATTTTAGATTAATGTTTTCTTCATAACGTATTTTTGCATCTATTGCTATAGTAAAAACTGTGGCTCTATTATCGTTTTTAATTACTCTTTCCTGAAAATAATCACTAATAGCTCTTGTATCAACTCCTTTTGACTCATATTGCTTTGTATCATTTAAATAATTTTGCGCAGCAGCAAAATAATAATCTTGAGAATTCCCGACTAAAACAAATTTTTGATCTTTACGGAATTTTTCTCCCAATTGTAATTTGGCATCATAAAAAACTCTTATCGTTGGTTCAAAATTAATTCTTTGACCAAAAGAATATATAAAACCAAATATCAAAAACAAAAAAATAATTTTCTTCATAATTATTGTTTATATAAAAAAGGCGGAGGTTTTCTCCGCCCTACTTTTAGTTAACGCTTAGGTTTATACTTGGTTTAACTCCACATTCTGCCTGATTAATCGTGGCAATTGCTTCTGACATTTGATTATAAGTCCAGCCATCTGGAAATGTTGTATAGTGCTTTACACCACAAGTTGATGTCCAAACTGCCATTGTTTTAGCAAATGCCATTACGGAAATTCCCATCATGGCACAAAAAAATAGTTTTTTCATTTTAAAATTTTTTAAATTAATAAATTGTTTTTCCCTACCTGAACAAATTTATCTAGAATAGCTGTATAGATAGGATGATGCATCATTGTTTGACTCTAAAAGAAATACATTACGACAGAACGTCGAAAATGTTGCGCGAATTTCTCATTTGTGTCATGAACAAACTTATGAATAAATTAAAAGCATTTTGTTAAAAAAATAAGCAAATTTTGATGTTTTTATTACGCAATAATACTTTTAACATTTATTATATTTACTTGATATCTATTTTTATAAATTATTATTTTTAAAACTTTATATTTTTGATTCCCTTAAAATTCTGTTAGGGAGTTTTTTATTTAAATAGATTTAATAAACCATGAAGATCTTGATTTATTCTACAACAGTTCGCAATTTGATAAAAATTCTGAAAATTTCAAAAACAGTGTTTTTCCTCTTTTATATCTTTAAAGAGTTAACTAATTTTGTTATATAACCTTATAAAATTATAACTAGATGAAAACTCTTTCTTTATTCAAAAATTTCGGTGCGTTTTTAAGCGTGTTTATTGTAAGTGTATTGTTGCTCACACTTATAATACGCTGTACGCCTCCCGCCGAAGGTACACCTGTAGATGACAGCTACCAAGATAAATTGATTACGCATCAGGAAGCGCAGGTTCTCTTTGATGAATACACCAGAACAAACAACAGAATCCTTACAGACTCCAGAAACGGACAGCCTGATTCTCGCTGGTATTCTTTCACCATCGAAGAAATGGAAGGATACATCAAATATGTAAAAGAAAATGCAGAAAAAAAAGGTCTGAAAAACGTGGGAATCAAAATTTATATGGGAAAATATCCTGCCAATCATCCTGCCAACAAAATGGCAAAACCAGAATATGCGGGCTATCAAACCATCTTTCTGATGCCCACAGTAAAAAAAGTGTCTGCTGAAAACTCACGCAGTGCAACGACTGAAGAAAGCGAAAAAATAGAGGATATTCAACCTATGAACATGACGAACCTTTCTCCTCCACCCAACGCATTTACCAATGCAATGAACTAAAAACAGAGATCATGACCTGGGATGTAGAATTGGGCAAACAGATATCAATGATCGTTTTGTTTGCAGTAATGATTTTAATCGTTGCAAAATATAAGACCATCGAAAAAGTAAATCTGTTTTTTTTCATAGGATACATCTTGCTATCATTAAATGATCTGTTTTTCTACTTTTTTGCAAAATTTTCAAAGCTGCTCACCGAGAAATTTTATAGCGTCTGTATCGTAATCGTGTTTTTCCTTTATCTCATTTATTATTTAAAACTACTTTACATACCGTTGCTGAGAAAAATACAATTGATATTGTTGTTTTTATTTGCTGTCAATATTTTTGGAATGTTTTTCATAGAAAAAAATTTCTTCGAATATTTATCGTTCAATATTTTTTACATCAATATTCTTCTTTTAATATTTTCGATCATTTTATTCTTGTATCAGACATTTAATTCCGATAAAATATTTGAAATCAAAAATTATCTGCCTTTCTGGATTTCTGTAGGCTCATTAATTCTTTATGTAGGAATTATTCCTATCTTTTTTTTCAGAACAACAGTTGAAAAGGATATTTATTTTTTTATTTTATTTTTACTTAATCTCATCAACAACGGGATCATTGTTTTGGGGCTATTCTTGAACAAACCCGATAAATTGAAGCAAGTGGGATCATAGAACATGGAAGAGAACAAATTGGTAATAATTTTTACGGTTACTCTGCTTATTATTGTTTTAACGATGATTTTCGTTTACGTGATTTTCATCCGGAAAAAAACTTCGTTGTTGATAAAGCAGAAAGAAAAAGATATGCGGTTTGAAAAAGAACTTGCCACTTCTCAGATCGAAATGAAAGAACAGACTCTTAATTATATCGGCCAGGAACTTCATGATGATCTGGGTCAAAAATTATCGGTGGTACGGTTGAGACAGAATCAGCTCATTCCCAAATTAAACAACGGGGAAAAAGAAGAATTAAATGAACTGAATGAATTATTAGGTGAATGCATACAAGATATCAGGAATTTATCTAAAACATTAATTACCGAGCAGATCATTCATTTCGGACTGACAGAATCTATTGAAAGAGAAGTTCAGAGAATAAAAAAATTAAGATTGCTGGAAATTGAGTTTCTTACTCAAAAAAATGATATTGACATTTCGCCAAAGCACGGTTTAATTTTATTTCGTATTATCCAGGAGAGCATTAATAATATCCTGAAACATTCAAGAGCAAAAAATGTCTCCATAGAATTAAATGATCATCATGATATTCTGCAGATTATTATTTCGGACAACGGAAAAGGCTTTAATACAAAACTAATGAGTGACGGCTCCGGGCTAAAAAACATGGAACTCAGGGCAAAGCTTATTCATGCTGAATTTTCAATTCTATCAAAGCTGGAAAAAGGAACAAAAACATCCATAACCTATCACAAAAATTTATCATGAAAACCATTCCAATTGCAATTGTAGACGACCATACTTTGATGTCTAAAGCATTAGAAAACATGATTGCAGAAAATCTTACATACAAAGTGGTAATGAATTACCCAAATGGTGAAGATTTCATTGCCGGATTAGAAACCGCTTCTGAACTCCCTGCTGTTGTTCTGATGGATATCAATATGCCTTACAAAAACGGAATAGAAACCACAGAATGGCTTACCGAGCATCACCCAAACATCAAAGTCATTGCACTTACCATGGAAGATGATGAAAAAGTGCTGATCAGAATGTTGAAAGCCGGAGCAAAAGGATATTTATTGAAAGACATGCAGCCTGCTGTTCTTTTTCAGGCAATAGATACCGTTTACGAAAAAGGAAGTTTTTACACCGATTTTGTTGCCCAAAAATTGCTGAAAGTACAGACAGAAGATGCAAAAAACGCCTCACTTCTTTCAGATTTAAAAGAGAGGGAAAAAGAATTCATCAGATTAGCATGCAGCGAACTGACCTACAAAGAAATTGCCGATAAAATGTGCCTCAGTCCTAAGACAATTGATGGCTACAGAGATTCTGTTTTCGTAAAATTAGAAATAAAAAACAGGGTAGGCTTGGTGCTCTTTGCTCTTAAACATAATTTATGTTAAGTTGATAATTAAACTTTTCATCCGAATTATAAAAATAAACAACTAAAATTACAGCTCCGTAGGAACAATATGTTTGTAGTTATGATTAACCTATAATTTAGATTTTCGGAACACCACTCTAGTTTTAAACAATCAATCCTTACCCATTTTAGGTGAGGATTTTTTTGTTCAGCCTTTTCCACAATTTAAATTTTCTCTAAAGGTGATTTTCCTGTAAGAATTTCAGGTTTTCTCCTCTGTTTTTATGCTCCTGAAAGGCAGAATTTTGTCATGTAAAAATACAATTACAGGCACAACCCGAAAAGCCGAAAAAAAAGTAGGGAAAATTTAAATAAATAAAACCATGAAAAAAGCACTCATCGTAGGAATCAATGACTACGCTCCCATCGCATCCGGCGGTCCCGATTTAAACGGATGCATCAATGATGCCAGGGATATGGCAAACACGTTGGTAATTTGCGGTTTTGCGCCCGCTCAAATCAGGATCCTTACCAACCAGAATGCTACAAGAGCCAATATTTTAAATTATCTGAAATCGCTGGTCAACAACAGTGTAAAAGGAGATTCGCTGGTATTTTATTACTCCGGACACGGAACCCGAGTTGCCAACATCGGAACAGACTTAGAAATCGATGGTCTGGATGAAGCGATTTGTCCGCATGATTACTCAACCGCAGGTGTCCTTCGTGATGATGATTTTAAAACCGTTCTAAGCAAATTGAAAGCGGGCGTGAATCTTGAAGTGATCTTCGACTGCTGCCATTCCGGAACCGGAACAAGAAAAATGGATTTAGGACTGAGCGCAGATTTCTCTTACGAAGCAGCACGCTTCATCCCACCCATGTTGGAAGATGAATTTTACATGACTTACGCCAACGAAATTCCTTTATCAAAAAATTCGAAAAAAGAAACTTTTACAACGAAAGCTTTAGTTCCTGTTTCCGGGATGAATCATACTTTGTGGGCAGCTTCTAAAGACAATCAGGTTTCTATGGAAGGAAATATGAATGGTCAGATCAGAGGATATTTCACCTATCACTTCTGCAAAATTTTGCGCGCTACAAACGGTAACATCGTCAGAAAAACGCTCGATAATCAGATCGCTATGGCATTATCTGCAATGGGCGCAGCGCAAATCAATCAGACAGAAAGCTTAAAAACAGAATTATCCCAGAAAATATTTTTATAAATAACTGGCGGAATCCGAAAAGCCATCCAAAGAGTAGGAAAAAATTGATTAAAACACCAAATAATCATGTCTAATATTGAAAACAACAACCCAATGACTGCTGAAGAAGTTTTAAGACTTAAAACTATTAAAGCAAAATCAACTGAAAAATCAGTTAACCAAAAATTAATCGATCAGGAACCGGAGATGGAAACAATTGATGGAAGATCTTACCCGAAAGGAATGAAATCTCTAGCCATTACGATGAATGAAAAATCAGCTGCAGATGAAAATACAGAAACCGATTATTTTTATCCAACTCATGCAGATTTCGAATATCAGCCAAAACTTGAACCTAAAAAAGACCGCAAGCCAAAATTTATTGAAAGAGAAACATTCCTTACGGCTGAAGGAGCAAGAACGATCTTCGGACCGGATCAAAGGAAAGTGTTTAATTCAACAGCCTATCCTTGGCGTTGTGTAGGAAGAGTAGAAAGCCCTTTGGGCGTTGCCAGCGGGGTAATGATTGGTCCAAGACATCTGTTAACGTGCGCGCACATTATCGACTGGAAACCCAACAATCAGACAGGCTGGTTGAAATTTACACCGATGTACTACAACGGAAGTGCGCCTTACGGAAGCGCCTGGGGAATTCAGACTTACTACAAACATAAAGTTGCAGGTCCTACGATTGACGGCACAGAGGTACAGTTTGATTACGTTGTTGTAGTTCTTGACCGCCCAATCGGAAACAGCACAGGCTGGTTAGGATCAAAATCCTACTCAGATTCTTGGGACGGGCAGGCTTCTTTCACTCACGCAGGCTATCCCGCAGATTTAACGGGAACTCAAAGACCTACTTATCAGACAGGAATTGCTTTGGATGGAGATTTCTGGAGTCCGGATGATAACCAAAGTATTCAGCACAAAGCTGACATCTGGCCAGGACAAAGTGGTGGTCCGTTTTGGGGATATTGGGATGGGTCGCCTTATGCTGTCGCTACTCAAAGTGCACACAATCCGAGTATCAATTTTGCAAGTGGCGGGTCAGACTTGGTAGGTCTAGTAACAAGAGCAAGAAACGAATATCCTTAATTTTTTTTTGTTTTATAAATGAAGAGTCTGGTTTTTGAAATCAGGCTCTTTTTTGTACTATTGTATAAAATTATTTTCTAAACATTTCTGTATGCGGAATATTGTCTTCCAGATATTTCTTTCCGGTATCTTCAAAACCAAATCCCGAATAAAACCTCAACAGATAATCCTGTGCAGAAATTCTCACTTCGCTTGTATGAAAACGATTTTCGATGGTTTCAACTGCATATTGTATCAGTTGTTTGCCTAAACTTTTTCCTCTGGCTTTTTCAGTTGTTAAAACTCTTCCGATAGATGTTTCGGTATATTTTATTCCTTTATTGAAAATTCTGCAGTAGGCTAAAACATCTTTATCCTGTTCAGCCCATAGGTGAATGGCTTGCTGATCATATCCATCCAAATCGGGATACGGACAATTTTGTTCCACTACAAAAACATCTACCCTTGCTTTTATGATCTCGTAAAGTTCAGAAGTTGTAATTTCTTCAAAACTCTTGATTTTCCAAATAATATTACTCATTAAAAGTCACGCTGTTATTTGCTAAAAACTCATTTGTTTTCTGAATGAAACTTAAGATCTCATCAGTTCCTGTTTTTTTTTCTGCAGATGTTACATAAATTTCAGGCAGATCTTCCCAGGTTTTGTGAAGTTCAGCTTTATAATCTTCAACGTTTTTAATGACAATATTAGGTTTCAGTTTATCCGCTTTCGTAAAAACTATTGAAAACGGAACACCGCTTTCACCACACCACTGGATAAATTCCAAATCAATTTTCTGCGGGGTGTGACGAGAATCAATCAAAACAAAAAGATTAACGAGATTGTTCCTGTTTAAAATATAATTATTGATCAGTTTCTCAAAATCTCTTCTCATCACTTTTGAAACCTTCGCATATCCATATCCTGGTAAATCGGTCAGGTACCAGTTTTCATTAATGATAAAATGATTGATCAACTGAGTTTTCCCTGGAGTACCTGAAGTTTTTGCCAAATCTTTCCTGTTCAGCATTCCGTTGATCAATGAAGATTTTCCTACGTTTGAGCGTCCTATAAAAGCATATTCGGGCATCGTTCCTTCAGGACATTCCTGCCATTTTCCACTGCTTTTTACAAACTCTGCTGTTTTTATAATCATTTTGTCTTGATTTTATTTAGAAAAATAAACCATTAAGAAATTCTTAATGGTTTGCTGTAATTATATTTTATCTTTTACCCAGTTGTATAGAATTTCATTGAATTCATCGGGTTTTTCCATCATTGCAGCGTGCCCGCATTTATCAATCCAGAACAGATCTGAATTTGGAATAAATTTATGCATATCAATAGCCACTTCAGGAGGTGTTACATTATCTTGCTTCCCCCAGATCAGGCACGTTGGGCGTACAATTTTTGGAAGATCATTCAGCATATTGTGTTTGATGGCACTTCTTGCTAGCATTACGGTTTTGATGCCTTTCATTCTGTCATTCACCACACTGAAAACTTCGTTGACCAATTCTTCAGTAGCAACAGCGGGATCATAAAAAACTTCTTCTGCTTTCTTTCTTATGTATGAGCGGTCATTTTTTCTTGGAAAACTGTCACCAAATGCTCTTTCGTACAAACCTGAACTTCCGGTAAGCACCAAATTTTTCACAAGATCCGGTCTTGCCAATGTCAGAATAAGACCCACGTGACCACCCATAGAATTTCCTACAATGGTTACAGGTTTGCCAATTTCGCTTTCGATAAATTTAATGACATATTTAGCGATTGTGGTAAGATTGGTATTCAATACCGGCAAATCATAGATCGGGAGTTGAGGTACGTAGACCTTGAATCCTTTTTCTGAAAAAAAATTCACCATCTTGTCAAAATTACTCAACCCACCCATCAAACCGTGCAAAAGCACCAATGGATGTCCTTCCCCAGCTTCAATGAAGGTATATTTCTTATCTTTTTTTGTACTAAATATCATAAAATTGCTTTAATAAAGCATTGCAAAAATACAAATTATACACCAAAAATTTTTTGATATCTCTAATTTAAATTAAAAATAATATAATACCGCTTTTCCTCTACCCTTTTTTCAAAATCTTTTTATTATTCGTGGAATAACAGTATTCCTAAGTGTTTTCATATCAAATATTTAAACCATTTTTTCCTAGCCAAATATAAAACTTATTAACATTAAGTCAAAAAGTGGGAAAAAGTGGGAGGTTTTAGAAATTTTTGTATAATTTTGTCCCAAATGAGAAATTTCATTGGAACATACGAGTGCAAAATAGACGACAAAGGTCGCCTGAAGATTCCGTCTTCGCTGATCAAGCAGATGGAGAACTTTGAGGAGAAAACCTTTGTGGTAAAGCGTTCTGTGTTTCAGCCATGTCTGGAAATTTATCCTATGAAAGCGTGGGATAAACTCATGGAAAAAATAAATAAACTCAACAGATTCATTAAAAAGAATGCTGATTTCATCAGAATGTTTACTGCAGGTGTAAAAACTGTAGAACTCGACAGCGCAGGAAGAGTACAAATTTCTAAAGATCTAACGCATTATGCTGATCTTACAAAAGATATTGTAATAACGAGCGCAGGTGAGCTTTTCGAAATTTGGGATAAAGATGCTTATGAAAAAGTAATCGCAACCAACGAGGAAGATTTCGCAAGTCTTGCAGAAGATGTGATGGGCGCTTTTGGTGAAGAATAATTAAAATAAACTCAAATGAGCATATATCACAACCCCGTTTTATTGAAGCAAAGTGTGGATGATTTGGTGACGAATCCGGACGGAATATTTGTAGACTGCACATTTGGAGGGGGAGGTCATTCTAAAGAAATCTTAGACAGACTTTCGGAAAAAGGAAGACTATACGCATTTGACCAGGATTTGGATGCTTTGAAAAACAATATTGAAGATTCAAGATTTACATTGATTAATCAGAATTTCAGGTTTTTAGAAAACTCACTTCATATGTACGGTGTCGGAAAAATTGATGGTGTTCTGGCTGATCTTGGTGTATCTTCTCATCAGTTTGATGAAGCTGCAAGAGGTTTTTCTACCAGAAATAATGCGCCACTGGATATGAGAATGAATGTGATGCAGAGTCTTGATGCCAAAAAAGTGATCAATGATTATGAAGAAGATGCTTTGGCCGATATTTTTTACTATTACGGTGAATTGAGAGAGGCCAGAAAACTCGCAAGAGACATCGTTCATCACAGAAAAATAAAAAGTATCAATACAACGGAAGATTTAAAAAAATTATTCAGCTTTCTTCCGCCGCATAAAGTAAATAAGTTTTATGCGCAGCTTTTTCAGGCGATAAGAATTGAAGTCAATCAGGAACTGGAAAGCTTAAAAGAAATGCTGGTTCAGGCTTACAATGTTTTGAAACCGGGAGGAAGACTGGTTGTGATCTCTTACCATTCTTTAGAAGATCGTCTGGTAAAAAGATTTCTGAAAAACGGAATGTTTGAAGGAGAGCCGCAACGTGATATCTACGGGAATTATGAAAAAACATTTGAACTCGTAAAAAGCAAGGCAATCATTCCTGATAACAAGGAAATTGAAGAAAACTCAAGAGCCAGAAGTGCTAAAATGAGAACAGGAATAAAATTATAAATAAAAACAATGGTTAGTAAGCAATTTATGAATATTACCCATTACTAATCATCTATTACTAATAATAAAGTGGCAAAAAAAACAACATATCGCCCTCAAAAAAAACTCACTTTTATAGATATTATAAAAGGGAATTTTCTGAACCGTGATGAGTTGAAAACCCATTATAAGTTTTTCTTACTGATTTTTGTTTTGATGATGGGGATGATTTATTCTAACCATTTGGTGAACAAAAAAATAAAAATTGTAAACGCTTTAAAAGAACAAACTGAAGAATTCAAATCCAGAAATGCTTATGCCCAGAGCAAGCTCATTAAAGTAAAAATGGAATCTGAACTGGGAAAAGAAGTCGCAGCAGACTCATTAATGACTTTAGAAAGTCACCCGCATAAACTTTTAATAAAATTAGACAGTACTGATGCAAAAGCAAAATGAATATGATAACAAACGTAAAAAGACGTTAAGATGGGGCTACTTCTTTGCGGTAGCATCTCTGTGCGTGTTTGTGCTTTTCATTGCAAGAATTATTGTTCTCCAAAACACCAATGTTCAGGAGATTAAAGATGATTATATCAACAATAATTATCGTACTGCCACTCTTAAAGCAGCTCGTGGAAATCTGTATGCTTCAGACGGCTCTATTCTCGCAACGACAGTAATGCGTTATGATGTCTTTCTTGATTTTAAAACCATGAAAGATACGGTCTACACAAACAATATTGGTCCGCTTACAGATTCTTTAAGTAAAATGTTCGGAAAATCGAGAGCTGATTTCAGAAAAAAATTTGATGAGCAGAGAAAAAAGAAAAACCAGTATTATTCTTTAGTAAAAGGATTAGATTTTGACCAATACGACAGAATCAGAAAGTTCCCGATTTTTAAAAGAGGTAAAAACAAGGGAGGCTTTATCATAGACAGAAATTACAAAAGAGAGCTTGCTACTTCAGAAATCGGTGCCGGAACAATAGGAATTGATAATGGAGTTGCAAAAGCAGGTTTAGAAGGTGCATTTTCAAAATACTTAACAGGAATCAATGGTGAAAGACTGGAACAGAGAGTGAATTCTTCCCAGTGGAAACCTATTGATTTTTGGAAGGTGAAAGAACCAACTGACGGTCAGGATGTTTATACTACGTTAGACCTTAGAATTCAAGATATTGCGCATTCGGCTTTAGAAAAACAGCTGATTAATTTTGAAGCAAAACACGGTACGGTAATCGTAATGGAAGTGGCAACAGGGAAAGTTCGTGCTCTGGTTAACCTGAGAGAAACGGAACCCGGAGTGTATGAAGATGCTTATAATTATGCGTTAAAAGATAATATTGAACCGGGATCAACCTTTAAAACGATTTCGCTTTTAGCAGCAATGGATGACGGGTTTATTGATGAAAGCACCACAGTAAACGTAGGAAATGGGATTTGGACTTATGCCAAACAACGTATTTCAGACGGTCATGGCGGCGGAACTTACGAAATAAGTGATGTTCTTGCAAAATCCAGCAACGTAGGAACTGCAAAGCTGATTACCAAATATTACGCAGAAAATCCTCAGATTTTCTTAGATCATTTAAGAAGATGGAAATTATTTGATAAAATGGAAATTGAACTTCCGGGGATTACAAAACCCCGAATTTTAACTCCGAAAAGCAAATCATGGAATGCAGCAACCTTGGCTTCAATCTCTTACGGATATGCAACGAATATTAACCTTTTACAGTTAACGACTTTCTACAACGGAATTGCCAACAAAGGAAAAATGCTGAAACCTCTCTTCATCGATAAAATCATGAAAGACGGAAAAACAGTTTTCGAAGCAAAAGAAGAAGTAATTGTAAAGAAAATGGCCTCTGATAAAGCCATCCAGATGATGACGAGTGCTTTAACGAAAGCTGTAGAAAAAGGAACCGGAAGAAGTATTTTTACACCCAACCTGAAAATGGCAGGAAAAACGGGAACCGCAAGATTTGAATACTGGTTGCCTGGTCCGATGAAATACAGAGCGTCTTTCGCTGGATTTTATCCTGCAGACAATCCGAAATACACTTGCTACGTCATGATCAGCGAGCCCAATGTATCAAAAGGGTTTTATGGCGGAACGGTTTCCGCACCGGTTTTTAAAGAGATTGCAGGAAAAACTTTCCTGAAAACGCCTCAAAACGTAGAAAAAGAAATGCTTGTCGACAGAAAGGTTAACCTGAATAAAATGGTTGAGCCGAATGTAAAAGTAGCAGTCAACAATAAACAAATGCCAAGCGTAGTAGGATTGATTGGGAAAAACGTCATCCCGCAATTGGAAAACTTAGGATATCGTGTCGATTTTAAAGGAGTTGGAAGAATTAAAGAACAATTTCCGTTACAAGGCACCACGATTAGCAAAAACCAGAGGATTTATTTGTCTCTGCAAAATTAAAAGCGACGAAGTCGCGATATGTTGGTAGTATTGAATCAATAATAGTAAGAGGTGCGAAGTACCGATTTGTAGGTAAATGGAATTATTAAAATTATTAGAAAGAATCCAAATTCTGGAAACAATTGGAAATCCTGAAAGGGACGTTTCAGCATTGGTATTCGATAGCAGAAAGGTTTCCGAAAACTCTTTGTACATCGCATTGAAGGGAACAGTTGTAGATGGACATTCCTTTATTACCTCTTCCATTGAAAAAGGTGCAAAAACCGTTGTTTGCGAAGAACTTCCGGAAAATTTAGATGAAAATATTACGTATATTAAAGTAAAAGACGCTTCTAAAACTTTAGGACATCTGGCTTCCAATTTTTACGGAAATCCTTCTAAAAAATTAAAATTAATCGGGGTTACCGGAACTAACGGAAAAACTTCTGTTTCTACTTTGCTTTTTGATGTATTTAAAAATTTAGGCTACAATTCTGCTTTACTTTCAACGGTAGAAATCAGAATTGGCGAAGAAATCATTCCGGCAACTCATACAACTCCAGATGTGATTACCATCAACAAAATTTTAGCAAAAGCTGTTGATCAGGGTTGCGAATTTGCCTTTATGGAAGTAAGCTCTCACGGTATTGCCCAAAACAGGATTGAAGGTCTGACTTTTAAGATCGCAGGTTTTACCAATTTGACACATGACCATTTAGATTATCATAAAACATTTGACGAATATTTAAAAATCAAGAAAAGATTTTTTGATGAGCTAAATGAAAACGCAATCGCTATCACTAACGTTGATGATAAAAACGGGAACGTAATGCTTCAAAACACAAAGGCTGCAAAAAGGTCTTATGCTTTGAAAACAATGGCAGATTATCACGGAAGAACTCTGGAGGTCGACTTCAACGGAATGCTCTTAAATTTCAACGGAAAAGAATTCTGGACAACCTTAACAGGAAAATTCAATGTTTATAACTTATTGTTGGTTTTCGGAATTGCTTCTGAATTAGGGTTTGAGCAGGACGAAATTCTTCAGGCAATCAGCATTCTGAAAAGAGTTTCCGGAAGATTTGAAACCTTCAAATCTGATGGCGGAATTTTCTTCATCGTTGATTATGCACACACTCCTGATGCGTTAGAAAATGTTTTAGACAGCATCAATGATATCAGAACAAAAAACGAAAGACTGATTACGGTTTTCGGATGTGGAGGCAACAGAGATCACGCCAAGAGACCTGAAATGGGAAATATTGCTTCAAAGAAATCAACTTTAGCGATCATCACTTCAGACAACCCGAGAACGGAAGACCCAAACCAGATTATAAAAGAAATTGAAGCTGGTGTTGAACCTCAAAACTTCAGCAAATACACTTCAATTCCGGACAGAAGAGAAGCCATAAAAATGGCCATAAAATTCTCAGAACCGAAAGATATTGTTCTCGTAGCCGGAAAAGGTCACGAAAACTATCAGGAAATCAATGGTGTAAAACATCATTTTGATGACAAAGAAGTGATAAATGAGTTATGGCAATTAATGAGCAAATAAAATTTAAATAAAAGCATTATGCTATATTATCTATACGAATACTTAACGAGCCAGGGCATCCACATTCCGGGATTAGGAATGTTGAAGTACATCTCTTTCCGAGCAGGGATGGCGGTTTTGTTGTCTTTAACGATTGCGCTGATCTACGGAAAAAGCATCATTAATTATCTGAGAGGAAAACAGATGGGCGAGTTGGTTCGTGATTTAGGATTAGACGGACAAAAACAAAAGGAAGGAACTCCTACAATGGGAGGTTTCATCATCATTATTGCGACTTTAATTCCTGTTTTGCTGTTTACAAGAATTACCAATATTTATATAGTTCTCTTAATTGTTACCGTAGTTTGGATGGGAGCCATTGGTTTTTTAGACGATTATTTAAAGAAAATTAAAAAAAATAAAGACGGTTTAAGCGGGAAATTCAAAATCGTAGGACAGGTTGGTTTAGGGTTAATCATCGGAGTGACCATGTATTTTCATCCCGATATTACGGTAAAGAGAAAATATGCAGATACAAAAGTGGTAAACAGAAATAATGTAGAGCAAAACTTCATGCCTGCAGAGAAAATCACTGTTTCCACGGTTCCTTTTGCTAAAAATAATGAGTTTGACTATAGCGGAATTCTTTTCTGGATGAATGACGAAGATGCTCACGAATGGGCCTGGATTGTTTTCATACCAATTGTCATATTCATTGTGACTGCAGTTTCAAACGGAGCCAATATCACCGACGGAATTGACGGTCTTGCAGCCGGAACAAGTACAGTAATCCTTTTAACGTTGGCATTTTTCACCTATGTTTCCGGGAATATCATCTTTGCAGATTATCTCAACATCATGTTTTTACCTAACATGGGTGAAACCACGATTTTCGTCGTCGCCATGGTGGGAGCTGTGATCGGATTTTTTTGGTACAATACGTATCCCGCTCAGGTTTTCATGGGAGATACCGGAAGCTTGATGTTAGGGGGTGTAATTGCTGTTTTGGCAGTTATTCTAAGAAAAGAATTAATGATTCCTGTGCTTTGCGGAATTTTCTTAATCGAGAATGTTTCGGTAATGCTTCAGGTAGTTGTTTTTAAATACAGAAAAAGAAAATTCGGGTTAGAATATGCCCAGAATAATAGGTTGTTTAAAATGTCTCCTCTGCATCATCATTATCAGAAAGATGGTTTTCACGAAAGTAAAATTGTCAACAGAATGATCATTATCGGGGTGATGTTAGCGATTGTATGTCTCATTACATTGAAAATGAGATAAAATTAGCAGTAAGGGATAAGCGTAAAGTTTAAATCCTGATGCATAAAGCAAATTATATGAAAATAGTTGTCTTAGGAGGTGGAGAAAGTGGTTGTGGTGCCGCTTATTTGGCTAAAAAGAAAGGTTTGGAAGTATTTCTTTCAGACAAAGGAGCCATTAAGGATAACTACAAGCAATTTCTGACAGAAAATGAAATTGAATTTGAAGAAGGAAACCACGATGAAGAAAGAATCTTAAGCGCAGACTGGATCGTAAAAAGCCCTGGAATTCCGAAAAAGGCAGAGATGATTCATAAAATTCATATGAAAGGAATCAGAATTTCTTCGGAGATAGAATTTGCCTCAGAATTTACCAATGCCAAGATTATTGCCATCACCGGAAGCAACGGAAAAACAACAACGACTTCTTTAATCTACTATATTCTTAAAAATGACGGGATGAATGTAGGTTTGGGTGGAAATATTGGTTACAGTTTTGCAAAACAGGTTGCAGATGAGAATCATGAGTATTATGTTTTGGAGGTTAGTTCTTTCCAGCTGGATGATATTCAGAATTTCAGACCCTATATTTCAATGTTGCTGAATCTGTCTAAAGATCATTTGGATCAATACAATTATAACTATGAAGAATATGCTTTAGCAAAATTCAGAATCGCTGAAAATCAGGAAAATGACAATTTTTTCATCTACAATAAAGATGACGAAATGAGCAAAAATATTCTTGAAAAATTTGAGATCAAAGCGAAAATGGTACCTTTTTCAACCAAAGAAAAACTCAATGAAGGAGGTTTTATTGATAGCGAGGAATTAATAGTAAAGCTGAAAGATAAATTCTCCATGAAAATTGAAGAACTGTCTTTAATGGGAAATCATAACGTTGCCAACAGCTTAGCGGCTTCAATAGCAGGTAAAATACTGGAAATCAGCAATGAAAGCATCAGAAATTCATTGATGACGTTTCAGGCAGTTGAACACAGGCTTGAATTGGTAACTGAAAAAGATGGTGTAAAATTTATCAACGACAGTAAGGCGACCAATGTCAACGCAACCTATTATGCTTTAGAAAGCATGAAAACTCCCACCGTTTGGATTGTCGGGGGGCAAGATAAAGGAAATGACTACTCAGAAATTGAGGATTTAGTTAAAAAGAAAGTAAAAGCAATTATCTGCTTAGGAATTGATAATCAAAAAATCATCGATTTCTTTAAAGATAAAAAAGAGTTTATTTATGATACTTCCAGCATGGAAGAAGCGGTGGAAATCTCAAAATCATTAGCCAAAAACGGCGATACGGTTTTGCTGTCACCATGTTGCGCAAGCTTCGATTTATTCAAGAATTATGAAGACCGCGGCAATCAGTTCAAAGAACAAGTTTTAAAAGCAACAGCTAATAGTAACAACTAATAGCATAGAAATATGAACGAACAATACACAGAAAGCAAATTTGAATTTCTAAAGGGCGATAAAGTGCTTTGGATGGTCATTATTGTGATCTCCATTTTCTCTATTTTCCCGGTGTATTCTGCAAGTTCGAATTTAGAATACATCGTCAATAACGGAACTACGACAGGTCACGTCATCAAACATATGTTTTTTGTTGTCTTAGGATTAGGAGTAATGCGACTGGCAGGAACCGTAAAATATGAGTACCTCGGAAAACTCAGCAGCATTATGCTGGGAATTATGATTATCCTTTTGATCGTTACAATGTTTACCGGACAGACCATTGATGGTGCAAGTGCATCCAGATGGTTGAAAATTCCCGGAACACCCATTTCATTTCAGCCCTCATCTTTTGCTTTTTTAATGTTAGTTATTTACCTGTGCAGATATTTAACCAAAAAAATTACACGAGAAAGACTTCCCATTGAAAATGTGATGTACATTTTCGGACCCATTTTACTTGTTTTTGTATTGGTTGCAAAAGATAATGGCTCTACAGCATTGATGATTTTGATGGTGTCTGTAATCGTTTTAGTGATCGGACAGCTTCACTGGAAGTACATTGCAGGATTTATTTCAACATCAGTCATTGCTATTATTCTGTTTTTAATCATTGCGCTGAATACCAATATGATCGGCGGAAACCGTGTACATACATGGATGAGCCGAATCGAAACATTTACATCAAGCAAAGCAAAAACTGCCGATGTGGATGATGAAAGCGTCAAAGCAAAGAATTATCAGGTAATGCAGGCAAAAGCCGCCATCGTTCACGGCGGAATTACAGGAATGGGACCCGGAAAAAGCGCTCTGAAACAAATGCTTCCTCAATCTGCATCCGATTTCATTTTTGCAGTAATTGTTGAAGAATATGGAGTAATTGGTGCCATATTTCTCATCAGTATGTATCTGATTATGATCATCAGGATCGTCATGATCGCGAGTAAAATGCCCGCCTTTTTTGGATCGTTGCTTGTGCTCAGTCTCGGAGTAATGATTTTTATACAATTGGCAGTAAATATTGCTGTGGCAGTCAACCTGATTCCGGTTACAGGACAGCCTTTGCCATTGATTAGTTATGGTGGAACATCCATGTTGGTTACGTATTTACAATTAGGAATTATTTTAAATATCAGCTCAAGAATTCAGATCTATGATGAAGAAGGAATGGGTAAAAAACAAAATATAGAAGAGATAAACGATATCGCTTAAATAAAAATGATGAATGATAATTTATAATTGATTTTCATATCCCTTATCAATCATCATTTTTCAATAATAAAAAGTATGAACAAAAAATTAAAAATATTGTTATCAGGCGGCGGAACAGGAGGACACATCTTCCCGGCAATTGCTATCGCAGACGAAATCAAGAAAAGATTTCCTGATGCAGAATTTTTGTTCATTGGCGCCAACGGAAAAATGGAAATGGAAAAAGTTCCGCAGGCAGGTTATAAAATAGAAGGTATTGACATCGCTGGAATCAATAGAGGAAATATACTTTCCAATTTAGGTCTGCCTTTCAAAATTTTGAAAAGTCTATCTAAATCTAAAAGAATAATTAAAAGTTTCGCTCCGGATTTTGCAGTCGGGACGGGCGGTTTCGCAAGCGGACCCGCTTTGTACGAAGCGACCAAAATGGGAATTCCGATTTTTATTCAGGAACAGAATGCTCATGCAGGAGTAACGAATAAAATTTTAAGTAAAAAAGCAAAAGCAGTTTTTACAGCCTATCCTCAAGTGGAAGGTTTTCCGGCTGAAAAAATAAAGTTTTTAGGAAATCCTATTCGTGAGAATATCATTTCAGGAATGCAGGAAACTTTTCAGGCAAAGGAGAAAATGGGTTTAGATACAGATAAACTTACGATTCTGTCAGTCGGAGGTTCTTTAGGCTCACGAACATTAAACAACGGCTGGAAAGAAAATGTAGAAAACCTGAAAGAAAAAGGTTACCAGTTAATCTGGCAAACGGGAAAACTGGATTATAAAGAAATTGTTGATCGTTATCAATTGTCAGTTGATGGAAATACAAACAACCAACAACCAACTAACAATCAACTACAAATAAAGGAATTCATCAAAGACATGGAAACTGCCTATTCAGCAGCCGATGTCATCGTTTCTAGAGCAGGTGCAATTGCAATTTCAGAGTTAGCTGTTGCTCAGAAACCTGTTTTATTGGTGCCATTTCCGTTTGCAGCGGAAGATCATCAGACCAAAAATGCAATGAATCTGGTTGAAAAAAACGCAGCTAAAATGGTAAAAGATTCTGAAATGCCGGAGAAATTCTGGAGTACATTATCAGAAATCTGCGAAAACGAAAATGTAAGAAAAGAAATGTCTGACAATCTGAAATATTTTGCCAAACCCAATGCGGCGAAGGAGATTGTGGATGAGATTTTTAAAATAATGAAGTAATGATAAAGGGACTTTCAACTTATAGAAAATTCATCTACGAAGATGATGCTTTAGAATTACTAGAAATTCTGAAACAGAATCACATTACTTACGAATTGGTAAATAATTCCTCTCAATTAGATTCTAATTTTGGAGCGGATATCAACACTAAACAATTTGAGCTAAAAATTCATAAAGAGGACTTTGAACAGGCTGAGAAATTAGAGGAAGAACTTATTAAAAATGAGGTCGAACATGTAGAAGAAGATTATCATTTATTTGATTATTCTGATGAAGAATTAATTGAAATTGTGGTTAAAAAAGAAGAGTGGAATAAATTTGATTATTTACTCGCTCAGAAAATATTGAAACAAAGAGGAAAAGAGATTAATCCGGATCTTCTGAAAGCAATCAATAAACAAAGAATCGGAGATCTTTCAACACAAGAAGAAAGTCCAACGTGGCTCATTATCATTGGTTATGTTGCTGCGTGTTTAGGTGGTTTTTTGGGAATATTTATAGGAGGCTATTTAATGTATTATAAAAAAGCTCTTCCAAATGGAGACAGAATCTATGGTTTTGAAAGAAATGACAGAAGCCATGGTCAAAATATTTTAATTCTTTCTGGAATAGCTTTCTTAGTTTGGATGGGGATAAGGCTTTTTAGTTAATAATAATGTAGAAATGAACAATTTAAAAACATATCAAAATTTTTACTTCGTCGGCATCGGAGGTATCGGAATGAGTGCTTTGGCGCGCTATTTCCATGCTTCGGGCAAAAAAGTTTTGGGGTACGACAAAACCAACACAAAACTGACTCAGCAGTTGATGAGCGAAGGAATAGATATTGTTTTCGAAGATATTCTAGACGAAAAAATCACTTCACTTCAAAAAGAAAATACATTGGTTATCTACACTCCGGCGATTAAAAAGCTTGGGATTTTAGATTATTTTAATGAAAATCAGTTTGAAGTTTTAAAACGTGCCAAAGTTTTAGGTTTAATTACCGAAAACACAGATTGCATCGCAGTAGCAGGAACTCATGGGAAAACAACTACCTCTACTCTGGTTTCACATTTGTGCAAAGAAGCAGATTTGCCATTTTCATGTTTTTTAGGAGGGATTTCTGAGAATTTTAAATCAAATTTTCTGTACAACGGAAATCAGTATTCTGTCGTGGAAGCCGACGAATATGACAGAAGTTTCCTGAGCCTTTCTCCGGATTGGGCGGTGATTACTTCTACAGATGCCGATCATTTGGATATCTATGGAGATAAAAATACGATTGAAGAAGGTTTCAGACAGTTTGCGGCATTAGTTCCTGAAGACAAACAACTTTTTGTAAGAAAAGGAATTGATATCGGAAGAGCACATAAAACGTATGCTGTAAACGAAGAAGCTGATTATTATTCAGACAATCTTCGGATGGATTATGATAAAATTTATTTTGATTTTCATGCAACAGCAAATGATTCTCACTCTGAGCTCGTCGAAGAGTTTGTCTGGGACGTTCCCGGAATTCACAATGTTGAAAATGCAACCGTTGCGATTGCAATTCTACACAATTTAGGAGTTGATTTTGAAACTTTAAAGAAAGCAATTGCCAATTTTAAAGGAATTAAAAGAAGATATACGAAACATATTTATCCGACTGGTAAAATTTATATTGATGATTATGCGCACCATCCGACTGAGATTAATGCGGTTGTTGGTTCCATCAAAACATTCTATCCTGATAAAAAATTGCTGGTTGTTTTCCAGCCACATCTTTTCAGCCGAACGAGAGATTTTGCAGACGGATTTGCTGAAAGTTTAAGCAATTCTGAAGAACTGATTTTGCTTGATATTTATCCGGCGAGAGAACTTCAGGAAAACTTTGATGGCATTACTTCAAATTGGTTATTGGAAAAAGTGACTTTAGATAAAAAAGAAATTTCAGGTTTGTCTGAAGCTTTTAATAAAATAAAAGAAAAAGAATTTGACATTTTGCTCACAGTGGGTGCAGGAAATATTGACACGCTGTACGACCCGATTTGCGAGTGGTTAAATAAGATGTAAAAAGTAGTAATGTATAAACGTATTAATGATGCAGTGCACATGAATACTTTTACATTGATACATGAATAAAAAAAATGAAAAACAAATACAGAATTTTAAAAATTGCCGTCACAGTAATCCTACTTGGTTTCCTGCTGAGTTTCTCTTTGAAGAAGTTCAGTAGTCAGAAGATTACGGATAGTAAAATTTCTGTGAAAATGAATGAAAAAACTCCGGTGTATTTTATTGATGAAAAGGATATTAAAGAAATCGTCAAAAAAGAGAATCCGTCAGGAAAAGTTGGGGATTTAAATATTCCTGAATTGGAGAAGAAAATTAATGCACTTCCAGCGGTTGACAGTGCCAATGTTTATTTAAATCTTAATGGAAAACTCAATTTGGATATCAAACAAAGAGTTCCGGTTTTCAGGTTGAATTATAACGGCAATGATTTTTATGTAGACGAAAAGGGAACAGAATTTCCGATTTCCAGAACCTATTCTCATCCCTGTATGTTGGTAACCGGAAATGTGAAAAAAGATGAATATGAAAAGCTGGCAGAATTGGTTGACAAAATTGACAAAGATAATTTCAGCAAAAAGTATTTCATCGGAATTTCAAAATATAAAGACAACTACAATCTCCTCACAAGCGAAGGGAATTATAAAGTAGAAATTGGAGATTTAGATAATATTGAATTAAAAGTAAAAGGTTTCAGAACTTTTGTTGAGAAATACCTGGTGTTTCAGGATCCCCAAAAGTACAGTATGGTTTCGGTGAAATATCAGAATCAGATTGTCACAACACTGAATCCTTATTTTAAAGAAAATGACAGTATTTTAAAAGCGGGGCATCAAGATTTAGCTAAAACTCCGGTTAAAAAAGCGAGTTCTGCTACTTTAAAACCTAAAGAAAAGACAAAGCCAAAAGCAGTTGTCAAACCAAAGGAGAAAAAGAAAGCTCCCGAAAAGAAACCGGCAGCAAAGCCTAAAACGAAAGCGAAGGTTAAAATAGAATAAAACAGAAAGTTCATAACGAACAATTTAATAAAGAACAGGAAAAATCCTTTTAAGTAAAAAAGAAATAAATCAAATCAATATATACAATGGAAAATCAAGAGTATTCAGTAGGTCTTGACATCGGGACAACCAAAATTGTCGCCATTGTCGGAAGGAGGAATGCCCACGGGAAAATAGAAGTTCTCGGTGTTGGTAAGGCCAAAAGTCTTGGAGTTCATAAAGGGATTGTGAATAATATTTCACAAACCATCAACTCTATAAAAGCAGCTGTGGCAGAAGCACAAACCAGTGCGGGAGTTCCTATTCATAAGGTCACTGTGGGTATTGCAGGAAAACATATTCGTTCTCTGCAGCATTCAGATTACATTATGCGTGAGAATCCGGACAGATTCATCACAGATGATGACATTGAAGCACTGAAAGATCAGGTGAAAAAACTGGTCATGCTTCCTGGTGAAGAGATTATCCATGTTTTACCGCAGGAATATAAGGTTGATTCTGAAGGTGAAATTCAGGAGCCTGTCGGGATGCACGGAAAACGTCTTGAAGCCAATTTCCATGTTGTTGTTGGACAAATGGGGAGCATCAGAAACATTGCAAGATGTGTAAGAGAAGCAGGTTTAGAGATGGAGGCACTTACATTAGAACCTTTAGCATCTTCCGAAGCTGTTCTTACCAAAGAAGAAAAAGAAGCAGGAGTAGCCATTGTAGACATCGGTGGTGGTACTACAGATATTGCTATTTTCAAAGATAACATCATCCGTCATACCTGCGTTATCCCTTACGGAGGCGGAATTATCACGGAAGACATCAAAGAAGGATGTTCAATTATAGAAAAGCACGCTGAGCAATTAAAGGTTAAGTTCGGTTCTGCAGTTCCGGAGTTGGAAAAAGACAGCACGTTTGTAACGATTCCAGGGCTTCACGGAAGACCGGACAAAGAAATTTCACTAAAAACTTTAGCACAGATTATCAATGCAAGAGTAGAGGAAATTTTAGAAATGGTCAATACCGAATTAAAGGCTTACGGAGCATTTGAACAAAAGAAAAAGCTGATCGCAGGAATTGTTCTGACAGGTGGAGGTTCCAATCTGAAGCATCTTCGTCAGCTAGCAAATTATACAACAGGATTTGATAGTAGAATTGGTTTTGCAAATGAATATATTGCCAACGATAAAAACCAGTATCTTAAACTACCGGAATTTGCAACGTCTATCGGGTTGCTGATGGAAAGTTTGAAAATCAGAGATAAAAAAACAGTTGCTGTAGAAGAGGAAGAGGTCATAGAAAGTAAAGCTGATCAAACTGAACAGCAGGCTCACGTGGAGGCTCAGACTCAAATAACGCAACAACAAGAAGAAGAATTCAGAACTCCTGTACAGATATCAAGACCTCAGAAGCCAACTTTCGGACAGTCTCTGATGGAAAAAGTGAAAAAATTCTTTGAAGAAGTAGAATAAAAAAAATAGAAGTGATGAATGATAAGCGATGAATGATTTTTCTCATCAACTATCATAATCGATTATCAAACATATAAAAATATAACTATGGAAAATATAGGCACACAAGGATTTTCATTTGATCTGCCAAAAGGAAATTCTTCGATTATTAAAGTAATCGGTGTAGGTGGTGGCGGAAACAACGCACTGAAGCACATGTACGAAAAAGGAATACACGGTGTGGATTTCGTGATTTGTAATACAGATGCTCAGACTTTAGATAACAATCCTGTTTCCAACAAAGTGCAGTTGGGAGTTACCATTACTGAAGGTCTTGGAGCAGGTGCAGATCCTGAAGTAGGCGAAAAAGCGGCGATTGAAAGTATCGAGGAGATCAAAGCAGCAATGGGACAAAACACCAAAATGGTTTTCATTACCGCAGGAATGGGTGGTGGTACCGGAACTGGTGCTGCGCCGGTTATTGCTAAAGTTGCCAAAGATATGGGAATTCTTACGGTAGGTATTGTGACCGTTCCGTTCAGCTTTGAAGGAAAAAGAAGACTTGATCAGGCAGAATTAGGTCTTGAAAAACTAAGAAATAATGTTGATTCACTCATTGTGATCAACAACGATAAATTAAGACAGCAATTTGGAAACCTTGGCTTCAAACAGGGATTTTCTAAAGCCGATGAAGTTTTAACCAATGCCGCAAAAGGAATGGCAGAAGTTATTACCGGCTACTTTGATGTAAACATCGACTTTAGAGATGCTAAATCTGTGCTTCAGAATTCCGGTACGGCATTAATGTCTACAGGTACAGCTTCAGGTGAAAACAAAGCTGAAGAAGCTGTAAGAAAAGCATTAGACTCCCCATTATTGAATGACAACAAAATTACAGGTGCTAGAAACGTGTTATTGTTGATCAGAAGCGGTGTGGAAGAAGCTACGATGGACGAAATCGGGATCATTATGGATTACATTCAGAAAGAAGCCGGTCACACAGCCGACATTATTTTTGGTGTTGGAGCCGATGAAGAATTAGGTGATGCAGTAAGTGTATTGGTGATTGCCACTGGTTTTTCTAATGATAATCAAAAATTTTCAGGACCTACTGAGAAAATCAGAATTGGTTTAAATGATGCACTGGAAACTCCAAAAGCCTCTCCATTCAAAACAAGAGATGAAAGAGAAGTTTCTCCTGAACAGGGATACGAATTTGGAGGAAAAAATCTTTTCAGATTAGATGATGAAGACCAGCCGACACCACAATTCAAGATGTCGTCTATTGAAAAAAAAATGATTATCGAGGATGAAGATGTAAAAACTGAAATAAAATTCTCTGATAGACAGGAAGATACGTCAGAAAGTACAATTCAGAGCTGGAGAAATGATGAGTCAAGCAATGAGGACAATATAAATTTATTTTCTTTTGATGATGACAATGATCCAAACGATTTGGAGATTCAGTCTTTCTCTTTTGATTTTGAAAATAAGAAAAATGAGTCAGTTGAAAATTCATTCAGCAATAATTATTCAGATGAAAAAGCGGTTGAGTTTAATTTTACAGTGAACGAACCGCTTGCTGAAAAATACGATTTTGAACAGCCCAAAAATGAAGTTGAAATTTCTAATGTGATTGAGAAAAAAACAGAAGAAATAACGCAAAAGGTTGAAACATTTTATCAGGCTTCAGAACAACCGAAAGCTGAAGAAAGACCTGTTGTAGAAAAAAGAGTAGAAATAGAAACTACAAGACACACAGAATCTGAATTTACTTTTGTGAATAAACCTGCAGATCAGGAAAGAGTGTCAGAAAGAAGAAACAAACTGAAAGAATTTAATTCCCGTTATCAAAATTTTGATCATGTGAACGAATTTGAATCTGTACCTGCTTTCAAAAGAAAAAATATTTCAATTGACGGCTCCAATGCTTCAGACCAAAATATCAACACGTATTTGTCTGACAACAACGGAAACATGCAGATCAGAGAAAATAGATTCTTAAATAAAGATGTAGACTAAAATAATATAACAATGTAGAAATGTACCAATGTAACAATTTCGAACTGTCATGCTGAGCTTGTCGAAGCATTTCATTGGTAAACTGTTACATTGATACATTGTTAAATTAAATAAAAATGAGTTTAGAAAATACCATAAGCGAAGCAATAAAAACAGCAATGAGAGCAAAAGACAGAGTTGCTTTAGACTCTCTGCGCGCTGTAAAATCTCAGATATTATTGCTGAAAACCGAAGCTTTAGGAGCTGAAGTTTCTGCAGAACAGGAAATTGCAATTTTGCAAAGAATGATCAAGCAGAGAAAAGATTCTTATGAGCAGTTTGCTGCTCAGGGAAGAAACGATTTGGCAGAAGTAGAGGACGCTCAGATGAAAGTCATTGAGAAGTTTTTGCCTGCCCAATTATCTTCTGAAGAATTAGAAACAGAAATTAAGCAGATTATTTCCGAAACAGGCGCTGAATCTATGAAAGATTTAGGGAAAGTGATGGGAATAGCTTCAAAAAACCTAGCCGGAAAATCTGACGGAAAAAGTATTTCCGAGATGGCTAAAAAGCTGCTTTCGTAAACATAATTGGTGAATAATTGATGTTGAGATCATTCATCAATTAAATCATCCATTATATTTTGGGATATTCAACCTTTGCATATCGATTTGATTAACAAAGCCCGGAACATCATGTTTCGGGCTTTTTTGATGGGCTGACTTTTCAAAATTACTTATGGATATTCTAAAAACTCACTGTTAAGTAATCCAGAAAAGTTGGGAACCACACTACATTCTATATATCAGTATCAACTGATGTAAGATAAAATCTTATGAAAAAAAATTTTCTCACGAGTATTAGTTTTTATAATCATTTCAAAATTAATAAAAATTAACAATACTTTAACTGAAAATTCTCAACAATAATTTAATTCAGCTAAAATTTATATATAAAATCATTAATATTCATTTTGTTTTGCGAATTAATCAATAGTTTTTATAAATTGACAAGTCTTAGAGAATATTGTAAATTTGTTGTCAATTAAAATTTATAAAAATGTATCCATCAGATTTAGTATTGCCGATGAAGGCTGAACTTACAAATAAAGGTTTTCAGGATTTAGCAACTCCTGCACAAGTAGAAGATGCTTTGAAGCAGTCTGGAACTACTCTTTTAGTAATCAACTCTGTTTGCGGGTGTGCGGCAGGAGCAGCAAGACCGGGCGTAGTTTACTCTTTAACCGGAGAAAAAAAACCAGATCATTTGACCACTGTTTTTGCAGGTTTTGATAAAGATGCAGTTGATGCAGCTAGAAAGCATTTAGCTCCATTCCCTCCAAGCTCACCATGTGTGGCACTTTTCAAAGACGGAGAATTGGTTCATATGCTGGAAAGACATCATATTGAAGGAAATCCTGCAGGAGCAATCGCAGCAAACCTTCAGGCTGCTTATGACGAATATTGCTAATATCAAGTAATTAAAAGCTTTATATAGAAACCGTTACAAATTTTGTGACGGTTTTTTTATTTAAATCATTCGCAGGAAATTCAAATATGATTATATTTGTTGAAATGGCAACGAAAGCACTTTTCAATACGGTAGTCAATTGGTTTATCAGGCAAAGGATAGATCAGATACAGAATTTTATGGATCATCCCATAGAAACGCAGAACGGAATTCTTTTTTCACAGCTGTTTCATGCAGAAGATACCGAGTATGGTAAACGATATGGCTTTAACACCATATCAAGCTATCAGGATTTTAAAAATAAAGTTCCTGTTGTCACTTACGAAGACTTCGAACCATATATTGAAAAAGCCAGACAAGGCCATAAAGATGTAAGCTGGCCTGGCTACATCAAGCATTTTGCGAAATCTTCCGGAACGACAAATGCCAAAAGTAAATTCATTCCCATTTCTGCAGAGAGCTTAGAATACTGTCACATGAAAGCTGGCAAAGACATGGTCTCTATTTACGCTAATAATCATCCTGAAAATCAGCTTTTTACCAATAAAAATCTACGTCTCGGCGGAAGTTCGGAATTGTATGCAGATTTCAACACCAAATTTGGAGATCTTTCAGCAATTCTGATTGATAATCTTCCTTTTTGGGTAGAAATTACAACCACACCAAGCAAGAAAGTTTCTTTAATGGGAGAATGGGAAAGTAAGTTAAAAGCCATTACTTCTGAAGTTAAAAATGAAGATGTAGGAAGTATTTTGGGTGTTCCAAGCTGGATGATGGTTCTCTTACAAAGAGTTTTGAAAGAAACAGACGTCAAAAACATTTCAGAATTGTGGCCGAATCTGGAAGTGTTTTTCCACGGCGGGATCAGCTTTAAACCTTATAAAGATCAGTTTAAACAAATCATCGGAAAAAATATCAATTACTACGAAATTTACAACGCTTCTGAAGGATTCTTTGGAATTCAGGACAGACCCAACAGTGATGAAATGCTTCTGATGCTCGACTACGGTATTTTCTACGAATTTATTCCGATGGATCAGTTTCATTGTCCGAATCCGAAAGTCATTAGTCTGGAAGATGTAGAAATCGGGAAAAACTACGCAATGGTCATCACCACCAACGGTGGATTGTGGAGATATTTAATTGGTGACACTGTTATTTTCACATCAACCAATCCTTTCAGAATAAAAATTACGGGAAGAACCAAACATTACATTAATGCTTTTGGTGAAGAATTGATGATTACCAATGTAGAATCTGCTCTAACGAAAGCCTGTGAAGCAACAAAAGCGGCGGTTAGAGATTTCACGGGTGCACCCATTTTTATGAAAGAAAACGAAAGTGGCGCCCACGAATGGATTTTTGAATTCAGCGAAAAGCCTGATAATTTAGATGAGTTTACTGAGATTTTTGATCAGCATCTGAAAGCAATTAATTCTGATTATGAGGCAAAAAGATATAACAACATCACTTTGAAAAAACCTGTTATCCACATAGCAAGACCCAACTTATTCTACCGCTGGCTTGAGTCTAAAGGAAAGCTCGGCGGGCAAAATAAAGTGCCGCGCCTGAGCAACGACAGAGAATATATAGATCCTTTATTGAAAATGAATCAGTCATAAAAAAAACCGCAGAAATTTCTGCGGTTTTAATCTTACAAAGAATATTTTATCTCTTAAGGTCTTCTTTTAGTTTTTTTGCACCCTCCTCTACTTTTTGAGCTCCGGTTGCAGCAGCATCTTTTACATCTTTTCCTACTTCCTGAGCTCCGGATTTGATGTCTTTACCAATTTTGTTGGCTCCACTTTTAATATCTTTTCCTACTGCATTCATGTCTTCTTTTGCTTTTTGTGCCGTCTGATCAATTTTGTCTCCTGTTTTATCAACAGTATTTTTGATATTAGACTTCGCTTGATCTACTTTGGCAGTATCAACCAAGCCCGTGTGACTTTCCGTAACCGTAGTAGTTGTTACAGATCCGTCCGTATTTTCTACTTTTTCAGTTTTTGAGGTTGATTGTGTGCAGCTTACAATAAGTGCTGAAACAGCGAAAGCTGCTAAGATTTGTTTTTTCATTGTGTATTATAATTATTTTTAATCTGTTTTTGGTATGGAAGTGTTTTCATTTTCTTTCGTTTTTAACTTCTTTTCTTCTTCCGCTTTTTTCTTGTTCTCTTTTTCGAGTTCTTCAGTCATTCGTTTTTCTTCTTGTTCTAGTTTAATGGCTTCTTTTACAGAATCCTGATATTGTTTGGAAGACATTCTAATCTGCCTTACAATATCTACCGTAGTTGCACCCGCTGAAAAAGAATCAATTGCCGTAGTATCGTAATGAGGTTGTAAAGCCTGAGTATCATCTGTGCTTACAGATTCTCGCTTTGAACAGGCAATTAAAAAGACGGAAACAATACATCCGACAGCCAATATTTTTTTCATGAAACTAATTTAATAGAAATTACGCAATAACGGAGATAATGATTTATTAATTTTTTACAGCATAGTCTGCCTTATTGCTTAAATTTTTAATTTTTTTAAATTAAATATAAAAAAATCCGCCCTATTTATAAAAAAACCAGCATCGATTTTCAGTAACAAAAATACTGCCATTGCATATGTTTCAGATCATAAAAAATAAATATCAGTTTAGATGGAATGTTGCAATCACCGGATAGTGGTCAGAAAGCTTTACAGATCTATCAACTTGATAACTTACAGGATTAATGGAAGGTGATGTAAAAATAAAATCAATCCTGATAGGAAATTTATAATCATGAAAACTGGTGCCGCTGCCTTTTCCAACTTGAAAAAAAGCGTCTTTCAAGCCTTCTCCTAAGTGATAATATTCATAAGAATTGGGGACAGAATTGAGATCTCCTGCTAATATCACAGGATAGGGTGACTCATCAATGCTTTTTCTAATGATCTGAATCTGCTCCTGATGCTTTTTAAATGTTGGAATTAACTTCTTCACAATGGTTTTCACTTTTTCCTCGTCTTCATTAGTGTTACCATTGAGTTTGACCATGCTTTTTTCAAATTTGAACGGCTGTAGATAGGCGTTGATGATACGGTATCTTTTTCCTTTGATCTCAATATCTGTCAATTCAGAATACGCATTAAATTCTTCATTATACATTCCTGCAAACAATTCTTTGTGATCTATTATTTTATATTTTGTGTACGTTGAAACTATTGGCGCAGAATGTTCTTTTCTCAGTTGGTTAAATTCAAACTTCTCAGCAGGGGTCTCCTGTAATAAAACGATGTCTGCATTCTGCTGATTGATGAATTCCTGAATATTTTCAACACCAAGTTTTCCTCCCTTTACATTCAGACTTACAATTTTTAAATCAGCAACATCTTTACTTTCAGAAGAATAGTTAATCCACCTTTTGACGGGATTTAACAGAAACAAACCCAAAAACATAAATACAAAAGCTCTTTTTTTCCATGAGAAAATCCAGAAAAATGTGAGCAAAACATATCCGATCATGAGCACCGGAAATCCTAGAGACAACAGATTAAACCAGGGAAAAACTTTCGGCGGAATGTAGGCATTCAGCAAAACACCCAGTAGCAGAAATAAGATGCCAAAATGGAGGATAAATAAAACGAGACGGAAAATTTTCACAATTGTATTTTAATTAAATCTATATAAATGTTTTCGCCAGATTTTCGCCAAGATAAACCCTACAATTGCACCACCAACGTGAGCAAGATGAGCAATATTGCCTCCGCCTCCGAAAATCCCTAGATATACTGAGCCAATAACGATGATGGGAAGTAGATACTTCACTTTCACAGGAACTGGAATAAACATAATTCCGATTTTAGAATCCGGATATAGAGTTGCAAATGCTGCAATTACTCCGAATATTGCTCCTGATGCTCCCACCATAGGAGTTCTGAGCGCAATATATAGATTTTGTGATAATTCTTGTCCTTCGGCAGTAGTTGCATTAATTTTCAGATCTCCAACATAATTGATGTCTGCTTTAGTAAAAATTTCAGCAGAATTTAAACCTAAACTTTCCATATCACTAATGATCTTTTGAATTTCTACAAAATTCCATAAGTTAAATAGAAAAAACGCTCCCAAACCACTTAAGAAATATAGAATTAAATATTTTTTATCTCCCAGAGATTGCTCCAATATAGGTCCGAAGCTGAAGAGGGTAAACATATTGAAAAGAATATGCATAATGCTGCCATGCATAAACATATGGGTAATGATCTGCCACGATTTGAAGTTGGGAGAAAAAGGATAATATGCTGCAAAAAATGTGTTGAGTTGCGGTAACAAAAATGAAGCTATAAAAACTACAACATTTATAATTATTAAATTTCTGGTAATCGGCGGTATATTATTAAACATCTTCTTAAAATTTATTTTTTAAATCATTGAACGGAACTTCATAAAAACATCTTTTACCTGTAGGTAAAAACTCCGGGAAACCTAATGCGGTAAAGTCTTTGATCACTTGTTCTGCATCGGCTTTATAAATAAAATCAAATCTGGATTTCGACTGCATTTTTGCCCACTGATTATGATAAAACTGCATAAATTCTTCTTCTGTTTTATATTCAAGAATATCAAAAAGGTTTTCCAGGAATTTCATCACCTGAGTTTCCTTTAATCCTTCAGGAACAGTATCTATTCTTAAAACATTCTCATGAGCAATTTTCATATCAAAGCCAAGCTCCGGCAGAAATTTTTTAATTGATTTGTATTTGCTTTTTTCAATTTCGTTCATGTGATATTCCAGAGAGAACAGTAAAGCATGACTTACGTTTCCTTTCTTTGCGGTTCTGTTATTTTCAGCAACAATAAGTCTGTGCATTCTCCCCAAATCCAGCATCAAAGTTCTGTCACCCTTATTGAAGAGCCAATATCCGTTGGGAAGGCGCATCAGATCTTCATCAAAATCTTCATCTTCAAAGAGATTGATTTTCGAAGGCTCAGCAGAAATATTCTGATGATACATCTCTGTAAGATTATGAATTTCAGTTTTTGTAACTTCTCGGTCTTCCAAAAACGGATTGTAATCTCTGTCAACCGTAATTTCAGGCATTTTAAGATTTCCGGTATTATTGCTTTTGCTGGGGAAACTTTTCTGCATCATCTCATCCAGCTGAGGATCTCTTTCAAAATCAAGACTTGGTGCGATATTGTAAATACCCAATGATCTTTTGATGGTAGAACGAATCAGGGCAAAAATCAAATGCTCGTCCTCAAATTTCACTTCCGTTTTTTGCGGATGAATATTGACGTCTATTTTCTCAGGATCTAACTCCAGAAAAAGAAAAAATGTCGGAATATATCCAGGCAAAAGAAGGCCGTCAAAAGCTTCCTGAACAGCTTTGTTGAAATACGGACTTTTAAAAAACCTTCCGTTTACGAAAAGAAACTGCTCGCCACGTGTTTTTTTAGCCCCTTCGGGTTTAGCAACAAATCCGTGAAGCTTGCACCACAATATATCTTCTTTGATAGGAATCAACTGAGGATGTAATTTTCTTCCGAACACATCTACAATTCGTTGCATTTGTGTACCTTTTCTCAGTCTGAAAACAGGCTCATCATCATGAAACATAGAAAACTCTAAATGTTCATGAGCCAAAGCCACCCGTTGAAATTCATCAATAACGTGTCTGAATTCTATATTGTTGTTTTTCAGGAATTTTCTTCTTGCAGGAACGTTGTAGAAAAGGTTTTTAACTAAAAAATTAGAGCCTTCTGCAGTTTGCACAGGTTCCTGAAACTGAAAAATTCCGCCTTCGATGTAAATATTGGTTCCCAGGGAAGAATCTGTTTGTCTGGTTTTCAATTCAACCTGAGAAACAGCAGCTATTGATGCCAGTGCTTCGCCACGAAAACCTTTTGTAGAAATTTTAAATATATCGTCTGTGACCCGTATTTTTGATGTTGCATGACGTTCAAAAGACATTCTTGCATCAGTTTCAGACATTCCTTTTCCGTCATCAACTACCTGAATGAGATTTTTTCCGGCATCTCTTATGATCAGCTCTATTTTTGAAGCTCCTGCATCGATGGCATTCTCCAAAAGTTCTTTTACGATGGAAGCCGGTCGCTGCACCACTTCACCTGCGGCAATCTGGTTGGCAACATGATCCGGTAAAAGCTGAATAATATCTGACATAAAATGATGAATGAACGTACAAAAATAGTCAAAGGAAATAAGAATTAAAATAAATTGGGAATGAATTAAAAATTAAGTCTGCCAAAACAGAGATACCCGTAAAATAAAAGCCCCCATTTGCAAAACAAACAGGGGCTACAAAAACTAAAGTATATACGATTTGTGCTGTCAATTATGAAATGTTTTAGGTCTCTTTTAAGATAAGCTTAGATTTTTCTTTTCTGGATTCTGTTACTATTACTTCACCATTACCATGGATTTTGTAATACATAAATGCCATAAAATTGGGCTTGTTATAAATTTTTGCGTATCTGTAATTGGTTCTGAAATGTCTTACGTTAATTTTGTAAAAATCATACCCGATCACAATCAGTAAACATAAACTAATGATGTAAAATACGCTGAATTCTAGTGAATAATAAACCAGCCCCGAGAAAATAGCTCCTAAAACATACGAAAACATAATACTTGATAAAAGCTTTGCTCTTGCGATCAGTTCAGGGTTTTTTCTGTATTTTTTATGGGTAAACATAGACATCAGAATTCCCAAATCTGTAGTAGTCCCCGTAAGGTGTGTTGTCTTAACCAAAAAATTAGATATACTTGCCGTTAAACCATTTTGCAGACCTGTGGCAAAAAGCATCATGGCAACCAAAAATTGTGCTTCTTCAAGTGTTTTTCTGTAATATAACTGCCCATAAATGCCTACCGCCAAAAGACATAATATCTCCAGAACCAATGGCATTGCATGTGCAAAATATTTACTTTTCTTATTAAAATTAATTACAAAAAAGTTGGCAGTAAAACTTCCGAAGAAAAATAGAAAGATCCATGTTCCTACAACCGCAACCTGCGACCAGTTTCCCTTACTGATTTCAGCTGCAAATACAGCGTAATGGCCTGTTACGTTTGAGGTAAAGGATAAGAATATAAGTAGAGATGCAATGTTTATAGTTCCTGCTGTAAAGGCAGTCAGCGTACCCAGTCTTATATTGTCTCCCAATGTCCTGCTGTTACTATAATTTCTTAACATTTTTTAAATTTTTGATGGTTAACATTAAACCTCAACAAATACTTCTGCCAATCGGCCTCTTTCCGGCATGAATTGCTGGGTATTGATTTCTACTTCCTGTACTTTGATGTTTTTCGACTTTTTGATGTAAGGATTAAGATCAAATTTGCCTTTGCTGTTCTTCTCTTTTAAAGATGAAGTGAAGTAAGCTTCTTCCACATTTTCTGCAATCAGATAATTATTGAATGCTCTTTGGAAACTTCCGGTAAAAACATCACAAACGATCTTATTGACCAGATGTGGATATTTGTTTTTGATAATGCTGTACGCATCACAGAATTCTTTTGATCTGATTTTACTGAGAACAGTTCCTTTGGTGTTGAATAAAAGATCTCTTATAGAATCTCCCATATCATAACCCGACACAAGCAAAATATTGTATTTTGTGTCTTCTCCTGTGGCGTTTTTCTCTTTCAGTACTTTCTTTAATATGTTTAAAGATTCAAGAGAATAGTCTGTTGCAATTAAAATGGTCTTGATCATATCTTTTAGATTTAGTGATTACCTATTTTGATAATACAAAACTATATCTGTGAGATTAGAAGACTTTTGGAATAGAATTAAAATGTAATTAAAGAGATTAAAATGACATTAGAATTTCATTTTAATAAATGTTTCGTTGTAAACTAAGAAATTTTTTCTTCTTTCTGGCTGGCAAAAATTGTAGGAAAACGAAGCTGAACTGTAGTACCCTGATTTTCGTGTGAGCTTACAATCAGTTCACCATTATGCATTCTCACAATATTCCTTGCAAGCGGAAGACCGATGCCATATCCTTCATAATTTCTGGTGTTGGAAGCTCTGAAAAACGGATCGTAGATTTTATCCATTTCAGATTCCGGGATACCGATTCCTGTATCTTTTATGATGATGTAAACGTCTGTATCTGTTGCGCCGAGCGAAACTTTTACCTGTTGGAAATTAGAATATTTGCACCCGTTGTTCACGATATTGGCAACAGCAAGATGCAGAAGCTGCTCATTGCCCTGAACTTTCAGCTTTTTAGGATTATCCGGTAACATACTGATATCCAGATAAATATTGTTTCTTGAATCAATTTTCCTGATGGTTTCAATGACATCCCAAAGCAACTGATCGATTCTTACTTTGTCAATTTTCTGAATTTTTCCGTCAAAACCGGTTTGAGCAATGATAAGAAGAGCTTTGATTTTTTTATCCAATTTTTCTGCCTCGTCAAGAATAATTTCTAACGTTTCCTTGTATTCATCAGCGGTTCTGTTGATAGAAAGCGCAACATCTGCTTCTCCCATAATAGAAGTAAGTGGCGTTCTGAGCTCGTGAGAAACATTTCCGATCAAATGATTTTGAGTTTCAAATGAAGTCTCTATTCTTGTGAGCATTGTGTTGAACGTTTCAATCAGCTCATTCAGTTCTTTATTATCTGGCTGCGACTCTAGTCTTAAATGCAGATTTTCAGAACTGATCTGTTTTACCTTTCCGGTGATTTTAAGAATCGGTTTGAATAAAGTTTTGGATAAATAAAAAGAAAAAATCATACTGAAGAAAATCGAAAGCACCATACAGGTAATGATTGTTCTTTTGAGAAACCCAAGATAATATATAACGTAATGGTTTTGCGCAGAAGCAATTGCGATGTATTCTTTATTATTGAATTTAAAAGACTGACCAATGTAGTAAAATTCTTTGTCGTTATAATTAGCCTCTCCTTTTCGGATGATATTTTTAAAAAAGGTATCCGGAATATGTACTTCCTGGGATATATTTTTAAAATTTGAATCGGCAGGAACGGCAAAAACGTAATCCCTTTCCATGGGAAGTTCTTCATCGTTTAAGCTGTTAAGAATATGATTTTCGGGAAGATCAAGATTTTTTTTACTTTTCTCGATCTGAACAATGGTAGTCGTTCGAATTTTTAATAATTCATAAAACCTCTGATGCGAGAAATTAACAATTGAGTAGTAGACCAACCCGCCAAAAAGCGAAATGACGGTTATAAAAACACCCATCAAAAGAACCATTGTTTTGGTCTGATTTGTCATTACTCTGTTAAGCATTCTCTAAGGTTTTTTAAGAACATACCCCATTCCGATTACCGTGTGAATAAGTTTTTTGTCGTCCTGATTGTCTATTTTCTTTCTTAAATAATTGACGTAAACATCCACCACATTTGTTCCCAAATCATAGTTTACTCCCCAAACTGCATCCAGAATTTCAGCTCTTGAAATTACTTTTTCGGGATTGTTGATAAAATACATCAATAATTTGTATTCTGTAGAAGTGAGAGAAATTTCTTCTCCTGCACGCATCACTTTTTTGGTGTAATCATTCACCGTTACATCTGAAAACTGAAAAAGATATTCGTTAAACGTTTCATCTTCTGTAACCTCAGGAGTTGTGACAGGGAGGCTTCTTCTCAGTAAAGATTTTATTCTGGCAACCAATTCTATAAATTTAAATGGCTTCACCAGATAATCATCACCGCCATTTTCTAGTCCGAGGACGATATTTTCTGAACTTCCTAATGCCGTTAAAAATAGAATAGGAACGTGTTTGTTGGTTTTTCTTATTTCTTTACAGACATCCAAACCGTTCATTTCCGGAAGCATAATGTCTAAAATGACCATGTCAAAATCATTTTCCTGCACAAGATTCACCCCGGTACGTCCGTCAAATGCTACCGAAACTTCATATCCTTTCTCCTGCAGACCTTTTTTAATAAAAGAAACGACACTGGTTTCATCCTCAATCAGAACAATTTTCTTCATATCAATACTGAATTTCACAAAAATAAGGAAAAGATTACAAACCAAAAAGACGAAGAAAACTTCGCCTTTAGAATAATATATATAGTCGTGTTTTTAGTTTTTGCCTGAAATTGCCTTTAAAATAATGGGTTCAAGATTAGACGGAAGATCCGCTGATTTTATCTGATAGTTTTTGATCTTCATTTCTTTAAACCATTTTTCCCAATATTCTTTGATGACGCCTTCTTCAAAAGGGTTGCCTTTTTCAGGATTAATTCCTAAGACGATAACTTCAATATTGCTTAAGTTGTCATTGGCTTTTACAAATCCAAAATTATTTTTTTCAATGGTAGTTTTGAAATTAGTATCTGTAAGATTGTTTGCTTTGATCAGTTTTGTGGTTAAATAAGATGTTTTCTTTTCTTGCGAAAATTTTGAATCTTCATGATACATATAACCATCAGTCAAAATAAAAAGGATATTTCTGTGATCGTCTTTTATACAATAATCTTTGACTTTATTTCTAAAGAACTCCCAAATATCCGATCCTACAAATTTGTCGTCATTAATAGCAGATTGATAAATACTTAAAGGTAATTCAGAATATCTTTTTTCAACAGTTGTAAAGTAATCTTTCGTTATATTTTTATCAAAAGAAACCTTTAGTTGTTTAGTACATTCATTCATTTTCGGATCTGAAGGTTCAGGATTAAAGAAAACTTGCATCTGATCGTCATAAGTAATTATTCTTTTAGACTTGATATGATTTAAAAATCCTTTCTCAATCGCTTTGATGTATTCTGTATCTCTTTGGAAATATTGCATCGTTGGATTCGGGTTGGTTTTCGGATCAATTCTGTCTGATAAATCAATTAAAATACTGACATTGATATTGTTTTGATCAGATACGATTGAATCATTTGTTGTACAATCAGTTGTAGTGAGCTTTTTTTTACAACAGGAAACCAAAGAAATAATGAATATTAAATAGATTATTGTTTTCATAATTTAAATTATAAAGATGATAAATAAATTAAGTTTTGATTTTCGGAGTTTGCTCCCACAGATTCAAGGTTTGTTTTGTATGTTTCGATACAATTATCAATCATCGTTTGTTTTTCGGTTCTTGAAACGGCTATTTTTTCGCCAATAAATGTTATCCAACCCTGCACATATTCTGAAGCATACAGTTTATACTCTTTTGTTGGAATAATTACTCCATCAATAATATTCTGAAGTTCTTCAATTCTGCCACGTGCCTTAATAACAATTTCTTTTGTACTTCCAATATTTGCGAGAATTTCTTCAATTTCTTTTTTGAGAACAGTTATTTTCTCTAAAAGGAATAGCACGTTTTTTTGTCGGATTTCCTGTTCACTTTTAATTTTATCTTTCTCCTTGTGTTCTTTCATCACGAAGTCGAAAACTAATCCCCAAATAATGTAAACGATGAACCCAGCAAAAATAATTCCCCAAAACTGAATTGTGGTAAAGGCGATTTTGAGATCAAATGGCGGAGAATTAAACGTTTTATTTAATTCGTATAATTTAGATTCGATTTGATAGGCTAAAATGGCGTCGAATATAAAAGTGACAATAAAAAGCAAACCTAATTTCACATAATTTACCCAAATTTTAGTTTCATTAAACATATGAATCAAAAATCCCAAGCCTAAAAAGACAAAAGGAATAAAAGTCACAAATGCACCTTCAATAAAGCCTTCAGACCAAGCTCTTTCCCAAGCTCTTGCATCCAAAACACTTTGTATAACCGTAACTTTTGCATCGAAACTTTTGAAAAATGCCGAATAAGAAGTTGAAATATAGAAGGTTAACAGATAGAGAGTAATCGGAAAAAGAAGAATAGCGCCGATCCAAAACTTTGTAGAGGCTCCTTTTGTGGCTTTTACGCTGTATTTTTCGGGATTTCTTGGGAGATCATTTATTTCTGCTTTCAAAATCTGAATCTGATTTTGGTGATTTTCAACCTCTTTATTTTTGTTTTTTAATTGATCTTTCTTTTGTTTCTAATGATACCGTTAAAGCCTTAATTTCCGTTTCCTTATTTTTTTGTTCATTAACGTATGATTCTTTCAGTTTTTGCTGTTTTTCAACCATTTCTTTTTCCTCATTTTGGAATTTTGAGTAAACAGCGTCAAGACAAATTGACAATGTAGAATGATTTCCATTGGTTCTGGAGCTGTCTCTATATCCCGATTCGTGATAGGTTCTTTTTCTGCTTTCTTCGGGAGATTCTTCGTTGGGATCAACTTCGGATTTTAAAACTTCTTCTTTCGCAGTTTCAATAGGAATTGATTTCAATTTGAATAGGTTTTTTATATTTGTGGTCATGTTTAATTTAGTTTTTTAATTCTTGTAAAATGTCTGTTTTAGGCTTACCCATTTTTACGGCTTCGATGAGATAATCGACGATTGATTTTACATTTTCTTCTAGAAAACCAAACATCAGAACATATTTTTGCATTGCAGAATATTCATTTGGAGAGACAATACCATCTGCCCAGATCATTACTGTGAGATCATACAAATAATCTACTTTTTCTTCAATAGTCTGAGGAACAAGAGATTTAAAATTGATAGGATTTAATAATATTTCGTCCAGATTTTTAGATGAAATACCTCTTTCTTCAGCACATTGGTAAAGCATTTTTAGTTCTAAAGTGCTGAAATCATCGTCACAAATTGCCATTTGATACAATCTTAGAAAATGAGCTTTGAGATTCTCCGTGATTTGAATATTTTCCATAGTGATTTAGTCTTCTTTTGGTTTTTTAGGGTTATTAATTTTGTCTCTTGAGTATGCTTTAGGTTGTATTGAATATTCTGATGATTCTTCAGTAATTTCTTCTTTCTTTTCTTGTTCTGTTTTTTCGGCAAAAGCAATGAATAAGAAAAGAATTCCTGTTATAGTATCAATAGGAATCCATAGACTTTTTCGATATAAGTACATGGGAATGAAAGGATTGAAAATGATAAGAATAATCAGAAAAATTACACTAAAATAATACTGTTTAAAGCTCAAAAAATTATAAATAACGATTGAAGCTCCAATAAAAACAATAATTCTCAGAAAAGTATAATATTCAATAGGAAGCCTGAAAACACCAACGAAACAACATATCGCACAGAATGTGAGGAAAAGTTTCATGGCTTGACGTATTTTAAAATCCGGTTCTAAGGTTATATTTGTAATTAAAATTATTCTCAGACATAAAAATAAATACGAAGAAATCAATACATGCAATCAATGAGGGAATGAGCGTCCAACAAAATAAAAGATATAATATTCCCATTGTATTTTGTCCTAAGTAGAATCTGTGAATGCCCAATCCTCCTAAAAAAAGAGCAAGCATTGCGGTTGTAAATTTTGATTTCATAATTAAACTCTTGATAGTATTTCGTTCTTTTTACTTTCAAACTCTTCAGGAGAAATGATTCCGTTTTCTACTAACCCTTTCAGTTTCTGTAAAACCGCAAACGGATCTTCGGTTTCTATAAGTTGAGGTTTTCTCTGTTCTGTCTGTAATGCGTGTGCAATTATAGGTGTAGTATTGTTTACAGTAACACCTCCTCCTGCAGAAGCTCTTCTCGCTTCAAGATCTTTTTCTCTGCGTACTCCTCTCATTTGCTCTTCTATTTCCTGAGCAAACTGATAGAGCTTTCTTGCCTGTGCTTTTGGAAGATAATCCATCATATTACTGAAATTACTTACGGTTCTCATTGTAAAAGCAGAGCCTAAAATACCTTCTTTAATGTGACAATCTGCAACATCTACCCAGCTGTAATCTTGAAAATCCATAGAGAAGCCGAAGTTTTTAGGTCTGCAGAAAATAATTCTTCTGTTGGTAAGTGCAATACAATCCGGTGATAAATTCAATGCAGGTTTTTTCTGAACTGCAATGTATTCTACAAACTCTTGTGAAGTAAGGAGGCTATTAATTCTTTCCAGCAGTTTTTCGACAGCTTTCGGATCTTGCTCTTCGTTTAAAAATTGTTTTAAATTCATGATATTTTGTTTTTGTTATTTTACATCTTTATAATAAATATATCCTGTTTTACCGGACTTCTGCACCTTTTCTTTCTGCCAATAATTTTGTGTGGAAACGGGAATTAATTACTCGTTGCTTACTCTTTGAGTTATAATAAATTTTCCCATAACTGATATTTTTTAGTTTATAAATCCAGTGATTATAAAAAACAATCACTGGAGCCAAACTTATGCGTATTGGATTAATTCCCAAGTAACCGCTTTTCCATCATAAGGAGGCATTCTATTTCCTTTTGAGATTGGAGCTGTTGTTGATGGACTCCCAACAACTTTCCAAACTCCTGATTCTGGACAGTTTTCACCTGTCTTTGCTTTTGTACCTAATGGTTTTTTCATAAGTAAACTTTTTTAATTGTTTTAACACTCCAAAAGTATAACCCTTTAGAAACCAATCCTTACGGGAAACCGTAAAACAAAAAAACCTTTCAAAAAAATTGAAAGGCTTGTTTTAATTAGGAATATATTTTATATAATTCCGCTGTCTTTGCAGATAACGATTAACTCAATATTATTTTTTGCATTGAGGCTTTCACGTAGATCATTCAGTTTTTTTTCGATGGAGCTTTTGCTGTTGGGAGTGATTTTGTTTTCTTTAAAATGGTCTTCAATTTCACTTTGCGTCCAGCCTTTGGATAAATATTTTAAGATAGACAGGTCATAGTCTGTAATCATTTCTAAAGGTGCATTTCTGATACTGTTTAAAATATCCTGTGGAATCACGGTTTCTCCTTTATAAACTTTATTCATCGTTTTTTTAAGTTCTTTCCCGTCATCTCTACCCTTGCTTACAAACCCGTTGATTTCGCTTATTTTATAAAGATCATCGATCACTTTCGGCTTATTTTCTATTGAAAATACAATTACTTTCAGATCTGGCTGTAGCTTTCTCGCTTCAGCAATAAGCTCCGTACCTGATTTTATATTTTGTTTTATATGGTCTTTATCAAAGGACAGATCTGAGATAAGCAGATCATAAGGATTCTTTTCATCTACTGCTTTTTTTATTTTTTTTAAAGCCTCATCACAGTAGCTTTCAAATTCAAAATTCAAAATTTCCAGTTCATTGAGGGTATTGATGACTCCGAGATTTCTTATCTCGTGGTCTTCGGCAATAATAATTTTTTTAAACATGTTTTTAATTTGTTGGAATAACGAGTTGAATAATTAATCCTCCTTTAGGATTTTTTTCAAAATTAATATCTCCTCCTATCATCTCCATACGGTTTTCCGTATTAAAGATGCCTGTACCTTTTCTATTTTTCAGATCATTTATCCCTACTCCGTTATCTGTATATTTTATGCTTAAAGAATTTTTATCTTTTTCAAATTTCAGAACTACCAGTTTTGCTCGGCTGTGTTTTTTCATATTCACTAAAAGCTCTCGCAAAATATAATATAGCTCCAGCTGTATATTGTGAGAAATATTTTCCCAGATAGCGTCTGTATAACCAACAGTCAAAACTTTTTGTTCGGGTGACGAATAAGAAGAAATCATATTGCTGAAGCGTGATGAAAAATCTTTTTCTACACTATTTTCATTGGCAATATCTCTTGATTCTTCATACATTTTTTCGATATCGTTTAGAATTCTTACTTTGTTTATATCAGGGTTATTTTGAACATCTATCATCATGTGATAGAGCCCGTTAGCAACGACATCATGCACTTTTTTGGAGTATTTGAGTTCTGTGCTTTTTACTTCGAGTTCTTTTTCCTTTTCCTTTTCCTGTCTTATATTTTCCTTTCTTTTTTCGTTCCAGAAGTATCCCAAAAACAAGGTAAAGGTTAAAATTCCTAAGCCAAAGCTTAGATAAATTATATTAATTTTATTTTCAGCATCTTCAAGCTTTAAATTTTTGTTCTCAGCATCTTTCTGTTCTACATCATATCTTATTACGGCAAATTGGCTCTTATGTTGGTTTCTTGAAGTTTGTACATTTTCATTTATAGAATCAAGTTTTTCAAAATTTTCTACATAGTTTTCGGGCTCAAGTGAAATTATTCTTTTTAATGCGGTTATTTGATCATCGGAACTCTCATTCTGCGTTGCTTCTTTCAACATTTTTTTTGCATATTCTAACGACATTTTTTTGTCTTTATCTAAATAATAACTAGACAGTGTTTCATAACTTGAGTTTAGACCAACCCCGTCATTAATTTTTTTTCTAATAGCCAATGCTTTATTAAATTCAGACAAAGGATTATAATTTTTATCATCAAGGTATTTAACTTTTGCATAATTATTTAATGCTCTGGAATAGTTATTAACACTATCTGCAAGAATTGCTTTCGTTAAATATTTTTTAGCTAAACTGATTTTCCCCTGAGTTATCAATGCATCACCAATATTATTATAGCAGATATATTTAGCTTCATTATTATCTGCAATCTGAATAGCTTTTTTGTAGTAGATAATCGCACTATCATAATTTCTAAGGCTATTAAAAGCAGTAGCAATGTTGTTATAGTTAGAAGTCAGTATTTTTTTAGCAATAATACCTTGTTCATTTTCAAGAAATTTATTAGTCTCTAATGATGTTTCAATAGAACCATAAAAATCTCCCTTATCATTTTGTATAATTGCCATATATACTAAAGCTCTTGCTGTACCAAGAGAATCATTTTTTCCTAAAAAATCATTTTTAGATAAGTTGAAATAATAAAAAGCGGAATCAGAACTATTATTATTTTTAAATAAAACTGCTCTATCAAAATATTCATTTGTAGGAGGTTTATTATCAATACTCATTTCTTTTTTACAAGAAAATGCTATAAATAAAATAATTAATAGTATGTATTTCATAGAGTTAGTTTTGGTTGCAAGGTAAGAAAAAGGCAGATTATACAATCTGCCCTTTTAATATTATGGACGAGGAGGTGTAAATGGAGGAGGAATTTGTCCTGTATTTCCACCTACCGGACCACCTGTTCCGTCATCACCACCAGTACCCGTTCCCGGATCAAAACCCGTTCCGCCACCAGAATCTTGCGTTGTGACGGTACCGCCGTTGTTATTGCATGTTGTATTTCCGTTATTGTTGCCAAATGCTAAACCAAGTAGCATTAAAAGTATTTGAATCATTTTGTCAAAAAATTTATTGTTAAAGCATTCGTGTTCTTCCCTGCGAAACTGATCGCAGACAGTGTTACACGTTTAAAAAAAATGAAGCGCTTCTAAATTTTTTGGGAAGTAAACCTTCAAAAACGGAAGAGAAACATCTGCTTCCCAACCCGGAGTTTTCTTCCGTTTTATCTGGTGATTTTTGAAATCAGGTTTGTTTTTTATTTTTTTGTCACTGATTTCTTTTACAAATATCTGACAGAATTGAGTGTCATTTCAAGACAATGAATGGACAAGTGAAATCCCTTAAACTCCTGATTTTTACGGGAAACCGTATTTTTTTTGTCCAGAATTTGTCTAACTTAGACAGCAACTAATAACTAATATTGATTGTATGTTTGAAAAAAGAAAATTGCTCTTAAAAATTGTTTTTGATAAGGCTAAAAAAGAGCTTAATAAAAGTAGCAAGAATGCCATTTCTGAATATTTGAATTCACTTTTTGACGAAGAATTTGGATTTTCAAAGCACGAAAGAACTTTTATAAGATATTACAAAAGTTTAGTAGAGAATAATACTGATTATGGAGTCGATCAAATAACTTTAGACAATTTAAGTTGGTATATAGGTTATAAGAACTTTGAGGATTTTTGCGAAAATTATAAAATTGTGAAAGAAGATGGAGCTACCAATATAGAATTGAAAATTGGAAATGATGAGGATTCTTTATCTGAAAAACTGTCTAAAATAATTATAAATATTACTAATACGCCAGTTTTCAATGTTCCACAAATCGCAAAAAATGGTATAGGAATAGGTGCAATGATATTTGTTTTGATTGCAAGTTTTGCTTATGGTGGAAGAATTTCTTCAATCGATGAAGATAAATATATGTATTGGAAGAATGATAAATACGTTGGAACAGATAGTGCGTATGTAAATGCCGGAATTGAAGTAATTGCCATGAATAGAAATCTTTCTTTTACATTTGAAGAAGATAACGCGACCAGATACTTTAACTATCGAAAACTCAAAAGGAAAAGTCTGGTATGATAAAAGCAATAATAATGTTGAGTTTTTTACCAATCATGGTAAGCACCCTAAAAACGGTAAAGCATTAAAAGATGTCACTGCAAGAATTTTGGATAATTATGCAGGAACTGAAACTGAATGACACAAAAAAAAGCGAAGATTTCTCTCCGCTTTTGTATTTATTCTGAATCTGTCAACATTCCCAATTCTCCGAAATGCTTTTTGAATTTTTGAATTTTTGGGCCAACTACCGCGCTGCAGTAAGGTTGATTTGGGTTGACATGATAATATCCTTGGTGATACTGTTCTGCCGGCCAGAATTTTTCAAATGGTGCCAATTCTGTCACATATTTTCCTGACCATTTACCTGAAGCTTCAGATTCTTTGATAGAATTTTCTGCTCTTTGTTTTTCGATATCGTCTTTATAGAAAATCACTGAACGGTATTGCGTTCCGATGTCATTCCCTTGTCTGTTGAGCTGGGTAGGATCGTGTAAGAAGAAAAATACATCCATCAACTGATCATAAGAGATAATTGCCGGATCATAAGTAATTTGTACAACTTCTGCATGCCCTGTTTCTCCAGTACAGATTTCTTCATAAGTCGGATTATCTTTATGACCACCAGAATATCCTGAGATTGCAGATTCTACACCTTTTAACATATTAAAACAGCTTTCTACACACCAGAAACAACCGCCACCGAAAGTGATAGTCTGTAAATTATTTTTATCCATTTTTTATTGATTTTTTGTTCATATAGTTTCTCTGCAAACGGATTGTAGCTCGCTTAAAAACTGTTTCAAAAGTAAGAAAAAATTGCGCCAAAACTGATGTTAGAAAAGGGCTAAACACAAATTACGATGATAGATTTAGCAAATAATCTGAAATTAATTTTTAATAGAATTCTTAAACAAAAAAGCATTCCCAAAAGAGAATGCCTGATATTTTTTATATTTCTGAATTTATTTTTCCCAAACTAAAGCACTTGCTCCTAAAATGGCTGCATCAGCTTCGTCTAATTCACTGAAAACCAATCTTACTTTATTCCTGAAAATCGGAAGAAGATTTCTTTCCATGTGAAGTTTGGCTGGTTTGAGGATAAAATCTCCTGCTTTGATGACACCTCCGAATAATAAAATAGCTTCAGGAGATGAGAACATCACGAAATTCGCTAAAGCTTCACCTAATTTCTGACCCGTATATCTGAAAACTTCAATGGCTACAGGGTCGCCTTTTAAAGCGCATTCATGCACGGTTTTAGAATTGATCGCGTCTTCCGGATATTGATTCAGCATAGAATCCGGAAATTCTGCTCTCATTTTCTTTGCTGTGATTGTTATTCCTGTTGCAGATGCATAAGATTCAAGACTTCCCTCAGAACCCGTACTCCAGTGTTTTCTGCCGCCTGGCTTTACAATGGTATGTCCCAATTCTCCGGCAAAACCATCATGACCGTAAATTAAATAACCGCCAGAAACAATTCCGCTTCCTACCCCTGTTCCCAAAGTAATCATGATAAAATCTTTCATACCTCTTGCAGCGCCGTACATCATTTCGCCAAGCGCAGCAGCATTGGCATCGTTGGTCATTTTACAAGGCAGACCGAATTTTTCAGTCATCAGATTCGCAAACTCAATGACTCCTTTCCATGGAAGATTGGGCGCCTGCTCGATCGTACCGCTGTAATAATTGGCATTTGGTGCTCCTACACCAATTCCTTCAATTATATTTCCTACTCCATGCTCATCAATTAATGGCTGGATTTTCTCATGAAGAGCATCAATAAATGCTTCCGGAGTGGCATATTCATCGGTGGAAATTGAGCCTTTGGTTAAAATTTGACCTCTGTGATTAACGAGTCCAAATTTTGTATTTGTACCTCCAATATCGATACCTAATGCAACCTGTTTTGACAAATCTACTACTGACATTTTCTTATTGTATAATTTCGAAGCAATAAATTTATAAAAAAGATTGTATTAATAGTGAGTTAACTAAAATTTTATTAAAAAATAATCAGACCGGTTTTTTAATTTTCTTTCTTCGCCCCCACCAAATCATAAAGCCCGTAACCGGAAGTGAAGCGCAAATAATGCTGACAATGAATGCAATGATTTTTGTAGGTAAACCTAAAATAGATCCTACGTGAACATCATAGTTAGCTGCAACAGCTTTTTCGCCAAGGTCTTTATCTTCATGGTCATGAGTATGCAGGAGCTCACCCGAGTTTTCATCAAAAATAAGGCTGCTGTTTTTGTGATATGAATAAGAAAGATGTTTTACGAAAATAGAAAAATTAGGATGCTCATGATCGTCCATGTGTGGATGTCCTAAATCTACTGAAAAGCCGTAAGAATTTGGATATTTTGTCTGAACTGTATTGATTACTTTATCTAAAGTTGTTTCTGTACGTGCTTCTATAGGAGCTTTTGTAGTGATGTGTGAAAAATCAGGGAAGACGGTATTTCCTCCTGAAAAAACCACATACATCATCGCCTGAATAACAAAAAAGGCATAAAACAAACCGGTTATAGAAAAAATCAGCGCAAAAATAGAACCATAAAAACCAAGAATATTATGAAGATCGTAGTTTTTTCGTTTCCAGCTTTTGATGTTTTTCCACCTGAATGAAAAACGCTGTTTTCTGGCTGCTTTATTTTTGGGCCACCACAAAATAATCCCTGAAATCAACATAATGATAAAGATGATAACCGGAATTCCTACTACGTATTTTCCCCATTCCTGCTTCAGCAAAAAACTCCAGTGGATCATTTTTACGATCTGAAAAAAGCCGTTTTTTTCGTCATAAACTCTCAAAACTTTACCGTCATAAGGATTTACGTAAGCAACTTTAAAAATGGGAAATTCATCAAAGTAATTCCAGGCTTCAGTGTTGTGCTCATACCAATAAAACTGGTAAGACATTTTCTTATCAATAGGAACGTTCACCCAATGGATTTTAAATTTTTCCCTTACCTGAGCATCTACAGATTTTTCTAAAACACGTATTGGAAGAACTTTTTTCTGAGCAATATTTTGTTCGCTGTGATAAATAACATCTTTTCTCGTGTAGTTTTCAATTTCATCTTTAAAGACATACAGTGCACCTGTCACTGAGACGATCAGTATAATCAAACCGATGGATAAACCGAACCAGAGATGCAGTTTACCAGTCCATTTTTTAAACTGACTTGGCTTTTTTTTATGGTGATGTTTTTTTCTCATGAAATACTAAGTTGTGCAAAAGATTTTTAATTCTTATTTAACTTATCTGCCAAACTACTCACGTAGTTTGGCAGATTGTTTTAATTATATCTAATTAAAATTTATAATTTAAACTCAAAGAAAGTGTTCTTAGTCTCTGAGGTGTTACCGTAGACCATCCTGAGAAGTATTTTTTATTAGCGATATTGTCTAACTTTAGTATGATGCTATATCTGTCTTCTGTGTAAGAAAGAGATGAGTTCATTACGATATAGCTAGGAAGGGGAAATGCACCGATATTACCTCTGTTAAGTGTATAAAATCTGCTTGCCAAATTACCTCCAAAGCCTATTCCGAAGTTTCTTAAAGAACCATCCTGTATCTTATATGTCCCCCAAAAGTTAATAAGGTTTTTTGGTCCTGAATCTTCTGTTCTGTTACCCGGATAACCTTCGTCTCCTTTTACAACATTACTGTCATTATAACTATAACCTGCAATGATATTCATTCCTGGGATTGGGCTACCCAAAACACTAACCTCAAAACCTTTGCTGTCAACTTCTCCGTTTTGAGAAACATTAAGTCCATTACCCATTACTTTATTTTTCACGTTAATGCTGTAATAACTCGCTGTAATTGCAAACTTGTCTCCTGCTAAATTCGCTTTCGTACCAACTTCCCATTGATTGGCATGTTCAGGATCAAAATAACGAAGTTCGCTGCTTAGAACATTTCCAAGGTTATCTGTAACCTGTATTGTTGAAGGGTCAACATTTCTAAATCCGTTCATATAATTTGCAAAAATTGAAACTTTATCCAGAATTGGCTGATAAACCAGACCTAATTTTGGTGAAAATGTAGTTTGTCCTTTTGCATCATCAGTGGCATAAGCACTTGCTCTACCCGTAAAATGATCTACTCTAAGACTTAACATTGCAGATAAGTTTGGTAAAATATTGACAACGTCAGAAACGTAAGCACTATAAATTTTTGCTTCAGCATGACCTATTGTCTGCCCAGCTCCTCTTAATTCATAATCTACAGCAGATTTTGTTAATAAATCAGATTTTGTATCTGTTTGATCAACAATATTTACCACTCCATAGCCAATCCAACCGGTTCCGCCTTGAATAAAATCTCTTTGGAAATAATCTAAACCTACCAGTAATTTGTTTTTAATGCTTCCAAAATTAAAATTACCAACAAAATTTTGCTGAATTCCTGTCGTGTTGGTTTCACCTCCCACGTCAGCTATGAATCTAGTAAAATCTTTTCCATTTGATTGATCATACAAATAATGATAGTAACCGTCTGTTTTGGAATTGCTTGTAGAAAAAATCGTCTTAGATGTCCAGTTATCAGAAATTTTATAGTTAGCAGATGCTTGAAGATTAAATGTTGAGTTTTTAATCGTTAAATCATCGCTAGTATATGAATTTTTATAATTATTCTTAAAAACGTCGATTGAATTATAGGTAAGTGGAAGATTTCTATTTAAGAAAATCATCGGTGCGTTTGCAGACTCGCTGGTTTTGATTTCTGTATTTACATAAAATGTAAGCTTGTCATTGGCAATAAACTTAATGGAGGGAGCTACATAGAAAGATTCGCTAAAACCTGCATCCTGAAAAGTATTCTGTTTTTGGTAAGCGGCATTTACCCTTGCAAATAAGTTTTTACTTAGCGGAGCATTAACATCTGCCGTTACTCTGTTTAAACCATAAGTTCCGTTGATATAATTTACTTCACCACCAAAATATTGATAAGGCTTTTTCGTGATTACATTAATAAGACCTCCGTAAGAAATTACACTTCCACCGTATAATGTTCCGGATGGTCCTTTGATAGCTTCAATGGTTTCAATTCCTGCAGGATCTAATGTTCCGTTGCTTAATGCGGGCATTCCGTTTATCAAACTTGGCTGCAGAGAAAAACCTCTCATCGTATAATATTCGCCTCCGTCATTTCCTCTTCCAGTAGATTCCCATAATCTGGCAATACCGGTAACATTTTTCAATGCATCATTGAAATTGGTGACAACTTGCTCTTTGATTACATTCTTATTGACTGTATTATAAACCTGTGGGTTTTCAATTTCTTTCAGAGGCATTTTGTTTACAGACTCTCTATCTCGAGTAATATATCCTTGTACAATAACTTCGTCAATGTTACTAGATTTAATAGTATCTTTTTCCTGTGCAAACGATAACATTGATCCTAAAACCGATGCGCAAACCAATAGCTTTTTCATGAAAGAATTATTTTTTTGCAAATATATTGTTTTTAATTATTCTAAATAAAACAATCTTGTGATTTTTGTCATATTTTTAATGAATATAAATTTTTCATAAAAAAACCCTGCTCCAGAATCTGAAGCAGGGTTTTAAACTTTTAAATTGTATTATGCAGGAATTTCTCCTCTGTATAAGAATGAAATAATTTCTTTATTCATTTTGTCAACCATTTCGCTGAACAAGTGGAATGATTCCTGTTTGTAAATGACCAATGGGTCTTTCTGCTCATAAACGGCTCCCTGAGAAGATTTTCTCAAGTCATCCATTTCACGAAGGTGAAGTTTCCAGTTTTCATCGATGATTGATAAAGTAATGTTCTTTTCAAAATCATTAATTAAACTGTCACATTTTGAATCAAAAGCTTCTTTTAAATCTGTAACAATCGTTAATGTCTTAACGCCGTCTGAGAAAGGAACCTGAATCATTTTGAACATTGATCCCTGATTTTGATACACATTCTCAATAATAGGGAATGATTTTTCTTTCAGAAGATTCAACTTCATATCATAATCAGCCTGAGCAGCTTTGAAAAGAAGGTCTGTCAGTTCAGGAATTTGTTTTGATTTAAAATCATTTTCAGAAACCGGAGATTCCATAGTGAAGTTTTTAATCACTTCAAATTCAAAATCTTTAAAGTTTCCGGTTGCTTTTCCTTTAGCCACAATAGAGTTTGAAACATCAAAAATCATGTTGGTGATATCGTACTTCAAGTGATCTCCGAACAATGCATTCTTTCTTCTCTTGTAAATTACGTCACGCTGTTTATTCATTACATCATCGTACTCAAGAAGTCTCTTTCTTGTTCCGAAGTTGTTTTCTTCCACTTTTTTCTGAGCTCTTTCGATAGATTTAGAAATCATAGAATGCTGAATCACTTCACCATCTTTATGACCCATTCTGTCCATCATTTTAGCAATTCTTTCAGAACCGAATAAACGCATCAAGTTATCTTCCAAAGAAACATAGAACTGAGAACTTCCGGGATCTCCCTGACGTCCTGCTCTACCTCTCAACTGTCTGTCAACACGTCTGGAATCATGCCTTTCTGTACCGATAATAGCTAAACCACCAGATTCTTTTACCTCTTTAGAAAGCTTAATATCGGTACCACGACCTGCCATGTTGGTTGCAATTGTCACAACTCCCGGCTGTCCTGCTCCGGCAACAATCTCCGCTTCTTTTTTGTGAAGCTTCGCATTCAATACCTGGTGTTGAATTTTTCTCAACTGAAGCGCTTTTGAAAGCAACTGCGAAATTTCAACAGAAGTTGTACCTACTAGTACAGGTCTTCCCGCTGATGTTAAATTTTCAATTTCTTCAATTACTGCATTGTATTTTTCTCTGTTGGTCTTGAAAACCAAATCCTGTTTGTCGTTTCTCTGAATCGGACGGTTGGTAGGAATGACCACAACGTCTAATTTATAAATCTGCCAAAGTTCTCCCGCTTCTGTTTCTGCTGTACCTGTCATCCCCGCAAGTTTGTTGTACATACGGAAATAGTTCTGAAGAGTCACCGTTGCAAAAGTCTGAGTAGCTGCTTCGATTTTTACGCTTTCTTTAGCTTCAATCGCCTGGTGAAGACCGTCTGAATAACGTCTCCCTTCCATGATACGACCAGTCTGCTCATCAACGATTTTCACTTCACCGTCAATAACAACATATTCATCATCTTTTTCAAATAATGTATACGCTTTCAACAACTGGCTCATTGTGTGAACACGCTCAGATTTTTCAGCAAATTCGGAGAATAATTTTTCTTTAGCTTCAAACTCTTCTTCTTTAGATAAATTTTTAGCTTCAACCTCAGCGATTTCGGTTCCGATATCCGGAAGAACGAAGAAGTTATTATCTTCATTTCCTTGAGACATGTACTCAACACCTTTGTCGGTCAAATCAACCTGATTGTTTTTCTCTTCGATAACGAAGTACAAATCTTTATCTACAATCGGCATATCACGGTTGTTATCTGCCATGTATTGAGCTTCGGTTTTCTGAAGTAATGCTCTGTTTCCGCTTTCGGATAAAAATTTGATTAGCTGTCTGTTTTTCGGTAAACCTCTGTAAGCCTGAAGTAATTTGAATCCTCCTTCTTTAGTGTTTCCTGCTGCAATTAATTTTTTAGCTTCATTGAAGATTGCAGAAACTGTTTTTTTCTGAACCTCAACAATTCTGTCAATAGAAGGTTTCAGAACATCAAATTCCTGTCTGTCTCCCTGAGGAACCGGACTGGAAATAATCAATGGTGTTCTTGCGTCATCTACCAAAACAGAGTCAACCTCATCCACAATAGCAAAGTTGAGTTCTCTCTGTACCAGTTCTGAAGGCGAAGCCACCATGTTGTCTCTCAGGTAATCAAAACCAAATTCGTTATTGGTACCGTAAGTAATATCTGAATTGTATGCTTTCCTTCTTCCGTCTGAGTTGGGTTGGTGATTATCAATACAATCGATAGACATCCCATGGAATTGATACAATGGTCCCATCCACGCAGAGTCACGTTTCGCCAAATAATCATTCACCGTTACAACGTGTACCCCTCTTTCCGGAAGTGCGTTTAAATAAATAGGAAGTGTACCTACCAATGTTTTACCCTCACCTGTTGCCATTTCGGCAATTTTACCGCTGTGAAGGATTACACCACCAATGAACTGAGTATCGTAATGTACCATATCCCATAAGATAGGAGTTCCGGCTGCATTCCATGAGTTTTTCCAAACTGCTTCGTTCCCCTGAATTTCAACGAAATCTTTAGTAGCCGCAAGTTCTTTGTCCCAGTCAGTGGCTGTCACACGGATCTCTCCGTTCTGAGCCCATCGTCTGGAAGTTTCTTTGATTAATGCAAAAGCTTCGGGAAGAACCTGTAGAAGAACTTTTTCTTCGATCTCGTAAGATTCTTTTTTCAAAGTTTCTATCTTAGAGAAAAGAGCTTCTTTTTCATCAACATTTTTTGAGTTTTTGATCTGCTCTTTGATTTCTTCTATCTGAGTTGTAATTTTATTGGTCGCTTCTTTAATTTTAGATTTAAATTCAGCAGTTTTTTCTCTTAGACCATCATCAGACAATTCTCCAATGGCTGGTTCTACAGATTTAATTTTTGTTACAACTTTTTTTACTTCTTTCAGGTCTTGCGCTTTTTTGTCTCCCAAAAACCCTTTAAGAACTTTATTTAAAAAACTCATAGAATTTGTTTTAAGCTCAAAACCTCAGGCTTTAAGCGTATTAAAATTACACCGGTTGGTGTATATTATTTATTGAAAAAGCTTTAAGCATATTGCCTAAAGCCTGATGCTTTTGTTAATATTCGTCTTCGTTCCAAAGATAATCTTCGTCCGTAGGATAGTCACTCCAGATTTCATCGATTGCGTCGTATACTTCACCTTCGTCTTCAATTGCCTGAAGGTTTTCTACAACTTCCATCGGTGCACCAGTTCTTATTGCGTAGTCGATAAGTTCTGCCTTTGTCATCGGCCAAGGTGCGTCGCTTAGGTATGAAGCTAATTCTAATGTCCAGTACATAATTTATTATTTTTTGCAAAAGTATAAAAATAGGTTATATTATAAACTTTTTTTATGACTTGATTTTCAATTCTTTTATTAAATTTCGTCTATGTTTACCCCAAATGCTGTAATCAGCGTGATTGAAGTAGATTGATGTCATTTTCTCAAAAACCATTCCACAAATATTTTTATGCCATTTTGGAAGTTTGTCGTTGGTTTGTAGCCAATTAAATTTCGGGCTTTTGTGATGTCAGCATTGGTTTTCTGAACATCTCCCTGCTGTATTGGCAGTAATTTTTTTACGGCAATTTTGTCAAGATTTTGTTCTATGGTTGACAGCATTTCAGATAAAATGATGACTTCATTTTCTCCCAAATTAATAATTTCATATACTTTTGAATTGTTTTCCAAATAATTAATTGATTTTACAATTCCATCTATAATATCATCAATGTAGGTGTAATCTCTTGCTGTATTTCCGTCACCGTAGAAGGGAATTTCTTTGTTTTCTGAAATGAGTTTTGTGAATTTATGTATCGCCAGATCAGGTCTTTGCCTCGGTCCGTACACTGTAAAAAACCTCAACTGAATCATATCAATATGATAAAGACTATGATAAACATGACCTAAAATTTCACCACATTTTTTTGTTGCTGCATAGGGCGAAATGGGCTGATCTACATAATCTGCTTCAGAAAAAGGTATCTTTTCATTATTTCCGTATACACTTGATGATGAAGCGCAAACGAATTTTTTAATCCCGAATTGATTGCATAATTCCCAAAGATTCATCGTTCCCCTCACATTGACTTCCTCGTATTCTAAAGGTCTTTCGATGGATGGTCGCACTCCTGCAAGTGCTGCCAAATGAATAATGAGATCAATATGATGGCTGTTAAAGATTTCTTCTAAACCCTTTTTATCTCTGATATCCTGATAATATAAAGTGTAATGTTTTGATTTTGAAATAGAAACTAAATGTTCAATATCATTCTGTTTCTCAGAAAATTTAAAATCAATGTTTTTTTCAAGAGAATCTAAAGTATTTTTAATTTTCACCTGATAATCATAGAAATCATCAAAGTTGTCAATGTTTATGACAGAATGTCCTTGTTTTAATAATTCTTCCACCAAATGAGAACCAATAAATCCGCTTCCACCCGTAACGAGATACGTCATGCTTATGTTTTTAGATGACAAATTTATTAATAATAGTTGAAAACTGATTTCATACTTTTGTTTTAAAATAAATGAATGATTAATTTCCAGAAACTATTTGTTTTACCCAGAGAGGAAGATGAGCAATTTACATTTAACGAAATAGAGGAAGGAATTTATTTTCGAGGGCACAATCTATGGCTTTTGGTGATTTCTATGGGAATTGCATGTGTGGGTTTGAATATCAACAGTTCAGCTGCTGTCATTGGCGCAATGTTGATATCGCCTTTGATGGGGCCCATCGTTGGTGCTGCTTTCGGGTTTTCTACAGGCAACAGACACCTTATACGATTAGGCGTAATCAATTGGATTCTGATGATTGTTGTAGCATTGGGTTCGTCAACGCTTTATTTTTTCATTTCTCCCTTTCACTCCGAAACAGCGCAACTTGAAAGTTTTAAATCAGCGACAATTTTTGACTGCTTTCTGGCAATTTTAGGCGGTTTCGCATGGTTTCTGGGAATTGTAAGAAAAGAAGCTATTAAAGTAATAGCAGGCGTTGCGGTTTCCACGGCTTGTATTCCTCCGCTTTGTACGGCAGGTTTTGGAATTGCAAACGGAAATTGGGACTATTTTTGGGGTGGCTTTTATTTTTATCTTATCAATTGTTTTTTCATTGGTGTGGGAACCTGGATTCTCAGCATCATCTTAGGATACCAGAAATATTATATTGAGAAAAACAAAATTAAAAACCGTAAAATCTCTTTATTCATCAGTTTAATCTCTGCAGTTATTTTAATCCCAAGCATTTTGCTTACCAAGAAAAAATGGGAAAAAGAAAAACTGAGAGAACGATCTGAAAAGTATATCAACAATATAAAAGTCAATCATCCCGAACTGGCCATTATCAATTATGAAACATTTGAAGATAAAGAAAAAGATTTTCTGAAAATCACATTACTTAATGACAGTATGACGATCAGTAAGGAAAGATTAAATGAACATGATACTCTCGTGAAAGATATTCATCTGATCTGGAAATACGCTCCAAGGCAACAGAATGTACAGACTCCTGAGATAAAAAATCTTCAGGCACAGATTTCGGTTTTAAAGAACGAAATAGATCAAATAAAATCTCAAAAGAATAATAAATGATCTTAAAATTTTATATTTACTAAAAGTTTTCAATTATGCAGTTTCAAGGGCAAGTTTTAAAAATGACGAGTTTCAATGACCAACCCATTCAATATTATTTAAACCTTTCAGGAGATTTAATACACATGAATGAATTATTGGGAAAAGAACTGAGCATAAAACATACAGGTTATCAATGTGTAAACTGCGGATTAAACAAAACAATTTATCGAATGGGATTTTGCAAAAGCTGTTTTTTTGAAAGTCCCTATGCAAGCGACACCATCATCCGTCCGGAACTTTCTACAGCACATTTAGGAATTGGTGAGCGTGACCTTGATGTAGAGAAGCAGATCCAATTGCAACCGCATACTGTATACCTGGCTTATACCGGCGATGTGAAAGTGGGCGTGACAAGAAATACACAGATTCCGACAAGATGGATTGACCAAGGCGCAACATTTGCTCTACCAATTGCCAGAACCGAAAACCGCTACGAAGCCGGAATGATTGAAGTTGCCCTAAAAGAGCATCTTGCAGATAAAACCAACTGGAGAAAAATGCTTCAGGACGATTTTGAAGATGACGTTGATTTGGCAGATTTTCAACAGAAAATAAAAGAATATTTTCCTGATGATTTCCAAAAGTTTTATTCTGAAGGAGAAAATATGTGGAAGTTTGATTATCCTTATTCAAAACCAGAAAAAGTAAATTCATTTACTCTTGATAAAAATCCTGAATTTACAGGAAAGCTTACAGGAATTAAGGGTCAGTATTTAGCTTTTGAAGGTGGAAATTTTATGAATGTGAGAGGGCATGAAGGATATGTGATTGAGTTGGAAGTCAGGAAATAAATTTAAAATTAAACAATGAAAAAACCTTGGGTTAAAAAGCTTCTGATAGGTCTTGGAATTTTGTTCGGGCTTATTCTGATTGCCAACTTAGCGATCAATATCTGGCTGAAAACCCAGCTTCCTGATTATATTAAAAAAAATACCGATTATAAGGTTTCTTACAAATCTTTGAATGTTGATCTGGCAACAGGCAATATCCAGGCATATGGTATTACCGTTAATAATAAAAATCCGCAGAACATCAATGTTATTGGGCTTCAGGGGACTATTGACACCTTAAAAATAAGCCGTTTCGGGATTTATGATGCCATTTTTAATAAGGTGATTGCTTCAAATGATCTGCTTTTAGCCCATCCTAATCTCAATATAATTTTAGCCAAGCCGATTAATAAAAAAACAGGAAAGAAGCCCAATCCTGTTAGTTTTGAAAACATCAGAATCAATAAAGGCACCATCAATATTTTTAAGCATACTAAGCAAAGATTCTTAGGGGTTACCGATTTGGATCTGTATGTGGAAAATCTTCAAATGACAGAGAAATCTGTGGAAGATCAGCTTCCGGTAGTTTTTGATCAGTACAGCATCAAAGGAAAAGATTTTTTCTATCAACCCGACAAGGTATATACCGTGAAAATCAACAGAATAACAACCAAAAACGGTCAGATGTCGGTGGAGGATTTCCAGTTAACGCCGTTGGTCGATTTTGAGCTGTTTAAAAAATTATATCCGAAAAAACCTCAATTATACCAGTTTAAAATTCAGAAGATGGATTTTAAAGACGTTGTTCTTAAGAAAAATAAGATATCACTTGCCAATGCAACTTTCCAAAATCCTGATATTTTAGTGTATACTACCAATGCAATTCCTGACAAGCTGAAAAAACCCTTTAATTTTGAGTTGAATCTGGATGATATTAAGCTGAATAATGCCACCATTCAGGTTAATAAACCGGATGGGAAGAAGCTTTTATCCGCCAGACAAGTCAATTTAAATATTGATCACTTTGAATTCGACAAAGAAATCTCCAAGGAAATCATTCCGGTGAAATACAAAGATTTCAGTTTTTCCGGAAAAGATATTCAATATTATAACCATCAGGATATTCATATTGGAAGTATGGCTATAAGTCCGAAAAAAGGGAACATACAAAATGTGTCAATAGTTCCTAACGGCTCTGTTTCAGATAAAACGACAATGAATCTTACGGCGCAACAGATTGGTTTTAATATCAATACATGGGAAATTGTAGATAAAAAACTGAATCTTGATGTAAAAGATGTTCTGGTAAATGAGGTTAATGGAACAATAACAGCAGGATCGATTAAAAAACCAAATAAGAAAGCAGATTTCAACGGAATTCAGTTTCCTGTTCTTGTAAGAAATGTTACGCTTAAAAATTCAAATATTACATATGATAAAGATAATCAGCCTTTATCTTTTAATGATCTTAATGCTACGATAAAAAACATTGAACTAACTAAAAACCAAAAGAATGGTGGATTAGCTGTTGGCATAAAAGATTACCAACTGACGACAAAGAATTTTGCGTACAAAACCAAGTTTTATCACATGACCGGCCGAATGTTGGCATTCGATAAAAATAAAATCAGGATTGATCATTTTGCGATGAAGCCTTTTGTTTCCAGAGCGCAGTTTATTAAAATGATTCCGGTTGAAAGCGATTTGTATGATCTGAAAGCCACACAGATAACAGCCGGCGGAAATTGGGATCTGTTTTCAGAGAATAAATTTATCCATGCAACCAATATGACAATTTTATCTGCCAACGCCAATATTTTCAGAAGTAAACTTCCGGCAGATGACCCGAAAGAAAAGCCCTTATATTCAAGACTATTAAGATCGATTAAAATTCCGATGTTTGTAGATCAGCTTCAACTAAAAAATTCGGTTTTAGAATATGAGGAAGATACCCCAAAAAGTAGTGGACCTGGGAAACTGACCTTTACAAATTTCAACATGAATGTAAAAAACCTGAATTCTGCTAAGATGAAAGGAAAACCTACGCAGGTTGATATAAAAATCGATTGTACCTTCATGAAAACTTCATCGCTTTCTGTCAATTGGGGATTTAATACCGCAGATCAAAATGACCGTTTTACGATTGCAGGAAAGCTGAGCAATATTCCGGCTGTCGCCCTGAATTCTTTTGTGGTGCCTTATTTAAGTGTTTCGGCAACAGGAACAATTCAGGAGATGTTGTTTAATTTTAAAGGAAATCCTAAAGGTATCGGTGGAACTTTTAATATTAAACATCAAGACCTGAAAGTTTCAATTTTAGATAAAGACAGCAAAGAAAAAAAAGGGGTTCTAAGTGCAGTGGTGAATATTTTTGTTAAGTCAGATTCAGGAAAATTTCCGGAGTCGGTGGTCGTAGAAAATGTTGAAAGAGATCCTACCAAATCTTTCTTTAACCTATTTTGGAAAGGAATCGAAAACGGATTAAAGAAAACCCTGATCGGAATAGATATTGACACAACTAAAAAGGCCGTTGAAAATACGAAGAATACCGTAAAAGATGTGAAAAACACTGTAAAAGATGTGAAAAATTCTTTACAGGAAGCAGAAAAAGACATTTCTAAAGCGGTCTCTCCCGATGAAAAAAAGGAGAAAAAAGGTTTTCTTAAAAAAGTATTTCAGAAAAAAGAAAAACCCAAAACTGAGTAGCTTTAGGTTTGTTTATAATATATTTTAATTAATATTCGTCACTTTCATTAATCGGTATATCCCGTAAAAAAGCATCAAATTCTTGGCCCGGATAATTGCTTTCGGCACCATACGAATCGATGATAATTCCTTTGTTTCCTTCATGATCTTCCAGAAGGTACAATACCGCATTGTCATCTGGATTACTTGGTCCTTCAAAACGGTAAGTTTTCAAAATCGCCAGTTCATTGGGCTGATAAACTCTGTCTGAATCTTCATACTTCATCTCACAAGATTCATTCATCCTGAATTCTCTGTGAATTCCTCTTTTCCGCAATGTTTCCATAACCTGGCTCAGTGTCGTCATTTGGTCGATATTTCCTAAATTATCCATAATAATATTTTTTTAAGTAAGTACAATTATTAAACCATAATGAGATCTGTAATATTATAAGGAAGAGGAGTATAGTGTACGATAGATTAACAAAAATTATCATTTCCCCAATAAAAAAAGGTATACTATTTGCTTCATCAAATTACAAAATTGTACTAGATATGAAAAAAGAAGTAGGAGTTTTACTGGCAGGAGGAGTTGGTCTTTTGGCGGTGCTTGGCTTTTTAGGAGTAAAAAAGATACTGAGTAAAAAAAATCAGAAATATTCCGACTATTATTCTGATCATCACAGACATTTCGATAAAAACTTGAATGACGATGATCATGGTATTGAATATTATGCATTCAAATAAAAGGTAGTAAGAGATATAATTTTTAAAAACCGGCATCCAAATTTTTGGTTGTCGGTTTTTTTTGTGGAAAACTTCTGTGTTAAAATTTATTATTTTCAGAACAAAGGTCTATAACTTTACATCATTATGCAGAACGAAAACATCATAAAAGGACAAGGTGCTCAGCGAAATGTAATCAACCGTTTCGACAGATTTACCTTTGAACCTGAAGATGAAGATTTCGAAACTTTAAAAACATCCTTCACCGAAGTTTTCCCCAAAAGTATTGTAAATCAGGTAAAAAGCGAAGATTTGCCGATGCAGTATTCTATGAATCCTTACCAGGGTTGTGAGCATGGCTGTTCCTATTGTTTTGCCAGACCGACGCACGAATATTGGGGATACAGTGCAGGAATTGACTTTGAAAGAAAAATCATGGTTAAGAAAAACGCTCCGGAATTACTGGAGAAATTTTTCAGAAAAAGAGGCTATAAACCAGAACCCATTTTACTCTCCGGAAATACCGACTGTTATCAACCCGCAGAAAGACAATTTGAGATTACCCGACAACTTTTACAAGTCTGTCTTGATTACAGACACCCTGTCAATGTTTTGACAAAAAATGCTTTGGTGCTTCGTGATTTGGATATTTTAAAATCACTTGCAGAACAGAATTTGGTTTCTGTTTCATTAAGCATCCCGACCATCAACGAAGATCTGAGAAGAAAAATGGAACCCAGAACAAGCACTTCAAAAAACAAACTGAAAGCAGTGGAAGTTCTTTCTGAAAATAAAATTCCGGTCAATGTAATGGTTGCACCCATTATTCCTGGATTAAACAGTGACGAACCTTTGGCTATTTTAAAAGCTATTTCAGATGCCGGAGCAGGAAGTTTCGGATATACTTTGGTAAGATTAAACGACACCGTAGAACCTGTTTTTATAAAATGGATTGAAAATGCTTTTCCCGACAGGGCTCAAAAAGTTTTAAACCTTATTCGATCAATGCGTGGAGGAAAACTAGGCGATAAAAGAATTTTTGAAAGACAGAAAGGCGAAGGAAATATTGCAGAAATGATTCACAATACTTTTAAAATTGGCAGAAAGAAATATTTTGAAGGAAAAGAGTTTCCGAAACTTTCTACGGATGGCTTTACCGGAACAAGAGAACAACAGCTGAAGTTGTTTTAAATAAAAAAACCGCTCCAATACAGGAACGGTTCATTTCATTTTTGATAATTTCTTTACATAGAATCATCAGGACATTTAAAATCATCACTGCAGGTTGCACAAACCACAACGCCATTGCAATAATACATACAGAAATCTGGTTCTGGAGATGTTTTGATTCCGCCTGCTCCGGCAATTGATTTTAACTGCTCTTTGTTAAGTTTTTTTAAATTTTTCATAACGTTTTGTTTTAAAATTTGATGGTTTAGTAAAGATAATTAAAAAATCAATAGAATCCTTTTTTTTAAAATTTGTTTTAAGTTTTTTTTGATTTAATGTATTACGTTTGAGTAAGAATGCTGTTTCATTTTGTAGCATCTCAATGATCGACTATAAATCTCTTCAAAGAGAAAGCCGTAAACATTGTGGTATACAGGAAATGTTCATAATAAAATTTGAAATATAATAAGATTATTTATTATCTTCATACGATTAATCACACACCAAATCAATCCATGAATTTCGATAAACTCATAGACTACTTTAAACTCGATAAGCAGGAATTCTATTTTCAGTTTAATTCTCATCCCAATTATCCCTCGGCATTGGCTTTTAGTGATACTCTAAATTTTCTGGGGTTAAAAAATGATGCTTATGAATTGGATAAAGAGTATTGGAACGAATTGCCGGAAGAATATATGGCATTGGTTGACAATTCGTTTTCTCTGGTAAAAAAGAAAGGAAATGATTTCACCATCTATTCCGATAAAATAAAAACCCTCAGTAAGGAAGAACTTTACAAAAACTCAGGAGATTTCGTGCTTCTTTTTGAGAAAACTGAAAATGTAAAAACAACATCGTTTTTCAATTTTAAGCCATTCATTTATTTAGTTTTCGGGATTATTCTTCTCTATTCGTTTCTGCAGTTTACGTGGTATGAAAGTATTTTCAATGTTTTATCGCTGGTCGGAGTTTATATTTCATTAGAACTTTTCAATCAAAAGTTTGGTCAGGAATCTGCTGTCGTCAGTAATATTTGTGGCGGAGCTTCAAATAATGCTTCGCAGAGCTCATGTTCCAAGATTTTTTCTTCCGATACGACTGATGTTTTGGGATTAAAGATTTCAGATTTCAGCTTACTGTATTTTTTGGGAATTACATGGATGGGACTTCTTTTTCCACAGGCTCAATGTATTTTGCGAATTACTGCCATGATTTCAATTCTTGTGATTCTTTACTCTTTCTACGTTCAGTTTTTCATAGAAAAATCACTCTGCAGAGTTTGTCTTGTAATAATTTTCATTCTGCTTGCTCAAATCATAATCAGCTCCATTTACTTTAGTTGGGAAGCAACTTTACCGGTTGTCTTTATTGCGGTTCTCTTATTTATTTCACTGTTTTTGACACTTGTTTTTGTAAATAATCTGATGAATCAGAAAGAGGAACTCAAAAAATCTAATGCAAAAAATCTCAGGTTTAAAAGAAATTATGACTTGTTCAAAAGAGAACTTTTAGATAAAGAAAAAATCGAGTTTACCGATACTCAGACATTTTTCTTGGGAAATAAAGATGCAAAACTTCATATTTCTGTTGTTTCTAATCCTTATTGCGGATTTTGTAAAAACGCTCACAAGATTGTAGAAGATTTATTGCTGCAGTATCCTGACGAAATTTCTGTGCAGATGAGGTTTAATTATTCACAAGAAAGAGCTGATGAAAAGTATACCCAGCTTATTTCGGATTTTTTAAACATTTATAAAAATAAATCACAAAAAGAATTTTTACAGTCTGTGGATACTTGGTTTAAAAATAAAGATGAAAGTGAAATTAGGAGAAAAAGCGATGCAGGAAATCTTGAAGATCTTACCAATATTATCCGCATGACTGCAGAAAACAGTGCTGCAGGAATTACTTTCACACCTGTTTTTATTATTAATGGTTACCTGTTTCCAGATCAATATGACCGTGAAGATATTCATTATTTTATCAGTGAACTGATTGAAGATGAAGATTTTCCGACATAATTATTTCATTTAATTTAAATTGTTTAATTTTATTTTAATAAAAAGCGACATCCGAAAAGCTTAAAAAGAGTAGGAAAACACCAAATTCAATTTTATGAAAAATTTAAAGAAAATCAACCGAAAGGAAATGAAAACGATTCAGGGCGGTCTTACCTGCAAAGGCGGACAACTTTGCCTGATCGACGGAAAATGGAAGTGCACCGCTTACGACGGATGCGGAGGCGGAAATCAGCCTTAAATTGAATCATCAAATCAAATCAAATTAACCAAATTATTTTATTATGAAAAATTTAAAAAAAATCTCAAGAAATCAGATGAAAGACATTAACGGCGGAGCTGCAGGTTGCTCTCAGGCGTGCTGTCCTCCTCCGGGAATAAAAAGATGCCCCAATATTATTTGTATTGTACCATGTCCCGTAGAATCTTAAAAAAGTAATCTTATGAAAAATCTGAAAAAGTTAGCAAGAAACGAAATGAAGGATATTTTGGGAGCCGGGCCAATCGTCATCGGATGTTCGAAAGAATGTTGTCCTACAGATGGCAAACCAAGATGCCCGAAAATTTACTGTCCGGCTGTTGTTTGTCCGCAGTATGTGTAAATCCTTAAAATTTAGCAATTGAGATGTTTAATAAATCTCATAATCCTATTACTGGATTTAGTTGTTGTTAATTAATAAAATAAAGTTTTTAAAATTTTATTTTCAGAATAATTGAAAAATACTTTCATTTAAAAAATATACAGAAATTATTGTCTGGATTTTGTTTGTCTGTAGTAAAATAAAGATTATTCACAAAGAATTAATAATGATATAAAATCCTAAATAATTTAGAAAGATTGGGGCTGTTTATTCAGCCTCTTTCTTATTATCAATTTTGAATTTAAATTTTGGCAAAAAAATTTCCTTTTTACCTTCAGCCCGATTCCAAAGACTGCGGTCCCACATGCTTAAGAATTGTCAGCAAACATTACGGAAAAAGTATTTCGTTACAGCAGATTCGTAACCTTTCCGAAACGACAAGAGAAGGAAGCAGTTTGCTTGGGTTGAGCGATGCTGCTGAAGATTTGGGCTTCCGTTCTTTGGGGGTACAGATCGACTTTAATACGCTGGCCGAAGAAGTACCATTTCCATGTATTGTACATTGGAACAAAAATCATTTTGTCGTTGTTTATAAAATCGATAAAAAAAATATGGTTTATGTTTCGGATCCGAGCTATGGTTTAATTACCTACACACGGAAAGAATTTATCAAAAGATGGATCGGAGAAAATGCCAACGAAAATACAGAAGAAGGAATTGTACTGATTCTTGAAACTACACCGGCATTTTTTCAGACTGAGTTTGATGATCACGAAAGTAAAGCCAGTTTTTCTTTTCTGTCAAAATATCTGCTTAAATATAAATCGTTGATCGTTCAGTTGGCGGTAGGCTTATTAGCAGGAAGTTTATTATCTCTTATTTTACCTTTCCTTACTCAAAGTATTGTCGATGTGGGGATTCAGAATCAGGATTTGAATTTCATTTATCTGGTTTTATTGGCCCAGATCATGCTTTTTCTCGGCAGAATGGGAATTGAAGTCATCCGAAGCTGGATTTTGCTTCACCTTTCCACCAGGATCAACATTTCTATCATTTCAGATTTCTTTATCAAATTAATGAAACTTCCGATCAGTTTCTTTGATACAAGAATGACGGGAGATATTATGCAGAGAATCAATGACCATCACAGAATTGAACAGCTTTTAACCAATTCATCGCTCAATACCCTGTTCTCATTGGTTAACTTAATCATTTTCAGTATTGTTTTACTGTTCTATGATTACAGATTATTCGTTGTTTATCTGGTCGGTTCTATATTATATATTGCATGGATCACTTTTTTTCTTGGAAAAAGAAAAGAACTCGATTACAAAAGATTTTCGCAGGTTTCTCAGGAACAGAGCAAAGTGATTGAGCTGATTAACGGGATGCAGGAAATCAAAATGTTTAACGCCGAAAAACAAAAACGCTGGGATTGGGAGTTTCTGCAGGTAAAATTGTTTAAACTGAGAATAAAATCGCTTTCATTAGAACAATGGCAGTCTGTCGGTGGAAATTTCATCAATCAGATGAAAGATATTTTGGTAAGTTTTCTTTCTGCAAAATTGGTTTTGGAAGGTAACCTCACGCTGGGAATGATGCTTTCTGTTCAATACATTATTGGTCAATTAAACAGTCCTTTATTACAACTCATTGATTTTATCAAGCAAACCCAAGATGCTAAAATTTCTTTAGAAAGATTAGGCGAAATTCACGATAAGGAAGATGAAGAAAACAAAGATGAGCAATATGCTACCGAAGTTCCTGAAAAAGACATTGAAATCAACAATATGTCCTTTAGATATATTGGTTCGGATGTTCCTGTTTTTGAAAATTTAAGTTTAAATATTCCTTACCAAAAAACAACGGCAATCGTCGGAGCAAGCGGGAGCGGTAAAACGACGCTTTTAAAATTATTAATGAAATTTTATGAACCCAATGAGGGTGAAATAAAAATAGGAAATACTCAGATGAAAAACATTTCACCAAGATTCTGGAGAGATCAGTGCGGTGTTGTGATGCAGGAAGGATATGTTTTTAATGATACAATCGCCAATAACATTGCAGTAGGTGAAGATTATGTAGATAAAACAAAATTGAGAAAAGCAGTCGAAATTGCCAATATTAAAGAGTTTATTGAAGGGTTACCACTAAGCTACAACACAAAAATCGGAAATGAAGGTTTGGGTGTAAGTGGCGGACAAAAACAAAGGTTGTTCATCGCAAGAGCAGTTTACAAATCACCTGAATATATTTTCTTTGATGAAGCAACAAGTGCTTTGGATGCGAATAACGAAAAAGTAATCATGGAAAATCTGGAGCAGTTTTTTGAAGGCAAAACAGCCATTGTAATTGCTCACAGATTATCAACCGTAAAACATGCCGATAAAATTATCGTTTTAGATAAAGGAAAGGTTGTTGAAGAAGGAAATCATGCAGAATTGGTTGCTTTAAAAGGTGAATATTACAGGCTTGTTAAAAATCAACTAGAATTAGGCAATTAAATTTAAATATATAATTCATCTATGTCAGAATTAATTCCTAAATTTAAAAGACTTTAAAAGCGTAATCCGAAAAGCTATATGAGTAGGAAAAATTAAAAACAAATTATTTATTATGAAAAATTTAAAAAAAATGATGAGAAACGAAATGAAAACTGTGAAGGGAGGAAATCCAACACGAATTGTTTGTCAACAACACATGACTCAATTCGTAGAACCGCTTCCTGAAGATTATTGTAGCCATGAAGAAAATGCTAGTACTCTTGCATGCGAATGTAAAAGACTTTATGGTTTTTAATTTTAAAGATTAATCTTATCATAATTCAATTAAAAGTATCAAAGCTTAAGTAGTTTAATTTATAGCATTAGACAACCGCTAAATCCTCATTTGAGGATTTAGTTTATTTATGAAAGACATTTTAGACAATATAGAACTTCGCTCAGAAAGCGTGCAGGATATCCTAACAGAACCGCCACATTGGATGTTCCGCTGGGGAAATACGATCATATTAATCATATTATTGCTTATTCTCGGGATGAGTTACATCATCAAATACCCGGAATTTGTTCCGGCTCCTGTTATGGTGACTTCACAAAATCCGCCCGAAAAAATTGAAGCCAGAAGCAGCTCAAAAATCGAAAAAATATTTATAAAAGATCATCAGAAAGTTAAAAAAGGAGATGTGCTGTTGGTTTTGCAGTCTACGGCAAATTATCAGGATGTTTTAAAATTTAAAAAAATCGTAGATTCTATCGCTTCAGATCAATTGCTTTCTTTTCCTGTGAATGAAGTTTCGCATTATAAACTGGGCGAATTACAGGGAGATTACAACAGTTTTGCGAAAGCTTTTCAGGACGAAAATTTATTTACAAGATTACAACCTTATGCTCCTGAGAATCTGGCTGCCAATCAAAGTATTTCAGAATCAAAAAACAGAATAGCGACATTAAGACAACAAAGAAATCTCGAAGCGGCAAAAACTGAACTTACACGCAAAAATTACCAGAGATTTCAGGAATTATTCAAGCAGGGAGTAATTGCAGCAGTAGAATTGGAAGGTGAAAAACTAAAATATCTTCAGGCTCAGCAAAATTTAGAAAACATCAGCATTTCTCTTTCGCAGATGCAGGAAAGCATTTCGAATCTCAATAAAACCAAAAGCGGAACGGCGATCAATACAGAAAAAGATAAGATTACCTATTCATCCCAAACTTTGCAGTTATTCGAGCAGTTAAGAAAATCTTTAAAACAATGGGAACAAAACTACCTGATCATTTCTTCTACTGACGGAATGGCAAGTTTCCAGCAGTTTTATGGTGAAAATCAGTTTGTAAAAGCAGGCGATCCTATACTATCCGTTTTACCGGATCATACGGAGCAGTTGGTAGGAAGAATGTCTGTACCGACCGTTAATTCCGGAAAAATTATTACGGGTCAAAAAGTCTTAATCAAATTAGATAACTACCGTTTTCAGGAATACGGAATCATTGAAGGAAAAGTGCAGAATATTTCGCTTATTCCCGATGATAAAGGAAATTATTATGTTGATGTTGTGCTTCCGAAAGGCTTACAAACCTCGTATAACAAAACCCTGAAATTCGATAAAGAACTTAGAGGAAATGCTGAAATTGTCACTCAGGACCTACGATTGATCGAAAGGTTCTTCTATCAGATCAGGAAGCTTTTGGGTTATCAATCATAATTTCAACACAACAAGAACTACGAAAAAAAAAATCTGTGTCAATCTGTGTGATTTGTGGGACTATATTTTGCCCGCAGATTTCACAGATTGACACAGATGATTTTGCTAAAAACTGAAATAAAGGTTCGGTTTCAAAATTATTTTTTGATTAATCCCAATTCAATTAAGCGTTCGTATAAAAATTCTCCTGCCGTTGTATCTTCATACAGTTTAGGATGATTTTCATCTACGCAATTTTCAAGAGCATTGAGCGGCATTTCGCTTACTGGATGCATAAAGAAAGGAATAGAATATCTTGAAGTTCCCCACAATTCTCTCGGCGGATTAACCACCCTGTGAATGGTAGATTTCAACCTATTGTTGGTATGTCTAGAAAGCATATCTCCAACGTTAATCATCAATTCATCTGGTTCTGCAATCGCATCAATCCATTCTCCTTTATGGTTTTGAACCTGAAGTCCTTTTCCTTGTGAGCCCATCAAAAGGGTAATCAGATTGATGTCTCCGTGAGCTGCTGCCCTTACCGCATCATCCGGCTCTTGTGTAATGGGTGGATAATGAATGGGTCTTAAGATAGAATTTCCTTCAGCAATTTTATCATCAAAATAAAACTCATCTAACCCAAGATACAATGCTAAAGCTCTCAAAACATATTTCCCGGTTTTCTCAAGCATCTGGTAAGCTTCCTTCCCTACTTCATTAAACTTTGGAAGTTCGTCTACGATCACATTGTCAGGATATTGGCTCTTGTATTTTGAGTCATCCGAAACGTATTGTCCGAAATGCCAAAATTCTTTCAGATCGCCTTTTTTGAATCCTTTTGCCGTTTCTTTTCCGAAACCTACATAGCCTCTCTGTCCACCAATTCCGGGGATCTCGTACTTTTGTTTGGTTTCTGTGGGAAGTTCAAAGAAGTTTTTCACTTCTCCATAAAGATCACCTACGAGTTGGTCATCCAGGAAATGTCCTTTTAAGGCGACAAAACCAATTTCTTCGTAAGCTTTTCCGATTTCATTTACAAATTTCTGTTTGCGTTCCGGGTCACCCGAAAGGAAATCACGCAGGTCTACACTAGGTATTTTATCCATTTTAGAAATTTTACGTGCTGCTAAAATACAGATTTTTTAAATTAAATGATTTCAGAATTAATTATTTATAAACTAAATTTGCTCTATGAAAAAATATTCTTCCAAGAGAAGTATTCAGGTACTTGCTCATCTTTTTCAGCAATACGGAATTTTAGACGTTGTCATATCTCCGGGATCCAGAAATGCTCCTTTGGCGATTCATTTTTCGGAATTGGATGACTTCAACTGTTTCAGTATCGTTGATGAAAGAAGTGCAGCCTTTACAGCTCTTGGGATGGCAATAAGTGAGAAAAAACCTGTTGCAATCACTTGCACAAGCGGTTCTGCAGCGGCAAATTATTATCCTGCCGTGACAGAAGCTTTTTATTCAAATATTCCGCTTTTGATTTTAACTGCAGACCGACCAACAGATTACGTTGACCTTTTTGACGGACAAACCATCCGACAGAGGAATATTTTTCATCAGCATTCTTACGGAGATTTTGAATTGTTGGAAGACAGTAAAGATAATGCGGAAGACATTAATTTAGAAATAATTAAAAAGGCGATCGAGCTTTGTTTTGAAAAACAAGGACCGGTTCATATCAATATTCCTCTAGAAGAACCCTTATATGATCTGGTTTCTGAGTTGCCTACTTTTCCTGTGGTGGAAAAAACAATTAAAAAGAAAGAATACGATATTCCTTCAAACTTAATAGCTGACTGGAATACTTCACAAAGAATTATGATTCTGGTAGGAACCAGAGATTACAGTCCGGAATTGGAGAATCAGCTAACACAATTGGTTAAAAATCATTCGGTTGTCGTTTTAAGTGAAGCAAATTCAAATGTATATCACGAGAAATTTTTCAGGCACATTGACCGTTATATTTTCGGGTTTACAGAAGAGGATTTTAAAACATACGCTCCGGATTTATTGATTACGATCGGACAAAACGTTGTTTCTAAAAAAGTAAAACAGTTCCTTAGAAACGCACATCCTAAAGAGCATTGGCATTTGGATGAGGTTTGGCAACCTGATACTTATTTTTCTCTGACCCAGAAAATAGAGATTAAACCTGAAATTTTCTTTTCTAAATTATTAAATTTCGTCGGATTAGAACCTAAACCTTATTATAACTTATGGGATGTATTAAGAGATAAAAAAGATAAAAAACATATCGGCTTTTTAAATTTAGTAGAATTCTCAGATTTCTATTTCTTCAATAAAGCTTCGGAAAGTATCCCTGAAAATTATAATATTCATTTTAGTAACTCTTCATCGATTCGTTATGCACAGTTGTTTGATTTCGGTAAAAGAAAAATCTATTGCAACCGGGGAACCAGCGGAATTGACGGCTCAACCTCAACAGCAATGGGTTTTGCAATCAAAAATGCAAACCCTACCCTATTGATTACCGGTGATTTAAGCTTTTTCTACGATATTAATGGTCTTTGGAATCAATATATTCCGCCGTTTACAAGAATCATCATTTTCAATAACGGAGAAGGGAATATTTTTAAAATAATTCCGGGACCGGGAAACGCAAACTCAAATGCAGTTGACGAATTCATAGCGACAAAACATCATAAAAATGCTGAATTTTTGGCGAAACACTTCGGCTTTTCTTATGTAAAAGTGGACGATGACGGAACTTTAGATCGGGTTTTTGATAATTTTTTCAAACCAGATGTACAGCCTAAAATAATGGAAGTCAACACTCAAGGTAAAAATAATGCCGATATCCAGAAAGCTTATTTTAACTTCTTAAAAGAAAGCTAAAAATTGTAATTAAAATTTCTTCAAGAAGGGAATTTCTCTACATATCTAAATAATCACTATTCCCAGGAAGATTGGTGATTTTGGAAATCGGATAAATAAACATATCATCAAAGTCATTCAGCGCATTAATCAACTGAAAATGTGAGAATTCTTTAATATTTTGTAAAGTGATTTCTGTTTCTTTTATTTTCTTCTTCTTCAACAGATGTTGTCTTTGAACGCCATTTAAAAGATAAGTTGACGGTGTAAACCAATCTTTCCCTTTTTGGAATAAAAGATTGGAAAATGAGGTGTCGGTAATGTGGTTATTCTTTACGATGATGATTTCTTCGGCTTTAGATTTCATCTTCATTTTCTCCAGTTCTTTACGGTCTTCAAACTTAAAAGAATAGTCATAAATATTATTCTCAACCAATTGAAAATCCTGTATTTCCGGAATGGCGTAAGGAATCATCTGTGTTCTGAATTTTTTATCCAGATCATACGTCAACCTTAATTTGTACAAACCATCCTCATCATGATTCAGGTTTTTAAAAATTTTTTCCAAATCAATCGAACCTTCTTTCCCGAAATGGGCAAAAGTATCGTTGACACGTTTTTGGTGAAATTCCAGTAGGAACAACTCCTGATCCTCTACTTTAATGCTTTCAATGAATTGGTACATAGATTTTATTTTTCATTTCCTGATACTCGTCTTCTAATTTACTCATGTGCGTAATTCCGCCCCCGCTTTTGAAATACAGATGATCACCTTCTTTTTCTATAAAACGAATCATCACGCAGCTGTCTAGATTTTCACCATCAAACCAACCGCAAACTCCGGTGTAAAAACCTCTGTCGAAACCTTCTGCTTCAAGAATGATTTCTAAAGTTTTAGGTTTTGGAGCTCCTAAAATTGATCCTGCGGGCAAAAGTTTTTGCAAAATGCTGCCTACTCTTCCTTTAAATTCAGTTTTTAAATTTCCCGAAATTTCGGAACTCATCGCATACAAATCTTTCTGCTGAGTTTTCAAAAAATCAATATGCTGGAATTTGTCAACTTTTACATTATCTGCGACCATACTCAGATCATTTCTAAGCAAATCAACAACAGTATAATGCTCGGCTTTTTCTTTTTTATCATTCTTCAAAATTTCTGCAGCATTTTCCAAAGATGCGTCAATAGTACCTTTCATCGGATAAGTGAAGATTTTATCACTAATTATTTTGACGAAAATTTCAGGAGAAAAAAATACAAAAAAATCCTTATACAAGACTTTGTATTTTGCATGAGAATGATGAAAAATTTCTTCTAAACTTAAATTAGTTTCAATTTTTGTTTTTCGGGTATAGTTTGTAAGATAAGAATTTCCCAGGCGAATGTTTTTCTGAACGTGGTCGAAGCCTTTTTTAAAGCTTTCCTGTGATTCCGGATAAGCTTTCCAATCTGTTTTCTTATGTAATGCTTCTTGCCTTTCTGTGTTTGAAAATGACTGAAAATCAATTAACAAACCCTTTCTTTGAATTTCATTTTCAGTGGAAATTTCTACTTTGTCAACGAGAAAATCTATCATAAAGAAAAAAGGAACTTTCTGAAGTGAAAGCTCATCCATTTCAATAAATTTTTGATGATTTGCCGAAAACATTCCGCAAAAGTAGTTATTGATGTTTACTTTTGCACAAAATATTTTCAATGCAGGAGAAATATCCACAAAAACCGGGACTCGATTTTATCTTAAAGCAGGCTTTTTATTATTGGAACAGAACATTGCTCTATCAATTAATGTTTTCAATTGTTTACTTTTCTATATTTTTGACCGTCTTTTTTTTCATATCAAATAGATATGGTGTTTTTGATCAATTATCAAACATTATATCAGATTCTTTGCAGGCTGGCCCAAAAGGATTTGAAGCAGTCAATAGAGAAATGGCAACATTAAGAACAACCAAAAATTATCAATACACTACTCTTGGCATGTTGGCTCTCTCAGCATTTTTATATCCTTTAAATTTAGGTTTTTTTCAAATCTACAGAAAAATAGATTTAAAAGAACCATTGACATTATCTGATCTTTTTGTGGGCTACAATGGCATTAATTTCTTCAGATATACTTCATATTTTGTATTTTGGTTTTCATTATATACGTTCATCACTCCTACATTGATTCTTCCGTTTATTTGGATTTTATGCACAATGCTTATTTCTCCATTGATGTTTTTCCAAAATAAAACAATTCTTGAAGCAATTTCAATGAACTGGAAAGCATTAAAAACAAATTTCATAGAAATATTTGTTTGTATTATTGTTGCAGTTATATTTAGATACGTTGGTTTTGCAGTGTTCTTTGTAGGTATTTTACTTACTTTTCCTTTTTGGAATGCAATAATCTATTCACTTTATAAAACTATTTTCAAAGAAGAAATTAAAATTTGAGAATGGTGATTGATTTGTTCTCGAAAAAAATTAAATTTGAGAAACATTAGAAATAAACACCATGTCTGAATTTAACGAATTTGACCAGCAAGGATCTGCTCCAAAGAGAGATACCGGATCTATTATATCGCACGCTTTTGAAATGTATAAAGGCGTTTTCCTGTATGCAATTGTAGTTACAATTTTTATTTTCATCGGAGATTTTATTATACAATCTATTTCAGGATATAATTATTGGAGTGATTTTAGGGATTTTTACGGTGACTATTCTCAGATAAATTCCTTTGATAGACCTGGTGCTTCTCTTTACTACTCAGGCTTTGGATTGTTAAGTATTTTGCTATCTCCGCTTTATGTAGGATTAATTTTTATCACCAATAAATTTAATAATAAAGTTCAGATTGAGTTTTCTGATCTTTTTATCGGCTATCGTCAAAATCTTGGGAACATTCTTCTGTACAGTTTAATTACCAATATTTTGCTGTTTGTAGCTGCGATGCTATGCGTTATACCTGTGTTTTTTGTTTTTCCCTTGTTTTTATTGGGCTATCCTATTCTTTTATTTGAAAATGCCAATGGCATAGATGCATTAACTAAAACCTATAATATTGCCAAAGAAAACTATGGTGTATTTTTGCTAACCGGTATTTTGGGAGTCTTAATTAGTGTTGCCGGAATTGTATTATGTTGTATTGGTATAATTTTTACTGCACCATTTATTTATATTGTTATGTACTCCATCTACTGTGCATACTTAGGAAAACCAAGACAAATAACTTACAAATAATGTCACACCACGAAAAACAAATTAGCGGAATTGTAATCAAACAGATTGCCCTACTTGCGATTATTTTAACTTTAGCTGCTTTAATTTGCTTTAATCTGGCGCTATTTTTACCCTCTCTTTTGGGAGCAATTACCATCTATGTAGTTTGCAGAAAGTATAACTTCTATCTGCAGGAAGAAAAAAAATGGAAACCTTGGGTTGCATCTTTGGTTCTGATGCTGGCAAGTCTGGTAATTATCATTTTGCCATTATACTTCATTGGTGATCTTCTTATTGAGAAGCTGGGAAATGCTAAAGCGTACATGGAAAAATTCAATGTGTTTATTGAAAAAATTCACACATTTGTATACAATAAAACAAAGTTTGATCTCCTGAATAAAGAAAATATGGCAAAGCTTAAAAACTTTGCCGGACAATTTTCTACAACTGCCCTTAGCGGAACTTTTAATACTCTGACAGTCATTATGTCGATGTATTTTATTCTTTATTTTATGTTTGAAAAGCCAAGATTGTTTGAACGGATACTTGCATCTGCAGCTCCGTTGAAAAGATCGAATGTTTCTTTAATTGGTGAGAAGATGCGTAAACTCATCATGGCAAACGCTATCGGAATTCCGGTAGTAGCTTTAGGACAAGGCATTGTAGCTCTGATTGGTTATTTTATCTTTGGCGCACCCAGTCCGATTCTGCTATTTGCTCTTACTGCAGTTGCATCGATGATTCCAATTGTTGGAGCGGCGATTATCTATGTGCCAATCTGTATATTTATGATTGCTGAAGGTCAAACAGGTCCCGGAATTGGCTTAGGAATTTACTGTTTGATCATTGTGGGAATAACGGATAATTTGCTTCGTTTTACCTTACTTAAAAAACTGGAAAATATCCACCCGTTGAATACTGTTTTTGGAATCATTATGGGAATGAATTTATTCGGATTTATGGGGTTGATATTTGGCCCTATCTTTATATCTTTTACTCTTTTGCTTATTCAGGTATACAGAAATGAATTTTCTGATGATGACACGCCGGAACTGGAGCTTTCAAGTAAAGACAAAAATGAAGAATTGGAAACTAAAATTGACTTAATCGTTTAAAAATGGAGCAGGGAATAAATCCGGAAATTCTAAAAGAAATTTGTGTGGAAAAAATGCCTTTTGGTAAATATCAAAATACGATTCTGGCTGATTTGCCAATTAATTATCTTGAATGGTTTCATCGCCAAGGAATGCCGAAAGGAAAACTGGGAATGCAGCTTTCTACGGTTTACGAAATAAAACTAAATGGTTTGATGGATTTACTGACTCCTCTTCGTGGTGCCGGAAAAGCAGAATATCAAAAACCAAAGACAAAAGTTTATAAATTTTAAGGAGTAATTTTTGGACTAAAAATAATTTCGGCGGCACCAAAGGTGCCGCCGAAATTATTATATCATTATAATAATCAGCCCTTTAATGCTGCAATTTCATCTCTCAACTGCGCAGCTTTTATAAAATCTAAATTCTTTGCAGCACCTTCCATCTCCTTTTGTTTCTGGAGAATCAGTTTTTCTACGTCTGCAGTAGCATAAGTTGCCTTTACATCGGCAACTTTTTGTAAAATCTGTTTTTGAGTATATTTTTCATCCGGAAAATCCTTACTTCGTCCCACTAGATTTTCAGAAATCTTTTTATTTAAAGCAGTAGGAACTTTTCCGTGTTCCAAATTATATGCAATCTGTTTTTCACGACGATATTCAGTCTCATCAATAGTTGACTGCATTGATTTGGTGATTTTATCGGCATACAAAATTGCTCTTCCATTGAGGTTTCTTGCGGCACGACCAACAGTCTGGATCATAGATCTTCTGCTTCTCAGCATTCCTTCTTTATCGGCATCAAGAATAGCTACAAGGGAAACTTCTGGTAAATCTAAACCTTCTCTCAATAGATTAACCCCTATTAAAACATCAAAAATTCCTAAACGCAGATCCTGCATGATCTGAATACGTTCCAAAGTTTCCACGTCAGAGTGAATATATCTGGTTCTGATTCCGAATTTTGTGAAATATTTAGTCAGTTCTTCCGCCATTTTTTTAGTCAGAGTGGTCACCAAAACTCTTTCATCAATTTCAGCTCTTTTTCTGATTTCTTCCATTAAATCATCAATCTGATTTAAAGAAGGGCGCACTTCGATAATTGGATCTAAAAGCCCGGTCGGACGGATGATCTGCTCAATATATTCGCCACCTGTTTTCTCCAGCTCATAATCTGCTGGTGTTGCAGAAACATAAATTACCTGATTTTGAATTCCTTCAAACTCTTCAAATTTTAAAGGACGGTTATCCATTGCCGCAGGAAGTCGGAACCCGTATTCCACCAAAGCCTCTTTACGGCTTCTGTCACCACCATACATGGCGTGAACCTGCGGAATGGTAACATGGCTTTCATCAATGACCATCAGATAATCTCTGGGGAAATAATCCAAAAGACAGAAAGGTCTGGATCCCGGCAATCTTCCGTCAAGATAACGAGAATAATTTTCGATTCCTGAGCAATAACCGAGTTCTTTAATCATCTCAAGATCGAGCTCTGTTCTTTCCTGAAGTCTTTTTGATTCTAAAGGTTTTCCGATTTCAGAGAAAAAATCAACCTGCTTTACCATGTCATCTTGAATGTTTCTTATCGCTCCGTTCAAAGTTTCTTTGGAAGTCACAAAAAGGTTCGCAGGATAAATTTGAATCTGCTCAAAATTAGCCGTTGTATTTCCGGAAATCGGATCAAAACTTTGGATTTTCTCAATCTCATCTCCGAAAAACTGTACTCTTACTCCATTATCTGCGTATGCAGGGAAGATGTCGATGACATCACCTTTTACCCGGAACGTTCCCCGTTGAAAGTCTGCCAATGTTCTGGAATATAATGCATTAACTAATGAATGAAGAAGTGCTGTTCTCGTGGTCCGTCTCTCCAATTTGAAGCGAAATTAATGATTTGTGAAACTCAGCAGGATTTCCCACACCGTAAATACATGATACTGAGGCTACAATCAATACATCCCGTCGACCTGAAAGCAAACTTGCAATCGCCGAAAGACGCAGTTTTTCTACTTCTTCGTTGATGCTCAGGTCTTTCTCAATATAAGTTCCTGAACTAGCAATATATGCTTCAGGCTGATAATAGTCGTAGTAACTTACAAAATATTCTACAGCATTTTCCGGAAAAAATTCTTTAAACTCCATAAAAAGCTGAGCTGCCAAAGTCTTATTGTGCGCTAAAACCAACGTTGGTTTTTGGGTATTGTGAACAACATTGGCAACGGTAAATGTTTTACCAGAACCCGTCACACCGAGTAAAGTCTGGTATTTCTCACCGATTTCAATACCTTCAGTCAGTTTTTCAATTGCTGTAGGTTGATCTCCGGTTGGTTTATAATCTGATTGAAGCTTGAATTGCATTGAACAAATTTAGTAAATAAAAAAGAGTCCGAAATGACTCATTAAATATAATTATTATGTTTTTTGATAATTGGTAAATGTCATGATGAGAGGAGTCTTACATTCTGTTTCAATAAGATTTTCATCTTTTTTTGCGGGTTTCCATATTACATTTTATTGATGTTTTTAGTGTTTTTTAAGCTTCATCGTTGAAAGCCTCGTTTTCGCCAGAAGTTCTAGTGTTATTTACTTTACCGTTTTATCAATTTGAGCAGTATTACAGATTTTAGTGTTTTAAAATTTTTTTATGGCATTATTTTTACTCTTGTGTACAAAACCACTTTAAATATTAATTATGAACAAACTACTGTTACCTATTTTATTAGCCTCGGCAACAAGCCTCGTTTCGTGTCAGGGAAAAGGAAAGCCAAGCGAACCGTCTGCAAAGGTAGAAAAACCCAACACCAACTATAAACCAGCTTTTGAAGGACAGACAAGAATTGCAACAGTAAAGACAGCCACACCATACAATGTGGAAGTTTTAAACAAAGATTTAGGAAAACCTTGGGGAATCATTAATTTACCAGACGGACGGTTTTTAATTACAGAAAAATCAGGTTTCATCAACGTTGTTTCTGCGGACGGAAAGGAAATTTCAAAAATTGAGGGTTTTCCTAAAGTTGACGATAAAGGTCAAGGCGGAATGCTTGATGTTGCCCTAGATCCCGATTTTAAAACCAACAACATGATCTTTTTTGTTTTTTCTGAACCTTTCGGGGAAGGAAATCTAACCTCTGTTGCCAAAGGAAAACTATCTGCAGATCTGAAAAACATTTCTGATGTAAAAGTAATCTTCCGTGCAACACCCTCTTACAAGGGTGACAAACATTACGGAAGTCGTCTGCAATTTGATAAAGACGGAAATTTATTTGTGAGTACGGGAGAAAGATCCGACAAAGAAACCAGGGTCTATGCTCAGAAAACGGATAATTATTTAGGTAAAATTTTAAAAATAACCAAAGATGGAAAACCCGCTCCCGGCAATCCATTTATTGGTAAAGACGGTTATAAACCTGAAATCTATGCATTTGGAATCAGAAGTCCGCAAGGTTTGGCTTTAGACGAAAAAGGTCAGCTTTGGGATATTGAAATGGAGCCAAGAGGCGGAGACGAAATCAACCTGATTCAACCCGGTAAAAATTACGGTTGGGGAGATGTAACATACGGAATCGAATATTCCGGAGAAAAAATCAATAATGGAACGACGCAAAAAGAAGGAACAGAACAGCCCGTTTATTATTGGGATCCTGTAGTTTCACCAAGTGGCGTTACTTTCTATACCGGGAATATTACTGAATGGAAGAACAATTTATTCATAGCCTGCCTGAGCGGACAACACATCAACAGAATTGTGATGAAAGATAACAAAGTGGTGGGTGAAGAACGTTTGCTTTTAGACCAAAAAGAAAGATTCAGAGACGTTTTGAACGGATCTGATGGAAATCTGTACGGAATTACAGACAGCGGTAAACTGTATAAAGTTTCTAAAAAGTAACACACTCTAAAACAAATAAAAAATGCCTGAAAGATTTTCAGGCATTTTTGTTTTAAAAACTTTTGATTATTCGATCTAAACCTTCTGACAAGATTTCCTGTGAAGTAGAAAAGCATATTCTCACATGGCCTTCCGCACCTTTTCCGAACCATCGTTCAGATCCGGGAACAATCGCAACTTTTCCTTTCTGCAAAACGTGTTGGGCAAATGTGTCACTTGACATTCCGTTTTCAATTTTAGGGAAGATTACAAAGGTTGCCTGTGGAAGATTAGGAGTTAAAATCCCAGAATTACTTAATGTCTTATAAGCTAAATCTCTGTTATTCTGAAGGTGTGCCAAGAATTCATCAAACCACGGTTTTGCTCTGTCAATCGCAACACTTGCGGCAATTTGTGACAAAGTAGAAACACCTTCAATTGTTGAATTGAATTGAGATTTTTCTGTAAAATTATCCAAAATTTGCTGATCATTGCATAAAACCGCACCAATTCTTAACCCTGCAATTCCAAATGATTTTGAAAAACCAAATACGGTAAAACTTTTCTTTTTGGCTTCTTCAGAAACAGAAGAATAGGTGTTAAATTCTCTTTTATCGTACACAATATCACTCCAGATCTCATCGCTCATCACCCAAAGATCATGTGCCGCAGCAATTTCGGAGATTTTCTTTAAAATTTCTTTTGAGTAGATACGTCCCACAGGATTGTGAGGATTACAAATGCTGATTAATTTAGTTTTCGGACCGATTAAAGAAACCAATGTTTCAAAATCAATATCTCCCGTTTGAGAATCTACCGGACATAATTTCAGAACCCCACCAACTGCATCAACTGTTTTCTTAAATAAAAAATCAACCGGATCAAAGATGATGGCTTCATCTCCGGGATTCAAAACATATTTGGCAACCATGTACATTCCCATTGCGGCACTGTTAACAGCAAGTACATTTTCCGGTAAAAAATTTCCGTTTTTCCCAATATTAAAATGTTCTGCAACGCTTTTCTTAAATTCAGGCAGACCGGAAAATGGCCCGTAACTCAAATATCCGTCTTTGATATACTCAATAATCCCCTGTTCGATTTCTGTAGACATTCTGAAATCCGGATCAGCTGCCGTTAAAGGAATAATTCCGTCTTCTAACGTTGCCCATCTTCCGTTGTAGGCCTTTTTTTTGAGAGCCTCAAAATTTATATCAGTATTATTAAACATATTATTTGTAAGATATTGGTAATGTGTCTTTTGGTTGTTGATCTAATGGTAACAGAAATTGATCCAGCAATGTTCTGCCGTTTCTTATGTGCGTTTCAATTTCCGGTTTTCTTTCCTGCTCGTAGCTTTCAAAAGTTTCCTGAAGGCCTTTTTTCTCCAACAAAAGCTGTGTGAGAATATAAGAGTCTTTCAGTGCAGACGTTACGCCCTGACTGGTAAAAGGAATCAGAGGATGTGCTGCATCTCCCAAAAATGCAATGTTGTTATGATAAAAAGGATTGAGTTTTTCCAATTCATATACTCTCCAAATATGTGCGTTTTCGTAACTGGAACCTTTGATAATTGAAGTAACCAGCGGATTCCAGTTTCCAAAATGATCGAGCATAAACTGCTTGATTTCCTCCGGACTGTCGCTTTCCTTGATGACATATTTAAAGGTATCAAACTGGCAATACCATAAAATTTTGGTGGAAGACAGTTTCAAAACTCCAAAAGTCAAACCGCCATCCTCATGATGAAATTTCAGAAAATTGCTCTCAATCTGAGCGGCAATCTCTTCGTTTTCAATGATATTGACAACTTCATTTTCTCTTACCGCTTTCATTTCTTCATTCTCGAATATGGCTCTTCTTATTCTGCTTCGGGATCCATCTGATGCAATCACAATATCCGATTGTAAAGAAGTTCCGTCTTCAAACTGCATTTCTGCGTTTCCTTCATTAAATCCAATTAAGTTTAATGTTTTGTTGTAAGAAATTTTATCTGCCGGAAGATGTTTACTTAGCACTTCGATCAAAGTGCTTCTCGAAATCACAAAAACATTATCCAAATCTTTTTCAGAAATAATGTTGCCGTTGTGACAATAATGAATATATTTTTTTAAGAAACTTCCTTTTGTATAAAGCTCTTCGATATCAAGAATCTGAGATAGATATTCAATACCTTCTTTTGGTAAAATAAAACCATGACCTTTGAGATCATCTTTTGTTCTTCGCTCGTAGAGATGGTAATCAATATTATTTTTTTCTAAATAATTGGCCATGCTCAATCCCGAAACGCCGGCTCCTATAATTGCAACTGTGCTCATTTTAATTAGGATTTGAGTTTAATAGCCAAAGATCACCATTCTTGATTTTCCTGCGCTCCAGTTTATTTTCGTTGCTCAGGTTTAATAAAAACTCCTGTGATTTTTCAAAAGAAATATTAGAAAGCACAGCAAATTCCTGAGTGGTAAGCGTAGGATAAACTGCAAATAAATTTTGCCATTCTTTAGAATATTCGTTTCTCTTGGCTTCCGGATCAATCTTTTTTACTCTCTTCTCAAAATCTTCATAAGGTTTAAAACCATAGAGAATATCAAGCATCTCGTCATCTTTTACAAAAATCAAAGTAGGAAAACCTCTTACACCCAGTTGCCTTCCCAAATCAAGATCTTTTTTGAATTCTATTTGTGCGGTAGATTCGTAATCTTCTTTCCATTTTGCAACATCCAGTTGAGCCAAACCAGCTGCTTTTTCTAAATGTTCGGTTTTAGTGATATTTAATCTATCTAAAAAAACCATTTCACGGATGATTCTTAAAAACACAACTGCCTTCTTTTTATCCTGCATTTGTGCAGCTTTAAAAGCAATTGACGGAGGATAAGATGAATTCAGAGGATCTTCAACCCAAACATCACCATCGATAGGCATCTTGTAATGCGGGCTAACCTCTTCCCAATGTCCCGCAACATCGCTTGGCTTACTGATTCCGCCGGAATTGTAGATATCCCAAGACGGTAGAAGACCGCCCATACGATAATCAATATCAATTGCCTGTCCGTATTCTAATTTTAATTTTCTCAATTGAGGTTCAATTCCCCAACATGATGAGCAGATTGGGTCTGTATAATAAATGATTGTTATTTTGTCTGTCTTAAGGTCTTTTAGCTGAGCAGAAGATGTCTCAGCAGCTGGTGTTTCTAAAATTTCGCATACACCTTTTTCGTAGTCACAGTTTAGAAGAGGATTATTATTCATTTTATTAGAATTTATTAGATTAAAAAATAGAGTTAGAAATGTAACGAGTGTGATATCCAAAGCACAAGATTTTTGGTTTTTGTAATAATTTAAGCAAGTATAAAAGTAATAATAACAAGAACGTTATTATGAAAGAATATTATTCCGGTGCCTTAAATACGTTGTCGTCAGAATGGAATCCTGCCACACCGCCGCTTACCGCAAATTTCATTGCCGTTGCGGCCGTCATTCCCACTACTGGTTTGATGTTTTTTTCTTCGGTTACGATGACCCAGCCGGAAATTGCATACGAATGCGGAAGATAAACCGCTACAAAATTGTGCTTATGTACATCTGCCATTTCTTTTTGAGTAAGAAATCCTATTCTCCAGATCTCCGGATTTTCGTTGGTTTTTACCCAAACAGGATCGCTGAATTTTTTCTTATCACCCACAAACGAAGACATCACATCTTTTGTTGGCGAATAAATATGTTTGATACCCGGAGTTCGTTCTAAAATTCTGTCTATTGCGTCTACAAAAAATCTTCCTACAACGAATTTGTTTCCCAAATATCCCAATAATGCCGTCACCAGAATTGTAGAAACAAAAACAAGCCCCGGAATTTGTCTGGCCACAGAAGGAATGATATTGTCAACGGATGAAATCACATACCATATCACAAAAATCGTCAATCCGATAGGACCGATGATCAATAATCCCTGAAAGAAGTTTTTCAGAAAAAAATTGGTGATATTTTCAAAAGTAAGTTTTTTCAATTGATCTTTTTAGCCGTGTATGGTTTCTTTGTTTCCGTAAGATTGTATGATTTTAGCTTCATATTCCAGCCATTCTTCCCAACGCTTGTTCACTTGATCAGGATCGCCAAGTTCTCTTGCAAAACCGATAAATGTTGTATAATGGTTGGCTTCAGAAATCATCAGCTCTTTATAAAATGTTTTTAATTCTTCGTCTTTTATATGCTCTGTTAAAACTTTAAATCTCTCACAGCTTCTTGCCTCAATCATTGCTGCAAAAAGCATTTTGTCGACAATTAAAGTATCTCTGTGACCTCCTTTTTGGATAAAATTAACCAGCTCATTAACGTAATCATCTTTTCTGGTACGTCCGAATGTGTAACCCCTTTTTTTGATGATCTCCAGAACCTGCCCAAAATGTTGTAATTCTTCCTGAGCAATTGCCAAAAGTTCTGTCACAATATCAGGACGTTCCGGAAGCATGGTAATTAACCCTATGGCATTGGTAGCAGCTTTTTGCTCACACCATGCGTGGTCGGTCAAAATTTCCTGAATGTTATCTTCTGCAATATTTGCCCACCTTGGGTCGGTAGGAAGTTTCAACTTAAACATGATGTAAAAATTTTGGTAAATTTAATTAATAAAATTTACATTCATATCAAGCTATATTTTTTAAACGTTTTTTTCACTTTCAAAATTTGTGGCACAGAGTTGGTTTAAGATATTTTAACATTAAAATATATACTATGGAAATTAAATCAATCGCAAAAAAAATGCAAAACTTTGCATTAGCCATGATGACTTTATTATTTAGCATTGTTGCATCTGCACAAGAAGCCGTAACAGATTCTAAAGTAAGCACATCTACAACAACTACCACTACCGAAGAATGGTACACCAACCCAACTTACATCATTATCGGGGCAATTTTATTTATTGTTTTGGTAGCAGTACTGGTAAGAGGAGGACGTACCAGAAGAGACTAAATTAAAACATTAAGAAAAACCGCTCAGAAAATCACTGGGCGGTTTTTTTACGCAAAATTTCCAAAATATCCCATCCAAAAGCATCGATTTTCTTCAAACCTGTTGCGATGATAAAGGCTAAAATGACGTTGATGATGTAAATAAAAACCATCAAAACCCACCAAGGCATTAATTCTTTCATCGGAACAACAAGAAAATAAACCAAAGACGAGCTGATTCCCTGTCCGAAATAAAAGAAGATAGCATTTTTACCAATATGCGTGACGAAATTTTCTTTTGTGATTTTCAATCTGTTGTAGAGCACAAATAAAGTGGTTAGTGAAAATAAAGTCCAGATGATATACGGTGTTTGCGGCGGGAATTTTTGTTTATTGATTTTGAAAAATATTTCATTTCCAAAATGCCAGAACATCCAAACCAGAGCTGCAGCCACCAATCCGTAAAGCACAGGAATTACCCTGGTCGGGATTTTTTTTCCACGCATTCTGTTTCCGATAAGAAAAACGGCCATGTAAAAAGCTACATAACCTACCTGTCCGGTCGGATAATATTCCGGGAAAATATTAAACAGTAAAGTTAAAGCAATACAGATTCCTATAAACCAATTGACGTGCTTCGGGAAAAATCTTAAAATCAAGACTCCAAAAACAGTGAGAATAAAATAGACCTTAAGATACCAGAAACTTCCCATCACAACCGGAAAAGTATCTGCATTACTATATTCATGAAGATACCAATTACCAAGGTTTTGCCATTGCGGAGCTGTAGAAATACTTGTTGCTGAATATTTTGACCCGAAAGTTGAATAAAAACTTTGCAACCATTCGAGTGAGAAAAAGGTGAGTCCGAAAATTTTAAATAAATAATCTAAAAAGAACAGAAGCGTCACAAAAATCATGTACGTTATCTGCAGTTTTAAAAGGCGGTAAAGTGTTTTTTCGATGTTAGCTCCTGATGTTATTCCGCTTAAAGCATAAAAAAGTGCAACATCGAAAACCAGAGAAAACACACGTAATTCCGGAATGATGTAAAACTGCCCCGACCAAAATGCCGTGTGAATAAATATAATGGAAAGCGTTGCCAGGCCTTTCGCAAAATCAATGTAGAGATCTCTGTTCATTTTTAATTAGGTAATTCTTTTGTGATTTTTTTAAGCTGATCATATTCAAAAAAATACAAACTTCCTTCCCATTTTGGTTTCTCTTTTCTGTCAATTCCTCGTAATTCATTTTCGAATAACCGATGATATCTTACAGAGTACCATGAATTGTAAGAATCGTTATCAATTGAAAATAAAGGTTCGGTAAAAACTTCAGACCGCTGTTCTGTTGTTTTTTGAAGATGAGAATATCCTTCCATCACAAGAAAAAGTTTGTAATTGTTTTCTTTTGCAAACCGTTCATAATTTGACATTGGAAGACAGTATTGTGATGTGCAGCCATTTGTAAAAATATAAACTATAGATTTTGGATGTTTTTTCAACTCTTCTCTGAGCTGGCTTCCGTTTATTTTATAAACTTGCTGTGTATTTGTATCATCAAAATTCTTCAGAGGAACAATGGTCTGCTTTTCCTCATCTGAAAGTTTCTTGTAATCGTTTGTCAATCCGTAGACCGTACATGATGTAAGTGATATACAAAGTAGAATGCTTAAAATTATTTTCATTGGAAGTTTTTTTTCAAAAATACGATTAATTCCTAAGAATTTTTTTTACCAATCGTTGCAAAATTTGTGATTTGATTTTGGTTAAGCAAAAAATAAGAAAAAAATTGATATTTGCATTAGTTAATTTGAATATAATCAGTATATTTGCACCTCGAATTAACTAAAAATTTATAGACAATGTTTGCAATTGTAGAAATAGCAGGGCTTCAATATAAAGTTGAGCAAGACCAGAAGTTGTTTGTGAACCGTTTGAAAGGAGATAAAGGAGGAAAAGTATCTTTCGATAAAATTCTTCTTACTGTAAACGGAGCAATCACTGTAGGCGCCCCAGCTGTAAGCGGTATCACTGTAGAGGCAGAGATCCTTGACCACGTAAAAGCTGATAAAGTAATCATCTTCAAAAAGAAAAGAAGAAAAGGTTATGAAGTAAAGAACGGTCACAGACAATCTTTAACTCAAATTCAAATCACTGGTATTACAGGATTTGACAGTAAAAAAGCAGAGAAGCCTGCTAAAAAAACAACTAAAAAAGCTGACGCTGAAAGCGCAGAATAATTGTTAAACCAAAAAACCTTAAAATAAAATGGCACACAAGAAAGGAGTTGGTAGTTCCAAAAACGGTAGAGAATCTCATTCTAAAAGATTAGGTGTGAAGATTTTCGGTGGACAAGAAGCTATTGCTGGTAATATCATTATCAGACAAAGAGGCACTCAACATCACCCAGGTAACAATGTGGGTATGGGTAAAGATCACACTTTGCACGCACTTGTTGACGGTAAAGTAGTTTTCAGAAAGAAAGCAAACAACAGATCTTACGTATCTATTGAGCCGAACGCATAATTAATTTTAGCGTTTTATAAAATAAAAATCCTCAGCATATTTGTTGAGGATTTTTTGTTTCTAATTATTTAGTCAAATGACTACTATTTTTCTTCAAATTAATTAAAAACAGAATTTCGAAAATTCCTAATGTCCACCAAACGGGAAATTTTAGGATTAAATATAAAAGATTAAACCCATCGATGACTTTAAATTTATAATGTATATTATGTAGTTCTATCTCATTCGAAATATAAGGTATAAGAATGAAAAACAATAAAAAAATAAGGGCTTTGAAAATTGCATCCTGTCTTATTTTAATCCTTTTAGTTGAAATAAAATAATTGAATAATATTATTAGAGATAAAAATAAGATGTCATAATAAGTAAAACATGTGAAAGGCTCCGCCGGCTCATTAAAGAAATACATACTGAGTATTAAAACCCAAACTGAAAACCAGCCTTAATTCCAAACTTAGAAGCATCCGGACGGTCAAGATAATTTCCTCTCCAGTTGAAATCTACACGGAAAATTCTGATGTTCCCGAAACCTATATTTTCAATACCAAATCCGTATTCGTAATATATCTGCTCGTTTGGTGCAGAATATTTTAAATTTTCTACGTTGATATTTTTAGAAGCGTCACTCAAAGATCCGTAAGCGCCTCTAATGAACCCAACCTCTCTCAACTTCAATTTCTTAATGAGAGGAATAAAAGAAAGAATTTTCCCGTTGAAATGGTGTTCTACGTGAAGTGTAGAATACGTGTCGGCAACAAATTCATAATAATTCAACTGTGCAAACGTATTGGCAACAATTCCATACGATTGGTTTCCGGGAATAACATTTTGCAAAGCCAAAGGAACAGTATCAAAGTTTTTTCCGGCTTCAAAATTCAGCAACGTTTTTCCCCAGCTTCCCAAAAGAATCGGTTTATAAAACATGAACTGCAATTTATTATAATTAAAATCTGCATTAAATAAACCTTCAATACCTCTCGTATATTTCAGCACAATCGTTGATGCTAAAGTTCCGTGCTCATAACGGTCAACTCCGGTTTGAGAAAACTTCGCTCCCGGTCTTGCAATTAAGCTGATCGTAACGTGAGAATCATTCGTTGTTTTTCTCAGATCACCATTTCTGTAATACATTAGGCTAAAGCCTGAAGGATTAGCAGATTTAATGCTTTGCAGGGTTCCGTCAACTCTTACCTGAAAGTTTTTCCAGGGCTCGATCGAAGTGAAAACACTTGTCTGATTGACTGAACTTAAAGATGCATTCTCTCCTCTTGCAAAAACGGTAGAAGAAGCAAATGAGCGCGACATAATACCGTCTTCTGTGGTCAATTGTACGCCAAGTTGGGAAATATCTCTTTTCGTTCCTGCTCCAATCATAAAACGGTTAACTCTATTGAACATATAACGTCCTTCAACACCGTATTTGAATTGCTGGTCTTTAAAACCATAAGCATTATAAAACTGAATTCTCCAAGGATCATTCTGTCCGAAATAAGTTCTTGCGCCCAGTCGTATTCTGTCGCCTTCTACATCATTTTTTCCATAAATAGAGAATATAGGACCTATATCAATTCCTTTTGTAATATTATAATATTGGGAATCAAGTGTTTCGTAAATCTTTACTATTCGGTTAAATTTTGGGGTTTGCTGAAGTTTATCCAGCATTTCATAAACTCCTTTCTCGCTTTTCGATAAAGAATCGGGTCTTGCCGCAATCCAGTATGCATCATCTTTGTCGATAAACCTATCATCATATTCTTCCTCTTTTCTTGTGAAAACAGAATTATCCAAAGGCTTATTAAACTCATATTCTGAGTAGTCTACAGATCTCTTTGCCACAATACCTTTTGACGTTTTTTTCTTCGAGAATGGGGTTAATTCAATTTCTGTGACAATTTTTTTAGGTAAAAAAGTTTCTTCATCAGGATTGTCGTATTCCAGTTCTGTTGAAATAGCATTGATGAAGTTGACATTGATTTTGTTAGTCGATTTTAAAGTGGCTCCCAAAACTGCATATGAGTCTGTATCTATATAGAGATCTCCCTGAAAAGCTAAAACTTCAGTTCTTCTTGGCTGGTAACGTATTTTGTAGGCGCTTTCTCCTCGAATTGATATGGTATCCACTAAATTATAATCATACGTGCTAAAGCCGTCTGTTCCTACCGGACTGGGAAATCCGATGTCGAAATAATTTAATGTATTATCGTAAATATTGATATCACGGTAAAGATTTTTTGCTGTAACTGCCAATATTTTATTATCCTGAAATCCCGAAGTTTTTTGGGCAATCAAAAGTTTTTTGGTTTTTTTTCCAGGCTTATTTTCACCAAAATTGGTGTATACAGACTCATTCAAAAATACAGGAAGAGCCATTTTTCCTCTTGCGGTAGAGTCGGCATAATCAAAGATAAAATCTAATTTATTAAAGATTTTTCTGTTCATGAACGCACTGTCTAGATTGTTGGCATCAAACTGAATTTTCTCGTATTCTTTATATGTGTAGGTGTCAAATTTATCAAGACCATTATTTCTTTTACGCTTCCACACTTCCTGCATAATTCGGTATGCCGGATTTTCTTTTTTGTTTTTGTATTTTGTTTTCTCGTTGTGAATCACTACTTCTTCAATGCTGCTTACTTTTTCGGAAGATAGTTTAACGATAAGATTGGTGCTTTTATCCGCAGTAATTTCTACACTTTCCAGAGCATAATTTTTTTTCTGAAATTTAAGCTTGTAAATAATACTGTCTGACTGTACGCTGAAACTTCCTGATGTAGTGGTAAGTATTGGTGTATTATTATCGTTGATAAAGACTTCAACAGCGCTGATCTCTTTATTGGTTTTTTCGTCTACAATCTTTCCGCTAGCCGTGTTTTGAGCATGAAAAAGGCTGGTTACAAATATGGAAATATATAGGAGGCTATGTTTAAATTGATTGTTTAACATCATTCGTATCTTCGAGCATTTTGTTTAAACAAAAACTGTGCTGTTTTATTGTTAAAATTTAAAAGTTTTCTAAAGACTTTTGCCTTTATTTATAAAAATGCAAATGTAACAAAAATAAAGCTATCAATATTGCGCCCAGAGAATGCTTGCGGTAGATATTTCACAAAATCTCAGAACGTATACCTTTAAATGATATAAAACAAAAAAGACCTACATTTCTGTAAGTCTTTTTGCTCCTCCTCTTGGGCTCGAACCAAGGGCCCTCTGATTAACAGTCAGATGCTCTAACCAGCTGAGCTAAGGAGGAATTTCCCTCTTTTAAGGTGGTGCAAATATAATATGAAAAATAATATCAAGCAAATAATTTTTAATGAAAATCATCCATAGTGTGCTATCAGATTATTTTTCAGGAATTTAAATTTTAAAATAAATAGATGTGAAACATATAAAAACCAAAAAAGACCTACATTTCTGTAAGTCTTTTTTGCTCCTCCTCTTGGGCTCGAACCAAGGACCCTCTGATTAACAGTCAGATGCTCTAACCAACTGAGCTAAGGAGGAATGTCCCTATTTTTAGGTGGTGCAAATATAGGACTGATATTTAAACCACACAAGTTTTTTATTTAATTTTTTTAATAAAATTACAGACTTCCTGTAATCCATTTAAAAATATCGCTTCCAAAAATCAGTAACATTAAGCCTAACAAGAAGATAACTCCTACCATCTGTGCATTTTCTAATATCTTTTGCGGAACCGGTTTTCCTACAATCATTTCGTATAGAGTGAAAATCACGTGTCCTCCATCCAATCCCGGGATAGGAATAAGGTTCAAAAATGCCAACCACACAGAAAACATAGCCGTGAAACTCCAGAAAGCTGTCCAATCAATAGAAACACTTCCGTCTTTCGCTTTGTCAACAGGCATATTTTTGATGATTGCCAACGGTTCTCCTACTTTTTTATAACCCTGAACTTTTTTGTTGAAGATTAATTTAAACTGTTTTACCTGATACGTTAAACTCTCAATACTTCTTGTAAAGCCTCTTCCGATTGATTCTCCGAAAGTAAAGTTCTTTGTTTCGTAATATTTGGTTATCTGCTTATAAGAAGAAACTCCTATTGTTCCTTCTTTCGAAACCGCTAAAACCAGTGGCTGAACATCGCCCGCTCTCAAGACTTCTATATTAATATTTTTTCCTGCGTTCTTAGTAATAGCACCAGTCAGTTCGTCATAATAGTTAATTTTCTGCTGATTGACAGAGACGATTTGGTCTCCTACTTTTAAACCTGCTGCTGCTGTTTTAGGATTCACAATCGTATCAATTACCGCAGGAAATCTTGGGGTAAGAAAAGCTTTAGGATTTTCGTCCTTAAATGCCATTGCTTTACCATCGTCATTCGTAGGAAAGGTCACTTCTTTTCCGTTTCTTAAAACTGTGATTTCGTCACTTAATAAAACGTCTAAAGCCAGTTTGTCAAGATTATTCTGCGTTTTTCCATCTACTTTTAAGATTTTATCACCATCCTGAAAACCCATTCCTTTGGCAACGCTTGTATAATTCATCGGAGCATCCACTTTCGCAGTATCAAAAGTAGTTTCGCCATTGAAATAGGAAAGACATCCGTAGATGATCCATGCTAAGAAGAAATTTACAGTAACTCCACCCATCATGATGATCAGTCTTTGCCAAGCCGGTTTTGCTCTGAATTCCCAAGGTTGGGCAGGCTGCTTCAGCTGCTCGGTGTCCATACTTTCGTCCACCATTCCGGCGATTTTTACATAACCCCCGAAAGGCAGCCATCCAATACCATATTCAGTTTCACCTATTTTTTTCTTAACTAAAGAAAAATAAGGATCAAAAAACAGATAAAATTTTTCTACTTTGGTTTTGAAATATTTGGCGGGTAAGAAATGCCCAAGCTCGTGAAGAATTACTAAGATAGATATGCTTAATATGAATTGAAAGATCTTGATTGCTAATTCCATTAATTGTTTTTAGATTTTAATTTGCAAAGGTAACAATTATCAAAACGATGCCAAACAAAAAAGCTCCTCGAAATGAGAAGCTTTGTCATATATCGTGACTGATTTTTAAAAATTGAACGAAACTCCAAGGCTTCCGTTGTTTCCTACTTCGGCAAAAACGCCCACTTTTTCTGTAAAGAAATATCTCGCGCCGATATGAGCACCGATTCCGAAGTCTCTTCCGAGAACTCCTAAGTCAACTCCGGGATAAATATCAAGCTTTTCTGGTAAATCTAACGCATCTTTCAAATGGAAATTTACTCTTCCGAAAATAAAAACTCTGTTGTCTTTATCATTGTCTTTATAACCGTCAAAGTAAGCATTGGCTCCGGCTCCGACAGACAAAAATTCATTTAAACCATAATCGTAAGTAGCGGTAATCCCTGTTCCGTAACCCCATGCATTCACACCTAAATTTACTTTCTGATCTCCTTTCCCCGTCCAGGCCTGTGCTTGAACTGTAGCACCTGCAAAAATAAGCATCATCATAAAAACCAATTTCTTCATAGATTTTATTTTAAATTATTACTATGACAATTTGCAGCAAATATAAAACCGAAATCAATTAAAAGCTGTAATTTTATCCAACTTTTGAATTGGAAATATGAAAATTACAGCATTAAATCAAGATATTATCTGGAAAAATAAAACTGAAAATTTTAAGTTGATTGAACAGCATCTTCAAAATCAAAATGCAGATTTATTTCTTCTTCCCGAAATGTTTTCTACTGGTTTTTGCATGGAGGCTGCTGAAGTTTCGGATAAAAATGAAGAATCACTAGAATTCCTGAAGAAAATTTCAAAAGAGAAAAATGCTGCATTCTCAGGAAGTGCCTCTGTGGAAGTTGAAGGAAAGTTTTTTAACAGAATGTATTTTGTGAAGCCTAATTCAGAAATTACGTACTATGATAAACGACATTTATTTTCTTTTTCCGGCGAAGATAAAATCTACACTCCAGGAGATAAAAGAGTAATTGTGGAATATCTCGGAATCCGATTTCTGTTACAGGTTTGCTATGATTTAAGGTTTCCTGTTTTTGCGAGAAACGATAATGATTACGATGCTATTTTGTACGTTGCCAACTGGCCGGAGAAAAGAGTCGGAGCCTGGGAACATTTGTTGAAAGCCAGAGCCATCGAAAATTTATCCTATGTTTTTGGTTTAAACAGAATCGGTACTGATGGAAATGATCTGTTTTATCAGGAAAGTTCGCACTGCTTTTTTGCTGACGGAAAAGAAATTACCGAGAAAAAAGGAAATTTAGTTTCAGCAGAATTGAATTTAGATGAATTGAAAGATTTTAGAAATCACTTTCAGTTTTTAAATGACAGGGATGATTTTGAAATTAAGATTTAAAGTTAAATTAAATCCAGATCGCACAGATTTTCACTGAAGAGTGTAACTAAGTATCTGTGAAAATCTTTGTGATCTTTGCGAATGATTTTTATGCATTGTAAATATCCTTAAACTTTATTCTCAACTTAAATATATTGCTCCAAAAGCTGTGTCAAACGATTCACATCATGCACACCGCTTTCTTTATACAGTAATTCTCCTTTTTTGAAAACTGCCAAAGTAGGAACTCCGCGTACGCCGTACTGCGAAGCAATTGCCGGATATTGATCTACATCTATTTTTACAATTCTAGCTCCGTCCCCGATGTTTTCTTTTACGGTTGTCAAAACCGATGACTGTACTTTGCATGGTTGACACCACGTTGCAAAAAAATCAATCAATACGGGTCTTTCGGATTCTATGAGTTCCTGAAATTTTTGTGACATTTTGTTTTATTTTAATTAAAATCAATGATTTTCTAAAGTGTTTTAGACTGACAGACAAAATCTGAAGTCGGAAGCTTATCTATCTTTTTGATTCCATTGAAACCTCCTTCGATTTCAGTGAAATTTCTGATTCCGTGTGAGTTAAGAATACTTGCAGCAATCATGCTTCTGTAACCTCCTGCACAATGTAAAAAGAAATGTTCCGAATCATCAATCGTTGTAACCCAATCGCTGATCGTATCTAATGGTTTATTGTAAGCATTATCCAGATGTTCTGCAGAATATTCAGTAAGTTTTCTAACATCGATGATTTTTGAATTCTCATTAAATTGTTCTGCAAATTCAGTCGGGGAAATTCTTTTTACCTCATCAATTTCTTTTGTAGAATTTTTCCAGGAATTGAATCCTCCTTTTAAATATCCTAAAACATTATCAAAACCAACCCTGCTTAATCTCGTAATGACTTCTTCCTCGGTTCCTTCATCAGCAATCAACAGCAAAGGGTATTTTACATCTACTACGAGACTTCCTACCCAGGGTGCAAAATCACCTTTTAAACCAATATTAACAGAATTTGGAATAAATCCTTTGTGGAAATCGGCAGCACTGCGTGTATCTAAAATCAAAGCTCCGGTTTCTTCTGCAAAATTTTCAAAATCTTCTACCGGGATTGGGTTTAAACCTTTATCCATCACATCATCAAGACTGTCGTAACCGTTTTTATTCATCGCAACATTCATCCCGAAATATTTGGGCGGAGCCGTCAATCCGTCTAAAACTTCTTTAATGAAAGATTCTTTATCCGGCTGATTGAGAGCATAATTGGTTTTTCTTTGATTACCAAGAATATCTACTGTTTCTTTCTGCATATTTTTTCCACAAGCAGAACCGGCTCCGTGAGCGGGGTAAACAGTAATGCTGTCATCCAAAGGCAAAATTTTGCTGTGCAGACTTTCGTATAAAATTCCGGCAAGATCTTCCTGGGTCATCGTTCCTGCTTTTTGAGCAAGATCGGGTCTTCCAACATCACCTAAAAACAGAGTGTCACCTGTGAAAATAGCAGTTTCAACACCGTTTTCGTCAATCAGAAGGTAAGTTGTACTTTCCATGGTATGACCCGGAGTGTGAAGTGCTTTTATTTTGATGTTTCCGATTTCGAATATCTGGTTGTCTTCAGCAATGATTGCCTCAAATTCAGGTTGTGCAGTCGGCCCATACACGATCGGAGCATTTGTTTTTTTGCTTAAATCTAAATGTCCGGATACAAAATCTGCATGAAAATGAGTTTCAAATATATATTTTAAAGTAACCTTGTCTTTTTCCAGACGGTCGAGATAAGGTTTGACTTCTCTTAGCGGGTCTATGATTGCGGCTTCATTTTCTGATACGATATAATATGCACCTTGTGCTAAACAGCCAGTATATATTTGTTCAATTTTCATTGATTCTTATTTAAAATAATTATAAAGATACAAAGTAATGGATTAATTGTAAAGAAATGATAATTCTGATTGATAGTTTCTTTCAATATCAAAATTCTTAAATTTTAAATTTAAACAGAACTCACTAAATATCAGATGAGAAGAGTATTTTTAAAGTAGATTAGATTGGTAGACTGTTTTATATCATATTTAATTATATTCATTTTAAATTTAGTTTATTAAGAAAATTGACAAAAGCAAAACATCATATTTTACAAAAATAATTTACCTTTAAGAGTTAAAAATATCAAATGGCAGACAAAACAAAATTTATTGACGAACTCAACAAAAGATACATTCCCAAAGGAGAACATATAATTCTGGGAAAAGGAATGCTTGAAGGTGATGTTGTCACAGAAGTCAACGTTACGATTCCTTTAAAAACAATCAACCGTCATGGTCTGATTGCCGGAGCTACAGGAACCGGAAAAACAAAAACACTTCAGGTTTTCGCAGAGCAGCTATCTCACGCAGGAATTCCGTCTCTGGTTTTAGACATCAAAGGTGATTTTTCGGGAATTGCCGAATCCGGAGAAATGAATTCTATTATTGAAGAACGATATGCAAAAACTCAGCTTCCCTACAATCCGCAGGCTTTTCCGGTTGAATTGATGAGTATTTCCGGTGGCAAAGGGGTAAAATTACGTGCAACAGTTACAGAATTCGGACCTGTTTTGTTAAGTAAAATTTTAGAACTGAATGATACACAACAAAGTATCATGTCTATTGTTTTCAAATATTGTGACGATAAAGGTCTGCCTTTAATTGATTTAAATGATCTAAAGAAAGTTCTGCAATATGTTACAGATAATCCGCAAGGTAAAGCAGAATTGTCAGCCAATTACGGATCAATCGCCTCAGCTTCTCTGGGTACAATTTTAAGATCAATTGTAGCATTGGAACAACAGGGCGCTGCAGATTTTTTCGGTGAATTGAGTTTTGATGTTCACGATTTGCTTGAAACACGTGATGGAAAAGGCGTCGTCAATATTTTGAGAGTCGCCGATATTCAGAGTAAACCTCAGCTTTTTTCAACGTTTATGCTTTCGCTTTTTGCAGAAATTTACATGACATTTCCCGAAGAAGGTGACAGCGGAAAACCAAAACTGGTTCTGTTTATCGATGAAGCACATTTGATTTTCGATGAATCTTCAAAAGCATTGGTTTCTCAGATAGAAACGATGGTAAAATTGATCCGTTCGAAAGGTGTCGGAATTTATTTTATTACGCAAATTCCTGGTGATGTACCAGAAAATGTACTTTCCCAATTAGGCTTAAAAATTCAGCATGCATTAAGAGGTTTTACGGCAAAAGATAAAAAAGAAATTTCTAAAGCTGTTGAAAATTACCCTACAACTGAGTTTTATAACGCTTCTGAGCTTATTCAGAACCTGGGAATTGGTGAAGCTTTTATTACGGCTTTGGATGAAAAAGGGATTCCTACACCTTTGGTTCATACCTATCTCATCTCACCAGAATCAAGAATGGATGTTTTGAATGATGCTGAAGTTTCAGATTTGACCTCAAGGTCTGCTTTGGTTTCAAAATATGAAAAACCTGTTGACCGTGAATCTGCTTACGAAATGCTCGTACAAAGAATGGAGCAGGCGGTTGAAAATTCAGCTCCGACACAAAAAACAAAACCCGTAAAAGAAGAACCGGGAATGTTTGAGCAGGTTTTAAAAAGCCGTGCGGGAAGAACATTTGCCAACACATTGATGAGAGAGGGAGCAAAAGCAATCTTGGGAATGTTCGGTTTGGGCGGAAGAAAAAGATAAGCGATGATCTTTTGTAATTTCTAACGTATTTTGATTATTTTAGCGGTGTTCCTTTTTTGTGCTGGGATTTTTGAGGTTCAGTTTTTGATAAATGTTGTAAGTTAGATAAGAAAATAAATGTATTCAATTATAGATATAGAAAGCAATGGTGCAGGTTTCAGAAAAGAATGCATTATTGATATCGCCATTTTTAAATATGATGGTCATAAGATTGTCGACCAATTTATTTCGCTTGTCAACCCTGAAAGTGATATCACCCCTTTTGTTCAAAAATTGACCAATATCAGTCCGAAAATGGTCAAAACCGCCCCGAAATTTCACGAATTGGCTAAAAGAGTCATTGAAATTACGGAAGGAACTACTTTGGTAGGCCACAATATCGAATTTGATTACAGGATGCTCCGCCAATCGTTTCAAAGGCTTGGTTATGATTTCAAAATCAATACTTTAGATACAATTCCTTTGGCCAAAAAACTGGTTCCTGATGAAGTAAGTTATTCTTTGGGAAAATTGGTAAGATCACTGGGAATTCCATTGGTTAATGCACATCGTGCAGAAGGTGATGCAAGAGCTACCTTAGAATTGTTTAAGCTTTTGATTTCAAAAGATACCGGCAACGAAATCTTACAGGAACAGCATGATGAAACCAATGCAAAGACTTACATCAACAAAATCAAGCTGTTAACTCAGGATTTACCCAGCGAAAAAGGTTTTGTTTATTTCCAGAATGAATCTGGGAAAATTATTCTTTCAGAATATGTACAGGATATTAATAAGTTTTCTAAAAAACTTTTTAATTCTAAATTGAAGAAATTCGAGGAAATTCAGCGCGAAGCTGAACAAATTCATTTTGAACTGACCGGAACTGATATCATTGCCAAATTGATTTTAAATTCAAAAGGTATCAAAAAAAGAGAAGTTTTTCCTTTCGGACTGTACTTCAGAAACCATAAATATCTGGTTGAAAAAAATACTTTAAATAAAACCGAAAAACCGATTCTTAAATTCAAAGCCTTCACACAGGGTTCTAAAGCAGTACAATTTATCAGCAAAATTTACGAATATCAAGATGTTGAAACTTTCAAAAAGAAGATTGACTTCAGAAAACGCAACGAACTTTGGCTGGGAAGCGGCAGAAAATTAGGAGAGAAATTGTTTTTAATCATAGAAAACGGAAAAGCGGTTGCTTATGGTTTTTATGAATTGTTTACCCAAATTCAAACCTTAAGCAAAATTTTGAAACTAAAAATCGATTTGCCATTACCGACAACAGATCTTACCAATGATTTGCAACTGGCCTTACTTAAAGGTGATTTCGAAACAATGCCTTTGCCGAAATAAAGTGCCTTTTTGTACCATTAGCTGTAATTTTATCCACAAGAATCTGCTTTTCAAATCATTTTCTCAAAATAAATAGTATTTTTGCAAAAGAATAAAAAAAGCAATGCAAAATTTTAAACAAAATCAAACCGGAAAAAAGGGAGCTGTAAAGTTTTCAAAGGTTTGGAATACCTAAAAGAGTTGCCTTGCATAAAAAATAATTATTGTGGCAGACTCTTTTCGAAGAATCTGCCTTTTTTTATGTAAAATTAAATTTATGAATTCAAAAGAATTATTAAAGATTGCCCAGGAATTTGGCACACCGGTGTACGTTTACGATGCAGAATCGATCAAAACTCAATACGAAAAACTTACATCTTCTTTTTTAAAACACACCAAGTTTTTTTATGCCGCAAAGGCTTTAACAAACATCAATATTTTAAAATACATAAAGAACTTAGGTGCTTCTTTGGATTGCGTATCGATCAGTGAGGTAAAATTAGGCTTAAAAGCAGGTTTTCCTAAAGAGAAAATACTTTTCACACCCAATTGTGTTGACCTGGCTGAGATTGAAGAAGCTATGCAACAGGGTGTTCACATCAATATCGACAATATTTCGATTCTGGAGCAGTTCGGGAATAAATACGGAAACACCTATCCTATTTTTGTAAGAATCAATCCGCATATTTATGCAGGTGGAAATCATAAAATCTCGACCGGACATATCGATTCAAAATTTGGTATTTCTATCCACCAAATGCGTCACATCGAACGTGTGATGAAAAGCACTAACCTGAATGTGGAAGGTCTTCACATGCACACCGGAAGCGAGATTAAAGATCCTGAAGTATTTTTGCAGGCTTTGGAAATTATGCTTGAATTGTCTGAACATTTCCCGAATCTGAAATATCTGGATATGGGAAGCGGTTTCAAAATTCCTTATCAGGAAAGTGATATGGAAACTGATGTGAAAGCTTTAGGTAAAAAAGTTGAAAAAGCAATCGCAGATTTCTCTAAAGAAACCGGTAAGAAATTTGAACTTTGGTTTGAACCAGGGAAATTCCTTGTAGGGAAATGCGGTTATCTATTGGTAAAAGCCAATGTGATCAAGCAAACAACGGCAACCGTTTTTGTTGGAGTGAACTCAGGATTTAATCATTTGATCCGACCGATGTTCTACGATTCTTACCATACGATTGAAAACTTATCTAATCCAAAAGGAGCAGAAAGAATTTATACCGTAGTTGGAAACATCTGTGAAACAGATACTTTCGCATGGGACAGAAAACTGAATGAAGTAAGAGAAGGTGATGTTTTAGCATTCCACACAGCCGGAGCTTATGGTTTTGAAATGAGTACAAACTTTAACTCACGATTAAAACCTGCTGAAGTTCTTTTCTTAGATGGTAAAGCTCATTTAATCAGAAAAAGAGATGAATTTGAAGATTTACTCAGAAATCAGATTGAAGTTTTATAATTTAATTAAATTTCTAAATATATTAAGCTCTGCAATATTTCTGCGGAGCTTTTTATTTAAATCTTATTTTAAAGGAAAATACTTTAACCATTTTGAGCAAATATTAGTTAATAATACAGTCAAATAAATCTGATGAACATTATAGATTAAAAAGAAAAGTATTTCAATTTTCGTATATATTTATTTAATAATTTTGTAACATAAAATTTATAGAAAAATGGGGGTTATTTTAAGACCTATAGATATTGTTGATGATATTACTCAGGAAGAATTTCGTGAAAAATATCTGAAGCCCAGAAGACCGGTAGTCATCAAAAACATGGCTAAAAAATGGCCTGCCTACCAAAAATGGACAATGGATTATGTGAAAGAAGTAGTAGGTGATATAACAGTCCCTTTATATGACAGCTCAAAAGCAGATCCTGCAGCTCCTATTAATGCTCCTACAACAGAAATGAAATTTGCAGATTATATTGATCTCATCCAAAGAGAGCCGACAGATCTGAGAATTTTCTTTTTTGACCCTATAAAACATGCCTCCAAGTTACTTGAAGAATACATTCCGCCAAAAGAATTAATGGGTGGTTTTCTAGATAAATATCCGGGTATGTTTTTCGGAGGAAAAGGCTCTGTAACTTTTCTGCATTATGATATCGATTTGGCGCATATCTTCCATACCCATTTTAATGGCAGAAAACATGTTTTGCTTTTTGAAAACAAATGGAAAGAAAGATTATACAAATTACCTTATGCAACTTATGCCCTGGAAGATTTTGACATTGAAAATCCTGATTTTGAAAAATTCCCTGCTCTGGATGGTGTAGAAGGTATCGAATGTTTTCTTGAACATGGCGATACTCTATTCATGCCGACGGGATGGTGGCACTGGATGAAATATCTCGACGGAAGTTTCTCAATATCTCTTAGAGCATGGGATAAATCTTGGGGAGTAAAAGCCCATTCTCTCTGGAATCTGACTGTTCAGAGAAATTTTGACAATTTCATGAAAGGCAGATATAAAAAGAGATACATGGATTGGAAAGAAAAAAAAGCTATCGAAAGAGCTAACTATGCTTTGAAAAAAGGTTTACCCAAAAAATAAAAAAATACGCTTCAAACTGGAGCGTATTTTTTTGAATTAATTATTTCTCCCTTTTTCATTTGGATAAAAAGACTGTAACGAGTCGCTTTGCCAAAATTCTTTGGAATCGACATCCATTATTGTTAGTGATCCTGTGAAAGCCGCACCTGTATCTAGATTCCAGACATTTGCTTTATTAACAGGCTCCGAAATTCCCAAATGTAAAGTAGGAGTATGACCAATAAAAATTTCTTTATACAAAAGAAGTCTTTTAGGATACAGTTCTGAGTTTTTAGAAAGTTTTTTGTCCATCGCAACAGCGGTTTCCCACAACGTCCTGTCCCAGCGATAATTACTAGAATACACCTCTTTTTCCGGCCCCTGCATAGACGAATATCCTGCATGGATGAACAAACGTTTTTCTTCGTCTGTATAAAAATTTTTCATTTTCTGAAAAAATTCCAAATGAATTTCCAGATCTTCCAAAGAATAATCAGATAGCTATTTACCGTACTTTGTCCGCCATTGAAAAGCCAAACATTTGGTTGTGCTCCGGTAGAAAGCCAGTCTTCCGTCCCACGCATCGTGATTTCCTTTAATGAATACACATTTTTGGTTTTCAGAAAGTTCTATTAAAAATTCGATAATTTGGGATGATTCGCTCCAGCCATCGACATAATCTCCAAGAAAAATTAATGTATCATTTACTGTGACATTTGCTCTTTCGAAAACTTGTTTCAATGCTTTGAATCCTCCATGAATGTCTCCTATTGCCAAAGTTCTCTTCATTTATCTTAAAATATATTTAGTATCTACAAAATCTGTCAGCCAAACTTGATTATCAGAAAGGTAAAATTCAATTCCGTCTTCGAACATTTTTCTTGTGTTAATGGTTAGAATAATCGGCTTTCCGTGGCGCATTCCGACGTTGGTAGCGGTTTCTTTATCCTGGCTTAAATGAACGTGTTGCCGGCTTCTTTTTTCAATTCCTTTTTCTAAAATAGATGCGACATTATTTTGTGCCGTTCCGTGATACAAAAATTCCGGAGGCTGTTGTGGTATCAAATCCAAATTAATATCAACCGAATGACCCTGACTCGCTCTTATTCTTGTTTTATCTTCATTAAAAGCAAATCGTTTTTTAGAATTGGTCTGCACGATTTCATCCAGCTCTTCAAAGGTAAAACCCTGAGAATCGTTGTTAGATTTTTTAATCAGTTCATCAACATCTACCCATCCGTTTTTATCCAAATTTAAATTGATGATTTCGGGATGATGCCTGAGAACATAGCTCAGGAATTTGCTGGTTTTTTTCTTTTGTATTTCGTTCAAGGTGTTTGTTTTATTTCATTAATTTGTGTTCTAATTTACTACACAGCTTTTCAATATCCTCCTTCCTCACTAGCTCAGCAACCCATTCTTCAGGGATATTTTCGAAACCATAATAAATTCCTGCGATTCCACCTGTGATGGCTCCGGTTGTGTCGGTATCTTCTCCTAGATTGACTGCTTTCAAAACAGCTTCAGAATAACTTTCTGAGTTTAGGAAACACCATAATGAAGCCTCTAAACTGTGAAGGACGTAACCGCTGCTTTTAATTTCATCTTCATTATATTTAGATATATCATTCTTTAAAATTCTTTGAAACAGCTCAATCTCATTTTGGTTAAAACCTTGAATTTCTGCATATTCCGAAGCTGTCTTTTGAACATGATGATATGCTTCTTTTTTATCTTTTCCTTTAATCAGTTCAATAGCAAAAATCACATAAATAAAGCATGCAAAAACAGAACGAAAGTGTCCGTGAGTAATTGACGAAACTTCTTTTACGGTTTGATATAAGTTCTCAACATTTTCTTCATCTTTAAAATAAAAAGCTAATGGAAGGATTCGCATCAAAGAACCATTACCATTATCTTCTTCAAAAATATTTCCTGAAAATCTGGCACTTTCTCCTTTAATTAATCTTACAATGGAATGTCTTGTTGTTCCGCCAATATCGAAGAGTCTTCCGTGTGCCGTCCAATGTCCATATTTGTTCCATTTAACAAAGCTCTCTCCTATTTTTTCTAAATCGTAACCTTTCGTCAATACTTCTGCAAGACAGAGAGTTAATGAACTGTCATCACTCCAAGTTCCTTTAGGTTGATTCCATGACATATATTCCAAATATTCGGTAACTGGGGACTTTTTTAGATCTTCTCGCTTCTTAAATTCCACCGGAACACCCAAAGCATCACCAATACAGACTCCGAAAATTCCGGCTTTTATAATATTTTCCATTAGGCTAAATTTACAAGCTTATCAAACAACAATTTCATGCCTTTGGTTGCGGTTTCTTTCATCACAACAGCTCTCTGTCCGTAGCCGAAACCGGTTTCGTTTGGATTGATGACAATCAATAAGCAATCATCTTTAATCTCATGAATTAATCCTGCAGCCGGATAAACCTGCAGAGATGTTCCGATAACGAGGAAAATGTCGGCTTCTTTTGCTTTTTCTGTAGCTTCCTTCATCAAAGGAACTTCTTCTCCGAACCACACGATAAAAGGTCGCAATTGTGCTCCGTCTTCAGCTTTATCTCCGATCTTGATGTCGCCTTTTTGATCATACATTAAAGCCTTATTTTTGCTCGAACAAGATTTAAACAATTCTCCGTGAATGTGAATAATATTGGTTGAGCCTGCTCTTTCGTGCAGATCATCTATGTTTTGAGTGATGATCTGAACTTCGAAATATTTTTCTAGTTCTGCGATTAATTTGTGCGCATCATTGGGTTCTACTTCATGGAGTTGTCGACGTCTTTGGTTATAAAATTCAAGAACCAATTCTCTGTCTTTCCTCCATCCTTCCGGACTCGCTACATCGGTTACATTATGATTTTCCCAAAGACCATCTCCGTCTCTGAATGTTTTTATTCCGCTTTCGGCGCTGATTCCGGCACCGCTTAATATGGTGAGTTTTTTCATTTGTTTTTAATTATTTCATCATATTTAAAATCTTTGTAAGGATAAAAAATAATATTTTCACTATCATTATCAATATAAGTAATTAAAGATTCAGCAAGTTTAACATGTTGCTCATCATTTTTTGGATAAACATCCAAAATATCTTTAACGATTTTATTGTTGTATAGATATAGTGTGTAATTTTCTTTATTACAAAATTTTTCTTTGAAGCTTAAAATAAATTCTTTCAAAATATCTTCATTTTCAATGCCTTTATAAAAGATATGAAAAGTTTGGTTAATCGTGTTAGAATTATAATTAAGAATCTCAAACTCAAATTGGCTTATATCAAACTTCATTTCTCTCTTCGTTTCATTAATAAGTTTACATTCCAACTTAAAATTTGAAGGAAAAATCTCATAAAATTTCACATCCCTATTTTCAAAAAGATCATAAAAAGATTCCTTAATTACTTCTGGAGTTCTACTTCCAAAATAAATTCCTGTGATTGCTGATGGATGAAACTTTTTCATTCCATATTTATCAAAAATTAATCTAATTTCCTTTTCATGTTGCCATGTAGATTTTTTTGTGGCAAACATTTTTTTGATAAAATTATTCTGTAAGTTTATCATATCTTCTACACCTAATGTCGGAATATTATCTTTATAATCAACCATAAACTGATATTGGAAATCAAAGTTTTGACCTTTATCAACTAATTTATCTAAATCGTATTCGATACAATATCCTGAATATGAACTTGCATAGTAAGCCCATAATTGTTCATTTAAAAAATCTGTACTTAAACAATAAACACCTATTTCTTCTTTAAAATTTAAAACTTCTTTAAACTGAGTTTCAAAATTATCTAACTCTTTAAATGGGAATAAAGTCTTCAATCCTTTTATTAACTGAGATATTTCTTCATTAAAATAAATATCAAAAGGGTCATTTAACATGGTATAATTTGATGAATAGAAAGAATTATTTTTAATAGTTTCAAAATCTCTTTCAAAAACATCCTTTTCTATTGATCTATATTTATAAACTTTCATTATTAATTTCTTTTTTTATTCAAAATCGTAAACATATACTCCCACATTATTTTTCAACAATGTTCTTTCAATAATTGGCTGAATTTCTTCCCATTTTCCGCCTGCCAAACCACAACCAATTCTTGGCATATGTATACTTGCATTCATTTTCAAAGCTTCATTAGAAAGTTTTTCCAAACACTTTTCAACAGCTTCATATCTAATTGGGGGAATTCCTTTGGAGTTGGTAATAGTTTTATGCTGTCCAATCATATTGCAAATCCAAATATCTTCTTCAACTTGAACTATTTGAATTTCTCCAAGATTAAAATTTTCTTCACTCTGAAACCATGTTCTATACTTATTTTCAGGTTTCTTCCATCTTTTAGAAATTGCCATTACAAAACCTTTTCCCCAACCTCCAATATCATTGCAAATATGGGTGATAATTTTATTTCCCTCAATCTGAGGATTTGTTGCATCTCCTTTTAAATAATTTATCATTTTCATTTTAGTTTTTCCTAATTTAATACCAACACCGCCACCTCATCAGACAACCTAATCTCCGCCGTTGCGCCACTGTTAAACTGCAGAAAATCCTGCTCGATTCCGTCACTAAATATAAAACCATTATTTGGCATTAAAGATTCTATAACAAGCTTATTTCCTCTTTTGATTGCTCCACCGCAGATTTCGGTTTGAGTTCTTATGCTTTTAAAAGGCTCTCTCACTGCAAAATACAAATCGTCATCATTCAGTTTTGGATATTTAAGTTTGGTAGAACCTAAAATTCCATAAGCCATATTGAAAATCGAACTCAGCCAGCCTGTACTTCCTGTTTTGGTGGAAACAATGATTCCGCTGGATGAATGGGTTTCTTCTTTTCCGTTCAGAAGAATTTTATATCTTGCTGAGCTGTGAGAAGATATTCCGATGAACAAATCATTCACTGCCAATAGTTTTTGACCGTCATTTAATACTACTTCCGCAAATCTCATCTTCTTTGAACTAAAGTTTTCGTTGATAACTGACTGCACACCATTCAAAAAGTTTTTAACATTGAAAGGAAGCAGAACACCATCATATCTTTCCTCATCCGGATTAATAGCAATAATCGGAATATTCTTGGAATACTTGGCAACATTGGCAACCAATCCGTCTTGTCCGATAACGATAATCAAATTTTTTTCAGAGAAAATATAAGACGGAAGAAACTCTTTCTCAATGATTTTATTTTTAATGACTTTGGATAACTGAGTCTGAACTTCCAGAAATGACTGATAAAATTTTTCATGCTCATCTACATACTCCTGAAAATTTCCTCCTGAACTTTCAATATAAAACTGAGCCTGAGCTTTGGTATTAAATCTTTCAATTAAAGATTCTAACCTGGTTTTATTTTTGATGATGATGGCGTATTCGATTTTCATTGTATGAGAAGTTTGAGGTTAGAAATTAGAGGTTAGAAGTTAGAAGTTAGTGTTAAAAATACTTTTTTACTTTTTCAAAATTGTTTCCAATAAATCTGAACTAATATTAAGATTTCCGATCTTTCCAGCATTTTCTGCCAATTCTCTGAAGGCTAAAGCAATGTTTGATTTTGCATCCTGATTTCCATTGAGCGCAGTCAACACTCTCCAGTCTATATCTTTGTAGGGTTTTAAAGACGTTTCCAAAACATATCCTTGAGTTTCTGCCTCTTTTCTGTCGTTTTCTGTTTTCTGTTCGATCAGTTGCTTTCTTTGATTTTCTACAGAAATATCGGCGGCAATCTTCATTTCTCTCAAAATTTTATTGTTTTCTTCCTGCTGAACTTCTGTTTCCATTCTTTTTTCTTCGATTTGTTTTTGCTTTTCTTCAACTGCAATTTCAGTATTCAGTTCAGACTCTTTGATCTTTCTTTCCTGCTCTACTGCAAAATTTCGTCTCTCATAGATTGCTTCATCTGCCTGTTGCTGTAGCTTTTCTCTTGTTTCGGTTTCTAAAGCTCTTGCCATTTCGGGTGTAGTCTGAACCGCCAGAATATTAGCTCCCAAAATTTCAATCCCCATGCTTTGAATGGCTTCTGAAGACTTTAATCCTTCCAAAATATTGCCTTCAATTTTCTTTGCAGAACGGATGGCATCTTTTAAACTCAACTCATGAATAAAAGAGGATGTAGAAGTCTGAGCAATATTAATGATCCTCTGATTCAGCTTTTCGATATCATTTTTCTTGTAAATTCCTGCATCGTTCACGGTAAAATCTAACGTGTTTGAAAGAGCTTTTGGGTCAGTAATTTTGTAGCTGATTTGTCCCTGAATTTTCACCGTCTGATAATCAAAAGTATTTTCGTTAAAAATAAACGGCAGATCATTACTTCCCATCAGAATGGCAGCAATAGAAGAGTTTGGAGCAAAATAGAAGAATGACAATCCTCTTCCTTCTTTTACGATTTTTCCATTTTTAAAATGAAGTACGTAAGTCATTGAATCAAATTTGATGTGTTTAAATCCAAACATAGCTTTAGGTTTTAAATTAATATTTGTGTTATATTTACGCTAATTGAAAAGTGCATGGTTATGCTTTATTCTAAGCTTCTTATTTTAACTATTGAGTAGATCTCTCACTTCCATTAAAGCAAATCCCAAAAGATTTTCGCCTCTCCATAACAGTGGGTTAGTAATATTTTCATCAGATTCCAACATTCCTATTCCCCAGATTGTGTCGTATGGACTTGCTTCTACTATTATTTTGTCTTTTGTTGAAAGTAAAAATTCTTTACATTTTTGATTTTGTGAAAATTTTAAAAAGTTAGCTTTAGTAACGATTTCAAACTTTCGGTCGTCCCAAACTTGCGGATCAAAGTTTTCCACTTTTCGTCCTAAATTTTTTGCCTGATTGGGCGTTTCTGCGTTTAAAATATTTTTTAAAATTTCATCATCATTAAAAAGCCTCGCCTTTTCGGCCATCATATAATGCTCGGCTGTTTTATATTCAATCCCATTTTCTTCAAATTGAATAGGAAACCATTGACTGAAACAAGCTTTTGTAATTTCCTCTTTCACTGTGTGTCCCCAGAAAAACAGAAAATCTATGGTTTCTTTTTGTTGAAACTTTATGATTGTATTTTGTAATGTGTATCTCATAATTGCGTTATTATTACACAAATATAAGAAGTTTTAATTTTAACATACAAATATATTTGCGTTTATTTTACGCTAAATTGTTTAATACATTGATTCACAGTGAAAAAAAATACCCAAATTCATTTTTCACAAATAATTTTCACGATTGCTCGATGAGATTCTTTGAAATCAATTTTGGCTAAAGCCATAAGTAGACTAATATCTTGAAAAACGGGCTAAAGCCCGTTCCTATTGATGAAAAAACTATAATCATTAAATCATTTTTGAAAAGTAGATTCAATTATTTGTACTATTCGTTAAAAACATTCGGACAACTTGTATTTAAAAGCTATTTAATTTCAAAATAAAACCCTTCCTCTTCAAGCGCATTATATTTTTCCTGATTGAAAGAAAACAATTTACCGGGTCTTCCACTTCCTTCTTTTTTAAACAGAGAAGTTTCATTGAGAAGTCCGTAACTCATGATTTTTTTTCGGAAATTCCGGCGGTCTATTTCTTGTCCGATAATTGTTTTGTAAAGATTTTCCAGCTCAGAAAATACAAACTCATCATTCAGAAGATTAAAGCCAATCGGTTGGTATTGAATTTTAGTACGAAGTCTTTTTAATGCAATATCAATAATGGTTTGATGGTCAAAAGCTAATTTCGGAAGCTGGTTGACACTGAACCACTGTGCATCTTCTGCATCAGAATCTGCAAACAACTCATGATAAGAAGGATTAACCAGTCCTAAATAAGCCACAGAAACCACCCTGTTCCTAGGATCACGACCTACATTTCCAAAAGTGTAGAGCTGTTCTAAAAAATCAGGCTTTATGCCGGCTTCTTCCTGCAATTCTCTTTTTACTGCATCATCCAGATTTTCGTCATCCAAAACCAAACCTCCAGGCAAAGCCCAACTTCCTTTGAATGGGTCAATTTTTCTTTTAATTAAAAGAATCTGAAGATCCTGCTTATCAAAATATCCGAAAATAACAGCATCGACAGCCACTTTTATATCCTGTAATTTTTTAGTAGAACCCATAATTTAATTTGCGTTACGAATACACAAAATTAGTCATTAGAAACCTAATTGTCAAGATTAAAATAATTTATTTTTGAATCTAATTTTTCATTAAATTTATAATCAACTTAAAACTAAACCATTATGAAAAAATTATTCTTCGCAGCCTGTACTGCGTTATTGTTTGTCGCTTGCGATAAAGTAAAAATGGATGTTAAAACAGGTTCAGACAAAACCGAAACTACAGAAAAAGAAGAGTGGAAACCTGTAGATTCTGCAACAGCCACTAAAGCGTGGATGGACTACGCAACTCCCGGAGATATGCAGAAAATGCTGGCAAAATCTGACGGGGTTTGGTCTGGAGAAAATACGATGTGGATGGAAGACGGAGGAAAACCGATGACAAGTACATCAACAACAACTAATAAAATGATCTTTGACGGGCGTTATCAGACCAGCGAACACAAAGGAGATTTTATGGGAATGCCCTTCGAAGGAATGAATATAACCGGTTACGATAATTCTAAAAAGAAATTTGTAAGCACATCGATTGACAATATGGGAACCGGATTAATGACTCTGGAAGGCGATTGGAATGCTTCCAAAAAAGCCATTGAATTTAAAGGAAAAATGACCGATCCATCAAGACCCGGAAAAGACTGTGAGGTGAGAGAAGTTTTCACATTTATTGATGACAACAATCAAAAAATGGAAATGTACGGACCAGATTCTAAAACAGGAAAAGAGTTTAAGACTATGGAAATAAAATATACCAAAAAATAATAGCAAACCGTTTCAGTTGAAACGGTTTTTTTGTACATTCAAATTCTTATAAAACATTTGAAATGAAACAATTTCTTTTGATTTTAATATTAACGAGCTGCAAAGAGAAAAAAACTTTTGCGGATGATATTGTTTTGAGCTTTCCGAAGGATGATAAGTTGACGTTTCAAGAGTTTAATGAAGATTCCAACGAAGAAGGAAGCAATCTGTTATATAAAGGGTTACCTTGTACAAAAATTGAGACAAAATATTATAGAAATATTATGTCAGAACCACCGCCACCTCCAAAAAAAAATGAAAATAAAAAAAATTATAATGAACGAATTAAAAATCTAAATGATTCAATAAAGAATATCAAAGATCTTTATTTTAGAAATGAAGAAATTGAAATTTTAGAAAGCAAAGAAAATTTTTATGATTCTTTATCTAATAAAAATCTTTCTATCATTGTAAGAGAAAACGACACGGTACCGCTTTATAAAAGAGATTATGAAACAAACAAGATAAAAAAACATAAAGCTTTTCCCATTTTTATTAAGAATATTTCTGCGAAAACTTTGAAAGTTCCAATTCAGACATCTGATGTAGCTTTGTACATTTCAAATAATAAGCAATTTCAATCTATCCGTAACAGCAACTATATGATTTGCGGAATGGGAACAGATCTAAAACTATATTTCGAGTTGAAACCTAATGAAATTTTAATTTATTCTTTCCCTCATTTCAAAAAAGGTAGTATAAGAAACGCAAAAATTATTTTTTTTAAAGCTTTTTCAAAAGAATTTGAAATTTCAGTTGATGAAAAAATTGTTCAAAATCAAAAAAATTGAAATTTTATCCAATAAAAAATCCGCAGAAAATTTCTGCGGATTTATATTTTAAAACCATCAATGATGGTTAATCATTCAGCTTCAAAACAGCCATAAACGCCGATTGTGGCACTTCTACTCTACCAATCTGCTTCATTTTCTTCTTCCCTTCTTTCTGCTTTTCTAGTAGTTTTCTTTTTCTGGAAATATCTCCACCATAACATTTTGCAGTAACATCTTTTCTTAAAGCTTTAATGGTTTCTCTTGCAATAACTTTCGCTCCTAAAGCTGCCTGAACAGCAATATCAAACTGCTGTCTCGGAATCAGCTCACGAAGCTTTTCACACATTTTTTTCCCGATATAATAAGCGTTAGAATCGTGAATCAAAGATGATAAAGCATCTACCATATCTCCGTTGATTAAAATATCCATTTTTACCAATTTAGAAGAACGCATTCCGATGGGCGAATAATCAAACGAAGCGTAACCTTTTGAAATAGATTTTAAACGATCATAGAAGTCGAAAACAACCTCAGCCAAAGGCATATTGAAGGTTAACTCTACTCTGTCTGCTGTCAAATAACTTTGATTAACAATTTCTCCTCTTTTCTCAATACAGAGCGTCATTACAGCACCTACGAAGTCAGATTTTGTAATGATAGAAGCTTTTATATAGGGTTCTTCAACCCGGTCTAAAAGATTGGGATCAATCATTTCTGAAGGGTTGTTGATCAAAATCGGAAGTTCAGGTTCTCTTTTAGAATATCCTAAATACGATACGTTGGGAACCGTCGTGATCACATCCATATTGAATTCTCTATCCAAACGTTCCTGCACGATTTCCATATGAAGCATTCCTAAGAATCCGCAACGGAAACCGAAACCTAAGGCTGCGGAACTTTCAGGTTCGAAAACCAAAGAAGCATCATTCAGTCTTAATTTTTCAAGTGAAAATCTCAATTCTTCAAAATCTTCTGATTCAATAGGATAAATACCGGCAAAGACCATTGGTTTTACTTCCTCAAATCCGTCAATCGCTGCAGCTGCAGGATTTACAAAAGAAGTAATGGTATCCCCCACTTTTACTTCACGGGCATCTTTAATTCCGGAAATAATGTAACCTACATCACCACACTCAATTGTTTTCTTGGGAAGCTGTTTTAGTTTTAAAGTTCCGACCTCATCTGCACCATATTCTTTTCCCGTTGCGAAAAACATGATTTTTTCGTTTTTAGAAATACTGCCATTCACTACTTTGAAGTAAGCTTCAATACCTCGAAAGGGATTATAAACAGAGTCAAAAATCAAAGCCTGAAGCGGTGCATCAGGATCTCCCACTGGTGGCGGAACTCTTTTTACAATCTGCTCAAGCAAATCGTGAACACCTTCTCCGGTTTTCCCGGACACTCTAAGAACATCTTCATACTTACACCCGATCAGTCCCATAATTTCATCAGTAACTTCTTCAGGATTGGCTGACGGGAGGTCAATTTTATTCAGAATCGGAATAATTTCCAGGTCATTTTCTAAAGCCAGATACAAATTACTAATCGTCTGTGCCTGAATACTTTGTGCAGCATCTACAATCAGAAGCGCACCTTCGCAGGCGGCAATAGAACGGGAAACTTCGTAAGAAAAATCTACGTGTCCCGGTGTATCAATAAGGTTTAAGATATATTTTTCGCCATTAAGCTCATAATCCATCTGGATGGCGTGAGATTTTATCGTGATCCCACGTTCTTTTTCCAGATCCATATCATCAAGCGTCTGAGATTGTAATTCTCTCTGAGTCACGGTATTGGTGTACTCCAAAAGACGGTCTGCCAAAGTAGATTTACCGTGGTCGATATGGGCAATTATGCAAAAATTTCGTATGTTTTTCATTTAAGAACTATGTAATCTGCAAAGATAAGAAAATGAAGGATAATTCCTTATTCTAACTGATATGATACAAAAATAAATTTTCTCTTTTAAAAAACATTCAATTAATTGTAATTGAAACAGAGATAATATAAAATCTTTTATCATCTTTCTTATTCAAGAAAACCAATTGAGTTTGAAATCACTTACCAATCAGCCTTTTTATTTTCTTCAATTTTGGTGAAATCAAAAAGATTAGTAAAAGTTACGTCAATGATCTTACCTGAAACCTTCGGAAAACCTTTCCGTAGCTCTCCTTTTTTGTTTAGAGCCATATTTTCAAGTGTTGTATCTAATTGACTACCCAAACCTAATCCTGAACCATACATTGTTACAGTCATACCCTCAGATGAAACATTACGAATAGTTGCTCTATATTTTCCTTCCTTAAATTCTAGTTTGAAAAAACCTTTATATTTGTTTGTTTCGTTTAATATAATTGGAGTTCCCATATAAGTATGCCCAGCTTTTTTATAATCCATTATAAGATTTGAAAATTCCCCCTCTAAAGAATTTTCGTTTTTTTCCTTGATAATTAAATTATTTCTACCCTTCAAACTCTCAATTATCCCTTCAAAATTTTTATCCGTCTCATAAACTTTCTGCCACGAAACTTGAGAGTTATCAATTACAAAATTCTCCATTTGAGCAAAAGTAAGTCCTGAGATTAAAACGAAAAATAGAATTATTTTTTTCATGATTTTTTTTACAAAAATACATATTTCAATATTACATAATTTTAAGGTTTACCATAAATCAAAAATTATTTTTTCATTTTCAAATTTCTATAAAAAAACTGCTTCGATCTTTTTTAAGTCTTTACACGGTAAAGCATATATATGCTTTCGTTAAAGCTAAATTTCGCAAAATTAAAAATTGTCTCTAAGGTTTTAAGTTTATGGTAATCTCTAAAATTAAACGACCCTTACAATAAATTGCGAGGGTCGTCCAACATTAAAAAAATAAACTATTATGGGTTTTGTCTGGGTTTTGAACCCTTATTGCTCCCGCTTTTAGGCTTTCTTTCATTCATCTTATCTCTCATCATACCTTCTGATTGAAACAACTTCAAAACTTTCTGACACGGAATGACGGTTTGCATCTTTTCCGCATATTTTTTTCTATTATCTAATAATTTTTGTCCTACATCGAAGCTTTGCTGCAATTTCACTTTAGCCTCATCCTCGGATAATGTCTCCGGATTGAAGTTTGAGTCAAATTGATTTTTTATCTTTTTTTGGCTATCCAGATACTCATTGTAAACTTCGGTAAACTCCGTTTTATCTTTCGGATCTACGTCCAGATTTTCCAACACCATATTATTTCTAAACTGAGTAAGAAGTGTTTTTCTTTCTTCAGGAGAAAGATTATTTATAACTTCTTTTCTTTGTTTAGGATCCATTTTTTTCCAGTCGTAATCTGTTTTTTGGGCATTTAAGCCAAAACCGTAAACAATAAGAAGTGCAAATAATATCTTTTTCATCTCTTTTTAATTATATAAATCCAAATAAACATCCTGTGTTGAATTGTTGGCTAGTTCTGCAATTTCAGAACTAGAAAATGAATCCAAATATTCTGTCATTTGAGCCTCAGTTTTCTTAGAAACCGGCTTATCGGCTTTTGGCTTAGTTTCTTTATCTTTAGGAACATAAGCTACCGTTTTTATTTGATTATTAGTCTGCTGGTTGTTAATTGTTTGATTACTATTTTCAACTGAAGTTAAATCAGATTTTAAAGTTTCGTAAGCAATTTCACTTTCAGTTTTTGGTAAAGGATTATTAGCATAAACTTCCGATGATCCTTTATCATTGTTTGAATCTAAAACCGAGTTATATAAAAAAGTCGAGCCAAAAATTAATGCCAGTGAAGCTGCTGCTGCATATCCCCAGTTTAATTTGAAAATAGGAGACTTTTTATCAGACTTTATATCTATCAACACTTTATTCTGAATATTTTCGAACATATTCTCAGAAACTTTGAAAATATTTTTACGTTCTAATGTTTCCAGATCAAAATCACCTACCTCGCTCAACACTTTATCCTGAATACTTTCAAATATATTCTCAGGAATTTTGTAAATGTTTTTACGTTCTAATTTATCTAGATCAAAATCTTTCATGTCGTTGTTTCTAAAAATTATCTTTCGTAATTTTCTTTAATATATTCTTCTATTTTCTGCTTGGCGTAATGATAATTTGTTTTCAAAGTTCCTACAGACATATCTACAATTTTAGATATTTCCTCGTAGGGCAAATCATCATAATACCGCATCATAAATACCAGTTTCTGCTTTTCGGGCAGGCTTTGTATGGCTTTTTGCAAAAAGATCTGTATCTCTTCTGCATCGCTGTGTGTATTGTCGGCTACCAGATTTTGCATATAATATTCAGGATCTTCATCTGTTTTCTGCATCCTTTTGAGCTTATTGATTTGCTGCAGAGCTTCATTGGTCGCAATTCTGTACAGCCAAGTGTAGAGCTGACTATCATTTTTGAACTGATGAAAATTCTGATAAGCTTTAATAAAAGTCTCTTGCAACGTGTCCTGAGCAAGGTCTCCGTCTACAATAATTCTTCTGATGTGCCAATACAATCTACTCTGATAAGCATCCATCAATACCCGAACTCCTTTTTCCTGGGTTCGTGGGTTTTGCATCAGCGATATAATTTCCGCGTCTTTAATCTTCATAGGATGCTTTCATTGTTTTGGATAACAAAAATAGTTGAAAGTTAAATTACTTATTCAATTTTGAGTCCAAATGTTTATTATTTATAAATCTTTATCAACAAAATTCTACAGTAGGTTGGTCATTCTGAAAGAATCTCAACACTGCGAGATTGAGAATTTAGATATTTCTTAAGCGACATCGAAAATATCAATTAAAATTCTAAAAACTTAGACTTTAAATGCTACAGTCATGAAATCACCTTTCTACTAATCATAACAAAATGTTATCTTTGTTTTATGCAAATTGTAATCATCGGTTCCGGAAATGTCGCTTATCATTTGGCTAAAGCTTTTACGCAGAAAAAAATTCCTCTGGTTCAGATTTTTGGCAGAAATGAAGATGATTTGTACAAAATATCTAATGAATTAAATACTCCGTTTTCGACAGATGTTTTGGAAGATGCAGATCTTTATATCATCTGTGTGAGTGATGGTTCCGTTGAGAATGTTTCTAAAATCATTACCAAAAAAGATTGCCTGGTTACTCATACATCGGGTTCTCTTCCTAAAGAAGTTCTGGCAGGAGAGTACAGAAAATCAAGCTTTTATCCCTTACAGACCTTTTCTAAATCTAAACAATTGGATTATTCTAAAATTCCTTTTTTTATTGAAACTGAAAATGATGCAGATAAAGATTTACTTTTTAGATTAGCCTCGAAAATTTCTGAAAATGTGATGGAAAGCAGTCATGAAAAAAGAAAATACATTCATTTGACCGCAGTTTTTGCCTGTAATTTTGTGAATCATATTTTCTCCAGAGCCAAAGAAATTTCAGATGCTCAGGAAATTCCGTTTGATTATTTCTTACCGTTGATTGATGAAACGGTAAAGAAAATTCAAGAAATCGAACCCAAATCTGCACAAACCGGACCTGCAGTAAGAAACGACACAAGAGTGTTGGAATTACATGAACAATTGTTAAAAGATGAAAGTCTTGAGATTTATAAAACAATGAATCATTCTATTAAAAAAATGTATGAGTTATAAAGAAAAATTAAAAGATATAAAAGCATTTGTATTTGATGTAGACGGAGTTTTCACCGACGGAAGCGTTTATCTGATGCCCGGCGGAAATATGAGCAGAGTAATGAATGTTCTAGACGGTTATGCTGTCGTTAAAGCCCTGAAAAACAATTATCTGATTGGAGTAATCACCGGCGGAAATGACGAAATGGTAAGACATCGTATCAATTATCTCGGAATTGAAGATTATTACGCAAAATCGCATAACAAAATGGTAGATTATGAAGATTTTAAAACAAAATATAATCTTAAAAACGAAGAAATTCTCACGATGGGAGATGATCTTCCGGATCTTCACATGATGCAAAATTCGGCAATTTCTACTTGCCCGGAAAACGCTGTTCCCGAAATTAAAAATATTGCAGATTATATTTCACAAAAGCAGGGTGGGAGCGGAGCTGTTCGTGATGTTATCGAGCAGGTAATGAAAGTACAGAGAAAATGGCATGATGACAATACACAATCTGTTTAAATTGAAATGATGAAAATACTTTTAGCATCCCAATCTCCAAGACGAAAAGAATTGCTTTCAAGCTTAGGTTTTGATTTTGAAGTCGTAAAAATTGACTGCGAAGAAATTTTACCCGAACATATAGAAATAGAAGATGCTGCTGCATATTTATCCGAATTAAAAGCAGACGCATTTAGAAAGCTGGGAAAAGATGAAGTTTTACTTACCGCAGATACGATTGTTGCCATAGACAATCAGATTTTAGGTAAACCAAAAGACGAAGCCGACGCCAAAAGTATGCTGCAAAAACTTTCAGACAAAACACATCAGGTTTACACCGGAATTTCTGTTAAAACTTTAAATAAAACCATTACAGAAACCGATGTTGCCCATGTAGAGCTGGAAATAATTTCTGAAGAAGAAATTGATTTTTATATAAAAAATTACAAACCTTTCGACAAAGCGGGAAGCTATGGCATCCAGGAATGGCTCGGAATGGCAAAAATAAAAAACATGAAGGGTAGTTTTTACACCATTATGGGATTGCCTACCCATTTGGTTTACAAAATTTTAAAAGAAATATAAATAATTTCCCGATAAAATTTTATTATTTTTACAGAATCATCAAACTTTTTTGATAATAAAAAGCAGATTAGCGAGTTATATTAAATAATGAAAAAGAATATTCTATTCCTTTTGACAGTGATTATTGTTGTTTCCTGTGGTACGAAAGTAAAAAAACCGGAAGCCAGATCGAAGTTTCTAAAAGGATTTACCACCTATTACAATACACTTTTTAATGCAAAAGACGCATTGAACAGTGAATTTGAAGGCAGAGATAAAGCTCATAAAGATAATTTTTATGCACCTCATATTCCTATTCTTACCTACGAAGAACAGCCAATAGGAAGTGATCTCGGGCAGTCTTCAGCCTTTGCAGAAAACTCCATGAAAATGGCGGAAGTTAACAGACCTTCTTCACCTAACGGAAGAAGTGCTCCCGGTATGCCGCCAAGCAACCCAGGAGGAATGCCGGGAAAGCCACAAGACCCAAACAATCCACAAGAAAATAAAGGGGCAACCACGCTGGAAATTGCAGAAGCAAAAGCTTTGAAAGCAATCGGAAAATATTCGGTGATCAGAAAGGGAGAAGAGCAAAACAAAACTATTTTCGATGCTTATATTATTCTCGCACAATCTCGTATTTACCAAGGAAAATCCAGACAGGCATTAGATGCACTGAATTATGTTTTTACCCATATGAAGGAAGATAAAAGACTTCCTTTGGCAAGAGTTTATGAAGGTTTAGCGTATGCTCAGCTTAAAGATTATTATAAATCTGATCAGGTTTTTGCTAAATTAAAAAGTGAAGGAATCAGTAAAGATCATGAAAAACTGTTAAGTATATATTATTCAGAATCTCTTTTGGATGCCGGAAAAAAAGAGGAAGCGGTAAAAGAACTGGACCGTGCTTTCGAATTGAATGGAAACAGAAAACTAAAAAGCAGAATTGCATTTTTACGCGGCCAGGTTTTGGCAGAATTAGGAAGAAACGAACCTGCACGTGAAAGTTTTGCAGCAGCTTACAAATACGCCAACGATTTTGAATTTGAAGTGAAGTCTCAAATTGAAATTGCCAAAACATTCAACGGAAAAGGTGATTATGCCGGTGCAAGAAAATACTTAGAAGATATCAGCAAGAAAGGAACTTATGCTTCAAGAAAAAACGAATTCTACTATGCGCTTGGTTTAATGGCTACAAAAGCCGGAAAGCAGGACGAAGGACAAGAATTCTTTAGAAAATCTCTTTTAGAAAAAGTTTCAGATCCGCAGGTAAGAGGTTTGACTTATTATGAAATCGGAAGAAGCTATTTAGATAAAAATGATTACATCGGAGCCGGTGCATACTATGATTCTGCGTTGGTTACCATGACCTATGAACCATCAAAAATTCTATTGAAAGATCAGGCAGAAAATATTAAAAAAATATCAAGAAACTATTATTTAATCAGAAAAAACGACAGTATTCTGGCTATTGCTAAAATGTCTGAACCTCAGAAAACTGATTATTTTGCTCAATATATCGAAAAACTAAAGGCTAAAGAAGCCAAAGAAGAACTTGCAAGACTGCGTGAAGAAAGAAACAAAGGCTTTGATACGGGAGATTACAATGCCAATTCACTATTTGCCAACAGTGCAACCTCTTTTGAAGAATTCGGTACATCAGCTAAAGGATTTTATTATGGAAATACAGGAACCGTAAGTAAAGGAACCTCAACATTTAAGCAGGTTTGGGGCGAAAGAGCTCTGGTAGACAACTGGCGTTATTCCAAGAAAATGGCATCGATCGAAGACCTGAAAAATGAAGCTTTGGGAGTGAGCGCAGCACCCAACCCAAGACGTTTTGAACCCGCTTATTATATCGAGCAAATCCCAAGTGATGCCGGAAAGTTATCACAATTAAAAAAAGACAGAGATACTGCTTCTTTGGGTCTGGGAATCATGTACCAAAATTATTTTACCAATACTCCTTTGGCGACAAAAACATTATATGATCTTGTAGACGTAAAACCCGAAGAGAAAGTTATGTTGCAGGCTTTGTACGAGATATTTGCAATGAATTATGAAAAAAATCCGCAAGCGTCTGCAAGAGCAAAGCAAATTTTGACAACAGATTATCCATACAGCTCATATGCAGAATTTGCCAGGAATCCCAAAAATAATACGTTTGTAAAAACTTCTCCTGAAATGGAAAATAATTACAAAACGGCATATGCTTTATTTGAATCTGAAAAATTTGCTGAAAGCCAAAATATACTCGACCAAGCCATTCAAAAAAATCCTAAAGATGCGCTTGTTCCTAAACTTTATCTTTTGAATGCCTTCAATGCCGGAAAATCGAGCGGTAAAGAAGTCATGATTTTACAGCTGGAGCAGATCGTTCTGAACTATGGAAAAACTCCTGAAGGTGAGAAGGCAAAAGAAATGCTGAATTATCTGAAAAGTGACATTGCATTTCAGTCTACAGACAATAAAGGAAATACAATACCACAAAATCCCGGGAATAATAATGTGTCTCAAAACCCTGCAGGTTTTGGTCAGCCAGTACAGAATAACTCGCAATCACAAAATATGACTGCTCCCGGAAATCAAAACAATCCGTTGCCAAATAGTTCGCAACCGATGAACAACGCCATACAAAGTGGTGTTCCTAAAAAACCGGGAATGAATAGTCAACCATTGGAAATGACGACACCTGTTCCGGCACAGAAGAAATAATAAAAAAGAGCGAAGGTTAATCTTCGCTCTTTTTCTTTTTAACACCATGAAATTCTTTTAAATAAAAAGGTTCAAAATAAGCAGTGTCTTCAAAATCTTTATTATTTATTTTCTCTAAAGTTCTCTTGACTAAATATTGAGCGGAAGGGTAGATGTCTTCATTGAAATCAGCATTTGGAAGATTTAAAATCTCTTTTGCTTTTTTTGCCCCGTCGCCTACAAATATGATCTTCTTGTCCTTAAATTCCTGAAAAGAAGTTTCATCTAAAATTTTAGCTTCTGTCGGAACAAGTTCTTTTCCTGTTATTCCATCATAAACAGCGGTATAAACCTCCATTCTTCTTGCATCGATCAAAGGGATAACATAATCATAGTTTTGCGCTAAAAAAAGCTCTATCATGCTTTCCATAGAATTGACAGCGATCAAAGGAATGTTTAATCCGTAACAGAACCCTTTCGCTGATGCAGCACCAATTCTCAATCCGGTATAAGAACCAGGCCCTCTTCCTAAAGCAACCGCTTCAATATCTTTGAGAGAAATTTCTGCTCCTTCTAACGCCCATTCTACAAATGAGTGAAGACTTTCAGATTGTTTATAATTTTCAGAAACTTCTTCACAAACGCACAACAATTTTTCGCCGTCTGAAATGGCAACTGAGCAGTTTTTGGAAGAGGTTTCCAGGTATAGGATTTTCATTTGATTTAGTTTCTCGTTTCTTAATAAATTTTTAAGACATTAATCTCTTTCATAATTTACTTGCAAAATATCTTTTCTTTCAAAAACATTATAGGATAAAGTAAAAGTTGCCAAATGTTCGGTTTTATATTTGTTTGAATAGATGTGAATTAAGTATCCATCAATAAAATTTCTTGTCCAGACCAGTTCATCAATAGAGATAAAATAACTATACCATTTTCTTTCTCCTAATCTTTTAGGGTTAAGTTTGTTGGTTTTTAGTGCGGTGAGGATTTTGGTTTGAATAAAACTCATATGTTTTAGTTTAAGAAAGCAAAAAATAAATGTTTAACATTTCTCTGGAAATGACAAGATTCATAAATTTTATGATTATTAATCATCTCATCTTTAAAGCTAATGATTTCAGATTTGCTCTTATTAAGTTCAATTTTACTATTGATTTTTAATAGCAAATCGTCTAAATTACCATTCACTATGTAACCTAACAAGCAACCATTTTTATTTTTAAAATGTCCTGTTAAAAATCTTTCTATTCCTTTAGTTATATATTCGGTCTGTTGCTGAGACGCGTTAACTTTTGTTCCTGTTGATTTTTTCCATTCAGCAGATGAAATATTTTTAGCCTCAACGTGATATTCTAAGTATTCTTTTTGATTCCATTGATTCTTTTGAAAAAAAATATCGATTCTGTTTGAGTTTTTTACACGTTTTTTTGCACTGTAAATATCTTCTTCAACCAATGGAACTTCATAATTGATGATAAAATCACTTTTAAAATTTCGGAGATGTTTTACAATGTGTGCAGAAATTGACTCTTCTTCCCACTCAGATGAAAGCAAGTTTTCTTCAATTGCTGAACCAAATGATTGAATCAAAAGGCGTAAACACTTTAATTCAAAACTTAAATTCACTTTATTTATCAATTGGAGACTTTTAGCCATTTCCTTTCGCTATTTCAACCAACAAAGACTTACTGTCTTCCATAGCCGTTGTTTGACTCCAAAATCTTCTTTGATTTGGTTTTATGATATACACATCATTACCATCAAAATAATTTATTTTTTTTCTGAAATAAAGGTTTTTTGCTTCTTCCTTCCAAAGTTTTTTATCTAAGATTTTAAGCTCTTTTCTGATGTCTTCTTTTGAAACTATAGTTTTCTTTTGTTCATTTCCAAAAGATAATTTTATCATATACAATGGGCAACTTCTATCAATATTGTAATGCGTTGCCGAAACTTTTAAATCTACATCGTCTAACCAATCGTTGAGTTCATTAGTAATTCTATTCGTGTAATGGTCAATTTCTAAAATAGGTTTTACAGCATTTGAATTTGCCTGCTTTTCAAATAAATCTAAACTGTAATCTAAAGTATCTTGAATGATAATTTGCTCATCATTTGTTAGCTTTAAAATATCATTATAAATGATTTGGTCAATTTCTTTTTCTAAATGTGAAATATCGTGAACTACCTCATCTGATTCCTTTATTGTTATTATCTCATCAATCTTAGAGGAAACTAAATCCGCCTTATTTTTTTTATCAAATAAATCCGGAAGAAATAAAAACTCATTTGACATAATTTGTTCCCTTTCAATTCCCCAAGATGAAGAAACTAAAAATAAAAAGTATGTAGAAAATCTTGAATTAATTAAAGCTAAAATTACTTTTTTTTCATTATCGGGTATATTATTTATTATATAAGCGCCACTCATACAATACGCATCGTGAGTAATTAATGATGCTGTAATTAACTTATCTTTTTGTCCTTTTTTTATAGCGACATATGGTGGAGCAAATAATTTATGGTCAATATTTCTATAATACTTACTATTTGGCTTAACTGCACTTTTCTGAGTGTAATATTTTGCTATACTATTTGTCTGTACAATAAAACTTGGTATAAAGTCTTGCTTTTGAATATCTCCATTTAAACCAGTTTTGTATTCAACATTTTTTGCTTTAAATGATTCATTTAAAGTTATATAATTATCATCTATTTTTCTTATTAAATCAAAGTCGAAATAACTTCCCCACATTGCTATTTTCCAAATTTTGGAATCCTTCTTCTCACATTCGGTTCTTGGCAAATGTTTTTCGTCAGAAGAATCAATAACGATTCCTTCCAAAATATCATTTTTAATATACGTCTTTGGAGCGTAATAAGTTATAGTGTCTTTTGGATTTTCAGGAGTTTCTTTTTGGTAAAAAATAATGCTAATTGGTCCAACTGCTGAACCAAATAATTGCCCGCCAAACTCTTCTGACATATTCCTTAAAATGGAAAAATTATAAATCTTTTCAACATAATTTTTGAATAGCCACCTTCTAAAATGCTGATAAGTTCCTCCTGTGTTTGTTAGAATTTTAGTATTAAAAATTAAGGCGATTTGACCATTAGGCGCAAATAATGAAGCTTTATGTAAAAATGGCAACACCATTTCTTTTGGAAATTTTTCTTTGTTGCAATAATCCCTAATTTTTCTTTGAATATTTTCTACATCTTTCTCTTCTGACATTAGTTCTCCAAAAGGCGGATTACCAACAATTAAATCAAAATTTTGTAATTCCTCAATGTCGGACAAATCAGAAATAGTATCCCTTTTAAAAAGATTATTTCCTTGCTCTTTTAAACTCGCATCTTCAGGGTCATTGATTAAATAGGGAAACTGAATGGTTTTGTTCCACCAACCTGTTTTTGGGTCAAGATTGTCTAATAAGGCTAGATACAAACTAAATGCAGCTACTCTTATAGATTTAGGATCAAGCTCAATCCCAAAAATATTTGTTTTAAGAATTTCTACTAAAACATTAAAATCCGTCAGTTTTGCATTTTGATTATTCTCGTAACGCTTTACCAACCTTTTAAAACTTTGAACCAAAAAAATTCCAGAGCCACAACTTGGATCTAAAGTTTTTACATTGTATTCTGATTCTTTATTTCTAACGGGCAACTTTTCGTTTAAAATCAATTCAACTAATGACGGCGGCGTATAAAAAGTTCCTGAATCTTTCTTCTTTTTATCATCTAACTGTGATAAGAAATTTTCATAAATTTCACTTAACAATTCAATTCTAATAATACTAAAATCAAATAACTTTTCATCTCGAAATAAGACCGGATTAGCCTCATCTTGGTAACCATCAAAAAAACAGTTTTTTATCAATTCCAAATGTTCTTCTGTAACCGAATCTTTCTCTTTATCTTCAAAATTGAAAAGACTTCCGTTAAAATCGTCAGCTAATTTTTCAAAAAGATTATAAGTTGCTTTAACGTTATCTAAAATATCAAAAAATGAATTTGCTTTTGGTAAAATCGATTGATATAAATCTTTAGAAGTCGCTTTTCTGTCTTCCAAATAAAACAAAAATAGAGAACGCATAATCAATTTATGAATGATAAATTTATTCTTTAATCCTTTCTTATCTAAAGCATTTGCCGTTTTTATAAGGCTTTGAATCAAATATTTATCAACTCTATTTTGAAATTGTATATTTTTTCTGATTTCTACCGCTTCTTCTGAAGACCAAATAAAACCTGTATCAATAGCTATTCTTGAAAAGATTACATTCAATATTTGAAGCTTTTCTTTATCAGTTTTTTGACAAGAATATGCCTCCAAATTTTTTAGTTTTTTTGTAAATTCATTTCTTTGAATAGAGTCTTTGTAGACGAAAGGTTTTTCAGAACAATTATAAATTCTGATTTCTGTTTTGGTATAAACATATAAGAAAAGAACCTTTTGAAAATTCCAGCAAGTTTTGTGGATTTCAGCGATTTTTTTTAAAGTAATAAAATCAAACGATTCAACTTCTTTTAAAAAAATTACCGGCTGATTCTCATTTTCATAAACTTGAATAATACCATATTTTTCTTTATCAAATAAATCAATATCAAAAACTTCACAATCTTTTGCAAAGTCTAAAATATCTAAATCATTTATTATAGCGTTATTCATTTTAAAATACTGAAAATCAATTTTTTAAATTATATTTTGTAAATTTTCAAGGTACAAAAATATAACAAAATTTCCTTATTATTTTCAATAATTATACTATTTTATTTCCACACTTTGCCGGCTCCACAATTTCCACACAGATTTCTTTTTGATCCAGATTTCCAATAAAGCCAGTTTCATTTCAAAATCTTGCTTTTTATAAAGACCGGCAACCTTAATGATTCTTCTAAGACTTATTGTATTTTTATTCTGTTTCAATTCTGAAATTTCAAGCTGTGAGATATCTTTGTAAATAACTTTTTTTGAAGAAAAATCTTTTTTGAAATAATCCAGATTCTGAACCCAGCCATTCGAATGACCAAATGAAACATCTGAACACAATAGATGAACAATTTCAGAATTGTTATTTTCCATCAAAGAATCAAGCTTTTTAGCCTGAATTAAAACAGCTTCCTCATCTTTTGAATAATTCTGAGAATAACCAATGACAAAACCCAATAAAAAAATTAACCTCAGAAATTTCATTCTCAAATTATTACTTTCTGTGAATCGTTCTTGGTTCGCTTTGTGCACTCGGATAAATTGTCATATCCGAAACAGTTACGTGTTGCGGAGCATTTACACAATAAGCAATCGCATCAGCAATATCTTCTGCTTTCAACGCTTCATAGCCTGCATAAACTGTTGCAGCTCTTTCCTGATCTCCTTTAAACCTCACTAAAGAAAAATCTGTTTCTACCGCTCCCGGCTGAATATTGGTCACTCTTACTCCAAATTCTGTGAGTTCTATTCTCATTCCTTCAGAAATGATATCGACTGCCTTTTTTGTAGCACAATAAACTACACCATTTGCATAGGTCTGTCTTGCTGCAACTGAACTGATATTGATAATATGACCAGAGTTTCTTTCTTTCATCATCGGAATCAGCGTTTTTGAGACATACAAAAGTCCTTTTACGTTTCCGTCGATCATAGAATCCCAATCGTTAGTACTTCCTGCTGATAATGGTTCTAAACCATGTGCATTTCCTGCATTATTGATAAGCACATCAATGTTTTTCCATGCTTCCGGTAGTGATGCAATGGCGTCTTCAACATCTTCAAGATTTCTGACATCAAATTGTAAACTAAAAACTTCGGTAAATTTTGATAGTTCTTGTTTTACAGACTCTAAAACATCTGAACGCCTTCCACAAATGATGATTCTGTTTCCTTGTTGAGCAAAAAGTTCTGCCGTGGCTTTTCCTATTCCGGATGTTGCTCCTGTAATGAGTATTGTTTTCATAATTTTTGTTGTAATCTACTAATTTGCATCGAATGCCTGAAAAGCATCTACAATATGTTCTATTGATAATTTTCCTTTTTCGTCTGGCAAGACTGAAATAATATCAAATCTTACTTCCTGATTTTTATTAAATTCTTCCATAAAATGATTGGCTGCGGTAACAATTGATTTAATTTTACCTTTTGTAACGGCTTCCTGTGGCAGAATGAAAAAATCTGTTGATCTGGCTTTCACTTCTGTGACAATAATTAAATTCTCTTTTTCTGAAATAATATCAATCTCAGTTTTCTGATACCGGAAATTTCGTACCAAAATTCTGTGCCCGTTTTTGAGTAAATATTCGGCTGCTAAATCTTCTGCTTTTTTTCCTAAATCGTTGTGATCTGCCATTATTTTCTAAATTGATAAGCCCACCAAATCAAAACAAGCTGCAAAGGAAGTCTCAAAACAGTCAGCCAAAAATATTTATGATGAATCTGATAAAACTTTTTTGCCATCTCAATATTGGCAGGAAAAACTGCGATGAATAAAGCGATACAAAGATACGCACCAAACTTCTGAGTTCCCGGAAAGAGTAGGAGAATGCCGCATACAATTTCTACAACACCGCTGATGTAAACCATCTTCAAATGCAACGGAATATAATCAGGCATGATTTTCATGAAAAAGTGAGGTTTCACAAAATGAAAAATACCTGCAGATATTAATAGAAATGAGAGTAAAAATTTTGAGTAGAAAAGCATTATTGTTTAAAATTTAATAACACATTTCGCCCAACTTTCAAAGAGACTTCTGCACCTATAATCAAGGGTATATTGTTATGAATATGACCGTTCGGAAAGCCATAAACAGCCGGAAATGTATATTTTGAAATCCTGTCTGAAATTAATTGATAAGCAAATTCATCAAAACTTTCTTCATACTGCTTGTTCTCTTTTTCATCGCCCATATTGGTCATTCCACCAATTATAAGTCCTTTAATTTTATTAAAAACTCCTCCTAATTCTAAGCTCATGATCATCCTGTCGAGTGCATAAAAATTTTCACCGATATCTTCGATAAATAAAATTTTATCTTTAAAATCAAAAGAATACCTGGTTCCTAAAAGCGCATAAATTAAGGCTAAATTACCTCCAACCAATTCACCATCAATATTTCCTTCTTTGTTAAACTGATTTGATTTTAAAGTATATTTTAAAGGTTTTCCCTTGAGAATATTAAAAGTAAGATCATAACTTTCATCTGTCACCCCGAAGCTTGAGGTTTTAATCGTCTGTCCGTGAATTGAAACGAAACCTTTTTTCAACAAAAAACTTTGTATCACGGTATTGTCAGAATAACCAATGTACCACTTCGGATTTTTAACAAAACCTTTCAAACTTAAATTTTCAATTAAATGTTGGCATCCGTAACCTCCGCGAGATGCCCAGATGGCAGAAATTTCCGGGTCGTTTAATGCCCAGTTGATGTCGTTTGTTCGTTGCTCTTCAGTTCCTGCGTAATTGTAGCCGTTAGAGAATTTCGTATAAAGATTTTCCCCTAAAACGGGTTCGAAACCTTTAGATGTAATCATTTTAATTCCCTTCTCAAGCTGAGCGGGTTCTACAGCTCCCGCAGGGGAAATGATGGCAATTTTATCGCCTTTTTTCAGGGATTTTGGAAATATTTTTTTCATATGTATTTTTTATGTTTTTAAAGGTCATATGCAATCGATGAACTTGATTTGTTTGTGTTTCTAAATCATGGCAATTTCATATGTCATTGATGTTTTTTCTTTTTAATCGCAGGTATTTTATTGAGTTTTCTTTAATTTTAATTCTTTCTTTTCGGCCTCTTCTAATTTTTTATCAAACTGATTAAACTTTTTGAAACTCTGAAGAAATATAAAGAAACTAAAAAGGATAAGAATACAGCCAACCACTCTTCTGATCTTATTCGCCAGTTTCTGAGTGAGTTTATAGTGAAATTGTTTTGCAAGGAAAATTTTAGCCAAATCAATTCCAAGGTAGGTTGCGATTACGATACTCAGGTACAAAATCACGTTGCAGGTATCCGGATATTGATTTCTGACACCAATCACTGTGACGAGCCAGAATAGGATCACGCCAACATTGAGAAGGTTGAGGAGAAAACCATTTAAAAATGTCTTAATATAATTCTGTCCGATTATTTTTTCTTCGCCCGGAAGCTTCATTTTTGTACGGGTGACGATCATGATGATTCCGTAGGCTAAAATCAGTAGTGAGGTAATTCTGTAAAACCCGGGATGTTTGTCGATAAGATCTACCAAATCTGCACTGGCATAATATGCTGCGACAATGCACAACAAATCTGCCGTGATTACACCCAAATCGAGTGCTAAAGCATGTTTCGGACCTCTTGTAAAACTGGTTTCAATAAGCAAAAAAAAGATAGGACCAATAAAAACTAAGCTCAGCATAAAACCTAGACCAATGGCCGAAAATATGAGTTCAAACATTAAAAATTGTTTCTATCCCAAATTTAAAAATTATATTTCTATTTGTCTGTAAAAAGTGATTTTTAAAATCCCAATTCTTCATAAAAGTTTTTAGAAACAAAAAAAGACTGCCATACAAGACAGTCTCTATTATTTAAAAATTGAAATTCCACACTTTAGATCTAATAGTTATCTGCGCAGGATTCATTGTAGACAAATTTGTAATCTTTTCTAATTTTTAAACCAAATATACCTCTTTCAAAAGTATAAATGATTTGATTGTATCCCCACATTTTTTTATAATCAATAAAAAAACTTCTTGTCATATAAGAATATTTGTAGGCATCGCCATTCAAATAAATATATGTGGTTTTTCCTTTTTGGTGACTATACCTTCCTCCAACTTCAGCAACCTTACTCTTAAAGCAATATGTTTCTTCTTTTGGATTCATTCCTGTTATGTAATTTATAAGAAAAAAACAATTGAGTATAAAAGGAAAAATGACTCCAAAAAAATATTTTTTATCTCCGCCTTGAATCTTAATAACGTTTTTGTTGATTAATCGATTAACAATAATGCAAATTAAACCGATAATCACAACAAACAAATAAAAATTGAAAACAGTTTTAAACATCATAGTTGTTATTAAAATAACATTTAATATGCTAAAAACAATAGATTTATCTGTTTTGGTCATTAATCAACAATCTTAAAGTCTAATTGCTTCTGAATTAAATTAGCCTTTATTACTTTTATTTTAACTTCCTGACCCAATTGATACCTGTTCCCAGTTCTGGAACCATAGACCGCATGAGTAGACTTGTCATAAGAATAAGAATCATCCATCAAATCTCGTAATTTGATCAAACCCTCTGCACCGTTTTCAGGAATCTGCACCCAGAAACCAAATTCTGCCACTCCGGAAATAACACCCGTAAATGTTTCTCCCAAATGTTTTTCCATGAATTTTACCTGCATAAATTTGATAGAATCTCTTTCTGCATCTGCTGCCAAACGTTCTCTAGCACTGCAATGCTTAGATTTTTCTTCTAACTCGTTTTTATCTGGAGACTTTCCGCCATCCAGATAATGTTGCAGCAAACGGTGGGCAAGCAAATCGGGATAACGACGGATAGGAGAGGTAAAGTGCGAATAATAATCAAACCCAAGACCATAATGACCAATTGCTTCTGTAGAGTAGACCGCTTTACTCATGCTTCGCATCGCCAGAGTTTCAATCATATTTTCTTCGCCTTTTCCTTTTACATTTTGAAGCAAATTATTCAAAGATTCTGCAACTTTTTTGGTGTTTGCCAAATCCATTTTATATCCGAAAGTCGAAACGAAATCTCTTAAAGCTTCTAACTTCGCAGGATCCGGATCGTCGTGAACTCTGTAAATAAACGTATTTCCGTTGGGTCTTCCTTTTTTAAGCGAAACAAATTCAGAAACTTTTCTGTTTGCCAAAAGCATGAATTCTTCAATTAAATGATTAGAATCTTTGCTGACTTTAAAGTACACTCCAATCGGCTCGCTTTTTTCATTTAAATTAAAACGAACCTCACTTCTGTCAAAAGTAATCGCCCCATTTTTAATTCTCTGATCACGCATGATTTTTGCAAGTCTGTCAAGCGTTAAAATTTCTTCCGTTAAATCGCCTTCCTGAGTTTCAATTCTTTCCTGTGCTTCTTCATACGTGAATCTTCTGTCTGAGTGAATTACGGTTCTTCCAAACCATTCATTCACAACTTCCGCATTCTCATTCATCTCAAAAACGGCTGAGAATGTAAATTTATCTTCATTCGGACGTAACGAACACACATCATTACTTAAAACTTCCGGTAACATCGGTACTACACGGTCTACCAAATACACAGAAGTTGCTCTTTCGTAAGCTTCATCATCCAACATTGTACCTGGAATCACATAATGAGAAACGTCTGCGATGTGTACCCCGATTTCCCAGTTTCCGTTGTCCAATTTTTGAATCGACAGAGCATCATCGAAATCTTTTGCGTCTTTCGGATCTATGGTAAACGTACATATTTTACGCATATCTCTGCGCTTTGCCACCTCTTCATCGGTGATTCTTCTGTCTATTTTTTCGGCATCCAATTCCACTTCTTCAGGAAAATTGTAAGGCAAACCGTATTCTGCTAAAATAGAGTGAATTTCTGTTTCATGTTCTCCGGGAGCACCCAAAACCTTAATAATTTCTCCATCAGGATTTTTGTCTCCTGCTTTCCATTCCAGCATTTTTACAACGACTTTATCGCCGTTTTCTGCACCGTTTATTTTACCTTTTGGGATAAAAATATCTGTGTTGATGGTTTTTTTATCGCAAACTACAAATCCGAATTCTTTGTGCGGAACCAGCTGAAAAGTTCCTACAAACTCCGTACGGTTTCTTTCCAAAACTTCCAGCACAGAGCCTTCCATCTTTTTTCCTTTGAAATTGTAGGTTACAATGAGAACTTTATCGCCCTGCAATGCATCCTTAACGTTTTTAGAATGAACGAAAACATCATCTTTTAAATTCTCTACAGTTACATAGGCATTTCCGCTTTGGTTAAAATCGATAATCCCTGTCAATGTACCTTCAATATTAAGATTGATGCTGAATTTTCCTTTTTCAGTTTCCTTGATTCTTTGACTTGCTAAAAGCTTGTGTAAAGACTGAATGACCAGCTCACGCTGTCTCGGATTTTTGTGATCGATCCCATCTGAAATCTGTTTATAATTGTATATTTTAGTTTGATTCTGATTCATGAAACGGAGAATCAATTTCCCTATTTCCATGAGCTTTGAATCATTTTTCTGACTTATGTATTTATTTTTTTTTGGCATTTTTATTATTTTATTATTCAACCAATTTCCATTGATTGCTTATTTTTTCTTATTTTGGATTCACTTCATCTCATTTCAAATCTACTGATTTAGATTTGCACATGATTCATTCGTATAAATTTAATAAAAAAAGAAGAAGTGGGGGAAACCTTTTAATAAATATATTTAATATTTTTCAAGGTCTGAATGATGGAATAACAGATTGGTAATTTCTATTTGATCGTACAAATATAAGGTTTTAAAAATAAATAAGACCTGCAAATCGATTTACAGGTCTTTATGTTTTAACAAAATGCAATTTTATCAACTCTTGTCTGATGCCTTCCACCTTCAAAATCAGTAGAAAGAAATCTGTTTGCAATTTCTATCGCAACTTCTTTAGATATGAATCTTGCAGGAATAGAAATCATATTTGCATCATTGTGTTGTCTTGCTAACTCTGCAATTTCTGGCATCCAACACAAAGCACAACGAATTTTCTGATGTTTGTTAGCAGTGATTTGCACTCCGTTACCACTTCCGCATATAAGGATTCCCAATTCATTTTCTCCGTTTTCAACAGAAGTTGCTGCAGGATGTACAAAATCTGGGTAATCTACACTGTCGGTAGAAAATGTTCCAAAATCCTGTATTTCAAATTGCTCTTCAAGATGCTTTTTCAGAATTTCTTTATACTCGAAACCAGCGTGGTCTCCGGCAATAGCGATCTTTCTTTTCATTATAAACTTATTATACTTTAGATTATTCTACAAATTTAAGTATTAAAATGCAAATTGTGATTTGCCTACTCATAAAATGTGAAAAGCACTGTGAATAACTGTGGAAAACTTTTCTGAACTAAAATATGTTTGAATACGAAAATTTGTTAATGAACTAAACCATGGCAAAGTCAATACAAAACTTTCAAAATCTTTACCTTCATTAATCTTTGTTTTTTCCATACAAGAGAAACTAATATTTAATATCAGACAAAAGTTACTAATATTTGTGAGTAAGTCTTAAATTTATCAGACGCTCAATGATTTACATTGTGAATTAAATATGAATTGAATTCAAACTGTATGTTATGAAGTTTTATCATAAAAGTTATCCCCGAAACTCACAACACTCAACAACAACTATCATTCTTTTTTTTATATATAAAGAAATTTATGTTGATTATTGAATGAAGGGTTTGTGGGAAATTTTTTGAAAACTTTTATCTTTTGAATCTTTTCCAAAAGTTTAAAATCTTACATTTGTGAAACAAAAAATCAAAGGGAATTTATGAAAACAATCAATGATTTCAATTTTAAAGATAAAAAGGCTTTAGTACGCGTTGACTTTAATGTACCTCAAGACGACCATCTGAAAGTTACAGACAACACAAGAATCTCAGCTGTAAAACCAACTGTAGAAAAGATTTTAAATGACGGAGGTTCTGTAATTCTGATGACTCACCTGGGTAGACCGAAAGGAGAAGTAAAAGATCAGTTTTCTTTAAAACATATTCTCAATGAAGTTTCAAGTGTATTAGGTCATGAAGTTAAATTTGTGGAAGAATCGATTGGAGAGAAAGCAGAAAAAGCGGCTTCTGAGCTTCAACCCGGAGAAATTTTATTATTAGAGAATCTTCGTTTTCATAACGAAGAAGAAAAAGGAGATGAAAGATTTGCAGAACAGCTTTCAAAACTGGGAGATGCTTATGTAAATGATGCTTTTGGTACAGCACACAGAGCTCATGCTTCTACAGCAGTAATTGCCAATTATTTTAATTCAACTAAATTTTTCGGTTTATTGATTGCTGATGAATTAAAAGCTATTGATAAAGTTTTAAAAAGTGGTGAAAGACCTATTACAGCTATCTTAGGAGGCTCAAAAGTTTCAACTAAAATTACCATTATAGAAAATATTTTACCAGCTGTTGATCATTTAATTATTGGCGGAGGTATGGCATTTACTTTCATTAAAGCATTGGGTGGAAAAATAGGAAATTCTTTGGTTGAAGAAGATAAATTACCTTTAGCTTTAGAAATTCTCGGTAAAGCCAAAGAACACAATGTAAAAGTTTACCTTCCTTCAGACACAGTAATTGCAGAGAGTTTTAGTAATGATGCAGATAGAAAAGTAGTAGATATTTATGATATTCCTGAAGGATGGATGGGACTGGATGCATGACCAAAATCTCGTGAGCAATTCAATGATGTTTTATTAAATTCAAAAACAATTCTTTGGAACGGTCCGATCGGAGTTTTTGAAATGTCAAATTTCTCAGCAGGTACAGTTGCTTTAGGTGATAGTATTGCAGAAGCTACAAAACTAGGAGCTTTCTCTCTAGTTGGTGGAGGAGACAGTGTAGCTTTCGTTAAGCAATTCGGTTACGATGATAAAGTGAGTTATGTTTCAACAGGAGGCGGAGCAATGTTGGAAAGTTTGGAAGGATTAGAACTTCCGGGTATTGCAGCCATTAATAAATAATTATTTTAAAATATAAATTTTAAGTCTGCTGAATTTTCGGCAGACTTTTTTATTTTAAATTCAGTCTTTATAAATTTCTAATTTTTCTTAGTTTTTGTATAGCTTGTCATTCCGTAGGAATCTAGACAGAGTTTTTATTTGAGATGTTGAAATTCCTACGGGATGACAAAATGTACTTATTTATGAGTTAACAATTTATTTGAATTAAATTTAAAATGATTTAGAATTTAAAAATTCAAAAAACAAATTTGAATTCATTAAAATCTTTACGTCAGATATTTAAAATTTTCAAGATAGTAAAATTAAAAAATAAAAACTCAAGAAAAAATCCTGAGTTTTTGTAAAATTTTGTCAAAAATCCTGAAAATTGGCTTTCAGAAATACCTCAAAAATCGATTTTCTACTTTTTTTCGATAATGTATATCAAACTCGAAAATTCGTTAGAAAAAAGTGCTTTTACATTAGAAATCGTTCCGTAAACCACAGCTTTTAGCCAAAATAGGGGTGATTTTTTATATTTTTCGCTCAACATTGAGATGTAATACGAATCTAATACCAAAGGTTTTATTTTTCTCATTTTCCAGTTATGATTTTTTGAAATGAGATTTTCCATTCCATTTTTAGAAAAATGATAGATGTGTCGAGGTACATCATAAGCTGCCCAAAATTCTTTATAATGTTTTGCATCGTAAGAAGTAGGGTTGGGAACGGCAATAATCAACAATCCTTTTTCCTTTAGTTTTGAATGAAAAATAGAGAGCATTTCACTCTGATTTTCTACATGCTCGAAAACATGCCAAAGAGTAACAGCATCCAGACTTTCATTTTCAATCAAATTAATATCACTAATTATTTTTGCTTTTGATACCTTTTTTAAGGCAGCAGATTTGGCATCCGGATTTGGCTCGAACCCAAAAGTTTCGAAGTCATTCTCGATATATTTTAAAAATTCTCCGGCTCCGCAACCGTAATCTAATACTTTAGAATTCTTTTTTATTCTGTCTATTAAGATATTTTTTTTGTATTGCAGATTGAAAGATTGCAAGAATTTGTAAAGCTTTTCTTTTAAACTTCCTGAATCCTGATGATGAGAAATGTAATCTTCACTTTCATAATATTTGGAAATGTTTGATGGAATAGGAGAGGTTTTAAAAACTCCTTTTATTTCTGTTTCTTTTATTTCAAATATTTCCTGCGAAAGAAAATGATCTTTTATTTTCATTATTATATTTTAAAAATAAAGGTATTCAGAAAATTGTTTTAAGATTCTAAATACCTTAGTTTACTTTGAATGTTTCACGTGAAACATATCTTAATTATCTTCCCAAATAGACCATTAAAACATTGATATCAGCTGGAGAAACACCGCTTATTCTTCCTGCTTGAGCCAAAGTTTTAGGTCTTACTTTATTCATTTTTTGCTTGGCTTCTGAAGAAAGACTAGTGATTTTAATGTAATCAAAATCTTCGGGAATCTTCACATTTTCAAGTCTGTTTAATTTGGCAACGTTTTCTTTTTCCTTTTCAATATAGCCTTTATATTTTATATTAACTTCAGCCTGTTCTCTTACTTCATCGCTAAATTGAGATGTAAATTCTTTAATAGAATCAATCTGATCTAATTTATCTAAAGTAATATTAGGTCTTGTAAGAAACTGAGAAGCTCTGTAAGCCTGATCAACAGGATTGCTATCAATACTTTCCAGAATAGGATTGATAATTCCTGGCTTTAAAGAAGTTTCTCTAAGGTATGCTTCAAGTTCCTGACTTTTAGTTATTTTCTCTTCAACTTTTTTCAATCTTTCTTTCTTTTGCTAAACCTAAATGATAAGCTTTTTCAGTTAATCTGATGTCTGCATTATCTTGTCTTAAAAGCAATCTGTATTCTGCTCTTGAGGTGAACATTCTGTAAGGTTCTTCTGTACCTTTTGTGATCAAATCATCGATTAGAACACCTATATAAGCCTCATCTCTGTTAAGAATAAACTCATCCTTCTCATGAACCTTATTATGGGCATTAATACCCGCCATTAGACCTTGTCCGGCAGCTTCCTCATATCCTGTTGTACCGTTGATCTGACCCGCAAAATATAAATTATCAACCAATTTCGTTTCTAAAGTATGCTTTAGCTGAGTAGGAGGGAAGTAGTCATATTCAATAGCATAGCCAGGTCTGAATACTTTTACGTTTTCAAATCCCGGGATATGTTTCATTGCCTTGATCTGTACATCTTCCGGTAAAGAAGAACTGAATCCGTTAACATAGATTTCAACTGTTCTCCAACCTTCTGGTTCTACGAAAAGCTGATGCCTTGTGCGTTCTGCAAAACGATTGATTTTATCTTCAATACTTGGACAATATCTTGGACCTAAGCTTTGAATGGTACCATTAAACATAGGGCTTCTATCAAAACCTTCACGTAAAATATCATGTACTGCTTCGTTGGTATAAACAATGTGACAGCTTAATTGTTTGGTTAATTTCAGAGTCTCTAAATAGCTGAATTTTTGAGGATTTTCATCTCCTTTTTGTTCTTCCATTTTAGAGTAATCAAGGCTTCTTCCGTCTACTCTTGGTGGAGTACCGGTCTTCATTCTTCCTGATTCGAAACCAAAAGAAACAAGTTGCTCAGTAATTCCGAAAGCTCTTGGTTCTCCCATTCTTCCTCCGCCTAACTGCTTGTCTCCAACGTGGATCAAACCATTTAGGAAAGTTCCGTTGGTAAGAACTACAGATTTTGATCTGATTTCTATTCCTAAAGAGGTTACAACTCCTACCGCTTGATTATTTTCTATAATTAAACTCTTCACCATATCCTGAAAAAAGTCAAGATTTGGGGTGTTTTCTAATGCATAACGCCATTCTTCTGCGAATAACATTCTGTCATTTTGTGTTCTTGGAGACCACATTGCGGGACCTTTTGAAAGGTTCAGCATTTTAAATTGTATCGCAGATTTGTCAGCTATAATTCCGGAGTAACCTCCCATTGCATCTATCTCTCTTACGATTTGTCCTTTGGCAATTCCTCCCATTGCCGGGTTGCAGCTCATCTGTCCGATGGTCTGCATATTCATTGTAACCAATAAAGTTTTTGAACCCAAATTGGCAGCAGCAGCAGCAGCTTCACAACCTGCGTGACCTGCACCTACTACAATTACGTCATATATTTCTGAAATCATTTTAATTGCTTATTTAAGCCTTAAATTTTAAATTCTTTATAAATGTTTCACGTGAAACATTGTACCGGAATAGGGCTTAAAGTCGCCTGAATTCCGTGGTTTGTAGCCCCGATGGTACCATTTGTTTGAGCTCTTTTTTCTTTGAAAAAAAAAAAGCGAGTGCGGACAGTGGGAATAGCTTCTAATTATATTTTGTAATATAAATATCTTCTTTTTTACGCATTTCCTTTTCTTCTTCTTCTGTTTTATCTTTATAACCACACAAATGAAGGATACCGTGAGCCAGAACTCTTCTTAATTCTTCTTCGTAGTTTTTTGATAGGGTAGAAGCGTTGTCTGAAATGCGCTGCAAAGATACGAAAATCTCTCCGCTTATCGTTTTGCCTTTCACAGAATCGAAAGTGATGATGTCGGTATAATAATCATGCTGTAGATAATCCTGATTTATTTTGAGCAAATATTCATCATCGCAGAAAATATAATTAATATCACCTAATTTTTTTTCTTCTGAAAGAATGATTTCTTCCAGCCATTTTTTGTAATCTGTAGTAACAGATTCGGGTAGGTTTTCGTAAAAGAATTGTATCATTGTTTTAAAACCAGTGTCCTAAAATAACACTGAATATACCTTTTTGATTATTTTTAAGTGAATGGCTAAAGTTGAATTTAATCTGACCAAAAGGAGATTTATAACCCGCCATGATTCCTAAGGAGCTGTAATTTACCTTTGCTGCATCTTCGAAAGTTATATCATCTGAAATGTTTGCAAAAGAGAAATTTCCACTCAGGAAAAAGTTTTTATAAAACTTAAATTGAATATCATTAGAAATTAATGCCACGTTATTACTGTTCAGCTGAGCAAAATAAAAGCCGTTGAAGGTTTTGAAATTAATAATATTCTGCTCAAAAATTCCTCCTAATCTGTATCGGTAAAATTGTGGAAGATTGTCGCCTATGGTAACACCTCCATACAAATTCAGATGGTAGCTGAATTGTTTAGACAAAGGAATATTGATTCTGATGTCGGCTTTAACCTGAACAACTCTTTTATCAACTTCGGCTTTCATCAAGTCAATTACTTTCCCTTCAGCATTCAGATAAAAGCCTCTGCGCGGAAAGTCTTTATCGTCTTGTGTATCGCTTTTCAGAAACACATAAGGATTAAGAAATCGGCTGTATCTTTTATTTAGACCATTCATTTCCGCTTCGAAATAATCGTGGCTTAATCCGGCTCCTACTGCATATTTATCTTTCCAGATTGATTGTATATAAACTTCGTTTCTCAGCCATTCCCATTTATCAACGTTGATGTTGTTATCACCTTTCAGATCAAAACTCATTCCGGAAGAGTATATACCGAAGCCCGGAATGTATCCGTTATCAACAAAATAATTCAGATAATATCTTGGTTTATCTCCAACGACAACATCAAGAGATAAGTTTGAATTTTTAAATAGTAATCTTTTCGCTGAATAATTGAGAAGCAATCCTGTTTTGAAAATTTCATCATAATGCAATCCGAATTTTAAAAAATGTCTTGCGTCATCTTCAGTGACATATAACTTAAGATAATTGATATTGTTTTCTGTGATGATGTCATAGTTGATAAATCGGTAATTATTGGTTGCAACCAATTTGTCAATTCCTCTGTTGACACTACCGTAGGTCTGTAAAGATGGAAGTCTTAGTCCCATTTTCCCCAGAACATAGTTTTTACCGTAAATTCTGCTTCCAATCAATTCAATGCTGTCTATCTTATACACATTGGAATAAATTGGATTTACGGACTGTCTGAGGCGGTCAAATTCCCTTTTAGGAAGCTGATCTAAAATATCGGTGTATTTCAAACCTTCAACATAACCGCTGTCTAGAATTTTCTTTTTGTCATCATAGCTTGTTGCGGTCATTCCTTTCAGATCGGGTTTGATGTTAATATCTGTAAATTTATACTGACGTTTCGTATCTTTCTGGATCCCAAAATCGATAACCTGATTTAAAATTGCAATAATATTGTTTAAATCTTCTCTTTTAGAAAGATCCTGATTCAAATCTACACCGATAACGATGTCAATTCCCTTGTCTTTCAGAGGTTTTGAAGGATAATTAACGGTCATAGCTCCATCAATGTAGATGCTGTCACCAATTTTCACAGGATCCATTAACGAAGGAAAGGCAGAACTCGCCATAATCGACTGTACCAGATCTCCTTTTTCGAAAATCTGCATATTTCCGCTTTCCAAATTGGTAGCGACGCATAAAAAAGGTATGGGTAATTTAGAAAAATCTTCAATGGTTGAGACATTTTTAAATAATTCTTTCAGCAAATAAACATTTTTCTGCCCGGAACTGATAGAGGAGGGAAGATTGATTTTTCCGTTTTTTAAAGGAATGGATAGGAGATATTTATCGACAGATTTATTAAAAAAAGTACTTTCAGTACGGGATTTAGGATCTCTTATTAAAGAATAGAAATCAGTGTCCATCACTATTTTTTCTATATCTTTTCCGGTATATCCTGAAGCGTATAAACCACCCACAATAGATCCCATACTGGTTCCGGCTATATAATCCACCTTAATTCCTAAAGAATCTAATACCTTTAAAACTCCAACATGTGCAAAACCTTTTGCTCCACCTCCTGCGAGAGAAAGCCCAATTTTTGGGTTTTTTGGGATCACCAAACCTTTTTTAACCTGCGAATGGAAGAAAAGCATTTGAAGAGCAAATATAAAAATAAGGAGTTTCTGCATAATTAATCTTTTATATAAATCCGCTTCACACGAGGTGAAATTGAGGTTAAAACTTCATAAGTAATTGTTTTGCAGTAAGCTGCAAATTCTTTAAGACTTGGTTTTGAATTGAAAATAGTAACCGTATCACCTTCTTTTACATTTGGAATTTCGTCAATATTAATCATCATCATATCCATACAAATGCTTCCGACAATCGGAGCAAGAGTTTTATTAATTCCGACGTTTCCAATCTGATTTCCAATTAATCTTGGGATTCCATCGGCATAACCCACCGGTATTGTGGCAATTTTCGTTAGATGATCTGTTTTGTATCTACGACTGTAACTTACTGATTCTCCGTTTTCAACGAGAGAAATTTGAGAAATTACGGTCTTAAAACTTACGCTTGATTGTAGCTGCTTTTGAATTTCAGAATTTGGTGATTCTCCCAGCATTCCAATTCCGATTCTTACCATATCGTACTGATGATCAGTATAATTTGTAATACCTGATGAATTAAGAATGTGCCGAAGTGGTTGATAACCCAGATTTTCAATTAAATAACCGGAGTTTTTTTCAAATATTTCTAATTGTTTTAAAGTGAATTCTCTCTCATCGGGCATATCAGATGATGACAAATGGCTGAATATACTTTGAACTTTCAGATTTTTATCTTTTAAGCATTGGTTTAAATAATCCAACTCATGTTCTTTAAAACCAAGACGATGCATCCCTGTTTCAAGTTTAATATGAACAGGATATTTTGTATCATTTCCAGATTTTTGAACAGCTTCATAGAATAATTCTAAAACTCTTACACTGTAAATTTCTGGTTCCAGATTATACTGAATAATGGCATCATAACTATGCTGTTCAGGATTCATAACAACAATAGGAGTGGTAATTCCTTTTTTCCGAAGCTCTACTCCTTCATCGGCATAGGCAACTCCAAGATAATCAATATGATGGTGCTGCAGAAATTCTGAAACTTCATAACTTCCGAGTCCATAGGCATTCGCTTTTACCATGGCCATCATTTTTGTTTCTGGCTTTAGTAAGGATTTATGATAATTGATATTATGGAGAATAGCATTAAGATTAATCTCTAATACGGTATCATGTTTCCTGAGTTCAAGAAGATCTTTAATCTTTTCAATCTCAAATTTACGTGCTCCTTTTAATAAAATAATCTGATTTTCAATCTCTGTAAGATATTTACTGTCAATAAGTTCCTGAGTATTATTAAAAGTGTACGTTTTACCTGTGAAAAAGCCTTGGAATTGGGAAATTTCTTCACCTATCAGAAATACATGATCAAAATTTTGCTCATTGACCAGATCAGAGACTTCCTCATATAATTCTTCAGAATTTGAATTTACCCCAATAATATCTGTTAAAACTAAAGATTTTTTTGGTTTTTTATATTCTTTTAAAAATTGAAGCGCAGTTTTCAGAGAATCTAAATCTAAGTTAAATGAATCATTGATGATGATATTATTTTTAATGCCCTCTATACTTTCAAGACGCATTTCCACCGAACGAAGCTGATCAATTTTCTCCTGAATTTTTTCATTAGAGAAATTAAATTTCTTTAAAATACCGATCAACGCCAAAATATTCGTTAAAGTTACCTCATCCCTTTGCTTAATTTTCAGTGAAAATTCTTCGTGGAAATATTTGATTAGAACATCTTTATTTCTGTCTTTAACATCTGAAATAATAGAAATCTTATTGATATTATCAAGTCCGTAAGAAACTAAATCTGCTTTTGAGTACTTTGGTGAATATGTTTTATAAACCAAATTATACACCTGTTCGGTTCCGTTAAAAAATATGGTATCACAGTCTTTGAAAAGTTTTAATTTTTCTAAAATCAATTCTTCTTCCGATTCAAAATTTGCTGCGTGAGCAGTACCGATGTGCGTTAACAAACCAATTTGTGGATGAAAAATCTCTTCCAGCCTCTGCATTTCGTGTGGTTTTGAAATTCCGACTTCAAAAATTCCCAATTGATGTTGAGGATTAATCTGAAGCAGAGAAAGCGGCAAACCAATCTGAGAATTGAAACTTTTAGGACTCTTTACTGTTGAGAATTCATTCCACAGACATTGATATAGCCATTCTTTCAGAATTGTTTTCCCGTTGCTTCCGGTAATTCCGATAGATTTTAAATTTGAATTTTCAAAATGATATTTGGCTAATTTCTGCAGAAACTCAACGGCGTTTTTCACAATTATCCAGGTTACATTTTCAAATTGAGGATATTGATTTTCAGATATGATGACATTAATTCCTCGGTCGACAGCCGATTCTATAAACTTTTCACCAGAATTCTTTTTAGTATTGATTGCAATAAAAGCCGAATTTTTTGTTGAATAAATAATTCTGCTGTCAAAAGCTATATTTTTGATTAATAGATTTTTATCGCCAATAACTTCAGCATTGGTGATGTTTGCAATTTGTTGTACTGTATAATTCATTGGTGCCCTTTCTGCTATATTTTTTGTCTGATTTCTATGGTTTAATCGTAGAGATAATTACAATCTTAACGTATTAATCATTATTTCTTTTTGGAAAGCACTTCCTCAATAAAAACACGGCGACTTACTGCCTCATAACTCTCTGTTTCTCCCAATTCTACGAGATTATTGCCTTGAGAAGTTCTCATCGAATAATTGGCAAGATTTCCTGTTCTTTTACAGATTGCGTGCACTTTTGTCACGTATTCTGCAGTCGCCATCAGATTAGGAATCGGCCCGAAAGGTCGCCCTAGGAAATCCATATCTAAGCCTGCAATAACAACCCGGATTCCGCTGTTTGCCAATTGATTAGCTATTTCTACAATGCTGTCGTCAAAAAACTGTGCCTCATCAATTCCTACCACATCACAATTTGATCCCAAAAGAATAATTTCGTTGGGATTTTCTACTGCAGTGCTTCGGATTTTATTTTTATTGTGCGAAACAACATCTTCGTCAGAATATCTTGTATCGGTTTTGGGTTTGAAAATTTCTACATTTTGCCCCGCCATTTCAGCTCTTCTGAGTCTTCGGATCAACTCTTCGGTTTTTCCGGAAAACATAGAGCCACAAATAACTTCCATCCAACCGCTTTGTTTGGAATGATTAATTGTATTTTCTAAAAACATTTGTTATTTTAGCCGTAATATTTTAAGATCAAAAGTAAGCAATTTTTAATAAGATTCTTCTATGCAGAACATCCAAGATTTACAGGAAAAGATTTTTTTTGAATCTAAGAATATCATCGGTATTTTAAGCAAAATAAACGATGTTGACGAACTACTTTCTAAGCAAAATCTTATGGATGAGCTTGCAGACAGAATTTCTTTTTTAAAACTGTTGAAATCGAAAGTTGAATATTACGAAAATGACAATTTACAGTTTTCACAAACTCCATCAAGTTTTTTATTAACTGAAACCACAACTGAATCTCAGGATTTTTCTCATGAGGTGACGGAAGAAGAAGCCATTTTTAACAATGAGCTGAATGAAATTGGAGAGAGCGAAAATAATCTGCGCCATGAGGTAACGGAAGAGGAGGCTATTTTTAATAATCAATTGAATGAGATTGTTGAAAATGAGTTTCATGAGAATATGGTAAATCTTGCAGAAGAAGAGAAAATTATTGAAAATTCGGAAAACGTAGAAGAAACTGAAGGTCAACAAGATTTGAACATCGAAAATTCTGATTTTGACAGTCAGCTTGATGAAATTGAAGAAGAAACAAGTGAAGATGTTTCTAAAGTTTTAAGTTTTGTGGATGAAGAGAGGATTCTTGAAAATTCTGTTCCTGAAGATGAGGACGACATTGATGAAGAAATATTTGATCAAAAAGTTACCGAAGAAGAAGCTATTTTTAATTATCAGTTAAACGAAATTGAAGAGTTTGAAAACGAAATTTCTGATGAAAGTGTTTCAGATCTGTTCGAGGAGGAAGAGCAAATTCAGAAAAATCATGAAGAAGTTTCATCCAATATAAATCCGTCGGATGAAATTCCGAATATGTTTGAATCGGAAGTACCAACTGATGATATTTTGATTGAAGAATCTGAAAATGAATCACCTGCGAACGATTTTGAATTTAATGAAGACGAAATCATCACCGAAAATTCAAATGTAGAAAATATTTTAACGGAAATTAAAAAAGATTCTGAAGCAAGTGATGATGAAATTCTGGTCGAAAAAGAAACATCTGACCGGAGAAAAATTGTAGAAATCGACAAACCCACCTTTCAATCTGAAAAACATGCCTCAGATGAAAGTTTTGAAAATCTGGAAGCTTATCAGCAGGAGAAAAAAATAAGACTGGCAAATATAAAAGGTCTGAAGACAATTCAGACTTTGTTTGATGATGATCCTTTAGCAAGAGAAATCCCTCAGGAAAAACCCACATCTGTTGGGAAAGAAGATTCAGGAAGTCTTTTAAAGACAAATATTCCTACCCATTTCATGGAAGCGGAAAAGCAAAAACCTGAGTTCAGATTGGATCTGAATGACAGAATGGCTTTTACCAAATTGCTTTTCGGAGGAAGCCAGACAGACCTTAACCAGGCCGTTTCTGAATTGAACAGATGCAGAACTTTGGAAGAAGCAAAAGAATATCTGAGCGAACTCTACTATGACAGAAAATGGAATAAAGTAGATGAATATGCCCAAAGACTTTGGATATTGGTAGAAAATAAATTCTTATAATTTTGAGCGGAATCCTATATTTTGTTCCCACACCCGTCGGGAATTTAGAAGACATGACTTTCAGAGCGATTAAAATGCTGAAAGAGGTCGATTATATTTTGTGTGAAGACACACGAACTTCCGGGGTGCTTTTGAAGCATTACGAAATTTCAAAACCTTTAAAATCATATCATTTACACAACGAGCATACTGCGACAGAAAAAGTGATTGCAGATCTTCAAAGCGGTCAGAATATCGCTATTATTACAGACGCAGGAACTCCTGGGATTTCAGATCCCGGTTATTTACTGGCAAAAGCGGGTTCGGATAATAATATTGAAATGATCTGCCTTCCTGGTGCGACAGCTCTCATTCCGGCTTTAGTGGTTTCAGGATTGCCGAATAACGAATTTTTATTTGCCGGTTTTCTCCCTCCAAAAAAAGGAAGACAGACGAAACTGAAACAGTTGGCTGAAGAGAAAAAAACGATTGTTTTGTATGAAAGCCCGCATAAGATCAATACAACCTTGGAGCAGATCAAAGAATTCTTCGGAGAAGAAACGAGAGCAAGTTTAAGCCGGGAAATTTCAAAAAAATTCGAAGAAACAAAACGAGGTACCATTGATGAATTAATTGAGTTTTCAAAAAGCAAAACTTTAAAAGGTGAGATTGTGTTGATTGTAAATAATTCGGTAAAATAAGTGGTTTTGGAATGACTAAAATGATATTATTTTGAGATTAATAATATCTTTGCGACAAGAAAAAACTGATCAAATTTAAATAACAACTATCATATATATGAAACTATTAGAAGGAAAAGTAGCATTAATTACCGGAGCTACAAGAGGAATTGGGAAGGGTATTGCGGAAATTTTTGCTCAACAGGGAGCGAAAGTGGCATTTACTTATGCAGGTTCTGTAGAAAAAGCAAAAGAATTAGAAACTGCTTTGAGTTCTATAACTCAGATTAAAGGATATCAGTCTGATGCATCAGATTACGACGCTGCACAGAAATTGGTAGAAGAAGTAATGGCTGAATTTGGTAAAATTGATATTTTGGTGAACAATGCCGGAATTACAAAAGATAATCTGTTGATGAGAATGTCAAAAGACGATTGGGACACGATTATCAAGGTCAATTTAGATTCTGTATTCAACCTTACAAAAGCGGTTATTAAGCCAATGATGAAGGCAAAATCTGGCTCTATCATTAATATGACTTCTGTAGTTGGGGTAAAAGGTAATGCAGGACAGGCAAATTATGCCGCTTCAAAAGCAGGAGTTATTGGTTTCACAAAATCTGTTGCACTAGAATTGGGTTCAAGAAACATCCGTTGCAACGCAATTGCGCCAGGATTCATTGAAACTGAAATGACGGCTGCTTTAGACGAAAAAACAGTTCAAAACTGGAGAGACGGAATTCCTTTAAAAAGAGGCGGACAACCGGAAGACGTTGCCAATGCATGCGTTTTCTTCGGAAGCGAAATGTCTTCTTATATTTCCGGGCAGGTTCTGAATGTAGACGGCGGAATGCTTACTTAATGAGAAAGATTTAATCTTAAAAATATAATCCCTTTCATCCAATTGATAAAAGGGATTTTTTATCATTAGTCGTTAAAAACCTGGTTTTCCTGCTCCTGAACTCTTATGAAGGTCGTCCTTTTTGATAGCTCTTTCAATGTCGAAGCACCAACGTAAGTGCAGGTTGAGCGTACACCACCCAAAATATCCTTTACGGTTTCAGAGACGCTTCCTTTGTATTTTATTTTTACAGTTTTGCCTTCGGAAGCTCGGTATTCAGCAACTCCTCCGGAATGTTTATCCATTGCGGTTTTAGAGCTCATTCCGTAGAAAAGTTTAAATTTTTTGCCATTTTCTTCAATCATTTCACCACCACTTTCATCGTGCCCGGCAAACATTCCGCCAAGCATGACAAAATCTGCCCCGCCGCCAAACGCTTTGGCGACATCTCCCGGAACTTTGCAGCCACCGTCTGCAATGATGTGACCTTTCAAGCCATGTGCAGCGTCAGAACATTCAATAATTGCGGAAAGTTGGGGGTAACCAACTCCGGTTTTCACTCTTGTGGTACAAACGGAACCAGGACCAATTCCTACTTTGATGATGTCTGCGCCAACCAAAAGAAGTTCTTCTACCATTTCTCCTGTTACCACATTTCCGGCAATAATAATTTTGTCTGGAAAATTTTCTCTGGCCTTCTTTACAAATTGTACAAAATGTTCAGAATAACCATTCGCTACATCAATACATAAAAACTCGATTTGTGGATGCTTGTCGAGAATTAGTTTAATTTTTTCTTCATCAGCTTTTCCGGTTCCTGTACTCAGAGCGATGTACTTATGAATGCTTATGTCTTGATTTTCAATGAATTCAGACCATTCTTCTACAGTGTAATGTTTGTGTACAGCGGTGATTATTTTATCTTTAGCCAATTCTACAGCCATTTCAAAAGTTCCCACCGTATCCATATTGGCAGCGATAATGGGAGTACCTTTCCATTTTTTCTGAGTGTGGAGAAAAGTAAACTCTCTTTCCAGATCAACTTCTGAGCGGGATTTTAAAGTAGAGCGTTTTGGTCTGAACATCACATCTTTAAAACCTAGTTTTATATCATTTTCTATTCTCATTTAACTATTTTATTTTGTTATTTATAAATTAAAATTAATAATTTACTTTAAATATACTACTTTTGAAATCATGGATTTTCCTCTTACTTTTCAGATTTTTGGCAAAACAGTTTTGGCGCACCCTGTGTTTGAAACCCTGGGAATATTTATTGCTATGCGCTATTATTTCTTTCTAAAAAGAAAGTCACAGGAAAAAATGTCATTCAATACCTCAGCTGCAATTCTGATAGGTGCAACGGCTGGAGCTTTGATTGGCTCAAAACTCATCGGAAATCTTGAAAACCCACATGTTTTATTTGATGATTTTAGCTTTAAAAGATTCTGGACCAATAATACCATCGTTGGCGGATTGGCTTTTGGATTAATAGGTGTTGAATTAGCCAAGAAAATTGTGGGTCATAAAGAAAGCACAGGAGATTTAATTGTTTTTCCTTTAATTTTAGCCATCATAATCGGCAGAATTGGATGTTTTCTCACCGGAGTTCATGAAGAAACGTATGGGTTGCCAACAACTTCAATTTTCGGAATGTATCTTGGCGATCAATATCTAAGGCATCCTGTTGCGCTGTATGAAATTGCCTTTCTGCTTTTTCTTTGGATTGAACTGAAGATGATTGCAAAAAAAGACAAATATGCATCAGGTTTTCTGTTTCAGTTGTTTATGCTCAGTTATTTCAGCTTTAGACTCCTTTTAGATTTTATTAAACCTAAAATTGAGATTATAGGAAATTTTGGAACCATTCAGATAGTATGTTTGGTGGTAATTATTTATTACATTTATAAAATTAAAATCAGTAAAAGTTTAAAAGACACACCAAAAATAAATATAATATGAAAAATCTGACCCTTTTGGAAGTTGGTGGATTAGAAGGTTTAGTTGCTGTGATTATTTTGATGATTCTCGCTGTTGCTTTCGTTGTTTCCTCGTTATTCACAGTTTTTGTAAAGCTGATTTACGAGAGTAAAAATGGCAGAAAATTTTCCAGAAAGCAATTTTGGCTCACAGTGTTGATTTCGATGTTAGTTTGTGGGTTGATAAGCGGAGTTGTCTGCGGAGGAATGTAAATTATAAATTATGCCAGTAAGAAATTATACCTATTACGATTATACGATCAGCCTTTGTCCGGAATGCCTGAAAAGAGTAGGAGCGAAGATCATCATTGAAGATGAAGCGGTTTTTATGACCAAAAGATGTCCGGATCATGGTTTTTTTAAGACGATGATTGCATCAGATGTTCAATATTATAAAAATATAAGAAACTATAATAAAGCTTCTGAAATGCCTGTTCATTTTGGAACTGATGTGGAGTACGGCTGTCCGTACGATTGCGGTTTGTGTGTAGATCATGAGCAGCACAGCTGTCTTTCGATTGTTGAGGTTACCGATCGATGTAATCTGACCTGTCCTACCTGTTATGCGATGTCGTCACCACATTACGGAAGTCACAGAAGTTTGGAACAGATTGAAGCGATGTTTGATACCATTGTTAAAAATGAAGGGCAACCAGATGTTGTGCAGATCAGTGGCGGCGAACCAACGATTCATCCTGAGTTTTTTAAAATCATGGATATTGCTAAGTCAAAGCCGATCAAACATTTGATGCTCAACACCAACGGAATCAGAATTGCCAATGATCCCGGTTTTGCAGAAAAACTTGCAACGTATGCTCCGGAATTTGAGATTTATCTTCAGTTTGATTCATTTAAACCAGAAGTTTTAGAAGATTTCCGGGGAAAAGACCTCACAAATGTCCGTATGAAAGCTTTGGAAAAATTAAATGAATTAAATCTTTCTACAACGCTTGTAATCGTTCTTCAAAAAGGAAAAAATATAGACGAAATTGGAAAACTAATTGATTTTGCTTTAAAACAAAAATGCGTCCGTGGAATTACCTTTCAACCTGTTGAGGTAGCGGGAAGAAACAGGGAAGACTCTGCACATGAAAAAATTACATTAACGGAAGTGCGACAGGAAATTTTAAACCAGTTTCCGCTTCTGAATGGTGATGATATTATTCCTGTTCCTTGTAATCCGGATTCTTTGGCGATGGGTTATATTCTGAAGCTGGAAGGGGAAACTATACCTTTAACGAGATATATTAACCCTGCCGATTTATTGAATAATGAAACCAAAAACACGATTGTTTACGAACAGGATGCCGGTTTGCAGATGCAGCTTCTGGATATTTTCAGCACCGGAATTTCTGTTGATCAGGTACAGCCAAAGGTAAATCAGTTATTGTGTTGTCTGCCGGAAGTTTCGGCTCCCAATTTAGATTATGACAATCTTTTTAGAATAATTATCATGAATTTTATGGATGCGCATGATTTTGACGTTCGCGCCGTCAAAAAATCCTGTGTTCATATCGTAAATAAAGATTTAAAAATGATCCCGTTTGAGACGATGAATTTATTTTACAGAGATGATAAAATTAAATATCTAGAGGAATTGAGGAAAGAGGATAAGGTTTTGTTTTAAAAACTGATCTCATGAAATGTTTTTATTATTCTGTTATAATTTTATTTCATGTAAATCACGTTTCGAAAATCTTAAATTAACAAATATTCCAAATATTTGTGGAGAGGATTCAATTAAAATTCTTTATAATAAAACGAAAAGCGATGTTACCTACAATGAATTTTCGTTTGTTTTTCGTTCAGGTATAAAAGATACGGTTCAGGTTAAATACGAAAACCAAATTGTAAAATATTATATTGATAATGAATTGAATATGGATCATAATATCAAATATTTCAAATTTAAATCAAATAAACCTGATTTTGTGAAAGTTACAATTGGATATAGGAATTATTGTTTTACAGTTAATAACAAGTATTATTTTTACGATTTTATCAAAAGAGAAAACGAATTGGAAATTTATGCAGATGAATTTAGAAATAGAACTTTTGAATAAAAGAAATTTCCCGCAGATTTGCACAGATTTTTATGCTCAATCATCTGTGACGATCTGCGGAATCTGTGGGATATTATTTAATCAAACTTCATCACCTCATTCAGCGTATTCATATACTCATACGCCGTCATATCAAATTTTACAGGAACGATAGAAATATATCCGTTTGCCAAAGCCGTTTCGTCAGCATCTTCAGATTCATCCATATTGTTGAAATATCCGGTCAGCCAATAATATTTTTTACCATGCGGATTGATTCTTTCGTCAAAACTTTCTTCCCATTTTGCATTAGCCTGCTTACAAACTTTTACGCCTTTTATTTCTTCAGTTGTCAGTTTAGGTATGTTTACATTCAGAACAACACCTTTAGGCATCGGGTTTTCTAATGTTCTTTTTACAATTTCCTGAATATATTTTTTAGCATGAGTAAAATCTGCCTCCCAACTGAAATCCTGAAGCGAAAAACCAATTGCCGGAAGACCTTCCACACCGGCTTCTACAGCAGCAGACATGGTTCCTGAATAAATAACATTAATCGATGAGTTTGCTCCGTGGTTAATTCCCGAAACCACAATATCCGGTCTTTCTTGTCAGTATTTTATCAAGAGCCATTTTCACACAGTCTACAGGCGTTCCGCTGCAAGAAAAATCTGTTTGCGGTCCTTCCAGTTTTACTTCCTCAAAACTTAAAGTTGAATTGATGGTAATTGCGTGTCCTTTTCCGCTTTGTGGTGAATTGGGAGCAACAACGATCACTTCTCCGATCTCGTTCATAAACTCTACAAGGTTTCTGATTCCTGGTGCAGTAATCCCATCATCATTGGTTACCAGAATAAGTGGTCTTTCCATAAAAGTTTTAAATTTTAACAAAATTACTCAAAACTATTCGATATTAATAAATAAGGTATTAAATTTGATAGTTTGTAACAGAAATTTAATTATTACTACTAATCAAAATACTTTTTTAAAAATTTAATAAAATACATTGCAGATTTATGTGGAAAAATTTTAAACTAAATAAATTTTTACTCCTTATTCCGTTAACAAGTCTTATGTTTTGTTTCAACTCGCCGAAAAATGACGATGAGAAAATGCAGACGATAATGGTGAGCGTTAAAAACACACTTTCATATTTACATTACAGCCCAAAACCTATCAATGATGCTTACTCAAAAGATGTTTACAAGCATTATTTTGAAATGATTGATCCAGGAAAACGATATTTCCTGCAGTCTGATATGACAGAATTTGGCAAGCATGAAACCAGGCTTGACGATTATCTGAATGTGGGTGATCTTGTTTTTTATAAATTGACAGTTGACAGATTATACCAAAGAGTTGATGAGATTGATAAGATTACTCAGGAGATTTTCAGCAAGCCGATCAACTTGGAAGAAGATGAAACGCTGACTTTAGAATCAAAGATTAAAAACGTTCCTGCTGATAAAAAGGAGCAATATAACGAGTGGAAAAAATTCATCAAATACAATATTCTTCAGGAAATTGAATCGATGAACAGCAAAGAAGAAGCTCAAAAGGAAAAGAAAGATTCTGTTCAAAAATTTAAGCTTCAGGATACCATTAAACTTGAGATTCTATCTCCTCAGCAAAAGCTTACAAAAGCTACTGATGAAGTAAAAGACCTGGTAAAAGAAACTTTCACAAGATTCAAGAAAAGAAAAAAAATGGATTGGTTTACGGTGTACATGAATTCTTACACGGAAGTTTTCGATCCGCATACTAATTATTATTCTCCAAAAGATAAAGAAGATTTTGATACTCAGTTTAAAGGGAAAGTAATCGGCATTGGTGCAATTATTCAGGAGAAAAAAGGAAATCTTTACCTGGGAGCTTTGACGATTGGTGCACCTGCATGGAAATCAAAGAAACTTTCTGAAGGAGATAAAATTCTGAAAGTAAGATCAAAACCGAATGAAGATCACGTGAATGTAGTAGGAATGCTTTCTGATGAAGCCGTAAGGTTAATCAGAGGTGAAAAAGGAACTCCTGTTACCATGACCGTTCAGAAAAAAGATAAAACAATTGTTGAGGTTACGATGATTCGTGAGGAAGTAGCGATTGAAGATACCTTTGCAAGAAGTATAATTGTAAATTCTCCGAATGGTAAAAAATACGGGATCATTAATCTACCAAGCTTCAACGCAGATTTTGAGGATGAAAAAGGAAGAAATGCTTCTGACGACATCAAAAATGAAATCGTAAAATTGAAAGCTCAGGGAATTGAAGGGATTGTTTTGGATCTAAGAAATAACGGTGGAGGTTCATTAACTGAAGTTGGTGACATCATGGGACTTTTCATGAATGCACTGAACCTTACGTTCAGGTAAAAGACGGAAACGGAAAAATTCAGACTTTAAAAAACAAACAGGAAACTCCGATTTGGACCTGCCCTTTGGTAATTATGCAAAACGAACTTTCGGCTTCAGCATCTGAAATTTTAGCCGGTGCAATGCAGGATTACGGAAGAGCAATCATCGTTGGTTCACCACAATCTTTCGGTAAAGGAACAGTACAGACATTTGTTGATTTGAATAGATTTCTGAATACTGAAGATGATTTCGGATCGTTAAAACTGACGATTCAGAAATTTTACAGAATCAGCGGAGAGTCTAACCAAAGAAAAGGAATCGTTTCAGATGTCAGAATGGAAGATTTCTTTACCTATGCAGAAGTGGGTGAGAGATACGATGAATTTGCTTTAGCTTGGGACAAAATTCCTAGTTCAAACTATCAGAAATTGAGCTACTTCGATGTGAAAGCATTAGAAAAATCCAGCAACGACAGAATGGCAAAAAACTCAAACTATCAGTTATTGCTAGAATCAGCAAAATGGAGAGAGAAATTAGATAAAGAAGAAACCATCACTTTGAATATCAATAAATTCAACGAACTGATGAAGCAGAGAAAAGCACAGATCGAGAAATTCAAGGCATTAACCAAATTTGAAAACGGTCTTAAATTCTCAATGTATCCTTCAGAAATTGAAAGAGAGAAAAAAGACGAAGCATTCAAGAAAAAGTCTGAAATGTGGATCAAAAATCTAAAGAAAGACACTTATCTTCAGGAAGCGATGAACATCATTGCCGAAATGAAAGCTAAAGTTTAAAATAACAAATATTAAAAAGAGCGGCGCTAATCGAAGATTAGCGCCGCTCTTTTTTGCAATAAAATTTTATTTAATCTCTACACACCCAACTCTTTCGCCTGCATTTCCTGTAGGCTGTGTTTGATAATCGTCTTTTCCGGCATGGATGATCAAACCTTTACCCATAATATTTTTGGCTTCTTCCGGACAATCCAAACACCATTTATCAGTTTTAAAAGTCAATTTTGCCTTCCCTTCATGATCAGCAACGAGATTCCCAATATCACCCATGTGAAAGTGTGCATTTCCCCATTTTCCGTGGTCAGATTTTGATGGATTCCAGTGTCCACCCGCAGATTCTGCAGTTGGTGATGAGCAATCTCCCTTTTCATGAATGTGTACAGCGTGAATTCCGGGAGTAAGATGGGTCACATTCAGATTCAAAACGACATCATTGCCTTTTTGAGTAAATTCTGCAGTTCCTTCTGTTTTGGTTCCGCTTTTTGATGAAATATTATAGGTTTTAATTGAACTGCAGGACGCAGCCAATAAAGTACAGCCCGTCAACAATGTTAATGTTTTTAGTTTCATAGATAATATTTTAGGAGTTTAGTTCCTGTTCAGTACAAAAATATGACCATTCAGTATAAAAAATGATGAGGTTTAAACAAGGTGGTTTAATTTTGAGGTCAAACTACAAGACATGAATACCATTCTTAGGAGAATCTTATTTCTCGTTTCTTTTTTCTCATTTATTCTAAGCTTTTCTCAGACAAAAATTACAGGAAAAGTCACTTTTAAGAACAAAGGCGTTAGTGAAATCAATGTGACCTTAAAAGACACTTATGATGGTGCAACAACAAATTCAGAGGGATATTTTTCTTTTGAAACTTCAGAAAAAGGAAATCATATATTGTCTTTTGTTCACCCAAAGTACAGTGAGATTGAAAAACCGATTCTGATAGAAGATAAAGATCTATCGATCAATGCAGAATTAAAAGAGCAGATTAATGAGATTGATGCCGTAGTGGTTTCTGCAGGATCAATTGAAGCCAGCGACAAAAAAAGAGCAACCGCTCTGCTGAGTCCGATAGATATTTATACGACTGCCGGAGCAGATGGGCAAATATCTTCAGCTCTAAATTTTCTTCCCGGTGTACAGAAAGTAGGAGAAACAGAAGGGCTTTTCGTTCGCGGTGGAACAGGTTCCGAAACTAAGATTTTTATGGACGGAAGTTTGATCAATAATTATTTCTCCAATTCAGTACCCGGGATTGCAGGAAGAGACCGCTTCAATACCTCTCTCTTTAAAGGGAATGTCTTTTCTAGCGGCGGATATTCTGCTTTGTACGGGCAGGCTCTTTCCGGAGCTTTACTGTTGGAAAGTGTAGACCTTCCAGATCAGAGTTCTTATGATTTTGGGGTGTCACCGATATTTTTGAGCGGAAGTTTCCAGAAATTAAGTGATGACAAAAACTATTCTTATGGTGCAACTGCCGGATATTCTATGCTTGGCCTGATGCAGAATGTTTTTAATTTCAACACAAATTTCATCGATGCTCCACAAGGTTTCAACGGAGATGCCAATTTTAGATTAAAAACAAAATCAGGCGGATTTTTCAAATATTACGGAATGTACGACAGCAATAAAATGGGTGTGAAAACCGAAAGTTTGGAACCTGACTATGATTTCGCTTTAATAAGATTAAAAGGAAAAAATACGTATCATAATATATCTTTCAGGCAGAAATTCGGAAAATATCTCCTGAATGCAGGAACGTCTTATTCTTATAATCAGTCAGATTTGAATTTCTCAACAGAAAATAATGAGGTTGAATCTGGAAAAACACAGCTACTGAATAACGGAAATTATATAAACTTTAAAGCAGTTGTCGACAGAAAAATCAACAGAATAAGTGCTTTGCGAGGCGGTTTTGAATTCAACAACACAAGCGAACAACTGAATTTTGGAGAAGTTAATAAGAGTTATAAAGATCTTATCTCTGCAGCATTTGTAGAAACAGATTTGGGATTCAGCAATCATCTGTCTGCAAAAATTGGAGTAAGAGCAGAAAACTCATCGTATCTGAATAAGAATAATATAGCACCCCGTTTTGCTTTAGCCTATCGCTTTGCTAAAGACTGGACGACCTCTTTCGCTTACGGATTATTCTATCAAAATCCTGAAAGTAAATATATAAACTCATCTGCAAAATTGGGCTTCCAGCAGTCACAACATTTTATTTTTCAGGTTCAGAGATCTACAGAAGGAAGAAGTCTGAGATTGGAAGCATTTTATAAAAAATATGATGATTTGATAAAAACCCAGAATATAATACCGGATGCTGATCAGAACCAACAGGTTCAGGCTGCTTTCAATAATAATGGAAATGGTTTTGCGAAAGGTGTAGAATTGTTCTGGAGAGATAAAAAAACGTTTGAAAATATTGATTACTGGATCAGTTATTCCTTTCTAGATTCTAAAAGAGATTTTCTGAATTATCCTGTGAGTTTAAAACCTAATTTCGCAGCAGAACACACCTTTTCTGCAGTCGCAAAAAGATTTTTCCCAGATTGGAAAACCGGAATCAATCTTTCCTACACGTATGCAAAAGGTCGACCGTATTATGATATTATTACCCAAGATAATAGAAACATTATACGGAATGAAGGAAGGCTGAAAGACTACAATGCATTAAATATAAGCATCAATTATCTTCCCAATCTTGGAAAAAAAGAGGCAAAAGCGTTTACTATTTTTGTTCTAAGCGTATCGAATGTTTTAGGAACAAAAAATGTTTACGGATATAATTTCTCGCAAGACGGATCAAGAAGTTCATCTGTTGTTCCGCCGGTTAATACTTTTGTTTTTGTCGGAATGTTTATCAGCTTCGGAGTAGACAAAACTCAAGATGCGATTAATAACAATCTTTAATAATTTAACAATAAATAATAATATAAAATTTAAAATCATGAAAAAACATCTTTTAAGCTTTGCTTTAGTTTTGGTGAGTTTAGTATCATTTGCTCAGAACAGTTATGAAAAAATAATGACTGAAAAAATCGCTAAAATCGAGAACTGTAAAACCGCTGAAGAATTCCAGACTCTTGCTAACGATTTTCAGAGAATTGCCGACAAAGAAAAAGGGAAGTGGCAGCCGAATTATTATACTGCATTTTCGTACATCCAAAAAGGAAGATTGCTCATGAGGGAAGGCAAAACCCAAGGTTTGGACGAAATAGCAGATCAGGCGCAGAAATTTGTAGATGGCGCAGAAAATGCCGATAAAAACAATTCTGAAATACATCTTTTGCAAAAAATGATTTATTCGTTAAAAATGATGGTCAATCCTCAGGAGAGATACATGACTTTCGGGATGAAAGCTCAGGAAGAATTGAATACTGCTGAAAAATTAAATCCAAACAACCCAAGAGTCATTCTGATCAAAGCAGAAGATATCTACTTCACACCAGAACAATACGGAGGAAGTAAAACAAAAGGTATTGAGCTTTTTAAACTCGCATTAGACAAATACAATTCTTTTCAGCCAAAAACTACGCTAGATCCTAATTGGGGTAAGTCTGAAGCGGAATATTTTATTAAATCAGACCAAGGAAAATAATTAGAAATATTTGAGCCTTCCTAAATTATTATGGAAGGCTTTTCCGGCTCAGGAATTAAAACGCACCACTCGGCAATAAATAATTTTTGCTGAAAATATTTGAATTACTTTTGAATCAGAAAAACTGAACAATGAAACGTAAAGATTTTATCATATTACTGTGGATCTCGCTGGGAACTTCGATTTTCTTCTTTTTTGCTCTCACCAATGATAAAACGATTGAGAACTTCTTAATTACGATACTCATTTCTGCGATGTATTCTTTTCTTTTAGGTGCGGGAAATGGCTTAATCAATGATTTTTTAAACAAGAAATTTCCCTGGTCTGAAGCAACTACAAAAAGAGCGGTCATCAGTATTATTTCTATACTCATTGCCAATACCATTTTGGTGTATTTCTGTAATTACATGAATTTTGTGGTTTTTCAGAAAGCAGTTTCTCCACAGGAATATTTTTCGGGCAAATATAATTTTATCAACTGGTTTACGATCAATATTGCATTGTTGATCTCCGCTTTTCTGCACGCAAAAGGATTTATGGAAGAACTGAAGAAAACTTCCAAAAAAGAAGTGGTAGAGCAGAAACTCATTGCCAAATCTGCGAATGCACAGTTTGAAAGTTTAAAAAATCAGCTCGATCCTCATTTTCTTTTTAATTCGTTAAATGTTTTGAGCTCATTAATTGAGGAAAACCCACATCAGGCGCAGAAATTCACTGCTTCTATGTCAAAGATTTACCGCTATGTTCTTGAACAGAAAGATAAAGAATTGGTTACCATAGAAGACGAAATAGAATTTGCAAAAACGTACTGCGATTTACTCAAAACAAGGTTTGAGAACAGTGTCAATTTTATTTTTGACATCAATAAAGATGATTTGCAGAAATTCGTGGTTCCTCTTTCACTGCAATTGCTGTTAGAAAACTGCATCAAACATAATTTGGCAACATCATCAAGACCTTTATTGATAAAAATTTTCACCGAAGGAGATGTGTTGTGCATCGAAAACAATCTGCAAATTCGTGAGCAGATCAAAGAAAGTGCAGGAATTGGCTTGGCAAATATCGTACAGCGGTATTCTCTGCTTACGGAGAGAAATGTTTTTATAGAAAAATCTGAAGATTATTTTAAAGTAAAGCTTCCTGTGCTTAATGATAAATCCAATGTTGTTGCCCATTTAATGGAGGAAGATAATCATGCGTACGACAGAGCAAAGAAAAGGATGAAAGAAATAAAAAGTTTTTACGGAAATCTTATTTCTTATTGTATAATTATTCCTTTTCTGATTGTTTTAAATTTAATTACATCTCCCAAAAACCTTTGGTTTTATTGGCCAATGCTGGGTTGGGGAATTGGTATTGCAGCGCACGGAATGGGAACTTTTGCAGTGGGAAAAAATTGGGAAGAGAGAAAAATAAGAGAAATTTTAGAAAAACAAGATAAAAATGGAAGATTATAACAAACGCCACATCCGTTATCGTGAGGCGGAAAGAAAAGTGAAAAAAATTAAAGGATTTTATACGCATGCTATGGTGTATTTTTTCGTCAATATTTTTATTGTTGGTGCAAAAGCTCTTGATTTGGATCCGGGAGAAAAGTACTGGGAATGGGATTTGTTGAAGCTTCCTCTTTTGTGGGGGATTGGTCTGGCTGCACACGGATTGAGTGTTTTCTTACCAGCAATGATATTCGGCAGCGACTGGGAAGAAAAGAAAATAAAAGAACTAATGGATAAAAATAAATAAGAATTCAGCTTAAATTAAATTCCCACTTCGTCAGAGTCGGGATTTTGCTGTTCAGTACACAAAACCTACCGTTCGGTCATATAAAGTTGAAGTGAATCTGTTTTCTGACCTAAATTTGACTCAGGAAAAACAAATAAATATCAATTTTAAAAAAATCATTATCATGGAAAATCAAACATTCAACAAAGAAAATTCAGCGTACGAAAAAGCAGCTAAAAGAGTAAAAGATCTGAAAGGATTTTACGGAAATCTGACTTCGTATTGCTTGGTCATTCCGTTTTTATTGATTCTGAATCTGTTGACTTCACCGGAACGTTTGTGGTTTTACTGGCCAATGTTAGGTTGGGGATTGGGGATTGCAATACACGCAATCGGAACTTTCGGAATTGGTAAGGACTGGGAAGAGAAAAAAATAAAAGAATTGATGGAACAGGAAAAGAAAAATTCAAAAACATTTTAATTTATAACCTTAAAAACTTACCCATATGAATTACAACAATGCACAACAAAGAGTAAAAGAACTGAAATCATTTTATAAAAACTGCTTATGGTTTGCGATTGTAGCGGCAATCATATTCACAAGAAGATTGGTTAAGAGTGGAGATTGGTCTCAGTCTATTTTTAGCGGATCAGTTATTTTAATGGTTTGGGCAATCATTTTGACGGTAAAAGCAGTGAAATTATTTCTCAACACCGAATGGGAAAACAGGGTTTTGGAAGAAGAACTTGGTAAAGAGAAAAAGCCAATTAATTTTCAGAACTAAAAAGATTTTATTTACTTTTATTTTCAGCTAAAAACCAAACTCAATGATTAGAACGGTCATCATAGAAGACGAAAAACCAGCAGCAAGAAAATTGGAAAGAATGTTGGCTCTTTTCCCTGAATTACAATTGGTTGCGAACCTAGAATCTGTGGAAGATGCTGTACATTGGTTCTCTGAAAATGAACATCCGCAACTTATTTTCTCAGATATTGTTTTAGGTGACGGGCTTTCTTTTGATATTTTTGAGAAAATTTCTACAAAAGCTTTTATCATTTACACAACTGCTTTTGACCAATATACTTTAAAAGCCTTCAAACTAAACAGTATTGATTATCTTCTGAAACCAATCATGGATGAAGATTTAACCGGAGCAATTGAAAAATTTAAATCATTTCTGCCTTCTGATCAATCTGTCAACTCGCAGGAAATCAAGCAGCTTATTAAAAAGGAAAAAAGCATTTTATCAAGAGTTTTGGTAAAAATAGGATACAACTTAAAAATTGTTCAGACACATGAAGTAAGCTGTTTTTTCAGTGAAAATAAAATTGTTTATCTCCAGACACAGGAACGATCTTATCCTTCAGATTTCACTTTGGATGAGCTTGAGGATGTTCTGGATGACAAGAAATTTTTCAGAGTAAATCGACAATTTATCATCAATTCAGATTATATCAAAAACATTCATACTTCCCCAAACTACAAAATTGAAATGGAATTTCAGCCGCAGGAAGCAATTACGATAAGCCGTGACCGAGTGAAAGATTTCAAAGATTGGCTAGTAAGCTAGCGTAGAGGAAAGAAAAATAGAAAAAAAGGAATACTTCTTGGCTTCAAAAAATAAATTTCAAATTCCGAAACCAGGAAACCATCAACTATCTGTAATCTATTCGGTTGGCTTCTGTGTCTTCAAGCTGTTTTATAATTGATTTGGGTATCTCATCGCTGTCAATCGGAAAACTGATAGAATCTGGAATATAGTTTTTTCTGTCTGCTTTTTGGAAGATCTCGAACAAAGCAATCGGTTCCTGATTAAAACTGATACAAGTACTTATAAAATGCAATTCGTGAAGCTTATACTCCGGATTTTTCAGCTTTTCTTTGATGTCTTTTATTCTTGAAATAAAATGACGTTGTCGTATAAACGTATTGCTGTTCATAATGATAAAAATATAATCTGAGTACGCAGTCACTTTACCAAAATACTTGTGACGATCACCACCGCTTCTTTCAACGAAATATTCACCGGTGGTTTCAGATTTATAAATTTCTGTTGCAGAACGCCAAATTCGGTCTTCTTTTGTTTGTAAAGGGTTCTCCGGAAGATTTCTGTTGTAAGAGTACCAGCAACCGACCAGTTTGTCAAGCAATTCCGTATTCTGTTTCACATTGTACATATCAATTTTCAGATCATTAAAATTAAAGGCTTCCATATTTGAATTGATGAAATCGATATAATTTGAATAACCTAAAACTTTGACAATCAGGCTTAATTTTGCCAGGTTTGGTTTGCTTAAAATTGAATTTTCGTTTTGATAATATTTCTTTAATTTATTGATAATGAGATGTTCATATAAATAATTTGAACCTAACAAAACGGGTTTTTTCCTGATGTTTTTTTCTTCACTTTCATTGATAATGAGTTCGTTAAGTTCTTCAACAATGTATGACCATTCGGTTTTTGAGACATCTTCCCAATGGTTTTTCTTTAAAAAATGCAGACTTAGGAAATTCATTAATTTTTCCAGATGCAAAATGTCTTTCTTTTTTCATTACTATATTTTAAGACTAATATAAGATTTTTTTGATGCTTAAAAATACTGCTGTAAGACTTTTATATTTTCAATCAATGCCATATTTGAATAGAAATAAAAGTTAAAACAATGGAAACAAAAATCTTATTACAAAATGATCCGCTTTGGAACAGACTTCAGAATTTTTCTCTGGACACTCCAAATGTTGATTTTCCTTTCTCAAAAAAATTAGCAAAAGAAGAAAACTGGAGTTCAAGTTTTACTCAAAAAGCTATTGAAGAGTATAAAAAGTTTGTTTATCTGTGTTGCACTTTGCCCAATGGAGCTTCGCCGAGTGATATCGTAGATAAAGTATGGCATATGCACCTGATGTACACTCAAAATTACTGGGAAGAATTCTGCCCTAATATTTTACAACAAAAATTACATCATCATCCTTCAAACGGTGGTTATGAAGAGAAAATAAAACATACAGACTGGTTTGATGATACGTTGACCAGTTATTATGAAGTTTTCAGAGTAAAAGCTCCGGACGATATTTGGTTAGATAAAAAAAGAAGGCCAAAAAGGAGATTATGGTTAAACGCCTTCAAAGTTTCATTTGTTCTTTCGGGAATCCTTATTTTAATTTCCTGTTCAGAACATGTGAGTGACTTTCTGACCAACCTACTTATAATAATTCCTTTACTATTTCTGGCAATATTTTTCCTCTCAAAAATTTTTAGCAAAAAGAATGATCCAAAAAATCACAATCAGCATGACGGCGGAGACAGTGGTTATGTTGGAGGTTGCGGAAGTGACCATTCATCAGGTGACAGCAGCTCTTGCGGAAGCAGTTGTGGCGGCGGCTGTGGTGGCTGTGGCGGCGGAGATTAACTTAGTTAAATAATATGAAAAAAATAATCACGCACACAATTCCGGTTTTGGTAAGTTTTGTATGGCTTATGATAAATCATGATAGTTTCAATCCGATTTCCTTGAGAGGACCTCACTTTTTAACATTTTACTTAATCCTAATTTTCGGATTCTACGCTTCAATTCTGATTTTAAAAGTATTCAGGGAAGACGTTTCTAAAACAACGTATTATTTTATGATTTCAATTTTCATTTTAGGAATTATAAAACTATTTCGGGGAATATTCTTAGGAAAACCTGTCCGGTTTTTAATACTGATTTTAATTTTAGAATTCATTGTTATATTGTTTATTAATCCGAATAACCTAAAGTTTAAATTGAAATAATAAAAGCAAATACTATTTCAAAAAATAACCCCGAAACAGAACGCTTCGGGCTTATCTATTTATCACTACATTTTTACTTTTCTTCTTTTTCATTGCTGGTTGTATATCCATATTTTTTACATGCAAAATAAGTAATTGCCAAAAGGATAAAGCTCAGAATAAGATGAGATTTTTCAGGATGAGCAATCGCCTGATAAAGGTTATATCCAAACACTGCGGAAACAATCGAAATTAAAATGTTGTTGGTGTAAGCGTACTGGTTTTTTAAAGAAGTTTTCATATTGATATTTTTTAATTGTTATTTACTGGGTAAGTATCACAATTCCAATTATGTTACAGAAAAAATAAAAGTCCGGAAAATTTATTTCCAGACTTTCTTATAAATGAATGCTTACATTTTTTGGTATCGAAAAACTATTTCATCAAACTGATATTCGTAAGACCTCCGTCAGCCAGAATTTCTGTTCCGACGATAAATGATGACTCGTCTGAGGCTAAAAATACCGCAGCATTTCCGATTTCAGAAGGCAAACCTTGTCTTCCGATTGGCGTGATGTCTCTCCAGATTTGTTTCACTTGTTCCAAGTGTTCTTCCGGCACCATTTTACCGAAAACCGGTGTGTCAATAGAGCCTGGCGAAAGTGCATTTACTCTAATTTTTCGGGGTAATAGATCTAGCGATAAACCTTTTGCCAATGAAATGACCGCTGCTTTCGCCGCCGCATAAATTGCCATTCCCGGCGCAGCCCGATGAGCTGCACTTGAGCCGATCAAGATCACTGAAGCTCCGTCGTTGAGGTAGGGAAGTGCTTTTTGTACAGTAAAATAGGAGCTTTTTAAATTTAATTCCATGTACTTATCGTAGCTTTCTTCGGTAACTTCGTCAATAGTTCCCATCGCAACGCCATCAACAACGCCTCCTGCATTCACAACCAATACATCAATTTTGCCAAATTTATCGAACGTCTGCTTAAAAGTATTTTCTAAATCTTCAAGATTGGTCACATCCCCTGCAATGCCTATAAATTCTTTGCCTAAAGCTTCTACCGAACTCTTTAGAGTACTCTCATTTCTTCCGGTAATTGCACCTACAGTGCCTTCATTTTTAAAAGCTTCAGCGATTCCAAATCCGATACCGCTGTTTCCGCCTGTAATGACGGCTACTTTATTCTTTAGTCTGTCCATTTTTTTAAATTTTAATAATTAAAAGCCATAAACTCCACCAGAAACGGCAATTTGTTCGCCCGTAATCCATCCTGCATCTTCAGAAGCAATAAATACGGCAACCTTTGCGATATCTTCTGGCTGTCCGGTACGTCCAAGTGGTGTGTTGGATACAAATTGAGCTTCGGCTTCGCTACCGATAAATCCGGCGCTGTGAGAACCTTCTGTTTCTACAATACCTGGCAAAATAGAATTGATGCGGATATTTCTGCCTGCAAATTCTTTTGAAAGCGCAACCGTAAATGCATCTAATGCAGTTTTCGTAGCAGAATATACCGATCCTGTTGGTAGCGGTGATCTGCTTGCTCCTGAACTGATATTGATGATGTTTCCGCCATTTTCGCCAAACATTTTCAAAGCTGACTGAATCGCAAAAATAGATCCTAAAACATTGATATTAAATTGTTGGTGAAATGTTTCTGCTGATACCTGTTCGATAGGCTCATAATTATAAATCCCGGCGTTATTTACCAAAATATCCAGTGTGCCAAAAGCTTTTTTCATTTCGTCAAAAAGTCTGATGACATCTTCTTGTTTTGAGACATCTCCCTGCAAGGCAATTGCAGTTCCTCCATTTTTCGTAATCTCGTTGATTACTTTGTCGGCATCTTCCTTACTTGATGCGTAGTTCACAATTACTTTTGCTCCTTCTGCGGCAAAATATTTTGCGATAGAGGCACCTATTCCTTTTGAAGCGCCTGTTACTACGGCTACTTTGTTTTTTAATCTGTCCATTGTTTTATATATTGTAAAATTCTGATACAAAATTATTACCTTTTAATTTATTTTGGTAACTTTGTAACGAAAAGTAACAGTAACAACGGAGTAACGTTGTAACATAAAAGTAACTACCTATGAGTTGTCAACCACGTAAAGAAGAACAGCATAAAAAAGAAATAATGGCTGTGCAGGATTCTATGGATGCATTGCACGGGAAATGGAAAATCTCTATCATATCTTCAATTTGTTATTACAATAAAAGGAGGTTTTCTGATATTCTGAACGATGTAGTCGGGATTTCAAACAAGATGCTGAGCAAAGAGCTGAAAGAATTGGAAATTAATAAACTGATTAAAAGAACAGTCTTGGATACCCAACCGATTACGGTGCAATACGAACTTACGGCACATGGTAAGTCCCTGCAGACCATCATCAATAATCTAAGAGATTGGGGAATAAAACACAGACAAGAAATTATTGGAAATGATTCGGAAATATTTAATCATACAGAATCCGACAATACTTTGCTTCCCAATAATGTTTAAGCTTTGCTATTTAAAATTTAAATTATAAAAAAGATAAACGAAAAAGACCTGTAAAAAGGTCTTTTTCAATTTCATATTACGAAATCACTCCACTTCCGATCAATTCATCATCGATATACCATGACGCAAATTGTCCTTCTGCAATTGCTGATTGAGGATTTTCAAACTCCATGTAAAAAGCATTTTCAAACTGGTAAATTACAGCTTTCTGAAGTTCCTGTCTGTAACGGAATCTTCCCAAAATTTCCATTGATTCTCCGTTTTTTAGTCGTAGATCTTCCCGTACCCAATGCAACTCAGAATTGTCGATCTTCAAAGCTTTTTTGTGCAATCCCGGGAAACTGTGGCTTTCGCCAACAAAAATAATATTGTTTTTCATATCTCTGGAAACAATAAAACAGCTTTCTTTGTGACCACCAATTCCCAAGCCTTTACTTTGACCGATTGTGAAAAACTGTGCTCCCTGATGTTTTCCGATTACTTTTCCGTCAGATTTTTTATAATTTATTTTTCTGCTTAAAAATTCTAATTCTTCTTCTTTAGAGGTGAAATTGGGAATTTCCTGAGAAAATAAAGGTGAATCTTTGAAAATTTCTACAATCTCACCTTCTTTCGAAACCAACTGCTGCTGTAAAAACTGCGGTAAACTTACTTTACCAATAAAACATAAACCTTGAGAATCTTTTTTATCAGCAGTTACCAAGCCAATTTCCTTGGCGATTTCTCTTACCTGTGGTTTTGTCAGCTCACCAATAGGAAATAAGGCTTTCGACAATTGATCTTGGTTTAACTGACAAAGAAAATACGACTGATCCTTATTATTGTCTTTTCCGGCTAACAAATGGAAAATCTTTTTTCCATTTTCGTCAATAGTAGAATCTACTCTTGCATAATGTCCCGTTGCCACTTTATCAGCACCCAACGACATTGCCGTCTTCATAAAAACATCAAATTTCACTTCTCTGTTGCACAAAACATCAGGATTGGGAGTTCTTCCTTTCTGATATTCTTCAAACATATAATCTACAATTCTTTCCTTATAAAGCTCGCTCATATCAATCACCTGAAACGGAATTCCCAATTTCTGGGCAACCATTAAGGCATCATTGCTATCCTCAATCCAAGGGCATTCATCTTCCAAAGTGACCGATGCATCATTCCAGTTTCTCATAAAAAGAGCCACTACTTCATGACCTTGCTGTTGTAGCAAATATGCTGTTACGCTGGAATCTACACCTCCCGATAATCCTACTACTACTTTCATACTATTTATGATAAAGTTTTTATCTTTATCTTAACGAGTGCAAAATTACAATAATCCTTTTTGCGAAAAAAATCATAATTTAGACATTGATAAAAACGATTTTGTATGAAAAAATTATCTTTTGTATTGATGCTGATGCTTTCTGTATCTGCATTTTCTCAAGTTTCTGTAGGAACACCAACTTCGGAGTCTAATAAATGGACTTTCGGTGGTGGAGTTGGTCTTGGTTTCGGAAACAATTCTTATTTTAATCTTCAGGTTGCACCCAGAGTGGGTTACAGGATTACCAATGATTTGGAAGCGGGCTTAATTGGAAGCGTTTCCTGGCAGACTTCAGATTTTTATAAATCTACGATGTTTGGATTGGGACCATTTGTAAATTATTATTTTGCGAGATCTTTCTTTGTAAGCGGAAATCTGCAGCATTTTTTCGCAAACTATGAAGATAAGATTTATGATTTTAAAAATGATCAACAGGAAACTGCGCTTTATTTAGGTGGTGGATATATGCAGCAAATCGGGAACAATTCTTTTATGCAAATCGGTTTGATGTACAATGTTTTGTATAAAGAAAACAGCAGTATGTTTTCCGGTGGACTGATCCCGACTGTTGGTTTTGTGGTAGGACTTTAGAAAGTTCTCAAAGATCGCTAAAATTTACCTTTTGTGTTATAAGCAAAAAGTTTAAAAACAATGATATATACAATTGATAGAGCAAATCTTATTTCCGAACAACTTAAAAAATTTACAACTGGGTATACTCATCACGTTGTTGGACATTATTCGAACATTCACTTTTGGATTGGTGAAGTAAAAGAGGCATTAAACGCAATTGACAATCATAAAAAACGATTTGACAAAATGTATGATGCTCAAAAAGAGTGGATAGAAGAACATGGTACTAGTTTACATGGTTTTTGTCCTATTTGTGGTGGAAAATGTGAGTTTAGTGAAGGGAAACCAATATTGCCAAAGTTCAAATATAAAACTGAATTGGTAGACACAAGAAAAGACTTAGTTGATTCAGCATATTATTTTCTGATTCGTTGTTTTAATATAGAACTTTTAACTTATGAAGAATTAAAAGAAAAGTTTAACTTAATCGGAACAAGTATTGACCCAAAAGATTTGAATAAGTAAATACAGTACAATAAGTATTTGTTCTATCTAAGAAAGTTATTTCTAAAGTAAACATTTGTGCATTTATCAACCTACCCTTGCAAATCCAAAAACGAAAATTATATGGAATTTAAGAAAAACGAGATTGTATTTGAAAATTAACTAAAAGCATCTGCTAACTAATGGCTCTCGCAGATTTTGCTAGTCTTACGCATTCTTACCAATGTCATCCGTGAAATCTAAGTTATCTGTGGGCATTAATAAAAAAAGCATCGGGAAATTCCCGATGCTCTTATAATTTATTTTAAATTAATTATTAAGATTTCTCAACAGCAGACTTTTTCGTCTTCTGAGATTTTCCTTCTAACCCGTCTTTAGCTTCATTTAAATCTAAAGTTACCGTTTCGCCTTCAGATAATTGTTTGTTAACCAGCATTTCAGCCAATAGATCTTCAATATATTTCTGAATTGCTCTCTTCAACGGTCTTGCACCGAAATCTTTATCCCAGCCTTTTTCAGAGATGAAATCTTTAGCTTCAGTAGTTAAATCTACTTTATAACCTAATTTTTCAAGTCTTGAATATAGTTTACCCAATTCAATATCAATGATTTTAGAAATATCATTTCTTTCAAGCGAGTTGAAAATCACAATATCGTCAATTCTGTTCAGGAATTCAGGAGCAAATGCTTTCTTAAGAGCATTTTCAATCGTACTTCTTGTTCTTGAATCTGAGTTTGATTTCTTCGCATTAGTACCAAATCCTACACCATCTCCAAAATCTTTAATATCTCTGGTTCCGATATTTGAAGTAAGGATGATAATTGTATTTCTAAAATCAATTTTTCTACCTAAACTGTCTGTAACGTGACCTTCATCTAAAATTTGCAACAAGATATTGAACACATCAGGATGCGCTTTTTCAATCTCATCCAAAAGAACGACTGCATAAGGTTTTCTTCTTACTGCTTCTGTTAATTGCCCACCTTCTTCGTAACCAACGTATCCCGGAGGCGCACCAACTAATCTGGAAACAGCGAATTTCTCCATGTATTCACTCATGTCAATTCTGATCAATGCTTCGTCAGAATCGAAGAGTTCTCTTGCCATTACTTTTGCAAGCTCGGTTTTACCAACACCTGTTGTTCCTAAGAAAATGAATGTTCCAATCGGTCTGTTCGGATCTTTCAATCCTGCTCTGTTTCTTTGGATGGCTTTTACCACCTTTTTCACAGCATCTTCCTGACCAATGACTTTTCCGTTCAGGTTACTATCCATTCCGGCAAGTTTATCAAGCTCGTTTTTACCAACTTTCGTTACCGGAACACCGCTCATCATAGAAACTACTTCAGCCACACTCTCTTCAGATACGGTTTCTTTTTTCTCCTTTACGTCTTTATCCCATTTATCCTGAGCAGAATTCAACTCCATCTGCAAACGCTCTTCTTCATCTTTTAGCTTTCTTGCTTCCAGATAATCCTGGGCTTTTACGGCTTTCTGTTTCAGTTCTTTGATGTCTTCAATTTTCTTTTCAAAATCAATGATTTCGGTAGGTACTTTCATGTTTTTGATATAAACACGAGATCCTGCTTCATCCATTGCATCAATCGCTTTGTCTGGTAAAAAACGGTCTGTAATGTATCTTGATGTCAAATTGACACAGGCAAGAATTGCTTCCTCCGTATACACAACGTTGTGATGCTCTTCGTACTTGTCTTTGATCTGGTTCAAAATCTGAATGGTTTCCTCAATATTGGTAGGCTCTACCATTACTTTCTGGAATCTTCTTTCTAAAGCACCATCTTTCTCAATATACTGACGATATTCGTCAAGCGTTGTAGCACCAATACATTGAATTTCTCCTCTTGCCAAAGCAGGTTTAAACATATTGGAAGCATCTAAACTTCCAGTAGAACTTCCTGCGCCAACAATTGTATGCAGCTCGTCGATGAATAAAATCACGTCACGGTTCTTTTCAAGTTCCGTCATGATTGCTTTCATTCTTTCCTCAAACTGACCACGGTATTTGGTTCCGGCAACTAAACTCGCCAAATCTAGCGTGATGACTCTTTTACCGAAAAGAACTCTCGAAACTTTCTTCTGCTGAATTCTTAAAGCCAAACCTTCAGCGATGGCAGATTTACCAACACCCGGTTCACCAATCAACAACGGATTGTTTTTCTTTCTTCTCGATAAAATCTGAGAAACTCTTTCAATTTCTTTCTCACGACCGATTACAGGATCTAATTTTCCGTCTCTCGCCAAAGAAGTCAAATCTCTACCAAAGTTATCCAATGTAGGAGTTTTACTTTTCGCAGAACCTAAATTTCCTGTAGGCTTTCTCATCTGCTCAAATTCTTCTCTGTCATCATCATCATCGTAAGCCGAGTTTTGAGGGGTCTGACCAGAATTTTTCAGCATCGTTTGATATTCTCTTGAAACTCCTTCATAGTCAATGTCGTAAGCCCCTAAAATACTTGAAGTAGGATCCTCATATTTATATAAAATGCCCAAAAGCAAGTGAACGGTATTGATCTCGTTGCTTTTATATTGTCTGCATTCTAGTTCTGCACGTTTAATGGAATGATCTGCCATTTTGGTGAAAGAAATATTGGTAACCTCCTCAGAAATAGGATTTAGACTTGCTGTATTTAAAGTTTCAATTTTTCGTCTGATTTGTGTTAAATCGGCATTAAGCCCTTGAAGGATTTCTTTTGCAGAGTTTTCTGTTTTTATAATACCTAAAAGTAGATGTTCTGTATTAAGAAATTCACTTTTCAGCCGCTTAGCTTCATTTTTGCTTTGTTTGAACACTTGGCTCAAACCTTGTGAAAACTTATAATCCATAATATATCTCGTTAGAATAAAAGCAACATTACTTTTATTCATTATCTAAATTACAAATATTTTACCAAAAAACAATTAATGACTTTATGGCAGATAAAAGTTTTTTATCTTGCTGAAAATGACTAAGTTTGTTATTCTCAAATTATTCTCATGAGCTCCGAGATTGCTACTTACATCGGCTATGCCGCCTCACTTTTCATTATTTTAAGTTTTATACTTAAAGATTTAAAAAAAATCAGAATCATTAATCTGATAGGATGTATCTGTTTTGTCATCTATGGAATTTTCAGCGGAATGCTTTGGCCGGTGATCATTCCAAATGCAATTATCTGTTTTGTGCAGATTTATCATTTACTGACTGCAAAGAAAAAATGAGGGCTCGAAAAAAAATTTTAACTTCTGCATTCAGCAATCTTTACACGGACCAAAGAATTGAAAAAGTCTGCAGAACATTGCTTGAAAACGGATATGAAGTTGAATTAATTGGCAACAATTGGGGTGGAGAGGAAAAAATGACCCGTCCGTATCCTTTTTCCAGAATTAATATTATTTCTAAAACTTTAAAAACTGCTTATTTTGAATTCAATTGGAAATTATACCAGGAACTCAAGAAAAAAGCTGATCAAAACACGATTTTACATGCGAATGATTTGGATGCATTGCTGCCCAATTATCTTTTAGCGAAGCAATTAAATATTCCTTTGATATTTGACAGTCATGAGATTTTTTCAGAAATGCCGGCGATTCAGGGTAAAATGTCTCAAAAATTATGGCGTTATCTGCAAAATAAGATCATTCCTAATTTAAAATTCATGATTACGGCAAGCGGAAGTTATGCAAAGTGGTTTCAGAATAAATATGGAATTGAGCCTGTTGTCGTACAGAATGCTCCCAGAAAAATTGATTTTTCAGTAGAAATACCAAACAACAGTCCGAAAATAATTTTATATCAAGGTGCAATCAACCCTTTTCGTGGTATTGATAAAGCCATTTTGGCAATGCATCATCTTGATGATGTTATTTTTAAAATTGCCGGTGATGGTCCGAAGAAAAGAGAATATGAAGATTTAGTTTTAAAAGAAAATCTTCAAAGTAAAGTTCAGTTTTTGGGTAAATTATTACCGGATGATTTAAGAAAAATCACTTTAACAACTGATCTGGGAATGAGTGTTGAAGAAAACGGTGGTGAAAGTTATGAATTTTCGCTTCCTAATAAAGTTTTAGATTGTATACAGGCAAGAGTTCCTTTAATACTGTCTCCACTTCCGGAAATGCTGAATATTAAAAATCAATTTGATATTGGTGAAATTATTAAGAATCATCAGCCGGAAAATATTGCAGCAGCCATCTGTTTAGTTTTAAAAAAAGGAAGACAGAATTATCAGTCTGAATTGGAAAAAGCTTCCGAAATTCTTTGCTGGGAAAATGAAGAAATAAAATTGCTGGAAGTTTTTGAGAAAGCATCGTATGATTTTAAATCGTTTAATAGCCCTAAATTTTAAAACGGATACGTGAAACTCTTCTTCCAACTGTAAAAAAGGACTTAAAACTTGTATTTCGAATATAAGCGAAGCGGCTTTGTTTGTCTTAAAATATTTTCAAACCTTTCAAAAAATCTTTGTCTAACCTTGCGTTAAAAAATATTTAAATAACAAAGAATATTTTTTCCATCTTAAATCTGTCATAAATTATCTTTTTAAAATTGGTTATCTTTGCATAAAGAAAGTAGAAATGACCATAAAAGAAAATCAGCAGGAACTTATCGATGAATTTGCGTTTCTTGAGGACTGGGAACAGAAATATGAGTACATCATTGATTTGGGTAAAGAACTGAAAGGACTTCCTGACGATAAAAAATCTGATGATAATCTGATCAAAGGTTGTCAAAGTAAAGTGTGGATTGATGCTGAATACAAAGATGGAAAACTTTTTTTCAACGCTGATTCTGACGGAATTCTTCCAAAAGGAATTGTTTCTTTGCTGGTGAGCATTTACAGCGGTCATTCTACTCAGGAAATCCTTGATTCTGATTTTGATTTTATTTCTAAAATTGGCTTGCAGGAATTTTTATCGCCTTCCAGAGCCAACGGACTGATGGCAATGACCAAGCAGATCAAATTCTACGCAGTCGCATACCAGCTGAAATCTTAGTAGTGATCAGAATTTTAGCATATCGTTTTTCCGCTTTTGGTGATGTCGCTATGACGGTGCCGGTTTTTCGTGAGTTTCTTGAGCAAAATCCGCAAGTGGAAATCGTTATGGTTTCCAGAAAAAATTTTGAAGCTTTATACGCTGATATTCCGAATGTTATATTCAAAGGTATTGATCTTGATGATTACAAAGGTTTTTTAGGAATCAGAAGATTGTCTAAAGAGCTTCTGCAAGAATTTCATCCGGATTATATTACAGATCTGCATGATGTAATACGCACAAAAATTTTAGATAAAATTTATATCCGAAAAGGTTTAAAGGTATTTAAAATTGACAAAGGCAAAGAAGAAAAAGAAGTACTGACTGACGTCTGGAATCTCAATAAAACTCAACTTAAGCTTACTGTAGAAAGATATGCTGATGTTTTTCGGGATATGGGTTTTAAGGTTGAACTTTCTCATCGTTTAAAACCAAAATCTGACCAAAAATCAGGAATTGGTTTTGCGCCGTTTGCTCAGCATAAAGGAAAGATGCTGCCCTTAGAAAAATCTTTTGAACTTGTAAAAATTTTAGCAGAAAAGCATACCATTTATTTTTTTGGTGGCGGTAAAAAAGAAGTTGAAACACTTGAAAGCTGGGAAAAACAAATTCCCAATACCCAAAGTCTCGCAGGAAAACTTAATCTCTCTGAAGAATTAGACAGAATTTCTAAACTCGAAGTCATGATTTCTATGGACTCTGCCAATATGCATTTAGCGAGTATTGTAGGAACCCGTTGTGTTTCTATTTGGGGATCAACTCATCCGTATGCCGGATTTTTAGGATTTGGACAAAGTTCAAACGATGTTGTACAGATTAATGATCTCACGTGCAGACCTTGCTCTGTTTTTGGGGACAAAGAATGCTATCGTGGAGACTGGGCTTGCTTAGAAGAAATAAGCGTGCAAAAAATCATTGATAAAATTTAATGACAATGAAACTTTCTGTGTGCATTCCGGTTTATAATTTTGATGTTCGGGAACTTGTTTTTGACCTGAAAAGAGAGATAGAAGGAAATGGAATTGATGCAGAAATAATCTTAATTGATGATGCTTCTAACGAAGAATTTAAAATAATCAACAAAGAACTTTTAGGCGAAGTAAATCATTTTATTTTCCTGGAAAAAAATATTGGCAGATCCAAAATCCGAAATCTTTTTTTACAACACACAGAAGGTGATTATCTGCTTTTTCTGGATTGTGACGGAAAAATTATCGACCCAAACTTCATTAAAATTTATACAGAATTTTTGATGGAAAACCCTACAACCGACGTTTTGTACGGTGGAAGAACTGTAGTAGGAAGCATTCCGGATCAAAATCATCTCCTGAGATGGAAATTTGCCGTAGAGCGGGAAAATTTACCTGTTGTCATGCGCAATCAAAAGCCTTATCTTTCTTTTCAGACAAATAATTTTATTATAAAAAAAGAAATTTTCTGTAAAGTGCAGTTCAATGCTGAACTTCAAAACTATGGCTATGAAGATTTGGTTTTTGCAATGGAATTAAAGTCACAGCACATTAAAATTCAGCATCTTCAGAATCCGATTTTCAATAATGATCTGGAAACCAATGATATTTATTTAAAAAAAGTTGTGGAATCTGTCGAAAGTCTTGCGAAAATGCTTAAAGTAGATTCTATACAACCAAAACTTTCTGAGATTAAACTGGTAAAAGCTTACAATTTTTTAAGAAACAAAAACTTAAAATCTATATTTCTTTTTTTCTTTTCTTTTTCTGAAAAAATAATACAGAACAAACTTCTTTCTAACCCCCTGAATTTAAAATATCTTGATTTCTACAAATTAGGATTGCTGGTAAAACGAATGAAATAAAAATAAAAAAAATCTCCCAATACATTGAGAGATTTTGTGGGCTGAGGGATTCGAACCCCCGACCCTCTGGGTGTAAACCAGATGCTCTGAACCAACTGAGCTAAGAGCCCTGAAATTTTTTTAAAGGCTTCAGTATCCTTTTGTGGGCCTGAGGGATTCGAACCCCCGACCCTCTGGGTGTAAACCAGATGCTCTGAACCAACTGAGCTAAGAGCCCTAGACGATTTCTCGTTTTGAGTGGTGCAAATATACACACTTATTCTTTATCAATCAAGTTTTTTTCTAAAAATTCTCCTACAACAAAATTACTTCCGCCAATAAAAATCATTTCTTCTTGTGTAGCTTGTTGTTTTGCAGAAAGATAGGCTTGTTGTACAGAGTCGAAAATTTTATAAATAATATTTGCACTGATCAGTAAATCTTCATATTCATCAGGATGACGACCTCTGTTGTTGGATGGTTTAGCAAAATAGAACTCAGAATTTTTAGGAAGTAACGCCATAACGTCATCAATTTTTTTGTCATTAACGAACCCTAAAACGATATGCTTGTGTTTTGGAATTGTATTGAGCTGTGAAAAAACAGATTCCAAGCCAGCCTGATTGTGCGCCGTATCACAAATAGTCAGCGGATTTTGTGAAAATTCAAACCAACGACCGATGAATCCTGTATTTTGATGAACATTTAATAATCCTTTTTCTAAATTTTCATCGGATATTTTTAAATCTAACTTTTTTAGCTCATCGACTAAAGCCAAAACAACACGGATGTTTTTTTCTTGATAAATTCCTTTTAAATCTGATTTTAAATCTGATTTTATTAAAGTTGCATCAATGAAAGTGGTTTTTTCTTTTTCGGCTTTAGCTTTAATAATATGCTTTACTACTGCATTATCATCTCCGAAAATGATCGGAACATTCGGTTTAATAATTCCGGCTTTTTCAAATGCAATTTCTTCAATGGTCTCTCCTAAAATGTTCTGATGATCGAGTTGAACATTGGTTATCGCAGAGACTAAAGGTTTAATAATATTGGTAGAGTCTAATCTTCCGCCAAGCCCAACTTCAATGATGGCATAATCTGCTTTTTTCTGATAAAAATATTCAAAAGCCATGATGGTTGTAAACTCAAAAAACGAGGGTAAAATATCTTTCGGGAGAGTTTTTAACTTTTGTATAAACTCAAATACGAATTCTTTATCACAGTTTTCGCCATTTATTTTAATTCTTTCAGTAAAATCAATCAAATGAGGTGAGTTGTACAAACCAACAGTATAACCGGATTCCTGAAGTACCGAAGCCAGCATATTACTTGTAGAACCTTTTCCATTGGTTCCACCGATGTGTATGCATTTTATTTTCTCCTGTGGATTACCAAAAAAATTACAGAGTTTGATAATATTATCAAGTCCCGGTTTGTATGCTTTCTCTCCATCTGTCTGGTAATTGGGAGCCTGAACGAAAAGCCAATTAACGGCTTTTTGGTATTCTTCGTTTGTCATGATGCAAAATTCCCAAAACTTTCATTAAAATGAAACAATAATTTTTCAAAACTGTAACTTTTTTACATTCTCTTCGTCTAATGGAGAAAAAGCTAATATGAAAAAAGTTTTGATGATTATTTTAGGATTGTCTGGTCTGGGTTTAAGCGCTCAGAAAAAATGGTCTTTGAGAGAATGTGTAGATTATGCAGTAGAGCACAATCTTCAGGTGATCCAAAATCAATATTCAAAACAAATTCAGGATGTTAATCTTAAAATTGCTCAAAATAATTATCTCCCTTCCGTTTCAGGAAATATAGGAAATAGTGTGAGTTTTGGGCAGGCTTCTTTGGGGACGGGAAGTATCAGGAATGACAGGTTCAGTAATAATGCGAACCTTTCAGCGGATGTTTTGCTTTACAACAACGGAAGGCTTGAAAAAACCGTGAGAAAAACACAGTTTGATGTAGAAGCAAGTCAGTATGATATTGAAACAATTAAAAATGACATTTCTCTTCAGATCGCCCAGCAATATTTGACTACTTTACTCAATAAAGAAATCGTAAAAATTGCACAAAGTGCTACTGAGAATGCTAAGAAACAGTTTGACAGAGCAAAAATTACCACAGAAGTAGGGACAACAGCTCAGACAATTGTTGCAGAAGCAGAAGCAGCATGGGCGAGAGAAAAGCAAAATCTAAAAACCGCTGAGATCAATGTTGGTAGAAGTTTGTTTGCATTGGCTCAACTTTTACAATTACAAGATTATAAAAATTTTGATGTTGAAAATGTGGAAATTGGCGAGCAATTAAGCCCGCAATTGATTTCTGTAGATGATGTTTTAAATACTGCTTACGAAAGCCAGCCGCAGATAAAGGCTGCAGAAAGCAGAATAAAATCTGCTTTGGCTCAAACTGAAGTTACACGTACGGCATTCTGGCCAACCGTTACTGCAAGTGTAGGAATCGGAAGTTTTTATAATAATTTATTGAATACCAATAATGTAGGAAACGAATTATTTTATATCAACGAAAAAACATTCTTCAGTCAATACAAAGACAATTTTGGTCAGCAAGGCGGAGTTTCAGTAAATATCCCGATTTTTAATAAAGGAATTACAAAACTTCAGGTCGAGCAGTCAAAAATCAATGAAAGTATTGCCAAGAATTCTTTAGACCAGCAAAAACAGGTGGTAAAACAGAATGTGCAGAAGGCACAATTTGATGTTGATTCTAATTACGAAGTGTATCTCGCTGCTGTTGAGGCAGAAAAAAGCACGAAACTGGCAATGGATTTTGCAGATAAAAGCTATGTGGCGGGCAGAGGAACAATTTATGATTTGAATATTGCCAGAAACAACTATGCGAATGCACAGGGTTCTGTAGAACAGGCAAAATATAATTATCTTTTCAGCTTAAAATTATTGAATTTCTATGCAGGAATTCCGTTAAGTTTGTAAAATGTCTATTCAGTCTTTAGAAAAATATTTACCACAAAATACACTTCTATATTTAAGAAGATGGTTTTCAGATCATTCTATTCATATAAAAGTAACCAGAAACCGAAATTCTAAGCTTGGAGATTACAGGAAACTCAGAGATCTTTCTCATGAGATTACGATCAATTCTACCTTAGCACCACAACTTTTTTTCTTTGTTTTGACTCATGAGCTGGCGCATTTAATTGCTTTTGAAAAATTCGGACGAAGAATTTCTCCCCATGGAAACGAATGGAAGCATACATTCAGACTTATGCTATTGGAAAGTCTGGAGGTTTATGAAGATGATCTAAAACCTATCATTATTAAATTTTCAAAGTCGCCGAAAGCAAATTTCATGGCAAGCCCGGATTTGGTAAAATATTTTCATATTGAAAATCAGGAAGATGGTGAAATATATATCGAGAAAATGACAAAAGGAGAGTTCTTTATATACCGAGGTGAAAAGTATTTATTGGAAGGTCTGATTAAAAAAAACTATCTTTGTGTAAATCAGGCTACCGGTAAAAAATATTCTTTTAAGCCTTTAGCGAGAGTGAAAAAATGTAGTTAAAAATGTCAAAATCAGATAAATACTGTGTCATTATGGCGGGAGGAATCGGTAGCAGGTTCTGGCCTTTAAGCACACAGAAATTTCCAAAACAATTTCAGGATATTTTAGGAACGGGTCGTACGATGATTCAGCAGACTTATGACAGAATAAGCAAGATAATCCCCAACGAAAATATATTTGTCATTACCAATAAAGAATACGTGAACCTCTCTCATCAGCAATTACCGGAAATACCCGAAGAAAATATTGTGGGTGAGCCATTAATGAAAAACACCGCAGCCTGTAATCTTTATATGGCAAATAAGATAACAGAGCATAATCCTGATGCTACGATGATTGTTTTGCCGGCAGACCATTTAATCCTGAAAGAAGAAATTTTTTTAGAAAAAGTAGGATTGGCCTTCAGTATTGCTTCTGAGAATGATTATTTGATCACATTAGGTATTACTCCGACAAGACCAGATACCGGTTACGGTTACATTCAGTATGTAGATAATAAAGATTCAGACTATTATAAAGTAAAGACTTTTACAGAGAAACCGATTCTTGAATTGGCAAAAATCTTTTTGGAAAGCGGAGATTTTTTATGGAATGCAGGTATTTTTATATGGAATGCAAAAACTATTCATCAGGCATTTGAAATGTATCTTCCTGAAATGACGCAGCACTTCACTGCCTGCGAATACAATGCTGATAGTGAACAAAACTGTATAGAACTCATCTACCCGAAGGTTCAGAAAATATCAATCGATAATGGCATTTTAGAAAAAGCAAAGAATGTGTATGTAATTCCTGCCGATTTGGGATGGAGCGATCTGGGAACGTGGACTTCCGTTTTTGAAAACAGTGAAAGAGATAATGATGACAACGCTGTCAACATTAAAAATGTTTTGACATATGATTCAAAAGGAAATATCATTCACGTGAAAAACAATACGAAGGCAATCGTGATCGATGGTCTGAAAGATTATATTGTTGTAGATACAGAGAAAGTTCTTCTGATTTGTCCGCGAGAACATGATCAGCTGATTAAAGAATATGTTTTAGACCTGAAAAGTTTAAAAAAAGGAGATAAATTTATGTAAATTCGATGGCACGGTTTCTGCCACAGTTCCAGTTATGAAACGATTTCAATACCGTATTTTTTTATCTGTTTTTCTCCTTTTGAGTATCACAGTATTTTCTCAGACTAAAAAGAAATTCTCTAGTGTGGAAGGGGTTTTAGCAAGAATAATTCCTGATGACAAAATTGATTTCTGGGTATTGGTTCAAAACAGCTATGGGAAAAACAGAGAAGTAAGAAATTCCGGTACAAAGAAAGATTATGTTCCACAGTTTTCCGGATTTAATATCAGTTCGTCCGAAGACAGTTTTTATTATATAGCGTATTCAACCGCAGGAAAAATAAACTATATCACAGAAACAAAGGATCTGAAAAATTTTATTGGAAGAATAAACAACCCTGAAGAGGCTGCCTTATCTGCAGTTTTGGAGGGATATATGATTGATGAGCAGTTTGTAGATGTTGCCGCTAATTATTACGAAGATAAAACCAACTATTATCTTGATTTAGGAAAAGTAACCTCACAAGAATGTCCTTATCAGAAAACTCATTTTACATTGACGGTCAACAAATCTACCGGTGTTATTTCAAATATAAAAGACAACGGAACTTATATTGAGCTGTATACAAAAAAGTGCGCCAACAATCCGCGACTTTTAAAAATCGAAAAGAAAGAAGAACCGAAAGATGAGCCAAAGAAAAAGCCTGTCAAAAAAAGAAAATAAGATCTACGAAACAGAAAGATTGATCATTCGTCCGATGTCTTTGGATGATGCTGATCTTATTCTGGAGCTTTACAATATGCCAAGTTTTATCAAATTTATTGGCAACCGTCACATCAATTCTATTTCTGATGCCGAAAATTACATTAAAGCTAAATTTCTTCCGCAGTTTGAAAAATCAGGTTTCGGAAATTATCTGATTGCTCTAAAAGATAGAAATTTCAAAATAGGCGGAGTAGGAATTTTTGAAAGGGAAGGTTTAGATATTGTAGACATTGGTTTTTCTGTTTTAGAAAGATTTGAAGGAAAAGGATATATGTTTGAAGCTGCACAAAAAGTAAAATCTATCGGAATGGATGAATTTGGATTAAATAAAATCTCAGCCATCACCTCAAAAGATAATTTCTCTTCTCAAAAATTAATTGAAAAATTAGGTTTAAAATTCCAAAAATACATCACGCTTCCCAACGAAGATGAAGAATTGATGTATTACGAAACCGAATAAATTTATAATTCTTTCGTCAGAATAACAGACCAAAAACTATCCTTCCAGAATCTGTTCAGCAGCAGTTTTTGATGTCACTTTTTCAATTACCCGAGTGCAGATTCCATTTTCGTCGAAAATAAAAGTAGTTCGTACAATTCCCATATAGGTTTTTCCAAATGTTTTCTTTTCCTGCCAAACCCCAAATTTTTCTATGATATTACGATTTTCATCAGCCAAAAGAGCGTAAGGAAAAGCAAATTTGTTGTGAAAATTCTTTTGTTTTTTCACCGAATCACCGCTGATTCCCAATAACTGAAAACCTGCTTTTTCCAATTGAGAATAATTATCGCTGAGGTTGCAAGCTTCAATGGTGCACGTCGGAGTATTTGCTTGTGGATAAAAGAAAATAACTAATTTCTTTCCTATTAATTTTTCCGAATTTACAAGTTCTCCATCTTGATTGGTTCCTTCAAAACTCGGTAATTTGTCTCCTACTTTCAACATAATAATTTATTTTTGCTCAAATTTAAGGGTTACATGACAAAAAAACAAAGAGCCGAACTTATTCAGACAGAATTAGAGAAATTATATCCTACCGTTCCCATTCCTTTGGAACACACAGATGCGTTCACTTTAATGGTTGCTGTCGCCCTTTCTGCACAGACGACGGATAAAAAAGTAAACCAGGTAACTCCGAATCTTTTTAAGGTTGCAGGAAATCCTGAAAAAATGGCTCAGCTTGAAGTTCATGAGATTAAAGAACTTATCAAAGAAATAGGACTATCCAACACCAAAGCTAAAAATCTGAAAAGAATGGCAGAGCTTCTTTTGGAGAAACACAACGGAATTGTTCCTCAAACCTACGAAGAATTGGAAGCTTTGCCCGGAGTGGGTCACAAAACCGCTTCAGTAGTGATGAGTCAGGCGTTTGGATTCCCTGCATTTCCTGTTGATACGCATATTCACCGTCTAATGATTCAATGGAAATTGACTTCAGGAAAAAACGTTGTAGAAACTGAAAAAGACGCCAAAAATATTTGGAAAGAAGAGGTTTGGAATAAGCTTCACCTTCAGATTATTTTCTATGGAAGAGAATATTCTCCTGCAAGAGGAAGCCAGGAGAGAGATTTTATTACAAAAATGTTGTTTGAAAAGTAAAGACTATCGATAATTGCAGAATTCTCCTCCTTTGGAGGGGTGGTGAAAATTCAAAGAATTTTTGACGGGGTGGTTAAAGAATATCCAATAACCTTCTATGATAGTTAATCTGTCCCAGATGATAACTTAAATGCCCAAACAAATGAATCAAAAAATATTCGGTATTCATTTTATATCCTAAAGGCTCAAGAAGATAATCTTTAGCCAAATCTTCTTCAGAAAGATGATGCAGCGTCGAAATAACAACATTTAAAGTTTCTTCAATGTGTTGAATCAATTCAGCTCTTGGGATGTTTTTTAATGAAAATTCCTGTTCACGATTTCTTACATATCCTGAATTCCCTAAAATTGCTCCAAAGAAATGTTTAAGATTTCCCACCAGATGAAGTGATAAATTGCCTGCAGAATTCAAAATGCCTTTATCAATTTTCCACAGTACTTCTTCGTTTTGGTAAGATTCAATTTCTGTTTTTAATTTATTTAAATCTCTTGTGTAAAGTGATTGTAAAGATTCTGTTATCATTATTTTATATTTAAAGTAAAAATCTTTACTTAGCTACCGGTAATTGCTTTAACCGCTACATCTTTTAATATTTCAAACGTAATAGAATTGAAGAATTTTAGGCTAACTTTTGCGATATAAGCAAGGGATAACGAGAACTTTTCTTTAATCTCTCCTTTTGTTAATTTATTAATGTTTTCTTTTATATTTTCAATAAGTTTTAAAGAGCTATCTAAGTTTGCTTTATCATCATCGCTTTCACATTGCTCGATTTCGTTAATAATAACATTTCTTAGATTATCTAAATAATCGATGAATTGAAATTGAGAGCTAAGTGGGTAGGGGATGTTATCATTATCTTCTTGTACAAATTTTAGAGTATTAGTAAAAATATCTTTTTGATAAGATTCAATAATTGGATCATCTAAAAATGTTTTTATGTTTTCATATTTGTCTAAACAATTTATCCAAATTGTAAAAAAATTTTTAATTGAGGGGACTGATATTTGATTACTATATTCAATTAGACTATTTTCATTAAATGGATAAAATGAAACTTTGTAAGTATTTTTATTATTTTGAGAATTAATTAGAGCTTTATAATTTATATTAAAGTAAAACTTACTATCACGAATATTAGACTTAAAAACAATTTCATTGTTCTTTTTAATCACGAAATGAGAAAAATTAGCTTTTACCTTGCTGTCTTTTACTATAGGGTCAAGTACATCTAATAGTTCAAAAGGAATCTCTTGTTTTGACATTTTAATTTTTTCTTTAATTTTTTTCATTATTCTATTTCTGCTTCTTCGCCCAAAGCTGCATCTTCCTGTTCAAAACATCCAGCGGAAGACAACCCTGACTTAAAAGCTCATCATGAAATTTTGCCAAACTAAATTTGTTTCCGAGCTGTTTCTGATATTGTTCTCTCAGTTCACGAATTCTCAACGAACCAATTTTGTATCCTAAAGCTTGTCCGGGCATTGCCATATATCTTTCCACTTCTGCAGTTGCTCCGGCTTCGTCATAGGCAATGTTGCTCAGAAAATAAGTAATGGCTTCTTCCCGGGTCATTTTTCCGGTGTGAATTCCGGTGTCCACAACCAAACGGACTGCTCTCAACATTTGGTCGCTTAAATACCCCATTTTTTGATAAGGGTCTGTATACAAACCGAATTCTGGTCCTAAAGTCTCACAATAATGCGCCCAACCTTCACCATAAGCTCCAAACCAGCCAAACCTCATGAACTTCGGAAGTTTCGTGTTTTCCTGCTGCAGAGAAACCTGATAATGATGACCAGGAATGGCCTCGTGTAAGAAAAGAGATTCCATTCCGGAAGTAACGTTGAATTTTGAAGGGTCAGGAAGTGGCATGTAGAAAATTCCGGGTCTTTTGCCATCAGGAGTTCCCTGAATGTATTCCGCACTTGCACTTGCTTCTCTGAATTTTTCGGTCTGCCTGATTTCAAATTTAGTTTTTGGTGTCACGCTGAACATGGTTTTTAACTTCGGAGTTATTTTCGCTAAAATTCCATTAAAACCCGCTAAAACTTCTTTTGAGGTTTTGTACGGCATTGCTTTCGGATCAGCTTTTACAGAAGTAATAAACTCTTCCAGTGTTCCGGTAAAACCTACCTGCTGTTTTACTTTTTCCATTTCAGCACGTAGCATCGCAACTTGCTGTTGTCCGATTTTGTTGATTTCTTCAGGTGTTTTGTTTGTGGTTGTCCAGCTTTTTACATAATAACTATAAATGTTGTTTCCTTTAGGTATGCCGTTGTAACCATCAGTTTCTCTGGATTTTGGCAAATATTCTTTCTCTAAAAATTCTCCCATTTTTGTGTATGCGGGGATGATGTTTTTAGCAACAGCGTCTTTATAAAGTTTAGTCAATTTTTCTTTCTGCTCAGAAGTAAAATCTTTCGGGAAGTTTTTTACAGGTCCGGAAAAAATATTTTTATCAAAGTCTGAAGTGATAATTTCTTCAGCTTTCATCTGAGGGATCATTTTCAGAACCAATTTTCTCGGAAGAACAATTTTATTGGTCATTCCTTCGCGGAAATTATCTGTAGCTGCATTCATCCATTCCGGGAACTTCTCCATTCTTTTTAACCAGTCTTCATAATCTTTTTCGGTATTGAAAGGCTGACTTCCCTGTCCGCTTCCGTACAAAGGAAAATTAAGGGGTAAACCTGAAAACTGACTGAAAGGAATATACTCCGGATGATAAACATACGCTTCTATTTTATCTTTTAAACTATAGTCTAAAACATCATAAACAACTTTGTCATCATCTGAAAGGTTTTTGTAATTCACATTTTCCAGCTGGTTTTGTACAGATTTGTAAAAAGCAATTTCACCAGAAATAAAATCTTTGTCAATGTTAATCGGCAATTGATCATTGTATCTCAAATCTCCTTGCGAAGTGGCTTCTAAAGGATATAATTTCAGATATTGTTCATAATAATTGGCGGCAATAGAATCGAGACTGGTAGGTGTAATCTTTGTTAAAGGTGAGTCCGTTTTTTTACAGGAAGCCAGACTTATGACCAAACCTAATCCTAATACAGCTTTTGATATGATATTTTTCATTGTGAAATATTTAAAACACAAAAATAGAGATTATTAGCACACGATAGATTTGAAGAATGGCTATTTATAAAAAATAATTTTGAAAATATTTTAAACATTCATACAATTTTTTATCTTTGCCTAAATCATTGAGCTATCATACTATTACAGTTCTTTTTTAAGAAATAATGAAAGGGATTTTAAAAATTTACCATCCGGACGAAACATTGAAGTACAATATAAAAAGCACTTACTGCAAGGCTGTTTATAGTAATCAGGAACATTTTTTGGAAGTTGAAATCATTACGGATGATGGTCTCGACCATGTAGATGACGATTCGCTTCAATATAATTTTCCTCAGCTCCTGCTTCAGGTTAATGATTTTCCGATAGATTCTCCAGAAATTGAAGGCAAATCTTTAAAGATTAACGATTCTGCAGAGGAGATTTACACCATAGTTGATCTTTTTGATGATGAAGATGCGTTCATTTATGATAACGAGCTTTTGTTTGATAAAAATGAGGAGGGCGAACTTCAGGTAGTCTGGAAAGGAAATATTGATGATTTCTACACAGGATCAGACGAGCCGCTTCCCTTCAGGCTTAAATGTGAATTTACTCCCGACGAAATTATCGTAGACGAAGACTAATCTTCTTCAAAATAAACTTTTAAATTTCTTTTCAATATATTTTTTGGAAAGAAATTTGCTGTTTTTGGGCATAATGTTTATTTCAAGTCCATATTTAAGCTTATTTTAAGATACGAATTAATAATATTCCTTTATTTTTGTCGTTCAAACCATTATAAATAATCAAATTCATGCTGTTAACGGAACTTACTCAGATTTTATTTGCACAGGTTGCTGCACCCAATGTAGTCGCTGATAAACTTGAATTTTCATTTTGGGACATCCTCTTTCATGGTGGTGCTTTTGCTAAAATAGTAATGGCAACCGTTTTGGCATTAGGTGTTTTCTCTGTCTATCTTTTTTTTGAGAGATTTTTCTACATCAGAAGAATGACGACAAAAACAGATTCAAATTTTATGAATAATATTGAAGATTTCATTAGAGACGGAAAAATAGATGCGGCGGCTGATTATTGCAAAACACAAAACTCTCCGGAATCAAGGATTTTAGAAAAAGGAATTTCAAGATTGGGAAGACCGGTTTCAGATATCGTAAGTGCAATGGAATCTCAGGCTCAAATCGAAGTTGCCAATATGGAAAAAAATCTGAATTTATTAGCTGTTGTACCCAGTATCGCACCAATGTTGGGACTTTTGGGAACAGTAATAGGGATGATCATCGCATTCTTTGATCTATCTCATGCAGAAGGAGCTTTTTCTCCGAAAACATTGTCTGAAGGTATTTATACCGCATTGGGACAAACTGCTGTTGGTTTGGCAGTAGCAATTCCGGCAAACTTTTTTTACAATATTTTGTTGACGAGAATTGATAAGTTCGTTTTGAGAACACAGAATGTTTCGGGAGAATTTTTAGATCTTATTAATAAACCTTTGTAATATTCAAAATATGAAAATTCAGAGAAGAAATAAAGCGCATCCGGAATTCAGTTTAGCAGCAATGACAGATGTTATTTTGCTGATGCTTATCTTTTTTATGATTACATCTTCGGCAGCAAATCAAAGTGCGATTGACGTCAAACTTCCACAGACGGGAAGCATAGAAGACAATATCCCGAATCCTATGACGGTGAGTGTAAAACCTGACGGCTCCTATTACGTAGATGACAAACCCATTGCGAGAGAACTGGTAGAGCAAACCATTGTGTCTGACCTTCAGAGTAAGTCTGCAAAATCATTTACCATAAGAGCAGACGAAAGTACAATGCATAAAGACGTCGTTTTCTTGATGGAAATTGCAGAAAAGCATAAGTTAAATATTGCCATTGCAACGGTAAAAGAATAAATGAAAATGAGAGGTTATACCATTAATAGAGAAGAAGAAAAAGAGACAAACTCAAGAGTGCTGTACTTTCTGCACTAATTTGGTCTGCGATTCTGTTGTTCGTTTTCATCTATAAAATGAAACCTACCGAGCGTCCCAAAGAAACTGAAGTTGTGACTACGATGCTTGTAAACTTTGGTGATAACAGAAATGGAGCAGGAATTGATGAACCAGCCAATCAGGAAGGTAGTTTGGCAGCAAAAGCTGAAGAAAACGCTCCCGAACCTGTAGAAAATATGGTTTCAGAACCAAAAACGGTCATTACATCAGAACCTAAAGCTGAAACTAAGAAAGCTAAGCTAAAAGATAAAATCATTACCGGAAATAATTCTAAAATTACCGCTCCTAAAAAGGAAGATTCAAAAACAAATAAGAAATCAACAGCAACTTCTACTACAAAAACTAAGGCTAAAAGTTCTGCTACAACCGCCAATTCAAAAACAGGAAACGGTGATGGAAAAGGAACCGCAGCAATCGGAAATTTGATAAAAGGGCGTGGAACAAAAGCAGGAAGCCAGGGAACAGGCGACGGAATCGGTAACAACGGAGATCCTCTAGGCGGCGACGGAAACGGCGACAGCAAAGTAGGAATCGACAGAAGATTAGTTGGCTATATTCCCGGAACAATGGGTAGAGGAGGAGCACAGCCAAGCCACAGTTGTTCTGCAAGTGGCTCAATCACGATTTCTTACACTGTTGATAAAGCTGGAAATGTCTCATCTGCGAGAAGATCTGGCGGAGTTTCAGATCCTTGTGTAGTATCAACTTCTGTAAGTTGGGTAAAAAAATATGTAAAGGCCGAAAAGGCCAGCGTTTCTTCCACGGGAAGCTACAGCATTACGTTCTAAATACAAAAGCACTTTATTCAAGTGCTATTTTTATTTCGTTGATTCTGTTGATAATGGGAAGGGCAAAAATTCCGCTTGTTTGTAAATAAAGCTCATAGAAGGTTTTTGCTTTATCTAAAAAGTCACTGTTGTTTAATACTTTCCCGTTGTAATAGAAAAGATTTCCGAGCATTTCATAATAATCTTTGTGGTCTCTTTCCTGCCTTTCTTTAACAGTTTCAATAATCTCTTCCTTAGGTTTTGCTGAAAGCTCTTTAAAATCAATTTTAAAAATATCTTTCATTAAAGAATCAAAATCGAGTTCCTTCTGCATCAGACTTTCTTCGGGCTTGTCTAATATCAGTTTTTCTAATGCTTGAGTTAGCTGACGGATGAGTCTTAATGTGAATTCTTTATCGGTAATCATTCTTTTATTTTAAAAATTTAAATAATCTTCTGTTTGTGTAAGTTCACTCCATCTAGCAGATAGAAATTTTGCATAATTTGATGATGAAAGTCCGTATGTTCCAAGAGAGTGGCCATCATTAACTTCAACTAAAATGGTGTCATTGTTTTCATTAACTCCAAAATCCAATGTGAATGCAGCTGGCTGAGATGAGAAAGCTTCGATGGCATCACGCACTACTTTAACATCAATCTTCGTATCCCAATCTCCTGTGTATCTCCTGATATCAAGAATTTCTTTGTATCGAATGAAACATCTCCATTCAGTTTTAAAATTTATTAGCTCAGAACACAAAACTTCAATGTCTTGGTCTTCATAGATCATTCCAACAAAATCCAATTCATTGCGAACTACTTTTCCGGTGAATAATTTGGTTTCCGTCTTTGGTTTAACGAAGATTTGCCACTTGTTTTTATCCTTATAAATCTCATTAATTGTAGATTCCCAAACTTTCCGTCTCAAGAATGGCTGTAATTCTTCAGGATAATCAAGCTCTTTTTCGGGACGAATAATGTTTAGATTTTGAAGTCTTTTTCTCACATTTCCAATACCTCCAACAATTATATCTTCCGGATTTTTATCTGAAATTTCATCAGCGTCAAGAAACTTTTCTATTTCAAAACCAAAATTTTTAAATCCTTCAAACGCAATGTAAGCATTAACGTTGTAGAATTCCCCTGTCTTGTCAGTCTGAATATATGCTTTCATTAAACTACATTTTTAAGCAAAAAACAAATACGCCAATCCAATCGCAGTAATCACGCCCACCAAATCAGCCAAAAGCATAGCAACAACAGTATATCTCGTATTCTTTACGGCTACTGCTCCAAAGTAAACTGCAATCACATAAAACGTCGTATCTGAGCTTCCCTGAAGAACAGCTGCTAATTTCCCCTGAAAACTGTCTGCTCCGAAAGTTGCCATCGTGTCAACCATCATTCCTCTCGCTCCGGAGCCGGATAAAGGTTTGATTAAAGCAGTCGGAAGTCCGTCAACAAATCTTGCGTCGAGATTGGTAGCATAGGCAACCCATTTCATCCCATCGATAATGACATCAAAAACTCCTGAAGTTCTTAAAAGTGAAATAGCAATCAGCATTCCTACTAAATATGGGATAATCTTTACACAAGTCCAGAAACCTTCTTTGGCGCCTTCAATAAAAGCATCAAAAACATTGATTTTTTTGTAAACTGCTCCAAGAACAATCGCAATAAAAATAAATAAAATCAAACCGTTGCTTAAAACCTTGCTGAAATCATCCAGTTCATTTTTGCTCAATTGAACTAAATAAACGACCAGAAGCGCAATTAATGCTGAAATTCCACCAACATAAGCAAGAACAACGGGCTTTAATAGATTTATTTTTTGATATAATGAAACGAAAATCATTGCCGCTAAAGTCGCTGCAAATGTTGCGATCATACATGGAAGGAAAATGTCAGTTGGTGTTTTTGATCCCATCGAAGCTCTGATCGCAATAATAGAAACCGGAATCAAAGTCATTCCACCTGCGTGAAGACAGAGAAACATGATTTGCGAATTGCTTGCGGTATCTTTATTGGGATTTAATGTCTGTAAACTTTCCATCGCTTTTAGACCAAACGGAGTGGCTGCATTATCTAAACCTAAAAGATTGGCGCTAAAGTTCATCAGCATATGACCGAAAGCGGGATGATTTTTGGGAATTTCAGGAAATAATTTTGAAAAGAAGGGTTGTATCAGTCGGCTCAAAAGATTAATTCCGCCGGCTTTTTCTGCAATACTCATGAATCCCATGAAAAGCGTCATGATTCCGATCAGTCCAATACATATTTTTACTGCAGTTTCAGAAGTTCCGATAACACCGTCTGCTTCCTGTACCCGGTATACCTGAACGTTTTGTTTCAGAGAATCGGTTTTATAATGAATTCTGCTGTCTGCAAAATCATTTTTCTTCATTAGGCTGTCTCTTACAATGGGAGAAAGCGCACTGATGTTTTGGGTAGCAATCTGTACCGTATCGCCACCTTTTCCCACAACCATATCGTTGAAAATGGTTTTGTAATGACTTGACGAAATGTATTTTATACTTGCAATAGCAATGGCAATGATAATGAAAGCCGACCAAATTCTGCTGAGAACCATTTATTTAAATTAATTGTTTAAACTTAGTTAAAAAAACTTCAGATTACAAAAAGTGATGAAATATAATTAATTTGAAAAAAAAAATTGACTATTTCTCATCCAAATAAACCAATTCTCCCTCAAAATCATCATCCAAACTTTTCAAAACTCTTGCGTTGGAAGTTTTCTTTTGAAGTTCTTCAATAAAAAAGTTTTTCTCAAAAAACTGGCGGTGAATTCCCGGTAAAAGTTCCATGAAGTAATCCATACCTATTTTGTTATTATGAAGATCCATTTTAGTTTCTAAAGGTTCGTTGGGAAATAATTCTTCATGCAAATCTGTAATTTTTTTGCAGAAAACTAAAGCCTTTTCGGGCGAAGAAATTTTACTGCAGTACATCATGATAAGGCAACACCAAAGTGAATGTCTGAAGGCATTTCCTTCACCATTACTAGATGCCGTTTTTGGATATAAATTTTGTGCAATCGTAAAAGCTTTTATTGTAGCATAAAAACTTAATAATGAAAATAATGGGTGCGGTAAAACAGCGGACAGGAGTTTAAGAATTTTCTTAAAACTCATGCTTTTGATGGTGTTGAAAATTACTCTGAAAGTCCTCATAAAATAAAAATCTCTCCCAAAAAGAGAGAGACTATATAATTTTTATTTAAGTTTTAAGCCTTTACTGTCAGTAAATTAACTGTTTTTGAAACAATTTCTTTTATTTCAGTTCTTTTTACAATAAAATCAACAAAACCTTTTTCCTGAAGAAATTCTGAGGTCTGGAAACCTTCCGGCAAATCTCTTCCTATGGTTTCACGGATAACTCTTGGTCCTGCAAAGCCGATTAATGCTTTTGGCTCAGCCATAATGATATCTGCAGTCATTGCGAAAGACGCAGTAATTCCACCAAAAGTCGGGTCACAAAGGTAAGCAATGTACAAAAGTCCGGCTTCCGAAAGTTGCGCTAACTTCGATTGCACTTTTGCCAACTGCATCAGAGAATAGGTTGCCTCCTGCATTCTTGCGCCACCAGACTGACAGATAATCATGTAAGGAAGTCTTTTTTCGATACAATAATCTACCGCTCTTCTGATTTTCTCACCCATCACCGAACCTAACGATCCTCCGATAAAGGCAAAATCCATACAAGAAACTACCATTTCGGTTCCGTTTACGGTACCTACTGCATTTCTGATAGAATCCGTAAGCTTTGTTTTGGCTTTTACTTCTTTCAGACGGTCTGTGTAAGATTTTGTATCTTTAAACTGAAGCATATCTATGCTTTCTACATTCGCATCTAATTCTGTGAATTTTGCTTCGTCAAAAAGAATACTGAAAAACTCGGCACTTCCGATTCTTACATGAAATCCGTCTTCAGGAGAAACATAATTGTTTTTCTTCAGTTCTTCGTGTTCCACAACCTTTCCTGACGGTGTCTGATGCCAAAGTCCTTTCGGCACATCTTTTTTGTCGTCTGTAGAAGTGGTAATATTTTGTGCTTTTCTTTTAAACCAGTCGAATGCCATTTATGAAATTTTAGATTTTAGATTTTGAATTATAGATTAAAAAAATAATTTAAAATCTATAATCCAAAATTTATAATTTATTTAAGCGTATTTACGTTATTTAAATCCTCAAATGCTCTAACCAATCTTTTAGAGAAAGTCTCTTCTCCTTTTCTGATCCAACCTCTTGGGTCATAGAATTTTTTGTTTGGTTTTTCTTCACCTTCAGGATTTCCGATTTGAGTTCTCAGATATTCTACATTCTCTACCATATAATCCCTGATACCTTCTGTATAAGCAAATTGAAGGTCGGTATCAATATTCATTTTAACCACTCCGTAATCAATTGCCTCTCTGATTTCTTCTAAAGTAGAACCAGAACCACCGTGAAATACGAAATTAACAGGCTTGTCAACAGTTCCGAATTTCTCCTGAACAAATTTCTGAGAATTATCTAAGATTTTTGGGGTAAGAACCACATTTCCTGGTTTGTAAACTCCGTGCACATTTCCAAAAGCTGCTGCGATGGTAAAGTTGTCAGAGATTGCTTTCAGTTTTTCGTAGGTATAAGCAATGTCTTCCGGCTGAGTGTATAATTTAGAATTATCGACGTCAGAGTTGTCAACACCATCTTCTTCACCACCGGTTACTCCTATTTCTACTTCCAAAGTCATCTGAAGTTTTGCCATTCTTTCGAAATATTGAGAAGAAATTTCTAAGTTTTCTTCCAAAGATTCTTCAGAAAGATCAAGCATGTGAGAAGAGTAAAGAGATTTTCCTGTTTGCTTGAAGAATTCTTCGTTAGCGTCCATCAAACCATCGATCCAGGGCAATAATTTTTTTGCAGCGTGATCGGTATGTAAAATTACTGTTGCTCCGTACGCTTCAGCAAGAGTATGAATGTGTTTTGCTCCTGCGATACCACCTAAAATAGCTGATTTCTGAGCATCATTGCTTAGTCCTTTTCCTGCGTTGAAAGATGCTCCACCGTTAGAAAACTGAATGATTACAGGTGAATTTAATTTTGCGGCAGTTTCCATTACTGCGTTTACGTTGCTAGAACCGATAACGTTCACTGCAGGCAATGCAAATTTGTTTTCTTTAGCATACTGAAAAATATCTGTAACTAACTGACCTGTGGCAACTCCTGCCGGGAAAATTCTGCTCATGTTTACTTTATTATTATATTAGGATTTTTTTTGAAAATTCTTGTAAAGATAATCAATTTTGAGAAATTACTAATTTCTTTTATCTCGTCCCCAAAGTAGCTTTTGGCGGATGGTTTCGTAGAAGCTTAAATTGTTTGGCTGAACGAGTAACAACTGAAAACTCGCCCTTCTGATCACAATTTCTTTATCAGTTTCAATGTGTATCAATCTCGAATCTAAAGAGAGAGAATATTGTGGAACTCTGCTTTCTACTTTAAATTTAATTTCTACTTTATCGTTCACAACCAAAGGTCTCACATTCAAATTATGCGGTGCGATGGGAGTAATGACAAAGTTTTCGTTATTCGGAGAAATGATCGGTCCGCCACAACTTAGTGAATATGCGGTAGAACCTGTAGGTGTAGAAACGATTACACCATCTCCCCAGAAAACATTCAGAAATTCGTTATTGATGTAAGAATCTACTGTTACCATTGAGGTGGTTTCTTTTCTTGAAATTGTTACATCATTTAAAGCGTATGGAAAAAATTCGTCAGATTTTGGAGAAACGACTTCTATTACAGAACGGCGACTGGTTTTTACATCACCTTTTAAAATAGAATCCAGTTCTTTAAAAGCTTCTTCTTTGGTAAAGCTTGCAAGAAATCCCAGTCTTCCGGTATTGACACCTACAACAGGAATTTCGAGGTCTTCAATGAACGTTAACGAGTTTACAATCGTGCCGTCTCCGCCGAAAGTGAAGAAAAGATCAATTTCTTTGTCGATAAGATCCTGTTTGTTGCCAAAAGTTTCGAAAATTTTAGAAAACTGAAGAGCTTCAGCCATTTCGTTGAATAAAACAGATTTTACGCCTCTGCTTTCCAATTCAGAAATAAATTTGCTTAAATATAAAAAAGTATCAAGATCTTTTTTCTGAGAATATATGGCTGCCTTCATATTATATTTCGATAAATTTTTGTAAAAAACCCAAACGGTCTTTGAAAAGATCTGTTTTCTCGTCAGAATAATATTTTTCTACAATTCTGTAATCATAACGGTCAAAAGTAGCATCAATTGAAGCTAGATTTTCATTGCTGATTTTAATCGTGATATGAATTACTTCGTCTGACATAAAGCTGATAAAACCTCCGTAGAACTTAGAATTATTGCTTTCGACAATATTTGCAATTTCCGTCATCGAATATTTTCTCGCCGGAGTTTCTATCGTAAGGATTGCACCGGTTTCTGAAAACAGGGGATATTTTGAAAAGTTCTGAAAAACATCATCACAACAAATGTATCCCAAATATTTTTCATTTTTATTAATCACCGGAATCACATTGGCATTGAATGTATAAAACAAACGGATGCTGTCCATGATATTATTGTCTTCCAAAATTGCAAATCGCTCGATTTGATGCTCAAGGTTTTTCAAACTTCCTTCCGCTTCATAAAGAAAGTCTTTGGCTATGGCTCCGTAAAAATGATGTGATTTTTTAATGAAAATATGGGTATATCCAAATGCTTCTAGGGTTTCTCTAGCTGATTCGATAGAGTCAGTCAGATGAAAACACGGAAAATCTTTTGAGATATAGTCCTTGATAAACATTGTGCTAATTTATAAAATTTTAAACGAAACCTTCCTGTAAAATATTGGGTTTTTTTCAAAAAAAATAAAAAGTAGAAAAAAAATTTTGTTGATAAAAGATATTCAATTATCTTTGTCGCCTTTCATTTTTACTTTTTATTAGATTTATTTCAAACTGCACTGTCTTTTCAGACAGCCGCAGTTTTTTTATTTTAGGGCTTTTGCAAACTCCCACATCACAATTCCCCCGCATACACTTACATTCAGAGAATGCTTGGTCCCGAGCTGCGGAATTTCGATAAATGAATCGATATTCTGCAACGCTTCATCACTTATTCCTTCTACTTCATTACCTAAAATCACGGCATATTTTTTTGAGCTGTTAATTTTAAAATCAGTGATCATTTGGCTCTTGGTGGTTTGTTCGATTCCCACAACTTCAAATCCCTGGCTTTTTAAATCACTGATGGTGACATTAATATCAGATTCATGTGACCAATCAACACTTTCTGTTGCACCTAAAGCCGCTTTGTGAATTTCACGGTGTGGCGGCTGAGGTGTTATCCCGCACAAAATAATTTTCTCCACCAAAAACGCATCTGCCGTTCTGAAAGTTGCCCCTACATTATGCATACTTCTTATATTATCCAAAACAACCACCAACGGAATTTTCTCCACTTTTTTAAACGTTTCTACATCAATTCTGTTGAGTTCTTCCAGCTTTAATTTATTTACCAAAATAATTTTTTATTTCTAATTATAATTTACGAATTCTTCTTTACGAATGGATTCCAACTTTATTTTTTATCGCTCATTATCTGATGTACATTTTTCTCAATATTCTGAGCAATCGCTTCCATCGGGATGTCGTTTTCATCATTATTAAAAGGATCTTCAATTTCCTCAGCAATCAATTCTAAACTCATGAGCACATAATATACAAAAACCGTTAATGGAATCATAAACAGTCCGAGATTAATTACATAAGCAATGGGCAAAGCCAAAACATACAAAATGATAAACTTCTTTATAAATGAAGAATATGAATAGGGAATGGGCGTGTTTTTAATTCTTTCACAACCGCCGCATACATCCAGAAAACCTGATATCTGTGTGTCTAAATAAAGCATTTCCGTATCAGATATTTTCCCCTGCTTTTTTAATTGATACAATTTATGTGTCAAAAGAATGACCAAGTCAGTTGGTCCGTGCTGCTTCAGTGATTTTTCAATTTCAGAATAATCTTCGTCTAGGGCGAGTCTGGTAGATTCCTGAGAAAGATGTTTGGCCAAAAAATGAGGGTAATATTTTAAGTAGCGGGAAATCTGATCTGCAGAATGCCTGTCATCAGCCAATATCGTATTTATTTTAACAGCAAAATTTCGGGTATCATTTACCAGTTTTCCCCAAAGTTTTCTGCCTTCCCACCATCTGTCATAAGCAGTATTTGTTCTGAAAACCAGTAACAAAGACAAAACAAAACCCAATAACGAATGGATGATCCCAACATTGCTGACTTTAGATTTTGCCGTCAAATGCAGATATTCAATTTCCAGATATTGAATTCCGTAAGAATACATCCCCATCAAAACCATTGTAGGGAACAGGATTTTTAATGTGTCGCTTTTGTGTAAGCTGACAAGTATGGTAAGAAAATGTTTGGTATTGTAAACCCTCATGGTTAATGTCTGTATTGCAAAGATAAATTTTTATAAACTTCAAAAAAACACTATTTTTATTTCGCATTAAATTACAAACCCATGATTCTCGAAAACGTAGATGTTGTCAGTAATATCACTAAAGAAGATTTTCAGGAAAATTACTTCAAAAAACAGAGACCGCTTCTGATCAAAAATTATGCAAGCCGCTGGGAAGCTTTCGACAAATGGAATTTTGATTTTATTAAAGAAAAAGCTGGCGAACAAGAAGTTCCACTTTATGATAACAAACCTGCAGACTCCAAAAAAAGTTCTGATGCACCAGTTGCAAAGATGAAAATGAAAGATTACATTGACACGATAAAATCTAAACCTTCAGATCTGAGAATTTTCTTTTACATCATCACAGACCGTCTTCCTGAATTACTGAAGAATTTCACCTATCCTGATTTGGGAATTAAGTTTTTCAAAAGACTTCCGACTTTATTTTTCGGCGGAAGTGAAGCGCATGTTTTGATGCATTACGATGTAGATTTGGGTGATTTTATGCACTTTCATTTCGAAGGAAAAAAAAGAATTTTACTGTTTGACCAGAAACAGTCGAAGTTTTTATATAAAGTTCCGCTGTCGGTTCACACGGTTTACGATATCGATTATGAAAATCCGGATTATGAGAAGTTTCCGGCTCTGAAATACGCAAAAGGTATTGAGATTTTCATGGAACACGGCGATGCACTTTTTATTCCCGGAGCTTTTTGGCATTTCAACAGATATTTAGAACCAGGCTTTTCAATGTCATTAAGAGCCTTGCCCAATAAACCTAAAGTTTTTGCCAATATGCTGTATCATGTTTTCATTATGAGATACACCGATAAGATTTTGCGAAAACTATTTAAAGCTCAATGGGTTGATTACAAGCAGAAATGGGCTTATGAGAAAGCGACGGAAGCTTTGGAGAGACATTGTAGTAAAAAAGAGAAGATTTAAAATATTAGTTTTAGCTATTACAAAAAAATGGATAAAAAATTTCTTTTTCAGAAACACATTTTGATTGTTGGAAAAACAGAAAAGGAAAGACAAAAAAGTCTCAGCCAAATTCTTGAAAATAGTAATCTTGAACTTTTTAGATTCCCCAAATCAATAAAAACACTTTCCGATTATCTAAATTTTGTTCAAGCTAAAAAACTTTTTTCCCCATTCTACGAAACAAAAGGAAAATATAATAATAACCAAATTTTTGACTTTCATATTGATTGGATTGCCGAAAACAACTGTCTTTTTGTTTTTGAAGAATTTCAGTTTGTTGATGATAAATTTAGCTTAGAAATAATGCGAATGATGATTGATAATTTGGAAGCCAATCGTCAATTAGCAACTAAAGTAATAATGACTTTAGAAGAGGAAGCCGAATTAATTATTGATCTCTATGAAATTGTAAATGAAACTGAATATAAAACCAAAGTTCAGGTAGTAGAAAGTAATTTACAAATCGTTGTATTGTAAAATCGTATGTTTAGACAAGATTTATTAGCAAAAAATCTGTGTTAATCTGCGAAATCTGTGGAGAAAAATGAAAAAGTATCATTTCCCTCCTTCTTTTTTATTTCCTATTTTTACAACCCAATTTTAAGACAATTTTTAATGGCAAAGGCGACGAAGAAAGAAACCCCGTTAATGACTCAGTACAATACCATCAAGGCGAAATATCCTGATGCGCTTTTACTTTTCAGAGTGGGAGATTTCTACGAAACCTTTGGTCAGGATGCAGTGAGAACTTCCCAGATATTAGGAATTGTTCTGACGAAAAGAGCCAACGGAGACGGTCACATCGAACTGGCAGGTTTTCCGCATCATTCGGTGGATTCTTATTTGCCTAAATTGGTGAGAGCAGGAATTCGTGTTGCGATTTGTGACCAGTTGGAAGACCCGAAAACCGTGAAAGGAATTGTAAAACGTGGCGTTACCGAATTGGTTACTCCCGGAGTTACGTTTAATGATCAGGTTTTAACCTCAAAAAAGAACAATTTTCTGCTTTCGCTTCACAAGGAAAAAGAAAAATACGGAATTGCGATGGTGGACGTGTCTACCGGAGAATTTTTGGTGAGTGAAGGAAATTTAGATAAAATTTTACACATCATCAATACGTTTGATCCGAGTGAAATTATTTATCAGAGAAGTGTGCAAATTCCGGATCAATTGAAAAACAGAAATGTTTTCAAATTGGAAGACTGGGCTTACCAATATAATTTTGCTTACGAAAAATTGACAAATCAATTCAGAACCAATTCATTAAAAGGTTTTGGGGTTGAAACTTTACCTTTAGCAATTACAGCGGCGGGAGCTATTTTCGCTTATCTGGTAGAAGATACGCATCACAAATTATTGGCGCACATCACCAAAATTCAGATTATTCCGCAGGAAGAGTATCTGATGATGGATCATTTTACACTGAGAAATCTGGAAATCGTTTATCCAAGTAATCCGAAAGGTAAATCTCTTTTAGATATTATCGATAAAACGGCCACACCAATGGGCGGAAGATTGCTGAGAAGAAGAATTATACTTCCATTAAAATCTGTAGAAGAAATAGGCAGAAGACTTTCTTTAATTGATTTTTTAAACGAAAATGATCAGCTCAAATATGAAATTTCACAACTTCTGAGATCTATTTCAGATTTAGACCGGTTGATGGGAAAATTGGCAGCAGAAAAAATTTCACCTAAAGAAATGGGTTATCTGCGTCAAAGTTTGACTAATATTCAGAAAATTAAAGGATTGCTTCATTCTCATGCAGATGTTTTAGCATGGCTCGAGCCATTAAATTCTTTAGATGATTTAATTCAATTGCTTGAAGATCATTTAAATGAAGAACTTCCGGTCAATCTCGCCAAAGGAAACGTAATCAAACAAAACATATCAGAAGAGCTCGATCATCTGAGAGGTTTGCAAAATAAAGGTCGTGGTTTTCTGGATGAGATGTGTCAACGTGAAGTAGAGCGCACCGGAATTACCAGTCTTAAAATAGATTTTAATAATGTTTTCGGCTATTTCATTGAAGTAAGAAACACCCATAAAGATAAAGTTCCAAGCGATTGGATCAGAAAGCAAACGCTTGTAAACGCAGAACGGTACATCACAGAAGAACTGAAAGAATATGAAAGTCAGATTCTGGGTGCTGAAGAAAAAATCAGCGTTTTGGAAAATCAACTGTACCGAAAAGTATGTTCGGACACGATGATTTATATGGACATGATTCAGGAGAATTCAAATATCATTGCACAGCTCGATGTTGCGGTTGGTTTATCTGAACTGGCAGTTTCTGAAAGTTATACAAAGCCGGTTTTAAATGATGGTTTCTCTATAGATTTGAAAGAAGCGAGACATCCAATCATCGAAAATGCCCTTCCTTTAGGCGAAAAATATATCCCGAATGACATCTTTTTAGATAAAGATTCTCAACAGATTATTATGGTTACGGGTCCCAACATGGCGGGTAAATCAGCAATTCTTCGTCAGACAGCCATTGTCTGTTTAATGGCACAGATCGGAAGTTTTGTTCCTGCAAAATATGCTGAGATCGGAGTTTTGGATAAAATTTTTACGCGAGTGGGAGCGAGTGATAATATCTCTGCCGGCGAATCTACTTTTATGGTGGAGATGAACGAGGCTGCGTATATTTTAAATAATATTTCTGACCGAAGTTTGATTTTGCTAGACGAAATTGGTCGCGGTACTTCCACTTATGATGGTGTTTCCATAGCCTGGGCGATTGCAGAATATCTTCATCAGCATTCTACACAGGCAAAAACTCTATTTGCAACGCATTATCACGAATTAAACGAGATGACGGTAAATTTTGAACGGATAAAGAATTTCCATGTGTCGATTCAGGAGAATAAAGGAAATATTATCTTTCTAAGAAAATTAATTTCTGGCGGTAGTGAGCACAGCTTTGGTATTCATGTTGCAAAATTAGCCGGAATGCCATCAAAAGTGGTCAACAGAGCCAATGAGATTTTGAAAACCTTAGAAGCGAGCCGTTCTCAAAATGGTTCGTCTGAAAATATTAAGAGAGTAACTGAGGAAAATATGCAGCTTTCTTTCTTCCAGCTGGATGATCCTGTTTTGGAAAATATCAGGGAAGAACTGACGAAAATCGACATCAATACGTTAACCCCGATTGAAGCATTAATGAAGCTGAATTCGATTAAAAAAATGATCGGAAAGTAAATTCTATTATAAAAAGCCTTCCTTAATATTTTCTTGCAGACAATGGAAATGTGTAAAGATAACGTACAGGTTTACCATTTTTTATGGCTGGTTTCCAACGGATAAAAATTCTTTTAACACCTAATTCTGCTGCTTCTACATGCTTTTTGTCGCTTCCGATGGCTGCAATATTTCTTACATAGCCATCTTTTTCAACAACAAAATAAATGCGTGTGTCTAATTTTTGCTGGTGTTTTAAATTAATCGTAGGCATACCGTCAAAATATTTTTGTTTGAAGGCATTAAATCCTCCGGGAAATTCTGGTGGAGTATCTGCGGTCGTAACAACATCTTTTAAGTTAATTTTTTTCTTAACCAACTCATTGTAATTGGGAATTTGTGTGATATTGTTTTCAATTGCATTCTTGTTTACGGCTTCCTGAGCAGACATAATGGCTCCGAAAAGTAAACCGAGCAGAATAATTGCTTTATTCATTATATTTTGTTTTGGTAATACTGATTTTAAACTACTATCAGACGTATATTTTAACTATTTCATGGCAGCAAACTTAATACCAATTAATCAAACCGCATCGCAGAGGAATTTATAATACAATCTTATTTTGTTTCTGATAATTTCAGCAAAAAATGCATTTATCTTTAATTCTAAATACATTAATTAACAAAGTTTAACGGATTGTATTTCGCTGATTTACAAAATGCTTTTACTATTTTTGAATATGAAGAAATTTTTGAGTTTAATGGCATTGATTTTCAGTGTATCTTTTTATTTTTCGCAGGAGGAAATCATTATAAAAGACATTCCAACGATCAATTATGAAGTGCTTGAGAAGAAAATTCAGGAAGAAAAAGATGTTTTTCTGGTTTTGAATTTTTGGTCAACAACTTGCGCTCCGTGCGTGAAAGAGTTGCCCGATTTTATGAAGGTCAATGAAAAGTTTAAAGATAATTCTAAATTTAAAATGCTTTTAGTTTCCTTAGATCGTGCAAAAGATAAAGAAAAAGTAATTCAGTTTATTAAGAACAAAAAGCTGAAAGCTGAAGTGATTTTGCTGGATGATATCAAAAGAATGAATACATGGATTCCGAAGTTTGATGAAAGTTGGGAAGGCAATATACCGGTAACTATTTTTTATAAAAACGGGGAAAAAGTACATTTCAACAACGGAGAAATGAGTAAATATGAACTTGAAAATACAATCAATAAATATCTATAACGATGAAAAATTTTAAAATAATATTCACTGCGCTTGTGCTTGGTTTGAGTCTGATACATATAAATGCTCAGAATAAACCGCAGCAAGAATCCAAAAGCTCCACAGAAGTTAAAGGTTATAAAGTAGGAGATGCTGCGACAGATTTTAAACTGAAAAACGTCGATGGCAAGATGGTTTCTTTGAAAGATTTTATTCAGGCAAAAGGTTTTATCGTAATTTTTACGTGTAACCATTGTCCTTATGCTAAAAGTTATGAGGACAGAATTATAAAACTCGACAACACGTTTAAAGATCTCGGCTTTCCTGTAATTGCGATCAATCCAAACGATCCCAAAGTACAGCCTCAAGATGGCTTTAACGAAATGATGACAAGAGCGAAAGAAAAAGGTTTTATGTTTCCTTATCTGTTAGACGAAGGCCAGAAGATTTATCCTCAATATGGGGCAACAAAAACGCCTCATGTCTTTGTTTTGCAGAAAGAAGGCGGTAAAAATATCGTAAAATACATAGGCGCAATTGATAACAATTACGAAAATGCTGATGAAGCAACGGAACATTATGTGAAAGATGCTGTTAACTCTTTGATAAAAAATGAACCCATAAAAACTACAAAAACAGTTGCAATTGGTTGTTCTATTAAAGTGAAAAAATAGTTTTATTATAATTAAATGGAGATATTGTGCGGACTTTAGTCCGCTCTTTTTTAATCTAAATTCCGGGGCTTTAGCCAAAATTAATGATGATGAAATTCAAGTTTAGCCTGAAATATTTCCTCTTAACAGTGGTTATTTTTTGTATTGAAGTTTTAATAGCGACTGTTTTAAAAGATCAATTCTTTATCAGAGCCTATCTGGGTGATGTTATTGTCGTGATGCTGCTTTTCACTTTCTTCAAAAGTTTTCTGATTGTAAATGACACAAAACTTATTCTGGGAATATTTGCATTTTCCTGTTTAATAGAAGTTGCCCAATTTTTCAATATTGCAGAAAAATTAGGCTTCCAACCTGGAAGTCTAATGTATATCGTGATTGGAAATTCATTTTCTTGGATTGATATTTTGTGCTATGGAGCAGGCTGTTTGCTGCTGTATTTTTTTGTGAAAATAAAATTTAATTCAATCAACAGACAATCTGTATAATTTATCTTCCGAACGAGTCATATTTGTCTTCCGCATATTTAATAAATCGGTTTAGCAAAGCCACATTTTCCTTTTCCATCGCAGAAAGCTCTCTGTCAACATTATTTGAAACCGGAATGTACCAATCGGTCTGCTCAAAAAAGTTTCTGTAGGTTTGTTTTTTGAAAGAATAGCCATGTCTTGCAAAAACTGAATTTTTAATGATTTCCATATCCAGTTTTCGTAGATTTTTTAGGTCTTTTTCGCTCAGTTTTTGCTTTGATGCATTGATTTTGAAGACTGCATCAGATGCAATTCTATTTTTAGATGAAGTATACGTTTCTGTTTTCCCGGTTTCTTCGTCTGTATATTTTTCTTTAAAATCTCTCGGATTTTCCCAGTCAATCAAATCGGAGTTTTCATCGAGCATAAAATTCGGATTATAGACGAATTCCTTTTTAATCAGCTTTAAATTTTTGGTAGCAGCTTTTACGGCAGATTTATTAAATGCGGTCCATTTTCCGGTGATGCTGTCGCTTTTTAATTTAATTTCAAATCTTCCGTCCGTTTTATCATTTCCCGGCTCGTCAAGTATAAATGATTGAGAACTTTCATTAAAAATTCCTCTGAAAGGTCGCTGAGTTCCGTTCACGATGCTTTGTCCGTAAACGCTGTCTTTCGTGATTTTGTTTATTTTTAAAGAAAGTCTTTTGATGTTGATTCCTTCATAATCTTCATCTATTTCGGTGTCGTGCATCATTTCTTTACCCGAAAATTCTCCGGTATAAATTCCGTAATATTGTTTGAAAATTTCAGGGGCAACCACAGAATCTTTCTTGGCAACTACAGAATCCGTAGAAGTTGCAGATACGGTTGGGTCTTTTTTACAACTCGCAAGAGCAACGAAAATCAGCGAAGTGAGAGTCAGTTTTAAAATTTTCATATGTATTTTTTTGTGATTAAATATTCAATTAAAAGGATGTTTGGAACCCAACCCAGCCAAGCTATAATCTGATAAACATCCATCGGGTTTGGGTGAAATAAATATACAATAATTACCTTCCATATTCTCAAAGTGATGGCAGAAATTGTGAGCGCAAAACTCCGCCACATCCATTGTTTGTGTTCTTTGAATTTTTTTTGCCGCACTAATTGATAAGCCTTAAAAGTTGTGAGCCACCACAAACAGCCTAAAATCACAAAGGAAAGTTTAGATAAAAATCCGCCATTCGCAAAAGCTCCCATGTAAATTCCTGATGGAGCAGCAAAAAGCAGAATCAGAAAAATATAAATTTTTCCAGCGTTTTTATGAAAGTTTTTTAAGCCGAAATCTTTTCTTAAAATGGCTAAAAATCCTGTAAGTAAGACAAAAATACTCGTATAAACATGGGTATAGAAAAACCACAGATATTCCGGTCTTTCAGCAACTTCAGTCTGTTTAATCATTAAAAAGCTGACGTTGGTGTTGAAAGGAATATATTCTAAAGTAATTTTGAGCATGAGCCAAAAGAAATATCCGAAGCCAATGATTAAAAGGATTTTAATGAAAGTTGAAATATTTCTTTTGGCTGAAAGCAATTAGTTTCCGATATTAATTGTAAGAGGAAATTTAAATCTGGATTTGACAGGCTGTCCATCTATCTTTGCGGATGCCCATTTAGTTTTAGACATGGCTTTTATTGCTCGTCTCATTTCCTTATTCATAGATTTATTATCTCCCATAATATTAATGTCCGTGATATATCCGGCTTGATCTATTACAAAAACAGCTTCAGATTTTATCTGTCCTCTTCCATTAATATTACCTGAATTAAAAGTTTGAGCAAAATTTCTCCTAAATGCATCTAAACCTCCGGGATATTCTGCTTTATCAGCGACATCTTCATAAATCTTGGCATCTTCGCTTACATTTTCTTGATTTGGAGAAGTCATTTCCTGTGAAAAAGTTTTTACAGAGATAATCAGTAGTATAAAAACAAGTAATTTTTTCATGATATAGTTTTATTTATAAATTATTTAAATCCTGCGCAATCAACCAGGCCTCACTCCAGCAAGCCTGAAAATTAAAACCACCCGTCACGGCATCAATATTCAGAACTTCGCCTGCAATATAAAAATTTGGCAGCACTTTCGAAGACATATTTTTAAAATTAATTTCCTTTAAATCGACGCCACCTGCAGTCACAAATTCATCTTTAAAAGTTGATTTTCCAGTTACATTAAATTTCTTTTTGCACAAATTTTCTAAAATCGTCTGCATTTCTCTTCCGGAAATATTCGCAATTTGTTTATTTAAATCAACTTTTGAAACTTCCAATATTCTCTGCCAAAAACGATTCGTTACTTCGAAAATTTTCGATGATCCGATTAATTTCTTAGGATTTGAGATTTTAAAATTCTGAAATAATGCTTCTGCATCATCAATATCTTTAGAAATAAAATTTATCTGAACCTCAAAATTGTATTTTACTTTTGCCAGATTAATTGCTTCCCAAGCCGAAATTTTCAAAATCGCAGGCCCGGAAAGTCCCCAATGCGTAATCAGCAACGGTTCGGTTTCTTCAGTTTTTAATTTTGGAATTGATGTTTCTGCCATTTCAAAACTTGTTCCGGCTAAATCTTTCAGCAAATCATCTTTAATATTAAATGTAAACAGCGACGGAACTAATTCAATGATTTTATGTCCCAAATTTTCGATCATCTTTAAAGATTTCGGCGAACTTCCCGTGGTATAGATGATATAATCAGCTGAAAAATCTCCCAAACTTGTTGAAACCAGGTATTGATCATTTTTTTTAATAATTTCTTTCACAGAACATTTCGTTTTTACTTCAATATTTTTCTGCTGGATTTCATTCTGAAAAGTATTGATAATCGTCTGAGAAGAATTGCTTTCCGGGAAAACTCTGTTGTCATTTTCGATCTTCAACGAAACTTTTCGTTTTTCAAGCCAGTCCATCATATCACCGGGTTGAAATTTGGTAAAAACACTCAATAATTCCTTGTGTCCACGTGGGTAAAACTGAACCAATTCTTTTGGATCAAAACAGGCATGAGAAACATTACATCTTCCGCCTCCTGAAATTTTCACCTTCTGAAGTACGTCAGAATTTTGTTCTAAAATTGTAATTCTATATTTCTTTTCGTCAAGATTTGATGCACAGAAAAACCCTGCTGCGCCACCTCCGATAATGATAATTTGTTTCATAAATTAGTAATCTTATGCTGAAGATTATTTTTACAAAACTACAATTTTTATAAACCATCTTATTTGAGTAATTTTGAGGATTATAATTTTGAACTTTAAAGCTAAAAAATAACTTAATTGTTTAAATGTTTTGGCCTTAAAAAAGTTCAAATTAAAACTATTAATAAAAATGATTTTCTACCATAAATTTGAAGTACGCTGGAGCGACTTAGACGCCAATAAACATCTTGCCAACTCTTCTTACGTACAGTATTGCGCACAAACCCGAATGGCTTTCATGAAAAAAGAAAAAATGGGAGTTACACAGATGAGCCGTTGGGGAATTGGTTCGGTCATTATGCATGAAAGATTTTCTTTCTTTAAAGAAATATTTGCCGATCAAATCGTGATTGTAAGTCTTGAAATTGACGGTTGTGCAGAAGATGCTGCAATTTATCGTTTTGTTCACAAGTTTTATCTTCCTGATGGTTCTCATTGCGCTACCTCAGAAGCTACCGGTGTCTGGATTGATACCATGCTTAGAAAAATGACAACCCCGCCCGATGACGTGATCGAAGCAATGAATAAATACAAAACTGCCGAAACGGTATTGATGACGAGAGAAGATTTTAAAAAACTTCCTTTCCGTCCTGAAAATATTGATCCGTCAGCATTAGCACTTTAGTTTAGGGTTTTGAGTTTAATGTTCTGACTATGGTCAAAATTACTCATTGCCAATTACCCATTATTTATATTAAAATATGTTTGAAGATAAAGAACCGGAGTTAACACCCATTTCCAAATTAGGAGAATTTGGTTTAATAAAACATTTGACAGAACATTTTCCTCTGACTAACGAATCTTCGGAAGTTGGAGTAGGAGATGATGCAGCCGTTATCAATCCAGGGAATAAAAAAGTAGTTTTAACAACTGATGTTTTGGCAGAGGGAGTTCATTTCAATTTAGGATATGTTCCGTTGAAACATTTAGGATACAAAGCGGTTGTGGTGAATTTGAGTGATATTGCGGCAATGAATGCAACGCCAACCCAGATTTTAGTTTCTTTGGCGGTATCCAACCGTTTTCCGGTAGAAGCTCTGGAAGAATTATATTCAGGAATTCAGGCTGCCTGCGGAAGATATAAAGTTGATTTGATTGGCGGAGATACGACGAGTTCCAACGCAGGATTGGTCATTAGTATTACGGCAGTAGGAATTGAAGACGAAGAAAATATCGTAAAAAGAAGCACTGCAAAACCAAACGATTTGCTTGTGGTAAGCGGAGATTTAGGAGGTGCTTATATGGGACTTCAGATTCTGGAAAGAGAGCACGCTGTTTTCCTCGCAGATCCGAATATGCAGCCGGAAATGGAAGGTTTCGACTATATTTTGGAAAGACAGTTGAAGCCTGAAGCTAGAACCGATGTGAAAGGAATTTTGGCACAATTAGATATCAAACCGACATCGATGATCGATATTTCAGACGGTTTGGCGTCGGAAATTCTGCATCTTTCAGACCAGTCGAAAGTAGGTTTCAGATTGTACGAAGAGAAAATCCCGATGGACAATCTGACGATTACAACTGCAGATGATTTGAATTTAAATCCTGTAATGACGGCTTTAAGCGGGGGTGAAGACTATGAATTGCTGTTCACGATTTCGCCAAATGATTTTGAGAAAATGAGAAATCACCCGGATTTTACGATTATTGGCCATGCTGTTGAAAGAGAAGAAGGAAACTTTATGGTGGCGAGAGGGTCTAATCAATTGGTTGCTTTGACGGCGCAGGGTTGGGATGCTTTTTTAGGAAGCCAACAGAATGATTAAAATTTAATTTTAAATATTGTGAAGCCACTGCAGTTTGTAGTGGTTTTTTTACTAACCATGGGCAAGCAATACAAAATCATTTATTTACTATTAAAAGGAATAATAATTTTCTTGGGAATAATATCATTAATATTTTTTTCGAATTTTTGGATTGGTACTGAGAACACCTGGAGCCAAATAAAGAAAGAAGAGTTTGTTCCAGCGTTGATTACAAGAACATTATTTGTAGCAATTTCAGGAATATTATTTTTGTTTTTATCTTTTGCTATCGACAAGATATTTAAGAAAAGAACTAATTTTAATAATGAACTTATTATTTTAGTTACGTTTTCATTATTATTAAATGCTATTGTGCTTATTTTTTGAAAAGTATTTATAGAAAATTACTGAAATTAAGTAGAAAAAATCCAGATCAAAAAAAGAGCTGGATTTCAATTATATTTTAAAAACTCTTACGCTTTTACAATATTCACAATCACCTCCACTGCTTTCTCCATACTTTCCAAAGCAACATATTCGTAAGGTCCGTGGAAGTTCATTCCGCCGGCGAAAATATTCGGACAAGGCAATCCCATATAAGATAATTGCGCTCCGTCTGTTCCGCCTCTGATCGCTTTTATTTTAGGTTCAATTCCTGCTTCCTTCATGGCTTTTGCAGCAAGGTCAACAATGTGCATTTTGCCTTCAAACTGCTGTTTCATGTTGCGGTATTGTTCTTTAATTTCCACTTCAGCCGTTCCTTCGCCATATTTTTGGTTGAATTCTATCACTTTTTGCTCCATGAATTTTTTTCTTGCCTCAAATTTCTCTTCGTCATGATCACGAATGATGTATTGAAGCTTGCATTCTGAAACATCAGAAGTAACATCCATCAAATGATAAAACCCGTCAAAACCTTTGGTAGTAGAAGGGGTTTCATTTGCAGGAAGTGACTGAATGAATTCTGCCGCCAAAAGACTTGCATTCACCATTTTTCCGAAAGCATAACCGGGGTGTACACTCAATCCATGGATTTTTACGACCGCTCCTGCAGCGTTGAAGTTTTCATATTCCAATTCTCCAACTTCACTTCCGTCCATTGTATAAGCAAATTCAGCTCCGAATTTAGCCACATCAAATTTGTGTGCCCCTCTTCCGATTTCTTCGTCTGGAGTGAAGCCAATTGCCATTCTTCCGTGCTTAATTTCAGGATGAGCAATTAAGTATTCTGCAGCTGTTACAATTTCTGCACAACCCGCTTTATCATCGGCTCCCAAAAGAGTGTTTCCGTCTGTCGTAATTAAAGTCTGACCGATATACATCTTTAAACTTTCAAATTTTGAAGGAGAGAGTGTGAAGTTGCTTTCTTTATTTAAAAGTAAATCTTCGCCCTGATAATCTTCCCAAACTTGTGGTTTTACGTTTTCGCCACTAAAATCCGGTGAAGTGTCATAATGGGATATAAATCCAATGGTTGGCTGACTGTCATTTTCCAGATTGGAAGGAACATAAGCCATAATGTAGCCGTGATCATCAATAGAAACGTCTTCCAGACCGATTGTTTTCAGTTCTTCTACGATGTATTTGGCGATATCCCACTGTCTTTCTGTAGAGGGTGTAGTTTCGCTTTCTGCATCACTGGTTGAATATATTTTTACATAGCTGAGAAAACGGTTCAGTAATTTTTCTCTCCACATTTGGTTGAATTCAATTGTACTCATTAGATGTATAAAATTTTAACAAAGTTAGCAAATTTGATACTGAGAATAGGTTTTTTGTAATCGAATATAATGGATCGAAATTATGAATCAATTATAAATTATTGGTTATCAAAAGAATCTTAGCTTTGTTTATTGCAAAGATCGAATTGTTTTAGTTTTATTATATTTGAGAAAATCAAAAGTGAACATGTTTCTTACAGAATGTCCCAGAGATGCCATGCAGGGTTGGGGAGAATTTATTCCCACTGCCAAAAAAATCGATTATATCAACTCATTAATGGAAGTAGGGTTTGATGTCTTAGATTGTCTGAGTTTTGTTTCGCCGAAAGCAATTCCGCAAATGGCCGATTCTGCTGAGGTTGCCGAAAATATCGACAAATCTTTATCCAACACCAAGGTTTCTGCTATTATCGGAAATTACAGAGGAGCTGAAAAAGCATTGGCGCATCAGTCTGTGGATATTTTAGGGTTTCCTTTTTCTATTTCTGAAACTTTTCAGCACAGAAATACCAACAAAAATCAGGAAGAGGCTTTTGATGATGTGGTTAAAATGCTGGAGCTTACAAAAAGTGAAGGCAAAGAACTGAATCTTTATTTCTCCATGGCATTTGGAAATCCTTATGGCGAAATGTGGAAATGGGAAGATGTAGATTTCTGGGTAAACCGTTTTTCTGAAATCGGAATTAAAAACATCTTACTCTCTGATACAACGGGAGTTGCAACAACGGAAACGATCTCTGTTTTATTTGAGAAAATACCTTCAAAATATCCGAATATTGATTTCGGAGCACATTTTCATAACCGATATGAAGATTCTTATTCAAAATTAAAATCTGCTTACGATAAAGGCTGCAGAAGATTTGATTCTGCCATCAAAGGAATTGGCGGTTGCCCGATGGCAAAAGACGATCTTGTAGGAAATATGCCAACCGAACAGGTGATCAATTTTATGAGTGTAGAAAAAGCAGAACATAAATTGAACTTGTTAAATTTTGAAAGTTCTTACAACAGAGCGAAGGATATTTTTCATTTTTAAATTATGAAAAAGTTTTACCTATTTATTTTATTCTTCTTCTGCTCAACTATTTTTGCCCAAAAAGTTCTGAAACTTTACAACGAAGAAAATTTTGACGACATCGTTACAATGGAAAAGGACAGCACTAGCTTAAGTGGAGAAGAACTTTACTATGTTGGTTACGCTTTTTTTAGAAAAGAAAATGATGTCAAAGCCATTGATTACTATAATAAAGCATTGAAAAAAGGCTTTGATAATCCGATGTTGTATTTCCAAAAAGGATACTCACAAATGTTTCTGAAACAATATGATCAAGCATTAAAAAACATAAATGTTGCAATTTCCAAAGCTCCTGTTGCTGAATTTTATATAGAAAAAGCAAAAATTTACAAAATAAAGCAGGATATTAATAATGAAGAGAAAACATATACCGAAGGTCTTCAAAACTCAGAATTAAAAGATGATAAATGGTATCTTGAATTAATAAAAAATGCAGGAAATTTTTATTATGCTCAAAGTAAAAATTTTCAGAAATCTGAGAAGATTTATTATGATGGAATTTCAAGATATCCTTCTGAATATATTTTGTATGAAAAACTGATCAAATCTCTAAATGCTCAAAATAAATTTATGGAGGCTAACAAGATCTTTGATCAAATGAAAAGCTTTTATGCAGAGAAAAAGCTGCCAGAAGATAATATGAAATTTAAAAATCTTGCAGTTGACAATTTTCAATGGAACAATCAATGGATTAATGTCTATAAATCTTTTGAAAAGCCTAAAAAAACGCTTGAATCAATTTATACAGTATATTTGATTAATAAATCAGGAGAAAAAATAGAGCGCAAATTTAATATCGAAAAAACTCTTCAAATTGAGAAAACAGATGTCGAATTTGTTATATGCGAAGAATCTAACGAAGGTCACACAACGTTTCCAATCGGATTTGTAGATGATAGCTTTACTTTAGAAGATTTGCGATTTGAGATAAAAAAGATCCTTAACAAAGGTAAAGGAGAATAAAATAATTTTATGACATCAAAAATAACATACATCGGCGGACTCAGATGTTCAGCAGAACATTTACAGTCAGGAACCATCATCGAAAGTGATGCGCCAACAGACAATCACGGGAAAGGAGAAAAGTTTTCACCAACCGATCTTTGTGCGACCTCTTTGGCAGAATGTGCATTGACAACTGTTGCTATTTTAGGTAAAGACAAAAATATTAATATTGACGGAGCATATTGTACCCTTCAAAAAATTATGAAAACGGAGCCGAGAAGAATTGGCGAAATTGTATGTAATTTTGTTTTTTCAGACAGTTATTCAGATAAAGAAAAAGCTTTCATTGAGGAAACAGCTCACAATTGTCCGGTAGCGAGAAGCCTTCACCCGGAATTGGTACAGACCATGATTTTCATTTATCAATAAATTCACCGCAGAAATTTCTGCGGTTTTTTGTTGCTGATTTCTTTTAATTTAAATCAACTCAACATGTCTCCAATCATTTCACCTGCAGCATTTAAAAATATTTCAAAGAAACATCTCATTATTCTTGATGCACGAACCGGAAAAGATATACATGAAATTTATCTTCAAAAACACATCAAAGGAGCAAGATTTATAGATTTGGATACAGATTTGGCAGAAATTGTTGACGATGCCGCTTTTGGTGGAAGACATCCGCTTCCAAACGTCGAAAAATTTGCTGAAACGGTTTCTCGCTTGGGAATTTCAGAACATTCTCAAATAGTAATCTATGATGATAAAAACGGAGCGAATGCCGCAGCAAGAGCTTGGTGGATGTTAAAAGCTTTCGGCTTAAAAAACGTCCAGGTTTTGGATGGAGGATTTCAGGAAGCTGAAAAACAGAGTTTGGAATTTTCATCTGGCAAAGAATCTTTTGAGAAAGCTGAAATTGTCAAAAGAAAAGATTGGCTTCTTCCCATGTCAACCTTAGAAGATGTTGAAGATGAATTGATAAGCCATTCTGCGACAGTGATCGATGTAAGAGATTCTTATCGGTTTAAAGGTGAGTCTGAACCAATAGATCTAATTGCCGGACATATTCCGGGGGCAATTAATATTCCTTTTTCAGAAAATTTAGACGAAAATGGATATTTCCTGAAACCTGAAATTTTAAAGCAGAAATATGTACAATTACTAGAGAATAAACCAGAAAAACTAATCATTCATTGTGGCTCCGGAGTTACGGCTTGCCATACAATTTTAGCTTTAGCCTATGCCGGTTTTGAAATCCCGAATCTATACGTGGGTTCTTGGAGTGAATGGAGCAGAAGAGAAGGAAGGGAGATTGTTACAGAATAAAGTTTTGAAGCTGGGAGAATGAAACCGGAAGTTGTGACTAGCCATAATTTATGAGAAGTACATTTATCATAATCTATTATTAGTAAGTAAGCAGATAGGTATTTTGAATGAAATTAAAATACAAAAACCCGGGAAATTTCCCAGGTTTTCTATTGTTCTTATATTTTGAAAAAGGTAGTTTTGTCAAAAACTTCCAGCATCCATCTTCCTTTTTTTATTAAAGCATTCCCAACTCAAATTTTGCCTCTTCACTCATCATATCTTTGTTCCAGGTGGGTTCGAAAGTAAGCTCCAAATCTACTTCTTTCACATTTTCTACTTCTTTCACTTTATCCTTTACCTCTTGCGGAAGACTTTCCGCAACGGGACAGTTAGGACTCGTTAAGGTCATGATGATTTTCACATCGGCTTCTTCCGAAATCTGAACATCGTAAATCAATCCCAACTCGTAGATATCCACCGGAATTTCCGGGTCGTAAACTGTTTTTAGTACTCTTATAATTTCTTCACCAATGTCGGCAATCTGATCGTCTGTAAAGTTCATTTGTTAATCTAAATTGATATTTCTCTGCAATAAATCCTCCTGACGCATACGCCGGAAAATGTTTGCCAAAGTTAAGACATCTTTTTCACAATAGTCAACTATTCGTTGCAAGTCTTTTTCTATGTAGTAAATTGATGAAACCATTGATCCGTCGATGTCGTCTTTCGGAGTAGGAATTCCGAATACATGGGCTAAAAGCTCAAGTGAAATAAAGCTTTTGTAATCTCCGAATTTCCAAAGTTCCATTGTGTCAAGATGCGGAATTTCCCACGGTTTTTTACCAAAAATTTGGAAAGGAGAAGGTGGCTGCATCCCGTTTATCAGAAAACGTCTCGCAATCCATGGAAAATCAAATTCTTTTCCGTTGTGAGCACAAAGAATGACATCACGAAGCCTTGGACTATTAAAAAGTTCACCAAATTCCTGCAGTAATTTTTTCTCATGATCACCGAAAAAACTTTTAATTCTTAGCGTTTCATTTTTTTCAAGCATTCCAATTGAGATACAGATGATTTTGCCAAATTCTGCCATGATTCCTGCTCTTTCATAAAAATCTTCTGGTGAAATCTCATCTTTCCGTTGGAATTTTGTTTTTTTATCCCAAAGTTTCTGTTCTGTTTCAGGTAATTCTTCCCACGAACCGGAGTTTGGAACTGTTTCAATATCAAGAAATAAGACTTTTTCTAATGGAATGTTTTGTATCATTTTTGTGTCTGTTTTACAAATTTAAATTTTCGATTACTATCTATAACTTCATAGGTTTTTAGAACTATAAAGTTTTCATTTAAAATCTATTCCAAATCGCAATCGGCATTTCTCGTTCTATAACTGATCTTCATTTTTTAATTTGTTCATAAAAATGATTTGATGTAAAACAAAAATAGAATTTACAAATAAAAATTAATAATTAATTTGTGAAAAATAAGTGAAAAATTTATAATTTTACTCAAAACACGACATAATGTTGATTAAAATTTACGGTAGCGCAATTTTCGGCGTATCTGCACAAACAATTACGATAGAAGTCAATATAGACACCGGCGGTGTTGGCTATCATCTTGTAGGTCTCCCGGATAATGCAATTAAAGAAAGCAGCTACCGAATTTCTGCCGCTCTGAAAAATGTAGGCTTTAAAATTCCCGGAAAGAAAATCACAATCAATATGGCTCCTGCGGATCTTCGGAAAGAAGGTGCTGCTTATGATCTGAGTATTGCAATGGGAATTTTGGTGGCTTCAGACCAAATTGTAGCAGATAATATTCAGGAGTATATCATCATGGGTGAATTGTCTCTGGACGGAAGTTTACAACCCATAAAAGGAGTTTTACCAATTGCCATTCAGGCTCGTGAAGAAGGTTTTAAAGGAATTATTCTTCCTAAACAAAATACCAGAGAAGCCGCAATTGTGAATAATCTCGATGTTTACGGCGTTGAAAATATTAAAGAAGTCATTGATTTTTTTAATGAAGGAAAACCGCTTGAGAAAGTAGTTTTAGACACCCGAAAAGAATTTCAGGATAAGATCAATAGTTTTCCGTTTGATTTTTCTGAAGTGAAGGGTCAGGAAACAGCAAAACGAGCAATGGAAGTTGCAGCAGCAGGCGGACATAACATCATTCTTATCGGGCCTCCGGGAAGTGGAAAAACCATGCTGGCAAAACGTGTTCCCAGTATTTTGCCGCCGCTTACTTTGAAGGAAGCTTTAGAAACCACAAAAATACATTCTGTTGCCGGAAAAATGGGGACTGAAACTTCTCTGATGACGGTTCGGCCTTTTAGATCTCCGCATCATACCATTTCGGATGTTGCTTTGGTCGGCGGTGGAAGTTATCCTCAACCGGGTGAGATTTCTCTGGCTCACAACGGAGTTTTATTTTTAGACGAAATGCCGGAATTTAAAAGAACGGTACTGGAAGTAATGCGACAGCCTTTAGAAGATCGTGAAGTTACCATTTCAAGAGCGAGATTTACGGTAAACTATCCTTCGAGTTTTATGCTGGTTGCATCGATGAACCCAAGTCCGAGTGGGTATTTTCCTGATGATCCTAATAATACTTCCTCGGTTTTTGAAATGCAACGATATATGAATAAACTTTCGGGTCCGCTTTTAGACCGAATTGATATTCATGTGGAAGTACAGAAAGTTGAGTTTGAGCAATTAGCTGAAAAAAGAAAAGGCGAAAAAAGCGAAGACATCAGAAAACGTGTTTTGATTGCCCGCGAGATTCAGAATGAGCGATATAAAGATCTGTCGATCAGTTATAATGCTCAAATTGGTTCGCGAGAATTAGAAAAGTTTTGCGAATTAGATGATGCTTCATTTAACCTCATCAAAATGGCAATGGAAAAACTGAATCTTTCTGCTAGAGCGTATGACAGAATTCTAAAAGTGGCAAGAACTATTGCAGATTTGGAAGAGTCTGAAAATATTCTGTCGCATCATATTTCTGAAGCGATACAGTACAGAAGTCTGGATCGGGAGTTTTGGAATGTTTAATTTTAATTTATTCCTCAATATAATTCATTTCTTAGAGATTAAATATTCAAAGTTTATCCTAAGGTGCATTTCAATTTATCCTAAAGTGTAAATCTTCCTTCATTTAAAAACTTCATCTTTGGTATATAAAAAGTGAATAACTTTTTTTTCATCATTTTGTGTTAGCAGGGAACAAATTTGTTCCCCGTTTTTTTTAATTTAAAGCTAGCCTGTTACAAAATATTCCTTAACTTTAATTTATTCTGTTGTTAATGTCACAAATGATTCCGTTTTTCAATAAAATACATCTTCTCCGTATTATTAATAACGGAACGCTTCAGCATAAGAATGTAGCAGAGAAAAACAAAATTCAAATTCTGAATGCAATTTCTATTTCCGTCTATTTTTTAACATTACTTGTCACCGTAATCTATTTGATTTATGGTTTTTACTGGATGGTTTTTTTAAACGGTATTGTTTTCTCTGTTTATTTTATCAATAAAAATTTCTTAGAAAAAGGATATTTTCTTTTAACAAAAGTTTTTGGCTTACAGGGTATTATTACTTATCTCTTTCTTTGCGGCACTTTTCACGGCTATCCTATTACTTTAACGCATTATTACACCATACCGATTATTGCATGTCTGTTTGTATTTTCTGCGAAAGAGGGATATTATATGATCTTTTTTATTGTGCAGCTTGTCACTTTGTTTTTTATTCAGGCACTTTATCCAGAGCATTTATTTTCGGTGAGTTTTAATATTCTTTCTCCTGAAAGAAAAGAATTGCTGAATATAATTTTTCTTTTAACGATGAGTGTTTTCCTTCTCTGGCTTGTGTTTTTAATTGTCTTCATTGTAGAAATTCAGGAACAAAATTTAAAAAAATTAAAGACAAGGCTTTTTTTCGTGAAAAAAACGCTTAAGGTACATAATAATGAGTTGCAGACTTTTGGTTTGGCGGCCACTCATTCACTTAAAACCCCTTTGTTCATTATTAATAGTTTTTTAAATAAAATTGAAAGCAACGTAAGGGATAAAAAAGGACAACAGAACGACTATTATTTTAACCTCATCAAAGAAAGTAATCAACTCAATGAAAAATATTCTAACGATCTGATTTCTTATTTATCCATTTATAATATTGTCAACAGCTTGGAAGTTTTCGACCTCCGTCAGTTTATTGAAAAATGTTGCAAAATCTATAAAATAAAATATAAAGAAGCTCATATTGTAAATCAGGTTGAAGAGAAAATGATAATTTCTAATGCTTTGCTTTTAGAAATTATCATTCAGAATATGGTAGATAATGCTTTGAAATACAATGTTTCCGAAGTTCCGGAAATAAAAATTTATGCTAAAAGAGAGCAAAATATTTTATCTGTTTTTTTTAAAGATAATGGCATCGGAATCAGTAAGGATTATGTACAAAAAATATTCGATCCTTTCAACAGAATTAACGAAATCGAAACTTCTGCAGGAAGTGGATTGGGCTTAACGATTTCAAAACTTGCTGCTTTTAAAATGAATGCAACGTTGGATTTATATTACAGCAGTAAAGAAAAAGGTTCCATTTTTAAATTAGATTTGACTGATGAAAATGAGACACATTAAATATTATTTTTTAATTAAAATAGCAAGATTAATGTACATCGGTTTTCACAAGGAGAATTCTGAGGAAACCAATGTGAAGATTATTTTCTTTAATATTCTTAATTTCAGCTATCTTGTAAATCAATGTATTGCGACGTTTCTTTACCTGTTTATGGGGGTTTACAATAGTGCGGTTTATTCTTTAGTATTAATGCCTGTCCCGTTACTGGTATATTATCTTAATCATAAAAGAAAATATTTGCTCTCCAAAGTATTTATTTTCATCTATTATAATGTGATTATTTTTGTGACATCCTGTTATTTTTCCCATCCTTATCTTTCCTATTACTATATTCCTGTGATTATCGGTTCTGCGATTGTTTTTAATACCAAAGAGCTCAAATATTTATTACTCATCAATTTATTATCTTTTTCATTGTTAATGATCGAAAACACTTCGTTAAACCAATATCTGCCTCGTTTTTATCAGGATGAAAATCACAGAAAAACCACAATTATTGTTTTAACTGTTCATATCAATTTTATTGTAGGGCTTCTTTTTATGTATGCGTATTACATGCATCTTAAAATGAAAAGATTGATAAAACTTAATAAAACTTTGAAAGACGCAAAAATTAAGTTGAAAAACCAATCTGCCGATTACTTCCTTTTCACTGAAGCTTCCAGCCATTTTTTGAAATCTCCCATTTATGTTTTCAATACTTTTATTGGGAAAATAGAACAAGGAATTCATGAAAATAAATCTTACGACGAACTGAAACCCTATTTCTCTGTAATTAAAAAAAATATTGAAGAGGAAGAAAAATTTATCAATAATATGTTCGATTATAATAAAATAATCCTCACCATACCACAAAAAAACAGGCATAATATGACGCAAATTATAACTAAAAGTTTAGAAAATTTCAAAAAAAATAAATTAGATTTTGAGTATAGTGTTGACAGCCAGGAAATTGATTTGAAAATAGATGCAACATTACTAAGCAAAATTGTCATTATTGTTGCAGAGAACGCTTATTATTATAACAAAAACAAGGTTAAGTCATTAAAAATAAATTATATTATCCACAAAGATAATTTGACGATTAACTTCACCGATAACGGCATCGGAATCAATGAAACGTATTGTGAAAATATTTTCAAACCTTACATAAGAATTAACAGCATAGAAAACGTACAAGGAACCGGGATAGGATTATTAAAAGCCAAAAAAGCGGCAGAATTGATGGATGCACAAATTGTTTTGGCGCAAAGCAGCGATTCCGGAACCACTTTTCAATTAATCATTAACACAAATAATAAAAAAGATGAAAATTAAGATTGCCTTTGTAGAAGACAATAACCTCTTTTATCAATCATTAAAATTACTGCTTCTTGAAAGCGAAGAATTTGATATTGTAGGAATGTTTTCTAATGCAGAATCTTTGATCAGAGATTTCCCCTACATTCTTCCGGAAATTGTTTTGATGGATCTCAATCTTCCCGGAATGTCTGGTGTAGAAGCAGTTTCTGTCATAAAAAAAGATTATCCCGAAACCAAATTGATTATTTTAACCGTTTTGGAAGATGACGAAAATGTCTTCAATTCATTGAAAGCAGGAGCAGATGGATATTTGCTGAAAAAAGATTCTTTGGAAAAAATAACCGAAAAAATTCTGCTGATTCAAGATGGAGGAGCACCGATAACGTCTTCTATCGCAAAAAAAATAATTGATTATTTCAAGACTGAGGATGACAGAAATAGCACTTCGGAAATCAATACCCTTAATCCCCGCGAATTGGAAGTTTTAAATCATATCTCAAACGGACTTTTAAATAAGGAAATTGCAGGCAAATTATTTTTATCGATTGATGCCATTAAAAAAATTGCACAAAGCATTTATGAAAAACTGCAGGTAAGAAACCGGGGTGAAGCAATAAAAAAGTATTTGGATCACAAAAAGTAAAATTTCTGTGAATACTTTTTAGTCAGCATTTTCTGGTATCTGAATACTCGTGAAGGATAAGAGCTACAAAAAAAACCGTGAAATCAAATTCCACGGTTTTTTAAATATTATTTAGAAAAAATTATTTCTTTTTCTTTTTTGCAGGAGCTGCAGTTTTTATTTTAGATGCGCCTGTATCAGCTGGAGTATTCTCGTCTCTTACCAATTTCAATTCATCTACAATTCTTCTTGCACCTGCGTATTTATCGATTGTCCAAAGAACAAAACGAATATCTACACTGATGGTTTTCTGCCATTTATCTTCAAAAACAATGTCACCACTTAATGCTTCGCTGTTTCCGTCGAATGCGATACCGATTAGGTTTCCGTCTCCATCAATTACCGGAGAACCAGAGTTACCTCCTGTAATATCATTGTTTGATAGGAAGTTTACCGGAAGGTAACCTGCTTTATCAGCATATTGACCGTAATCTTTAGCATTCTGAAGAGCAATTACTCTTTGTGGAAGATCAAACTCTTCGTCACCTGCTTTGTATTTACCTACCAAACCTTCCATGGTTGTGTAGTAGTTTTCTGTTACACCAAAATAGTTTCTGTCTGTTCTGATTGGCAAAGTATCAATCTGCCCATACGTTAATCTCATCGTAGAGTTTGCATCCGGGTAGAATTTTTTCTCAGGCATTGCTTTCATCAAACCAGCTAAGAAAAGACGGTTGTTTTTTGCAAAATTATCATCAATTAAAACAAATCTGTCATTAGACGCTTTCTGATCTGCAGCAATTCCTCTGGCAATTTTCAAAAGAGGATCTGCATCCAGTTTCAAACGATCCGGATTCAAAACAAAATTGGTTACGGATGTTTTATTTGCAAATACTGAAGAAAATGCAATATTCGACAATGTGTTTGCATCTAAAGCCATAATTGTAGGAGAAGCTACATCTTCTTTTACTCTGGTTTTGTAAAGATTGACCAAAGAATTAAGCATTTCACCTTCCAGATCAGTATTGATGTTGTCGTAAGCATCTTTTATAGCGGCTTCCACTTTTGGTTTCATCGCTAATCTCCCTGCCATATCTTGTTTTGCATATGCATCTAATGTAGGTGCCATCTGAAAAGCAAGAGCAATATATTTCGCATTTCTGGTTAAAAGAGATGCGTAGTTTCTTTCTACGTTTCTGTCTGAAACCTGCTTGTAATAGGTAGCAATTTGGTCTACAACACCGTCATACATTTCATTACCTGGCTGTGCAGCCCACTGTATGAAAGTCTTTTCGAGGTTTTGTTTTTCGGAAATTGTTCCGTTTTTTTCAACGGCATCTATTGTTCCTTGTCTGTTTTTCCAGTAGTTTGCTACAGAAGCGTATTGTGAAGCATAACCTAATTGGGTTGCTTTATCTTTATCCATATACTTCTTCATGACATCCATCGCCATTTTAGAAGTTTCTACCCAAGCCGGATAGTCTTTAGAAACCATTTGATTGATTCCGTAAGAAGTAAGGTAACGGTTTGTTCTTCCAGGGTAACCCAAAATCATTGAGAAATCACCAGGCTTAATTCCTTTAAGAGAAACCGGTAAAAAGTGTTTAGGTTTCAAAGGAACATTGGTTGGCTTAAATTCTGAAGGATTACCAGCTGCATCAGCATACACTCTGAAAACCGTAAAGTCTCCTGTGTGTCTTGGCCACTCCCAGTTATCTGTATCTCCACCGTACTTTCCGATTGAAGATGGTGGTGCACCTACCAGTCTGATGTCTTTATAATCCTGATAAACGAAGTAATAAAATTCATTTCCGTTAAAGAAATCTCTCACTACAACGGTATATTTTCCGTTTTCAGAATTTTCTGTCTGAATTGCTTTTGTTTCAGCATCAATTACAGCTTTTCTGTCGGCTGCGCTCATGCTGTTGTTTAATTTAGAATTGATTCTTTGCGTAGCATCATCCATTCTCACCAAAAATCTTACGTAAAGATCTTTAGAGTTGAATTCATCTTTTTCTTTCATCGCCCAGAAACCGTCTTTCAGGTAATCCTTTGATGGAGTAGATGCGGAAGCAACGGCACCGTAACCACAGTGGTGATTGGTGAAAATCAAACCTTTGTCTGATACAATTTCTCCTGTACAAAACCCTCCAAAGCTTACAATTGCATCTTTCAGACTAGAATTGTTTACAGAATAAATCTCTTCAGGAGTAAGGTGAAGACCTTCTTTTTGCATATCGACACCATTAAGTCTTTTGATAAGCATCAACAGCCACATTCCTTCATCTGCTCTCATTTGAGCAAAACCTAAAAGAAAAGTGAATAATAAAAATATTCTTTTCATTTTTTAAAATAATTTTTGTGGGGCTAATTTACTAAATTTTCCTTTAATCTATCCTTAAATGGTATGGAAATGGGTGAGAGAGTGGTATGAAAAACATTTTATCACTTCTTTCTGCTTTTTTCATTTTAAGTTTGGTTTTAAATTGTTCTGCTGCAAAGTTGAGTAATCCTCACTATCAGAGGGAATGGATGTTGGTTTCTTTCGATCAGTTTATCAAACAAGATTTGATAGAGAAGAAGGCTGGAATTAATTTAACCGGAGAAAAAACAGGTAATCTTGTGAAAGGAACCGCAACAATGGGATGCAACAGAATTTTTTTCTCTTCAGAATTTAAAGATAATAGGAAACTGAAAATTTCAAATCTTGGAAGTACAGAAATGGCCTGTCAAAATATGAATCTGGAAGATGCTTTTTTGAAGAAATTTGGAAATATGACCCAATATACAATTGAAGGTCATCGAATGATGCTTTCTGATGATAAGGGAAATGAAATGAAGTTCATCGCCGCAGATTGGGATTAAATAAAAAAGAAGTCCACACTAGTGCAGACTTCCTTCTATGAAAAATGGTTTTTGATTTAGTTTTTCGGAATCGTTTTTTTTATTTCTTCTAAAGTTGCCGTGTTGTGCAAACCCTGAACTGTAATTGAATGATTTGTCGAAATACTTGCTTTGCGATTATTTTGTCTGTTAGGAATCGAAGCTAAAACTTCTTCAAAACTGGCAGTATTTGGAAGTAATTTTCCCTGATTGTTGCTTTGGTTTTGAATTTTTTCATTTTTCGCTTTTACTTCGAGACCTTGTTCAGAAGCTAAAGTCGTATTCTGATCTTTTTTTAAAGAATAAACTTTGTTTTGTTCATGCATCTTTTGTTCGAAAGCTTTTGCCTCTTTCAAAACCAGTTCCTGATCCTGAAGTTCTGTTGATTTTCTTTCCTGTGCATAAAATGTTACGCTTAAAAGCAAAAATGGGATGATGTATAATGATTTCATGATGGTTTTTTATTTAATGTTAACTAATACTTTTATTTTTCCGATTGAGGTTTGGTTATAATCCTGAAGCGCTTTTCCGATAACCTGGCCTATTTTTACTTTTTTAGGATTGGCTTTCATGGCAACGCCCGGTTTTGATGAAGTAACCAGAAGGTCGCCCCGTTTGATTTTTCCTCCTTCCAAACAAACTTTTGTCGGGATAACTCCAATAACACCCATTGGAACTTTGCCGGATAAATCTGCGTCTACGTTTTCTTCGGTTAATAAAACTCCAGGTTTTGTAGCGTAAACTCCGGCAACTAAGGTGGAGTAGGGTTTTGATGATTTTTCTACGGCTCTGTCGCTTGTTGTTGAAATGACAAGGATGTCTCCCATTTCGTATTCAGAAATATTTCCTTCCACGTCAAAAACTTCAGCTAAGTCAGCTCCGCTGTTTTGAGTTCCCCCATTGAAGAATCCTGTTCCTGCTTTATTGACTCTCGCAACATTGGCTCCCGCACTTTGAAAAACTGCGATGTTCCCGGAAGCTCCCGTGTGATTGACAAAAACGCCAGTTCCTGTTCCTGCATTGGTTACAGAAAGTACAGATTGAGAATTTGCGGTATTGAAATTTCTGAAATAACCTGCTCTTCCTGTACCAAAGTTGGGAATCCATCCATAGATTGCACTTCCTGTTCCGTCAACAGTTGATTCTATACCATCTCCTGCGTTTTTGGCATTGGCTGTAATTCCGTTTCCGTTTCCGTTGGCAAGAGCGATTAATGCGGGTCCGTTTCCTGTTGTATTGCTTGCGTAGAATAAACCTCCGAAACCTCCTGTTCCGGCAGATTCACCATAAACCCCAGCCGTTCCGAAATTTGAAAATATAGAATTTACTTTTCCTTTCACGGCAGGTGAAGTTCCGTTATTATTATCTACAAAGAAATCTCCTGCGATACCATTTCCTAAAGTTGTGGCACTAAGCGCTGTTGAAGTATTTGCGGTATTAAAATTTTTAAATTCTGCTGCTTTACCTGTACTGAATGTAGGAACCCAGCCGTAAATTGCACGTCCGTTTCCATCTACATTGGCTTCAATGGCGTCGCCGTCTTTACCTGCATTGGCTACGATTGCATCCCCATTTCCATCGGTGATAGCTACTAAAGCTCTGCCGTTTCCACTGACGTTTGAAGAATAAAACAATCCTCCAAAACCGCCCGTTCCGGAAGAAACCCCAAAAATACCGGCAGCTCCGAAATTCCCGAATATGGTTTTCGTTTCTCCTCTCACTGCGGCACTTACACTATTGGTATTATTAGACAGAAATGAAGCAACATTACCTTGTGCGCTATCCGGTATATTTCCTGTACTGTTAGATTCTACTTCAAAAGTGTTTCTGTCATTTGCGGTATTAAAATTTTGAAATCTACCTGCTCTTCCTGTACTTCCGCTTACACCCACTCTACCGTAAATACCTATTCCTGTTCCGGTTGTATTATTAGCAAGAAAACCATGAACACCATAGCCGCCGCCATCATTTCTTCCCACTACAGCTCCTGCAATATCACTGGTGTTTCTGCCAACCACTGCTTCACCGGCTCCATTATTATCTGCTATCACTCCGGCAGAACTCTGTGCAGTTGTAATGCCATGAATGGCGAAGCCTGTTCCCGTGTTACTCATTACACCAACTCCTGAACCTGTAGTTGAAACATTAATTACATTCCCGCTTCCTAAAGTACTTGCCGTAAGTACAGGACTTGCATTTGCATTATTTGAAATTGAAATATTAGCTGCAGTTCCTGTATTGCTCGTAGCATTGAGTCCTGTTCCTGAAGTACTATTTGCATACACTCCATACCCGGCTCCTGATGAATTTCCATAGACGCCAATTCCTGTGGGAGTTGCGCCGTATACTCCCCAGCCGCTTCCTGCCTGTGATCCCCAAACTCCGATTCCTAAACCTCCTGTCCCATTATTGATTCCTCGAACGGCAGATGAAAACCCTCCGGGTGTTGCATTGGTGACAGTTCCTCTTACGGGAGCAATGCTTGAGGAAGTAGAATTGCTTACGCCATCTATTGATGTTCCGTCGCCGTCGTTTGTTATAGAGAAGAGATTGGCAGCATTATTTGCAGTTGCTGCGAAAGGTATTGCGAAACTTCCTCCTGGACTTCCTGAAGATTTTGCATACATCGCATAAGGAACGCTTAATAATTGACTTGTTCCAGCAATTGTATAACTCGTTCCGCCTGTAGGATCTGTTTCTGTTTTTAAATAATAATTTCCTGAAGGCCAGTTGATACCGGCAAAAGTGCCTGAGAGTACGGTTCCTGTTCCGATTTCCAAACTGATAAGACCGTTGACGTTAGTTGTTCCGGTTAATCTTTCAGCATACACAACAGTTCCCGCTGGCGCACCCTGCAAAACACTTACTTTTACTCCAATGTTCTGATTGGTTAATAACTGTCCTGATGTGTTTCTCATCACAGCCTGATAACTCATTTTTTCCGGAGCTTGTGCTGATACCAAATGACAGCCTAATAAAATTCCGACTGTTAGTAAAATTCTTTTCATGATGATTATTTTTTAATGATTTTAAAAGTTTTAATATTTTTTCCATTCTGATTGATTCTGATGATGTACATCGCAGAAGGAAGTGCAGAGAAATTAAATTCCGATTTTGACTCTCTTATTTTGTCCTCCTTTACAAGTTTTCCGGAAGAATCGAATAATTGATATTCAGAATTTCTGTAGTCATTTGTAGTAAAATCCAGGAAGATGTAATCTTTGAAAGGATTTGGATACAATAAAATTTCTTTTTTGTCTGACCCGGCTGTTTCTGTGGTAGAAAGCGTGGTGATTTCAAAGGATTGTTGCACACCTTCCATCATTTGATGATTGGTTCCTTTGCTGGTATAATCAATTTGCCCGATACTGTACGAAGCAGACCCGTTACTTCCTGATGTATTTGATCCGGTGGCAAGAACTGCCTTTTGTGCATTCACCTGAATTGCTGTGCAGAGAATCAAAAAGAAGCCGTAAATAAAAGTGCTTTTCATGTTAATATAAATTTTCTGGTTAATAATGTTTTTGAGGTTATGATCTGTCAGTGAGATTTTTACGGTGTAAAGGTAGGAGGAGACGAAGCGTGTAAACCAGAGGTAAAGAACTGGAATTTAAAAGGTGATTTCCCTGTTTTTTGCAGACTTGGTTTGGATTTATTAATTTAAAATACTATCTTGTAATCTTATAAATTATAAAGAATTTCATGTTAGAAAAGAAACAACATAATTACGAAAGGGCAGTTTTGGTAGGCGTTGTCACCCAAAATCAGGATGCAGATAAGTTACAGGAATATATGGATGAGCTCGAGTTTTTGGCTCTAACGGCAGGTGCTACGATAGACAGACGTTTTACGCAGAATTTAACGCAACCCGATTCTAAAACTTTCGTCGGCAGCGGAAAAGCACAGGAAATAAAAGAATATGTAAAAGAAAATGAGATCGGAACCATTATTTTTGATGATGAATTGTCGCCATCTCAGCTAAAAAACCTTGAAAAAGAAATTGAAGTAAAAATCTTAGACAGAACCAATCTTATTCTTGATATTTTTGCCCAAAGAGCGCAGACCTCTTATGCAAGAACTCAGGTAGAATTGGCGCAGTACCAATATTTGCTCCCAAGATTAAGCAAAATGTGGTCTCACTTAGATAAGCAAAAAGGGGGAATCGGGATGCGTGGTCCGGGTGAAACGGAGATTGAAACCGATAGAAGGATCATCCGTGACAGAATCTCATTGCTAAAAGATAAACTCAAAATCATTGACAAACAAATGGCGACTCAGCGTAATAACCGCGGAAAAGTGGTGCGTGCAGCGTTGGTAGGGTATACCAACGTAGGGAAGTCAACGTTGATGAATGCGATATCTAAATCTGATGTTTTTGCAGAAAATAAACTTTTTGCAACGCTTGATACGACCGTTAGAAAAGTAGTAATCGGAAATTTACCCTTCCTGTTGACGGATACCGTAGGTTTTATCAGAAAATTGCCTACTCAGTTAGTAGAATCTTTTAAATCTACTTTGGATGAGGTGCGTGAAGCCGACTTGCTGATTCACGTTGTAGATATTTCTCACGAAAGTTTCGAAGATCACATAGAATCGGTAAATCAGATTTTAATGGAAATCAATGCGCATCAAAAACCGATGATCATGATTTTTAACAAAATTGATGATTTCAGTTACGAGAAAAAAGACGAAGACGATCTTACGCCGGGTTCCAACAAAAATGTTTCTCTGGAAGAATGGAAAAAAACATGGATGGCAAAATCTAAGCATCCTGCGGTTTTCATCTCTGCATTGACGAAAGAGAATTTCCCTGAAATGAAAAGACTGTTGTATGATGAGGTGATGAAAATTCATATTTCAAGGTTCCCGTATAATGATTTTCTTTTTGAATATTTTGATAACGACGAAGATGAAGGGTCTGAAAAAGAAGATTAATGAATTACAGAATCATATTTTTTCTCCTTCTGCTTCCGTTTTTTGGGTTGAGCCAAAAAACAAAACTTGACCTGAAAAGTATTGAAAAAAATCTTAACAACCCGAGTTCTGTCTACAATTACGAAAAGCTTATTTTTAAATTTAAAGGTCTTCCAAAATCTCTTGACAGTGTAGAAGCTCAACATTTGTACTACGGGAGAAATTTCGGGAAAAATAAAGTTTCCCAGTCAGATGAAGAGTTTAAAAGCTTAGCCGATGCTTTTAAAAATAATAATTTTGAAGAATGCATCAGACTCGGAAAGATGCTGTATGCAAAAGATCCTACCAATCTCGATATCATTCTTATTTTGCTTAGAGCTTATGACCAGACGAAAGATGTGAGTAATTTCACTCATCACATTTCACAGCTCAGACTTCTTACGGATGCTATCAAAAATTCCGGTGACGGAAAGTCAGAGAAAACAGCATACAAATTAAACAGCGTGGGTGATGAATACATCTTTCTCAATGTGATGAATATCGGTAAAGATTATACCAGAAGATCAAAAACTCTGAAAGATGGCGTAATCGATGTTTGGGAAAAAGGAGAGAACAAAATTTACATCAAAATATTTTATTTAGACTTAATTTTTTAAAGACATTTCATTGGAATTATATTATTCATTTTCGGCACTTATCGTTTTAGCATCCATTTTTGCATATATCAACTACAGATTTTTAAAGCTTCCGAGCACAATCGGAATTATGGTTATAGCCATCGTGATTTCTATCATTTTGGTTTTATTTGGTGAAAACTTTTTCCCAAGAACGTTCGGGCATCTCAATAAATTGATGATCAGTATAGACTTCACGGAAGTTCTGATGGGAGCAATGCTGAATTTCCTTCTTTTTGCGGGAGGAATCCATATTAATATCAATGATTTGAAGGAGCAGTTTCGTCCGGTGCTTATATTTTCAACGGCAGGAGTGATTATTTCGACCTTTATTGTGGGTTTCGGGATGTTTTATCTGTTGCCTTTAGTGGGTTTACAAATACCTTTTATTTATTGTTTAGTGTTCGGAGCATTAATTTCGCCAACCGATCCTGTAGCAGTTTTAAGTGTTTTAAAGCAAGCTAATATTTCAAAATCACTGGAAACGAAAATAGCCGGCGAATCATTGTTTAACGACGGTATGGCAGTTGTGGTTTTTACAGTGGTTTTACAGCTTGCAATTGGTAAGGAAGTAGATCTGGGTGTAGAAAATATTGCTATTCTTTTAATGAAAGAAGCCGGTGGAGGATTGCTCTTGGGAATTGTGTTAGGATGGGTGACTTCCAGATTGATGCGTGAAGTGGATGATTATATTATTTCGGTTCTGGTAACGCTTGCGGTTGTAATGGGAGGCTATCTTATTGCAAGACAGATGCACGTTTCAGGTCCTTTAACGATGGTTGCTGCGGGATTATTCATGGGTAATTTTAATGTGAAATTTAAAATGAAATCTGTTACTCAGGATTATTTAATTAAATTCTGGGAACTGATTGATGAAATTCTGAACGCCGTTTTATTCCTTTTCATCGGGTTTGAACTGCTGATGATTAAAGATTTAAACTATTATGTTATTCCGGGAATTTTAGCAATTGTTGTGGTTCTTTGTGCAAGATTTATTTCGATTTGGGGACCTACAAAATTTATGTCTTTTAGAACAAGATTTAGTCCGCAAACCATAAAAGTTTTGTTTTGGGGTGGAATTCGTGGCGGTGTTTCCATTGCTTTAGCGATGTCTATTCCGAAAAATGAATACAGCAATGCCATTTTAAGTATTACTTATTGTGTGGTTGTGTTTTCAATTATTGTTCAGGGACTTACGATTGCAAAAGTAGCCAATCCGAAACAGATTGAAAAAGAAGAAAAGGAGTTGGAAAGTATTGCTTTAGAAGAAGTTCTTTAATTGTTTGTAAATTAATACCAATCAGATATGAAAAAGCTTCTGTTTTTATTGTCGTTATTTTTTTTTGGATTTTGTCTTTCGCAGGTCAACATTGAACAAATAAAAAACGATGTGACAAGTGATCCTAAAAAATACTATTATGATAATTTGGAGATTTTTAAAACTGATCCCAAATCTTTGACTCAAGAACAGCTTAATTATATTTATTATGGAAACAATTACGTTGATTATGGCTTTAAAAGAGGAGAATATATGACCGATCTCGGTGAGGTTACCAAGTTTTCAAACAGAAATATTTCATTTAAAAAAGCAACTGAAGTTTTAGAAAAAGCAAAAATCTTGTATCAAAAAAATCCTTTAAAAAAAGAGCTTTTATTGGATCTTCAAAAATTATATTATATAATTAAAGATGAAGATAAAGGTGATTTTCATTTTAGTCAATATCAACTTTTATTAGAGACAATAAAAAATAGCGGAACGGGAAAACTAGATGTTTCGCCGCTTGTAGTTACAAATTTGTCAGATCAAATGGTTGCATTAGAAAGCTCTAAAGTATTTGTAAGAGGAGTAACCTTTCAATCTAAAGTTTTGGCTGATGGTTCCTGGCTTAATATTTATAAAAACGGACAAGATTTACTTTTTGTAAGAACGACACATCATAAAGATTTTTTCAAAGATGATAAATAATATTCTTAAAGAAATCAAAGAAGCATTAGCTGTTTTATCCGTTCCGGAAAAGGCCGCTTTTTTTCCTAAATTTTTCAAAACAGGAAAAGGAGAATATGGTGAAGGAGATTTGTTTTTGGGAGTAAAAGTTCCGGATCAAAGATGGGTTGCGAAAGAGTTTTATTCAAAAATTAATCTCACAGAACTGAGCGAATTGCTTTCTTCTCCTTACCATGAGCATCGCTTAACGGCTTTATTAATGCTTATTTCTAAATTTGAAAAAACAAAAGATCAAACTGCAAAAGATGAAATCGTAGAATTTTATCTGAATCATCTTCAATACATCAATAATTGGGATTTGGTTGACACGAGTTGTTACAAAATTTTGGGCAGGTATGCATTTGAAAATCAGAAAGAAAACCTTTTGCGGATGCTTTCCGCTTCTGACCAGATGTGGCACAAAAGAATGGCAGTTGTAGGAACCATGTATTATATTAAAAAAGGGTCATTTGATTTGACTAAAGAATTTGTAACTCAGAATTTACATCATCCACACGATTTAATGCACAAAGCAAACGGCTGGCTTTTGAGAGAGATGGGAAATAAAAATGAAACTGAATTGATCAATTATCTCAATCAATATTACAAAGATATGCCACGAACCTGCCTGAGATACGCGATTGAAAAATTGGATGAAGAGTTGAGACAGGATTATCTAAAAGGCAGAATTTAAAATACTAATTCGATCTAAATTAAGTAAGTTTGCTCTTTAAAACTAAATCATGAAAATTTTCTTCAAGTGTTTATTGTTTTTACTTCCATTGTTATTGCTCACGAGCTGTTTTGATATTTTAGATAAAGTCAATGTAAAAGCTGACGGAAGCGGAGAATATTCTCTTATCCTAAACGCAAGTAAAAGCAAAACCAGACTGGCTTCCATATCAAAAATGGAGACAATCAACGGTAAAAAAGTTCCGAAAAAATCTGAAATTGAGGCTAAGATCAATGAAGCTGCAAGAATTTTTAAAAGTGTTCCGGGAATTTCCAATGTAAAAACCTCGATGGATTTTGAGAATTATGTGATTAAACTGAGCTGCAACTTCAAAAAAATTGAAAACGTAAATGCCGGGTTAGAACAGTTGAAAGCTAAAAATATTTTAGGAAAAATGATTCCTACTCAGATTTACACGCACAATCCTGGAAAAAAATCTTTTACAAGAAATAAAATCAATACATTCAAAAGTGATTACGACAAACTGAGTACAGCCGACAAAGAAATTTTTAACAATGCGAAATATACTTCTGTCCTGCAGTTTGAAAACATGATTAAATCTCAGTCTAATTCTTCGTATCAGCTTGCACCAAACAAAAAAGCAATAAAATTAGAAGGGAATATTTTAGACTTTATCCTTCAGAAAAAACAAATCCAGAATACTATTCTATTTCAATAATCCTCACACTTAATATGAAACCTCTACTTTTAAAAATGCCAATTCTAGCTATTCTGCTTTTTGGTTTTATCTTCGTTGATGCTCAAAACAGCATGAAAATTCCTCAGAATGCTGTATTCTACATGGAAATCAATGGTAAACAACTGAACAAAAAAATCAATTGGGAAAAATTTAATCCGTTTTTGCAGGAAATTACCAAAGAAAAAGACAAGCAACCGTCCTGGAATGACTACTCCAAAACAGGAATAAAATACGATGCCACACAATATCATTATGCTACTCTGAATGATTCTATTCAGGCATATAACGCTCATTTTATTATAGATAACAAAGAAAAATTCCAGCAATTTATCAATTCAACCAAGAAAAAAGGACAGGAAGTTTCTAAGAAAAACAACTATTCTTATATTGATATTGATGATGACACATTCGTTGCATGGAATGAGAACAGAGCCTTTCTTTCGATGATTAATTATAACAAACCATCCAATGATATCTGGACAGATGATAATGTTACAGACAGCGTGGTAACAGTTATTGATAGCGCAGTTGCTGTTGTAGACAGTGCGGCGGTTTATGAGGAAGAACCTTTTGATTATAAAGAAGAAATCAAATATTTAAAAGAAGAAATTCAATATTTAAAGGAAAACATCAAATCAAGTAATGCCGATATTCTTAAATATCAGAAAGACATTAAATATCTGGAGAAGCATCACCAATATCCGAAGGAAAAGAAAACATCAGGTGACGGATCAGAAGATTCTACCTACTCAGAAAAAGATGTTGAAGCAACACCTCCTCCCATTTCTCAGGATGATTATGAAGGAACGGAGATGTATGAAGAAGAAGATGCTGCATATCAGAAAAAAATGGATTCTCTGGACATTGAGAAATTCAAAATCGTGAAAAGAATTGCCGAAAATAATTTTGATCAGTATTTCAGTTCGAATTTTGAGCTTGAAGCTCCCAAAGAGATGTTAGGTTTCAGAGACACCAATTCTGATGTCTTTGCTTATACCGATTACGGGAAAATAATGAGTGAAGGCGTTTACGGAAAGATGTTCAGTCTTGTAGGTTACACGAAGTTTATTCAGAAAATATACAATTCAAACTCATCTTACAATCTGTATTTTGATAAAGATAAAGTAAGATTGGTTAATAACTATCAACATAAAAATAATGAGATTCAGAAGAGTATTTCTGATGTTTACAAGGGTAAGAAAAACAAAAAACTTACGGCTTTAATCAGTGATAAAAGTGTAGGTTACTACGCAATGAACGTTAACGGCTACAAGGTTTTTGACATGATGTACGGTTTCTTTCAGGATGCCGGTGAAACAGAATACCAGAAAGAACTGCAGCTGATGATGGAAACCATGAAGATTGTCTTAGATGAAGAAGCCATCTCCAAAATTGCACCCGGAAACGGAATTTTTGTTCTGAATGAGCTGAAATCTAAAAAAGTAGAATATACAGATTACGATTATGACGAAGATTACAATGAGAAAGAAGTGAAAAAGACAAAAGATGTGATGGTTCCTGATTTTACTTTTGCTTTCGCAACTGATAATGAAGGATATTGGAAACGTATTTTTGATGTATTGACAACCAATAAAGATTTCGCCAAAAATTTTACGAAAAACGGAGAAGTTTATGCATTTAAAGAAGGTAAAAGCAATGGATATCTTGACCAGCTATTTTTCACCGTAAAAGACGGAATTGTTTATCTTACAACTTCTACAGAGAATTTGTCAGCAAAAAATCAATCTGATATTTCTAAACAATGGATGAAAGATTCTGCTAAATATCCTTTGTCGGGAAGATTAAATATTCAAAAATTATTATTGGGCATGGAGCAGGAATTTAAAACAGTTTCTGAAAGAAAAACGTTGGATCTGTTGAGAAAAAATGTGGGTGAAGTGTATTTTAAAACGGAAGCGAAAGGTGAAAGCATTCAAACTGAAATGGATTACAATATTAAAAATTCTTCCGACAACAGCCTGATGTATTTCTTTGATCTTTTTGATGAGATTTTCAAAAATATGGAAGCTGATAAAAAGCCACAAACTCTGTAAATGAAGAAAAAACAGATCTTTCTTGTCATTATTTTTTTGTTTGCTGCTGCGGTTTACATCTTGCTTTTTCATAAAGATAAAGACTTGAAATATGTTCCTGATAATGCAGATATTTTGGTTTTGGTGGATGTGAAAAATGTTAAAAGACAATATATTTCAAGTTATCTGGCTCATCCTTCTGAATGGTTTGATGGAGATCAGAAAAAGGGAAAGAAAATTTCGTTTCGTGATTCCGGATTGAAAATTCCGGATTTTCTTCAGATTTTCCACCTGAAAAATACCAAAATTTCAGAATGGTATACCATATTTGAAGTCAGTGACAAAACTGCATTTTTAGAATTTATAAAGCGGTATAAATTGATAAGTGACGGAAAAGGCGGATTTAAAAATAATCAATTCTTCATCAAAATCGAAGGTGAAAAATGTTTTGTAGGAACGTCTGATGTTAATTTAAAAAACATCGGGAAACCATTGTCGGAAAATTTCAGAAACAAAATTTTAAATGCAGACTCTTTTATTGATGATGGTTTGGGAAGCATATCATTCATTTCAGAATTAAGAACTCAGAATTTTTCAATTCATTTAAATGATCATGAAATTGAAATAAGCAACACTTCGCAATCAGAGAATTTTGAATCTTTGTTTACAGATTTACAAAGTAAGACCAATTTTTTAGAAGCTGAATTGGATGCTGAAAACATCAAAAATGTAAGCCATTTTTTTAATGAAAACTTGAATGATTCTGCGAATGTCAATTCCCTGAAAATGGCTGCTGATCTTGAAGAAGTAAATGATACCATAATCAGCTACGGTTATGATGATGATTTTAACGAAATTGAAAAGGTGAGCTATCAGAAAATTGTTCAGCCCAATTATGAAATTTTGCTTCAAAGCTCAAATCCTGAAAAGACGTGGGGCTTTTTCCAAAATAAAAAATGGATGAATGCTCAAAATCAGTTTACTGCAATCCCTTTTCAACCCAATCTTGCTTCTAAAAACAGCAGGGAAATTATTATAAAATCTGCGAGAAAAAATAGTATAACAAATAATCTACGGAAGAAAAACTATATTTTCCTGAAAAACAGTCTGTTGCTTTCTTCGTCTTTAAAAACTTTCATGAGTTTGGATAAAAGGTTTCTGAAAGATTTTGAATCTCTTTTTTACACCAATCAATCCAACAATTATTACTTAAAGATAAAATTTGCCAAACAAAAACTACCTTTAATTTTGAGATAATAAGTTAAAAATTCTATTGATGAATCCATCTGATCTTCATTTGCTTAAGACTTGTACCCATTATTTTCTGCATTTGGTTTTTCCGGGAATTGTTGCGTTTCTGTTTTACAGAAAAGATTGGAAGAAAGTGTATCTCATTCTTTTGGCAACAATGTTGGTGGATCTTGATCATCTGTTTGCAAATCCTGTTTTTGATCCGGACAGAATGAGTATCGGGTTTCATGTCTTACATTCTTATTATGCTATTGCGGTTTATTTTTTGCTGCTTTTTTTTAAAGGAAATATAAGAATAATAGGTATCGGACTTCTCCTTCACATGATCACAGATTATCAGGATTTTGTTCTCTGGCCTCATTAGAATATGATTAATGTTTCCTTTTAAAAAAAGCCCATAGATTTTTTGTATTTTAGAGACGCTTATGAAACTAAAAGAAATTTTACATTACACCTACATTTGCCCCGTACTTGCTGTTATTTATTACTTCACCGGATTAATGGGTACAGGAACGGTTTCTGATATTGTTGCCGGAATTCTATTAATAGGGAGTGTGCTTTCTGCCGTACATCATGCAGAAGTGGTTGCCCATAAAGTTGGCGAACCTTACGGAACAATTATCTTGGCACTTTGTATAACCATTATAGAAGTTGCCCTGATTATTTCGCTGATGGTTGCAGGAGGCGATCAGGCTTTGACCTTAGCAAGAGACACTGTTTTTGCTGCAGTAATGATTATTCTGAACGGAATTATCGGTATCTGTATATTGGTAGGAGGAGTGAAGTATTTTGAGCAGTATTTCGCCCGTACCTCGGCAACCACCTATCTGATCAGTATCGTTTCTATTCTCGTCATTACTTTGATACTGCCAAATTTTACATCAAGTGTAAACGGACCTTATTACAATACTGCACAGTTGATCTTTGTTTCTATTGCCTGTCTTGTAATTTACGGGGTGTTTTTGATGGTTCAGACGGTAAGACACAGAAGTTATTTTGTTCCGGCGGACGGAAATACAGAGAGCCATTATGTACCAACAAAGATTCAGACTATTGTCAGTTTTCTGTTTTTGGTTATTTGTCTGGTGATTGTTGTGCTTTTGGCGAAAGGTTTATCCGGTACAATTGAAGATGTGGTCCAGAGTATGGGTGCTCCGAAATCTCTTGTCGGCGTTATCATTGCAGCGGTTGTCCTACTTCCGGAAGGTTTGGCGGCGATAAGGGCTGCGAGAAACAATCAGATTCAGTCCAGTCTTAATCTAGCATTGGGATCTGCTTTGGCAAGTATCGGCTTAACGATTCCTGCCATTTCTGCAGTGAGTATTATGTACGATATCCCTTTGGTTTTAGGTTTAGATAAGAAAGATATTATTCTGCTTACTTTATCGGTTTTCATCGTAATGCTTTCATTAAGCAGAGGAAAAACGAATGTATTGTATGGAACGGTTTTGCTGGTGAATCTGGCTGCCTATATTTTTACGGTAATCGTACCTTAAATTAGAGCAAGCAACAGTAAAAACCACAAACTTTTATGGTTTTCTAGCCATTTCCATTTTATAAGCCATTAAATTGGCTATATTTTCAGATTTGGTAATGGCCATAGAAGCGTTTTGACCGATAAAATTCTCTTCAATGGTATTTTTCCAGAGTTTTAGCCATTGTGTAAAATGCTGTTTTTCCATTGCCTGAATTTCGTTGATCGGAAAGTGCATCTGCATCGGGTTTCCTTTATAGCTCATCTGTCCGAATAAAATGGTTTCCCAAAACGAATACATCTTAGGCAAATGCTTTTCCCAATCTACCTTTACGATGTCTTTAAAGAAGAAACCAATTGTTTCGTCTTCTACAACTTTTTTATAAAATGAGTTGACAAGCAATTCTATGTCTTCTCTCGATTCTAAATCTTTCATTGGTAATTTTATTTTCGATTCAATTTCGTTCTTCAAATTTAGTTTAAAAATAACATGATATTTCATTGGGCTACATGTCAAATTTCATATAAACAATGTTTTATCTTTGCACTTTCTAACTGCGGTTTAATAAACAGGAAAATGTAAGCACACAAATGACAAGACAATATGGCAAGAGGTTTTAAAAAAAGGATTCAGCAGAAAAACACAGACAGCAGCGGCTTTGGAGCAAATGCTTCAGGACGATTTATCAATAAAGACGGATTACCGAATGTAAAAAGGAAAGGAGTTAATATTTTAAACAGAATGAGCTGGTATCACACGATGCTGAACCTGTCTTCTTTCCGTTTTATTTCTTATCTGGTTTTGATGTATATTTTCATCAATTTTATTTTTGCAGCCATTTATTATTTTATTGGGGTAGAGCATCTTACGGGGATTAACAAGAGTAATCCTCTCGATGAGTTTATTGATGTTTTTTTCTTCAGCTCACAAACGTTTACCACAGTGGGTTATGGCAGAATTGCACCGGTGGGTTTTGTGGCAAGTCTTGTGGCTACTTTCGAGGCATTTCTAGGTTTGCTTACTTTTGCTATAGCAACAGGTTTATTTTACGGTAGATTTTCAAGACCAAGAGCATATCTTATGTTTTCAAAAGTGGCTGTCATTGCTCCTTTTCAAGAGGTTACAGCATTGATGTTCAGAGTGGCACCTTATAAAAACAATGCGTTGACAGATGCAGAAGTTGTACTTTCTACTGCAATAGAGATTACAGAAGACGGAAATTCTAAAACGAATTTTTACACACTTGACACCCATCTCAATAGAATCAATACATTGGCACTGAACTGGACAATTGTGCATAAAATAGATGAAAATTCACCATTTTACAGGTTTTCAGAAGAGGATTTTAAAAATATAAATATTGAAATCATTGTGCATGTACGCGCATTTGACGAAGTTTTTTCTAACACCGTAGTTCAAAGATCGTCTTATGTTTCTAATGAAATAATATATGGTGCACAGTTTATTCCGATGTATTATCCTGATATTTCTAAGCAATCAACGGTTTTAGATTTAGATAAAATAAATGATTTTAAAAAAGTAAATCTGCCCACTGTACAAGTTGATTAGAAAATAATGAATGTAGATTTTTATAAAAAACAGGCTTTACAAAAGCAAAAAGAGCATAAAAAATTTTTAGACGGTCTCAAAAAGAAACCGCCTAAAAATCTTGACTATGTTGTTGAAGAAATTCATGAAGAGGTTTTCGAAAAAATTGACTGTCTGCAATGTGCAAACTGCTGCAAGACCACCGGACCTCTTTACACTGAGAAAGATATAGAGCGTATCTCAAAACATCTGCGGATGAAACAGGCAGATTTTGAGAGTAAATTTCTGCGTGTAGATGAGGATAAGGATAAGGTTTTGCAGAATCTTCCCTGCTTCTTTCTGAATAACGATAACACCTGCTCGATCTATGAAGTACGTCCTAAAGCATGTAGAGAATATCCGCATACAGACAGGAAAAAGATTTACCAGATCAATCATCTGATGATACAGAATACCGTGATTTGTCCTGCAGCATTTGAGTTTGTAGAAAAAATGATGAGCAGAATTAAATAATACTCTTAAATATATTTAAATAATACTAAACTTACGTTAAAAGATAAATTCAATATAATTTTATCAATCGCGCTTCGTTTCATTATAAAATCAATCCCCGTTGATTTATATTAGAAGTAGTTTTTTAGATAGTAAATTGGAATCCTGGAGCTTTAATGTTTCAGGATTTTTTCTGCTCAATTTCCATCATTCTGAACTGTATAATCTTTTCAATCAGATATAAAGGTAGCTCTCCCTCAATCGGAAACTGTATCGTTCCTTTTGAAATTGTATACTTTTTTTTACTCAATTCTTCCTTAAATTTTTCTACAACTTCGGCTCCTGGATAAAACCCGATGTGATTTTTATAACCTGCAAAATACACCAGCGGTTTTTTCAGATATTTGAATCCAGGCATTTGATACCCAATATATTCTTCGATTTCAGAGTTTTGAGAATGAATGGTTTTTCTTAACAATTCAAATTTTATCTGAACTTCTTCAGGAAAAAAACCATAATATTCATCAATAGTTTTGAATGTATTTTTCATGATTGAAAGTTTTCATAAAAATAAAAAAAGCGCTGAATAAATCCAACGCTTTCCTCTTTCACTATTACTTTTTTCCCATTTATATTCCCGGGACAGGTTGTAAGAAAAAAGGCCGGGGAAACTTCCCGACCTTTTATATTTTTATACTACTCCCTGAGCAAGCATTGCTTCTGCTACTTTTACGAATCCGGCGATGTTGGCACCTTTCACGTAGTTCACATAGCCGTCTTCCTCTTTACCATAGTCTCTACAAGCTTTGTGGATCCCGATCATGATCTCTTTCAGTCTTGCATCAACTTCTTCAGAAGTCCAGTTTAATCTGATTGAGTTTTGCGTCATTTCCAATCCTGAAGTGGCTACACCACCTGCGTTAGAAGCTTTTCCCGGAGAGAACAATACTTTGTTTTCAAGGAAATAATTGATGGCATCTAATGTAGAAGGCATATTGGCAGCTTCAGTTACACAAACGCAACCGTTTTCTACCAACATTCTTGCATCTTCTAAGTGTAATTCGTTTTGAGTTGCAGAAGGTATCGCAACATCACACTTCACTTCCCAAGGACGTTTGCCGGCATAGAAAATAGCTGACGGATATTTCTTAGCATAATCTTCAGCTCTGTTATTACCTGAAGATCTTAATTCTAATAAATAATCTATTTTATCACCGTCAATACCATCTTTATCATAAACATACCCGTCACTGACCAGAAAGTGTAACCACTTTTCCACCCAGTTCGTTTACTTTTTTGATAACTCCCCAAGCTACGTTTCCGAAACCTGATACCGTTACCGTTTTATCTTTAAAAGTCTGTCCGATAGTTTTCAGCATCTGCTCAGCGAAGTACACCACACCATATCCTGTAGCTTCAGGACGGATTAATGAACCACCGTAAGCCAAACCTTTTCCGGTAAGAACACCCGTAAATTCGTTTCTTATTTTTTTGTATTGACCGAATAAATATCCGATTTCTCTGGCTCCAACACCGATGTCTCCCGCAGGAACGTCAGTTTCAGGACCGATATGTTTGCAAAGTTCAGTCATGAAAGCCTGGCAAAAACGCATTACTTCCATGTCAGTTTTACCTTGCGGATCAAAGTCTGAACCTCCTTTTCCACCTCCCATCGGAAGTGTAGTCAGAGAGTTTTTGAAAACCTGCTCGAATGCCAAAAATTTAAGAACAGAAAGGTTGACCGTAGGATGGAAACGAATTCCTCCTTTATAAGGTCCGATTGCAGAGTTCATCTGAATTCTGAAACCTCTGTTTACTTGAATTTCACCTTTGTCATCAACCCATGGAACTCTGAAAATAATAATTCTTTCAGCTTCAGCCATTCTCTCAAGAAGCTTCATGCCTGTATATTCTTTTCTTGTTAAGATAAACGGAATTACAGTGATGGCAACTTCTTTTACTGCCTGTAAAAATTCCGGTTCGTTAGGATTTTTCGCCTCAATTTTAGCAATAAATTCCTGGATCTTCTGGTCAATATTATATTGTTCCATATTAAGTAGGGTTGAATATTATGTCAACAAATTTAATTTTTTTTTCAAGATTCACAATACCTCATTTGATATTTGCTGAAAACTCAATAATAATGCAACAGAATATTGTTAAATTGATAATTATGATCTAATATTTGTTAAAAATTAAATGTTATATGTGAAATAATGAAATATTAAGAAATCGTTAATTTTCAAATAGCGAGAAATTGTCTCCCGGAAAATGATTTTACTTTCCCCAAAAGCTCCAATTCTAAAATCACCGGAAGTATCTTGTGTGATGCAACAGAAATTTTCTCTGCCAAATCATCTAATGAAACGTGTGGGTTTTCTGCAATGCTTTTATATATTATTTCTTGATTTTCAGACAATTGAATTGTCATTTTACTGTATGGGAAAAGTTCTTCTATTTTGGTTTTTGATGAATTGATTCCGATAAGATCAAGCAAATCTTTAATCGTAGAAATTGCTGTTGCTTTATTTTGAAAGATAAGCTGATTGCAGCCCTGGCTGTATTTATCTGTGATTTTTCCGGGCAACGCAAAAATGTCTCTGTTGTAGGTATTTGCAAAAGTTGCGGTGCTGATCGAACCGCCTCCAAATGCTGTTTCCACAACAATTGTAGCAGGAGAAATGCCGGCAACAATCCTGTTTCGCTGAATAAAATTTTCTCTGTCGGGTTTTCGTGAAGAATTAAATTCTGTTAGCAACCCTCCATTTTCTTCAAGGATTTTTTCTGAAAGCTTTCTGTTTTTTGAAGGATAAAAGGTGTGAAAACCGTGAGCTAAAACACCAATCGTAGGAATCTGATGTTTCAGAGACTGCTCGTGAACTTCTTTATCGACGCCTAAAGCTAGTCCGCTTATCGAAATGAACGGATGGGGTTTTATTTCTTCAAAAAAATCTTCAATAAATTTTTTACCGTAAGCCGTCATGTTTCTTGTTCCGACTATACTGATTGCTTTTACTTTTGTTTCAAAGTTTCCTTTTTGGTAGAGAATTGCAGGTGCATCGTCACATTCTTTCAGTAAAAACGGCAGCTCATTCTGTTGTCGCAGATTGATTTTGATGGAATTTTTTTCGCAAAACAAAATCTCTTTTTCAGCAAATTTCAGATGTTCAGAATTTCCAATATCAGAAACTGTTTTAGTGCCTATTCCATCGGTTTTGTTTAATTCTTTTTTTGAGATTTCCCAGACATTTTTTGCACTTCCGAAAGCCCGCACCAGCTTATAAAAATTAATATCTCCAATAAAATTACACTCACGAAGCGCGATAGAATAAAGATGTTCTTCAGAATACATTTGTGTTTTATTTTATTCAAATGTAAACATTTTTAGATTTATTTTTTACGTATTTCGTCTAAACGATCCCAAATATCTTCATTTTTTTTGTATGGTAATTCCAGAAAATCATCAGGATTGTTTTCTTTGTATTCCTGCCAAAGCTTATCATCTTTCTCACTGTAATAGTTAGGAAATTCCCAGATAAATCTTTTCTTTTTATCGCCAACATTTTTAAATGTAAAGGCAAGAATACTGCCTATAACAGCTCCTGATAAATGAGCTTGCCATGAAATCTTGCTCGGTTCCGGCATATTATAAAAAAGTTCTTCAGGAAACATTCCCCAAATCAAACTTCCGTAATATAAAACGACAAGAAGTGATATGGTTAGAAGCGTCATATTCCATTTAAAAACTCCACTGAAAAATAGAAAAAATGCGAGAACATACACAACACCGCTGGCTCCGATGGTACAGGTGTACATATATTCACCCGTCAGAATGTCTATGGGTGGAAGTATCCAAAGTAAAAGTCCTGTAGCCAGCCAGCCCAAAACCAAAACTTTATTGGCAACCAAAGGATAAAACTGGTACAATAAAAACATCAAAACTGCAATGGGAATAGAGTTTCCGAAGATATGATCTATACTTCCGTGGAGAAGAGGAGAGGTGATTATCCCCAACAAACCTTCCGGCAGTAACGGAATGATCGCACCGAAGCAACTTCCAAAAAAGCCCAGCATCTGTAAAAAATATCCCAACCACATGGCTCCAAGCATGAGCAGAGGATTGATGATTGCGTTTTTGTGAATTACATTTTTAAACATGAATGAAAACTGTCAAATCAAAAGCCAAGTATAAATTTCGGAAAATTTGTCGATGATTTGGGATTTTAAAAACGATTTGAGACAAAACGCTATGTTTTTTAATTGAATATTGGCTCAGAAAATCCCATAAGTTGGAATTTAAATTTATATACTTATTTTTGCACTTGAAAAAATACAATTTTATGAAAAATTATTTAATACTGTTATTGATGTATTTCAGCAGTAGTTCTTTTGCTCAGGTAATAATTTCTGATTCAGCAGCAGTTGATACCATCAAAAAACCTAAATATTGGTCTGTAATTGCAAAAAATAGCCTCTTGTTTAATCAGGTAGCCTTCTCAAATTGGGTAGGAGGTGGAGCCAATAATGTAGGATGGCTTGCAAGTGCAAATTATAATCTTACGTATGAGAAGGAGCGCAACCTTTGGGAAAATATCATTATTTTAAATTACGGCCAAAATACTACCCAAGACATCGGAACCAGAAAAACACAGGATGTTCTGAATATCTCGAGCAACTATGGAAGACAGTTTTCTAAAAGCTGGTATCTTTCTACAGGTGCAAGTTTGCTTTCGCAGTTCTCTGGTGGTTTTGAAGACGGAAATAATCCGGAAGCAAAGAAAATATCAAATTTTATGGCTCCGGGATATGTAAACGCAGGTTTGGGTTTAACGTACAGACCAGATGACAATTTAACCGTAACGTTACGTCCTCTCAACGGTAGATTTACTTTCGTACTCGATAAAGAATTGCAGCTTGCAGGAAATTACGGTTTAAAAGCTGACGGAGATTTTTTCTTAATGCAAATTGGTTTCTTAGGTTCTGCGATTTATAAAGTTAAACTGATGGAAAATATAGAAATGACCAATACTGCCTCTATATTCTCCAATTATCTCGATAATCCAGATCATATGGTGTTGTCTTACAATATGCTTTTAAATATGAAAATCAACAAATTTATCTCCTCGATCATTACGGTAGATGTCATGTACGACCATAATCAGATTCAGAAAACACAGCTGAAACAGACTTTGGGAATCGGGTTTGCGTATAATATTGATAATGGAGTGAAGCATTCTGACAGGAAAGATCATCAGTATTGGCTGAAGAAATAAAGCAAATCTCATTCAAACAAAAAAGCACTTCGATTGGAAGTGCTTTTTTAATATTCAGTGAAATTAATTTTGAATTAAAACTCCATCGTAACTTCAAGTTTTTCTGCTAAAAGTTGCTCTATTTTTACTTTTAATGGTTCAATGTCAATATTCTGCATTGCGTCATTGGCAAAAGCATATAACAATAAAGCTTGTGCTTCTTTTTTAGAAATTCCTCTTGCTCTTAAGTAAAACAAAGCATCCTTGTTCAGCTGACCTACTGTACAACCGTGAGAACACTTCACATCATCTGCAAAAATTTCCAACTGAGGCTTTGTGTCGATCGTAGCTCCTTCGCTCAATAAAACATTGTTATTTTGCTGATAAGCATTGGTTTTCTGCGCAATCTTATTTACGAATACCTTTCCGTTGAAAACTCCGTGAGATTTATCTTTATAAATGCCTTTGTAATTTTGGTAACTCTGACAGTTTGGTGTATTGTGGTGAACCGCAGTATGATGATCTACCAACTGATCTTTCCCGATAATGGTGATTCCGTTCATGAAAGAGTTGATATTTTCACCGTTGTGAATAAAATCAAGATTGTTTCTGATGATTTTTCCTCCGAATGTAAACGTATTTACCGTCGTTAAGCTGTCTCTTTCCTGTTTCGCGAAAGTATGGTCTACCAGATAAGAAGTATCGCTGTCATTCTGAATTTTGTGCCAGTCTGCTTTTGCATTCTGATACGTGAAAATTTCAGTTACCGAATTGGTAAACACAAAACTCTTATCAAAATTATGGTGACTTTCAATGATTTCTACTTTAGCCCCTTCTTCAACAATCAATAAATTTCTGGTGTTGTAGAAAGTGTTTTCTTCCTGATTTTGAGAAAGATAAAAAACATGAATCGGTTTCTCGATGATCACGTTTTTCGGAACCTTAAGGAAGAACCCGTATTTGCAGTATGCCTGATTTAAGTTTGTAAAAGCTAAATCTTTTGCTGCGATGGTGTTGAAATATTTGTCGAAAACATCTTTGTGGTTTTCATCATTCAAAGCATAGTTGAAAGACAAAAATTCTGCATTTTCGATAGAAATGTTTGAAAGCTCTTTGCGAAGCTGACCGTTTACAAAAACAATCCAGTCAAAGTTTTCTTCTCCCAAATGTAGCTGATCCAGCTGTTCTTTGGAGATGTTGTGACTTTCTTTCGGGAAAAAGTTGTACTCTTTTTCTGTGATTTCTTTGAGGTTGGTATATTTGTACTCTTCGTCTTTCTTGGTAGGAAAACCTTTGATGGCAAATTTTCCTAAAGCTCCAATTCTATTTTCGTCCAAAAAGCGATGGCGAAGCGTGTTGAGAAACTCAGTATGGTTTGTTAAAATTTGTTCGTTTAAACTCATTATTTGAACGTTTATTTGCCAATGATAGGAGGTTTAGATTCCTACGGAATGACAAAGATTGCGTTTTAGTTTTAATTTTTAAATGCTTAATCTTTAAATTAATTCAATAGCCAATCGTACCCTTTGCTTTCTAATTCTAAAGCTAAAGATTTATCACCTGTTTTAATGATTTTTCCGTTTGCTAAAACGTGTACATAATCAGGCTCAATATAATTCAGCAATCTTTGGTAGTGTGTAATCAGAAGAACTGCATTTCCTTCGTTTTTGAACTGATTTACCCCATCTGCAACGATTCTCAAAGCATCGATGTCTAATCCTGAATCGGTTTCGTCAAGAATAGCCAACTTAGGATTCAGCATCATCATCTGAAAAATTTCATTTCTTTTCTTTTCACCTCCTGAAAATCCTTCGTTCAATGATCTTGAAAGGAAATCTTTTTTAATTCCCAATTTCTCAGACTTCTCGCGAATCATTGCCAGCATTTCTTTTGCAGGCATATCTTCAAGATTATTGGCTTTTCTGTTTTCATTCAAAGCAGCTTTGATAAAGTTAGTCACAGAAACTCCCGGAATTTCTACCGGATATTGAAATGAAAGGAAAATACCTTTGTGCGCTCTCTCTTCAGGAGCATCTTCAATAATGTTTTCACCTTGAAAAAGGATTTCACCTTCTGTTACTTCGTAATCTTCTTTTCCTGCAATCACAGAAGAAAGTGTAGATTTTCCTGCTCCGTTTGGTTCCCATGATCGCATGAACCTCGCCCGGCTTTATTTCAAGATTGATACCTTTTAATATTTGTGCGCCATCTTCAATTCTGGCGTGTAAGTTTTTAATGTTTAACATAAACTTTATTTATCGATCATTAAGGAATACTTAATGCTTTTATTATTTATTAATATTAAGAATTTAATCAATTCCTATGTTTAATTTTATTATTAATCTATTTAAAAATTATTCTAATAATTTGTAGATTTTTAAATAGTCTTTGTCATTCCGGAGGAATCTCAACAGCGTTGAAATTCTATGTTTAGATTCCTCCAGAATGACAAAGACATTGCTAATATTAGTTTGTAAAATTAAAATTTAAACAAAATCTTAATTTTATCCAACAGAACCTTCCAAAGAAATCTCAAGTAATTTCTGAGCTTCAATAGCAAATTCCATAGGTAGTTTATTTAAAACCTCTTTACTAAAACCATTTACGATTAAAGCAATTGCTCTTTCGGTATCAATACCTCTCTGGTTGCAGTAGAAAATCTGGTCTTCACCGATTTTTGAAGTTGTAGCCTCATGTTCTAACTGAGCCGTAGGATCTTTAATTTCAATATAAGGAAAAGTATGTGCACCACATTCATTACCCATTAGCAGTGAATCGCACTGAGAAAAGTTTCTTGCTCCTTTTGCAGAAGGCATTACTTTTACCAGTCCTCTGTATGAGTTTTGAGATTTTCCTGCCGAGATTCCTTTAGAAATAATTGTTGATTTTGTATTCTTTCCGATGTGAATCATCTTCGTGCCCGTATCTGCATACTGATGATTATTGGTCACTGCGATAGAGTAGAACTCACCTACAGAGCCGTCACCTTTTAAAATACAAGACGGATATTTCCAGGTTATTGCAGAACCCGTTTCAACCTGAGTCCATGAGATTTTAGCTTTGGTTTCACACAAACCTCTTTTGGTTACAAAATTGAAAACGCCACCTTTACCTTCTTCATTTCCGGGATACCAGTTTTGAACCGTTGAATATTTAATTTCAGCATGATCCAATGCAATCAATTCAACCACAGCCGCGTGAAGCTGATTTTCGTCTCTTGATGGAGCTGTACAGCCTTCAAGATAAGATACATAACTTCCCTCATCGGCAATCACAAGCGTTCTCTCAAACTGACCGGTTCCTGCCTGATTGATCCGGAAATAGGTTGATAATTCCATCGGGCATCTTACTCCTTTTGGAATATAGCAGAAACTTCCGTCAGAAAATACTGCGGAGTTCAATGCTGCGTAAAAGTTATCACCTCTGGGAACTACTTTACCAAGATATTTTCTTACCAAGTCCGGATGATTTTTAATCGCTTCAGAGATGGAACAGAAAATAATTCCTTTTTCAGATAATGTATCCTGAAAAGTCGTTTTTACAGAGACAGAATCTATTACAATGTCTACCGCAACATTTGAAAGTCTTTTTTGTTCTTCAATATTGATTCCTAATTTAGCAAAAGTTGCCAATAATTCAGGATCCACTTCGTCAAGACTTTCTAAAGTAGGGTTTGATTTTGGCGCAGCGTAATACTTTATAGCCTGAAAATCTGGTTGTGTGTATTTGATGTTTGCCCAAGTAGGCTCAGTCATTTTCAACCAAATTCTGAAAGACTCTAAACGCCATTCTGTCATCCATTCCGGTTCTTCTTTCTTGGCAGAAATAGCACGGACGATGTCTTCGTTTAAACCAATCGGGAAATCTTCGTAATCGAGTATCGTTTCCCAGCCGAATTCGTATTTTTTATTTTCTAAATCGACGCGTAGGTCGTCTTCAGTATATTTACTCATTTTATTAGATTTTAGATTTCAGACTTTAGATTTTAGATTTCGCAATAAGGCTCGTTTCTAATTTCTAACTCTAATTTCTAATTACAAAGAAAAACTCTCACCACAACCACACGTTCTGGCTGCATTAGGATTGTTAAAAACAAATCCTTTTCCATTCAATCCACCTGAGTATTCCAGGACAGTTCCTGCTAAATAAAGAATTGATTTTTTTTCTACAACAATTTTGATATTATTGTCTTCAAAAATCTGATCGGTATCTGTTTTTTTGTTGTCAAAACCTAAAACATATTCCAAACCAGAACAACCACCACTCTTTACTCCCACTCTTATATAATCTTCTGCCGGATTAAAACCATCTTCTGTCATCAGTTGAATAGCTTTTTCCTTAGCATGATCTGAAACTTTTATCATTGTATTTATTTAGAATGATTTAATAGTGCAAAAATACGAACTTTAATCAGTAATAAAAAATCGTAATTTTTATTTTATCAATTTTTATCATCGATGGCTTAACTTTGATGATTATTTAAAATCAAAACTATAAATCAAGGAAAATAATGAAAAAATTAGGCATTTTAGCTGTGGTGTTATTGGCGCAGACAACTTTTGCACAAACCAACAGATTTGTTTATCAGGTAACAATGAAATCTGATGCTTCTAATAAAGCGGATGTAAAAACGGAGAATGCTTATCTAGACATCTCGGCTGAAAAATCAATGTTCTATTCCGAAAACAGAATTAAAAGAGATTCTGTAATGCAGGCTAACCGTCAAAGTGGTGGTGCAAGAGGTTTCAACAGAGATCAAATGGAAAGTTTGAGAACCAATATTAATTATTCTATTGAGAAGGACAAAAAAGATCAAAAAACTTTTTACAAAGATCGTTTGGGAAGAGATCTTTATTCTTACGAAGAAGACCGACCTTTAAACTGGAAAATCTTATCTGAAACCACAAAAATTGGTGAATATAAAGTTCAAAAAGCTGAAACTGAGTTTGGTGGCAGAACCTGGACAGCCTGGTTCACAACAGATTTGCCTTATCAGGATGGTCCCTATAAATTCAGTGGACTTCCGGGGTTGGTTGTGAAAGCAGAAGACACCCAAGGAGATTATTCTTTTGATTTAATGAAAAATTATAAGATTGCTGGTTTTCCTGAAATGACCACATTCGGAAATGTGATTAAAGTGAAAAGAACGGATTATCTTAAGCAACAGGAAAAATTCAAAACAGATCCTATGTCGTTTATGAATCAAGGTGGCGGTGGAGCTAGAATGGGAAATCGAGGTGGTGGAAACCAGAATCCGGCTGATATGAGAAAGCGAATGGAAGAAAGGGTAAAAGAAGAGGTGAAAAAAAACAGCAATCCTATCGAGCTGAAATAAATTAAAAATACCTGAAGAAATTTCTTCAGGTATTTTTTTGTTATCTTAAAAGTTGATTAAAAGTATCTCCCTGCTTGATGTCTCCGGAGTTATATCCTTTCATAAACCATTCTTTTCTCTGTGCTGATGAACCGTGCGTAAAACTTTCCTGATTTACATGTCCTTGCGTTTTTTGCTGAATATTATCGTCGCCCACTGCTTCTGCCGCCTCAACTGCAGATTCCAAATCTCCAGGCTCTAAGAATTTTTCCCTTTCGTTAGAATATCTTGCCCAAAGTCCGGCATAGAAATCCGCCTGAAGCTCTGTTGCGACAGAAACCTGATTAAGCTCTGTTTCCGAATACTTTCCGCTTCTTCTTAATTGGTCTGTCTTATTTAAAGTTCCCAGAAGATTCTGTACGTGATGTCCCATTTCGTGAGCCATTACATAGGCGATGGTAAATTCGGTTACTTTAGCACCAAATTTTTCCTGAAGTTCCTGAAAGAAACTCATGTCCATATAAACAGCCTGGTCTGCCGGACAGTAAAATGGTCCCATTGCAGACTGTGCCGTTCCGCAACCGGATTGTGTTTGAGATTCAAATAAAACTACTTTTGCAGGCTGATATTGCATATTGTTTTCTGAGAAAATCTTAGTCCAGGTTTCTTCGTTTTCTGCGGTAATCATTTTGATGAATTCGCCAATTTGAAGTTCGTTTTGATTTAATTCTCGTTGTTCAGTCTGTGGTGCTGAACCTCCTCCTGAAAGAATCGCTGAAGGATCTCCACCAAGAAAAAATACAATTGCAGCAATAATAATCGTTCCCAGACCGCCGCCAACAATTGCTCCGCCGCCACCGGATCCTCTTCTGTCATCCACGTTACCACTTCTGTCGTCTGTCCATTTCATAATAAGTAATTTTACAGGTAAAGTTAAAAATATTCTTTATATAGAAATCATTAGACTTGAGAATTTCCAAAACCAATATTTCCTTTTTTATTGGAAAGATTTCTTTTAAAATTAATCATGCTTAGAGCTGTTACTGCTGCTTCTACACCTTTGTTCCCAAGATCACCGCCACTTCGAGCGATAGACTGTTCTTTTGTATCATCTGTCAACACACAGAAAATTGTAGGAGTGTCGGTTAAAATATTACAGTCTTTAATTCCTTGAGCTACGGCATCACATACAAAATCAAAGTGTGGAGTTTCGCCCCTGATCACACATCCGATAGAGATTACTGCATCAAATTTTCGCTCTTTGCAAAGCTGCATACTTGCATAATTCAATTCAAAAGCCCCCGGAACGGAAAATAATTTGATGTTTTCAGACTTTACCCCTTCTTTTGCAAGAATTTCCAAAGCTGCGTCACGTAAGTTATAGGTTACAAAGTCATTCCACTCAGAAAAAACAATGCCGATAGAAAAATCTTCGGCATTGGTAATATGTAGTGGCTTGTAATCTGAAAGATTAACTGTTGCCATGTTTTTAGTTTATGTATTTAGCCATTTCTATATAAGAATCAGACATTCCGTTGTCATAGTCCTGATATTTCTCGTCAATTGCTGCGAAATATTTTTTAGCTTCTGCATTTTTTTTCATTCCTAAAGCTAAAATACCCGCTTTTCTTGTGAAATAATAAGAAGTGTAAGGATCATCAGATACTGAAGTGGCTTTGTCTAACAATGATAAAGCTTCGTCGTTTTTGTTAAGTCCAGATTGTGCATCAGCCATTGCGCCATACTTCATAGCCATCAATGTTTTGTTATCAGATGAAAATTTATCCAAAAGATCATAGGCTTCCTGGAATTTACCTTCTTTGAATTTCAATAAACCTGCATTATAAGCAGAAAGTTTACCGATTTTAGTTGAAGAATATTCGTTGTACGTTCCCAAATAACCAGGATTTGCTGCAGATTTTCCACCCAAAGCTTCTTTATCTTTACCTTCTGTAAGGTTTTTCTGAGCTGCTAAATAAGTTTTTACCGCTTCAGCATTTTTTGGAGCTACCACAAACTGTTGGTATCCGAAAAATCCTAAAACTCCCAAAACTAAAACTCCGAAAGCGATGCTTAATGGTTTCTGATATCTTTCTAAGAATCTTTCTGTATTTAAAGCCTCTCTGTCAAGATCTTTAAAAAATTCTACTGTTTCTTTACCTTCTTGCTCATTTGGAGCATTTTTTCCCAATTTTGCCATAAATTCTTAAAAAATTGAACTGCAAATTTAATTGTTTCTGAGTGATTTACAAAATACTTTGCAGGTATTATTATCTGAATTGTAAATTCTTTATATTTTCATAAAATTTCAGCGTTATATTATTCGCTTATTATTACGGGTTGATCTTATAACTTGAAATTTTCCATTCTCCATTTACGTTTTTAAGTCCGAAAGTTGCTTTTAAAGAAGTTGTTCTTCCATTTTTATCAGTCACGTCATATGTTGCATTCACACTGGAGACATTAGGATTTGAAGCGTTGGTTGTAATGTTTTTCACACTTACGTTTTTCACAGCACCAAAACCAGATGTGGGATTAGAAAATGATTCATAGCTTCCCCAACTTGGATTGCTTGATGCGTCAAAAGCTGCTTTTAAATTTTGTGAACTTACATTATTTAAAAATTTGCTTACTGTACCTTTAGGATCAGTTACCGGCGGTTTTGGCTGAGTAGGAGTTGCATTTGGATCTGTTACCGTACCTGTAGTAGTTCCTGTGGGATTAGCAGGATCAATCACTGCATTCGGATCTTCTACAATCATCGTAGAATCTGTTTTCGGAATTTCAGGAACTTTCAAAGCATTTGGATTTACATCCAATCCTATTTTAGACATTTTGAAAGTTTTTGAAGTTGTCTTTACAGAAACTGTGATGTCAATTTTATTATCAACAATTTTAGATGCGAGTAAAGATGAAAATTTAAGGTTAAATCCTTTAAAATTATTATCCAGCATTAAATTTTTCGCTGTCGAAAGCTTAGTTCCGTTACTGAAAACTTCTAAAGTAGTTTCTAAAGCTGCGCCTGTAAAAGCAATAGGTTTTCCTGCGTTGTCTACCAATCTTGGGATAATTTGCATTGATGTTGCCCCATAACCTGCATCGCCGGATAATTGGGTTACAATATTTAACGAATTTGCTCTTACATCGTTCGGGTCGCTTTCTTTTGCTGTTTCGTCACCGAAAATATTCATTTCTCCTAATGATGGTGGAGCTGTACTTGCCCATTCAATACCATTTTTCTGAGCCACCTGATCTGCCATTGACAAAATTTCAGGAACTTTTTTTCCATCAATAAGTTGACCCAAAGCTTTCAGCTCATTCACATCGCCATCTGCCTCAACACCAAAAGTTTTTAGAATATATAAGGCTTCGTTAAATTTGATCTGTTTGATAGTCGTAAGACTTGATGCCATGTCATTGATGCTCGACTGTAAAGTCTGAGTCGTGGTAGCATCGGCATGATCTTTCTTACAAGCTGTAAAAAGAAGTAAACTAAAAATAAGTAGAAAACTTAGCTTTTTCATTTTGTTTATGGTTTGATGCAAATTTAGAAAACCTTTGTGAATAAAGTTTCTTTATTTTTTGTTTTCTTTTTCCTTTAAATCTTCTTTGAAGAACGAACTGAAAATAGTCTGCATATTTGGGAAGGAAGAATCTTGCCAGTAGCTGGTTGTGTATTGACTGATATCTTTATCGTATTTTACTTTTTCTAAATCCTTATTGTCACTGAATTCCAGCTCAATAGGTGCGAAATTTTTATACACTATGATTTGGTTATATTGTTGCTCAGTTTTATGCTTTACTTTGATGAAACTAATTTCATTAGATTCTAAAAGATCGCGCAATGTTTTTTTTGAATCTTTTTCGTAAGAAACATTAATAATTCCTCTAATGTCAAAGAAACGATACCCGAAAAGAGCCAGTTCTTTCTCCTGAAGTGCTTCACCTGTAATTTCTATTTCGTCTTTATTTGTTCCTTTAAGTTCTTTTACTTTTGTGTTTTTCTGTTTGTATTCTTCTACATTACCTACACTTTTCAATTTTGGAAGCTCCAGGAAAGAATTATAATCCCAAGATCCCATTTCTTTTTTCTCGTTTTTAGCATTCTCTAATCTGAAAATACGATATTGTTCGATGTTTGTACTTTTTACTTTTTTTGTTTTGTTATCAAAAACGTAGGTAACAATTCCGTCAACATAACAATTCAGCTTACTGTTTAATGTTACATAGGCATTGAAATTTCCTTTTATCAAAATATATTTTGCAGGTTTTGTGTTTTTTATGACAACAGTTTCAATATCTTTCACCCGGTCATTTAGCTTTACCACATCTTTATCCAGTTCAGAAAAAGAAAATGTTCCTAGCGATATATTCTCATAGACCAGTTGGAATTTTTCCTGAGAAGATGTTAAAATCTTTCTTTCTATTTTTCCGTCAATGTCAGAATAGGCAACGATGCTTCCGTCATTTCCAAAGACTGAAACCTTTGGAAGCGGCTGGTTTGTTTTTTCAGAAAGAAAGGTTGTAGTTTGTGCATTAATAAAGCTAAGGATCAGCACAAAAAATAATGTTAAATGTTTTTTTTTCATAGTAATTTTATTTTTATTCTTGTTTAAATGATTTTTTTATTCTGCAGCTGTGTCTATTGTATATTGTTCTTGTAAGATCTTTCTGAATTCTTCTTTTGAAACACCTGCTTCTGATTTAAAGTTTATATTTATCCTAGCTTCTTCAGTTATATACTTTCCTTTTCCATAGATTGTATCTGATATCTTTTGAAGCAGATATTGTTGTGCTTCTAATATATAAATTTTATCAGCTGTTTTAGTTAATTTTAAGGTTTTCGGTTTGTTTTTATAAAAAAATTGTTGCTCTTGAATTTTAATGTCATAATTTTTCCCTGAATGTGAATAATGATCATTAAAAGTTAAAGTTACAAAAGGTACCACAATACCAAACAAAGCATTCCAAATCCAGTGGTGGAGTATACTGTAAAAAATGTTTAATCTAACTCTGATATAACTAAGAATAAAGCCTCCACTTAATTGTGAGAAAATGATTAATGGAGATAAAGCGTAGAATTTCCAGGAATCATTTGTATAATTAGTCAAATGTAGAAATCCAAATATTGAAGAAAGAAAGTACACAAGAAACGGGAAAATTCTATTCCATTTTTCAGGTGTAACTAATTTTGAAAAAAGATTATTATATCTTAATGGATATCTCAAAACCAGCTCTTCAATGAGCGGAACAACGATAACAAAAAATAGAAACGTAAATAATAGATTATCTAGATTATCTGGGATATTAAGATCTATATTTTTAAAAGGAATAATTTTGTTAATAAGAATAAGTATTGGATAAATAACAAGAAAGCTAAATATTAGCTCAATGATTAAAAAACTAAAGATCATTGAGAACTTTCTCTTTGTCGGAATCTTTAGCTGAAAATCATTTGGTTTTTTAACAAAAGAAATAAAATTAACGAAATCTTTTTTTAACTGTAATAGGAACATATTTGTATTTTTTAATAGGTATATTTTTTGATCAATTTGTTACAATAGTAATATTTTGCACAAAAAAAAGACTGCTCATTACAATCAGTCTTTTAAGTTTTTATTTTGTTTATAAGTGCTTAGAAAGGATACTCATAAATTTCAGATTCGTGAAGGTAAGGGTTACCTGTCGGAATTAATTTCAATTTAGCCAATGCAGACATTACTGTGAAGATAAATAATCCTACAACAAATAAAATAGCACCCAATACTAACAGAAGAACTTCAGGAGTATTCCAGTAAGGACCAACCGTTCCCGGCATTACCATATTGAAATAATCTAAAAGGTGACCTAAGATTACAACAACCGCCATAATAGTAACCACTTTATAGTTTCTCTTAATGCTTGAACTTACCAATACCAATAGTGGTAATAAGAAGTTGATAATCAACATCGGTAAGAATGTTACACCGTAGTGCTGGAATCTTCCGAAGAAATAATTAACCTCTTCCGGTACGTTTGCATACCAATATAACATAAACTGTGCGAACCATGTATACGTCCAAAGCATACTTGTAGCAAAAAGGAAAACTCCTAAATCGTGCAAGTGATTGTCATTGAACTGTGGCAAGAATCCGTTTTTCTTAAGATAAACACTAAGTAAAATAATTACTGCAATACCACTGGAAAGACAGCTAACCATAGAATACCAGATATACATTGTAGAATACCAGTGAGGGTCAATAGACATCAACCAGTCCCAAGCCCAAGCTGCAGAAGCAAACCCGAAGAATGCGATATATCCTACTGCCCATCTGTAAAGGAACTGATACTCAACCAGAGATTTCGTATCATCTACTTTTTTAGATTGTGCTTTCAGTTTCCATGCGAAGAATGATGCTCCGATTACATAGATCAATGTTCTGATTGCATAGAAAGGAATATTTAAAAATCTTTTCTTTTCAAACAAGATGACATCGAAATGTGCAGAATTTGGATCTGTTAAATCCGGATCCATCCAGTGGAATAAGTGACCTTGGTGGAAGATATTCAGTAGCATTAGAATTACTAAAATAGCACCACCATAAGGGATGTAAGAAGCAATAGCTTCCATTACTCTTGTAATAATAATTGGCCATCCTGCATGGGCTGCATGCTGAATACAGTAGAAAAATAATACTGCACAACTTACTCCGAAGAAAAATACTGCTACGAAATGTATTGCTGCCAAAGGCTGATTGTGAATCTGCATTGTTGCATGCTCAAGATGAGAAGCATGATCCTGAGCTGCCTATCATCTCACTAGAATGTGTAGGTGCATCGTGACCAGCAGAATGAACTGCCTCCATCATGTGTTCAACTTTTTCTGCAGTTATTCCATGATTCATAAAATAACCAATTCCAAATAGAACTAAACCTACAACAAGAAGTATTATAGAAGTTGATTTTAATTTTGGTGAAAAACTATACATTTCTTTTCTTATTTTTTAGTTGCGGTAGAATCTGTTTTTGCTGCTGTAGTTGCTGCCGGAACTGCGCCTTTTTTAAAAGCATTCATCACGTACATTGCAACTCTCCATCTGTCACCAGCGTTTAATTGTCCTGCATAAGAACCCATTGCATTTCTACCGTTTGTTATTACATAATGTACAGAACCTACAGTGATTTCTCTGTCTGCATAATTGGGTACACCAGAGTATGCTCCGCTTTGCACGATTGGTCCTTGTCCGTCACCACCAGTTCCGTGGCAAGCTGAACAAGTATGATCAAATAATATTTTACCTCTTTCAATATCTTTGGCAGCATTAGCTGGGTTCAGAGGAGAAGAAGATAATGATTTTGAAGCATCATAACCTGCATTATATTCATCCGGGTTTTTTGGAAGCTTATTTTCTGCAAAAACACCGTCTTTATTCTGAGCAACAGAGCCTTCCACTGGGCCAAGACCTGTAGCACCGTTATTTTTTACAAATGCAGGAATCTCATTTTCATGATCTGAATATGCAATCTCAGCTTTCATTAAAGGGTCGTAAGCTACCGGAAAGTACATATCCGGAAAATATACCAATGGGGTATTATCTTTTGGTCCGCAAGAATTAAGTAAAACTGAAGCTAAACCTAAAACTGCTGTTATTTTTAAAATATTTCTTTTCATTTTAAGCATCTTTTACAGTTATTTCTTCAACTCCCGTATCAACAAGCAGCTGCTTAATAGATTCTACATCTTCAGTAATAAATTCCATCATGAATTTATCGTCTGTGGTTCTAGGGTCTGGGTTCTGAGCAGGTGCACCTGGATACATTTTATTTCTAACCAAGAAAGTTAAAGACATCATGTGCGCAGCACAGAATACCATTAGTTCAAACATTGGAACTACAAATGCCGGCATGTTGTGAGCCCAATCAAAAGCTGGTTTACCACCAATATTCTGAGGCCAGTCATGATTCATAACGTACCAAGTAACTGTAGCGCCAATACTCACACCATATAAAGCGTAGATAAATGCAGCATCAGAAATTCTTGTTTTCTTTAAACCTAAAGCTTTATCTAGCCCGTGAACCGGGAATGGAGTATAAACTTCGTTTATTGCGATTCCTTTATCGTTGAATGCTCTAACTCCGTTCATAAGATCGTCGTCATCTGCATAAAGTCCGTATACAATTTTAGTGGTGCTCATCTCCTTCTTTTGCTTTATAAGTTTCACCTGAGATTTTCAAAATCGATTTTAATTCGGCCTGTGCAATTACAGGGAACGTTCTTGCGTATAGTAAGAATAATACAGAGAAAAACCCGATCGTTCCTAAATATACACCTACGTCGATAATGGTTGGTTTAAACATCGTCCAAGATCCTGGCAAGTAATCTCTTGAAAGGTTGATAACGATGATGTCGAAACGCTCAAACCACATACCAATGTTGATGATTAATGCAATGATAAATGTTGCGATAATATTTGTTCTTATTCTCTTAAACCAGAATAATGCAGGGATAATCAAGTTACAAGTAATCAATGCCCAGAAAGCCCACCAGTAAGGTCCTGTTGCAGCACCCGGAGAAAGATAAGTAAAATCTTCAAATCTTGATCCAGAATACCATCCGATAAAATATTCGGTTCCGTAAGCTACAGTTACCATACCACCGGTTAAGATGATTACGATGTTCATAATTTCAATATGATACATTGTAATATAATCTTCCAGGTGACAAACTTTTCTGGCGATTAACAATAGCGTTTGTACCATTGCAAATCCTGAGAAGATTGCTCCTGCAACGAAGTAAGGAGGATAGATCGTAGAGTGCCATCCTTTGATCACTGAAGTAGCAAAGTCAAAAGATACCGTAGTGTGTACCGAGAATACTAGTGGAGTTGCCAAACCTGCCAGTACCAAAGACAATTCTTCAAATCTCTGCCAGTGTTTTGCTTTTCCACCCCACCCGAAGGCAAGGAAGGTATAAATTTTCTTTGTCCAAGGAGTTTTTGCTCTGTCTCTGATCATTGCAAAGTCAGGAATCAATCCCATAAACCAGAATACTGTTGACACTGAGAAATATGTTGAGATTGCAAATACGTCCCAAAGTAGAGGAGAGTTGAAGTTCCCCCAAAGAGAACCAAACTGGTTAGGAAGAGGAAATACCCAATATCCTACCCAAACTCTACCCATGTGGATAACCGGGAAGATTGCTGCCTGTACAACTGCAAAAATCGTCATTGCTTCCGCCGAACGGTTTACAGACATTCTCCAACGCTGTCTAAATAATAATAATACTGCTGAGATTAAGGTTCCGGCGTGACCAATACCTACCCACCATACGAAGTTGGTAATATCCCAACCCCAGTTAATAGTTCTATTAAGCCCCCATGCTCCAATACCTGTCCCGATAGTGTAGGCGATACAGCCAAATCCGTAGATGAAAAGAACTAAGGCTGCATATAGTGATACCCACCATAATTTTCCTGCTCTTTCTTCTATAGGTCGTGCAATATCTTCCGTGATATCGTGATAAGTTTTGTGACCAATAATCAGAGGTTCCCTTATCGGAGCTTCGTAATGTCCTGACATTTTTTACCTATTTATTATTTAAACTTTAATTTTCTGCTCTGTTTCTTACTTTAGTGTGATAGAACACGTTTGGTTTTGTTCCGATCTCTTCAAGTAAATAGTATCTTCTGTTGCTAGAATATAATTCTCTCACTTCAGATTCTTTGTCATTCATGTCTCCGAAAGTCAGTGATCCTGTAGGACAAGCTGCGGCACAAGCAACGGAACCCTTAAATTCATTATCTGTTACTTTTCTGTTTTCTTTCTTAGCCTCTAAGATCGTAGCTTGAGTCTTTTGGATACATAATGAACATTTCTCCATAACCCCTCTTGTTCTTACAACAACATCCGGGTTAAGTACCATTCTTCCTAAATCGTTATTTTGATTGAAATCAAATTTATCATTCAGGTTATAAGTAAACCAGTTGAAACGTCTCACTTTGTACGGACAGTTGTTTGCACAATATCTGGTTCCGATACATCTGTTGTAAGCCATGTGGTTTTGACCCTGCTTACCGTGTGAAGTAGCCGCTACTGGGCATACAGTTTCACAAGGAGCGTGGTTACAATGCTGACACATTACCGGCTGGAAAATTACATCAGGACTTTCATTTGGTTCAATCAAGATGTCATACAATTGAGGAACATTCAATCCTCTTTCTACACCTTCTTTAGTCTCAATTTTTTCTTTAGCAGAATAGTAACGGTCAATTCTCAACCAATACATATCTCTAGACATTCTGATCTCTTCTTTACCAACAACAGGAACGTTGTTTTCTGCCTGACAAGCAATAATACATGCTCCACAACCAGTACAAGAGTTCAAGTCAACCGATAAGTTAAAGTGATGAACCGTCTGTATCATCAAATGCATCCCAAAGGTCAATTTTACCTGCTGGTAACGCACCGCTGATGGTGTGATATTCCAATGGCTTATTCCATCCATGGTGTTCGTCATCAAATGCTACATTTAAGTATTCCTTTAAAGGAACTTCTTTAGCAATGTCATAACGACCCATCAGTGTATTTTGAAGCTGAATACCTGCAAATTCGTGGTTTTCTCCTGTTTTTTCTATCTTAATATTAGAAATGGCAAGGTTTGAACCATCAAATAAAGGATAAGCATTTACCCCAGTATCTGCAGTTGCTCCTGAATCTTTTTTACCATAACCAAGCGCAAGACCTACTGATCCGTCTGCCTGACCTGGCTGAATAAATACAGGAACATCTTTTATTGTTACTCCGTTTACTGTAAGATTTACTAGAGAACCGTCTAACTGCATTCTTGCATTCAGGTCATTTTCTATTTCTAATCTTTGAGCATCTTTGGGAGAAATTGTCAAATAATTATCCCAAGACATTCTTGTCAACGGATCCGGTAATTCCTGTAACCATGGGTTGTTTGCCTGAGTTCCGTCTCCAATAGAAGTCTTTGTATATAAAACTAATTCTAAATCTGAAGCTTTAAAGTTTCCTAATTCAGCAACAGCCTGCGCAGCGTTTCCGCCAGCGTAAGATAAAGTAGTTGCATTGTTAGAAGCTACAATACCATTATACAAAGCTTTGTTGAACGAAGTTGCTCCTAATACAGAAGCTGAACTCACTTTTAAATAATCGTAATAGTTGTTTGCTGCATTGTTCTTTCCATTTTTCCAAACCAATAGAGATTCTTCGATCTGTCTAGATTTGTAGATTTTCTGGATCGTAGGTTGCATTAATGAATAAACGCCTGACTGAGGTTCCATATCACCCCAAGATTCTAGCCAGTTGGCTACAGGAATCACAGCTTTCGCTGCTTTATACATTTCGTTTTTCTTGTCTGCTACAGCAATTACATAAGGAACTTTAGCTAAAGATTTTTTGAAGTCCTGACCTTTATGGTGAGAATAAATAGGGTCTACGTTGTTTGTAATTAATACACCAACCTGTCCGCCATTTACCCAACCTAAAAATTCTTCAAATCTTGCTTTGTCAAATTCTTTAAGGAAGTTTGCTTTACCAGTGAAAGCTACTGAACCTAATTTTTGGTTGATTAAGTGAGCTAAAACCTGAGCACCTTTAGAACCATCAGCGAAAACAACAGCTTTGCTGCCTTTTGCAGTTACTTCTTTAGCAATTTCGTTTGCTAATTTATCTGAAGAGCCACCTCCAACAATTGCGTTGTAAACTTCAACTAAAGTTTTGTTTACAGCACTTGGCTTTAATCTGTATCTTGAATCTGCATTAGCACCAGTTAATGACATGTTTGATTCCACCTGAATGTGTCTCAACATGCTTGCTCCCGGTTTTCTTGCAGCGGCGTAAGAAGATTCTAAACTTGCAGCATTGTATTCTCCTAAGAAATCTGCCTGGAAAGAAACTACCAACTCAGAACCTTTAAGGTCATAAACAGGTAAAGCTCTCTGTCCGAATACTTCCTGTGCAGCATCCAAAGAAGCAGCGTAAGGAATTGCATCGTAAGTTACCAGTTCAGCGGTAGGATATTTAGCTTTAAATTCAGTAAATAATTTTTTGAACGTAGGCGAAGCAAAAGAGTGAGATAATAAAACAATTCTTTTACCTGAAGCTGCTGCTTCATTTAATCCTTTGATTACAAAATCATCTACTTTATCGAAAGTTTCGTCTTTACCGTCAAGTTTTGGTTGCTTTACTTTATCGTTATCATAAAGAGAAAGTACACTTGCCTGAGCTCTTGCATTGGTTTTACCTAAGTCGCCAGCTGCAGGGTTCGGCTCTATTTTGATTGGTCTTCCTTCTCTGGTTTTTACTAAAACACTTGCAAAGTCGAAACCGTCAAAATATGTTGAAGCGTAATAGTTAGGAACTCCCGGAATAATATCATGCGGCTTTACCACATAAGGAATTGTTTTGATTACCGGAGCCTCACAAGCTGCTAAAGTAACTGCTGCGGTTGAGAAACCTAATAACTTCAAGAAATCTCTTCTTGTTGTACTAGCATCACTTTTCTCAGCATCTCCTAAGAAATCTTCTACCGGAATTTCTTCTTGGAACTCTTTAAGAGCCAGCTTACCGTTTAGGGCAGGGTCTTTAAGTTCGTGAATACTTCTAAATTGTATTTTGTTTGAAGCCATTTATACTTCTGATTTTTTAGTTATTAATAATGACATTTACCACACTCAAGACCTCCAATCGCATCTACAGTAATTTTACCGCCATCTTGAGGGTATTGCTTTTTAAGCTTTTCGTGTAGATTTTTGAAGTATTCTTTATTATAACCGTTGTTCATATCAACTTCAGTAGTTCTGTGACATTCGATACACCATCCCATAGTGAAGTCGTTTGCCATTTGTACCACATTCATTGTGTCAATTTTTCCGTGACATGCTTTACACACAACATCAATCTTGTTGTCAGGATTTTTCTTGTTGAATGAATTGATAATCGCTTGTTCACCTGCTACTACGTGTTGAGAGTGGTTGAAGTAAACAAAATCCGGCATATTGTGAATTCTTGTCCATTCTACAGGAGTTGTCTTACCTGTGTATTGCTGTTTAGCAGGATCCCATCCCGTTGCAGCATAAATCTTCTGGATTTCTCCGTCATAGAATGCTTTGTCTTTTCCTGGCTCAAGGTATTTACCGTTGTACTCAGAGATTGTTCTGTGACAGTTCATACAAACGTTCATAGAAGGGATTTCAGAAACCTTACCGTATTTTGCACTTGAGTGACATAACTGACAGTCGATTTTATTTTCGCCAGCGTGAATTTTGTGAGAGAAGTAGATAGGTTGTTCAGGCTTGTACCCTTTATAAACACCGATCCACATGATCCAGTTCCACACACCGTAAGTTGCTAAAAGGGCTAAAACAGCCAAAAGACCCTTACCGATGTAGTGGTATTTTTCATAGATTTCACTGAAAGATTTTACTCTTGTTTCATTAAGCCCAGCCAAATCATCAGACTGACCTAATTTTACCAATTGTCTTAGTTTGACTAAGATCCAAACCAGTAAACCGGCAATTGCCAGAAGTGAAATAATTACAATGCTTGAAGTCGTATTATTTGTAGGTGCTGCATTAGCAGTTCCTGGAGTAGGTACTGTTGTATCTACTTTAGGCTCTTCAACAGGAGGATTTGTGGTGTACGCTAAAATATCGTCAATATCCTTGTCTGTAAGATTAGGAAACGCCAACATTTCAGTTTTATTAAATTTTTCAAAGACCTCATTTGCATACTTGTCGCCAGAAGCTCTAAGTGCTTTGTTGTCTTTAATCCACTTATGAAGCCAATCTGTATCAAGTCCTTGTTCGGTTTTAAGTCTATCTACTACACCTTTCAGTGCAGGACCGATAACTTGTTTATCCAACGCGTGACATGCTGTACAGTTTGCCTTAAAAAGTTTTTCACCATTTTTAGGATCGCCGTCTTGCCCGTAAATTGAAGCACTTGTTGATAGCAATAAACCTATCGCAATCAGCCCTTTTTTATAATGCTTTCTCCAACTAATCATTTAAATTATCTTATGTTAGTAAATATTGAATTAGTAATCAATTCCGCAAAAATAATATTTTTAACAGGAATTTAACGGTATATACAGAGGGGAAAATGTCATCAACGTATAATTTGTAACTATTCTAAATAACTATGGTTGCTGTATTTTTAAATTATTCTAAATTTGCAGAAACAAGTTTAAATGAGAAATTTCATCAAAATATTTTCAATGCTTTCTTTCTTTGGTTTTTATAGCGTTGATGCCCAACAGGTTGTAAAGAGAGATACATTATCTGGAACTGAGCTGGTAATGACTATGGATTCACGTGTAAATGACGTGATGAGCGGTCTGGAAGAAAAATGCGCAAGAGTTGCTGTGAATAATTCTACCACAGATTATGAAACCCCAACAAGACCTGCGAAGATTTTTGTTCCCAACAGGGAGCTAACCAATGCTGAAGTTTGCAGAAAAAATCCGAGAATCTTAGGATTTAAAATTCAGATAACAACAGTAAAGAGCAATGAAGAGGCGAATGAAGTGAAAGCATACTTCAGAAAAAGATTTCCAAATCTGAAAGTAGAAACCGATGCTTCCCTAAGACCCAACTACAAGATTTTGGCAGGAAGCTATTTTACCAAACAAAGTGCCGCTGCAGATCTTTCAAGAGTAAAAGAATATTTCAAATCTGCTATGGCCGTGCAATACAGAATTTTCTGTGCTGAAGCAAAATAAAGATTAGAAAATATAAATAATAGCGTAGAGAAGATGTCTTTTCTGCGCTTTTTTATTGATAATATGTGTTTAGAAAATCAAAAAAATCAATCATTCTGTGGTAATTGTTTAGCAATAGATAAAAGGTAAAAATACTTGTTGCTGTCGTAAGAAAAGAGAGTATTTTTGGTGAATTTTTATACGCAAAAAACAGCCATCCAAACAATATAGGATAAACAAAAACAAAGTGTCCGCCGTAGATGTAGGAAGTATGAAGTCCAAATCTGAAGATACAGTGAATGACAATATCTACCAAAAACGAAAGCATGAGAATCTGCACCAATTTATTCCTGAAATTCTTAAAATAACTCCACAATAAAAATCCCAATATCAGACCGATAAATAGATATGCAAAAGCAGTAGAGTATACCTCCATGAAAATAGCTTTGAAATAAAAACCTTTCATATTATGCTTTTCACGGATAAAAAAGCTTGGAAAAAGGATATTTCCTCCAAAAAAATAGGAATAAATCATATCCCAAATCGGTGTTGACTTCACATTGGAGAATTTCTCATATTGCTCACCAGATTTTGCAAGAATATTTTGATATTTAAAATCGATCCGATTCAGGTATAAAAGTATAAATACAAGGCAAGAAAGGAGTACTCTGAATGAGGCATTCCCAAATTTTTTCCAGCTTTTGAATAACCCTTTTTCGAAAATAACGGGGATGAAGATTTTCACAATATTTGTCACAGTCAATCCACCGATTGTTACTCCCGCAAGAATGAGTGCTGAACCTGCAATTCTCCCGTCTTTTTTAAATTTAATGGCAGTGTAATAATTGTATAAAACCAGTAGAAATAGCGTGTATGTGTATGTTTCCGGTGTGAATGAAAGGAGAATGTTTGTTGAAAACAAACTGAAAAAGAAGACAATCAGTAAACTTAAAAACAAAGGAAGTCTGATGATGTTGTTTAAATACTTGTAGACCTGAACTAAGCTTAAACTTATAACAAAATTACTTAGCCATGCTAAAATCAGTCTGAAATTCACATCCATTTTTCCATTGGTGAAAAACAAGACAGAATCTCGCATCCAATTGAAAAAATAATAAGATAAAGGATGTCTTTCAAAACTTCCGCCAGTCATAATGATGGCTTTATTATCAAAACTAAAGTAAGCATCCCAAGGAATTCTGCTGTCAAAAATTATTCTGTAATTGACTGCAATATATGATCCCAAAACTCCGTACGCTAATAAAAAGAAAACGAAAAGACCCAACTCAATAAAGGTTGATGGAAAAACAATTTTAAGGAAGTTTATAAATTTTGATTGTACAGACACAGGATTAATTTTGTGCAAAAATAAAATAAAAAAACTCACCGATGAGGGTGAGTTATACTTTATATCTGAGAATAAATTAGTCTTTCATAATTTTTTCAGTTTTTGTGCTTCCATCAGCGAACTCAACTTTTAATAAGTAGGTTCCTTTAGTGAAAGAACTAATATTAACTTTTTCTGAAGTTGCCTGCAATAATACTTTACCTGAAAGGTCAAATACTGTTGAAGATTTTATTTTCTTATCAGTCTTGATGTTGATTTCTCCTTTTGTAGGGTTAGGGAAAATTGTAGTTTGCGATTTTGAAACTTCGTCAGTTGCAAGGGTTCCAGCTACAACCTGTACATCATCAATTGAAACACCATCGGCGTCATCTCCTGCATATTGAAATCTTATTCTAACATTTGACTGTCCAATATAAGATGATAAACTTATTGTTTTAGAAACTATATTAAGATTATAAAGGTCTGTATTGTTGTTACCATCACCATCACTTATAAAGCCAGTTTCAGTATCTTCATTCCATAAATTGCTCCAAGTTAATCCGCCATCAGTTGAAATTTGTGCGAGTAAATCTCCAGCGTTAAGAAGTATCATATATGAATAGCCAACCACTACTTTAAATTTTAAAGTAGGAGATGTTGCTCCAACTAAACTAAAGGAAGGGCTCACTAAATTAGCAGTATTTGCACCTGCAATAAAATTAATTCCAGCAGATTTAGTCCCAGTGATCAAAAAATCAGGTGCTGCAGTACCAAGTGCTATTGGTGTAAAATCCCAAGCTCGTGCGGGATTCGTGTTAGATCTGCTCCATCCCGTTGGTGGAAATGTAACTCCTTCGAAGGTTTCTGATAGTAATGTCTGTGCATTTATAGAAAAACAAGATAAAATGCCTAAAGAAAGTAAAACTTTTTTCATAATATTTTTTTTGATAAAATTACTTAAAATAATAATATTATGATAATTTTATTCATATTATTTTATGAGCTACAAGAAAGCATTGAACATCCGCTGATATCATCATAGTTTGAAGGTCTCTTTACCGAAAATTCTGGAAAAATTTCTTCATAAGGATTTTCTAAAGCCTTAGTCAATTTATTAAGCATTTCAATTTTTCCTTCGTTGATTTCTTCGATGCACTCGAATAAAAGATAGTTTCTCAAAAGAAATTTCGGGTTGTTTCTTTTCATTAAATCTAAAGATTCCGTTTTTGAAATGGTGTTGTTATCCAATCGCTTTTTGTATAATTGGATAAAATTCTCCAGCTTTTTTACTTTAAACTCATCTAAAATAATGTAAGATATTTTTTGAATATCAGCTTTTAAATCCGAAACCTCATCTAATCTTTCCAATAGATTAAAAAATAAAGTATAATCTAATTGAAGTTCCTGCATCAAACCCTGCCAATTACTGAAAAATTCTTCATCAGATTCCAAGAGCTGATCAAACCCAAATTTTTTACAAAGCATTTGATCATGCGCTTCCCAAAAATAAGTTCCGTAAGAATTTAAGGTTTCTTCAAGAAATTTTTCATCTTTTATTAATGGAAAAAGTGAATTGGCGAGTTGCCAAAGATTCCATTGAGAGATCTGACCTTGCTTACCGAATGCATATCTTCTACCAGGAAGATCTGTAGTGTTTGGAGTAAAATTCAGATCATATTCGTCCATCATAGAAAAAGGACCATAATCGATTGTTAATCCAAGAATTGACATATTATCCGTATTCATCACTCCATGTACAAAACCAACTCTAAACCATTCAATCATCAAATCTGCCGTTTTTGTGCAAACCGACCGGAAAAAGTCTTTATATTTTTGTTCACCTTCAGAAGTAATTTCCGGGAAATAATTTTTAATCGTAAAATCGGTGAGTTTCTGTAATGTATCAATTTCCTTTTGAGCAGACATCAATTCAAAATGTCCGAAACGTAAGAAACTTGCAGCCGTTCTTACGACAACTGCACCTTTCTCTTCCTGCGGATTTCCACTGTACATCATATCTCTAACTACGTTTTCTCCGGTGAAGCAAAGACTTAATGCCCGAGTTGTGGGTATTCCCAAATGATACATTGCTTCACTCATCAGGTACTCTCTCACAGATGATCTTAAGACTGCTCTTCCATCCGCGTGTCTTGAATAAGGAGTTGCTCCCGCACCTTTCCATTGGATTTCGGTTTTTTCTCCTGCTTCATTTTCGATTTCCCCGGCAAGAATGGCTCTTCCGTCGCCGAGTTGTCCGGCCCAGTTTCCAAACTGATGACCTGCATAGGCGGTTGAATAAGTTTTTATGTTTTCAGGTAAGTTGTTCCCCACAAGAAAGTCAAGATTATGATCCTCAAATTTTCCTAAACCGATCTCTTCAGAAAGTTTTTCATTAAAAGCAATTAATTTCGGCTCAGCAAATCCTACCGGATCAATGATTGAGAATAATACTTTTGGTGTATTTCTCTGAATGGGATTTTTAGAAAAATCTCCTGGAAAATTTTCGATGAACGGTTGTTTGATGTTTTGAAGATTCATAATTCAAATTTATGAAAATGAGTTCAAAAAAAAGACCCTTCAGTGATTGAAAGGTCTTATGATTGTTATAAGATTTTTATTTATTAAAATCTATTTCTTCTCCTGTATTCAGATTTTCGTTGACATTGTCTTCTTTTTTACCTGAATTATTTTTTGGTGTAGGGTCTGCAGGTTTAGGATTTTTGATTTGATCGATGGTTTGTAGTCCGCCGTCATCACCATACCCACCGCTTAGTCCTTGAAGATTGGAGCATCCGTCTTTCCAGTCGCCAGGTTTCACAAATTTATCATCTGGAGAAATCTTAAGCGATTTATCTGCCCAGACTTTTTTCATGTAAATCGCCCAGATTGGTAATGCCATTTTCGCTCCTTGTCCTTCACCAGTTCCCCAAAAGTGAGTAGCTCTGTCTTCCCAGCCAACCCAAGCTCCGGTTGCGAGTTTTGGAGTAATCCCCATAAACCAACCGTCTGAGTTGTTCTGTGTAGTACCAGTTTTACCTGCTATTTCTACATCCTTTGATATTCCTTTTCTTCCTAATTCTCCGGAAGCGGTACCAAATTGTGCTACCCCTTTCATCAATTCAATCATTGTGTAAGCGTAGTTAGGATTCATTACTTCTTTCGGTTCTCCGTTTACTTCTTTGATCACTCTTCCGTTGGCATCTTCAATTCTCCAGATCATCTCAGGTTTATTATAGTTACCATAATTAGCAAAAGTACTGTAAGCACCCACCATTTCATAAATGGTAATATCAGAAGCACCTAATGCCATTGGCAAACTGGTGGAAATTTCTTCAGTTACACCCAGATCTCTTGCAGTTTGTATGACACTCTGGGTTCCAGACATTTCAGCAAGTCTTAATGCTACAGGGTTTTGAGAATGAGCTAAAGCATCTTTCAGCGTAAGCATTCCTCCTCTCCCAGGAACATGATAACTTCCTTTATTAAAACTTGCATTTGAGATGGTAGAGCAAGGTGTTAAACCTAATTTCATAATAGCCGTGGCATAAACAAAAGGTTTAAATGTAGATCCTACTTGTCTTTTCCCTTGTTTAATGTGATCGTACTGGAAATGTTGCCAATCAATTCCTCCAACCCATGCTTTAATTTCACCGGTTCCGGGAACTATTGACATCAATCCTGCCTGTGCAATTTGTTTGTGATATCTGATAGAATCCCAAGGTGACATTTCAACTTCTTCTTCGCCTGCCCAAGTAAAACGAGAAGTTTTTATAGGTTTATGGAATTCCATCAGGATAGAATCTTCAGGAACACCAGCTCTTTCAAGTTGTTTGTAACGTCCGGTTCTTTTTACCGCCTGCATCATGATACCATTTGCCTGCTTGTCGGAAATCAGGTAGAAAGGTCTGTTTTTTCTTCCTCTTTGTTCTGCATCAAATCTTTTCTGAAGATCTGTTAAGTGTTCTTTGATTGATTCTTCAGCATACTGTTGCATTTTGGAATCAAGAGTCACATAAATCTTTAAACCGTCTTTATAAAGATTTAATTGCTTGCCTGTTTCTTTCTCATAGTCACCTAAATATTTGTCGATTTCTTTTTTCAGATAAAATTTATAATAAGCAGAATGATTGTCATTAATATTCTTAATAGGTGTATATTCTGTGGTTATCGGGGTTCCTATTGCTTTTTCATAAGTCGACTGATCTACGTATCCTGTATCAAGCATTTGAGAAAGCACAACATCTCTTCTTCTCTTTGCTCTGTCGGGATTTCTCAAAGGATTATTGGCAATGGGAGCTTCTAACATCGATACGAAAACAGCAGCCTCAGGTAAAGTAAGCTGTTTTGCGGATTTATTAAAATAGATTTTTGAAGCCATCTCAATACCATTGGCATTGTAAGTGAAATCAAACTTATTGAAATACAAAGTGATGATTTCTTCTTTAGTATATCTTTTTTCAAGACTTACTGCTACTACCCACTCTTTAAGTTTCTGAATCGCTCTTTTTACAGGATTTCTAGAAGGTTCTTTAGTAAACAATAGCTTTGCGAGTTGCTGGGTAATGGTAGAACCACCACCTCTGTCACCACCAAATCTTACAGCTCTTAAAATAGATTTTAGGTCAATACCAGAATGTTCCTTAAATCGCTCATCTTCTTTAGCCTGAAGTGCATAAATAAGATGAGGAGGAAGCTCCTGATAGGTTACTGGCTGTGTTTTTTCTTTTTCGAATTTGCCTAAAACAACTCCGTCTGAAGAAATAATCTGCGATGCCACATAAATATCGGGGTTTTCAAGTTCTTTTACATCCGGCATTTCACCAAGAAAACCTTGGGAAACCGCAAAGAAAAGTCCTGAAATCCCTAAAACTACTGCAATAAAGCCAACCCAAATGAATTTGACCCACTTCTTCCACGCAGTATTTTTACCGTTTTTTTTAGGAGGAAGCGGGAACGTTTTCCCCTTGTTTCCTATATTTTGTCTGTTGTCTTCCATGTATAATTACGGTTTAGCCGTTTCTACTTTTATACCTAAGTCTTCGATTCCCGGAAGATTGTCGTTTCGCATGGCCTGCAATACTCCAATTTCATAAGTTCCTTTAGCCGGGAATTTATAATTTGTTTTATATTGAAATAATGTTTCTTTCGTTTCTCCAAAACCTGTACCCAGCCATTCACCATTTGGTTTTGCCAAAATGTAATTCAAGGTATCAACCTGGGCAATCTTGCTTTTTTGGTTTTTAAAATTAACAATAAATCTGATATTGCTGTAAGGATATTCATTATTATTCCTTACCACAAATATAATATTTTTAGGATTTTGAGGATCTGTGATTTCGAGTTTAAATTTTTGTTCAGCTTTCTTACTCCATTTATTATCAACAGAGTTCATAATAACATCTTCACCGGAAGTGCTGCATCCGATTAAAAAAGAAAGCATTATTATCCCTAAAATTCTATGCATTGTTATCTTTTTTGGGAGGAAATTTCTTTTTAAACTTCTTTTTTGCAGGTTGCGCTTTCTGTTCAGGATTTACATTAGCCTCTGCATTTTCCAACTGAACCTTTGGTTGCTGCGTTGGCTGTTGCGGCCTTGGCTGTCTTTGATTTGGGTTTTGGTTAGGATTAGGTTTTGCATTGGGATTTGTATTTCTCGGTCTTTCAGAGTTTGCTGGTTTATCAGTTGCAGGTCGCTCTGCTTTTTGAGGTCTGTCATTTCTGTCAGTCCTTTCCGGGCGATCTTTTCTTGGTCCCTGATTGTTATTCGGTCTGGGTTGATGTGGGTTTTGATTCTGATTAGGATTTCTGCTTTTATTATAACCTCCTCTGTTTTTCTTCTCAAATCTGTCTACACTGTTCTCCTGAATAAGATCTACACTTGGTAAAGCAATATCCGGTACTTTCAGCTCTTCAAGCGGAAGTATTTTTTCACCTTTTTTATTTTGTGCAATCAGTTTTTTAACTAAATCGATATCGAAATCGTACCAAGCCATTGAACTGTCAACGTAAGCAAACCACATTTTCTTTTTGAAAACGTCAATTTTAATACAAAAAGCTCTTCCTTTTTCAGTGTCAAGCATTGTTGAAGACGACGGAAAATGACTTAATGCATCCAGATAACTGTCTAATTCATAGTTCAGACAACATTTCAGCTTTCCGCATTGTCCAGCTAATTTTTGAGGATTGATGCTTAATTGCTGATATCTTGCAACGTTGGTGTTCACAGATCTGAAATCTGTTAACCAGGTTGAACAGCACAATTCTCTTCCACATGAGCCAATTCCTCCGATTTTTGCGGCCTCCTGTCTGAAACCGATCTGTTTCATATCGATTTTAGTTCTGAACGTTCCGGCAAATTCTTTAATCAACATTCTGAAATCTACACGACTGTCTGCTGTGTAGTAAAATGTTACTTTTGATCCGTCGCCCTGATATTCCACATCCGTGATCTTCATTTCAAGACCTAATCTGTGAGATATTTTTCGGGCGTCAACTTTTACGATTTCTTCCTTTTTTCTTGCTTCCTGCCAAATTTCAATATCTTTCTGGTTAGCTAATCTGTATATTTTAAGGGGGTCTTCAGTTGAAAATCTTTTCTTTTTCATCTGAATTTTTACCAATTCTCCTGAGAGACTTACCACACCTACATCATGTCCGGGGCTAGATTCTACTGTTACTACGCTACCTATATGTAAAGGGATATTGTTTACATTTTTATAAAATGATTTTCTGTCATTTTTGAATCTAACTTCCACAAAATCACATCGGTTAGATGCGGGGTTTTGTACGTTAGATAACCAATCGAAAACACTTAATTTATAACTATTACCACAGGTATTTACACTTTCACAGCCATTCGCGGATTTCGTTCCGCAAGAATGTGCAGAATCGCCGGATGTTTTGCATCCACAACTCATATATTATAATTTATTTAATCTTGCAAATTTATTGATTTTTATCTTTACACAATTCCAAATATAGTAAATCTTTATTTTCTTCAATGTTTAAACTTAAACGTCAGCATTTATAGTTAATTATTTTTGTGAGTAAAGTGTTTATAAATAGTCACTTAGTTGTTGAATTATCAAAAGTGTTATTTTAAACATAATTTTCTTTTGTCGGTTTGTTTAAAATGTTAAGAATAATTAACACTTGTAGTCAAAATAATTTTATATTTGGATTATATAATATATGTCTATGAAAAAAATATTAGTATCAACTGCTTTATTGGCTGGGGTTCTATCTTATGCAGGAGGCTTCAGGGTTTCATTGCAAGGGGTAAAGCAATTGGCGATGGCACATACCAGTGCTCATGCTGAAGATGCGAGTGTTGCATTCTTCAATCCTGCAGGTATGTCATTCATTCCGTCTAAACTGAGCATTGTTGCAGGAGGTTTTGGAGCAAGTAATAAAGTTACTTTTCAAAATTTAAATACACTGCAGAGTACAGAAACTGATAATCCTATCGGAACACCTATTTATGCTGCGATTGCGTACAAACCAATCGATAAATTATCCATCGGTTTCAGTTTCACAACGCCTTTCGGAAGCACTATTCAATATCCTTACGATTGGGAAGGCAGAGAAATGGTGCAGAAATTAGAATTGAAAAGTTTCTACTTTCAGCCGATGGTGTCTGTAAAAATGGCTGATTGGTTGGCTTTTGGAGCAAGTTATATTTATGCAAAAGGACAGGTAAACTGGGATAAAGCGGTGACACAATTCGGAGGAACAGTTAATATCAACGATGAAAAGGCAAGTGGTCACGGCTATGGTTTTGGTTTCTATTTCAGACCCGATCCTAAGTTTGATATGAGTATCGCTTATCGTTCTCCGGTTGACATGAAAGCTAAAAAAGGAACCGCTACATTTACTGTTCCTGCACAAAGTACGGTTAATGGTTTATTAGGCTTGAATTCGGCTGGACAGGATGGTTTTACTGCAACTTTGCCTTTAGTTGAAGAATATACCATTGGTCTAACTTATAAAGTAACCCCAAAGTGGTTAATTTCGGCAGACTTTAATTATCACGGTTGGGAAAGATACAGTAAGCTGACATTAGATTTTGCCAATGCCCCGATCGGTAATCAGGCAGATCCTACAGTGCTTGTTGCTCCTAAAAATTTCAGAAACTCGAAAACTGTGAGATTAGGAACTCAATATGCATTTACCAATATGATATTTGGCCGTCTAGGTGCTTACTATGATGAGTCTCCTTATACGGATGAAAACTTCATCCCCGAAACACCTTCTTTCGATTCTTTCGTGCTTACAGGCGGTTTAGGATTTAAAATGAAACAATTCGGAGTAGATGTTGCCGGTGGATATGTAATGCCACAGAGCAGAGATGTGAAAAATGAATATCTTGGTTTTTATGGTCAGGCAAAAGCTAAAGCATTTTATGTTGGTTTAGGTTTATCTTACAATCCTTTTTAATTGAATAATATGAAAAAAATAATAATATCAACATTGGCTGTTTCGGCATTGTTTTTTACAACAAGCTGTGAAACAGATTTTGATACAGACGTACAAGACATCGTTGTGACCAAAGGTGAAGCAGATTTTTCAAGGTTTATTTCTTTAGGAAATTCACTGACTTCAGGATACAGAGACGGAGCGTTATATTCTGGTGGACAAAACGAGTCTTTTCCAAGTATGATCGCAATGCAGATGAAGCTTGCCGGAGGAGGAGATTTTAAACAACCTTTGATGCCTAATAACGTCGGAGGATTTATTGGTTTACCCGGTTTTCCAGGAAAACTCGAGCTTAAAATGGTGAATGGATCATTGAGTCCGGTGCCTAATAATCCAGCTGCTGCTTTAGATAATGTAATTTCTGGTGCGCCATACCAAAATATGGGAGTTCCTGGTGCTAAAGTATCTCACTTATTAGCTCCGGGTTATGGTAATCCGGCTGGTCTTCCTTTAGGACTTGCAAATCCTTATTTTGTAAGATTTGCTTCTTCTACTACCGCTTCGGTTGTTGGGGATGCATTGGCTCAAAACCCAACTTTTGTTTCTTTATGGATTGGAAATAATGATGTTTTAGGATATGCAACCACAGGAGGAGACGGAACAAACCCTATTACTCCGGTAGACGGTGCAGTAGGCGTAGGATTTACGAATACGTATACTGCTTTGGTTAGTGCCGTATTTCCTGCAGGTACTACAAGAAAAGGTGTGGTTGCGAATATTCCAAACGTAACCAATGTACCATTCTTTACAAGAGTTCCGGCAATGCCTCTTACTAATCTTACAGATGCACAAGTTACCCAACTGAATGGAGGTTATGCAGCATACAATGCAGGATTAGCACAGGCAAAAGCTTTAGGAGCAATAAATGATGCCGAATATCAAAAAAGATTAATCAAATTTACAGCCGGAGCAGTTGCTAATGGTGCAGTAATCGCAGATAAAGACTTGGCAACGGTTCCAGGTTTGCCAAAATACAGACAAACCACAGCTAAAGATTATATTCTATTGACAGCAAGCGCAGTACTTACTCCTCAAGCTGGTGGTGGTACATCTGTACCTTTGGAAGATAAATTGGTTCTTACAGAAATGGAGGCTGCCAAAGTTTTAACGGCAACGGCTTCTTATAATACAACAATCAAATCTCTGGCAGATTCTAAAGGTTTGGCATTTGTTGATATGAATGCTAAAATGATAGAACTAAACTCTAAATCAGGAATTTCTTGGAACGGAGTGAGATATACAGCAACATTCGTTACAGGAGGAGCGTTTTCATTAGACGGTGTACACCTTACTGGTAGAGGATATGCTATTGTTGCCAACGAATTTATAAAATCTATCAATGCAAAGTATAAATCTACTTTACCCCAAGTGGATCCTAATAAATACTCAGGCGTTACATTCCCATAAAAAAGGGAAAAAAATAAAAATGGAAACCACAAGACTATTCTTGTGGTTTTTTTTTAAATTTGCAAAATCTTTTAAAAAGTAAAAATGGCCGATCAACAAAGTTATCTGTTTTCGACAAGAACCAGCAAGGATCTTGCAGAAAAAATTGCCCAATACTATGGCAAAGCATTAGGAAAAATCAACTTTCAGGAGTTTAGTGATGGTGAATTTGAACCTGTTTTAGACGAATCTGTAAGAGGCGGGAGAGTTTTCCTTATCGGATCTACATTTCCACCGGCAGACAATCTTTTAGAACTTCTTCTAATGATTGATGCCTCAAAAAGAGCTTCTGCAAAAAGCATTACTGTAGTTCTTCCTTATTTCGGGCTTGCAAGACAAGACAGAAAAGATAAACCCAGAGCTCCTATCGGAGCAAAATTGGTCGCAAATCTTTTAACGGCTGCCGGAGCCACAAGAATCATGACGATGGATCTTCATGCAGATCAAATTCAAGGATTCTTTGAAATTCCTGTAGATCATTTGTATGCTTCTACGATTTTTGTAGATTACATCAGAGATATGAATCTTGATAATCTTACCATAGCGTCTCCGGATATGGGAGGTGCAAAAAGAGCTAAAAACTACGCAGGTCACTTAGGAGCAGACGTTGTAATTGCTTATAAAGAAAGAAAAAAAGCGAATGTTATAGAAGAAATGTTCCTTATCGGAGATGTGGAAGGTAAAAACGTAATCCTGATTGATGACATGATTGATACCGCAGGAACACTTTGCAAAGCTGCAGATATTTTAATGGAAAAAGGAGCAAAATCTGTAAGAGCAATGGCTACTCACGGTGTGCTTTCCGGGAAGGCTTATGAGAACATTGAGAACTCACAATTGCTGGAAGTGATTGTAACTGACTCAATTCCTGTAAAAACTAATTTGTCATCTAAAATAAAAGTGCTATCTTGCGCCCCATTATTTGCTGACGTTATGAAGATGGTGCATGAGCATCAATCAATTAGCAGTAAGTTCGTTATCTAATTGGTAATAAACTGTTTGCGAATTAAAATCAAAACAAATTTTTAAATTTTTATAAATGAAATCTATTACAATTCAAGGTACAAAAAGAGAAAGCGTGGGCAAAAAGTCGACAAAAGCTTTACGTGATGCTGAATTAGTTCCTTGTGTTGTTTACGGAGGTGGCGAGCCATTGAACTTCTCTGCATTAGAGAAAGCGTTCAAAGGGTTGGTGTATACTCCTGAAGCACACACGGTATCTATTGAAGTTGACGGTCAGGTAATTCCTGCAGTTCTTCAAGATATTCAGTTCCACCCGGTTACAGACAAAATTCTTCACGCAGACTTTTATCAATTATCTGACGATAAGCCAGTAGTTATGGAAGTTCCGGTAAGATTAACAGGTCGTTCTAAAGGTGTGGTAGCTGGTGGTGTTTTACGTCAGTCTTTCAGAAAGTTGAAAGTAAAAGCTATTCCTGCAAACTTGCCAGACGAAGTAGTGGTAGATATCACTGCATTAAAGATTGGTAACAAACTTTATGTAGGAGGTCTTAAAGCGGAAGGTTATTCATTCGTGCACCCAGACAATGCAGTAGTAGTTGCTGTTAAAATGTCTAGAAATGCTGCTAAAGGTGGTGCATTGGTTGATGATGACGAAGAAGAAGTTGTAGCTGAAACTGAAACTGAAGGAGCTGCTCCTGCATCAGAAGAAGCAACAGCTCAGTAAGAATTTTCTTAATCATAATACTAAAACCTGTCAATTTCATTGGCAGGTTTTTTTACGGCTACACTAAAAAGCCAGGACCGAACATTTGTAATTTTTATTAAATATTTAGTAGTAAACAAAATCAAATCCTGACTTCAATCAACATCCATCAAATTAAAATGTCGTAAATTTGAAGTGTTCTAAATAAGAACATTGAATAATAAAAATTGTAATAAATGTTTGACATTCAGGAAATAAGAAGTCAGTTTTCTATATTAAACCAAGAGGTAAACGGTAAGCCTTTGGTTTATCTAGACAATGCAGCAACGTCGCAAAAACCAAATTCAGTTTTAGAAGTTTGGAATCAATATTATACAGAAATCAATGCCAATGTGCATAGAGGAATTCATACATTGAGCCAGCTGGCAACCGAAGAAATGGAGCTTTCGAGAAGAAAAATTCAGAAGTTCATCAATGCAGAACATGATTTTGAAGTTATTTTCACAAAAGGTACAACAGAGGGAATCAACCTCATCTCCTATATTTTAACTCAAAAGCTTAAAAAAGATGACGAGATTATCATTTCTTATCTCGAACATCACTCCAATATCGTTCCGTGGCAATTGCTGTGCGAAAGAACAGGGGCTAAGCTCCGCGTCATCCCACTTGATGAAAACGGAATTCTGCAGCTTGATTATTTAGATACATTTTTGAGTGAAAAAACAAAAGTAGTATCTGTGAACCAGGTTTCTAACGCATTGGGAATTATTAATCCGATTGAAGAAATTATCGCCAGAACAAGAGCTCATTCTGATGCTTATATTGTTATTGACGGTGCTCAATCGGCTCCGCATTTTAAAATTGATGTTCAGGCTTTAGATTGTGATTTCTTTGTTTTTTGGGCCACAAAATGTACGCTCCGATGGGAACCGGTATTTTGTACGGTAAACAGTCAATTCTTGAAGATCTTCCACCATTCCACGGAGGTGGAGAAATGATTGCAGTTTGTTCCTTTGACAGAACTACTTATGCAGGTTTACCCTTTAAATATGAAGCAGGAACTCCAAACGTGGGCGGAAATATCGCTCTTGGTGCAGCTGTTGATTTTATCAATCATTTAGGTCACGAAAATATTCAGCAGCATGAAAATGCTTTGTTAGAATATGCTCAAAAACATCTTTTAGAAATTGAAGGTTTAAAAGTGTATGGCGAAAAAGCAAACAGAACAGGAGTTGTTTCTTTCAATCTTGAAGGAGTGGGAATTTCTTCTGACGTAGGAATGATTCTCGATAAAATGGGAATTGCGGTGAGAACCGGACATCACTGTACACAACCGATTATGGATTTCTTTGATATTGCGGGAACGGTAAGAGCAAGTTTTGCAGTTTACAATACATTTCATGAGATTGATTTGTTGGTAGAAGGTGTAAAAAAAGCGAAGAGAATGCTGTCGTAAAAGATAATGTAATAGTAATTGTTACATTATAGATTTTAACAATATTTCAAATTTTAATTTGTGGTATCTTTTTCATTTGATTTGAATTAATTTTGCCCCGTAAAATAAAATTATGGAATTATTAGAAAAATTAAACTGGAGATACGCTACAAAAGCGATGAACGGGCAAAAAGTTCCTCAGGAGAAAATAGATAAAATTTTAGAAGCAGCAAGATTAGCGCCTACATCAAGCGGCTTGCAGCCTATTGAAATTATTGTGATCTCTAATCAGGAAATTAAAGAGCAAATAAAACCTCATGCCTGGAATCAGCCGCAGATCACAGATTCTTCCCATTTGTTGGTGTTTGCAGCTTGGGACAATTACACGGAGGAAAGAATCAATGCTATGTTTGATCTGACCAACGAAATTAGAGGTTTCAAAAACGAGGGCTGGGAAAACTACAGACAGCAGTTATTGGCTATGTACCCGCCGCGAACGGCAGAAGAAAACTTTACACATGCATCAAAGCAGGCGTACATTTCTTTTAGTGCGGCGATTATTGCAGCAGCTTATGAAGGAGTAGACTCTACACCGATGGAAGGTTTTTCTCCTGAAGAGGTTGATAAAATTTTAAACCTAAAAGAAAAAGGACTGAAAAGCGTTTTGCTTCTACCTTTAGGCTACAGAGATGAAGAAAATGACTGGTTGGCAAACTTGACGAAAGTAAGAAAATCAAAAGAAGATTTCATTACAGAGATTAACTAATCATTTATTGATAAAGAAAACCCTTTCAGCTTTTTGTTGAAAGGGTTTTTTATGGTATTTAAATATCATTCCGTATAAGAATTGCGGCAATGTTTTAAGATAGCTTAGATTTCCCCGGAATTTTATCCGGAAAAAAGCTTAAACAATTAATTATTAGGTTTCCAATCCACAACCGCTCTGATAAATGCTTCCGCATTTTCCAAAGGAATATTTGGTAGAATTCCGTGACCGAGATTCGCAATATATCTGTCTTTACCGAAACGATTGATCATTTCGTTCACCATTTTTTTGATGGTTTCAGGAGTAGAATGTAATCTTGCGGGATCAAAATTCCCTTGTAAAGTCATCGTGTGATTCGTTAATGTTCTTGCCAATTCCGGCTTGATAGTCCAGTCAACACCCAAAGCGGAAACAGGCGACATCGTCATATCTTCTAATGCAAACCAGCATCCTTTTCCGAACACGACAACATGAGTTAACGGAGCTAAAGCTTCAACAATCTGGCTGATATATTTCCAGGAAAATTCCTGATAATCCTGTGGAGAAAGCATTCCGCCCCAAGAATCAAAAACCTGAACGGCAGAAACACCTTTTTCAACTTTTCTTTTTAGATAAGCAATCGTAGTATCTGTGATTTTCTGCAACAATAAATGGGCAGCTTCCGGCTGCTGGAAACAGAAAGATTTAGCAATGTCAAAAGCTTTGCTGCCTTTTCCTTCCACGCAGTAGCAAAGCAGTGTCCAAGGTGAACCTGCAAAACCAATCAATGGAATTTCGTTGTCTAATTTAATTAATGTTAATTCGATAGCATCAAAAACATATCCTAAAGTGTCATTCACATCCGGAACAATCACATTCTGTACATCTTCCATTGTTCTGATCGGTTTATCCAACCACGGACCTACGTTTTCTTTCATTTTAAAATCAATTCCCATTGCCTGAGGAACCACCAAAATGTCGGAAAATAAAATCGCAGCATCCAGAGGATATCTTCTGATCGGCTGAACGGTGATTTCTGAAGCCAATTCCGGAGTCTGACATCTGGTAAAAAAGTCGTATTTGTCACGTAGTGCAATGAACTCGGGTAAATATCTTCCTGCCTGTCTCATCATCCAAACCGGCGGTCTTTCTACGGTTTCTCCACGAAGTGCTTTTAAATATAGGTCGTTTTTAATCATAATATAAGTTGATAATTGTTGGCTTTTCAATTGATTGCTTCAAGATTATTGTTCTTTAAAGCATCTTTGATAACCAACAACAGGTTTGATAAAGTATTTTTTCTGCTTGTAAAAATCTCAGATTTTGTATGCATTCTTAACTCTTTTGAGGTCGTTTCTCCGATTGAAAAAAGAGCTACATTTTCTAAAGAATTATTTTTCGCAAAACTACGAACTCCACTTGGGCTAAAAAAAACTATTGCATGATATTTTTCAGTTATTACAGGATAGATTTCTTTTGTACTGTAAACAGTCACTTTTTTGTAGGCGATATTTTGAAGCGGAAGTTTTCTGTCTAAAACATCAATCGCCAGATTTCCGCAGAAATGAATAAATTTCTCGTTCTGGCAATGATCAATGATGAATTTTGAAAGGGTATCAGCATTTTTTAAAACTTTAAAAGTTCCGAAACCATTTTTTCGAAGTTCTCTTTTTGTTTTTTCACCAACGCAGTAGATTTTATTGTAATTTTTTGCTGCAAAATCTTCATTGGGTTTAAACTGATTTTCAAAAAAAGATTTTACACCGTTCGAGCTTGTAAAAATCAAAGAGTAATTTTTTAAATCAAATGCTTCAACCTGCAGATTTTCGATATGAATAACCTCAACACATTCAGCCGAAATACCGTTTCCCAATTCTTTGGAAAGTATTTCTGAATCTATGTTTTTGGTAAATAAAATGTTCATTTTCTAAATCTTACATTTAAATAAGAATAAAATTTTAACGCAAAGTCCCTAAAGACTTTTTTTAACTACTAACTGTTAAGTTCGCTAAGGCGTTTCACTTAACAAAGATCACAAAGTTTTTAAAAAAGGAATTAATTACTCGGCTTATCTTTTAATTTTAAATCAGCGACCTGAATTCTTACTTTGCTCATGAAGTCTTTTCCGGGATCTTCTTTTCCTGTAAAATATTTTGGGTCAGATTCTTTCCAAAGTTTTGAATTTCTGAAAACTCCGTACTCTGAATGACCGATTAAGTATTCTATTTTATATTTTTGAGTTAAATATCTCACTAACTGTGCGTTTGCTGCAACTTGTTTTTCTGTAAGCGGTTGTTTTTTACTGCCTATATTTTCAATTCCGATGGCGCAGTAATTCAGTCCGATGGTGTGTCTGGCAAACAGATTGGGTTCCATCAATTGATAAATGGTTCCGTCTCGGTCAACAATATACTGTGAAGAAACATTGAGTGTACTTTGTTTTTTTAAAGTATTTCTGGCACTTTCTAAATGAGTATTGTTGAAATATTTAAAATTACTTTCAACAGTTCCGCCTGCTGTGTAATGCAGAACAATCATTTTCGGAACAATCGTCGCCGATTTTTGAATCAAACCGTGGTGGTCTTTCAGATATTCTAAGCTGAGACGAATTCTCTGTTCTGAATAATTGATGGGTTTATTAATCACCTTAAAATCAATCTTCTGTGCAAAAGAAAAATTTAATATCAATAAAAATAAAGTGCAGATAAAATTCTTCATGAATAATTATTTCGGATATTGATAATGCCCGGTAATTGTAAATTTAAACAGGCAATCTTCAATTACTTGTCCGCCACCGATGTTGTGAACGATCAGATATCTTTTTCCGTCAGCCGATTTTTTATTGACTACAATTCCGATGTGGGTCAAATTTCCCGGCAAAAGCCATGTGACAATATCTCCGGGAGCATACAAAGCAGGATTTGTTTCAATAGATTTTGAATTCCCGAATTTTGCAAAGAAAACTCTCAGATTGGGAACTCTGCGATGGTCAATATTCGTATCTGGTCTTTTCAGACCCCAGTTTTTAGGATATTTAGAAAAGTTTTTCTTCATATCTTCATGCACTTCCTTTTGTAAATCAATTCCGAGTTTTCTGTACGCTCTGATAACAACATCGGTGCAAACACCTTTGTCCGCCGGAACATCACCATTTGGATATTTGATTGAAAAATAAGCGGGATCGTAAGTGACTTTGTTTTTTGTTAAACTCAAAGCCGCATCAGAAAGTTTCTGAGAAAACTGAGCTTGTGCTGTAAAAACAAAAACCAACATGACAAGTATGGATAAATACTTTTTCATTGATGTAAAATCTGGAATTTAATAATTTTAAATCAGTTAAAGCTGGCTTTTAATCTCTGCCATCAATTCTCTTCCTCCGTTTTCTAAAACGATGTTGGCAAATTTCTCTCCAAAATTCTCTTCTTCATTATACTCAAAACTTTCGTCGATGCCGATGTAGTTTTTCCCGTCAAGTGAGCAAAGTGCCCCTTTGAAGCGGATTTGATTTTCAATCTTCTCTGCAAAAGCACCGATAGGAGCAGTACACCCGCCTTCTAATGTGCTCAGGAAATTTCTTTCCATTTCTACACAGATTTGCGTTTGTTGATGGTTAATTGATTTTAAAATTTCATTGATTTCCGGCTTTTCAGAATGTCCCACAACGGCAATCACACCTTGGGAAGCTGCAGGAATCATTACGGGAAGCATCTCGTAATTGATGTCCATTTTCATTCTTTTGATTCCGGCTAAAGATAATATGGTTGCGTCAAAATCCTGTTCTTCCAGTTTTTGAAGTCTTGTCTGTATGTTTCCTCTGATGTCAGAAAATTCTGTATTAGGATAATGTTTTAACCAAAAAGCCCGTCTTCTCAAACTGCTTGTTGCCAGCTTCAGTTCGTGAAATTCTTTATCTTTCGCAGATTTTCTTCTGATCAGAACGTCTTGCGGAAAATCTCTTTCAAGATGCGCAATCAATTCTATGTTGTGAGGTAATTGCGTAGGGATATCTTTTAAAGAATGTACGGCAATATCAATTTCGTCGTTTAATAAAGCTACATCCAGGTCTCTTGTAAAAACACCGGTAATTCCTAAAGAATAAAGTGGCTGATTGAGATTTTTATCACCTGAAGAAACGATTGGAGTAATCTCTGTGAGGTAATTGTTGTTTTGCAAATGCCTGGCTACTTCTCTGGCCTGCCAAAGTGCAAGTGCCGAATTTCGGGTTCCTATCCTAATGCTTTTCATTGAATTCGTTGTTTGGTTGTTCAACTAATATTTCGTGCATTAATTTACTAATTTCTTCGGCTTTGAGAGGATTATCGATGATATATTTTGCAAAACGATTGGTAATTTTCTGAATCATCTTCTCAGAAAGCTCCATGTCGTTGATATTGATGTACTTATTTTTTCTGTAGAAATTGTGCATTTCGTTGCGTTCCATATTTTTTAAGACCGCTTTGAAATGGTGGATATTGGGTGCCAGTTTTCTCTTTTTCTCCCATTCCAGGAAGTCTTTGGTCATTTCCTTGATGATTTTTTCTGCTTTCGGAATTTCTTTTTCCCTTTGCTGAATGGTTTGCTGAATTTGTTTTGAAAGCTCATCAACATCAATTAATGTTACATTTTCAATTTCAGAAACATTTTTGTCTACGTTGTGAGGAATGGAGAGATCAATCACCAAAGTTTCCCTCCCGTTTTGGAAATGAGATGCATTGATGATAGGAGTTTTAGCTCCTGTTGCCACAATTAAGATATCGGTATTTTGTAATTCTTTATCAAAATTGGCATAATCAACATGCGGAATATGGTATTTTTCAGAAATTTTCTCTGCAGTTTCCTGAGTTCGGTTGGCTATTTTTATTTTCGGCTGATAAACGTGTTTTACCAGATTTTCTACGGTGTTTTGTCCGATCTCGCCCACGCCAAGAAGTAAAATATTCTTTTCGTTCAGCTTCTTCTGATTATTTAAGATATAATGAACGGCAGCATAAGAAACCGAGGCGGCTCCGTTTGAAATAGCAGTTTCATTTTTTATCCTTTTCGAAATCTGGATTGCAGAGTTAATCGATCTTTCCAAAAATGGATTTGAGTTTTGTCTTTCTTTTTTAAATCTTGCGTAAGCTTTTTTGATCTGCCCGATGATTTCAAAATCTCCGATGATCTGGCTTTCCAATCCTGCTGCCACTCTGAATAAATGATTCAGTGCTTCTTCTTTTGTTAAAATATTGGCGAACGGCAAAAAGTCTGAAAGATTAACACCAATAGTTTTGCAGTATTCTTCAGCGACAAAAAGATAATTGGATGTGGTCGTATAAATCTCGGTTCTGTTGCAGGTAGAAACCACAAACGCATCCCCTAAATTTTCATCATGAATTCGGGTGACAAAGTTTTTAATATTTTCATCGAAAAATGCAAATTTCCCTCTTGTTTCTACATCGGCTTTCTCATAACTCACAGAAAGCACAGCGAAATTTGACGTCTGATGTGTATTGGAATACTGTATCATAATCAGTCGCAAATTTAAGTATTTTTAAATTAAACTCCTGCTGATATTGTATATGATAAATATCGTAAAAACCTATAAATTAATAAGTAATTATTACTGCAATAAGTAAACAAAACTTAAATCGAAGTTTAGAATTTTAATAAAATTTTAACCAAATTATATTAAGTATATTATTCATTAGTAGTCTTTAAATTTATATCTTTGTAAACTTAAATCAGGACAAAATTATGAGTATATTCGATATGTTTACGCAAGACATTGCGATAGACCTTGGAACTGCCAACACGCTTATCATCCATAACAACAAAATTGTTATAGATCAGCCTTCAATTGTCGCAATTGAACGTTCTACAGGTAAGCCGATAGCGGTGGGTGAACAGGCAAAACATATGCAGGGTAAAACCCATGAGGATATCAAAACAATCCGTCCGTTGAAAGATGGTGTTATTGCAGATTTCCATGCTTCTGAGCATATGATCAAAGAATTTATCAAAAAAATTCCGGGGATCAAAGGGAGATTTATCCAGCCTGCTTTAAGAATTGTAATCTGTATTCCATCAGGAATTACTGAAGTTGAAAAAAGAGCGGTAAGAGATTCTGCTCAGAAAGTAAATGCTAAAGATGTAAGGTTGATCTATGAACCAATGGCTGCTGCAATAGGAGTTGGTATTGATGTTCAGAAACCTGAAGGTAATATGATTATCGACATAGGCGGTGGTACTACAGAAATTGCAGTTGTGGCTTTAGGAGGTATTGTTTGTGATAAATCGGTAAAAATTGCAGGTGATGTATTTACTAATGATATTGCTTATTTCCTGAGAACTCACCACAATCTTTATATTGGTGAAAGAACTGCTGAAAGAGTAAAAATAGAAGTAGGTTCTGCGGTTGAAGATCTTGATGTTGACATTGAAGATATTCCGGTGCAAGGTAGAGACCTTATTACAGGTAAGCCAAAAGAAATTATGGTTGGCTACAAAGAAATTGCCCGCGCTTTAGATAAATCAATCATCAGAATCGAAGATGCAGTAATGGAAACACTTTCTCTTACGCCTCCGGAATTGTCAGCCGATATTTACAAAACAGGTATTTATCTTGCTGGTGGTGGTGCTTTGTTGAGAGGTTTGGCAGACAGACTTCACAAGAAAACAGGGCTTCCGGTTTTTGTGGCTGAAGATCCTTTGAGAGCTGTTGTACGTGGTACAGGTATCGCACTTAAGAATATGGATAAATTCAACTTCTTAATCAAATAATTTTAACTTTTACGACTCTTTATCTGAATGGGATTTTTGCTGAGATTATTTTCAAAGAATGCTCTTCTTGTTTTCTTTATTTTCCTGCAAATCATTGCTCTTGTTCTGATATTCTCTAAAAATGCAATGCAGCGATCTTGGCTTGCGGGTCAGACAGCTGCGTTTAATTCCTGGGTTTCGGGTTATATAGATGAAGGAGTTTCTTATTTAAAACTAAAGCAGACCAACGAAGATCTTGTTGCCCAAAACAAAGCATTAATGCTTGAATTGTATGGAAAACAGGGAACTAAAAACCCTTCTTTCAGAAAAGTTCATGATACTTTGGGTGGCGGTCAGATCTATACTTTCGTAGACGGTGAAATTGTTTTCAACAGTATCAACCGACGAAATAACTATTTTACCATCAACCGCGGAAAACGTGACGGGGTTCTTCCTCAGATGGGCGTAATGGCCCCAAAAGGAATTGCCGGAATCGTGATCAATTCTACCGACAGTTATGCCTTGGTACAATCTGTATTAAGTGTAAATAAAATCAGAATCAATGCCGCTTTGAAAAAATCAGGATATTTTGGTACTTTGACCTGGAGAGGCGATAATTCCAGAGTAATGCATTTGTCTGATGTTCCTAAATATGTTTCTCTTAAAATTGGTGACACTATTGTAACAGATGGCAAGTCAGCAATTTTTCCTAAAGGAATCATGATCGGAACCATTGCAGGCTACACGGTAGATAACCAAACCGGCTTCTGGGATATTTCTGTTGAGTTAAGTGAAAAGATGGGGGCCTTAAGTAAAGTTTTTGTAGTGAAAAATCTGAAGAAAGCTGAGGTTCAGAAAATTAGTGACACTATGCAGGCCGTAATAAAAAAAGAAAATGATTAGCAGAACGTTATTTACAGATCTTTTGATCATGATTTTTCTTGTTGCATTACAGATATTTGTTTTGAACAGAATTACGCTGTTCGGTAAATATACACCGGTTTTATACCCGGTTTTTGTAATGTTCTATCCATTTTTCAGAAATAAATTTCAGTTTTTGGCCTTAAGCTTTTTAATAGGTTTGGTAATTGATACTTTTTTACATTCCGGAGGGATCAATGCTTTTGCAACTACATTGATTGCCTACTTTAGAACGCTTATTTTCAGATCTTCTACAGATACTTCTACAGATTTTTTCTCATTTCAGTCGTTACAATGGTCTCAGTTTTTACTGTTCCTTTTCTCAAGCATATTTTTACATCAGCTTTTGGTACAGTACATCGAGTTCTTCAAATTCAGCAGAGTTTTTGAAATATTGGTTAATGTCTTGGTAACTAGTGTAATTTCTTTTATATTTATCGTTATTTACGCATTAATTTTTAAAATCAAACAGAAAGTTTGAACACACGCCATATAAAAATTTTAACCGTCCTTATTGTAATTGCTCTTATTTTTATAGCAAGACTTTCTTATTTACAATTGTTCACAGACCGGTATGCTTTAAATGCAGCCAATACTTCCATCAAAACCGAATATGTAATTCCTCAACGCGGCGTTATTTTTGACCGAAACGGAAAAATAATGGTGGGAAATCAGCCGGCTTACGAAATTTCTTTTACTCAGGCATTGATGAAACCTGATTTTGATACTTTGGCTTTTTGTAATTTAATGAGAATTGATAAAAGAGATTTTATCCAGAAAATTAAAGTGATAAAAAGCGAAAAGTATTATTCCAAACTGACTCCCATGACGTTCATCAAAGATCTCAGCAGAGAGGAGATTGCACGAGTTCAGGAAATTATATTTAAATATCCCGCTTTCAGTATCGTTCAGCGTCCACAAAGACAGTATGAAGTATCAACTTCCGGAAATCTTTTGGGATATACAAGCGAAGTCAACGACAGGGAGATCAAAAAAGATTCTACTTATTATTTGCCGGGTGACCTCATCGGAAAAGCAGGTATCGAAAAATCATATGAAAAAGAACTTCGAGGTGTTAAGGGAATTAAATACATTCAGAAAGATATTAAACTCAGGAATGTAGCGACCTTACAAAAACGGAACTCTGGATAAAGACGTTATTACCGGAAAAGATATTACACTGACAATCGATTACGATTTGCAGAGAATTGCAGAAGAAATGTTGGTGAATAAACACGGTGCTATCGTTGCGATTGATCCTAATAATGGGGAGGTTTTAGTGGCAGCAACCGGACCGGATATTGACCCGAACCTTTTCACCGGACCTAATAAATCAAAAAATTTATACGCGCTCTCAAGAGATACGATTTATGAAAACAAACCTACGTTTGATCGCTCTTTACAGGCGGGTTATCCTCCAGGTTCTACATTTAAATTACTGACAGCTTTGGCTGCAATGCAGATGGGAGTGATGGATGAAAATACAATTTTCCCCTGTGGTGGTGGTTTTTATTATAAAGGAAAACGAATAAAAGGTCATGGAGGAGCAGATCCACTGATTCCGGCTATTCAGGTTTCAAGTAACTGCTTTTTTACGTATGCCTTTATTGCAATTATTAAAAAATATCCCGGAAACCCGTCAAAAGGTGTTGATGAATGGAAGAAAATCATGAGCAGCTTTGGCGTTGGAGAATTTCTGAATAACGATTTTGCGGTGGGTGCAAAAGGAAGAATTCCTTCAGGAGATTTCTATGAAAGAAGGTTTAAGGCAATCATAAAGGCAAATGGTTCTACTAAACAGGACTACAAGAATTGGGACGAGATGTCTACCGGAGCCATCTACAATGGGATGGGTCAAGGTGATGTGATGGTAACACCTCTTCAGTTGGCAAATTATGTTGCGGCAATTGCCAACAGAGGTTGGTATTATACACCTCACATTGTAAAATTGATTGACGGGAAACCAAATCCTGATCCGAGATTTAAGGTTAAACACAAAACTTTAGTAGATCCCAAACATTTTGGACCCGTTTTAAAAGGTATGGAAGCCGTGGTTTTAAACGGAACAGCGAGAGGATTAAAGTCTAATGACTTTACCCAGTTAGCTAAAACCGGTACGGCACAGGTTCCTCAAGGAAAAGATAATTCAATTTTTGTGCTGATTGCACCTGCAGATAAACCTAAAATAGTGGTAGTTGCCGTAATGGAACATGCCGGATTTGGAGCTACTTGGGCAGGAACCTGCATCAACTGTGATTGCAGAAAAATATATAACAGGAGATCTTAAAAGAGAACATCTTTACAAAAAAATGATCACTTCGAGCTTTATGCCCGAATATAAAAGACAATGGATTGCCGATCTGAAAAGAAAAGGCCTGTATAAAGAACCAAAACCGGATTCTATTAAGCTTAAAAGGATACAGGATAGCTTAAACCTTATTAAAAAAGCAAAAGAAAAACTAGAAGCCAAGAAGAAGAAAGCTGAACCTAAAAAACCTGTTAAGCAATGAAGTGGACAGAAGGAATAGATAAATTAGGACTTGGTTTATATCTTGTACTTTGCATTTTTGCCATTGCTAATATTTACAGTGTAGATGAGGCTTTAGGCAAAAAGCAATTGATTTTTTTCGGAATTTCTTTATTTGCAGGGTTAATTATATTTTTCAGCAGAAGTAAGTTTTTCGAAAATATGTCTGGTATCATTTATATCGGAGGTGTTTTGTTATTAATCGGGCTTTTTCCTTTCGGAAAAGAAATTTTAGGTCAGAAAAACTGGTACAAATTCGGAAGTTTCACGATGCAGCCTGTAGAATTTGCAAAAATAGGTGTGGCATTGATGCTTGCAAATTACGTCTCAGGATCAGAATTTAATCTCAAAAACAGGAGATCACTTTTAACTACTCTCGCAATTGTCGGAATTCCGGCGGTTGTTGTTTTAGCCATTCCGGATGTAGGATCTCTGTTAGTTTTTATGGCGTTTTTTATTGCTTTATATCGTGAAGGGTTAAGTGGATGGTTGTTTGGTGTAGGCTTTCTTTTGGCTATGGTATTTTTACTTTCACTGGCAGTAAATCCTATCTACATTGCCATCGGAATATTAATCATCGCAGGAGTTCTTATATTTTTGAATTTCTATAAAATGAGCTGGAATGTTATTTCCATTTCAAGTATAGCAGGATCAATTATCCTTTTGTGCGGATTGGCATTTGCTACCCCTTACGTTTTAGAAAAGCTTCCAAAACACCAGAGAGAAAGAATTGAAGTTTTGTACAAAGGCGAAAAGGCCTTCAGAGATACTTCAGGATATAATTTACTGTATTCTAAAACGGCCATCGGTTCTGGCGGTATGTTTGGGAAGGGTTATCGTCAAGGTTCCGTCACTCAGGGGAAATTTGTTCCTGAGCAGGAAACAGATTACATTTTCTGTACCGTAGGAGAAGAATGGGGTTTTGCCGGAAGTACACTATTGGTACTGTGCTACATGATTTTTATCGGACGAATTTATTATCTCGCAGAACAGCAGAAATCATCTTTTAACAGGGTTTTCGGATATTCTTTTGCTTCTATTCTGTTGATGCACTTTTCAATCAATTTAGGGATGGTTATGGGCTTGTTTCCTACTGTAGGCATTCCGTTACCATACTTTAGTTATGGTGGGAGTTCGCTGCTTGCATTTTCTATGATGACCTTTATTTTCTTTAAACTCAATTACACAGATAAGAATAGTTTGGTTTAAATACTGGATGTTAGAAGCTTGATGATGGATGTTTACAATTATCTGTAAATAAATTTTAGAAATCTTTATATCCCTTCTTAATTATTGAATCTGAAGTTTGTGCAAATCCGTGAAATCTATGGGATAAAAATCTAGATATTCTTATGAGTGAAGCTTACATTATAGATCAAAATTATTCTCAAATAAATTTTGCTGAATCACCATTGCAGATGGGTGAGTATGAAAACTGCATATTCCAGAACTGTAATTTTGAATATGCAAATCTTTCTCGGTTTAAATTTACCGATTGCGAATTCATTGAATGTAATTTAAGCATGACCCAACTAATCGGAGCTGGTTTTAGAGAAGTTGTTTTTAAGGATTGTAAAATGTTCGGGATGCATTTTGACGACTGTAATGCATTTGGAATATCTTTCAGATTTGAAGGATGTGCTTTGAATAATTCAGTTTTCTACAAAACAACCATCAAGAGGATTTCATTCAAAAATTGCAAACTTATTGAAGTTGATTTTACCGAATGTGATTTGACCAGTTCTGTATTTTCAAACTGTGATTTCAGTGGGGCAATATTTGAAAGAACCAATTTAGAGAAATCAGATCTCAGAACTTCATTCAATTATACCATCAATCCGGAATCTAATAAGCTTAAGAAGACTAAATTCTCCCTGTCAGAAGTTCACGGACTTTTAAGGCAGTTTGATATAGAAATTGATAAAAACAGCTAAATATAATTGATTTATAGCAGAAGACTCAATTACGTAGAGAAACGGATATATTATCTTGAGCTTATGAAGAAAGCCGTTTTTTCAAAATAAAATTCCCAATTTCCTTTATTTGAAACTTACTAAAGGTTTGGCTAAAGCCAACTTTTTCTACAAATATTCTATCGGGCTAAAGCCCGATCCTATTGATAAAATGATCGCTATTTGTATTTTGAATGACAAAATAATTAAACAGATCAAATTTTTAACCAAAAATAAAAGCCATCAAAATTTTGATGGCTTCATTTATATAAATCAATTATTTAAAACTAAAAACTAGTCGATGCAAAATTGTTGTAATTGTCTCCGTTTTCGTTAATTACTCTTTTGGCAAACCTGAATTTTGGTCCCCAATAAGAATCGTTCAGTGAAGAAATCATGACTCCTTTTGAAGTGGCTGCGTGTATAAATTTGATTTCTCCCTCTTCTGTTACGCTTTCTACAATTCCTACGTGAGAAATTCTTCTACCGTGAGAGAAAAAGATTAAATCTCCTTTCTGAAGGTTTTCTTTTTCGATTTTTTCTCCTTCCTGAGCCTGTGAAGCTGCAACTCTTGGTAATGTAAGTCCTGCTGCTGCTCCGAAAACTGATAATACAAATGCTGAACAGTCGATTCCGTTTCTTGTCATTCCTCCGTATCTGTAAGGTGTTCCAAGATAAGTCTGAGCTTCTGTTAAGATATTATCAATGGTTTTATTATGTTTGATCGCTTTTGCGATTTCAGAATTTTTTAAAGAATTTTTAGCGTTTGAGATGGCCACTGATTTTTCAGATATAAAAGAGTTGATTAGCAACTTCTTATCATTTTCTATCTTCGTGTCTAAAGCAACAAGTTTGGCATCTGTTTTGTATTCTTTAGTGTAAGTTGCCGGTTTTGAAACTACGTAATTTGTAACGCATGATTGTAGTGATATTGTAGATACAAAAGCAACTAAATAAAACAATACTCTTTTCTTCATATATTTTTAAATTTCCGTGTTAAAAAGGGAATTAGTTATTTTTCTAAAGCCATACAAAAGTAGATATTCCATCTAAGACAACCTCGATATGATTATTGTCATGTTGTTGTTTTAACATATTTTAACATCCATCACAACTATGTTAAAGAAAAAACCTTTGCTATCCGCCTGTTTCGGTAAATCATCATTTTTTTTTATTAAGATTTTTTAACATAATATTTCCGTTTTACAGTATTAATCGGACTTCTTTAAAATTGTTTCAAAAAATTTCGTTGTTAAAAATTCATAAAAAAAGTTCCCTGTTTTTCCAGGGAACCATTGTTTATATAGGACTTTAAGAATGTTATCTCGTGAATAACAACTCTCTGTATTTCGTCATTGGCCAAAGTTCATCATCCACCATCATTTCAAGATCGTCAGATGCATCTCTGATCACATCAAATAAAGGCTTTACTTTGTTACAGTAATCTTCTGCCTGTGTTTGGCTTTCTGTCACTGCTTTTGCAGTTTCTCTTGCTTTCATAAGATTCTCAACACCTAATTTGATTGTCGAAATGTTTTCAGAGATATTGGTAATCAGGCTGATTTGCTCCTTTGCCAATGTTTTGAATTCTTTTTCTCCAAAAATATCTTTAAGACCTCTTACGTTTTCGATCAATCTGTTTTGGTAATTTAAAGCTGAAGGAATAATGTGGTTTCTTGCGATGTCACTCAAAACTCTTGCTTCAATATCAATAACGGTAGAGTATTTTTCTAATTTGATTTCGTTTCTTGCTTCAACTTCTCTGTGATTGAAGATTCCAATCTCTTCATACAGATCCAGGAATTTCTGATTCATTTCCTGCTTCAGTGCTTCTGGAGTTGTTTTCCAGTTATTTAAGCCTCTTTTTTCAGCTTCTACAGCCCAGTCATCAGAATATCCGTCTCCTTCAAACATAATGCTTTTACACTGTTTGATGTATTCTCTCAATACATTAAAGATGGCTTCGTCTTTTTTAAGACCTGTCTCAATTAAAGCATCAACTTCTTTTTTGAAATCGCTTAATTGTTTTGCAGCGATCGTGTTCATTACCGTCATAGATTCTGCACAGTTTGCAGAAGAACCTACCGCTCTGATCTCAAATTTATTTCCTGTAAATGCAAACGGAGAAGTTCTGTTTCTGTCAGTATTATCCAGCAAAATTTCAGGAATTTTTCCAACTACATTTAATTTTAAGTCTGTTTTTTCGTCCGGTGAAAGTTTTCCTTCCGTTACTTTTTCAAGCTCTTCCAAAACTCTGAACAACTGACTTCCGATAAATACAGAAATAATTGCCGGTGGAGCTTCGTTTGCGCCTAGTCTGTGGTCGTTGCTTGCAGAAGCGATGCTTGCTCTTAAAAGATCTGCATATTCATGTACAGCTTTAATAGTGTTTACGAAAAACGTTAAGAACTGTAAGTTTTTCTTAGGGTTTTTTCCCGGACTTAGAAGATTTTCACCGGTATCAGTTGCTAAAGACCAGTTATTGTGCTTTCCGCTTCCGTTTACTCCTGCGAATGGTTTTTCGTGGAATAAAATATGAAAATGATGTCTGTGAGCAATTCTTGCCATAACGTCCATCAACAAAGAATTGTGATCCACAGCAACGTTTACTTCTTCAAACATCGGAGCCAACTCAAATTGGTTTGGAGCAACTTCGTTGTGTCTTGTCGTTACAGGAATTCCCAATTTCATACATTCAACTTCCAATTCTTTCATGAAATTCATGACTCTTGTAGGAATTGAACCGAAATAATGGTCGTCTAACTGCTGTCCTTTTGCAGGAGAGTGTCCCAATAAAGTTTTACCTGTTAAAACCAAATCCGGACGAGATTGATACAATGCAGAATCAACCAGGAAATATTCTTGCTCCCAACCTAATGTAGGAGTTACTTTCGTTACATTTTTGTCGAAATACTGCATGACGTCAGTTGCAGCTTCGTCTACAGCGTGCAAAGCTCTCAATAAAGGCGCTTTGTAATCTAAAGTTTCTCCTGTATAAGAAATAAAGATAGAAGGAATGCAAAGAGTAGTTCCCATGATAAATGCCGGGGATGTAGGATCCCAAGCAGTGTAACCTCTTGCTTCAAACGTGTTTCTGATTCCGCCGTTCGGGAAAGAAGATGCATCCGGCTCTTGCTGAATCAATAAATTTCCGCTGAATCTTTCGATGGCTCTGCCACCTTCGATAGGTGTGAAAAATGAATCGTGCTTTTCTGCAGTGCTTCCTGTCAATGGCTGAAACCAGTGCGTGTAATGAGTAACTCCTTTGCTCATTGCCCAATCTTTCATAGCTACTGCTACCTGATCTGCAATTAATCTCTGGATTTTACTTCCTTTTTTTATAGCATCCATTATAGATTGGAATGCTTCTTTTGTAAGGTATTCTCTCATTGTGTTCTCAGAGAATACGTTTTCACAAAATAATTCTGATAATTTAGCAGGAATTTCTACCGAATTATCTTTTCTAAAGTCCTTGAATGGTAAAGTTTCTAAAGCTTTAAATCTTAAAGTTGACATATAGGTGTTGAATTTTATGGGGCAAATTTACGAAAAAAATGAATTGAAATTATTTTTACCCTAAATTTTTAGGGGTTATTTTTATTTTGATTGTAATTTTAATAAAACATCTATTAAAAGAATTGAATTGAATTAAGTTTTAAAATTAAGAATGAGTATTCAAAGCAACTTAAAATTTTTCTAATATGAAGAAAACTTATTCATGAATTTTTCTGTGTTTTCTTTAGAAATATTAATTTTAAAAACAGGTTACAGAATTTACGGATAATTAAATGATTAAGATTTAAATGCTTGTTTATTAGTTATTTAAAATGCTCATAATAATTTTCGTAACTTAGCAGACTTTTTATAAAAAATTTAATATATGACAAATTCTAGAGCAAGAGAAACCACCGAGGCAATTGAAAGACTATACATTTCTATGAGACACCTGTTTTATAGAGGTTTTTTCAAGCCAAGCGGGGTTTCAGGAGAAAGCATCAGAAGTTTGTTAAAGACGATCAATCCCGAAATTTACGGTACCATGAGCGTTCCAAGTAAGTTGGAGCTTGATGGTTTGATGTATGTTTTAGACAGACTTCCGGAGGGAATAGAAGAATGTGCTTTCATTCATCTTACATCAGACGAAGGTTTTGATAAAGGCAGTTTCGAGCCGATCGTACCCAAAAAGAGAAGAAGAAACTGTTACCGAATCGATGAACATCAGATGAATATTGAGGTTCTTTTGGGACGTTCAGAAATCTATGATATTCTTACGCATTTAACGTTCTTATTTATAGAAGCCGATAAAATACGTAATCTCGCATTTATTCAGGATGAAAACTGGAAACCGACACGTGCTTTCAAAATTATCGAGGAAGTTGTAAAAGGCGAGAAAAAATTCAGCAGAAGAGAAAAAGAAGTTGCCTTGATTCATCTTTCTTCATTAATAGGAAGAACTTTTGATGAAACCTTAAATGCTTATAATACTTTCGGAGACGATGAAAATCCCGACAGATTATTCAAAATCATTTACCATTTAGGAAAAGTGAGTCTGGAAGATGCTAAGCAAAGCCGCGAGAGAGAAATTTATTTCAGTGCTATATTAAAGGAAAGAGTAGGGCATCACTATTTTGGGGAAAAATGGGCTCACAAAGTAAAAGAAATTTTATTTGAAAACGACCTTCACATGCGTCCGTTACATATTATTTCCGCAAATATGCACTCAGTAAAAAATATGCTTTACGGTAATGACGCTTTAAAGAGAAAAGACACCAAAGACGTAGATTACAAATTATATGGAGAGATTTCAGATAAAAAAGATCTTCGTGACAAAGTTTCAAAGTATGCCTTGGAAGAAGGTTTAATTTATATCAATGACAAAAGCGGAAGTAATATCGATGTTCAGATCATTGATTTAAGCAAAACAAATCTTAAAAACACTCCTTTCGGACATCTGAAATACGACGGAAATGATGTTATCATGGTTTTCGATTATGCATTTGGTGAGCAGGCTTTTGAAGTAATGGATGAATTACTGAGACCTTTCGAGCAAAAAGGTGAAGTCTATATGATGAAGGTGAAATCTGTCTCTATCATGGGAAAAGCAGGAATTCTTGCAGGTGGAAAAGGTGATATTATGATCCCGACTTCTCATATTTTTGAAGGAACCGCAGATAATTATCCTTTTGAAAACGCTTTGAAACTGGATGATTTTAACGATGATGAACTGAAAGCTTTTGAGGGACCGATGATTACCGTTTTAGGAACGTCGCTTCAAAACAGAGACATTCTTCAATATTTTATGAATACTTCTTGGAAGGCAATCGGGCTCGAAATGGAAGGTGCACATTACCAGAAAGCGATCCAGGTTGCCTCAAAAATCAGACATCATATTGCACCGGATCTGTTTGTAAGTTACGCTTACTATGCTTCAGATAATCCTTTGGAAACAGGAGCCACTCTTTCTTCAGGTGGTTTGGGATTGACCGGAGTAAAGCCAACCTACCTGATTACGCTAAGAATTCTCGAAAAAATTCTACAAAGCGGAAAATAATAAATTCTTCTACAAAATAATTTAGTTTAAAATTTTATCAGCCTCAGGTGTTTTGCATTTGAGGTTTTTGTTTAAAAAATTACGAATAGTACTAATTATTTGTTTAAATGTCTCGCCAAATGCATCAAAATTAATTCCCCGTCCCTAAAGGTTTTAATTGAACTTTAAGGAATTTCCCACCCTTTAGGATTGGGGAAAGAAAATTTCTTTTAAAGAATCTTTCACAAATTTTAATCGCAATATCTGTGGAATCCGTGTAATCTGCGGGAAACTCAAAAAATATTATCTTTAAAATTATTAAAACTAAACAAATGAGCACAACCTCAAAATTAGCAAAAAGATTCCGGGAAGTTACCCTCGACGGTTTGTGGATCGCCAACACCAATTTTAAAGATCAGCTTTCAGATGTCACTTGGGAGCAAGCAACAACGAAAATTGCAGACTTAAACACCATCGCTATGCTAACTTTTCACATCGATTATTACATTTCTGGAATTCTGAATGTTTTTGAAGGTGGAGATTTGGAAATTAAAGATAAGTTCAGCTTTGATTTTCCTCCGATTGAATCTCAGGAGCAGTGGGAAGAACTTTTAAATAAATTATGGAATGATTCTGAAAAGTTCGCAACATTATTAGAACAGATGCCTGATTCTAAACTGAATGAAGTTTTTGTCGATGAAAAATACGGAACTTATGTAAGGAATATTGACGGCATGATTGAGCATGCTTATTATCATTTGGGACAGATTACTTTGATTAAAAAAATGATTTTGTTTAAAAATGATTAGCTCAAATATTTTTCACGAATAACACTAATGATTTGTGTTATTTGTGAAAATTTATTCGTGAAATTAACGGTTTAAAAATCTCCCACAGATCTCGCAGATTTTCACAGATTCTTATGCATATCCATCTGTGAAGATCTGTGTAATCCGTGGGAAATAAAAATTTACTTACCTTTAAAAAAATAAAATCTTCAATGAAAAAATCGGTTGCAATCCTTTTTGCGTTTATCTTTTCACAGTTTCAGGCGCAGCAGAACGCTTATTATCAGCAAGCTGCCCAATACAAAATGGAAATTGACGTCAATGCAGAAAAATTTACCTACGAGGGAAATCAAACCCTAAGTTATTCCAACAACTCGCCAGACGAACTCAATGTTGTGTATTTTCATTTATACTGGAATGCTTTTAAACCAAACTCTATGATGGATCAAAGAGTTGCTGGACAGGGAAAAAATGGTGATTCAAGATTACAGAAAGATGGTAATTCAAGATTGGCTTCGATTCCAAAAGATCAGGAAGGTGCACAAAATATTCATTGGATCAAACAAAACGGAAAAGATTTGAAGTTTGAAATTCAGGAAACGGTGATGAAGGTGTATTTAAATGAACCGATCAAGCCCAATTCAAAAACTACTTTTACCATGGAATGGGATGCTGTAATACCTCAGCAAATCAGAAGAAGCGGAAGAAATAACCGTGAATGGGTCGATATGACGATGACACAGTGGTATCCGAAAATCGCAGAATACGATTACGATGGCTGGGCAACTTTCGACTATGTGGGAAGAGAATTTCATGCGCCGTTTGCAGATTTTGATGTAACCATTAAAATCAACAAAGATTATGTAATAGGAGCGGGCGGAACGCTTTTGAATCCTGCAGAAGTGAAAGGTTATGATGCATCAGCAAACATTAAAGTTGATAAAAATAAAGCAACCTGGAAATGGACTGCCAAAAATATGCTCGATTTTGCATGGGCGGCAGATAAAGATTATTCAGTGGAAAGTTTTGATGTTCCACAAGGTCCGAAAGTATTTTTTGTATATCAGAAAAATGATAAGACTAAAGTCTGGAGTGAAGCAAAGCCTTACATCACAAAATATTTCCAGATTATGAATTCCCGATTCGGGAAATATGCCTATCCTTCTTACGCTTTCATTCAAGGTGGTGATGGCGGCATGGAGTACGGAATGTGTACCATGATCTTAGGTGAAACAAATAATATTGAAGATTTAATGGGACTGATGGTTCACGAAGGTGCACACTCTTGGTATCAGCAAATGCTGGCAACCAACGAACCTCTGAGACCATGGATGGATGAAGGTTTTACAAGTTATGCAGAAAGTCTCGTGATGCATCAGCTGTTTCCGCCAAAAGATGAAAGACCAAATCCGTTCGTAGATAAAATAAACGCATACCGGAATATTGTACAAAAAGGAATCGAAGAGCCTGCCGTTTGGCTGGGCGATCATCACGATAATGGTACGGCGTACAGTTTTGCAAGTTATGTGAAAGGTGAATTGTATCTGGTGCAGTTGGGCTACATCGTTGGCGAACAGAATTTGGAAAAAATAATGACGGAATATTTCAGAGAGTGGAGCATGAAACATCCTACCGACAGAGATTTCTTGCATATCGCACAGAAAGTTTCCGGGATGGATCTGAAGTGGTTTCATCATTATTGGATCAACACGACAAAAACCATCGATTACGGAATTAAAAATGTAAAATACGATGCAAAATCTACAACCATAACTTTGTTGAATAACAGTCAGGTTCCGATGCCTATTGATTTCAGTGTAATGACAACCGATAAGAAAATCATTACCTACCAAATCCCGATGAACATGACGCACACATGGAAAAAGGAAGACGGTTACGGTGATTTTATCACTGAAAAATACTGGCCGTGGACGCAGAAAGAATATACACTGACGATTCCTTACACAAAATCTCAACTGTCATTATTAGGAATAGATTTAAGCCAGAGAATGGCTGATGTGAATCCTGAAAACAATTTTGTTGAGGTGAAATAGTGGAGCTTTAAATAATAAATAATCCCCGAAGAATTTTTCTTTGGGGATTTTGTTTTGTATCAAAGCAAACTGTATTTGGTTACAGACAGGTGTGTTTTAATTGCTGAATTGTTCATTATTTAACCAAAAATTGTATGGTGCCTATTTTGTAATCTGTTTTGGCGTTTTTAACTGTTAACGTGATGTTTTCAGATATTTTGGCATCAAAATGTCCGGTGTAAAATGCTTCCCCTAAATAATTGTCATCTTTATCAACGATGACCCAGTTCCTTCCTATGGAAAGTTGAGTGGACTCATCCCAAATAATTCTTCTGTAGTTTTTATCTTCTTTGTTAAGTGAAAATAGAAAACCATAAAATTTTTGATATCTTGATTGAGTTGAGAAAAATTTCCCCTTAAGGTTTTTTATTTTTTTTAAAGAATCGCCCTCAATTTTCACCTCCAAGTTATTAGATATTAAAGTACCTTCTTTTTTAGATTCTGATAAAGTATTGTAAGAATAATCATGTTCTTGGATAAAACTTCCTTGAAAAATAATAATACTTAAAATATAGTAGAATGCAGTTATAAAAAGGAACACTATGAAAATGTTTTTGAATTTCATAATAAATTGAACTTAGTATTTAAATCTAATATCCTCTCGCATACGATTTACCTTCCTCCAGATAATGCACCTTATCTCCATTTCCGGTATTAAAAAGTGTCTTCACTGTAATTCTGTTTTTATCGGCAACAGCACTCGGAACGAAACATACAAAATGCAGATGTGGTCCGCTGCTCCAGCCCGTATTTCCGCTTAAGGCGATCAGTTGGCTTTTGGTTACGGTATCTCCGATGTTTACTTTTGCACCGTTTTGCTGTAAATGAAAGTATTGTGCAATTGTACCGTCAGAATGCAGAATAGAAACATAGTTTCCGAATGGTGCACAGTTTTTGGTCGGGCAACTTTTGTTATTGCTTTGAACTACGTCAATCACCAGACCTTCTCTTGCTGCCAAGATTTCTGTTCCTTCAGGCATCGTAAAATCTAAAGAATTTTCGTTTTGGTGAGAAAATGTTCCGTTGTATCCTTGATATACTGTAAAAGATTTTCCTTTCTGGAAAGGAAGATCATATGGATAGGTGTGGTCGTACTTTCTTATGGTAATATCTCCGATATATGTTTTGTAACTGGGCATTTTTTTGATTCCCCATCTTTTTTTCTTATCGTTTACTACAAAATAGGTAACCCTGTTTCTCGTCGATTTAGCAGGAAATGCTTGAATGGTCTTAAAGAGATCAGGTTTTTTCATGTTCTCTAATTCTGGCTGGCTGTCAAAACTAATGGATGCAGGATAAATTTCAAGATTGTCTACATAGTAAGTAATAGTATCTTGTTTTTGTTCGTAATACATTTTGACGTTCTTTTGAGAAAAAAGTATTGCAAAATGGCTGATTAAAAGCAGAATTAAAAGTTTTTTCATAAGAGCTTTAAGTTTCATAAAATGTATTTTACAATGATAACCCATTTTTGTAAATATTGAAAGACTCTTTTTTATTAAAATCGTTACATTTACCACCGAAAAGCTATTCAATGAATTCTATCGTAATCAATGTTGGAAACAGCAATATCAGATTTGGTCTTTTTGATGATGACAATTGTGATATCTCATGGGTAATCAATACAAAACCGTACCGTACTGCCGATGAACTGCATGGTCAGATGCTGATCTTATATCAAACCTATAAAGTTGATCCTAAAAATATCACAAAAATTATCATAGGCTCTGTAGTACCTCAGCTGACAAGAGAAATAACGTCTGCGATAAGAAAAATTCACGGGATCGTTCCTGTAATGGTAGACCGTAACACGCCATCAGAAGTCATAGCAAAGTCTAAGCAGATGGGTACGGATATTTACGCCAACCTTGTTGCTGCTCACAATCTGTATCCTGACAGAAAAAAAATAGTGCTCGATTTTGGTACTGCACTTACCGCAAGTTGTGTGGCTGAAAATGGGGAAACATTAGGCGTAATCATTGCTCCCGGAATCGTTACTTCATTAAATTCTCTGATCAGTCAGACCGCCCAGCTCCCGGAAATCGAACTGGTAAAACCGAAATCTGTATTGGGATTAGATACCATCAGTTGTATGCAAAGCGGAATGGTGTATGGTTTCCTGGGGATGGTGGAAGGTTTTATCGATCGCATCAATGATGAGGTGAATGACGATTGTTTTGTCATCGCAACCGGCGGAGTTTCTCACGTTTACAAACCACTTACAGACAAAATTCATGTTGCTGACAGACTGCATACTTTGAAAGGACTATACTTTTTAGGGAAAGATTTAGATTAATTTAAGTATAAAAACATTAATAATTAACAACATTTTTGTCATTCCGCAGGAATCTTAACAAACGAGTAAAAACTGTTGAGATTCCTGCGGAATGACAAACTTAAATATGATTTTGTATAATTTACCTCTTCGACTTAAAAAAATCTTTCACAATAGCAGAACACTCGTTTTCCATAATTCCGGTGACGATTTCTGTTTTGGGATGAAGGTTTAGATTTTTATTGATAAATCCTCGCTGCTCGTCTCTTGCTCCAATCACCACTTTCGAAATCTGCGACCATGAAAGTGCTCCCGAACACATCACACATGGTTCTAAAGTGACATATAAAGTACAGTTGATCAGATATTTTCCACCCAGAAAATTGGCAGCAGAAGTAATGGCCTGCATTTCTGCATGAGCGGTAACGTCATTTAAGGTTTCGGTAAGATTATGTGCTCTCGCAATGACCCGGTTGTTGGAAAGTATTACACATCCAATAGGAACCTCATCTTTCTCTAAAGCAATTTCGGCTTCCTGAAAAGCCATTTTCATAAAATATTCGTCGGTAAACATAACAATAAAAGCTTAGTACAAAACTAAGCTTTTCATTAACATATATTTTAAAATTTAGAATCGATATCCGATTCCGCCCATGATTTTTCCGGTAACAGGCCCCATGTCGTATTTGTCGAAGTCTCCAAATCTTCTGGCAATACCTCCACTTGCTTCTATCACTAATCGGTCTTTGATTACCCATTTTCCTCCAATGCCGAATCCAACGCCTACTGTGGTAACTGTTTTGTCTCCGCCATATTGGTAGTAAATGCTATTGGTTGGGCTGTCGTATTCGTTGTAATAAACATCGTCTCTTTGGATCGTTACAGGTACAAAACCTTCAAAAAACAAACCTGAAGCATATTTTTTCCCTAAATAATATCTGAAATAGGGCGAAAACTGTTTGAAATCTTCTACCTCATCACTCAAAGTAATCATAGCGTTTACTCCAATCCCCATATCTTTATTGATGAGCCTTTCGTAAGAAACGTTTGCCAACGGCACTGCTATCAGTAAGAATGGATCTATCAGAATGTCATTTTTTCTTTCCGAATTGTTTTCTTGGTTCGAATTTAGTTCTTGTGCATTAAGAGAGAACAGACTTAATGAGACCGTTAAGATGGTAAAGATTTTTTTCATGTTATTTTTTTTTAAAAGTAATATTTAAAACGATACAACTATGAAAAATTTAAGAATTACTCAAAATTCATTGTCAAAGGCAGTCTGAATCTATATCTGACGGGGATTCCGTTAATAGAAGCAGGTGAAAATTTATCCGGAACCAAATACAATGCGATCTCAGCCTGACGGTTAAAGGTGAAATTTTCTCCTTCTGCCTGCACATTGCTGATGCTGCCATCTCTTTCTACAATAAAAGCAACCACTGTTTTGATGTTTTGCGTTTCGCTGAAAACACCATCTCCATAGAAAAGATTGGTAACCTGTTGTCTCAGAGTATTAATTCCGCCGGGATAATTGGCCGTTTGCTCTGTGGTATTAGAAATAGCAGGTGATGACGATGTAAGTCTGGTTTTGATTTTACTTAAATCTTCAAGGTTTTTTACCTTAAGCAAAGCTCCGATAAGGGTAACGTTCTCAATACTGTCCATCTTTTTCATAAAGAATAGAAAATCCTGTTTGATGGAAGTTTTTATAATGCTGTTTTTTTCTGCGTCAAATTTCTTTTTAAATTCCTGATTGAGCATACTTCTATGCTGATCGTAATAGTTTTTCACCTGCCTGAATTCCTCAGTCTGCTGAGAAAAACAAAATGCTGAAAGAAATACAAAAAAGAGACACAGGGCTTTCAAAAGTTATTATTTATGTAAATGTAATAAAAAAGATGCAAAACAATTAATCTTCAAAATAACTGTTGAGCGATTCTTGCAAATGCTTTTTAATATTCTCAACTAAATCTTTAGGTTCTAAAACTTTCACCTCTTTTCCGTAAGATAAAATCTCCTGCATAAAATCGTAAGTAGGGTGGAGGAAGAACTCAAAATAAATATCATCCGATGTTTCTTTGGTTTCTTTCTGAGACTGATGAAGGGCAAAACTACGGATGTATTCTCCTTGGTGTTTGCTGCATTTCAAAACAATTTTCCGGGGATTCTGTTCGGTTAAATTCATCACTCCGAAAGCATTTTTAAAATGTTCTCTGAAATTGTATTTATATTTTTCTCTGAATTTTGCAGCGTTCACGTCCAGATAATTGATTCTGTCTAAACCGAAAGATTTTAGCGCTTTATCTTTGGTGTCAATGGCGATCAGATACCATCTGTCTTTGGATTCTTTCAAAGCGAGGGGATGAACTTTTCTGGAAGTCATCAGTTTGTTTTTATAATTGTAATGCTCAAAAGTGACCACTCTTTTATTACGGATGGCAAAGAAAAGGTCATAAAAATGCTCAACTCCTGTTGGTTTTCTGCTTTCAAAGAAGATGAAATCTGCAAAATCCGGATGTAGATTTAAGGCATTGCTGACCTGGAAAGATTCCAGCAGTTTTTGGTTGTATTCATCAACTTCCATCATCGGGCGGCTTTCGATATAATACCGGTTATCGCCCTTCTTTTTGTTGTGAATGGAAAGATTAAAAAGATCTGAAATCTCACGGATATCCCTCTGCAAAGTACGGATGGAGTAGCTCTTGATTCCTGCATCCTGAAATTCAAAAGAGTTGAGAAGATAGTCCTCCAACTGGGAATAGGTGGCGGGAGCGCTCTCTAATTTCTTGATAATTAGGGCATATCTTGTAAGGTAAAAATCTTTTTTCATTCGGGTATTTTTAGGTTTGCAGCTTTGGTGTATTTTATTTTTTCAATTGGAACGCCAGCTTTTCAGTTGGTATTTTCTAAAACAAATATATGCGGTTAATGCGACAAACGGTGTCGTGTTTTATTTTTGTGGATAATTTTTTTGAGTTTATTCTTAACGTTGCAAAAGAACTTCTTTGTTGTTTCGGATAAATGCATCTAGCCAACTATGACGGCAAAACTTATGAGATGTCATTCTTCGGGATTGTGGAATTTGTAATTACGACTCATTATTGTGTTTTTTATAAAGATAGAAAAGTGTTTGAAAACAAAAAGCCACACGATGAAATGGTGCGGCAACGGGAGAGTTATAATCTAGTTTTCTAAAGACCAAATTGTATTAAAATTATCATTCTTATTATAAAAAACCTCTATAAAGAATAATTTAGGTGTTGCATGTATTATAGCGGGATATTTATTGTTAATTAAAAAGATGTCATCTGTTGTAGGCGTTTTGTAGTTAAATTTCTCTCTAAGTAAATTTTCATATGAGCCTGAGGAGCTATAATTAGTTTTCAGAGAATCCAGAATCTTCTTCACCTCACTAAGTTTTGTAACTTTTTTATTTTCGTTTAAAAAATTATCAATAATATATAGTCTCGATATTAATGAATCATTTCGGAATTGATAGTAAATAAACTCATTTTTAAGCTCTTGGTCAAAATATTTTAATACTTCTGAATTTTTGGATGAATAACTTTTTAACCTTCCTAAAGGATAGTTCTTTCTGTCTTTCAAAATATAATCAGGTTTAATATTAGAGAAAAAAATAGTTTTATCCTTGTTTGTATCTACACCAATTTTATCATATTCATATAGTCCTAACTGCCTAACTTGATTAATTGATTTGAGATCGGAATCAATAATAGGGTATACTTCTTTTTCGCATGAACTTAAAAGCACAATTACAAGTAAAAGCAAGAATTTTTTCATTTTATGTGAGGTTTTTTTCAGTAATATCATTTTGTAATATAGTTAAAATTTCTTCCATTATAAAATCGTCCTCATATGTTATTGTTTTTCCTTTCTGCACTTGTTTGTAGCCTCCAATTGTTGTTCCGTATGGATCTACAAATGGTTCGAGGGCATATGAAGTTTGATATATTAAGGAAAGGGGAAAAGGGCCTCTCATATCAAAAAGTTTATCTACTAATTTAACCTTTGAATCTAAATCACTTGCATAAGCTATAAACTCTAATACTTTTTGTAAAGGCTTTATAAACTTTATAGGAACTTCAAAAGGAATAGCCGCAATTGAAATCCAATCTAATATATTTTCAAACTCTTCTTTTTTTCCCCTACAGCAGAATAAATACAATTAGTATCGCCTATTCTATTATTAATAGAAGCATTTTTTAATACGTTATAAGCAATTTGGTCGTCAGATACATCAAATTCAGCACCTCCTGCAAATTTATATTTTTTTTCAATAAATATTTCTTCGTGTAATTTTTTACCTTTTGATAGATATGTGTGCACTGTTTTTTGAATATCAGTTAATAATTTTATCTCATAAGCATAACCGCCTGAATTAGGGACTTTCTGAGCTTGCGTTTTAAAATTTAAATGTATTTGTTTTCCAAAAATCACTTCACCTAGTTTATTTATATAAAAAACATTAATATAAATAAAGTGGGTCTTTAATGTTCCTTGTTCATATGTTTCATAACATTCATGATGTTCAATCCAACATATAGCATTAAGACAATAATTTAATCCATCCTCTAAAATAAAATTTCCTGTAAAGCCAAAATTCATATAATATCTGTCTCTGAGTTTAAAACTTTCGAAAGGATATTCTAGATTTACATTAGATTTATATTTCACATTGTTAATAAGCAAGTCTTTAGGTGAGACATTTGTTTTATTTATTTTTTTTCTTAATTCCTTTTCGTTATTAAGTGTTTCAAAATTCTTTATTATATTTTTATTTTGCAAATTAATTACTTGTCCTAAATATAACTTATCTTCTTTTAACCCATTAATTTTTTTTAATTCATTAGGAGATATTTTATGGTTTTGAGAGATTGATAATAAATTATCTTTAAGATTCACAACATGAAAGAGTGAATCATCAAGCCCACTATTATTTGGATATGAATCATTGTTACTTTTTTGTAATGCTTTTGTTTTTGGAATTCCTAATCTTTTTATTGTACTCATTGTTTTGATATTTATCTGTTAAAATAAAAATGGCGGCAATAACCGCCATTTCATAATAATTAATTCTATCCAAGCGTTGTTTTATCATCACCAGTTCCTTCTAATCTGAGATCATCCAAACTAAAAGAAGTTTCAGCTTCCAATTCCTTCGGATTTTCACAATTTTCAGGATGTTCCTCAACAAAAATTGGTAAAGGCTGATCAGGATCTACTTTTAGTCCTACAGATTCTGCCTGTAATATCGTCAAAGTAGTAGGGATTCTTGAAATCCAGAATTTACCTTGAGGCTCTCCTGTTGGCTGTCTCATTTCATCAACGATAGACATATACATCGGATCTCCGATGACAGGAACTTCGCCGCCATTCCAGATTCTTCCGGTAGTCATAAAAAATTGTACTGCATCTTCAAAGCCCGGTTTTACGGTAACAATCACTCTTGCCATACCAGATTGTAAGAAACTTCTGAATAAAGGATCAGCATTTTCTGTCAGATACATTTTTTGCCATTCGTCACGGTTTGCCCAGTAATAAGGGTAGAATGTATAATCCATGATTTCCCATTCAAATGCCTGTTCCATAAATTTGGCTAAAGCAGCGTACTGTTCCAGCTCTTCTCCCAAGATGACCTGGAAGTTTTTCATCTGGTCACCAGAAGTGAAGTTTTGCCCTAAAACATTTAGATAATCTTGTAATAAGTATGCAATGCAGTTGTGCTTCAGAATTACTCTTTCCATATCTCTGTAAAAGACGGAGAGTTTGTTTTTGTTTTCTTCTTCCTGCTGTTTTGCTTTTTCATCTGCTTCTTTTTGCTTAATGAGAAAATCAGCGTAAGCAGCTTCATAAGCTTTAATAATGGCATCAAAACTTTCTTGTTTCCACGCATCTAAAAATGATTGTGAAAGTTCACAATTAAAATTAAAGGCGAAAAAACATCCGTTCAGATTATCACCTCTAAAAGTATAATTATACTGACCTGTGATATTCACTCCAAAAAAACCGATTTCTTTATGCCCACTTCTAGGCTCGTAAGTAATAGTGCTTGTAGAATGATATTCACCACCATTAAAATTGTTAAAGTGTAATGAATGCGATTTATTTCCCAAAATTCCATGTTTATCTCTGTTGTGTCCGAACATAATTTTTGCAGATTTTGCAGTGTAATTAGCTGGGATCGAAATTAATAGACTTCCGTCATTTCCGCTGAAATTCTGTCTTCCGATATTATAAGACTTTGTCAGTTCGGGAAGAGGATTTAATGTTACCCCATAAATATTAGCCCAATATTCCAGCAACTCTTTTGTAGCAGATTTCGGATCGGCCATTGTATTGGGTCTTGGTGCTTTTCTGGGATCTACAGGTTCTTTGAATGTTTCTTTATTGACAAAAGCAGCCAGACGGTGCAGTTTTGCGGGTTCTGGAATCATGAATTCAAACATGGTACGTTTACCATAGTTATAGATCTGATTCTTCATTTTCTTATCCACCCATCTGTAAACTCCGGTAATGTGTTTCGGCTGCGCTGCATCAGGATTATCGGTATCTGTTACTTTTCCACGGTTGTCAAATTCGTGCACATTGGTTTCAGTATATTCTTTTATGATTTTCTGAACACGTTCTTTGTTGATTTTCGTAAGAATTCTTTCCATTGCACGCTCAGTGATTTCCTGAGATTTTGTTACCGCTTGTCTTGTGCTATCCAGCTGAGCAGTATTATTTGCATATCCTCCACCAATATCAAATTTGTAAACTCCTGTGTTGTAGCTGAAACTTGTACTTGCAGTAATACTTTGCTGCTTATCGATCTCTTTGGCAACTTCAGACTGCATTTCATTTCTGTCAGTTTTTGTAGTATCAGAAATTTTTTCGGTTTCGATAGATTCTGATGTTGTATCGGTGATTTCAGAATAATCTCTGGAAACTGAAGATTTGTGACGCAATTCGCTCGCCATTACGTTTTCAATATTAGAAACTTCTCCCGGAACATAAGCATGAACACTTTGTTCAACTTTTAAATAATCTGCAATACCCAGTCTCTTGACCCCAAAATGTTTTGGGATAAAAGTTCCAGGTTTTGGAGTGGTTCCCACTTCAGTAGGGTTTTCAATTTCCTGTCTGACTCTTTCAGTATATAAAATCCCTGTGTATGGAGTTTCTAACTGTATTGCTGAAAGATCAAGATTTGCTTCTTCGCCATTGTTGAAGAAAATTTGTATTTTCAGACTTCTGATTGATTTTGCAAATTTGTTGATCAAGATAGGAGGGAAGGTGATTTTGTCTCCACTTACATTGATGTTTGAATAGGTTTCTTCAAATAATCCGACATCTGTACTTGCCGTTATTTTTGCAGAAGCCAATCCCCAGACATTGCTTTCTGCCTGATAATAGAAAGTTGCATAGCACATTGTACCATTTGACTGATGAGCTTTCAGGTAGTAAGTTCTTGATATAACGTTTGATGACCTACTGGTCGTATTGTTGACTGGAATCAAAACTCCACCCAGATTAGCATATAGCCTCTCATTCAAAACTGTTTTTTCAAATAAAGATTGAGAATGCGCAGAAACATCTTCATTTAATTTTTCAAAAACTTCAACGTATGTATCATATTCTTCATGTATGTTCACAAGTATTTCGCCAATTTGAAGCTGACGATCAGACAATATATTAACACTTGAAAAATCTAAATCTCTGCTTCCGGCATCAGTGAAAATATTGACAAACAGTTTTAGAGACTCTAAAGAAAGTTTAGTTTTGAAATCGTCAAAATTAAGTTCATCTCTATAATTAAATGTAAATTGAGGAACATTCAATTCCCCCAGTTCTTCATATAAAGCTCTGATTTCTTCCTCAGGTGTTTCTTCTGTTATCTGAGCTTCAATTTCTTCCGATTTTCTATTGTATTCATCAATATCAGATTGATATTGTGTCAGATATTCTTGATAAGCAATATCATAAGCCTTATTTTTCATCTTGTAATATGACTTCTGAATTTTTTCCAGTTCAGATTTGAGTAAGTCTAGGCCTTGTTTGTCTAAGTTGAGACTAGAAAGTTCTGAGATTTTTTCTCCTTCAGCTTTTAACTGTTCCTGAACAGAAACAGAAAGTTGCTGGGAATTGATAGAATCTTCAGTTCCGATTGTTGATCTCCCGACAGTAAATGCTCTGTTATATGATACTGGCGAATTGCTGTTATCTGTGCCATCCCCGAAAAATCTTAAAGGTAAGACCACCTTTGCTTCAAGAGCTTTTACTTTGTAATCGTTCCCATTGATTTTTGTAAGTTCCTCTGTAGGTTGTAATTGACAAACATATCCAAAATGAAATACTTTCAAAATATGAATGATTGCTTCTTTCACATAAAAATCACTCTGCATTACCGTTTGGAACATAAGGTTATCCCATAACGTTTTATATTGATCCTGAGTACTGTCAATATATATATCTATTGCAGAATCTCTGTCCTGATCCGAAAGTTCTTCTCTTTTGGCAATCTTTCTCCCTATTCTTAAAGCTTCTGCAAAAACTCCTGATTCAATGTCTGCTTCCTTTTCGAATCCGGTAGGAATAAAATTTTTTGCAGCACGTTCCATTGCCTGAAATTTTGCTATTGCAGAATCGTTTGCAGATACATGGTTATCAAAGGCACTGGTCAATGTTCCGGGTCTATGGATAAAGCCTAAGTTTTTATCCTTAGTTTCGGTTAATTGTGGGTTTCTTAAGCTTACAAATCTAAAAAGGGTTTGTGAAGCGTTGTTTTTGTTGTTTGTTGACATTTTGTTTAATTTAAGATTATTATAATATTTGAAAATTGATAACTGGCTATGATATTAATACATCGGTTTCTTTATAATTTGCTTTTCTTATCAGCTTTCGGTCCTTATTGATATAATATTCAGAGGTTTCTCTTTCTCCAAGCCGATCAAATGTTTTCCCCTCAAAATTGAGATCTATGGTATGAATTCCGAGATTGATCACAGTGATATTCTGTTCAGGGCTTAATATTTCCCATTCTATAGACTCGCTAGGGAAATCATCTGTAATGATGATGGTAACGAATTTGTTTGTAGCGTCAACAGAATGACTTGGGTTTGTAATTTCTAGTGTGACTGCATTGATGCTTTCTTCAACAAATGCGAGAGTTGTGTAGTCTTGTGATTGAACCCAATCTGTAGTCGCTAAAAATTTATGACCATCTGTATTGTGATAGATGTAGGGCTGTTCAGGATTTCCTAATTCAAAACCTATTGCCGATGCGTTTTCCTGGGCTTGTGCGTAACCTGCTGAAGCGTGATTGCCCCAGTTAAATGCAGTGCTACCATTAGCTACTGCTGTATCCAGCTGTGTTGTTGTAGCATAGTCAGCAGGGTCAAAATTTCCTGTGTGCCAATAGTCAACATAGGTGCCATTATCACCATAAATTGTAGGGCTTCCTTTTGTGTTTTGAAATTGCCTTAAGCCCGGACCGTTTTTTCTGAAAGCGATTAAATTCTGATTGCCCCCTGAAGAATCAATATAACCTCCAAAATGAATATAATCCATATAACCTCCTGCGCCGCCCCCATTATTGTTCCAGGAACCAAAGCCCGTTTGGAACTCATTATTACCAACCTGATCCGGCTGAATCGACATATTATAGTTATGATTGGTATAAGATAGCCAATTACCAATATTAGCAACAGTAACATGATTAGCGGGGTGAGTTTTTGGGATGTAATTCTGGTTAACCCAATTCGTTGTTGCGCCCTCATTTTGAGTCCAATTATAAGCTATAGCCCATTCTATTGCAGAACCATAATTAAGAGTTTTGATGTTGCCTTTAGAATAGATTCCATTGGTAGGGATATTAATTCCATCGTCATAAAAGTCAGAAGCTAATAATCCGGCTGTATATACTTTTTGAGCTTGATTATTGTTTAAAAGTGCAATTGGTCTATTAGAATCTAGTCCCCAATAAGTAGTTGATATATCATTTTTCTTCCAATAATTATCTTCTAAATTATTTTTAATCCATGATTGAGTAGCTGCTACATCTGAAGGTATATCAATTAATGTAGTATAATCTGACATGTTATTTTCGAAAACATCAAACCAGCCTTGAGTCCAATCTCTATTCCACTCTCCATATTGAGTTTTAACTTTACTGACTTCAAGAGAAAAATATTCTCCCCAAGCAGTATCAGGCTCACCCAATAAAATAGATACATAACCATCTCCTTTCATACCGGCTCTTACTAAAGTAGTAGGAAAATTGTCAGTTACTTCCCATATAGCCTTTGATCCATTTGTAATTATACCTCCTAAATATTTATAAAAAGAAACGGTTAGTTTTCCTAAATATGTTGTGCCATATCCATAAATATTAATATCAACAGTAAGTATGGTTGGATTAGGATTTACCTCGGGAAATTTTACTGATAGAATTCCATTGTGAACTCCTGCATCATAATAATTTTGATAAACTTTATTTGCAATCTGTACACTATTTTGCTTTTTTACGATATTACCATTTTCAATGAAAGTAATTTTTTTAGCAGCAAGATTTACATCTTTAGTTGCATTATCATATGGCACTAAAGCACTAGGATTAAGATTTTTATCATGCCATAAAAATACCGGTTCGTTCCATGTACCAGTGTCACCTTGATGGGTTCTTATCCCTATATTATCAGGGTTATTATAGCTCGCAAATAATTCAGTAGAATAATTACCTCCTAAACCTGAAAAATTCATCACTGAACCAGCACCACCTGTACCTGCCCAATTATAGTCAAACCAAGATTTGTTACTTCTGTTGTTTGAACCATTATAAATACCACCTGTAATATCTGCTTTATGTACTAAAGCTAATTGATTATCAAAATCAGAATTCGCAACAAATTCAGTAATAGGTATATGCCCTCCGCCGGCTAAAAGAATGAAACCGTTGTTATATCCATCTTTTATAAAACCTGCCGACTTTATATTTCTATATCCTTCATCATTCTGATTCTTAAAATTGAAATAACCGTCAAAGTTAATTTGCGCTGTATCCATTCCTTCACTATAAAAGAATACTCCAGCCTTAGCACCATTTTTACCCCATACTTGTAGATTTAAATCATTAACTGAATTTCCTGTATTAAAAAACCTTTTTGTGCCTGTGACTTCCTGATATGTATCAGTTGTCATCAAATTCTTCCCCGAACTAATTTGTATATATTCGGAACCGCTCCATCTAAACTGTACATTATCATTAGTTATTAGATAAATTTTACCTTTTTCACCGGGGTTTGGAAGACTTTCTACTGAATCAAATTCTAATATGTCATCCACATAACTTGGTAACTGCGATGCAGGAACCTTTCCGTCGACTAAATCAGCTTTTTGAGAAAAGTCATAATCTAGTTGGTCTGCAGGTAGTTGTTCGTCTTTATGCCAATAAGACTCCTGCCATTCCCAAAACTCTTCCTGTTTGGGGATGTCTCCGTTTTCGAAAAAACGTTTCAATTCTTCTTTTGATTTCATTTGTATAAATTGTTTTTTTATAATATTTAAATTTTCGAAGTCTCTTTTTAGTAGAGTCACTTCATGTTTCAGCCTTATTTTTTAGGGTGGTTTCCAGCAAAGGATGTCCACCTTAATTTTTGTTGGGAAATATCATTTTATGTTTTTATTTGTTGGTTTTTGAACATATTTCTAGCTGTTCAGCATTTTGTGAATGGTGAATTCAAAGGCTTTTGTGAAAATTTAAGTTGATTGTTTGTGCTTTATTTATTTCAAAACTAATAGTGAGAAGCGACAAAACTTGACGTGTTGTAAAACTTTATTTAAAAAATATCTTCTTCAAGAATGTCATTCTCGAAATCTTCTCTGAAGAAATTTTCAATTTCGTTGAGATAATTATTATAGTCGATTTCGATATTTTCAATGTCGTTCCAATTGATGGTGTAAATATCTTTATCGGTGATGAGGTCGGTGTTGTGATCTGGTGATTCCATATTGTTGTTGGTTTTGAGTTTTAGTAAATTTTTTACATATTTCAGGCTGTTCAGCATATTAAAATGGTGAATTCAAGGGCTTTTAAAAGATTTTAATGATTGTTTTTTGTGTTTTTATTTCTATTCCAAAGATAGAAGGGGGAAGCGACAAAAGTTGACGTATAAAAAAAATAACTCAAATTTTTTGAGTTATTTTTTTTGTTTATGAAAAATCTTCGGGATTAATTTCATCAGCGATAAGCATAATGATATCCATATCTGAAAGTACAGATTTTAGTCTTGCAGCTCCGGCTCTTAGGTTGTCATCATAAAGTATATATTGCCATATTTTTCTCACAAAATCTTCAAAATCTATTTTGCTGTCATATTCTACTGCTTTTGTTTGGGTTGCTAAAACCAATAATTGTTTGATGATTTCCCTACATTCATTCATTTTTTGTTCATAAGGCATCAAAACATTGAGTACAGTGTTTTGTATGTTATAAAGACTTCCTGCAGCAATTTTTATTTGATTTTTCTTAATATTTGTGCCTCTTTCATCACTGAATTTAGCCGTAAGTATTTTACTTCTAAAGCCTGCCATTTCTGAGACTTCGCTGATATTATTTGTAGACAGAATATCTTCTACAGATTTTAACCAGGATAATATTCTTTCAATAAAATAAGGATCTTTTGTTTCCAGTGATGAAACAATGTTTGGAAACTCTTGTAGTTTTTCTTTTAATTGGCTTACTAAAATAAATTGTGATTTTTTCATCGTATTATTCAGGTATTAGAGTTTCTACAATATCACCATTAATGTTTTCATATTTACTCCATTCCATTCCGGATTCTGTGATTGTCATTTTAGCATAGATCAGATATTTAGGGTCTATTTTCATCAGTTGGCTTGCTTCTACAATGATTTCACTGGTCTGAGTTGGCAGATTTTTAATACCGTTTTCGTATTCTATGATCATTCTGTTGCGTATGCTTTGAGTAAACAGATTTTCATCTATTGTTTTCATCCAGTTGAAATTGTTTAAGCAAAATGTAAGAATTTGTTTCGATAAAGCGTCAAAAGTGCCTTCTTTGATCAGCGGATGATCGTCTGCTACAATTGATCGCTGACTTTGAGTATCCAATTGCTGAGCTGATGTATCTATTAGTCGCATTTCATAAGCTTTAATGGTTGTTATAATCTTATTATACTCTGGTTCTAAAGAAGATAAATAATTTTTTAAAATTGTATTATTTGATTCATCAAGCGGGTCGTAATCTTCTTTTGCAATAGTCGTAATTTCATCATATATAAATTCTTTAAAACTCATTTTAGCTGAAGCTCCGGCCTGTGCAAAAGGCACTGTAAGATCTACGCTGCTCACTTTCATTCTCGGAATAGAAAAATGTTTCAGCATATCATCTTTTGCGTATTCTCTTGCAATTTGCACTGTTTGTAGATCTGCCATTTTTCTGGCAGAAGCAATCTCTGAAACAAGACCTCCTAAGTATTCATTCAATTTTGGCATAATATCATGTTTTAATAATTAATAAAAAAATAGTTGAAAAGGATGGCTGCCGAAGCAACCATCCGAAAAAAAGATAAAAATTAAACAGCAGCAATACTGTCTTCCAACATATCCATGATTCTTGAAAGACCGGCAGGCAATTCATCATTTACAGCTCTTACATGTACACCCAAAGTGTATGTTTTTTCTGTCGTTGAAGTGCTTGAAGTCGTCTTCTTATAAGAAGCAGATGCATTGAATTTTACTTTCCAGAACTTTGCACTGATAGATGCGCTTCCTGCGAATTCGCTTGATACGTTTTGAGTTTCTACTGAATTCAATTTTGCATTAAAATCAATTGTAATCTCATCAATTCTTAAAGCCGGAACCGTAAGCATCGTAAGGAAAGGAACTTTTAGGTTTACAGCTGATTTAAGGAATTGCAGCGCAACATTAATGCTCGGTGGTATTTGCGTTGCAGCGGCATCAATTCTTCCCTCATCTTTCAATTGTTGAAGAGTTTTACCAAAATCGGGATTAGGAATAGATTTTTCGTAATTAAAATCTACATATCTCAACTGAGAAGGTGTGGTCACGGCTGCAGCGCCTGTTCCTGTTGTTGTACCGGGGATAAAACCTACTTCTTTAATGAAGTTGACCTGAGAAATGGAAGCATCATGTTGTGCTTTTACAGCTGCCTGCAAAGGACCTCCGATGTAAACGCTGAAATCTAAACTGTTTAGTTCTTGTACTAAATTTGGCATAATTTTAAAAATTTAAAGGTTAAAAAATGGGTTAAATAATATATAGTTAGTGCTAGCAGACTAATATTCAAAATTGGATAATACATTTCCTGTTTCAGTTTTTTCAAACTGAAGAATGATAATAATAGAAATTTGTTTGGGTTATTTTTAAGACTGAAATGAACTTATTGAGCTGCCATTTCTCTAGTTATTTTGTTACTTCAAAGATAATAGGAGAGGGCGACAAAACTCGTCGTGTTATAATCTTTCTTATTAATTTCATTAAAATAGTTTGTGTTTTTCTTGAGGATTTTTATTACTTCAAAGATAATTTCGAGGGGCGACAAAACTCGTCGTATTATATCTTTCTTATTAATCTCATTAAAATAGTTTGTGTTTTCTTGAGGATTTTTCTTACTTCAAAGATAGCTTCGAGGGACGACAAAACTCGTCGTGTTATAATTTTCTTTATCTTTAAATTTATATTTTCGCAGTGTATTTGCTTTTTTAATTATAAATAAGATCATTTTTTGTGTCGTCAAAAAACATGAAGTGTTTTATTTCATTTTCACTGAATCAATATAAGCTTAAAACCTTATTTATTACATTTATAAGCAAAATAGCTTATATTTTATTTCTGATTAATTTTTGCACAATTTGATTTAAAGTTTCTCTGTTATCATCAATATAACTCAATCCTGCCTGAATAAGATTTTCAATATTAGATCTTCTTACATTATCCATTGCAGGTGAAGCGTTTTTCAGAGAAGGATTGATGCGGTAATAATTTTTTTGATTTCTCTGACCCAAAGTCTGAAACATCTGCCCAAGCTGATAATCCACGGTCTCTGCATTTGCAGACATGAGGATGTCTATAATTGGTGTTACCCAACCTATTTTCCCGGCTTTTTCCATTTTATTAAAAGAATAATTTTTAGATTCAATACCCGTTCCGATAGAGATGATGATCATATCATTCACAGTTGGATGGTTGGCTTTCTGATGGTTTTTCAGCACTTCGGCAAACGGAATTTTTCTGGCTTCTGCATAAGCACAAAGTGCGGGATTATTGGCAAACATTCCTCCGTCGATCAGGCTGAAAATCTGTCCGTACATTGATTTAATTTGTACCGGACTAAAATAAGTAGGTGCAGCCGAAGTTGCTCTGCAAACGTCTTTTACATAAAAATTATCTGTATTTAGATGGGCTTTCCATGAATTAAAAAGTTTGGCTCTTCTGTTTTCTATATCGTAACTTGTTATTAAACAGGGCTTTATCAGTTCTTTTAATTCTAATTTTCCAAAAAAATCATTCAGGTTTTTTTCAAGTGCTTCCTGGGAGATTTTTTCATTCAACAATCCAAAAGGATTGACCAGTCTTTCCCAAAAGGAAACCTGAAATATATTGCCGCCCTTTTCAGCGTATAATTCAAGACCTTTCTGGATAGAATATTTTGCTTTTCGTTGTTCGTCTGGACACAAAATAATCGAAGCAATCAATGCTCCCGTGCTGCTTCCTGCAACCAGATCAAAATAATCTCCAAGCTTCGCCTTTGGGTGATCATAGATCTGAAGTTGCTCTTCTATGTAGCGTAAAATAATACAGGTAATGATACCTCTTATTCCGCCTCCGTCTAAAGAAAGTAGGGTTACTTTTTTCATTTTCTCTACTGTTGTTTGGTAAGTAAAGGTAGGAGCGGAGTGCGACAGAACTTGACGTGTTAAAAATATGTTTTTTGGCAACTAAAAACCGCTCAAGAAATTTGAGCGGTTACATATTAAGCTAGGTCATTTAAATTTTTAGGTGGATTTTTATCCATGATAGCATAATAATCAGTTCCTTGATTGCTATCAAAAAACTGTTTATTATATACATAACAATCTATCCCTTTAGGAGTTTCTTCATCATATACTAATAATTGCGGCATGTCTTTTAGAACTTCTTTTAGAAACGGAACGATGGGCTTTTCGTCTTTATGATAATCTATACTCATAAGAATACCATAATTCTGTATTCCGTATAAATTATTGAATGATCTATTGTAGCCTGCGACATCTCTAAGATAAATGTCTAGTAATTCATTTTTTTCGTTGAAAATATTAATGTTAATAGGGTAATCATTATCAAACTGTCTGAATTGGAAACTTAATTGTTGAGCTACTTTTTCAAGTTTACTCACTAAAATGTTTGTGTTAATGTATTGTTTATTTATTATATAAATTGTATTTGCCATTACTTCAAATTTTTAATTTGTTTTAGATCTGTTATTATTATTACTCCTTTACTTTTTAATTGTTGTAATACAGGATGAGACAAATTTAATGCATTATCCTTAAAACTTTTTATCGCAAGCACCACTTTTCTATTATTGATATTGATATATTTTTCATTATTAAGATTAATATATTTGTCAAATTGTTTGAGAAAATCTTCATCAATATTTTTTGAAACACTTTCTTTACATTCTACTAAATATTTTTCTGTAAGCACATCATAGTCTCCTGCTGGACCATATTTAGTCATACTACTGTTACGGTATTCTACTTTTGTTCCTATCTGTTTTACTTCATCTATTTCAGAAAAAGCTTTTGCTACTTCGCCTTCCCATTGTACAGATGTTTTAGTATTTTTGATGGCAGATTCAATATTTTTCTCAATTTCCTTAGTAGATAATTTGCCCCACTTAAGTTCTGATTCAGCTTCATTAAAGCATGTCCAGAATCTTTTCGTTTGGTCTAACTTTGGCGTTAATTTATAAAGGTTTTCTAATAGCACTTCTAGAGTAGACTTATTATATCTTGCTGTATAAAGCTTCATCAGCTTAGGTCTTATTTCTTTTGCACTTCCTTGTATTATAGAAACCCCTTTGTATACCAATGCAATTTCATTTTGCACAGTATTGCCCAGTTTCACTTCTCCGTAAGCCAATTGACAGCCTTGTTCCCAAAATACTTTAAAGCTGGATTTATCAAAGAAAAACTCAGAAGCTTTTGCTATGTTTTCCTGGTTGGCAATTTTTAAAGTATTCTTACTGAAATTAGAAATTTCACTCTCCAAAATCATCTTCATCATACAGCTCTGCACAAAATTTTTCATTTCTGCTTTAGCAGAAGAAACCAAAATTTTTCCACCTAATTTATAGAGAGAAGACACTACAAACGGTGAAGCAGTAGCAATACCACCAATAATATAAATTTTTTCCCACAGTTGTAAGAATTCTTCTGAAAGCTTGTCTTTATTGGCCATAACTACAATATCTGTTGCAGCAATGGTTATTTCCAAAGCGCCCACAACAGCCAGTAATGGTGAAGCACCTCCCAAAGTGGCTACGGTGAGCCCAATTGCCAGCATATCAACACCAATTCTTACTGCCGTCAATAGATTTTCGACATCTTTCTGATGATCCTGATCTTTCAAAAAAAGAATAGGTACAAACATCAGGCTGTCCGTATCTTTTTGCAAAACAGTTACAATATCCAAAGGGTTCATTTTTATCCTGCTTTTCAAAACCATATCTCCCCCCATTTCTATCATGACTGTTCCGCTGTCTGTATAATAGGTGTCGGTTTTATGGCGTTGCTCAACCCAATATTTGCTTTGTTCCTTATCATTATTCTCTACATCTTTTACATTTACATAATAATTGTTCCCGAGATAGAAAATTTCATCTGTGAAATTGAGAGTAGAAGTGTCAGCAAAGCAAAAACCTGTAATAATACTGGCAAACACCGTTTGGCATTTTTGTTCCTTACCGCCGAAAAACATTGTTCCGTCCAAGGCATCATAAATTTTCTTTATGAAGCTTTGATCCTTATGAAATTGCCCCATAAGGTATTTTATCTTTTCTTCTGTATTAAAAGCAAAAAAAACCCCCTCATTAAAGAAGAACTGCCATCTTTTACAAAGCTGAAATTCCCTGTGGTATCATACTTGTAAAACATACTGATGTGTTTCCAAAGAGTTTCACCGCTTAAAGAACCCAAAGTGAAATCTGGAGCCCAATCATAAAGCGAGATTAGCTCCTCAACAGATTTATAGTTTTTAAATTTTTCTGTAAACTTTTGATTAACCAGAATCTTATACCATTCTGCATTTTTTTCTCCTTGTATTTCTTTCATTAAGTGATAAAGGTCATTGATTTTATTGGAAACAAATTGTATCCCAACATATTTATCATTAATGGAAAAATCTGTTTCAGATAGGGTATTTGCTACTTCTTGTCTCCATTGTTCAGTTTCTGTATAAAAGTATAAAATTCTAAATTCGGCATCTTTACTGAAGGGAAAATTTGCGTAAGGTATATATTCAACAAAATCATATCTTTTGTTGATTCCGCATTTTAACTCCGATTTTATTTTTTGTTTGTATTCATTGGTATATTCAAATGGGATATTTAAAATCCGATCGACTTCCATCACACCATCTGTTCCTATTACTTCATACTCCTTTGTTGAAGGACTTTCATAATTTTCATAATTAATTTTTAGTGGTAATTTAGATTTCAAATACTGAAAAACTTTACTAATATTTATACTTTCTCCTCTTTTTAAACCATAAAAATCAGCTTTATAGTCTCCCGATAATTTCGGTGATAACCCTAAAGCATGAATGGACTTTATTTTGGGAATACCCAAGTTTTGCATTGCTCTTATTTTTGGCACAGCCAAAGGTTTTATAACACTCATTTCATCATTTTTTAGTTAAACATTTTTTCTTTAAATTCCTGAGAAACAAAACTATATCACTATGACGCCAAAACTCGTCGTATTAAATTATTTCTAAAAAACAACATATCCATCTTTATCTCTTTTCATCTTTAAAAGTGTTCTCCAGCTCGTCTTCACCAGTCCCTTTTTCGTCAGAATATTTTTCTTCTCAAAGTGGGGGAGATCTTTGAAAGTTTTCCAGTTTCCGCCCCAATCCCAGCCATATTTTGCGAAAATTTTCACACATTCGTACCAATCGGCAACTTGATCATTATCCCAGTCTTTTACGGTGTCCCAACTTGCCGTTTTTCCGTTGATCATCATACAGATGTCTATAGCCAGACCATAATTGTGAATGCTTTGTCCGGCTTTTGCATTGGTAACTTTTTTCCCTGAAGTAATTCTGCCGATAGCGTAAAGCTTTTCCTGCTCCTCAAAACTTCGCCATCCTTGGGTGATCCTTACCTTTGCTTTTCCGGTAAGAACGGTATCACATTCTTCAATGATTTTTTTTACTTCGTCTCTTACAAACGGGTGCAGCTTTTCAATTCTTTGTAGTGTTATTTTATCCATATCAAATTTTTTTTAATTGTTCTGAAAAAGCAAATATAGATGCGGAATGCGACAAAACATGACGTATTTAAAATTATTTAATATAATGATTATCAGTTGATTAAATTAAATGTTAAAGTTTCAGTTAAACATAATATTCTGTTTTAAAAGTTATAGTTTTGTGTTTTAAATCAGTCATTTCTTAATCATGTATGCCTTAGTAGATTGCAATAATTTCTTTGTTTCCTGTGAAAGAACTTTAGATTCTTCACTCGAAAACAAGCCCGTTGTGGTACTTTCCAACAATGACGGATGCGTTGTGTCTCGAAGCAGGGAAGCAAAAGATCTGGGGATTCCGATGGCAGCACCTGCATTCAAGTATAAAGAACTTTTTAAGCAACATGATGTAAAAAGTTTCTCAGCAAAATTTGAACTGTATAATTTTAAAAGCCAACAGGTTATTAAGATCGCCAGTTCTTACGTTTTAGATTTTGAAACTTACAGTATAGACGAACTGTTTTTAAGTCTCAAAGGCTTTAAATACATTAATGTGTACGAGTATTGTCTTGACATTCGGAAAAGAATTATAGATGAAGCGAAGATTCCTGTAAGTATTGGTGTTGCACCGACAAAAACGTTATGCAAAGTTGCTAACAGAATTGTAAAGGATTTTCCTGAAAAATTTAATGAAGGAGTATATATTTTAGACACTCCTGAAAAAATTGAGAAAGCTTTAAAATGGCTCAATATCGGTGATGTTTGGGGAATAGGTCGAAGACTTGCTGCAAAAATGAATGATGCCGGAGTTTATAAAGCATGGGATTTACTTCAGAAACCGGAAATGTGGGTGCAAAAAATTATGGGAATTCATGGAGTGAGAATGATTAATGAATTAAAAGGAATCCGTCAGCTAGAATTAGATTCGCCGTCTCCTAAAAAGTCGATTGCAGTGACAAGAAGTTTCATGCAAATGCTGACAAAAAAAGAGGAGGTAAGAGAACGGGTAGAAACTTTTGGAATGTATTGCTCCGAAAGACTCAGGAAACAAAATACCTGTTGCAAAATGATTACGGTTTTTGTTCAGACCAACCGTTTTAGAAAAGATTTGCCGGAGTATAGAAATGCAAGAACTCAAATTCTTCCGAATCCTACCAATTCTTCTATTTTAATAGGAAGAGTCGTTCATGATTTATTTGAATCTATTTTCGAAGAAGGCTTCCATTACAAAAAAGCGGGTGTTATTGTGAATGATTTTGTTCCTGAAGACCAAAGACTTATCAGTTTGTTTGAAGAAGACACCCAAAACCAACATTTACCGGTGATGAGAGCAATGGATGCTATGAATAAAAAATATGGCAAAGATAAGGTGCGACTCGGAAGCATGAGTGGTAAAAATACTTGGGGACGCGCTCAGATGTCTCCCGAATACGAAGCTTTCTTAAAAAATAATACCCTTCCTGAGGCGAATTTCAGGTTTCACTAAACTTTTAGTTTAAGGTTTGTTCCTCCTTATTTTACTTTTTTTCGTACTTCCAATTTCTTCCTTTGCCTTCTGAAATCCATTCCAGAGCCTGTTCCATTCTCTTGTTTCGGGTAGTTTCTGTTTTAGCTTCTGTAATCCAATGGATATATTCTTTTCTGAATGAGGCCGAAGCTTTTTCAAAAAATTCTAACGCTTTTTTGTTTTGGTTTAAAACATTTTTAAAATATTCAGGAATTGCAATTTCCACCTTTGAGGGTGCTGTTTTTTTAAGCTTAAAACCCATTTCGGTGAGTTCCATTGCTTCCAGAATAATTTTTTTAAGCTGAGGTTTTGACGGCAGATCTTCCAATTTGGTAATCTTGCCCAAACTGAACATATTGGTTCTTTCTACCTCTGTTTCAAGGTTTTTTAATGTCTGCATTGCATCATGCAGCCAAAATCCCATACTGCAATAGTGTTTAAATGAAACCATCGAGCAGAGAATTTTTCCCTTGTACATAAAAGTCGGAAATTTCCATTTGATAGCTTCTTCTGCATCGGGACAAAACTCATGAAGAATTTCTCGGATATAGATTAAAATTGGCCTCGCAAAATCCTGAGATTGTTCTATATATTCATCAACTTTTGGGCTGTACTTTTCCATTTTTTAAGCAAATAATTTCACGGTTTCATTCACAAGAAATTTCACCTGATCTGGTCTTCCGCGGTCTGTTTTAGGCAAATTGTTATAGCTTCCGGTTCTCACGATCACCATTTTGTGCTCCGGAATCATGATGATATACTGACCTTGAAGACCAAGGAAGTAATAATGTTTAATAGGATTGTCATGGTTAATCCATAATCCCATTCCGTAGATTTGATTTGATTTTTCTGTGGGAGTTCTCATTTTTTCAATGAAATCTAAATTTAGGATCTGTTTATCATTTACTTTTCCGTCATCTAAAAACAGCTGTCCGAGTTTTGCAAAGTCTCTGGAATTAGAATGAATACAGCAATAGGTTTTTTCCATTTTGCTTTCGTCTACGCTCCATTCGGCATTTTTTTCCATTCCTAACGGAATCCAGAATTTTTCTGATAGGTAACTTGATAGAGATTGATTGACTGCTTTTTTTACAGCAAATCCCAAAAGCTGAGTTGAGCCACTTTGATATTCAAATCTTTCACCAGGTTTTTCTTTAAATTTTCTTGCAAATGTAGCTTTCATCAGACTTCTTCCATAGTAAGCCCGGGCATTGGGAAGAAAAGGGTTTTTGTAGTTTTCATCCCAATCCAGACCAGATTCCATTTTTGCAAGATGATTTAAAGTTAAATCTTTACCGAAAGGTTTGGTTTTAAACTCATCATAAAATTCAGAAAAATTCTGGTCGATATTTTTAATCTTTCCTTCTTCCAGAGCTTTCCCGTACAGCATGACTGTAATTGCTTTTGCCATTGAAAAAGAGTTGGTTTTAGAAAGTGATGTATAGCCGTTCCAGTATTGCTCATGTAAAAGCTTCCCATTTTTGATTACTAAAAATGATGCAGTATTAGAATGAAAAAGATCGTCAGAAATATGTTTTGGAAGTTCTTTTTTATTCAATTCGGGTCTTCTTCCCAAGGTTTGGGTGAAGCTGTAGCAATAAGATTACTTCTGAAAAATTTTCCGTCATCAATATTGGCGCTGGATTTTCCTCGGAGATACGTTTTAGAAATTCCGCTAAAAAGATAAGCATATCCCAAAAGATAAATCAAAGCAACCAAAGCAATGATCAACGCGATAAAATATATTACAATTGTCATAATGAACGATCTTTAACAAATTTAAAATAATTTTGAAAAGAAAGTAATAAATGTATCACTAAATGAATTATTTTTGTGATTATTGATGGTTATAATGACAAATTATTTATCTTTTCTATTGTTGTCCTTTTCGGCATTTTTTTTTGGACAAGCGTATAAACCGCTTGATACCACAGATTATGTTCAAAGAAAAGAGTTTATCAAAAATTACTCTGCCAACAATGAGTTTTTAATTAAAGATTTAAAAACAAAATATTCCGGAAAAGCAGGAAACGAATTGTCTAAAATCTATAAAGAATTAAGCAAAGATTTTGAAAAACAGGTGAAAAATAAAGATTTCATTTTCAATTCTGTATTTGATGCAAAGGTAAAAAATCTGCTTGAGCGCTTAAGAAAAAACAATCCTCAGATTCCGCAAAATTTAAAAATCCTTATTGCTAAAAACAATACGCCGAATGCTTACTGCTTTGCTGACGGAACTTTCGTCATCAATATGGGGCTCTTCAATTGGTTAAATAATGATGATCAGCTCGCATCTGTTATTTCGCATGAATTAGGACATAAAATTACAGGACATACCCTGCAGACTTTCCTCAAGTTAATTGGCGAAGATCAGATGGATAAAATGGTGGTGCAAAACATTAAATCCACAAAAATAAACCGCAATCAGAGGGCTTTTGATGTTTTGAAAAACAGAATTTATCAAAAAGGTGCCGAAAACAGAAAGCAGGAAATGCAGGCAGATTCTTTAGGATATATAGTTTTTAAAAACAGTGATTTTAAAAAAACAGAATTCATTAATACGCTGAAAAGACTGGAAGATTTTGATACCATCTCCCCGCGCCAATTGAATGTGGAAACGTACAGGAAATTTTTTAATCTTCCGAAACAGGAATTTCAGGATAAATGGCTGAAAAAAGAAGACTTTTCTTTGTACAACTACAATCATTTTAACGAAAAGCTGAATAAAGATTCTCTGAAAACACATCCTGAAGTTACCATGAGAATCAATCATCTCAAGAAGCTGTTTTCCGAGCTGAAAACTGAAGCTCCGGACGAAAAAGCATCAGAATCTTATGCGGTTCTTGAGAAAATCGCAAGAATGGAAACGTTGCCGAATTTTTATCACTCAGAAGATTATGGAGTAGGGATTTATGCAACCCTCCAGTTTTTACAGGATGGGGAAGAAGAGAAGTATTATAAAAGCTGGCTGGGAAAATGTTTCGGTAAAATCTACGAAGCCCGGAAAAATTATAACTTAAATCGATATTTGGATCGTGTGGATCCTAAGAATCAAAGTGAAAGCTACCAGCAGTTTCTGAATTTTATGTGGAATCTGAGTCTGGATGAAATAAAAAATATCGCAGATTACTATCAAACGAAAGAATCCTGATTCTACGATCAGGATTCTCTTTTTATTATTAATAATTCAATCGTTCAAGACGAACCTGATTGAACTTCTCTTTCTCATTAAGCTCCCGAAGTAGAATATATCCTTCTTTTGCAACATACGGTGTTACAATATAATTGTCTTTCTCAGAAATAGGAATAATTTCCTGCTTAAATTTTCCGTTGATCACCGTGTTAATAAAGAGATTCCATTTTTTTTCTTTCGTTACCTGATCTTTTTGATAGTCACGATAGAAGAAGACAACATCTTTACTGTCATTCAGATATTGCGAAAAGAGATAATCGTTATTTGACCATCTTGTTTTTTCTTTTTCAAAAATCTGCACATCTTTTACTTTAAAGTCTTTATCGGTATTGATATATACTAAATCGGTAGTCTTCGGAGCACTGTAATTTCCTTCGGGTTTAAATTTTTCCGACAAAATACCTACGCTTCCGTCACTCAGGAAAAAGACATCTTTGGTCTGAAGAAAATAACCGTTTTCTACGCCTCCGTCTGCACTCAGTTTCGGAATGTGGTTAGAAAGATCCGGTTTATAGTTTAATTCTTTAAGATCAATATTATAGCTCTTTTTATCAAGCATAAATCTCGCAAAACCTCTGTCTTTCTCAGAAACATAATTTCGTCCCAGAAGCACAACTCGGTCGTCAAAAACTTTGTCATTCGCCATTCTCCTGCCACTGGAATATAAATCATCTATATAGTCTATAGTTTCGGGAGAAAGTCCGGTGATGGGTTTATTAGAAATTTCTTTTCCGGTTTTCATATCAATAACCAAAAGATTGAATGTCTTATTGTCGTCATTGACGTTTTTCAGAATTCCGTAAAGACTTTTTTCATCTTTGTCTAAAATGGTTAGATCAGAAAATACTTTTTTATCACCATTCGTATTGTATTTGTATCTCCAGATTTCTTTTTTGTTTTCGTCAAATTTTATCAGACTGTTTTTGTTGACATATCTTCCATAATCATTGTATTCTACAGCAATGAAGCCTCCTTCTTTAATTTCTCCGACTGAAGAAACATAATTGTAGCCTTTGTCTTTTTTCTCTGCTCGGTTTTCTTTTCTTTCTTCTTTAAAACTCTTTGGCTGATTGATTTCTACAAAAGTTCCGTTTTCCAGATAATCGTAATATATTTTTGGCGCAACCGTATTTGTTTTAGGATTAATCACCATCGACACAGGCAAAGCAACATCTTTGGAAAAAGCCTGCAGATAGTTGAAATCGGAAGGTCGTAAAATAATTTGTCCTTTAAAATCTACATATCCGAAATAGTTGGAAACCAAAAGTCCTGCTTCAAATTCCTTATTGGCAACAGGGTTGAGGTTTTTATCCAAAATTACATATTCAAATTTCTGAGTTTTTTTATCCGTTTTTCCGTAAGAATACATAGAAACGTAACCGTATAAATTATCTTTAGTGTCAAAAAGCGCATTCATCCCGATGTTTTGTCCGGAAGCTAAAGAAGCTAAATCCTGAGTTTGCGAATACACAAGAGCCTGGGTTAACCCAAAAAGCAATACATAAATTTTCTTCATAGTTATTATTTGAAATTCAAAAGTAGTGAATTCAAGAATATTTGAAATAAATTGTTGAAAATATTTTCAAGCTCCGTTTTTATTGTTTTTTTATGATAAAATGAGATTTAAAATATATTCTTTTTAATAGAAGTTAGCGTAGTTTTTTTATTTCGCTCTGTAATGAAAAAAGTATAGGGAAAATTTGGCTAGTATTAACTTTAACTTTAATTTTGAAATCATTAATAAAATATTACATTATGAAAAAATTGTATTAGTAGTATTAATGGGAGTTGCTGGCGTAGTTAGCGCAAGCACTGGAAATCCCGAATTACTGACATTAAAAAAATTAAAACTTGTAGATTATGTTTACACCGTTAGTGTAACAACTAGTTGTGGATCAACTCATAACTATAATCATACATTTAACTATCCTCCCACTCAGCAAGATTTTGATAATATCTTAGGTCAATGGAATTTGATTGATTGTAATGGACAATCTGGGGGGAGAATAACTAGAACTACATCAATATATCCAAGTTAATGAAAAAAATTACTCTCTTAGTTCTCTCTTTCATGTCATTTCTTTGTAACGCTCAAAAGGAATATAATTACAAGGCGGTTTATGATTTAACATATAAAACAGACTCTACTTTCTTCTTTCACTCATAGCGAACAGTTAGTTTTGTTGATAAATGATAATAATGACAGTTTATTGAAAAGTTATAATAGATTTAAAATTGATTCTACTAACAGCTCGGAGACAACCAGTGCGGGAGCTTTCATCGAAGATATTATCACAATTAACAACATTCACAAGAAAATAAATATTAATAGAACTTTTCAAAATATTAATAATTTTTATTCTCAAAAATTTCCGGACAATTGGGTCATAAAAAATAAAGAAACAACTGTTAATGGGATTAAGTGTAAAGAAGCCACATTATATGCTTATGGAAGAAATTGGAATGCTTGCTATTCTGAAGAGCATCCCTTTCAATTTGGTCCTTACTTTTTTGCAGGGTTGCCTGGTTTGATTGTAAGTATTGAAGATGAAAAAAAGTTTTATCAATTTAAATTATTCTCTTTAAAAAAAGAAATTAATACCATCAAAGAGATTAAAGGAACAGAAATTTCAAAAGAAAAATATTATCAAGTAGCTTATGATATTGATTACAGTGGTAATTCCATTGATAGGCTATTTGCAAGCTTTCCTGCCGAGGAAAGAGAAAAAATGAAAAATAAAATCAAAGAAAATGTCAAAAAAAAGAATACAATTCCTATTGACAAAACAATGAGATATATTTTTAACAAATAGAAAAATCCCGATTTAAATCGGGATTTTTTCTATTTCCATATTATATTTTAGAAAGTAAATTTCTGAAATTTGTTTTCTCATCAATAATTCGTCTCAGCTCAGAAACAGGAACTCTTTCCTGCTGCATCGTGTCTCTGTCTCTGATGGTCACCGTGTGATCTGTTAAAGAATCGTGGTCAATCGTAATACAGTAAGGTGTTCCAATGGCGTCCTGTCTTCTGTAGCGTTTCCCGATGGCATCTTTTTCTTCGTAGAATAAATTGAAATCATATTTCAAATCATTAAAGATATTCTCAGCATATTCTGCTAAACCGTCTTTTTTCATCAACGGTAAAATTGCTGCTTTTACCGGTGCTAAAGCTGGCGGTAAAGATAAAACCGTTCTTTCGGAACCATCTTCCAGAACCTCGTCTTTTAAACAATGCGAGAATATAGAAAGGAATAATCTGTCGAGACCAACAGAAGTTTCTACGACATAAGGAACATAATTTTCGTTTCTTTCAGGATCAAAAAACTGCAATTTTCTTCCGGAGAATTTCTCATGCGCTTTCAAATCGAAATCTGTTCTGGAGTGAATACCTTCCAGTTCTTTAAATCCAAACGGGAAATTAAATTCTATATCTGCTGCTGCATTTGCATAATGCGCCAGTTTCTCATGATCATGGAATCTGTAATTATCGTTTCCTAAACCAAGAGCCAGATGCCAATTCAGACGTTTTGTTTTCCATTGTTCGTAAAATTCCAGTTCGGTTCCCGGAGCCACGAAAAACTGCATTTCCATCTGTTCAAATTCACGCATTCTGAAGATAAACTGTCTTGCAACGATTTCGTTTCTGAACGCTTTACCAATCTGAGCAATACCGAAAGGAAGTCTGTGACGTGAAGTTTTCTGAACGTTTGAGAAATTCACGAAAATACCTTGAGCAGTTTCCGGTCTTAGATAAAGATCCATCGCAGAATCTGCAGAAGCACCCAGTTTCGTTCCGAACATTAAGTTGAATTGTCTTACTTCCGTCCAGTTTCTCGAACCTGTGTCCGGATCAGCAATTTCCAGTTCTTCAATTAAAGCTTTTACATCGGCCAAATCTTCATTTTCTAAAGATTTTGCTAATCTCGAAAGGATTTCTGTTCTTTTTGCACGGTATTCTAAAATTTTAGGATTCGTTGCTTCAAACTGAGCTTTATCAAAAGACTCACCAAATCTTTTGGCTGCTTTTTCAATTTCTTTATTTTCTTTATCCTCGATTTTTGCACAGTAATCTTCCACCAAAACATCTGCTCTGAAACGTTTTTTAGAATCTTTATTGTCAATCAAAGGATCATTAAATGCATCAACGTGGCCCGAAGCTTTCCAAGTAGTCGGGTGCATCAGAATTGCTGAATCAATACCTACAATATTTTCGTTCAGCTGTACCATCGCTTTCCACCAGTATTGTTTGATATTGTTTTTCAGTTCTGCACCATTCTGTCCATAATCATAAACAGCGGATAACCCATCATAGATCTCACTGGAAGGGAAAATAAAACCATATTCTTTAGCGTGAGAAATCACTTTCTTGAAAACATCTTCTTGCTTTGCCATAATTTTTTTACGTCTGAACTGCAAAAATATGAAAATGGAATCCAAAATCACGAAAATCAATAAAAAAAGACAATTTATTGAGAGATAATGTTGATTTTTGAATTTTATGAAACAAGCAGGATTCAAATATTAATTGTAGATTTAAAATAAAAGATTTTCTATGAAAAAGAGATTCGAATACAAAACCGTTGTATTAAAGCCTAAAGTTAATTTTTGGACTGTAGAATACGATCCGATTGAAATAGATAAAACGCTCAACCAATATGGTAATGAAGGTTGGGAGTTGGTGAGTGTCGAAAGTAGAGAACATATGGGAACGTATTTGTTTCATTACACTTTTAAACGTGAACTTTAATCACGATTTTTTTTAATGAATAAGGTTTTCCTACTTTTGTCCCATGTTAGAAATCCTTTACCGAGACGAGCATCTTATTGCCATCAATAAACCCAGCGGATTATTGGTGCATAAATCTTTTTATTCCGGTGAAGCAGACACGTATGCGATTCAGGAGCTGAAAAAACAAATTGGGCAGAAAGTTTTCCCTGTGCACCGTTTAGACAGAAAAACTTCGGGGGTTTTGTTGTTTACTTTAGATAAAGAAACACTCAGAATAATGAGTGAGCAATTTGCATCACGGGAAGTTGAAAAGAAGTATATCGCTATCCTGCGTGGCTGGGCAAATGAAGAAGACACAATTGATTATGATCTAGTGAACGAAAATGAAGTTAAACAGAATGCAGTCACTTATTATCAACGTCTGCAGACCTCAGAAATCGATTTGCCTTTTTTAAAACATCAGACTTCCAGATATTGTCTGGTAGAAGCCATTCCTGAAACGGGACGATTTCATCAGTTGAGAAAACATTTTAAACATATTTTGCATCCGATTTTAGGCTGCCGAAAACATGGATGCAATAAACAAAATAAGTTATGGCTTGAAACTTTTGGAATTACCAAAATGACACTACATGCACACCTGTTGACCTTCAATCATCCTGTTTCAAACGAAAGAATTACGGTCAATGCCACTATCGATGACGAGTTCAAAAAAGTAGGAGATCTTTTAAATTTCGACCTTAGTTTATATTGTTGATAGCCTAAAACAAATGATCTCATTTAAATAAAATATCACTCGTCAAAAAACATTCAATTTAAAATGGTATTTTTGTAAAACTTTTTTCTAATGTATAAATCGCTCATACGCCCCATTCTTTTCAACTTTGATCCCGAAGAAGTTCACCACTTTACTTTTTCAATGCTTAAAAATTTTGGTTTTCTTACCCAATTATTTCTCCCGAAACCTATTGAGGACAAACGTCTTGAAAGAGAAGTTTTCGGATTGAAATTCAAAAATCCGGTTGGTTTAGCCGCTGGTTTTGATAAAAATGCGGTTTTGTTCAACGAATTGGGAGATTTAGGTTTCGGATTTGTAGAAATAGGAACCGTAACGCCAAAAGCACAGGCAGGAAATCCTAAGAAAAGATTATTCCGGTTAATTGAAGATGGCGGAATCATCAACAGGATGGGTTTTAACAATGAAGGGTTAGAAGCAGCAATTGAAAAACTAAAGGGCAACAAAGGTAAAATCATCATCGGCGGAAACATCGGAAAAAATACCAATACAACACCGGAAAATTACACTCAGGATTATCTCGACTGTTTCGAAGGTCTGCATCCTTACGTAGATTATTTTGTTTTGAATGTAAGCTGTCCCAACGTCGGAAGCCATGCAAAACTTGAAGATGTTGAATATCTGAGAGAACTGATTACAGCCGTAAAAGAAATCAATAAAACCAAAGTAAATACTAAACCAGTTCTCCTAAAAATAGCTCCGGATTTAAATAACCAGCAATTAGACGAAATTATAGAGCTAATTGCAGAAACAAAAATTGACGGAATCGTGGTTTCAAACACATCAGTCAACAGAGAAGGTTTGAAAACTTCACCGGAAGTTTTAGCAGAAATCGGAAACGGCGGCCTGAGCGGAAAACCTATTCGTGAGAGAAGCACAAAAATGATCAAATATCTTTCAGATAAAAGCAACAGAGCTTTCCCTATCATCGGAGTTGGCGGGATACATTCGGCAAAAGATGCGATCGAAAAACTGGATGCAGGCGCAAGTTTAGTTCAGTTGTATACAGGGTTTATTTATGAACGGACCACAGTTGATCAACGATATTAATCAGGAACTTTTGACGAGAGCAAGCGGAATTGCGAGATAAAATTCTAATTAAAATATATTGAAAAGCAAAGTCAGTGAGGCTTTGCTTTTTTATGCTTACGATTTAGATTAAAGAAAAAAGTGGGAAATTGTGTAAATAATCAATCCCACCAAACCGCCGACTAAAGTTCCGTTGACACGGATGAACTGCAAATCTTTTCCTACCTCCAGTTCCATTTTTTCACTGAGTTGTTTTCCTTCCCAATTTCCAACCGTTGAACTGATGAGGTTTCCTGCTTGATGTGTGTTTTTGAGAATGTATTTATAAGCGGTAACTCTCACCCAGTGATCGATTTTGTTCTGAAGTTTTTCATCGGTTTTAAGATTTTGAGAAAACTCATTCAGATTTTTTGTGATGTATTTCTTTAACGAAGATTCTTCTTCCTGCAATTCTGTACTTAATGTTTTTTTAATCGAAAGCCAAATGTCGTTCGAATATTCGTCTAGTTTGTCATTTTTCAGAAAGTCATTTTTAATGGTTTTAAATTCATTATTCCATTTTGGATCTTCTTTTAAATCATTAGAAAAATCATAAATCTTTTTGGTGATTAAGTCTCTGATTTCGTGATTGGTATCTTCCTCAACTTCCCGGAAGAAATCTGAAAGCCCGCTCGCAATTTTCTCAGCAATTTTATTATCGACAAACGAAGGAATAAAAGAATAGCTTCCTTTTTTTACCCGATCCTGAATCATTGCGTCATTTTCTATCAGATATTCTTTGATTTGTTTTGAAAGATTGGTGACGATTTTCTGATGATCGTTTTTGTCTAACAGATAGATGATTCCGTTTCCTAAAATTTTATTTAATTGAATATCATCAGTCATTTCGCTCACTTTTTTGCTGATAAAAAGGGTGACTTCAGAATCATCCAGCTTATTTAAAATATCTAAAACGATGTCTGAAAGATTTTTTATCAAAACTTCCTGATTTCTTTCTTTTGTAAGCCATTCACCGACAAAATTTGAGATTTTAATTTTCTGAATGTAGGGACGAATTGTTTTCGGCGAAAGAAAATTTGAAACCACAAAACTGCCCAGATTATCACCCAGTTTTTCTTTACTGTTTTCAATCAGATTCGTATGCGGAATAGGGATTCCCAGCGGATGACGAAACAGCGCTGTCACGGCAAACCAGTCTGCCAAAGCACCAACCATTGCAGCTTCTGAAAATGCTCGCACGTAGCCAATCCAATGCGACTCGTGAGTTTTTTGGAGAATGGTAGTCACTACAAAAATAACTGCCATTAAAACAAAAAGTCCTGTAGCAAAAGCCTTATATTTATTGAGCTGTTTTCTTTTTAGTTCGTCATTCATAGTCTCAAATTTAGTAAATTTGAAGTTGGAATTCAAAAAAAGTCATTCAAACTTCATTTCGGATTAAAATTTGCATTTGATCTTCAGTTTTTAATTCAATCATGAAATTTTTAATTCCCATATTATTATTAACCTTTCTGCAGATGTGTTCGCAGACTCATAAACCCGTTAAATCTACTCCCATGGAAAATACAGAAGCAAAAAATAATCCATATTATTCTAGAACAGACCGAACAAAGCTAAAGGTTTCTAATGATGAGTGGAAAAAAATTCTTTCACCGGATTTGTATGCCATCGCCAGAGAAGCCGCCACAGAAAGACCTTTCACCGGGAAATACAATGAATTTGACGAGTTAGGAGAATATTATTGTGCGGTTTGTGGCAATCATTTATTCCGTTCAGATTCTAAGTTTTCATCTACTTGCGGATGGCCGAGTTTTTTTGAAGCGGATAAAGAAGGTACTGCTTACAACAGAGATTCTTCGCATGGTATGGAAAGAATTGAAGTGGTTTGTAAACGTTGCGATTCTCATTTGGGTCACGTTTTTAATGATGGTCCTGCTCCTACCGGAACTCGTTATTGTATGAATTCTGTAAGCTTGGAGTTTGTGCCTGATTCTAAAAAGTAAAAGCTTAATATCAGATAATCACTACGTTAAACTTTCTTAAATTCAGTTAAACTTTCACGGTTTTTAACTGTTATCTTGTTATGTTTATATAATTTTGTCCGACCAATTTTAATTAACATAGTATTTAATGAAAGGATTTTATAGCGTATTAGGCATTGTGTATTTGATTTCTACATCATTTTATCTTTCTCCAAACAAAGAAAAAAATAACAGAAATACGATAAACACAAACAAAATAGAAACTATAGTTGAATCAGAATCTTCAAAAAAAACAAACAATGTGAGTTCTTCGGAAGAACTTTACCAGTCGTTATCATTCGAAAATACCAATAAACTACAATTTGACGTTTTTGCTAAAGCATTATTAGGATTTGAAAACCTTAAGAAAGCAGGAAAGCTAAGTGAAGACGCACATTTGCTTACAGTTTGTGATTTTTCTTTATCATCCAATACAAAAAGACTTTGGGTAATTGATACGGAACAGAAAAAAATTCTTTTTAATTCACTTGTTGCTCATGGAAAGAATACGGGTGAAGAATTTGCAACTAATTTTTCTAACACAGAAAGTTCGTTACAAAGCAGCATGGGATTCTATATTACTGAATCAACTTATAATGGAGACAATGGATATTCGCTGAAACTTTTAGGAATGGATAAAGGATTCAATGATGCCGCATACAGAAGAGCAGTGGTAATGCACGGTGCAGACTATGTAAGTGAAGAATTTGCAGCGGTGCATAAAAGAATCGGCAGAAGCTGGGGTTGTCCGGCGCTTCCCAGAAATCTGACTGAGCCCATTATCAATACAATAAAAGGAAAAAATTGTCTTTTTATTTATTATCCGGATGAGAATTATCTTTCATCATCGGAATGGCTGAAAGCTTAAACTAAAATAAAAAGCTGTCTTATAAATGAAGACAGCTTTTTTTATGTTTATTTAAACTTTTTAAATACTAAAGTTGCATTATGGCCACCAAAACCAAATGCATTGCTTAAAGCATAATTGATTTCTTTTTCTTTCGCTTCATTAAAAACGATATTAATGTCTCTCGGGATTCTCTCATCAATATTGTGCATATTAATAGTTGGCGGAATAATTCCGTTCTGGATAGCTTTTATAGAAAGAATCGCTTCTGCTGCTCCTGCTGCTCCCAATAAATGACCCGTCATTGATTTTGTTGCACTGATGTCAAGATTGGTATTTCCTTTGAAAATTTTAGTAATTGCATTCAGCTCAATCAAATCTCCAAGTGGAGTAGAAGTTGCATGCGGATTAATATAATTAATATCTTCGGCATTTGCACCCGCTTCTTCCAAAGCAAGCTGCATTGCTTTTATTGCTCCAGCTCCTTCGGGATGAGGTGCTGTCATATGGTAAGCATCTGCAGTCATTGCTGCTCCTACTAGTTCTGCGTAAATTTTTGCCCCACGAGCTTTTGCATGTTCATATTCTTCAAGAACTAAAGATCCTGCACCTTCGCCCATTACAAAACCGTCTCTGTCGGCATCGTACGGGCGACTTGCTGTTGCAAAATCATCATTTCTTGTAGACATTGCCTTCATAATAGAAAAACCGCCAACTGAAGCCGGAGTAATTGCTGCTTCAGAACCTCCGCTGATAATCACTTTTGCTTTTCCTAATCTGATGTAATTGAAAGCATCCATGATGGCGGTATTTCCGGTTGCACATGCAGAAACGGTGGTATAGTTAATCCCCTGAAGACCAAACTTCATAGAGATCATTCCTGATGCCATGTTTGCAATAAATTTCGGAACAAAAAACGGGTTGAAACGTGGTGTACCGTCACCTTTCGCAAATTCCATTACCTCATGTTCAAATGTCCACATTCCGCCCTGACCGGTTCCCCAGATTACTCCGGTATCGAACGGATCCATCTTTTCAAGATCCAGTCCTGAATCCTGAATGGCTTCGGCAGAAGAGTACATTGCATATTGTGTAAAGAGATCACTTCTTTTGATTTCGTTGTGCGTGAGATGAACTTTTGGGTCAAAATTTTTGACTTCGCAGGCGAAATGTACTTTAGATTTTTCTGTATCAAAATGTTTTATTAGATCTGCACCGCTTTTTCCGTTGATGCTGTTTTGCCAGAAATCTTCGACCGTGTTTCCTAACGGTGTTACTGCACCCATTCCTGTGATGACAACTCTTTTCATATAGATTTTATACTTTTTTAAAGGTTATATGTTATCGCTTATTGAGTGATATTTGTGAATCAAAACAAATTTTAGCGAGTTCATATAGAGATTTATACTTTCTTGAAACTTAACATAATCATGCCAAATGTAAATGGTAGTTTTATGTTTAATTGTTGATTTTAAATAAATTAGAAGTTCCTCTTGCAATCAGGCGGGTTTTATCAGCATTCCAAATTTCGCATTGTGCATTTATAAATTGCTTTCCATGTTTGATAATTGTTGCCTCTGCCAGAATAAGATCATTTTCTTTTGCTGTGGAGAAATAATCGATGGTATTATTTACAGTTACAATAAAGTTTTTTTCATTCAGTGAAAACATTGTTGCTCCGATGATATCATCCATAATCGCTGCGGTTACACCACCATGAAGATTTCCCATAGGATTGAGCCATTCTGTCCTTACTTTATATTGAAATATGATGTGCCCTTCATCAGCCAAAACCACTACGGGGTTGAGCCATCTCATAAACGGAGAGGGCGATTCTGTAAATTCCTTCCCGATGAAGGTTTGGAGCTTTGCAAGTTTATCCATAGTATTTTTTTAAGATGGAATCTTTTTGATTTCGGTATTAATCATTGATAAAACTTTATCTAAGGCAAGATTTAAATGCATTTCGTCACCTGTAGTTTTAGACAAAAGAATTCCTCCCTCGATAAGCATGATAAAAAGTGATGCATATTCTTCCGGAGATATTTTCGGGTTGAATTCTCCACTGCTCTGACCTTTTGAAATAATTAGGGAAATATTTTTCATCCAGACCTCAAAAGAGATTTTAACCTGTTTTTTAAGATCCGGAAAAGTGTCATCAGATTCTGTTGCCGCATTCATAATCGGACATCCGCCGTTTGCAAAGACAAAATGCCAGTTTTTTCTGTAAAATGAAACAAAAGCATTCAGTTTATCCAGAGAAGAAGGAAATTCTTCTCCAAAAGATTTAGATAAATTTTTACTAAGCAAACCTGAATTGAACTTGTAAACCTCAAGAGCCAATTCATCTCTGTTTTCAAAATTACCGTAAATGCTTCCTTTCGTTAAACCGGTTGCTTCAGAAATATCTGAAAGTGAAGTTCTTGTGTAGCCTTTGCTATTAAACAAAGCTGCCGTTTTCTCAATGATGAACTGTTTGGTTTTATCTGCTTTAGACATCTTTATCTCTGATACTATGCAAATATAGTAAAAAATATACCAATCGGTATATTTTATTTCAAAAATAAAGCCTGAGATCATAATTCTCAGACTTATATTTCAGTAACCTAATTTAAATTAAGCCAAAGTAGCATTTAAAGTGATTTCAAAATTGAAAGCTGCACTCACCGGACAACCTTCTTCAGCAATTTTTGCATACTTCTGAAAATCTTCCTCAGAAATTCCAGGTATTTTTGCTGTTAAAGTCAATTCAGATTTTGTTATTTTACCAACACTTGGATCTAAAGTGATGACAGATTTTGTTGTTAGTCCTTCAGGTGTAAAACCAGCCTGAGATAGTTCTGCACTCAATTTCATTGTAAAACATCCTGCGTGCGCTGCTGCTAATAATTCTTCAGGATTTGTTCCTACGCCATCTTCAAATCGGCTGTTGAAAGAATACTGAGTTTGGTTGAGCGTTGTGCTTTGAGTCGTTAAATGACCTTTTCCTTCTTTTACGGTACCGTTCCAAACGGCTGTTGCGTTACGTTTCATAATGTTTGAATTTTTTAATGTTAAATATTGATTGTTTTTTGATGATACAAAGATATGGAGTCTAAGTTCTCAAATAAATAGATTAAAGGCATTAAATGTTGTACTTTTTTCCCGATGAATAATTTTTCTTGAAATTTACAGGTGTACTTCCGGTTTTTTGGGTGAACAATCTGTTGAAATATGCAGGATCTTCATAGCCCAGATCATAACCAATTTCCTTCACTGTTTTTTCAGTATAGAAGAGAAGCCTTTTTGCTTCCAGCAAAATTCTGTTGATGATATATTGATTGGGTGAGTCCAGATTGAGGCTTTTAAACTTATGAGTCAGTGTTTTGGGAGCAATATGCAACATTTCAGCATAATCTGATACATGGTGCTTTTCTCTGTAATGAATTTCTAAATATCGACTGAAATCTCTGAAAATATCCAATTCATGATGATTTATTTTTAGGCTTTCAGTTTCTATGTTTTGCGCTTTCCACTTTCTTGTAGCACGGATGATGATTTGTTTTAGATAAGTCCTGATCATTTCTTCAGATGAAGAATCTTTAGACTGTAGTTCGTCTTTAATATTCTCAAACAGACTTTTAATAATTTTGTTTTCAGAATCATTGAGTTCAACTTTAGGATTTTCAAAAACATTGTGAAAGAGTAATCCGTCACATGCAACTTCTTTGTCATGTATTTGAATGCAATAAAAATCTCTGTTGTAATAAAGGAGAGAAGCTTCGTCAGTATTTCCTTTTTTAATATCAAGAAGCTGGTAAGTGATGAAAAACAAACTCGGAGAATCTGTTTTGAAATGATTAAAATCTACTGTCAGTTCGTACCCTGCAGGCAAATACAGAACTTTGATGTATGGCTGTGATTTTAAACGTTCCACACTCTTAAAGTTATCTTGTGAAAAATGCTCGAAACCAAATTTTTTATAATCGTCTTCAAAAAATAAGCTTTCTAAACCCATACATTTTGTTTAGTTGAAAGATACAAAAAAGCATGACGCAATAAAATTAAATTATTGACATCATGCTTTGATTTTATAATGAAATTTGAAAATTGACTCATTTAAAAAACAAATTCTATTGTTCTCAAATTAGAAACTCACATCTAATCCCAAATAGAAATTGGCTTTCATGATCGGAGCATATACCATTCCTCCATCAAAATAATTTCCGAAAGGATTTTTAAAATCTACTATCGCATTTTTCTGATAATAAGAAGTCAGGTTTTCCCCTCCGAAATAAGCTCTTATTTTTTGATTGAAATTTCTTGAAATCTGTGCATTGACAACCGCATAAGATTCCGAATACGTAGGAATTTGGAATTCTAACGGATTGCTAGCCGTGTTGGGAAGTCGTTGTTTCCCGACCATATTTAAAGTGGTATCGAAGCTCCAGAATCCACCTTTTGTATTTTTATTGGTTGCATAAGCTAAATTGACAAAACCTCTGTGCTTAGCCATAAAAGGAATTTCTCTTCTGCCATCGATATAATCTGCCTGTACATCATAATACTTATAAGCCAATCTTACTTCAAAATTTTTGAAAGGTGTAAAATCAAACTGTGTCTGGAACGAGTTTGCAAAAGATTTACCTTCTAAATTATAAAAAGTCAGTTGTTGAGGTGAACGGTCTAAATCTACCAAAACCTGATCCTGGAAGTCTGTTCTGAAAAAATCAACCATCAAAGTAGATTTTCTTCCGAATAACTTAAATTCCTGCTGTAAACTTGCTCCATAATTCCAAGCGATTTCCGGTCTCAGGCCATAGATATCTCCACTATTTTGGAGAATCTGGATATTTCTGTTGGATGCAAAATACTGTTGATTTTCTGCAAAAACAGACGCTGTTCTGAAACCTCGTCCTGCAGATAATCTTAAAATAGTTTGCGGAGTAAAATCATATTTAAAGTTTACTCTAGGTGTAAACTGAGTTCCTGCCAGATTATGGAAATCTGCTCTCGCACCGGCAACCAAAGTATATTTTAAGCCTGTTAATGTATATTCTGCAAAAATCCCCGGAACAACTTCGTTTCTTTTAAAATTATCAGTCAAATAATCTTCGTTATAGGTATCGTACATAAAGCTTGCTCCGGTTTTGTACTTATGATTGGTATTTCCGATGATGCTTTCAAAAATTAAATTTGAATAATACGTGTGCTGTTGCCCTGAATAATTTCTCAAACCAAAAAAGCTGTCTTGCTGATGGTACACATACTGATTCATCCAACCCAGACTTTGATAAGGTTTTCCTTTAAAAACATATCCTGTCTTGTTCCAGACCTGAAATCTTGAAATATCTATTCCTACTCCGTAAGCGTCTTGTTTATCTTGTGAAAGTTTTTTATCAAAACCCATTTGTCCGGCAGTTCTTTCGTCTTTCACGAAATTAATCCCGAAATGCGAACCAAAACCTGAGTGCTCTAAATCATTAAAATTCAATAAATAGGCTGCATTCAACTGAGTTCCTTTTGGTCTGTCCAGGAAAGTATCTTCATTCATGTCTGTATCACCAAACGTTCCGTTGCCATGAAGCAGAAAAGTTTGCGTCCAATGATCGTTGATGGGTTCTACATGCGTAATATTGGCTTCAGCTCTCCCATTAAAATCTGAAAATAAATTTAAAGAAGTTTCAGATTTTTCAGAATGTTTGATGAGCTCTGTATTGATTTGTCCGGTAATGCTTTCGTACCCACTGGTTACAGTGCTACCGCCTTTTGTCAACTGAATACTTTCAATCCATCTTCCGGGAATGAAATTTAAACCGTAAGCTGAGGCCAGACCTCTAATTTCAGGGAGAAGTTCTTTCGTTAAGCTGGTGTATTTTTGATCTAAGCCCAACATTTTCAGCTGCTTTGTTCCTGTTACCGCATTGCTGAATGAAACATCTACGGTTGCATTGGTTTCGAAACTTTCAGATAAATTACAACAAGCTGCTTTTAATAATTCTTTTTTATCAATATTAAAAACCAGGCCTGCTTCTTTTTTATTGATATAAGTTCCTGATTTTGAAGCTGTTAGTTGTACCTCTTCAATGTTTTTCTCGTTGTTACTTTTAATACTTTCAGAGTTCTCATCAGGTGAGTGGTTATGCTTATCAGTTTCTTTATGGTCTTGGTTTTCATCGGCGTGCACTTTAGGATTGGCTGCACCCATCGGGATCTCTCTGTCGTACAAACAACAACCAGGAAGGTTTTTATATACTTCATCTGTTGTTTTGTACATTTCATTGTCGTGACCTACATCAGCGATTTTTTTGAGAATTTTATCAGATGAAGTTTTAGATGAGTCAAAATCTAAGACTACGGTTTGTTTTTCTGCATTCCATTCTGCTGATTTTGCTCCGGCAGATTTAGCTGCTTTTTCTATTCTGGCTTTGCAAGATTCACAGTTTCCTTTCACGAAAAATTCATTCTCACCTTTCGTGTGGTTATGATTTTCTGTTGGTGCGATTTTTGCAGCAGGAACTTCTCTTTCGTAATGACAGCAACTCGGAAGCTTGTTATAAGTATCGTCTGATGCTTTAAATTTTTCATTGTCATGTCCGGCTTCTGCTACTTTTTTGAGAATATCTTCCGAAGAAATATTTCCGGACGTTTCTAAAGTAAGAGTCTGTGTGTCAATGGAATATCGTGCTGCTGTTGCGCCAGCTTTTAATGCTGTTGATTCGATTCTCTCTTTGCACATTTCACAATTTCCTTTTACCTGAAACTGGTTTTTATTGAGGGTTTGAGCAAAGATGAATTGTGTAAATAATAGAAATAGGCCAAGGATTACCTTGGTAGTATATGATTTCATGTGTTTAAAATTTAGTTTAATTAAAAAACGATTCATTAACATTTAATGAATAATCCGAATATAATTAAGCTAATTTTGGCGGTTGCCAAATGTCTTTTAAATTATTTGAAATGTAAGGGTCAGAATATTGAAATTCTAATTTTTTCTCAGATTTGAATGGAGAATAATTGAAAAACATCGTTTTGCCAGAAAGGTTTTCAACGAAAGTGTGACAAGTCATGCAAAAAGAACAACAATCGTCATTACAAGAAGATTGACCATCTTTTTTATCATGGCTGCTATGATCTTTATTGCAACAAGGATCAGTCTTTGATTCTGTTTTGCAACAGTTTTCCTGTGAAGCCTGGGCATAAAAATTATCTTTAGGAATCAAGAAAATTCCTAAACAAAAGATAATCAATAAAACCTGAATGTACTTCACGATGCAAACTTACGAAAAAAATTATAGTGCGTCACCAACTTTTTTAGCGCAATCATGCCAAGGCTCACCATGCGCAGGATTTAGTTTAGGTTTTGGTTCATGTATTATTGGCTACTGCTTGTGCTGGTGCAGGCTGTGGCGCTTGTATCTGGTTTGTTTGCGCTGAAGGCTGAGATGCAGGTGCTGGTTTGCTGTTCAATGCCTGACCAACCGGAATATCGCATCTGTGACCAGGCTGTCCATGTGGAGGGTTCATTCCCGGAGCAGTTTTTACCTGTTTTCCGTTTTGATCAATCATTATTTTTCCCGGACTTACTGCATTGGGATCAATCTGAACTGGCTGATTATTCCCGTTCACAGTGATATTTTGTGTTGAAGGATTGGCTGTCTGTACTGTTCCGCCAGCTCCGTTTAATGGTTGTCCGACAGGAATTTCACACTTATGCCCAGGTTGTCCGTGTGGAGGATTCATTCCGGGAGCAGTTGCGACAGATTGAGCATTTGGCGCAGCTGTTTGAATTCCAGCCTGATTCAATAATGAAGTTTGGGGTGCATTATTTACAGCAGTGGCAGGTTGCTGGGTTCCGGCTTCGTCTTTGATGTAAGTGGGTTTTTCATCTTTTTTGCAAGAAATAACTAAAATCCCAGCAGTGATAAAGCCTAAAAATATATTTTTCATGTGTAAATTTTGTTAATGAAATATGAATCTCAAAACGAAATCATATTAAAAATTAATCGTACACAACAAAATTAGCAAAACATTTCCGAATGCTTTGCTAATTTCTGTATTATGTTGGTATTTTAACGTTCGTTTTAGTTTTTAACCAAAAGTCTGAACCCTTCTCCGTGTACATTGATGATTTCCAAACCATCATCGTCTTTGAGGAGTTTTCTCAATTTAGCAATATAAACGTCCATACTTCTTGCTGTAAAGTAGTTTTCTTTTTTCCAGATTTTTCTTAATGCAAGATCTCTTGGCATAAAGTCGTTTCTGTGAAGACACAATAATTTTAAAAGCTCGTTTTCTTTAGGTGAAAGTTTGTATTCATTATCACCAACTCTCAACTGTCTCAACATAGAATCAAAGAAAATATTGCTGATTTTGAACTGCTCCTGCTCTTCATTTTCTAAAGTTGAGCTTCTCTGCAGAATCGCTTTGATTTTGTATAAAAGTAATTCAGTATCAAATGGTTTTGTGATATAATCATCAGCTCCCAATTGGTAACCTTTTAATATATCTTCTCTCATGTTTCTTGCAGTAAGAAATATGATAGGTGTGTTTTTATCAATTTTTTTAACGTCTTCTGCCAAAGAGAAACCATCTTTTTTTGGCATCATCACATCGAAAATACAGATATCAAATTCGTTTTCTGTAAATTCCTTAAGACCCTGTTCGCCATCCACCGCTAAAGTCACTTCAAAATTATTGATTGAAAGGTAATCTTTTAACACGGCTCCGAAACTCTGGTCGTCTTCTACTAATAATATTCTGTTACTCATATCTTTTTTTTGTTTATGTAATTTATGTTTAAGCCATTGGAAGTTTAATGATAAATGTACTTCCATTGTCTTTTTCTGAATTTACAATCACTTGGCCTTTATGAAGTTCGATGATTTTTTTCACATAAGAAAGCCCGAGTCCCTGACCTTTTACATTGTGAATATTTCCTGTTTCTTCACGGAAGAATTTTTCAAAAATCCTGGTTTTGTTTTCGGTTTCCATCCCCATTCCTTTATCGGAAATTTCTATCACATACCAGTTGCCTTCGTTTCTTGTTTTTACGTCAATTTCAGGTGCTTCGGGAGAATACTTGTTTGCATTATCCAAGAGGTTGACCAGCATATTCGAAATATGGAATTCGTCGATTTTAAATATGTATTTACTGGCATTAAATTCCTGTCTCAATCTTCCGTTTCTTTGGGAGACAATGAGTCCGAATGATTCTGTCGTTTTCTGTATCAATTCTCTTACATTGGTTTCACGCAGAAACAATTTCACCTCATTTCTTTCAAGTTTAGACATGTTGAGAACATTTTCTACCTGTTTTTTCATCCGCAGGTTTTCCTGCTTAATGAGACCGGAGTAATATCTAACTTTTTCAGGATTGGTCGCAATTTTATCATTAGCTAAAGAATCTGTAGCCACTGATATTGTTGCCAGCGGAGTTTTGAACTCATGAGACATATTGTTGATAAAGTCGGTTTTGATCTCAGCAATTTTCTTCTGCTTCATCATGTAACTGATTGAGATAATGTAAATTCCCAAAATCGTCAGCAAAGAGAGAAATGTTCCCAAAAGCATAGGCCAGTTATTCATCGCCAAAGAATACTCTTTTTTTGGAAAAACTAATGCTAAAGTATATAAAGTACGGTCTTTCGTGTCGGTAAATAAAGGGTATGAATAGATGTTAGTTTCTTTTTTATCTTTAAAAATTTTATTGAAAACGTTTGTCATTTTGTTATTTTTATCCATAACTCCATAGCCGAAGTTAGCAGATATTCCTTTCATACTCAATTCTTTGGTGATAATTGAGTCTAAGTCTTTTGTGTCAACACGTTTTGTGATGGGCAGATTGTTACCTCTTACATCCAGGAATTCCTTGAAAGTATAATCTCCGTTTTCAATATCCTGATTAATTTCATTAGTTAATATTTCTCTTTTAGTAGTGTCTTTTTTAATCGTATAAGCAGCACCATCAGTGTACATTGTGGTTAAACGTAAAGAATCTCCACTTTTATTGAGAGGCAGTAGTTTCTGTTCTACAAGATTTTTAGAATAAACAATTGATCTTTGAGTTCCGGAATCTATAGTCTGCTGAATAGTGGTAAGAGATGGCTGTTTGCTGTTTGCTTTAATATTGGTTCTGAAATTTTCATAATTTTCATTGAATAATTTTTCAACTTCTAATTCTGAAACCGTTTTTGAGGTGTTTTCAAGAGCTGTGTAAACCTTATTTGAAAACTCCTGTTCCAAAGCTCCGTAATATCCTTTAAGCCAATAAAACTGCAGCGTTACGAAGACGATCAACGAGATGGTCATAAAAACTGAGATTATCGGGATGAATTTGTTATTCATGAATATAATTTGTAATTACAAATGTTAAAATTAAATATTTTATGACCATATAAACAAAAAATGCGCCATAAAATTGTGTTCAATTTCATAAAATCATGTTTTTTAACATTTATTTAGGAATTATATGTTTTTTATTGGGAAATAATTGATAATTTCTGACTTTAAATTTTTAATTTTAAATAAAATATTATGCATGAGTTCTGAAATTGTTTTTAATAAAGATTTTGATGCGAAAAGCATCTATGTGATGAAAGTATATGATGCGGAAGTATCGAAAGTTTGGGATTATTTTACCAAAGGTGAGTTGCTGGATCAATGGTGGGCGCCTAAACCTTGGAAATGCGAAACCAAAAATCTCAATTTTGAGGAAGGCGGAGTTTGGTTGTATTCGATGAATGGTCCGGAAGGCGAGAAAATGTATTCAATTGTAAAATATGGAGAAATCAATAACGGGAGAAGTTTTGACGGAACAGATGCATTTTGTGATGAGAATGGAAATATTGACGAAAATTTTCCACAAACCAAATGGTTGCTGGGCTTTACAGGGGTAGAAGAAGGAACCAAGTTGTCTGTAAATATGCATTTTCAAAATGAGGAAGATATGAAAAAGCAACTGGAAATGGGTTTTGAAGAAGGTTTTAAAATGGGTTTAAATCAATTGGAAGAAATTTTGAAATAATAAAAAAAAGGAAAGCATCATTGCTTTCCTTTTTTTATATGAGCTCCTCTTCCTGAAAGTAATGAATAATCGCTTTCTTCATCAGAAGTTGCTGTTCATTAGGTTTCAATTCCGGGAGTTTTTCCAGTTCGTCAAAATGTGGATATCCGTCTTTATCGTAATGGGTAAATTTGAAGTAACCAAAAGGCTCCAGCAATCTGCAGACTGCAATGTGAAGGATGTTTAATTTGTCGTCTTTGGTATATTTTTGTTGTCCGCTTCCCAATTCCTGTACACCAATTAAAAATAGAATGGTGTCAATCTGCGGGTGTTTTTCTGTGTCGAAATTTATTTGAAAAAATTCTTCAACCTTAGCCCATAATTCTGATTCTGTCATGATATATTTGTTTGGTATTCTTTATTTTAAAGAATAAAACATTTGTTTATAAATTATTATTATCGTGTTTCCTTTGGTCTTCTTCTCTTGCGTTTTTTAGAAGTTGAGCCAATTTTTCTTCCTGTCTGATTTTGAAATCTTCTCTTTTTTCATTTCTTCTGATCTTATCTCTTTGTATAAGATAATAAATGACTGTAATTGCTACAAAAATTAATATTAACATCACAATTTTATTTAATAATAAATTTAAACAAAATCAGAAGAATGATCTAGATTATTTTATTTTCAAGTTTCATCAAAAATGCATATTCCAAAGCGTCTTCTTTTAAAGATTCAAATCTTCCGCTTGCGCCGCCGTGACCTGAGCTCATATCGGTTTTAAATAATAAAAGATTGTCGTCAGTCTTTAATTCACGTAATTTGGCAACCCATTTTGCAGGTTCCCAATATTGCACCTGCGAATCGTGAAAACCAGTTGTGATCAGCATATTCGGGTAATCTTTCGCTTCTACATTGTCGTATGGCGAATATTCTTTCATATAATGATAATATTCTTCGTCATTCGGATTTCCCCATTCATCATATTCCCCGGTTGTCAAAGGAATTGTCTCATCCAGCATCGTTGTTACAACATCAACAAAAGGAACCTGCGCAACAATCCCGTGGAATAATTGCGGTTCGTAATTAACGACAGCTCCTACCAACAAGCCTCCTGCGCTTCCACCCATTGCGTAAAGATGCCTGGATGAAGTGTAGTTTTCTTTAATTAAATATTTTCCGGCATCGATGAAATCGAAGAATGTGTTCTTTTTAAAAAGCATTTTTCCCTCTTCATACCATTCTCTTCCCAAATATTCCCCACCGCGGATGTGTGCAATGGCATAGATGAAACCTCGGTCCAAAATTGAAAGTCTTACATTAGAAAAACTAGCATCAACCGTATGTCCGTAACTTCCGTATCCATATAAAAGAACCGGAGTTTCGGATGTTTTTTCTGTGTCTTTATGATAAACTAACGAAATAGGAATTTTAGATTCTCCATCTCTCGACTCTGCCCATATTCTTTCTGAAATATAATTTTCCGCAACAAATTTTCCACCCAAAACTTCCTGTTGTTTCAGAAGTTTGGTGGTTTTATCTTTCATATTGTATTCAAAAGTAGAACTGGGAACCGTGAGTGAAGTATACCCGTAACGCAGAATTTCGGTATTGAATTCTAAATTTAACCCAATATAAGCAGTATAAGTTGGATCTGAAAAAGGTAAATCATACATTTCTCCGCTTTTCTCGTTGATGATTTTGATTTGTAAAAGCCCTTGCTCTCTCTCTTCCAAAACAAGATAATCTTTGAAAATTTCAAAGCCTTCCAATAAAACCTCTGCACGATGAGGGATTACATCAACCCAATTTTCTATGCCGCAATTGTTAATTTTGGTTTTTACAATTTTGAAATTGGTGGCGTCGTCTGCATTAGTAATAATGTAAAATTCATCTTCGTAATGCTCCACAGAATATTCCAGATCATCAATTCTTGGCTGTATCACTTTCCATTCTGCAAAAACATTGTCTGAAGGAATAAAATGATGCTCATCAGAAATCGTACTCGAACTCGCCAGAAAAATATATTCTAAAGATTTAGTTTTAAAAACATTGACATCAAAAGTTTCATCTTCTTCATGAAAAATCAATACATCTTCAGAAGGATTTGTTCCTAATTCATGTCGGTAAACTTTATACGCACGAAGACTTTCATCTTTTCTGATATAAAAAATGTGCTTGTTATCATTTGCCCAAACTGCCTTTCCTGTTGTGTTTTCTATTTTGTCTGAAAGAATTTCACCTGTTTTTAAATTTTTAAAATTTAAGCTGTAGATCCTTCTTCCTACATTATCTTCCGAGAAAGAAACCAACTCGTTATCAGGGCTCACTGCAACATTGGCAACCTCGAAAAACTCCTGACCTTCTGCAAGAATATTGACATCCAGAATGATTTCTTCAGGATTTTCCATTGTTTGAAATCTTCTGCAGAAAACAGGATATTCTTTTCCTTCTTCATAACGCACGATGTACCAATATTCATTAAAAAAATAAGGCAAAGACTCCTCGTCTTTTTTATAACGTGCTTTCATTTCCTCGTAAAGTACTTCCTGAAAAGCTTCAGTTTCTTTCATCATCGCTTCTTCGTAAGCATTTTCTTCTTCGAGATATTTGATGACTTCAGGGTTTTCTCGGTCATTCATCCAGAAATAATGATCAGTTCTTTTATCGCCGTGAATTTCGAGTATATTTTCTATTTTTTTTGCTTGGGGAGCTTTCATCTGAATATTGTACTATTTAATTGAATCTTTTCGTGTTAAATTGTATACTAAAATTGTGCTTAAAAACGAAAATGTATTCAATATTAATTTTTGTTCAAATTTAATTAAAAAAAAGCCATCTTTCCTTTAAACGAAAAGACGGCTGTATGGTATAAAGTTTTAAAAACTATTTGTGTAAACTTTTGATGAATTTTTCAAGTGCCATCGTCATTGATGGTGTTTCCTTTGTAGGAGCCATCAGATCTATTTTCAAGCCTGCTTCTTCTGCTGCTGCTGAAGTGGTAGGTCAGGAAAACTCCGATTTTTGTGTCTTCCTGCTTAAAGTCGGGAAAGTTTTGCTGTAAAGATTTAATTCCTTGCGGGCTGAAAAAAATCAACATATCATAATCCTTAATATTGATATCTGTCAAATCGCTGCAAACCGTTCTGTACATGATTGCTCTCGTCCATTCAATATTGGCAGAATCCAAAGTTTTTGGAATATCCGCACTCAGAACATCAGACGAAGGAAGCAAATATTTTTCAGAAGGAAACTTCTTAAACAAAGGCAAAAGATCTGTAAAGTTTTTCTCACCAAAGCTGATTTTTCTCTTTCTGTAAATGATATGTTTTTGAAGATAATTGGCGATTGCTTCAGATTGGCAGATATATCTCATGGTATCCGGAACTGAAAATCTCATTTCCTCCGCAAGTCTGAAATAATGGTCAATCGCATTTTTACTGGTAAAAATAATACCGGTATACTGGGTCAGATCTATCTTCTGAGTTCGCAATTCTTTGTTGTCAACTCCTGCGACATGGATAAAAGGACGGAAATCAATCTTTATTTTTTCCTTCTTTGCGATTTCCAAATAGGGAGAAGATTCACTAGGCGCTGGTTGAGAAACCAATATAGACTTTATTCTCATCTTGTACTTCTATTAAATAAATAATAACTTCCATAGCCACAATAAAGGTGCTATTTGAAGCGTGCAAATATACAAAAATTTATAATACCATTTTTGAGGTAATATATTGTTCCTGTGAAATAAATAGAAAAAAACCTTGAATATGAATACAAATGTGAAAAAATAGAAATAGTACAAAAACGCCTCACTTCTGTTAATAGGAAAATAATAGTGGGTGATACAGAGAATAATCACCAAAATAGACAGTACGAAGTAAAATTTGGTAGAGGTAAAATAAAAAATATTCCATTTTTTACCATCGCCTATACTTTGGTAAAATAAAAATCCTAACGCTGTCCGCAGAAAATAAAATAAGGAAACTGCGGTGAGGCAAAACCCAAATTTATTCATCTGATATCCAAAAACGTTCAATTTTGCCACATATTCAGGAACCACCGGTATATATTGGGATAGTAATACAGCTAAACTTAGTATGATTACACAGGAAGTAATCATCCAGCTCGGCAGATTGTTACTTGAATCAAAATACTTCTGAAGAAGAAAATCTTTGAGGTTGGCTTCCCGCTCTACGACGTTCATCATAAAAATATATAAGAAAAGGCATCCTATGAGTATAAAAACTACCCAATCGTTATTTTCAGGTATTCTTATTTGGTTGGTAAAATTTTGGGATTGTGGCAACGGAATATTTTTTTGCAAAATTATAGATTATTTTGTATAAAATAAAAAGCTTAAATAACTTATCTTTGCCAATTGAAATGAAAAAACTTGTCATCATTCCAACATACAACGAAAAGGAGAATATCGAAAAGATAATTTCTGCTGTTTTTGCTTTGGAACAAGAGTTTCATATTTTGGTAGTAGATGATTCTTCACCAGATAAAACCTCGGATATCGTTAAAGAATTACAGAAAAAATTTCCTCACACACTTCATCTGTCGATCAGACACATCAAAGATGGGTTGGGAAAAGCCTACATCCACGGTTTCAAATGGGCACTTCAAAATAATTACGACTACATTTTTGAGATGGATGCCGATTTTTCTCATAACCCCAACGATTTACCTAAACTTTTTGATGCTTGCCTGAATGCCGATATGGCAGTCGGTTCTCGTTATTCTACAGGTGTGAATGTTGTCAATTGGCCAATGGGAAGAGTCTTGTTGTCTTATTTTGCTTCGAAATATGTGAGATTTATTTTAGGACTTTCCATTCACGATACCACTGCCGGTTTTGTTTGCTTTTCGAGAAAAGTTTTAGAAGAAATCGGTTTAGATAATGTGAAACTGAAAGGGTATGGTTTTCAGATCGAAATGAAATTCAGAACTTTTAAGAAAGGTTTCAAAATTGTTGAAGTCCCGATTATCTTTACCAACAGAGAATTAGGCGAAAGCAAAATGAACGGCGGTATCATTCACGAAGCTGTTTTTGGTGTTTTAAATTTAAAATGGAAATCAATAATCAATAAATTATGAAAAGACTGGGTGTGCTTTTTATTTTTCTGTTTTTGGTTTCTTGTACCGAATATATTGACAAGCCAAAAAATCTTTTAGACAAAAGTACAATGTCTGAGATCATGGCAGATTTGGCGATAAACGATCAGGTTACCAACACGTATCAGAATAAAAATTTAGAAAGCGGAACGAGATATATCCTTAAGAATCATAATGTAAAGGCAGACGATTTTGTTGAAAGCTATAAATATTATGTAGCAAAAGGAAAAATGAATAAAATTGTGGATAATGCGCAGGAAATTCTTTTAGATAAAGATCCTAAAGCAAAAGATTTTGTGGAAGGTAAATCTAAACCCAACACCAATCTCCCCAAATTAGTAAGATAAATATGCAGCAATTTTTTAAGATAGAAAAAACTTCGCAGGGAAAAGCAAGAGCAGGAGAATTGGTAACAGCTCATGGTGTAGTGCAAACTCCGATTTTCATGCCGGTAGGAACTGTCGCCAGTGTAAAAACTGTACACCAGAGAGAATTAAAAGATGATATCAAAGCTCAGATTATTCTGGGGAATACCTATCATTTATATCTTCGTCCGGGTATGGATGTGATGCAGGAAGCAGGAGGTTTGCATAAATTTATGAACTGGGATCTTCCAATTCTTACCGATTCCGGTGGTTTTCAGGTTTTTTCTCTTTCGGGAACAAGAAAAATGTCTGAAGAAGGAGTGAAATTCAAATCTCATATTGACGGAAGTGTTCATTTATTCACCCCGGAAAAATCGATGGAAATCCAGAGACAGATCGGGGCAGATATCTTCATGGCATTTGACGAATGTGTTGCTTATCCTGCACATTACAATCAGGTGAAAAAATCTATGGATATGACTCATCGCTGGTTAAAAAGATGCATGGACTGGAATGAAAAAAATCCTGAATTGTATGGCTACAAGCAAAGGTTTTTCCCAATCGTTCAGGGTTCAACGTATTCAGATTTAAGAAAAATTTCAGCGGAAGTCATTGCAGAAGCAGGTGCAGAAGGAAATGCCATTGGCGGACTGTCTGTAGGTGAACCGGAAGATGAACTCTACAGAATCACCGATGAGGTTACCGATATTTTACCGAAAGAGAAACCAAGATACTTAATGGGTGTAGGAACTCCATGGAATATTCTGGAGTCTATCGGTTTGGGAATCGACATGATGGATTGTGTAATGCCTACAAGAAACGCACGAAACGGAATGCTTTTTACATGGCAAGGTGTTGTGAATCTTAAAAACGAAAAATGGAAGAAAGATTTTTCTCCTTTAGACGAGTTTGGGACAAGTTTTGTTGATCAGGAATATTCTAAAGCGTACGTGCGTCATTTATTTGTTTCAAAAGAATATCTGGCAAAGCAGATTGCATCGATTCATAATCTTGCTTTTTACTTAGACTTGGTGAAAGTTGCGAGAGAACATATTATAGTAGGAGATTTCTATGAATGGAAAAATTCTGTAGTTCCTGTTTTAAGACAAAGACTTTAAAATTATTTGATGTTTAAAATTGTAGACGGATATATCATAAAAAAATACCTTGGAACCTTTGGTTTCATGTTGATATTGCTGTCTATAGTTGTTTTGGTTATCGACGTTCAGCAGAAAATTCCCAGAATTGAAAATGCAACTGCAATTGACCCAAAACTAAATCTTACTTATTTCCTGATCCATTTTTATCCGTTTTGGATCATCAATCTTGTTGTTACTTTCTTAGCGATTCTTGTGTTTATCTCTGTGATCTATTTTACCTCAAGAATGGCAAATAATACGGAGATTGTAGCAATTATAAGTAGTGGAGCAAGCTTTCACAGATTTGCAAAGCCTTATTTTTTAACATCTCTTTTTATTGCTTTGCTCTCACTCATTGTGAATCATTTCGTTTTACCTTGGGCAAATATTAAGAAAAATGCGCTCGAAGCTTACACCTATAATCAAACCAATAAAGATAAAATTCTCGGGACAGCTCCCGTTTCGGCTCAATTAAGCAAGACGGAATATATTTTTGTCAACTCCTGGAACAAAAAAGACAATAGAGGTTACGGTTTTGTCTACCAAAAGTTTGATAAAAATCGTAAAATGACCTATGAGTTAAAGGCAAATGATGCGTATTGGGATCCGTCCAAAAAACAGTTTGTACTCAATAGTTATCTTGAAAAAACGATCAATACTAATGATTCAGAAAAATTGGGACAGGGCTTTGAATTAAGAAAAAGTTATGGACAAGCGCCTGAAGAATTGTTTCCAAATGAACTGTTGGGTCAGAATAAAACCACTCCCGAACTCATAAAATTTATTGAAAGAGAAAAAGAAAAAGGAAACAGCAACTTAAATGCTCACCTGAATGAGTTTCATCAAAGAACCTCAATGCCTGTTTCAATTATTATACTTACTTTTTTAGCGCTTTCCCTTTCGTCCCAAAAGAAAAGAGGAGGTTTAGGAATCAATCTGGCGATAGGAATTTCCCTTGCATTCGTGTTTGTTTTCTCATTTGAAGCATTAAAGGTTGTTTCAGAGAATAAAGTTTTGTCTCCTGCATTATCAATGTGGATGCCCAATATTATATTTTTCCCTTTGACTTTGGTATTGTATATTAGAAGAGCCAATCAATAGAGAAGTTTTATTTCTTTGTGGTAAAAAGACCGCAATTCATCTTCAAATTCAATCCAGATTTCACCTTTCTCGTCAGCTTTTTTGATGATGCCATTTTGTCGCTTTCCGTCAATTTCAAATACGGAAATTTCATCTTTTCTGAATAAATTGATATTAAAATTTTCTAAAATTTCGTTTTCAGAAGCATGGTTTTTAAATTTCTCGACTAAAAAATGATGGAGATTTCTCGTGAAATTTTGCAGGTCTAATTTTTCTCCGGTTTGCGTAAAGAATGATCCTGCATTAGATATTTCATCAAATTTTTCCTGAAGAATATTGATACCTGCTCCGATGATAAAATAGTTTTCCCCGTTGAATTTTTTCTTCTCAATCAAAATTCCAACTACTTTTTTGTTTGCAAGGATGATGTCATTTGGCCACTTTATTTTTGCCGGTTTATCAGTCAGTTTGGCAAGAAATTCTCGTATTGTAGTTGCGGTATAGTAATTGAACAAAAAATCACTGAGCGTTATGTTTTTAGTTTTTACGGCAATTGTGTAAGCAAGATTCTGCTCAGCCTGCGAACTCCAAATATTTCCATACTGACCTCTTCCTTTTGTCTGATTAAAAGTATAGAGCCCGACAAAATCTGAATGTGGATAAAGTAAAACCCGAGATATTTCGTCATTAGTAGAAGAACACTCTTTTTGATAAAACAGTTCGCTCATTTAAGAAAACTTTAAGACATTTAAAGCCCTAAAAGTAAGGCTAAAGTAAAAGAAAAACAATAAATTTGCAGATTATAGATATTTTAATGAACAAAACAGTAGAAAAGCAAGCGCTAATAGATAAAATTGTAGAAGCTATACAGGATGTAAAAGGAGAAGACATTATGATTTTCGACCTTTCAAAAATTGAAAATTCGGTAGCAGAAACCTTTATAATATGTAGTGGAAACTCAAATACACAAGTTTCAGCATTAGCTGGAAGTGTAGAAAAAAAAGTAAGAAACGATCTTCAGGACAGACCTTGGCATGTTGAGGGTACGGAAAACTCAATGTGGGTCTTGGTGGATTATGTAACGGTTGTCGTGCACATTTTCCAAAAAGAAACTCGTCAGTATTACGACATAGAAGAACTTTGGGGTGATGCGAAAATCACCAAAATTGAAAGTGAAGTATAAAAATTTTAAAAGTATTAAATGAATAATAAAGGATTTAACTGGTTTTTTCCAATCGCAATAATTGCCCTTTTGTTATTTTTTGGCTCAAATTTTTTGGGTGACAATAATGCAAAAACAATTGACGAAGATGCTTTCTTCAGAGAAATGCAGACTGGAAAAATTCAGAATGTAGTAATTGACAAACAAGCGCAGAAAGCTGAGGTATTTTTGACAAAGGCTGCACAAACAGCAACCGTAAAGAAAGACGATAAAGCAAATCCTTTTTCAAATTTAGGAATGTCTTCAAAAGCTGATTACAGTCTGAAATATGGAGATTTACAACTTTTCTTAGAAAAATTTGATACCATCAAAAAAGATAATCCGGCTATAAAAACTTCCAAAGATTACGCTGAAGGTAAAAGTCCGTTTACGGAAATTCTTTTCTCAGCCTTAATTTGGATTGCTATTTTAGGATTATTCTATTTCATTCTTTTCAGAAAGATGGGGAATGGTGGCGGTCCGGGCGGACAGATATTCTCAATCGGAAAATCTAAAGCTAAACTTTTCGACGAAAAAGAAAAAATTCAAACAACATTTAAAGATGTTGCAGGATTAGAAGGAGCTAAAGAAGAAGTACAGGAAGTTGTAGATTTCTTGAAAAACTCTGAAAAATACACCAAGTTAGGAGGTAAAATCCCTAAAGGAGTACTTTTGGTAGGCCCATCCGGGAACGGGTAAAACCCTATTGGCGAAAGCTGTTGCGGGGGAAGCTAAAGTTCCGTTCTTCTCACTTTCAGGTTCAGATTTTGTTGAAATGTTTGTTGGGGTAGGAGCATCAAGAGTAAGAGATTTGTTTGCTCAGGCAAAAGCAAAATCTCCTGCAATTATTTTTATTGATGAGATCGATGCGATCGGACGTGCAAGAGGAAAAAACAATTTCTCCGGCGGTAACGACGAAAGAGAAAATACATTGAACCAATTGCTAACTGAGATGGACGGTTTCGGAACCGATGTCAACGTTATCGTAATGGCAGCAACCAACAGAGCAGATATTTTGGATAAAGCATTGATGAGAGCAGGTCGTTTTGACCGTTCGGTTTATGTGGATCTACCGGAATTACATGAGAGAAGAGAGATATTCGATGTTCATTTAAAGAAAATCAAATTAGACGATACCGTAGACCGTGATTTCCTGGCAAAGCAAACTCCGGGTTTCAGTGGAGCAGATATTGCAAATGTTTGTAACGAAGCAGCCTTAATTGCAGCTAGAAATAGCCATGAGTCTGTAAACAAACAGGATTTCTTAGACGCTGTTGACAGAATCATTGGCGGTCTTGAAAAGAAAAACATGGCAATCAAGCCATCTGAAAAGAAAAGAGTGGCATTCCACGAAGCAGGTCACGCAACAATTTCCTGGTTGGTAGAGCACGCTTCACCATTATTGAAAGTGACGATTGTGCCGAGAGGACGTTCTTTAGGTGCAGCCTGGTATCTTCCGGAAGAAAGACAGTTGACGACTACCGAACAAATGTTAGACGAAATGTGTGCTACCTTAGGTGGTAGAGCAGCAGAACAGGTGATCTTTAATAATATTTCTACAGGTGCGCTTTCAGATTTAGAAACGGTTACCAAAAGAGCTCAAGCGATGGTTACGATCTACGGATTGAGCCCTACTATCGGTAATATTTCGTATTATGACAGTTCTGGTCAGTCAGAATATAATTTTGGAAAACCTTATTCTGAAGCTACTGCTTCTAAAATTGATGCTGAAATCAAATCGATTATCGAAAATCAGTACGAAAGAGCAGTTAGAATTTTAAGTGAAAATAAAGATAAACTGAATGCATTGGCGAAAAAACTTCTGGAAAAAGAAGTAATATTCCGAGAAGATCTTGAAGAAATATTCGGTCAGAGAGCATGGGATCCTGAATTGACGGAGAGACCAGTGACGAATACGATTATTCCGATACACGAAAAAGTAGAAGAAGGCGAGATTCAGGCACCGGAAAGCCCCACTCAGCTTTAAAATATTTATATTCAATTGAATACAGCCCGGTGATTGTAAAATTGCCGGGTTTTTTCATTTTAAACCGATATTATTAGAAGCAATTCTAATTAATTTTCTATTTTTGTATCAAGTTGACTAAAATACATTAAGTTGAGTTTATTTAAGAGAATTGTAAGCAAACTAACCAATCAGCCCGAGGATGATGACAGACAAAGTCTGGAAAAGCTGGGAGATTCGCTGAAAAATGCTGATCTCGATTATAAGTTTGCCCAATTGTTTACACATTCCGGAGGTTTTTTTAATTATTGTGCCGATGAAGCTGAAGCTTTGCAGACCTTAAACCAAATCTTAAAGATTGAGGGTGTGAATTCTGTATTTTGCTGTGATAAAGATTTGCAGAATTTTTTAAATGTTCTGAAGATTTCCCATACTCCACAACTTGAAGTATCTAATGATGCTGCATTCATTACCTGTGAATATCTTATTGCATATGATGGCAGAATTATGCTTTCACACAATAATATCCTTCATTATCATTCTTCAAGATTGCCGTCAAAAATTGTTGTGATGGCCAATGTTTCTCAAATCGTGAATAATCTGAATGATGCAATGGGAAAAATAAAACGCACCGGAAACATTAAAAATCTTACCTCAATCAGCGGGAATCATTCTAAACTGGATGCTGCTGCAAATAATAATACCAAGCTGTTTCTGCTTTTATTAGAAGACTAGAAACAATTTAAACTTTAAATTTTGGACAAAAATCTTATTCAGAGAACCATATCGGGGATTGTTTACATTGCAGTCATTATTCTTTGTACTACACCTTTAGGAGCACAACTTTTAGATTATATTTCTCCGGGTCTTGTAAAACAACAATATTTGTACTACGGACTGATCACATTTCTTTTATTGGTGGGGACTTGGGAATGTATTAAGATCATGAAGTTTGGTGAAGGATATGAGAAATGGGTAGTGTTACCTGTCGTTTTGATTATTTTCTATATGTTTTCGAAGCGATTTTTTTACCACGACTTTTACTTCAATTTCAGACTAACCGAAATTCTTGCTTTGGCATTAATTGTCATTGCGATTGTTACATTATTCAAATTTACAAGCGAACTTTACTTTGACAGCGGAAAATTGATATTTACGGTAATATACGTTGCATTGCCTTTTTCTTTTGCTTTAGGTTTGCCGAAGTTTCATTCGTTTGATAACAGTTTTTCGCTTGAAGTTATTTTCTTATTTATCTTGATCTGGAGCAGTGATACATTCGCTTATATAGTAGGGAGGTCAATCGGAAAACATAAAATGGCTCCTAAAATTTCACCTAAAAAAACATGGGAAGGATATGCGGGTGGAGTAGTTCTTACCTTAATTCTTTCTTATTTTGTTGAAATATATCAGCCACAGCTTCGAGGAAACTGGATGGTTGTGGGCTTTTTGATTGCAGCATTTGCGCCTCTCGGGGATTTAGTGGAAAGTCAATTGAAAAGAACTTTCGGCGCTAAAGACAGCGGAAATATTATTCCGGGACACGGTGGTGTATTAGACAGGCTTGATAGTTTTTTAGTATGTGTTCCTGTTGTATATTTGTACTTTATTTTAGAAAAATTTATTTAAACTTAATATTATCTTTGCATCGCAGAATATAAAGTTTAAAACATACAATTAGATATATCCATTTATGAAATTACATAAAGAATCGAAAGGTACCATTGTAGTAGCCAGTTTACTGTTTGCGATCATTGCTGCCTTATCCATTTATTTTCTGGAAATGTATTCGTTACTGATCATTCTCCCTTTACTCGTTGTTTACGGTCTGGTTTTTTGGTTCTTCAGAGTACCAAATCGTGATATTTTAGATCATACAGAAAATGTAATTGCGCCGGTAGACGGAAAAGTAGTGATGATCAAAGAAGTAGAGGAAACCGAGTTTTTAAAGGAAAAAGCCATTCAGGTTTCGATCTTTATGTCACCTTTAAATGTACATATCTGTCGTTTTCCGGTATCAGGAAATGTAATTTACAAAAAATATCACCCGGGAAAATATCTGGTTGCGTGGCACGAAAAATCTTCTACAGAGAACGAAAGAACGACCGTTGCAGTAGAAAGTATGACCCATCATAAAGTAGTTTTCAGACAGATTGCAGGTTATGTAGCGAGAAGGATTGTTTTCTATTGTAAAGAAGGCGATCTGGCAAAAGCAGGGCATGAGTTCGGATTTATCAAATTCGGCTCAAGAATGGATATTTTCCTACCTTTAGATACCGAGATTATCTGTAAAATAGGCGACAAAACCAAAGGTGGAATCGATGTGATCGCCAGAATGAAAGATTAATAAAAAATGTAAAATATAATTTATAAAAGAGAAAACATCAACGTTTTCTCTTTTTTTCGTTTAAATATTAAAATTGTTTTAAGCAATAGATGATTTGGAATAATTTATTTATTTTGAATTTTTTATGTTTTTATTCTTGTTTATTTGGTGTTTTTGTTAGATATTTGACAAAAATATTACAAATTTAGTGTATATGAAAAAATTATTACTTTCTATTTTATTATTCTTATCATTTTTAATTACACAAGCACAAACTACAGTCAATGTTTTTTCTCAAATAGTGTTTTATGATGGTTATGCAGGCAACGTTACCAGCCCCGTTCCTGCAAATACAATAAGGCTTGCCAATTACAGATATGCTAAAAAGCTGAAGGATAATGAACTGAATTCTTTTCAAAATAAAATTCAGCTGAATGTAACGATCGGAGCGTTGTGTGATAATTATGACAGAATTGGTGGAGTACATATCGCTTTAGTTCCGAAAAACCAAGCGACGTATACGCTCAATGATCCTGCAGTAAAAAGATTTGAAATTGGAAGGTATATAACGCCATTCATGAACAAAAACATTTCTCCTACTTCAGTACCATATACCTATGAAGTAGATAATCTGTACTCTGTTTTTAGAAATACTGCTCTTCGGAATATGTATGATATGTGGGTAGAACTTGATGTTTTTGGAGTTCCTTATGCAGCCAATACACAAGTTGCAGGATGCAGTGGGAGAAATGATGTTTTTGAAGGAACGCTTAATTTTGTCACCTACAATGATCCTGCAGTTCCTAATCAATATAATAATCTATTGCCTTTATTAGATTCTAACGAGTTGAATAATTATAATAATACTGATCAAGCAGGAGAAACTGTAAGGCTTGTTAATTTTAATTTAAATCAAAGTACAGGCAATGCCAAATTTTTTATCATTACTACTCCTCATGGTGCAAATTCGGGTGGTGAAGAATATGTAAGAAGACAAAACTTAGTGTATTTAGATGATATTTCAATGTTAACATTTACACCCGGTGGTAAATCTTGTGAGCCTTACAGAATGTATAATACTCAGGGTAATGGAATTTATGGTAACTATCCGCAGAGCCCCGCTTGGTGGACCGCTTGGAATAATTGGTGTCCCGGAGATTCTGTTCCTATTAGAAGTTTTACGGCATTATCACTTTCGGGAGGAAATCATACTTTAAAATATGAAGTTCCGACTGCTGTTTTTAACGGACAGGATGGCAGAATTGTACTTTCTATCTACATGCAGAGTAATAATCAGCTTTTGGCGGTGAAAGATGTTTCAACGGTTGATGTATCTGTTTTTCCGAATCCTACATCAGATTTTGTAAACATCAAATCAGATAAAAAAGTAAAGAATATCATCGTTTATTCTATTGAAGGAAGGAAATTAAGTGAAGTAAAAGATTCAAAAGTTGATCTCACAGCTTATTCATCAGGAACATATTTGCTTGATATTATATTGGAAGGTGGAACTCAGTTTAAACATAAAATTATCAGAAAATAATCATCACATAACTTGAAATAACAAAAGAGAAACATTGATAGGTTTCTCTTTTTTATTTGATGTGAAGTTTGACCTCGTTGATGAGCTCTAAAATAAATCCCAAAGGCAAATCTTCTTCCATGTCAATCAAAAGAATTTTAAACTTCTTTCTGCCTTCAGAAATCAGTTCAGCATGATCTAATCGATCGCCGTGATAAAAGCTGATGTAATGTTTCTTATACTTTTTGCTGTAGTAGAGGTAACACAGCATTTTCTTTTTAAACTTAAAAAAGGGAAGCCCGAAACTTAAAGTTTCAGTGATGTTTTCCGGGTCGGATTCTAAAATTTTCTTTCTTAAAAACAAAAGAGTACTTCTTTCAGGCTCGTCAATTCTGAAGAAGTACTCTTGTATGGGGTTCATTTTAAATTGAATTTAAAAAGATTTAATCAAAATTTTGCAACTCTACAAGTTTGTGATAAGTTCCTCGTTTTACCATAAGTTCTTGGTGAGTTCCCTGTTCCACAATATCGCCTTTTTCCATTACAACGATCCAGTCGGCTTTTTGAATGGTAGAAAGCCTGTGCGCAATCACTAAAGACGTTCTGTTTTCCATCATCTTCTCAAGCGCATCCTGTACAAATTTTTCAGACTCTGTATCTAAAGCGGAGGTTGCTTCGTCCAAAATCATAATCGGTGGGTTTTTAAGAACTGCTCGTGCAATAGAAACCCTTTGTTTTTGGCCACCGGAAAGTTTTCCTCCATCATCTCCGATATTGGTGTCGTAACCGTTCGGAAGTTGAGAAATAAATAAATCTGCATTGGCAATTTTGGCAGCAGCGATGACTTCGTCTTTCGTGGCTTCTGGTTTACCCATCAGAATATTGTTATAAACGGTATCGTTGAACAGAACTGATTCCTGAGTAACCATACCCAAAAGCTTCCTGTATTCAATGAGCTTTAAATGTTTGATGTTGGTTTCGTCAATCAAAATTTCGCCTTCAGAAACATCGTAAAATCGTGCTAAAAGATTGGCGATAGTTGTTTTTCCGCTTCCACTTTGCCCGACGAGTGCAACTGTTTTCCCTTTAGGAATAGTCAGATTAAAGTTTTTAAGAATTAAATTAGATTTATCGTAGTAAAAACCAATGTTTTTGAACTGAATATGAGCTTCAAGATTAGAAATTGAAACCGGTTCTGCAGCTTCCTCTATTTTCACATCAGCATCCAGAATTTCCAATACCCTGATGAGAGAAGCTTCGCCTTTCTGTACATTAGAGATAGAACTTGCCAAACTTTTAACTGGCGGTAAAATCTGGAAGAAAATACCCAGGAATACAAGGAAATCAGCAGGAGAAATGTTTTGTTCTACAATGATTTGTTTTCCGCCATACCACGCAATAATTAAGAAAGTAACCGATCCTAAAAACTCACTCATGGGCGACGCTAATTCCTTTTTTCTGCCTAATCTTATTGAACTGTTAATCCATTTCTGCATCGACTGCATAAAACGGTTGTTCATTATTTTTTCTGCATTAAAAATCTTAATGACTTTATTGGATTTTAAGGTTTCATCGACGATTGAAAAGATATTTCCCATCTCGTTCTGAGCTTCGTGAGAATCTTTTTTAAGGCTTTTTCCAATAAGGGCAATCATTGTTCCCATGATTGGTAAAACTAATAATGAAAAGAGCGTCATTTCCGGGCTTAAAAAGAATAAAGTAATCAATGTGCTGATAAGCATAAAAGGTGCATTGATAAGATCTACCAAACTCCCCAAAATACTGCCTTCTACATCACCAACATCATTTGACATCCGTGACATCATATCTCCTTTTCTGCTTTCTGTAAAGAATGATACAGGAAGAGAAAGTATTTTTCTATACATCGCACCACGAAGGTCTTTGGTAACACCTACCCGGTAATTGATCAGTAAAAAAGACCCTAAATAACGGAAAACATTTCTTAGTAAAAACATGAATGCGGTGATGATACACAGCCATGCCAATACTTTTAAAGAACCATATTCAGTAACCAGACTCTGAACATAGTAATTAGAGTATTCTTTTAAATAAGTGAAGAAATCTATGATGTCTCCCGAGTAAACAGGCGCAGATTCGTATTTTTCTGGTTTAATAGTTCCAAAAAGCATTCCTAAAACCGGAAGAATGGTCCCTAAAGAAGCAATCTGAAAAGCAGAATACATAAGGTTAAAAAACAAACTCCCGTAAATGTATTTTTGATGCGGTTTGGCAAATTTCAGTATTTTTTTATATTCGTTCATTCAATATAATTGGATAGCAAAATTAATTAAAATATAATGATAAGACGGTTTTAATTGAATTTTACTTTATCGTTATACTTTGGATTGAAGTTTTTTGGGTTTAATTTTTCCAGAGTTTTCCCGAAATTATTAATAAGCTGTGTCATATTTTCAAAATCAACGACATTAATATCGTCGTTTACCTGGTGATAATGTTTAATTTTGCTCATATCTGCAGTAGAAATAGAATGAGCGATGATTTTTTTCTTCACAAAACTTACGTTATCTGATCTGTAAAATAACTGCTCTGAAGCGTAAGGATCGGGGTAGATTTTTAGATCATTTACTGCATTTTTATTAAATAATTCGTCAAGGTCAGAAAATTCATCTCCTGTGATAAATACTGCATTTTTACCAAATTCAGATTCAGTTGCTACCATTTCAAAATTAAAAAGAGCAGAAAGATTTTGATATATTTTGTCTAAATTTTTATCTTCTGATATGGCTGTTGATCCCAACATACCTTTTTCTTCACCGTTGAATGCCATGAAAAGCATTGAGAATTCCGGTTTTTTGTCTTTGAAATAATCTGCGACGCCTACCAATGTGGTAATTCCGCTTGCATCGTCGTCTGCGCCATTATAAATAGTATCATCGCCTTCTTTTTTGCTCACTCCAATGTGATCAAAATGTCCGGAAAAGCCTAATGTTTTTTCAGATTTACCTTTTTTAATTCCGCAAACATTGTAAGCTATTTTTCCTTTATAATTGAATGGAACGAGATAAGAATTTCCTGTACAGTATTCTAAATTGTTTTCTTTAAAAAGTTGAGCGATATACTTTGCCGCATTGTCGTTTTCTGCAGTTCCGATTTCCCGGCCTTTCATTTCGTCAGAAGCAAGAGTTGATATGACGGTTTTGATTCTTTCGGTAGAAACTTCCTGTGCAAAAGCAGTTGCAGAGAAAAGAGACAGCATAAGATAAGTGAGTTTTTTCATGTTAAATATTTATTTTAAATGGATATGTCGAAGTTTTTAATGAATTGTTGCATCATACTTTGTCAAATAACAATCATGTGATCTTTGGCAAATTTAAATAAAAACTCTGCATCTGTACGAATCTGTTGTATAAGTAAAAAAAACAGCTCCCAAAGGAAGCTGTTCTTACTCAAAAAAAATCATTGTTAAGTTATCGAAGTCTGTCTACAGATTTTACGAGCCTCTCATCTTTTTTGATAAATAAGTTTGCCAAAAACAAACAGATTACCGCAATCAATGGGAAAACCGGCTCAATACCCTTCTCAGGAAAATCTATTCCTCCGGATAAGTTTTGCACCCAGTAAAACAATATACCAATCAACAAAGCGTTTATAATGATGCTGATGTTATTCAGCATGATTTGTCTTTTTCTGTTTTTAAAGCTAAACAAACTAAATGCGCCTACCAAAACCAAAACAATTGATAGGATGCTGATTATCGGAGTCTTTCCGAAAACTTCTACATCCTGTCCTGTAATATATAGGAAAGCTGCCGCTAAAACCGACAGTAAAATCCAAATAGTCTGTATTCTTTGTAACATAGAATTTTAAATTCAGATGCAAAAATAACATAAATTTTGCACAATTCAAAAATAAGTGTAGATTTGCAATATACAATGTACTTGAAAACAAAAGTCACCGGACTTACTTTTCTTACTCACAACTAATTACATTTTTTACTTTATATATGTTTAACATAGAAACGTTAAGGTCAAAATCCGTAACGGAATTGGCTAAAATTCTAAAAGATTTAGGCGTTAAGGTTGCAAGAAACAGCACAGATAATGATAAAATATTCGCTGTTCTTGACTTTCAGGCTTCTAACCCTAAAGTTGCAAAAGATTACTTCAATACCACAGAAAGTAACACAGAGCCTGAAGAAAAACCTACCACAGCAGAAAAAACAGTGAAAGCTGCACCTAAAAAACCTGCTCCCAAAAAGGCACCGAGACCAAAAGCTGCTGCCGAAAATCCAGCAGAAGCAGAACCTGCGAAAAAAGACGAGCTAGCTGAAGAAAAGCCAGTTGCTGCAGAAGCAGCGGTTCAGGAAGATGCAAAAGAGCAGACCGAAGAAAGGCCTTTGAACAATGCATCAAAACAAAAAAGAAAAAGAGTAGCTCCTGCTAATAATCCTGAAAATCAGGTTCAGGAAAAAGTAGAAACTCAGGCAAATACAGATTCTCAAGCTGAAGCTGCAACTCCGGCTCCGGCTCCGACACAAGCGAGAGAAGAAAGACCTAAAAGACCGCAACAACAAGGTCAGAATCCTAATCAAAAAGGACTAAACCAGCCGCAGCAAAACGGTGGGAACCCTCAAAACAGGAATCAGAATAATAATCAGAATCCTAACCAAAACAATAATCAGAATCTCAATCAAAACCAGAATTCTAATCCTAATCAAAACCAAAACCCTAATCAGAATCAGAACAGAAATTCTGAAAGACAGGAAGAGAATGAATCCAGAAAAGAATTCAATTTCGACGGAATGGTTAGTATTGAAGGTGTATTAGAAATATTACCTGATAACTATGGTTTCCTGAGGTCTTCAGATTTCAGTTATATTTCGTCTCCGGACGATGTGTATGTTTCTACTGCTCAAATCAGAAATTTTGGGTTAAAAACTGGGGATACGGTAAGAGGTATTGTGCGTTTGCCGAAAGAAGGTGAAAAATATTTTTCTTTATTAAAGCCGGTTGAAGTTAACGGGCGTGATTTGGCATTCATCAAAGATCGTGTCGCTTTTGAATATTTAACTCCGCTTTTCCCTGAAGAGAAATTTAATCTTTCTGGAGATAATTCTACGATGTCTACAAGAATTGTTGATTTATTTGCGCCAATCGGAAAAGGTCAGAGAGCAATGATTGTTGCGCAGCCTAAAACCGGTAAAACAATGTTGCTGAAAGATATTGCAAATTCTATCGCAGCCAATCATCCTGAAGTTTATATGATGGTACTTTTGATCGACGAACGTCCTGAAGAGGTTACCGATATGGAAAGAAGTGTAAATGCAGAAGTAATCGCTTCTACATTTGATGAAGCAGCAGATAAGCATGTGAAAGTTGCCAATCTTGTTTTGGCTAAAGCCCAGAGAATGGTAGAGTGTGGTCACGATGTAGTCATTTTATTAGACTCAATCACCAGATTAGCAAGAGCTTATAATACCGTAACTCCGGCATCCGGAAAAGTTCTTTCGGGTGGTGTAGATGCAAATGCGTTACACAAACCGAAGAGGTTTTTTGGTGCAGCAAGAAAAATTGAAAACGGCGGATCGCTGACAATTATTGCTACTGCATTGATTGATACAGGTTCTAAAATGGATGAGGTTATTTTTGAAGAATTCAAAGGTACCGGCAACATGGAACTTCAGTTAGACAGAAAAATTGCCAACAGAAGAATTTATCCTGCCATCGATTTGGTGTCTTCCAGTACAAGGAGAGATGATTTATTGCTGGATGAGGTAACTTCACAGAGAATGTGGATTTTCAGAAAATATCTTTCAGAAATGAATCCTGTCGAAGCCATGGAATTTGTAAATAAAAATATCAGAGGTACTCTGAACAACGAAGAATTTTTAATGTCTATGAACAGATAGATATATTAATATTATTTAAACGAAGCACAGATTTTAGTCTGTGCTTTTTTATTTGGTGTAAATGTAAATTCCTAATTATTCATCAATGTTAAAGATTTATTAAAATAATCTGTAATTGTTGATATTGGCTTAAATATTGGCTAAATTTACCTATTAACATTAAAAATTAAATTTATGTCATTTGAATTACCAAAATTAGGATACTCTTACGATGCTCTTGAGCCAACGATTGATGCAAAAACTATGGAAATTCACCATACAAAGCACCATCAAGCATATATCGATAATTTAAATAAAGCAATTGAAGGAACTGATCTTGCAGAATTGTCAATTGAAGATATCTGTAGAAACGGTGTTGAGAAACCGGCAGTTAGAAATAATGGTGGTGGTCACTTCAATCACTCATTATTCTGGGAAATTTTAACTCCAGGCGGAAGCAAAGAGCCAGTGGGAAGTGTAAAAGCTGCTATTGAAAATTACGGTGGCCTTGAAAAATTCAAAAATGATTTTTCTGATGCTGCAAAAACAAGATTTGGTTCGGGTTGGGCTTGGTTAGTGAAAAACGAAGATGGATCAGTATCTGTAACTTCTACGCCAAATCAAGATAACCCTTTGATGCCGACTGCTGATGCTAAAGGAACTCCGGTTTTAGGATTAGATGTTTGGGAGCATGCTTATTATTTAAACTACCAAAACAGAAGACCTGATTATGTAGCTGCATTCTTTGAAGTAGTAAACTGGGATAAAGTTGAGGAGTTATTTAATAAATAATCAACTTGATCTAGAGATAAAAAAAGGTTCAGAATTTTCTGAACCTTTTTTGTTATACTTTTTTGATGTACTGTCTTTATTTTACAATCACCTTTTTAGTAGTTATTTTATTATTAATATTAATTTTTAATAAATAGACAGCTCTTGGTAAGCTTTGCACATTTACTTGAGTTGAACTTCCTTTCACAATACTTCTCCCTGAAACATCAAATAATTCCCAAGAATTGATTTTCTCATTTCCGGAATCTATGTTGATGTATGTAGATGCGGGGTTGGGGTGTATTTTAATATCCGACTCAATGGAAGTACTTTCTGTAATTGTTTTTGATTGTTTTCTTTGAGCTTCTGAAAAACTATTACTTTCATCACAACGGGCAATATATGCATAAAAATTACCAGATTGATGGCTTGTAGCATAAAATCCTGCAGTTCCGTTTGGGGCTGGTTTTAATATTATTTCATATCCTGCTCTAAATTCTACGTTAAGATTAGGGTTTATTAAAGATTCGGAGGTGATGCAGCAACTAGCCTGAAAATTTGTTGATGTTTGAATCGGCTGATTAGTTGTAAAATACCAATCTTCTCTACATGGTGTAGGACAGTTTTTAAAAGAAACATCAGGACCTGGTGGATTAGTGTTATTTGCAATAATAGGTGTTTGTGATACTCCATTAATTGTGTAATTCAAAAGTGCTCTAATGTTAAAATCTGTATTAATGTTGTAACCATTTGGGTAAAAGTTATCATAATTAAGATTGGTAGAAAAAAAACCACTCGGTGCAGATGAATTAATAATGGTACTTACCACATTATTAGAACTGTCAAGAACTTGTATAGTAACATTTGTAAAAAAAGCATTATTAGGTAAAGAGATATTGCCAGTAATTGGAAGGGGAAAGGTTGGGCAACCCCTTATGATTGGGTTTAAGGAAATATTAGGATTAAATGCAGGTTGATTACATGTAAACCCACAAAAATCATCAAAATATCCATATCCCCAGTGTGCACTTCCACCACAGTCTGCCATGATAATTTGCAGTGTTACAGTCTGTCCCATCAATCCAGATGTGTTTATACGCTCACATAACCAATTGGTGTAAAATATCTGAGTGTTTTGTTGATTAATAAAAAATGTATTGCCAGGATTTAGCATTACATTTCGAGTGTAAACAGGAATGTTATTGCTATTTAGTAATCTTACTTGATAATAAGGATTATCTCCGGTAGCAAAATGACTCATGGAATCTCCAAAAACCAAAGCGTATGCAAAGCTGATATTATTTTCATTTACTACAAACTGTCTTGTAAGCATTGATACATCATATTGCCCATTAACACTGTTATTCACTCTAATTGCATATGTTCCGGTATTCACCCTTTGTAGGGCTGAACCAATTAATGGATCTGGAACCGTATTGTCAACTAAAGTAACAAATGATTGGGGTGAGGCTGGAGGAAACATATTGTAAACCGACCAGTTTGGCGGATTGTAAGCTCTAGTTCCCATGCTAAATCCTGCAGTTGTTCCCGTTTCAAATCCACCATTCACACATTGTTGTTTAAGTGTTGTAGCATAAAAATATTTTAATTTCTCTGGGTTTTGTTGAAAAAAAACATCTCTTAATTTTTGTTTTTTTGCGTAAAGTAATGCTTCTTGATAAGAATTCCCCGACAAAGAATTTCCATCTTCATCTTTCATGTTATTTACATTGTTTATTACTTCTGTAAAATCATAAGTATTGATGTTTTGATTAATAAAAACTTGAATTTCATTTTCAATAATCTCCACTTGGTTTAAACGAGTGGTTTCTTCCTGCAAGTATAGCTCTTCATATGATTGTGCAAACGTTTTTAACAAACAGAAAAGCAGAGCAAAAACGATATATATTTTTGTTCTCATAACTTATTTGTTTTTTTATTATTAGAATTCTCAAGCGTCTCAATTCTCTTTTGTTGCTCTTTAATCATCTTATTCTGCTCAATCGTGTAGAGAGTCAATTCTTCGATCTTTTGTAACAACTTAATTTGGAACTCACCCACATTTACACCTTCCTTTTCCATTTCTTTTGCAGAAGCAATTTCTGGTAAATGTTTTTTCTCTTTGATATGTTTTTCAACATCTTCTAATTTTGGGAGATTGTATTTTTCTTCAAATACAAAATCGGCAGTTGGGGTAAGCGTTACTTTTATTTCTTTGGCTTCAAATTTCCCTTGTAGATAAGCATTACCATTAGTATTAATAAAGAATTTTGGATTTGACTCACCTCCTGTAAATATCCTAACACCTTTAAATCCTGCCATCCATAATTCTGCACCAGCCGTCACAGATGCAGCAAGAATACCGTAATGTGGCATGGATACTGTAGAATTAAGTACAGGGACATCAGCTGTCGTAACATCAAATCTAGTATCATCTTGTAAACTTAAAGCAGAACTCCCAATTGCATAAATGTCACCATTTACGGTTAATCTTCTCGTAGGATTCAATGTATTAATTCCGATATTTCCTGTACGATCTATTCTAATCCTTTCCTGGGTTCCTGTAGATAAACTTACGCCAAAATATCCCGAAAGATTAGTTCCTGGACCTGTATCATTTGAAATTCCTGTAGGATATATTCCTAATAATGATAATCCGTAATTTGAAATGCCATTGGTTTTATCAGTTGTATTAAATCCGACATTTAAAATTGAACTTCCTGTTACACTTATATCTCCCTCAACTTGTAATTTTGATGATGGATCCGAAACGCCAATCCCAACATTTCCGGTAATAGGATTTGAGGTGATGGGTGCTCCGTTCGGAGAATAAAGTTGTGCAGATAATGTAGCCGAAGCAAAAATCGCTAATGATAAAATTTGTTTTTTCATGGTAAATTTATAATGATTTTATTGTTAATAAATCTAAAGAAAAGAGGCTCTAGCAATTGAGCCTCCTTATATTATTTTACAAGGACTTTTTTGGTGGCTTGCTTATTTTTAGTATTTATTTTTAATAAATATGTGGCTCTTGGTAAACTTTGCACATTTACTTGATTAGAATTTCCTTTTAGAATACTCTTCCCAGACATGTCAAATAATTCCCAAGAAGTGATTTTATCATTTCCTGAATCTATATTGATGTATGTAGATGCTGGATTTGGATATATATCAATTTGCTTATCCAAAGTTTTTCTTTCTTCCATATCTAAATTTAAAATCATTTCTTTTTGATTATCCTTAAAAATATTAGAAGCAGCATCACCTTCGGTACAACGTGCAATAAAAGCATGATAATTTGCTCTTAATTGAATATGGGTATCTGGTAAAAGATTTATAGTTTGTCCTGCTTGCATGGAAATGTTATATCCAGCTCCAACTGTATAAGTATTCAAAGTTGTGATGTTGTCTCCAACTACATAATTGAAATTTGTATTTGGTTCTGATGTCAATGTTAAACTATCTATACAAGGATAGTAAGTAGACCTATTTTCAGTAATAAGTTGGGGGAGACCATATCTAGAAATTCCGTTACCCAGATTTACAGAATTCATTGTTACGCTCATATTCGAACCATATATCTCCGGATTATTTATAATTCCTAAAAAGCTACTGCCAAATCTATTTATATAAATATTCCCATATTTATTTCGTTGAAGATTTGTGTAGGTAGCTGATAAAGGTGTTGTTGGACCATTAAAAATTTGTAAAGAATTCACATTGCCTGTGGACGAGTTTAGTAAATCTACCGCAAATATTGATGTGTTTGCTAAGAACAAAACTGAACCATGTGTATTAAATTCTGGCAGATAACTTCGGGTTGAATTTACATTTAAAGAATAATTATTGGTCACTAATCCTGTACTAGAATTGAACGAAACGACTCTGTTAACAAGATTCAAAGTGCTGCTAGGAGTTACGCTGTCTTGCCAAAGTGATACACAAATATAATGAGAGAAATTTTGATTATTCAATTTTGGAGAAGCTTTTATGCTATAGCCTGCTCGAGCACCTAAATTTCCCGGAAAATTTAGATTGCTAGTAACAGGTACGCCAGAAAATCCCGTATTGTCAATTCGATAGCTAAATAGGTTATTTCCACTAGGAATGAGAACCCAGTAGGTATTGGCATTAGATCCAGCAACAATTGTAACTGCTTCTGAGCGAAAGTTATTTCCAAGATTATCTAAAATTGGAACATTTTTAAAGTTTTGTAAAACTGCACCCAATGGTAACCCGCCAACAACGGGACCAATTGACATATCTACGATTGAATATGAAATCCATTGAGGAAGAGGATTATTAGGATTATTAAAATTCTCGTCCTCTGGAGTGACAAAAACATAAAATTGATTGCTATTGGCTGGATTTTTTACAATTGCCAACTGTTGCGATGAAGCTCCTCCTGAAAGTCCAGTTCCGTTTAGCATTGGTTGATGCTGTCGATTCCAAATTGTTTGTGAGTTACAGTAAAAAAGCAAATTTCCATTTGCGTCACTTGCTGTTCCAGAGGCTTCAGACGTATTCATTTGGCTATTGCTCACAGATATAGGCGTAGTTGGATTGGAAAAATTTACAGCAGCTTGATTTCCAAAATACCAATTATCGTTCTCTCCCTGTGCAAAAGTTGTGATAAAAACTAAGTTTAACACAAATGCTAGAAAAATATTTTTTCTTTTCATCGATTATTTGTTTTGTTGATTGTTACAAGTCATCTGTTTTTTAAGCAATTCTATTTCATCCTTTTGAATTTTCAGTTGCTTATTCTGCTCAATCGTATAAAGTGTCAATTCTTCAATCTTCTGTAGCAATTTAATCTGGAACTCACCCACATTTACACCTTCTTTTTCCATTTCTTTTGCAGAAGCAATTTCTGGTAAATGTTTTTTCTCTTTGATATGTTTTTCAACATCTTCTAATTTTGGGAGATTGTATTTTTCTTCAAATACAAAATCAGCAGTTGGGGTAAGTGTGACTTTTATTTCTTTGGCTTCTAATTTACCCTGTACCATCGCATTTCCATTTTCGCCATTAATAATAAATGCTTTATCCCACTCCCAATTTGAGTAGTCTGTGTCAAGTGGATTTCTGAAGGCAAAGAATATTGTTTTTCGTCCATCATCAGGAGTATGAATTCTCCAAGAATTCGATCCCGAACTTATAATGTCACTAAAAATTGCAGTGCCTGCGACTTCTAAAGTAGATTTAGGATCATTTGTCCCAATACCTACGTTAGTAGATGATGGATTAATTGTTGTTCCGAATGTACTACCCGCTTGCGTATAAATTTGCGCAGAGAATGTTACAGTAGTAAGAAATGCTAATGCTAAAAATTGTTTTTTCATGGTGATGGATTAATGTTAATTATTTAATTTATTATTGAAATTAATGTCATCTAATTAATTTTCAGGAACATCTACACCAATAATTAGTATGTAATCCGCATTTAAATATCACACTCATACAATAGTGAAATAAATAATGTGTTTACATAAGAATAACATCCAATACAAAATATGCTTAGATGGAGATGTTTTTACTAAAAGATTAATTAGAGTATATCTGCGAAAGTATACTGAAGTTTTGCTGCAGATGTATTACTGGAAAGATTGGTGTTTTTGATATGGTGTGTTTCAAAGTTAATAGTTTTGTGTGGTTATTTTACGAATGTATGGAATAATAATAACTTACCAAAATATATTTTGAGAATTATAAGTTAACTTTTGTTAAATTAAGAAATATATATTAATATATTCGTTTTACGTTAATTTATTTTTAATAATTAATGTTTTAAAGTATTTTATTCATAAAAATACTTGCTTCAGCTTTACCAATCTAATTCAATTTAAATTTATTATCTCAATTAATAAAACAAAACCGATAAAATTTAATAAGCAGAGCAACAAAATTTAATGGAATTAGACAAAAACAATCATCATATTATATTTCTTATAATGATAGATTACATAAAAAAAGCACCCGATGAAGAGTGCTTAAGATGATTTATGGTTCTTTCTGTAAGACGACAAATGCAGGAAAGTGATCACTGTAACCTCCTGTAAATTGGTCGCCGTTCCAAGATCGGAAAGGATAACCTTTGTAATTCCCTTCTTTGTTGATGAGATATGCAGGAGCATAGACTTCAGCTTTATAAACCGAATATTCTTTTGGATTTTTATCTAAAACTAAATTTTTCGATACAATAATCTGATCAAATAAATTGGGTGCGTCCTGGTAAGCTAAAGAAGCAATACCTTTCTTGTATAATGGATACATTAAATTAAGATACGGTTTTTCATCACTCAAATCTTTTTCTGTGGCTGCAGCTTTTAAATGATTTTTTAAGCTAGCGCTTACAGGATCATCGTTAAAATCTCCCATTGCAAAAAGTTTTGTCGCCGGATCTTCACTTCTTATGCTGTCCATTTGTTGTTTTAATAATGCTGCGGCAGCATTTCTTTTAGGTAAAGAAACAGCCTCACCGCCTCTTCTTGAAGGCCAGTGATTCATAAAGAAAGCTACTTTTTCGTTATCTAAAATTCCAGATACTACAAGAATATCTCTTGTATATTCTCTTTTTCCGTCACGACCATAAACTTTCAGTTCTTTTTTAAGAGAATGGGTTACGGTAAATCTTCTCTTTTGGTAAATCAGAGCAACATCAATTCCTCTGTAATCATAAGAATTATAATGTATAATACCATAATCATATTTTGATAATGCAGGTTGCTTAACCAAATCCTGAATAACCTGTCTGTTTTCTACCTCAATGAGTCCTACTACAGCAGGTGCGGTTTTTGTGTATTGTGATCCTAATTCAGCAATTACTTTTGCTGCGTTTTCCAGTTTTTTGCCGTAGATCTTGGTGTTGTAATTTTTTCCGCTCGCAGGTGTAAATTCCTCTGATCCGCTTTGGTATCTTACTGCTTTTTTACCCACCAGTAAGCCATCACTCCATTGTCCATCGTACTTTTCTGCTTCCAGAAATTTAATAGAATCTAAAGGGATGCTTCTGTGGAATGCAGGATTGGTTTTGTCCTTAGTTCCGTCTATGTAATCAGCAGAACGAATAGTATCCCAAAGGTTTTCAACATTTAAAAAACCAACCGCAGCCACTCTTTTTACTTTTCCCTGCTGTGCAAAAGTCATTACTGAAAAAATGACTACAACCAGATTTAAAATTTTTTTCATCGTAGAATATTACATATTATTAATCTGCAAATTTACTTAATTTTAATTCATGCCATTTTAATTAAATGTAAATTTATCACCTGGATATTCATATCTTTTATGAAACATTATAGAAATTTAACAATGTTAAGAAATGATAATGTTAAAAAAATTATTAAATATAATTTTTTATTAAATTTGTGCCCCAAAGTTTTTAACTTATTGAATACGAACTATTAAAACTATTAAAAAAGTATATACACGCATGATTAAAAAACTATCATTAGTCTCCTTATTTACTTTACTTCCTGCTTCTTTTTATTTTGCACAGACTACGGTTTTTGCATATTTAAAGGATGCGCAGGGAAAGCCTCTGGAGCAGGCTGAAGTAGATGTGAAAGGGGCAGAAAATGATGTGACGGCAGACAAGATTGGTTACTTCCAGCTTGTAGATGTAATGCCGGGACATTACCAGTTGATCATTACAAAACCCAATTACGAAACAAAAGTAGTAGAGTTTGATGTAACCAGTGATGAGAAAAGAAAGGATTTGGGAGTTTTTACTCTGAATTCTAGTCTCACAAGCGCAGATCAGGGCTTAGCGATTATTGAAAGCGATGATGATGAAGACAATAGTAGCCAGGCTTCTACGGTTGGTCTGTTACAGTCTTCAATGGATGTTTTCAGTAGAATCGCAGCGTTTGATTTAGGCTTCTATTGGTATCGCCCAAGAGGAATCGATGGGAGAATGGGAGAAACTATGCTAAATGGAGTCTCTATGATAAAATCTGATAACGGAAACGTAGATTTTGGAAACTGGGGAGGTCTTAACGAGATCACAAGATACCCTGAGATTTCTCAAAACCATGCGCCATCAGAATATGCTTTTGGAGGTAACAGTTCTGTGATCTATAAGAATACCAAAGCGAGCGAATACAGAAAAGGATTTCAGTTTACGCAGTCTCTTACCAACAGGAATTACAGAAACAGAACATCGTTAAGATACAGCTCCGGAATGAACAGCAAAGGATGGGCATTTACTGTAATGGGTGCGAGAAGATGGGCAGAAGAAGGTATTCAGGAAGGAACTTTTTATGATGCTTACGGTGCTTATTTGGGTATTGAAAAAAAGTTTACAGATAAACACAGCATGACCTTCAACTTTATTGCTGCACCTTACAGGAGATCCACCTCAAGCCCGAGTACACAGGAAGTATATGATTACAGAGGTGTACATTATAACTCTTACTGGGGATATCAGGATGGTAAGCAAAGAAGTGAAAGAGTAAGAAAAGGTTTCCAGCCAATTTTCCAGCTTCAGGATTTCTGGAAGATCACTCCAAAATCTAATCTTTGGACCTCTGTTTCTTATCAGTTCGGAAAAGATAAAGGTTCTCGTTTAGACTGGCAGAATGTACAAAACCCTTCACCTACCTATTATAGAAACTTACCTAGCTTTTATGATTCTTTAGATCCAAATGCTTCAGTTTTAGGACCAAATGGTGTAACAACAACCGCTCAGGATGCTTATCAGACTTCTTTAGCGGCGTGGAATAACGCAGATCCTAATGTTACGCAGCTCAATTGGGATAATCTATACCGAAGAAATATGCAGCAACCTGCAGGAAGCTATTATGGGCAAACAGGGAAAAGAGCTTTGTATTATCTTGTGAATGATGTAAGTGATGACAAAATCTTCAATGCTGCAACGCATTTTACTCACAATTTTAATGATACTACTAAGTTTTTATTAAACTTATCTTACCAGAATTACCGTTCTGAGCAATACAGAGAAGTGAATGATCTTTTAGGAGCCGATTTTGTATTAAACCGTGATCCATTTGCAGCTACCAATCAGCCCGGCAAATCTGGCTTGTTCAATGAAGGGGAAGAAAATGTAACGAAAAAAGTAGGTGATAGAATGACTTACGATTACATTTTCAGAAGACAGGAAGTTAAAGTAAATCCAGGTATTAAACTTTCTACAGGAAAGTTTGATGTTTTCGTTTCTGCAATGGCAGGTTATTCATCGTCAAGCAGAGAAGGTTTATTTAATCATTATTTATACAAAGATTCGTTCGGAAAAGGTAAAAACTACAACTTCTGGAATTACGGTCTTAAAGGTCAGGCAGTTTATAAATTAGACGGAAGAAATTTCTTGGTTTATAACGGTGCTTACTTTTCACAGTCTCCTTATTTAGAAGATTTATTTATCAATCCAAGAGTCAATGGTTCTGTTGCTCCAAATGTGCAGAATATGGTAATTAATGCTAATGATCTTAGCTATGTAATTTCCTCACCCTTCTTAAAGTTGAGATTGACAGGTTATTTGATCAATTCAAGTAATGAAACAACCGTGCAAAGATTTTTTGCAGACGGAATCCAATTAAATAATTCAGATTCTGAGGGGAATCAAACACTGGTTCAGAGCGCATTTGTAACTCAGGTGATGACCGATGTGAAGAGAAGAAATCTAGGTGCAGAGTTGGGTGTTGACGTAAAAGTTATTCCTACTTTGTCTTTACAGGGATTGGCGAGTATCGGGCAGTTTACGTATCAAAATGATCCTGTCACTTATTTTGCGTCAGATGCAACGGGAACATTTTCTAATGGTCTTTCTTATGTGAATTTAGGAAAAGCTTTTATTAAAAATTATCGACAGGGAGGTACGCCTCAGCAAGCATATTCAGTAGGGGCAAGATACAACTCACCGAAGTACTGGTGGTTGGGAGCTAACTGGAATTATCTTGATGATAATTATCTTGATCCGTCTGCATTAGTAAGAACAGAAGCTTTTATTCAGAACAACAACTCAGGAACTCCTTTTGCTGATCTTACAGAATCGGAATTAAGAAGGGTTTTAGAGCCTAATAAATTACCTTCAGCGTTTTTCTTTAATGTAAATGCAGGAAAATCTTGGGTCATTGGTAAATACTATGTGTTGATCTCTGCTTCTGTAAATAATGTATTTGATAATACAAGATATATTACAGGAGGTTTTGAGCAGACCAGAAATGCGAAATTCCCGGATTTCAGACAAGACAGTGACAGAGAATTTACATTATTTGCTCCAAAATATTGGTATACTCAGGGAAGATCATACTTCGTTAACTTACAATTCAGATTTTAAAAACTTATAATTAAAAATAATTAAGATGAATAAAAACAAATACTTAAGTATCGTAACAGGAGCTGCATTTGCTGTGCTTTCTATTACTTCTTGTGTGCAGAAAGATGAGTGGGAAACACCACCTATCAACTGTAATAATAAATTTGCAGAACCTACCATAACATTAGCGGCTTTTAAGGCTAAAGCTCCGGCTACAGGATATGTACAACTTCCGGGAGATAAAGATGAAATTTTTGACGGCTATGTTACGTCTTCTGACGAAAACGGAAACTTCTACAAAACAATATCTTTTCAGGATAAGCCTGAAAATCCTACTGCAGCTTTACAGATTGAAGTAGATAAATCAAGTAATTATGCAGATTTCCCTGTAGGAGCACATATCAGAATCAATGCTAAAGGTTTAAGATTAGGAACAGATAGAGGTGTTGTGAAGATTGGGTCAGTAGATCCTTCTTTTGATATCGGAAGAATCCCGGGATCTCTGGTAAGCCGATACATTTCGGGAGTTTGTAATGGGAATGGTCTTGACGTGGCTGTTTTAAAGCCATTAGAATTAGCAAGTTTAAAGATAGCTCAGGACGAGAAATATATCAATATGTTGGTTAAAGTACCGAACGTACAATTTGCTGCAGGTGAACTTGGCAAAAAATACATTAATTATGTTGCCGGAGCAGGAACTGACACGGATAGAAATATTGTTGATCAAGGAGGTAACGCTACTACTATAAGAAACTCTGGTTTTGCTACTTTTGGTTCTACATTAATTCCAGAAGGAAAAGGCAATCTTACCTTCGTTGTTAGTCGTTACATTACTACGTGGCAGATGTTAATCAGAAGTTTAAACGATGTAGAGTTTACAGGTAAAAGATTTTTCTTTGAAGGTTTTGAAGGAAATCTTGCTGATAATTGGATTCCGGTAAGTGTTACAGGATCTCAAGTTTGGAATATTCAGCAATTTGGAAACCCAAAACCATGTGCAGTAATGAACGGTTTTGCTTCTGTAAATAATTTGAATGAAGACTGGTTGATCTCAAAACCAATTTCTTTACAAGGATTTACTACTGCATCTTTATCATTTGAAACGGATGTCAGATACAATGGTAATCCGCTTGAAGTATTTATCACTGAAAATTATACAGGAAATACTGCAACTACCGTTTGGGTTCCTTTAACGGGAACTTTAGATACAAATTCTGCACTATTTAATACATGGACGAATTCTGGAGATATCAATCTAAATGCTTTTGTCAATAAAAATGTTCAGATAGCCTTTAAGTATACTTCTACCACTGCTGCTGCTGCAACTTGGGAATTAGATAATGTAAAAGTTGTAGGCAACTAATAAAAAACTAATATGCATAATATAAAAAACCGCTTTCGAGCGGTTTTTCTGTTAAAGAATATCTATTAAAGTTTTTAGAGATAATATTTTTATACAATAATTCAAATAAAAAACCACCGCAAAAGCAGTGGCTATATAATTTAAGCTGTAAATTCTTATTAAAAAGAAACTTCGTTCATCTCTTTTCCGCGTTGGAAATTCATTGTTTTCTGAGTTCCTTTGTACGCAATATTTACAAGGTTGATTTGTTTCGGAAAAGCACTTAAAAGAAGACTGTTCTTGATCTTCAAAGTACTGATATCATTAACCCCGCTTGTCTCAAAATATACCCAAACCGTTTCTCCGCTTACCTGACTTCCTGTGAAAGTAAGGGTTTTAGGAGAACCATTTACATAAACATCAAAATTGTTGTTTACATATTTTTTTACTTCTGCTTCAAAACCTGCTGTACTGCGGTTTATTTTGATAGCGTCCGAGATATGACTTGTATTCATTTTTGTGGTGAATTTCAAAGTTTTACTTCCGTCCACATAATCTACTTTCGTCATTGTAGAAAAGAAGTCCAAAGTCATAAAACTCATGAACACAAATAATGTTAAAATACCTGATATGTATAGTAGTTTTTTCATCTTAATTTCTTGATTGTTAATCATCTTAGTAAATATATTCTGCTCAAATATAATGCCAACTAAAAGTTAACATTTACGGAGTACTTGTCATAAAAAGACTTAATATGCTCTACAGCTTCGTCAGCAGTATCTACCACACGATAAAGATCAAGATCATTTTCAGAAATCATTCCTTCTTTCAGTAAAGTTTCTTTAAACCATCCCAAAAGACCTCCCCAAAATTCTGAACCTACCAACACAATAGGAAATCTGCCTATCTTATTGGTTTGAATAAGGGTAATCGCTTCAGTTAATTCATCCAAAGTTCCAAAACCTCCCGGCATCACAACAAAACCTTGTGAATACTTTACAAACATCACTTTTCTCACGAAAAAATAATCGAAATTGAGAGAGTACATTTTATTGATGTAAGGATTGAAATGCTGTTCAAACGGAAGATCAATATTTAAACCTATGGATTTTCCTTCAGCTGTGAAAGCTCCTTTGTTACCTGCTTCCATAATTCCGGGGCCACCGCCGGTGATGATTCCGAAGCCTATTTTGGTGATTTTCTCAGCAATTTCTACTGCCATTTGGTAATATTTACTTTCAGGCTTCAGTCTTGCAGACCCGAATATTGAAACACAGGGCCCAATTTTCGCCATTCTCTCATAACCGTCCACAAATTCTGCCATGATTTTAAAAACCATCCAGCTGTCTTTCGTTACGATTTCGTCCCAGGTTTTTTGTCTGAAACTGTTATGTAATATTGATTCGTTGATATCTAATTCAGGATTTTGTAAACTTTCATCCCTGCTTCCTTCTATTTCCATTGTATTATTTAAAATATTTTTCGGCTTCAATTACAGATTCCGGTCTTCCCACGTCGATCAGAATGCTGTTGTGTATAAAGCCATGAATTTTTTCTGTGTGCATAATATCCAGATATTCCTCCATGATAGAAAATTTTCCGGTTCGTTTTATTTTATCAAAAATGGTAGGATTAATACAATGCACACCACTGAACGCATAAGGCTTAAAACCTTTATTAAACTCTGCAAGCCGCTGCTCTCCGGTTTGTACATTCAGCCAGCCTCTCAAAACCATGCTATCGTTGAAGAGTAGCTTTCTTGAACTTTCTCTGTCTGATACTGCTAAAGTAGCAAAATCTTTCAGACTTTTGTGGTATTTTACAAAATCTGTGATATTGATGTTGGTTAAAATATCTGCATTAAGGATGATAAAATCTTCTCCGTGATTCAGAAATTTTTTAGCAAAAACCAATCCGCCACCGGTTTCCAGAAGTTCAGCAGATTCGTTTGAGATCTCAATTTTGCAGTTGAAATTATTATTAATCTTTAAAAAATCGATGATTTGGTTGCCAAAATGGTGTACGTTGATCACAAAATCGGTAATTCCGAAACTTTTCAGATAGGTAATATTTCTTTCCAAAAGCGGAATGCCGTTCACTTTAGCCAAAGCTTTCGGATGATGATCTGTAAAGGGTTTTAGTCTGGTTCCTTTTCCTGCTGCAAAAATTAATGCCTTCATAAATATGGATAATGTGTAATTGGTAATCAGTAATTTTAATATAGTGAAAAAGCAACCTAATATTACTTATTGCACAGTATTGATTACCTATTATTAAGTTGGTGCTGTTCGTCGTGATGAAGACTTATTTCTACCTGATTTCCGTATTTTTCCTCGATAAAATGGGCTATTTTTATGGCTGAATAAACAGATCTGTGCTGTCCGCCGGTGCATCCAAAGTTGATTTGTAGATTTTCAAAACCTCTTCCAAGATAATTATCAATATTGATGGAAACCATGCTTTTTACCAATTCTAAAAATTGAGGCATATCTGTTTTTGTTTCAAGATATTCCTGAACGCCGATGTCATTTCCGGTCTGGATTTTATATTCTTCCACTCTTCCGGGGTTTAAAATTCCGCGACAGTCAAATGTAAAACCGCCTCCGTTTCCTGAATGGTCTTTGGGGATTCCTCCTTTTTTATACGAAAAACTGTGGATGTCTATGTGTAGCATATTTTTATATATTCTAATTACTATTTTTTTTAATCTGCGGAATGACAAAGATGCGTATAATCTTAATGTTTCAATAATTCTTTGATTTTCAATTTTGTTTTCTCAGAGCTTAGTTGCTCAATCACTTTTTTTAGCTCAGGATAATTTTTCATTTCTTCCCAGTTACTAGAAAATGCTGTTATATTTTCGATGCCTTTATCAATGCTTGCCACAAAATGTTTTTTTCTTTGAATCAATCCACGGAAGCCATAGGCGCCAAGAACCTGTAGAAATCGCATCAGCTTAACGGGTTTTACCGAGTTTTTTAGTTGAATTCGAGTTTCTTCACTTTCAAACTGTAGAATATAAAAATCAAGCATTTCATTGTTAAAGTCTTTCGGAAAGTTAGCTTTAGCCTGAAATAAAAATGAGATGACATCATACATCAGTGGGCCTTTCATCGCCGACTGATAATCAATAAACGAGACAGCATTGTTTTCATTTACCATAATATTTCTAGCCTGAAAATCACGAATCATTAATCCTTTTGGTGCTAAATTTTCGATGAGGTCAACGAGTTTTTTAAATTCTTTTAAGAGCGAAGATTTATGATATTCGAGTTCCAGAACATCGGCAACAAAATTTTTAAAGTAATACAAATCGTGCATAACAGGAAGCTCGTCGTAACTTTCATATTCAAAAGTTTGGGTATAATCAATTTGATTCTGCGTCTGAATTTGTAACTGAAAAAGTTTTTCTAAAGTCTGTTTCACCAAAGATTGAACGTTTACAGATAAATTTTCTTTAGTAATAATTTCCGAAAATGTATTTTCTCCCAAAAATTCCTGGATATACATTTTTCTGTCATCAGAAATCGCAAAGATTTTTGGTGTATTAAGTTTTAAATCTGAAAAAACCTGCGAAAAATAGAGAAAACTTTCGTTTTCCGGAACATTTTCGTTGAAGGTGATGATGTATTTTCCGGTTTGATTTTGAGCCAGAAAATTGACTCTTGCAGAACCGCTTTGAGCTAAAGTGACAAATTGGGTTGATTTTTCGCCAAAATGGTTTTCGAAAAATATTTTTGCGTTTTCGGAAGTCATAATATGGTAACAAATATACTAATTTACGTCCGAATTTTTATCTTTGCATTATGCTAAAGGACTTTAAGCCGGTTTTGGGAATTTTGCTGAGATTTATCATCATTTATCTGGTGTTGCTTTTTGCCTATCAGTTTTATCTTAACAGCTTTAAGGCACAAGGTCTTGATCCTTATTCGCGGCTGATTGCCGATCATGTGATGTTCATTCAGAACAAACTCCATTTTCCTACGTTATTATACGATGATGTTCCTAATGAACAGGTCTATTTTTACGTAAAAGAAAAATACGTGACCAGAATGGTGGAGGGTTGCAATGCCGTTTCTGTGATCATACTTTTTGTATCTTTCATTTTTGCTTTTTACAAAGGAATTAAAACTTTCGTTTTTGTTGGCGTCAGTCTTTTAGCTCTTTATGTCATGAATGTTTTAAGAATTGTCGGGCTCAATATTGTGACCCGGGATTATTCTCAATACAATAAGTTGGCTCACGATTACCTTTTTCCGGCGATTATCTACGGAAGTGTGGTAATTCTTTGGATGATCTGGATTAAATTTTTTGCTTTAAAAAATGAAAATTCTTAGTTGGTTTTTAGTCGCAGCCGGAGTTTTCGGGCTTGTCGGGGTCAGAATGCTGGAAGATCAGATTTTCTATGATCCATTTCTGAATTATTTTCACGAAGCGAATAAAAATATTGCTTTTCCAGATTTCGAATGGGGAAAACTGATTGTAAGTCATATTTTCAGATTTATTTTGAATCTTTTTTTCTCCTGTGTAATCATTCATTTTTTGTTTAGAAATAAAGAATCGGACCATACAAGGTGCAATGCTGATTGGCATTATTTTTCTGATTACATTCCCAATTTATCTGTATTGTATTGATGACAGGTTTGAAATGGGCTATCTTTTTTCCTTTTACATGAGAAGGTTTGTCATTCAGCCGTTGATTTTACTTTTGATTGTACCCTTGTTTTATTATAGAAAACAGATTTTAGATAAAAGTAATTGAATCTTTTAGTTGAAATTGTCTTTTCTACACTCAATAAAAATATTGACATGATCACTTTGATTCAAATGACTCGTCGATGGTATGTTTTTCTACTCTTGTTACGTTTTCGGCAGTCCATTCTACTCTTTTTATAAACGGCTGTTTTCTTACAGGACAATCCATAATCTGACAGACCGGGCAGGAAATAGGTTTACAGTCATCCATATGGAAGTTGAATTCGACGGTTCTGGATGTGTTTTTTGCCAGAAGAAGGATGACGTTTTCCATCTCGTTATGAGCTTCTCTTAGGCTGTAGTAGTAGGGAAGGGTGATGTGTGCATCAATGTGCAATGAAGAGCCAAACTGCTGAATTTTCATATTGTGAATGTCTATCCATTCTGTTTTACGGTTATCTTCAAGAAGTCGGATGATGTTGTTTAAAAGTTCAGGATCTTGTTCGTCCATGATTCCGCTTAATGCTTTTCGGACGATTTTATACCCTACAAAAATAATGTACCCTCCAAAAAAAAGAGCTACAACAGAATCTATCCAATAAATTTCTGTAAAATAGACGATAATTAAACTCAGTACAACTCCAAAAGTTGTCAACGTATCTGATTGCAAATGCTTTCCGGAAGCTATAAGTACGACAGAATTTACCTTCTTACCCTTCTGAATAGAGATGTATCCTAAAATATAATTAATGACAGCTGTTGTGGCAATAATCAAGATTCCCCAATTGATCTGAGAAATCACTTTTCCGGTCAATAAGCTGTTTGCTCCTTCATAGATAATCATGATCCCGGCAATAATGATCAATGCTCCCTCTATTCCTGATGTTACAAACTCTACTTTGCCGTGACCATACGGATGATCTTCGTCTTTCGGTTTTGCTGCTAAATAGAGTGAATATAAGCCCATGAATGCACTGATGATATTGACGATGCTTTCCATGGCGTCAGAAAACACAGAATCTGAATCTGTGAGTTTCCAGGCAATGATTTTTGCCACAAATAGCGTTACGCCAATAAGTGCTATGATTTTTTGGAAGTTAATATTTTCTGCGTTTTTACTGCTTTTCATAGTTTGATAAAAAAAAGAATCTCCTTCGGAGACTCTTTTTATTTTTGTTAGTTTATACTAAGTTGTTTGCTACCAAGTATTCTGCAATCTGTACTGCATTGGTGGCAGCACCTTTTCGCAGATTGTCTGCCACAATCCAGAGGTTGAGTGTTTTCGGCTGTGAGAGATCTCGTCTGATTCTTCCTACGAAAACTTCATCTTTCCCTTCAGAATATAAAGGCATTGGATATTCGTTGTTTTTAACGTTATCCATCACGATCACTCCGGGAGTTTCGGATAAAATTTTTCTTACTTCGTCCAGCTCAAATTCATTTTCAAATTCGATGTTCACGCTTTCAGAATGACCGCCCTGTACCGGAACTCTTACGGCAGTTGCTGTTAAATTGAAGGTATCGTCACCCAAAATCTTTTTAGGCTCCTTCATTAATTTTATTTCTTCTTTCGTATAATCGTCATCAGAAAAAACGTCGCAGTGTGGCAAAGCATTTTTGAAGATCTGATAAGGGTAAACTTTAGCAACAGAATCATCACCGGATATTTCAGCATTCAGCTGATCAACGGCGGCTTTTCCCGTTCCTGTTACAGACTGATAGGTGGAAACGATTACTCTTTTTAAATCATATTTTTTATTCAGAGGACCTAAAACCATCACCAACTGAATTGTTGAACAGTTGGGGTTGGCAATGATCTTGTCTTCCTTTGTTAAAACATCTGCATTGATTTCGGGAACCACTAATTTTTTATCAGGATCCATTCTCCAAGCTGAAGAATTGTCAATAACAGTGGTACCTGCCTCGGCAAATTTTGGAGCAAATTCTAATGACGTATCTCCACCTGCAGAGAAAATAGCGATCTGGGGTTTGGCAGCGATGGCATCTTCCATACTTACGATGGTATATTCTGCCTGTTTATACTTAACCTTTTTTCCGATAGATCTTTCTGATGCTACTGGAATTAATTCTGTTATCGGGAAATTTCTTTCCTCCAAAACTTTAAGCATAACCTGTCCAACCATTCCGGTTGACCCTACTACAGCTACTTTCATGTGAGAATACTATTATTTTAAGGATTATATTTGAATCGCTTTTGTTTCAAAAAGATTTTTAGAATTGAGCGATTTTATTAAGTTGTATAAATTTGAAATCAATTTAGTTAAGCTCCGAAAAGTCTGTGCCACTGGAATGCCCAAAGCATTAATGCAATCGCAACAAAAGCTATGATTACCCAGCTCATCTGAATTTTATCGTTTGTTTTAAATTTTTTATTAAGAATGGTTAATAAAACTGCAGCAATAATCATTGCTGTAGGGTGTTCAACATAAGTGTTTCTGGAAACAGCATCTTTCATCAACGTACCAGCTTCTTTAGCTGCTTTGAAGCCGGGAGAAAAGAAGAACAGCATGATCAATCCGATCAAAGCCTGGGTATGAAAGAATATCATGGTAAACAACGTAGATTTTCTCAAAAGCTTAGAGATTTTTCCGGAATATCCGAACATGGTTACCAAGAGTGCCACAACGAAAACTGCGGTAGCCAATAAGATTAAATAAGCAAAACCACGGTGCGCCTGAAGCATAAAGTTGAAATCCATAATATTTATTTTTAGTTAATTGCAAATATAAAAAAAATCCCGGCGATAAAGCCGGGATTTGGTATGTAATAAAAGTGAATTTATTAGAATCTAAACGTTAATGTTGTAGACCATGTTCTTCCGTAACCGAAGTAAACTTGGTTTTGTTGGCTTATACCTTTATATTGTCCTGCAGCAATATAATTGTTATAGGCAGTTGTTCCGCCATTGCCTGCTGCAAAGTTTTCTCTTGTTTGATTAGCATGTATATTTGTTGTAGCTTCTGAAATATATGTAGTATCAAATAAGTTATAAACGTTTGCTCCTATTGTAAAGCTTTGTCCGCTTTTCAATTTGAATATGTAAGATGCACCGATGTCAAATAAATGAAAGTCTGGTAATTCTAATGCTCCAAATTCTGTTGCTGGCGCTCTGAAGGTAGGTGTGTTTCTAGAATTGTCAAAATCATTTACGTTAAATCCAGCGTACAAATCATTTGCGTATCTCCAATTCGCATAAAATCTTAGGCCTTGTACCGGTTTTACAATTGCTGTAAATGAGGCAGTCATTTGAGCGGCATCACCTACTTTTACACCATCTAATGCCAATGTTGCAACGTTTGATCCAGGTGATATGTTGATAGGGTTATTGTTTTCGTCAAAAGATGTACTAGACGCATCACCTTTATACTCCCAATTTCCCATAGAGAACATACCTTCTAGCTCAAGATATTGCCCAACTTTATAGAATCCTTCAAATTCAACTCCAGAGTGAACTTCGGTGATTCCGTTTACTTCTGCATAAGCATTCTGGAACGTTCCTCCACTACCATTTGGAATTGTTAAACCAGTTCTTCTTTGGAATCTGTCTGCCCAAGAAGTTCTGTAAAGGTTAACATTAGCTCTGAAATTAGAAGATCTGAAACCGTAACCTAATTCTGCAGAGAAGATTTTCTCGTTTGTTAAGTTAGGATTTACTACTTGTTGATTATTTGGATAAACTGCAGTGAAAAAAGGTTGTCTAGAATAGTAACCAATATTTCCAAATACATTATGCTGATCATTAACGTTATAGTTTAAACCTCCTTTTACGTTATAACCTAAAATATCTTTAAATCCTGTTTTTGTGTTAACCACTTGACCAGTTGTTGCATTTGGTTGTTTTGTAACTCCATCAACTACCCAATTGTCAATTCTTTGGAAACCTTGATTAGATACAGATCCTTGTGCAAATGCAGAGATCTTGTCGTTTGAATATTCAACTTGTCCAAAACCTCCATACCATAAAACTTCACCATCATAGTTTCTACTGGCGATCTGAGAGTCGTCTTTAATCGCTTTTACAAAAGGATTTGCAGAAGGAAGTGCTTTGTATGCCTGAGTTACTGTATAAAAAGGTTGAGAATTTAAGTTCTGATTTTCACGGTATTCTTTGTTTCCTAAGAAATCTGAAACCACACCAGGGTGATAACCATAATAATACCTTGCGTCAATACCTACTTGGAAGTTCCAGTTTTCATTTACTTTATGTTGAAAATTAGATAAAATACCATACCAATCGTGAGAGTTTACGTGTGCTCTTCTCACTAAACCGTTACTTCTTGTTGCAATACCTGGAGTTGCATTTGCTGGAGCTGCAGTACCGGCATTATTTGTGAAATCGGAAATAACAGCACCTTGATTCCATCTTACGATGTCATCCCATCTCATTTGTCCGTCAGCAGTTTTAGCAACGTTGAAAACTGTTTTTCCATTAATGCTTCCTAAAAAACCAGTTCCACCACCTCTACCCCAAGATCCATATCCTACGGTTGATAATTTTGATTTTTCGGAAATTTTCCAATCCCAGTTGATTGATGCAATTGGCTTTGAATAATAGTTTGTATTTGTAGAAAATTGTTCACCATTCAATAAACCCCAGTTTGAGTTGTATTTTCTATTGGGCTCACCATCTTTACCATATTTAATATAAGTTTGGATTGTGTTTGTGAAGTTTTGATTATGCCACTGAGGAGCACCTGTGAATGTAAACTGTAAATCATGTTTTTCATTCGGCTGATAACCCAAAGCAAAATAGTAGTTGTAAGATTCGAAATCTGTACCATTCGCATACATTGCTCCAGCTGTTCTTCCCATCAAGAATGAAGAAGACCATCCTGTTTTAGATTTACCAGTGTTGTAAGCAAATGAAGTTTTAAGATATCCATCATTAGCAATTCCCAATGTTACTATACCTTCTCTTCTTTTATCAGCAGCTTTAGTAATGTAATTCATAGTACCACCCACAGAAGCGATAGCTAATTTAGAAGAACCAAGACCTCTTTGTATTTGAATGTCTGAAGTTACATCAGAAAGACCAGCCCAGTTTGACCAATATACAGCTCCATTTTCCATGTCATTTACAGGCATACCATTGATCATTACAGCAGTGTTGGAATTTCCAAAACCTCTTACTCTGATAACAGCATCTCCGAAACCACCACCGCCTTTAGTTACGTACACTGAAGGTGTAGTATTTAAAATCTCAGGAAACTCTTGGTTACCTAATCTTTCAACAATTTGTGCTGCTTTAATAGTAGAAACAGCAACGGGTGTTTTTCTATCTTTAGCGATATCGGCAACACCTGAGATTACAACCTGTTCAATATCTCTTGATCTTGTGTCAACAGTATCCTGAACTTGTTGTGCATAATAAACGCTAGCTGTAGAAAGTGTGATTACTGCAGTTAGCATCGATTTGTTGATTAATTTCATAATCTTAAGTAATAGTTAGAATTAATTTTTTGCAAAATTCGACAAATAAACTTTAACTCTTATTAACTTAATATTAATTTTTAATCAGTCTTAATAATGATTAAGTTACTGTTTTTCAATTTGATATATAAAATTTGGATTTTAACGTGAAAAAAATCATATTATTTAATTTTTAAGAAATACGACTTGTTTTTATTAAATATATAATGTTTTACATAACAGCTTTTAAGCTTAAATCGATATTTTTTGCAGAATGTGTTAATGCTCCTGCAGAGATAAAAGTCACTCCTGTGGTAGCAATTTCTTTTAATTGATCTCTCGTAATTCCTCCCGATGCTTCACTCTCACAAGACCCATCTATCAATTTCACTGCCTGTTTCATAGTAGCAACATCCATATTGTCAAGCATAATTCTGTCAACTTTTGCATTGATGGCTTCCTGTACTTCTTCCAAAGTGCGGGTTTCAACTTCAATTTTAAGTTTTTTCTTAGTTTTTTTCACGTAATCTTTCGCCATTTTTACCGCATTGGTGATACTTCCGTTATAATCGATGTGGTTATCTTTCAGCATAATCATATCATACAAACCGTATCTGTGATTGGTTCCGCCACCAATTGCCACTGCCCATTTTTCGCAAACTCTAAAGTTGGGTGTTGTTTTTCTGGTGTCTAAAAGTTTAGTTTTGGTACCGATTAGTCTCGAATCCCAATCCTGAGTGAGCGTTGCAATACCGCTCATTCTCTGCATACAGTTTAAAACTAATCTTTCTGTCGATAAAATAGACCTTGCGCTTCCGGTGACAACGAAAGCTACATCGCCAACTTTTGCAGTTTCGCCATCTTTGATGAATCTTTCTACTTTTAAATCTTTATCAAAGGCTTTAAAGATAATTTCTGCCAATTCGACTCCCGCCAAAATACAGTTTTCTTTCACTAAAAGTTTTGCACTTTGCTGCAAATCTTTAGGAATTGTAGACAAAGTAGAATGGTCACCATCCTGAATGTCTTCTTCTAAAGCATTCTTTATGAACTGTTTTAAAACTTTATCGGTTGCGTAGCGGGGTCTTTTCATTGTTGTAATTTTTTAATTCATTTTTTATAAGAAGGTAAAAATGATTTAAACTAAATCTTTATTATAAAATGCTCCTTTATTTTGAGTCATTTCCATAGATTGGGTAATAATCAAATGTGCAACGGTAGTTAAATTTCTTAATTCTGAAAGCTGAGGTGATAAAATAGAGTAATGGTAAATTTCGTCAACAGCAGCAGCTATTTCCTGATGTTTCTGAAGAGCCATTTTTAATCGTCTGTTGCTTCTAACAATTCCTACAAGATCGCTCATCATTTCCTGAAGCTGTTTTCTAAGATAAGAAACGATGACCATCTCATCAATAATTTTCATTCCTTCTTCATTCCATTCAGGAACTGCTTTCAAATCATCAAAATTAAAATGGTTTTCTTTTAAGAGTTCTACCGTTTTCATGGCAGCATTATGCCCAAAAACCAAACCCTCCAATAAGGAATTGGAAGCCAGTCTGTTGGCGCCGTGTAATCCGGAATTGGTGCATTCTCCTACTGCAAATAAATTATTGATTGAAGATTGCCCGTCTTTATCAACTTCAATACCTCCCATTAAATAATGACAAGCCGGAACCACGGGAATTAATTGCTTGAATGGATCAATACCTTCGTCCTTACATTTTTTATAAATATTGGGAAAATGTTCTAAGAATTTTTCGTGACTCATTCCACGGCAATCAAGACCTACAAATTCATCTCCCGTAACTTTCATTTCGGCATCAATTGCTCTTGCGACAATATCTCTGGACGCTAATTCTTCGCGCTCATCATATTTATGCATGAATTTCTGACCTTTTTTGGTTCTCAGTTTTGCGCCATCACCACGCACTGCTTCGGAAATTAGAAATAACATTCCGTCAAGCTTGCTGTACAATGCGGTGGGGTGAAACTGATAATACTGCATATTGGTCACTTTACCTTTCGCACGGGCAACAAATGCGATTCCGTCTCCGGTTGCGATGGTAGGATTGGTGGTGTTTTTATATACGTGACCGGCTCCGCCAGTTGCGGCCAAAGTGATTTTTGAAGTAATTTTCTTAATTGATTTAGATTTTTCATCTAAAATATAGGCACCGTAGCAATTGATTTCGCCTTCATTAAGTTCTTTTCCTGGTACGTGGTGCTGGGTAATAATATCGATAACATAATGATGATCCAGAATTTCGATATTTGGGCTGCTTTTTGCAGTTTCCAGTAGAGCTCTTTCGATTTCGAAACCTGTGATGTCTTTATGGTGCACAATTCTGTTTTCGGTGTGGCCGCCTTCTCTTCCTAATGTGAATTCTCCGTTTTTTTTGTCGAAGTTGGCTCCCCATTCTACAATTTCATTAAATCTTGCGGGTGCTTCTCTTACCACCATTTCTACAACATCGCGTTTGTTTTCACCATCTCCTGCACGCATGGTGTCCTCAATATGTTTGTCAAAATTATCATTTTTAGAATCTGTAACAACTGCCAAACCTCCTTGTGCGTATTTGGTATTGCTTTCGTCTTCGTCAGATTTTGTTACAATGATTATTTTGGCATCGGGAAGCTGTTCTGAAATTTTTATGGCATAAGAAAGTCCGGAAATTCCGGAACCTATCACTAATACATCCGCTTTTATCATATAGTTGCTTTAAGACAATCGTCTAAAATAATTAAATAAATTTAAATAATTTTTCGTTTGGTTTTCTTACTTTTTTCAGGTGTTGAAATTGATCTTCATCAGACCGGTAGCCTAAAGCAAGAGTCACCGTCACTTTTTCTTTTTCAGTATTAATATTTAAAACATCCTCAATAACTTCCTGACGGAAGCCTTCCATAGGGCAAGTATCTACATTTTCTAAGGCTGCGGCATATATTAAATTTGCTAAAACGATGTACGACTGCTTTTCTGCCCAGTTGAAAATTTCGTCCTGTGTCTTTTGAACAATGTGTTGATTAATACTTTTCTTAAATAAATCAAGACTTTCTAACGGAATGTCTCTTACCTCGGATATGTGACTGAAATATCCGTGGATATACTGGTCATCAACGGTTTTTTTTGAAATGATAACAACCAAATGCGAGCATGTAGAAATTTGAGAAGGATTGTAAAATGAGGGAATCAGTTTTTGCTTCATCTCTTTACTTTCGACGACTATAATTCTGTAGGGCTGCAAACCCTGTGAACTTACTGCCATTTTTCCCGACTCAAGAATATTGAGAAGTGTCTCCTGCGGAATAATTAATTCGGGGTTAAATTTTTTTACAGAATATCTTCTGCTTAAAGCTTCCAAATAATTCATAAAGACAAATTTAAGAATTGAATGTGAATAATGAGAGTTTTGGGCCGAAATATCTGTTTTTAAATTAATCAATAAAAAATCACTCCTTTTGAGGGGAGTGATCAAAAATATAATTTAATATGAAAAAAATTATTCTCTGTTTTTTACCATGATCCAACCTGAGAATTTCACAGGTGTTTTGGTTTTGTTATCTTCATTCCATGTTACAGAATACCAGTAGCTTCCGGTTGGGACTTTTCTGCCATTGGCGGTTCCGTCCCAAATATATCGGTTGGTTTTGTCACCTTGATGAAGTTTTGTACCGTATCTGTCGAAAACATTAAAGGTTAAATCTAATTTTCCTGCCAATGCAGAGTAATCGATGAAGTCGTTTTGTCCGTCTGAGTTTGGTGTAATTACGTTAATTAAATTAGGTACAGTAACGTTTACGATGATAGGTTCACATTCGTAAATATCTCTTACGTAAATTTTATACATCCCTCTTGAAATCCCTGTGAATACATTAGAATCCTGCCAGTTGACATTGTCAAGAGAATATTGATAGGAAGGGGTTCCTCCCTTTACATTAACCGTGATTGTAGTATTTGATATGTCAATGTACGTTACCACTGGTTGTTCAGAAGCATATACTTTTACAGTTTGTGTGGCAATACAATCGCCTGTTTTGAGCTTCACGCAATAAGTGCCTACTCCTGCATTGGTAATGATTTGTGTCGTTGCGCCAGTACTCCATTCATATCCGGTAAATCCGGATCCTGCATCTAAAGTAGTTTTGTCTTCTATACAGATTATCTTATCAATCAAAGTTGTAGAGTAGACTGGTGGAATCACAATTAAATTTACTTTAGCAACTGTAAAACAGCCAGCTCCATTGATGACTCTTACATAAACAACACCATTGGGTGCCGTGTATGATGTGGGATTGGGAATTTCATTTGTTGCATTGACTGCATCTGTCAATGATGGATAGTATTTTTTAGTTGTTCCCGCTTGTAAAGTTACATTAGCATTCGCTAAATTGAATACCCCTAATGATGGATTATTAGGCTCAGAACAAACTCTTAAAGTTGCATCGTTGACAACCACAACCGGAGAAGTATTAAGTGTGATGATTGCATTGTCTACACAACCCTGCGCTGTTGTTACCTTTACGTGAATAGTTGTACCCTGTGCAGCAGAAAACGCTGCAAAGTTGGTAATCTGATTGGTTCCTGCATTCAGGTCTGCAAGAGTAGGATAGTATTGTTTGATAACATTAGGTAATGTTGTTATGGCGGCATCATTTAGATTAAAGATTCCAACACCTGCATTGTTGTTATTGCATTCAGTAAGTGGAGCATCTGTTGCTTCAAACGGAGTTGGATTTAAAATTATTCTGGCATCTCCATTGTCACATAATGTAGATGATGGGTCTTTGATGACTACCGTAATTGTGGTATTTCCGGTATATTGAAAATTGCTTGGAGTTGTAATTGGGGTAGAACTTCCCAAAACATAGTACGTAATGATGTAATTGCTCGGAACATTTACAAATTGTGATGCGTAAGATGTTAAATCCACAAAACCATTTCCTGTAGAGGGATTGGTGCATACGAATGGGGTAATGGTACTTTGTAAAATAGGAACTTTATCAATGAATATTTTGGCATTTTTAATGGAGTGTCTTGCACTCGCAGCTCCTGTTCCGGATGAAAACCCGAAATATCCGGTTGTCATTCCGATGGCTCCGCCTGATGGCGCAAAAGATTGATTGGTGATTACTACGCCGTCTATCCTGATCTGGATGATCCAGTTATTGAGGTTAGCCGGATCGACTTGTCCGTTTACCTCAACGTGTTTGTAATTTGTGCCGACAAAAGGCTGTGTAGCCTGTAGATCAGGAGAGTGAAATGAGCTCCCAGCAGTCATATTGTATTCTATATTTGCGTTTCCTGCCGGTACATTATTGGTTCCATATAAAAGATGAACTTTGCTCATTTGTCCTTCAGTAGTATTGTTGAAGATATCAAAAGCCACCATCAATCCGTTTGCATTAGCCGGAATTCCTAGTCCTCCTCCTGTAGTAAATGCGGTGGGTGGGTTTGAAAGATACCAAAACGTCAAACCGTCACCTCTTCCGTATGCTGTGGTTCCGTTTCCATCAATTCTGAAATCAAATTCAACTTTCCATTTATCACAATATTTTAAGTTGATAGGATCTGAAAGTTTTATTGCTCCGAACTGGCTCGTTTGATCTGCTGTAAGTCTTATGAAGTCTCCGCTTACAATAGCCGAAGGTACAATATCCCAACCTGTAGTATTCACAGGATTTCCGGTAAGCTGATACGTCTGGGCAGAAATGTTTAGGAAGAATAATAAGAATACAGAAAAGTGAAGTAGTAGTTTTTTCTTCATTTTATTAAATTTAATATGGTGATTAGTTTATTTTAAAATTTTCTTAATCATTAATCATCGGTGCCTGTTTATAATTAAATATATTTTTGCAATAATGTGATGATTTAAATTATCATCTATTATTGATAGATTTTTATATAATTTTCATCAAAAAGCACAAATCAGTTTTATTTTTCTCAGGCAGATCTTACAAAAAATCACTCCGAAATGGAGTGATTTTTATTTGTGAAAATTATTCTCTGTTTTTTACAAGTACCCAGCCGTTGTAATTTGTTTGGGTGCTGTTTTTATCGTTTTCGTTCCAAGAGATCGTGTACCAATATGTACCTGTTGAGATTTTCTTTCCATTAGAGGTGCCATCCCATTTGAAGTTTCTCAATTTGTCAGCTTCATACTTTTTATTTCCATATCTGTCATAAACAATAAACACAAGATTTTTCTTGTAAGCCAAAGCGCTGTAATCAATCATATCATTCACGTTATCTCCGTTTGGAGTTATAACATTGAGTAGATTTGGTACGGTGATCTGTATTTCAACAGGCTCGCAATTATAAGAATCTTTTACAAAAATTTTGTTTTCACCTCTGGGTAATCCTGTGAAAACATTAGAATTTTGCCAGTTTGTACCATTTAAAGAATATTGATAGGGTGCAGTTCCGCCAGTAGCATTTACAGTGATCGTATTGTTGGTAATGTCAATACTTGCGATCACAGGATTTGCTGCTGCTTTTACATTCACCACCTGAAGTGTGTAGCAGTTTCCTGTTTTTAGTTTTACCCAGTAAATTCCTACAGCAACGCCTTGTATTGAAGAAGTTGTTGCACCGGTACTCCATTCGTATCCGTCAAATCCTGGTCCCGCATCAAGCGTGGTTCTGTCATCTATGCAGATTATTTTATCTTTCAAAACAGAAGATTTCACCGGAGGTGTTATTTTGAGTGTAATTTTCTTGATGATAAAACAGTTGCTTACTGAAGCAATCACTTTCACAAAAACTTCCGAATCTGAAGAAATATAAGCGATAGGATTTAAAATTTCATTAATTCCTGCTAATGCATCACTTAAAGAAGTGTAAAATTTCTTCGTAATGCCTGCATCTGAAGTTACATTGGCTGAAGTTAAATCAAATAACGCTGTTGCAGTATTTGTCGCAATAAAACAAGATTGTAATGTAGCATCCGTTACTGCGGGAAGCGGTAGAAAGTTTAAAGTAATTTGCGCATTACCGGTACATCCTTGGGGAGTGGTAACTTTTACATAAACTATTCCCGGTGCAGAAACGTAAGCGGTAGGATTTGTGATCTCGTTGGTTCCGGCATTCAGATCTGCGAGTGTTTTAAAATATTTTTTCGTAATTCCCGGTACAGTACTTACATTTGCGGTAGTGAGATTAAATATTGCTGTTGTAGCATTGTTATTATTGCATTCAGAAATTGTTCTGTTGTTAGCCGTAAAAGGTGATAATGTCAGTAGAATCTGACCATCGGGGTTATCGCACAAAACTCCTGAATTATCCTTTATAGATACGCTTACCGTCGTGTTTGCGTTGAACTGATAATTTGTTGGATTGGTAATTGGAGATCCTCCTGCAGAGTAGGTGAAAGTATAATTTACAGGTGTTGTAACAAATTGTGAATTAAACGATGTTAAATTCGTTGTAGCAAATCCGGTCGAAGGATTAGGGCAAAAAGACTGTGTAACAGAAGGTTGTAAAATACTTACTTTATCGGTATATATTTTTACGTTTTTAATAGAGTGTCTTGATCTGTTTCCTCCCGTAGAAGCAGAGAATCCAAAATATCCGACAGTCATCGCCGCCGCTGCGCCAGATGGAGCAAAAGACTGATTACAGATTACTGTACCATCAATTTTAATCTGTATAATCCAGCTGGTAGGAGCAAGCGGATTTACTTCTGCTGTCACTTCAACATGCTTGTAAGTAGTTCCCTGAAATGGCAATGTCGTATTAAGATCTGCTGAATGGAAAGAACTTCCGGCAACATTGAAAAACTCAACATTGTTCAGGTCGGTTGTATTCACCACCTGTCCATAGGCAACATGTACTTTACTCATTACTGCTGTAGTGGTATTGTTGTAAGTGTCAAAACCTGCAACAAGACCAACGGCATTTTGTGAAACTCCAAGTCCTGATCCCAGTACACTTGCAACAGGCGGATTGGCTAAATACCAAAAAGCAAGGCCGTCTCCGTTAGCTGTTTGGTTAGAATCCATTCTGAAATCAAATTCCACCCTCCATTTGTCACAGAATTTCAGGTTAATGGGCTGGTTCAGTCTTATAGAACCAGATTGATTATTGGTATCTGGGGTAAGCTGTATAAAATCAGTGTTTACAACTGTAGGTGCAACCATCGTCCATCCCGTCGTAGTTACCGGATTTCCTGTAAGTTGATAAGTTTGGGAATATGTTTTCCCGAAAATGCAAAATAGAAGTAAAGTAAAATAAAACAGTAAATTTTTATTCATTTAATCAGGATATTTATTTAGACGTGTAAAGATATTAAATCCTGATTTAAAAATGTGTATTTAACGTTAATTTAGTAAAAAATAATGAATATATGGTAAAATTTATTGTATTTTTAAAAGAAATAATTAGAATAGTAATGTAAAGGCAGAATTATTCAAAAATTTAATAAGTTAAAACAAAGAATTGCTTTCCAAATTTTCAAAGTACGTGTCAACCTCAAGATTGGTAGAATTGGCAGCGGCTACGGCGAGTTTGTCACAAAGTTCATTTTCAAAATGTCCTGCATGTCCTTTTATCCAGTGCATTGTAGGATGATATTCATTGAAAAGCACTAAAAAACGTTTCCACAAATCAGGATTTTTTACATTCTTCCAGCCTCTTTTAATCCAACCTGCAAGCCAGTTTTGATTGATAGCATCAGAAACATATTTGCTGTCTGTGAAGACATGAATATCATTTTCAGTTGATTTTAATTTTTCCAGTGCGGTAATTACTGCCAGCAATTCCATTCTGTTGTTGGTGGTTTTGCGAAAACCTTTTGAGAATGTTTTCTGGTAATTTTTTTCGGGTACTTTCATGACAATACCGTATCCGCCTTTTCCCGGATTTCCGCTGCATGCGCCGTCTGTGTAAATTTCAATTCTCAAAATGTTTAGACCGAGGTTTAATGTTAGGAAATTATGGAGGTTGATTTTAAATATAAATTTTATATGTAAGCTTTAGTAAACCTCAATTTCATGATGAAACTTAATTTAAAAAGGAAAATCGTCTTCATCATCCAGATCATTCATTGAAGAACCGGAAACTTTAGAATTATCAGGTAAATCAAATGCTGCACCAGGCTGAATGGTTGTTTTTATTTTCTCAAAACCGCTTGGTTCAGGTGTTTGTCCTCCTGAAGGATATCCATAATCATTGTTTCCATATAAATCTAAATCGCCAAATTTTGCAAAATGCTTCATGAAAGAGAGTCTCACATCGGCGGTTGCGCCATTTCTGTGTTTTGCAATAATGAGTTCAGCCTGATTTTCGGTGGAAGATTCCTGACCTTCTTCATCGTTGTCCCAAACGGCGATTTTGTAATATTCTGGTCTGAAGATGAATGACACAATATCTGCATCCTGCTCAATCGCTCCGGATTCTCTCAAATCTGAAAGCTGAGGTCTTTTTCCGGGACGGGTTTCCACAGTTCTTGAAAGCTGCGAAAGTGCAATCACGGGAACATTCAGCTCTTTGGCAATGGCTTTTAAGGAACGCGAAATCATTGCAATTTCCTGCTCACGGTTTCCAACACCTTTTCCTCCGCTGCTTGCAGTCATTAGCTGAAGATAATCAACCATGATGATTCTCACACCATGTTGCATAACCAGTCTTCGGCACTTTGCACGGAAGTCAAAAATGGACAGGGAAGGAGTTTCGTCAATATATAAAGGAGCATTTTCCAGTTCCGAAACGTTGGAAAACAGACGTTGCCATTCTTCGTCGCTCATTTGTCCTTTTCTTAATTTTTCTGAAGAAATTTTGGTTTCAGAGGCAATCATTCTGGTAATCAGCTGTACAGATGCCATTTCTAAAGAAAATAACGCCATCGGAATTTTGTGTCCCACTGCAATATTTCTTGCCATCGAAAGCAGAAATGCAGTTTTTCCCATTGCGGGACGTGCCGCAATGATAATTAAATCTGAATTTTGCCAACCACCGGTTTCTTTATCAACTCCTGCAAAGCCAGATGGAACTCCGGAAATCCCTTCTTTGTCTTTTAAAGATTTAATAGTATCAATCGCTTGTTTTACCAAAGAGTTTGCGGTGTCGAAACCTTTTTTAATAGTTCCGTTGGTTATTTCAAAAAATGACTGCTCCGCTTTATCTAAAAGCTCAAAAACGTCTGTTGATTCTTTGTATGAAGTATCAATTACATTTGCGGAAACATTGATTAAGCTTCTCAGAATGTATTTTTCAAGGATTACCCGTACGTGATATTCGATGTGGGCAGACGAACTTACGCCCATAGTCAGCTCTATAATGTAATGATCACCACCTGCAGAACTCAATTTCTCTGTTTTTTTTAACTCCTGAATAACGGTCATCAGGTCGACAGGATGGTTTCCTTCATATAATTTTAAAATCGCTTCAAAAATTACAGCGTGTCTCGGGTCATAGAAAACTTCGGGTGTCAAAAGGTCAATAGAATGATCGAGTCCTTTTTTATCAATTAAAAAAGTACCAATCACCAACCTTTCAAAATCTATAGCATTAGGAGGCATTTTTCCATCTGCAATCGACAACTCTTTAGCAAAGTTTCCTTGTGTAAGAGAAGATAAAGTTTCTTTCTGCGCCATAATGCAAAGATAGTTTATTTAAGAAATAATTTGAAATGAGTAATTCATAATTATTGTTGATAACTTTCAAAATATCAATGTCTGTAAGGGTTGAATGTTGTGAATAAAAAAATCACCCCATTGCTGAGGTGATTGTAATGATATGATTGTTTATTTATTCTCTGTTTTTTACCAATATCCATCCACTGTATTTTGTTTGGGTATTGCTGATGTCATTTTCGTTCCAAGTAATAGTATACCAATAGGTTCCGGTTAGTATTTTTTTACCGCCCGAAGTTCCGTTCCATTTGTAGTTTCTTAGTTTATCAGATTCGTAGACTTTATTACCATATCTGTTGTAAACTGTGAAGACAAGATTTTTCTTGTAAGCTAATGCAGAATAATCTACTTCGTCATTTACATTATCACCGTTCGGAGTGATTGCATTTACAAGATTGGGTACTGTTACCTGAACACTAACAGGATTACAATCGAAAGAATCTTTCAGATAAATTTTATTTTCACCTCTAGGCAGATTAGTGAATACATTAGAATTCTGCCAAGTGATCCCATCAATAGAATACTGATAAGGAGCAGTTCCACCAGTTGCTGTTACGGTAATTGTGTTGTTTGTAATGTCTAAACTAGCGATTACCGGCTGTTGAGCTGGCAATACACTTACTAGCTGCATAGTGAAACATTTACCGGTTTGTAGTTTTACCCAATACTGCCCTATGCCAACACCTTGTATGGTTTGTGTGGTTGCACCGGTGCTCCACTCGTACCCATCAAATCCTGGTCCTGCATCAAGAATTGTTCTATCTTCTATACAAATCGTTTTGTCTTTTAAAACTGTAGATTTTACAGGAGGAAGTACTTTTAAAGTAATTTTTGTGATAGCAAAACATCCATTAGAATTTGTAACTCTTACAAAAACTTCACTGTTTTCAGAGATGTACATTGTAGGATTGGGAATTTCACTAGTTCCTGCCAAAGCATTTGCCTGAGTTTTAAAAAATCTTTTTGTAATTCCTGTTTGGGTAGAAACAGTTGCAGTTGTTAAATCAAATAGAGCAGTAGTAATTGCAGTAGGGATGTAACATGATTCTAATATGGCAGGTGTAACTACTACTACAGGATGATATGCTAATGTGATTGTTGAATCATCTGAACAACCTTCTATTGAAGTTACTTTTACGTATATTGTAGCTGGTGCAGATGATACGTATGCCGTCGGATTGGTAATGGCGTTGGTGTCTGCATTCAGATTAGCCAGCGAAGTGTAATACTTCTTGGTAGCTGTAGGATCTCCAAATACGGCTGCTGTTGTAAGATTGTAAGTTGCTGTACCTGCACCGTTGTTGTTACATTCAGTGAGTGTAGCGTTATCAGCCACAATATTTCCTTGTTTGAATTTAAATTTACCGGTTAAAAAACATCCATTTACAGGATTGGTAGGATTGGTAGGATCAACATATTTCAGTCTATAGTAATAGATTGTAGTACCATTAACCATAGCTGTCGTAAGTGGGCTGTCCCCAGTGATCGCATTGTTTGCGGTATCGTGATATGTAACTGTAAAGTTTTGGTTTCCATTTAAAATTCCTGTACTCAATGTTGTAAAGTCAAACATCATTGGCAATGCACATTTCAGAATTTCGTTAGGTTGAGTAGGATCTGTGGCATTTGGTACCCCAGGTGTAATAAATGGATTTGGAGTCAGTGCAGGATTGGTAAAAGGAGAGGTTAACGAAGCCGTACCTTCCCAAATTAATGAAAATCCGGCATTTGCTGCATTACTATAGTTATCGATCACCAGATAATACGTCTGACCAGCAACTACATCCAAATAAGCTTCGAAATAGGCAGATCCACTCGGTGTAAGCTCTAATCCCGTATTTCCAGTAGGAGAAGATCCTGCAAAATTACATCGTATAGGCGTTCCTAGTGCGGCACATGTTGCATTGGCAGCATAAACTGCAAAATCATAATCTGTTGTGTTTATGTTTGCATCAATTGTAAAAGCTAATGTACCTGATGTAGCAACGGTAAATGTATACCATACGGAAAAGTTTTCGTCATCAGTTAAACATCCGCCAAGATCTTCCAAAACATTTCCGGGTCCTGAAGGGGTAAATGAAACATTTGAATTTCCGCAAACAGGAATTGCTGTGGTGCAATCTGATTGTGAATAATAAAATTGCGAAATTATGATAATAATAAAAAGTAGTATTTTTTTCATGTTAAAATGAATTTATAGCAAATTTAAACAAAATATTACAAATGATTTTTAAATAAAAAATCGCTTTGGTAAGCGATTCTTTATTTTTTTGATCGAGATTATTCTCTGTTTTTTACCATTATCCAACCAGAGAATTTGATTGGTGTTTTGGTCTTGTTGTTTTCGTTCCATGTTACAGAATACCAATAGTTACCTGTAGGAACTTTTTTACCACCATTGGTAGTACCGTCCCATTTGAAACCATTCGTTTTATCCGCCTGGAAAATTTTGTATCCGTATCTGTCAAAAATACTTAGAACCAAATTCTGTCTGCTTCCTAAAGCAGAATAATCTATTACATCGTTTATTCCGTCTCCGTTTGGAGTAATCACGTTAATCATGTTTGGAACTAAAATGTTTACTTCCATAGGAACACAGTCGTAAGCATCTTTTACATAAACTATGTAATCACCTCTCGTAAGACCCGTAAATGAATTAGAGTCCTGCCAGTTTACATTATCTATTGAATATTGATAAGCCGGTGTACCACCAGTTACATTTACAGTAAGAGAGTTGTTAGTAATTTCAATATTTGAAATTACAGGCTGATCAGAAGCAAAAACTTTTACAGTCTGTATTGCAGTACAGTCTCCGGTTTTAAGTTTAACCCAATAAGTTCCCACGGTTACATCAGAGATAATCTGCGTAGTTGCACCAGTGCTCCACTGATAAGAAGTAAACCCGGGACCTGCATCTAAAGTGGTTTTATCTTCAATACATATCACTTTATCAATTAATACTGTAGAGTATACAGGTGGGATTACCACAAGATTAATTTTAGCTACATTAAAACATCCATTGGCATTAGTTACTCTTACATATACTACACCATTTGGCGCTGTATAGGTTAAAGGATTTAATATTTCGTTGGTCTGGTTAACCGCATCTGCTGTTGATGGATAATATTTTTTAGTAGTTCCTATCTGCGTATTAACGGTAGCATTGTTTAGATTAAACAAACCAGTCGAAGGATTAGATTCTATAAAACAAGCTCTGAGTGTAGCTTCAGTTACCACTACTATAGGATAAAAGTTCAGCTTGATCTCTGCAATATCTTTACATCCAAATTCTGAGGTTACCAAAACAAATGCAGATCCTCCAGCAGAAAGATATTGATAAGGATTGGTAATTTCGTTGGTGTTGGCATTAAGATCTATTATTGAAGGATAGTATTTTTTTGTTGCATTTGCTATTGTAGTAACATTGGCATCAGTCAAGTTAAATACAGCTGTTCCTTCGTTATTGTTATTACATTCTGTTAAAGTGTCGTCAGTTGCTACAATACTTCCGTCTTTGAATTTAAATGTACCTGTCTGTTTACATTTATTAATAGGGTTATTCGGATTGGTCGGATCTGTGTATGTTATACTGTAGTAATAAGTATCTGTAGTATTTACAGTAATCGGATTTACGATAGGGTTGTCACCAGTCAATAGATCATTAGTATTATAATGGTAATTTACTGTGAAATTAGTATTACCGTTAATAATTGCACTTGATAATGAACTGAAATTAAAAACGGAAGGATTGGTACAAATTACCACTTCATTCGGTGCTGTAGGGTTTGCGTTTGGCAGACCTGGTGCAATAAACGGATTAGTAATTAAACTCGGGTCATTAAATGGCGAAGCCAATGTAGCTGTACCGCCCCAAGAAAGTGTAAAACCATTTGGACTGTTTGAGAAGTTATCAATAACCAGATAATAGGTCTCTCCTGGAAGCACATTCATAAAACCGCTCCATTGTCCGTTTACAGCTGGGTGTACAGTAGTTAAATTTAAACCTGTAGGTCCGTCTGCTCCGGAATAATTACATCTTATGGGTGCTCCCAAAGTTCCACAAGTTTTATTAGGTCCGTAAACTCCGAAGTCATAATCGTCTGCGAATACATTAGGATCAATAGTAAATGTTAAAGTTCCTGCGGTAGCAATAGAAAAAGTATACCACACAGAGAAGTTTTCGTCATCACTCAAACAACCGCCAAGATCTTCCAGGATATTTCCCGGACCGGATGGTGTATATGATATTCCGGAATTCCCACAAACTGTTATTGCGGTAGGACAATCAGATTGTGCAAAAAACATCTGAGAAAATATCATCAAAAAAATGAGTAGAGTTTTTTTCATTTTCGGAAAAATTTTGTTACAAATATATAAAAATTATTAACCACGTATTTAGAATTTGCTAATATAATCAAAAGTTAGCCAAATATGTCTTAATACTGCATTTTTCTTAGTTTAGGATTTGTAGCTGCTACCACCAATGCAATAATTAAGGTCATACTTCCGCCAAATACTACAGATCTTACGACTCCCATTAATTTTGCAGCCAGCCCGCTTTCAAACTGTCCCATCTCATTACTCGACATAATGAAAATAGAATTTACACTCAAAACACGACCTCTGATATGATCCGGCGTTTTCAGCTGTACAATTGTTCCACGGATGACAACGGAAATTCCGTCAAGCATTCCGCTTAGAACCAGAAACATAAAGGATAACCAGTAATAGTGAGAAAGCCCGAAACCAATGATACAAAGCCCAAATCCTGCAACCACACCAAGCAAAATTTTACCCTGATTTTTTCTTAAAGGAATGATGGAGAGTGTAGTAATGATGATCATGGAACCGATATCTGAAGCAGCATTCAGTAATCCAAAACCTTCAGCACCTGATTTCAAAATGTCAGTGGCAAAAACAGGAATCATCGCAACGGCACCGCCAAAAAGTACAGCAAACATATCCAGGCAAAGCGCACCTAAAATTTCTTTAGTTTTAAAAATATAAGAAATTCCTTCATGCATGCTTTCCCAAACTTTAATTTCATCTTTTTTATGTTCCGAAAATTGTTTTTGAAGTTGCCAGAAAAATATAGATGCAACGGAAATTAATGAAATAATCACAATCAAAGTCCATTTTACACCAACCAACCCAATCAAAAATCCCCCGGCGGCGTGACCACAAACAGAAGAAATTAAAAATGTTGCCTGATTTAAAGTAATGGCACTGGGAAGATTAACCTTCTGAACTATTTTCGGAATCATTGATGGGACGATAGGACCAATAAAAGCTCTTACAATTCCTGTAAAAAAGATAACTGCGTAAATATAGTAGGTGATTTCGTGTCCCGAAAAATGAAGCTCGACATTATAAAAAGCAGGAATTAATAATAATCCGATCAGAAAAACATACAGATACGTACATATGAGAAGTAATTTTTTCTTTTCATTCATATCAATAACGTGACCGGCATATAAAGCGCAACTCACCGCCGGAATTACTTCTGAAAGTCCGATCAATCCTATAGAGAAGGGATCTTTTGTCAACTGATACACCCACCAGCCAAGTAAAGTTGCAAGCATTCTGAATGCTAAAACAATAAAAAATCTTCCTGTAAGAAGATTCCTGAATTCTATATTTTCTAGGGTTTTAAGCGGAGTAAGAGAAATCATTCCGCAAAAATAGCCCTAAATATTCATTCAGGGCTATCGGTATACTGTGTTTTCAAAAGAAATTGGTTATCTCTTTTGAAAGATAAAATCTATTTTAGTCTGCTCTCAAAGCACTGATCACAATTGCAGCGGCTCCTGCAGCTCCGATAAGTACTGCACCTCCTGCAACTCTGCCTTGTGATCTGTCTTTTACAGATGCAATATTCGATTTTGGGATCACTACTTCTGCGCTGTCTTTCTTCCCTGCAGTCCCGATAATGTTGTCTCCACTGATGTTTCTAAACAAAATCGTTTGTTTTTTAGAACCGTCTCTAGGCGTTACAACATAAATTTTTCCCGCTTCAAGATTAGAGTAATTATTTGTTGAGATGTTTTCGCTGTACTTTGTAGTAGCACAAGATGAGATGACAAATAAACCAGTTAGTAAAGATGATTTTAAAAGTACAGATGCTTTCATTATAAAATTTTAGTTTTCCAAATTTATCAATTTTTTTGAATATATCTTTTCAGAATGAAGAAAATGTGTTTAAATTTTATAAATTTTCAGTAAATCTGCAATTTTTCTTTCATTTGCCAATCTTGGAATTTTATTCTGACCACCAAGTTTTCCTTGAGATTTTGCATATTCCTGGAAAGCATTTTTTGAAAGTCTGCTGATTTTTAATTTCTGAAGAATGTTTCCCGCAACCAGATCATCATAATAAGTATTGCGTTTTCTCAATTGATCATCCAGTTCATTTTTAAATAAGTCTAAATTTTCCGGCTCTTTTTCAAATTCTATAAACCATTCATGGTAAGGCAAACCGTCTGCAGGATTGACCTCTGGAGCCAGATGAAATTCAGTAATTTGTGCAGAGAACTTTTCTACTGTAGCTTTCATTGCTTCTTCCACTTCAAAAGCAATGACATGTTCCCCAAAAGCTGAGGTGAAATGTTTGGTTCTTCCGCTAACCAGAATCCGGTGCGGATTTTTATCAATAAAACGTACCACATCACCGATAGAATATGCCCATAATCCAGAGTTTGTCGTTAAAATCAGAGCGTAATCTCTGTTGAGCTCAGTTTCCTTTAAAGTCAATCTTTCTGCATTCGGCTTTCCGTATTGTTCAAGCGGAATAAATTCGTAGAAAATTCCATGATTGGTCAAAAGCAGAAGTCCTTCCTGAGTATAGTCATCCTGAAAAGCAAAAAAACCTTCTGATGCCGGAAACGTTTGCACAATATCAACTTTTCCACCCAAAAGCTCTTCCATTTTTTCACGATATGGCTCATAATTGACGCCGCCGGTAACTATTAATTGGAGATTTGGAAAAAGCTGTTTTATTTTTTTACCGTTTTTCTCAATGAGTTTTTCAAAATACATGATCAGCCAGGGCGGAATTCCGGAAATCAAGGTCATGTTTTCTTTTTCCGTTTCTTCTACTATTTTGTCGACTTTTGCTTCCCAGTCTTCCATCAGATTGGTTTCCCAGCTTGGCAGACGGTTTTTTTGAAGATATTTGGGAATGTGATGGGCGACAATTCCCGAAAGTCTGCCTGTTTTAATGCCGAAGACCTCTTCCAGTTCCGGACTTCCCTGCAAAAAAATCATTTTTCCGTTAACGAAATCAGCGTTGCCTTTTTTTGAAATATAATGAAATAATGCACTTTGCGCACCTGCAACCTGATACGGCATTCCTTCTTTTGAAATGGGAATATATTTTGATCCGGAAGTGGTACCGGAAGTTTTAGCAAAATATTCCGGAGTTCCTGTCCAGAGAATTTCTCGTTGACCCTTTTTTACTTTTTCGATGTATGGTTTGAGATCTTCGTAATCTGCAATCATTACATTTTTCTGAAAATCTTGAATAGAATTGATGTTTTCAAATTGATGTTCTCTTCCAAAAAGGGTTTTCTCAGCAGTTTTCACCAACGATAAAAGTAATTTTTCCTGATTTTTCTCAGCATTTTGCTTAAAATAGTTCGCTTTCTGAACATGATTTTTTGCCCAGATTAATGCTGCATTTTTTTTGAAGAAGTTTAACATGTTTCAAATTTATAAATAAGTGGAGAATTGTGTTATTATATTTTGAAATTTAAACATAAAAAAACCGACAAAAATGTATCGGTTTTTCAAAAATTGATGATGAAAATAATATTTTTATATGTTGATTATTTGTTCACTTTATACCTTTTGTCTGGTGTTCCGTCTTTTTTTAATTTTTGGTTTTCTTTGAATCTTTTGTCGGGAGTACCGTCTTTCTTAAGTTTTACTGTTGGTTTAGCGGCTTCTTTTTTTACAGCTTTTACAGTTTTAGTTGTTTTCTGTACTGTGCTTTTCGTTGCCGGAACAGCTTGTTGAGCAGATGCAAATCCTAATCCCAATACGATTGACATTGCGGTAAGAAATTTTTTCATGTGTTTATAATTGTTTAGTAAGGTAAAGTTAATTAAAATTTTACTACAAAAAATCATTTTTTCAGACTTAATTAAACTCGCTGAAAATTAAAAATTATAGACTCTTGCTTTAGGTAATAAAAAAACCTGCTTCCCAAAAGAGAAACAGGTTTTTAATATTTATTGACAGTATTATCTTGTAGCGTTGGCTGTCCAGGTTTTACCATCTGCTTTATAAAGCATTTTTAATTCGTTGTTGTCTATTCTTACATAGACCAATGCGTTAGAACCTACCATTACCAAAGAATTATCTCCTTGTTTTTCAAATTCAAGTCCGTTTAGATCAGGAATTCCATTTGAAAATTTGAAGTTATATTTCGTAGCACTTGCAATTTTTGTTACAAACACTTCACCATTGTCTGATCCGATAGTTGTAGATCCGTCATTGTAAGATATAGATCCTTTATACGTTCCTGCAAAGAAATCATTATCAGCCGGATCGTCATCGTCGCTACATGATGTGAATGAAATTGCTGTGAACATGACCAGCATAAAAACTCCTAAAATCTTGATTACATTTTTCATAAAATTATTTTTTTTGGTTTATGGGTTTAGTTTTCCAAACACCATGCCGTGTGACTAAAAATGAATTGTTTTTAACTCATTTTTTGAATTATACTGATAATTTAAGATTTATAATCGTTTATTGTTGCTTTATATTAATTTGGTACCATTCAATTTATCTTAAAGAAAAAATAGCATTATCTTTGTCATGCTAAAACGGTTTCGGAATTCTCCCGAAATCGCTTTTGTCGTTTATATCTATATTATTTTTATGCATTTAAAAACCATAAAAGAAAGCTTTCTTCCGGATCTTCTGAAAAAAGAATTCGGGAAAGAAATTTTTGTACAGCTGGAAAATCATCAGCACCTTTCTGTAAAAGGAAGTGCAGGCTCATCTGTTTCGATTTTTATTGCCGAACTTTTTCTTACGCAAAAGAAGACTATACTTTATCTTGTTGATGACAAGGAAGAGGCTCTCTATGTAAATACTGAAATGGAGGATTTGCTGGGTAAAGAAAAGGTTTTATATTTTCCGGCAACGCATCTTGAGCCTTATCAGGTTGAAAAAACTCAAAATGCCAACTTGGTTTTACGAACGGATGTTTTAAATAAAATAAATTCTGAAAAATCTCCGAAGATCATTGTTGCATACATGGGCGCTTTGTCTGAAAAGGTTTTAAAGAAGGAAGATTTTAAAGCGATTTCTCATCACATCACAGTTGGCGATCAGCTTGATTTTGATTTTGTGGATGAATTGCTCTCACATTATCAGTTTCAGCAGACCGACTTTGTTTCTGAGCCGGGAGAATTTTCTGTGAGAGGAGGAATTGTAGATGTTTTTTCTTACTCCAACGAAAAACCGTATCGAATTACTTTCTTCGGTAATGAAGTTGAAAACATTAAAACTTTTGATATTGAAACTCAGCTTTCTGTAGATAAGATAAAAGACTTTCAATTGGTTTCAAATATGAATTATTCGGTTTCAGGAAGTCGTGTTTCTTTGCTGGAACTGTTGCCGAAAGACAGTTTTGTGATTTCGAAAAATGCGGTTGTAGGCTTAAATAAAATCAGAAGCTTTTATGAAAAATCATTGGAGAAATATGATAGTTTAAGCAAAGATATTTCGCACAGAACTCCGCAGGAATTATTTATTTCAGACGAAGAGTTTTTGTTTGACTATAAAAAATTCAAAACCATTGATTTCAGTTCACAGACTCTCGAACTCTCAGACTCTGAAGCACTTCAGCTCAATCAAACCCAGCAACCTTCTTTCCACAAAAATTTTGAATTATTAATTGAAGATTTAGAAGAAAAACAAGAGCAAGGTTTTGATACCTGGATTTCTTTTGCGACCGATAAACAGAAAGAAAGGCTGGAATCTATTTTTGAAGACATCGATTTTGCTCAGTCCGGGTCGTCTAAAATTTCGTTTAAAAGTTTTAAATCTGAACTTCACGAAGGTTTTGTAGACACCGATCACAAGCTTCTCGTTTATACCGACCACCAGATTTTTGACCGTTATCAAAGATATAAAGCCAAAAATACGTTTGCAAAATCTGAACAGCTTACGTTGAAGGATTTAATGTCTTTAAAAGTGGGAGATTACATCGCTCACATCGACCACGGAATCGGAAAATTCATGGGATTGGTGAAAGTGAATAACGATGGTAAAATTCAGGAGTGTTTTAAACTGACTTATAAAAATGGAGACTTATTATATGTAAGTATTCATTCATTACATAAAATTTCAAAGTATAACGGCCCGGATGGAAGGGAAGTTGTTTTGAGCAAACTCGGTTCTCCTGCCTGGAAATCTTTAAAACAGAAAACAAAAGCCAAAGTAAAACAGATCGCTTTTGATTTGATTAAATTATACGCCGAAAGAAAAACCGCCAAAGGATTTGCTTATACACCGGACTCTTATTTGCAAAATGAACTGGAAGCAAGTTTCATCTACGAAGATACTCCGGATCAGGAAAAAGCAACCATTGATGTGAAAAATGATATGGAAGCAGACACGGTTATGGATCGTTTGGTTTGTGGAGATGTAGGTTTCGGAAAAACTGAAGTTGCTATTCGTGCCGCATTTAAAGCGGCAACAGATGGTAAACAGGTTGCTATCTTAGTTCCTACAACGATTCTGGCATTTCAGCATTACCGCAGTTTTACCGAGAGGCTGAAAGATTTTCCTGTCAATGTTTCTTATTTAAACAGATTCAGATCGGCAAAACAAAAAGCTGAAACGATAGCCGGCTTAAAAGACGGAAAAATAGACATCGTGATCGGAACGCATCAGTTGGCTTCTGAGAAAGTGAAATTTAAAGATTTGGGTTTATTGATTATCGATGAAGAGCATAAATTCGGAGTTTCGGTAAAAGACAAATTGAAAACTTTAAAATCAAATATTGATACTCTGACTTTGACGGCAACACCAATCCCCAGAACTTTGCAGTTTTCATTGATGGCCGCGAGAGATTTATCAGTTATCAAAACGCCGCCGCCAAACAGGCAGCCTGTGGAAACTCATATGGTTGGTTTTAGTGAAGAGATTATCCGTGATGCGGTATCTTACGAGTTACAGCGTGACGGACAGGTTTATTTTATCAATAACAGGGTTGAAAACCTGAAAGACATCGCAGGTCTGATCCAAAGACTGGTTCCCGATGCGAGAGTAATTACAGGTCACGGACAAATGGAAGGCAAACAGCTGGAAAGAAATGTGCTTGATTTTATGGAAGGGAAATATGATGTTTTGGTTGCCACCACCATTGTAGAAAGTGGAGTAGATGTACCCAATGCCAATACCATGTTTATCAATGATGCACAGCGTTTCGGGATGGCAGATCTTCACCAGATGAGAGGTCGTGTTGGTAGAAGCAACAGAAAAGCTTTTTGTTATCTCATCACTCCGCCTTTAGATATGGTGACTTCTGATGCAAGAAAAAGGCTCGAAGCTATTGAGCAGTTCTCAGATTTGGGAAGTGGTTTTCAGATTGCAATGAAAGATCTGGAGATACGTGGTGCAGGAGATTTATTGGGAGGTGAACAAAGCGGATTTATCAATGAAATGGGCTTTGAAACCTATCAGAAAATGATGCAGGAAGCTTTGGAAGAACTGAAAGATGATAAAGATTTTGAAAATCTTTTTGAAAATGAAGAAGATCGTCAGAAATTATTTAAATCGGTTAAAGATGTCAATATCGATACAGATTTAGAATTGATGTTGCCGGATTCTTATATTTCAAGCACGGAAGAAAGGCTCTTGTTGTATCAGAAATTAGCTGAAATTGATAATGAAATTGATCTTCAGAAATTTGAATCTGAATTGACCGACCGTTTCGGAAATTTACCCGATGATGCAATCAATCTCTTGAAAAGTGTTGCGCTGAAATGGCTTGCTGCAGATATAGGTTTTGAGAAAATCGTTATGAAAAACGGAACTTTCTTAGGCTATTTCCCGAATAATCCGCAAGATAAATTCTATCAGACCGATAAATTCAGACATATCATCAGTTACTTAACTCAAAACCCGTCGCAGGCACAGTTGAAAGAGAAAATAAATAAAGATGGCAATCAGCTGATGATGAGAAAAGACGGGGTTCAAAATGTGGATGAGGTGAATGTTTTGTTAAAATCTATTTTAGGAATTTAAAAAGTATCCATTTAATATTTCACATTAATATTTCAATAATTAAATCTAAAAATCATGTTTTTAGATTTTTTTTGATAAAAATTAAATTTAAGTCTAGTCATGTTGAAAAATAATTATATTTGTGAACTAAAAAAAACTAAATTTTATGATTAGAAACAACTTTTTTAAAGTAGTAGCAGTTCTACTTCTTTTCTTCATGTTCTCGTGCGACAATACTACCGCAGATCCTCTTAACCAAAATAATCCTAATAACACTCCGGGCGGGAGTGGCGGTGGAACTCCAGGTCCCACAATTACAGGCCCAGAATTTTACACAAGATTGTTGTCAATAATGTGACTAATCAAGAATTTGTAACCACCGGAAATATTTTACAAAAAGCAATTTTCAAAGAAACAAGTGGTCCTACATCATTTTTCATTGGAACGCCGACTTATACCTCGGGTAAAATTACTAATGTGAAGTTCGGACAGGAAATCAATGGAACTGTCCCAGCGAATAATATAGCATATAATTTTGCTGTCACCTATGATTCTAATGGTAAAATAAATTATACCACTTGCCAAACAACTTTAGGTGGTGCACCTCATTTCAATATGGAGTACACCTATACCTACGATGGTGCTAGTAAAATGACGAAAATTGTAGAAAAGAAAAAAACGGGAACTACTTACGTTCAGTTTACCAATTATAATTTTACCTATACAGGAGATAATATAACAAAAATGACAGCCGAATCGGGTGCTACTACTCCGTCGGGTGCGCCTGATCTGTCTGTTCAGGTAACAACGACTGCCTACAATTATCCGGCTTATGATAATAAGATAAACCCTTATAACACGTTACCAAAAACATTTTTTGTCATGTGGAGTTTGGTACATCCTCTTAATTTTTCAACATTATCTGCTAATAATTATACAAGTTTCAGTATTGAAATTCTTTCACCTCTTTCACCAACTCCTATTCCGGTTTCGTCTGGTAATCTAACTTATCTATATGATTCGATGAATTATCCAACTTCGGATCAGTCTCAAGCTCAAAAATATATTTATAAGGCTTTATAAGGTGTTTTTATTTGTTAGTTTTATGATAATATAAATAAAAACATGATTTTTATTCAAAAAAAAATTATATTTGTGGAAATATAAATAATACCCTTCGGAAATGAAACAAATATTCTATTTTATTTTACTTGTAGCTGGTATTTCATCTATTCATTCTTGTAAAGATTTGGTTGATGAAGAAGGAAACCCATTGATTGATTTAAATCCAAATAGTGGTTTTAACGGTCCAAGAGCTTTATTCAGAGAAGTTACAGATGCAGCAACAATTGCAGAATATCAATATAATGGTTTGCTTTTGACCAAAGTGATTACGCCGGGAAATTCTGTCACCAATGTTATGTGGAGTGGCGATAAGATCAGTCAGATCACTTTCAACGGTCGTCTGGATCTTGATGGAAATGGTACTGTAGAAGATGATAGTATTGTTTATACACAGTTGTTTACTTATGGAAACTTAGGTAGATTAACCATTATTTCAGAAAACAGAGCGACCTATAAAAGAACTCCGGCTGTACCTCCAACAACGCCTGCGGGTCCTTATGTTCTTGATAAAAGAAACAAAAGAATTTATGACTTATCTTATAGCGCAACAACAGGTAAGCTTGATATCATTAACATGAAGGATGGTCCTGATGCTCCTGGAGTACCTTTTGAATATAAAGATTATTCTAAAACATGGTATACTTATTTGGGAGATAATGTTTCTAAGGTAGAAAGACATTACGGTAAAATCAGTGCAGGGGTCAACGGTCCGGCGTTGTCGAAATACGGTTATGAGTTTTTAAACTATGATTCTCACATCAACCCGTATACTTTATTGCCTTTTGCATACAAAGTTTCGGCACTTTTATCTACGAATGACGGAGACGACAAATCTTTTATTATGTCTCCGAACAATCCAAAGAGACTTACCATTACAGATCTTGCGCCACCAATTCCTACACCTGTTATTTTCTCAACAGCGTATAGATATGATGAGCAGACCTACATGACACAAGGTTTTAGTGTAAATTATTTTTATAAGCCTTTATAAAAACGTTACTAAAAAATATTTAAACTCAATTCTTACAGGATTGAGTTTTTTGTTTTATATCTCTTAATTTTGCAAAAAATTTCTCATGAAATATTTAATTGTCGGTTTGGGTAACAAAGGACCGGAATATGAAAATACGCGTCACAATATAGGCTTTAAGGTTGCTGATAAAATAGCAGAAAGTCTGGAAACTTCTTTTAATACAAGCAACTTTGGATGGCTGGCTGAAGGGAAATATAAAGGCAGAAAAGTTTTTGTGCTAAAACCAGACACCTACATGAATTTATCTGGTAACGCCGTAAAATTCTGGATGCAGAAAGAAAATATTCCGTTGGAAAATGTGATGATTGTTACCGACGATCTTGCTTTACCTTTCGGAACTCTAAGAATGAAAATGAAAGGTTCTGATGCAGGACATAATGGTCTTAAAAGTATTCAGGAAAGTTTACAGACTCAGAATTATGCGAGATTGCGGTTTGGGATTTCTGCAGAGTTTTCTGAAGGCAGACAAGTCGATTACGTTCTCGGAACATGGAACGAAGAAGAATCTGAAAAATTGGGAGAACGAATTGAAAAGTTTTCCAAAGCCTGTCTGTCATTTGTTTTTGCCGGAATTGGGAATACAATGTCAGCATTTAACGGAAAGTAAATTTATATACATATACTTTAATCAGAATGACACAAAAAAACGGCGGGAGCTTTGCTCCCGTCGTTCATATTTACTATATTGGTTTTATAACCAGGTTACAACACCAGTCTCTACATCGTAATTTGCACCAACGATTTTGATCTTACCCTCTTCTTCAAGTCTTCTCAAAGTAGAACTTTGCTTACGGATATCATCGATTGCATTTTTTACATTGTGCTGATTCAGTCTTTCAAGAAGATCTGCGTTTGCAGAAGTTCGCTCTTCACCATCTTGGATAATTGTTTTAATAATCGGATCAAAATGATCAATCAGATGGTTCAGGTTATCCATTCCCATGCCTTCGATTTTAGCAGCATCCAATCCGCCTTTTAAAGCTCCACATTTAGTATGTCCTAAAACAACCACTAATTTAGATCCGGCTACATTACAGCCAAATTCCATTGAGCCTAAGATATCCTGATTCACGAAATTACCAGCAATTCTGATGCTGAAAACATCGCCCAGACCCTGGTCAAAAATTAATTCTGCAGAAGTACGGCTGTCGATACAGCTCAACACCACTGCAAATGGCCATTGTCCTTCACGAGTAGCATTTACTTGTTCCAGAAGATCTCTGTTCGCTTTAAGGTTACCTACGAATCTGTGATTTCCTTCTTTCAAGAATTCTAGTGCTTTTTCAGGAGTAATGGTCGATTGTGTTTCAGATGTATGTGCTTTCATATAACTGTATGTTTTTTTGAATTAAATTTAAATTTAAAATTGATTTTGTTTAATTTACATTGCTCTTTTGTGAGTAATGACGATATGTGAGTCTTCATCAGTTTCGTAATCTTTGTACGAAGTTTTGAAGCCTAAAAGTTCTACGTTAATATCTTCTTCTTTTGCACGAATATTTGCAAAATCCTGAATCATTTCCAATACATCAGTCGCAATATAAGAAGTTCCTGTGGCATCAATAATTAATGTAGAATTGGGTTTGATATTTTTCAATGTCTTTTTAATGGCTGCTTTGTTTAAGAAAGAAACTTCCTCTGCTAATTTCATAGTGATCCCGTCTGCATCGTCTAATTTTTCTCTGCTCAAATAATAGGCACGCTTCATATTCCCCTGAAGTATATAGAAAACCGAGATGGCAAGACCAATTCCTACTCCTTTTAGCAAATCTGTTGCAACAATTGCCACCACAGTCGCTACGAAAGGAATAAACTGGAATTTACCAAGATGCCAGAAATGTTTGAATGTTGCAGGTTTTGCCAATTTATATCCTACCAAAATTAATACCGCAGCCAATGTTGCCAAAGGAATTAGATTTAGTAAAAACGGAATTGTAAGTACACAAACCAGTAGTAAGACACCATGAATCATTGTTGAAACTTTTGAAGTTGCACCGGCATTGGCATTAGCAGAACTTCTTACTACTACAGAGGTCATAGGAAGTCCGCCAATTAATGAGCTTACTAAGTTACCGATTCCTTGTGCCTTTAGCTCGAGATTCGTATCTGTAATTCTTCTTTGAACATCTAATCGATCCGATGCTTCTATGCAAAGAAGTGTTTCAACGGATGCAACAACAGCTATAGTTGCGCCGGCGATCCAGACTTTGTAATTTGTAAGACCGCTAAAATCAGGTGTTGTAATCAAATTTTTAAAATCTTCTATAGTTTTGGGTACAGGCAAAGGAACTAAATGTTCGGGACCAATAGCTAATGTACTTTCAGAAATTTTGAATATTTCATTTAATAAAATTCCTGCAACAACAGCAACCAAAGCTCCCGGAAGCATCTTCAGTCTTTTTAGGAAAGGGATTTTGTCCCAAGCCAAAAGAATTCCGACAGAAACCAAAGTAACAATAATTGCACCTGGATGTACAGCACCAAATAACTCGTTGAAGTATCCAAAATTTAATCCTTTATCAAAAATAGATTCATGACCTTCATAATCTTTATCAAATCCCAAAGCGTGTGGAATTTGTTTTAATATGATGATGATACCAATTCCGGCAAGCATTCCTTCAATCACATTATTAGGAAAGTAGTTGGAAATACTTCCGGCTCTTACAAATCCTAAAATAAGTTGAATCGTGCCGGCAATAAGCCCTGCACAAAGAAAAAGCTCAAATGCACCCAGGTCAGAAATAGCAGTCAAAACAATTGCTGTTAATCCTGCTGCAGGTCCTGAAACCGATATATTTGAATTACTGATGGCACCGATTACCAAACCGCCGATGATTCCGGAGATAATTCCGGATAAGGGTGGTGCTCCGGATGCTATGGCGATTCCTAAACAGAGGGGAAGAGCTACTAAAAATACGACGAGACCCGAAGGGAAGTTCTCCTGAATTCCTCCAAAGAAAGATTTTGATTTTTTCATGACAATTGAAAAATACGTTATTGCGTTGTGTAAAATAAATGATTGACTAAAACCAATCAGATAAGACTGGAATTAATACAAAATAGAAGTGTCCAGAATCAAAAATGATCTGAATAGATAAACGTAGTATAACTAAGCTTCCGGAGGAGGAGAAAATATACGCATTAAAGGTGAAAGATGAAAAGAATCATCGATGAGTGTGAAAGATTTTCCTTCAAGATCGGGTTCAAAAAACTTAAGATAATCATAGACATCTAATGTTTTTGGAAGTGTTTTTTCGTAAACTGAAAAGAGAGATGAGTAGTGAGAGTGGGTTTCTTCTTCGTTGACGATTACATTGGTCGTCATGATATCCCAATCAGCAATAGCAGCAATGCTGGGCAAAGCTGTAAAGTTGAGGACAATCATTAATGTAATAACACTCCAGAATTTCATTTACTCTTTATTTTTTTGAAAGATTATTTTGTCTTTCTGCTCATTACCCAGTCTGAGCTGGTAAGATTATATATTTTTTGTATGTCTTTTAAGATTTTTTCAAAGTCAATCTCCAGATCAATAATTTTTCCGGTTCTCAGGTCAAAAACCCAACCATGCACCACAGGAAATTCATCAATGATATATCTTTCCTGCACGCAAGCCATTTTTATAACGTTGATGCATTGCTCCTGAACATTCAGTTCTACAAGTCTGTCATAACGTTTTCCTTCATCATTGATAGAATCCAGCTCTGCTTGGTGTAATCTGTAGACATCACGGATGTTTCTCAGCCAAGGATTTAATAGTCCTAAATCCTGAGGCGTCATGGCTGCTTTTACACCACCACAATTATAGTGTCCACAGACAATAATGTGTTTTACTTTTAAATGTTCTACAGCATATTGAATTACAGCGGTAGAACTCATATCTAAAGTATTGACAACATTAGCGATATTTCTTGTTACAAAAACTTCGCCCGGTTCTGTACCCATCAATTCTTCTGCTGTCACTCTGCTGTCTGAACAGCCGATGTATAAATAGTCAGGATTTTGAGTTTTGGCTAAATCTTCAAAGAACATTGGGTTTTTTGCGATTTTAGACTCTACCCATTTTCTGTTGTTTTCAAAAATAACTTTGTACGACTGTGACATAAATAAGATTAAAATAGATGATTATTTATTCCGTTTAAATTATTTCCAAATTCAATAGACTAAATCAATAACAGTACAAAAATATAAATTTTGATGTAGTTACAATCTTTTTTAACAGAATTTAATATAGATAAAATATAAAAAAATCAATATTTATACCCTGTTGTTGATATATCCTTCAGTTGCATTGGCAGTAGGATATATTTTCGCTTTGTTTCCTGCAACAATAGAATTATCGGGCACATCTGTGTTCACATAAGAATTCGGAGCAATTAAAACATTATTTCCAATTTTTACACTGCCTACAATTACAGCATTAGGACCGATCCAGACGTCATCACCAATGATTGGGAAGCCTTCATTTTTTCCCCGGTTTTGTTGGCCGATCGTTACACCTTGTGCGATGTTACAGTTTCTGCCGATTACTGCTTTGGGATTTACGACCAAACTTCCCCAATGACCCAGGTACAAACCTTCTCCTATCTGTGTTTCAGGATAAATCTGAAAACCATATTTTATCTGAAAATGCCTTAAAACAATCTTCCAGTATAATCCTAAGAGAGGAGTTTTATTAAATTTCTGAGTTTTTCTTAAAATATAAATAAAATGAAGATTCGGGTTGATGCATTTCAGCAAAATCTGAATGGGCGAAAGCCATTCTCCGCTTTCTCTGTAAAAATCTTTCTGTATGATTGAATATGTTTTGGGCATGCGGCAAATTTACGGATTCTCTTTTATTTTTTATCAGGATTAAATTTTAATTATAATTCATCTAAAACCGAAACTATTCTTGCAACAGAATGATCAAGATTGAAAGGCATGGAGTAATTTTGAAGTTTTTCGGTGAATACGGAGAAATATTGGGGTTCAGTCAAAGCTTTTTTCATCCCTAGATAGATTCCTTCTTCAGAATTTTCTACAATAAGACCCAACTCACCATTATTTAGCATTTCGTTCACACCGGAAACTTCTGTTGCGATTATTTTCTTTTTCAATGTAATTGCTTCAAACAGTACAGTAGGAAAACCTTCATATCTCGAACTCAAAATATAAAAATCTGAATTCTTAAAATATGGATAAGGATTGTCTGTGAAGCCAAGCATTGTAGCCGTTTTATCAACTCCCAATTCTGTTTTTAATTGTTTGATATTTTCAAAATCATAACCATCACCTACAATTAATATTTTATGTAAAAATCCTTCATCAAGTAATTTTTTGTGAACTTTCAGGAGCCTGTCAAAACCTTTCTGAGGAAAAACGGTTCCAACAGAAATAAACGTAGGAATCTCATCATCAAACTCATAATTAATAACCGGCTGTTCGGCTTTGGTTACAATTTCTTTGGTATCTAAAGGATTATAAATTTTTACAATTTTCTGCTTTTCGGCTTCATTTCTGGCTAAATCGTGAAATAATTGTTCAATTTTCTTTGAAATCACCATGATAGAATCAAACCCGAAAAACTTACGGATCTCCTCATCAGTATATTCTTTTACCTGTGAAAGATCATTATGAATCCAGACAATTTTTTTTGAAGTATGATGTGTAGAGTGAAGGATTTCGTCTCTCATCCCATGGATAGCCGCAAACTCAATATCGTACTTCTTATCTTTTAATATAAGGGTATACAAGAGATCCGGAAATTCTTTCAGCACCTTTTGGAAAATTACTCTTGCAGCTTTTTCCGGGATATCCTGCAGTCGGTTGGTTGTAATCATTTCACCTTTATTCAGATAGATAATGTTGATCCACTTGGGTACTTCGCTCAGATATTTGCCAGAATATAGATTTAATAATAAATCGATTTCGTATTTGTCTTCCGGAAGATTTTTGAGAAAGGTTACCAAAACTTTTTCAGCACCGCCGTGACGCAGAGAGCCTATACGAATGAGAATTTTTTTCTTTTCAATCATTTATTTTTTTATGTGTTTATAATTATGAGGGAGATTTTCTTTGATGTATACATCTAATTTAGAACGAAATGGCTCCAGTTCTCTTGGGTACATCACATTATTTGCAAGTGCTTTGTCACCATATTCTTCAATCGTGCAGATGAATTTTGCAGGAACTCCTGCATATACAGAGTTATCCGGCATGGATGAATTCAGAACAGAACCTGCTCCCAAAATACAGTTGTCGCCCATTTGAGAACCGGGAAGAAATATACAGTTATTGCCAACAAAACAATTGTTACCAAGCTTGATTCTCCCAAAATTTCTGGCATCTGCATATTTTTCCATATTTCTGATAACATACATTGCACCGTCATGATTGATGAACGTACAACCTGCAGTAATCTTTGTGCGATCACCAATTTCAATCAGATATGGTTCAGAGCCGAAGGCCGGAGCTTTAATAAAAACGGCATTTTTACCTACTTTCATGCCTCGAGCTTTACATATTTCTATGTACGCAGTATCATGTATACTTTGCCAGATTGCATGAATTTTGAGTATGATTCTGTAAAATAAATTCATCAAATATTGTTTTAACTGCAGGGGATTATTTTTCAACTAATTTAGTGATGATATTTTCAACTGCATCAAAAATTTTTTGATTATCAAACTGTTTTTCAATATCAGTCAGATTTTCTTTAATATTGGAGACAAATTCTGGCTCGGTGATAAATTTCTTCATGGCTTCATACATCTCACTGATTTCATAATTGATGAGGTAACCCGTCTTTTTATGACTTATCATTTCAGGAATTCCGCCTACATTTGTAGAAATTATAGGCTTCTGAAGGATAAGAGAATCTGCAATAATCAATGGCCATCCTTCAGATTCAGAAGGCAGAATAAAAAAATCTGCGTTTTTCACATAGGGATAAGGATTTAACAATGATCCTAAAAATTCAAAACTTTTGGTTACACCTAAATGTTCCGCCTGTTTTTTTAAATTTTCCATTTCATCACCATCTCCTATCACGATAATATGATGATCAAAGCCATCTTTTAATAATCCTGCATGTGCATCCATCAACTTGTGAAAACCTTTTCTGCTGTGAAGCCTTGCCACAGAAACAAATACCGGTTTGTTGGGGAATTTTGGTTTAAAAGCTTCAGCTTTATGTTTCAACTCATCCATCGGAATGGCATTTAAGATGACCTGATTTTCCGGAATGTTTAAATTAGGATAGGTTTCGATTAAAATATCTTTAGTCTGTTGAGATCCAAAAATAAAATAATCAAACTGAGGAATCTGTTTTAAAATTGAGGGAACTGCGGGTTGCAGTTTTGGAAAGGTAATATCTGAATGAAACCAGCCGATTTTTTTTGAATTTTTATTCGGTGAATTTAAAACTGATGAAAAGGCCGCATAAGTGGGTGCAATTTCAACGTCAAAATTTTCATTGAGTAATTTTTCGGCTATTTTCGGGTCTTTTTCAGCTTTCAGAAGCTTTATTTTTCTTTTTGCAAGTTGTAATTTTTGAATAATTGAATTTGTAGAAAAATCTTCTTTTCCGTCAGTTATAAAAACTTTTCTTACATGCTCAGGAAACTCATTGCGAAGCTCACCCTGATTGATATTTAAACAAACCGTCATCTCAAATTTTTCTTTATCAAGATGATTGAGCATGCTTAAAATTACTTTTTCAACACCACCCATTTCCATAGAGCGGTGTCTGAAAAGAACTTTTGTTTTAGTGTTTTTCATCATTTTAGTGTTTTTTAAATTATTTTTTATTGGTTTTTCATCATATATTAAATAATTGCTGACCCAAAATTTTCAACTTCTTTTTTATCCTAAAGGAAACAGAATTTTGATATTCAAGTAAATCATAAATCTGTTTTGAGTCTTTGAAGTTATCGGGAACTGATTTGCCATTAATCATTTTTAAATTTCTTCGCTTCATTGCATTAAAAATTACCTGAGCAAAATATTCTCTTGATTTTGGTTTGTTATCATTTTGTGAGATACCACCAGAATGAGTTCTGTACAGATAATTGGCTTCGTCAATAAATTTTACTTTTCCTTTTTCATACATTTTTAAATATAAATCCTGATCCTCAGCAATTTTCATTTCAGAGTTTATTTTTAAGGTCTGCTCATAAAGATCTTTCCTAAAGCAAACAAAATGTACGATATGAACCGGACAGTTGAAAAAATAGAGGTCATTATTCGGAACCTGCATAGAATTTTTAGGAATTTCCAAATGAATTAGATTTTCGTCACACTTCACATATTTAGAATAGGTGAGTCCCACGTCTTTTCTGGTTGAGAAAATTTTAATGCTTGAGCTCAATGCATTGGGTGTAATCGCATCATCAGGATCTACAAAACCGCAGATTTTTCCGTTTGCCAGTTCTATTAACTTACTTTTGGTAATACCTACCCCGCTGTTATGCTCATTTCTGAAAATTTTAAAACGGTTGTCATGATCAACCAATTTTTTAATGATTTCTAATGAATTGTCTGTAGATGCATCATCCAAAATAATAGCCTCCCAATTATTATAGTTTTGGGCAATAATAGAATCGTAGCAGTTTTTGAAAAACTTTCCGTTATTGTAATTGGCAATGAGTATAGAAAACTTCATCAGATGAAGAGGGATTTGTGTTAATAAATTTTCACAAAGATAATTATTCTTATAAATCATTAATAAGATAAAATCTTTATTTTTGTAAATTAATTGAAATGCTTTGGGCGAAATAAAAAGAGTTCTTAAAACCTTTATAGGTTATATTAAAAGACCAGACCTCTATCCTGAACTGGGAAGGAAAATTTTAAAGAACACCATCAACAGAAATAATGCCTTCAAAGGTAAAGAAAAAACCCATTCCTGGGCTGAGTCTAAAGCTGTTTCACAGGAGGATGCTATTTCTGCGATTTTTAAAATTGACAGTTCTCCATTTAGAAAAAATTTTAGTGAAGTCTTAGAACAAGCATCACAGAAAGAAAAAAATTGTCCCATAAAAATGGGTGGTCCCGGAGCTCTTGAGCTCATTTATTACGCTTGTGAATTTACCAATGCGAAGAATGCAGTGGAAACCGGTGTTGCTTATGGCTGGTCTTCTCTTTTTTCTTTGTTGTCTCTTGAAAAAAGAAACGGAACCTTGTACAGCTCAGATATGCCATATCTGGGACAAAATGGAGATCAATATGTGGGTTTTGTAGTTCCTGAAAATCTTAAAAAGTTCTGGAAATTATTTCGTTTTGCTGATAAGGAAGCTTTGCCTAAAATCTTCAGCGAAAATAAGGTTTTTGATGTAGTACATTATGATTCTGATAAAAGTTATAACGGTCGGGTCTGGGCTTACAACGAATTGTACAGACATTTGAGAAAGGGTGGTGTGTTTATCAGTGACGATATTGGTGACAATTCTGCCTATCAGGATTTTTGTGAGAAAAACAACATTCAAACCACAGTTGTTGAATTTGAAGGCAAGTTTGTGGGTGTTTTTGTCAAGTAAATTATTTTAAATATCAAATTTACCTTTAATAGAACTTCAATAAAGAATAGGATATTAAATTAAGATTTATCTTATTTGTTATTCTTAAATTAAAATAAAAATCCATAAAAATTACTTTAATTACGAATTTTATGAAACATTTATATACAGTTTTTTCATCTATAATTATTTAGAAATTATAAAAAAAACTGTATGCTATTCAATTCCTTCGGATTTTTAATATTTCTGCCAGTCGTTTTTTTTCTTTATTGGTTTCTCTTTAATAAAAAGTATCAATATCAAAATCGTCTCTTGCTTTTTGCAAGCTTTTATTTCTATGCCTGCTGGGATTGGAGATTTTTATTTTTATTAATATTTTCAATAACATTAGATTATTTTTCAGGAATTCAAATTGAGAAAAGCAAAACAGACAAAGAAGCTAAGTTTTGGTTGATCATAAGTATCGGAATTAATCTTGGTTTTTTGGGTGTTTTTAAATATTATAATTTTTTCGTCGAAAGTTTTTCCGAGTTAATTAATAGTTTTGGGTTGAATGTGAATATTTGGCTTATTAATATTTTTCTTCCTGTAGGAATTTCTTTTTATACATTTCATGGGCTATCTTACGTGATTGATGTTTATAAAAAAAGAATAAAAGCAGAAAAGAACTTTACAGATTATGCTGTTTTCGTAAGCTATTTTCCTTTGCTGGTTGCAGGCCCAATTGAGAGGGCAACCCATCTTTTGCCGCAAATTCAAAAGAAAAGAATTTTCAATTATCAACAAGCTGTTGATGGGATGAGACAAATCTTGTGGGGGCTGTTTAAAAAAATGGTGATAGCAGATAATTGTGCGCCTCTTGTAAATGAGATATTTAATAATTATCAAACGGAAAGTCCCTCTAATCTGGTATTGGGTGCTGTTCTTTTTGCTTTTCAGATTTATGGTGATTTCTCGGGATATTCAGATATTGCTCTGGGAGTATCCAGATTGTTTGGGATAGAACTGTTAAAGAATTTTGCGTTTCCTTATTTTTCAAGAGATATAGCTGAATTTTGGAGAAGGTGGCATATTTCTCTTTCATCATGGTTCAGAGATTATTTATACATTCCAATGGGAGGAAGCAATGGTGGAATTTGGATGAAAATAAGAAATACTTTTGCTATTTTTTTAGTTTCAGGATTTTGGCACGGAGCCAACTGGACATTTATTATCTGGGGATTCTTAAATGCTTTATACTTTTTACCTTTATTGGTTGCCAAAAAAAACAGGAAGAATATGGAAGTGGTTTCTCAGGGCAAATTTTTTCCATCATTAAAAGAAATATTTCAGATTTTATTTACATTTTCAATCGTCTGTTTTGCCTGGATTTTCTTTAGATCATCATCGTTATCACAGGCAGTTGTATATATTCGCAATATATTTGACGTGGAAGTCTTTTCATTTCCCCATCATTTTCCTTTCAAAGTCTTTTGCTTAATTGTTTTTATGCTGATTATCGAATGGATCAACAGGGAAAGATTTCACGGCCTTGAAGTGAGCAGATTTAATCCCTGGATCAGACGCATTATATATATACTGATTATATATATCATTTTACGATATGCCGTTTTTGGAAACAATGAATTTATTTATTTTCAGTTTTAGTATGAAAAAGTTTCTTTTAAAAATATTACCTTACTGTATAGCGATATTATTGTTATTTGGCTTGTTGGGTATTTTTGCTGATGGTAATACAGATGATAATTATATGCATTTTTCTGTTGAAAAACCTCAAAATATTATTTTAGGAGATTCGAGAGGTGCACAAGCGGTAATACCCGGTATTTTGAATAAAAAACTCAATAAAAAGTTTGATAATTTCTCGTTCAATGTTGTAGAATCACCTTACGGACAGATTTATCTTAAAGCTTTAAAAAGAAAAATGGATCCCAATACTCAAAATGGAACATTTATCTTAACAGTTGACCCCTGGAATTTATCTATGGATAGAAATGTAAAAAATACTGCAGAATATCCTGAAGAAAATTCTCCACTTAATAATATGTATTTTTATGATCTGTCGCCCAATTACGAATATCTAATAAAAAATTACACAAGAAGCTGGTTTAAGCTCTATACAGAAAGAAAAGAAGCTGGAAAATCAAATACTTTTCTACATAATGATGGCTGGTTGGAGGTTACCGTAAACATGAATAGAGATTCGGTAAACAGAAGGACAGAAGAAAAAATATCTTTTTATAAAAGCCTTTCGAAAAAACAGAAATTGTCATCTGATCGTCTACAAGCATTTGGACAGATTATAAAGTATTTAAAACAAAAAGGTAAGGTCTATATAGTCCGTGTACCTGCTTCTCTTGAAATTATGAACATTGAGAATGAAAAATATCCTCAATTTAACCAGACAATCAAAAACTTAGCACAAAATGATGATGTAAGGTTTTTTGATTTTTCTAAAAATTTCAATAATTATAAATATACAGACGGAAACCATATGTACAAAGAATCTGGTAAAATTTTCACAGCTCAAATTTCAGATTCTATTCTGATGAAAAAATAATTTATTCAGAATAAATCTTTCCTAAAATTAATATTGTACAGTCCGGATTTGATGCTTGGGAAATCTTTCACAAGATACTTCAAAATCATACCCCATTTTTTTATTGCAGGTGCATTTGCAATTTCCCAGCTGCGGTGCACTCTTTTGATATGAATTTTAATCTCTTCAGGTAACGTGTTTTCATTTTCTGCCCAGTGATTTACTTCTCTCCAAAGTAAAACTCTTGTGGAAGAAGGTTTTATCTTTTTTGTGTCAACCTGTGTAATTCGGTTATTCTCGTGAACACCTCTCATCGCCACAGCTTCATCTAAAATTCCTGAATAAAAATTTAAATAAAAAGAGCTTCTGAAAAGTAATTCTGTATCTTGATGTAGTCTTAAATGAGTTTTAAACAAAGGTTTCACTTTTTGTATTAAAGATTCTCTTCGTAGAGTTAAAGCATCAATGCTGAAAAGCCCAAAACTTCCTTTCATATTAAGCTGACCAGGAAATACATCTTTTGGATTGTGTCTTTTATAGACAGTTGTCAGGCGGTCGCCAAATACCTTATAATACTGTTCTTTTGCCCTTTCCGAATAATAGTGAACACCAATTGCTCCATAAACGCCCTCCACATCAGGGTTTTTGAAAAGCTCTCTTTCGGCGTCAAATCGATTAGGAAGATAATAATCGTCAGCATCTAAAAATGCAATAAAATCTCCTGTAGACTTCTCAATAGCTAAGTTTCTGCTGGCTCCGGCACCATGGTTTTTTTTGTCAGGATGTTGATAAAGTTTTACACGATCATATTTTTCAGTTAATTTTTGACAAACTTCCAAAGCATTGTCGGGAGACTGATCTTCCACCAAAATTACTTCAAAGACCTCTTCAAACTGAAGTGCAGATTCCACAGCCTGAACAATATAGTTTTCTGCGTTGTAAACGGGAATGATGACAGATATTTTCATTAGGTTTTAAGATTTACATTTTTATTTACAGCTAAGTAGTTTGTCGTCAAGTAAATTTCAAATGCCTCATGATAAGTTACCTTGCGAATTCCGTCTTGTAGAATTCTGTAGATATCATAATTAGAAAGAAGTGAAAAGAAGTCTTTCAAGGTGTTTCCTGCATACAGACTTGCCAAGCCAAATTCAAATTGTATTAAGGAAATCTTGTTGTTTTCTAATGATCTTAAAGCGCCTTTGAAAGCTTCCAACTCGTGTCCCTCTACATCAATTTTCAGAAAATCAACATTTGAAATGTTGTTTTCCTCAATGAAGGTGTCTATTGTCTTTAAGTTTATAATTTCTGTTTTATCAAGCTTCTTGTGATGTCGTGCATACTCGCTATTTTCAATTGATGCCCATACAGATCCGTCGTAATCATAATTAATCTCCGCTGTTCCAGCTTTGCTGCTGAAGCCTATTTGATAAGGTATAAAGTTGAGGTGGTTTATTTTTTTTAGTTCCGCAATACAAAATGAAGTAGGCTCAAAAGCATGAATTGTAAAATCTGATTGTATATTTTGAATCAGTGATTTACTATATCCTCCAATGTTGGCTCCTACATCAAAGATTGTAATTTTTTGATTAGCGAAAATTTTATTGATTAAGGCGAAAACATATTTTTCTCCACTTTTTTCATAATCTGAACCGTTTCCATAGTTCATTCCTTTTAGTGCTGTGTAAAAAAGTTTTTCAAAAAAAGTTTGGTAAGCAATTTTGCCATATAATTTTGAGGTGATTTTTTGTGTAATTCCCATGATAAGAAATGTTATTTTTTAAATTTTACGCTGCGATGTTCAGCCTGCAGATATATGAGTGTTTTGCTTTTAATGTTTTCGTTAAGATGATTTACAACGCTTTCCGGCGTGAGAAAATTCTGATAATATTCTAAAACATTTTTTCTCATATTAGAAATTTCTGTTTCTGAAAAAGCAAAAAGCTGTTCTGAAAGAATTTTATCAAGATCGGGTAAATCTTTAAAAATAATAGCATTCACTTGATGTTGCAAATTGGGATACATTACTTCTGCATATTCTTTTTCTATGAGAGGGATCGTTCCTACAGACATCGCTTCAATTACATTATGACATAATGGCATTACAACTCCCGGACAGCAGAGATAAAAATTGAAATAAGATAAAAGTTCTCTAATGTCATCCATTGCTATAGGACAGTTTTCTTTAATGGCAAAGATAAATTTTCCATTTAGTTGGTCGGTATTTTCAGAAATAATTTCCTCTTTATTATGAATAGACATAAATTGTTTTTTTTGCTGGAAAAAATCTAACAATTCTGTTCTAGGAATCACATTAAATTCCGTTCTTTTAATATCTAAATAGGCTTTAGAATCAAAATTTCCATAGCAGTAAATAGAATTTATACGTTGCTTCTCTGTGTTTACTTTGTTATCCCAGATATTTTGATGATACATAAAAGGATGAAAACTCATAGGTACATGAAAGCAATTGTTCTCCTGATTTTCTTTTTTAAAATAATTTAGAAAATAGTCAGGACTGAACATTTTATCATTGATTTCGATAATATCTTGTGTAAAGTTATTTTTATTTATTGATAAGAAATTTTTTTCTCTCAAAATCAAACCCAGATAAAGATTTTTATTTCTTAAGTTTCTGAACTTCGAGAAACTCATAGGATAATAAATATTATAACCGGATATCTGATAAAATTTTAAGACCAAATAAAAAAATCTGTGGTATAACTGAGGGTTTTCAACGTTCACCAATAAAGACTTTTGATTCTTCTTCGGATGATATAATTTTAGTTTTGCAAAAGCCAGAGAATCTTTCACAAGGACAATAATCTGATTTATTTTTTTACGAATCATGGTTTTTATTTAAGGCGTGAAAACGATATCTTGTTCTGATAAACTCAGGATTTATTAAACAGGTTGTAAAAAAATTAACCCATTTTTTCAGACCTTTTTGATTGGCTATTTTAAAGCTTAAATAATCCAGTCTTATCTTTTTAGAATAGATAGGATTTAGTTTTAATGCTTTACTCCATTCGTAAAGAGAGGTTTGTAATAAGAGATTATTATGATAAAATTTACCTGAATAAGCTTTTATTTTGGTAATTCTATTATCATCATGTACACCTCTTACTGCAATCGCTTTTTCTATAATTCCTGATTTCAAATAACAGTGATACGATAATTTAATAATAAAATCAGAATCCTGATGAACACGCAGATCTTTGTTAAATTGGAGATTGTTTTTTTCAATCGAAGATTTTTTTACCGTTAAAGTATTCAGGTGAAAAAAAGAACCGAAAACTTGAGTTGTCAATCCCATTAAACCCTTAAAAACGTCTTCACCTGCCGCCGGAAAATTCACAGTGGTCAATGTTGTATTTTTAAATTTATTTTGAAATTCTTCTTTACCTTTTTCCGATAGATATTCTACACCAATTGCTCCGAATACACCTTCAATTTTAGGATCATTAAAAATTGTTTTTTCAGCATCAAAACGATTGGGAAGATAATAATCATCCGCATCTAAAAAGGCAATGTATTCTGATTCGGCTTTTTCAAGACCCAGATTTCTTGTTGCTCCTGCACCATGATTTTCTTTGTCAGAATGTTGATACAGCTTTATTTTTGAATTATCATTCACCAATTCCTGACAAATGATTAATGAATTATCGGTGGATTTATCTTCTACTAATACTATTTCTTTTACTTCATTAAACTGCAAAGCAGAAGCAACCGCTTTTCTAAGAAATAAAGAAGCATTATATACGGGGATAATGACTGAAATATTTAGGCTCATTCGGTAATTTCTAAAATAATACTATTGGTATAAGTCTCCAGAAATTCATCAGGAATGTGGAAGGCTTCCTGTTTTTCTGCTTCATTAACGTGCCTTCCTGCAATGGCAATTTTTTCGGTTGCACCTTGCAAAAACCACATATATTCAATATCAATATGTCCGATGTCTACGGCCCAGTAATTTAATTTTGCCAAATCGTAAGCAAGAATTGTTGCTGTAGGACCTAATGCAATGAGAATTATTTTTTCCTGACCGTGCATTTTTGCCGATTCAAATATTGCATCATAACATCTGAATGCATTCTTTTCGGGAGACAGAATTCTCTGAACTGATTTTGCGTTGGCAAACAGATCATTGCCTACACCAAGTCTGGAGAATCTTCCTTCAATAAGCAGGAGATCTTTATTTCGCCAGATGTTTTTTAAAGAATTTACAATACCCTGGTTTCTTTTTACAGATTTGTTCTCATAACCAAGATAAAATCTTGTCATGAATGAGTTACCATAAATTGTGTCTTTATTCAAAAAAGGGACTATTCTTTTACCGTAGTTGTTAATGAATTTTTTCCACCAGTATTTTGTCAAAATATCAAGTTTTGAAACCGAAGCAAGTGGTTCAGGAAGACAAACAATATGATTTTCCAGCTCAGAATTCAGAACTTCTTTAAGTTTCTTTCTTATTGTTTCATTGTTTTCCTGGAATTCTAAAGCAAATTCGGGGAACAGCAGCCTGAATTCTCCATCACCAAAACGGCTCAATGAAATTTTTTCCTGTATTATTTTATCTATAGTTTTGCCAATGCTCATGATTTTATATTTCGGAAAATCTGAGCGTAACTTTCTGGTCTGCCAAAGCCATTGCAGATAGTAAAATTGTGAAGAGAGTTTTTTCCTGATGCTCATCATTATATTTTTTCAGCCCACAATGCCAATTGCAAAAGATTCCAGTGTTTTTGTCCTTTGTCTAAAAACTTTTGAGAAGCTTTAAAATCAATATAATTAAAAACCGCATGATTCTTATTTTTCAAAAGGTCGTCAGAAAGATTCATTAAATTATCTTCCTCAAACCAGTTTTCAATACTTAATCCAAAGCCTTGTTTATGGCGGTTTCTGATCGTTTCTGTCCAGTAAGAATTCATCGATTCTCTAAGGATTATTTTTTCCTGAGCAGAGTTGATCTTAAGCTGATCAGGTAGCTGAATGCAAAATTCGGCAAAGTCTACATCCAAAAACGGTGTTCTTACTTCCAGAGAATTTGCCATTGCCATCCTATCTGATTTTACCAGCATATTCCCGGGAACAAATTTTTCCAGATCGGTACGCATAATATCGTTTAACGAGTTTTCGTCTGCGGTAAAACTGTAAGGCTGAGAGTAGTTTTCATTAATGCCGAGCTGCTTTCTTTCATTTTCATCAAAGAAATTCCGCACATCATTTTGATGAAAATCTAATATCGAACTGTACTGAATATTTTTCTGTGAAATATATGAGGTCTGCTTCAGATTCTGATACAATTTTAATCCAAATTGAGCTACGATATTCTGATAACTGAAATGTTTTTTCAGCTCATTTTCAACCTTATAAAAACTATAGCCACCAAATAGCTCATCTCCCACATCGCCAGAAAGTACTACAGTGAGATTTTTTCTTGCAGCCTTGCAGATTTCAAAGTGCGGAAGACAAGAACGGTCAGCAAAAGGTTCATCTAAGAAGGGATTAACCTTCAAAATTCCTGAAACAAGATCTTCTTTCTTTTCATGTATTTCTACGTGTTTCGTTTCATATTTTTCTGCAATTTCACGGGCATATTTAAGTTCGCTTTTTTCGTGGTCATATCCAAAACTGATGGTAGTCTGATGAGGCAAAAATTCGTTTACCAGTGCCACTATTGATGAAGAATCTAAACCTCCACTAAGAAAGCTTCCCACTTCCACATCGGCAATAAGTTGTTTTTGCACAGCGTTTTTTAAAAGAAAAATAAATTCTTCCTTAGCATTTGATAAACTGATCTGGCGGTCGCTTTTCGGAAGGCTGTAATATCTTAAAATTTCGATTTCACCCTTTTTCCAAATCAACTGATGAGCAGGAGGTAGGGTGTAGATATTAGAATATATACTTTGGTAAGTGCTTACATAGCCATATTGCAGATAATGTGAAAGTGCTTCCTGGCTAACTTTTGGCTCAATTAGCCCGCTTGCTATTATAGCTTTTATTTCTGAAGCAAAAATGAATTCTTTATTTTTCCCGATTGCATAATAAAAAGGCTTTTCTCCAAATCGGTCTCTCGCACAGAATAACTGCTGTTTTACATCATCCCAAATCGCAAATGCGAACATTCCGGGAAGATCATGAATCATCTTTTCCTGCTTGCGCTGATACATTGCAAGAATAACTTCAGTGTCAGAACTTCCTTGATATGGGTAATCCGAATAATTATTTTTCAGGGTTTGATAGCCATATATCTCACCATTCAGAACAATACATTCGTTTTTTGTATTGGAAAACATAGGCTGTTTTCCGTTTTCAGAAAGATCAATGATCGAGAGTCTGCGATGTCCCAATGTTGCATTCTCATAAAACTCATGATGGGCAGAATCTGGACCGCGATGCGCAATAGCATCGGTCATTTTTAGGATTTCCTGTTGATAATTTCTAGAGTTTGGAGCAATAATTCCGGCGATTCCACACATAAGTTGATTGTATTATTATGGAAGTAGTTTTTCACAAAAGAAAATATCTTCGTCAGGATTTACTCCAAACTTTTGATATTTCTCTGAAATATTTATCCGATTTACTTTAAAGCCTGCACTTTCTAATCTGTCAACATAATCCTGACCGTATATTCTTACATGATCAAACTGCCCGAATAATTCTTTTCTTTTATTCTGATCAGTAATGGTGAAATCTTCGGATGTATGTTGGCTGTTTTTAGAAATGGGAACCTGCAAAATGGCTTTCCCGCCAACCTTCAATACTCTGTGGAGCTCTTTCATTGCTTTTGTGTCCTCAGGAATGTGCTCCAAAACATGATTGCAAATGGCATAATCAAAATGCTGATCTTCAAAGGGAATATCCATAACGTTCATATTCTGAACATATTCCGGATAATCGTAACCTTTTGTAAATAAATCACCACAAATATATTCTTTAAAATTCTGTGCGAGAATTATTTTTGAAAGTTTAGGTTCGGGTGCTATATGGAGTATGCTGATGTTTCTATTGTCAGGAAGTTTCAATTCATCAATAAGAAACGCATATAACAGCCTTTCTCGGTCTCTGGATTCGCATTTATAACAACCCGCAGCTCTTCTTCCTCCGCCAACGACCTGCTTTTCTTTTAGAACGGGAAGATCGTGACCCACTATTTCTAAATCTTTAGCATCATAACCACAAAATGGGCAATGATAGTTGTTTCCGGAATGAGATTGAAGTTTTATCTTGTTTTTAATTCTTTTTATTAATGACATATTAAGTTTAATTTGAGGGTTTTTTACGAGCTAAATTTTTACATTCAAAAATGTCAATCCAGCTTTCTTCACTTTGTGAGCAATTTCTATCAGTGTTTTTTCTTCTTTCAGAATCTTTTTATATTTCAGCTGCAGTTTTTTGTACATCACCCTGTTTCCTGTAAACATATTTTTTACCATACTTTGGCGAAGTGATTTTTTCTCCAGCTGTAATGCATTGGGCAGATTTGGGTTAATGATATTTGTTTCAATCCCTAAATCTTCATATTTATTGTAATCTACTTTACTTAAAATCTGTTTGCCATCATGTACAACCTTACTGTTCGGCGTTAATAATATTTTTTTTCCATGAAATTTTACACGATTAGCGTATTCTACATCTTCACCATAATGAAAAAAATAAGGATTAAAACCACCCACCGTTTCAATAGTAGATTTTGGAATAAACCAATGAGCCGCATTGATAAAGCTGATTTCGTAAAAAGGTTTTATATTTTGCAAATAAAGATCAGAAATGAATCTTGTTTTTTCAAAATTGCTGGCAATGTACTTGTCAAGGAATATATCCAGGTACTTTTCTGAACCATCCAGATGCATCGGACTGATGATTCCAATCTCATCATTTTTAGGATGATCGTGATAAACTTTCAATAAATTTTCAAGGCTGTCAGGATAAAGCCATGCGTCTTGGTTCATCAGATAAAAAAAATCTGCACCTTCTTTGTAGGCTTTCTCAATACCAATGTTATTCGCTCTTCCGAATCCTAAGTTTTCTTCAGACTGAATAAATTCTACCTCGGGAAATTCATTTTTTATATATTCCTGTGTGCCGTCTATCGATCCGTTGTCAACTACAATAATTTTCACAGGAACAGAAGAATTTCTGAGACTTGTAAAGCATTTTTCAGCCCATTTCATGGCATTGTAAGTGACGATAATGATATAAATTTCGGGCATTCGTGTCAATTTGTATTTTAAATATATTTTTGTACTAATTTTTTTAAGTAATCATCAGAGCTGATTTCAGAAAAAAAGCAGGTAAATTGATCATCAAAATCGATCTTATAAAAATCTCCTTCAATAATTTCTTTATAATCAGCAGTTTTTTTTATTTTCACTTCAATCATGTTTACAATTTCTTTTAAATCATAATAGTAAGGAAATGCACAATTGATGGTTTGGTTTTCTATATGATTGCTGTTTAATTGTAAAAATTTTGAGATGTCATCAATATCAATCAGTAATCGCCTTGCTTTACTATGAAGTGCAAATTGACTCCGGTTAATTATCTGTGTTTTCAGAAAATTAAAGAGGGTATTGGGATTTCCTCCTTTTCCCACGACATTTCCTACTCTTAATATTAAATAATTTTTACAATTGTGTTTAATAAAATTTTCTATTCGAAGTTTATGAAGCACATAAAGGCTGTTTTGCTTGGACTGATCATTAATACTTAATGTAGAAAAGTAAACCAGTTTTTTTTCAGAATGATCGAATATACTTTTTTGTAAAAGAGAAAATTCTCTGTCAAATTCAGAAGTTCTTATTTCCAGAGAATTAGAAACGCCGGATGCAAAGAATAAAATATTCTCTGTATCAATCGGTTTGAGGGCATTGGCAATAAGTCCGTTTCCTATAATCATCTGTGTTTTTTATTAATATCCCTATAATACCTAATCAAATGATAATATTTTTTCGCCAAAAATAGGTGATGTGCAAATTTAATATGTTTTAAAGGATAAAATTTAAGTGTTAATAAAATATTTTTTATATTGATAGGGTAAAATTTGAAATAAAGGTATAAAAAACTGTTGAAAACGTTTTTTTCTGTTTCAGAATCGACTGCCTGACGAAAATTAATATTCAGTTTTTTCTTGATTTTAATATTGGCATCAAGCCAGATTTTGTCTTGATTACCCATTGAGAAATGTTGGATGAGAATATCATCAATTACAAAATTTTGAAACTTCTCTGCAACTCTCAAACTGAAATCTAAATCATATCCATGGAAACATTTAAGCAACTCTTCGTTAAATTTAAATTGGGTGTAAATTTCTTTTTTCACAGACATAAAAACACCATCCACAACGTATACTTTAGTGATATGTTCTTTGGTTGTATGAATATGGATTGCTTCTGATTTTTCTTTATCACCTTGAAGGATATTGATAAAATTGTACTTTTCTGAAACTGTCCAGCTGCTGGGAGCAACGGGCACATACGAAGCTCCTGCCAATCCAATAATTCCAATGTTGGGTTTATTAAGATGAGCTATTAGTTTTCTGCCCCAGTCATTTGTATGAAAAATAACGTCTTCATGAATAAACAAAAGATTCTCGTAAATTGATTTTTCTGCTCCTAAATTGTAAGCTTCTGTAATTCCCATCAAGTTAGGATTCCACATTTGAATAATTTCATACAGAAAATTATTACCAATCGTCTCACTGATATTTCTAATGAGCTGATCATAATAAGTTTGTTGATATGATGAAATTATTATCGAAAGCATTCTATGAGAGTTTGGTAATTAATTTAAATAAAAATTTGGTGATCTTATTTTTATTAACCATTTCATTATAAAATTTAAGATTTATACTAAGTCTTTTTTGTTGCTGATAATATTCTATAGCGTTTTGATTATCAGGAAGATATTTTTCTAATTGTTTTTTATAGATATAATTTAAAGAAAAATCTTTTTTTGCTTTATTCTTATTAATCTCAACATCCATAGATTCTTCTTTTCTTCGATAAAAGAAACCTAAATAATCAAGACAATGAACTTTCTTTTTTTCATCTAAAATAGATAACCAAAAATCCCAGTCTTCTTTGCCATGAATTAAATTCACATCATATCCGGAAGTTTTTTCCCAATCACTTTTATTGAAAAATGCTGAACAGAAAATGAGGTTTTCTATCAATAATTGAGAATAATTATATTCAGGTAATTTCCAAGGTTGGTTAATTTGATTAAAAAACTCTGCTTTACAATATATAACAGTATAACCGTCGGCAAATTTTTTTTCTGCTAGTTCCAGATACTGATGTCCAATTTTATCATCAGCATCTAATGGTAAAATCCATCTGCCTTTAGCCATTTCAATTCCTGCATTTCTTGCAGAAGATAAACCTCCGTTTTTTTTAAATACATAAGTAAAACGACTGTCTTTTTCTGTCCAATGTTTAACGACTTCTTCCGTATTGTCAGGAGAGCCATCATTCACAACGATACATTCCCAGTCTTGGTAAGTTTGATCAAGCACAGACTTCAAACATTCATCAAGATATTGTGACTGTTTGTAGCATGGGACAATTATGGAAATTAGTGGCTTCACTTTTTTTACAATATTTTATTAAAAAATCGATATAGTATAACAGGTATTTTATTATTTAATGAAAAAGAAAGTCTTTTGATAGAATAGGGATAGCTTTTGTATAGCAAGTGATACTCAATAGGTAATTTTTGATGATTAAAATAACTTTTACTTGTAAAATTATTAATTTTTTGCCTGCTATCGCCATCTTTATCAAACATCATCTGAACCATTATTGTTTCATACTCAATTCTTTGCGCTTTTGTTTTGGATAAGTTTCCCTCATGTAATCTGTAATAAGCCAGCTTTTCAGGAATATATGCGATGTAAAACAATGAATTGATTTTTAGCCATCTGTAATAATCTTCAATCAATAAATCATCTCTATATTCTCCTGTTTTTTGTAAAACTTCTTTTTTCATTAAAACTGTTAACGCAGCAATCCTGTTAGATTTTATCAGTTCTTTTTTAAAAATTTCGGGTGAGGTACCTCCCAGTTTATTATAATCTGCAATGTCTGCTATTACTTTCGAACGGTCATCAATGGCATAAGTATCTGTAAATACCATTCCATAGTTCTCATTCAATGTTTCTAATTTTTCAACGCATTTTTCTATTGATTTGGGATGCAAAAAATCATCAGCTGCAATTATTTTAATATATTTTCCATCTGCAAGTGCTACACATTCGTTGAGCATGGTTGCTAATCCTGTATTGGTCTGATGGATATTTTTCAGTGCAGGAAAATTGTTTTCATGCAACCATTTTTCTAAAATATCTACAGAATTATCCGAAGAAGCATCATCACCTACGATAAGCTGGATGTTATTGTACGTCTGGTTTTTTATGCTGTCCAGATTTTCCTTAATATATTTCGAATGATTATACGAAACAACAATGATCGTTACTAATGGCTTTTCCATCTTAATAAATAAGTCTTATAATTATTTATTATTCCTGCTGCTCTTTTGAGCCTTCCACACCGTATAAATTCTGTATTTTTTTGCCATGTTCATCTAAGGAATAAATAATTTCTTTGGTATCTCCTTTTGTTATGGCGACTTCAAAAGGAACAATATTTACAACATCAATATGATCGGGTAATCCGAGATGAAGTGTATAACCATCAATAAATTTTTCGTTTAAAAAATCCACACTAATATTGATCGTAGGATTGAACGTCTCTACTGAAACCCTGTTTAATGTGGTTCCCACTAATTTAGTTTTGATAGGGCCTAATCCTTTTCTGAAAAGATTATGAGCCAGTGCAAATCGAAAAACATTCTCTTCCAGTGTAATGGGGTTATGATAAGGTACTTTTTCTAAAATCTTCAATAAATATTGAGTATTATAAATTGTACCATCTACAGAAAATGGGTAAGACCAATGCGTAATGTTTTTATCTTCATAATAATCCCATTCGTAATAGCCGTTTTTTTGCTGTACATAATCAGGAAAACCCTCTATATTATCACCAACGTACATTCTGTAAGACACTGTGTCGGGATTGCTTTTAAAAATAGAAAGAATTTCATCACTCAAAAATATATCATCATAGAAAACACCATCATCAGTATTAAACATCACTAATTCATGTTTCGACTTTCTTAACAATTTTTGAAGCAAACCTTTGAAATTATCTCCTTTCTTATTATATAAATTTTTTTCCAGAAAAAAATTATAATTCTTTTTGCTATTAAAAGTCTTAAAAAAAGCAGGGTCAAACCATACTTCTTTCCTTTCTGCAAAGCTGATGTTGGGGTAGTCTTTATATTTGTAAATTAGTTTTTCATATCCTAAATCATGCCTTCCTGTTGTATGATATAAAATGACAGTTTCGTAACTATCTATTTTAATTCTTTTTAAAATAGTAGTCAAAAGATAATCTAACTGCATTGCGCGATTATACGAAAAGATAATGTTTAAAAGCATGATTAAATTTTTAGATAGTACTAGATTATATCTTTTTTGTTTGATATTTTATATTTGGAAAAAGAACACCGGGAGATTTAGTGATTTCGCCAAATTGGTTTTTTATCCCGTTGATTTCAAAGCCGAATAATTCTGTTTTAAATGCAACTTCTGAACGGTTGACTCCCCAAAACATTTCAAAATAATAAGAATCTTCATTCAGAATATGAGGTTCAATCTCAAAAATCAATGCATATTCTCCCAATTCAGCCTGTTCGCTTATCATTATGCCATTGCTCATTACCGTGACTTCATGGGAGTTTCTTATATAAAATGAAAGATCTAATTTTACATTTCGGATTTTATTCGAAAAAATAACTTCAAACCGTATTCCTGAGTTAATATTTAAAACATTTCCGTGAATAGGCAATGCGGAATATGATTTTACGGCAATATTTTCATTCTCTATTTTGAAATCATCTGATGAAACATTGTAATGAGAAATATGTCCGCTCCTTTTTTGATATTCTATTATGCATTTGTCATTCGGACCCTGCATCAGAATAGATCCTTTGTCTAGTAATATGCCACTATTGCAAAGCTCATTCACTGCTGCCATATTATGACTCACGAATAGAACAGTTCTTCCTTCACCCTGGCTTACATCGCCCATCTTACCAAGACATTTTTTTTGAAATTCTGCATCACCTACTGCTAAGACTTCATCTACTATAAGTATTTCAGACTCTAAGTGAGCAGCAACAGCAAAAGCCAGGCGCACATACATTCCGGAAGAATATCTTTTGACAGGTGTATCTATATATCTTTCTACACCAGAGAAGTCTACAATCTCGTCAAACTTTCTTTTGATCTCTTTACGGGTCATTCCCAAGATAGCCCCATTCAGAAATACATTCTCACGACCTGTCATTTCGGGATGAAAACCTGTACCCACCTCTAGTAACGAAGCAATTCTTCCGTTGGTGTATATTTTCCCGGTAGTAGGTTTGGTTACTTTGCTTAACAGTTTTAGTAACGTAGACTTTCCGGCTCCGTTTCTGCCAATAATTCCTACAGCATCTCCCTGCTCGATCTCAAAATTGATATCACTGAGTGACCATACATATTCTGAACCTCCCTTGGATGCTCTGTCGTTGGCTTCTCCTATCTTTAAATAAGGATTTTCTTTACCCCTTATTTGGTGCCAAAACCTGTTGAGGTCATGAGAGAGCGTTCCGGTTCCCACTTGTCCTAGACGGTATTGTTTTGATATGTTTTCTGCCTTTAATGCAAGCATTTAATTTAATTTTATAAATTTAATTTTCTTTCTTTGTGTTTTATTCAGCATACATTGTATTACACGGTATCCATAAAAGTTTTTTCGACTTTATTGAATATGATAACACCGATCAATAATAAAACAAGTATGATGATGGTGCTTATTCCTAACATAAATGGAGAAAAATCTCCAACGCCTATCCAGGCATATTTAAAACATTCAAAAATGCCGGTTAGAGGATTATAGTACGCCAGTTTCCTGAAAACACCTGACAAAGAGGAAACCGGATAAATTACAGGTGTTGCATACATATATAAGCTCACTCCGAAGCCTAATAACATATTGAGATCTTTATATTTTGTAGTAAGTGCAGAAAAAATCATTCCTACACCCAATGCAAATAATGCCATCAAAATAATTAAAAAAGGTGTTGCTAAAACCCACCAATTAGGATGTGCTTCTCCTTTTGTTAGATAGTACAACCAAGCCAGTATAAAAAGTATAAATTGAACTCCAAAACGCATCAAATTTGAAATAACAATAGAAATGGGAGTAACCAATCTTGGAAAATATACTTTTCCAAAAATTCCTGCGTTCCCGGCAAAAGTGTAAGAAGTACCGGTAAGCGAACCGGAAAAATAATTCCATAAAGTAACACCTGCGAGATAAAAAAGTATTGGCGGGGCACCATCTGTGGAAAGATTGGCAATTTTGCCAAAAACTATGAGATATACAATTGTTGTTAAAATAGGATTGATGAAAAACCAGACCGGTCCCAAAACAGTTTGTTTAAAACTAGATACAAAGTCTCTTTTTACAAACATGTAAACAAGATCTTTATACCTCCATACTTCTTTGAGCTTTAGGTCAAATAAAGAATGGCTATCTTCAATAGTTTCTGTCCACTTTTGTTGTGGTTCATTCATTTGTTGTGTTTTTGCAAATTTATAATAAATTAATTGAAATAGAGCTTTTTTAGCCGGATGAAAAATTTTTCATCTAAAAACTATTGACTTTTACAGTCAATAGTTTTTTAAATTTATTATAAAGTTAGTTATTTATTCACAAGCTTTTTCAAATATTCTCCATAACCGCTTTTTCCATATTTTTTGGCAGATTCTAAGAGTTGCTCTTCATTAATAAATCCTTTTTTATAAGCAATTTCTTCAATACAGGATATTTTGAAACCTTGTCTTTTCTCCAAAACTTTTACAAATTCTGAGGCATCGTGTAAAGAATCAAAAGTTCCGGTATCTAACCAAGCGGTACCTCTGCTCATAACGCCAACTTCTAATTTCCCTTCTTCAAGATAAATTTTGTTGATGTCTGTGATCTCAAGTTCGCCTCTTGGTGAGGGTTTTAGGTTTTTAGCATATTCTACTACAGAATTATCATAGAAATACAATCCTGGAACTGCGAAATTAGATTTCGGCTCCAAAGGTTTTTCTTCAATAGACACCGCTTTAAGATTTTCGTCAAATTCTACTACACCGTATCTTTCCGGATCAGCCACCTGATACGCAAAAACACAACCGCCTTTTACATTGGTTTTACTTGCCAACAACTGTGGTAAACCGGCACCATAAAATATATTATCTCCTAATACCAAAGCCACGGAATCATCACCGATAAATTCTTCACCCAAAATAAAAGCCTGAGCCAGACCATCCGGTGAAGGTTGTATCTTATAAGAGATATCACAGCCGATAGAAGAGCCGTCACCTAATAATTTTTTGAAACCATCTATATCATGGGGTGTAGAAATTACTAAGATTTCCTTAATTCCGGCTAAAAGAAGTGTAGAAAGCGGGTAGTAGATCATCGGCTTGTCATAAACCGGCATCAGTTGTTTGCTTACGGCAATTGTCAGTGGATACAGTCTTGTTCCTGAGCCGCCTGCTAAAATAATTCCTTTCATTAATTCGGTGATTTATATTAATTATACTGTCCGTCGTAATATTTTTGATAATCTCCGGAAGTTACGTTTTCCAGCCATTCTTTATTCTCCAGAAACCAGTCGATTGTTTTTCCTAGTCCTTGTTCGAAAGTAACAGACGGTTTCCAGCCCAAATCTTTATTAAGTTTCGAAGCATCAATTGCGTAGCGTTTGTCGTGACCAGGTCTGTCTTTCACATAAGTGATTAATTTCTCTGAATGTCCTGCAGGATTTCCAAGCTTTTCATCCATTTGTTTGATAAGTTCTTTTACCAGATCAATATTCTGCCATTCATTAAAACCTCCGATATTATAGGTCTCTCCTGTTTTTGATTCGTTAAAAATCTGATAAATTGCTTTAGCGTGATCTATTACAAATAACCAATCTCTCGTATATTTTCCGTCACCGTATATTGGCAAAGGTTTTTCATTGATAATATTCGAAATACAAAGCGGAATCAACTTTTCCGGGAAGTGATTTGGACCATAGTTATTTGAACAGTTTGACAAAATAAATGGCATTCCGTAAGTATTTCCATATGCTCTTACCAAATGATCAGAAGCAGCTTTACTTGCAGAATATGGTGATTGCGGGTCGTAAGGTGTGGTTTCTAAGAAAAATCCTGTTTCACCTAAACTTCCGTATACTTCATCTGTTGAAACGTGATAAAACAAGTTTTTTCTTGGCTCATTAGGAAATCTTCCGTGGGTATGATCTGGGTTTAATGTCCAAAATTCGATACACAGATTAAGAAGATTAGCAGTTCCGTTGACATTCGTGTTGATGAATGCGTTCGGATCTGTAATACTTCTGTCAACATGACTTTCTGCTGCTAAATGTACCACTGCATCAGGATTGTATTTTTCAAAAACCTTTCTTAGCTCTTCCGGTTTTGTGATGTCAGCTTTTTCGAAAACGTAATTGGGCTCGTTTTCAATGTCTTTTAAATTTTCAAGATTTCCGGCGTACGTTAAAGCGTCAAGATTAATAATCTTAGAATCCGGATTGTTTTTAACAAATTCTCTTACAACGTGAGAACCGATAAAACCTGCTCCGCCTGTGATGATGATATTTTTCATTGTATATATTTTGCCAAATGAATGACTTTAATTAAATTTTAATTGAAGCGATCTGCTACTTGCCAACTGTTTTTCTTCCGATACTTTTATAAAAAAATCCATTTTGCTCAGGAGTTTCAAGCGGATATAAGTTTCTTCCGTCAAAAATAACTTTATTATTCATTTTTTCGGCCATCATTTTAAAGTTAGGATTTTTAAATTCCGGCCATTCTGTAGCGATAAACAATGCGTCAGCGTTTTCCAATGCTTCGTACATTGTTTTGGCATATTCAATACTGTCGCCCAAAATTTTCTGAACATTTTTTTCTGCTATTGCATCATAAGCAGTAACCTTCGCTCCTTTTTGTAACAATAAATTTATATTATCTAGAGAAGATGCTTCTCTGATGTCATCAGTATTTGCTTTAAAGGCGAGTCCCCAAACAGCAATCTTCTTACCTTTAATATTTCCTCCGAAGTATTTTTCGATTTCAGACACCAAGATAACCTTTTGAGAAATATTAACGTTCTCTGTTGCTTCCAGAATCTGAAAATTAAAATCTTCATCCTTTCCGGATCTGATTAATGCTTTTACATCTTTCGGAAAACAGCTTCCGCCATATCCGATCCCTGGAAACAAAAATCTATGACCGATTCTGTCATCGCTCCCCATTCCAAGTCTCACTTTATCAACGTCGGCACCCACTTTTTCGCAATAGTTGGCAATTTCATTCATAAAAGTGATTTTCACAGCCAAGAATGAGTTGGAGGCATATTTCGTCAATTCAGATGATTTCTCATCCATAAATATAATAGGAATTCCGGTATTGGTAAATGGCTGATAGATCTGAGTCATAATATCTTTTGCTTTCTCAGAGCTTGATCCTACTACTACTCTCGCAGGATTCAAAGAATCTTCAACAGCAAAGCCTTCACGCAAAAATTCAGGATTTGAAACTACATCAAACGGGATTTGAGTTTTCGAAGCAATAACTTCTGTTACTCTGTCGGCGGTTCCTACGGGTACTGTACTTTTATTAACCACCACTTTATATTCAGTTATCATTTCACCAATATCATTGGCAACTTGTAACACGTAAGAAAGATCCGCAGAGCCATCTTCACCAGGAGGTGTAGGTAAGGCAAGATAAATGACTTCGCTTTTATCTAAAGCTTCTTTTAAATTGGTTGTAAAAAAAAGTCTTTCTGCCTGTATATTTCTGAGGAACATTTCTTCAAGATTGGGCTCATAAATAGGCACAATCCCGTTTTTCATGTCCGTTACTTTTTTTTCATCAATATCAACACAATATACAGAGTTTCCAAGTTCTGCAAGGGTAGTGCCCGTCACCAATCCTACATAGCCTGTTCCTACTATCGTAATATTCAAAATATATGTTTTTAAAAAATTCTTGACAAAAATACTAAAAATTGTTTCATGGTTCTTTAAATTAGTAATAAGTTGTCTGTAATGATTGATATTTATATATAATTTTGGTTTAGAAATTAAATAATCATAAAATTTAATTAATTTTAACGGATTGAGTTTTAAATTCTTATTCAATTGATTATGAACAGTATTTGTTTATTTTATAAAAATGTATTATATTTGCATAAGATTTACGGAAAAATGAGAAGGCTTCGCAAGAAAGCCTTTTTTCGTACAGATAGACCATGATAATAAATATATGGAGTTTAGAAAAAATATTGAAACATTATTAAATACTTTCCTTGAGACGAGAGAGGATTTATTTCTTATTGATTTAAAGATTTCTGCAGCAGACGATGTGACTGTAATTTTGGATGGTGATAATGGGGTGACTTTGCAGGATTGTCTGGATGCAAGCCGAGCAATAGAATTCAATGCAGATCGTGATGAGCATGATTTCAGCCTTCAGGTAATGTCGGCAGGACTGAGCGAACCTTTGACGATGCCAAGACAGTTTAATAAAAACTTAGGAAGAGAAATAGAAGTAATGCTGCAAGATTCTTCAACAATAGAAGGAGAATTGGCAAATGTAGATGATGAAAAAATCACACTGATTCTTCGTTACCGTAAACCGAAAGATATCGGTAAAGGTAAAGTTGATGTGGAAGAGGAAAAAGATATTTTGTACTCTGAGATCAAGAAAGCATTGGTAGTAGTTAAATTTTAATTAAAGAAAAAAAGATAAATGGATAATATAGCGTTGATTGAATCCTTTGGTGATTTTAAAGACGAAAAAGGCATCAGTAAGATTGATCTTATGGCAATAATTGAGGATTCTCTGAAAACTCTTTTAAGAAAAAGATTCGACTCTGATGATCATTTTGATGTCATTGTAAACCCTGATAAGGGTGACTTTCAGATATTTTTAAATAAAACCATTGTTGAAGACGAGATGTCTGAAGATGATGATTTGGAAATCGAAATCACTGAAGCGAAGAAAATTGACCCGACTTTTGAAGTAGGTGAAGATTTTACAATGGAAATTCCGGTGGCTCAGTTGGGAAGAAGAAACATCCTTACCCTGAAGCAAATTTTGGCTACGAAATTGCAGGAACATAACAATGCGATGCTTTATGAGCAGTTTAAAGATAAAATCGGAGAAATTGTAACAGGAGAAATTCACCACATCCGTCACAAGCATGTGATCTTGTTGGATGATGAGGATAATGAATTTATCCTGCCAAAAGAAAATCAAATTTCTTCTGATTTCTTCAAAAAAGGCGAAAACATCAGAGCTATTGTAGAATCTGTTGATTTTAAAGGTTCTAAACCACAAATTATCATTTCAAGAACAGCTCCGAAATTCCTGGAGAAATTATTGGAATTAGAAATTCCTGAAATTCAGGACGGAACGATTATTCTTAAAAAAGCAGTAAGAATTCCGGGAGAAAAAGCAAAAATCGCTGTTGATGCGTATGATGACAGAATAGATCCGGTAGGAGCTTGTGTGGGAGTGAAAGGATCAAGAATCCATGGTGTGGTAAGAGAACTAAGAAACGAAAATATAGATGTAATTCAGTGGTCAAACAACCCTGAAATATTGGTAAAGAGAGCTTTAGGAAATGTTACCATCAATAAAATTGACATCAATGAGGATACAAACTATGCAATGGTTTATACTCCAGTTGAAGAGATTTCTAAAGTGATCGGGAAGCAAGGTCAAAACATCAGATTGGCTTCATGGTTAACAGGTTACGAAATTGACGTATACAGAGAAGCCAGCGAAGATGATGACGTTGATTTGAGAGAATTCAATGACGATATCGAGCAGTGGATTTTGGATGAGTTTAAGAAAGTAGGTCTTACGACTGCAAAATCAGTTCTGGATAAGGATACAGAAAGTCTGTTAAAAATGGTTGACCTGGAAGAGGAAACAATCAATGACGTAAAAAGTATTCTGAAAGCAGAATTTGAAGATTAAAATTTAGATTAAATTTTAAAATAGTAAAAGAATACTTTAATTTTAAGAATTAAAAAAACAGTAAATAATATAGATGCCAAAAATAAGATTAAATAAAGCGGTTAAGGAATTCAATATATCGATGTCGAGACTGGTAGAATTTTTACAGTCTAAAGATATCGTGGTTGAAAACAATCCTAACGCTCAATTAGAAGAAGCGGCATATTCTGCATTGGAAGCTGAGTTTGCCAAAGACGGCGAACAGCGTAAAGCTTCCCATGAGGTGGTTATATCTAAAGTTCCGGAAGAAAAACTGGAAATCGAAGAAAAGAAAACACCTGAAGTAATAAGAGCTAAAGCTAATAAACCAGAAACCAGAATTTTAGGTAAAATTGATTTGGAACCTAAAAAACCTGAAGCTGTGGAAGAAATTCCTGCTCCAACTCCTGCTCCTGTTGAGGAGAAAAAGGAGGCGGTTGAAGAAGTGAAAGAACCGGCGAAAGAAGAACCAAAAGTGGTTTCTGAAACTAAACCAACACCTGAAAAGCAGGAATTTAAAGTGTTGGACAAAATCGATTTGTCTCAGATTGAGGGAAATAGAAACAGACCTGCAAAAAAAGATAAACCAAAAGTGGAAGAGGTAAAAGCAGTGGTAAAACCTGTGGAGCCGGTAAAAGAAACACCAAAACCGGTTGAAAAACCTATTGAGAAAGTGGAAGAAAAAAAACCAGCACCTGTAGCTGAAGAGCCTCAGGAATCTCAGAAAATCGAAACGGTTTATCAAAAATTGGATGGGCCAAAAATTGTTGGCGAAAAGATTGACTTAACGCAGTTTGCGCCGAAGCCAAATTCCGGAGCCAAGAAAGAAAAGAAAAAGAATCGAAAAACCGGGTGGTCCAAACCAGAATACTGGTCCAAACCAACAAGGTGGAAATAATCAAGGAGGACAAAACCGTCCTCAAGGTCAAAATGGTCCAGGTGGAAACCGTCCTCCGGGGCAAGGTGGTCCGTCAAGGAAACAGACCTCCGGGACAAGGCGGTCAAAACCGTCCGGGCGGAGCCTCAAGGAAACAGACCTCCGGGACAAGGTGGACAAAATCGTCCGGCTGGTCAAGGTCAAGCTGGTGGAAACCGTTTTGGAAATAACACCAGACCGGGGCAAAGAACCATGCCTGTTGAATTAACAGATGAGCAGGTTAAAAACCAGATCAAGGAAACTCTTGAAAAACTAACCAATAAAGGAGGTAAATCTAAATCTGCTAAACACAGAAAAGATAAAAGATCTTACCGTAGAGAGCAAGATGAGCGTCAGCAGGAAGCAGATGCAAGAGATACTTCATTAAAAGTTACAGAATTTATCACTGTCGGAGAATTGGCAAGTTTGATGGATGTAAGTGCAACTGAAGTGATTTCTGCTTGTTTCTCTCTTGGGGTAATGGTTACCATGAACCAAAGATTAGAAGCTGATACCTTATTATTGGTAGCTGACGAATTCGGATTTAAAATTGAATTCTCGGATGCTGATCTTGAAGATACAGATTCTGAAGAAGATATCGATACTGAAGAAAGCCTTGTTTCAAGAGCGCCTGTTGTTACAGTAATGGGACATGTTGATCACGGTAAAACTTCATTATTGGATTACGTAAGAAAGACCAACGTTATCGCAGGTGAATCCGGAGGAATTACTCAGCATATCGGTGCTTATAATGTACAGTTGGAAAACGGACAAAGAATTACATTCTTAGATACACCGGGTCACGAAGCCTTTACCGCTATGAGAGCAAGAGGTGCACAAATCACTGATATTGCTATTATTGTAATTGCTGCGGATGATGATGTAATGCCTCAAACAAAAGAAGCTATTTCTCATGCACAGGCTGCGGGTGTACCAATGATTATTGCGATCAACAAGGTAGATAAGCCAAATGCAAACCCGGATAACATCCGTCAACAGCTTTCAGGAATGAATATTTTAGTTGAAGAATGGGGTGGAAACGTACAGGCGCAGGAGATTTCTGCTAAAATGGGTAACAATATGGATACCTTATTGGAGAAAGTATTGCTGCAGGCAGAAATGCTTGAATTAAAAGCAAATCCTGAACGTGCTGCGCAAGGTGTTGTCATTGAAGCTTCACTAGATAAAGGTAGAGGTTATGTAGCAACCATGTTGGTACAAAGCGGAACTTTAAAAGTTGGAGATTATGTAGTAGCAGGTAAAAACCATGGTAAAGTAAAAGCTTTGCTTGATGAGAGAGGAAAAAATCTTGAAGAAGCAGGACCTTCTATTCCGGCAACAATCTTAGGATTAGACGGAGCGCCAACAGCTGGTGACAAGTTCAGAGTGTATGCAGACGAAAGTGAAGGTAAAGCGATCGCTAACAAGAGAGAGCAGTTACAGAGAGAACTTTCTATCAGAACCAAAAAACATACGACGCTTGAAGAATTGGGTAGACGTATTGCTTTAGGAGAATTCAAGGAATTGAATATTATCTTGAAAGGCGACGTGGATGGTTCAGTAGAAGCTCTTTCAGACCAGTTACAGAGATTATCAACAGAAGAGATCAGTGTCAACATTCTTCACTCAGGGGTAGGACAGATCACTGAATCTGATATCAACTTGGCAGCAGCTTCAGATGCAATTATCATCGGATTTAATGTAAGAGCCGGTGCTAATGCAAAAGATTTGGCAGACCGTGAAGAAATTGAAATCAGAACATATTCTGTAATCTATAAAGCAATTGATGAGGTAAAAGAAGCGATGGAGGGAATGCTTTCTCCGGAGATTCAGGAGCAGGTCATCGGTAATGTAGAGATCCGTGAAGTCTTCAAGATTTCTAAAATCGGTACTATTGCAGGTTGTATGGTTCTTACCGGAAAAGTAACGAGACAGTCTAAAGTTAGATTGCTGAGAGACGGTATTGTGAAATTCGATGGTGAGCTGGAAAGTTTAAAACGTTTCAAAGACGATGTAAGAGAAGTTACAAAAGGCTACGAATGCGGATTAAACCTGAAAGGCTACAACGATATCGAACAGAACGATATTCTTGAAGTGTACGAAGAAGTATCTGTGAAGAAAAAATTGAAGTAATTCAATAGTTATATATAAACTGCCCGTATCATCTGATACGGGCAGTTTTTGCTTTAAGCAAGGTTTAAAATTAAAGATCATTTTTGTAATTCCGTAGGAATCTAAATTTTATTCTTCAAAACATTGCTGAGATTCCTACGGAATGACAAACTTTACATTCAATGGAGGTTATAATAATGTGACAGTAGACAATATTTTACTTAATAGAAATAGGTAGAACTGTTTATTCTTTTATTTGTCTTACTTTTTCAGCAGGTTCTCGATCAGCTTACTTGAGACTCTACCAGATTGGTAATATCCTGCTGATTTTTAATAATGCTTTCGATCAGTTCTTCTGAAAAAGAATTATTAATTGTAACAGTATTGTTATTATGAATATTTCCAACAGCTCTATCGGTGTTGTTTTGTACAATTGGTGTCTCATCCAATAAGTCATACACATCCGTTTCATAAAAATCTGCGATCTTCATCAGGTTTTCCATGGCGGGTTTTGCCCTGTCGCTTTCCCATTTGTTGTACGCATTTTGTGAGATATGCAGTTTTTCTGCAATCTGCACCTGAGTGAGATTGCGCCCTGTTCTAAGCTTGTTGAGTTTGGTTCCCAAAGTCATCTTGTAAATTTTATGCTAGAGTACTTAAAAATTGAAAAAAACAACTAAGGTTCAGGTATTTTACAACCAAACTTGTATAAAATTTATTCATTCTTTTATGATATTTGTTGCAGAATTATTTTATATATTTAACTTCTTAAAACAAAATGTTATGAAAAAAAATCTATTTCTCAGGCTCTGCCTCATGATAGTCGTCGCACTATCTTCCCAATACTGTCGACAGGATATTCTCTCCGAGAAAGAAACCTACCACAACACGAGCGCATTTCAGCTCACTTCCAAAAGAATTTCTATTAATGAATCTAAACACAAAGCAAAACTTCTTCCTGAGCTCAAGAAAGCAGAGGTTGGGATCAAAGATTTTACGAAACACAATGCACAAGGGAAAATTGTCAATTACGGAAACGGAGTTTCTATAAATACCGATGATGTGATCTACATAGAAAACGGACCGGATTATCATACCTATACATTTAATATCATCAGAGAAAATGCTCCTGCGGATGCACCCATAGAAAACCTTTTGCTTTCTCCGCTGCCAAACGGAAGCTATAAAAGTTTTTGGTTTCTTATCAGTTTACAGAGCAGGAAAAACAGATGATCCTTGCGGGAAACTATGTAGACAGAACAGGGAAAGTAAACATCGCCGAACTGGCAAAAGGAACATTCAGTAACCCTTTGGCTAAGCAATCATGCGGTTTTCAGGATGTTAATGTCTTTATTTCCTGCTATACAGGCGATCATCATGCGGGTAACGTAGGTTCTTGGGGAGGCTGCAACTGGAGTGCCGAGGGAGGCTCTCCGCCCAGACAATACATGATTGTTGCCATGGTATGCACAGGTCCTGATGATCCTTTATAAAGTTACATTTATCCTCTGCCGTCACCCGGAACTCCGACAGAAAACCCGGGAGGAGGTGGTGGATGCGACGGCACCCCTCACCCGAACCCTTATCCTACGGATCCGCCATGTGAAATTACACCTTCTACCTCTCTGCATGCAGGATTGACGGATGAGAACGGATGTCCTGTCGGAATACCCACACACCCAATTTGCCTGTGAGAAATAACCCTTGTGCTAAAATAAAAGAATGGTTTACCAATACTAAATTTACAGAAAAGTATGATAAACTGACAAAAACAAGTCCTTCAAGTGAAAATGTTTTTGATCTCAATCGTGAACTGGCTGCTTATATGCGTTATCCTACTGTAGGCACTAATACTCCTCCTGCCTTTGTAGATGTAGATATTTCCGCTTGCTCTACAGATGGAGATTTGCCAAGTTTTGAAGAAGGTATGGGTGGACTTATGCATACCCACAATAACGAAAGCTGCAATGTCGGAACTCCTGTAAAAGTACCTTCTCCTACCGATATACAGACTTTTGTTAACATACTTATCCGTGAATCTATGCAGTATACCGGAACGTATGCGAACGCCTATTCTCTGGTTACTACATCTGGAGGAAATTATATGTTGATGTATAGCGGTACAAACTATCCCGGGTCTATTAATTATGATCAATGGGAAATCCTTCAAGCAGATTACGAAAAAAATTTTCAAAGATTTTATGATAAAAATGAAAATGTGACACAGGCAGGTATAGAGAAGATTTTCACTAAATTTATGAAAGAAAAAATCAACAAACCCGGATTGGATGTATACAGGGTAACACCTACTTCTAAAGTAAAATAGAATATGATCCCGCTTCACCCAATTCTGTAAAAGAAACACCTTGTCCTTAATTTAAAAAATACCATTATGAAAAATACTTTTTTATTACTACTTATAATTATTTCAATAAGCTGTAAAGCACAAACTTATCCTTTAAGAAACTTTATAGAAATTCCTGAAAATTCCTATGAAAAGGACACTAATAATGAATTTACTGCATATGAAGGAATATGGAAGGGAACATGGAATAATAAAATTATTTATATAACCTTTACAAAGATGACTAATGTATACAGTGATGAATTAGAGTATAATAGAGACTATTTGGCAGGGGAATTAAGACATTAGACAACAACGGAAACATATTATTAATAATACAAATTTACCAAATAATGCTGCTAAAATTAGAGGAATCAATTTTCAGGAAACTACCAATAAATACATAATGTCTTATACAGATAATGATCTATATGGTATAGATGGGAGTATTAAAATATCTTTTGTCAATGCTTCCAAAACACAGTTGAATATTGATTTTGATCAAGATCATCAGATTATAGACAGCGATTGCTATTTTCACGGTTATCAACCAAGCTAATATCCTGAGCTGTTGCTAAAAATAATATTGTACTGATAAGCAGTAATATATTAAGCCTCTTTTTAGAGGTTTTTATCATTATAAATAAAAGCAAATAGTGTCTAAGAATGCGATTGGATTTACGAAAAAGACCCCTTTCCAACTATTCTTGGAAGCAAATGTTGATCAACTGGATGTAACTCTGGAAGAAGCAGTTATCCATCGTATGTTCTTGTCCAGAGAATGAAACCCCTGACTTAAATGATAGGATCCTACCACAAGTCCCAGTATGGAATTTGAGAGTGATATGCCGGCGCAGATGATTATTCTCCACAAAAATAACCCTAGCGAGAATATTTATATTGACATCCAAAATTATAATAATTTCGTATGTAAAGTTGTCAAGTCGATTGCATTGAAAATTAAGTAGAAAATAATTGGCAGTTTAACAATCTACGATACACGATAATTAATATTTATCTATAATATTTATGTATATGGTATGATATATTTGTATATGTGATTTTTTTTTAACAATTTTACAGATATTTTACAATTAAATAAGTTATTTTGTAAATTAACAACAGTAATTTTTAATAGAAACAATAAAATAAAATGAAAAATAAATATTTTCTGATAATGTTTTTACCAACATTATTCTTTTCACAAACAATTGAAGAAAGAAAAAAAATAGGGGCTGAATCAAATAAAGAATCAAATACTTTACTGATGCAAAAGCTCAAACACCAAGAAAATGAGAGAGGCATTAAAATTGCAAATTACTTAAGCCAAAACCCTGCTACGAATAAAATCATAAAATTTGGGGATGCTGGTATTAAAGAACTGATTGATATTTTACCCAATGGTGAACCACTTTATGTAAAAACATATAATGAAGGGGCTGCAATCACTGCTAGAGCAGCAGGGTTATATAGTGGTGGTATTATGGGATTAAATATTCAGGGTCAGAATATGACTGCAGGTATCTGGGACGGAGGAAGTGTAAGAAGTACTCACCAAGAGTTCATGGTTGGTGGTGTTTCAAAAGTTATTTCATTCGATGGTGCGCCATTATCTAATCATGGGACTCACGTTGGTGGTACAATTGCTGCCCAAGGAGTCAATTCATTAGTTAGGGGATTAGCTTTTAATGCATCACTATCTTCTTATAATTGGACAAACGATTTGGCTGAAATGTTAAGTGAAGCATCTACCGGGTTGTTAGTTTCAAATCATTCATATGGTCCGAATTTAGATAATAATAATCAGTTATGGCTATTAGGAGCTTATATCTCAGATTCTAAAGAAGTAGATAATATCTGTTTTAATAATCCCTTTTATTTACCTGTTTTTGCAGCTGGAAATAGCCGAAATGATACGACAGTTCCTTATTTGACTCAATTATCAACTAAGTTTGGATATGATATGATTGGTGGTGAAGCTACTGCTAAAAATGTATTGACTGTTGCTGCTGTCGGAAACGTGGAGACTTATACAGGTCCCGGAAGTGTTCTAATGTCTAATTTTAGTAGCTATGGACCAACTGATGATGGTAGAATAAAACCAGAAATTTCAATGAAGGGTGTTAATGTTTTTTCAACAACCTCTACATCAAATAATAGTACAGGCTTTATGTCCGGCACATCTATGGCAGCTCCAGGGGTGACAGGAGTTGTCTTATTATTACAGCAGTATTATAATCAGCTCTATTCAAATTTTATGAGAGCAGCTACAGTTAAAGGTTTAATTATGCATACAGCAGATGAAGCAGGTTCTTATAATGGACCAGACTACGAGTTTGGATGGGGATTAATCAATGCTGAAAATGCCGCTAAAACTATCAGAGATAAAAATTTAAGTTCTAACAGAAGTATTATTGAAGAGAGGGTACTTTCTAATGGTACTACATTTACAAAAACAATTTCAACAAATGGTACACAGCCACTGAAAGTATCAATTTCCTGGACTGACCCTCAATATTCAATAGAAAATACTGGAACAGTTGATCCCAGTACTACATATCTTGTAAATGATTTAGATATTAAATTAACCTCTTCTTCAGGAATCATCTACTATCCTTGGAAAATGCAAGGTATGACACAGGTTTTAGATGGTCACTACAAACAATTCTACCAATAATATTGATAATTTTGAAAGAGTTGATATTCCTTTGCCAGCAGGTAATTATACAATATCGGTTACACACAAAGGTACTTTACAAGGAGGTATTCAGAATTATACGCTGATTGCAACTGGCGGTAATATTGCTACCTTAGGTACTAATGATAATATTTTAAAGGGTGATAAAATTGAGATTTATCCAAATCCAACTCAAGATTGGTTAAACTTTAAAAATAATAATAATATAGAAGCTACTGTCGTGATATTAGACATATCTGGCAAACTTGTTAAAAAAGAAACAATACGCAATGGTAAAATTTCTTTACAAGATTTATTGAAAGGTAATTATATAGTTGTATACAAAGATCAACAGAATAGAGAACAAAGTTTTAAGTTTATTAAACTTTAATATTTGTATATAACAAAAAATCATAATATAATAAATACCTTAAGAGTTATCTTAAGGTATTTATTATATTATAGAAAGTAGATATTAGCAATACCTAAAATAATTGATAATAGTTTAAATATAATTTAAAATAAAATACTATTTGTTAGAGGTTATGAATCACAGTTGCTATAAAACGTAAAAAAAAGAAAATAAAATTTGTATATGTTAAAAATAATTAACATATTTGCTCATTAAAAATATTAAAATTTGTTAATATGAATGTTAAACTAAGTGTATTAAGTGCAGGAGCATTGTTTTTCATGGGACAAGCTGCTTTCGCACAGACAACAAAGAATGATAGTATTCCTAGCGGGGAAACAAAAATCGAAGAGGTTGTTGTTCTTGGATATAGTAAAACACAAACAAAACCTAAAAATGCTACGGCATCAGTTACAATCTCGGGTGAACGTTTGGAAAACAGACCAAATGTTTCGTTTTTACAATCTCTACAAGGTGAGGTTGCAGGTTTGAGTGTAAGCTCAACATCAGGTTCACCAGGTTCAGCAAAGATTGATATCATCATTAGAGGGGTAAGTTCTATAACTTCACAGTCAGATCCTTTGTATGTTATAGATGGTATGATTTCTAATGCAACGCAATTTCGTAACCTGAATCCTAATGATATTGAAAGTTCTTCAGTTTTGAAAGATGCTGCTGCTACTGCTATATATGGAAATAGGGGTGCTAATGGAGTTATTATCATCAATACCAAAAGAGGAAAGTACGGAAGCCGATTTGATCTTTCTTATAACACAAGCATAGGTACAAGTTTCTTGCCTGAAACTGATTACAATATGTCAAATGCTAAAGAGATTCTTACTATTCAGAAACGGGCAAATAATGGAGCGGGTGCTACAATGACTGATGCTCAAATTGCTGCATTTGGTATTGATACAAATTGGAGAAAAGAATTCTTTAGAACTGGTTTAACACAAAGTCATGATGTTCAGTTAGCGGCTGGAGGAGAAAATATCAGCAATTATTCTTCTCTTAGTTACATGCAGCAGGATGGTATTGTGCCAACTACAGATTTCCAAAGGTTTACTTTCAGGAATAATTTTATGGGTAAATCTAAGAATAATAAATTTAATTATTCTGCAAATATTGGAGTGGGATATTCTAAAAGAAATCAATTAGAAGAAGAAACCAGAGATGATATTGTTTCAAATGTAATCCAAAATCCTCTATTGGCTTCTATCGTAGGTCTTCCAAATCTTCAGGCAGGATTATATAAAAATGGCTATGATTTATTTCAAGGAATTGGTTCTGATTTTTCTAATGGTAAAAACATTTATGTATTAGAAGACATTTTAAGAGGAAATTTGCCAAATAGGTTAACTGAAACCAGTATTATCGGTAATATTTCAGGTTCATATAAAATTACAGATGACTTAACGGTTACAAATAGAACTGGTCTTGATTACAAGTATAGTCAAAGAATTTTTGCAAGAGCACCATATTCTTTCTTGGCTTATGTTGTTGCTGCAGGTGAAGGGGCAGAGTTCGGAGGGGTTGAAGATAATGCAAAGAATGTTGACATGACATTCAATACCATTACCAACTTGAACTACAAAAAAACTTTCGGGGAACATACAATTGATGTTGGAGCATATTTAGACTACATGAAAGTTCATTATGAAGGAACAACACAACGTCAAAATGGTTTAAATCCATTAAACTGGTCATTTGGCGCAGGTACTGGTTGGATACCATTTAATACTGCTACTCCGAACCTGTACAGACCGTCTAATTCGACCACTAAAGTAACTGCAGGTTCACTCGCTTACTTCGGTACATTAGATTATGATTATGCTGATAAATATGGTATCTCCGGAGTAGTAAGAAGAGATGGTAGCTATAGATTTATTGGTGATAACAAGTGGGCAACTTTTTGGTCTGTTGCAGGTAGATGGAATATTGATAAGGAGAACTTTATGGAGGGTTCAAACATTGATATGTTGAAATTGAGAGCCTCTTACGGAACAAATGGTAATGCGAATGTAATCTCAGCAGCTTATGGAGTAAATCCTTTACTTGTGGGAACTAATTTAGTGAGAGATACAAATACTGTAGGATTGGGTTATAACAACAATAATGCTTCTTATTATACAGGAACTATAGCTAATCCAAATATTCAGTGGGAAGAAGTTTCACAGTTTAACGTTGGTTTAGACTTCATGTTTATGAATAAAAAATTAGAAGGTAGTGTAGATTTTTACAGGAAATCTACGGACAAACTCTTTAATCCTATCAACATTTCTGCAATTACAAGTCTTTACGGAATCAACGGGAATAATGGAGGATTGCAGAATCAAGGTTTTGAAGCAAGCTTAAAATACAATATTATTAGAAACTCTGATTTTGAACTAAGTGTATATGCTAATAGTGCTTATAATAAGACTAAATTAACAGCTTTAGTACAAAATCAGGAAACAGGTACTACACGAAACGTTGTAGGCGGTCAATTGACTGAATGGTACATGATACCTTATGTGGGTGTTAATCAAAGTAATGGTAATTTGCTGTTTTTAGATGTTAATGGTAATGTAACAGAAACACCTGATATTAACAGAGATTCTAGAGCTACAGGTAAAAATTACTTACCTAAATGGAATGGTGGGTTTGGTTTAAATTCAGCTTATAAAGGGTTTACCTTAAATGTACATTTCTCTTACCAACAAGGAGCCTACAAGTATGACAATCAGTTAGATTATGCTTACGATGCAACCACAGTAAATGGCTATAATGTTTCAAACGACTTATTAAATGCTTGGACACCTACAAATACCAATACAAATGTACCATCATTAAATGCATCTAACTTCGCTTTTGTTGGTAACTCTGATAGGTTCTTAAAAGATGCATCTTTTATTAGACTGAAAAATGTTGTATTAGGATACAAAGTTCCTAGTGATATGTTTAACAATTCAGGAATAAGAAGTGTAAGAGTATTTTTACAAGCTGAAAATATGCTTACATTCACAAAATGGAAAGGGTTTGATCCTGAACCTACTTTTCTTAGTTCAACGTCGGTATATCCAAATATGAAAATGGTTTCACTTGGTGCTAATATTGACTTTTAATAACAGTAAATTATAATTACAATGAAAAAGATATTTTATAAAATATTACCAGTTTGTTTTGCTTTTACAGTTTTTGTATCATGTAATGATGCTATAGAAATTGTACAGGAAGGTGAGCTTAACGATCAAGCGGTATTTAAAACAACTTCAGATTTAGAAAGGTACCTTTTAGGATCGGTCTATACAAGCATGGATGTTTCTAATCAGATTAAGTTTTCATCAGTTTTTACAGATGAGTTAAAAATTGGACCTTCTAATACTGGTCAGGATCAAGGTTTGTTCAGATTTATATCTACTACAGGTAATGGATATGCCAGTGCTATTTGGCAACAAAATTATACAAGTATTAACCGTGCTAATAGATTAATAAAAGCAGCCTCTACAATTGTTCCTTCTGCTAGTGAGCAGGCTTTATATAATAATTCTCTTGCAGAAGCCAGAGTGATTCGTGCATTGGCTTATTTAAATTTAGAGTCGTTTTTCTCTCCAAATATGGCTGATGACAATGCTTTAGGAGTAATTTTGACTACTGAAGTTCCTAATATTTTAGACCAATTACCGAGAAGTAAAAATGCTGACATTTGGGCATTGGTAGAATCTGATTTATTATTTGCAGAAAATAATTTAGCACCTCCTTCTACGCATGTTGCTCCTTATTTTGTTAATAAAAATGTAATTAATGCGATTAGAGCTAGAATGTATGTTTACAGAAAAAATTATACTTTGGCTAAACAATATGCTCAAAGCGTAATTTCTACTTCAGGTATTACATTAGCACCTGCTACACCATTACCTGTGGGAGCGCCTGGTAGTCCTGCGTGGAATACCCAGTTTTATTCTTTAGCACCTACAAATCCATACAGAAGAATTTGGGCTGATGTTGTAGTTCCGAATTCTGAAGTTATTTTCTCTTTAAGCAGACCCGTAGGTGGAACAGGTAGTAACATTGCTGGTATATATACCACTAACAACACAAGCTTAACTGGCTCGCCATTGTGGACAGCAGGTATAAATTTATTTAATAAGCTGAATGTTCCTGGTGATATAAGAAGATACGCATTTATTGACCCTTCTTCTGGAACCGAATGTTTATGTCATTGATAAATACCCTGGTAAAACAAGTGTACCATTAAGAAATGATGTTAAAGTTTTCAGAATATCTGAAATGTATTTAATTCTTGCTGAATGTGAAGCTCAAAGCCCAGCTGGTTACACATTGGCAGCAACTTATGTTAAGAATGTAAGAGACGCAAGAAATTATCTTGGTGCGACTGTACTTCCCGTATACACATCAAAAGCAGCTGCATTACAGGATATCTTAGCTGAAAGAAGATCAGAGTTTAGTTTTGAAGGTCACCGTTATTTAGATCTTAAGAGATTAGGTGTTGAAGCTGGTGTTAGTATTGATAGAAATGCAATAGATGATATCAATCCTAATACTCCATTAACTTTGCCGGTAACTGATTACAGATTTACACTACCTATTCCTTCTGCTGAAATTAATGGTAATCCAACAATACAACAGAATCCTGGATATTAATTAACTAAAATTTTAAAAAAATGAAAAAATTATTAAATATATTCACTATCCTTTCATTGCTTTTTGTTTTTAATTCTTGTAAAGATGAAGAGGAGATGTATTTTGAAGGTGATTCATTATTGCATTTTGATAAGACTGCTCAAACTGGTCCAGATGGTGACTATATGGTTACTTATGGAGTTACGAAAGCTGTAAGTGGGGATCACAATGTATCATTGGTTTTTAATCAAGCCAAATCTACAGCTATATTAGGAACTGATTTTACAATTGTAGAAGGTTCTGACGTATTAAAAGCTGGAGCAGCCATAGGTGATTTCAAAATCAATATCACAAAAGCGGCAGCAGTCGCAAAAAAGCGGGCTGTCTTTACTGCAACTTCTTCTACTTTGACTAACGCAACTTTTAACCAAGAGGTTACAGTAAATTTTGCTTGTCCATCAGCTTTAGCAGGTACATATCAATACTCAACTGTAAATGCATTCACTCCTGATGGGGCTTCTACTAGTGTACCAGGTCCGTTAACGGGTAATGTAGTTTTCACGGAAGTGGGTGCTGGTATTTATCAAATTTCTGATTCTAGCTTTGGAGCTTTTGCGAAATTTCCTGGATATGCTGCTACTTCAACTGGAGTAAGAATTCAGGATCAATGTGGTAAGCTGTCTTTTACTACGGCTAATCAATATGGTGATACATTTACAATTTCTAACGTTGTAGTGAGTGGAGACAAATTAACATTCAAATGGACTACTTCATATGGTGAGACTGCTACTACTACTCTTACAAAAAGTAATGGTAACTGGCCAGCATTGAACTAATCAAATAGTTTACTTTATAAAAAAATCCCCGCTTGTAAAAGCGGGGATTTTTTATTGCTACAAATTTCATACTTTTGCGTTTACAAATTATCAAATGAAATATCTTCTTTTCATATTATTCATGACACCTATTGTGATTTCTGCACAAAGAGGAAAAAAAACAGATTCTACGAAAATTATATCTCAGGATACCCTAGTCATAGATTCCGGACAAAAAGATTCTTTGAAAATATTTAAACCGACCATTCAGGATTATCAATATCAAACACAGTTTTCAGAAAAGAAAGTATTTGATACGGTAATGACTTTTGATAAAACAAATATCTTTTCGCAATATAACAACAGAGATAATTTTGGTCGTGTGCAATTTGCTAATATTGGTGCAGGATTCAATCCTTTGTCGTATGAATTAAATGCCGAACAGAATCTTTCATTGCTGCCGTCAAATAAATCGTATGTGATCATGGGAATTCATGACGTCAAATATTATGATGTCAAAACACCCACCGCAACTTTTATTTATCATACAGCCATGCGAAATGGTGCAGCTCTTCAATCTACATATACACAAAACATTGGAAAGAGATTCAATTTTGCTCTTGAGTACAACGGACTCCGTTCTGAAGGAATGTACAGAAACTCTCTCGCTGCAAATAACAACACCTTATTTTCTGGTCATTACACTTCAAAAAGTGGAAACTATGAGCTTTTTGCTCATTATCTTCATCAAAATGTTAACAATGCAGAAAATGGCGGAATAGTAGATGATGCCCTCTTCCAGTCAGGGAACAGCGAAAGCAATAAACAAAATGCCCAGGTTAACTTGGCAGAATCCAGCAGTCAATATTCTTACAGAAGATATTATTTGAGTCATCAGTTTACCCCTTTTAATTCTGAAAAATTTCCATTTAGAATCAGACATACAATATTTAACCAAGGTAATAAATACTATTATTTTCAAGACGCTTTAGAAAATTACTGGTACAGTACAGCTTCAGAAATTGTCACTAATTTCTCGCCATCCACCAAAAAATATTCCAATAATCTGAGCAACACAGTCAGCTTGGTTTTAGATAATGAAAAAATTAAACTGGATGCCGGAGTTCGATATCAAATGCTCAAATTTGGTCTCAACGAAATTAATTTACCAACCGTAGATGTTCCTGCTGAATTAAAAGAAAACAGATTAGGTGCTGTCGGAAATTTACAGGTTAAATTATTTGACAAATTTCAGCTAAATTCATTTTTAGAATTTTCTAAAGGAAGTCAGTTTGGAAATTATCTGAAAACAACAAACAATGTAAAGTTTGAGCCCATAAAAGATTATTTTGTCAATGCAAAAGTCAACTTTCAAAGTGTTTATCCGTCTTTCAATTATTTGGCAAACTCTTCTGTGTACAGAAGATTTAATTATTATCTTCAAGATGCAAAAAATCAGGCAATCACAGAAATTGGAGGAAGTATTAATTTAAAATGGTTTAAATCTGAATTATTTGCCAATTATTTCAGAATAGACAATTATACTTATTTCGGTTCGGATGCGATATCTCGCCAAAGCCAGAATTCGCTCAACATTTCTCAAATTGGGGGAGAAGCAACTTTTAGCTACAGAAAATTTCATTTGAATACAAGAGTACAGTTTCAAAGTGCTTTAACCAATAAAGAACTTCTGCCAATGCCATCATTCATAGGAAGAGCTAATTTTTTCTTTCAATCCAAAGCGTTCAAAAATGCGGCAGAAATCCAGGCGGGTGTAAAAGTGTACTACTTCTCAAAATTTGCTTCAAGAGAATATTTCCCGATTCTCAACGAATATATTCTTCCCGGCGCCGACTCTTTTTCAATAGGAGGTGAGCCAATTGCTGATCTTTACATTAATTTTAAGGTCAAAAAAATGTTCTTTTTTATTGAAGGACAACAGATCGGAACCATGATTTCACACAATAAAGCCTACGCATTTCCACATTATCCGGTCTATGATTTTAGATTGAATATAGGGATTGTTTGGTATTTGTTCAACTAAATTTAATCAAGTTGAAAACAGTCAATAAAATTTCATTTCACGACATCGAAAGTATTCCTCAGCTGATAAAAGATTTTTTAAATCATCAGATTGATGGATTCGAAAGTTCTACCTTTTCATTTGATAACTTTGCCAAGCAGATTCATTTGAAACAAGAGTCATTCGAGAATGTTCAGAGAGAAATTATTTCTAAGACATTTACAGATCAGCTTTCAAAACTTCGGGTTTCTTCAAAACAGAAAGAGAATATTGATCGTTTAAAATCTCCGAATACTTTTACGATCACAACAGGACATCAATTGAATCTTTTCTCGGGACCAGCTTTTTTTGTATATAAAATTCTGCAAACGATAAAAACCTGTACCCATCTTAAAGAAAAATTTCCTGAATTTAATTTTGTTCCGGTTTACTGGATGGCTTCAGAAGATCATGATTTTGCAGAGATTAATCATTTCAAAACTGAAAATAATTATTACGAAATCAACGAAAAATCCGGAGGAGCTGTCGGTCGAATCAAAATAAACGATATGTTTTTCATTTCAGAATTTGAAAAAGAATTCAAAGATTCTATTTTCGGAACTGAATTGATTTTAATGCTGAAAGAAGCTTATAAAGATGGAAATACTTTAACGGAAGCCATCAGAATTTTAGTCAATAGACTGTTTTCAGATTTTGGATTATTAATTCTTGACGGAGATTCTAAGGAGCTTAAAAGCCAGGTTAAAGAGATTTTCAAAGACGAGCTGCTTAATTTTAGTTTAAATAAATCTTCAAAAGAAAAAGTTGATTTTCTGACGGAAAAATATAGTAAAGTTCAGGTCAATCCTCGGGGAATAAACTTATTTTATCTTTCGGAAACCCGAGACAGGATAGATTATGATGGCGAAAATTATATCATTGTTGACGCTAATAAAAAGTTCAAAAAAGAAGAAATATTAGAGGAACTTGAAAATTTCCCGGAAAGATTCAGTCCGAATGCATTGATGCGTCCCGTTTATCAGGAAAAAGTTTTACCCAATTTGGCATATATTGGGGGTAATGCGGAAATCATGTACTGGCTTGAATTGAAGGATTATTTTACTAAAATCAATATTCCTTTTCCGATTTTGATTCCCAGAAATTCGATGTTGTTTATTAAAGAGAAAACTTTACACAAAATTGACAAGTTGAGTTTAAAAATAGAAGATTTTTTTCAGAATTTTACTCAGATTTCTAATTCTAAAATTCTTGATAATCATTCTATTCTTGAATCTTTAGATGCACAGGAAAATTTACTTCTTAATAATTTTTCCGAGCTAAAATCTTTAGCAGAAACTACCGAAAAATCTTTTGGAAATATGGTGAAAGCTGAAGAAGTTCGTCAGCTGAAATCTTTTAAACGACTGAAAAAAAGATTGCTTCATGCAGAGAAAATTAAACAAAATGAGTTGCTTGAACGTTTAGAAACATTATTTTTAGATGTTCATCCGGCAAAGACATGGCAGGAAAGAATTTTTAATTTCAGTGTTTTTTTTGCAGATTTTGGATATTCTTGGCTGGAAACAATTTTAGAAGAAATGGAGGTAGAGCAATCAAAGTTAATAATAGTTGCGATTTAATTTTAAAGAAGTATTTTTGTACATTAAATATTGAAAATGATTAAGAAGTTTTTTTTACTATCTGGTTTATGCATGTTTCTGAGTGTATCTGCACAGAAAACACATACGGTTATAAAAGGTGATAATCCTTACAATATTTCAAAAAAATATGGTATCACGATAGATGAATTGTTGAAGCTCAACCCGAAATTCAAAGATGGAAAACTTGCAATTGGTGATATTCTCAACGTAAAAGGTGGAAATACTTCAGCCTCTAAAGCGGTGTCTCAAACTCCTTCTCCAAAAACAGGAAGAATTTTGCTTCAGCCAAAACAGACTATTTACGGTATTACAAAACAGTATAGAATTTCTGAAACAGATTTAAGAAAATTAAATCCGGATTTAGATTCTCACATGAAGATTGGCGATGAAATTACATTGCCTTTTGACAGCATAAAAAAATATGGTGGTAACCAGACTGCAGTGACAACGGTAAAATCAGTTGAAACACCTGTAGGAGTATCATCAAACAATACAAAAACGAAAATAGATTCAGGAAACGAGAGATCAACCAGTGTGCACAGTTCTTCCGGTCAGGAGGAATATGCAACTTACACTGTTGAGCAGGGAGATACTGTTTTTTCGATCGTTAATAAATTTGGTGTTACGATCGACGAGCTGGTTGCATTAAACCCGGATTTATCAAAAGGTTTGAAAGCCGGGATGATTTTAAAAATCAAAAAGCTGGATGCTGCTTATGTAAAGAAAAATGATGATGCGCTGAGCGTAGTTTTGATGCTACCATTCGGATACAGTACCAATGAAAGTCAGTATCGTTCAATGGCGGTGGATTTCCTTACCGGAGCTAAATTGGCAATTGAAAGGAATGCTGTCAAAGGACAAAAACTTGATATTAAAGTGGTGGATTCCGGAAATGAGGCATCTTTTAAAAATTCTCTTACCCAGATCAACCCCAATAATACAGATTTAATTATCGGTCCGTTTTTCAAATCGAATGTGATAGATCTTTTAGATTTTACAAAAACTCAGAAAATTCCTGTAGTTGCACCATTTGCCAACTCTCCGGAATTATATAATTACAGCAACTTAATTATTGTTGAAACCAACGATCAAACCTATTCTGATAAGATCGTTGAAGAAGTAAAAACAATTTATTCTGATCAAAAAATATTCATTGTTGCAGATTCTAAAAAAGAAAATGCCAATTACATCAAGTCAAATCTGGAAAAGTCTGTTAAAAATACCAATGTCTCTATTGTAAATTCAGCAAATGACATTCAGTTGGATCAGAATATGATGACCGGGCAATCTGCACCAGTAATCGCCATTTTAGCAAGTGATAATGATACTGTAGGAGAAGCATTTTCTAACAGGATGATTGCATTATCAAAAGAAGTTCAGGGCATGAAAGCATTCAGTTTATATTCTGTCCCAAGTTTTGAAAAGAAAATAGATGAATTGAGCCAGGCAAGTCTGGTGTATCTGATGGATAGAACAATCAATACCGACGGAGGCTTTGAAAAAGAAATATTAGCAGCTTATAAAGCCAAATACTGCAAAACTCCGGGGAAATATGCCATTATTGGTTTTGATGTGATGAATGACATGTTGACAAGAGAAAATAAAAAAGGAGAAATCTTTAAACAAATGAATAAAGTGCAGACTCAGCTTGCTACGAAATTCGAATTTGTAAAGTCTAAAACAAACGGCGCTTACGTCAATACCGGTTTAAGAGTAGTAAGATTAACTCCGTAAAACCTGAAAGTAATTCAACTTTTAAAGTTTATATTTGTATCAAATTTTTTAAATCAATAAATGAAAGCACTTGTATTTCCTGGGCAGGGTTCACAGTTTGTGGGTATGGGAAAAGAATTATACGATTCCCGTAAAGACATCAAAGACTTAATGGAATATGCCAATGAAATCTTAGGATTCGATATTGTTTCCATTATGTTTAATGGTACCGATGAAGATCTTAAAAAAACTGAGGTTACCCAGCCTTCAATATTTATTCATTCGGTTGCTGCTTTGAAAGCAGTGAATGGTCTTGGCGCAGAAATGGTCGCCGGACATTCTTTAGGGGAATTTTCAGCTTTAGTAGCGAATGGAGTTTTATCTTTTGATGATGGTTTGAAATTGGTTTCTGAAAGAGCAAAAGCAATGCAGGCAGCTTGTGACGCAAACCCAAGTTCTATGGCTGCAATCTTAGGATTGGAAGATGCCAAAGTAGAAGAAATTTGCGCAACAATCAACGGAATTGTAGTTCCTGCAAATTATAATTGTCCGGGACAATTGGTGATTTCTGGTGAAACTGCGGCTGTAGAAGAAGCATGTGCAAAACTGAAAGAAGCGGGAGCAAAAAGAGCCTTGCTTTTACCGGTAAACGGCGCTTTTCATTCACCATTAATGCAGCCGGCTCAGGAGAGATTAGCAGCAGCAATTGAAAATACAAAATTCAGAAAAGCTACGATACCTGTTTATCAGAATATTACAACAACCGCTGTGACTGATCCTGAACAGATTAAAAATAATCTAATTTCTCAGCTTACAGGCCCTGTGAAATGGACGCAATCTGTGCAAAACATGATCAAAGACGGAGCTACCAACTTTATAGAAGTAGGTCCCGGAAAAACATTGCAAGGATTAATTAAGAAAATTGACAGCGAAGTTACATCAGCTTCTGCAATTTAAAATAAATAAAAATGGGCGAGATCTATTCACCGGGAAAGCTGATGCTTACTTCAGAATATTTCGCTGTAGACGGAGCTCTTGTTTTAGCTGTACCCACAAAGCTAGGACAAGAGTTTTTTTTTGAGGAAAAAGCAGATGGAAAATCGGTTATTTTTTGGGAAGCCTATCATCAAGATAAATTATGGTTAAAAGCTGTCATTGATTATAAGAATTGGCAGATCATAGAAACCAACCTCAATTCGAGTGCAGAATTTATCTTAAAAGTTCTAAAAAATGTTCAGCATCTTTCTGAAAATACATTTAAAAACACTCACACATACTATTTAAAAACAAACCTTCAGTTTCCTTCAGATTACGGTCTTGGCAGCAGTTCTACTTTGATGAACAATCTTGCTGAATGGTCAGATATTGATCCTTTTCATCTTAATTCAATAAGTTTGGGAGGAAGCGGGTATGACATTGCAGTTGCAAAAGCAAAATCTGCTGTGCTTTATCAAAACAAGCCTGAAATCCATTTTGAAAAAGTAAATTTCAGTCCAAAATATAAGGATGAATTCATTTTCATTCATCTTAATCAAAAGCAGGATAGCCGTGAAGCAATTGATCTTTACAGATCAAAAATAAAGTCTCAAAAACTGGTTGATGAATTTTCTGATCTCACAAAAAATATTTTGTTATGTGATGAATTGGAAAATTTTTCTAAACTAATGATGTTACATGAGCAAAAGATTTCCGATTTTATTGAAATTCCGACAGTTAAGTCTAAATTTTTCCCAGATTGCCCCACTTTTGTCAAAAGTTTGGGAGCCTGGGGCGGAGATTTTGTAATGAGTGCAAAATTTGAAGGCTTTGAGCACTATTTTTGGGGAAAAGGTTTTTCAACAGTTTTCAATTGGAGTGATTTAATTGCTTGATAATCAAAATTTTAAATATCTCATTTTTTATTTGTCATTTTCGCTTATATGTTTATATTTATCCACGTTTAACAATTAGTTAATATGGCTAAGGATAAACAAACAAAAAGAAAAAGAAAATATAAGTAAAATGAAAAACGCTAAAATCATCCAGGATTTACAAAAATTAGGGATTAAAGGAGAGTATGAATTAACTTATAATCCTTCGTACGAAGAGTTATATCAAGCGGAAATTTCGCCTGAAAATCAAGGTTTTGAAAAAGCTGAGCTTACAGAATCTGGAGCCGTATCGGTAAAAACAGGAATTTTCACCGGTCGCTCGCCTAAAGACAGGTATATTGTTGAGGATGATGTTACGAAAGAAACTATTTTCTGGGATGGTAAAGTGAATTTACCCACAACACCCGAAATTTTCGAATCTTGTAAAGACTTAGTTTTGAAGCAGCTTTCTGATGCAAAAAAAATCTACGTTGTCGATACTTTTTGCGGGACTAATGATGATACAAGACTTAAAGTGAGATTTATCGTTGAAGTGGCGTGGCAGGCACATTTCGTAACGAATATGTTTATCCGCCCTTCTCATTTCGATCTAGAAAATTACGGAGAGCCGGATTTCACAGTAATTAATGGTTCAAAAACTACCAACCCAAATTGGGAAGAGCAGGAATTGAATTCTGAGAACTTCGTTATGTTTAATCTTACTGAGAAATTACAGATTATCGGTGGAACATGGTACGGCGGAGAAATGAAAAAAGGAATGTTTGCCATGATGAACTATTATCTTCCATTAAAAGGTATGGCATCTATGCATTGTTCTGCAAACGTAGGAGAAAAAGGTGATGTAGCGTTATTCTTCGGACTTTCGGGAACAGGAAAAACAACTTTGTCTGCAGATCCTAAAAGATATTTAATTGGTGATGATGAGCATGGTTGGGATCACAACGGAGTTTTCAACTATGAAGGCGGTTGTTATGCTAAAGTAATCGATTTGTCAGCAGAAAAAGAACCGGATATTTTCAGAGCCATCAAGAGAGATGCACTTCTGGAAAATGTAGTGGTAAATAATGGTGTATCAGATTACACAGATGGGTCTATCACAGAAAATACAAGAGTTTCTTATCCGATTTATCATATTAATAAAATCGTTTTGCCTTCTAAAGCAGGTCATGCAAGCAAGATTGTTTATCTTTCGGCTGATGCTTTCGGGGTTTTGCCTCCGGTTTCTATTTTAGATGAAAACCAGGCTCAGTATCATTTCCTATGTGGTTATACTTCAAAATTAGCCGGAACTGAAAGAGGAATTACAGAACCTGAACCCTCTTTCTCTCCTGCATTTGGTGAAGCATTCCTTACTTTACACCCAACAATGTATTCTAAAACTTTGATTGGAAAAATGAAAGAGCATGGTGCAAAAGCCTATCTGGTAAACACAGGCTGGAATGGTACAGGAAAAAGAATTTCTCTGAAAGATACAAGAGCAATTATTGATTCTATTATCGACGGATCAATTGAAAATGCTGACAAAACAATCATTCCTATAATGAATTTAGAAATTCCTACTTCACTGCCAAATGTTTCTGAAGGTATATTAGATCCAAGAGATACCTACACCAATGTTGCAGAATGGGAAGAAAAAGCAAAAGATCTTGCTGCAAAATATATCAAAAACTTCGATCAATACTGCGGTAATGACGAAGCCAAAAAGCTGATTGCTTCTGGTCCATCAATTGCAGGAACAGACCATTTAGAAATAGTGAAGAGCCTCATCGATTGATGAGGCTTTTTTTATTTTAATGAAAAATTTGCATGATTTTTCTAATCCTTGGAAGTTTTTACTTTAAGCTCAAACTCAAAACAGCCAATCGATATCCATCAATCCCAAAACCTGACAAAACTGCATCCGTACAAGCTGCTGTTACAGATTTCTGACGAAACTCTTCTCTTTTGTAAATATTACTGATGTGAACTTCCACTTTCGGCTTCTGAATATTTTTTAAACAGTCCGCAATAGCATAAGAATAATGCGTAAAAGCTCCGGGGTTGATTACTAAAGCATCAAAATCATCTTCCTGAATCCTGTTAATCAATTCTCCTTCAATATTAGATTGATAATATTTCAGTTCGTAAGAAACAAATTCAGCTTTTAATTTCTCTAAATAATCTTCCATGGAAATAGTTCCATAGATTTCAGGTTCTCTTGTTCCTAAAAGATTCAGATTCGGACCATTTACAATTAAAACTTTCATAGCATAAAAGTAAGAATTCTTTTTGTTTTAAGCTTATAAAGATGAAATGTGAGATTTTTCATAACCAAATAATTTTTCATTAATCATTTAATGGCTTGTGAGAATACAAAAAATGAAGTTTTAAGCAATCATAACCAGATGTTACAACTAGACTAAAGATCACAGCTTTATCAATAGGGGCGGGCTTTAGCCCGCTTTGCAAAATTCAAGTGCAATTGGCTTTAGCCAAAATTTATTATTAACAATAAATTATCAAAAATCTTTGTAGGTTTGTGTACTCTATCGGAAATCATTTCTGCATTAACATCCAATATTCCTCTTCCAAACCTAAGACTGACATTCATCATACATGACTACTTAACTCAATTTTCTACACTATATTTGTAGTAAAGATTAAGACTTGAAATTTTTCATCTCCTTTTTCATCATTTTCACGATCGCAATTCGCCCTGCATTGCCATTGTTAAATTATGCAGTCAATTATAATTACATTGTGAAAAACCTTTGTGAAAATAGAAATGTTGTAGAATCTGACTGTAAAGGTAAATGCTTTGTTAAAAAAGAACTAATAAAAACTGAAAGGCAATCTAATCATTCTCAAAATATAAAAATTGCTGTACCAGATGTTTTCTTAACCAATGAAATTCTTTCGTTTGAAAATATTGATCTTTCTTTTTTTTATTTAAAAAAGGAAAATTTATATCGTATTAATTTACATTCTTCAGAATATTTTTCCCGAATATTTCATCCTCCCTTATTAAATTTTATTTAAACTAAATGTTTAGTTTTTGACTTTAATTGTCTTATTTTATTTACATTTTAATTATATCAGCATTTTAATAAGTAAGCTGAGTTTAATATTTTTAATGATTTGAATAAAACCAAAGTTATATTTAGTTTAAAATCAACCTGTTTTTCAGACATTACAATCATTCATTTTAAATAAAATTTAATGAAAACAAAAATAATTTTCGCGGTACTATTGTCCGCTTCATTGCTTTCCTGTACGCAGGAAACTCCCAAAGTAAAGCATAAAACAAAAAGTGTGGCTTCAAAGTCAAATGGTAAGATAGTGAAGTTTGCCAATGCCGAAGATCCCATTTGTCATATGAAAACTGAAGCCGATATGAAAGATACTGCTGTTTATAAAAATAAAACGTACGGTTTTTGCAGTAGCTATTGTAAGGACGAGTTCAAAAAAAATCCAGAGAAATATGTCCAAAAATAAAAAAGCTAAAAACAGCACGAAAAATAAGGTCATACTTCCGATTGTTATTATTGCTTTGCTCTTTTTAGGGATAGGATTTGGAATGAGTTATTTTAAAAATAATCTTTACACCGTCATGAAAGTTCCGGATTTTGAACTGACAGATCAGAATAATAAAAAAGTCAGCAATAAAGATATGTTGGGGAAAGTATATCTGGTTGAATTTTTCTTCAGTAAATGTCCAACCATTTGTCCCGTCATGAATACAAACATGAGAGCAATTGAAGACGATATTAATAACCCGGATTTTGGAATCATCTCAATCAGTATCGATCCGGAAAATGACACACCGGAACAACTGAAAAGCCATGCTGAAAAAATTGGAGTAAAATCTCTCAACTGGCATTTTCTCACCGGCGACAGAGCGTATATTGGAAATCTTGCAGATCAGTTTGATATTTATGTAGGTGATAAAGAAGATGAAAGTGAAAACCTCAATCACAGCGGAATGATTGCTTTGGTAGATAAAGAGGGAAATATAAGATGCAGATACAACAAAGATAAAATGCCTATTCTTTATTATTCAGGATTGAATTATGAAGATGCAGCAGGAACAATTCCCAGATTAAACGGAAAATTTCATCCTGACAGGGAATTTTTGATTGAAGACATTAAGAAATTATTGAAATAAAGCAAGAAGCTGAACGATAGAAGCTAATAATATGTTGGAAAACTTCTATCAATTTATCTTTTGCTCATAGAATTAAATGTTTAACCATATATACAAAACGTTATGAAGATTTTTAAGGTAGCTGCTTTTACTGCAGTTTTTGCTGCGCAATTTGCGTTTGCACAATTCAAACAAACACCTTTACCATATGCTTACAATGCATTAGAGGGTAATATTGATGCACAGACGATGGAGGTTCACTATTCGAAGCATGCTGCGGCGTATGTTGCAAATTTGAATAAGGCAATTGCCGGAACTCCACAGGAAAAGCAGACGTTGTTTGAGATTCTTTCAAAAGCAGGAACTTTACCAATGGCGGTAAGAAACAATGCGGGAGGACATTACAACCATGAGCTTTTCTGGACGGTTTTAACGCCTCAAAAAAATACCCAGCCATCAGCAAAATTGTCAAAAGCAATTACTGATGCTTTCGGAAGTATGAATGCTTTCAAAGAAAAGATGAGTAAAGCGGGAGCGGACTGTTTCGGTTCTGGTTGGGCTTGGCTTTCTGTAGACAAGAGCGGAAAATTATTTGTTTCTTCAACTCCAAATCAGGATAATCCTTTGATGGACGTTGTAGAAGAAAAAGGAACTCCGATCTTTGGAATTGATGTGTGGGAACATGCTTATTACCTGAAATACCAAAACAAAAGAGCAGATTATCTTACGGCTATCTGGAATGTGACTAACTGGAAGGAAGTAAGCAAAAGATATGAAGAGGCTTTGAAATAAGTTCTCCAAACTTAAATTTAGCTGATTTTAATCAAAAAAGCCACTGTAATTCAGTGGCTTTGGCAATCATCAATTATTTAAAAGTGATGTTATAATCTATTTTATCGTAATAGCCATATTAGGAACTACAATATCACCAGTAGAACCTGAAAAACGCTGTGCGAAAATCTCAACATAATCATTGGTAAGAAGCTCGGTAGTACCATTAATAGGAACTACAACGATATCGTTTACTGCCGATCCTCTTCCGTAAATTTTGAATTGATTGATAACTGTACCGTTCTTGGCAATATAAATAATATATGTTCCGGCAGCAGGTACCTGAAAAGATACTGATCCCGTTATCTGGAATATTCTTTTCTTCTTACCTAAATATTTTAATCTGTTTGGAACTCCACCATCGGTAGAAAATCTGAATAAATTGGATGAAGTTGAAACAGACGTTCCTGTACCAATCTTCACAATATTACTGGGATTACTGTTGTTAAAAGTAACTGCGATACCGGTTCCAACCGCATAGTCTACAGCAAAATCTCCAACAGCATTAATATCTCCTTCTGTAGGAATTCCTGCGGCTCTCACTGTCCAGCTGTTATTGAAATTGTATCCAGGGTAGGTTCCTGTGGTGTAAGGTCTTACGTATCCTGCGCTATTTGTTCCTGTGAAAACTACTGATTCCAACACCGCATCTCCAGTGATGGTAAGACCAGCTGTAGAGACATCAAATCCTACAGCAGTACCATTTACCTGGCTGAAACCGCCCTGTTTCTCAACTAAGGTGAATGTGCCTGTCAGCTTTTCAAACGTGCCCGTGTTGTTTCCAAACCATCCTAAATTACTAAGAAGTAGCTGAGTAATATTATTATAGGTTACACCATTGGTATTTCCCGAAAACTGAATGATGCTTAAAAAGACTAAGCCAAAACCCGAAACAGTACCTACACTGTTTGAATTGGCTACAATACAATCTCTAAAGATAAAATTCTGAGTGGCTGAACTGTTAAGATTAAATACACTTCCCCCTGAAGCGATTAGCGTTACACTTCGGATCGTTCCTCCGGTAGCACCTTCGAAGATATTGCCTGTGGTTCTTACGATGATGTCATTATTGGTATCTAATCCATGTATATAAGAATTATTCATATCAATAGGAAAATCAAATACAACCTGCCCGTTGATTTCATATAGAGTATTAGAATCCATCAGATATTTTGAACCTCCACCTGCTGTAAGCTCAGAAGCTAAAACTGTTGCAAGTACATCAGTAGACTTTATACGTTTAAAATTCAGTCTTCCTGTTACACCACTTGCCATTTGAGACCAAGAAGATGTAGAGCTTGTGTAATAATAAAATGCCTTCAATGTCGTATCATATACCATTAACCCATCTGCAGGTGATGCGATAGCGTTTCGCTCGGCTGTTGTCATTCTGGGTGTTAACAGACCTTTAGTAGTAGAAGTTAAATCTAGTATAGAGCTTGCATTGGGTGTTGCGGTGCCAATTCCGACTTGAGCATGAGCCATTATCAATGCTGATAAAAAAAATAAAAGAAATGTAGACTTCTGATTTTTTAAAATAATATAGATGATTTTCATAATGCTTTTATTTAATATTTGGGGCGTAATTCAAGTAATGATAAAGAATATAATTTATCTTTGATATTTAAAAAAAATATTTTAATTATTATTGCAAATATAGTTATAATAAATTTATTATGCTATATTTTGTATAATTTACGAATCTACACAAATGATAAGACATTACTTTATGGCTTAAATCATACAGGTGTAGAAATAATTTACTTTGGAGGAGATTATGTGAAGTAATTTCAGAATATTGAGTAGCTCCGGAATAAGTAAAAACAATAAACCTCTGATCCTTTCAAGAATCAGAGGTAAAAGTATATTTAGTAGCCCGTAGGGGAGTCGAACCCCTCTTACCAGGATGAAAACCTGAGCGTCCTAACCGATAGACGAACGGGCCATCTACCATCACGTTACGAGTAACGGGTTAGTATTTTGAATTTTTTAAAGTTTCAATTCTTTTTTATTTAGTAGCCCGTAGGGGAGTCGAACCCCTCTTACCAGGATGAAAACCTGAGGTCCTAACCGATAGACGAACGGGCCTACTATTAATTACGCTAATTTATTAACGTGCTTAGTCAATTTGCTTTTCAAATTAGCCGCTTTATTCTTGTGAATAATGTTTTTCTTTGCTAATCTGTCTAATAAAGAGATAACTTTTGGCAATTGCTCAGTCGCAGCAGCCTTATCTTCTTCATTTCTTAATACTTTCACAGCTGTTCTAGCAGTCTTGTGGTAGTATCTGTTACGAACTTTTCTAACTTCGTTTTGTCTTATTCTCTTTAATGCTGATTTATGATTTGCCATATCGTTCAAATGTGAGTGCAAATTTATAAACTTTTTTTATACCAGCCAAATTTATTTTTAAAAAATTTTAACTTTATTCTGAGAGGTACTTTTTGAGTTTATCTAATGCTTGTTCTATTTTTATATTCTGTTGTTCTTTATCTATTTTTTTGATTGTGCTTGTCAGCATATTCAATGCATTATTCCATTCTCCAGTGGTGTTGGTGAACGTTAATCCGTCAATAATTACCTCAAAGGCACTTCCTTCACCGTTCCTGTATAGTCTGAAATTTATTTTATCATCTCTGCCTGTAATCCCTTCATCATTTATTTTTAAATCGTAACTTTTTGGGTCCGAGTGGATTTTATTAAAAAGCATTTTTGCTTCCTGAATTTTTAAATCCGGCATGATATCAATTTAGTAGCCTATAGGAGAATCGAACTCCTGTTGCAAGGATGAAAACCTTGAGTCCTTACCACTAGACGAATAGGCCGAATTTTGAGGTTGCAAAAGTATAGATTAACTTTTAAACATCAAAATTATTTTTATCTATTTGCTTATTTTTTGGATGACTGTGTTTTTCAAGCCTTTAGATTCCAGTTCTTTCTGAAGTTTGATTGCGTCTTCCAGTGAAGAAACTTTTCCGTAAGTGTAATAAAATAGACCATTGTTTTTATCTCTTTCAACATCTTTTAATGTCTGAAGAATGAAAGAATTAGCACTTAGTTTATCCTTTCCTGTGAACACTTCTATGGTGTAATATCCTGCATTCAGCTTTTGATTTGGCATAAATCCTACTGCATAGGCATTTCTGAAACCTGCGTCTTTAGCCGTTTTTATGTTGCTGTCTTTCACAGATGCAAGATTGGTAACACTATAGTAATATTTGTAGATTCCATTTTCTTTCAACGGGAGAATGTAATTTAGACCTTTAAGCGCAGGATCGTCTTCGTTGTATTTTATTGCAGAAGTAAGAAGTAAAATCCTAAAATCATTCTTTAAAGGAACTTCCGCTTTCTTTTCGGGTTCTGGTTTTTTTAATGGTGTTTGTACACCTCCTTTTCTGTCAACTGCTTTTTTGTAATCTATGATTGCTTTATAGATGTTTTCAGCTGTTTCTTGTTGTCCTCTTTCTGAATTTAAAAAAGCTGCATCTTCGTAATTGTTTACAAATCCGGTTTCTATAAGGATGGAAGGCATCGAGCTTCTTCTTAAAATGTGGAGGTTTTCTTGTTTTACACCTCTGGAAAAACGGCCGCTCTTTTCAAAATTACCTTCTACAAAACTTCCCACAATCAAACTGTTTTCAAGATATTTACTTTGCTGAAGCTTCAAAGCTATCAGAGATTCAGGAGAAGATGCATCATAGGATGCGAAAGTCTCTTTATCTTTTTCGTCAAGGTAGATCACGCTGTTTTCCTGTTTGGCTACTTCAAGATTTTCTCTGTTTTGGGCAGGGCCTTGTACAAAAGTTTCGGTTCCTCTTGCGGTAGCGCTTCTGCTGGGTGAAGAGTTGACGTGTATAGAGATAAATAAATCTGCTTTGCTTCGATTGGCTGTATTTGTTCTATCTGTAAGTGACGGATATTCATCAAATTTTCTAGTATAGATTACTTTAAAATCTTTGTTTTTTTCAAGCATTGAGCCCAATTTGAGTGCAATTCCTAAAGTAACATTCTTTTCCAGTACAGTTCCGATATCCGCATAACTTCTATTGGCACCATGGTCGCTTCCTCCATGCCCTGCATCTAAAACTACAGTGAATTTTTTCTGCGAAAAGACGAAATGTGTTGAAAGTAATAAAAGAAATGCTAAAATTATTTTAAATTTTCGTGTGTACATCTTACAGTTTTAAAAATTATACTAATTTTGAGCCTAAATTATATAAAACAAAAATTGGACAAAACCGTCTTCAAAAATATATTACAAATTTTAATTATCCTAATTTTTAACAGTTTTTTAGCACAGCAAAATCCTAAAGATCTAAAGAAAACTCCGATAGTTAATGATACCATCCTCAAAAAGGATACAATTGTTGTAAAGAAAGAAGCCTTAGAGGATGTTCTCGAAACTAAGGCAGACGTTCAACGTCGAGATTTTCCTAAGAAAATGATTTACCTGAACAGAAATGCTCAGGTGAAATATCAGGATATGCAGATTGATGCAGATTATATATCTATTGATGAGCAGAAAAACCTTATTTATGCAAGAGGTAAGCAGGATTCTTTAGGTAAAATAATTGAACCTGTAATTACTACACAAGCTGGTAAAAAATATGAAACTAATGAGTTCAGCTATAATACTAAAACCAAGCAGGCAATTGCCTACAATGCAAGAACTGAAGAAAGTGAAGGGATTATTGTAGCAGAAAAAACCAAAAAGTACAATGATTCGGTTTTCTTTATGAGACGTGGTCTGTTTACTACAGACGATTATTTTATCAAGAAAAAAGATACCGTAGCAGATTACCATTTACTGGCACCTCATATTAAGATGGTAAAAGGCAAAAACAGCAGTTCTGTAATTACAGGACCTGTGCAGATGTATATTGAGCAGGTACCAACGCCTCTTATTATGCCTTTTGCGATATTACCGTTCTCAGATAAAAGATCAGCGGGTATTTTGATTCCGAGTTTTGGTGAAAGGGAAGACGTGGGTTTCTTCCTGAACGGTCTAGGATATTATCAACCAATCGGGGAACATTTCGATCTAAAAGTTTTAGCAGATATTTATACGAAAGGCAGCTGGAATCTGCGTCCGGAAATGAATTATCTCAAAAAATACCGTTATTCAGGTAATTTTTCTGCAGATATTGGTACTACAGTAAGGGGTATTAAAGGTTTGGATGACTACAGCAAAACAGGGACGTACAGAATTGCATGGAGGCATAGTCAGGATACAAAAGCAAATCCGTTTTTGAATTTTTCTGCATCCGTTGATGTAACCAGTCAGACATTTTATAACAATACGGTCAATAACAATTATATCATGGATCAGAGTGTCCTGAGAACGCAACAAAATTCTACGCTTTCACTCACCAAAAGATTTTTAAAACTTCCTGCTACGATTACCGGAACCGCTTCTTATTCTCAGAATTTCGCAACAGGTTTGGCAGATTTACGTTTGCCACAGATGAATGTTGCCATCAATCAGTTTTATTTATTTGGATCTAAAACCGGCACAAGAACAGGTTTACTTGAAAATATTACCGTTAATACAGGTTTGAATTTAACCAATTTCGTGAGTACAGATGAAGGAGAACTTTTTACCAAAGCGATGTGGGATAAGATGCAGACAGGTCTTAAAAACAACATATCTTTAGGAACCAATACCACGATAGCAAAGTATTTTACATTCAGTTTGGGGGCGAATATCGATAATGCATTGACAACGAAAACGCTGACCAAGTTCTATGATCCTATTGAAAATAAAGTTGTCGATCAGGTCAACAAGAAAATTGCAGGTTATTCTACTTTTTCTACCACAGCAAGTTTACAGACTCAGCTGTATGGCCAGGCAAATTTCAAAAAAGGCGGATCTATTGAGGCAATCAGACACATGATGACACCGAGCATAGGTTTCACATACGCTCCTGATTTCGGAGGTTCAGGGTTCGGGTATTTCAGGAATTATTATGATGCCAATGGTGCCATTACGCCTTATTCAATTTTTGATAACGGAATTGTAGGTGCGCCAACTTCAGGGTTGGTAGGAGCATTAGGCTTTAATATCGGAAACAATATCGAGATGAAAGTAAGATCTAAAAGTGATTCTACCGGAGTTAAAAAAATTAAGATATTTGAATCTTTAAATATTTCAGGAAATTACAATTTTGCCGCAAAAACACATCCTTGGTCTATCATTACGGTTAACGGCCAGTCTTCGATGTTTGATAATAAGCTTAGCATCAATACAAGTTTAAGCTTAGATCCTTATAAAACACTCTTTATTCCCGGGGAAGAAATAGGAATCAGAACAGAAGAGTTTGGAGCTTTCAGTGTACAGTCATTCAATGTGCAACTTTCTTATCCTTTAAGCAGTGAGCTTTTTGGAGAGAAAACAGATTATGCTAAAAAATATGGTTCCAAAGGAGAAATAAGAAACGAAAATTATTATTTTGATGATGATAATTATGCACATTTTGATCAGGCATGGACGTTGAATGTGAATGCCAATTATGCCTATTCCAGAACAACGGCAAGAACTCCAACTACATTGGCGTCTATTGGTTTAGACGGAAGTATTAAGCTAACTCCGTACTGGAATATTACAGGCAGTACCCATTACGATATGGTGACCAGAGATTTGGCATATACAAGAATAGGATTTTCCAGAGATCAGAGAAGTTTTACCATCAATTTTAACTGGGTACCATTCGGACAATATAAAGTGTATGACTTTTTTATTGGCATTAAAGCAAATATCTTAAGTGATGCGCTGAAATATAAAGACCGAAGTTTTACACAGCCGAATCCTCCTTTTTAGAATCATAAATTTATTTAATTTTAAATTTTATATTTGCACCCGAAATAAATTCTGTTAAAAAACGGCATGATTTTCACTTGTAGTGAAGATGGTGTGATATACATAATATAATAATACCTACTTATGAAAAAAATAATATCTACTACTAATGCTCCGGCAGCTATCGGACCTTACTCACAGGCTAATTTTGCAAACGGAGTTTTATACATTTCAGGTCAGATTCCTGTTGATCCTGCTACAGGAAAATTGGTTGAAGGCATTGAAAAAGAAACCCATCAGGTAATGAAAAACCTTGAGGCAATTCTTACGGAAGCAGGAATGACTTTTAAAAATGTCGTAAAAGCGAGTATTTTTCTTAAAAGCATGGATGATTTTGCAGTGATGAATGACATTTATGCCTCTTATCTTGATGCCGAAAGCTATCCTGCTCGTGAAACAGTACAGGTTTCTTGTCTGCCGAAGAATGTTGATATCGAAATTTCTATGATCGCACATCAGGATTAATGAGTTTTATCAGAAATACATTTGCCGTATTAGTAGGTCTTGCGATTGCAGGGCTGATCATCACGCTGGGTATAAGAGCTTTCCCGAAATGGGTGACTTTTGAAGCTTTTGCACCTTTCGAGCATTGGCAAAGATTTTTGGAAAGCATGAAAAATAATGATGCTTTTTTTGGCTTTCTTCTTTTTATTTCGGGATTGGGAAGTACGGTAGGTGGAGTTGCCACGGCTATTATCGTAAAATATGCTAAAGTGGCGTATGCAATTTTGATTGGTTTTATCATGTTGTTTATCGCAATGCTTGATGTGGTAGTTTTCCCTTATCATCCTACTTTTTATAAAATTTCTATATTTCTCATATTTTTTCCGTTTGCCTGGATGGGTGGTAAAATTGTAGAAGTCATCTATGAAAGGAAAAAGAAAAAAAGAATCGCCGATAAAATGAACAATCGATAGATTTTAAACATAAAAAACGCTGCAGTTACCAACCGCAGCGTTTTTATTTTCCTGAATATTCGACTAAGGCATCTTAAAACCTTTAGTATACATTCTTCCAAAGTTATCTACAAATTTTACCTGCACATTTCCTTGGTATTTTTCTAAAATTTTCTCTACATCTTTTTGAGAGTTAACCGGCTTGCCATTGATTTCGATAACGATATAATCATCTACAATACCAATCTTAGCCATTTCTCCAGCTTCCTGTACATTCTTTGTAATAACTCCGCTGTTTAATCCGTATTCGGTCTTAAATCTGTCATTTAAGGGCTCAAAGTCTGCACCTATTTTTTCTGTAACACTCAGGTCTGCTTTTGATCTCGAAGATATTCCACCTTTCTGATCTTTCAACGTTACGGTTGTTGAAGCTTCTTTTCCGCTTCTAAGGTAAGTTACCATTACTTTATCTCCGGGACGTTTACTTCCGACAGCAATTGATAAGTCTGCAAAGTCTGTAACCGGAGTGTTATCAACTTTTGTAATGATATCACCGGTTTTCAATCCCGCATCTTCAGCACCACTGTTGTCTGAAAAACCTGTTACATAAACCCCGGAACCAACTTTAATATTGGTTTTTTTGTCTCTGTTATAAAATGCTACTTGCTGATCGTTTGAAAGATCTAATGAGGTAACTCCTAAGAATCCTCTTTGTACGATTCCGAATTTTTTAATATCCTCAACTACTTTTCTTGCCAGGTTTGCAGGAACGGCAAATCCGTAACCTTGATAATATCCTGTTGTGGATGATATTGCTGAATTAATTCCAATCAAATCTCCATTCACATTGACCAATGCACCTCCTGAATTTCCAGGGTTAATCGCTGCATCAGTCTGAATAAAACTTTCGATAGGATTATTTGCTTTTCCTTGTCCGCTCAAAATTCCGATTCCTCTTCCTTTTGCAGAAATAATTCCGGCAGTCACGGTAGAATTTAAACCTAACGGATTACCTACTGCCAAAACCCATTGTCCCACATCGATATTATCTGAATTGGCAAAATTTAAAAACGGAAGACCTTTTTCCTCAATTTTTAATAACGAAATATCAGTATTTGGATCTGTTCCTACCAAAGTTGCGATGTAAGATTTTTTATTGCTTAAGACAACTTCAAGCTTGTTTGCTCCTGCAACAACATGGTTATTTGAAATAATATATCCATCTGCTGAAATGATCACCCCTGAACCCATTCCTGAAGGCATATTCTCTGGAGTTTGCTGTTGCTGCCTTTGTTTTTGCTGCCCTCTTCCGCCAAACGGATCACCGAAGAAATAATCTAGTAAATCCTGTTCAGATGCTCTGCTCGAGCTTCTGGTCTGAAAGTTTTTAATGGTTACCACAGCTGGAACTGTCGTTTTGGCAGCTTTCACAAAATCGTCTCCTACTGCTCCGGTATTCATTCCTACAAAAGATGTATTGCTGGCTTTTGTGAAATAAGATTGGTCAGCATTATCAGAATCGTGACCTAAGTATTGTTGTACGCCAACGGTAGTAGCTCCTGAGATAACCCCTACAACGGCAAATGGTAAAAGTTTTTTTAAAGTACTCTTCATTGTATGTCTTGTATATTTAATTATTATGAATTACTGAATGTAAATTTAATGCTTAATAAGTATGCAATTAGTATGCTGTGTTACTGTTTTAACTAAAATTTAACGAGTATTGTGCCATTTTGTATATCAGATCATAATTGTTAAAATCTTTATTAACATAGCTTAAGATTTTATTAGAGAAAATTCTGACAATTTTACCATCTTATAAATCTGAGATCTGTCATATTGTATTCGTGAATAATCTAAAATCTTTATATTTGCAGAATTATTTTTCTCACTTAAACCGTTTATAGCATGCAACTGTACAACACCTTAAGCGCAGAAGAAAGAGCTCAACTTATTGATGAAGCCGGTAAGCAACGTCTTACTTTGTCTTTCTATGCGTATGCCAAAATTGAAAATCCCAAAAAATTCCGCGACGAACTCTTTATAGCCTGGAATGCACTTGATGCTCTCGGACGTATTTATGTTGCCCATGAAGGAATAAACGCTCAGATGAGTATTCCTGCAGATCATTTGGAAGCTTTTCGGGATACGTTAGAAGCTTATGATTTTATGAAAGGAATTCGTCTAAATGTAGCAATAGAGCAGGATGATCATTCTTTTTTAAAATTAACCATCAAAGTAAGACACAAAATTGTCGCTGATGGTTTAAATGATGAAACTTTTGATGTTACCAATAAAGGAATTCACTTAAAGGCTCAGGAATTTAATAATTTGCTGGAAGATCCGAATACTATCGTTGTAGATTTTAGAAATCATTACGAAAGTGAAGTCGGGCACTTTGAAGGTGCAATTACTCCGGATGTCGAAACCTTCAGAGAAAGTCTGCCTATTATTAATGAACAGCTACAGGATTTTAAAGAAGATAAAAATCTATTGATGTATTGTACCGGAGGAATCCGCTGTGAAAAAGCAAGTGCTTATTTTAAACATCAGGGTTTTAAAAATGTGTTCCAGTTAGAAGGCGGAATTATTGAGTATACCCGTCAAATCAAAGAAGAAAATATAGAAAGTAAATTCATTGGGAAAAACTTTGTCTTTGATCATCGTTTGGGCGAGAGAATTACCGATGATATTATTTCACAATGTCACCAGTGCGGCAAACCTTGTGACAACCATACAAATTGTGCAAATGATGCCTGTCATCTGTTATTCATTCAGTGTGATGACTGCAAAGCAACAATGGAAAATTGTTGTTCTACAGAATGCTTAGAGATAACACATTTGCCTGCAGCCGAACAGTTAAGGTTAAGAAAAGGCTTACAAGTTGGAAATAAAGTTTTCAGAAAAGGAAAATCAGACGCTTTAACTTTCAAAAATTCCGGAGACTTACCCGATAAACCTTTAGCAAAAACAGAAACGAAAAATATTCGCCAAAAAATCACCAGTAAAAAAACATGGGTTGGAAAGGCCGAACATTATTACACAAAATCAAAAATTGCACAGTTTTTAATTGAGCAAAACGAACTTTCAGTGGGTGATAAGGTTTTGATTTCTGGTCCGTACAACAGGTCAGCAGGAAATTACAATTACTGAAATTTTTGTAAACGGAGTACCTTCTGATACCGCCAAAATAGGTGATCAAATCACTTTTGAACTTCCATTCAGAGTTCGTCTATCGGATAAACTGTATAAAATTTTGCAGGATAAAAATGCATAATTATCATGTTGAAAGCTGAGCTTAGAAAAAAATATATGCAAAAAAGAAAAGCCTTGTCGTTCGATGAGGTTTTCTTTCTGTCTGATCAGATTTTTGAAAATTTCATTCATTATTTTAAACCAGTTCCGGAACAAAAAGTCCATATCTTTATTCCGATTGAAAAATTTAATGAAATAAAAACAGGTATTTTTATTCAATATTTTCTAAGTCTAAATATTCGCGTTTTTGTTCCGAAAATTATAGAAACACAATTAATTTCTGTTGAAATTTTTGCCGAAACAAAATTTGAAACGAATAAATGGGGAATTTCAGAACCTGTTTCAAATATAAATTCTGAAGTATATAATTTCGATTTTATCATCACTCCGCTTTTATATTGCGATAAAAAAGGAAACAGAGTAGGCTACGGAAAGGGTTTTTATGATGGTTTATTTAAAAACATTTCTAATCATTCAAAAAAAATCGGAGTTAATTATTTTAACCCCGATGATATGATAGATGATGTTTGGGAAAATGATATTCCCTTAGATTATTTGGTGACTCCAACTGAAGTGCTGTCTTTTTTTGAAAGTTGCTGATAAAAATTGACGAAATAAAATTTAAATTCTTTTTTTAACTTCAGGTCTTTTGAAACCAAAGTATATTGTGCGTTTTTCTCAAATGTGCCTATAGATTTGTTTCTGTTGTCAAAATATTCTACATTGAATTTTACCAAATCCAAAGTGTCCTGATTCTGCACCTCTTTATAAACCTTTAAATTATTCACTTTTACTGTTTTTACTTTTAAGCTTTCCAGATCTTTAAATAATGGTTTAAAGGTGAGGCTGTCAGGTTTTTGAAAATACCCCTGCATTTGAGAATAAATGGTTGTATCGATTTCTGTATTCCGGTTTCCTGAAAGATACAAAGTAGAAAGTTCCAAAAGCTGTTGAACTTTTTGGGTGGTGATGTCATTAATAACTTTTATACTGTCCATTTGTACACCTGGATATGATTTTTTGTTACTGCTGTTTCTTAGTTTATCTAAATCACTGATGCTTTGATCTTCTTTTTTTACACATGATGAGAGTAAGCCCATCAAGATGACCAAAATCCAAAGTTTATTTATTGTTTTCATTGGTTGAGATTTTAAATTTGATGGAAATTATTTTTCCGTTTTTATCTTTTTTCATTTCGATCACAGAAAGGTTTTTGAGGGATGTTGTAGGGGTAGTAACTAAAGTGATGTATTTCTGCTTGTCTAAAGTCTCAATCCCATATATTTCATTATCATAGACTTGAGAAATTATAGCATCATTGCTTATACGGCTTTCCAGCTGACGTCTTTTTATATTAATCTGTTCTGATGGATTTCCTGACACATCTTTAGTAGAATAATAAAACACCGCCATTTTATAATCATCAGGTTTCAGTTCAATGGTTTCTTCTTCAGGAGCATCCTCAAGATTTCGGTTGATTTCCAGATTTTCATACACTGTCGAACTGATCTGCATCTGTATGTTATTATCTTTTGTTTGATAATAAAAGCATTCACCAGGTTTGATTCTATAAAACAATGGTGATTCGTTCTGTTTGATCACTTTTATTTCAATCGTGCTCTGTACCTTCTGATTTCTGTCAGCATCCGTAAAACAGTACGTGTAAGTTTTTTGGAAAATTTCATCTTTAAAACCTAAAATCCCTAATAAAATCACGAAAAGTGATGTTGCGGCAATCCATGCTGTTTTCTGATAGGTGTTTTTTGGTGTTTTGGTGGTGCTTTTTTCAGGATGAATTTCGACAGCTGTTTTTTGTTCAATGTTTTGATTTTCAGTAGCTATTTTTTGTAAATCACTGTTTTCAGGTGCTTTTGTTTCAGCTATTTTAGAAGGATTTTCACTTTTTGGAAGATTCAGAGCACTCGAAATAGTTTTTTCTAATTCTCTTATGTCATTTTCATCAAGATCTGTCTCATCCTGTAATAATTCTCCGGCAAAAAGATGTTGCTTTTTAAAATCGTACCATGAGGTGTAACCTGCATAAACACTGAGTAAAGTAAGCATGTCGATGCGAGGCAATTTGGTGACAGGAGAATTTTTAAAATAGGTGTAGAATGTTTTTTCGCTGATGTTCCCTTTAGCCCTTTTTCGAAGATCTTCCTGGAAATATATGATATCTATACCCTTCCATTTTGATATATCATCATAGGAAGGAGAGTGTTCTTTCAGATATTGAGCTTGCACATCCTTTTTTAGCTGCTCAAAGTGTAGTAAATCTAGATCAGTCAATTTGTTAATATAATATTAATGTATTGATTATCAGTTATATTTATTTGTAAAACTGTTTTACAAAGGTATTACAATTATTTTTCATAAACAAATTTTGAATCTGCTATACCTTTGTCTTGTTCAAATAACCGAACAGAGAAAAAGATTTAAAAACAATATTAACAAAATTAAATTTAATTTATTATGAAAAAGTCATTATTCGTAGCTGCTATCGCTGCAATCTCTTTAGTTGCTTGTAAGAAAGGTGAAGCTACAACTTCTACTACAGATTCATTAGAGCAAACTGCTGATTCAACTCAGACTGCAATTGATTCTACTGCTGATGCTACTATCGATTCTACTAAAGCTGCTGCTGATATGAAGAAAGATAGCGTTGAAGTTAAAACTGACTCAGCTAAAGCTGCTGTTAAGAAATAATTTCTAGCAACTGCTAAAAATAAAGAACCGTTTCGCCCAGCGAAGCGGTTTTTTTATGCTCAATATTGAGTTAACAGTTGTTACTGACTTTTCTTCTGTTTCAAGGCTTCATAGCAGGTAATGGCTACAGCATTGCTTAAATTCAACGAATCAATACTTCCGATCATCGGGATCAAAGTGTTTTTTCCTTTTCCGATCCAATATTCACTGAGCCCTGAATGTTCGGTTCCGAATAAAATTGCTGATTTTTTTTTGAAATCTCTCTTATACAGGTCTTCAGAAGTCTCATCCATAATAGTGGTGTAGATGTTGAAATCATTTTTCAACAAAAATTCCAAAGTTTCCTGATTGTCTGCCTGAAAAACTTCCATTCCGAATAAACATCCCACACTGGAACGAATCACATTCGGATTATAAAAATCTGTTTTGGCATCTGCAATAATTAAAGCATCAATTCCGAAAGCTTCGCAACTTCTCAAAATTGCTCCCAAATTTCCAGGTTTTTCAACGCCTTCTACGATAATGACCGTTGAGTCGTTTTTAGATTTAAAAGTATTTAAATCAGATTCTTTTGCTTTATAAATTCCGATAATCCCCTCAGAACTTCCTCTGTAAGCTATTTTTTCATAAACTTTCTCAGAAACGTAATGGATTTTCTCTTTTGGAAGTGTTCCTTTAAAAATATTTTCGCAAATAAAGAATTCTTCAGCTACAAAATGATATTTCAGAGCTCTTTCGTTTTCCTGTTGACCTTCAACGACAAAAACACCAGATTTCTTTCTGAAACGGTTGTCTGTCAAGAGCTTTGTGATGTTCTTTATTTTTTCGTTCTGAAAACTTTCGATGATCATGATTGCTTATCAATATATACTGCAAAAATAATTTTTAAAAATCATTTATCCATCATAAATCATCATTTATGCTGTTGATCAGACTTTGCGGAAGTTCTTTTTTATTTTTGATTCCTAAAGATTTAAGTTTTTGGGTTTGAGAAATCAGGTTGTCGTTACCTGTTGATAATTGTTTGAATGCATCGTTGTAAACATTTTTTGCCTGATCAATATTCTTCCCGACTTTCTCAAGATTTTCTATAAAACCCGCAAATTTATCATATAGTTTTGCGCCACGCTCTGCAATCTCCATAGAATTTCTGTTTTGATATTCTCTTTTCCAGAGATCGGCAATCAATTTCAGTGATGTAATCAGATTGCTTGGATTGAGAAGTAAAATTCTTTTCTCATAAGCAAAGTTCCAAAGATTTTGATCAGCCTGCATTGCAGCAATATAAGCAGGTTCGCTTGGTATAAACATCATCACAAAGTCCAGCGATTTTCCGTAATCATCGTACGCTTTCTGACTTAGTTGACTGATGTGAGTTTTCATGGAAGACAAATGTTGATTGAGTTTGATCTGATAAACATTCTGATCCGTTTCGTCAACGAGTTCTGTGAAAGCTGTCAATGAAACTTTAGAATCAATAATGACATTTCTTTCGTCGGGATATTTTACTACAGCATCAGGACGCATTTTTTTACCGGAAAATTCCGAAAACAAAGCTTTGTTATCTTCATCTCTCAGTTCATGTTCCAGAAAATACTCTCTTCCTTTTACCAACCCGGATTTTTCCAGAATGCTTTCCAAAATCATTTCCCCCCAGTTTCCCTGGGTTTTGCTTTCACCTTTTAATGCTCTGGTCAATTTTTTGGCATCTTCCGAAATCTGTTGATTGAGTAATGCTAATTCTTTTACTTTTTCGCCTAAAGAAAAACGCTCTTTGTTTTCCTTGTCATAAACTTCGTTCACTTTATTTTTCAAATCTGTAATTCTTTCCTGAAATGGATCAAGGATGTTTTTAAGATTGTTCTGGTTAAGCGTTGTAAATTTTTCAGTTTTTTCTTCTAAAATTTTATTGGCTAAATTTTCAAACTGGAGTTTTGATTCCTCCTGAATTTTAGTGATTTCCTCTTTTTGAGTCTCAAGAGAATTTTTCAGACTGTTGTTAATAGCTGAAAGTTCAGAATTCAAAGCAAGAATTTCCTGTTTTTTGTCTTGGAGTTCTTTAATCTGAATCATCTGATCGTTATAAATCTGTTTTTGCTCTTTTAACTGAATGTCTAATGAAGATTTTTCCGCGGATATTCTGGAAAACTCGCTTCTCAAATCATTGAGCAAATCGTATTGACGTAAGTTTATTTCTTTTTCATTATTAATATTTTGACTTAATTCATTCATCTTTAAGATTGAATTTTCAAGATCTGAATTATTTTTAATGAATAAACTATTAAGCTCATCGTAAGAGTTCCTGGAAACCGTTGAAGATTTTAGGATAAAATACAAAATAACAGCACCAATAATTCCTCCTGAAATAAATCCAATGATTAAATAAGTCGTCTCCATTTTTCAAAATTACAAAAGAAAAGTAGGATTTGATTATGGGAAACCGTCAAAATTTTAGTTGAAACGAAATCTATTTTTCATGCTGGTTTAGTTTTAATTAAAAATAAGAAAACCTCACATATTTGCGAGGTTTATACTTAAGGATTTTCTTTCGCAATCTCATCGTGATGCTTCAGATATAAAGGCAATGCAGCGGAACCGTACCAAGGAAAAATTTCATAATTGAAAACACCTGCAGCAACAGCGGGATCTGTTTTTACCCAAGATTCAGCTTCTTCTTTAGATTTTGTATTGAATATAAACATTCCTCGGTATTCTCTTTGGTTTTTTCCTGAAAACGGTCCGGCAACAACTATTTTTCCTTCTTTGGCGAGTTTTCCGATGTTTTCCATGTGGCCATTCATCAGTTCGGTCATTTTAGCTTTGTCTTCAATTTTCGCTGTACCTGTTGTCAGCATAACGATTGTGTAAGCCTTCATTCCGAACTTATCTGCTCCGAGAGAATCAGCCAATTTTTGATTAAACTCTGAAGTTTTTTCTGCAACTGAAATGTTTTGTCCTGGTTTTCCATCTTTACCCGGTTTTCCATCTTCACCTTTTGTGTAGATAAAACATGAGGTTAGCGTGGAGGAGATTAAAATTAAAAGGATTATTTTTTTCATCATTATATGTTTTTAGTCTTTAATTCTCAAAAATTCTTTTGCCAGCTCGATCATTTTCGGATCCCCGGTGTATTTTCCGTGTTCGTCGGATAGTTTCACCGTAGGAATCCATTCTTTGTTGAGAGCCTGAACTCCGATTAATTTCATGACGATATTCATTGGTTTCAGACCTACATCGTTGGTGAGATTGGTTCCGATTCCGAAAGAAACTCCGATTTTTCCTTTGCAGTAATTGGTGATTTCTCCTACTTTTTCTAAGTTTAAATTATCTGAGAAAATGATGTATTTAAATAAAGGATTAATTCCGTTGCTTTGATAATGAGTAATCGTCTTGTCGGCAAATTCAAACGGATCTCCGCTGTCGTGACGCACACCATCGAAAAGTTTAGCAAATTTTTTATCAAACTGCTGAAAGAAAACATCAGTTGTATACGTATCAGATAGTGCGACTCCCAAATCGCCCCTGTAGACATCAACCCAATGCTCAAGAGCTAATTCGTTGGCCATTTTGAAACCAAACTCGGCTCCGTGAAACATAAACCATTCGTGAGCGTGGGTTCCGATAGGCTTTACATTGTACTTCATCGCAAAATGTACGTTTGAGCTGCCGATAAATGTGGATTCTTTTTTCTGCGTTAAAGCTTCCATGACCAAATTCTGAACTTTATACGAATGTCTTCTTCGGGTTCCAAACTCCGCAAAATTAACTCCCAATTCATTCAATGAATTTGCCTTTTCCAGTGTTTTGCTCATCACCACATCGTTAGAATCTCTTTCCATATGATTCATCTCGTAATGCAATTCGCTGATTAAAGCTAACAATGGTACTTCCCAGAGAATTGTTCTGTACCATAATCCTTCAACAGTTACTCTCAAGTCACTTCCTGTCTGAACTATTTTTACCTCTGAAGGATCGTAATGATAACCTTCCAAAAAATCTAAATAAGGTAAATTTAAATAAGGACAGGTTTTAGCCAGAAATTTCTTTTCTTCCTTTGTGAGTTTCAATTCTGCCATTTTATCGACAATCATTTTCAAAGCCAAATCAAAACCTTCAGGGAAGTGGTGTTTTCCCCGGTTGATAAATTCGTATTTTACAATTTGACTTGGGAAAAGTTTGACAACCGCATTTTGCATCGTAATCTTATAAAAATCGTTGTCAAGTATAGAATTGAGTCGTATTTCGGACATGTTTTAATTTTAAATAAATGTAATAAAATAAATAAAAAAATCGCCTTTTTTCAAGGCGATTTTTATCATCAGCAAAATGATTTTTGTCTTTTATTTTCCTAAATATGAATTGTACATCCATACTTCTTTTTCCTGCTCGGTGATATAATCGCTCATCTGCGAGTTGGTACCTTCGTCTCCTGCCTTATCAGTAATGTCTAAAAGTTCTCTTTGTAAATCGATAACCACTTTGAAAGAGTTTAAAATGATTTCAACACTCTTGTTTCCGTCAGAAACTTCTTTGCTTTCTTTGATCGTTGAAACCTGAAGATAATCTGAATAATTATGAGCAGGAGTCGCTCCTAATGTGAGAATTCTTTCTGCAATCTCATCAATTTTTAAAACTAAACTGTTGTACAGTTCTTCAAATTTCGGATGAAGAGTGAAAAACTGTTCGCCTTTGATATTCCAGTGAGAACCTCTGGTGTTTTGGTAAAAAACCGAATAGTTGGCTAAAAGTATATTGAGTTTTTCTGAGATTTTTTGGCAATCTGCTTCTTGCAAACCGATAATATTGGCATTTTTCATATGTTTATTTTTTAATAACTTAATTGGCAGAAAAAATTGTGCCGTTATCGTCTTCAAATGATTGATGATGGTTATCTTTGGTATTTTTAAAATGTATTAGGTATGTTCTCGGATGTTAAAGTTGGTTTAAAGAGTTTCTGCATGATAGTATTTATCATTGCCGTATTGAGTTTCGGATATTACATCAATGTTCTTTTTAAAACTGATTTTCATTACATCTATTTTCTGGATGATGCTTACATTCATTTGGCAATGGCAAAAAACTTTGCGCTGTATCAGGTTTGGGGTATTACTTCTCATGAATTTTCATCCTCGTCTTCATCACCTTTTTTTACTTATGTTCTGAGTGTCTGTATCAAGGTTTTTGGAAATAATGATCAACTTCCTTTGTATATAAATATTGTATTTGGGCTTGGCATTCTTTATTTTCTCAATATATATTATTCTGAATATTTAAAAGAGGTTAAAAATGTAGTTTTAGCAGTCTTGTTTACAGTCTTTTTTGCGGTTTTGCATCTGTTGATGTTATCCGGGATGGAACACCTGTTTCAGGTTTTGCTCATGGTGGTCAATATTTTGTGTTTGTCGAAAATGAATCATAACAGGCCAGCTGTTTTTGGTTTTTATTTTACGATAGTCTTGATGGGGCTTGTTCGTTTTGAAAGTATGTTTTATTTCATCACTCTTGCTTTTTGTTTTAGTTTAATTAAAAAATGGAAAACTGCTGTGATGATTATATTGACCGGATTTATTCCTATCGCAGTATTTTGTTATTTTAATTATCAGCAGGATGGCTACCTTTTTCCAAATTCTGTAGTTGTAAAAGGAACTAAATTAAATCTTGATGCCAATCTATTTATTCAGCTAAAAGATATTATATTCAATAAACTTTTTCTAAACATCAGTTTTTATAAAGTTGGGATCTTTCCTATAATAATGTGTGGTATTTTTATTTTTAGAGATTTAAAAAATCATAAGTTTCTTGATGCAGTAAAAAAAAATTTCCTTTTAATAGTGATTACGCTTCTGATGATTTGTCATGCGCTTTTTGCCGACTTGCGAGGTAGTTTTAGATATGAAGCATATATTTTAGTTGGCTTTTCTATGGCTTTGATTCCAAGATTGAAATTATTTTTTGAAGATTTTAAGAATTATATTAAACAAGAAAAGCTGATGAGTTTTTTGATTGTAATGAATTTTATTTTACTCATTTATAAATTTGGAATTGCCCATTTGATTTTAAATAACGGAGGGAAAAATATTTATGAACAACAAATACAGTCTGCAAAATTTCTGAATATCTATTATAATCAATCTAAAGTTGTTGCCAATGATGTCGGTGCGATTACTTATTTCACAGATATTCGTCTGCTGGATATTGTAGGACTTGGATCTAGTGAAATGATTCCTTTTACAAAAGATGGAAAAAAATTTGATGAGAATTTTAAAAATTTTATCGAAAAATTTACAGATAAAAATCATTATGAGATAGCTGTTGTATATGAAGATTGGTTTGATGGTAATATCCCCGAAGCATGGAGGAAAGTTGCAGTTTTAAAGATAAATAATAAGATTTCGGTCTATGGGGAAGAAGTTTCTATATATTGTATTGATTTAGAACAACTCACTCAAATGAAAAAAAATATCAAAAACTTTAATTGGAACAAAAATGTAAAAGTTGAATTGATCAACTGATTATTTCTTCTCAACTGTAAAATTAAAATTTTAATAAAAACAAATCATAAGACGTATTCTGTCTGAATCTCTGCTTAATTATTTTTGATTAAAAAATATTTATTTCCACATAACTTATTGTCAATTAAAAAATTATTCATAATTTTGCACCCTAAAATAAAAAGCAATTAAATGCCTACTATTCAACAATTAGTAAGAAAAGGAAGAGTCGCACTCACCAAGAAGAGTAAATCGGCTGCCCTTGATTCTTGTCCACAAAGACGAGGTGTATGTACGAGAGTATATACTACCACTCCTAAGAAACCTAACTCTGCACTTAGAAAAGTTGCAAGGGTAAGACTTTCAAACGGTAAAGAAGTCAACGCCTACATCCCGGGCGAAGGACATAATCTTCAAGAGCACTCGATAGTATTGGTACGCGGCGGAAGGGTGAAAGACCTACCGGGAGTACGTTATCATATCGTAAGAGGAGCATTAGACACTGCAGGTGTTAGCGGAAGAACGCAGAGAAGATCTAAGTATGGAGCTAAGAGACCAAAACCAGGTCAGGCAGCAGCTGCGCCAGCTAAAGGAAAGAAAAAATAATCATTAAATAAGGTACAGAAACAATGAGAAAGACAAAAGCGAAAAAAAGACCGTTGTTACCAGATCCGACATTTAATGATCAATTGGTAACTAGATTCGTAAACAACTTGATGCTAGATGGTAAAAAATCTATCGCATTCAAAATATTCTACGATGCTTTAGACTTAGTAGAAGCAAAAAAAGGAGAAACTGAAAAAACTGCCCTTGAAATCTGGAAAGATGCATTAACAAACGTTATGCCTCACGTAGAAGTACGTTCTAGAAGAGTAGGTGGAGCTAACTTCCAGATTCCTATGCCAATCAGAGCTGATAGAAAAATTTCTATGGCAATGAAATGGTTAATTAGCTATTCTAAAAAAAGAAATGATAAGTCTATGGCTTTGAAATTAGCTAACGAAATCGTAGCGGCTTCTAGAGAAGAGGGTGCTGCTTACAAGAAAAAATCTGATACTCACAAGATGGCGGAAGCTAACAAAGCTTTCTCACACTTTAAATTCTAATTAGAAATGAGTAGAGATCTTAAATTTACAAGAAATATTGGTATTGCTGCGCATATTGATGCCGGTAAAACTACCACTACAGAAAGAATCTTATTCTATACAGGAGTAAACCATAAAATTGGTGAAGTTCACGATGGTGCTTCTACAATGGACTGGATGGAACAGGAAGCAGAAAGAGGTATTACAATTACTTCTGCTGCAACTACTTGTTCTTGGAATTTCCCAACTGATCAAGGTAAAATTTTACCTGAAAGTAAAGCTTACCATTTCAATATCATTGATACCCCGGGACACGTTGACTTCACTGTAGAAGTAAACAGATCTTTAAGAGTATTAGATGGTTTGGTATTCTTATTCTCGGCAGTAGATGGAGTAGAGCCTCAGTCTGAAACAAACTGGAGACTTGCTGACAACTATAAAGTTGCTAGAATGGGATTCGTAAACAAAATGGACAGACAAGGTGCTGACTTCCTTAACGTGGTAAACCAGGTTAAGACCATGTTAGGATCAAACGCAGTTCCAATCGTTTTACCAATCGGTGCTGAAGAAGATTTCAAAGGTGTAGTTGATTTAATTAAAAACAGAGCGATCGTTTGGGACGAAGCAGGACAAGGAGCTACTTTCGAAGTAGTGCCAATTCCTGAAGACATGAAGGCTGAAGTTCTGGAATACAGAGAGAAATTAGTTGAAGCCGTTGCTGATTATGATGACACTTTGATGGAGAAATTCTTCGAAGATCCGGATTCAATTTCAGAAGACGAAATCAACGAAGCTTTGAGAAAAGCAACAATCGATTTATCTATTATCCCAATGACTTGTGGTTCTTCATTCAAGAATAAAGGAGTACAGTTTATGTTGGATGCAGTATGTAAATACTTGCCTTCACCATTGGATAAAGATGATATCAAAGGTACTGACCCAAGAACAGATCTTGAGATTACAAGAAAACCAGACGTAAAAGAGCCTTTCGCGGCTTTGGCATTTAAGATTGCTACCGATCCTTTCGTAGGAAGACTGGCTTTCTTCAGAGCATACTCTGGAAGACTAGATGCAGGTTCTTATATCTTGAATACTCGTTCAGGTGATAAAGAAAGAATCTCTAGAATCTATCAGATGCACGCTAATAAGCAGAATCCTGTAGATTATATTGAAGCAGGAGATATTGGTGCAGCGGTAGGTTTTAAATCAATCAAAACTGGTGATACAATGTGTGACGAGAAAAACCCAATCGTTCTAGAATCGATGGTTTTCCCAGATCCGGTAATTGGTATTGCTGTTGAGCCTAAAACTAAAGCAGATCAGGATAAAATGGGTAACGCTTTGGCTAAATTAGCTGAAGAAGATCCTACTTTCCAGGTTAAAACTGACGAAGCTTCTGGTCAAACAATCATTTCAGGAATGGGTGAACTTCACCTTGACATTCTTGTAGATCGTATGAGAAGAGAATTCAAAGTAGAAGTAAACCAAGGTCAGCCACAGGTAGAATACAAAGAAAATCTTACAAGAGTTGCTCAGCACAGAGAAGTTTACAAAAAACAATCTGGTGGTAAGGGTAAATTTGCTGATATCGTATTTGAATTAGGACCAGCTGACGAAGGTAAAATTGGTTTAGAATTCGTTAATGAGATCAAAGGTGGTAACGTTCCTAGAGAATTTGTTCCTTCTATTGAAAAAGGCTTTAAAGCTGCAATGAAAAACGGTCCTTTGGCTGGTTTCGAAGTTGAAGGTATTAAAGTGACTCTTAAAGACGGATCTTTCCACGCAGTGGATTCTGACGCACTTTCTTTTGAAATGGCTGCAAAATTAGGATTTAAAGAAGCGGGACGTGCTGCTAAGCCAGTAATTATGGAACCTATTATGAAACTGGAGGTAGTAACTCCGGAAGAATATATGGGTAACATCATTGGTGACCTTAACAAGAGAAGAGGTACAATCAGTGGACAAGAAGAAAAGAACGGTGCCGTTGTGATCAAAGGTTCAGTTCCTTTATCTGAAATGTTTGGTTATGTTACTACTCTAAGAACACTTTCATCAGGAAGAGCTACTTCTTCTATGGAATTAGAGAAGTACCAAGCTACTCCTCAAAACGTTGCTGAAGATATTATCGCTAAAGCAAAAGGTTAATTTTTTAAATCAAAGAAATGTCACAAAGAATCAGAATAAAACTAAAATCTTACGATTACAACTTGGTAGACAAGTCTGCTGAGAAAATCGTAAAAACGGTAAAGGCTACTGGTGCTGTTGTAAACGGACCTATTCCATTACCTACCAATAAGAGAATCTTCACGGTGTTGAGATCTCCCCACGTAAACAAGAAAGCAAGAGAGCAGTTCCAATTATCAGCTCACAAGAGACTAATGGATATCTACTCTTCTTCTTCTAAAACTGTTGATGCTCTAATGAAATTAGAACTTCCTTCAGGAGTTGACGTTGAAATTAAAGTGTGATAATTTAGTTATCATCATTATAGAATCCCTTTTCGAAAGAAGAGGGATTTTTTTTGAAACTATAACAAGTTTTAAATTTAACACTATTATGTATTGCAAGGTTCTGTTTTATTTATATATTTGTAACAAATTATTACAATGAAAGCAATATTATTATTTATGACAATGATAAGTTTGAGTCTCACAGCTCAAACGCATCGTTTTATTTATGAATATCATTATAAAGTAGATTCAACTGACACAGAAGCGCGAAAGGTAAGTATGGTTTTGGACGTGAATACTGATAACGTTAAATTTTACAATTATGATTTTGTAGTTACAGATTCTACCAACAAAACAAAAGGTCAAAACCACGTTATTTGGGATGATACTCCCGCTTTAATCAGAAAGAAAAATTCGAATATTAATTCAAATTATATTCATGTTCAAAACATGTTTATTGTAGATACAGAAGATCAGATAAACTGGAAACTGTCTCATGAAACGAAGAATCTAGGAGGCTACAAATTACAAAAATCCATTACCAAATTCGGAGGTAGAAACTGGACGGCATGGTTTACAAAAGATATTGCGCTAAGCGAAGGTCCATACAAATTTAGAGGTCTTCCGGGTATGATTTTTGAAATTTCTGATGACAAAAATAATTTTAAATTTTCTCTGGTTAAAAGTTATAATCTATCGAAAACGTATGACACCACAGGAATTATTGAAAATTTTGGAGGACAAAAGCCGGTAAAAATTAATGAAGCAAAGCTCAAAAAATTAATGTTTGATAATTTTAATGATCCGCTTCATGAGTTTAAAGAACAAATAAAGAACAATACTGATCCTACCGCGAGATTTATGGTGATGGGTATTGAAGTTAAAAGTCCTGAACAAATGAAAGAGTTGTCTGATATGATGCAGAATCACATCAGGAAAAGTAATAATCCAATCGAGCTCGATAAAGCCATCCATTATCCGAAATAATTATGTCAGAAAATTGATTAGACAAAGTGATAAAATCTCCATTTAAATATCTTAAAAACTCAACCAAGTGGGTAGGTTTTGTTTATATTTAAATATAAATTAATCATAATGTCAAAATCAGATAAAAGTATTTTTGAGAAATTTTCAAATTGGGCAACCAAATTCACGGGAAGTTCTTATGCTTTTCTCAGCGCAGTCTCTATCGTTGTAATTTGGGCAGTTTCCGGGCCGGTTTTTAATTATTCCGAAACATGGCAGTTGGTGATCAATACAGGAACTACAATAATTACTTTTCTGATGGTTTTTTTGATTCAAAAATCTCAGAATAAAGATTCAAAAGCGATTCAGATAAAATTAAACGAGTTAATTGCTGCCAATGAAAAGGCTAGCAACCGAATGGTAGATATTGAAGATCTTACAGAGAAAGAACTCGACCAGATTCATTGTTACTACGAAAAATTGGCAGACTTTGCCGAAGAAGACGAAGATATTCATGCGTCACATTCGATTGATGCAGCCGAAAGAAATCAACATAGGAAACATGAAACCTTTAAAAAGAAACATGAAATAGGGTTGCAGGAACAGAAACAAAAAAAGGAATCGCATTGATTCCTTTTTTATTTTAATTTATCTAAAAAATTATCTCTTCATAAAATAATTAAAATAGCTGCAGCTTCCCAAAAGCGTTCTCGCTACTTCAGTATCGGAATATTGAGATTTCAGCTGGGCAAAATAAGTTCTGTACTTTTGGTTTTTAAGATCATTCATTTGTTTCTGATACGCGTCATTTTTCTCAGACCATTTTGGGTCAGAATAATCTGTGTTTGATTGATTTTTGGCTTCGTACTGATAGTATTTTCCCTGCTCGGCGCTTGCCATCTGGAAGAGAATTCTTGCTTTGTCTTCTTTATTAGCAGAAAGAGTTAATGCTTTTTTATAAAAATTCAAAGCCAGATCAAAATTATCAGGTTCAATATAAATTGTCGAAGTAAAATTCTTGTAGTAATACTGATAAGGTGTTTTCTTATCGGTACTCCAAAAGTCGTATTTCCCACCGTTGCTGTTGTCGACATCCATAACGAACAATTCTCTGTAATATCCGAGAATGGAAGTGTTATACAAAATATTTCCGATGAATTTATTTGCACTGGCTGACTTTTCATCTTTGCCGTTTCCTATTTTTTTAAGCTGAATGAGAGCATCCGCCAATTCAAGTTTATTCATCTTTGGTTTAATGAAAGGAAAAGCTGTGTAATCTTCTGCCTGCATACTTTCTTCGTCAGAACTTCCGAAACTTTCCCAAACATTATGTCCGAAAACCAAACTCGGAATATTGTTGAAGCCGTCGTAGTTTTGCCCATTATAAACCAGCTTTTCATAATTTCCGGTTTGCGGATTGTACGTTTCATAATTATCTCTCGGAATTCCTGAGAAGTTCTGTGCTTTTTGATAGTGCAATTTAGCTTTATCAAAATCTGCCAGTCTCATGGCTCGGTCACCATAAATTACATTAAAAAATGCATCAATATTCCCGACGTTGTCCATATTTTTAGCAATGATCTGCTGTTCAAATTGGGTCTTATTTGGTTTTCTGTAAAAATCTTCCACACTTTTTACCAACGTAGAATTCGGATTGTATTGAAGATCAGATAATTTATTATTCATCAGGTAAGATTTTCCGTCTTCACCCTGCAGAAAATATCGGTTCGCCAAAACATCTTTCAGGAAAGAAGCTGTGGAAGGAGTCGATCCGTAATCATCATAACTTTGATCTTCTGTGCTGTCTTTTTCAATTTTCTTTTCAACAAAATAATCAGCATAATCTGTCATCAAATGCTCCTCGTATTCAGCATCAATTTTTGGATGCGAAACGATATCATTCAACACCTTCATTCTTTTGATCTCTTCAAGATATTCAGGATTATTGGTTTTGATATCTTCTAAAATTTCTGTGCTTGCTTTGTAATCTTTCTTTAAAAATTTGAGATAAGCATCTGCAATCTGCCAATATTCGTCAGTGGATTTTTCTTTAGTTTTAGAAGCGAATTTTTCTAAATCATCGAGAAAATCTTTCTGGTTCTCGTCGTAATAATAACTTTGATTTTTTGTGTAAAAAGGAATTCGGTTTGGGTTTTCGAGCAACTCATCGTCACTTTGGTCATTTTTGCTTTCCTCTTTATTTTTGTCAGATTTTGAACTGAACAGATTTTTAAAAAATAAAATAAATTTCTGCCAAAAGCTCAACTCTTTTTTCTCTGCTTTTTTTGTTTCAGGAGCTGTTGTAGATTTAGTATTGACAGATTGATCTGTCTCTTTTGATTCATAATAATAGGTAGGAAGATAACTTCTTTCCAACTCGTTGATGCTTCTCGCAGCCATTACTTTCAGGATTTCCGAATTGGGATCAATGTCATACATTTTTTCCATCATCGGGATCGGATTGGTAAAATCTTCATAGCCTAAAAGAAAATACGCCATGTTTTTCTCCTCGTTATTTTCCGCTCTTTTCAGAATGTTGTTGAAAGATGCCGTGTCAGAAAGTTTCATCGAAATAAATGCAGATTCTTTTCGGCTTTTACTGTTTTTAAAAACCTGGAAGAAATTCCAGTTTGCTTCGCTACCCATTTGCAAACCTCTTTGCGCACCTGCCAATTGATCTAATGCCATATAATATGCTGCGCCTCTTAACGAAATCGGCTGAACATATTTTTTAAAGGCCTCAAGAGCTACATCAAAATTTCTTGTATAGTGATTAAATCTCACCAGCTGATAACCGTAACGTTGTTTGATTTCAGGATTTTTGGCAGCATTATATAAAGAAGTCAATGCCGAGATCGTTTTTGTATAATCTAATTGAGTTGCGTTTTTGTCACTTTCATTTTCACGGTAATAGAAAGAATCTGGACTTTCTACATAATTGATTTTCATGTAAGGCTCCAGATATTTTGCCTCTATAAGATAATCAATGCCTTCACGATATTTTGCGTAAAAGCCTGTTCCTGCTTTTTTTAGCAAGGAGTTGTTAGGATTTCCTCTCTTCAGATCATTGAGATCATTCATAGTGATCTTATTCACCAGATAATCTGTTTCGGTATAAGTCAGCTGATTATTGAAGAATTTTCTCCATGAATCAATATTCTCATTCGGAATTTGAGAGGTTTTGAAATCAGTATAAAACCTGGACGAATAGTTGTGAAGAAAAGGCAGATAAGATTTATCTTTAATAATACTTTGGGTAAACAGATTAAAATAGTCATAATCCGGATCTGCCCAAGAGCAGGCTTCTGATTGGGTGTAAAAAAGCGATGCAACTGCTAATGATAAAATGTATTTTTTCATATTTATTTTTTGGTGTTTTGCTTTAAACTTTCTGTCTTTTTAGAAAATTCCTTCCTTCCACAAATTTACTATCTAATTGATAATATATTATAGTATAGCTGCTTATTTTTTTATCTAAAAATTGGATAACATTTTCGAGCTGCTCATCCGAAATCTCCTCAATTTTTATTTTAAAACCTTTATTTAAGTAATTTCCAAAGTAGAAGCCGTCTTTTATAATTTCAATTTCATGGTCAGAGATTTTTTTGAAATTCTGATTTTCCAAATCTTTTTTTGACAGGCCATTGATGAGTTTGTGTTTTCCTAAATGGTTGGTCACAATTCCCCAGGAATAAATTGGTAATGCAACTTCGATTTTGTTTAACGGATAATCTTCCAGTTTTGATAAATAGCTTTTCAGAATGTTTACATCCAAAATTGAATTTTTATCTGAATTTTCCAAAGGTGAAGAAGTGGAATAACACATCAGATACACTTTTTTTACTGGCGGAATGCCCATCAGGTTCTTATCTTTCACCTGATGAAGTCGTAGTGTACAGGTAATTTCTTTTCCGGAGATTTTTCTTAATGCATTCAAAAATTTAAAATAATCATCTTTGGTTCCGGCAGTCCAGTCACAGTCGATTTGAATTTCATTGTTTGAAGAGAGTTCATAATCTTTAACTTTTTTCTGAATTAAATCGCTGATGCTTTTTGCAAGAAATTTTATATCTGTATTAGTTATCTTAAAAAATGTACGATTTGTAATAAAAATAGTAGGTACAATCTTTTTATCAGTTTGAAAACTTTTGTCTTTGGTAATCACAGCAACCGGCTCAAATTTTCCGTTTACTTTATCAACATCAAACAACCGTGTATATAAATAAGGTGAATTAGATTGTGCGAGTGCTTTTTTTTCTGTTTGATTTAAAGCAAGATTAGTTTTCCAATAGTAATAGGTATAAGGATGTGACTGCTTTTTGCTACAGGATGCAACTAAAAATAAAATAAAAATAAGTTGAAGGATTCTCATTATGTATTGAATGCTGGATTACAATTCTGTAAAGCTAAATCAGAAGTTAAAGAACACTCATTATATTGAGCAAGTGAAAATATACTGACCATGCTAAAGAAGATGACGAAGATATTCTTCATATAACTTTTTCTCAAAAATAGAAATATTCTCTCATGTAGTGAAGTAAATTTTTGCCTGAATTTGCTAAACCTTTAAAAATCAAAATATTTTACATTAAATATTTGTCATTTTGAAAATTATTCATACATTTGCACACTCATTTTAGGGGAGGAATATGCCCAATTCAAACTTGGTAATTATTTGAGAACTCGAAAAATGAGCGTGTATACAAGAAAATTTTATAACATATTATATAAATAATGTCAGGTATTATTGGAAAAAAAATTGGGATGACTTCTCTGTTTGACGAAAACGGCAAAAATATGCCGTGTACCGTTATCCAGGCAGGTCCTTGCTCAGTTTTACAGGTCAGAACCATTGAAAAGGACGGATATAAAGCTGTTCAGTTAGGTTTCGATGACAAGAGTGAAAAGAACGTTGGTAAAGCGTTAGCCGGCCATTTTAAAAAGGCGGGTTCAACTCCTAAAGCTAAGTTGGTAGAATTCTACAGAGAATTCGTTGACACGGTAACAGTAGGAGTAGATGTAACTGTAAGCTTATTCGCAGAAGGTGAATTTGTTGACGTAACAGGAACTTCAAAAGGTAAAGGTTTCCAGGGTGTTGTTAAAAGACACGGTTTTGGAGGTGTAATGCAAGCTACTCACGGTCAGCACAACAGATTAAGAGCTCCAGGTTCTATCGGTGCGGGATCGGATCCTTCGAGAGTATTCAAAGGAATGAGAATGGCAGGTAGAATGGGAGGTAAGCAGGTAACTGTACAAAACCTTCAGGTATTAAAAGTGGATCAAGAACAAAATCTTTTAGTAGTAAAAGGTGCTGTTCCGGGAGCTAAAAATTCTTATGTAATTATCAGAAAATGGAACTAGTAGTATTAAATACATCAGGAAAAGAAACCGGAAAAAAAGTAACTCTAGACGAATCTGTATTCGGAATCGAGCCAAATAAGCACGCGGTTTACTTAGAAGTAAAACAATATCTTGCTGCTCAGCGTCAAGGTACTCATAAATCAAAAGAGAGAAGCGAAATCACTGGTTCAACTAAAAAGTTGAAAAAGCAAAAAGGTTCAGGTTCTGCAAGATATGGTGATATCAAATCGCCGGTTTTCAGAGGTGGAGGTAGAATTTTTGGTTCAAAACCAAGAGACTACAGATTCAAATTGAACAAAGCTCTTAAGAGATTAGCTAAAAAATCTGTTCTTTCTCAGAAAATGAGAGATAACAGCATAAAAATTGTTGAAGGATTGAGCATTTCTGCTCCTAAAACTAAAGATTTCATCACTATCTTAAATGCTTTGGCATTGAATGATAAGAAATCTTTATTCATTCTTCCTGATACAAATAAAAATGTGTATTTATCTTCAAGAAACTTGCCTAAGACTAAGGTTATGAAATTCAACGAAATTTCTTCTTATGACTTAATCAATGCAGGTGAGATCGTTTTCTTAGAAGGTGCAGTTGAAAAATTCCAGGAAAATTTAAAGAAATAAATCATGTCACTAATTATTAAACCAGTTATTTCAGAAAAAGCAAACTATCTTACAGATTTAAGAGGTGCTTATTCTTTCTTAGTACAACCTAAGGCGAATAAAATCCAGATTAAAAATGCAATAGAGCAAGCTTATGGTGTAAAAGTAGCAGACGTTAGAACCATGATTTATGCTCCTAAAGTTTCTTCGAAATACACTAAAAAAGGTCTTCAAGTAGGAAAGACAAATAAATTAAAAAAGGCGATTATCACTCTTGCTGAAGGAGAAGTAATCGACATTTTTGCTGTAAATTAATTATTAATTATAAATAATAGTAATGTCTGTTAGAAAATTAAAACCTATCACCCCAGGACAGAGATTCAGAATTGTAAACAATTTTGAGGAAATTACTACCAACAAACCAGAGAAGTCTCTAACCGTTGGTATTAGTAAGTCAGGTGGACGTAACCAAACTGGTAAAATGACCATGCGTTACACCGGAGGTGGACACAAAAAGAAATACAGAATTATCGACTTCAAAAGAAACAAACATGATGTTGAAGCAACGGTAAAAACTGTAGAGTATGATCCAAACAGAACTGCTTTCATCGCTTTAGTTGAATATGCAGACGGAGAGAAGAGATATATCATCGCTCCAAACGGGATCAAAGTTGACCAAAAAATCATTTCTGGTGAAAGCGTAGAACCTAATGTAGGTAACGCAATGAAATTGAAAAGTATTCCTTTGGGAACTGTAATTTCTTGTATCGAAATGAAGCCAGGTCAAGGTGCAATCTTAGCAAGAAGTGCTGGTTCATCAGCTCAATTGACTTCAAGAGACGGAAAATATGCAATCATCAAATTGCCTTCAGGAGAATCTAGAATGATCCTTACTGAATGTTATGCAATGATTGGATCTGTTTCAAACTCTGATCATCAGTTAACTGTATCAGGTAAGGCTGGTAGAAGCAGATGGTTAGGTAGAAGACCTAGAACTAGACCGGTAGTAATGAACCCTGTAGATCACCCAATGGGAGGTGGAGAAGGTAAGTCTTCTGGAGGTCACCCAAGATCTAGAAACGGTATGCCTGCTAAAGGTTACAAAACTAGAAAGAAAAACAAAGCGTCTAACCGTCATATCATATCTAAACGTAAATAATTATGGCAAGATCACTTAAAAAAGAACCATTCATCGCATATACTTTAGATAAGAAGGTTCAGGCAAATATAGAGGCTGGTAAAAAAACAGTTATTAAAACTTGGTCTAGAGCATCAATGATCTCTCCGGACTTCGTAGGACAAACTATTGCAGTACACAACGGGAAATCTTTTATCCCTGTATATGTTACAGAAAACATGGTTGGTCACAAGCTAGGCGAATTTTCTCCAACAAGATCTTTCAGAGGTCATGGTGGTAATAAAAACAAAGGAAGTAGATAATCATGGGATCAAGAAAAAGAGAAAGTGCATTAGCACGTAAATTAACAAATCAAGATGTAGTGAAAGCATTGCACAATGATTGCCCTACATCTCCTAGAAAGATGAGATTAGTTGCTGATATCATCAGAGGGGTAGAAGTTGACAAAGCTTTAAGCATCCTAAAATATTCAAAAAAAGGAGCTTCTGAGAAATTAGAAAAAGTATTACTTTCTGCGATGGCCAACTGGCAAACAAAGAACGATGGTGCTGATATTGAAGAAGCTAACCTTATCGTTAAAGAAATTTTTGTAGACAGTGCAAGACAATTGAAGAGACTAAGACCAGCTCCACAAGGTAGAGGGTATAGAATCAGAAAAAGATCAAACCACATTACACTAATCTTAGGTACAAAAGAAAATTAATTCAAGGTATGGGACAGAAGACAAATCCAATTGGTAACAGATTAGGTATCATCAGAGGATGGGATTCTAACTGGTTTGGCGGAAACGATTATGGAGACAGAATCGCTGAAGACTACAAAATCAGAAGATACCTTGAAGCAAGATTATCTAAAGGTGGAATTTCAAAAATTTATATTGAAAGAACACTTAAATTAGTAACAGTAACAATCACTACCGCTAGACCGGGATTAATCATCGGTAAAGGAGGTCAGGAAGTTGACAAGTTAAAAGAAGAATTGAAGAAACTTACAAAAAAGGATATTCAAATCAATATTTTCGAAATCAAAAGACCTGAACTTGATGCAGTATTAGTTGCAGACAGTATCGCTAAGCAAATCGAAAACAGAATTTCTTACAGAAGAGCTGTGAAGATGGCTATCGCTTCTACAATGAGAATGGGTGCTGAAGGTATCAAAGTTCAAATCTCTGGTAGATTGAACGGTGCTGAAATGGCAAGATCTGAGTCTTTCAAAGACGGAAGAATTCCATTATCAACTTTCAGAGCAGATATCGATTATCATATCGGTGAAGCATTAACTCAGTACGGTAAGTTAGGAGTTAAAGTTTGGATCATGAAAGGTGAAGTGTACGGCAGAAGAGATCTTTCTCCATTAGTAGGACAACAGAAGAAAACTGGTCCTTCATCAGGTGGCGGAAACAGAGGAGGTGGAGACAGAGACAACAGAAGACCTTCTAGAGATAAAAAAAATAATTAATAAAATTTTAGAGGATAGTTTTTAAATGACCGTTACTTTTTTAAAATCTAAATTCTAAAATCTAAAATTTAAGAAATTATGTTACAACCAAAAAGAACCAAATTCCGTAGAGTTCACAAGATGAAAATGAAGGGGATTGCACAAAGAGGTAATCAACTTGCTTACGGAACTTTCGGAATCAAAGCCAATGAAGGCGCTTGGATTACTGCTAGACAGATCGAAGCTGCTCGTATCGCTGCGACAAGATATATGAAAAGAGAAGGTCAACTATGGATCAAAATATTCCCGGATAAGCCAATTACTAAGAAACCAGCCGAAGTAAGGATGGGTAAAGGTAAAGGTGCTGTAGAATATTGGGTAGCTGTAGTAAAACCGGGTAAAATTATGTTCGAAATCGGAGGTGTATCTTACGAAATCGCTAAGGAAGCTTTAAGACTTGCTGCACAGAAATTACCGGTAGTTACCAAATTTGTAGTTGCTAACGATTTTGTTAAACCTCTTTAATCTCTGAAACAATGAAACAAGCTGAAATTAAAAATCTAAGCGCTGAAGATATTCAAGCAAAATTGGCTGAAGCTCAAGCTCAATTTTCAAAAATGAAAATGGCTCACAAGATCAGTCCACTTGAAAATCCAATCCAAATCAGAGATTTGAGAAAGACAATCGCAAGACTAAACACTGAGTTAACTAACAAACAATAATCCTTTTTACAATGGATAGAAATTTAAGAAAAGAAAGAATCGGAGTGGTTTCCAGCAATAAAATGGAAAAAACTATTGTTGTTAGTGAAACTACAAGAGTGAAGCACCCGATGTACGGTAAATTCGTTCTGAAAACGAAAAAATATACTGCACACGACGAGAACAACGAATGCACAGAAGGAGATACTGTATTAATTACAGAAACAAGACCTTTGAGCAAGAGCAAGAGATGGAGATTAGTAAGAATCATTGAAAAAGCTAAGTAATGTTACAAACAGAATCAAGATTAAAAGTTGCTGATAACACAGGTGCTAAAGAAGTACTAGTGATCAGAGTTCTGGGAGGTACCAGAAGAAGATATGCTTCAGTTGGTGATAAAATCGTAGTTACTATTAAAGATTCTACACCATCAGGAAACGCTAAGAAAGGTCAAGTATCAAAAGCGGTAGTAGTAAGAACAAAAAAAGCAGTGAGAAGAAAAGATGGATCTTACATCAAATTCGAAGACAATGCTTGTGTTTTGCTAAACGCTGGAGGAGAGATGAGAGGAACACGTGTTTTCGGACCCGTTGCTCGTGAGTTGAGAGACAAAGAATATATGAAAATCATTTCATTAGCTCCTGAAGTACTTTAATATTTAAAATTTTAAAAAAATGTCAAAGTTAAAAATAAAAAGAGGAGATAACGTAATCATTACTACTGGTAAAAAAGAAATCAAAGGTAAAACTGGTGAAGTTATTGAAGTGATCAAAAAAGAAGGAAAAGACCCTAGAGTAATCGTTGCAGGACTTAACATCGTTAAAAAACACGTTAAGCCTTCAGCTTCAAATCCTCAAGGAGGAATTACAGAAAAGGAAGCTTCTATACATATCTCAAACATAGCTTTAGTTAATAAAGACGGTAAAGCTATCAAAATCGGTTACAAAATCGACGGAGATAAGAAAGTAAGAATCGACAAAAAAACGGGTGAAACTTTATAATTTTAAATAACAAATGGAATATATAGCAAGACCCAAAAAAGCATATCACGAGACAATTGTTCCAGCAATGATGGAAGAATTCGGATATAAATCAGTGATGCAGGTACCAAGACTTGAGAAAATTATTTTATCTCAAGGTTTAGGAGACGCTACTGCTGATAAAAAAATCATCGATTATGCTGTTGAAGAACTTACAAATATTACCGGGCAAAAAGCCGTAGGTACTATTTCAAAAAAGGATGAAGCTGCTTTCAAATTAAGAAAAGGTATGCCTGTAGGTGCTAAGGTAACTCTTAGAGCTCAGAAAATGTACGAATTCTTAGACAGATTGACGTCTTCTGCTTTACCACGTATTAGAGATTTTTCTGGTATCAAAGCTGACGGTTTCGATGGTAGAGGTAACTATAACTTAGGTATTACTGAGCAGATTATCTTCCCTGAAATCGTAATTGACAAAGTAAAGAAAATCCAAGGGATGGATATTACTTTCGTTACAACTGCGAAAACAGATAAAGAAGCTAAAGCATTATTAACTCACTTCGGTTTACCTTTCAAAAAGAACTAAGAAATGGCTAAAGAATCAATGAAAGCGCGTGAGCGCAAAAGAGAAGCTACTGTAGCTAAATACGCTGAAAAAAGAAAAGCGTTGAAAGAAGCTGGTGATTACGAAGGACTTCAAAAATTACCAAAAAATGCTTCTCCTGTAAGATTACACAACAGATGTAAACTGACAGGTAGACCAAGAGGTTACATGAGAACTTTCGGTCTTTCAAGAGTAACTTTCAGAGAAATGGCCAACAACGGTCTTATCCCGGGAGTGAAAAAAGCCAGTTGGTAATAATTACTAATTAAAATCGGGACAATTAAGTTGTCTGGATACTAAAGAAATAAATATCAGACCGAAGTTTTCTGAAGTCTGATATTTTAATCTTCAAGTCCTTTCAATACTGATTGTCTTTAACCAATAATTTAAAATAGAAAAATGGTAACAGATCCAATTTCAGATTTCCTAACTAGAGTAAGGAACGCACAAAGCGCAGGCCACAAAGTGGTGGAAATTCCTGCATCGAAAATCAAAAAGGAGCTTACGAAAATCTTATTTGATCAAGGGTATATCTTAAACTATAAGTTTGAAGATAGCGCTGTTCAAGGGACAATCAAAATCGCTCTTAAGTATGACAAGCAAACAAACAAGCCTGCAATCAAATCTATCCAGAGAGCTTCAAGACCAGGTCTAAGACAGTACAAAGGTTCTACAGAACTTCCAAGAGTACTGAACGGTTTGGGTGTAGCTATTATCTCAACTTCTAGAGGAGTAATGACAGATAAGAAAGCTAGAGAAGAAAAAGTAGGCGGTGAAGTAATCTGCTATGTTTATTAATTTTTAATCAAAGGAAAATGTCAAGAATTGGTAAATCAATTATAACAATTCCAGCTGGAGTTACTGTCACTGAAAAAGATGGCTTAGTAACTGTAAAAGGTCCTAAAGGAGAACTGATCCAGGAACTTACAGAAGGAATTACTTTAGAACAAGAAGATGGAGTGCTTACATTCAGCAGACCATCTGAGTCTAAACAACACAGAGCGCTACACGGTTTATACAGAGCGTTGGTAAATAACATGATTATTGGAGCCACTGAAGGTTTCACTAAGAAGTTAGAACTAGTGGGAGTAGGTTACAGAGCTTCTCACTCAGGTCAAAAACTTGAGTTAGCTTTAGGATTCTCTCACGGTATCGTATTAGAACTTCCTAAAGAAGTAGTAATCGATACATTGACTGAAAAAGGTAAAAACCCAATTATTACTTTAACGTCTTTTGACAAGCAACTTCTAGGAATGGTAGCGGCGAAAATCCGTTCATTCAGAAAGCCTGAGCCGTACAAAGGAAAAGGTGTAAGATTCGTAGGAGAAAATGTTAGACGTAAAGCTGGTAAATCTGCTTAATAAATTTTAAGAAAATGGCACTAAGTAAATTAGAAAAAAGAATAAGAATAAAAAGAAGAGTAAGAGGGAAAATCTCTGGATCTTCTGAATTGCCAAGATTATCTGTATACAAGAGTAATAAGGAAATTTACGCTCAGTTAATAGACGATAAAGATGGTAAAACTTTAGCTTCAGCTTCTTCGAGAGAAAAAGGTGTGGATGCTAACGGTACTAAAAGTGAAATTTCTGCTGCTGTAGGTAAAGCTATCGCTGCCAAAGCTATTGCTGCCGGAATTGAAGCTATTGTATTTGATAGAAACGGTTTCGTATATCACGGTAGAGTTAAGGCTCTAGCTGACGGTGCGAGAGAAGGAGGACTTAAATTCTAATCATTAAATTTCGGAAAATATGTTAGGACTAGATAATATAGAAAGAGTAAAACCGGGAGGATTAGAATTAAAAGATCGTCTCGTATCCGTAAACAGGGTAACAAAAGTAACTAAAGGGGGTAGAGCTTTCGGATTTTCTGCAATTGTTGTTGTAGGAGACGAGAACGGAACTATCGGTTTTGGTTTAGGAAAATCTAAGGAAGTTGCTTCTGCTATTGCTAAAGCAGTAGAAGATGCTAAGAAAAACTTAGTAAAAGTTCCTGTGATGAATCACACCATTCCTCACCAAAGTACGGCGAGATATGGAGGTGCAGATATCTTCTTGAGACCAGCTTCTCACGGTACAGGTCTTATTGCCGGTGGTGCGGTAAGAGCGGTATTAGAATCTGCTGGTATCCATGATATCCTTTCAAAATCTAAAGGATCTTCAAACCCTCACAATGTGGTAAAGGCAACTTTCAAAGCATTGTTAGATATCAGAAGACCAGAAGAAATTGCAAGAATGAGAGGAGTTTCTCTAAGTAAAGTGTTTAACGGTTAATAAATATACAATGGCAACAATTAAAGTAAAACAAGTAAGAAGCGCTATTGGTAGAACAAAAACCCAAAAGAGAACGCTTGAAGCATTAGGATTTAAGAGACTTCACCAAGTTATAGAGCACGAAGCTACTCCTTCTATTTTAGGAATGATCGCTGCAGTTAGTCACTTACTTGAAGTTCAAAAATAATTTTTAAAATAATTTTAAAATGAATTTAAACAACATAAGACCTGCAGCAGGTTCTACTTTTAGTTCAAAGAGAATTGGTAGAGGACAAGGTAGTGGAAAAGGCGGTACAGCTGGGAAAGGTCACAATGGTCAGCAAGCAAGAGCTGGTTATTCTCAAAAAATCGGTTTCGAAGGGGGTCAAATGCCTTTGCAAAGAAGATTACCTAAATTCGGTTTCAAAAACGTAAACAGAAAAGAATACAGAGGTATTAACCTGGATGATATTCAAAACTTAATTGATACTAAATCTATAACTGGAGATATTACAAAAGAAGTTTTAATAGAAAACGGTTTAGCTACCAAAAACGAAATAGTGAAAATTATGGGTAGAGGAGAATTGAAATCTGCGGTTTCAATTTCTGCTGACAAGTTCACTAAATCTGCTGAAGAATTAATCTCTAAAGTAGGTGGAAAAGCAATTACCTTATAATATTACTAATGAAAGAATTTATACAAACCCTTAAGAATATCTGGAGCCTTAAAGAACTGAGAGACAAAATTCTCTTTACTTTAGGTATTATCCTTGTGTATAGATTCGCATCTTTCATCTCTTTACCTGCAATTAACCTTGCAGAAGTAGGAGATCTCTTAGAGCATTATAAAGATCAAGGCGGTAACAAGCAAGGAGCAGGTCTCCTTGGCTTGCTTTCGTCGTTCACAGGTGGGGCTTTCAGCCATGCATCTGTAATGGCGTTAGGTATCATGCCTTATATATCTGCTTCTATTATCGTTCAGTTGATGGGGATGGCAATTCCTTATCTTCAGAAACTTCAAAAAGATGGAGAGTCAGGTAGAAATACGCTGAATCAGATTACTAGATGGTTAACCATTGGAGTTTGTCTTGTACAGGCACCTTCTTATTTAACGTCTATTACTCAGTTATTTTTACCGTATGCTCAGTTCCAGTCTGCATATCTTGTAGATCCCAATTCTATTATGTTCTGGTTGCCAAGTATTGTAATCTTGGTAGGTGGTTCTGTATTTGCTATGTGGTTAGGTGAAAAAATTACCGATAAAGGTATTGGAAATGGTATTTCCATCCTTATTATGGTAGGTATTTTATCTAGATTACCAGAAGCATTTGTACAGGAAATCGCAGTACAAAACGGGAAAGGCGGAATGGGTTCTATCATGATCCTTATTGAAGTGATATTCTGGATGTTGGTTGTTCTTTTAGCAGTAGTATTATCTGTTGCGGTAAGAAAAATCCCTATTCAGTATGTAAGCAGAGCTCAAGCGAGAGGAGGTGTAAACAAAAATCTAATGCAGGGAGCAAGACAGTGGATTCCGTTGAAAGTTAATGCAGCTGGGGTTATGCCAATCATTTTTGCTCAGGCATTGATGTTTGTACCTGGTTTATTAACAAAATTTGACGAGTCTAATACCTTTCTTGCAGGTTTCAAGAATGTTTTTAGCTGGCAGTACAATGTATTGTTTGCGCTATTGATTATTATCTTTTCATTTTTCTATACCGCAATTACAATTCCGGTGAACCAAATGGCTGATGATTTAAAGAGAAACGGAGGTTTGGTACCAAAGGTAAGACCAGGTAAAGAAACAGCTGATTATTTAGATGATATTTTATCAAAAATTACCTTGCCGGGTGCAATATTTTTATCTATCTTTGCAGTCCTTCCAGCAATAGTGCATGGAAGCCTTGTTCAGACAGATGCATTCGCCTTATTTTTCGGCGGAACTTCGTTGCTAATTATGGTTGGGGTAGTATTAGATACTGTTCAACAGATTAACACTTATCTGCTGAATCATCATTATGATGGCTTAATGCAGTCTAAACTATCAAGATCGACTGGATATTAATTTATGGCAAAACAGAAACATATTGAACAGGACGGCGTTATTACGGAAGCACTTTCGAATGCGCAGTTTCGTGTAGAATTGGAAAATGGGCATATACTTATCGCTCATATTTCTGGTAAAATGAGAATGCATTATATAAAACTTTTACCTGGTGATAAGGTAAAACTTGAAATGTCTCCTTACGATTTATCAAAAGGGAGAATCACATTTAGATATTAAACAACCGCCAAATGGAATCTTCTGATCTCCGTTTGGCTATTGTTAAAAGATAAGTGCTGAATATTGAAGCTGCATGCTTCCGCTTTTCAGTAAAAAAATAAATATATTTCAAATGAAATCCAAGATTCCATTTGTCCTTATTAAAAGATTATAATATATCAAATGAAAGTTAGAGCATCAATTAAAAAAAGAAGTGCTGATTGCAAAATCGTTCGCAGAAAAGGCGTTCTATTTGTAATCAACAAGAAGAACCCAAAATTTAAACAAAGACAAGGCTAAATTATGGCGAGAATTTCAGGTATTGATTTACCAAAAAACAAAAGAGGTGTTATCGGTTTAACTTACATCTACGGAATTGGAAGAAGTACTTCTTCAGAAATCCTTAAGAACGCCGGTATCAGCGAAGACAAGAAAGTCAACGAATGGAATGACGATGAATTGGCTGCAATCAGAAATTACATCACCGAAAACATTAAAGTAGAAGGTGAGCTTAGATCTGAAGTGCAATTGAACATTAAGCGATTAATGGACATAGGATGCCAACGAGGAATACGTCACAGACTAGGACTACCTTTAAGAGGCCAGAGAACGAAAAACAACTCGAGAACCCGTAAAGGAAAGAGAAAAACAGTTGCTAACAAGAAAAAAGCAAGTAAATAATCGTTAGGAATTATGGCAAAACAAAGTAAAGTAGTTAAAAAAAGAAAAGTAAAAGTTGAGGCTATTGGTGAAGCGCATATTCAAGCTTCTTTCAATAACATCATCATTTCTTTAACAAATAAAAACGGAGAAGTTATCTCTTGGGCTTCTGCCGGTAAAATGGGGTTCAGAGGTTCTAAAAAGAACACTCCTTTTGCTGCTCAAATGGCAGCGGAAAATTGCTCAAACGTAGCTCACGAAGCTGGTTTAAGAAGAGTAAAGGTGTATGTGAAAGGTCCTGGTGCAGGTAGAGAATCTGCTATCAGAACAATTCACAATTCAGGTATCGAGGTGAGCGAAATTATTGACGTTACTCCTATGCCGCACAATGGATGTAGACCACCAAAAAGAAGAAGAGTTTAATTTTTAGAATTTACCCATTATGGCAAGATATATTGGACCTAAAACAAAGATTGCTAGAAAGTTTGGTGCTGCAATCTACGGAGATGATAAGAACTTCGAGAAAAGAAAAAACCAACCGCCGGGACAACACGGTGTTAATAAAAGAAGAGGAGCAAAAAAATCTGAATATGCTGTCCAGTTGATGGAAAAGCAAAAAGCTAAATATACTTACGGTATTTTAGAAAGACAGTTTGCTAACTTATTTGAAAAAGCACACAGAAGTAAAGGTGTAACAGGTGAAGTTTTATTACAGCTTTGCGAATCAAGATTGGATAACGTTGTATACAGATTAGGTTTTTCTAAAACCAGAGCTGGTGCTAGACAGTTGACTTCTCACAGACACATTACAGTGAATGGTGAGATTCTTAACATTCCTTCTTATTTGGTAAAAGCTGGTGATGTAATTGCTATCAGAGAAAAATCTAAGTCTCTAGAAGTGGTTGCAGATGCTTTAGCTTCTAAAGCAAACTATGAGTGGTTACAATTCAACGATGAGAAAAAGCAAGGTACTTTCGTATCTGCTCCTGAGAGAATCCAAATTCCGGAAGACATTAAGGAACAGCTTATCGTCGAACTTTACTCTAAATAATTTTTTAATCAAATTTTTGCTCAACCCAATAATATGGCAATTTTACAATTCATAAAACCCGATAAAGTAATTCTACTTAACTCTGATGAATTTAAAGGTCAATTCGAATTCAGACCTTTAGAACCAGGTTTCGGGCTTACAATCGGTAATGCTTTGAGAAGAGTGTTGCTTTCTTCTCTAGAAGGATACGCTATTTCATCTATCAAAATAGAAGGTGTAGAGCACGAATTTTCAACGATTCCAGGAGTAATTGAAGACGTTACCGAAATTATTCTTAACCTTAAGCAGGTAAGATTAAAAGCTACGGCAGAAAACCAGACTAACGAACAGGTTGTTGCTAAAGTTACCGGTCAAACTGTAATTACTGCTGGAGATTTAGGTAAATCAATCAACGGTTTTGAGATTCTTAATCCAGAATTGATGATCTGTAACCTAAACTCAGATGTAACTTTCGAAATCACGTTTAATGTAGAAAAAGGAAGAGGGTATGTACCTTCTGACCAAAACAAGTCAAACAATGCGCCTGTAGGTACCATTGCTATCGACTCTATTTTTACGCCGATCAAAAAAGTGCAGTATAGCATTGAAAATTATCGTGTAGAGCAAAAAACAGACTACGAAAAATTAGTATTAGATATTGAAACTGACGGTTCTATAAGCCCTCAGAATGCTTTAACTGAAGCTTCTAAGATATTGATTTATCACTTCATGTTGTTCTCTGATGAGAGAATCACTCTAGAAACTGAAGCTGTAAAGGCATCTATCCAATACGATGAGGAAACTCTTCACACAAGACAACTTTTAAAGTCTAAATTAGCAGATATGGATCTTTCTGTAAGAGCCCTGAACTGTCTGAAAGCGGCTGAAGTTGAAACATTGGGAGAATTGGTTTCTTACAGTAAGTCTGATTTGATGAAATTCAGAAATTTTGGTAAAAAATCTTTGACAGAACTAGAAGAATTAGTGCATTCAAAAGGTCTTAACTTCGGTTTTGACGTTGCAAAATATAAATTAGACGCTGATAATTAAATAATAATGAGACACGGTAAAAAATTCAATCACTTAGGAAGAACAGCTTCTCACAGAAGCGCGTTACTTTCTAATATGGCTTGTTCTCTGATTGAGCATAAAAGAATCAACACTACTGTAGCTAAAGCGAAAGCTTTAAGAGTATATGTTGAGCCTCTATTAACAAAAGCAAAAGAAGATACTACACACAACAGAAGAATTGTTTTTTCATATCTTCAAAGTAAAGAAGCGGTTGCTGAATTATTCAGAACTGTAGCTCCGAAAATCGCTGAAAGAAATGGTGGTTATACGAGAATCATCAAGACTGGTTTCAGACCTGGTGATGCTGCAGATACTGCTCTTATCGAGTTAGTTGATTTCAATGAGCTTTATAATCCTAATGCTGAGGAGAAGAAGACGACAAGAAGAAGTAGAAGATCTGCTTCTACTGCAAAAGTAGCTGTTGAAGCTACAGCAGTAGAAGAAAAAGTTGAAGAGCCTAAGGCAGAAACAACTGATTCTACTGAAGAAAAGGCTGGTGAATAATATTCATTCAGAAATAAATAAAAAAGACCGTTCAGATTTCTGAGCGGTCTTTTTTATTTAGATTTTAGTCTTTACGAGTTCAATGATATTATCACCCTGATGAATGATTAAGCTATCGCCTTTCACTGTTGCCTTCATATCATCTTTTTCATAAAGTGTTTCATTGGTTTTAGCCTCAGTTTTGTCTAATACAAATGTTTTATTATTATTGATGATCGTTACATTTCTATTTTCAGGTTCGTAATCAAAAACAACCTTTACTAAAGTACCATCTGTTGCCTTATAAACATAATCTGTTTTGATGGTCTTCTTCCCATTTACATTAATATTGTAAGCAATTGTAGAATCTGTTTTTCCATCATCAGCAAGAATTACTTGTTCAGCATTTTCGCTTTTTATAACTCCTTTGTTCCCTTCTTTTTTGCAGCTAGCTAATGATAATGCGACAAAAGACGTTCCAAGTAAAAGTAAAGTTTTCATTAAGTTTATTTTTAAATTAAATTAATATTCTATTTGTAGAATTTTCATTAAATTTAGTAAAAACAAAAAGTAAAACAATAACCTGAACTCAAATTTCAATTATTACACAAAAGTGTAATTGTATATTCTTTGTTTTCTGTTGAAATTTGTCTTAACGATATCAATAACATGAGCATTTCCATAGCCATAGTAGAAGACGAAAAAAACTACAACAATGCGTTGAAGAAAGTGATCGATTACCAAACTGACATGAAGGTGATTGCACAGTTCTTTGCCGGAAATGAGGCTCTCAAAAATTTGTCTCATATTTCTCCAGACGTAGTGATGATGGATATACAGCTTCAGGATATGCTGGGAATTGATATTATCATAAAGTTGAAAAAAGAAATGCCCACCACACAGTTTATCATGTGTACCAGCTTTGAGAATGACGAGATGATCTTCAACTCTCTAAAAGCCGGCGCTATGGGATATCTTATCAAGGGCGAAAGCATGGACAAAATTCTATCATCAATCCGTGACGTTTATAACGGAGGTGCACCAATGAGTTTTTCAATTGCAAGAAGAGTTTTAACTCATTTTGAAAGAAAAACAATTGAGGTGAAAGACTTTGAAGAGCTTACAAAAAGGGAAACAGAAATTGTAGAACTTTTGTCTCAAGGACTTTTATACAAAGAAATTGCAGATAAAATATGTGTAAGCATTGATACCGTAAAAAAACACGTCGGAAATATATACAGAAAGCTTCAGGTCAATAATAAAGTGGAAGCTATCAATAAATTTAACCATTTTAAAAACTAAAAAACTATGAAAAGCACAACAGAACTATTACAAATCGATGAGAAATTTCTAAATAAAAGGTTCACCGAAGAACAATTAAAATGTACTCATGAAAAGGCAAGAATGATCCTGAATATTAATAATGATTTTAAAATTAATCGTCAGTCATTTAAGGATCTTGAAATTAATTATCAATATTTACATTTTTTATTTATTGATAAAAGGTCGGTTACAGGTGTTTCAATTTCTACTAATTTTGGAAATGACCTTTATTTTTTAATGATTACTTGTGATGCATATAGTTTAAATAATATTGATTATGACAATTGTGCGGTTTATATTGTAGACGATAATTATATAATTCAACCGTATACTTTTGATGCTAATATATATGAGCAGATAAGAGATCATTTTAGTATGTATGTAGGACAAGAGATCAGATCAAACTCTTCAATAAATGATATTACAGAATACATAACTTTTAATAAATCTGTAGTAGATCAATTTAGGATAAATATGTCTTTACATAATGATATGACTGTTAAAATAATATTGATCCACAGTGATTGCAGTTATAAAAATAGTCATAATAATAATAATAATAATAATAATAATAATAATCAAGATGTCTCAGATTACCTTTCAGATCCTGAAAATCAAAATAGAATTTCTCTTGCTTTTCAACAAAATCCAATTGGAGGCAACACTGGTTTCTACGACATAGGAAATATGCAGCCGTAATGTATTCCGAATTTCAGTTAGCTTATCTCATCGTTCTATTTCTTGTCACTTCTTTTTCTGTATTTTTATATCTAAAGAAAAGAATGAAGCAGGAACTCTTGTACGTTTACTTAACTGTAAGCTTTCTTCTTGATTTCGTGATGTTCATTCTTCAGATATTGTATGAGAATACAGCTCAATTTGGTTTTTTATACAATATTTACATTCTTTTTTGCGCATTATTTTTTCTGATTTATTTTAATAGAAATCAAAGCAGAAATTTAAAAATATTGAACAAATTGATTTTTTCCGGCTTTCTATTCATTTTTTCATCAACCATTTTTGTTAATTTTCTTGAAATCAATCAGGTAATAGGTATGTCATTCTCCTTTCTATACATTCTTTATAGCTTGATTTGGTTTTATGGTAAAATAATGTATCCGGATCAAAAAAGTATTTTAGATGATTCTAAATTTTGGGTCTCCAGCGGATTGTTGTTTTGGGGAGTGTTTTTTATTTTGAGAATTATTCCAAGATATTTATTTAGCAAAGTTGATGGGCAGTTGCTGATTGTGTCTCAATCATTTTTCTTCTGTGTAAATATTATTTTCTATTCATTATTATTTGTTTCTCTGTTAAAATATAAGAAAAAATTAAATGGATAATATCAATGAAATTAAAATTACATATGTTATGATCACAATTGTAATGATGTTCTTCGTGGCGTTCATTATTTTTGTGGTAGTAATTTATAATAGAAAGCAGCTTTTATATCTTAAAGAGCAACAACTTCAAGAGTCAGAATATCAAAATCTGCTCCTCCAAAAAGAGCTCGAAAAACAAAAATCTATAGAGCTGGAGCGTGAACGTATTTCTCATGATATGCACGATGATCTCGGAGCAGGAATTTCAGCTTTAAAACTTCAGGCAGAATTTCTCAAACAGAAAGCAGAAGATGAAGATTTGAAAACAGATATTGATGAACTTCTGAAAACCTCCGAGGAAATGAATATTTCTATGCGTGAAATGCTTTGGAGCTTAAATTCTGGAAACGATACCTTTGAAAGTTTTATTGAATATGCTAAAATTTACGCAGAAAGCTTTTTGAAAAAGACATCAATTAATTTGAGTTTTGAAAATAATAAGATCAATAATTCTGTTGTACCGATCTCTACAGAACTGAGAAGAAATATGTTTTTATGTCTTAAAGAATCTCTCAACAATGCATATAAGTACTCGGGTGCAGATCAACTAAAAATTTCGTTCTCATTAGAAAAGGAATATTTGATTATGGAAATATTAGATAACGGTAAAGGATTTAATATTGAGAATGCATCAGGAAACGGTCTCAGAAATATGGAAAGAAGAATGAAAGAATCATCCGGACAATTTGAGATTTCATCTACAGAAAAAGGAACTTCTATTTTTTTCAAGATTACTATATAATCTCTTTAAAATTTTTATAAAAAGCAGCATCATAAAATGATGCTGCTTTTTTTGTAATAATCACCCTTTTGGGTAATTGATTCAGGTTGTTATTAATTGGAAATTTGAAGTACAAACTTTAATTAATAACCATGAAAAAACTTAATGAAATTACAGCAACAATTGGAACAAAGAAATTCATGAACGATCGTTTAGAATCTTTAAAGACAGATAATATTTCAGGTAATGTACTTGATACAATGTATGTGTGTGCGGATAATTCTGAAGATGTTACTATATCTGTTACGATTACAGGAAATGTTATACATGGAGATACATTTACAGAATTAAATGGAATAGATATAGACAGCAGTAAAGTATCTTTTCTAATTGGTAATAATCAGGAAATTAAAGGAAAAAAATTAATACTTAATAAATCTGTAAGTGGCAATGAAGGAGAAGTATGTGTGCTGACTGTTTACTTAAAAGGAGGATATAAAAATATACCCTTTCATCTTACTACAAAGGTTAATAGCTCAGGAACTCTATATTTTTTTGTAACCTTAAAATTTATATAAAATGAAACCAGCTAAAAAATTATTAATAATCATTTGTAGTGCTCATTTTTTTGTTCATTTTTTTGCTCAAAGCGAAACAAAAGAATCAATCGTTAATACGGATGTTTTAAAAGTACCTGCTTCACCTGCATCCAATCTTTTAAATATTGCAAGTAGTGAGATTAATAGGCCTACAGATGTGGCAAATTTAATGATAAACCTGAAAAACCTTCCTTTAAACTTTATAAATAATGGTGGTTTTGCAATTGATATTGCTCCGTATTGGATTTTTCCAAGTAAAGAGAAAGATAAGTCAATAAATAGTATGTTGAAAAAGAAGGATAGTATTAAATATGCTATTCCTCAAACATTTGTTTTTTCATTCGCTGTAAGAAATACTGATAATTCACAAGAAGAACAAATTCCTGTAAATTCTATTTTTACAGCAGTCGGGTTTAAATTTTCAATAAAAAGAGGAAATCCGGATTCGGAAACTATATCTAACTTTAATAAAACAAAAATACTATTGAATCAGAGTAAAAAAGAATTGAGAGAAATTGATAATATAGTTAAAAATAGCGTAAAATATAAAGAATTTGCTTCTGATGGAGACAAGCTGCTTGAAGCTATAACCAGAAAAAAGTATCCTAACAAAAACTTTTTCCAACTTTCTGCTGCTCAAAAATATGAAATTTTATATGATCCAACATATAAATCGTGGGAAAACGTGTTTCGTTTATGGACAGAACAAGAAATAAACCGTTTAGTCTATGAAGATAGTGAAACGCTCAAAGTAATTGCGGAAGAAATAAAAAATATAAATTTCAAAATTAATCGTACAGGTTTTCTTTGGGATTTTGCAGGAGGAACAAGCCTCCAATTCAAAGAAAAAAGATTCAACAATTCTAGAATTTACAATGCGGGTTTATGGACAGTTTTAGGGTATGCATTTGAAAAATCGGGAACGCCACTATTACTTGTCCGATATATGTATAATCCAAAAAGTGATTGGATGACAACGGAAGATTTTAAACCCGAGGGTAATTTTTCAACTTTTGATACAGGTATAAAATATGAATACTCACCCAAAGATTCAAAGTTCACAGGTAGTTTTGAAGGATTATACCGAAGTTTTATTTCCGGTTCAGATTTAAAACCTACTTGGAAATGTGTTCTCAATTTAGACTATGCCATATTTCCAAACCAACATCTTACGCTTTCATTAGGAAAAGATTTTGATAACAATATTATTAAAAATGGAAATGTTATCGCCGGACTTACTTTCCTGAGTGGTATTGGAACTAAGAGAAAAATTCAGTAAAATCAGTTTCTTGTAAAGAAGTGCTGAGATTAACAACTTAGAATTAATTCTTCAAAACTTTTAAGTTTTGAAGAATTTTCCGATTAAAGACAAAAATTAGTAAACCTCAAATATTAACTAAAATTTAACTCTCAAATCTTCAATTTAAAGTCTCTGTGTAACGAAACAACTTATTTTTTAATTAAATTTGTCTAAACTATTAAATAAACAAAAATGAGTTACATTTCTTACATAGAAGCGAGACAGATTTTAGATTCGAGAGGGAATCCTACAGTAGAAGTTGATGTATTTACAGAAAGTGGTGCGATGGGTCGTGCTGCAGTGCCTTCCGGAGCATCTACCGGAGAACATGAAGCCGTAGAATTGCGTGATGGCGGTTCTGAATGGATGGGGAAAGGAGTTTCTAAAGCTGTAGAAAATGTAAGAGAAGTAATTGCTCCAGAATTAGTAGGTCTACCTGTTTTTGATCAGAATCTTTTAGATCAGATCATGATCGATTTAGACGGAACTAAGAATAAAGGAAACATAGGTGCCAATGCAATTTTAGGAGTTTCACTGGCTGCTGCGAAAGCTGCTGCTGCAGAACTGAAAATGCCTTTGTACAAATATATCGGTGGTGTTAATGCAAATACACTTCCTGTTCCGATGATGAACGTTATCAATGGTGGTTCTCACTCAGATGCACCGATTGCTTTTCAGGAATTTATGGTAATGCCGGTAAAAGCAGATTCTTTCTCTCATGCGTTGAGAAAAGGAACTGAAATTTTCCATCATTTAAAAGCGATTCTTCATTCAAGAGGTTTGTCAACCGCTGTAGGTGACGAAGGTGGTTTTGCGCCAACTTTCAAAGGAACTGAAGATGCTCTGGATACTTTACTTCAGGCTATTGAAAAAGCTGGTTACAAGCCGGGTGATGATGTAATGATCGCATTAGATTGTGCAGCTTCAGAATTCTACAAAGACGGAGTTTACGATTACAGAAAATTCCAGACTCCTGATGCGGCTCAGTTCACAAGCAGTGAGCAGGTTTCTTATTTGGCTGAACTGGCAAATAAATATCCGATTATCTCTATCGAAGATGGTATGCAGGAAAACGACTGGGAAGGTTGGAAAATGTTAACCGATAAAATTGGTGACAGAGTACAATTAGTAGGTGATGATTTATTTGTTACCAATGTTGAGAGACTAAAAAGAGGAGTTGACGAAGGTATTGCCAATTCAATTTTGGTTAAAGTAAACCAAATCGGTTCTCTTTCTGAAACGATGGCAGCTGTACAAATGGCTCAGCACAACAAGTTTACATCAGTAATGTCTCACAGATCTGGTGAAACTGAAGATTCTACAATCGCAGATTTAGCAGTTGCTATGAATTGCGGTCAGATTAAAACTGGCTCTGCTTCAAGATCAGACAGAATGGCGAAGTATAACCAATTGTTGAGAATTGAAGAAGCTTTGGGAGAAACAGCATATTTCCCAGGATTGGATGCTTTCAAAATAAACAGATAAATTAAATAAAAAAAACAGCAAACTTTTTTGGTATTGCTGTTTTTTGTGTATTTTTAAGAAATTTAAATAAAATATTATATAATGTCAGACAACAAAGTTATATTGAATTATGACGGTAATTCGTATGAATATCCTATCGTAGATAGTACAATCGGAGACAGAGGAATAGATATTTCAAAATTAAGAGATCAAACCGGTCTTATTACCTTAGATTTAGGGTACAAAAACACAGGTGCTACACTTAGTGAGATTACTTATCTGGATGGTGATAAAGGAGAATTGTTCTACAGAGGTTATCCTATCGAGCAAATTGCTGAGAAGTCAAACTTCACAGAAGTAATGTATCTTTTGTTACACGGGGATTTACCTACAGCAGATCAGTTCAATACCTTCAACGGTAATATCAAAAAATATAACTTCGTAGCAGAAGAGATGAAAAAAATCATCGATGCTTTCCCTCGTTCTGCTCATCCAATGGGAGTTTTATCTTCTCTTACTTCTGCATTAACTGCTTTTAATCCTAAAGCTGTTAATGTAAACTCAAAAGAAGAAATGGATCTTGCTGCAGAATTGCTGATTGCAAAATTTGCTCATCTTGCTGCATGGACGTACAGAAAAACTCTTGGTTTACCATTAAACCACGGAGATAACAACCTGAACTATGTAGAAAATTTCTACAAAATGTCTTTCAGACAGCCAAACGCTGATTTCGAGATCAATCCGGTTGTCGTACAGGCTTTAGATAAATTATTGATTCTTCATGCTGACCACGAGCAAAACTGTTCTACATCTACTGTAAGAATGGTAGGTTCTGCTCACACAGGTCTTTTTGCTTCTGTATCTGCGGGTATTTCTGCACTTTGGGGTCCTCTTCACGGAGGTGCAAACCAGGCAGTTATCGAAATGCTTGAATTGATCGAAAAAGATGGTGGTGATGTTAATAAATGGGTTGAAAAAGCGAAAGATAAAAACGACAGTTTCCGTTTGATGGGCTTCGGACACAGAGTATACAAAAACTTCGATCCAAGAGCAAAAATCATCAAAAAAGCTGCTGACGATTTGTTAATCGCATTAGGAATTGAAGACAAAGCACTTGATATTGCAATGCAGTTAGAAAAAGTAGCTCTTGAAGACGAATATTTCATCGAAAGAAAATTATATCCAAACGTAGATTTCTATTCTGGAATTATTTACAGAGCGCTGGGAATTCCTACAGAAATGTTTACCGTAATGTTCGCATTAGGAAGACTTCCGGGATGGATCGCTCAGTGGAAAGAAATGAGATTAAAAGGAGATCCTATCGGAAGACCAAGACAGGTATACCAAGGAGCTCAAAAAAGAGATTACATTGATATTTCAAACAGATAATATTATTTTCTCAAATAAATTTAAAATCCCAAAGTTTTTGCTTTGGGATTTTTTGTAAAATATATTTGGAAATTTTACGCTTTACGAATGCAATTTTTGTAGCGAAACAAATCCTTCAACTGAGCTCCGTAGGAGCGAAATGTTTGTAGCAAAAAATCTAGTTTATTTTCAGCTCCGTAGGAGCGAAATGTTTGTAGAAAGAAGAGCCCTTATAAGCTGAGCTCCGTAGGAGCGGAATGTTTGTATCAGAAAAGATATCATTAATCAATCAGCTAATTGATGCTGTCCACTCTATAATTTATATTTGAATCAAAAATTATTCAAAAGATGAACCTAATACGATGTTTTGGTCATTCAAAATTGCTTATTTCTAAAAATTCTTAATTAATAATCATTTAAAATAAATTAAAACTGTAAACTGTAATTTTCAATTTAAAGATAATATCATTTGATTTCAATATCCATCCCTTATTTCTATCTGAAAAAGAGAAATTAAACAGATAGAATTTGAATATTTTGACAAGATTTCAAACCAATATTGTAGGCATAAATTCCATGCATTTTATTCAATATTAAATTTTTGACTTCAATGCCGTTTCATTATATTTGTTGCTCATGCTATGTAAAGGATGCTTTATTTAAAGCCAATACATCAGAAGAATTTTTATGAAACTAAATATCAAAAACGAAACCGGGAGATTAAAATCTGTGGTTTTGGGTCAGCCTAATTCGATGGGTCCAGATCCTACTTTAGAAGAAAGTTATGATGCGAAGTCATACCATTCCATTCAGCACAATATTTATCCGAAAGAAAAAGATATCATTAATGAAATGGAAGCTTTTGAAAAAGTGCTGAAAAAATATGATGTAGAAGTCTTGCGACCAAGCATTATCAAAGATTATAATCAGGTATTTGCGAGAGATGTTTCGTTTGTCATTGAAGATAAAATGATCATTTCTAACGTTATTGCAGACCGTGCTGATGAGCAAGATGCTTATCGTTCAATTTTCGAAAAAGTAAAATGGCGAGATATTATCAATCTTCCCGACACGGCTCATATTGAAGGTGGAGACGTCATCGTTTGGAATGACTTTATTTTCATAGGAACTTGTTTTTCACAAGATTACAGGAATTATAAAACAGCCCGCACCAATGAATATGCGATTGAAATCTTGAAAGAATATTTTCCCAAGAAACGAATTCTCGATTTTGAATTGAAAAAAAACGACAGAGAACCTTATCAGGGGATTTTGCATTTAGATTGTACCTTCAACCCCATTGGTACTGATAAATGTATTGTTTACAAGAACGGTTTTGTTGACGAAAGTGATTACAATTTAATCATCGATATTTTCGGAGAAGAAAATTGTTTCCATGTTACAGATGAAGAAATGTTTGAAATGTTCCCGAATATTTTTTCAATTTCTCCGGAAGTTGTCGTTTCAGACAGTTCGTTTACAAGAATGAATAATCACTTGAGAAACGAATGGGGAATGACCGTGGAAGAAATTCCATACAGAGAAATTTCTAAAATGGGAGGACTTTTACGTTGCTCTACGATGCCGTTGGTGAGAGAGTAATAATGTTTTAGAGTCGGAGTGTTTGAGTTTTTGTGAATTTTATGACTTCTGATTGAAATATTATTGATTTTTTTTATTTTAGTTAAAAATACAAAGATGTCAACAATTAAATTTCATCAAGATTTAAAAGTTTATCAAAAGTCATTTGATACAGCAATGGAAATCTATGAACTTTCGAAGAAATTTCCTGTAGAAGAACGTTATTCGCTTACAGATCAAATTAGAAGATCATCCAGATCAGTTTCAGCCAATATCAGCGAAGCTTGGGGCAAAAGAAAATATGAAAAATATTTTGTAGCAAAATTAACCGATTCTGAAGGTGAAGCGAGAGAAACTCAAATATGGCTGCAGTTTTTATCAGCCTGTAAATACATAAACGAAGAACAATTTAATAATCTAAATAATCAGTATAATCAAATAATAGGGATGTTGGTAAACATGATGAATCAGTCAAAAAGTTGGTGTTCATTCACTCATCATGAGAAATAGGTTTTAGATGTAAAATATGTAATAGTTAAGTTAATAATTTTTATTTTCAGACACTTAACCCTCTAACTCTCCCAATCAAAAACCCTCCTACTCAAACTATGCAGACAACAGATACAGTACTAATGATAGAGCCGATTGCATTCGGGTACAATGCAGAAACGGCAAAGAATAATTACTTTCAGATAGAGCAAAAAGGTGCAAATATTCAATCTAAAGCTTTGGCAGAATTCAAAATTTTTGTTGAAAAACTGAAAAGTAAAGGTATTAATGTAATTACAATAAAAGATACCATCGATCCGCACACACCAGATTCTATTTTCCCAAACAACTGGGTAAGTTTTCATAATGACGGAAAAGTAGTTTTATATCCTATGTTTGCTTCTAACAGAAGAGTTGAACGAAGAGAAGATATTATCGAAACTATAAAAAATCAGGGTTTTGAAGTTGCTGAAATAGATGACTGGTCTTTACCGGAAATTCAGGGGCACTTTTTAGAAGGAACAGGAAGCATGATCTTCGATCACGATAATAAAATTGCTTATGGTTCGGTTTCTTTAAGATTGGATGAAAATTTATTCAGAGAATTTTGTGATAAATATGGTTTTATGCCGGTAGTTTTTCATTCTTTTCAGACAGTCGGTGAAGAAAGACTTCCGATTTATCATACAAATGTCATGATGTGTGTTGCCGATCAGTTTGTTGTTATTTGCCTTGACTGTATCGATAACGAACTTGAAAGAAGTAAAGTTATCGAAACCATTAAAAATTCTGGAAAAGAAATCATAGAAATTTCGGAAGAACAAATGCAGCAGTTTGCAGGAAATATGCTTCAGGTTAAGAATAAAGATGGTGAAAGGTTTCTTGTAATGAGCCAAACCGCTTATCAGTCCTTACACCCGGAGCAAGTTTCAAATATTGAAAAATACTGTGAAATTATCTATTCAGATTTAAACACCATTGAAGTCAACGGTGGTGGAAGTGCACGTTGCATGTTGGCAGAAGTTTTCTTACCGAAAAAATAATATATTTGTAAAAAATTATTTCATTGCAACCATTATCAAATAAAGGTTTACATATTCTTCTAACTTTGGAAACAGAGTTAGAAGCTTTGTTATTAGACAGCATCCAGTTTTTAGAATATATCCATTCTATTTTAGAACAAAAGCATGTGGAAGTGGTTGGTGTCACCAATCATATTTTTGAGAACCAAAGTTTTACTTCGGCTGTCTGTCTCAAAGAATCACACCTTACGATTCATACATGGCCAGAGTTTAAGCAGTTAACTTTCGACGTCTTTCTCTGCAATTATACTCAGGATAACACAGAAAAAGTAGAGCAGATCGCAAATGAAGTTGTGAGGTATTTTAGTGCTAAAATTATTCAGGAACACAAGATTTACAGATAACACGATGCAATATATTTGTCCGGTTTGTAAGAAAGAAAATAAAATAGCGATCACATTCTCTATTGAAGAGTACGTGTGTCAACACTGTGCTAATCTTATTGATGTTGAGCAGAATATCTCCAAAAAAATCGTAAAAAAGCCAACAGAACATGTTGTTTTGGAAATCGGTCAAAAAGGAATACTGCAGGATGTAGAATTTACAGTCATATCAATCATTATCCGCAAATACGGAACTGATATTTTTTGGAGAGAATATACTTTGAAAGATGCTTCAGGAAATGATCTCTTTCTCAGCGAAAGCGATGGACATTGGGTTTTGTTGGAACTTATTCCTGCTCAAAAGTTTGTAAGTATAACTAAATCTTTAGGAGAATACAACGGAAAAAAATACAGATGGTACGAGACTACTCAATGCTATATTCATGCTGCCGCAGGTTTTTTCGAAGATAATTTATATTTTAGAATTGCCACTTACAAAGAATTTGTAAACGGAACGGATATGATTTCTCGTGAAGAGTCAGGAAGCAAGCCAGAATATTTTAGTGGAAAACATATTTCAAAACACGAAATCAAGAAAGCCTTTAAAATTCAGAATCTTCCTAAATATTCGGGAATCGGAATTGTACAGCCCTATTATGTAGACATGAAACAGGCAATCAATATTTTGTGTATTGCTGCACTTTTTATTTGTCTGGTTCAAACGTATGTGTATGTTTCCAGAACCAATGATACGGTATTTCAGGAAAAAATTCAATTCAAAAACGTTACCGATAAAGAGCTCCTTTCTAAAAGTTTTACACTTTCGGGAGGTTCTGCACCTTTAAAAATAGATGTGCATGCTGATGTTGATAATTCCTGGGCAAATGTTCAGTTGAGTCTTGTGAATGAAAACACCAACGAGTCAATGTATGTATCAAAAGATATAGAAAAATATTCTGGTGTAGAAGGAGGAGAAAGCTGGAGTGAAGGCAGTGACAGTGAAGATTTTAATATTTGCGGTGTAGCACCCGGAAAATACCACTTCGTTCTATCAGCTGAAAAGCAGCCGCCAGTAGAAACTTTTTCGTCCAACACGTTATCTTCGGATAATGGAGTAACGATCTCCAGAGAAGCATCAGGAATTATCAATGTGATCAACAATACCACTAAAGAAACTCTTTCCTTTGGTGACGTAAAAACATTGGAAACAGACTCGAGCGATACAGGAAAATTGATCAGGATGAGTTTTCCGAATAAAAACTTAGATTCTCTTCTGAATATAAATTCTGTAATTCAGACTCCTGCTTTAAGCGCAATATCTGACGAAAGTTCGGTAGATGTAAAAGCAACATGGCTTCCTGTCTCGTTCTGGAATTTTTGGATCATCATTCTTTTAATGGTACTGATATATGTTATCTGCTATGTCGGAAGATATTATTTCAATGTTTCAAAATGGAAAAACAGTTCAAACTCACCTTATCCACAATCATAAATTATGAATGCAGTTTTTACATACTTTAAAAATAATTGGTTTCTGTTGATGACAGGAAGTTTGTTTGTAGGCTGGTTTGTTTATCTTACTTTTGAAGGAAATCAGCTTTGCGACTGCGAAAAAACAGAAACTTACAGAGACGGCACAGCAAGAAGACATTCTACAGGCGTGGGTTACTACAGATATTATCACAAATAAAAAATCATACAATCATGGAAAATATAAACTTCTTACCGGTTATCAATTCAGTTATTTATTCATTTTTAGGCATCGCAATACTATTGGTTTGCTATGTGATTATAGAAAAACTGACGCCTGAAAAAACATGGCATGAGATTGCTCAGAATAAAAATATTGCACTGGCTATCATCTTCGGATCGTTTATCATAGGGATTTCTATTATCATCGGTTCGGCAGTTCATGGATAAAAAAAAACTGTCTTTAGAACTGCTTTTGCTTTCATCGGTTTTTGTCATTGCAACGTGCGGATTGGTTTACGAATTGGTTGCAGGAGCATTGGCAAGTTATCTTTTGGGAGATTCTGTGAAGCAGTTTTCCTTTATCATCGGGGTGTATCTTTTTTCGATGGGAGTAGGTTCTTATCTGGCCAAATTTATCAAAGGGAGTTTAATAGATAAGTTTATTGAGATTGAAATTCTCGTAGGAATCGTTGGCGGGATAAGTTCTGTCGTGCTTTTTCTGCTCTTTAATACAGTGGGGCATTTTGAATGGGCACTGTATACTTTTGTTTTCGCAACGGGATGTTTAGTAGGGCTTGAAATTCCTTTACTGATGAATATTTTGCAGGATAAAGTTCAGTTTAAAGATTTAGTTTCCAATGTTTTTGCTTTTGATTATGTAGGAGCTTTATTAGCTTCTATTCTTTTTCCGCTCATCCTGATTCCGAATCTGGGGATCATTAAAACACCTTTGTTTTTCGGATTAATTAATATTTCTATTGCCATTTTTTTGTGCTTTTATCTTCAACGAGATTTAAAAAAACCTTTATCATTAAAAATAAAATCGATTGGAGCATTTATTCTACTCTTGGTTTTATTCATATTTTCAGATAAGATCTTATCCTTTTCAGAAGAAAAATTATATGGTGAAAATGTGGTTTACGCAAAAAATTCACCTTACCAGAGAATTGTCTTAACGAGAAACGCCAAAGAATTCAGATTATATTTAAATAACAATCTGCAGTTTTCATCAACCGATGAATACCGTTATCACGAAGCTTTGGTACATCCTGCAATGTCGATGGCAAAGAAAATTGATCAGGTTTTGATTCTCGGTGGTGGTGACGGTTTTGCCGCTCGTGAAGTTTTAAAATATAAAGATGTTAAAAATATCACATTGGTAGATTTGGATGGAGAAATGACCAATTTCTTTAAAACTAACGAAACGATGCGTCAGCTGAACCAAAATTCTCTTTCTGATAAAAAAGTCAAGGTTATTAATAAAGACGCCTATATTTGGATCAAAGAAAACAAGTCAAAATTTGATGTCATTATTATTGATTTTCCAGATCCTTCCAATTACAGTTTAGGAAAATTATATTCTCTTCAGTTCTATCACGAGCTTGAAAAAGTGACCACAACCGATACAAAGATGGTCGTTCAGACTACTTCACCGTATTTTGCGCCAAAATCTTTTTGGTGTATAGAAAAAACAATACATGAGGTTTTTCCTTTCACCAGTGCCTATCACACTTACGTTCCTTCCTTTGGCGAATGGGGATTTTCGATGGCATCTTTTGAGCCGATTAACAATAAGGTTTACAGAAAAATTCCGGATCTTAAATTTTATGATTACAATTTTTCTCAGATGTCTTATTTCACCAAAGACATGAAAGCAGATTCTGTAGAGGTCAATCGATTAGATAATCAAATATTAGTACGTTATTTTGATGAAGAGTGGGGGAAAGTACAGTAGAAAAGATTTCCTTAAAACAATCTTTTTAGGCAGTCTGATGCTGCCTTTTTTGGAGTATTGTGAGAAAAAAGGTAAATCTTTGTTGCTGAAAATTACCGGAACCAATCATATTTTGGGTCACCAGCTTTGGGCGAAAGATTTCCCTCCTTTTTCGGAAGAGATTCATGTCAAATATCTAATTGTCGGAGGCGGTATTTCCGGGCTTTCGGCATGTCGTTTTTTAGATCAGAACAATCAGGAAGATTTTCTTTTGCTCGAAATGGAAAATCATCTCGGAGGAAATTCTTCAAACGGACAAAACAAATTTTCTAAATTTCCTTTAGGAGCGCATTACTTACCTTTACCCAACAAAGAAAATGCAGAAATCATTGATTTTCTGAAAGAAAGTAAAATTTGTCTCGGAGAAGATGAAAAAGACGAACCGATTTTAGACGAGTATCAAATGACTTTTCCGCAGCAGGAAAGATTGTTTTTCAAAAATTCGTGGCAGAATGATGTAGTCCCGCAAAAAGGAATTTCTCAGGAAGTTCAAGATGAGCTTGATCGATTTTTTACTTTAATGAATCAGTTTCGTCTACAAAAAGATTCTCAGGAAAAATACTGGTTTGCAATTCCTGTTCAGGATTCCAGCAGAGAAGATGAGGTTCTACAGTTAGAGAAAATCATTTTTAAAGATTGGCTGCAGCAGAAAAATTTTAAGTCTGAAGAATTGCTTTGGTTATTAGACTATTCCTGCAGAGATGATTACGGATTAGGAATTGATTACGTTTCTGCATGGGCAGGAATTCACTATTTTGCAGGAAGAAAAAACAATTGGAGTACAAAATACAAAGATCAGGTTTTCACATGGCCTGAAGGAAATGCAAGATTGACAAAACATTTTTCAAAATATATTCAAAACAAAAATTTAACACAGCATTTGGTTTTTGAAGTTACCATAAAAGATGATAACGTTGAGGTTTTAAGCTTCGATAATATTCAGAAAAAGACCAAGAAAATTATTGCAGAAAAAGTGCTTTTTGCTACCCCGCAATTTGTGAATGAAAGAATATTTAAAAACAGAAATATAAAATCTTTCCATTATGGTCCGTGGCTTCTAACCACCATTACATTGAAAAACGAATTCGGTGGTGATGAAGAACTTGCCTGGGATAATGTGATTTACGGTTCAGAAGGTTTGGGGTATATTTACGATCAGCATCAGAATATCAATCAGATTTTGGGCGAAAAAGTAATTACCTATTACAAAAGTTTTTCTTCCGGTGACTGTCGAAAGGCAAGAAAGAAACTGTATTCCATGAAGGAAGATCAGCTAAAAAACATGGTTTTAGAAGACCTGAAGATAGCACATCCTTTGATTGAAGATTTTATTGTTGAAATGGAATTTCATAAAATGGGTCATGCAATGATTGCACCGGTTCCCAATCAAATCTTTGGTAAAGAAACTGCAAAAGCACAAGAACCGATTGATGGGAAAATATTTTTCGCTCACACTGATTTATCCGGGATTTCAATTTTTGAAGAAGCCTTTTATCAGGGAATCAGAGCTGCAAAACAGATGATATGAAGCAACCTTGGATACATAACGCAAAAACAGACAGCTGGCTGATTCTTTCTCCTCCTTTTTTGATCTTGGCGGTTATTTTTCTTTTCCAGAAACAAATCCAGAATCTTGAAAACCAATATTCTTTCTACACATGGCTGTTCCTGATTGTGTTTATAGATGTTGCTCATGTATATTCAACTTTATTTAAAACGTATTTCGTAAAATCTGAAGTTCAGAGAAAACCTCTTTTGTATTACGGAATTCCTGTTATAAGCTGGGTTTTGGGATTGATTTTATATCAATTCGGAAGTTTGACGTTTTGGTCTGTTCTGGCTTTGGTTGCGGTATTTCATTTCATTCGTCAGCAATATGGTTTTATGCGGATTTATGCCCGGTTTGAACCCAATATATGGAGTAAGAGAATAGATAAAATAGCCATTTATTCGGCTACCCTATATCCGATGCTGTATTGGTTTAAAACACCCAGAGCTTTCACATGGTTTGTTGAAAATGAGTTTAATTGGTTTAAAAATCTTCCTGATTACATTGGTTTTATTTCAATTTTATATTGTATCATTCTGGCAATCTGGATTATTAAAACGGTTGTTGAATTTTCAAAAACTAAACAACTGAATATTCCCAAAGTTTCTATTATTGTTGGAACTTATCTTTCATGGTATTTCGGGATTGTCTATTTCAACAATGATCTGGTTTTCACTTTTCTCAATGTCATTTCACACGGAATTCCTTATGTTGCTTTGGTTTACATCAGAGAAATTAAACAGAAAGAAAGTCATCAACTGAATCAACTGTCTGTTTTCAAATCCACATTCGGAATCGTTCTGTTTATTGCTGTGATTTTAGGGTTTGCTTTTTTTGAAGAATTTTTATGGGAAATATTCATCTGGAGAGAACATTTTTCGTGGGATTTTAAACTCTCAGAATTTTGGTTCCCTTTTTTGGTTCCGCTACTCGTGGTTCCTCAACTGACACATTATTTACTGGATGGATTTATCTGGCGTAACCCAAAGCAAAAGATTAAATGATCTTTTTCAAATCTAATTAATAAGGCAAAAAATAATAATTCTAAGATGAAATTATGATAGAAAGACAGTTTAATCTTAAATTTTAGCAGAAGTATAAAATTTATTTTCTGTTGATTGTGTTTATTTACTCTGATAGTATGACTTTTTAAGAGCTTGCCTTTTGTTAATAACACGTCAAGTTTTGTCGTTATGACAAATTAGATTTGTCGAATTGAAATATGATATCAGTCATATTAATTCTCATTAATGAGATTATAATATAAGTTAAAAAAAGTTAAATTCGCAACATAAAATAATAACCATAAGAAATAAAACTCAAATCATGAAAAAGCTCTACACGAGTGCAGTTCTGTGCGCTGCTGCAATATTCTATGCTCAGGATGTGGTATGGCAGAAAGACATTAAATCCTCCACTCAGGATTTTCTTTCTCAGGTGACCACTACGATCGATCAGCAATATTTAATTACAGGAAGCTCCATTCAGGCAAAGAAACTGACTTCCGAAAACAAACAGAATAACGGTTACGATTTTCACTTGGTAAAACTCAACCAACAGGGTGAGGAAGTCTGGGAAAAATATTTCTCGGGACAAAACCATGACTTTCTTTCTGCTACAGTTGCCACTCAGGAAGGCGGTTTTTTACTGGCCGGAACTTCATACTCCAATGCAGGTTTAGACAAAAAAGACAATGCAAAAGGCGGCAGCGACATCTGGCTCATCAGAATCAATGAATTCGGAGACGAGATATGGCAGAAAACTTTAGGAACTTCGCAGGATGAGGAAGCGAAAGCAGTGATCCAGACTACAGATTTCGGTTTTTTTGTTGCTGGAAATGTTCAGAATGCTTCCAAAGGTTACGGTTCAAAAGACGTGATCATTTCAAAAATCGATAAGAACGGAAAAGAACTTTCAAATATTATTGTAGGTGGAAAAGGATTGGATGAAGTAGAAAAAATGATTCCTACGATGGATGGTGGTGCATTGCTCGGAATTTATTCAAGAAGTACTGTTGGTGGTTCCAAGAAAACCGAAAACTTCGGAGAAGGAGATTTTTTGATTTTCAAACTGAATAAGGAAGGAAAAGTAGAATGGGAAAAAAACTTTGGAGGTAAAGGTGATGACCATTTAAGAACTTTAGCAATGACTTCTACAGGATTTATCGTTGGCGGAGAATCAAGATCAGAAAGATCCGGAAATAAAACAACAGGCATTGAACAAGGAACAGATATATGGTTGATTTCTTTAAACGAAAGAGGCGAAGAACTTTGGCAGAAATCCTACAATTTTAAAAACAGAGATGTTCTGATGGGGATGAATGTGATTCAGAGGAAAGATGAAAGAGAAAAGAATAAAGATTTAACTCAGGGAATTTTACTTGGCGGTTATACACAGGCGGAAGGCAGAATAGAAGCAGATGACGAAACCTTCTGGATGTTGTATTTAAATTCTGAAGGAAATGAACAGTGGAGAAAACACGTAAAAGGAGAATCGAGAAAAAAAGAAGAACGTTTGTCTGATATCAAATTAAACAGAGACGGCTCAATTATTTTAGCAGGAACGAGTGCAGAAGAACTAGGAAAAGAAAACTGGAAAATCGTTAAGCTGGGAGACAAACAGCTGGATCAGCTGATTGAAAAGCAGGATATTAAAATTTACCCGAATCCTGTATCGGATTACTGTTATGTGGAGATTGGGTTTGACTTTAAAGAAGCAGATATCAACATTTACGACATGGGCGGAAGACAGCTCCAAACACTAAAAACTAAAAACAAAGTAACCAAGATCAATACGCAGAATCTGATTCAGGGGGCTTATCTGGTGGTGGTGAAAACCAATGATAACAAAACTGCAAATGCTAAAATTATTAAGAAATAAACACAAAAACAATGAACAAATTTTTAGTTTTTTTAATTATCATATGCTCTGTTTCTTTGAAAGCGCAGAGCTATGAATCAACAATTCTAGGGTCAAACATCACTGCTCCTACTGCTTCAGGTATTGCCAGTAAAATAAAATCTCCATCAGCAATGTCAACCGGAATTCCTGCAATTGAAATACCTTTTTTTTCATTGGCTACCCATCAAAAAAATGTAGCGATTAATTTAGGACTAAGCTATCATCCTAACAATACCTTTATGGAAAGTAAAGCCAGTGATGTTGGTTTGGGATGGAATTTGACAGGGGCTACCAATTTAATTTATCGTGAAGGTAATCAGGGATATGGAGTTCCTGACAATTATCATTTTAATTTTTTGGGAAGAGGTGGAACTTTTCAATTTTTTAAAGAAGGAAATGCTTTAATTATTAACAAAGTAACAGAAAATCGATTTAAGATTTCCGTAACTGAAATTGGAACTGGAACCGATCTCTACCAATTTAAAATAATCGATGAAAATGGTATTTCTTATCACTTTGAAACTCGGGATAGTTCGTACTATCTAGATGTCGCAAATTCAATGCACAAATCTTTTACGAGTTGTTTTTATATGACCAGAATTGATGATCTGAACGGAAATGAACTTGCAGCTTTTGAATATCAGGAAGATAATTACCAGGTACCTCAATCTTATGGAACAACGATTCAATTACCTGTCAAGTCACTGAAAATAAATAAAATTACATCCAAAGATTTTGGAAGTATTCACTTCAATTACTCATTTGACAGTAACGATAGAAAATCTTACAGGGATCCATTTCAATTAAATTTTGTTGAACTAAAAAATAAGGCAGGCAAGCTGATTGAAAAATATACATTGCAATCACAGCCTGTTACTACAGGATATCCCTACGGATTTATTGAAAGCGGAGTGAACTACGGATGCAGCTATCACATTACTCAGCCAAAGAGACTTTTAACAAAGGTTTTGAAATATGGTACCGGATCATCTTATGAAACCACTGAAATAAAATATCCTGTAGCATATCCCGGTAATAATTTTGTGGTATCAGAAAATTGGTCCACATATCCTAATTTAGATGCATTTACATGTTTTACTGAAGAATATAAAAACCCAAAATATTTAGGGCAGGGATTACTGCAATCCATAAAATATCCTAACGGAACAGAAGTTAGATACACTTTTGAGCCAAATATGTATTATGTAGATAAGAGTTTTCCAAGTTATCAGCATCTGGCACCGCCACATGATGTGAAGGATCGCGACGCACAATATTTCGAATATATCGGATCTTATCCTTTTGATTTTCAGTATGGCCCATATACCGGAGGATTTACCCTTCCTGCAAGTCCTGATGAACAGGATGGGCACAGTTATCTTTTTTTCCATATAAGAATTGACGAATTATATACAAACGGACCGATTCAGCCAGCAGATGGTAATTTTTTTGTAACCGGAGAATTACTTGGTGGAGTAAACGGTTATGATTTATCCAAAAAGTATCCTCCGGGAAAAAGATCATTCTCCCTGACAGGAACCGGAGGTAAGGGAGTCGTTACCATCCATAGAATCCGTTACAAGTCAGTGCCACTGCCAAACTATTCCACTGGAAAGGGAGTTCGAATAAAAAAAATAGAATACCTTGATAATAATGTTGTGAACGAAGGTTTGACCAAAAGCTATAACTATCAAAAGTTTGACGGAAGCAGTCCGACGAGTGGATTTTTCAATCAAATCGAAAATGAAGAATCTGTAGTTTATCAAAACGTTAAGGAAACTATCGGACAAAATAACGGATATACAAAATATTACTACAAAACGCTGTACGACCTGCTGGAGCCTACACCAACTCAAGACACAATATTGGTCGGCGGAAATACGATTAGATATGTGAATATCTTAAAAGACGGTTTGTTAGCTAAGAGAGAGGTTTTTGCTGCTGACAATTCACTGATTCAGAAAGACAGCATCCACTCAGAAATGCTTTCAATAAGAAGTGCTTATCTTGGAACGGGAAGTTACAACGGGCAAAGCTTCGATTTCAGACGAAACGGTGTGATAAAATATCAAAAAACAATTTCTACTGCATACACTGCGTCAGGAGCTTATTCTAATATATCAGAGATTACCCGCGACAAAAATGATTTCAATGTGATTAACGAAAAAAATACCGGAGCAGACGGGACTGTTTCTGAAATCAATACCGTCTATCCATGGGGTCAATATCAAACCGATCCAAGACTGTGGAATGCCAATATCACATCTGTTCCTCTAGTAGTGGAAGGAAAAAGAAATGGTTCTGTCATTTCAAAATCTGAAACAAAGTTTGAAAGCACTTCCCATTTCTATCCTACGTCACAGCTGAGTTTTCTTCCGGATAATCTTTCGCTGTCTATGAAGAATGCATCATTCGATATCTATGATGATAAAGGAAATCTAGTGCAGTATACGGCTTTTCCTGAGGTAGGAAGTACAGGAATATCCACCGCCATCATCTATGGGTATGACAAAACGCTTCCCATCGCAAAAATAGAAGGTGCAAAACTTTCAGACATTTCTTCTTCTCTGATTACCGCAATAGTAAATGCTTCCAATGAAGACGGTATGGCTACAGTGGCTCAGGAAGAAGCTAAAGAACAGGCTCTGATTGCTGCTCTTAATACTTTTAAAAGTGATGGCACACTTCAGAATTTCATGATCACTTGTTATACGTATAATCCTTTGATAGGTGTTACCACCACGATTCCGCCAAACGGAATGATGGAATTTTACAAATACGATTTTTTCAACAGACTTCTGAAAGTGGTAGATGTGAACGGAAACACGGTAAAAGAACACAAATACAACTATAAACACTAAGAATTCAAATCATGAAAAAAACAATCATCATACTTTTATTGTTTGTAGCTCATTGTATATGGGCGCAGTCATTGACAACAAGTGAAAATTATGTTTATACTAAAATATATCTATCAGAAGATGGAAGTAAAAAATCTGAAACCGTCCAATATTTTGACGGTTTGGGAAGACCCAAACAGGTTATTCAGGTAAAAGCGACTCCCTTAGGTCAGGATCTTGTGGTTCCTGTAACCTACGACCCATTTGGCAGACCAACAAAAACATTGCTTCCCGTACCTGTATCTACTGCCAACTCGGGAATACAAGCGGCAGACGAAAACTCTGTCAACAGCTATTACGGAGTAGCCAATGCCTTTTCCGAACAAAAGCTTGAAGCCTCTCCTCTTGGACGGGTGCTTGAAGTTGCCAATCCCGGTTCGGCATGGGCAATGAATTCAGGACACACCACAAAAATGGAGTATCTTACCAATACTGAAGGAGATCAAGTCAAAAGGTTCAATACCACTGCAGCGTGGAATAACGGTGTTCTCACTACATCCATTACCAATGTAACTTTCTATACATCCAATCAGCTGTCTAAAAGTAAAGTCACCGATGAAGACGGAAATATAACGATTGATTTTAAAAACTCTGAAGGAAAAACGGTGCTTCTGAGAAAAGAAAGTGGGTCAGGAAAACTTGACACCTATTACATCTACAATAACTACAGCCAATTGGCGTTCGTTATTTCACCGAAAGGGAACGAGAAAATTACCAGCAACAGCAATACTGTTACATTGCAAATCTTGGATGATCTGTGTTATCAATATATTTATGACAACCGATTCAGGCAGATAGAGAAAAAACTACCCGGAAAAGGATGGGAATATATGGTGTATGACCAACAAAACCGTATAGTGGCCTCTCAGGATACCAATATGAAAAATAACACGACCAATCCTAACAGATGGATGTTTACCAGATATGACAAATTCGGAAGAGTGTTGTATACCGGAGTTTTCACAGGTGGTACACGAGTGCAGGAACAAACGAACGCCAATGCCAAAGGTTTAAACAACGAGACAAGAAGCACCACCACTTCTTTTACGCTGAACGGACAGGATATATTCTATACCAATTCTGCCTATCCTTCAGCGGCTTTTATTCCTTATTCTGTCAACTATTATGACTCATATCCGGGAACTCGTACCAACAGGTTGTTGCCACCAGTAACAATACTGGGGCAGAATACTCTTGCTGGTTTTGCAAGTATTACAGTGAATGGGGTGAGCAGCGAACGAAGTCTTAAATCTATGCCTACCGCATCTATGGTCAAAAACCTGGATGACGACGTATGGTCATCTACCCACATTTGGTATGATCATCAGGGAAGATCCATCGGAAGTCAGGGGAAAAATCATTTGGGTGGATATACAAAAACTGAATCTTTGCTTGATTTTGCCGGTGTTCCGCAACAGGTTATCACCAAACACAAAAGGCTTGATTCTGATACCGAGAAAGTAATTTCAGAAACTTTCACTTACGATCATCAGAACAGATTGTTGACCCATAAACACAAAATAGACAATAAGCCCGAAGAAATTTTATCCCGCAACAAGTACAACGAACTTTCGCAGCTTGAAAACAAGAAAGTGGGCGGAACAGTATTGGCAAATCCGCTACAGCAGGTAGATTACGCCTACAACATTCGTGGCTGGATGACGCAGATCAATGATCCAAATAATCTCGCTGGCGATTTATTCGGATATAAAATTAAGTATCATCAGGTGGAAGGTCTGGAAACTCCCGATACTTCAGATACAGGACTGAAAGTTCTCCCGAGATATAACGGAAATATTGCAGAAGTAGACTGGAAAACCGCTGCGCAACCTAACGAAACCCTCAAAACTTACGGATATGTGTATGATGATATGAACAGGCTGTCCGCAGGGTTTTATCAGGACCAGACGAATCCTGCACTCAGAGAATACTATGAAAAAGTGACCTACGACAGTAACGGGAATATTATGTCGATGAAGAGAACCGGTCAGAGAATGGGCGCTACCGCTCTGTTGATTGACGATCTTTCTTACCAGTACGAAGGCGGAAACTCTAGTAACCGTTTACAGAAAGTAACCGAAACAGTTCCGTTGGCATTTGGGTATCCGTACAAGGCAACGCCTACTGATATCACCTATGATGACAATGGGAACATGACCTCCTATCAGGATAAAGGAATTTCTTCAATTCAGTATAATTATTTAAATTTACCTAAACAAGTTACCCGAAACTCTTTAGTGACCGATTACACCTACAGAGCAGACGGTGTAAAAGTGAAGAAGCTCTTTGGAACGACAGAAACCCATTATATAGATGGTTTTCAGTATAAAAGTGTAGGATCTGCAATACAGCTGGTCATTATTCCAACTTCGGAAGGCTACTATGATGCGCAGAGAGATGCCTATTTTTATAACTTCACCGATCATTTAGGAAACGTAAGATTAAGCTACAGTGATGCAGATGGAAATGGATTGGTGACGGGAGATATTGTAGTTCAGGAATGCTCAGATGGAAACTGTAACAGCTACATCATTCCAGGAGAGACAGAAGGGATGAGTAATTATTATCCGTTTGGCTTGATGCACAACAGTAATTTCCACGATGTTAACGCTGCCTATCAGTACAAGTACAACGGGAAAGAACTTCAAGAGTCTGGAATGTATGACTATGGTGCAAGGTTCTATATGCCGGACTTGGGAAGATGGGGTGTTGTTGATCCGTTAGCGGAAGTAACACCACATGTATCTCCGTATCATTATGGAAATAATAATCCTATAATGTACAACGATCCTACCGGAATGCTTTCGCAATCATTTATTGATCAATTGTGGGGCTCGCCTTCCGGAACTACGTGGACGAACAATGGTGATGGCTTTACCAACAACTGGGGAGGAATGATGGATTATAATGGTAATGCACAAAATTATAAACCATACAAAAATTCTAGTTACATTGATGCAGGAGGTTCTTCCGGAGGAGGTGGTGTTGCAGGTGAAATACTGATACCTACTTTATATTTGGGAAGTCACAATGCTTGGGCTGCAGGAGCAAATATGTATATTCACCATAGTTCTTTTATGGATAAATGGAACAGCAAGCAGGCTTTTCAAGAAGAACAGCGAGAGTTTTATCGAACTTGTGGGCATTGTAACGAAAGAGGTTTGATGATGATGAGCGGTGATGTGTTGGGTCTTTCTGATCTTGCTGGTTTAGGAATATCAAATATGTCGTCTGACAACCAAAATGTGGCAATGGCAGCAGGTATTATCGGTGGTATTGTTTTAAAAAAACCAGGGTTGTTAGCGAAAGTAGAAATACAAGCTGAAAAGAATCTTGCTACGAATTTTTTAAAGTTTACTGGTGATGAAGCTGTAGGACATTTTGGAAAACATGGTAAAAGTATTATGGACGCTCTTGGAAAATCATCTTATAATCTTAAAAACTATGTGAATGACGCTAATTGGGTGCTTCAAAATGGTACATACAGTTCAAAATTAAATGGTTATTATTATTTTATGGGTAATGCACCGAAAGGAACATCAATTTTTGGATTTGTTGGAGTGAAAAACGGAGGTTTAAATATATCTACATTTCATATCAAATCAGCTACACAGCTTGGTTTAAAATAAAAAAAAGACATGGAAAAATATATAGTAAAAATTAAGGATGTAAATTGGATTGATAAAGAAAGTTTAGAAGCTGAAATTTTGTTTGATATGAATGGAAAGTGGTTGTGGGCCTTTTGTCATCCTTGTAATTTTAGCGAAGGTGAAGTTTCAGAAGTTTGTTTTAATTTTATTGAAGATGAAATATCACAAATTGCATTTTGGAATGAAAATAAAGAACAGAAAAAAGAATTAATTCCATCACAAAATGATAGATTAAGATATTATTGTTATGGTTCTTTAAAAAGTATTAATCCTACCATAATTGATTGTGGAATTATGAATTTTAACTTAGAAGAGTATATTAATGATGAAAGAGCAATTGGTACTTATGTTTATTTTGTGATATCTCGACTTGATATCGAAAAATATTTATAATTCAAATAATCCTATGAAATACTGGTCACCAGGTGCAGGTGCATTTATTTTCAATCGAAAATACTAAAAGCTGTAAAACCAATTATAAAAAAGTAAAACATGCTTACAACAGATAGAGAATTTCATTATTTAGGAGAATTAACTATTTCTCTAAGTAAGATGTTAAAATCCAATTCAGATCCTCAGAATGATGAAGTAAATTGGTTATTCCTAGTTTTAAACCAAAGTTACAGATATAGTTTTGTTTATAAAATCATGGAAAATCAATCAGTATCTTATGATTCACCTTTCAAAATTTTGCTTGCTTTTACTTTTTTACGATTTTGTTAAAAACGAAATTCAAATAGGTCAAGAATATTCTGTACAAAGAGGTGAAGAATATATTGGCAAAGTCAAAATATTAAATAAATTGATAACTAATGAAGGTAGATAATTGTAGAGTCTGCGGACTTTATATTGACGATTTACCTTGGGGAGAAGATGGTAATTGTCCTTCTTATGAAATATGTCCTTGTTGTAGAGTTGAGTTTGGGAATGAAGATTATACAATAGAATCTGTAAAAAAATATAGAGATAAATGGATTAATGATGGTGCAATTTGGTTTAATCTAAAATCCAAACCTGAGAAATGGAATAAAGTTGAACAATTTAAGAACATTCCGACAGAGTTTAGGTAATTTACTGTTCCAATAATTTTAGTTTATAGTTACTGGAGTTTCAAGATTAACATCTGGTTTTATAAATGCTCGTAGAGTTATGGCAAGGATATTTTTGAATTAAGACGTGTTTATGGTTCACAAGGAATTCCTAATAGTGCTTTACAAGAATTAATTCCAAATGAATAAAACAATGTATCCTGGGGCATTTATAAAATAAATTAAATAAGAACAATATGAAATCAGAGGAATTAGTGAAAATTCTTAACAAAGATGTTATTGAAGGAAATTTAGAATTATATCGTAATTTATTAGAAACTACAAACGAGGCAACAGATCCTGTATGGAGAAGTATTTTACCATTATATATAAATTTTTCGAAAGAAGAGAAAGAATCATTCATTAAATTTTTAAAAATTGTAGAAATTAATACAGTATCACATATTTTAGGAATTTTAGATGGTTCTACATATACAGATGGTATTGAAGAAGAATTAATTTTAACTGTGGAAGGAAGTAATATGAAAATTAATGAGGATCTACAGTCTTTATTTTTAGAATTAATTGAGAATCAATAATATTAATAGAAAGAGTATTCTATTGTAATACTCTTTCTTTATTACTTATGAAAAATAAAATTGATAAAACTTATTCTGAAGCTGTAAAAGGATTGTATAAAGAGATACTCAATAATTGTGACGCTTGGTATAAATACGTTTTAAATTTACCTAATGCTCAACAAGTTGTCTATACTGTTTCTTTGCTTAATTGGCAAGTAGAAAATGGTGGTTTTCACCAATATTTTTTCAACTCTTATGGTCAATTTGCATATTTAACTATTGAAAATTTAAAACTTATAGGAGCTGTCAATAGATCTGATTTATTAGATTCCGCAACTCATCTTGTTAATGAAGATTATTTAATGAAGATAATTTTAGGCATTTGATTTTCAATAGAGAATTATCAAAAATTGTAGACTTTGATGATCCATTATTTGATAAATTAAATGAATTGGATGATAATTATTATGAAATAGAAGATGAAGATATTATTGGTTTATTAGAAGAATATTTAAAGAAATAATATTCTTGGAAATCCCCTGCTCTGCTAAGTTTGTAACTTCGTAGCAGATAAGTAAAAAACCTCGCAAATTGCGGTGGTTTTTTTGTTTTATAAAGCAGCTAAATTTTTTTATTAAAGAAGTCTTTAAACTTTTTGGTAGTAAACATTTTCTATTATTTAAATACTTTAATCACGCAGCTTTCATCACCAAACCCAAAAAACTTTAATTAAATTTGTATTCAAGAATTATTTCAGATGCAAAAATATATTTTTTTATTAGCTGTTGTATTCAGTTTTTTCTCAAATGCCCAGCAGAAAACCTACTGTAATCCCATCAACATTGATTATGGTTACCCGAAGCAGGACAATCAGGAATTTATTATGATTGGGATATGGGACAATATATTGACAGTTCTACTGGTTATCTATCTAACTTCGATGCTGCAATGGCTTACACTGCTTCACATAGTAATAGTTCAACTTATTTGTCGTTCTATTTCGGTGGAGGCTCTGGCGGTGGAGGCGGCGGTGCAGGAGCAGGATTTTTACAAGGTTATTTTGGAAATGGAAATTCTGTAAATTCACTATTCTCAATAGCAGAGCAATTAGAGAAGTTTGGTTGGAAAGACCCTGCAAACGCCAAAGCAAAATTTGGAGATATTGACAAATTATTATCAGACGTTCCTTCGCTTAATGAAATGTATGAAATTAGTGGAAGACCAGAATTTCATGAATGTACTAATTGCCCCCAAGGAGAAGAAAAAGGTTCACATATTTACTTAAATATGTCCAAAATAAAAAGTATATTAATACAAGCTCTTGTTATGGGGCATGAAATGAATCACACTTTTCTAGAATTAAACAAATGGACTTTTATTGATGCTATGAGACAAAGAACCCAATTATCAACTCGTGGATTTCAATTTTATAAAGAGTACAGAGCATATTCATGGGAAATAAGAGTAGGAAATTCTAGTATAATAGATGCGTGGAATTACTCAGTAAATAATTATGGTGCCTACCGCTGAAAAACCTCAGTACACAGATACGGAAATAAATTTCATTAAGGATCGAAAAATTATATTAAATAATGTATACAATAACTTATATAATAATGCAATAAAAAAATTAAATAACAAATGAAAATTATATTTTTTATATTAATACTGTTTACACCTACCTTGAAATCTCAGATTAGGATAGACTATACTATTAAAAAGATAGAAGGAACAAATAAACATATTTTAGATATAAGTTTTGTTAACAATACTAAAATTAAATATATGCTTCCGATAGATACTACAGGATTTCGTGTTTATTATCCTGAAGAACCATGTTCAAATTTTTATTATGAATCTTCTGCAGATAAAGGGTTAGGATTGATGTTGCTATTTAAGTATAATGAAGAATATGTTATGGGGGATTCTAGAAATCATCATTTAAGAGAAATTGATTTAGATGTTGTAAAACCATCTAAAATAAATCAAACATTTTTGAAAAAATGGAAAAAAAAATGGGGTTTTAAAGATGACTTGTCAGCTAAAAAAAACATGTATCTATTTCAGAGTCTAATATCTTTAAAACCCAACGAAAGTTTATCATTTAGAAAAGAAATAGATTTTTCAGAATTTAATAATACAGATATGGTTTATAATATGTATTCATTAGACAATGAAAAAGTTTATAGTTTTTCATTATCTTACTGTGTAGACAAAGATGTTTATAAAAATTTGACTCCAAAACAAAAAAATATTTTAAAAAATCATTCTTTTTTTACTGGAACAATTTTAAGTAAAGAAACTGAATTAAGACAGTGATAGTGTATCATAATTGGTAATATTCCAGAATTAGTGATGAGCATTTTCAAAAACTTAATGCAATTAATTTCAATACTCATTAGAAATACAACAATCAAAACAAGGGTAGGCCATTCCCTACTCTTTTTTATTTTTGGCAATAAAATATATCTAAATGATTGAAGATCATTCCTCGTGTATCAGAATTAGTGATGAGATAATATTATTTAATCTTTGTTTTATTTTTAATCAAATGATTTAAATTTACCGAAAAATATTACCCAAAACTCTTTAGTGACCGATTACAGGTACAGAGCAGACGGAGTAAAAGTAAAGAAGTTCTTCGGAACGACAGAAACCCTTTATGTAGATGGTTTTCAGTATAAAACTGTAGGATCTGCAATACAGATGGTCATAATTTCTACTTCGGAAGGTTATTATGATGCGCAGAGGGATGCGTATTTCTATAATTTTACTGATCATTTAGATAGGCGAGTAAAAGAGAATCTTTTACAAAGACTACGGACGCAGTTCAGTAAGATTAAGCTATAGTGATGCAGACGGAAACGGTGTGGTGACAGGAGATATTGTGGTGCAGGAATGCTCAGATGGAAATTGCAACAGCTACATCATTCCGGGAGAAACAGAAGGAATGAGTAATTATTATCCGTTTGGCTTGATGCACAACAGTAATTTCCATGATGTTAACAATGCTTATCAGTATAAATATAACGGGAAAGAGCTGCAGGAATCAGGAATGTATGACTATGGTGCAAGGTTCTATATGCCAGACTTGGGAAGATGGGGAGTGGTAGATCCGCTGGCGGAAATATCCCGACGATTTTTCTCCTTACGTTTATGGAAACAATAACCCGATAAGATTTATTGATCCGGATGGAATGAGTGCTGAAACTTTTACGGGACAAGATGCGCAAAATGTATTCTGGCACTTTTATATGGGAGGGAATGTAAATAATTTCAGCGGAACACGTACTTTCGGAGGATCTAATGGGGGTGAAAGGAGTTACTTATCAACGTCTTTAAGCTACTTTAATCCAGGTGGATCAAGTGGTATTGGTGGATCAAGCTCTCTAAGTGGATGGATGTCAGCGAATATTGGCAGTGGCTTTTCTCCAGCTTTTCAATTTCCGAAGGGACAGGAAGCTTATTATAAAGAAAATTATCCCGGTTTTTATAACTTCGTGAAAAATCAATTGCCAAATATGGTTGCTGATACTAATTTCATGAAAGCTTTGAGCGCAGCCAGTGGTTTTTCTATGGAGGAACTTACAGAATCATTTAAATATGGCAAAGGAATGGAACTAAAAGTCATGGATTTAACTTTAGGGGATGCCGAATATCTATTTGGTGGTATTACCGAAAGTAGTACCAGAAATACAGCTGCAATTGATACTTCATTAGCACAATGGTTTGAAAAGGCAGATAAAAATACTAAGACTGTTATGGGCTTAACAAACTTACTTTATATGTCAAGCATTATTGCTCATGAAGCTGCCCATTGGGGTGATGATATAAAAAGAATGGTCAAGTATAATAGTACGGGTTTGAGCAACACATATGGAGATGTAGGAAATTTTTTTGAACATAGAGCTTTTGGAGGAAGAATGGGGAGCTATACTGGAAACAGTATGGGGAATATAATCAACTATGTTAACAATAATTTTCAATTATTAATTAAAATATTTAATAAATAAACTAATATGAAAAATACAATCGTGTTTTTAATCGTTTCACTTTTAATTTTATCTTTTTTCACTTCATGCGTATCACTGAAAGAAAATAAAAATAAAGATATTTTTGTTAAACAATTTGTCAGTAATAACGGCATACTAAATAGTTTAGAGTCATTTTATAATGAAAAAACAATTATTATTTATGATGAAAACAAATTATTAGTAAAAGGAGATAAAACGTTTAACACTTTATCTAGAACTGTTGATATAGTAATTTTAAAACCTCAAAATAGTAAATATTTGTTTATTAAAAACTTTGTTCTTAATGAAAATTTGGCATGTTTAACTTTTTTAAGTGCAGACAGAGAAGAAGGTATTGTTTTTTATTTAAAAAGAAAAGATAATAAAGATGAATGGCAAATTTCAAATATGTTTAAACAACAAACTCGATAATATTTATCAAATCTATATTTAAATAAAATATGAAAAATAGAATTTTTTTTTACGCTAATACTCATGTTATTTTCTTTTTTCAATTCATGTGCTTTAACGAAAAAAGATCAAGAAAAGGATGAGTTTATATCGCAATTTTTTAATAATGAATCAGTTTACAATAGTTTAAAAGATCACTATCCTCAAAAAGATGTTATTATATATGATGAGAAAAAAGAATTGGTAGATATGCCAAAACTCTTTGGAATAGATTCAAAAAAAAATAAAAATTGAAACAATAAAGCCGTTTGAAAATTATTTTACTATTTATAGCTTTAATTTAAATGTTAGTTTGGTTTCAATAGTCTTAGCTACTTCAGACGCAGATAAGGGTATTATCTATTATGCAGAAAAGAAAAAAAATAAATGGGTTATAATGAATATTCTTCCTAAGAATAGATATTAAAATCTCAGCTTCTTACTCTCTCTTACGATTGTATCATTTGGCAGCTAATAAAAAAACTCTCAAGGTTACTTATTAATATCAATGCAACGGTAAAGAGCTGCAGAAATCTGGAATGTATGACTACGGTACAAGGTTCTATATGCAGACTTGGGAAGATGCGGTGTTGTTGATCCGTTAGCGGAAGTAACAGCAAATGTATCTCCGTATCATTATGGAAATAATAATTCTATAATGTACAACGATCCTACCGGAATGCTTTCGCAATCATTTATTGATCAATTGTGGGGCTCGCCTTCCGGAACTACATGGACAAATAACGGAATTGGCTTTACCAACAATTGGGGAGGGATGATGGATTTTAATGGAAATGCGCTAAATTATAAATCTTATAGCCTAAGCTATTTTAGTCCAGGAGGATCTAGTGGCGGCGGTGGCGGTGGCTTTAACAATGATGTGATAAATATTATTAATTCATTAAATAATTCTTCTTATACAGAAATTCAATCACTTTTAAGATCATCTATTGTGGCTGCCGATATGGATCCAGATGCTATAGCAACTATTAAAGATGCTCAATCTATTGTAGAGAAAGTACTATTAATTAAAGTTTTTAATATTGGTCAAGGTGTAACTTTTGATGAAGAATACTCAGAAACTAGATTTGGTGTTTATCAAAATAAGGTTATCAATAGAATTACAATAAATACTAATCCTAAATTTAACAAAACAATCTTAGAATATGCTAGTACGATACACCATGAAATTAGGCATCACTTTTTTATGAAATCAGGAATAAGTAAACAAATGGAAAATTCATATATCGACGGTAACAGAATCGGATGGAATGTAATACACACTAATAGGCTAGGTTTTAACGAATATCAAGCAGCTTATTTTACAAAAGGAGTTACAGAAGGAAATAGAATGTGGAATGAAGTTGGGCTTAATAGTTATCAAGAATGCTTTATACTAGAGAATGGTTTTAAACCTGAATCTTTAATTCAATTATATAAAAGATATGAAAGAGAATATTTTAAAAATAATAAAAATAAGTAGATTGTTTTTTCTTCTATTTCCCTCCATTGTGATTAGTTCTCAAGGAACAAAAATCGAAATGGTAGAAAACAATATATTTTATAAACAGAATGATAATTATAATCCTGTAATAGTATCGTACAGAATTAAAAACACGTCAAATAAAACCATTTATTTTGTACTTAATCAAAAATCTTTCGGAATATTTTCAAAACCGGAACAATATGATTTTGGGTTTAAGGCTAGCGATATTTATAGATTGGATGAAGAAGAAAAGATTTTTAATGCAAGATTATTTGTTCTTGATAAAAAATTAGATACTCTTGCTTTGGATTGGGTAAAGAGCCCTTCTAATTATAAACTCGAAGAATATAGTAGATTAGTTCAAATACAAGAGAATATTGACAATGACAGCATTAGGAAATTGAAACTCTACAAAGATAAATATTTTAGTTCTAAATCAGTAAATTGGGTGGCAAGAGCAAAATATATAAATTATAATATTAAATTTATTAAGCCAAATGAATCCTTAGTAGTGAGTACTCCTGTTGATTTCAAATTATATTATTATGATACAATCTTCGATCAAGGAACAGGATATTACTTGACAGAGAAATCTTATAATATTATTTTGAAAATTCATAACAACACTTCTTTGGTTTTGGATTATCTTGATAAACAAAATAAGAATAAAATAAAAAAAATGAAGGCTGTACCTTTAGTTAGTGATCTTTTTTCTAAAAAAATTAACCTTACTATTAGAGATTAATCTTAAATGTATCAGAGCTAATGATTGATATGTTACAATACAAATCTGAATTTCATAATCCATTAAAATAATATAGTTAAAGCAAGAGCAGGCATTTCCTACCCCGATGTCGCGGATTTATAATCCGTGAGCAGATAAAAAACCACCGCAATTGCGGTGGGTTTTTTGTTTTATAAAGCAGCTGAATTTTTTATTAAAGAAGTCTTTAAACTTTTTGGTAGTAAACATTTTCTTTATTTAAATACTTTAATCACGAAGCTCTCATCACCAAACCCAAAAAACTTTAATTAAATTTGTATTCAAGAATTATTTCAGATGCAAAAATATATTTTTTTATTAACTGTTGTATTCAGTTTATTCTCAAATGCGCAGCAGAAAACCTACTGTAATCCAATCAATATCGATTATGGTTACACGCCTTTTGAAGTTTTTTCAAAACAAGGGAAACACCGTGCAACAGCAGACCCGGTGATTGTCAATTTTCAGAAAAAACTGTTTCTGTTTTCTACCAATCAGGAAGGATATTGGCACAGCGACAATATGCTCGACTGGAAATTTGTCAAAAGAAAATTCCTCAGAGATAATAAATATACCCACGATCTGAACGCACCTGCGGTTTGGGCAATGAAAGATACATTATACGTCTATGGATCAACCTGGGAATCTGATTTCCCGATTTGGAAAAGCACAAACCCAACGCAAGACGACTGGAAAATTGCGGTTGATACACTAAAAGTTGGAGCTTGGGATCCTGCATTTCATTATGATGAAGACAAAAATAAATTGTATCTGTATTGGGGATCAAGCAACGAATGGCCGCTTTTGGGAACAGAAGTAAAGGTAAAAAATTTGCAGTCTGAAGGTTTTGTAAAACCAATTCTAAGATTAAAACCCGAAGATCACGGTTGGGAAAGATTTGGAGAATACAACGACAATGTTTTTCTTCAACCCTTTGTGGAAGGAGCTTGGGTAACAAAGTATAAAGACAAATACTATATGCAATATGGCGCTCCGGCAACAGAATTCAGCGGTTATTCTGACGGAGTGTACGTTTCAAAAAATCCTTTGGAAGGTTACGAGTACCAACAGCACAATCCGTTTTCATATAAGCCGGGCGGTTTTGCAAGAGGAGCAGGTCATGGAGCAACTTTCGAAGACAATTTTAAAAACTGGTGGCACGTTTCAACGATTTTTATTTCGACAAAAAATAATTTTGAAAGACGTTTGGGAATTTGGCCTGCAGGTTTTGATAAAGATGACGTCATGTATACCAACACTGCTTACGGTGATTATCCTACTTTACTTCCGCAGTTTGCACAGGGGAAAGATTTCTCGAAAGGACTTTTCACCAATTGGATGTTACTGAATTACAATAAACCCGTTCAGGTTTCATCAACTTTAGGAGGTTATCATTCCAATTATGCGGTAGATGAAGATATTAAAACGTACTGGAGCGCAAAAACAGGTAATTCTGGTGAGTGGTTTCAGACCGATTTAGGTGAAGTTTCTACCATCAATGCAATTCAGGTCAATTATGCAGATCAGGATGTAGAATTTATGGGGAAAACTTTGGGCAAAATGCATCAGTATAAAATCTACGGTTCAAACGACGGTAAAAAATGGAAAATCATTGTCGATAAAAGTAAAAATACCAAAGATGTTCCACACGATTATATAGAATTGGAAAAGCCGGCCGAAGCAAGATATTTAAAAATGGAAAACCTGAAAATGCCGACTGGAAAATTTGCATTAAGCGGTTTCAGAGCATTTGGAAAAGGAGCAGGAACGAAGCCCGGAAAAGTGCAGGGATTTGTGCCTTTAAGAGCAGATCCTAAAAAATATGGTGAGCGAAGAAGCATCTGGATGAAATGGCAACAAAATTCAGAAGCCGATGGTTACGTTATTTATTGGGGGAAATCTCCTGATAAATTGTACGGAAGCATCATGGTTTACGGTAAAAACGAATATTTCTTCACCGGAGCAGATCGGGTAGATTCTTACTATTTCCAGATTGAAGCTTTCAATGCGAATGGAATTTCGGAAAGAACGGATGTTGTGATGTCTGAATAGTTTATGTAGACCATTATGATTATTCAGCGTTAATATTGTCATTCCGTAGGAATCTATGGATAACAATGTGAAATCTTTGCTTAGATTCCTACGGAATGACAAAAACACGTTCATATTTTCTTAATTATTCTTCCTAAAATATTATAACGTTTTGAAATTCAAAGCGTTTTTTATTTAATGTTTTTCAAGAACCCTTCAATCTTATTAATCAAAAACGGTGCGTTTCTCTCATTATCCCAATCCAGATGTCCGCCAGAAAATTCGAAAGACTGATTGAAGACACCATTTTTATGTAAAGCTGAATCTAAAATCCTTTTTTGCGATAAAGGAATAATTTGATCATTGGTTCCATAAAAGGAAATAGTGGGTGGAGATTTTTCATTAATCCAATATAAAGGATTTGGAATGTCTTTGCTTGTAAGATCAGTGGGAGTAGGAGTGTTAAGATCTATCATGTGCTTTTCAACAAAATGATAATCAGGATATTGAGCGAAATCTTTATGCAACAAATCTACGGGTCCCACAATATTAACTACCGCTTTAATTTTGTTACGATGTTTAAAATCAAAAAAAGAATTGTAACCATATAACATGGATAGGTGTGCTCCTGCGCTGTTTCCCAGCAAAATAAATTTAGAATTTGACTTTAATCTTTTATTTAAAAAGCCAAGAGCGCTATTAATATCATCAGTTTGATTGGGAAGAGCAAAAGAGTCTGCATCTGCCAATCGGTAATTGATATTTGCAAAAGCGTAATCTGGCAGGTTCTTCATCAATGATAATGTGAAAAACGTCAGATTACTTTTGTTTCCTGCTTTCCAACCGCCACCATGAATGATTACAAAAATTCCTTTGATGGAATCTTTGTTTTTTTGAAGGTACAAATCCATTTTCTGTTCAGCATCATTTCCATAAGAGAGATCCATCTCCTGATCAAAGGAAATATCTTTTCCGAAGTTGATCGTATTCTCTTTGCATCCGGAGATAAAGATGAAAAACAAAAAGATCCAAAATTTATTCATACTCCTAAAGATAGAAAAACCCACCGGTTTCCCGGCAGGTTTCTCTTACAAAATAATATATATGAAGAAATGATTTTTTATCTCGTTCTGTTTTTAATGGCATCTGATGCCCCTTCGATATCTCTTACTTTTTTCACTTTCTGGTTTCCGAAGTTGTACGTGATGCTGAAAGTTCCACCTTGTTTGTATTGATCGTTTCTGATATAGTTGTAGTTACCGCCATCCTGAAAATCTTCAATCTCTACAATATTAGTTCTCAAGACATCATTAAGATTGAGTGCAAATGTCCAGTCATTCCAGTTTTTCTTGATGCTGAGGTCTAAACTCATGAGATCTTTCAGCATTCCTAATTCAATTTGCTGTTTGTTTACATAGAAATAATTTATACCTAAAAACCAGGTTTTCTTTTCATCCAGGCGAATAGTATTATTGGTTTGTATCAGGATACTGGTCGATTTTGTTGTATTTACATAATCGTCAAAGACTTGTCCTGTTGTAGGATCAGTATTCAAAAAACCATCATTCACATTACGCTGAAGTCCTATATTGAAATTAGTGGTGAGATATTGATTAAAAAATGATTTCTGAATTCCCAACATTGCAGACATTTCCTGTTTCGTACCGAAATTGGTTCTGATGTAAGCAAGCTGTACTTTTTTAATATTATTTTCCATATACTCTCTCTGTAAAGGAACCTGTGTGATCTGATCCTTAAATAAGGAATGATTTAAGATTAAAAAGTAAGAATTTTTATACATGTAAGTCAATTCCTGATTATATATGGAAGATGCTTTTACAAAAGGATTATTCTGAGTATAATTGTTTTCGGTAATATAATTTTTTACCGGATTAAGCTCCCAAAAACTCGGTCTTCTCATTCTGCTCGAGAATGCATAAGAAATGTTATTCTTATCATTGATGGCGTAATTGAAGCTCAAGTAAGGCAATAGATTATTGTAATTTCTTTCAATTCTCTGCTGTTTTTGTTCGGGATTAATGTTTGTTGGGCTATCAGCAGTTCCCAAACTGTTTGTGATCTCATATCTTGCACCGATTTTTCCTGAAAATTTATCTGAGAATTTCTTCTCAAGAGTCAGATACAAACCATAAATACTTTCGTCATATACAAAATGATTAAAATCTAGTGAAGGCTGCACATTCGGAATATCATTTCCTGATTGATCTACAAACAGATAACTATAATTTTTTGTATCGTTGTCGGTTTTTGTTTTGTTTAAATTTCCACCAACAGAAGCTGTAAAATTATTTTTGAATTTCTGGATATAATCTACCGTACCCGAAAAGTTATTAATGATCTGCGGAATATCTTGTATGATAGTGATTCGTTTTCTGGCAAATGTGCCTATGTTATCAGGAAGCAATGTACTGTTGTCAGAATACTGGAATCTCCTGTAATGAAGATATGCAGCATTCACATTCAGCTTACTTCCCAGAGAATCAGTTTTTAATTCGTAATTTAAATTGACAGAATTGTTATAATTTCTTGCGTTTTCTCTGTTTCTGGTTTTTGTCTGAGTAATCCCTAAAATACCGTTCTGATTAGGCTGGGTTAAAGTATTCAATAAATCAATCGAAGAATCATAACTTTTATTTGCCCAAGAATTCCAAGATAAAGCTAAATTTTGATTATCATTCAGCAGATAGTCAAAATTAAGATACCCGCCGATATTTTTATTGGGATCGTCAATAGTTCCTACAGATTCGTTTTTTACATTTCCTATTCCATTTTTTAAAATATAGCTTTGAGCCTGAATGTTTTCACCACCACTCAAATTTCCACTGATACCCAATTTGTCTTTTCTGTAATTGACAGAAAAACTGGCTTGGCTTGAATTGTATTTGTTCTGCGAATTAGACATTCTCATGTTTCCGCTTGTGCCATCACTCATTTTCTTCTTCAAAATAATGTTGATGATACCATCTGAAGATTCTACCTGGAACTCACTTCCGGGAACGGTAATTACTTCTATTTTCTGAATATTTTCTGCAGGTGTGTTTTTAAGGAATTGAGTAAGAGACTCAGCATCCATATTGGTTTTTCTTCCGTTAATGTAGATTAACGCATTGTTTTTCCCTGCAATTTTTAATGTTTTATCATCTGTTGTAGAAAGTAGGGGAGTTTGTCTTAACAAGTCAAACGTTGTATTTCCTTTGGTAACTGGCGAAGCGGCAACATCGTACACAAAACGGTCGCTTTGTTTTTTGAAAACCTGTTTCTTCAGTACAACTTCTTCAATTTTTGTAGTTTTTACTGAGTCTGATTTTTTTTCCTGAGCAAATGTCAATCCGGTAAAAAATATAGCGGCGATAAGAAGTGGCGTTTTCATGATCTTAAGTTTAATAGTTTATAGATGCTTGTATTTGTCATTATTGAACATTGCAAAGATATGTAATAAATTTAGTATCATGCAATACAAAGTAGTAAAAATAATTTAGTTTGAATTATAACTTACTGAATGTTAGTTACTAAAATTTTATTTAAAAATTTTTATTACTTTGACTTTCTAGATAATTAGACAACTTAATGAACTGTTTTGTTACATTAAAAAATATAATATTTGAATTCACTTTTTTTTGAGTAATTTTAAATTCACAAAAAAAATAATAATTTATGACAAAACTTTACTCATTATTAATGATTATTCTACTTCTCGTATCATGTAAAAGCGATTCTTTTATCGATCTCGAAAATCAGGAAAATCAGGAAACAAACTTTAATTTTGGAAATTCGACACAAAGAAATTTCCACGGTTTAGTTTTAGCAACAAACGGAACTCCTATTTCGGGTGCATCGGTTACCATTGGTTCGACAACGGTACAAACTAATTCTAAAGGTATTTTTGCAATTAAAAATGCCGATGTAAAAGAAAACTTCGCTTACGTAAAAGTGACGAAAGCCGGTTTTGTGAATGGTTCTCGCACCATGGTTCCTACCAGCGGAAGCAACAGAATCAATATCATGATGATTCCTGCCACCAACACATCCACGATCGCTTCAGGAGTGACAGCAACTGTTTCGTTACCGAATGGAACCAAAGTAAAATTTGACGGCAGCTTCAAAGACTCAAATGGAAATGCATACACTGGAAACGTAAATGTAGCCCTGTTTCATTTAAAACCTTCAGACCAGTATTTAAAGAGTTGATGCCCGGATCTCTTCTTGCAAACAACGCAGCAGGAAATGCTCGAATAATGGAGACTTTTGGAATGTTGCATGTACAGTTGACGGGTGCTGCCGGACAAAATCTTCAGATTGCAAACAATCATACAGCCGAGATGACGGTCGCAATTGATGCAAGTCAAACGTCAACAGCTCCTGCAACCATACCTTTATGGTCTTTCAACGAAACTACAGGGATTTGGCAGGAAGAAGGTTCTGCGACGAAGGTTGGAAATGCTTATGTAGGAAATGTAAGTCACTTTTCTTGGTGGAATTGCGATGTGCAATTTCCACAATGTATTTTGAAAGTTCATATTCAGAACTCTGCTGCACAACCTTTGACCAACGTCAATGTAAAAATATTTAGACAAAACCAGTCTTCCAGTTCTGCCACAACAGATGGAAACGGAAACGCATCGGGAATTATACCAGCTGGCGAAAATTTAATTATGAGAATTTATGACGCTTGTAATAATGTAATTGTCACCAATAATATTGGCCCTTTTGCAAATAATTCTACCAATATACTTCCTGCAATTACAATTTCGCAGAGTTTGAGTAATACAATAACAATTACAGGTACTCTTAAGGATTGTTCTGGCAATAATGTGACAAACGGACTTGCCTATTTATCGTATACTTCAGGCACAAATTATTTTTCTACTTATTATTCCACACAAGTAACTAACGGAAGTTTTTCTTTTAATGTCTTAAGTTGTGCATCAAGTCAGCAGTTAACATTTTCTGGTGCCGATTTCGCAAATCTTCAAACAACAGGAGATATTAATTTTACCGCAGCTGCTCCTACAACTAATTTGGGTAATCTTACTGTTTGTACGGCTGCCACAGAGTTTATTACAAGTCAAACAGATGCGCAAGCAATTAAATATTTTATTTCTCCCATCAATGCTATTGGAAATTTACAAACTCCAATCGGAACTGGAGGATTAAATGTAGGTTCACAAAATGCAACAGGAAGTTTTAATTTTAGCTCTCAAAACCCATCTGCGGTAGGTACTTATACTTCAAATTTTAGTTTAGAATCTTCGGGAGGATATATAAGTGCTAACGGAAATAATCTTACGCTGCAAATAAGCAATTACGGCGCGATAGGACAATACATTGATTTTACAATCAACGGAACGTATACCAATTCTACAGGTTCACATACATTGAGTGTGACAGGACACGTTATTCGAGATAATTAAATATAAAATTTCAATAAAAAGAGGCTTCAAAAAAAGCCTCTTTTTTTATTCTCTGTCGAAACGAGCCAGTTTTTTATCAATCCAAATTGTAGCAAAAGGAAAGAATGCAGAGATTAATGCGAAAACAGAATCTTCATCATCCCAGGCATAAATTTTTCTTATTGCAGGCAAAAAGATGAGATACAGCGTAAAAAATAATCCGTGGATACTTCCTATTGTGCTTATGTAAATAATAGGTAAAATACCTTCAGGATCAACACGAATCCAGATCATCGCAGTAAATAAAAAAAACCAAGAAATAGCTTCTGCCATACAGATTTGCTTAAACCATTTAATGACTTTTTCCTGAGGATATTTTGCGAAAAAATTTTCAAAGAATTCCATATTGATTTAATTTTGACTAACAACTACTTATAAAAACTACTCCCATCCAGATATTCAAACACCTCCGGAGGAAGCATAGGTCTTACGTTTTTACCTTCTTTGATCATTGAGCGAATCTCAGTTGCAGACAATTCAATCACTGGAGCTTTAATGATAGAAATATTTTCGTGATGCAGATATTCAGAATCTTTTTTCTCTCCCTCAAAAACTCTCGGGTAAACAATGATGTGATGATTTTTAATTAAAATATCCGAATTTTTCCATTTGTGAAAACTGCTGAGGTTATCTTCTCCCATAATCAGACTGAAAGAATATTCAGGATGTTTTTCTTTGAGATACGTCAAAGTATCCACTGTATAACTGGGAGTGGGTAAAGAAAATTCTACATTGGAAGCCCTCATTTGAGGATAATTTTTTACGGCAAGTTGTACCATATCCAAACGGTTATGATCATTCAAAAGAGATTTTTTTTCTTTAAAAGGATTTTGCGGACTTACCACAAACCATAATTCATTCATATCCGAATTCTCAAGAATATAATTTGCCAAAATCAAATGACCGATATGAATAGGATTGAAAGACCCGAAAAATAAACCGATTTTTTTCATTGTTTAATTGTCAATTTTGCTCTGCAGATCAATTACTACACATGTCAATTTTAAAATATTTATTTAAAAGGTAATTTTAAATTCACCATTCTCTTCAAAAGGAAAATTCACTTATTCACCTTCTATAAATTTCACATCTTTTATATTCAGATAATGTGTTACATTGCCCTTCCAGTGATTTTCTTCTAAAGTGAAAGCGATATCAAAAGATTTATTTCTAAAATCATCAGCAAATTGTCCAAGCTTAAAACCTACACATTCAATATTTCTTCCGGTAGATTCTTGTTTGATGTAAAATTTGAGGTGGTTATTATCTTTCCCCATCGTTTTTAGGTAACCGGCAATTTTCTGATTTTTCAAAACCAAATTAGGTTTCATATTCTGAGGCCCGAAAGGTCGCCAGTTTTCGATGGAAATTGATAAAATCTCTGTTGATCTCATCGGCTTCCACATTAGAATCTATCGTGATAGAAGGCTCCTTTTGATGATCCTTAATTTTTTCGGCAACCGTTTTTTCAAATTTTATTTTAAAATCTTCAAATTTACTCTTCTCCATTGAAAGTCCTGCCGCTGCATGATGCCCGCCAAATTTCAGAAAATATTCCGAACAGATATCTAATGCTTCGTGCACATCAAAATCTGAAATAGATCTTGCTGAAGCTACCATTTCACCATTATTTCCATCGGTGAAAACCAAAGTAGGTTTATAATAGGTTTCAGTCAGTCGTGATGCGACAATTCCAATCACGCCCTTATTCCATTCCGGATGATACACAATCGTGGAATATTTAGTCTCCTGTTGAGATTCGATTACTTGATTTAATGCAGAAAGGGTAGAGTTCATATCGAGCTCACGTCTTTCGTCATTCAGATTCATAATATCGCCTACAATTTGCTGAGCGTGTTTCAGATTATCAGAAACCATCAGTTCTACAGCCGCTTTTCCGTGGGAAATTCTTCCTGCAGCATTTATTTTAGGAGCAATTTCGAAAACGATGTTTGAAATTTCAAAGTGTGATAATTTATCTTCTGGGATCAGAAGTCTTAATCCGAGATTGCGGGTTTTCCGGAGAACTTTAAGTCCCATTTTTGCTAAAACCCGGTTTTCGCCAGTCATGGAAACAATATCTGCGGCAATAGAAATAGCGAGTAAATCGGTCAGTTCAAATAATTCTGTTTCGGGAATTTTGTAAATCGTATTAAGTCCTTGACATAATTTAAAACCGACTCCGCAGCCTGAAAGTTCTTTGAAAGGGTAGCGACAGTCATTTCTTTTCGGATCTAAAACGGCAACTGCATCAGGTATTTCATCTCCCGGAAGATGGTGATCGCAAATGATGAAATCTACTTGTTTTTCTTTTGCATAATTGATCATGTCAATTGCCTTGATTCCACAGTCTAGGGCGATAATCAGTGAAAAACCATTTTCTTTGGCATAATCAATACCTTCGGTGGAAATTCCGTATCCTTCAGAGTTTCTGTCAGGAATATAAAAGTCTAAATATTTTTTTTGAACTATTTTTCTTAAATACAGATAGGTAAGTGCAACGGCAGTGGTTCCATCCACATCATAATCGCCGTAAACCATTATTTTTTCACCGTTTTCAATGGCTGTGGCAATTCGCTCAACAGCTTTTTGCATATCTGCCATTAAAAAAGGATTGTGGATATCCTGCATATTGGGTTTAAAGAATTCACGCGCTTTCTGATAATTGTCAATTCCTCTAAGAACCAATAGTTTGGATTCAAAAGTTCCAAAACCGAGAGACGAACTTAATCCGTCAACAGTTTCTTCATCAGGTTCGGGCTTGTAAATCCATTTTTGACTCATTTCACAAAAATAAGGAATTTTTTATTTAAAAACCAGCAGATCATGATCTTCATTATTGCCACACATTCATTTTCATTTATTTTATTTTCAGTGTTTTAAGGTATTTTAAGTAATTTATTTTATAAATATTTGATTTTTTTGCACATTATGAAAACCAAACCAAAACTATTATCGTAGATATCATTAAAGTACTAAACCTTTATAAAAATAATATTATGAAAAAACCTATTAATGTTTCTAACCAGGGAGCTACTCTGGATACCAGCAGACGAAACTTTCTAAAACTAAGCGGCATTGGTATTGCCGTTGCAGGACTTACCCTTGTAGGTTGCGATGATGATGATTTTGAGTATAATGATAATAAAATTTTTGACCTGGGTATGGGTGATGTAGGTGTTCTTAACTACGCTTACGCTCTGGAGCAGTTAGAAGCCGATTTCTACACGAAAGTAGTTAATAACTTCTATGCAGGAATTTCAAATGCTGAAAAAGAAGTTCTTACAGATTTGTATCATCATGAGGTTATTCACAGAGATTTCTTTAAGGCTGCCATCACAGGTGCAACACCTAATGTATTGCCAACTCTTGAATTTCAATATCCTAATGTAAACTTTAATGATAGAAATTCTGTACTTGCTACTGCAAAAGCTTTAGAAGATACCGGTGTTGCTGCTTATAATGCGGCAGGTAAATATATTACTAACCCTACTTATCTTGTATTGGCAGGTAAAATTGTTTCTGTGGAAGCAAGACATGCATCAGCAATTAGAGATTTAATTAGTCCAACTCCATTGAGTAGTGCTTTCGCAGGAGATGATGTTGTAGATCCTGTAACTGGTCTTGATGTTGCAAAAGAACCGAAAGATGTTATCGCAGCAGCTGGAGGATTTATTAAAACTCCATTTACTTGGAAAGAAAGAGGCATTAATTAAATTATTCATTTCAAAAATCTATTATTATGAACATACTAAAATTATTAGATAAATTGGCTGACGATTCTTTTTTCACGAAACAAACGTCTAGACTAGATAATCTTTCAGATATTAAATCATTTGGTACAAAAGCGGCAGTAGCAGCAATACCATTAGGATTGGGAAGCTTCATGGCAACTTCTGCCAAAGCTGAAACTACAACAGAACCGACTTTAGCAATGAAAAGTGCATTAACGGATGCTCTTCAATTAGCATTAACTTTGGAATACTTAGAAGACGAATTTTACAGAATCGGTCTTAATACGGCAGGTTTAATTCCTACAGGAGACAGAACGGTTTTTCTTCAGATTTCAAAACACGAAGCAGCTCACGTTACTTTCCTTAAAAGTACATTGACATCTTTAGGAACAGCACCGGTTGCAAAACCAACTTTTGATTTTACAGCAAACGGTGCTTTCACACCATTTACCAACTATCAGCAGTTTCTTACATTAGCACAGGCTTTTGAAGATACAGGGGTAAGAGCTTACAAAGGACAGGCAGGAAATGTAATGTCAAATGGTGCAGTACTACAGGCAGCTTTACAAATTCACTCTGTAGAAGCAAGACATGCTTCTATGGTTCGTAGAATGCGTGCTAACAAAGGATGGATCGAATTAGCAAACGGAGGAAATATGCCTGCAGCAACTAACGCAGTATATAATGGAGAAGATGTTACAATGCAAGCCGGTTTCAATACAGCAACAGCTTTCGGAGCAGCAGCAGGTTCTGCAGCTTATGATGAAATCTTAACAGGAGCTGAAGCTACAGCAATTGCTAGTTTATTTATTGATTAATTCAATTTAAAATAGTTAGTTAATCCTTTTTCGGTAATTTCCGGAAAAGGATTTTTTCATTATATAGGATAGTAAATTTCTTCACTATTTGAAGTAAATTCTGTTAGGAGCTTTTTCCCGCTCTTCACTATATCTTTTTGACGCGGTCTCCGCTGCGCTGCCAAAAAGGATGCCGTTGCGATCGGGGCTAGAGAGGAGGCCTTTATATAATGTTTTGTCATATAATTTCGCCATACGTTTCCATGCACGCTTTGCGTTTCCCACTCGCACGTCTCATTTCTGCGAGCTTCTTATCAACGGTTCCATCTGCAACCCTTCATTCTTTAAAATTTTTCTCACACATTTTCAGTATTTTAGGTTTAAATATGAATTAAAGATCAACATTATGTTAACTTCTTTTGGTTGGATGGGTTAAAGTTTCTATCTTTGCCCCACTGAAAACGAGAGTATGTCAGTAGCGCAGGAGAGCTTTAGGGCTGTAGTTTATATTACTTTAGAAGAGAGAAAAACTTTTTAATTATTAATAAATTTTTAGCGATAAAAATTTGTGAGGTTGAAAAAGATTTGTATCTTTGCAATCCCAATACGGGGAGCGCAGGAGTAGTAGATTGGATGTTTAGAAAGAGGGTGTTTAGGGTTACTTAAAAAACTTTAAAATTTCTTCAAAAAACATTTGGTCAGGACAAAATAAATTATTACTTTTGCACACGCAAATACGGCAACGCCCAACGACAGAAAAGGGTAGCTGAGGAAGCGTAAGAGAAGAGATCATTGAAACATAGATATAACAACCAAGTAAGGAAAAGACTAAAGCGTCAATAACTTTGAGTGAGTCAGACAAACATACAATGGAGAGTTTGATCCTGGCTCAGGATGAACGCTAGCGGGAGGCCTAACACATGCAAGCCGAGCGGTAGAAGTCCTTCGGGACTTTGAGAGCGGCGCACGGGTGCGGAACACGTGTGCAACCTGCCTTTATCTGGGGGATAGCCTTTCGAAAGGAAGATTAATACCCCATAATATATTAACTGGCATCAGTTGATATTGAAAACTCCGGTGGATAGAGATGGGCACGCGCAAGATTAGATAGTTGGTGAGGTAACGGCTCACCAAGTCCATGATCTTTAGGGGGCCTGAGAGGGTGATCCCCCACACTGGTACTGAGACACGGACCAGACTCCTACGGGAGGCAGCAGTGAGGAATATTGGACAATGGGTGAGAGCCTGATCCAGCCATCCCGCGTGAAGGACTAAGGCCTTATGGGTTGTAAACTTCTTTTATACTGGGATAAACCTACTTACGTGTAAGTAGCTGAAGGTACAGTATGAATAAGCACCGGCTAACTCCGTGCCAGCAGCCGCGGTAATACGGAGGGTGCAAGCGTTATCCGGATTTATTGGGTTTAAAGGGTCCGTAGGCGGACTCGTAAGTCAGTGGTGAAATCTCATAGCTTAACTATGAAACTGCCATTGATACTGCGGGTCTTGAGTAAGGTAGAGGTAGCTGGAATAAGTAGTGTAGCGGTGAAATGCATAGATATTACTTAGAACACCAATTGCGAAGGCAGGTTACCATGTCTTAACTGACGCTGATGGACGAAAGCGTGGGGAGCGAACAGGATTAGATACCCTGGTAGTCCACGCCGTAAACGATGCTAACTCGTTTTTGGGTTTTCGGATTCAGAGACTAAGCGAAAGTGATAAGTTAGCCACCTGGGGAGTACGATCGCAAGATTGAAACTCAAAGGAATTGACGGGGGCCGCACAAGCGGTGGATTATGTGGTTTAATTCGATGATACGCGAGGAACCTTACCAAGGCTTAAATGGGAATTGACAGGTTTAGAAATAGACTTTTCTTCGGACAATTTTCAAGGTGCTGCATGGTTGTCGTCAGCTCGTGCCGTGAGGTGTTAGGTTAAGTCCTGCAACGAGCGCAACCCCTGTCACTAGTTGCTAGCATTAAGTTGAGGACTCTAGTGAGACTGCCTACGCAAGTAGAGAGGAAGGTGGGGATGACGTCAAATCATCACGGCCCTTACGCCTTGGGCCACACACGTAATACAATGGCCGGTACAGAGGGCAGCTACACAGCGATGTGATGCAAATCTCGAAAGCCGGTCTCAGTTCGGATTGGAGTCTGCAACTCGACTCTATGAAGCTGGAATCGCTAGTAATCGCGCATCAGCCATGGCGCGGTGAATACGTTCCCGGGCCTTGTACACACCGCCCGTCAAGCCATGGAAGTCTGGGGTACCTGAAGTCGGTGACCGTAACAGGAGCTGCCTAGGGTAAAACAGGTAACTAGGGCTAAGTCGTAACAAGGTAGCCGTACCGGAAGGTGCGGCTGGAACATCTCATTTTAGAGCGTCATTAGACGATAAACAAAAAAAGATACTTAAATGTATCATGTACTTACTTAAAGAAGACGTTTTAGTTTTTTACTCGGTTGCTTATATTATAAAAATACAAAACCCACTAGAAATTAGTATCAGAGGGAGAGATTTAGAAAATAGAGGTTAGAAAATTAGAAGTTAGAGATTAGTCTAACATCTAGTGTCTAAAATCTAACATCTAAACAAAGTCTCGTAGCTCAGCTGGTTAGAGCGCTACACTGATAATGTAGAGGTCGGCAGTTCGAGCCTGCCCGAGACTACTAATTGTAAAAGACGGGAAGACATCAGATATGAGACGTGAGACATTTAGGTCTAGAGTCTGTAATCTGACATCTGAAGTCTACTAGAGGGGGAATTAGCTCAGCTGGCTAGAGCGCCTGCCTTGCACGCAGGAGGTCAAGGGTTCGACTCCCTTATTCTCCACAGTTTTGTGAGTTTGATTTAAAAGTAAGATGGATAGAGCCAAAACAAATATCCATTTATCAGACGAGCAGAAAGAATTAAGATCATTGACATTAACGGTAAAAATATCACAAAGAGAAAACCGAGCGCAATTAAGCGTTTGAGTTTACAAAATAGTTTAATAGCAATATTAGACAAAAATACTGAACTAATTAATAATTAGGAAAGAAATCGTTAAGGGCGTATGGCGGATGCCTAGGCTTTCAGAGGCGAAGAAGGACGCGGTAAGCTGCGAAAAGCTGCGGGGATCGGCACACACGAATTGATCCGCAGATGTCCGAATGGGGCAACCCGTCTGGTTGAAGACCAGTCACTCCGCAAGGAGAGCAAACCCGGAGAACTGAAACATCTAAGTACCCGGAGGAAAAGAAATCGAAGAGATTCCGTAAGTAGTGGCGAGCGAACGCGGATTAGCCCAAAAGTCTTTATATGTTTAAAAGAATGTTCTGGAAAGAACAGCCATAGAGGGTGATAGCCCCGTATTTGAAAGGCATACATAGATGATAAATGAGTAGGGCGGGACACGTGAAATCCTGTCTGAATATGGGGGGACTCATCCTCCAAGGCTAAATACTCCTGAAAGACCGATAGTGAACAAGTACTGTGAAGGAAAGGTGAAAAGCACTTCGAATAGAAGGGTGAAATAGAACCTGAAACCGTACGCCTACAAGCGGTCGGAGCCCACAAGTTGGGTGACGGCGTGCCTTTTGCATAATGAGCCTACGAGTTAATTTTACTAGCGAGGTTAAGGACTTCAGGTCCGGAGCCGGAGCGAAAGCGAGTCTGAATAGGGCGTATAGTTAGTAGGATTAGACGCGAAACCTTGTGATCTACCCATGGGCAGGTTGAAGCTTTGGTAACACAAAGTGGATGAACCGAACCGGTTGACGTTGAAAAGTCTTCGGATGACCTGTGGGTAGGGGTGAAAGGCCAATCAAACTGGGAGATAGCTCGTACTCCCCGAAATGCATTTAGGTGCAGCGTCGTGTATAAGTTTATTAGAGGTAGAGCTACTGATTGGATGCGGGGGAGTCAAATCCTACCAATTCCTGACAAACTCCGAATGCTAATAAATGTTCCACGGCAGTGAGGGCGCGGGTGCTAAGGTCCGTGTCCGAGAGGGAAAGAACCCAGACCAACAGCTAAGGTCCCCAAATCTCTATTAAGTTGAAGCAACGCGGTTGGACTGCATTGACAGCTAGGATGTTGGCTTGGAAGCAGCCATTCATTTAAAGAGTGCGTAACAGCTCACTAGTCGAGCGGTCCGGCATGGATAATAATCGGGCATAAATAGAGTACCGAAGCTATGGATTTACAACCTCGGGTTGTATCTGGTAGGGGAGCATTCTGTTTGCACAGAAGCAGTAGCGTGAGCTATTGTGGAGCGTACAGAAAAGAAAATGTAGGCATAAGTAACGATAAAGCGGGCGAGAAACCCGCTCACCGAAAGACTAAGGTTTCCTCAGCCATGCTAATCAGCTGAGGGTTAGTCGGGACCTAACGCGAACCCGAAAGGGGTAGTGGATGGACAATGGGTTAATATTCCCATACTTGCTCACACTAAAAAGGGGACGGAGTGCCGTACTTACTGGAGACTGACGGAATAGTCAAGACCTAGCCTTCGGGCGAAGTTGCTGTAAGGAAAGTGCTTCCAAGAAAAGCCGAAGTGAAGCAACCCGTACCAAAACCGACACAGGTAGTCGAGGAGAGAATCCTAAGGTGCTAGAGTGAATCATGGTTAAGGAACTAGGCAAAATAGTCTCGTAACTTCGGAAGAAGAGACGCCAACAGCAATGTTGGCCGCAGTGAAGAGGCCCAGGCGACTGTTTATCAAAAACACAGGACTCTGCTAAATCGAAAGATGCTGTATAGGGTCTGACACCTGCCCGGTGCTGGAAGGTTAAGGAAGGGCGTTAGCAGCAATGCGAAGCGTTTGACTGAAGCCCCAGTAAACGGCGGCCGTAACTATAACGGTCCTAAGGTAGCGAAATTCCTTGTCGGGTAAGTTCCGACCTGCACGAATGGTGTAACGATCTGGGCACTGTCTCAACCATGAGCTCTGTGAAATTGTAGTCTCGGTGAAGATGCCGAGTACCCGCAATGGGACGAAAAGACCCTGTGAACCTTTACTATAACTTCGTATTGACTTTGAGTAAGTAATGTGTAGGATAGGTGGGAGACTTTGAAGCAGGCACGCTAGTGTTTGTGGAGTCAACGTTGAAATACCACCCTTTACTTACTTGGAGCCTAACTTCTTTTAGAAGGACATTGCGTGGTGGGTAGTTTGACTGGGGTGGTCGCCTCCAAAAGAGTAACGGAGGCTTTCAAAGGTACCCTCAGCACGCTTGGTAACCGTGCGTAGAGTGTAATGGCATAAGGGTGCTTGACTGTGAGACCTACAAGTCGATCAGGTGCGAAAGCAGGACATAGTGATCCGGTGGTTCCGTATGGAAGGGCCATCGCTCATAGGATAAAAGGTACTCCGGGGATAACAGGCTAGTCTCCCCCAAGAGCTCACATCGACGGGGAGGTTCGGCACCTCGATGTCGGCTCGTCACATCCTGGGGCTGGAGAAGGCCCCAAGGGTTGGGCTGTTCGCCCATTAAAGTGGCACGCGAGCTGGGTTCAGAACGTCGTGAGACAGTTCGGTCTCTATCTATTGCGGGCGTTAGATGTTTGAGAGGGCTTGATTCTAGTACGAGAGGACCGAATTGAACAAACCTCTGGTGTATCAGTTGTTCCGCCAGGAGCACCGCTGAGTAGCTACGTTTGGAAGAGATAAGCACTGAAAGCATATAAGTGCGAAACTCGCCTCAAGATGAGACATCTTTTAAGGGTCGTTGGAGATGACGACGTTGATAGGCTACAGGTGTAAAGTTGGTAACAGCATAGCCGAGTAGTACTAATTACCCGTAGATTTATAGCCTAATTGGCATCGCTTAATTGCGCAATCAAGGTTCTCTCTTTGTGAATATTCTTATCGCTTAAAACAGATGTCAGAAATAAGACATCAGATAACAGACTAAAAAAGTCTGAAATCTGAAATCTATCCTCTGATATCTTATATACAACCTTTAGGGTGGTTTTAGCGGTGGGGCTCACCTGTTCCCATTCCGAACACAGAAGTTAAGCCCACCAGCGCCGATGGTACTGCGAAAGCGGGAGAGTAGGTCGCCGCCAGTTTTTTTTTAAAGCTCCTCAATCGAAAGATTGAGGAGCTTTTTTTATGCAATACATTCAACAATACACTCCAAAAAAAGACTCCTACTCAAAAACAGGAGTCTTTTTTGTTATAACATGTAATCAATTACTAAGTAATGCAAATCCCAAAAAAGTCCTATACTCAATAGTATGGGAGTTTTTTATTTTAGTATGGTTATATAGTCTTTTTATATCCGAAAAGAAAGTAAAAACCGGTTTACAAAAATAGATCCAAGAAAACTTTAAAGTGAAAATAGAAAGCTACATACAAAAGTCTGAACTGAATGTAAAATAGAAATAGCTGTACAGAAAGATTTATATAAAAGTAAAAAACATCCGTTTGTAAAATTTTGTACAACATTCTTTTGTTCACAAGCATATCAAAAATATAACGTGGTATAAATAAGAAAGAGAAACTCAAAACAAAAAAAATAGAAGAAATCGGTTAAAATCCTTTTATAATTCATTTAAGGTTTACTGTTTATAAACCGTATAAATATTAATATTCCTATCTAATATATAATCTACTAAATTAATACAAAAAAAATCAGAATAGAAAGTTCTACCCTGATAATATCTGGAAGTGGAATGTAATCTAATTAAGAATACATCTTTTCTCTTAATTCTTTGATCTTTTTATCTGCAAGATATTCGTCGTAAGTAGTTTCCCTGTCGATAATTCCTTTTGGAGTCAATTCTACGATTCTATTACATACAGTTTGAAGCATTTCATGGTCATGAGAGGATAAAAGTAAGTTTCCTTTAAAGTTTGACAATGAGTTGTTCAAAGTAGTGATACTCTCAAGATCTAAATGGTTTGTTGGTTCATCTAATAGCAATACGTTAGCTTTCTGAAGCATCATTCTGCTGAACATACATCTCATTTTTTCACCTCCGGAAAGTACTTTACAAGATTTTAAAGCTTCATCACCTGAGAATAGCATTCTTCCTAAGAAACCTCTCATAAATTCTTCGTGACGCTCTTCATCGTTTTTGGTAAATTGTCTTAACCAGTCAACCAAATTAATGTCTTCCTGAAAGAAAGAAGTGTTGTCTAAAGGCATGTGAGATTGGTTGGTAGTAACTCCCCAAGCAACATTTCCTTTATCAGCTTGAGTATTTCCTGCTAAAATTTCAAAAAATTCTGTAATTGCCAGAGAGTTTTTAGAAATGATGGCAACTTTATCTCCTTTTTTAAGATTTAGATCTATATTTGAGAACAATAATTCTCCGTCTTTTGTTTTTTCTAGCCCTTTAACATCTAAAATCTGATCTCCAACTTCTCTTTCCATTTCAAAAATGATTGCAGGGTATCTTCTTGAAGAAGGTTTAATATCATCAATGTTCAATTTGTCGATCATTTTCTTTCTTGCAGTAGCCTGTTTAGCTTTTGCAACATTTGAACTGAATCTTGCGATGAAATCCTGAAGTTCTTTTTTCTTTTCTTCAGCTTTTTTGTTCGCCTGAGCTCTTTGTCTTGTGGCTAGCTGTGAAGCTTGATACCAAAAAGAGTAGTTACCTGTGTATAAATTCAATTTAGCATAATCTAAATCTCCGATGTGCGTACAAACCGTATCTAAAAAGTGACGGTCGTGAGAAACTACAATCACAGTATTTTCATAATCAGCTAAGAAATCTTCTAACCAGGCGATCGTATCAATATCAAGGTCATTGGTAGGTTCATCCAAGATCAATACATCAGGATTTCCGAAAAGAGCCTGAGCCAATAGAACTTTTACTTTGTCCTGATTCTCAAGTTCGCTCATCATCTGCCAGTGCATACTGTCTTTGATTCCTACATTAGAAAGCATAGTCTGTGCATCAGATTCTGAGTTCCAGCCACCCATTTCGTCATAGACAACGCCTAGTTCACCTGCTTTTATTCCGTCTTCATCAGAGAAATCTTCTTTGGCGTACAAAGCGTCCATCTCCTCTTTTATCTCAAATAATTTTTTATTTCCTCTTAAAACAGCTTCTAAAACAGTAAATTGATCATATGCAAAGTGATCCTGCTCCAAGACTGACATTCTTTTCCCTGGTTCCAGAGAAACGTGTCCTGTGGTTGGATCTTGTTTTCCGGTAAGTATTTTAAGGAATGTTGACTTTCCTGCCCCATTTGCCCCGATGATACCGTAGCAGTTTCCTTTTGTAAACATGATGTTTACTTCGTCAAAAAGAACTCTCTTCCCAAATTGTAAAGATAAGTTTGATACTGTTAACATATTGTTTGTAAATTTGGCGCAAAATTACGAAAAGAAATCGGGTAATTATAATATTGTAATACCCAAGTTTTTGCTGAATGTAATTTTGTATATTACATGAATGAAAATTTAGATCATGAAGATTGAAAAAACTGTTAAAATATTAAATAAAAGGGCACGTTTTGAGTACGAATTTATTGAAGAATTGGAAGCTGGAATGGTGCTTACCGGAACAGAAATAAAATCATTACGCTCATCTAAAGCATCTATCACCGATGCCTTCTGTCAGTTCATTGACGGAGAATTGTACATTATTAATATGATGATTGATGAGTATAAACTAGGCACGTTTTATAACCACAAAACAAAAAGGGAACGAAAATTGCTGTTGCACAAAAGAGAATTGTTAAAATTCGAAAAAAAACTCAAAGATGCAGGAAATACAATAATCCCTTTAAAATTATATATAAACGACAGCGGCAAAGCTAAAGTGCTGATAGCGTTGGGAAGAGGAAAAAAGCTTTTTGATAAAAGAGAAGCAATAAAAGACAGAGAAAATAAACGCAACCTCGATAGAATATTAAAGAAAAGTTAAAAATCATCCTGAAAACTTTGTTTATAAAGAAAAATTATATTTATTTTGCAATATCAATTATTTAATCATTTAATTCTATGAAAAATCTAAAATTAGGAATTTCAGCATTGGCGCTTACTGTTGCCTCTACTGTGTTCGCTCAGACTACCAATAATCCGTGGTTGATCGGAGTTGGTGCTCATGCAGAGAACCATAAAGCACAGGCAGGTAACTTCAGTAACACGTTTTCTGCTTCAAATTTGACGAAGAATATGTTCAACGTGAACAACTTCTCAATCACTCCACCATTGTCTAAACTTACTGTTGCTAGAAACATCGGTAAAGGTTTGGTAATTGACTGGCAAACTACAGTTGGAAACGTTGACAACAAAAGATTCAACATGGGTAAAGAATTCATGTTAATGACTGGTCTTGGTTTCCAAGCTAAAGCTGCAGGTCTTATCTGGAATGAAGAGTCTTGGTTTGATCCATATTTAAGAGTAGGTGCTAACTATCTTAGACATGATTACACTGCTCTTACTTTCCCTAGAACTGACTGGAGAGGAGAAAGTGTTAATAACGGTGAAAACGGTAACGAAAATGGTAAAGCTAACTTCTTTACAGTTGCTGCTGGAGCTGGTGCTAACTTCTGGTTAACTAAGAACTTCGGTCTTGGTATACAAGGAGATTACGTTTCAACTCCTGGCGATAAGTCTACAGTTGCTAACTTTTGGCAAGCTTCTGCTTCTTTGAACTTTAGATTCGGAAACAGAGATAGAGATAAAGATGGTATCTTAGATAAAGACGATTTATGTCCTGATACTCCAGGATTACCAGAATTCCAAGGATGTCCTGATACTGACGGAGATGGAGTTCCAGATAAAGACGATCAGTGTCCAGATGTTGCTGGTCCGGTTGAAAACAACGGTTGTCCTTGGCCAGATACTGATGGAGATGGTATTATCGACAAAGATGATGCTTGTCCTACAGTTGCAGGTCCTGCAGAAAACAATGGTTGTCCTTGGCCAGATACAGACGGTGACGGTATCTTAGACAAAGATGATGCTTGTCCTACTGTTCCAGGTCTTCCAGAATACAACGGATGTCCTAAGCCTAAAACAGTTGTTGCAACAGACTTAGAAGAAAACTTTAAATCTGTATTGTTTGACTTCAACAAAGCTACAATCAGACCTGAATCTGCTAATGCATTAGATACTGCAGCAGGTATTATTAAGAAAGAAGGAGGTAACTATCTATTAGAAGGTAGAACTGATGCTAAAGGTTCTGAAGCTTACAACTTGAAATTATCTAGAGAAAGAGCTGCTGCCGTAGTTGCTGCTTTAGATGCGAGAGGTGTAGATACTAACGCTCTTAAATCAGTGGGTGTAGGTGAAGCTAAAGCTACTGTTTCTGAAAAAGCAACTGATGCTGAAAGACAAGTTGACAGAAAAGTTGTTGTAAAAGCTGTTGAAGATGCTGCTGAGTGGAACGCAATCAAGAAAAGAGATTACGAAGATGCTCCAGTGAAAAAAGCTCCAGCTAAGAAAAAAGCTCCAGCTAAAAAAAGAAAATAATTAATTTTTCTAAATAATAAATACCTCCAGATTTTTCTGGGGGTATTTTTTTTGTTGTTGATTTTGAGTAATTTTGTGAAAATTTAAAATATAAAATGGGAAGAGCATTTGAATATAGAAAAGCTTCGAAAATGGCACGTTGGGATAAAATGGCCAAAACTTTTTCTAAAATAGGTAAAGATATTGCCTTAGCAGTAAAAGCCGGTGGTCCTGATCCGGAAGCTAATCCTGCATTGAGAAGATGCATCCAGAATGCTAAAGGTGCAAATATGCCTAAAGATAATGTAGAAAGAGCCATCAAAAAAGCAAGCGGTGCAGATGCAGAAAACTATGAGGAAATCAACTATGAAGGATACGGACAAGGCGGTGTAGCATTTTTTGTAGAATGTACTACCAACAATACCACGAGAACCGTTGCCAACGTAAGAGCTATCTTCAATAAATTTGACGGTAACTTAGGTAAGAATGGTGAATTAGCCTTCATCTTCGACAGAAAAGGAATTTTCAGTATTGATATGACTCAAATCAAGATGGATTGGGATGACTTCGAAATGGAAATGATCGACGGTGGTGCAGAAGATATCGATAAAGATGAAGAAGAAGTTATGATTACCACAGCATTTGAAGATTTTGGATCTTTATCTCATAAATTAGATGAATTAGGAATCGAGGTGAAAAGTGCAGAACTACAGAGAATTCCAAACATAATCAAAGAAGTTACAGAAGAGCAGTTTAAAGCAAACATGAAAATGCTTGACCGTTTTGAGGAAGATGATGATGTGCAGAATGTGTATCACAACATGGAAATAACAGATGCACTGTTAGAATCATTATAAAAAATAATATAGCATTCATATACAATTCATTTTCATGTAGTTTCTTTGCATAAAATCATGTGAACTGAGAATTCCTGATAAGTAATCAGAATTGGAAGATTTATTGGGTTAAAAAGCAATCTGTAAATGAAAAGAAACGTTGAATTGGTTGTCATTTCGGATGTACATTTGGGAACTTACGGATGTAAGGCTAAAGAATTGTTGAGATATTTAAATTCTATTCAACCGAAAACATTGGTTTTGAATGGTGATATTATTGATATCTGGCAATTTAAAAAGTCTTACTTCCCTAAGCCTCATCTGAAAGTCATCAAAAAAATTATTTCATTTGCCACAAAAACCACCGATGTTTACTACATCACAGGCAATCATGATGAAATGTTCAGAAAATTTACCGATTTTGAATTGGGTAAATTAAAAGTAATCAACAAACTTTGTGTAACGTTGAACGGAAAGAAAACCTGGATTTTCCACGGTGATGTTTTCGACGCCTCTGTTCAGCATTCAAAATGGATTGCAAAATTAGGTGGAAAAGGCTACGATCTTTTGATTGTGATCAATAATGTTGTGAACTGGTTTTTAGATAAAATGGGTAAAGAAAAATATTCATTTTCAAAAAAAATTAAAAATAACGTCAAGAAAGCTGTAAAATATATTGGTGATTTTGAATTGACTGCTTCTGAACTAGCCATTGATAACGGATACGACTTCGTGATTTGCGGTCATATTCATCAGCCACAAATTCGTGAAGTGGTCACTAAAAAAGGTTCTTGTACATATTTAAATTCCGGCGACTGGATTGAAAACCTCTCTGCTTTAGAATACAACAATGGCGAATGGAAAATCTTTCATTACGAAGAACATCAGCATTTATTGAAAGATGATGAAACGGAAGAGATTCAGGATATGAATAATTCTGAACTTCTAAAAATAGTAACCCAATTTTCGTAACATGAAGATATTATATGCTTTTCAGGGAACAGGAAACGGTCACGTTGCGAGAGCACAGGAGATTATTCCTATCCTAAAAAAATATGCTTCTGTTGATACGCTCATCAGTGGTCATCAATCCCAGTTACAGACCGATTTTCCAATAGATTTTAAACATCGGGGTGTTTCTCTTCTCTATAATAAAACAGGAGGAATTTCGTACAAAAAAATTCTTTTTAAAAATAATTTTCTGGAAGCGATCAATACCATCCGGCAAATTGAGCTGAATCATTATGATCTAATTATTAATGATTACGAACCTTTGACAGCCTGGGCTTGCAAGCTGAGAAATTTAAGAATGCTTGAACTAAGTCATCAAGCTTCCATGAGTTTTAAAGAAACGCCGAAACCAGCCAGGAAAAGTTTTTTGGGAGAATCTGTACTGGAACATTATTGTCCAAGTAAAGATAAGATTGGTTTTCATTTTGAAAATTATCATCCTAAAATCAAAAAACCCGTTATAAGAAGAAAAATCAGAAACCTGAACCCAACAAAAAAAAGATTTTATGTGGTTTATCTTCCCAGTTTTTCAGATGAAAATATCACGAAAGTTCTGGGTCAGATTCCTGTTGAATGGAAAGTTTTTTCAAAGTATACTCATCTTCACAGTCAGACAGGTAATGTTGAAATTTATCCGATTGATGAAACTCATTTCTTAGAGTGTTTTGAAAACTGTGATGGTATTTTGTGTAACGCAGGATTTGAGGGACCGTCAGAAGCACTTTTTCTGGATAAAAAATTGTTCGTCATTCCAATTCATAATCAATACGAGCAAGAGTGTAATGCCTGCGCTTTAGATAAAATAGGAATTCCCAATTCTAAAATTCTTGATGTTGAAGAAATTAGAAATTGGGTACATTCTGATATTCATTTTAAAGTAAATTATCCTGATGATATTGAAGATATTATCTTAAATGAAGTTTTAACGTTCAAGTAAAATATCTTCCACATTACTCATTCTTCTCATCACCGATCTTGCGTATGAACAGTGTGGATAGACGTTCCATTTATTTTCTCTTGCAAATTTGATGGCTTCTTCAACCAGATATTTTCCCATTCCGCGACCTTCAAATTCAGGATGAACGAGTACAAATGAAATAATCAGTTTATTATCAGCCGGGAAGATGGTATAAGTAAGTCTTCCGACTTCTTTTATTTCGTTGTTCATGGTAATGACGCCACCATTTCCTGATTTATTATTTTCGAGTTTCATATGTATGTTCTTTATTGTTTAAATGTTATCGAATCTTACAAATCAAAATTAATCAGAGTAATTTCATAAGTTTGATTTGGAAAGACAGATACAAATTCTACACCGAAAGACATTAATAATTCACAATTCAATTTTAGAAGCAAAAATTGACCAAACATATTGAATTATTCTTTTCCTGTATAATAATTGTAATCTTTTATAATAACTCCGATGAACTGTCTTTCGGTCATTTTTGTCGGGTCAACTTCTAGTTTTAGAATGCCTTTTATTTTGTCTGAAAGTTTGCTGATGATTTGTCGGTCATCTATTTTTAAAGCTTTCAGATAATTATCTTTAATGATTCTCATATCGTTATCGCTCAAACCAATCACCTGTGGAAAAGTTGGAACATAATCAGTACGAAGATTTTCTAATATAGTATGAGAAATATTGATATTGTTTTTAAGTGAGATTACCGCAGTTCCGGCTGCAATGTCTCCAAAACGCTGGTTGTTTTTTGTGATAATCATCGTGATAAATCCTACAATCAAAAAAGAAACATCAATCACTCTGAAAACCCATCGAATCAGGTAATCACCAAAACTTGCCTGATAACCGTCAATTTTCACCACCCGAATTTTCATTGTTTTTTTGCCAACAGTTTGTCCGTCCATCAAGCTTTCTAAAACAAGCGGATAAATAACGGTAGGGAAAAGAAGAATACTGTAAACAGCGCCTACAGACCATTGGTCTAGCCCATTCAAAATATATCCCAAATCAAAAACACTGAAAAAAACATAAAGAATAAAGATACCATAGGCAATTTTGATTGCAGAATCGATGAGAAATGCAAGAATCCTTTCACCAACACTTGATATGTTAAAGTTAATATTTACATTTTGTGAAGTATTAATCGCAATTTGAGACATAATTTTTATTATTTTAGCCTTACAATTATGAGAGAAGTTTTTTTTATTAAACAAAATAAAGAAAAATGGTTGGGAATCGAACAGGTTATTCAAGGGAAAATCAAAAAAAATCCTGATGACCTGTCTTCGTTGTACATTAATCTGATTAATGACCTTTCTTTTGCCCAGACGTATTATCCTAAAAGTAATACGACGGTTTATCTTAACCATCTTTCATCTCAGATTTTTCAGAAAATTTACAAGACCAAAAGAGTGGAAGAAAACAGAATGCTGTATTTCTTCAGAACAGAAGTTCCGCTTCTGGTTTATCAGTACAGAAGATATTTGCTGTACGCTTTTGTGTTTTTTATTCTCTTCACTTCGATGGGTGTTTTGTCGGCAGTTTACGATAAAGATTTCGCCAAAATTATTTTGGGTGAAAGTTATGTAAATACCACCATAGAAAATATTAAAGCAGGAAATGCGGTCGGTGTTTACCAAAGCGGCTCAACTTGGGGAAGCACAATAGGTATTACTTTAAACAATATTGGAGTAGGTGCGAAAATGTATCTGTACGGGATTTTCGGTGGAATCGGTTCATTGTATGTGCTGTTATCAAATTCTGTGATGTTGGGCTCGTTTCAGTATTTTTTCTATGATTACGGAGCTTTAAAAGACAGCGCAAGAGGAATCTGGCTGCACGGAGTTTTTGAAATCTTCGCAATGGTTGTAGAAGCCATGTGCGGATTGGTGTTGGGGACATCCATACTTTTCCCAAAGACATTGTCTAGATTTGAATCTTTAAAAATCGGATTGAAAGATTCGTTTAAAATATTTTTAAGCACCATTCCATTCACGATTTGTGCAGGAATCATTGAAGGTTACGTAACAAGACATGCCTTAAAAATGCCGGAATTTTTAAATCTAATCATCATCTTCGGATGTTTAGCCATCATAGGATTTTACTATTTTGTGTATCCTTTTATTGTCAATAAAAAACATAATAACGCAATTAAAAATACCGATGATACAGTTTTATAAAAATAGAGATTTTGGAGCTTTTATCAGTGATAGTTTCGGATTTTTCAAATTATACGGGAAGAATTATTTTAAAAATTATATCCTTCTGAACGGGCTTTTGCTCATTCTTTTGGTCGTTGTTGTCATATTTGGATACAGAGAGTTTTTGGCGCAGATTTTTGGGTCAAATATAAATGGGGACAGCTCTTATCTTGAAAACTATTTTGAAGACAATCTAGGAATGTTTATCATGATCGGTGTGATAACGTTTGTGCTTTTTTCTGTTTTAATGATTGTCAATTATCTCTATCCTGTATTTTATCTGAAAAGACTGGCGAAAGGAGAAAATAAAATTAAAATGGATGATATTTTGAATGACTTTAAAAACAATGCAGGACGAATTGGAATACTTTGCCTTGGAATGATTTTTATCGTGACCCCATTGTCATTTATTTTGATGGGAGTTTCTTACGCAATGATACTCATTATTATTGGGCTGCCTTTGGTTTTGTTTGTTTTTCCAACGGTTTTTAATGTCATAATGTTTTTGTTGTATGATTATTTCAACAGCCAAAAAGGATTTTTTGAAAGCTTAAGTTTTTCTATCAGGTCTCAGTTTTCTTATCCAAATGGCAGAGAAAAGTCTCCTTACTGGAAATATTGGGGTTCAACGACGGTAATTTCAATTATTTTGTATGTAATTACCACTATTTTCACAATGATTCCTATGATTATATTTTTTGGAACGATGCTGACTACCGAACCTGATGCTAATTTTGAACAAAATCCGTTCTCGGGAACAATGGGAATATTATTGTTTGTGACATATGGATTTTCATTGTTGATTTCATTTTTCCTCTCAAATTTATTGTATATCAATTCAGGTTTGATGTATTATGACAGCAGAAGAGACCTTCATCAGCAGGTAGAATTAGCAGAAATAGATACGATCGGAATCAATGAATAAAATCTTTTTCTTTATACTTTTTCTTTCGTGTTTTGGGTTTTCAAATGCTCAGGAAGTAGATAGCACGGCTTTTTATGATGATTACTACGAAGAATCTTACGAAGATTCTTTGATTACGGGACATTATAAAAATATGTATCCCGCAGATTCTGTTTTGCTTAAAAATCCTGTTTCTGAAAACACAGTCTATCCTAAAGATTTTAAAACAAACATCAAGTCAAGATATAAAGGTGAAGAGTTTGACTATTCTACTTCAAAACCCAGAGAATCATTTTGGGATAAGCTGATGAAGAAAGTTTTAAAGATTATTCAGAGTATTTTTGGAGAAACAAGTTTAGAAAGTTCAGCTCAGATTACAACATTGCTGGTGCGTATTTTTGCGATTATTCTGGTAGGGTTTCTGCTGTATTTTATTGTTAAATTTATCATCGGGAAGAATGGAAATTTCATTTTCGGAAAGAAAAATAAGAAAGTCATCATCAATGATGAGGAACTTCATGAGAACATCCACGAAATTAATTTCCCTGAAAGTATTGCTACTTTTGAACGTACAAAAGATTACCGTTCTGCAGTACGCTACCAGTTTTTGTTTGTCCTGAAAAAACTCAGCGACAAAAAACTCATTCTCTGGAATCCTGAAAAAACGAATAAAGATTATGTGGCAGAATTGAAGGTTCCGACTTTCAAAAAAGAATTTTCAAATCTTTCTTATATTTTCGATTATGTTTGGTACGGAGAGTTCAGTATTGATGAGCAGAGTTATGAGAAATTTAAAGAGCAATATCAGTCATTCAAACCATAATTAAACGCTAGAAATGAATAAAACTTTCAGAATATATGCTATTATTTTTATCATTATCATGGTGATTTTGGCATTGTTTGAAGTTAACAAAAAAGAAGCTGTAGACTGGCGTAAGAATTTTGATGTCAATGAAAAATCACCTTTCGGATTATTTGTGTTTAATCAGGAAGTGAAAGATTTATTTAAAAGTAATCTGAAAAAAAACGAGGTTACGGCTTACGATTATTACAGCCAAAATAAGAAGAAACCTCATAATATTCTTGTCATAGAAAGTGATATTGATATCCAATCCTGGAAGAAAATTCTTAACGAAGTTTCGAATGGCTCTGATGCGATGTTTATTATGAGTAAAATGCCGAAAGAGATCTCAGACACGATTGGCTTTTACGATTCACAAATTTCATTTGAAGATAAAAATGTTCTGAAACTGACAGATAAAAAATATCAAAACGATTTCATAAAGCTCGATAAATTCCCTTCGGGACGTGGTTTTTCCTATATCAAACCGGGCGTTCAGGCATTGGGGAAAACTGTTGAAGAAGAGAACACAGATCAGATTAATTTCATCAAAACAAAATTCGGAAAAGGTACCATCTACGCACATTGTGAACCTCTTTTCCTTACCAATTATTATCTTCTGCAGTCTGGAAACACAAAATATGCTCAAGATGTTTTTTCTTATCTTGATGATAAAGAAACACTTTGGTTTGTGGAAGCAAATACCAAAGAGTCTCAATTTTTCATGCGGTTTATTTTAGGAAATCCTGCCTTGAAATACGCTTGGTGGCTTTTATTAGCAGGTTTGGTTTTATTTATCTTTTTTAATGCTAAAAGAAAGCAGCGCATCGTTCCGATTATTGAACCATTGAAAAATACATCTGTAGATTTTGTAAAAAGTATTGGGAACCTTTATCTGCAGGAAGGTGATTTTCATGATATGATGGCGAAAAAAGCTCAGTATTTTCTCAATAAAGTAAGACTTGACCTTTTAATTGATACCCAAAACTTAGATGAAGAATTTGCAAAAAAACTCCAGCTAAAAACCGGAAAAAGTATTGAAATTATTAATGAAGCTGTTGTTTTAATTACAAAATCTCAGGATCCTTATGCAAGTGTGATGAAGGAAGATTTGGCCAGAATGAATAAACTTTTGGATGAAATTTTACGATAAAATTGAAGAGGAGAGCTCCGTAGGAGCGACATGTTTGTAAATAAATAGATAATAAAATTGAACTCCTTAAGAGTGAAACAGATATGGCAAATACTTATATTCAGATTTACATTCAATTTATCTTCGCTGTAAAGGGGAGACAAAATCTGATTGCGCCTGAAAAAAGAGAAGTTTTGCAAAGATATATTTCTGGAATTATTAAGAATAGTAATCAAAAGTTATTGGCTGTGTATGCTAATCCCGACCATATTCATCTTCTTGTAGGCTTTAATAGTTTGAATCTCAAAATTTCAGATTTTGTTCGTGATATTAAAGCGAATTCTTCAAAATTCATGAATGAAGAAAAATGGTTAAATGGAAAATTTAATTGGCAAGAAGGTTACGGTGCATTTTCTTATTCAAAAAGTCAGATTGATAAAGTTGTTAATTACATTCTTAATCAGGAAGAACATCATAAAAAGAAAAATTTCCAGGAAGAATATCTTGAAATTTTAAATAAATTTGAAATACAATACGATGAAAAATATATGTTTGAATTTTATGATGATTAAGTGTCGCTCCTACCGAGCTATGCATCATATACTCAACGATAAACTACAAACATTTCGCTCCTACGGAGCTCAATAAATTAAATAAACAATGGAAAACCAGGAAAACCAAAATACAGAACTGCAAAATTCTATCAATTTAGATAAAAACGAAAGTGAATTTGCGTCAAGAATTGACATGATGGAACTTCGTACTAGTTTAGAAAAAGTAAAATTAGAAATTGCAAAAGTAATCGTAGGTCAGCATGATATGATAGAGCATCTTTTGGCGGCGTTGTTATCGAATGGTCACGTTTTGATAGAAGGTGTACCGGGAGTTGCGAAAACGATTACAGCAAAACTTTTGGCAAAAACAATTGATGTAGACTTTAGCAGAATACAATTTACTCCGGATTTGATGCCTTCAGATATTTTGGGAACCTCAATTTTCAGTATGAAAAATTCTGAATTTGAGTTTAAAAAAGGTGCCTATTTTCTCAAATTTTATTTTGATTGATGAGATCAACCGTTCGCCTGCCAAAACACAATCTGCTCTGTTTGAAGTGATGGAAGAAAGGCAAATAACGATGGACGGAACACAATACGAAATGGAAGCCCCGTTTTTAGTGGTGGCAACCCAAAACCCGATCGAGCATGAAGGAACTTACAGACTTCCGGAAGCTCAGCTTGACCGTTTCTTGTTTAAAATAAATGTTGGATATCCTGATCTTGAACAGGAAATTGCCATTATCAAAAACCAGCACGAAAGCAGACAGGAAGATAAAACAGAGGTCGTACAACCCGTTATCAGTGCACAGCAATTGAGTAATTATCAAAAACTGGTTAAAGAAATCATCGTTGAATCTCAACTGATAGAATACATCGCAAAAATCATTATCAATACAAGAGAAAATCAATTCTTATATTTAGGAGCTTCACCAAGAGCGAGTTTAGCTTTGTTGACTGCTTCAAAAGCCTTTGCTGCATTACGAGGAAGAGATTTTGTCACTCCTGAAGATATCAAGGAAGCCAGTTATGCCGTATTGAGACATAGAGTAATCGTTTCTCCGGAAAGAGAAATGGAGGGATTGACGGCTGATGAGATTATCCGTCAGATTTTGGAAGGAATCGAAATTCCAAGATAAGAATCATCAATAATTGAGATTTAATTTTCTCCAGCTTTTAACTGAAATAAATGAAAAACCTATTCATCAACAACCGCTTTTTTTTCACGCTCATCGGAGTGGGGATTCTGTATGTTTTTGCGTTTTTCTTTCCGTTTTTAATGATTGTAGCGCATGCCGTTTTATTGTTGGTTTTTCTTACTGCGATGGTTGATTATCTGCTTTTATTCAGAGAAAAAGACGGGATTTTAGCACAGAGAATTTTACCCGAAAAATTATCAAACGGCGATGAAAATGCAGTAAAAGTTGATATAAAAAATAATTACAGTTTTAAAATTAATACAAAAATCATTGATGAAATTCCGTTTCAGTTTCAGAAGAGAGATTTTTTAATTGAAAAACACATTGCGTCCGGTAAGAACACTTTATTCCAATATATTCTTGAGCCTAAAGAAAGAGGAGAATATAGTTTCGGAGCTTTAAATGTTTTTGTGTCGTCGCCTTTAGGTTTTGTTTCTAAAAGATTTACCTTTCAGAAGAATGCAATGCTTCCTGCTTATCCGTCGTTTGTTCATCTTAGAAAATATGAATTGATGGCGTTGCAAAACGAATTTTTACTCGGAGGAATCAAAAAAATCAGAAAACTCGGTCATACGATGGAGTTTGAGCAGATTAAAGAATATGTTCCCGGAGACGATGTAAGAACCATCAATTGGAAAGCAACCTCAAAAACCAATCGATTGATGGTCAATCAGTTTCAGGATGAAAAATCGCAGCGTATTTTTATGCTGATTGATAAGGGGAGAACCATGAAGATGCCATTCAAAGGTTTAAGTCTTCTTGATTATTCTATTAATGCGAGTATGGCGTTGTCCCACATTATTCTTAAAAAAGGCGATCGGGCCGGAATGATGACATTTTCCAAAAAAACGGAAAATAAAGTTGCTGCAGATAATAAATCTGGTCAGTTGAGAAGGATTTCAGAAGCACTTTATAATATTAAAACAGATTTTTTTGAAAGTGATTTTAATAGATTGTATCAGGATGTAAAATATTCTGTAAATCAAAGAAGTTTGGTTTTGCTTTTTACCAATTTTGAAACGTTGGACGCTTTAAACCGGCAGATGAAATACCTTCGTGGAATCGCCAAAAACCATTTGCTGGTGGTAGTTTTCTTTAAAAATTCAGAGCTTCAGTCTTTACTTCACAAAAATCCTGAAAGTATGCAGGAGATTTACGATGAAGTGATTGCAGAAAAATTTGAATTCGAAAAAAAATTGATCATTCAGGAATTAAGAAAATACGGAATTTATTCTGTTTACACACTTCCGGAAAATCTGAATGTGGAGGTTATTAATAAATATCTTGAAATTAAGGCAAGAGGAATTTTGTAATTTCGAATAAGCAATAAGCAATAAGCAATAAGCAATAAGCAATAAGCAATAAGCAATAAGCAATAAGCAAAATGAAAATAACATTAAACCGAATAAACGACGACTTTTTATTTGAATGTACCAACGCACAGGGAAATTCAATTCTTTTAGACAACACTTCACAACCTGGTGCAAAAGGAGTTTCTCCCATGGAAAGCGTACTGATGGCAGTTGCAGGATGCAGCGGAATCGACGTAGTTTCAATCTTAAAAAAACAAAGACAGGAAATTACAGATTTTAAAGCTGAAGTAGAAGGCGAAAGAATTCCTGTGGAAGACGCAAAACCTTTTAAATCAATTATGGTTAAATTCTTTTTAGAAGGTACAATTGATCCTAAAAAAGCATTAAAAGCTTCAGAATTATCATTCGAAAAATACTGTTCGGTTTCAAAAACTTTAGAACCTAATGTTGAAATCGGTTATGAAGTGTATGTAAACGGGGAGAAAGTAGGTGAATAAATAAAGTGGGAGAGTTTGAGTGGGAAAAAATAAAAAGCACATAACTCATAAGTTCTCCAACACTAAAACTCCCCGACCCAATTACGCTAATCTAGGTTTAAGTAACTTAGCGACAGTAGCTGTCCAGCCTGTTTGATGAGATGCTCCTACACCACGACCGTTATCTCCGTGGAAATATTCAAAGAATGTGATATAATCTTTGAAATTCGGATCATAGTTAAATTTATAATTTCCTCCGTTGAAAGCCCTTTGTCCGCTCTCATCTTTTAAAAATATAGAGCAGAGTCTGTTACTGATATTGTGGGCAACTTCATCCAGATTTTTCTGTTCACCACTTCCTGTCGGAAATTCAATTTTCAAGCTGTTTCCGTAATAAAAATGAAAACGCTGAAGACTTTCTACAATCAGGAAGTTAATCGGAAACCAAATAGGACCTCTCCAGTTGCTGTTTCCTCCGAACATTCGGCTATCGCTTTCTGCAGGAGTATAATACACCACATTCTTATTACCGTGAACGGTAAACACAAAAGGATTGGCTTCATAAACCTTTGACATCGCACGGATTCCGTAGTCGCTTAGAAATTCTTTTTCGTCTACCATTCTTGATAAAACTTTTTTCAGTCTTGTACGGCGAAGAATACTCATCAAATGTTTTCTGCCGCTACCTTCTTCGTCCCAGTGAGAAACCAGATTGGCAAGTTCAGGTTTGTTTTTTAGAACCCAATCCATTCTTGCTTTGAAATTGGGCATTTTATCCAAAAGATGATGATCAATAATTTCCACGGCAAACAATGGGATCAACCCTACAATACTTCTCAATCTTAGGGTAACACTTTCACCATTTCCAAGCTGAAGTACATCATAGAAGAATCCGTCTTCTTCGTTCCAAAGACCTTCCTTGTCTTCACCCATATTTTCCATGGCTTCTGCGATGTAGAGATAATGCTCAAAGAATTTAATTGCCATGTCTTCATAAACTTGGTAATACTGAGCTAGTTCCATGGCAATACGCATCATGTTGAGCGCATACATCGCCATCCAGCTCGTTCCGTCAGCTTGTTCAAGATGCTCACCATCTTTTAATTCCATGTTTCGGTCAAAAGCTCCGATATTATCAAGTCCCAAGAATCCGCCTCCAAAAATATTTTTGCCGTTTTTATCTTTTCGGTTTACCCACCATGTAAAATTTAGAAGAAGTTTTTGAAAAACTTTTTCTAAAAATAAAAGATCAGGCTTACCATTACTTTTTTCATCGATTTTAAAAACCCTGAAACAAGACCAAGCGTGCACAGGCGGATTTACATCACTTAAATTCCATTCATAAGCAGGCATTTGTCCGTTGGGATGCATGTACCATTCTTTGGTTAAGAGAAGGAGCTGATTTTTAGCAAAATCGCCGTCAATAATTGCGTACGGAACACAGTGAAATGCCAAATCCCAAGTCGCATACCAAGGATATTCCCACTTATCAGGCATGGAGATAATATCTTTATTGTGAAGATGTTCCCATTCGGTATTTCTCACATAATGATTAAAATCTCTTGGAGCTTCATGATTAGGATCGCCTTTTAGCCATTTTCCTACGTTGTAATGGTAAAATTGTTTGTTCCAGAGAAGCCCGGCAAAAGCCTGTCTCTGCACATTTCTTTCATCTTCATTGGGAACATCCTGCTGAATCTCTTCATAAAATTCGTTTGCTTCAGAGATTCTTGCATTGAATATATTTTCAAAATCATAAAATGCATCATCCATTTCATGTGGTGCAAGTCTAAATTCAAAAATTTCACATTCTCCGGCTTTTACTTCCGCTTCAGCAATAAACGAAGCTTTTGAACCTTTTTTTTCCGGATTAATGGTGTTTTTCTGATGAACGACAAAATTGTTGATGCCATCTTTGTAGAATGTATTATCAATTTCCGGGCATCCGTAAAGTTTAGGAGTATTGGTTTCATTATCACAAAAAACGCTCTGTGCATTTTTATTTTTCGAATAAAACTTTTTTAACGAAACGCTGTCGTGATTAATGTTGATGCATCCATCATGAGAATCTTCCAGCTGTCCTTGGTATTCATTATATCCCCATTTCCAATTATTTCGATACCATGCGGTCGGAATCACTACTATAGGTGCATCCTGCCGACTTCGGTTACAAACGGTAATTCTCACCAAGATATCATCAATATTCCCTTTGCAGTATTCAATAAAAATATCGAAATATTCATCTTTATCGAAAATACCGGTGTCGATGATTTCATATTCTTGCTCTTTTTTGGTTCGCTTACCATTTTCTGAAACTAAATCTTCGTAGGGAAATTTATTGATAGGATATTTGTACACCATTTTCATATAACTATGAGTAGGTGTATTGTCTAAGTAATAGAAAATTTCTTTGATGTCTTCCCCGTGATTTCCCTGCGGATTGCTCAATCCGAAAAACCGTTCTTTTACTCTTTCATCGTTTTTATTCCAAAATGAAAGTGCAAAGCAAAAAAGCTGCTTGGTATCTGAGATTCCTGCGATACCTTCTTCACCCCAACGATATGCATAACTTTCAGCATTGTTATGATTGGCAAAATGCCACGCATCACCGTTTGGGCTGTAGTCTTCACGTACATTTCCCCACTGTCGGTTGCTTACGTAAGGTCCCCAGTTTAACCAGTTTTTATCTTTTAGTCTTTGCTTCTCGACACTCATATCACATCATTTTTCATTGCTAAGGTAGATTTTTTGGTAAAAAAAACCAATTTTTTTAAGCTTAATAATTCTTAACATGCTTCTGAAACGCTTTCAGATAAAGGATTTTTAACGAAAAATAATTTTTATTTATTTTTTTAAGAGAAATGTCTTATCTTTGCACCATTCGTTCATTTATATATTGAAAATGTTATCAAGAAAGGTTGAGGGATAGACCCTGTGAAACCTTAGCAACCCTTTGCGCAAGCGAAGAAGGTGCTACGTTCTACCAAATAAAATTTTATTTTGGACAGATAACTTACTGAAGTTCTTTTTCAGCCATTTCCCGTGGCATTTTCAAATTTATTTTAATAATATAAAATTGAAAACAGAACTGCAACATATTAATTTTTTGTACCGAACCGATTCCCAAAAGGAATATCAAATCCCATTAAGCTATCAGCTTTTTGGAAGAGACTTGTTTTCTGCACCCATTATTTTGGTCAATCATGCTTTAACCGGAAATTCAAATGTTTCGGGAAAGACAGGTTGGTGGAAGAATTTGATTGGGGAAAACCAGGCAATTGATACAAACAAATTTACGGTTCTCTGTTTTAATATTCCCGGAAATGGGTATGATGATTTTTTTATCGACGAATATTCAGAGTTTACATCTTCAGATATAGCGAATATTTTTCTGAAAGGTCTTGAAACTTTGAATATTAAAAACTTATATGCCATTATCGGAGGCTCGCTCGGAGGCGGAATTGGTTGGGAAATGCTTGCTAAAAAACAAGATTTAGCAGAGCTTTTTATCCCGATTGCTTGCCATTATAAAACTCATGATTGGTTACATGCCCAATGTTTGGTTCAACAATTTTTATTAAATGGGAATAATGAACCTCTCCAAAAAGCAAGAATTCATGCGATGCTGTGCTACAGAACTCCTCAGTCTTTAAATAACAGATTTCAAAATAAATTCAATGATGAAAAACAGCAATTAGAATCTGAAGACTGGTTGAATTATCATGGGAAATCTCTTGCCGAAAGATTTAGTTTAAAGTCATATCAATTAATGAATTATTTGCTCATGAACATCAATGCAAACGATGCAGATTTAAGTAAAATCAAAGCACGAATGCACATGATCTCTGTAGATACCGACTTATTTTTCCCGGCTTCTGAAATTCAAACGTGTTTTATGAAACTGAAAACTGAAAAAGAAAATGTGTTCTACCACGAGATCCAATCAATTCATGGGCATGATGCCTTTTTAATGGAATACAAACAATTAAATAATATTATAAAAAATATTTTGTAGATGAATAGAGCGTAAGCAAAATTCCACAAATAAGAAAATAAATATCAGATGAAAAATAATGCAAACGAAATAAAATTTTTAAAAAATCGATCAATCATCAAATTTGAAGGAGCAGATTTTTTAGGTGAAATAGGGATTGACGGAAGAGTTTTTAAAGCACTTACTTTGGCACGAATCAGTGTGGGAGTAATTTCTCAACAAGCGGTAGAAAATGGATTATCAATTCTCGTACATGAAGATGATTCTGAAAAAGCAGTCAATTGCCTGATTGAAGAATTTGCTGAAGAAAGAAAATCAGGAAAGGTTTCACAAATTTACAGCATCAACAATGTTTCTGTCATCGGTTTTGTAGCAGAAGATTTAAATAAAATACTTTCTGAACTGGCCAGAAATAATGTTTTTCCGTTGCTTTTAAATCAAAATTCAAGCGAGAAACGCATCAATATCGTAGTGACCTCTTCTCAGGATGAAAAAACTAAAAATATCATCGAATCTGAAATTTTCAAAAAACCAAAAACAGTTCATTTGGCAATTATAGGTCACGGAAATGTAGGAAAAACCTTAATAGAACAGGTTTTACAATCTGCCGAAGAAATTAAAAGACGAAAAAATATACATTTAAAAGTGGTAGCTGTTGCCAATTCAAGAAAAATAGCTTTCAGCAAAAAAGGATTTGACAGCAATTGGAGTGATGAGGTTTTTGCGGCCGAAAAATCTTCAAGTGTAGACGAATTGATTAATTTTTCAAAACAAAATCAGCTTGAAAACCTGATTGTTGTGGATAATACAGCGAGTGTTGATTTTGTGAAAAACTATCATGCTCTGGCAGAAAACGGATTCGATTTAGTTTCATCAAACAAAATTTTCAACACACTTCCCATTGAAGAATATCGTAAACTAAGACATACGTTGAACAAAAACAATAAACGTTATCTGTACGAAACCAATGTTGGAGCAGGTTTACCATTAATTGACACCATAAAACTTTTACACCTGTCAGGAGAAAATATTACGAGAATTAAAGGTGTGTTCTCAGGAACATTAAGTTATGTGTTCAACAATTTTTCTTTGAGAGATGATAAATTTTCAACAATCGTGCTTGAAGCTTTAGAAAAAGGTTTTACCGAACCGGATCCAAGAGAAGATTTATCAGGAAACGATGTTGCGAGAAAACTGCTGATTTTGGCGCGGGAATTAGATTTAAGCAATGAATTTACAGATATCAAAATTCAGAATTTAGTTCCTGATGCTTTGAGTTCGATTTCTAAATCAGAATTTATCGAACGATTGGGAGAATTAGATGATGAATATGATAAAATGAAGAAAGATCAAGGGCCGGATCACGTTTTAAGATATGTTGGAGATTTGCACGGAGACCTACAGAAAGAGAAAGGCGAATTGGATGTGAAATTAATTTCAGTTCCTGCAACTTCAGCCTTAGGACAACTAAAAGGATCAGATTCAATCTTTGAAATCTACACCGAAAGTTATGGTGAAAACCCAATCGTGATCATGGGAGCCGGAGCCGGAGCAAAAGTGACAGCAAGAGGTGTTTTCGGAGATATTTTAAGACTAAGTGAAACTAAATAATTACAATTGCCATGGAGAATTTTGAAACCCTTGCCGTAAGAACCCAAACCGAAAGATCTCAGTTTGATGAACATTCTACGCCATTATATCTTACTTCAAGCTTTGTTTTTGAAGATGCGGAAGATATGAGAGCGAGTTTTGCTGAGGAGAAATCTAAAAATCTGTACAGCCGATTTTCAAATCCGAATGTTACAGAATTTACAGATAAAATAGTAAAAATGGAAGGTGCAGAATCTGGTTACGCTTTTGCAACAGGAATGGCAGCCATTTATTCAACGTTTTCGGCCTTGCTTAATGCAGGAGATCATATTGTTAGCTGCCAATCAGTTTTTGGATCTACGCATACGTTATTTACCAAATATTTTCCAAAATGGAATATTGAGACTACCTATTTCAAAGCCGAAGATTCTGAAAATGTAGAAAACTACATCAAACCAAATACAAAAATTCTGTATTTGGAAACTCCGACAAATCCTGCAATTGAAATTTTAGATTTAGAATTTTTTGGTCAAATTGCAAAAAAACATCATCTGATTTTCATTGTAGACAACTGTTTTGCGACGCCTTATCTTCAACAGCCTATTAAGTATGGAGCTGATATTGTGGTGCATTCAGCAACAAAACTAATTGACGGACAAGGTCGTGTTTTGGGCGGTGTAGCAGTTGGAAGAGAAGATTTAATAAGGGAAATCTATCTTTTCGCTAGAAATACCGGACCTGCAATGTCGCCGTTCAACGCTTGGGTTTTGTCGAAAAGTTTAGAAACATTGGCTATCCGTGTTGAGAGACAATGTGAAAATGCTTTGAAAGTGGCTGAGTTTTTAGAAAGTCATCCCAATGTTGAATTGGTAAAATATCCATTTTTAAAATCTCATCCAAGCTATGAAATTGCCAAAAAGCAAATGAAATTGGGCGGAAATGTTGTCGCTTTCGAAATCAAAGGCGGCATTGAAGGCGGAAGAAACTTTTTAGATTCAATAAAAATGTGCTCGCTTTCTGCCAATCTTGGTGATACGAGAACGATTGTTACACATCCTGCATCTACAACGCATTCCAAACTGTCTGATGAAGAAAGAAATGAAGTGGGAATTACCGCAGGTTTGGTTCGCTGCTCAGTAGGTTTAGAGAATGTGGATGATATTATCGCAGATTTGAAGCAGGCGCTAGATTAGTTCAATAAAAGCAAGCTTCAGATTTAATTAAATAAATATAAAATTGGCTTTCGCCGAAAATATAAAATGAAAAATTCAGCACAATTATATAAAGCACTACAAGATCGCATTCTCATTCTCGACGGAGCAATGGGAACGATGCTTCAACGATACAAATTTGTAGAAGAAGATTACCGTGGAGAGCGTTTTAAAGATTGGGAACATCCCGTACAAGGAAATAACGACCTGCTTTCGCTCACACAGCCTGAAGCGATTGAGGAAGTTCACAGAAAATATCTCGAAGCTGGAGCCGATATCATTGAAACAAACACCTTTTCCGGGACTACCATCGCAATGGCAGATTACCATATGGAAGATTTGGTATATGAACTAAATTATGAATCTGCAAAAATTGCCAGGAAAGTCTGTGATGAATTCACGGCTAAAAATCCTGATAAACCAAGATTTGTTGCCGGCTCTATCGGACCAACCAACAGAACTGCAAGTTTAAGCCCGGATGTTAATGATCCCGGTTACCGTGCTATAACTTTTGAAGAATTGAGATTAGCATACAAACAGCAGTGCGAAGCTTTATTGGATGGAGGATCAGATATTCTTTTGGTTGAAACCATTTTTGATACTTTGAATGCAAAAGCTGCACTTTTCGCCATCGATGAAATACAGGAAGAAAGAGGAATTGAAATTCCCATCATGGTTTCAGGGACGATTACGGATGCGTCAGGAAGAACATTGAGCGGACAAACTGCGGAAGCATTTTTAATTTCAGTTTCACATTTGAATTTACTGAGTGTAGGATTCAACTGTGCTTTAGGGGCAAGTCAGCTTACACCTTATTTAGAAACATTAGCACACAGTTCTGAATTTTGTGTTTCGGCATATCCCAATGCAGGGTTACCCAATGCATTCGGTCAGTATGACGAATCTCCGGAACAAATGGCTGTTCAAATTAAAGAATATGTAGAAAAAGGATTGATCAATATCATTGGTGGATGTTGCGGAACAACTCCTGAACATATCAAAGCTATTGCTGATTTGGTTGAGAAATATGAACCTAGAAAAGTTGAATTTAGTTTTTAGTGTTTTGTATTTAGATTTTTAAGAATTATGAGTTTTCAGGATTTTAAAAAATTAGATGTTTGGCTATTTGCAAGAAAATTGACCAACTCAATTTATACAGTAACAAAAGAATTTCCAGATAGCGAGCAATTTGGTTTGACGAATCAAATGAGGAGGTGTGCCGTTTCTGTTACATCAAACATTGCTGAAGGATGTGGTAGAAATACACCAAAAGGAACTTTGGTTTTTTTATATATATCTAGAGGTTCTCTTTTTGAATTAGAAACTCAACTATATATTGCATTTGATCAAAATTATATTGATGAATTTTTTTTTAATACAATTGATGAAGAAATCCAGACATCTAAAAAATTGTTAAACGGATTTATAAATTATTTCAAAAAACAAGGAGATGGAAAATAGAGAAGAAATGCTAAATACTAAAAACCAAACACTATACCCTAAATACCTTCGATTATCAGGTCTCGAGCCTTTGATTATAACTCCGGAAAGTAATTTCATCAATGTTGGTGAAAGAACCAATGTTGCGGGATCTAAAAAGTTTTTAAGATTAATTAAAGAAGAAAAATTTTCTGAAGCCTTAGATATCGCCAGAGATCAGGTAGATGGCGGCGCTCAGATTCTTGACGTTAACTTTGATGACGGTTTGATTGATGGAAAAGCTTCCATGATCAAATTCCTTAATCTTATTGGTTCAGAACCGGATATTTCCAAAATCCCCATCATGATCGATTCCTCAAAGTGGGAGATTTTGGAAGCAGGTCTGCAGGTTGTTCAGGGAAAATGCGTGGTCAATTCTATCAGTTTAAAGGAAGGAGAAGAAGAGTTCGTAAAACACGCCAAAGCAATAAAAAGATACGGAGCAGCTGTCGTTGTAATGGCTTTTGATGAGGTCGGGCAAGCTGATAATTACGAAAGAAGACTTGAAATCACAAAGCGTTCTTACGATATTTTGGTGAATGAAGTTAAATTTCCGGCTGAAGATATTATTTTCGATTTAAATATATTTCCTGTTGCGACCGGTATGGATGAGCACCGCCGAAACGCAATCGATTTTATTGAAGCGACAAGATGGGTGAGACAAAATCTTCCGTACGCTTCGGTGAGTGGTGGAGTTTCTAATGTTTCGTTTTCCTTCCGTGGAAATGATACGGTACGTGAAGCGATGCACTCGGTTTTTCTTTACCACGCCATTCAGGCCGGTATGAATATAGGTATTGTAAATCCTGCAATGCTTGAGGTGTATGATCAAATTAACAAAGAACTTCTCGAGCTTGTAGAAGACGTGATTCTCGATAAAAGAGAAGATGCTACAGAACGTCTTTTAGATTATTCCGAAAGAAATAAATCAGTTAAAAAAGAAAAGGTTGAAGAATTAGAATGGCGTTCTTATCCTTTGCAGGAAAGAATTACACATTCATTAGTCAAAGGTATCGATCGTTTTATCGAAGAAGATGTTGAAGAAGCAAGATTACAATCTGCAAGACCTCTTCCTGTCATTGAAGTTAATCTAATGACAGGAATGGGCGTTGTCGGAGACTTGTTCGGAAGCGGAAAAATGTTTCTTCCTCAAGTAGTAAAATCTGCTCGTGTGATGAAAAAAGCAGTAGCTTATCTTCAGCCGTTTATCGAAGCCGAAAAAGATGTGGCTCAGAAACCCAACGGAAAAATTTTGATGGCAACTGTAAAAGGTGATGTTCATGATATTGGGAAAAATATTGTGAGTGTTGTTTTAGGTTGTAATAATTACGATATTATCGATTTGGGAGTGATGGTTCCTGCTGAGAAAATTATTCAGGCAGCCATTGATCATAATGTAGATGTCATCGGTTTGAGCGGATTGATTACGCCAAGTTTGGACGAAATGGTGTACATCGCTTCAGAATTGGAACGGCAGAATCTTAATTTTCCTTTGTTAATCGGAGGTGCGACAACTTCAAAAGCGCATACTGCTGTAAAGATAGATTTAAAATATAAAAATGCAGTCGTGCACGTCAATGATGCTTCAAGGGCGGTCAATGTAGTAAGCTCTCTTTTGGGAGATCGAAATAAGGAATATGTAAACGATTTGAAAAACGATTATTCAGATTTCCGCGAGAAGTTTTTAAATAGACAGATTGATAAAAATTATGTTTCACTGGAACAAGCAAGAAAGGATAAATTTAAAATTGATTGGGAAAACGAAGAAATTTTCACTCCAAATCAGCTGGGAATTCAGGTTTTTGAAAATCAGGATTTGAATGAATTGGTTCCGTTCATCGATTGGTCACCGTTTTTCAGAAGCTGGGATTTACATGGAAAATATCCGAATATTTTGGAAGATGAGGTTGTAGGAGAGCAGGCTAAAGAATTGTTTGAAGACGGAAAGAAAATTTTAAAGAAGATTGTTGATGAGAAATTACTCACCGCAAAAGCGATATTTGGAATTTTTAAAGCCAACTCAAACGAAACCGACGATATTTTAATCTATGATGAAACCGATCAGGAAGTGGCTAAATTTTTAACACTAAGACAACAACTTCAAAAGTCGAAAGGGAAAGAGTATCTGGCGTTAAGTGATTTTATTACTCCAAAAAGCACCGGTAAAACCGATTATATGGGAGCTTTTTGTGTGACTACAGGTTTTGGAACTGATGAATTGTCTGATCTATACGAAAAAGACAATGACGATTACAATGCCATCATGGTAAAAGCAATCGCAGACCGTTTTGCAGAAGCTTATGCAGAATTTTTACATAAAAAAGTACGTACAGAATACTGGGGTTACGCTAATCAGGAAAATCTGAGCAATGAAGATTTGATTGCCGAAAAATACAAAGGAATTCGTCCCGCTCCCGGTTATCCAGCTTGTCCGGATCATTTAGAAAAACACGCAATCTGGGATTTGCTGAAGGTTGAAGAAAACATTGGGGTTTATCTTACTGAAAGTTTAGCCATGTTCCCAACGGCTGCTGTTTCCGGATATTATTTTGGAAGTTCGCATGCAAAGTATTTTGGTTTGGGGAAAATCACAGAAGAGCAGGTAAAAGAATATTCGGTCAGAAAAGGAATTTCTTTACGAGAGGCTAAAAAATGGCTTTCTCCAAATTTAGCAGACGGAATTTAGATAATAATACAGATTTTGAATGAGGTGAATTTGAGGGATTAAATTCTATTTTTGTAAATAAAAATTAATTATGAAAAATATCAAAATATTAGAAAATTTAAGTGAAATTAAATCAATTGATGAGCAAAAACAATTGATCGATTCTAATCGACCATTTTCTAGTGAATTGGAAAATAAAATTTTTCAAAAATTAAAATTAGACTGGAATTATAATTCAAATGCTATCGAAGGAAATCAGTTGAGTTATGGTGAAACAATCGCTTTTTTAAACTTTGGTTTGACGGCAAAAGGAAAACCATTCAAAGATCATCTGGATATTAGAGGTCACAATGAAGCGATAGGTTTTATGTTGCAATTAATTAAAGAAGATCGTCCGCTTTCTGAAAGTGATATAAAAGATTTGCATAAAATAATTTTAGTTGAACCTTATTTTTCAAAAACTATTTCGCCACAAGGAATCGAGTTTGAGAAGGAAATAAAAATCGGACAATATAAAACTTCACCAAACCATGTACAAAAAGTTTCCGGTGATATCCATTATTATACTAATCCGGAAGAAGTTGCTTTTGAAATGAACAATCTTTTGGATTGGTACAGAAATGCCGAGGAAGAAAATCTGCATCCGATCATTATTTCTGCGATTTTTCACCATAAGTTTACTTCAATTCATCCCTTTGATGATGGAAACGGAAGATTGGCGAGAATTCTGAGCAATTTTATTTTGCTTAAACATCAATATCCTGTTATTGTCATTAAAAATAAAGATAAAATTCAATATTATGCTGCATTAAACATTGCAGATAACGGAAGTTATGAAGATTTAGTGAAATTGTTTGCTGAAAATATTGAGTATAGTTTTGATATTATTCAAAAAGCTATTAATGGAGAAAATATTAATGAAGCAGATGATTTGGATAAGGAGATTGAGCTTTTTGTGAAAGAAGCACAAATTAGTTCTTCCACATCTTTAGATTTTGAAAAGGATATGAAAAGTTTAATAGATGTTTATGTTCTAAATTTTGTTAAATACCTATTTCCTAAATTAAACAAAATAGGAAAACTCTTCCAGCAATCACATTTAATTTACTCTAGAACATTATTTCCACTTTCAGATTATGATTTCTTTTTAAAAGAAATGAGCGAAAGTATTCCTATAAATAAAACTTTCGAATTAGAGTTACCTATATATTTTATTGATCATTTAATCAATGAATTTGATTTAAATATTACTTTAAAAGTATTAGTAAAAAGGAAAACTGTAAAATATGCAATATCAAGAAAACAATTTATTTACAATATAATAGGCGAGGGAGTTGAGGATATGATACCAATAGATTCAAAAATCTATTTTTATGATGTTAATCCAGCTATTATATATAATGAAGTTTCAACAAGAATTGTAAATTATATAATAAATTATATAAAAAATAAAACTAAACAAGGTTAATGAAAATCACAGACCACATAAAAAACGCCAACGGCAAACCCCTATTTTCCTTGGAGGTTGTTCCGCCTCAAAAAGGAATCGGGATTGAAGATTTATATACCAACATTGATCCTTTGATGGAATTTAAACCCCCGTTTATTGATGTGACTACTTCTCGCGAAGAATATATTTACATTGATAAAGGAAACGGTTTGGTGGAGCGCAGAATTACCAGAATGCGACCGGGAACGTTGGGGATTTGTTCAGCAATTCAGCATAAATATGGTGTAGATACTGTTCCCCATTTACTTTGTGGAGGTTTTACTAAAGAAGAAACAGAATATCTTTTAGTGGACTGTATGTATCTTGGAATTGACAACATAATGGCACTTCGCGGAGATGCTATGAAAGGGCATCAGTATTTTGAAGCGACTCCGGGAGGTCATGCTACTGCAATGGATTTGGTCAATCAAATCAACAATCTCGGAAGGGGAAAATATCTTCATGACGAAGAACAAGTTTGTGACGAACATAATAAATTCTGCATTGGAGTAGCGGGTTATCCTGAAAAACACATGGAAGCTCCGTCTATGAATTACGATTTAAAATGGCTGAAACAAAAAGTAGATGCCGGTGCAGATTACATCGTCACACAAATGTTTTTCGATAATAAAAAGTTCATTGAGTTTGTAAATAAAGCAAGAGAAATGGGGATCACGGTTCCGATTATTCCGGGAATAAAACCGATTGCGATAAAAAAACATTTGAAATTATTGCCACAGGTTTTCAAAATAGATTTACCTGAAGATCTCATCAATGCAGTTGAAAGCGCAAAGAATAATGAAGCCGTAAAACAAATCGGTGTAGAATGGGCGGTTCATCAGTGTAAAGAATTATTGGATTTTGGCGTTCCTGTTTTACATTTTTATTCTATGGGAAAAAGTGACAATATTAAAAAAGTAGCAGGAGAACTTTTTTAAATAGGAGTAAGTGAATAAATTAGGCTTAAGAAATTCATCTAAAGCCTAATTGTTTATATTTCGTTTTGATATTGAACAAGGGTGTCGAATACACTTTTTGTTGTAGGTTTTGAAGAATTGATGTTGAAAATAAACATTCCGCTGTCGATATTAAAAAAATATTTTTTTGTGTTATCACTTATCGAAAACCACTTTAACAATCCATTGACAATATTGACATCTTCCCATTTGATGGAACATTCATCTAAAACAAATGTGTAGGGATTAAGATTTAAAGTATCTCTGAAAATAATTTTACGGTTTTCAACATAGATCATTCCGCTTCCTTGGAAAGCTTTTAGCTTAAAAAATTTCCCTTGAGTATCACCAATATTATATCGTACAAAAGCATAATATTCTGGAGTTCCGATTTGTTCTAAAAGAATTTTTTGTTTCTTCTTTCTGCTTTGTGCAGCTAGATAAGCAATCAGAAAAATAATTGCAGGGATAGATAAAATAATGAGGAGAAATAAAATAAAGATAGAAATCAATGAATCCATAATTTTGCTTTTTTATAATTAAACTGTTGGGTGTCTCTCAAAAACCTTATTTCTGTCAAACAAATATCTGTACGTTGCCAGTTTTCTTGTCACTTCGGTTTCAAGATGTTTTGCAAGACCCAGCATTTTTGGATTAAAATCTCCAATCCACTGCATTTCAAAATCTTCAAATTTTGTAGCAACCTGAAAATGTTTTGCAGCTTCCACAATGAGGTAACCTTCTACACCTTTGTTTTGCCATTCCGGTAGAACCCCGAAGATTAAACCGACAAATTTAGAATTGTGCTTAAAAGTTTTATAGTAGAGAAATTTTAGTTTTCCCCAAGTTCCAAATTTGCCATTCAAATGCTTAAACCATTGATTAAGATCCGGAATATTAATCCACATCGCAACTGGATTTTCATTTTCGTAGGCAAACCATGCAATGTGCTCATTCATTACAGGTTTCATAGTATTGAACAGCTTTTTTACATCATCTAATGACATCTGTTTTCCTCCTCCATGACTTTCCCAGGATTTATTGTAAATGATGTGAAAATCTTCAGCAAACTTTTTTATATTCGCTTTATTAACGGGCTTTGCAGAGAAGTTTTCATTTTTCGAATACTTAGCATGCATAATATTAAAAATCCTTGAAGTGGGCGCGTGAGCTTTTCTGCTGAAACATAGCTGATTATAGTAAATTTCAAATCCATAATTCTCAAAAAGCGCTTTGTAATAAGGAAAGTTGTAGTTCATTCCATACAAAGGTGGGCTAAAACCTTCAATCAAAACACCCCAAAATTTATCCCGTTCTCCGAAATTGATAGAGCCGTCCATTGCCTCCATTCCTCTTTCCTGAAGCCAGTTTTTACAATGATCGAAGATAAAATTGGCGGTTGTCTGATCATTGATGCAGTCGAAAAAACCAATCCCACCTGTTGGTTGCTTTTCAATGTATTGTTTATTGATAAAAACAGCTACTTTTCCTATTGTTTCGTTGGCATTATTTTTAAACAGAAAACGTTTGCTTTCACCATTTGCAAAACATTTGTTTATACTGTTGTCAAAAACGCGCTCAATATCTTTGTCTAAAGGTCGGATATACGCTTTGTCGTCTTTATAAAGTCTGGCAGGAAACTCTAGAAATTCTTTCTTTTGTGCATTATTTAGTACTTCTTCAGCAATGATCATAATATTTTAGACTGTATAGAGGTGAAAGGTAATTCAAATTTGAGCTAAATTAAAATATAGAATTAATTTTATCCGTATTTTTGTTGCAAAATAAATAAAAATGGTTGATTTTACCGATAACGATGATGATATTTTCACAGGGAAAGAGCATACGCCGATCCGTGAAGATGCTTTTGAGAAATCGCCACAGGAAAAAATAGAAAAAATCACAAAACTTTTTGGAGAAATCATGGAAACCTTAGGATTAGACATGGAAGATGATTCCTTAAAAGATTCTCCAAAACGTGTTGCAAAAATGTACGTAAATGAAATTTTCGGCGGACTTCTTCCGGAAAATAAGCCAGGAATTTCTACTTTTTCAAATAAATACAAATACCGCCAGATGTTGGTGGAAAAAGACATCACGGTATATTCTTTCTGTGAGCACCATTTTTTACCGATTATCGGAAGAGCACATGTTGCCTACATTTCAAATGGTGATGTGATCGGACTTTCGAAAATCAATAGAATTGTAGATTATTACGCAAGAAGACCGCAAGTTCAGGAAAGATTAACGATGCAGGTTGTGGATGCACTGAAAGAAGCTTTAGGAACAAAAGATGTAGCCTGTATCATTGATGCAAAACATCTTTGTGTCAACTGCAGAGGAATAAAAGACACTGCAAGTTCAACCATTACTGCAGAATTAAGCGGGATTTTCAGAACCAATCCTATTACCAGACAGGAATTCCTGCATTATGTAGGAAGTCATGCGAAACTTGATTATTAAAAATTTAGAAATGATAAAATTTAGAAAAGTTAAAAATCAGATTTTACACACAATCATAATTTGTTGTGGAACAATTTGTTAGTCTAATTTTTGACTCTTTTAATCATTCAATCATTTTAATTAAAAAAAAATTAATGCAACTAAAAATATACAACTCGCTTACCTCAGAAAAAGAAATATTTAAACCGATTTTAGATGGAAATATCGGAATGTACGTTTGTGGGCCGACGGTTTACAGCAATGTGCATTTGGGAAATGTGCGTACTTTTCTTTCTTTCGATTTTATCTACAGAAGCCTAATGCATTTGGGATATAAAGTGAGATACGTAAGAAATATTACCGATGCAGGGCACCTTACCGACGATGGAGACGTGAATAACGACCGATTCGTAAAACAAACCCGTCTTGAGAAATTGGAACCAATGGAAATTGTACAGAAATACACAGTTGATTTCCACAAAGTTTTAGAAATGTTCAATTTACTTCCTCCGAATATTGAGCCTACTGCAACCGGTCATATTGTTGAACAAATAGAATTAACACAAAAATTAATCGAGAAAGGTTTTGCCTACGAAAGCAACGGCTCGGTTTATTTTGATGTCTTGGAATACAACAAAAGAGGTCTGAACTACGGCGAACTTTCAAAACGTAATATCGAAGAACTTTTTGCCAATACAAGAGATCTTGACGGACAGGGGGAAAGAAAAATCCACAGGATTTTGCGTTGTGGAAAAAAGCTTCCCCTGCACACATCATGCGTTGGAATTCGCCTTGGGGAGAAGGTTTTCCGGGATGGCATCTTGAATGTACTGCGATGAGTACTAAATATTTAGGTGATCAATTCGATATTCACGGTGGTGGCATGGATCTTAAATTCCCACACCACGAATGTGAAATTGCCCAAGGAAAAGCTTGCAATGATATTGAACCTGTGAATTACTGGATGCACGCCAATATGCTGACCATGAATTCTCAGCGTATGAGCAAATCTACCGGGAATTATATTTTGCCTAAACAATTAGTTTCAGGTGATAATGACTTCTTCGAAAAACCTTTTCATCCCACGATTGTTCGTTTCTGCTTTTTGCAGGCGCATTACAGAAGTGTTTTAGATATTTCCAATGACGCAATGATTGCCAGCGAAAAAGGTTTTACAAGATTAATGGAGGCTGTAAAAGTTTTAAATTCAATCAATCCAAACGATCAAAAAGAATCAGGTTTCAATCTTAAAGAATGGAAAACTAAAGCATATGATGCTCTGACGGATGATTTTAATTCACCAGTTTTGATTGCGCATTTATTTGAAGCAGTGAAATTTATTTTTGCTTTAAAAGATGAAAAAGAAGCAATTTCAACAGAGGATTTGGAAGATCTAAAATCAACTTTAAATGCTTTGATATTCGATGTTTTAGGTCTTCAAGCGATCGAAGAAAACAACAATGAAAAATTAGATCAGACATTACAGGTTTTAATCGAGCTGAGAAATCAGGCAAGAAAATCTAAGAACTTTGATCTTTCAGACCAGATCAGAGACAAGCTTTTAGCAGAAGGAATTGAGTTAAAAGACGGAAGAGACGGCACTTCTTACGTTTTAAATTAATTTTACTTCAAGCATATCATAGAAACTCTCACTTTTAAGGTGGGAGTTTTTTATTTCATATCATATCATATCATATCATATCATATCATTTTCCGTAAGTCTATTTCAGACTTTGAAATTCATACGCATCAAACCCAATTCATGTGTACAAGATTATTAATTTATGGGCGTGAATTTTTATGTCAACAATTTGAAGTATAATATTGAAATATTTTTTTGATCAAATCAAAAAATGTTTAACTTAGTAACAGTAAAACAATTACAAAAATTAATTAAGTACTTATGAAAAAACATTTATTCCCTATTATTCTTTTATTACTTGGAAATACCATTAATGCTCAACAAGACTTTTTCGCTCTCGCAGGTAAAGATTCTCCAAGAATAGAGTTTAGCGATTTTCGTGCAATGAATGCAGACGGAACTTCCGGTCAAAGTATATTTGGAGTTTCTTCGGAAGCGAAAGTTATTTCTCAAGCAAGAAAATCTACAGTTACTGAGGACAAGACTTCGTACAATCATGCACAGTCAATGACTTTAGCTGCTTTGGCTTACGATTCTGCAGGTGATAATTTATTCTACATGCCAATGTTTTCTTCTAACATTTATGTTTTAAATCAAAAAACAAAGGAGATTACGTTAGTTGAAAATACCGTTGCAAGAGTTACATCTTGTGATATCAATTCTCATATTACTAGAATGGCAACAGGATATAACGGAAACATTTATGCCATTAATAATTCAGGAACGCAGTTTCTTCAGATCAGTAAAAAAAATAATCAGTTTGTGGTAAGCGATCTTGGAATTATAAAAGACGATGCTGCCAATGGTAAAAATTCTTTCAACTCTATGGAAACCGGCTTTGGCGGAGATATGATTGCGGATGGAGAAAATAACTTTTATGTTTTCTCTACTTCAGGAAATGTTTTTAAGGTTTCTACTAAAGATTTAAATGCAAAATTTATCGGGAAAATATCCGGTCTTCCTGAAAATTATTCTGTGAACGGAGCTGCGGTAAATTCTAAAGGTAAAATTGTTATAGCCAGTGCAAAAGGAGCTTCAATGTATGAATTGACTCTTGATGATTTAGAAGCAAAACAACTTTCAGGAGAAACTAATCTTCATATTTATGATTTGGCAAGTAAATATTTTGTCAATGACAGAGCATCTTCTACGAATCTTTTTGCTAATTTGGATGTTTATCCAACTAAGGTTGACGAACATTTTGTCTATATCAATGTGAACGATAAATCAGTAAAAGGAAGTATAAAAGTGAGTGTTTTTGACATTTCCGGAAAGTATGTACTGACGCAAAAATTGTCTGTAAAAGAGGGTCAATTAAATCAACAGGTATATCTTAAAAATTTGGTTAGCGGTTCATATATTGTGAATATCACAGATGAATCTGGCAAAGCTTTGTTGAATAAAAAGATACTTGTAACAAGATAAATCTGAGTTTTATACACTTAAAGAAAGCCTTTTTTCAAATTTGAGAAAAAGGCTTTTTTAATGATTATTTGATACTGCAACGGTTTGTTTTTCAATTTTAAAACTGTATTTTTATCAAAAAATAGATAGATGAAATTATATTTTAACATTGGCTATCGGGCAAATGCGGGAGAAAACCTGCAGTTGGTGATTAATGAAGATGGCAATGCTCCTAAACTTCATACCATGTTTTATACCGAAGATGGTTTTTGGAAATGTGAGGTCGATTATTTCTCAAAATCAGTTGCTTACCATTACCAGCTTGTTGATGATAAAAATAATGTAGTACGACAAGAATTTGTTTCACACAAACTGATTTTTCCTCATAACTATAAAGAGTTTTTGATTTTTGACAAATGGAATAATAAGAATTTCCCCGAAAACTATCTGAATAATAAAATTTTATACAATAAACTGAATCAGTTTGTTCCGAAAAAGTTATCGGTACTCAAAAAACATACTCATCTGTTCAGACTTGAAGCGCCTGTGTACAATCCAAACTGGGAAATTGTTTTATTTGGAAATACAGAATCTTTAGGAAACTGGGATTATAGCAAAGTGATTCATCTATCTCAGACTGATTTTGGAATTTGGGAAACCTCGGTTGAGATTTCTGAAAATCATTTGATTGAGTACAAATATGCCATTTTCGATAAAGTTACAGGTAAAGTAATTGATATTGAAAATGGTGATAACAGATATACGGTTCCCAATCTTCAGAAAGATGTTTTGCAAATTTCAGCAGATCATTATTTTAAATTTAAATCTTACCAAATGTATCACGATGCAGGAGTTGCAATCCCTGTTTTTTCTTTGCGGAGTGAAGAAGGTTTTGGGGTAGGTGAATTCTCAGATTTAAAAAAACTGGCAGATTGGACAAATGAAACTTCATTAGGAATTATTCAGATTTTACCCATCAATGATACCACTGCAAACTATTCCTGGACAGATTCTTACCCTTATGCAGGCGTGTCTGTTTATGCTTTACATCCGCAATATATTTCAATTACAAATTTAGATTACAAATTACCTAAAGAATTAGTTGAAGAATATCAAACGGAGAAATCAGAACTAAATTCATTGGATTTAATCGATTATGAAAAGATGATTTCTGCTAAATGGAAGTATCTTGAAAGAATTTTTAATCTCGAAAAAGAGAAAATTTATAAAGACAAAAACTTTAAAAAGTTCATAAAAGATAATGAAACATGGCTTCTGCCTTATGCTGCATTTTGTGTTTTAAGAGATAAGTACAAAACGCCTAACTTCAACGATTGGAAAACGCATAAGAAATACATTGCCGGAAAAATAGCACCTTTTTTCTCGGCTAAAAGTAAAGATTATGATTGTTCAATGCTTCATGCCTGGGTACAGTTTCAACTTCATAAACAGTTGAAAGATTCTGTCGACTATATTCATAGTTTAGGAATTTCTTTAAAAGGAGATTTACCGATTGGAATTTACAGATATTCTGTAGAAGCCTGGACAGAACCTGAATTATTCGGGATGGATTTCCAAGCGGGTGCACCGCCGGATCAGTTTACAGAACTGGGACAGAATTGGGAATTCCCGACTTATAACTGGGAAGCTATGAAAGCTGATGATTATCAATGGTGGAAAAACAGGTTCAAAGCATTAGAACAATACTTTGATGCAATGAGGATTGATCATATTCTTGGGTTTTTCAGAATCTGGAGAATGCCCATTTCTGCTACACAAGGTATTTTAGGATATTTTTATCCTGCTGTACCTGTTGTTTTAGAAGAGTTTAAAGCAAGACATATTCCTTTTGATTTTGACAGATATTGCAAACCGTTTATCAATGATTTGATTCTTTGGAATTATTTCGGAGAACAAAGCAATAAAGCTTTGGATTTTTTAAATAATAATTTAGACGGAACTTATTCTTTCAAAGAAGAATTTGATACTCAAAGAAAACTATCAGACTATTTCAAGAAAAAACCGACAGGTTTTATTGAAGAGCAATTGATTTTACTTTGTGCCAACGTTTTATTTTTAACTGAGGAGAAAGATGGGCAAACTGTTTATCATCCGAGATTTAATGCGTTTAAAACTGAATCTTACAAATATCTTTCAGATTGGGAGAAAAAAGCAATCTACGAATTGTACCTGGATTATTTCTTCAAAAGACAAGATTTTATGTGGAAAGAAAAGGCAATGGAAAAACTTCCTGTGATTTTAAATTCTACAAAAATGTTGATTTGTGGTGAAGATTTGGGAATGGTTCCGGATTGTGTACCCGATGTGATGGATGAATTGGCAATTGTTGCTTTGAAAGTGCAGCGTATGCCTTCAGAACAGATTTCTTTTTACAATCCTAAAAATGCTGGTTATCTTAATGTTGTTACGGCTTCTTCGCATGATAGCTCAACCTTGCGACAATGGTGGAATGAGAATGATGATTTAACCCAAAGATTTTATAATCAACAGTTGATGCAGTATGGCAAAGCAATGGAAAATCTTGACCCTTATTTGGCAGAAATCATCATGAAACAGCATTTGTATAATGATGCAATGTTGGCTATTTTCCCCATTCAGGAATTTTTTGCAACGGATCAAAATTTGACCAATCCCAATATGGATCATGAGAGAATTAATAATCCTGCAGTGTTTCCGCATTATTGGCGATACAGAATGCATTTAAATGTAGAAAATTTAACGGAAAATACATCTTTTAATCAGAAAATTTCAGATTGGGTTAAAGATAGCGGTCGCGCTTAATAAAAATAATCATATTGATTATCAATTGATTAAAAATATTTACAAAGAAGTTTTACTCTAGGGTTTAACTTCTTTTTTTTCTTTACATCCAAAAGACAAGAATGAGAGTTCTCTTAAATTAACAATTAACAATTAATGATTATCGAAATGAAAAAAATATTTTTGGGATTTGCTTTAACTCTGGCGACTTTGTCGTTTGCACAGCAATATCCAAACAACGGATACAATGATGACTACGGTAATAATGACGGATATTATTCTGATCAGGACGATCAAAATTATTTTCCGGATGATTATTACTACAATTATCCTCAGGATTATTATCCTCAAGATTATTATCAAAGTTATTACAATGATTATAGAAACAGCATTGTCAATGTCAACTGGAATGTATTCTTTCAACAGAACAGACTCAATCGCTGGCAAATTGATCAGATCTTATATCTGAATAATCTGTACGCAAATTTCTCTAACTGGAATAATTTTTACAGATACAACCCAGACAGATGGTACTATGACAGATTTTATGCAATGGAGAGAATTTTGGGACCGAGAGTGTTTGTTGTTTTTCAAAACAATTATTACCATGGACACAGACCGATTGCATATTTTCAAAATTACAGAAGATCATATTATTCACCGAGATTTAGGGTAACACCCAGATATCGAAATGTGAATATCAATGTTTACAGAGTTGACAGAAACAGTTTCAGACGTAATGATAACCCAACCTTGAATGTGGTCAGAAATTCTGGTTTCAGAAACGGAAACAACAATTCTTCCGGTGGATTCAGAAATCAAGATAATGCAGTAAGAGGAAATAATGAAAACAACGGAGGATTCAGAAATTCTGACAATGGCGTAAGAAATAACAGTGGTGTAAGAAGTAATAACGGGAATAATGGAGTGAGAGGAAATGAAAATGCAGGAGGATTCAGAAACAATAATAACAGAAAATCTGAAGCCAGCGCACCGAGAACAGTTACTCCAAGGTCTGAAAATAATGGCACAAGAGGAAATGGAGGATTTAGATCTCAGCAAAGAAGTGAGAGTTCTAGCCCGAGAATTCAGAATTCTTTACCAAGACAGGAAAATAAAAGAAGTGAAGGAAGAAGTTCTGGAGGATTCAGAAACAGCTTAGTAAAAAATTAGTTTTCATATATTATATTTGAGTGGTGTAGAGATCAGGTTTTATTATCTGATCTCTTTTTATTTAATAAATATTATAAAAATATTTTTATTAAAATTTAACATTATTTATGAATTTCGCATTTAACTAATGCTTTTATAATGTATCAAAAAGACATAACAAACCAATTAATTTAAACATAATGAAAAAATTAGTATTAGCAATCGCAATGATCGGAATGGGAAGTTTTGCAATGGCACAACAAGCTCCACAAGATAAAAAATTCAACAGGGAAGAAATGAAGCAGAAAATGCAGCAGAAAGAACAGGAAAGAATGGCTGAAATGCAGAGGGAACTTAATCTGAACCAAAGTCAGGTAGCTCAGATAAATGATCTTCATGAAAAGAGAAAATCTGAAATGAAGAACAATTTTGAGAAAAACAAAGAGCAGAGACAGGCTAAAATGGAGCAGATGAAGGCTAAAAGACAGCAGATGGATAATGACATGAAAAAAATTCTTTCTCCTGATCAGTACGAAAAATGGCAAGCCGGTAAAAAGGCAAAAATGGAACAAAGAAGAGCGATGATGAAAGAAAAAGGAGTGAAGGGAGATAGAAAAATGTTGAGACACGGTATGAAGCCGGCGGTTCAGTCTCAGATGAATTAATAGTTTATAGTTTTGATTTTTAATGTTAGAGGGTGGAAGCAATTCCATCCTTTTTATATTCAATCTAAATCTAAATTTTAGGAAAACTTTTCAAGTTGCCTTTTAATGCGTAAATTTGAGTATAAATTTTTATTATGGTAAGCGAAAAAATTGCACAACTCATCAACGAACAAATAGCTCACGAGCAATATGCTGCTCAATATTATCTTTCAATGTCTGCTTGGTTTTTCGCCAAAGACTTAGATGGAATTGCCAATTACTTCAGAGTTCAAAGCAAAGAAGAACTGATGCATGCAGATAAAATGTTTGATTATCTGAATGATGTCGGAGGTCAGATCATCATCGGTGAGATTGCAAAACCACCTTATGACTTCGAAAATGCAGTGGATATTTTCGAAAAAGCACTGGAGCATGAAAAAAAAGTAACCAGAAGCATTTTTAATATTGTAAAAAATGCCAACGACGAAGGCGATTTTGCTACAACTTCTTTTTTACAGTGGTTCATCAATGAGCAGGTAGAAGAGGAAGCGAGCGCTTCACAGTATGTTACTAAAATCAAAATGGTTTGTGATAATCCATCTGCATTATATCTTTTTGATCAGGAACTTTCGCAGAGAGTTTTTGTTCCGGATACGAAAGCTTAAATTTCTGAGATAAATAATAATAATCGGCGGCACCAAAGGTGCCGCCGATTCTATTCAATGAAATTAAGATTTAAAATATTTCTACAAATAAATCAACTGAGTTTTCAAAACCTTCATTCCTAAACTCTCCAACACGGTTTTATACGTTTCAATCTGTCTTTTGTCCTTTTCAGATTCCTGCCCGGTTTTAAAATCAACGATGATACAACCTTCATCACTTTTTAAAATACGGTCTGGACGGTAAATTTTACTTATACCTCTCTCGGAGATCATGATGTCTTTTTCATTGATCACTTCCCATTTTTCATCAAAAAATTCAGAATGTCTGGTAATGATATCAATTAAAGCATGATGAATTTCTTCCTTTTCTTCTAAAGTTATGTGACCTTCCAAAGTATAGCATTCCAGCACTTTTTCAATGTCTTTTTTAGTATTGATTTTTGATAACAATTCATGAACGAAAATTCCGGTTCGTACTTTTTTATTTCGCTCCTGATAGGTTTTAGAGGGCGTTGCAATTTTTATTGAAGTGCTTTTTTCGTGCTTATTATTTAGATTTTGGATGTCTTTGGTTTTGTAAGAAGAACTTTTATGTTTTGTCTTCTTTACCAACATTTCAGAATCTGTTTTATACAAATCAAACTCATCAAGATTCTCGGTATTTTTAGATTGAATAAATTCTAAAATCTCAAGATTGTTTGACGTTTTATTGGCTTTCTGCAGATAAAAGAAAAGCTGTTCTACGGGTCTTGTTGTCGCAACATATTGCAGGCAAAGTCGATCTACAAAGTTTTTGTAGGAATTAATTTTGTTAAATTTTTCAATTTCAGGATCGTATGCTTCCAGATTTTTATTGAACTGATTGATGTTCACAGATTTCAGAGCTTCATCTTCATCCGTATCAAACCAATTATTAAACTGGCTGTCCGCATTTTTATTTTCTAAAGGAATAAAAACAATGGGGAATTCCAGACCTTTCGCTTTGTGAATCGTCATGATCTGAATGGCATCAATATTTTCAGAAGCCTGGATGGTATGTTTTGAAGCTTCTTCGTCCCAATATTTCAAAAATTCTTTCGTGCTTGCTCCTGCATTTTGAGTGAAATTAAACAACATTTCCAAAAAGTTGAGTAGAAAATCAGTTTCTTTATTTTCTACCGCAAATTCGTTGATGTAATACTCAACAAAATTGTAGAGATTAAATTTAGGAAAATTATCCTGTTTCAGCTTTAAAGCATATTGAGCTTGAATAAATTCTAAGATTTCCTCATGAGAATCAATTGCCAGAATTTCTTTCATATCAAAACTAAAATCCGCCATGGTAATTCTGCCCAAACGGTTCAGGTAAAACATCAGCATAATCAGATGAGGTTTGTTCTTAGGATTGGTTTCCCATCTCAAAAACTGAATGACTGCTTGCAGAGTATTCGATAATTCTAACGTCAGACCTTTATCTGAAATCGTTTTAATGTTTGTTTCTTCTCCTCTGTAATCAACCTTTAAATTGCCCAATTTCTGTGAATAACTGAATATATCAAAGTTTCCACGACAGAGAATCGTAATGTCTGAAAATGTAAATCCGTTATCAATACATTCCTGAATGTCTTTCTGCATTTTTTCGGAAACGTCATTGTAAAAATCATCTTTCGTAAGATTTTCAATAAGATTTACTTTTACCCGACCTTCTATGTTAGATTTTGAATTCTGTTCGGCATCAATCCCGAAAATATTTTTATGTTCTTCTTCTAAATCGATAGAATGAAATTGATACAGCTCATTATTAAACTGAACAATATTTTTTGCACTTCGCCAGTTGTCTTTTAAAACCAATAATTCAGCTTCTTTAGGCGAAATTTCTTTTTTATTAATAATGTCAAGCATTAATTTACTCTCACCACCTCGAAACCTGTAAATACTCTGTTTAGGGTCACCAACCAAAGTAAAGGATGTGTTTTCAGTAGAAACACTGTGGTCTCTCAACGGCATGAAGTTTTGCCACTGCAATTCTGAAGTATCTTGAAATTCATCAAAGAAATAATGCTGAAATTGTGAACCTACTTTTTCATAAATAAATGCAGAAGGCTCATTTTTGAGATTTTCGTTGATGAGAATATTGAATTTTGAAAGCAAAACCAAATCATTTTCATCTTCAATTTTTTTCAGCTCGTCCTGAATATCTTTATTAACTTTCAAAGGAAGTAAAGCAGATAAGATTTTCTCCTTTTTCTGAGTTTCTATAAATAAAAGAATCAGTTGCATTCTGTTTTCCAAAAGTTGCTCTAGAATTTCAAAAATCTCAGACTCTTTATGTTTTGATTTTGTTGCAGCTCCTTTTTGAATATTGTTTAAAGCACTTTCTTCGTTGGTAGGAAAAGGAAATCCCGGTCTTTTTTTATCGTAAAAATCTAAAATTTTAGTGAAAAATCCACCAATACCATTTTTTCCTTGTGAAAAATCTTCTACATCAATATTTCTTGATTTGAAAAGTTCAATAGATTGCTTTGCGATTTCTAAAGAACGCTTTTTGTTGAAGACAATCTCTTTCCGAAGTGTATTTTTGATGTCTTCATATTTACTGTCATCGAAGCTTTTATTGTTTTTAAGATGTTCATAATGAATATCTTTTACAAATTCTTTTGCAGAATCGTACAGGTTTTTATTTAAATTGATTCTTTCATTATTTTCAAGACTGTAATCCACATAATCCATAAAAGAATTGGAAATACTGTCATTTTCGCCAATCTGGTCGAGCATTTTATCTACTGCTTCAATGAGAAAAGGTTCTGCATCAATCTCAAGGTTGAAATTTTTAGCCAAACCCAATTCGTAAGAAAAACTTCGAACCAATCTTGAGTTGAAACGGTCAATGGTACCGATATTTAAAGTAGAATAATTATGAAGAACATAATCAAGTAATTTTTTTGACCTGAAATGAAGCTCGTCAATGGTAATTTTTACACCTTCACTTTCAAAAGCTGTTTGAATATTTTTTAAATCTGTGTTGTCTTTATAGTTTTCAGCGGTAAAATTTCCCAGCCACGACAAGATTCTTTCTTTCATCTCATTGGCCGCTTTATTGGTGAACGTCAATGCCAGAATATTACGGATAGAATGTTGCTGATTGGGATGTCGCAAACAAATCATCAGAAGCCGCTGTACGAGTGCATAGGTTTTACCTGAACCTGCAGAAGCATTGATGACCGTATACGAATTATTCATTTTGAGAGATTAAGTCTGCAATTTAATTAAAATTAAAATGAAATTTTAACAATTGCAGATTGGTTTTTAACAGTTTTAAAAAGAAAGGTGCCAAAAAAATACTAAAAGCGTTAACGGTGGTTAAACTTCTGAAATTCAATAAAAATTACTTTAGTTTTGCTCTATAAAACAATAATCCGTGAAATTAAAACTACTCTTTATTTTATCCGTGTTTTTCTTCGTTAATATTGATGCCCAGGATTTTATTTTCGGGAAGGTCACTTCTGAAGAGAATATAGAAATGTCTGAGGTTAGCGTAATCAACATTCGAACAGATGAGCGTGTGACAACCAATCGGGACGGACACTTTATGATTTCCGGAAGACAGGGTGATAACCTGCGATTCATCAAAATCGGTTATGAAAGAGTCAATACAAATATTACTAAAGATAACGTTGATTCACCCATTAATGTAAAATTGGTAAGAACTGCGCAGTTGATTGACGAAGTTGAGATAAAAAAAATGCTGACAGGCGATTTGAAAATTGATACTAAAACATTAAATCCGCCAAGAAAAGTTGAAAAACTGAAGAAAGATTTAGACGTTTACATTGCTCAAAAATCTGATCCAAGAATTCTTGCGGCAAAACCAGGCGAATTTGTACAACCGAAAGGACAAGGTTTTTCGATTGGTAAAATAAAGAACAAATGGGATGATGTAGATTTTATGAATTATATGGTAACGGCATTGGGTTACCAGTATTTTAATGATTTGAAAATTGAAAATTCTCAGGTTCAGCATTTTATCTATTACGTTTTGGCAGGTGGTTTTGAGCGGACAAGCATATTGAAATATGGCTTCGTCAGCGATGCAGATTTAATGAGATTTCAAAGGGCCGTTTTACTGAGAATATCTTCTTATAAGACCCCGCAAGAGAAATAATAAACACACACAAATGATAAAAAAAAATTTATATGAAAGCCTATTTTTTGATTACTTTTTTACTGGCAAGTAATTTTTTGTTTTCTCAGCAGAAAATTTCAGGTAATATATTAAGTGAAAATGATATGATCATTAGTAACGTTTTGGTGGTAAATATTTCAAATGGTAAAAAGACCTCCAGCAATGCCTCTGGAAATTTTGAAATTGAAGCAGGTGTAAATGACGAAATAAGATTCTCAAAAGCAGGATATGAAAGAGCTTCCAAAAAGATTTCAGATTACGATTCTTCATTGAATGTTATTTTAATCAGAATTCCCCAAGAAATAGAAGAAGTTAAAATTCTGAATCTTACAGGAGACTTAAATAGAGATTCTAGAAGGCTTGCCCAAGAAAATAAAGTGACACAATTGCAGAAAGATATTGGTCTTCCAAGACCGCCTGAAGTGGCTAGAGAAAAAGCTCCTGATCTTTCAGATGCATTTGTTGTCGGTTTTCCTATGGCAGCAATCAATGTAGATGCTCTATACAAAGTGATAAGTGGTGATGCACGCAGAATGAAGAATCTCTATAAGTTTGAAGATTTGCAAAGGCATTTAAAATGGTTAGTAAGCAGGCTAGATACTGAGTATTTCGACTCTCTGGGGATTTCCAAAGAAAATATTAACGAGTTTTTACAATTTGCTTTTCTCGAAAATCCGAGATCATTAGATTTTGTGAAGTCGAAGAACATAAACGGAACAGTTTTCGAAATTGAAAAAGTAGCTCCCCAATATATTGAAAGAATGAAATCTCAGACAAAAAAATAATATTCGGTAGTTTAATGATACACTACATCGTAGATTTCATCTTTCACTTCATTAATGTTTTCCGGATGATAATTGGATAAAAGCCAAAGCTGAAGCTGCTTTTTGCCTTCACCGTAACTCGGCTGAATGTACATTTCGTCAATCAGATGAAAACCGTTTTTTTGATAAAAAGAGAAACGGCGCTGCGAATTTTCATTGAGGTGTTCTGGCTCAATTTCCAAAACTATTCTTGGATGATTTTCAAATAGATAATCTGTAATCTGTGAACCCAATTTTTGATTTCTGAATTCTGCAAAAACCTCAAAATGTTCCACAAAAACATGATTTTTCAGCTCCCAAAGTACCAAATAACCGATATTTTCCGTATTGTGTAAAACCGAAACTACTTTCACTTGCGGATGCTCAAATAAACGTACAAATTTGTACCAATCTCGCCTCTCATCTTCAGGAAAACTTGAAGCATAAGAATCATAAATCTTCTTTATGCGGTAATCGTCAGGTGAATTAATCTGTAAAAATTCCATAGTTATAAATCAAAAACACTGGGTCTTCTGGTGATGAAAATATCTTTCACCCACAAAGTAAATGCCAATCCTAAATAGATTAAAAAGAAAACTCCTGCCGTTGCAAAAGTAGAGTAGATGAAGAAAACGCGTAGTTTAGATACCGGAATTCCAAGCTTCGCACCCATTCTTGTGAGTACTCCAAACCATTCTCTTTCCATCTTGTGACGCAGGTTGTTAAACATGATGAGTTTCTTTTAAAATTTTAAATCCGATGCTGCAATTTAAGCAATTTTTTGTTGTACAGTAATTTTTGTAATGATAAATCAGACTTTGAGTTTGCAATGCATTTTTAATTTTTAAACCTAAATTTTTCCATCCTTCAACAATCGAATTTTTTTCAGAGGAAAGTTCTTTGTAAAATGCAAGAATTTCATCTGCAATTTCTTCATTATGATATTTATGGTAATGATATTTAAAAGGTAAAACTGTATTAAGAATAATGAGTTCAATAAAATCTTTAGATAAAATTTTGGGTTGATCGACGGGCGAAATTTTTCCAAAATTAAAATGATTATCCCAATACTCAGATGCTTTTGTATTGCTGAAAATTTCCACCAATTCATCAGAATTTTTAGCATTGATAATCTTTGAAAATAAATTTTGATGCTGATGATAAAGATCCGACAATTGTGACAAACGAATTGTAGGGAAGTTGGGTGGGCGCAATCTCAAAAATTTCGGACGAATAACTACACTGGAAATCTGATATTTTGCTTTTAAAAATTCAAATTCTCTTTTCCAGATTTTCATTTGCTCGTCTTCGGGTTTTTCAAGCCAGCCGGAAATCCCGAACAATAAAGCTTCAAGTTGGGTTTTGTTTTGACGAATTTTATTTAAAACAGTAAAATCTATACTTTCTGCAATCTGTTTGAAGAGATGCGCATTCACTTTCAATCCGAAAGAGCAGGCGAGGCTGTGAAATAATACAGCTTCGTAATTGTTTTTATAAATTTCAAGGTCTTTCTGAAGTTCTGAAGATTTTTCCTCCAATTTTTTCAACAAACTTTCTTCGTAAAAATGAACCGGAATTTTATCTGGATTAAACAAATCTTCACACGGAATAAACTGGCTGTCATTTAAAAGTTTTTCATATTTCCCGAATACACTTACATCGATGTGGTTTTTCAGTTCCAGCGTAGGAATATTCTTTTTGTTAAGTTCATCGATGTCTGCATCATTTTGATAAACTACGTGAAGAATAATATTGTCGTAATTAGGGTCTTTTGAATGTTGGTGGAAAATCCAGTCGGAAGATTTCACATGAAGTTCTATATTTCCTGCGAGGATTATATTGTTGATTTTGATTTTCGCCATCAGAAAATCCGGTCCAGAATCTTTGTTCCATTTCCCGAAATCTACTATTTCAATAGCATTTCCTCCAAGATCTTTAAAGTTGAAATGAGTGAATATCTTAAAATTCCAAAGATATTGTAATAATTTTTCGTTCATCGTGGTGTTTTGTGTTACCACTAATGTAGGGAAAATTTGAATTGAAAAGTGTTATTAAAATGAATTTTTCCAGAAAATCTCTTGGAACATCTTGGAAAATTTAAAGCTAAAAAAAATCAGAGCAACTAGCCCTGATTTTATTTTATATTTCAATGAAGATTTTAAACCTTCGCAGTTTCCTTTTTAAAATTCGCAATCGTTGTTTTGTACATTTCCTCGTAAATAGGAAGAATGTTTTTCAGATCAAATTTAATCGCCTGTTCTTTAGCGTTGATCTTCATCTGCGCCAATAATTCTTCGTTGCTGAGAAGTTTGATGGTATAATTGCTCATGGCTTCTACATTTCCGATTTCTGCTAGAAATCCTGTTTCTCCCTGAATGTTTACTTCCGGGATTCCACCTGCGTTTGAACTGATCACGGGTGTATTTGCCGCCATTGCTTCTAGAGCCGCCAATCCGAAGCTTTCCTGCTCAGATGGTAATAAAAATACGTCTGAAAGTCTTAAAATTCTGTACAGATCATTCACTTTACCCAGAAGACGGATTTTAGAGATCAATTCCGGATTTTCTTCTAAGAAAGAATTCACTTTCTCCATATCCGGGCCTTCACCGATGATGATGAGCTTAGATTTTACTTTCTTTTCAACGCTTTTAAAAATTTGCAACACTTCTTCAATACGTTTTACCGGTCTTAAATTGGAAACATGAATCAGGATTTTCTCGTCTGCACTTGCAAACTGTGTTCTCTGGCATTCGTTGAGATCTGCAAATTCTGAATTGTCGATGAAGTTGGTAATGACCTGAATCTCTTTTTTGATGCGGAAAAACTGTAGCGTGTCTTTTTTCAGACTTTCAGATACGGATGTAATGGCATCCGATTGATTGATAGAAAACTCTACGGCGTGTTTATAACTTGGATGCTGCCCAACCAATGTGATATCTGTTCCGTGGAGCGTTGTAACCAAAGGTATATCGTTATTGTCTTCCTTTAGCATTTGCTTTGCTGTAAAAGCCGCGTAAGCATAAGGAATGGCATAGTGTGCATGAAGTAGATCCAGCTTATAAAGATTCACAACACGGTAGATCATCGAACTCAATGCAATATCATAAGGCTGATACTGGAAAAGCGGATAGGTCTGCACATTAACTTTGTGAAAGAAAATATTGGGGTTTGTAATATCTAATCTTGCCGGAAGTGCCGAACTGATGAAATGTACCTCATAGCCTTTGTTGGCGAGAGACATCCCGAGTTCTGTTGCCACGATTCCGCTTCCGCCGTAGGTTGGGTAGCAAAGTATGCCTATTTTCATCTGTTTATTTTTATTTTTTCAGTTATAAGGCGGAACGCTTTAAAGATGCGTTTCATTGGTTAATATTATTTTGATGTGGTGAATTCTGTAGATTTTGAAAACTGCGGAGCTTCTAATGTTATTCCCATTCCTGCTTTCAGTTGTTCATTGACCAAAACGGGAAGCTTTCCAGAGATTTTTGTTTTTCCGTTGATGGCGTTTGCTGTTGCCGTCATAGAGTCTTCGTTGTTTTCATATGAAACCAAAACCGTGGAAACTTTAGATAAATCAATATCTTTCAAAGCATAAGCACTACCAAAAACATTGAGAATCACATTTTGATTTTTTGTTAAATCTGCCAACACCTTTCTAGATTCGGCTGAAATTTTATAGGGTTTGTACGCCGTTGAATTGTCTTTGTGAAAACCAACGATCACTGTAGAGTTTGCCGGAATACTATTGATTTCTGCCGCCTTTTTAATAATGACTGTGGAATTTAAATTCAGTTGATCTACAAAAGTTTGATAGGGTGCTTCTTCCAACGGTACATAATAGCAAGTGTTCTTGCAGTTCAGAGGAAGTAGTTTTTTCTCATCCTTTATTAAAGTTAAAGCATTAGAATAAAGATTCTGTACCAATGTTTTATGAGAATCATTTTTGATATCTTGGTTAACGTTTTCAGGATTTTTCGGAGTGTATTGATTTAAACCTAAAAAATATTTTGTCAGTAAAATTTTCTTTACACTTTCTTCCACTCTTTTTTGTGAAATTTCTCCGTTGTCAATTGCTTTCTGAATCAATTTTTTACCTTCTGCGACACCCTGAGAAAAAAGCATAATGTCGTTCCCTGCTTTGAAAGCCAATGCGTCCAGTTCGCCCGGTTTGTATTTATTGGCAACCGCTCCCATATTTAAAGCATCGGTAATAATTAAACCTTTATATCCGAATTTTTCCTTTAATAAGCCTGTAATGATATTTTTCGAAATAGAAGCAGGAATTCCTTTTCCAGATTCTAAACTTGGAACGTACAGGTGTGCTACCATCACACCGCCAATTCCTTTATCCATCAAAGCTTTAAAAGGAGCCAGCTCGATTGAATTTAATCTTTCCATATTATGTGAAACGACGGGCAGGTCTAAATGTGAATCAGTATTGGTGTCACCGTGTCCCGGGAAATGTTTGATTGCCGCTAAAATATTGTTATCCTGCAAACCATTGGAGTAGGAGAGTGCAGATTGTGTGACATTAGAAACTTCTGAGCCGAAACTCCTGTTCCCAATAATCGGATTGTTTGGGTTGGTATTGACATCTACAACAGGTGCAAAATCCCAGTTGATTCCCATTCTCTTACAGTCTTCAGCGATCTTTGCTGCCATCTGATAGATCAGGTTTTTATCCTGAATCGCTCCTAAAGTCATTGCCCAAGGAAATTTGTGAGCTTTAGCGATCCTCTGATAAAGTCCCCATTCCGCATCCATCCCGATCATTAAGGGAATTTTAGATTTTTGCTGAAATTCATTGACTAGATTAATTTCTCTTGCTGCATCGTCCTGCATAAGAATCAAACCTCCAATTTTATCATTGGCAACAATATTTCTTACCTGGCTGATGTGGTTCTCATCTTTGTTGGTGTAAAGTGCAACGATAAACAACTGACCTAGTTTTTCGTCATGAGAAAGTGAGTTGTAGGTTTTATCAACCCATTGCTGCGCTTTCTTTTGATCTGACTGAGAAATGTTTTTCGGCTGATATTGTGCTGAAATTTGCGAATTAATAAAAAGTATGATGAAGAGTAATTGAAAACCTACTTTGTTCATGATGTTTGAATAAGAACAAAAATACGATTAAAAAATACAGTAGAAACAATGTTTTTTAGTTTTTTGGTATATGATTTGATCTGCGTAAGTAACTAACAATTTTAAATTTAATAAGATGAGAAAATTTCTTTCAATTTTAACACTGGCTTTCGCTAGTTTCCTTATATACAGCTGTGATAATAGTGATGATGTAGTAGTTGACAATACAGAACAATATGAATATCCCGCAGTGAAAGATTTTACGGGGAGTTTAAACTCGACCAATAACTACACTTTATCTGTGCCTATTAACATTCCTGTAACTGACGTTGTTTTGGTTTATAGAAATGTTGGTTCGGGAACGGGTGTTAATGCAGTTTGGCAATTAATTCCTAAAACATATTATCTAGATAACAATATAGCATTTCCTGCAAATAGAGAATTAGATTATAATTTCGATTTTACAACTTTAGATGTTGAAATTACTTCGAAAGCAAATTTTAATCAAGCTACTCAAATCACTGCAGCAGAAACCAATGCTTATTTAAACAATCAGATGTTTAGAGTTGTCTTAATTCCAACGGTTGCAGGAAAGAATGCAAATGCAGTTGATCATAATGACTACAAGGCAGTAATTAAATATTATAATTTAAATGATACCAAAGTATCGGTTTCAAAAGTAAATTAATAAAATATATCTTTTCAGTTTTATAATTAAAAAATCTCCGGAATTAATTCCGGAGATTTTGTTTTTTGTGTAAGTAAATTTAATTAATTCTGATCATCTAAAAGGTGACCGAAGTAATCTTTCTTTGTCTGTAAGTATCCACGGCTAGAATCATTCGCAGGAATCTGCAAAGGTATTCTCGAATTGAGATTGATGCTGCTCTCTTCTACAAACTTTACCTTTTCAGGATTGTTGGTTAAAAGATTAATGTTTTCAACTTTTAAGATATTGAGAATTTCGATAGCAACTGCAAAGTTTCTGTCATCAGCAGGCAATCCCAGTTCTAAATTGGCGGCAACAGTGTCAAAACCTTTTTCCTGAAGAGAATAGGCCTTTAACTTGTTGATGATGCCTATATTTCTGCCTTCCTGACGGAGATATACAATGATTCCGCCGTGATCGTGGGTGTATTTCATAGCAGCATCCAATTGTTGTCCGCATTCGCATTTTTGGGAATGGAAAACTTCACCGGTAATACATTCAGAATGAAAACGCACATTCACCGGTTTTGAGAAATCTGTATTTTCAGCTATGATGGCCATGTGAGGCATCCAGTCATTAGAATCTTCTGAGAAAGCTATCATTCGGAAATTTCCGTGGTCTGTTGGGACATTAGCTTCCGCCTGAATTTTAATCATTTAATTGTTGGTTATTTTACTGTTTATTGAGTCTTCAATGAAAGCAACATTAGTTTTTAATCTTACCAAATATCTGTTGAGAACTGCATCTTCATCTCTGTTAAGATATTTTCTGAGCGTCTGAATTTTTTTGTAAGATTTTTCTAAGTTTTTGAGTGTTTTGTTTTTTCCGGTAATATTGCCTGCATCAATTGCATACAGATAATTTTGTAAAGAATATTTTAATGCGTCTACTTCTTCGTTTACGGCTGTATTTTTAAATTTTGGGAAAGAAGAAATAAGATTTGTTATTTCAGCTGCATTAATATTTTGATGAATATTAATCGAAAAATTATTTCCAGATTCTGCTTCAGCTTTTTTTGCTTCAACGTAGAAGTTGCCGGATAGTGGAGAAACATTTGGTTTTTCTGTAGCGCAGGAAGAAATAAGTATTAAAAGTAATCCGGAAAAATATAATCGTTTCATTTTTGCTCCTTTTGATAAAGGATTGGATTAAGACTTTCATCGTTGTACATTTTCATTTGTTTGTACACTTTCATCTTAACATCACCATTCTCAATATCAGTAAGCAATTGATCTATAGAAGTAAATAAATCCTCTTTTTGATCAAGAAGTACATCCAGTTTCTGTTGACAGTTTAAACGATGTTCTTCTGAAGCAGAATCTCTATGAGCTTCCAATGACATATGATAAACCTTCAGCGAAAGAATTGATAATCTGTCTACAGCCCAAGCGGGAGTTTCAGTGTTAATCTTTGCATCGGGTTTCGGAGTAATATTTTTATATTTATCTAAAAACCAACTGTCTATGAACTCAACCAAATCTGTTCGTTTCTGATTAGAAGCGTCGATCATTCTTTTGAGCTGCAGTGCATCTACAGGATTTATATTTTCATCCCTAATAATATCTTCCAAATGCCATTGAACGGTGTCAATCCAGTTTTTAGCATACAAAATTCGTTCCAAACTGTCTGCAGGAAACGTATTATTAATAGGAGTTTCTATGTTGTCTAAAACATGGTAATCTTCAATTGATGTATTGAAGATTTTCCAAGCGGTATCTGTGAAATTCATTTTGGCTGAAAAAACTAGTTTCCGGTATTGTTTGTAGTATTAGAAGCAGGATTTTCAGTTTTAGTTACTGGTTTATCTTCCTCTTTTACAGAATCTTTAAATTCTTTGATACCTGAACCTAAACCTTTCATCAATTCCGGAATTTTTTTTCCTCCGAAAAGAAGTAAAAGAATGATCGCTACGATCAATAAGTGTTGCCAAGATAATGACAGTATTGTAAGTGTATACATTTTAAAAATTTTTTATAAAGTTAATATTTTAATTTGAAACCCATCCTAAGGGATCTACTGGTGTATCTCCTCTCCAAATCTGGAAATCTAAGGTATATGAACCGTCAAAATCCTGTGCCACAGATCCTACTGAAGTTCCTGCGGAAACTTGCTGACCTTTCGAAACTGTATTATTGCTTAAGTTAGAATAAATAGAGAAATAATCTCCATGCTTTATTAAAACTGTTTTTGTACCATCTGCTGCTGCCATTACTGATGAAACTGTTCCAGGAAACACAGCTTTTGCACCGGTACCTTTTGCTACAGAAATTTTAATTCCGTTGTTTTCTTCTACAATATTTTTAAAAACAGGATGTGGCTGTCTTCCAAAACGATGCGTAATTGTACCGTATGCAGGCATCGCCAATCTTCCTTTGTTTGCTGCGAAGTTATTTCCGGCTGCTGTAGAAACTCCGTAACTTGTCATTGCTTTCGTTTCTGCTGCTTTTTTATCTTCGCCGGTTTTCTTTTCTAGTGCAGCTTCTGCTGCCTTTGCTGCGGCCAATTTGGTTGCTGCTTCTCTTGATTTTAAAGCGGCATCATCAGAAGCTTTCTTAGCGGCAATCTTTCTTGCCTCATCTTTTGCACTCGCCTCAATTTTTGCAGCATCTTCATTTCTTCTTCTTTCATCTTCTGCTTTTTTAGCGGCAAATTCTGCTGCTTTCTTGGCTTCCGTTTCAGCAAGCTTTCGTTCTCTTTCTAAAGCCTCTGCGCGAGCTTTGTTTTCTGCATCAATTTTCGCCTTTTCTCTGTCGGCAGCGATTTTAGCTAAACGAATTTTTTCTGCTTCAGCTTTTTTTCTTGATTCTTCCTCTGCTTTTGCTTTTCTTATTTCTTCGGCAATAATTGACCTGATTTGTCCTTCAAGTGCTTTAGATTGAGTTTGTTTTTGTCTCAATTCACCAGCAAGCTTATTTTCATTCTTTTTAAAATCGTTAACTAACTGCTCTTTCTGTTTTCTCTCAACACTAATTGTCGTTAAATCTTTTTGCTGATTCGCTAAAAGATTTTCTTTTTCTACAGCAGATCTTCTTTTTTTATCAACAGATTTTTTTAATTCTACCGCTGCATTAGTTATTTCTGCTGCTTTTTTATCTTGATAATCAGAATACTGCTTTAGATATTGTACTCTGCGTAAAGCCTCTCCGAAACCTTTTGAAGAGAGAATAAAAGTCACTTTATTCTGTACCCCTTTATTTTTATATGCATTAACCAAAACCTGAGCGTAGTTTTTTCTTAATACCGCTAATTCCCGGTTCTGTCTGTTGATTTCAAGCTGACGAAGATAAATTTCATCTTCTATAAATCGTTTTTCTTTCTGAGTATTATTATAAACTTTTTCTCTTAAAGCCAGCTTTTGATTGACACTTGTAAGATAAGATATCGAAAGTTTAGACTCATTTCTGGTTTTGGCTAGCTCAGAATTTATTTTTGCAATTTGTTTTTTAAGTTCTGCATTCTGCTGCTGTAATTCTTCTTTTTTTTGCCCGAAGTGCAACGAAAACAGCAAAATTACTATTAAAAAGCTAAATTTTTTGATCATTTAATCTCGATTTTCTTATAATTGGCTGGAACTGAATAAGGTGTTTCCATTTTAGTGAACCCAAATTTCGTATTTTCCAGTAAAATCTGACTTGTTTTTGACCCTTTTATAATTATTTTAACATTTTGCGGAAATCTAAGATTATTCTCGAAGGTCTCCCATTGGTCATATACGATTTCTATCGCATCATCGGATTTTACATCCTGCAAATTAACATAAATTAAATCAAAATCATTAGAATATCGCATATTGATTTTATACTCTCTTTCCTGCTCATTGGTTACGATTTTCTGATTAACAATGGATGTCAGTTCATAACCCTCCATGTTTTTTGTAATCTTAGAATTTCTGTCGCTTACCACTAAAAAGGTACGCCCTAAAAGGATTTTTTCTAAAGTTTTGTAATCGATGAAATTGATATTGAGCAGATTATTTAAATATTCAAAATCAGAATCTATATAATTTTTGTTGTATTTGTCGACCGCTTTGATTCCTTCGGGGGTAATAATTGCCCTTGCAGCGTTAAAGAAAAGAAAATTAATATTCGACCAGATTTTTTTATTACTTTCAATGTAAATGGTGGCATCCAATGGACTGACTCTGATATTGTCTGCTGTTATTTTACTATTGATTTTTACATGTTCAAATTTCGGATGGATATAAATGCTTTCGTAAAAAGTCAGCCTGTCTGATATGTTTTTTCCTGCATCGATAGGATCTTTTACAGCTGAGTTTTCGACTGCAGTGCTGTCGTTTTCAGATGTATTCTGTACAACGTTTTTTCTGGTTTTACATGAAAGCACAACCAGTGTGACCAGCAATAACGCAATCCATTTTTTCATATTTTCTTTTAAATTAATACTTTACAATATTAACGCCAAACCACACAAAACATTTTGTGTGGTTTTGGGGTCAATTATTTTATGTGAAACTATTCTTTATTCAGGAAATCTAAAACTGAAAAATCGCCTAAAGAAATTTCTCTGGCTACCCCAAAATACTGGGCAGAATTTCCAATCATAGAATTTGAAAGGTTTCCGTGGTTGATTTTTGTGTTTTCCTGTATTAAAGAGTTTTCAATATTTGAGTTGATGATAACGGTATTGTTTCCTATCGAAACTCCGGGACCAATTTTTGAATTCATAATTTTTACATTTTCACCGATAAAACATGGCGGAATGATCAATGAATTTTCAATCGTTGCAGTAGAAGTAAAAGTAGACATTTCTTCTTTTTCGTAGGCTAAAATTTTACTGTTAGTTTCTACAGTAGCATTTTTGTTTCCGCAGTCCATCCAGTCATTTACCTGTCCTGATCTGAATTTTGCACCTTTAGCTTTTAAATTTTCAAGAGCAAGTGTCAACTGATATTCACCTCCGTTTTTGATATCATTTGAGATGATATAGTTAATTTCATCCATCAGTTTTTCGGCACTGTTAAAATAATAAATTCCAATGATTGCCAAATCTGAAACAAAAATTTCAGGTTTTTCAATAAAATCTGTAATAAAACCTTGTTCGTTTAGCTTGACAACGCCAAAAGCGGAAGGGTCTTCAACGCTTTTTACCCAAATTACACCGTCAGAATTTGTATCTAAAGTAAAATCTGCTCTAAAAAGAGTGTCGGCAAACGCTACAACTACATTTCCGGTCATCGATTGTTCAGCACATTTAATTGCGTGAGCAGTTCCTAATGCTTCTTCCTGATGATAAATACTTCCTTTTGCACCTAATCTTTCGGCAATCTGAAGCAAAGATTTCTCAACCTCATCTCCAAAATCTCCAATGATAAAGGCTACTTCCTCTATTTTTTCGCCACAAACTTTGGCAATATCTTCTACCAATCTCTGTACGATAGGTTTTCCGGCAATAGGAATCAAAGGTTTTGGAACGGTTAATGTATGTGGTCGTAATCTGGAGCCACGCCCAGCCATAGGAACAATTATTTTCATAGATGAATTTTATATAGTTTAATTTAAATTTAAGATTTTCTAAGAATTTTGCTGATCATTGTTCTCTCGTTATATATTAAAAACGCAATAAATAGCAAGAATAATCCATTCCCAACAAAATAATTATAACGAAAATAATAAAAAGAAATCATTGATATAACAATAGACAATACTAAATATGTTGCTATTTTTTTTATATTGTAATGAATGGGATATTGTATTTTACCCCAAATATAGGAAATAATCATCATGCTTGTATACGTGATCAATGCAGCAAAAGCACTTGCCCAATATCCGTATTCCGGGATAAAAGTAAAGTTGATAAGTATCGTAATCGCAGCTCCGATAAGAGAAATGTATAAGCCCACTCTGGTCTGATCAGATAATTTGTACCAGATCGAAAGATTGAGGTAAATTCCTAAAAATAAGGCTCCCAACATGACAAAAGGAATAATTTCAATTCCTTCAAAATAAAGCGGGTTTCCTAAATATTTTTCAGAAATCCATTGCAGATTGACCATCAACCCAACATAGATTAAGCAATTGCAAATGACGAAAACATCCATTAAAACCGCATAAGTTTTATGATTGTTTTTATCTTTAAAACTTGAGAAAAAGTAGGGTTCAATTCCCAACTGATATGCCTGCCGGAAAACTGTAATGAAGGTTGCAATTTTATAAACGCCTCCGTAAACACCAATCTGATGTTTGGCTTCTTCTTTCGGAAGCAAATATTTTAGAAACTGTCTGTCTAAAGTCTGATTGATCACTCCTGCAAGTCCTGCAACCATCACCGGCCATGAATAACTCATGATTCTTTTCCAAAGATTAAAATCAAACTTTTTAAAACTAAAGTTCACAAATTCTTTTCCTACAATCGCTAATGTGATGATACTCTGTACCAAATTGGCAATGAAGACATATCCGACACCAATTTCCGGGTCATATTGTAAGCCTAAAATTCCGTTTGGGTAATCAGGAAGCCATTTGATGAAAAACACGATCAGAAAATAATAAACTAACGATCCTGCAACTTTTGAAACGGTATATAAAACAGGTTTTCCTTCTAATCTCAAAACAGCTGAAGGAATCGTTGCAAATGCATCAAAAGAAAGAATAAAAAGAAAAATAACAAGATAATTAACCTGATCAGGAGTTTCGAAAGCATTCGCAAGATCCTGCCTAAAAACATATCCTAAAATAAGATAGATGAAACCAAATCCCAGAATGCTCAATGAAGTGGTTGATACTAAAGTTTTTTTATCAATACTGCCTTCCTGTGCAAAACGGAAAAAAGAAGTTTCCATTCCGTGGGTCAAAAAAACGGTAATTACTCCTGCAATAGAGTACCAATCTACAAAAGGTGATGATGCAGAAGGTCCGAATGCATTGGTCACGATAGGCGCAATCAGGAAAGGAAATATCCTTACTAAGACCGAACTCAACCCATATACAGCGGTTTGACCAAATAATTTCTTGTACAAATTTATTTTTTTAAAATGCAAATGTAAATATTAGAATTCACAAATTTCTGATTGATGCCTAAAAATCATTGTTGAAAATATTAAATTTGTGCAATATAAATTTCCACATCTAAAATAAATACATGAAAACCCTTATAAAAAATGCAAAAATCGTCAATGAAGGAAAAATTATTGAAAATGATATTCTTATTGAAAATGATTTAATTGCCAAAATTGATTCTCTTATTTCTGACGAAGCGGATCAGATTATCGATGCTTCAGGAAAATATCTTTTGCCGGGAATTATTGATGATCAGGTGCATTTCCGTGAACCTGGATTGACGCAGAAAGGTGATATTGAAACCGAATCTAAAGCTGCAATTGCTGGCGGAATTACAAGTTTCATCGACCAGCCAAACACTGTTCCGAATGCTGTAACGCAGGAATTATTGGCTGATAAATACGAAATTGGTTCTCAGAAAGCTTACGCCAATTATGGCTTTATGATGGGTGGAACGAATGATAATCTGGAGGAAGTTTTAAAAACAAACCCAAGAAATGTTCCGGGAATTAAATTGTTTCTAGGTTCTTCCACAGGAAATATGTTGGTTGATAACCCGGAAACGCTGGAAAATATTTTTAGCAATACAAAAATGCTGATCGCCGTTCATTGTGAAGATGAAGCAACGATTAAAGCAAATACCCAAAAATATCTGGATGAATATGGTGAAGATATTCCTGTAAAATTTCACCATTTGATCAGAAGTGAAGAAGCTTGTTACAAATCTTCTTCAAAGGCGGTTGAATTAGCCGAAAAAACAGGTGCAAGACTTCACGTTTTCCATCTTTCTACAGCGAAAGAAATGGAACTTTTTAGAAATGATATTCCTTTAAAAGATAAAAAAATTACGGCAGAAGTTTGTGTTCATCACCTGACTTTCACGAATGAAGATTACGATACTAAAGGCGGACTTATCAAATGGAATCCTGCGGTAAAAACTCAAAAAGATAAAGATGCACTTTGGGAAGCTTTGCTGGATAACAGAATTGATGTAATTGCAACAGATCATGCGCCACACACATGGGAAGAAAAGCAGAATGTTTACACAAAATGTCCTTCCGGTGCGCCTTTGGTTCAACATTCTCTGAACGTAATGCTTGAAAATTATATCAACGGGAAAATTTCACTTGAAAAAATTGTTGAAAAAATGGCTCACAATCCTGCCATTCTTTTCAGAGTGGAGAAAAGAGGTTTTATAAGAGAAGGGTATAAAGCAGATTTGGTTTTGGTAGATTTAAATGAAAACTGGACGGTTGCTAAAGAAAATATTCTTTACAAATGTGGCTGGAGCCCGCTTGAAGGAACCGAATTCCATTCTAAAGTGACCCACACTTTTGTCAACGGAAATCTGGTGTATGATAACGGAAAAATCAATGAAGAAAAATTCGGAGAGCGATTGCTTTTTGAAGTTCAGAAATAAACAAAAACGACTGCTAAAATGCAGTCGTTTTTTTATGTTAATTAAGAGACTGCCTAAATTCCAAAGGCGACATATTGGTTTTCTTCTTGAAAAGCGTACTGAAAGACTGCGAATGTTCAAATCCCAATTCGTAAGCAATTTCGCTTACAGAAAGTTCTGTGGTCGACAGTTTTTCTTTTGCCTTGCTGATCAGCTTTTCGTGAATGTGTTGCTGAGAGTTTTGTCCCGTGTGAACCCGCAAAAGGTCACTTAAATAATTGGGTGAAAGATTCATCGCTTCAGCAATCTGATGAACAGTCAAAAGTCCTCTTTCTGCAGTTTTCTCATCAAAATAGTCGTTCAGAAACCTTTCGAATTTTACCAGCAACTGATGGTTGTTGTTTTTTCTCGTGATAAATTGGCGCTCATAAAAACGATGAGAATAATTCAGCAGAAGATCTATTTGGGATAAAATAATTTCCTGTGTATGTCGGTCAATATGCTGACTTTCTTTATCAATTTTATGAAGGATTTCGATCAGGTCATTTTCCTCATCTTCAGATAAATGCAAAGCTTCATTCACTGCATAAGAGAAAAACCCATAAGAGGAGATTGTTTTTGCCAACGGATGCTTCAGCAGAAAATCTTCGTGAAAAATCAAAAGATAACCATTATTGTCGCAATCCATGGTTTCCAAATCCAGATACTGCACCTGATTGGGAGCTGTAAAACTCAGAACACCTTTATCATAATCATAATGTTGCTGTCCGTATTTCATCTTTCCCGTTGCTTCTCTTTTCAGGGCAACACAATAAAATCTGTTGGTGAAACCTTTCCAGACCTCATCTTCTATGAAATTACTTTCGGATAAATTGATGACGCTTACCAACGGATGTTTCGGTTCTGACAAAGATAATAATCTGTGGAAAGCTGAAATGGACGGAATTGTATTCATTTAATGCAAATTTAAATTTAATAATCCAAAAGTCCCATACTAAATTCATCGTAAGGCGCTCCGGTATCGGTTCCTAAAGGTACAATACTATCCAGTTTTGTAAGTTCGTTTTCTGTCAGTTCTATTTTACCAGCTTCAATATTCTGCTCCACATATTTTGTGCGTTTGGTTCCCGGAATCGGTACAATTCCTTTGCTGATGATCCAGGCTAATGCTAATTGAGAAGAGGTAATATCCTTTTCCTTGGCAAGATTGTCAATAGCTTCCACCAATTCAATGTTTTTATGAAAATACTGTTCCTGAAAACGTGGAATTCCTCTTCTGAAGTCATTTTCCGGGATGTCATTAATCGAACGGATCTGTCCGGATAAAAACCCTCTTCCCAGTGGTGAATATGCAACAAAACCTATTCCCAACTCGTTTAATGTTTTGATGACCCCTTTTTCTTCTACAGTTCTCTCAAAAAGAGAAAATTCACTTTGTACTGCAGTAATCGGATGAATAGCGTGTGCTCTTTTAACCGTTTCAGATGAAACTTCAGACAAACCAATATATCCAATTTTTCCTTCTTTTACCAATTCGCTCATCGCTTCTACCGTTTCTTCGATCGGAGTATTTTTGTCGAGACGGTGCATGTAATAAAGATCAATGTAGTCTGTCTTCAGGTTCTTGAGCGAACGTTCTACTGATTTTTTTACATACTCTTTCTTTCCATTGATCGCCCATGTTATCTGATCGCTGTCATCAATTTCCCAACCGAATTTTGTTGCAATGATGTACTGGTCACGATTCCCTTCAATAGCTTTGGCAACGAGCCTTTCGTTTGTAAAAGGGCCGTACAAATCTGCCGTATCAAGAAAGTTGCCTCCCAATTCTAATGAACGGTGAATGGTTGCGATGGCTTCTTTTTCATCTGCCTTTCCATAGATGTCACTATCACCAAAACTGGTCATTCCCATACAGCCTAAACCGATATTTGGAATGATTAAACCCTGATTTCCTAATTTTACTTTGTTCATATTTTAAATATTAATTTTAATAGAACAAAGTTGAACAGAAATAAAGATTCGGATGTATGCAAAACGATGAATGTTGTATGCGAATTACGGATGGTATTTTTTCGGTTTTAATTATTTTTCAGAAAAACGAAAACCAATTCCGTGAAGATTTTCTATGGTGATATTATCCTCATTATGAAAAACTTTGCGTAGTCTTGAAATGAAAACATCCAGACTTCGTCCCATGAAATAATCATCATCTCCCCAAATGGCTTTTAAAATATCTTGTCTTTTTAAAACAGAATTTTTGTGTCTGATAAAATATAAAAGCAATTCAGATTCTCTTTGGGTAAGAGCAATGATGTTATTTTCTTCCTGCAGAGTGTAGTTTTTCGGGTCGAATTGATATTTTCCGACTTGATAGGTAATGACAGATGTTTCTGTTTTTCTTGTACGTTTTAAGAAAATTTCGATTTTTAAAATCAATTCTTCAATACTGAAAGGTTTCACCAAATAATCATCAGCACCAATTTTGAGTCCTTTGATTCTGTCTTCTTTTAAAGTTTTAGCAGAAATAAAAATAATGGGAATCTCTGAATTGTGAGCTCGAATATGTTTTGCCACCTCAAAACCGTCTACTTCGGGCATCATGATATCGAGCAGACAAATATCATAATCTTTGCAGTCAAATGCATGTAAAGCAGACTTTCCATTTGCATGATAATCAATATGATAATGAGTTTCCAGACTGTCCTGGATCAGAAAAGCAATTGTCTGGTCATCTTCTGCATACAAAATTTTAGGTTTTTCCATTTATTAAGCAGTATTTCAATAGGGTAAAAGCAGTGTCGTGGTAATTCCCTGATCTGCATTATTCTCAACAGAAATTTTCCAGCGATGTTGCTGAACGATTTTTTTTACATAAAATAAACCAAGTCCGAAACCATTGATTTCGTTATTCTTCTCAGTATTCACCCGGTAGAATTTATCAAAAATATGAGGGATATTTTTACTGGGAATTCCTATTCCGTTGTCTTTAAACTTTAAATATAAACCTTTTGAATCTTTTTTGGCTGAAATTGTAATATCCGGTTTGGTTTCACAATATTTAATAGAATTATCTAAAATGTTGTAAATGATATTGGTGAAGTGAAACTCATCTGCCATCACCGAAATATTATTTTCTACATCTACATGAATCGTAAGATTTTCATTTTTCTGCTTCATAGTCTCAGCAATTTCCTGAATAAAAGGCAACAACATGATTTTTTGAGTTTTTAAAGACAATCCGGAAGCATCATTTTTAGCAATATTCAGTATTTTTTCAATATGATTGTTAAGCTTATTGCTTTGGTTGATAATAATTGAAGTGTAGGTTTGAAGCTTGGAATTTTCTTTGATAATCTGTTGTTTGTTAAGAGCTTCAGTAGCCAAAAGAATTGATGACAACGGAGTTTTAAACTCATGAGTCATATTATTGATAAAATCACGCTGCAGTTCTGAGAACTTTTTTTGCTGAATAATGGTATAAATTGAATAAACATAGACCAGAAGAATAATAATCAATGCCAGTGTAAGCAGGTACCAAAACCTTAGTGAACTGATCAGGTAAGTGGTTTTATCGGGAAAGCGTATCGAGAAATAATACACCAGATTTTTATGTTTCGGAAATTCTATGAACTGATTTTTTAGGTTTTCATCATCAACTGAAATATATTTTCCGTACACCATTTTATCACTTTGGCAATTATACATTGCGTATACGTAGTCTGTTTCTATATGAAGACGCGTGAATTCTGTTTTTAGATAATATTCAAGAATGGAAGGATGAAATTCATTATTGGTGTTGACCACATAATAGTCGTTGGCAATATTCTGTACAGGGTTTTCTGTGAAAGAGGTTTTCCCTACAGATAATTTTTCAGCAACTTGCAGTAAAGCGATATTTACTTTTTGGTTAAATTTTTTATCCTCAAGATTATAGGCCTGTTTTGCCCACAGAAGCTGAGCCGTAAGAATTCCGACAATAGCGACAAACCCGAGACTTATAATGATATTGAGCTTTTTTATTTCCATTTTCAGAAGCAATATTATCCAAAAATATTTATTAATCTTTTATCATTAACAACTTGTTAACAAATCTTTGAGAATGGTTAACAACTTCTCATCAAAATCATCAATACATTTGCTCTATTGAAATACAATTATAGGTTTCTTTATTAACTATTCAAAATTTATACTTATGAAAAATTTAAAAATTACAGCATTACTTGCAGTTATGGCATTTTCACCATTTTATGCAAATGTACTTCCTATTGAAGGTACTTCTTTAGTAAAAGCAGTTGCCGAAGCCATCAAATGGAAATCAGAATCTATCAACGTAGGAAATATTCCTCAGGGAAAACCAAAGTTAATCAGATTTGAGTTCACAAATACCTCTTCAAAACCAATTATTATCGAAAACGTTGCACCATCTTGTGGATGTACAACGGCCAATTACACAAAAACGCCAATTCAACCGGGAAAAAAAGGCTTTGTAGAAGCAAGCTATAATGCTGCAAGTCCAGGTGCATTTGTGAAAACAGTAAATGTTACTACAAGTGACAACAAAACACCAAAAACGCTTTCTTTTAAAGGTGTGGTTACTGCTTCATAAGAATTAAAAAAATATAATCAACAGCTGATCGTATTGATCAGCTGTTTTTTTATATAAGAACGGTATCATATACCTTTTTTCTGAGATCGCTATAAAGAACAATTATTTATAACATCATTTATCGACAGATTTTAGGCTGCAACAGGTTTATATTTATTATTTTTAAGAAAAATAAAATTTATGAATCTTTATACACAACCCATGTTGCGTGAGGGTGCTCTCAAAGATAAAGTAGCCATCGTTACAGGTGGCGGAAGCGGTCTCGGAAAAGCGATGACCAAATATTTCTTAGAATTAGGGGCAAAAGTAGTCATTACTTCGAGAAATTTAGAAAAATTGCAAGCCACAGCAAAAGAACTGGAAGATGCAACCGGCGGAAAAGTTCTGTGTGTTTCTTGCGATGTTAGAAATTGGGATGAGGTAGAAGCCATGAAAGAAGCGACTCTGAAAGAATTCGGTAGAATTGATATTTTATTGAATAACGCAGCCGGCAATTTCATCTCTCCAACCGAAAGACTGACGCATTCTGCTTTTGATTCCATTTTAGATATCGTTTTAAAAGGGACAAAAAACTGCACACTTTCCATTGGAAAACACTGGATTGATTCTAAAACACCCGGGACGGTTTTAAATATCGTCACCACTTATGCCTGGACAGGTTCTGCCTACGTTGTTCCGTCAGCTTGTGCAAAAGCAGGTGTTCTGGCAATGACAAGATCTCTAGCCGTTGAATGGGCAAAATACGGAATCCGTTTTAATGCCATTGCGCCGGGACCGTTTCCTACAAAAGGAGCGTGGGACAGATTGCTGCCGGGAGATTTGCAGGAAAAATTTGATATGAGAAAAAAAGTTCCTTTGAGAAGAGTAGGAGAACATCAGGAACTGGCCAATCTTGCTGCTTATCTTGTCTCAGATTATTCAGCGTACATGAATGGTGAAGTAGTGACAATTGATGGTGGAGAATGGTTGCAGGGCGCAGGAGAATTTAATATGCTCGAAGACGTACCGCAGGAAATGTGGGATATGCTTGAAGCAATGATTAAAGCTAAAAAATCGAATTAAATTTATTTCGTTTAATTCATAAAAATGCAGATTTCCAATCAGGATATTCTGCATTTTTTATTTAAGGTGTTTTCACCCTTTACTTTTAGGTGAAAGTCCTGTAATGTTTTCATATTTAGTGATTTAGATTTGTACTACAAATTAGTATTAACCTAAAAACAAAACCAAAATGGAAACATTAAAAGCGGCGTTAGAATCTAATCACGCCAAAAAATCAAAAAATGAATTAATTGATCTTTTATCAGGAGTAGAAAAAGTTCTTACTCCAGGTGTTTATGAAAAAATTTCAGGAGTGGAAGTTTCAGAACTTAAAAATCTTTCGTTAAAAGAGATTCTTTCAATTGTAGATCAGTTTAAAAATGGCTATGATGAAAAGTGGGAAAAATCTTTAGCCAACGCATCTTCAGAAGTTCTTAAAATGATTTCTTTGAAGATGGCTGCAGATGAAAATATTTTTAAAACTTCGGATGCCGCAAATGCAGATTTTGCAGCAGAATTGGGCAGTATAGATTTCGCAACCATCATCGGTGGTCCTTTGGATGCCTGTGTAAAAGCACAGTCAAATGCTTCAATTGCGACTGTAAGCTTTATCAATGAAGTTGGTTTTGAACTTTCCGATCCTAATGATCCTGCAAGTGCAAAAAAATTGAGAATGGCAGATTTTAAATACAAAAAAAATGCGCCAAATCCCGATTATATCAATGAAACAGAAACGCCGAATGAAGAACCAATGATTCCTACTGATGTAGAACTTTCTGTTCCGTTCATCGCTCTGCTGAATGTTCCAAGCTTCAGAATAGAATCTTGCGAAGTTGATTTCAATGTTAAATTAAATTCCACATACACTAAAAATGTGAGTGACGAATTTGGTTTAAAAGTAGGAGCTTCCGGTGGATGGGGCCCTGTGAAACTGAGTGTAGATGTGTCTTATAAAAGATCTTCAAGCACAGGAATCAAAGTAGAAAAAGAATATTCTCTGGGAGTGAAGGTAAGAGCCACGAATGACGAAATGCCTGCTGGACTTGAAAAAGTTTTGGGAATACTCGCCCAGTAATTTCAAATTTTACGATCATGATCAAATTATCAGATTACCTGGATTATCTCAACAACGAGATAATTCAGGCTCGTAAAAAGGCTGACGAAAATGCTGTTGCGATCGCAAAAGAATACGCAAAACATCCTTACCTCAAATTTTTTACGGCACCAAGATATGCTTTGCCCAGTGTGAAAATGGATATTCCTCTGAAAATAACCGACATTGATTCTGATGCTAAATATAATTTTAAACTTAACGAAGATCAGCTTATCGGCGAGGTTAACGAAAGAATACGACTTGTAAACCGGGAAAAAAAACTCAATATTTCTGAGATCACAAAAAAGCAGATTCAGAATGACGATTTTAAAACTCTTTTTAAAAAGCTCGAATCTCACGACCAGAAATTTGGCAAACTTCCTACGACAGAAATTATAAAAATTGATCTAAAATCTAAAATACAGACTTTGAATACAGGTGTTTTCAGACCGCAGGATGGAACGACAGATGAAGAAGTCAATGAGCTGAAAGACATTTTTTCGAACATTTTGGTGAATAAATATACATTGGTGAATGCTAAGCTCAACAATATCTACATCGATCCTAACACGACAGCAGCAGAAGACAAAGACAAACTTTTCATCAATCTGCAAGTGTCTATGGAAGCTGAAGGTATACGAATAATGTCTTACAAAGATAAAGACGGTAACGAGGTCGAACAAATAACTTTTGAGTAATGCAAGAGCTCATACACCACAGCACGCAGACTTTAGAGTTTCATTTAGATCAACTCAATAAAGTTCAGGAGTTGTACCTCTCTAAATCTTTTGATTTTGATGCCGGTTTCGATACTTTTCTTCGTGATCTTTTAGAATATTTTAAAGCAAAAGGAAATACCACATACGAATCTGAAGTTTTAAAAATAATGAGTATGATTTCCACTGTCAAGCGTGGTTTTAATCCCGTGAAAATGGAAAAAGTAAATTTTGGAAAGAGAGATCTTGTGTATGGATTTTCTTTTAACGGAATTGAAAATATTCATGGTTTTCTGACCGGTTTACTTTCTAAAGAACAAAGAAAACTAGACGAATCGGAAGAACTACTTTCAGGATTAATCATCTCCATGTACCAAAACGGAATTTTAGATGATGCAAAAATACAAGATCTGAATTCAGTCGCAAAAATTGAAGCTTTTTGGAATCAGCTTCTTCCACAGAATTTAACTATTGCAGGGCTCAACAAAAAACTGAGACTTACACTTTTAGCAGAAGATATCTATTTGATTATCGAAAAAATATGTACCAAAATTGCATAAAAAAACCAGCCATGAAAAAAGAAAAATACTTCGTCCTGCTCAGAAATCAGGAAAAAACATCGCTCAGAAAAGTAGAAAAAGAGCTTCAGGTAAGCATCACCTCTTCAGAACTTCTTTCAAAAGAAAACCGCTCTTTTCAGGTGATTGATCATGATAACGGAGTTTTGTATAAAAATCTGGGAGTAGTAGTGGTAGAAAATATGGATGAAGATCAGCTGAAAAAAGCAGTGAATGATGATACAAATCCTATCGTCTATTTCGAAAAAGAGCGTGAGTTTTTTCCTGCAGATGAGATGAAAATCATAGCTGAATTAAAACAACAAACCACAGAACTTTCAGTTAAAATTTCGGAGCTCGAAAAATACCTCAACAATAAACCCATTCCGCCAAAGAATTTTATGGAAATGGAATGGGGGCTGAAAGCGGTAGGAATAGAGAAAACAATTTTTACAGGTAAAGGAATTAATGTTTGCATTTTAGATACAGGTTTAGAAATGACCCATCCCGATTTTTCTGCCCGGGAAATTGAAGGTAAATCCTTCATCGAAGGAGAAGAATGGAACAAAGATCCCAACGGTCATGGAACGCACTGCGCCGGTGTTGCTGCCGGAAATCTGAGAGCCGATACAGGCAAACGCTACGGAATTGCGAAGGACTGCAACCTGAAAATAGCCAAAGTGCTTTCCAATAAAGGAAAAGGAACAACAAGCAGCGTTATTGACGCTATCGACTGGGCAATTACCAAGCAGTTCAGAGTTTTGTCGCTTTCACTTGCAGCTCCTGTAGGTTTAAATGAAAAGCCTTCCGTACTTTTTGAAACTGTGGGAATGAGAGCATTAGAAAACAATTGTCTCATCATTGCAGCAGCAGGAAACGACAGCAACCGACCTTCTCTCCCAAAACCTGTTTCTGCGCCGGCTAATTCTCTTTCAATCCTAGCTGTTGCTGCCATCGACGGACAAATGCGGGTTGCAGGTTTTTCTAATGCCGGTTTAAATCCTACCACGGGAGGAAATATCAATGTTTGCGCTCCGGGAGTAGATGTTTTTAGCAGTTATCCCAAAAATGCAAAGAATAAAAATAATTATCTTGCCTTAAGCGGAACCAGTATGGCAACACCACACGTCTCCGGACTTGCAGCTTTGTATATGGAGCAGTTTCCGGATAAAACAGCAAAAGAAATTTGGGAAATGATAGAAACACAGGCAAAACCAATCGAAGGTTTGAAGTACAGAGATATTGGGAATGGTTTAATTCAAATAGTTTAATCATGAAAATTTACCTTGCTGTTCTTAAAGAAAATGTGAATATTGAAGAATTTAAAAAGATTCTTAAAGAGAAAAAAAATAAATTTCTGGAACATTACAAGATCCTGGGAATCGTAAAATTTCAGAGCGATAAGACAATTTCAGAGAAAGAATTTGAAAAATTTTGTTCAGGCATTGAAGAGGAAAAAGATAATTTAACAATTTAATCATCACAATAAGGCTTTTCTGTACAAGAGAAGTTTTATTTTTGTTTTCAATTTAAATAAAGACCATAATGAATTTCAGATTTTCAATCGTTTTACTGATGTTTTTTGCAGTAGGCTTTTCTCAGGATGTAAAAGTAAAAGTAATGAGTTTCAATATCAGGCTGAATGTTGACTCCGACAAAGAAAATGCGTGGCCCAACAGAAAAAAAGATGTTGCAGATCTGCTGACCTATTATCATCCGGATTTTTTTGGTGTGCAGGAAGCGCTTCCTGAGCAGATGAAAGATATTAAAATGAGTCTAAAAAACTACGATTATGTAGGAGTCGGAAGAGATGACGGAAAAGAAAAAGGCGAGTTTTCTGCAATATTTTATGATACGAAAAGACTTCAGATTATTAAATCCGGAACATTCTGGCTATCTGAAACTCCCGAAAAACCATCTAAAGGCTGGGATGCGGCTTTGAACAGAATTTGTACCTACGCTGTTTTTAAAGATAAAGAATCTCAGAAAGAATTTTTGGCAATGAACATCCATTTTGATCATGTAGGAAATGTCGCAAGAGTCAAATCTTCAGAATTAATTTTGAAGAAATCTAAGGAACTGAATCCAAAAAACTTACCGTTGGTGTTGACTGGTGATTTTAATTTAACGGAAGATTCGGAACCTGTTAAAATTCTTTCGCAAAACCTGGAAGATACTTTTTACAATTCAGAAAAGAAACATTATGGTCCGGTAGGGACTTTTACCGCTTTTAATGTAACTGAAATCCCGCAAAACCGAATCGATTATATTTTTGTGAAAGGTTTTAAAATAAAATCTCACAGACATATCAACGACAGAAGAGAAAATCTGTTGTATCCTTCAGATCATTTCCCGGTATTGGTAGATTTGCAGTTTTAAAATAATGTAATCATATGAATTCAGATGATCATCAATTGAAAAATTAATGGTAGAAAAACTTTTTTGTAATAAGAAAATTTCTATAATTAATGATAGATTTGCAGCCATTAATTAATTACTGATCAACAATAAAAATTATCAATGAAAAAACAGATTATTGCATTATTTTGTATAGCAGCATTTAGTGTTTCGTGTGACAAGAAAGATGATACACAGGGAGACAGCAAATATACCGATGACCAAAAAGCTTCTTATTATATAGGTCTTAATATTGCACAAAATATGAAGCAGGAAGGTTTCAAAGTAGATGCAGACCTTTTGGCTCAGGCTATCAAAGAGGAAATGGAAGGCAAAAAAAAGCTGTTGCCTGCAGAAGAGATGGATACCTTTATGCAGGAATTTATGCAAAAGCAAAATGAAAAGAAACATTCTTCAGCATTAATACAGGCAACTGAAAACAAGAAAAAAGGTCAGGATTTTCTTGCCAAAAATAAAAGCAATCCTAAAGTGAAAACTACGGCTTCCGGTTTACAGTACGAGGTTTTACAGGAAGGTGATGGTACAACGAAACCAAAAGCATCAGATGTTGTACAGGTAAAATATACCGGAAAACTGCTTGATGGAACTGTTTTTGACTCTACCGATAAAAATGGAGGCGCACCAATGGATATTAATCTTGGCGCTGTCATAAAAGGATGGACAGAAGGTATCCAACTCATGAGCAAAGGATCTAAATACAGATTTTACATTCCTTCAGATTTGGCTTACGGAGATGGCGGAGCCGGAGCGGCAATTCCCGCAGGTGCTACGATCATCTTTGATGTAGAATTGGTGAGTATACAATAAGTTAAGATATTTTTTTCAAAATTATATTCAAAAAGAAGGAGCTGAAAAGTTCCTTCTTTTGTTTAAAAAATTCCAGATTATTAAATATTAAAATCTTACTTATAAAGATTTGAGAATTAAGATTCTGCAAAACCGTTTTTTAGCGCAAAAATCGCCAAACCTACTCTTGTTTTCAGTTTTAATTTTTCACAAAGCTGATCTCTATAACTTTCTACTGTTCTAGGGCTGCAGCACATTATATCGGAAATTTGTTTATAACTGAGCTCAGTTACGGTGTATTTGAGAAATTCTTTTTCTCGGGTGGAAATCCGCACTGCTTTTTCATTATTTTTTTCGTCATTTACATTAAATATAATTTTTGAAGCCCATTCCGGGTAGAAAAAACCATTATCCTTTATTTTGATAAGAGCCTCTTCAAGATCTTTAGGATGCGTATTTTTTAATAAATACCCTTTGGCTCCGTTTTTTATCATTTTGATGAGACTTTGTTCATCACCCTGCATACTTAATGCCATCACTTTAATGTCCGGATGATTATTTTTAAGCCAAATTACAGTTTCAAAACCATCCATTACGGGCATACTGATGTCCATCAGAATAATATCCGGAATCTTGCAGTTATTCTCAAACTTATCAATAAGATCCTGGCCGTTTTCTGCTACATTTATTACTGTAAAATCTTTGAAATTATTGATGATTCCTTCTAATGCTTTTGCAATCAGGAGGTGATCATCTACAATAATTATGGTTGTTTTCATGATTGTTTTTTAAAAGATATGCTGAGTGTGGTTCCTGAATCTTTTTTACTTTCGAGACTAAATTCGGCTCCGATGATCTTAGCGCGGTTTCTCATATTTGTTAGCCCAATTCCATTGCTGAGGTTTGTAGAGGCATCGAAGCCAACCCCATCATCTTTGATAATAAGTTCCCATAAATTGGTTTCAGAAGTATTCAGATGAATGAAAATATTTTTGCATTGTGAATGTTTAATGCTGTTCTGAATAAACTCCTGCGTAATTCTGAGTAAAACATTTTTGTGCATGAAATCTAAATCTAAATCCTCAAAATTGTGTTCAAAACTTATGATGCATTTTTTAATGGTATTGGTGGTCTCAACTTCTTCTTCAATTAAAGCTACAATTTCTTTCTGGTTGATATTGTCATCTGTAAGAGTTTTAGATAGATTTCGTAAATCCTGAAGTGACTGATTAATGATTTGTGAAACCTGATCTATTCTCTCAACCACTTCAGGAACTTTGTTTTCGTACAAAAGCTGTTGAGTGTAAAGACTTACCAAAGTGAGTTTCTGACCAATATTATCATGAAGCTCACGACCTATTTGCTGCATTGTAGACTGTTGAATTTCTAATTGTGTGGCTAAAAGTTCTCTCTGATGAATTTCGTTTTTGATTTGAATTTCACTTAAATATTCTACTTTTCTCTGTTTGTATTTTTTTATATAAACCATTACGGCAACAATAAAAAAGACAAAGAAAATATTGAATAAAAAAATGGTTAAGAATAATTCTGTTTTCCCCATATAAAAGAACTTGCGAACATAAGATACATAATAATCGCCGAAGTTTGGAAATATAAAGTATATATATTCCAGATTTGTCTGTGTTCGAAGATTTGAAGATAAAACGTCCAATATGGAAGAGTCCCAATATAAAATAATGTTACTCCGAGGTTGGTGTAAAACATAGGATTTTTAGCAAATTCCAGGATATGATCTGAATTAATCTGCTTATAATATTCCATAACAACTAAAAACATCAACAGTACGCTCCCAAAAGTATAATTGAAAGAAAAGATATATTTATTTTTCAAAAAATAAAGTTCATTGGGTATATAAGCTAATAAAAATAAAGCTGTAAAACACCAAAACAAAACCTTTTTCTGTAAAGAAACATAAGCATAAAGCCAAAAGAAAAATATGAATTCTAATGGGATCACAAAATAATTAAAAACTAAATTTATAGGAAACGGACTGTATTCTGCACCGAATTTTCCAAGCATTTCACAGCAAAAAATAAATACGAGATAACCCGCAAAATAACGATAAATCGTTTTCTTGCTTTTTTTGAAAGTCATAAAAACAGCAATAAATGCTGCAAAACCTTCAGTGAAAATCATCGAATCCTGCAGCAATAATTGGAGGTCGTTCATTAGTATGACTCTACAATAGAGGTTCCCGGAGGAATAAGTGCCCCATGATTCTGAGCAACCGCTCTTCCTGAAACTTCTAAAGTCATTGCCAATGCCTGACCGATTTCTTGATAAGGATTAAAGTCATAGTTGAGATCGTCCTGCCTTTTTGTAGGAACCATAATGAGAGTGTGTCTTCTAGCATAATCTTCAGGAATTGGTTCTGCAGGTTGTTCAGGATATGCTGCATAATAAAAACGGATGCCTAAATCTTCAGTTTTTACTGCAGAATCTACATTAGTCGCTTCTTCTTCAATATCTGCAATAAATTTTTTCATAGTAACCAGATCAAACCAGATCGAATGCGCATCATCTATTCTCATGTTTTCATTGATTGTCAAAAGCTGGTTATTACGATAATTGTCAACCTGGGTTTGAATTATTTCTGTAGGCATCAAATTCGCAGCACTAAGTCTCTTTTTTTCTGTTGTTTCAGTTTTGTTTTCCATAGTATTAGTTCTAAATTTCACTGCAAATTAAAGAAAAATAGGATATGTTTTTTTTCTAAGCTTAAAATTCCGTGATTTTACGGTACTTTTAAAATAAAATAACCACAAATTTTAGTTTGCGGTTATTTCTTTAAAAATAATATATATGAAAAAAAACTACTCTTTTATTTGTCTAATGGTCTGAAAACCAAACCTGTTTCCTCAAAATAATCTAAAGTGATTCTGTCGCCGTCATTCACGGTTCCTGCAAGGATTTCTCTTGATAATTTATTTAAAACTTCCTGCTGAATTACTCTTTTCAAAGGTCTTGCTCCAAAGCTTGGGTCGTAACCTTTATTGGTCAGATAATCCAAAGCATCCTGTGTCGCGGTCATAATGATGTTTCGTTTTAACAACAAATCATTGAAACCTCTCAACTGATACTGAACGATTTTTCCGATTTCTTTTTTTCTTAAAGGCTGGAACAATACTGTTTCATCAATTCTGTTCAGAAATTCTGGACGCAAAGTTTGTTTTAATAAATCGAAAACTTCAATTTTAGTTTTGTCAACAATTTCATCTTGATTTTCCTCAGTAATATCTTCAAAATTCTCCTGAATGATGTGCGAACCGAGATTCGAAGTCATAATGATAATCGTGTTTTTAAAATTTACCACTCTGCCTTTATTGTCTGTTAATCTTCCGTCATCCAAAACCTGCAGCAGCGTGTTAAAAACATCAGGATGCGCTTTTTCGATTTCATCTAAAAGCACGACTGAGTAAGGTCTTCTTCTCACTGCTTCCGTTAATTGCCCACCCTCATCGTAACCCACATATCCCGGAGGCGCACCAACAAGCCTGGACACGCTGTGTCTTTCCTGATATTCACTCATATCAATTCTCGTCATATTGTTTTCGTCGTCGAAAAGGAATTCTGCTAAAGCTTTTGCGAGCTCAGTTTTACCGACACCGGTTGTTCCTAAAAACAAGAAACTTCCGATTGGTTTTTTCTCATCGCTCAATCCTGCTCTGTTTCTTCTGATCGCATCTGCAACCGCCTGGATTGCTTCTTCCTGACCTACAACTCTGTGATGAAGTTCGGTTTCCAGATGTAATAATTTTTCTCTTTCAGACTGTAGTAATTTGGTTACAGGAATTCCTGTCCATTTTCCGATCACTTCAGAGATGTTTTCCGAGGTCACTTCTTCTTTAATCAATTCATTTTGATGGTTTTGCATTTCCAGCTCGAGTTTTTGCAAAGCATCTTCTTTTTCCTTGATTTTCCCATACTGTATTTCAGCAACTTTTGCATAATCTCCTGCTCTTGAAGCTCTTTCGGCTTCCAGCTTCAGAGATTCAATATCTTTTTTAATGGATGTAAGATCCTCAGATTTTTGTTTTTCTTTCAGCCATTTTGCATTTATCTCATTTCTTTGTTCAGAAATTTTCGAAATATCTTCTTTCAAATGGTCAATTTTCGTCTGATTTCCTTCTCTTGAGATGGCTGCCAATTCAATTTCCATCTGCATCAGTTTTCTGTCGAGAACATCGAGTTCTTCAGGTTTCGAATTGATTTCCATTCTCAATTTTGCCGAAGCTTCATCAATCAGATCAATCGCTTTATCCGGTAAAAATCGGTCTGAAATATATCGTTGAGACATTTCTACCGCAGCAATAATTGCTTCATCTTTGATTCTTACTTTATGGTGTGCTTCATATTTATCTTTAATCCCACGAAGAATGGAGATGGCAGATTCCGTATCAGGTTCTTCCACCATTACTTTCTGGAAACGTCTTTCTAATGCTTTATCTTTTTCAAAATATTTTTGATATTCATTTAAAGTTGTGGCTCCGATCGCTCTTAGTTCTCCTCTTGCCAAAGCGGGCTTCAGAATATTGGCGGCATCCATTGCACCTTCGCCACCTCCGGCTCCTACCAAAGTATGGATTTCATCGATGAAAAGAATAATTTGTCCGTTCGACTTTGTGACCTCGTTGATCACAGATTTCAAGCGTTCTTCAAATTCACCTTTGTATTTTGCTCCGGCGATCAAAGCTCCCATATCTAAGGAATACAAGGTTTTATCCTGTAAGTTTTCAGGAATGTCTCCGGAAATAATTCTGTGCGCAATTCCTTCAGCAATGGCAGTTTTACCCACTCCGGGTTCACCAATCAGAATCGGATTATTTTTAGTTCTTCTGGAAAGAATCTGCAAAACTCTTCTGATTTCTTCGTCACGACCGATGACGGGATCAAGTTTTCCTTCCGCAGCGAGTTCGTTGAAGTTTTTTGCGTATTTTTTTAAGGATTGATACGTTTCTTCTGAGCTTGCAGAATTCGCAGTACTTCCTTTTCTTAATTCTTTAATTCCGCCTTCCAAAAGACTTTTGGTTACGCCCAAATCTTTGAGTGTCTTAGAAACTTCGGAATTCGTTTCTAATAATGAAAGCCATAAATGTTCGATCGTCACGAATTCATCTCCCATTTTTTTGGCGATGTTGGGTGCATCAAGCAAAACTTTGCTGGCAGATTGTGAAAGGTAAATATTTCCACCCTGTACTTTTGGCAGTTTTGCAAGATTTTCACGGTTTCGCTCTCTTACCAAATTAGCGTCTGCTTCAGATTTTTTTAGCAGGAAAGGCGATATATTTTCATCTATTTGAAAAATTCCTTCCAAAAGATGTTGAGGTTCTATTTGCTGGTTACCAAATTCCATTGCTACTTGCTGAGCGGCCTGGATGGCTTCCTGTGATTTTACGGTATATTGATTTAAGTTCATATCGTGTATATTTTGGTTTTGTTGTCATATAAGATTTCAGACATCAGATTTCAGACCATAAGAGTCTAATAAGTGCTAATTTTTAAATCGAATTTCTAAATTCTGATGCCCTTAAATCCTATTTAATCATTTAATTCAGTTAACTGATCGCAAAAAGCATTCTATTATTGAATTTATAAATTTTTAAGACAAATTTTCCGAATATTGTATTTTAATGATTATTTTTATTGACAAATTTTCCGAAAAGAGATTATTCCATAATTTTTACGGGATATTTTGACATTTGAATATTGTCAATTTTCAGAAATAAATTTTAAATCAGAATAGTTACTTTTGTATTACATCATGGAGCTTAAAGAAAAACAAAAGAAAATTTTAGACGTTGCGGTAGAACTTTTCAAAGAAAAAGGTTATATGGGCAGTTCTGTAAGAGATTTGGCAACAAGACTGAATATCAAAGCTGCTTCTTTGTACGCACACATCCGTTCAAAAGAAGAAATTCTGGAATGGATTTGCTTTGGAATCGCTCATGAATTTTTTGCGCAGCTTCAGGAAATCAAAAATACCGATGTTCCTGCTACAGAAAAATTGAATTTATTTATCGACAAACATTTATCTGTGGTTCTTGAAAACCGGGATGTTACCCACATCTATTCCAATGAATGGAAACATTTGGATGGCCGACTACCTGAATTTGTCGAAATGAGAAAAAATTATCAGCTTGAGGTCGAAAAATTGCTGATTGAAATCTATAAGGCTGAAAACTGGGAATTGAAATCTCCTGCTTTTACGACAAGATTTATTCTTCATACTTTAAACAACTCTTATTTCTGGTTTAAAAGAAATGTAGAATCTACCGTTGAAATTAAAGATGAAATCAGGAACAAAATACTTTTCGGTCTTATAGGAAAATCGTAGAATATCAAAGAATTATAAAAATTTTGTCATCACAGAAAATATTTTTACATTTGTACCTAACAAGTGTTAGTTAGTTTTATTTAGCATATCAAAAATGAATTCATTTTATAAATTAAAAACTGTAAAAGTTCAGAAAGATACCAATGATGCTGTAAATGTAGCGTTGGAAATTCCTGAGGAGCTGAAAGATAAATTCAGGTTCAAACAAGGGCAGTATCTGAACTTTAAACTCATGGTAAACGGTAATGAAGAACGCCGTTCTTACTCTATCTGCAATGCGCCGAGCGAAAAAAGCAATACGCTTGAAGTTCTGGTAAAGCTTTTAGAAAACGGAAAAGTTTCAGGATATTTCAATGAACATCTTCATATGGATGAATTGCTGGAAGTAATGCCTCCGATGGGCGGTTTCAATACTTCTTATCATCCGACCAACACAAAAACATATGTTGGTTTGGCTGCCGGAAGCGGAATCAGCCCGATTCTTTCTAACTTAAAAGAAAGTCTTTACCAAGAGCCCAACTCAAACGCATATCTTTTCTACAGCAACAGAAGCATGAATCATGTGATGAAAAAAGCTGAAATAGATGCATTAGTAGAGCAGTTCAACGGAAGACTGAAAGTCGTTTATCTGGTAAGCCGTGAAAAACACGCAGACCCGATTTTTGAAGGAAGAATTTCTCCGGAAAAATTAGAACATTTATTTGAAAGATATACAGACATCGACATCAAAGAAGCTACTTATTTTATTTGCGGACCATCTGATATGATCAAAGGGATTTCTGACTATTTGAAAAAAGAGAAGAAAGTTCCTGCCATTCAGGTTTTATTTGAATATTTCTCGGCTCCAGATGAAGAAGATTCTGCGGAAATGAGCGATGAATTTAAGGCAATTGCCAATATTGAAAGTATGGTAACGGTGATTATCGATGATGATGAATATTCGTTCCATTTGAATTCAAAAAAAGAGAGTATCTTAGATAAAGCATTGAAAGACAATCTCCCCGTACCTTTCGCTTGTAAAGGAGGAGTTTGTTGTACGTGTAAAGCGGAAGTTCTCGAAGGAGAAGTTTTCATGGAGAAAAATTTCGCATTGACCGAAGACGAAGTAGCCAGAGGTTTTGTTCTGACTTGCCAGTGTCATCCGACGACCAATGTGGTGATGCTAAATTATGATGTTTAAATTGTATTAACGATTTAATGTAAAACGTATTCATGAATACATCAATACTTTTTACATTTTACAAAAAAGACAAAAAATGGACTTAGAAAAATTCGTACAATACGTACACGACGAAAATAAAGTTGAACCAAAAGATGTAATGCCCGATGATTACAGAAAATTATTGGTTCGTCAGATTTCACAGCACGCACATTCTGAGATTGTCGGGATGTTGCCGGAAGCGAACTGGGTTTCAAGAGCACCTTCATTGAGAAGAAAAATGGCGCTTTTGGCTAAAGTTCAGGATGAAGCAGGTCACGGTTTATACCTGTATTCTGCCACCGAAACGTTAGGAAACGGAACGATCAGAGCAGACAGAGATGCGACCTATGAAGATATGCTGGAAGGAAAAGCAAAATATTCAAGTATCTTTAATTATCCTACTTTGAGCTGGGCAGATATCGGTGCAATCGGTTGGTTAGTTGATGGTGCAGCGATTATGAACCAAGTTATGTTGATGGGGAATTCTTACGGTCCTTACTCCAGAGCGATGGTGAAAATCTGTAAAGAAGAATCTTTTCACCAAAGACAAGGCTATGAAATTTTAATGGCACTTTGTCGTGGTACAAAGCAGCAGAAAGAAATGGCTCAGGCTTCGTTAAACCGTTTCTGGTGGCCGGCTTTGATGATGTTTGGTCCGAATGACGACAGTTCGCCAAACTCAAAAATCTCAATGAATTACAGAGTGAAAAGAGAAAGTAACGACAGTCTTCGTCAGAGATTTATCGATGTTACGGTTTCTCAGGCTGAATTTTTAGGATTGACAGTTCCTGATAAAGATCTGAAATGGAATGAGGAAAGACAACATTACGATTTCGGGGAACTTCCTTGGGGTGAATTCATGGAAATCTTAAAAGGAAACGGGCCTTGCAACAAAAAGAGATTGCAGACCAAAGTAAAAGCACAGCAGGAAAACCTTTGGGTAAAAGAAGCGGCGATTGCTTTTGCTGAGAAACAAGAAAAAATTTCGATATAACAATATACCAATGTAAAAATGTAACAATCATTGTCATGCTGAGCTGGTCGAAGCATTTCATTGGTAAACTGGTACATTGATACATTGTTAAATTTAATTTTATTTATGGCAAATTTAGATGTGTGGGAAGTGTTTATTCAGACTAAACCGGGATTATCTCACAAACACGTTGGAATAGTACAGGCACCAACAGCAGAAATGGCTTTGCAGAACGCAAGAGACGTTTATACAAGAAGAAAGGAAGGAACTTCTGTTTGGGTAGTTCCAAGTAAATATATGGTGACTTCGGAAGGAATTGACAAAGAAGCTTTTTTCGATCCGGCTGATGACAAATTATACCGTCACCCGACGTTCTACGATATTCCAAACGATGTGAAAAATATGTAATTAATAAAGATTTTAAGATGTGAGATATCAGATAATAGACTGATTGTCAATCTGAAATCTAATGTCTGAAATCTGAAATCTACTAAACAATGAACCCATTATATAATTATTTATTAAAACTAGCAGACGACAGTTTCATTATGGGACAGCGTTTGTCTGCGTGGTGCGGTGAAGGTCCTTATCTGGAGGAAGATATTGCATTGACGAATATTGCTTTGGATGAACTTGGACAAGCCAACAATTTTTATGTTTACGCTTCAAGAGTTGCCGATAACGGGAAAAGTGAAGATGACCTGGCTTTCCTGAGATACGAGCACGAATATCTGAATGCACACTGGACAGAACTTCCCAACGAAGATTATGCTCAGACCATTCTGAAAGTATATGTTTTTTCTGTGTATCAGAAATTGATGTATGAAGCTTTGTCAAACTCAACGGACGAAGAACTTTCTGCCATCGCTCAAAAATCCCTGAAAGAGGTGAGATATCATTATACTCATGCCGCTTCATGGATGAAAATTTTCGGACAAGGCACAGAAGAAAGTAAAATGCGCCTGGAAAGATCCATCGAAAACATCTGGGAATATACCAAAGGTTTATTCGCAAAAACAGAAGGTGAAGATGATTTAATTGCTTTAAACATCGCTCCAAATACAGATGCTTTGTATGAAGATTTTGTATCGATTACAATAAAAGATTTTGCAGATTTCGGTTTGGAATATCCTGCAAATCCTTTCATGCAGCCAAAATCGAGAACAGGATACCACACAGAATATTTCGGATTTATGCTTTGTGAATTGCAGTATATGCAGAGAGCGTATCCGGGATGCACTTGGTAATTATTTTGAATGGAACAATGTAACAGTTTATCAATGTAACAATTTGAACTGGCATTGGAATTATATTTTGTTGACTTTGCTGAGTGAAACGCCTTTGCGAACTTAAAAGCAGTTAGTAGTTAAAAAAATCTTAGCACACTTTGCGTTAAAAACTTGAGATAAAAGAAAGATTGAAAAATCCTTTAGAAATATTAGAATTAGTCCCCGATCCGGAAGTTCCGGTAATCAATATCGTGGAATTGGGTATTGTAAGAGAAGCAAAAGTTACGGGCGAGAATTCTTGTGAAATAACGATTACTCCCACTTATTCTGCTTGTCCCGCCATGTTTACCATTGAGGAAGACATCATCAAGATCATGAAGGAAAACGGTTGGGATGCAAAAGTAGTCACCAAAATGTTTCCCATTTGGACAACAGACTGGTTAACAGATGAAGCGAGAGAAAAACTTCGTGTGTATGGAATTTCGCCGCCCGAAAAAGGAGCAGACGAAAATCACATCGGGAAACCCAAAAAATGTCCTCGTTGTGGTTCTATGAATTCTAAGCAGATCAGCAGATTCGGGTCTACTTTATGTAAGGCCTCTTATCAATGTCTGGATTGTTTGGAACCTTTTGATTATTTCAAATGCCACTAAAATTAATGTAATCATTTAGAAATGTAACAATTTTGAATGCTGTAAATATTGTTATTAGGCTAAACTCATACTTTGCCACATTTTTATATGTAAATTTACATTAATCATAAAAATTAAAACTATGTACACACAACTCGATATTGAATCGCATTTTGATGGAAAATTAAAAATCGCTTATCTCAATCAACCTGATACGATGAATGCTTTAACGAAGCCTTCGTTGTCAGATTTGAGAGATTTTGTAAAAGAGTGTAGTGATGATCCCACAGTAAGATGTGTTGCCATTTCAGGAAGAGGAAAAGCGTTCTGTTCTGGTCAGAACCTGGATGATGCATTTGTTCAGGGCAACGAACATCACGATAACGACATCATCAGAAGAATTGTAACCGATTATTATAATCCATTGGTGTTAGAAATTACCCGTTGTAAAAAACCTGTAGTTGCTTTGGTAAACGGTCCTGCAGTGGGAGCCGGTGCAATGTTGGCGTTGATTTGTGACTTCGTTTTAGCGAGTGATAAAGCCTATTTTGCTCAGGCATTCTCTAATATCGGTTTGATTCCTGATACAGGCGGAACTTATTTTTTGCCTAAATTGTTGGGAAGACAACTGGCAAACTATTTAGCATTTACCGGTAAAAAATTATCGGCTGAAGAATCAAAATCTTATGGTTTGGTTGCTGAGGTTTTCACTGAAGAAGAATTCAATTCAAAATCAATGGAAATTTTAGAGAAAGTTTCCAATATGCCGACTGTTGGTTTAAAATTAACCAAAAAAGCCTTTGCAAATTCGTATAATAACACTTTGAAGGAACAGTTGGAACTGGAAGGAGATTTACAGCAGGAAGCCGCCGAAACGGAAGATTTCAAAGAAGGAGTAAGTGCATTTTTAGAAAAAAGGAAACCTAATTATTTGGGAAAATAAGAATTAATATAACAATGTACCAATGTAGCAGTTTACCAATGAAATGCTTCGACAAGTTCAGCATGACAGGGCGTAATTGTTACATTGTTACATTGATACACTGTTAGATTATGAATATAGGAATTATCGGTGCAGGAACAATGGGAATTGGCATTGCTCAAGTAGCCGCAACCAACGGATGTAAAGTTTGGGTCTATGATGCCAATGCAAAACAGGTAGAAACGGCAACTGTAGGTTTAGAAAAAACCTTAACCAGATTGGTAGATAAACAGAAAATTTCGTCAGAAAAAATGGTCGAAATTTTATCTAATATTTCCATTGCGACAGAACTGAAGGACTTCAAAGATTGCGGGTTGATCATTGAAGCTATCATCGAAAATAAAGAAATAAAGACTAAAGTTTTCACAGAATTAGAGAAACATATTTCAGAAAGCTGTGTGATTGCTTCCAATACATCATCCATTTCCATCACTTCTCTCGGTGCAGAATTGCAAAAACCGGAACGTTTTATAGGAATTCACTTTTTCAATCCGGCTCCTTTAATGCCTTTGGTTGAAATTATTCCGTCTTTACTTACCGAAAAATCTTTAGCCGAAAAAATGTACAATCTTATGAAGGATTGGGGCAAAACGCCTGTGATTGCCAAAGATATTCCCGGCTTCATTGTCAACAGAATTGCTCGTCCTTATTACGGTGAGGCATTAAGAATTGTTGAAGAAAACATTGCCACTATAGAACAGGTTGATGATGCGATGAAAACAATCGGAAACTTCAAAATGGGTCCTTTTGAATTGATGGATTTAATCGGTGTTGATGTGAATTTCTCTGTTACGACAACGGTTTACAAAGAATATTTCTACGACCCGAAATACAAACCATCTCTTCTACAGCAAAGAATGTCTGAAGCAAAACTTCACGGCAGAAAAACAGGAAAAGGCTTCTATGATTATGCTGATGGCGCTGTAAAAACAGGACCAACGAAAGACAACGCTCTTTATCAACAAATATTTCTAAGAATTATTTCAATGCTGATCAACGAAGCTGTAGAAGCGAAAAGATTAGGAGTTGCAAGCGATGAAGACTTAGAATTGGCAATGCAGAAAGGCGTAAACTATCCAAAAGGATTATTGGCTTGGGGAAAAGAAATCGGTTATGTAAAAATCTCTGAAACTCTGGAGAATCTTTACGAAGAATATCAGGAAGAGAGATACAGACAAAGCCCTTTGTTAAGAAAAATGTAAAAATACATTCATGTAACAATCACACACTGTCATGCTGAGCTTGCCGAAGCATCAATTGGTAAAATGTTACACTGTTAAATTAAATTTATGACACCAAGACAGGTTGCAGAATATATGTTCGGTCAGGATTATTTTTCCCAATGGATGAATATCAAAATGATTGAAGTAAGAGAAAATTATTGTCTGATAGAAATGCCTATCAAAAAAGAAATGATTAATGGTTTGAAGACCGTTCACGGAGGCGTTACGTTTGCTTTTGCAGATTCTGCATTGGCATTTTCGTCCAACAATTCCGGAGAAGCTGCTGTTGCACTGAATTGTATCATCAATTTTACCAAAGCCGGTAAAGAAGGCGATATTTTTAGAGCAGAAAGTGTTTTGGTAAACGATACAAGAAAAACGGCCATCTACGACATCAAAATTACCAATCAGAATGATGAGTTGGTCGCAAAATTTGTGGGAACAGTTTATAAAATTGGAAAAAAAGTAACAGAGCTGTAAGCTCAATGTAACCATGTAATAATTTACCAATCTAACAATTTAATAATGATGATCAATTTTGAAAATAATCCATTAATTCAGAAAACAGTCCAGTTTTCGTTGGATATTATTGAATTCTGTGAATTGTTAGAGGAGAAAAGAAAATTTGTTATTGCAAAACAATTGTTACGCTCTGGAACAAGCATTGGCGCAAATGCATTTGAAGCACAAAATCCTCATAGTAAAAATGATTTTATCAGCAAGATAAAAATTTCAGCCAAAGAATTGGAAGAAACCAAATATTGGCTTTATCTGTGTAAACATTCCAAAAATTATCCATTTGATGAAAAACTAGAACATCAAATTGTAGAATTAGGAAAAATTATTTATAAAATATTAAGTACAAGTTTAAATAAAAATCAAGGCATTTAACATTGTTATACTGTTAGATTGCTACATTGTTAAATTGAAATATCATGAACAACGTATATATCATAGATTACATCAGAACCCCCATTTCAAAATTAGGCGGAGGTCTGTCAGAAGTGAGAGCCGATGATTTGGCAGCAATTGTGTTGAAAGAAATTGTTGCAAGAAACCCTGAAGTTCCTGTTGAGGAAATTGAAGATGTTATTTTCGGGTGTGCAAATCAAGCGGGTGAAGACAACAGAAACATTGCAAGAATGGGACTTTTATTGGCCGGACTTCCGTATAAGATTGGTGGGGAAACCGTCAACAGATTGTGTGCTTCAGGAATGTCGGCGGTTGCCAATGCTTTCCGTTCTATAGCAGCCGGAGAAGGTGAAATTTACATTGCGGGTGGAGTAGAACACATGACGCGTTCACCTTACGTAATGTCAAAACCAAGTGCAGCTTTCGGGAGAGACAGCCAGATGTTTGATACCACTTTCGGATGGAGATTTGTAAATCCCAAAATGAAAGAAATGTACGGCGTTGACGCAATGGGAGACACGGCTGAAAACTTAGCAGAAATGCACCATATCAACCGTGAAGATCAGGATAAATTTGCGCTTTGGTCGCAACAAAAAGCCACAAAAGCACAGGAAAGCGGAAGATTGGCGGAAGAAATTGTAAGCGTTGAAATTCCGCAAAAAAAAGGCGAACCCAAAATTTTCGATAAAGACGAATTTATCAAGCCAGCATCTTCAATTGAAGGTTTAGGGAAACTGCGTCCGGCTTTCAGAAAAGAAGGCGGAACCGTAACTGCAGGAAATGCTTCCGGAATGAATGACGGAGCAGCAGCTCTTATTTTAGCAAGTGAGGAAGCCGTAAAAAAATATGGTTTACAACCGAAAGCTAAGATTTTAGGATCTTCAGTTGCTGGTGTTGAGCCAAGAATCATGGGAATAGGTCCTGTTGAAGCGGCTCAGAAATTATTAAAAAGACTGAATCTTTCATTAGAAGATATGGATGTTATCGAATTGAACGAAGCTTTTGCTGCTCAATCTTTGGCAGTAACCAGAAGTTTAGGTTTACAGGATGATGATTCAAGAGTCAATCCAAATGGAGGAGCCATTGCAATCGGTCATCCGCTTGGAGTTTCCGGAGCTAGAATCATTGGTTCTGCGGCAATTGAGCTACAGAAACAAAATAAAAAATATGCGTTATGTACGCTTTGTATCGGTGTCGGTCAAGGGTATGCAATGGTTATTGAAAAAGTGTAATTTTAATAATGTAACAATTTATCAATGTGACAGTGTAACAATATTGAGGTGTGATTTTCAAATGGTTACATTGGTAAACTGATGCATTGCTACATTATTTTTTTTAATAAAAAATTTATGAATATTTACTCATATCACGGAATTCGTCCTATTATCAAACCATCTGCTTACGTTCATCCGCAAGCGGTAATCATCGGAAATGTAGAAATCGGCGAAGAGGTTTATATTGGTCCCAATGCTGTGATCCGTGGCGATTGGGGTAAAATTATCATTAAAGATGGAGCAAATGTTCAAGAAAACTGTACACTGCACGTTTTTCCTGGTATTGAAACTGTTTTGGAAGAATCTGCCCACATCGGTCACGGTGCTATTATTCATTCGGGACATATCGGTAGAAATTGTCTGGTTGGAATGAACGCTGTTGTGATGGATAAAGCCGTTATCGGTGACGAATGTATCATCGGAGCTTTAGCGTTTGTTCCTGCAAATTTCAGGTGTGAAGCTAGAAAATTGATCGTCGGAAGTCCGGCAAAAATCATCCGTGATGTTTCTGACGAAATGATCAAATGGAAAACAGAAGGAACAAAACTTTATCAGGAATTGGCAAGAGAAGGAAAAGATGCGATTTTGCCTTGCGAACCTTTTGCAGAATATGTACAGCAGATTCCTACGAAAGTTGTTGATTACAGCATTTGGGATGATGTGAAATAATTGAACTTCAAAATTTAATATGTTAAAAAAACTTCTCATTTTCTTCAGTATTCTGTTTGCATTTCATTTCATGGTTTCTGCCCAGAATGGAAATGTAAAACCATTAACGATTGGAGAAATCAGAACATTTAAGTCTGAAATCTTAAATGAAGAAAGAACGTTAAACATCTATCTTCCACAGAATTTTGATAAAACAAAATTTTATCCGATCATTTATCTTCTGGATGGAAGCATGAATGAAGATTTTATTCACGTGACAGGATTGGTGCAGTTCTTCAATTTAATGTATGCAATGCCGGAAACAATCGTTGTCGGAATTGCCAATGTTGACAGAAAAAAAGACTTCACTTTCCATACAGATTTAAAAGATTTACAAAAAGATTATCCTACGACGGGACATTCGGATAAGTTCATCAGTTTCCTTGAAAAAGAGTTAAAGCCTTATATAGAAAGTCAGTTTAAAACTACCGATACTTATGTGTTCGGACAATCACTTGGCGGACTTTTAGCCACCGAGATTTTGTTGAAAAAACCTGAACTATTTAATCATTATTTTATCATCAGTCCGAGTTTGTGGTGGGATGATCAAAGTCTTTTAAAAAAGGCAGATCAGTTATTATCTAAAATTCAGGATACTAAGAAATTCATTTATATTTCTGTCGGAAAAGGGGAACATCCTGTCATGATAAAAGATGCAGAAAATCTATTCGATATTCTTAAAAAATCAAATAAAAAAAACTGGACGGTAGAATATAAAATGATGGAAACAGACAATCATGCAACAATTCTTCACAGAAGTTTGTATGAAGGTTTGGTGAAAATGTTTCCTTATCAGGAACCCAAATAACTTATTTTATCAAAATAGTAGTAATATGAAATGTACATTCTGCATAGTTTTCTTAATGGGTCTGATGATAAGCAGCTGCAAATCAACGGCTGTTTATAAGGATATTTCATTTACTCAAAACAATGCAGGTGAAGAAGTTAAATTGAATGTTTTCGCTCCAAAAAAGGCTGTTAATAAAAAATATCCTGTACTCATCTTTGTACATGGAGGAAATTGGAATACAGGTGATAAAAAAACATATAATTTGATGGGTAAAAATTTTGCCCGTAAAAACATCATTGCAGTTATTCCAAATTATACCTTAAGTCCGAAGGCAGATGTCGATCAGATGACAAAAGAAATAGCAGCGGCTATACAATTCACAAAAGCAAATGCTCAAAAATATAAAGGAGATTCTCAGCAGATATTTGTTTCAGGTCATTCAGCGGGCGGTCAATTGGTAGCTTCTGCAGTGATGAATCCGAAATATAATATTCCTGAAAATACGGTTTCCGGTATTATTTTAATTGATGCTGCAGGAATTGATATGAAAAACTATTTAGAAAAAAATCATCCAACCGCAGAAAATAATTATGACGCTACATGGAGCAAAAATCCGGAAAAATGGAAAGAGGCATCTCCCATCTATTTTATCAATGAAAAGACTCCGCCCTTTTTAATTTATGTAGGCGAAAAAACATATCCCTCGATTAAAGTTGCTAACGAAAATTTTCTGGAAGCACTTTATCCTTTTCAACCCAGTGTAAAACCTAAATTGATTAATAAAAAACATATTCCGATGGTCATACAATATTTTTTTCCGTGGAGTAAAAGATTTGATGAAGCTTTGGAATTTATAAAAACTTCGGAAAATTAATTTTAAAAAATAAATCTAAAGTGTATCAGTAATTGGTAAACGATTAAATTGATACATTTTTAAATTAAAAACTATATGGAAAAATTAAAAAACTATATCTACGGCGAATGGGTAGAAGGTAACGGAAACGGAATCCCCTTATACAATGCTGTGACAGGAGAGCAGGTTGCCATTTCTGATACTGAAGGGCTTAATTTCGAACACACTCTTGATTACGGAAGAACAGTAGGTTACAAAAATCTTTCATCGATGACTTTCTATGATCGTGGAGAGATGCTGAAAAAAGTAGCGCTTTACCTTTTAGAAAGAAAGAAAAAATATTACGAATTATCATATAAAACAGGCGCAACCCACGCAGATTCCTGGGTAGACATCGAAGGAGGTTTCGGTACTTTCTTCACGTATTCAGGATTGGCAAAGAGAATGCTTCCGAATACGCCGTTTTGGGTAGATGGGGAAACTCAGAAAATTTCCGCCAACGGAACTTTCCTGGGAACTCATATTTTGACACCAAGTGAAGGAGTTTCTGTGCAAATTAATGCGTATAACTTTCCTGTTTGGGGAATGCTGGAAAAATTATCGACTTCATTATTGGCGGGTGTTCCAAGTATTGTGAAGCCATCACCTTACGGTTCTTATTTAACCAATGCAGTTTTTCACGATATGATTGAAAGTGGAGTACTGCCTGAAGGTGCTCTTCAATTGGTTTGTGGCGAGCCGGGAAATATTCTGGATTATGTTCAGGATGGGGATTCTGTATTGTTCACAGGGTCTGCAACAACAGGTAGAAAACTAAAAGCATTGCCTTCTGTATCAGGAAATTCTGTTCGTTTCAACATGGAAGCCGATTCTTTGAACTGTTCAATTCTTGGATTGGATGCAAAACCTGGAACTCCCGAATTTGATTTATTCATCAAAGAAGTTCGTAACGAAATGACCACAAAATCTGGTCAGAAATGTACGGCAATCAGAAGAATTATCGTTCCTGAAAACTTAATTGGTGAGGTTCAGAATGCTTTATCTAAAGCTTTGGATCAGACAAAAATTGGAAACCCCTTAAGCAGAGATACAAGAATGGGTTCTTTGGTCGGAAAAGAGCAGTATGATGAGGTTTTAAGAAAAGTAAATATCTTAAAAACTGAAAATGAGCTAGTCTATGACGGAAAGCACGAGCTTATAGATGCAGATTATGAAAATGGTGCATTTATGAGTCCGAAATTGTTCTTAAACGATTCTCCTTTTACTAAAAATATATCTCATGATGTCGAAGCTTTTGGTTCGGTTTCTACGTTGATGCCTTATAAAGATGCAGAAGAAGCTGCAGCCTTGGCAAAAAGAGGAAAAGGAAGTTTGGTAGGCTCAATTGTTTCGCACGATGAAAATTTTGTTGCTGAAACTTCCTGGAAAATGGCTTCTCAGCACGGTAGAATTTTCGTGTTAAACAGAGACAACGCAAAAGAAAGTACAGGTCACGGTTCTCCACTTCCTACGTTAATGCACGGCGGTCCCGGAAGAGCAGGAGGCGGTGAGGAAATGGGCGGATTAAACGGTCTTCATTTCTTCCTTCAGAAAACAGCAATTCAGGGTTCACCGGATATTTTAACGGCGATTACAAAAGTTTATCAGCAAGGAGCAGAGAAAAAATTTGCAGACAAGCATCCTTTCCAGAAATATTTTGAAGATGTTGAGGTTGGAGATTCTTTGGAAACAGCGGGAAGAACGGTTACGGATGCAGATATCGTGAATTTCTCAAACGTTTCTTGGGATCATTTTTACGCACACACCGATGCAACAAGTCTGAGCGGAACTATTTTCGATAAAACCGTTGCTCATGGATATTTTATTCTTTCCGCAGCAGCAGGATTGTTTGTTTCAGGTAAAAAAGGACCTGTTATTGCGAACTACGGATTAGAAAACTGCTCGTTCTTTAAGCCGGTTTATGCAGGAGATACGATTACGGTTTATTTAACAGCAAAAGAAAAAATCAACCGTGGTGTAAAGGGCAGAAATATTCCTTCCGGCGTTGTGAAATGGTTGGTGGAAGTTGTCAATCAAAGAGATGAGATCGTTTGTGTAGCTACGATTTTAACTTTAGTGGCAAAGCATTCGCCATTTATTGATTTTAAAGTTCAGAATATTCAGAAAAAATTAAATGCACTGACTGAGAGAACTCAACCTGTTTTCGGGGATTTTACACCGCAACTGATGGTTGAGCATTTAGAGGAAGTATTGAGAAACGGCTTCGGTGATTTGAAACCACAAGATTTTGACGAGATTCCTGCTGAGAAATTAGAGAAACTTCAGGATTGGTTGTACACCGACCAGAAGATTCGTCCGGGAGCGCAATATCCTTTGTGGAAAGAAGGTGAAGTTCCCCAAAATAAAAATAAAAATCTGGATGAAGCGAAGTCGAAATTAATTGAAACTTTAAAAGAGTTTACAGTTTATTACAAAGAAAATCCTTTTGCAGAACATTATAACCCAAGGTTCGGGCATCTGAATAAAGAAATGATGGAACTTTTCCAAAGAAAACATTTTACGCATCATTTTGAACAGTTTGGATTGGTTTAATTCAAATTATAAATAAAATTGTTATCCCTTTTAGCTTTTACTGAAAGGGATTTTTTTTTAATTTGAAACATTGTTCTTTAGATGAAGGTATAAAAATCCGATCTTTTTTATCATTTTAATTATCATGGAGAGAAATTAAATGTGAAATTATTGTAAATTTTATATTAGGAAATAAAAATAATTGAGAAACCATTTCAGGAGAAAAAACATTTTATGCATCATTTTAAATAGTTTGGATGGATTTAACATAAAATAGTTATAAATTTGTCACGGCAAATAAGCTCCCTTTTTCAATAAACTAATACTATGGATTTAAAATTTTTTAAAGACTTTGATCTTACAAATTTTTGGAGTGAATGTAGCTACTCTTCAAGAGATTACATTGAAGATGTACCGGATGAGGAAATGATTGAGTCGATTGAAAAAGAACTTGGATATAAACTTCCGGATTCTTACATTGAGTTAATGAGAATACAAAACGGCGGATTGGTCAACAGACCTTGCTTTCCTACCACTGAAAGTAATTCCTGGGCAGAAGACCATGTTGCAATGACGGGTTTTATGGGAATCGGAAGAACAAAAAAAAACTCACTTTGCGGATCACTCGGAAGTCACTTTATGATCGAAGAATGGGGTTACCCGGCAACCGGAATTTACATTGCAGATTGTCCTTCAGCAGGTCATGACATGATTTTGCTTGATTATACAAATTGTGGCAAAGATGGTGAACCTGAAGTGGTACACATCGACCAGGAATCTGAGTTTAAAAAGACATTTTTGGCAAAAGATTTTGAGACTTTCATTAAAGGTCTTGAGCCGGAAGAAAAATTCGATTAAGCAATATTATCTAATTCAATGTTCTCATTTCAGGTGTAATACGATTATAAAGTTGTTAACATCTGAAAATTATAAAAAAACAAAAACCTTTGAGAAATTTCAAAGGTTTAATCATTCATGTAATAGAATCATATGATGAAACTATTCTTAAGTTTTAATGGCTGATAGCTGATGATTGAAAACAAAAGTCTAAGATTTCATAATCATTTTGATTAAACGCTGGTATCATCACTTAGTCAGATTTAATCATACCGCAAAATAACAATTTAATCTTTAATCATAATTCAGTACAAATAACCAATTTTTATATTCAGTATTTATACGTAATTGATGGAGATTTAATTATTTATTGAATATTTACAGGAAGAGTATAGATTCCTTTCATAACAGCATAAATTACCAGCCCGACTGTGTTTCTTGCTCCGATTTTATCTAGAATTCTCTGGCGATGGCTCTCGACCGTGCGAGCGCTGAGTGATAATTTTTCGGCGATCTCATGATTGGTAAGTTCTTTACAGATAAGTGTTACGACTTCTTTTTCCCTTTCCGAAAGCTCATCCCGAATATCAAATAATCCTATGTTTTTTTGTGAGTCATTCAGATAAGATAAGAGCATCTTGTGATCTTCCGAAGTAAAATAAATTCCTTTTTTATGCACCTGCGTTATAGCTTCTATAAATGTTTGCTTATCAGAATTTTTGGGTAAAAATGCAGAAACGCCCAGTTTTACCATATATCCCAAAACACTGGTTTTATAATGGGAAGAAAGAATAATAATCTTAAGTTCAGGGTATTTTTGTCTCAGAATTTCTACCAATTCAAAACCGTCCATTGGCTGCATCTGAATATCAATCAATGCAAAATGAGGAAAATCATCAGGATGAATCACCTCAAGATTTTCCAGAAAACTGTTACCATGAGTAGCAATGATTGTTACCGAAATATTTTTATCCATAGAAAGCAAAAGCTTAACTCCCTCAAGAATCAACAGTTCATCATCTACAACGGCAATTTTTGTAATCATAAGAGTGTGTTTTGTGGTATTTTAATAATGAGTTTACTTCCTTTACCGATCTTGTTTTTCCACTTGAACCGGGCGTCAAGTGATTGTATCCTGGATTCTATATTTTTGATTCCCATACCTTTGTTCACCGAATTATAATCGAAACTCTTTCCGTTATCGGCAAGTACAAGTGCCCTATTTTTAAGATTATCTTTAATGTAAATTGTAATTTCTGTAGCAACAGAATGTTTGATGACATTCGTGGTAAATTCCTGAATGATTCTGTAAAGTTGTACTTCTGTGGAAATATCTTTCTTTCTGTAGTCAGAATTTATGACAATGTTGATGTGTATAGTCTTCGAAAGATTGCACCGAAGTTCGCCTATATACAACAGCAATCCAAGTTTCTCAAGATTCACCGGATATAATGAATGCGAAATACTTCGAGTTGAATCTATTAACTCAGAAATTTGTTTTGAGATGATTTTTTCTGCAGCATCTTTATTTTCAACATCCAGATTGTTTATCCAAAGCGAAAGGATATTGAGGCGGTTGCCTATATCATCATGCATCAGAACAGCCATTCTTTTTCTTTCTTCTTCCTGTACTTTGGTGATTTCGGAAACCAAGTTTTTCTGATGAAGAATCTCAGCTTCGTGTCGGGTATTTTTTTCTTTGATAAGACGATCTATGAAAAATTTGTAAGCCAGTAAAACAAGACATATGATAATTACCACGGCGATAATTATCATGATGTAAAAGCTTATATGAAGTTTTATTTCTTTAATCTTAAAAATGTATATATAAATGACAGATATAAAATGCAGGTAAGAACGTTATTGATGCTCCAAAGGAGAAATGCCTGGCTGATCTCCATATTTCCAAGTTGATGATGTAAAATAAATATAAATGTTGAAACAGAGTAATATAAAAATATGAAAGCATCTACCGGCAGAAAACGGTTGTCAGAATTTGTTTTTCTGATCTCCTGTAAAAGAGTAATCCCTGCAAGAACAAAAATTATGACGTTTGAAATTGCTTTTATATGATCATGACTGATTTCGTTAAAATACGGATGTACAAATAAATATAAAATTCCGATTGCAGGAATAATCAATATCCAAATTTTTGGAAATTTTAGTTTTACAAGGTACAAATAAGCAAGAATTGAAAAAACTCCGCCGATGTAAAAAGGATAAACTGCTGATGTGTCTTTGGCATGAAACAGTTTTACAGAAATGTTGGAAGATACTTCAATGATTGAAGTATAGATCAAATAATAAACATACCACCTTTCATTTTGACGCAATGCCTTAAATCTTAAAATTCCGGAAACATTAGCTAATAAAAGAAATAAATAACTAAAATAAACAGTTGCGTTAGCAAAATACTCCATAATAAAAGATGTTAAATACTGATGATAGAATTTTTATCTTGTATTAATATTTTGGTGAGCAAATCAATAAGGCATAAAATTATACAATTAAACCATTTGAAACAAGATAATAAATAAATATTATCAATTTGTGGTATTTAAATTGGCTATTTTATTTAAATTTTGCTGCCATATATTTTTATGTTCAATAAATTGATAAAAAGTAAGACTTTATTTATTTGTCCAAAGATTAATCTATTTTTGCACTAAATAATATCCAAACTATATTTTGAAAAAATGAGTGATTTTGTAACATCAGAAATTAAAAACAATATTGCGGAGATTACATTCGGAACGCAAAAGAGCAATGCTCTTCCGGGAGCAATTCTTGAAAAACTGGCTCAAACTATTTTAGACGAAGGCGCAAAAAATGAAGTAAAAGCTATTTTGGTAAAAAGTGAAGGAGAAAAGGCATTCTGTGCCGGTGCAAGTTTTGATGAACTGCTGTCAATTGATGAGCTTGAAACCTCAACCAAGTTTTTCGGAGGTTTTGCTAAAGTACTCAATGCAATGAGAAACTGCGGAAAAATAGTAATCGTAAGAGTACAGGGCAAAACTACCGGAGGTGGAGTAGGATTGGCTTGTGGTGCAGATTATTGTTTTGCAACCAAAGATGCTGCGTTGGCTTTAACGGAAATCAATCTGGGAATCGGACCTTTTGTAATCGGACCTTACGTAGAAAGAAAAATCGGGAAATCTCAGTTTTCTGCAATGGCAATTGATGCAGATTTCAGATCGGCAGAATGGGCAGAGCAGCACAATATTTATCATTCAGTTTCTGAAACCATTGCCGAAATGGATTCCAAACTTGAAAATTTTCTGAATACTTTAGCAACCAGAAGTGAAGACGCTTTAGCTTTAATCAAAAAAGTTTCCTGGGAAGGTACAGAGCATTTTAATGAATTAATGCCTGCAAGAATTCACATGAGTGCAAGTTTGATTTTGGAAGATTCGGCAAAGAAAAATATTGGAGCCATCAAAGAAAGATTAAGAGCCAAATAAAATTTTCAGATATCATTATTGAAATAAACAAGGAAACCACTCTGTATAAAGGGTGGTTTTCCTCTATAAAGAAATGACCGGGCGAAGTAGTTTTGTATCAAATAATTTATAAAACTTTTTATTATGAAATCAAGATTTTTTTTATGCCTGATGTCTATCGCCACTTTGGTTTTAAGCTGTAAAAGTGATGACGACGAAGTTGTACCAGAGCCGGAAACATTTACCTACAGCGCAGTAACCGGAATGAGTACAGGAACTACTTCTGCTGCAGGAACTACTTCTCCGGCAGGATATAGCTGGAGTGAGGTTAAAGCGCCACAAAGCACTTGGGGACTTAACGGAACTGTAACCGACCGTATGCTTTCAGACGACTTTCAGGTTCCTGCAGGTGAAAAATGGAACATTCAGAATTTTTATTTCTATGCTTACCAAACGAGTTTTGCAGGAGCTACATTTCCCGTAAATGAGTTTTACTTCGAAATTTATTCATCAGATCCTTCTGTAGCAGGAGCAGTAAAAGTATATGGAGATATAACCAGCAACCGTTATGTTTCTGCCGAAGAAACGAAATGGTACAGAATATTGCAGGGACAAACGGATAACACCACCAGAAAAATTTATAAAATGAAAATAAATGCGCCTGATCTTAATCTTGCTGCAGGTACTTATTGGATAAAATGGGGGGCAAAAACTTCTACAGGAACTCATTTCTACCCACAGTTGCCTCATGATGCAGGTAAAGTAAACAATGCGCAGCAGTTTATTGTTGCAAGCTCTACATGGGTAAATCTGGATGACGGCGGACAAAGAGTGAGTTTCCCATTTGAAATTTCAGGAACCAAACTTCCTAATTAAAAAAATATAAAAACTAACACCAACCATACCAAATTACAAAACCATTCTGACTTTCAGAATGGTTTTCGTATATAAATTTAATTATTTTTAAATAGAAACACAGTTATTTAATAAGTATTAGAGTTTATAACCTTTATTATATTCTGATTTAATCAAAGAATACAAAACGGAATCTTCAAATATTCCGTCAACCAAATAATGTCCGCGAAGATTTCCTTCCCGGGTAAAACCAAAATGATCTAACAATTTTTTTGAAGGTGTATTGTTTTCATCAATCAAAGCTTCAATTCTGTTGAGATTCATTTCCTGAAAGCCATATTCAATTACTTTTTCGAGAGCCTCTTTCATATAACCTTTATTTTTAAACTCATCAGAGTTCAGAGCGTAACCCACTTCTGCACGATGATGTTGAGGATTCCAGGTATGAAAACCGCAATTACCGATAGTGGTATTGCTTTGTTTTTCTACAATTTTAAAATTCATTATTTTTTGGTTGTAGGATTCATAGCCACTTTGATTAATTCTTTTCTGTCGGGCAAATTCTTCTTCAGAAATGCCTAGTATTTCCTTGATTTTATCATCATTATTCAACTCAAAAATTTGATTCATCGTTTGTGAATCTAATTTCTGAATCAGAAGACGTTCTGTTTCTATCGTTTCAAATGTCATTTTTTTTGTTTAAATTTTTACAGATTTAAATTCATTTACAGGATTTTTTAATCTCGCTGATCAAGCAGATAAAAAATGGTATAAAATAAATATGCTTATCAGAAAAATCAGCTTGAGGTTAATTAGGCTTTTAGCTTTTCAATAAATTAATAGAAACCGTAGCCAACTCCGAATTCGGAAACTTCCTGAATAATTCTTTATCAATCTGCAATCCAGTTTCCAGACATATCTTTTTAAAAACGTCCACTTCCAAAATATACTGATCAGAAAAACCGTGTGTTGTTTCATAAGCTGTTGCCGGAGTTTTTCCTAAATTTTGACTTGTCAGTTTTGAATCTAAAGCATGAAGCTCAATGATTAGAAGTCCGTTTTTCCTGATATAAGGCAGCCACAATTCAAGATGCTCTTTTAAACTTTCTTCTACTAAATGATTAGGTAATCTTTTTCCACGATGTGCAAATGCTCCGGTTGAAGTGCTGATTCTTTCAGGCTGATTGTTTGCAGGAGCTTTCCAAACTCTGTTATGATCAAGAAACGTTCTGATATTCAACAGATCTGAAAGTTCAATTTCATAATTTTCTTTTAAATCTTCCGCCAGTTGTTGAGGATTCCCAATATCACCCCAAATTACTTTAGCCCAAATGTCGTTGTTGATGAGGTTGGCTCTTGTCACTTTTAAAGCGGCTTGATTGTAATCTGCACCTACAAGAAAAAGAGGGTGCTCTTCCAGCATTTTCCCTCGAAGTGTGTATCTTTCAATCGTCTCAAATATGTGCTGAATGAAAGCACCGTTTCCGCAACCCATATCCAGAACACCTTTTGGCTGTAAATGTATGGGCTGATTAAAAATCTGAATAATAAAATCATTCGCTACTTTAAAATAATTGGAGTGTGAGCCGCCGCTTCCCCATACATTCATTGCACGGTCTACATGTATTTCATCTTCGCCATCTGAGATGTCTCTTATTTTGGATGCATTTCCGAACAGAAGTTCATCCATTTTATTCAAAAGAGGCAGATAAGATACCGTAACACCATATGACGCGGCTCTTTTGGCAAAATAAATTCCGGTTTCTGTAAATTTATAGTTGTCACCGGTTTTCTTAAACCAGCCCAAGTAGGTAAGGAAATCTAGAATTACTTCAAAATTCTCTGAGTTTTTGTGAAACTCTGCAGCCTGAAAAGAAGTTTCCATAAAATATTTGTGAAACATTCCTGTCATTCCCAAATAAACAATAACAGGACCGATGATGCAGCCTTCAATATGCTTTAAAATCTGTTCCTGTACGATTTTTTCTTCGACATCATCAGAAAGCTGAATTCCAAAATGTTTTTTTACTGAATCACTCAGTTGCGAAAATTCTTCGATAAAAGAAGTTTCATTGATTTGATTTTTAATATCTGTAGAAAACTTTAAAAACGGAATCACTTTAACATAAAGCAAACCATATTTTTGCAACAAGTGAGTTGTGTTGTTTGCAGAAATTGTAATGCTGTCATTCTCATTATTTACCTCATACTCTAAAAAGCCTTGTGACGCCAATGCCCGAATTGCTACATTGAGGTAACCTTCATTCGCTTTAAATTCTTCCGAAAGCTCACTCAGAAATATTTTTTTGCGTTCGATAATGAAAGCAATGATTTCTTTTTTCAACAGCGAAGCTACTACAGGCGCAGTAACAACACCGTCCAAATGTCTGAAAATTTCTGAGCGAAGAATTTCTTTGTCCATACCATACGTTTTTCTAAAGTTAAGAATTTGAACAAATTATTTTAAAAAAAGTTTTGATAATTAAAAATAAAATATAACTTTGCAATTCAAAGTTCTTTTATATGGAATCGAAAAACTATCACGAAGATTTATCACACATCCGCACCATGATGGAACGTTCGTCTCGTTTTATATCATTAAGTGGTTTGTCGGGGGTTGTTGCAGGCTTGGCTGCGATTATCGGAGCAGTGTATGTTTATTTTGTTTTTCAGAGAGAAGGTATTGATTATTTTGACGGTGACAGAAATATCTTCGGAAAAGAATTGGTACAAGAACTTGTTCTTACCGGCGCTGTAATTTTGATCATTGCGCTTTTAAGCGGATATATTTTAACGGCTAATAAAAGCAAAAAGAAAGGGCTGAAAATCTGGGATGCCACCACGAGAAGACTTCTGGTTACATTCGCAGTTCCTCTGGTAACGGGCGGTTTGTTTTGTCTGATACTTTTGTATCATCATTTATTTGTTTTGGTTGCACCTGCAACGTTGATTTTTTACGGATTGGCTCTGGTAAGTGCAGAAAGATATACTTTGACAGATATTAAGTATTTAGGATATTGCCAGATTGTTTTAGGATTGCTTTCATTCTTGTTTTTGGGATGGGGATTAGTCGCATGGACGGTCGGTTTTGGTGTGTTGCATATTGTGTATGGATTAATCATGCATAGGAAATATAAGTGATGATTTTAATTTGGTTTATATTTTTTATTATCATATTCGGGATATCTCTCATTTTACTTTTATTATATAATAGGACTAAAAATAAATTTTTTAAAAGATTATTCATAGGATATTGGTTGTTTTTTATTGTATTGTATTTGGTTTTGTTTATCGTCGGTTTTATTAATAGCCCAACTATTGTTGATAAAGATGATATTTATGGAAAATATGAAATAGAAAAGGATATGTTTAAAGGGAAAAATACTGATTGGCAGTTTCAACATTTCAGTTTTGAAATAAATGAAAATGAAGAATTTATTTTTTTTGAATATTATGATAACGCAACCATTAAGAGTACACACAGAGGAAATGTAGAATTTATTGAAGGGTATGCTAGTCCACATTTAAGAATAAATCAGTTACAGCCGGAACATCAGATGGTAGAATTTGAGCCACTATTGGTAAGGAAAAAATGGGATTTTTATTACGTGTTCAAATCTAAAAAGTTTGGAAATGTATTTTTTAAGAAGAAAAAAGAATGAGTTTTAAGCAAATTTTGATATTCATGTACAACATCAGTCAACTCAACAAAGAATTCGAAAGCCGTGTAAGATTAGGCATTATGTCTGTTCTTATGGTCAACGACTGGGTTGATTTTTCCGAAATGAAAAACCTTCTTGAAATCACAGACGGAAATATGGCAAGCCATAGCAATGCTTTGGAAAAAGCCAATTATATAGAAGTAAAAAAAGAATTTGTAGGCAAAAAACCAAAGACGTCTTATCGTGTTACCCAATCGGGAAGAATTGCTTTTACAGAACATTTAGATGCCCTGGAAAAATTAATTGGAAGATAACTCTATATTTTTTTGAAAATAAACTTTGAAATACAAAGTACTTTATAAATTTAAAATTAAACAAAATGACACAAAAACAAAAAACCACAATCGTTTATGCAGTACCTGCAGCTTTATTATGCATTCCTCTGATCGGAAATTTTATTTCTAAAGAGTTTAACTGGTCTCTAAGCGATTTTATAATCGGCGGATTACTTTTATTCGGAACGGCTTTTCTTATTGATTTAATTCAAAGGATTGTAAAAAACAAAACTTACAGAATTGCGATTTGCGCAGTGATTGTTTTGCTGCTAATGCTTATTTGGGCAGAATTGGCAGTGGGTATATTCGGAACTCCTTTCGCCGGAAATTAAATGTATTAAAATTATAAAGCAATGACCCGAAAACACTTTCTCAAAAGACTTTTACAGCTTTCAGCAGTTGGAGCGCTGCCTTTTTTGTATTCTTGGCAGGTTGAACCATTTTGGGTAGAATTTGTTGAAAAAAAACTTCCAATTAAAAATTTACCGGAAGATTTAGAAGGTAAAATTTTGATGCAGATTTCAGATTTGCACGTCGGAAACCGGTTCGACTGGAATTTTCTTATCAAATCATTCCAGGATGCTCAAAATTTCAACCCGGATTTTGTCGTCTATACCGGAGATTTTGTCAACCACGGCACTTCTAAAGATCATGAAAGCCTGAAAAAAGTAATGGCAAAAGCAGTTTACGGAAAACTGGGAACTTTCGGAATTCTCGGAAATCATGATTATGGAAAAGCCTGGAAAGATTTAGGTTCGTCAGAAGAAATCAGTAAAATTCTAGAAAATAATGGGGTGACGATGCTTAAAAATGAGCAAAGAGAATCTCACGGTTTGAACATTATCGGTTTTGATGATCTTTGGTCACCCAATTTTGATCCGATGAAAGTAATGAAAGATTATGATGCTGAAAAAGCCAACCTTGTGCTTTGTCATAATCCGGATGTCTGCGACAGAGATGTTTGGAACGGTTATCAAGGCTGGGTTTTAAGCGGTCATACGCACGGCGGACAATGCAGAATTCCGGGAGTGATGACACCCATTCTTCCTGTGGAAAATAAAAAATATATTTCCGGTGAAATTGATTTGAATGATGGAAGAATGCTCTACATCAACCGCGCAATTGGTCATTCTTTTCAGGTAAGGTTTATGGTGAGACCAGAGATTACTGTTTTTACTTTAACTCAAGCTTAAATTATGGATAATAAAAAAACTTCAATATGAAATTTTTCTTTTGTCTTTCATTAAGTATTCATATCAATATTCCTATTTCAATTTTATACTTCTTCAATACAACATCACTTCTAAATTTTTAATTATGAAAAAACTACGCGTCCGCTTTATCATTTTTATGTACGAAAATTCACAAAAACAGTATAGGAAATATTTTAAAAAGAAAAAAAGACAATGGCAGTTTAATGAAGAACAATTGCTGAGTTTCAATCAAGATTCTCTAGGAAGAATAATGGGCGAATTTTATCATAATCACGGTTTCAGGATGATTCCCAAAATGGAAAATCACGATGTTTATCATCTGATCACAGATTTAGGAACCAATATTCAGGACGAAATTGCAATGCAGTATCTGCTTTTCGGGAACGGAAAACGCAGCGCTTATCTTCTGGGAGTTTTGGCTTTGGGAACGATTGTTTTTCCGGAATATTTTAAAATATATCTTAAAGCTTTCCGTAAAGGTCAAAACATGAGAGCTTTTCATCATTGGGATTTTGAAGAACTCCTTTGCCAGAATTTCGATCACCTTAAAGATTTTATCCGACAAAAAGAAATCCAGGTTCTCTATTAAACTCAATATCAACTTATCATTAATCTTAAAATTTTCTCATGAAAACACATCACTATATATTGCTTACCACTGCCTTATTTGTAGCTCTTTTTTACAACGAAAATGTAGGACTTAATCTCGGAATTTTAACAATTGTTTATGCTGTACTCACTCTCTTCAGAACTCAGGAGAAAAACAGGACAAAAACTTTGATGATTCTTTTTGTAGCGAGCGTACTTTCGGGTATTGCATTTGCTTGGTACGGAGATTTTCCTTCATTTTTGGCAGTTGTAAGTTCAGTTTTATTACTTGCTTACCGTTCGAAAAACAGAAGGATGAAAGTTCTTCTGTTGATCCCGGTATTTGTGGTCAATTGTTTTACTTTTATCTGCAGATTTTTTAGTTTTGATTCCTGGTTGCCCAAAACAAATACTTCAGGATTGTGGCAGAAAACCTTAGCATTTATTTTAATTCCGCTTTTATTAATTTCAATATTCTTCGGAATTTATTCTGCCGGAAGTGAGCATTTTGCCAGTATTTTTACAGATTATGAATTAGATATCAATATTTGGCAGTTGCTGTGTATCTCTGTTTTAGGATTTTTTATTGCATTCAATTATTGGAACTATTCTGTCGAAAAACTCATCTATAAACAAAATCATATTCTTGATAATGAATTCGGAGAAAAAGCCAAAATTCAAAAAGCAACGTATTCATTTTTAGATTTAAACTCTGAAAGAATGAGTGGCGTGATATCTTTCTTTTGTTTAAATGTTTTATTGGTGTTTTTTATTATTACTTTCAATTACGAACAGTTTTATGAAGCCGTAAAAACTCCCAATCAATTGTCAGAGGAAACACATGAAAGAGTAGGCGCAGTAATGATGTCAATCGTAATGGCAATTCTGGTAATTATGTTTTATTTTAAATCTAACTTTAATTTTGATCAGAAAGCGGGTTTAATGAAACTTTTAGTCAAAATCTGGATCATTTTGAATGCTGTTTTGGTAATTTCTGCCATGTTGAAAAATACAGAATACATCGTCAATTACGGCTTTACCTATAAGCGACTTGGGGTTTATGCTTTTCTTACTTTATCTCTCATTGGTTTAATGCTTACCTTTATCAAAATTCAAAAAAAGAAAACGAACGCTTACCTTTTCAATTCGATGGTCTGGTCGGTTTATGGAACGGTTTTGGCTTGCAGTTTCATCAATTGGGGCGGGGTGATCACTTCTCAAAATATGAAAAGAAATGATTTTGTGATCAATTATCATCTTGAATCTATTAATTTCAGCGAAAAATATTTGTTGAAATATGCTGAGGAAAAACAAAATAAACAATTAAAGAAAGATGTTTTGTCAAAGGTAAATTATGAAGAGCCAAGAACGTTTCTTTCAAAAGTTTTGTTTTACGAAACCATTAATAAATAAATCGTTCAAAATCTTGATCACCATTAAAATATTTTAATATGAAAAAATCACTTTTGTTACTCATTCCTTTGATGATGATGTCTTGTAAGAAAGAAGCAGCTGTGACTGAGAGGTCAGATAAAGATTCTTTAATGGCAAACGAAGAAAGCATTATTCAGAAAAACGATTCTTCTAATCAGGTTAATAATGATTCTCAAGACAGCATCTCTGCAGAAACACAAAAGGTCTCGAAAGATGATGTAATGCGTGAAGAAAAAGACAGGGTAATTATAAGAATGGCAGAAGGTAAAAAACTGCCGTTCACCATTGAAGAAGAATTTACTGAGAAACACGATAAATTAATTCTTAAAATCACCAATTTCACCAAACCGAAAATCACTGCGAAAATCACTACAAAACAGCAGGATTTTAATATAAGATTCAACCAGATTAAGCTTCCGGATGGCAAAATGAACGGTCCGATTCATGAGAGAAGTTATTTATGACGTTCCAAAACCAGGGGAAGTTTGGTTAATCGTTGGGAAAAATAATATGGCTGATGGTAAAACTACCGGAAAATTCTCTGTTCGTATAGAATAAATTGGTACAGTTTGTGTAATTCAATAATATACAATAATAATTTATTATGAAAAATATATTCTCAATAGCAATCATGACCTCTATAGCTTCTGCAGCCCTCGTGAGTTGTGGAACCGTACAGTCAATAGTTCAGAATACATTTCCTTACACGGCAAATGTGTTGATTTCTACCGGAGTTCCTGCAAACAAGGAAGTTTCTTCTACAGCAACGGCTGCAAATCTGCAGACTTGGTTTGGTGGCAACAATAATGCGCAGATTAAGGATGTAAGAATCTCCGATGCAAAAATATCTGTAGTTTCTCCAACTGGAGGTAATCTTAGTGCTTTGAAATCTGTAAAAGTTTACATTTCTTCTAACGGAACTAATGAGAAGTTAGTGGCTTCACGGTCTGATATTTCAACAGATTCGGCAAGCCTGAATTTAGATTTAAGCAGTACGGGATTTTTAGATGAAATTGTAAAAAGTACAGGAGTTACGGTGAGAACTGTTTATGAATTGAAAAACCAGACTACTTCTGATATGAATCTTAAGGTTGCATTGAATTTCAGCAGCGTTCCGGTAAGATAAAGCCAGACTTATTTAAAATACAAAAAATGCTTTCTCACTGTTCTGAGAAAGCATTTTCTTTTATATTTTACTTTATTATCTGATCTTATAAATTGATAATTCAGCAGAAGAATCGCTTAAAACGCCTGCTGCTAAACCACCTGTAACAACACCAAATCTCACCCTGTCTCCTGCAGTAAATTGGTGAATATGGCTGATTTGTCCTTCGGTTAATGCAAGATTTGCAAGTGTTAATCCACCCACAAGCGGAACTCCTGATAATGCTACTAGATTTACACCTCCAAAATATCTGTAATCTACTGTTGTTGCGGTCGTTGCAGCTGCACCTGATGCTGTCTTTGTAATAATTAATCCCGGGCGGTTTGCTCCCAGAACTTCTAATCGAAGACCTTGACCGGTGCGGTAACTGTAATTGATTTGATAAATACCTGTTGAAGGAATCGTGTAGTACGAATCGGTCTCTGTAGTTGTTATCTGTGTTGAAGAGATGTCTAGATTAGCATTAGGCAGGCTGGTTGCTGTAGGTAAAGGTATTGTTTGTATATTGCTCCCAAGAAGATTGATGCCAAGATTAAGAAGTGATAATGTACCTCTCAGTCTTGCTGCATAAGCTCCGTCACCGGTTCCTGTTGAAGGAGAATTGCCTCCCATTTGTAACCCATTCCAAAGGCCAAATCCACTACCATTGTTTGCATTAGCATCATACACGAAAATTCCTCTGGTTGTGACGGCGATTGTTTTTGGTCCCGCAGTTGTTACAGGTTCTGTCACAAATACAATAGCTCCATGTTGATCGGGGCCATAAGCAGCTTCCTTTGCTTCCAATAAATCTCCTGTGAGTCGAGGGGGTATAATTCCGTCAGGAATGGTAATTTCTGGTCTGCCTTCTACATCTAATGTCGCTCTTGGTGTTTCTGTATTAAGACCAACTTGTCCACTAATACTATATCCCCATAGAATGAAGATAAGTTTAAAATAATTTTTTTTCATAATTGTTTTTTTTATAATTTTCTAATTTTTTTCGTTCTTAAATTTAATTAAATAATTATAATACTTGCAATAAAAAGTTGATAATTTTAAAGAATAATGCGTTAAAAGCCCTTTGTAATGGATTATTCCCAAAGTTACTTTTTGTAACTAATCATTAATTAGTGATATAAAATTAATTCATGATGGTGAATTATTGTGTTTTTTAATGTTGTTTTTGGTGGAAAAAAAGTAGAATATCAGATTTTAGTAATAGAATCCATTACGATCGTAACAGGTCCGTCATTAATGAGTGAAACTTTCATATCTGCGCCAAAAATTCCGCTTTCGGTTCTAAGACCAGATTTTTTTATTTCTTCTTTAAAGTAATCAAATAATGGAATCGCCTGAGTAGGTTTTGCTGCTTTGATGAAGGATGGGCGATTGCCCTTTTTGTAATCAGCGATCAGTGTAAACTGGCTAATGCAAAGGATTTCTCCCGAAATGTCTATTACGGAAAGATTCAGTTTTTCATTTTCGTCGCCGAAGATTCTGAGATTTAAAATTTTTTGGATGAGCCAGTCGGCATCGGTTTTTTCATCTTGCTCATCAATACCGATCAAAAGCATGAGTCCTTTCCCGATTTCACCCACAATTTTGCCGTCAACTTTTACATTCGCTTCAGAAACTCTTTGTATAACAGCTTTCATTTTAATTATAAAGATTAAGATTCTTTGTTGCAGGATCGTAATTCCAAAAATAAGTTTTCGGCGGAACTGAAGAAATGGCTGTTGGCTGACCTGTAATTAAAATCCAAGTTGCGTTATCTTTCGGGCAGACAATACTGATATTATCTTTGATTTCTAAAGTGGTGTCTGCATCAGGACAAAGATGAGGTGCATTTCTATCATATACTTTAAAAGATGCCGGTGAATCTGAAGTTCTTACGACTATAAGTCCGCGTGTTCCGGATTGCTGCTCATCTATGTAAATTGGCTGTCCTACGAAGTTGAGGTTGTTGTAACTGGCAAGATTTAAGTTTAAATTTACGTTTATCGGTGAGTCGGGAAAACAGCTTACCGTATCTTCACGGCTTCCGCATGAGTTTACATTTAATAAACTGAAAGTCAACAAGATGAAAAATGATATGATTGAGAAAGTTTTTTTCATTAGAATATAAATTTTTATATATTTGTAAAACAATAACGATTAACACGCTAAAACATTGTCCGACAAATGTCGGATAATTTTTTTATACTAAAACAAAATTTAAAGATTATGGCAAGCTATGTAACTAAGGAAGGATTAGAAAAAATGAAAACCGAGCTTGAGCAATTGGAAAAGATAGAGAGACCCAAAATTACTCAGCAAATAGCAGAAGCAAGAGATAAAGGAGATTTGTCTGAAAATGCAGAATACGATGCGGCCAAAGAAGCTCAGGGAATGTTGGAAATGAGGATTTCTAAACTTAAAGATATTGTAACGACTTCTAAAGTAATTGATGAAACTCAGCTTGATACTTCAAAAGTTTCAATCTTAACAACGGTGAGATTGATGAATAATGATACCAAAAAAGAACAGATTTTCAAATTGGTTCCGGATAATGAAAGTGATCTGAAAACAGGTAAAATATCAGTAAATACACCCATTGCGAAAGGTTTACTGGGGAAAGTTATCGGTGAAACAGCAGAAATTGTTTTACCAAACGGAAATAAACTTTCTTTTGAAGTATTGGAAATTACTTTATAACTAATATCTAAATTCTAACATCTAATTTCTAATAAGAATGAGTTCAATTTTCACCAAGATCATCAACGGAGATATTCCTGCTTATACAATTGCGGAAACCGATGATTTTATAGCATTTCTTGATGCAATGCCTTTGGTAAAAGGGCATACGCTGGTTGTCCCGAAAAAAGAAGTTGACTTGATTTTTGATCTGGAAAGTGAAGATTTTAAAAACCTTTGGGGTTTTGCTCAGGAAGTGGCAAAAAAAGTAAAAAATGCAGTTCCCTGCGTTAGAGTGGGCATTGCTGTGGTGGGGCTTGAGGTTCCACATGCTCATATTCATCTGATACCTTTGCAGAAAGTAGAGGACATGAATTTTAAAAATGAGCGGCTTAAATTATCTGTAGAAGAATATACAGAAATTCAAAATTCAATTATCAATTCTTAACAAAACAGATAGTCGTAAAAAAGAAATTTTTTACGATTTTCTTTAATCATATTTATATCAAAATGAATTCAAACCAATGTTCTTTCTGTGGCAAGAAAAGAAATGAAGTGCAAATGTTAGTCTCAGGACAAAACGGATTTATTTGCGAAAACTGCATCGAACAGGCACATTCTATCGTGAAAGAAAGTGTTTCTCCTGCGGGATATTCCCCGGCAGAAAGTATAGAAGAATTAAAAAAGCCAAAGCAGATAAAAGAATTCCTTGATCTGTACGTAATCGGACAGGATCAGGCAAAAAAACAACTGTCAATTGCTGTATATAATCATTATAAAAGATTACTGCACGCAAAAGATGAAAACAGGGAAGTAGAACTTGAGAAATCCAATATCATCATGATCGGTGAAACGGGAACAGGTAAAACTTTATTGGCTAAAACGATTGCAAAAGAGCTGAATGTTCCTTTCTGCATTGTAGATGCTACAATTTTAACTGAAGCAGGTTATGTAGGTGAAGATGTAGAAAGCATCTTGTCTAGACTTCTGATGGTAGCAGATTACGATGTTGAAAAAGCAGAAAAAGGAATCGTATTTATAGATGAAATTGATAAAATAGCAAGAAAATCTGATAACCCGAGTATTACCAGAGATGTTTCCGGGGAAGGTGTTCAGCAAGGTTTGTTGAAATTACTTGAGGGCAGTATTGTGAATGTTCCGCCACAGGGAGGAAGAAAACATCCTGATCAGAAGTATATTCAGGTGAATACACAGAATATACTGTTTATTGCAGGTGGTGCTTTTGATGGTATTAAAGAGATCATTGAGAGAAGAATGAATAAGCAGGCGATTGGTTTTAGTTCAGAAAAAATCAATAAAGTAGGTGACGATGATGATGTATTGACTCATCTTAATGCAATAGATCTTCGTTCGTTTGGGTTGATTCCGGAACTTTTAGGAAGATTCCCGATCATCACTTACCTGGAAAAACTGACGAAAGAAACCATGATAAGAATTATGACCGAGCCCAAAAATTCTATCACCAATCAGTTTGTTGAGCTCTTTAAAATGGACGGTACGAAATTGGTCTTTACAGAGGGTTCGATCGAGAAAATCGTGGATGAAACCATGGAAAAAGGGTTGGGTGCTAGAGGGCTTAGAGGGACTACCGAAAAAGTTTTAGAAGACTATATGTTTTCAATAGGGGAAGATGACGAAATAACGTTAACAAGTGATAATGTTTTGATTAATAAATGATTTTGATGTTTTTTTAAAAAAATATTATATATTTGCAATTGAATATTATATTAACACAAAAGTAATATACAATGAAAAAAAATTTATTAACAATAGGACTTTTATCCTTAGCTGTCTCTATTAATGCACAGATTCTACTTCATGTAGATGATACAGCCAAAATGTATGTAAGCAAAGGTACCCTCGTATACAATGGTGGTGGTCTCCAAGTCAAAAGTTCCGGAAATATTGAAAATCACGGGAATGTTATGGTTGCAGGTTCTGCAACAGATGTTTTCAAAACAATAGATGGAGCAAACGCTGATAAAACTGAAGCGAACGGAGGCGGAAATTTTGTAAATAGCCTTAATGAGCCCACTGCATTTGCTACTGTAAATACAAACTCATCTGCAGTTACTCCAACTTTCACATTCGGACAATTGTACATTACCGGCATCCCCCAGACAAATATTACAGGTATTGTTGATCAGGAATACAGACAGGTCAATCAGGGAGATTACCAACAAATGGGTTTGCCATTTTACAGCAAGACATTATCAACACTTAATGCTGAGCTGGGTAAAACTTTTACCGGTGTAAGAGGGTCAAAAAATGATATCCTACAATGGAATAACGCAACTGTTGTTTTCAACCATTTTACCAATCTTACCTACAGAACTGGAATTGACTCCCAGTTTCACTCTTACTATGCTGTAGGAGGTACGGGACTTAATGCCAATACTGTAACAAGAACATTAAAAGGACGCCCTTACTCTGATATTGGGGCATCAGTTACCTTAGCAAATGCCGGATTAGGTGTGAATTTTGGTACCGGTGGAGGTAACTTAAACCAATATAATGAAAAATACTGGTCATATTTACAGGATGCTTTCCATTTGGCGGCAGGTGGTTTAGTATGGCAGGGTAACTACGGAAAAAATATATATCAATTCTCAAACCCATATTTAACGAATCTTGATTTAAGAAGAATTGCCTACAACGAAGCTGCAACTGCAGGTGATGGGATCAATTTAAGCAATCTTCAGGCAATCAGATTTGAAGTAAGCGGGGTTCAGTACACCAATGCCAATTTGGGTGGTGGTGGCTCTACTTCATATAAGTTTGTATCTTTTGCCACAGGAGGCGGTACTCCATCAGTACCTACAGGGGATATTGATTATATGGTAGTAAGACCTATGGGTACATTTGTACTAAAGCTTAAAGATAATACAGCGGCTAATCAGGTTCTTAATTTTGCAAATCTGAGAAGATTCAATTATTACAGCAGAGCAGATGCAACAGATTATAGCATCGCAGCAAGTAAAAATGCTTCTAAAAATACAAGCACTGTAAAACAGCTGGGTGTGATTGGTCTTGATGTTAACGGAAATGAAGTAGGAAGAACATATTATGTAGTATATCCTGGTGGAACTACTGGTCATTCTAATGATTCTTATACTCAGGTAGGTTCTGCCCAGGGAAGTGTCTTAGGAACTTTCGAAGAAGCTTTGACTGGCGGGTATGATAATAATTATACAAGCTCATATTGGTTGTATATTAACGAGGCTAATGAAGCTAACTTCACCGGTAAAAACGTGAAACTGGTAAATTACGATCTTAATAAAATTAAATCTTACAAGTTTGAAATCAGAGAAAATGCAGAATTAGTTTCAAACGGAACTCATCAATTATCTACAGGAATCGGATTTTATTACAAAGCACCAAACGGAACTGCACAGGCAGCAGTTCAGGGAGCTGTGATACCGGTGGCAAATGCAGAATTTGATTTGTATTACGGTGAACCAAATAGTGCTGTATTAGGAACAAATAATTCAGTTAAACCTTCCAGAACAATGGTGGTGTACAACCCTCAAATCACCAACTACATTGTAAGGTTTGATCCTAGCTGGAAAAAAGCAGATATTCAGGTATATGACATGAGTGGTAAAGTAGTTATCTCTAAAACAGGTGTTAATACTTCTCAGGATTTTGTTATAGAACTGGATAATTCAATCAAAAATTCTTATGTTGTAAAAATTGTTGCTGATAACGGTGAAACCGTTAATGCTAAAATCTTAAAATAAACACAAATATGAAAAATTTTAATAAAGTAATAACTGCTTTTCTTTTTTTTGCAGTTTTATTTACTAATGCACAGCCACCAAATCCTGGCGGAGGCGTAGGAGGTACCACTCCCGGTCAGCAGGCATCACCAATCGATATGTATGTCTATGTACTGGCAATTATAGCAATTTCAATGATTGTCTATTTTGCAAAAAAATTTAAGATTCAAAAAATATAAAAAATTCTTAAAATATTTGAAACTCTCTGATTAGTCAGGGAGTTTTTTTATTTTTACATTATGAAAAAAATAGTAATATTATCAGGATTGATATGTACGCTCTCAATGCATGCACAATTTTCAATAAATGTTCAGTCCACAGCAGATTTTAGTGAAACTGATGCTATATTATATACCCTTAATGGATCTAAAGATAATATTGTTACAAAAGAACAGAACAAAAATAATTCTTGGACATTTAAATATCCAAAAAGCTATTTTGGAATGATGAAACTTTATTTTCCCAATACCAATAACACGGTAAGTTTTATTTCCGAGAATAAAAACGTCAATATCAAATTAGAAACAGCAAATAATAAATTAAAAACTGTGACTTATCTTGATGAAGCTAATAAGCTGATGAATTCTATTCAAGAATCTTCCCAGAAAAAAGAATTGATCCTTCCGGCATTAGCTCAAATTAAAGAATATTACAAGGATAATACAGACTTTGGGAAAGCATTATCAACAGAAATTGCAAACCTGTCGGGAACAAGCGGTGAGGATGTTACAAAACATCCATTTATCTCCTTTTATAATTCAAATTACACTAAATTTCTTTCAAATGATCCCGCTAAAAAAGTATCTCAGGATGAAGTTATTGATTTCTTTGATAAATCCAATGACATGCTTGAGTCTTCATCTTTAGTAAGACCTATTTTAGTTGCCTACCTTAATAACGGTGGAAATACAAATGTAAGTCAATCGGTAGACAAATTATTAGATCGGTTAAAAGTGGAAACACCACGCGGGCAAACTGTTTTATCTGAGCTTATTGACATTTTTGATGTCTACGAAATGAAAGATTTTAAAACTAAATATTTGTCATTAGCAAAAAATCTAAAATGTACAATTACAGACAGATTAGCATCTACGCTGAAATCTAATGCAAACGTTGAAATAGGAGCAGTATTTCCAAATTACAAGTTTCAGTCCCCTGTAAATACTAAAGCGAAATCTATTGCAGATGTTAAAGCTGACAAAAAAGTGATTGTTTTCTGGTCTTCAACGTGTTCTCACTGTGAAAGTGAATTGCCAAAACTTTTAGAAAAATATGCTCAGTTGAAAGCACAGAACATTCAGGTAATTGCTCTTTCATTAGACAGCGAGAAAGAAGCTTATACCAATAAAATCGCAGCATTTCCATGGATCAATGATTCAGAACTAAGAGGTTGGAACAGTTCGTATGCAGATACCTATAATGTACATGCTACGCCTAGTTATTTTATTTTAGATGCTAACAATAAGATTATCAGTAAGCCGGAACATGTTGGTGATGTTTTGACAGATTTAAGTATAAAATAATTTTGGTGAATGTTAAATATTTTATATATTTGCACCACCAAAAAGGCGAGGTAGCTCAGTTGGTTAGAGCGCAGGATTCATAACCCTGAGGTCACGGGTTCAATTCCCGTCTTCGCTACAAGAATAAATGTCGGTGTATCAATTAGATACATCGATTTTTTATGTTATCAATAACAGAGGTTTTGAAGACCGAATACTATTTCGAATACTATAATGGGATGACTGAAAGACAGTACCTTTTACCCAAAATATACCACGGTGGAAAGAATTTTGACCTTTCTAAGCGGTGGTATGTGTACTATTCTTACAGGAATCCGTCAACCTGTGAAATGACCCAGGCAGCCTGCCGTATATATGAATGTAAATCGTGATTTTACAACAGTAAAAGAAAGACTTACCAGGCTTAAAATTATTCAGAAAAATTTAATTGATCTTCTTAAAAAAGGATTCTCACCATATCCAGCGACAGACCAAAAAGATACTTACACAATTAAAAGTGCTTTGGATTGGGCATTTGAATTGAAGAAAGTAAATTTATCAGATTCTGCAAAAGTTGATTACAGCTCCAGAGTTAAAAAACTTCAGGATTTTTTAGCAAAAAAGGGATATGATGTCATTGATGTAAATGATTTTCCGAAGAAATATATTTTTGAATATTTTAACGAGTTGATGGTCGCAGGATCCGCTAAATCGTACAATAATCACAAAAGTGTTTTATCATCAATTTTTAATGTACTTAAGGATAACGAAATGATTTCCGAAAATTTCATTACCAGCGTCAAAAACGCCAAAGCAAAGCCTAAAAAAATAAAACATATTCTGATGAGCAACTGAACCTCTTGCTTGAAAAAATACAGGTTACTGACCCTCAATTGTCTTTGTTTTTAAATTTTGTTTGCTTCAATATTCTCCGACCAGTAGAGGTGGTTTGGTTAAAGTGAAATTATCTGAAGTTAACTGAAAAATCCTTCTTATCTGGAAGTGTAGGCAAAAAATAAGGAACTTAAGGTAAAATTGATCCTTAGCTTTTTGCTGAACAATTAAGGTTGATTAAAAAACAGGATGCTGCAGAATACATTTTTTTAACAAACGAAAAAGAAATTGAAACAACAGAAACTAATAAAAGAAACTTCTTCTGAAAAATTCAAAATATTTAAGGATGAATTGGGTGTAGGAGATGAATATACAATGTATTCTTTTAGACATACCTTTATGGCAAAACTTTTTAGAGAAATCTATCCGTAAAGAAAAACCGGGACTTATGATCTTTAATGAAATTACAGGATATACAAGCTTGGCGGCCTTGAAGGCTTATCTTAGAGATATTGATGCAGAACTTGCCGACGATTATCCAAGATATTTATATTAAATTTTTAGTTTCTTATTTCTTTATATTTCCTGATTTTTCTTCTGAATTTGTGTAAGCATTGCTTCCGCGAACGAGAAAATAACTGGCAACAATTACGATAAGCAAAAATATAGCAATTGATAATAGGGTTGTTGAAAATTCACCAGGTTCGTAATCACTGTTTAGATTATTATTTATTACGAAAAGTTTTGATCTGTAGCTTCCGAAATAATTTATTAAAGTATGTATAGTTACAATAAATATTAAGCTGTTAAATCGGATATATAGGCTCTGTAATAGAATGCCTACGGCAATTGCAAATAATGATTGATTGAGAACTGAAAGTGGATAATACTCAGGATTTAAAAAATTTGAATAATGAGCTACCCCAAAAAAGACAGACGTCAAAACAATTGATTTTAATAATTTTCGTTTATCATTTTCGAAAATTTTTAGAATAAATAGGAACATAAATATTCTAAAAAATAATTCTTCAAATAGAGCTACAGCGAAACAGGAAAATAAAAATATAGAGTGGGAGTAATCATCAATATTTAATCGACTATTCAATATTTCATCTCTAATAAAAAGATAGGATGATAGTATTAACGTAAATGAAATAACTGTAAAGAAAATATATCTTTTCGTGTATTTAAATTTAGTGAATAAGTCGTGTTTAAATAAAAGTAGAGCGGTAACTATTACTAGTAACAACTTAGAGACAATTTTTATAATCAAATTGTCGTCAAAAAATTTTGTATTGATTTCTTTAAATAAAATATTTGTGGCAATAATTGCCACAAATATTATTATTAATCTTTTGAGACTAAAATTCATATTAAACTTTAGAATTCGATTTCTACTGATAATTCACAATCATAGAAGTCAACGCAAGTACATGAACTACCCCAAATACATGTATTGTACCATGATGTTTGTGGACATTTAATGTTTCTTACTTTACAACCAAGTTTAATTAATCTTTTAGCATTTGTATCAGATAGGTATTTGGAAAGTGCAGTTTCGTAATTAAAGAATTCGCTTTTATTAACAATAATGGTATTCATTACAACCTCTTTGTTTGTAACCTTGTAACTTTTAACAGATGTATAAATCCCATCGTTAGCAACTTTATCGTTGAATTTTCCGTTGTCATTATACTCTATTCCTTTAATTTGGTATGCTTCATTTAGTTGAATATTTCCACTAAAATCTTTGATTTCCATTAAAAGAAAAGTGTTTTCCGGATTAGAAGGATCTTCATAACCACCTTGCCCTAGTATAGCAACAGAATTAACAAATTCCTCTGGTGTCGCAAATGTTTTAGCAACATTGTTAGTAGCTGAAGTCTGAGTTCCTTTTTGTTGTACTGCATCATTGTCATCCTGACAAGAAGTTAATACTAATAACATTGATAAGGTAGCAAAAATAGAATTTAATAAATTTTTCATAATATTGAAATATTTTGTTTAGTTGTTTGTTTTGTAATTTTTTATCTTACTCTTTCGATTTTCAGATTATACTCGCCCATACTATTTTTTATTTCTTTTTAATGGGATTTCACATGTTTTGATTTTGGATGGTAAGTCCCTTTATACCTAGATAATTTTGTAATTGTTGGTTTTTTAATTCGGTGCAAGTATACAATTATTTTTTAATTCATTGCAAGGTGAATGTTTAATTTAACATTTTTTTAAAATAAAGATCTGGAGGGATTTTAGAGGTGTCAATAAAAACTTTGTTTAAACTTGTATCTTTGAAGACAATGTGTGGTAAAAATTTGTACCATGAAGCCTAAAGCTGTAATCCGGGAAGAAGTCAAAGTTTAATTTCTTCTTTTTTATCCTGTTCTGAAGCACTATGCAATATGTCAAAAATTGTTGTGATTTCTACCATTAATCTTTCTGTTTCCTCCTTGTTATCATCTTTCATAGCTGAAACATAGCTCATCAGAAATTCTGTAAGATATTTGATGTTCATTTTCGAATTTTGATATCTATTCATAAAGTAAATTTAAATATTTTTCAAATTTGAATTGATAATGCGACAAAACTTGACGTGTTAAAATAAAATTAGACTTCCAAAACTGAAAGCCCAATGAGAATTTTGAACGATAATAAAACCGGCTATGTAAATTTAATAAATATTTCTATATTCGTGAAAATTATCACTATGAACATATTCATAAGTTGGTCAGGAGAGACTAGTAAAAAAATTGCGCAAGAAATTAAAAACTGGCTGCCAACAGTAATTCAATCATCTAAGCCTTATTATACCCCTGCTGATATAGATAAAGGTAATCTTTGGGATAAGGAAATAAATGAAAAGTTATCAGAATGTTTAATTAGTTTAATATGCTTAACAAAAGACAATACTGAGAAGCCTTGGATCTTATTTGAAGCTGGGGCATTGTCCAATAGATTAGAAAAATCAAAAGTTTGCCCAATTTTATTTGGAATAAAAAAATCTCAAGTTACAGGTCCGTTATCAAGATTTCAATTAACAGATTTTACAAAAACTGAAATGTTTGCTTTAGTCAAGTCTATTAATAAATCAATGTTGGAAAATGCAATTGATATTAATATTTTATCAGTAGTGTTTGATAAGTTTTTTCCAGAACTTGAAGAAAAGGTTTCAAAAATATTAGATGAAAAAATTGTGGTAGATGCAAAACCAGAAAGAAGCGATAGGGAAATTCTAGAAGAAGTGTTGGAATTGGTGAGGAATAATGGATTAAATGTAAAAAGGAATAAAATCACAACAAAAAGTTATATTTTTGACCATAATGAAAATCAACATATTTTCTCTATAAGGGAAAAAGTTTTTAGCAAAGAGCACGGCAAAGGAATTATTGAAAGTATTGTTACAGCTAATGGCAAACAAAAATATATTATAGTTATATTCGGATCCTCTGGACTAGAAATACAATATGATGTCAAGGACGCTTTGGAAAGTCTTGTTATAATGTAGTAAAGGTGTCTAATCCAACACCTTATTCTATCTAAAATATAAATCAGACTCGGCTTTTCTACGTCTTACCAAACCTTTTGGCTTCACAGCCTGAGCTGTAATATACCCTATTTTCAAATCAATCCTTAATTACGTCTTTAGCCGATTTTTTATTAATCAAATCAAATAATGTAGAAGATCCTCCGGTATTATAAGTAGGAGAAATTAAAGCATCAAACTGGTTCTGAGTTACCGGAGTTTAAGTTTCTCAGGAGTCCGAGTAAAAATAATTTGAGGAATTCGGCATCGTTTAAAATTCCAGAAAATTATCAATATTTTTTTCTCCTCAAGTTTTAAGATTGATCCCACATTTTCCAAACTTTCATGATTATAAAAGGTAGACAATTTTTATTTTTTCAAATTTTACCCAAAAAAAATGAACGTGAGCAATGTTGTTTTTGATTTAGGTTAAATATATTGTCTCGAAATGATTACTGATATCAATATTTAGTTTGAAAATACAAATATTAGCGCTTTTTACCATTCAAATTATTAACATTCTCTTAAAAATATAGTGTAAAAATATCTTTGAATAATTATTAATTTAATAGCGATATTTTATTTTAGTTTGATTATTATTAAAATAAAATATGAAATAATGTTATATAGTAAATCTTATAAAAGGGATAAATGAACCAGTAAACTTATAAATCATAAATTTTTCTTAAAATTAATTAAAAAGATGGTAGATCGTTTTGAAATAAGAAATATTGTTGTACTTTTACAGTGCCTTGAATGAGGGAACAAGTCAAGGTAATAAATTTTTTTTCATCATTTGTGTTTTTAGAATCGTATCATCTGATACGGTTCTTTTTTTGTTCTAATTTTCGTATCGAATTAATAGATCAATAAAGTAAGAATAGGTTACAGCTCCTTCCTGCTGATTGCTTTTGAGAAACATATTGTTTGTAAATCCGAAAAAATCGTTGAGCCAGCCTTGATGTTCCAAAACAAATTTCTTTTCATATTGTCTGTCTCTTTTCATTCCTTCAGAATAATTTTTAAGCATATTTTCGACAAACTTTTCATCTTCGTAAACAATCGAGTTTAGAAGGCTTTTTAAAGTAAAATATTCTGTGCTGTATCTAAGTTCCGTATTTGAAGAATGTATCCCAATTAAATATCCTATAAAATTGGCCTCCTGCTCTCGGGCAAAGCCAAGTTGGTGAGAACTTTCATGTGCTAATGTAAAAGGTAGGTAAGAGGATGGCAATTCAGAATTATATTGTGCTTCTGCCGTGAATGGATTGTAGTATCCCAAAATACCCGAAAAGCTCATGACATTTTTAAATATGCTTGGCTTAAAAGAATTGATTTCAGTTGATTTTTTATCTGAAATAGATAATGGAAGTTTTTTTTGCTGACTGATGATTTCTGATTGTATCTTTTTAATGTCCGAAACAATAAAAACTCCTTGTTGGTCTTCCTTGAGTAATCTTCTGGTCTGCCTGCATTTTTCAAGATACTTTAAAGCTAATTTTTTCTTTTTTTCTAATGTGATTTCCGTCTCAGTAAGTTTTGCTATGATTGGTTTTTGAAAATAAAGCATTCCCCAAAAAATCTGGTAGATAAAATAAAAAATATTGATAAGAATAAATATTTTTACAAGAGATAGATTTCTGGTTTTTTTCTTCAGGCATTGTATCAAAAAATAGAAAAGTGAAATTCCTAACAGGATATACAAAACATCTCCGACTGAAAACGGAATCCATGAAAATAATAACTGATGTGTTTTCTTCTGTAATTCATAGAAAACTTCAAATGCAGAAATTATAATTTTTAGCTTTGAAAATAGGTAGAACAAAAGAATTTGGACAACTAAAATAGTTGCCCAGAATCTCTTTTTATGATATGTTTTTGTTGTATTAATGACCACTTCCTTTAGAGATTTTATCTAAATCAATTCCTTGAGATTTTAAAATTCCACTTACACGGATGGCATAAAATGCCAAATAAGCAAAGCATATAACACCAACGATATAACTGAAGTGAATATTCGTTAAATCTGCAACATAACCTTGAAGAAGACTGACAATTCCACCACCCATAATCATCATGATCAAAAGTCCAGAACCTTGGTTGGTGTGTTTACCAAGACCATTGATTGCCAAAGCAAAGATACAGGGCCAAAGTGTAGAACAAAATAGACCAACGCTTGTAAAGGCGTATACAGAGGTCATTCCTGATGTGAGCATTCCTATAATGAGTGCCGCAATACCCGCTGTTGAGAAAATAAGAAGCATTCTTGCAGGGTTTCCTTTACTCATGACATCGCAAATAATCATCGCAATAATTATTAATCCATATACATAAAACGGACTCAAATCATGATTGGCAATAGCGTTAACTAATAAGAAAACTGCAAATGCTAAATAAGGAGCCAAAAATCTCAATATTTTTTTGAATCCGGCTTTGATGTCAAAAGCATCTACCGCTCCCGTCCAACGTCCGATCATCATTGATGCCCAATATAATGAAATGTATGGGGCAACCTCTTTGGTTGAAAATCCTAAATCTTTTTCCATATATGCAGGAAGATTACTCGCTGTAGAAACTTCCACACCTACATAGACGAAAATTGCAATCATTCCCAAAACAAGCTGTGGAAATTGAAGGGCAGATTTTTTATGTGATCCTGCAGTTTCCTCTTTAATGTCTTCAAGAATAGTTGGTGTAATAGCAGGAAGTGAAGAAAATTTTAGCATAATAGCAACCAATACAAATGCTGCTCCTAAAATCAAATAAGGAATTTTTACGCTTTCAATACTTATTTCATCGCTAGCTGCAGTTGCAGAACCAAAAATAGCAAATGATACAATAAGGGGTCCGATGGTTGTTCCTAAATTATTAATTCCTCCAGCCATCGTCAGTCTTTGAGCGCCTGTTTCTGATGGGCCTACTTCGATCGCTAAAGGATTGGCAACAATTTGTTGTAGAGAAAATCCTAAACCTACGATAAACAAACCGGAAATCATTAATGGAAATGATGCCAGATTAGCAGCAGGATAGAATAGTAATGTACCTGAAGCGGAGATTAAAAGACCTGCGATCAGTCCGTTTTTATACCCTATTTTATTGACCAAATCCTGTTTTATACCTTTCGAAACTGCCATATAAATTAAAGATCCTACTGTATAAGCAACGTAGAAGCATATTTGTACCAGCATACTTTCGGTTTGGGATAGATCGAAAGCTTCTTTGAAAACAGGGATTAAAATATCGTTACTTGCAGCAACAAATCCCCAGAAAAAAAATACAGTTACCAAAGGGATAAATTGTCCCCAGTTAGTTTGTTTAGAATAGTTTGACATATTTGTTATTTAATAATATCTGAACAACAAATATAATTTTTTTCTTTGATTAACTGTGTTTTGTTAATGTTTTTTTTATTGTCTCAAATGAAGACAATTTTAAATCTTTCGGAGAATCTGTTGGTTCTAGAATGTCGTTGAAGTAAACTTTTACTTTTCCGGGGAACCCTTTGGAATGATCAAACGGAAACATTTCTTTTAAACCTATGAAAGTAAACACGGCAATTGGAGAATGATGTTTGGATGATAATGTGAATGCGCCGTCTTTAAATTCGTCGAGAATGATAGAAGTGTCATCTGCTACACCACCTTCGGGGAAAATAACAATGCTGTTGCCTTCTTCCATTTTTTCGGCGCATCTTCTGTAGACATCGGCACGGCTTCTCGGGCTGCTGCGGTCTACCATCACACATATTCTTTTATAAATAGTTCCGAAAATTGGAATTTTCACCAATTCTATTTTTCCTACATAACAAAGCGGATGATTGGGAAATAAAATACATGGCAGCATAATGTCCATAATCGAGGTGTGATTTGAGATCACAACATATTGTGTGTTTTTATCGATTTTTTTATCTGTAAGGTTGATGAGTTGATATCTCATTCCCATCCCATAGAAAACTCCATAGCACCATATTCTGATAAAAATGTACGCATATTTGTAGGTTTTCTTGTTAAGAGAAAACAAATAAACAGGTAAACCTAATATAATTGTAAGCAAAAATGCCAAAACGACAAGCCAAAACCTCCAGAGATAATTTAAAATCTTTACCACAAATCAACCGTTAAAAATTACTTTTTTCTTCACCGAATAGTTAAAAATGGAAACCAAAAGAATCGCTGAGATTTTACTGATCATTTCCGGACTCAAGGTATAAAAAATTAAATCAATATTATCTTTAAATATAAAGCTGTAAGATATCTGGAAGAAAAATAAACTTACCAGGGTAGAAAAAAAAGAAACGCCCATGAAATACACAAACTCTCTGTTTTTAGAATGTTTTCCTCTTTCAAATACAAACCAGATGCTGAGAAAATAATTGACCAAAATCCCGCAACTGGTAGATAAGATATTACTTAAAGGGAAATGTACTCCATGAAAATTCTGTTCCTGAGAGAATATCTGTGGCAGATAGGTACTGAAGATTTTGAAACTGCCGATCTCTACAATTGCACTCAATCCGCCCGCAATGATAAAAAGTAAGACCTGTTTCTGGCGTAGAAGTAATTCTCTCATTAGATTTAATAATGCACAAATTTATAACTATATGTTAAACAGTGAAAAAAGTTGTTAATTTTTTTTTTCGAAAGAAAATAATTTCTAAATTTAATTTTCAGAACGAAACAAAATTTACCTGATACTAAATTCATTTTCAACTTTTTCTGTTGATGGTTTTTCTATCTTGTACCAAGTGATTGAGACCGTTAGCTCAAGTTTTACACAATAATAACAATCAGATATTTTTATGAAATCTCAAAACAAATACAGGAAATTTCAGCTTCAGCAACAAAATATTGAAGCTTTGGAAAAAGAAAACATTCGTTTTAAAAGAGTTTATTCGGAATACGAAAATATGTCTAATGAACTTTGGAATCTTGAAAATAAAGAGGGAGAACCAATTCCTGATGACTTTATTAACGCTATGGTGATGCAGACATCTTATCTTGAAGAAGAAATAGAAGACTGGCTCGTAAAATTTAATCAAAATAAAAGCGAAATCAAAAGCTGAACTAAATCATTTTAGTGGGTTTGCATCTGTGTTTTAAAGACTATTTGAAGATTAATTCATAATTTAGCGCTCTTAAAATAAGAATTATGATTGCTATTGTTGATAGTGGTTCTACAAAATCAGATTGGATAATTTTAGATGAATTTAAAAATGTTTTCTTAAAAACGGAAACCATTGGTTTTAATCCCAATTTTATCAGCAGAGAACTTATCATTCCGGAAATTGAAAAAAATACAAGCTTAATATCAGTAAAAAATTCAATTACCAAGATTTATTTCTATGGTTCAGGTTGTGGCGTGAAGCAAAACTGCGAAACGATAGAACAAGAAGTCGGAAAGGTGTTTTTTAATGCCAGAATTACAGTAAGAGAAGATTTGGCTGCAGCTGCTTTTGCGGCATACAATGGAAAACCTGCCATCGTTTGTATTTTGGGAACAGGTTCCAATTCATGTTATTTCGACGGAGAAAATTTAAAAATAAAACTTCCTTCATTGGGTATTTTAATCGGTGACGAAGGAAGCGGAAGTGCTATTGGAAAGCAATTGGTACGCAGATTTTTTATGCAGAAACTTCCACAAGACCTTCATGAAGAGTTTGAAAACACCTACCATTTAACCATTGATGTTGCATTGAAAAATATGTATCATGGCTCAAGACCCAATGCTTTTTTGGCAGATTTTAATAAATTTGTAGTCGAGAGAAAAAATCATCCTTATTTTGTTCAGATGGTTTCCGAAGAGATGAAAAATTTCTTTGAATATCAGGTTCTTCCTTATGAAGAATCAAAAGAATCTGAGATCAATTTTATCGGATCTATTGCATATTACTACGAAGATATTCTCCGTTCTGTAGCTTCAGAACTTCACCTCAATGTGGGACATGTTGTACAAAAACCGATCGAAAGCTTGGTCAACTACCATATTAAATATATACTTTAAAATAAACAGAAAATTCTATGTCGAATAAAACTCAACGCGACGAAAAAAATTTCAATCAGGCCGCGCTAGATTATCATAAAGCTGAACCGAAAGGAAAAATTGAAGTCATTCCTTCTAAACCGCACTCTTCGCAGAGGGATTTGTCATTGGCATATTCTCCGGGAGTTGCAGTGCCTTGTATGGAAATTCATCATCATCCTGAAACAGTTTATGATTATACAGGAAAAGGAAATCTGGTTGCCGTAATCTCAAACGGAACAGCAGTTCTTGGTTTGGGAGACATCGGAGCAGAAGCTTCAAAACCGGTCATGGAAGGGAAAGGTCTTTTGTTTAAAATCTTTGCAGATATCAATGTTTTTGATATTGAAATTGACGAAAAAGATCCCGATAAATTTATTCAGATTGTAAAAGGTATTGCTCCGACTTTTGGAGGAATCAACCTTGAAGATATCAAAGCTCCGGAAGCTTTTTATATCGAACAAAGATTAAAAGAGGAATTGGATATTCCTTTGATGCACGATGATCAGCACGGTACAGCGATCATTTCTGCAGCTGCATTAATCAACTCACTTCAGATTGCCAACAAAAACATCGAAGATGTAAAAATGGTGGTCAACGGAGCAGGAGCGGCAGCCGTCGCGTGTACCAATCTCTATATTTCTTTAGGTTTAAAAAGAGAAAATGTTTTGATGTGCGACAGCAAAGGCGTGATTAATCATAAAAGAGAAAATCTTACTCCTGAGAAAATAGATTTTGTTGCTCATACAGATCTTGAAACTTTAGAAGATGCCTGCAAAGGCTCAGACGTTTTCATTGGTTTGTCAAAAGGAAACGTGATGACGCCCGAAATGTTGAGCAGCATGGCAGAAAACCCAATCGTTTTTGCATTGGCAAACCCTGATCCGGAGATTGCTTACGATCTGGCAATGGCGACAAGAAAAGATGTCATCATGGCAACCGGAAGAAGTGATTATCCTAACCAGGTAAACAATGTTCTGGGTTTCCCGTATATTTTCCGTGGTGCGTTGGATGTTCAGGCAAAAGGTATTAATGAAGAAATGAAATTGGCAGCCGTTCACGCAATTGCTAATCTGGCGAAAGAACCGGTTCCGGAAGCGGTGATTTTGGCTTACAATGTTCAGAACTTACAATTTGGAAGAGAATATTTTATTCCGAAACCATTTGATAACAGGTTGATCACCAAAGTTTCAAGCGCAGTGGCAAAAGCTGCCATCGACAGCGGAATTGCAAGAAAAACCATTGCAGATTTCGACGAATACGAAACTCAGCTTCTTGACAGAATGGGAAGAGATGAGAAGTTGGTGAGAATGATGCAGAATCGGGCCAAAGCAAATCCTAAGAGAATCACTTTGGGCAATGCTGAAGAATACAATGTTCTGAAAGCGGCACAAATTCTCTATGAAGAAGGAATTGCTTACCCAAGCCTTTTAGGAGATAAAAAATACGTCAAAGAACAAATGCTGCGTTTCGGAATTACGCTTGATGTTCCGATTATCGATCCGAGTGATGACGACCAGAAAGAAAACAGAAAAAAATACCGAGAAACACTTTGGAAACTTCGTCAGAGAAAAGGAATGAATGAGTACAAAGCAAAAAGATATGTTCGCCAGAGAGATTACTTCGGGCCATTGATGCTGAAACATGGAGATACAGACGGATTGATCGTAGGTTTTTCTAAAAATTATGTTTCTACTTTAAGACCTGTTTTAGAGGTGATTGAAAAAGAAAAAGGTGTTGAGAAAGTTGCCGCAATGATGATGATCTTGTCTGAAAAGAAACCGATTTTCTTCGCAGATACTTCGATTAATCAAAATCCTAGTGCTGAAGATCTGGTGAATATTGCTAAAATGGCAGAACACACCGTAAAATCTTTTGCAATCGAACCAAGAATTGCGATGTTAGGCTTTGAAAACTTTTCAGCCATATCTGATACTTCAAAAAAGGTTGCAAAAGCAGTAAGCATCCTTCATGAGAAATTCCCGAAAATGATTGTGGATGGAGAAATTCAGCCTGATTTTGCGATGAATGCAGATCATTTAAGTGATTACCCGTTCTCAAAATTAGGTACGACTCCGGCAAATACATTCATTTTCCCGAATCTGGAATCTGCCAATTTATCTTACAAAATCATCAGAGGAATGAAGGTAGCGCAGGTAATCGGACCGATTTTGATGGGACTGAAACAGCCTGTTCACGTTTTACAAATGAGGTCAAGCGTAGATGAGATTGTAAACTTGGCAACGGTTGCGGTTTTAGATGCACAGAGAAGAGAAGGTAAAAAGTAAATTACATCAATTTTATAAATATAAAACTCCAAATCAATTTTGGAGTTTTTGTTTTTTATGCTCAAATTATTGTCTTTACCAATACAAAAAAAGTTAAATAGCATTCTTGTGTTAAATGAATTTATTACTTAGTTTAAATTACTATATTTGGAAGTTATAAAAATTAATGATGATATTTTCTTTACAAGGAATTGTTCAGGAGCTTACGCCAACTTATGCAGTGATCAACGTCAATGGCGTTGGGTATTATGTAGGCATCAGTTTAATGACCTCACAAACCCTGACTTTGAATCAGGAAACCATGCTTTTCATTCAACAAATTATACGCGAGGATGCACATTTGCTTTTTGGTTTTAAGACCCGTTCAGAAAAAGAAATGTTCAATCTCCTCATAAGTGTTAACGGTGTTGGTGCTGTTTCAGCATTGATTTTACTGTCGACTTTAAGCCTTTCAGAGATCGCTACAGCCATACTTTCCAAAAATAGTGCCGTAATTCAGAAAGCAAAAGGCTTGGGAACCAAGACAGCTGAGAGAATCATCGTTGATTTGAAAGATAAAGTACAGAAATTCGGAACTGCTGAAGAAAATATTTCTAATGCAATTAATAATAAAATCAAGGATGAAGCGTTATCTGCATTAGAAGTTTTAGGGATTTCTAAGAGAATGAGTGAGAAGATTGCAGATCGTATCATTAAGCTGGATCCAGCGATTTCTGTTGAAGAATTGGTAAAACAAATTTTAAAAAACATTTAACTTTTGGTGGAAAATAATAAGTTTCTCAAGATATATTCGTTTCTGGCATTTTTATTCTTATCAATAAATTTGTCTGCACAGGAAAATCCGCAGCAAGGGTTTTCGATTAAGAAAGATTACAAGGTAACTGATCCAACCTATTACGAAGCCTACTACGATATCAAAACCGGGATGTACTACGTGTATCCTAAGATCGGAAACACGGTAGTCGGTCAGCCTACTGCGATGTCGCCGGAAGACTATAAAGAATTTATGCTTGCTCAGCAGGCAAAAGCATATTACAAAGATAAATCTGAACGTTACAATCTACTTTTCAGAAGAGATACTTCAGAGGCTCAGAGAAAAGGGTTGATTCCTTCATTGACGATCAATAACAGACTTTTTGAAACCATTTTCGGGAGTAATAAAATTGAGATTATTCCTTCAGGATACGCATCTTTTGATTTAGCGGGTTTATATCAGAAAATTGATAATCCTTTGATTCTACCTCAAAACAGAACAAGTTTTACCTTTGATATCGACCAGAGAATTCAATTGGGTTTGATTGGAAAAGTTGGAGAGAACCTACAGTTGAAAGCCAATTACGACACACAGAGCGGCTTTGCATTTGAGAACAGAATGAATTTGGTTTGGCAGGCAAAAGGAAGCTGGAAAGATCTTCAGACAAAAGGTTTGGGTGATGTGAATAAACCGAGTGCCGGTGGTGAAGATAAAATTATAAAAAGAGTTGAATTCGGTAATGTAAATATGCCGCTTTCAACCAGTTTGATACGAGGCTCAGAATCATTATTCGGGGTAAAAACAGAATTTCAATTAGGAAAAACTTTCGGAACTGTCGTTCTTTCTCAACAGCAGGGTGAGGCAAGAAATATCGTTGTACAGGGTGGTGGCGTGATGAATACATTTAAAGTAAATGCCATCGATTACGAAGACAATCAGCATTACTTTATCGGGCATTATTTCCTTAATAATTATGACAATGCATTGCTGAATTATCCCCAGATCAACTCAAGAATCAACATTAGCAGAATGGAAGTCTGGGTTCTGGATCAAGGAAATTCTAATCTTGCGTATCAGAAAAGTATTGTTGGTATACGAGATTTGGGAGACGGAGTTTCCGGTACACCAGATAACTCACAAAACGGTATTTATACAGCCGTTACCGGCTTGGGTACAGGTCTGCGTGATGTGAATTCTGCTTATAATACAATCAACGGACAGGTTCTTCCCAATTCTACGGGTGGTACCGAAACATATGCAGACGGTGAACAGTTTATTTACAACAGAAAAGCAAGAAGATTAGCCAACAATGAGTTCACTTTTCATCCACAGTTAGGATATATTTCATTAAATCAACGATTAAATGACAATCAGCTTTTAGCAGTTTCTTATTCTTATACAGTCAACGGAACCAACCAGGTTTATAAAGTCGGAGAATTTTCTGAGGAAAGTCCTGTCTTAGTAACCAAAGTTTTGAAACCCAATACAACCGTAAAGACCACATCACCGATGTGGAAATTGATGATGAAGAACATCTATGCATTAGATGCAGGTCAGATTGATCAGGATGGTTTTATCTTAAATATTTATTACAGAGACGCACAGACAGGGGGTAAAGTAAACTATCTTCCAAACACGCCTGTTCAGGATACCAATTTATTGAAATTATTAAACTGGGATCGTCTGAATGTACATGGCGATTTACAAAGTAACAATGGCGTTTTAGGTGACGGAGTTTTCGATTTTGTACCCGGAATTACCATCCGTCCCGAATTAGGAAAATTAATATATACCAAGGTAGAACCTTTCGGAAGTTACATGGCGGGTCTTGTAGGAAATAATCCGCAGTATGTTTTCAGCGATTTATATTCTCAACAAAAACAAGTGGCTACATCCAGCAATCTTGCTCAGAGATACACCATGGAAGGTCGTTACAAAGGAGCACAGGGACAAGGTATTTCTTTAGGCGCAGTAAACGTGCCTCAAGGTTCTGTAAAAGTTGCTGCAAACGGAGTACAGCTGACTGAAGGGGTAGACTACACCGTAGATTATATGCTTGGAACTGTAACTATTATTAACGAAAACGTAAAACAATCAGGTCAGGCAATTAATATCTCACTAGAAAATCAATTGACATTCAATACTCAGAGAAAAAGATTTTTGGGTGTTAATTTAGAAAGAAGAGTGAGCGAAAACTTTATTTTTGGCGGTACTGTGGTTAATTATTCTGAATCTCCGCTTACCCAAAAAGTAAATTACGGTCAGGAAGCCGTTAACAATACAATGGCAGGATTGAACCTGATGTACAACAATCAGCTTCCATTCCTGACGAGATTGACAGATAAAATCCCGGGTATCAATACAGAGGCGCCATCCAATTTAAATTTCAAAATGGAAGGAGCTTACCTGCTTCCGGGCATCAATAAAGGAACCAACGATCAGTCGTATGTCGATGATTTTGAACAGACGACTTCAAAAATTTCATTAAAAGAACCTGCGGCATGGAGTTTAGCTTCGAAACCTGAAAAAAACCAGAGTAATCCTGTTTTTGCCGGAGCCGGAGTTAACGATAATGTAACAAATGGTTATGGCAGAGGTTTGCTTTCATGGTACAATATTGACCCGAGATTTTGGGGAGTAGGAGGCAGAGCCCCTGCAGGAATTACGGCACAATCGGTTTCCAATCACGCATCCAGAAGAGTTCAGTTTTCAGAAATTTTCAACAACAGAGATTTTGTGGCGGGTGAGCAGACGTTTACCAATACTTTTGATATTTCATATTATCCTTTAGAAAAAGGTCCTTATAACGTCAATCCAAATGACGAAACTCCTCAGCAGAGATGGGCGGGAATCATGAGACCGATTCAGGTGTCCAACTTTATCAATTCAAATATTGAGTACGTTGAATTCTGGATGATGGATCCTTATGCTGACGGAAACAATTTAGGTACAGACCCTAGACTTTTGTTGCAATTAGGAAACGTAAGCGAAGATATTCTGAAAGACGGATTAATGCAGTACGAAAACGGATTGCCAACACCGGCACAAACTTCGTCAACTTCCAACTCAAACTGGGGAACCCAACCCAATCAGCCACCTATTCTTTATGCATTTTCGAGTGAAGGCGATGATCGTTTAGCTCAGGATGCAGGATATGACGGTTTACGCTCTGATCAGGAAGGTTTAAAATTCCCGACCAGTACATTTGTGAATCCGGTTCTTAATCTTACGGATCCTGCAGTTGATGATTTCATCTTTTATATGTCTGAAAGATTTACGGGAAGTCAGGCGGCATCAATTGTTCAGAGATACAAATATTTCAGAGGTCCGGACGGAAATTCTCAAAGTAATTCTTTGGAAGTAGCTTCCCAAACTCCGGATGCAGAAGATATCAACAGAGATTACAACTTAGATCAAAGCGAAAATTATAACGAATATGTCATTAAGCTTGATCCGGCAAGTTTAACTTTAGGTCAGAATAATATTGTTGACGTAAAAACGGTTAATGCAACTTTCCAGAATGGTCAGACAGATGATGTGAAATGGTATTTATTCAGAGTCCCGGTTTCTAAATATGCTGAACCAGATGCAGGCGGTGATAAAGAACAATCCATACTTAATAATGTAAGATTTGCCAGATTATTAATGACAGGATTTGAGCAGACGTCAACTTTAAGATTTGGTACAATAGATTTAGTGAGATCAGACTGGAGAAGATATCCTAAAAATATTGCAAAATTTATAAATACAGCAGCTGTTCCCCCAGTTCCTGAAACGCCAGATCCGGCGACAGATGAAGGAACTATAAACGATTTAAACATTGATGATTTTGAAGTTGGAAGTGTAAACATTGAAGAAAATGCATTGAATCTGCCACCTTACGTATTGCCTCCGGGAATTGACAGACAGGTACTAAGCGGAAATGCAGGTGCGCAAAGACAGAATGAAGCTTCTTTATATTTAAAAGCAACTTCACTTCCAGCTAATGAAGCAAAAGGGGTTTTTAAGAATATGACTTTAGATATGAGAAGATATAAAAAGCTAAAACTTTTTGTACATGCTCAAGATCCCACTAATAGTGATCTAAATATTGGAAGAATAGATGAGAAAACAAAATTCTTTATCCGTTTCGGAAGTGATGCAACAGATAATTATTATGAATATGAATCTTCATTAAAACTTACTCCGAGATCGGCGACCGCTCCTATGGATATTTGGCCTTTCGAAAATGAAGTTGATTTTGATATTCAGAATTTTGTAGATGCCAAGTTGAGAAGAGATAAAAACTCTCCAACTGAGATTATTAAGAGATCAGAAGATTCAGAATTTGGAGGAGGAGATACCTTCAAAAAAATCTATATCAAAGGTCGCCCAAGCTTAGGAAATGTGACTACCATAATGGTTGGTATTAGAAATGCAGGTGAAAGAATTGGTGGTACTATGGACAGAATTCTTTGGGTTAATGAAATCCGTCTTTCAGAAATTGAAAATGACGGTGGATATGCCGGAAACGCAAGTTTAAATTTCAACCTTGGTGATTTTGCTGTCGTTAATGCAAGTGGTTCTTATACTTCGGTAGGTTTCGGTAATATAGATTCTAAACCTGCCGAGAGAAATCAATCGACACAATCAGCCTTTAGTATCAATACACAGGTGAATGTAGATAAATTTTTACCTGAAAAAACGGGAGTGAAAATTCCGGTAAATTATTCGTATTCGCAAACCATCGAAGATCCAAAATATAATCCTTTGGATACCGATGTAGAATTTAGCAAAGCGGTCAACAGGGAAGAACTGAAAAAAGTGGCAAGAACATATACACAACAAAGAAGTTTAGGTGTCGTGAATATGCGTAAAGAGCGTGTGAAAGAAAACAGCAAACCAAGATTCTATGATGTAGAAAACCTTTCACTTACCGCAGTGTACAATGACGACTATTATAGAGATATCTACACCAAAAAGAATTACAGACAGTATTTCAGAGGTTTCTTAGATTACAATTACACATTCAAACCTTGGGTGATTAAGCCTTTCAATAAAATGATCAGCGACACTGCCAAGTCCACAAAGTATTTAAGATGGATCAAAGAATTTAATTTTAATCCGGTTCCTACAAGATTGTCGTTCAGAACAGAATTAGACAGGAATTACAACGAGCTTGAATTCAGAAACATTGATGCAATCTTAAGCGGAAACCTTGGAGACGATTTTGCGGCAATCAAAAACAGAAACTTCTATTTCGGATGGCAGTATGGTTTAGGATTTAATTTTACCAAATCTTTAAAACTGGAAATCAACTCGCTTACGAGAACATTAAATGATAATGTGGATGTCAACACGATGGATAATTCTTCCATTTTCGGAAATATGTTCAGAGCAGGACGACCTGTATTGTACAACCACAGAGTGCAGCTAAATTATAAATTGCCTTTCCAGCTGATTCCGTATTTAGATTTTATTGATGCAGAATTACAGTATGGGTTTACGTATAACTGGAATGCGAGATCAACGGTGTTAAGTGGATTTACCAATCCTGAAACTAGAAATGTAGAAAGCTTAGGTTCTATCGGTCAGAATACCAATATTATTCAGGCTACAGCAACGGCTGATATTCCGAAGTTTTTTGGTCAGTTCGGATATTTCAAAAGAATGTCTACCACTCTCCAGAAACGTAAGCAGGAAATGGATTCTTTAAACAACGCCTATACTCAGGCTTGGGACAAAAAAAGATATAAATTTAAAAGCTATAAGTTTAAAAATAAGTTGTCGATTTTACAGAGTGCAGCATTTGTATTGACTTCATTTAAACAACTAGACGTTAATTATTCTGAAAACAACGGTACTGTTCTTCCGGGATTATTATCTGCGCCGAACGGTTACGGTTACGGGCAAACTGCAGGTGGTCCTACGATTGGATTCCTTTTAGGATCTCAGGCAGACATCAGACGTACGGTTATCGAAAATGGTTGGGTAAGTGATTCTGACTTTATGATCGATCCTTATGTAAAGATGTCAACAAGAGAGTTGAGGGCAAACTTACAAATGATGCCGGTTAACGATTTCAGGATAGACTTCAATGTTTTACAAACATACAACAGAAACTTCTCACAAACCGGTTTCAACTTCCGGGACAGTGATGGTTTCTCTAACCCGAATCTTACTTTTGCCAGTGATATGGTGAGTTACTCAAACTCAGTTATTATTACCAGTACAGCTTTCCAAACCGGGCAGGCTGTTTACGAATCGATCAGGCAAAATGCAAGATTGATCTCGCAACAGTTAGGAACAAATCCTGGTGCAGATGGTTTCACCGATGGTTACAGTATCGCCAATGCTTATGTTTTGATTCCTGCGTTCCGTGCAGCAGTAGAAGGTAAAAGTCCGGAAAGAATGGGTGATGCTAAAAAATCAGGTCTTCCTATACCAAACTGGAGAATTATCTATTCAGGGTTAAAAAATATTCCGATAATCAGCGGTCAGTTTACCAAATTTGATATTCTGCACAGCTATAATGCAACCTACACGGCAACCGGTATACAGTCGAGTATTGATCATTTTAATAGTCTGAGTCAACCTCCTTCGGAAAGATTTGATATAAATGGTGATGTCATCAATCCATATACATTTTCACAGGTAGGTTATGTGGAAGCTTTCGCACCGCTTATCGGAATCGATGTGACGATGAGAAACAATATGCAGTTCGGTTTACAGTATAACAGAATGAGAACTTTATTGTTAGGATTAGTGAATCATACTTTAACAGAAGATTCGAACACAGAATATGTTGTCAGATTAGGCTATATCGTAAGAAACTTTAGATTAGGAAACATGGGTAATCCAAGAGGCGGAAGAGCAAAAGGAAGTGATCTTAACATTAGAGGAGATATTTCTCTTCGAGACAGCCGTACAAGCATCATGAATATTTTACTGAATGATTCGCAGGTTACTGGTGGTCAGAGATTAATGAATATCAAGCTTTCTGCTGATTACAACGTTTCAGAAAACTTAAACTTAAGGTTATTCTATGAGCAGATGACTTCAAAATATAAGATTTCAACAGCATTCCCGTTATCAACCATCAGAGCTGGTATTTCAGCGACATTTACTTTTGGTGATTCCGGAGGATTCTAGAATAATATAATGACAATCCCTTTCTGAATCAGAGAGGGATTTTTTATTAAATATGAAATAATTAACCAGATTTTACGGTGTATTAAATAATCATTTATTTTTCTTTGAGCATATCTCTATTTTGAATAAATTTGTCAGTATTAAATAAAAAATTAAAATGAACACACCATCAGAATTAAAGTACACTAAAGATCACGAATGGGTAAAGATTGAAGGTAATGTCGCTACCATTGGTATTACAGACTTTGCACAGGGAGAGCTGGGAGATATTGTTTACGTAGATGTAGATACAGTAGATGATGACATCAATGGCGGAGACGTTTTCGGAAGTGTAGAAGCTGTAAAAACAGTTTCAGATTTGTTCTTGCCGATTTCGGGAAAAGTGATCGAGTTCAACGCAGCTTTAGAAGATCAGCCGGAGTTACTTAATACAGAACCTTACGGAAACGGTTGGATTATCAAATTAGAAATTGCTGAAGGTGCGGATCAGTCAGAATTACTTTCTGCCGAAGAATACCAAGCAATCATTGGATAAGATTTCAAACATATTTATAAAGATACTGCCCATTTACTGGGCATTTCTTACCTATATGCTCCTTCGTCCCGGCGAAGAAAACCACGAATATTTCTTTATGTTCGATGGGATCGATAAAGTTTTGCATTTGGGAATATTTTCAATGCTTGGTTTTTCATTCATGGCAGCTTTCCCGAGAATCAGGTTCTCTTATTTCTTTCAAATTATCCTTATATATGCATTCCTCACAGAAATCCTGCAGGAAGAGATGCATCTCGGCAGATCTATGGAAAGTTTAGACATTGTAGCAGATACTATTGGCTGCCTCGTTGGATACTATATATATAAGGTACTTATCAAACGTTATTTTTAGAATAGTTCTCATATTTCTTCCTATTTTATATTATTCACTTTTCTTAAATAATGTTGTTTTGGTAATAATTAGTTTATTTAAGTTGCGTTTTGTGAATTTTTCTTCCGGTTAAGATTTTTGAGTTCTTGTATAATATATACCGGTTGAATGGTTTTCATTCCAAAGAGCTAAAAATTTTAGCATAATTTTGATAATAAAATATAAGCTCCTTTAGGACGGATTAAGAATAATCACAACCCTATACTATAATAATATATAAGGTTTCTCTCCGATGTTGATTCCGCCTTCTCCAAAAACCCTTTTTAAAGCCTTTTAACTCATCAATCCCAGATAGCTTTTAAAAAAACAGTTCCATTTACTTTTATATTTTCTTCAACCGATCCAAGTCCCACGCCTCGTTTCTCCTACGCTCCATATAACGACCGCATCACACGCCCTTGTTCTTAAAAATTTTTCTCTCACATTTTCAGTATTTTAGGTTTAAATATGAATTAAAGATCAACATTATGTTAACTTCTTTTGGTTGGATGGGTTAAAGTTTCTATCTTTGCCCCACTGAAAACGAGAGTATGTCAGTAGCGCAGGAGAGCTTTAGGGCTGTAGTTTATATTACTTTAGGAGAGAGGAAAACTTTTCAATTATTAATAAATTTTTAGCGATAAAAATTTGTGAGGATGAAAAAGATTTGTATCTTTGCAATCCCAATACGGGGAGCGCAGGAGTAGTAGATTGAATGTTTAGAAAGAGGGTGTTTAGGGTTACTTAAAAAACTTTAAAATTTCTTCAAAAAACATTTGGTCAGGACAAAATAAATTATTACTTTTGCACACGCAAATACGGCAACGCCCAACGACAGAAAAGGGTAGCTGAGGAAGCGTAAGAGAAGAGATCATTGAAACATAGATATAACAACCAAGTAAGGAAAAGACTAAAGCGTCAATAACTTTGAGTGAGTCAGACAAACATACAATGGAGAGTTTGATCCTGGCTCAGGATGAACGCTAGCGGGAGGCCTAACACATGCAAGCCGAGCGGTAGAAGTCCTTCGGGACTTTGAGAGCGGCGCACGGGTGCGGAACACGTGTGCAACCTGCCTTTATCTGGGGGATAGCCTTTCGAAAGGAAGATTAATACCCCATAATATATTAACTGGCATCAGTTGATATTGAAAACTCCGGTGGATAGAGATGGGCACGCGCAAGATTAGATAGTTGGTGAGGTAACGGCTCACCAAGTCAATGATCTTTAGGGGGCCTGAGAGGGTGATCCCCCACACTGGTACTGAGACACGGACCAGACTCCTACGGGAGGCAGCAGTGAGGAATATTGGACAATGGGTGAGAGCCTGATCCAGCCATCCCGCGTGAAGGACTAAGGCCCTATGGGTTGTAAACTTCTTTTATACTGGGATAAACCTACTTACGTGTAAGTAGCTGAAGGTACAGTATGAATAAGCACCGGCTAACTCCGTGCCAGCAGCCGCGGTAATACGGAGGGTGCAAGCGTTATCCGGATTTATTGGGTTTAAAGGGTCCGTAGGCGGACTCGTAAGTCAGTGGTGAAATCTCATAGCTTAACTATGAAACTGCCATTGATACTGCGGGTCTTGAGTAAGGTAGAGGTAGCTGGAATAAGTAGTGTAGCGGTGAAATGCATAGATATTACTTAGAACACCAATTGCGAAGGCAGGTTACCATGTCTTAACTGACGCTGATGGACGAAAGCGTGGGGAGCGAACAGGATTAGATACCCTGGTAGTCCACGCCGTAAACGATGCTAACTCGTTTTTGGGTTTTCGGATTCAGAGACTAAGCGAAAGTGATAAGTTAGCCACCTGGGGAGTACGATCGCAAGATTGAAACTCAAAGGAATTGACGGGGGCCGCACAAGCGGTGGATTATGTGGTTTAATTCGATGATACGCGAGGAACCTTACCAAGGCTTAAATGGGAATTGACAGGTTTAGAAATAGACTTTTCTTCGGACAATTTTCAAGGTGCTGCATGGTTGTCGTCAGCTCGTGCCGTGAGGTGTTAGGTTAAGTCCTGCAACGAGCGCAACCCCTGTCACTAGTTGCTAGCATTAAGTTGAGGACTCTAGTGAGACTGCCTACGCAAGTAGAGAGGAAGGTGGGGATGACGTCAAATCATCACGGCCCTTACGCCTTGGGCCACACACGTAATACAATGGCCGGTACAGAGGGCAGCTACACAGCGATGTGATGCAAATCTCGAAAGCCGGTCTCAGTTCGGATTGGAGTCTGCAACTCGACTCTATGAAGCTGGAATCGCTAGTAATCGCGCATCAGCCATGGCGCGGTGAATACGTTCCCGGGCCTTGTACACACCGCCCGTCAAGCCATGGAAGTCTGGGGTACCTGAAGTCGGTGACCGTAACAGGAGCTGCCTAGGGTAAAACAGGTAACTAGGGCTAAGTCGTAACAAGGTAGCCGTACCGGAAGGTGCGGCTGGAACATCTCATTTTAGAGCGTCATTAGACGATAAACAAAAAAAGATACTTAAATGTATCATGTACTTACTTAAAGAAAGACGTTTTAGTTTTTTACTCGGTTGCTTATATTATAAAAATACAAAACCCACTAGAAATTAGTATCAGAGGGAGAGATTTAGAAAATAGAGGTTAGAAAATTAGAAGTTAGAGATTAGTCTAACATCTAGTGTCTAAAATCTAACATCTAAACAAAGTCTCGTAGCTCAGCTGGTTAGAGCGCTACACTGATAATGTAGAGGTCGGCAGTTCGAGCCTGCCCGAGACTACTAATTGTAAAAGACGGGAAGACATCAGATATGAGACGTGAGACATTTAGGTCTAGAGTCTGTAATCTGACATCTGAAGTCTACTAGAGGGGGAATTAGCTCAGCTGGCTAGAGCGCCTGCCTTGCACGCAGGAGGTCAAGGGTTCGACTCCCTTATTCTCCACAGTTTTGTGAGTTTGATTTAAAAGTAAGATGGATAGAGCCAAAACAAATATCCATTTATCAGACGAGCAGAAAGAATTAAGATCATTGACATTAACGGTAAAAATATCACAAAGAGAAAACCGAGCGCAATTAAGCGTTTGAGTTTACAAAATAGTTTAATAGCAATATTAGACAAAAATACTGAACTAATTAATAATTAGGAAAGAAATCGTTAAGGGCGTATGGCGGATGCCTAGGCTTTCAGAGGCGAAGAAGGACGCGGTAAGCTGCGAAAAGCTGCGGGGATCGGCACACACGAATTGATCCGCAGATGTCCGAATGGGGCAACCCGTCTGGTTGAAGACCAGTCACTCCGCAAGGAGAGCAAACCCGGAGAACTGAAACATCTAAGTACCCGGAGGAAAAGAAATCGAAGAGATTCCGTAAGTAGTGGCGAGCGAACGCGGATTAGCCCAAAAGTCTTTATATGTTTAAAAGAATGTTCTGGAAAGAACAGCCATAGAGGGTGATAGCCCCGTATTTGAAAGGCATACATAGATGATAAATGAGTAGGGCGGGACACGTGAAATCCTGTCTGAATATGGGGGGGCCGATCCTCCAAGGCTAAATACTCCTGAAAGACCGATAGTGAACAAGTACTGTGAAGGAAAGGTGAAAAGCACTTCGAATAGAAGGGTGAAATAGAACCTGAAACCGTACGCCTACAAGCGGTCGGAGCCCACAAGTTGGGTGACGGCGTGCCTTTTGCATAATGAGCCTACGAGTTAATTTTACTAGCGAGGTTAAGGACTTCAGGTCCGGAGCCGGAGCGAAAGCGAGTCTGAATAGGGCGTATAGTTAGTAGGATTAGACGCGAAACCTTGTGATCTACCCATGGGCAGGTTGAAGCTTTGGTAACACAAAGTGGAGGGCCAGAACCGGTTGACGTTGAAAAGTCTTCGGATGACCTGTGGGTAGGGGTGAAAGGCCAATCAAACTGGGAGATAGCTCGTACTCCCCGAAATGCATTTAGGTGCAGCGTCGTGTATAAGTTTATTAGAGGTAGAGCTACTGATTGGATGCGGGGGAGTCAAATCCTACCAATTCCTGACAAACTCCGAATGCTAATAAATGTTCCACGGCAGTGAGGGCGCGGGTGCTAAGGTCCGTGTCCGAGAGGGAAAGAACCCAGACCAACAGCTAAGGTCCCCAAATCTCTATTAAGTTGAAGCAACGCGGTTGGACTGCATTGACAGCTAGGATGTTGGCTTGGAAGCAGCCATTCATTTAAAGAGTGCGTAACAGCTCACTAGTCGAGCGGTCCGGCATGGATAATAATCGGGCATAAATAGAGTACCGAAGCTATGGATTTACAACCTCGGGTTGTATCTGGTAGGGGAGCATTCTGTTTGCACAGAAGCAGTAGCGTGAGCTATTGTGGAGCGTACAGAAAAGAAAATGTAGGCATAAGTAACGATAAAGCGGGCGAGAAACCCGCTCACCGAAAGACTAAGGTTTCCTCAGCCATGCTAATCAGCTGAGGGTTAGTCGGGACCTAACGCGAACCCGAAAGGGGTAGTGGATGGACAATGGGTTAATATTCCCATACTTGCTCACACTAAAAAGGGGACGGAGTGCCGTACTTACTGGAGACTGACGGAATAGTCAAGACCTAGCCTTCGGGCGAAGTTGCTGTAAGGAAAGTGCTTCCAAGAAAAGCCGAAGTGAAGCAACCCGTACCAAAACCGACACAGGTAGTCGAGGAGAGAATCCTAAGGTGCTAGAGTGAATCATGGTTAAGGAACTAGGCAAAATAGTCTCGTAACTTCGGAAGAAGAGACGCCAACAGCAATGTTGGCCGCAGTGAAGAGGCCCAGGCGACTGTTTATCAAAAACACAGGACTCTGCTAAATCGAAAGATGCTGTATAGGGTCTGACACCTGCCCGGTGCTGGAAGGTTAAGGAAGGGCGTTAGCAGCAATGCGAAGCGTTTGACTGAAGCCCCAGTAAACGGCGGCCGTAACTATAACGGTCCTAAGGTAGCGAAATTCCTTGTCGGGTAAGTTCCGACCTGCACGAATGGTGTAACGATCTGGGCACTGTCTCAACCATGAGCTCTGTGAAATTGTAGTCTCGGTGAAGATGCCGAGTACCCGCAATGGGACGAAAAGACCCTGTGAACCTTTACTATAACTTCGTATTGACTTTGAGTAAGTAATGTGTAGGATAGGTGGGAGACTTTGAAGCAGGCACGCTAGTGTTTGTGGAGTCAACGTTGAAATACCACCCTTTACTTACTTGGAGCCTAACTTCTTTTAGAAGGACATTGCGTGGTGGGTAGTTTGACTGGGGTGGTCGCCTCCAAAAGAGTAACGGAGGCTTTCAAAGGTACCCTCAGCACGCTTGGTAACCGTGCGTAGAGTGTAATGGCATAAGGGTGCTTGACTGTGAGACCTACAAGTCGATCAGGTGCGAAAGCAGGACATAGTGATCCGGTGGTTCCGTATGGAAGGGCCATCGCTCATAGGATAAAAGGTACTCCGGGGATAACAGGCTAGTCTCCCCCAAGAGCTCACATCGACGGGGAGGTTCGGCACCTCGATGTCGGCTCGTCACATCCTGGGGCTGGAGAAGGCTCCAAGGGTTGGGCTGTTCGCCCATTAAAGTGGCACGCGAGCTGGGTTCAGAACGTCGTGAGACAGTTCGGTCTCTATCTATTGCGGGCGTTAGATGTTTGAGAGGGCTTGATTCTAGTACGAGAGGACCGAATTGAACAAACCTCTGGTGTATCAGTTGTTCCGCCAGGAGCACCGCTGAGTAGCTACGTTTGGAAGAGATAAGCACTGAAAGCATATAAGTGCGAAACTCGCCTCAAGATGAGACATCTTTTAAGGGTCGTTGGAGATGACGACGTTGATAGGCTACAGGTGTAAAGTTGGTAACAGCATAGCCGAGTAGTACTAATTACCCGTAGATTTATAGCCTAATTGGCATCGCTTAATTGCGCAATCAAGGTTCTCTCTTTGTGAATATTCTTATCGCTTAAAACAGATGTCAGAAATAAGACATCAGATAACAGACTAAAAAAGTCTGAAATCTGAAATCTATCCTCTGATATCTTATATACAACCTTTAGGGTGGTTTTAGCGGTGGGGCTCACCTGTTCCCATTCCGAACACAGAAGTTAAGCCCACCAGCGCCGATGGTACTGCGAAAGCGGGAGAGTAGGTCGCCGCCAGTTTTTTTTTAAAGCTCCTCAATCGAAAGATTGAGGAGCTTTTTTTATGCAATACATTCAACAAAACACTCCTAAAAAAAGACTCCTACTGAAAAGTAGAAGTCTTTTTTGTTATAACAAGTAATCAATTACTAATAACAATCAACCCAAAAAAGTCCTGTACTCAATAGTAGGGGAGTTTTTTTATTGCTAGTATTTGGTTATAAAGTCTTTTTTTATCCGAAAGAAAGTAAAAACCGGTTTACGGAAATAGATCCAGGAAAACTTTAAAGTGAAAAAACATACTTATACTTATGCAAAAAATCTGAACTTAAGGTAAAATAGAAATAGCTGTACAGATGATTTATATAAAAATAAATTACATGCTTCCGTACAATTTTGTACAGCATTCTTTTGTTCACAGGGATATCAGAAAATATAATGTGTTATAAATAAGAAATAACAAATTATATAGTATACTATTATTTAGTGATACAAATTTTTTATGATCTGTTTTATAAGTAAAAGAATCCTTCAGTCTTGAGAATTAATACACGATAATTTTATTCTACTTTGAGCAAATTATATAATAGCATTCTATTATACTTAATAGATTAATTTTATACAGTTGTTGAAGCTCTTTTTTTGTTTTCTAATAACTCAAAGTGAAATTTAATATTTGCAATATTTTTCCAAGTTGCATATTTGAATAAAATAAAACCTAAAAGCATTCCGATAGTATTAAGAAATACATCATCAATATCTGCAACACCGCGACCTGAAAAATACTGTATAGATTCGATAATACTTATCATAATTAAAAAAAAGAAAGTAATTGGAACTAAACGATTAAATTTTTTAGCGCATAAGCCTAGCCAACCAAACGGACTAAACAAAAATATGTTACCAAAAATATTGACTATAAAAGCTTGATTATCTATATTATGATCATTAAAAAAATGTTGTATTGTAGTAAATGGATGATGCTGAATGTACGATATTTCAGATGGCTCTCTTCCGGAAGCATAAAACATCATATATAATAAAACAATTGTGTATAAGGTGATAAATACTGCAAAATATCTTTTCATAGGTTTCCTTTTGGGATTAGTAATTAAAAAGAGGAATGCTATTAGTTTTCCTTTATACAACAAGAATCTTACCCTTATATTATGCCTTTAAGACAGTTTATAATTGTTTAATAATATTTAACATAATAAAAAAGCCTCACTTGTTAAAGTAAGGCTTGATTTTGTATTTGTGATTTTTGTAATCAGACTTGAATAACTCCCAAATTAAATTTTTCTGTTATAGGAGCATGATCTGCAGCTTCAATTCCCATAGAAATCCATTTTCTGGTATCAATTGGGTTGATAATGGCATCTGTCCATAATCTTGAGGCAGCATATGTAGCTTCTGTCTGTTTCAGGTATTTTTTAGAGATTGAGTCTAAAATTTCTTTATGTGCTTCTTCGGTAATCTCTTTTCCTTGTTTTTTCAATGTTGATTCCTGGATTTGAGCTAAAACCTTTGCAGCCTGAGAACCACCCATTACTGCTAAATCTGCCCAAGGCCAAGCTACGATCAGTCGCGGATCGTAAGCTTTTCCGCACATTGCGTAATTTCCTGCACCGTAAGAATTTCCTGTAATAATAGTAAACTTAGGAACTACAGAATTAGCAACTGCATTGACCATTTTTGCACCATCTTTAATGATTCCGCCATGTTCAGATTTAGAACCGACCATAAAGCCAGTCACATCTTGTAGGAAAATCAATGGAATTTTTCTCTGGTTACAATTAGCAATAAATCTCGTTGCTTTGTCAGCAGAATCAGAGTAAATCACCCCTCCAAACTGCATTTCACCTTTACCGCTTTTTACCAGTTTTCTTTGATTGGCAACAATACCTACAGACCAGCCATCAACTCTTGCTGTGGCACAAATGATACTCTTACCATAATCAGATTTGTATTCTTCAAATTCAGAATTATCAACCAAACATTTTATGATTTCTAAAGTGTCATATTGGTCTGCACGGGAAACCGGCATAATTCCGAAAATATTATCTATTTTTTCTTTTGGTGGAAAACTCTCAATTCTGTCGAAACCAGCTTTATCATAGCTACCGATAGATTTCATTATGTTTTTTATTCTGTTTAAAGCATCCTGATCGTCTTTAGCTTTATAATCAGTCACCCCGGAAATGGCACAGTGAGTTGTGGCACCACCTAAAGTTTCATTATCAATACTTTCACCGATAGCAGCTTTTACCAAATAACTTCCGGCGAGGAAAATAGATCCTGTTTTGTCAACAATCATCGCCTCATCACTCATAATAGGAAGGTAAGCACCACCTGCAACACAACTTCCCATTACAGCTGAAATCTGAATGATGCCCATTGCGCTCATTTTAGCATTATTTCTAAAGATTCTGCCGAAATGTTCTTTATCAGGAAAAATCTCATCCTGCATTGGAAGATAAACTCCTGCTGAATCCACCAGATAAATAATCGGAAGCTTATTTTCCATAGCAATTTCCTGTGCTCTCAGGTTTTTCTTACCTGTAATCGGAAACCATGCGCCCGCTTTTACAGAAGCATCATTGGCAACTACAAGACATTGTTTTCCAGAAACATATCCCATCACCACAACAACACCTCCGCTTGGGCAACCACCATGTTCTTCATACATTTCGTAACCTGCAAAAGCTCCGATTTCAATAGAATCTGAATCTTTATCAAGAAGATAGTCAATTCTTTCTCTTGCCGTCATTTTTCCTTCGTCACGCAGCTTCTGAAGCCTCTTCTCTCCACCACCTTTTTTTATTTCAGCAAGTAGACGGTTTATTTCAGATAATTTTAATTTGTTTTGATCTTCCCTTTTGTTGAATTCAATATCCATAAAACTTCTATTTTAATGTGCCTAAGATACTACTTTTATGAAAAATAATTTTCGATAAGTTTTTATGATTTAACATGATGAAAATCAGAAAATTATGAAATATTTAACATAGATAAGTTTTTTTATGTTTGTTTTTTTTATATTTTTACATAAGAGGAAAGGAGCTGATTACTCCGTTATAAATCCTCTGTTCCTAGTTTATTTTTTTAATAGTTTATTATTTGAAGGCCCTGAAAGTTCTATAGACTTTCAGGGTTTTTTGTGATTTTTTTAAATTTTGTCTCATTTAGTTTCTGTCTAAATTTTCTTATGATCATCGTTAAATAGTAACGTTTTAATAAAATGCTATTTGTAAATTTACTTTTTTAAATTTGATATATTAAATATGCAAAAATTAGCTCTTTTCAGATTGCATTTGATTGTTTTTTTGTGGGGATTTACTGCAATTCTAGGAAAACTGATTACTGTAAATGCTCATATTTTGGTTTTCTACAGAATGTTGTTTGCTGCAATATTTCTATTTATCTTCATCAGAATTTTTAAGAAAGAAAGCATTAAAGTTTCAAAAAAACTTTTTTTACAACTTGCGGCCATAGGATTTTTCATGGCGTTGCACTGGTTTTGTTTTTTTTATTCGATTAAAGTTTCTAATGTTTCAATTGCGCTCAGTTGTTTGTCATTGTCGACATTGTTTGCAGCAATTTTAGAGCCTTTGGTTTTTAAGCGAAAAGTTGATGTTTCAGAAGTCGTCATGGGGATTGTTATTGTTGCCTGTATTCTGCTTATTTTTAAAACAGAATTTCAATATAAAGAAGGCATTTTCTTTGGAATTCTCTGCGCAGTTTTCGGGACGATATTCTCGGTTTTTAATGGAAAACTATTTGGTAAAACCAGTCCGGGAAACATTATTTTTTACGAAATTTTCAGCGGTTGGCTTATTTTGTCTGTATTTTATTTATTATCAGGACAAATATTTCAAATGAACGAAATAAATTATAAGGATTTGGCGTTAATATGCTTATTGGCAAGTGTTTTCACAGCATTCCCAATGCTGGAATCGGTGAAGCTGATGAAATATATTTCTCCTTTCACATTAATTTTAACAGTAAATTTGGAACCAGTCTACGGAATTATACTAGCTTTTTTTATCTTTGGAGAATCAGAACATATGAGCTCTATATTTTACGTGGCATCATTCGTAATGATTTTAGCCATTGTAGCCAACGCTCTGATCAAAAGTAAGAAACAAAAAACAATTAACTAAGCATCTAATTTGCATGATGAAAAAATATCTTTTACTACTATTTTCCCTATTATTTGGGTTTTCTCAATCTCAGATTATCAGAAAATACTCCAATGAATTCCTAAATATTGGCGCAGGAGCGAGGGGTTTGGCTATGGGTGGTGCAGTAATCTCTAATCAGGATGACGTCTATTCACCAATGTGGAATCCCGCAGGTTTAAATGGAATTACTAAAGACTGGCAAGGAGCTGCGATGCATGCAGAATATTTTGAATCGATTGCGAAATATGATTACCTGGCGTATGCTAAAGTTCTGGAAGAGGGAGTTTTTGGTGTATCAATTGTTAGATTGGGAGTTGATAATATTTTGAATACAACTCAGCTAATTGATACTGAAGGAAATATTGATTACGATAAAATCACCAAATTTTCTCAGTCCGATTATGCGGGCATCATTTCCTACGCATTTCATCCGGGTGGAAATCCTAAATTAGACGTTGGTGTCAATGCGAAAATTGTCTACAGGAATGTAGGGAAATTTGCAAGCGGCTACGGTTTCGGTTTTGATGTAGGAGCAATATATAAAGCAGATAACGGGTGGAAATTCGGAGGTATGCTTCGTGATGCCACTACAACTGTCAATTTCTGGAGCATTAACCAGGATGAGCTTACAACAGTCGTTAATGGTGAAGAGTTTAACCCTGCACCTACAGATAAAATGGAATTGACGATGCCAAAATTAAATGCCGGTGCAAGTAAGTTATTTGAAATCAACAGCAGCGTTTATATTTTGCCCGAAGCAGGAATTAATGTAGATTTTGCTAAAACGGCAGCTCTTCTTTCAACAGATTTTGCCAGTATTACCCCTTATGCAGGTGCAGAAATAGGATATCAAAAGATGATTTTTGTAAGACTGGGAGTCAACAGGTTTCAGTCGATTACTGATATTGAAGATTTGAGTAGAAAAGTTTCTTTTCAGCCGAGTGCAGGTTTAGGAATCAGATATAGAGGTCTTACCCTTGATTATGCCATCAGTAATTCAGGAATTGGCGGATCCAATTTCTTTTCTAATTTCTTTTCTCTGAAATTGGATATGGGAGAGTTTAGAAATGATTAAAATTCAGAAGTAATTTAAATAAAAAAATGAAGAAACTTTCAATAATAATCGCAACAGTGTGTTTTACGTTTTCATATGCACAAAAAGTTTCCGATTACAAATATATTGCACTGCCGGAGAAATTCAGCGGTTTTAAAGGTGATCAGTACAAGATGGATGTTTTGCTTACTAAAACCCTTAAGCAAAAGCAATATGTCGTAGTTTCCGGAAATAGAAATCAATGGCCTGCTGAAGCTAATTCAAACCCATGCTCAGTTTTAAATGCCGATGTAATTAATGATAGTGGATTTCTAAGAAACAAAGTGATCTTAGAATTCAAAGACTGCAATGGGAAGACTATTGCAACCCAAAAAGGAAGCACTTCAATAAAAGAATATCTGGAAGGTTATCAGGATGCTTTAAGGCAGTCGTTAGTAGCAATTCCGGTTTCGGTACCGAAAGCGATTGCTGCTCAGACTGAGATGGCAATTGTTCAGGAAGTGCAGTCGGCTGAACCTGTAAAAGAAGTTGTTGCTCAAACTGTAAATACTGCTTCAAATGAAACCGGTAAATATAGCAACGGAAAAATAAGCTTACAAAAAGTTCAGATTGACGATAGCCAATTTATTTTGGTTGAAAGTAATAGTTCTGTACCTTTTGCAACTTTCAGATCGACAAGTAAAAAAGATACTTTTAAAGTAAAACTAAAGTCAGGAGAATCTACCATCGGGTATTATGAAAACGGAAACATCGTTATTGAAATGCCAAAGGGCAACGATGATTATTCTAAAGAAATTTTCATTCTGAAATAAAAGAAAAGCCTTACCTGAACTTCAGATAAGGCTTCCTTAAAATAAACCATAAAAAACTAAAACTAAGGTAATAGTACAGTGTCTATTACATGTATAACACCATTTGACTGATTAACATCAGCAATTGTAACTTTTGCTTTGTTACCTTTTGCATCAGTAACATATACATCATTCCCTTTTGTCCAAAATGTCAGCTGTTCTCCTGCAACAGTTTTCATCATTGCTTTTCCATTTCCAGCTTTTACAGCTGCCTTAACTTGCTTTGAACTATATTTTCCGGGAAGTACATGATAGGTTAAAATTTTTGTAAGCATCTCTTTGTTTTCAGGCTTTACCAGAGTTTCAACAGTTCCTGCAGGTAATTTTGCGAAAGCCGCATCAGTAGGAGCAAAAACTGTAAAAGGACCAGCGCTTTGTAAAGTTTCTACCAAACCTGCTGCTTTTACTGCAGCAACTAAAGTCGTGTGATCTTTAGAATTTACTGCGTTTTCAACGATATTTTTAGAAGGATACATTGGCGCTCCGCCAACCATTACCGTCTTTTCTTTCATTTTTTGTGCAGCCACATTTCCACTTAATGCAAATGATAATGCTACCATTCCTAATGCTACAAATTTTGATCTAGTATTCATTGTATTGATTTTTAAATTATTATTATTTGAGTTGTGAGTTTCTTTCTGTATTACTAGCATATACGACAGTCTATGAAATTTAGTTTTAATTTTTTTTAATTTTTATTGTATTTAATTGTAAATCAATAAATTAATTTCATTTCTTCGATTTTTGATTAGGTTTGAATTCCAGAGAAACAGAGTTCATGCAAAATCTTTTTCCGGTAGGTTTTGGTCCGTCGTCAAAAATATGACCCAGATGAGAATCGCATCTTCCACAAAGAACTTCTGTACGTTCCATATTATAAGAAAGGTCTTTTTTATATTTTACACCGTCTTTTCTTAATGGTTCATAAAATGATGGCCATCCGCAGGTTGTAGCAAATTTTGAAGTGGATAAAAACAAGGCGTTTCCGCAGACTGCACAATAGTAAGTACCTTTTACATCAAATTCATAATATTTACCTGTGAACGCCATTTCAGTTGCGCCTTCTCTGGCAACTTTGTACAATTCAGGTTTTAGAATTTTCTTCCATTCTTTATTGCTCACTTTCAAAGGAGCGGTATTTTTTTTAGAATAGTATGGGTTTTTTGTCTTAAAGTTTTCTGTCTGTGCTGCATAATTTCCAAACATCATAAAAAAAAGGATACCTGAAAGTATTTTGTAGATCGTATTTTTCATTATATAGATAATAATTGTTTATTATTATATACGAGATAAAATTTTTGAAAGATTTTGGTGATGGTAAGTTTTATTTTGTTATTTTTGAAATGTAAAATAAATCATATTAAAACAATCTATTCGGAGGACGAACTAATCGCTTTGCTCAGAGATAAGAGCGAATCTGGTTTTCACCACTTATATGACCACTATTCTGGGGCATTATATGGTGTTATCCTTCGTATTGTGCAGTCAAAAGAATATACTGAAGAAATTATTCAGGATGTTTTTATGAAAATCTGGAATTCTATCCATCAATATGATACTGCTAAAGGTAGATTTTATACATGGATGATCAATATTGCTAGAAATACAGCAATTGATTATTTGAAATCTAAAAGCTTTCAGAACGAATTAAAAAACCAATCACTACCTGATTTCGTATATAACAAAGCGGAACTTTCAACTACAAACAATTCTGATTTTATTGGTTTTAGTAATGTACTTGAAACACTGGACTCTGATAAACAAGAGCTTATAAATCTTGCTTATTATCAGGGCTATACGCAGAGTGAAATATCAGAAAAACTGAATATGCCTTTAGGTACTGTAAAAACGAAAATGCGTAATGCATTGATGAAATTAAAAGATTTATTAAAAGATTATCAATAAAATAAATTGAATAGCAAAGAATACATATCATCCGGAATTCTAGAATCTTACATTCTAGGTCATGCTTCTCCCGAGGAAGCAGGTATTCTGGAGTGTGTGATGAAGAACAATAATGAAGTAAAAGAAGCTTTTGAAGAGGCTCAAAAAACTTTCGAAATGCTTGCCACTGCGCAGGCTGTGACACCACCCGCTGATTTAAAATCTAAAATCTGGGAGAAAATTCAGTTTGAACAAAAAGTAGAAATTGAAAAACCTGTCATTCCGATCCAAAATAATGTTCATAAAATTGATGAGGAGATAAATGTTCAGGATGTTAAAGATAACAAAGGCAGCAATTGGAAGAATTTCGCAGTTGCAGCATCTTTATTATTTTTAATAAGTATGGGAACTAATCTTTACTGGATGAGCAATCAATCTAGTATTGATGATCAGTTAGCGAAAATGGAAGGTGAAAGGAATGCTAATAAAGTTGCTATGAAAAATATGCAGCAAAAATTAGATGTTTTTGCAAACCCAAATATGAAAAAGGTTGTATTGGCAGGTGTTGAAAAACATCCTGAAGCTAAAGCAACGGTACTGTGGGATACTAATTCTAAAGATATTTATCTATCTGCAAATACTCTGCCAAAAGCTCCGGAAGGGATGCAATATCAACTTTGGGCGATTGCAGACGGCAAACCTGTAAGTGCAGGAATGTATTCTGAAGACATAGACAGCATGATCGCTATCTCAAATATTACCAACGCACAGGCATTTGCAATAACTCTTGAGAAAAAGGGCGGAAGTGCAGTTCCTACAATGGAGAATATGTATGTAATGGGCGGAGTTTAGGAGATCAGATTAAAATAATAAATAAAACAGCTCAAATTTTTGAAGCTGTTTTTTTATGGTTTGTTGAAAAAATCGTGTACAATTTTTGCCTTACTTTTTCCTAAAATCTCTTCTAGAGTTTCGAGATTAGCTTCTTTGATTCTTTTAACCGACTTTAATTTAGATAAAAGCATTTCAATGGTTCTATCACCAACTCCCGGAATTTCTTCAAGTTCAGATTTTATTGTAGAATTGGTTCGTCTGGTCCTGTGATGTCTTACTCCAAAGCGATGGGCTTCGTCACGTACTCTCTGAAGAATTTTTAAAGTTTCAGATTTTTTATCAAGATATAAAGGGATAGGATCTTCCGGAAAGAATATTTCTTCCAGTCTTTTTGCAATACCTACGATGGTTATTTTACCATATAATCCAAGTAATTTTAAGCTTTTTATGGCAGATGACAGTTGTCCTTTTCCACCGTCAATCAGAATCAGTTGAGGCAAGTTTTCACCCTCATCCAGCATTCTTTTGTACCGTCGAAAAATCACTTCTTCCATCGTAGCATAATCATCGGGACCTACTACCGTTTTGGGGTGAAAAATCCTGTAATCTGCTTTGCTGGGCTTTCCGTCTCTAAAAACTACACACGCTGAAACAGGATTGGTTCCTTGAATATTTGAGTTGTCAAAACCTTCAATATGACGAGGTTCCACAGGCATTCTCAAGAGTTTTTGCATCTCAGCCATGATTCTGTTTGAATGTCTCTCCGGATCTACAATTTGTACCTGCTTCAGCTTTTCGATTCTGTATTCTTTTGCGTTTTTTTCAGAAAGTTCGACGATGCGTTTTTTGTCGCCCATTTTTGGAACTATCAATTTCACATTCGGAATTTCAAGCGTCAAATGAAACGGGATGAGAACTTCTTTTGAATCAGATTCAAATTTCTGACGGATTTCAATTAAAGCTTCTTCTAAGATATCTTCATCGCTTTCTTCAATAATCTTTTTAATCTCAGTGGTAAAACTCTGGATGATATTTCCGTTTCTTATTTTAAAATAATTAACGTAAGCTGCAGTTTCATCACTTGTCATCCCAAAAACATCCACATCATCAATATTGGGATTTACAACCGTGTGTTTTACCTGATAATCTTCCAGAATATCCAGTCGTTCTTTGATGGTTTGTGCATTTTCAAACTCTAGGTTTTCTGCATATTTCATCATTTGATTCGTCAGATATTTCTTCGCAGTCTGGAAATCACCTTTGATGATTCCTCTTATCGCATCAATCTTTTCATCATACTCTTCTTTGCTTTCAAGACCTTCACAAGGTCCTTGACAGTTTTTGATATGAAATTCCAGACAGACCTTATATTTACCTTCATCAATTTTATTTGGCGCTAAATTGAGGTTACAGGTTCTGAGTTTGTAAATATGTTTAATGGTATCTAAAAGAATTTTTGCGGGGCGCACTTTCGCATAAGGAACCATAATATTCCGAACCGTCTTTAATCTTTGTCCGGGTTAAAAAAATTCTTGGAAAATCTTCATTTTTAATGCAAATCCAAGGATACGTTTTGTCATCCTTCAGCATCACGTTGTAAAAAGGCTGATGTTCTTTGATCAGATTATTTTCTAATAAAAGTGCATCATATTCGCTGTTGACAATCGTAGTTTCCAGTCGATGGATTTTACCAACCATTATTTTGATACGATATCCCGGAAGATTCTTATTAAAATAGGAGAGAACCCTTTTCTTTAAATGCTTTGCCTTACCTACATACAATAGATTTCCGTTTTTATCGTAATAACGATAAACGCCGGGTTCTGAAGGTAAAGTTTTAAGCTGTAATTCTAAAGAAGGATTCATAAAACAAAATTACGGAATCCTGCTGTTATTTAAAAGCACAAAAAGCTGTAGAATTCTGCAGCTTTCAGATTTATATTTAAATAATTTTATCCGTTTGTCATTTCGGTATATTCATTCACCAAAAAGCTGAAAAATCCCCATTCTACAGATTTTTTAGGATATTTTTTCATGAATTCTGCATTGTCACCAAATAAGAAATCATAGTTGTCTTCAAAATCATCTTTATGAAGCCAAAGAACTTTGTCTCCTTTTTTTACATAAAACGATTTTGCAAGTCCGCCACCAAGTTGCATCCCAAATCCTACAGTCATACCCGAAGTTTCCTTTGCTCTTGGATCATGATAAACAGAAATAATTTCGCTAAATTCAGGATTAATCAATTGCATTAAAAACTCTTTATCATCTTTTTTGTTTTTCAACGAAACGGTTTGGTTTACAAATGGAATTTGACCATCAGTTGTATTTTTACTCAGTTTTTTAGTGCTTAAGCTTCTTACGTTAGTCATGTGTTTTCCAACTTTCAAGATTTTCGCCAATTTCGTAGGGTAAATGTACATTTCGCTCACATTGTCTGCGTTGAAAACCATCTGCTTTTTCGTAGCACTGTCTTTGATGGAAATTTCGTAAATCTGACCTTTTTTGGTTTCAATATTGTCGCAATATCCTTTGTTGATAGTTCCGTCTTTTGAAATGATGGTTGAGATTTTTTCTGTTGATGGACCAGGAAATCCTTCGTTAAAAAGATATTGTTCCATTTTTTTGATTTGTTCTTTCGTGTATTTTACTTTTTCCTGTGCAAAAGTTGAAATGCTCATCAAAGAAAGAGCCAATAATAAAGCTTTAATTTTCATACATTTAGTTTTAATGTTAAGGCGTAAAAATAATAAATAATTTGCTTGTTTTTAAAAATAAATTAAGACCTCTGTTTTGCATTTTCAGTTCTCTTCAAAATGTGTATTTTTAGGGAAATTTTTTGAAATGATATACGGAGTAGACGTTTTGAGTTTCCACGATGTTTTGGAAATCTGTAAAATACCCAATAAAGCACAGTTAGATGAAAATTCAAGAGCACAGATATTAAGATCTCAGGATAATGTAAAGAAAATTGTAGAGTCAGATCGTTGTGTTTATGGCATCAATACAGGATTCGGCCCACTTTGTGATGTTAAAATTTCAGCTGACGAAACGGCGCAGCTGCAGTATAATTTAATTATTTCTCATGCTGTCGGCGTTGGAAAACCTATTGACAAAGAATTTTCTAAAATCATGATCATTGCTAAAGTTCATGCGTTGTCAAAAGGCTTTTCGGGAGTTTCTCTGGAAGTGATTGAAAGATTAATTTTGATGCTCGAAAAAGACATCATTCCTGTTGTTCCGGAGCAGGGTTCTGTTGGCGCTTCGGGAGATTTGGCGCCTTTGTCACATCTGGTTTTGCCACTTTTAGGTTTAGGTCAGGTTTGGGTTGGAAATGAAATTTTCGAAACTGCTGAAATTCTTGAAAAACACAACCTTGAACCCTTGGTTTTAGGTCCGAAAGAAGGTTTGGGATTGATCAACGGAACGCAATTTATCTTAGCCCATGCTATAAAAGGTCTTGAGAAGTTCGAATATCTTTTAGATTTAGCAGATATGACAGCGGCAATGAGTCTTGAAGCATACAGAGGTTCCGCAAGTCCGTTTAAAAAAGAGCTTCACGACATCAGACCGTTTGAAGGCAGCAAAAAAGTAGCGGCGAGAATGGTTAAATTTTTAAAGAATTCTGATAACTTACAAGCTCACGAATATTGCGACAGAGTACAAGATCCTTACTCAATGAGATGCGTTCCTCAGGTTCACGGTGCAAGTAGAAATGCTTTTGAACATTTAAAGTTAATGGCTGAAACAGAATTGAATTCTGTAACCGACAATCCGATTGTTTTAAGTGCTGAAGAATCTATTTCGGGAGGTAATTTCCACGGACAATTGATGGCAATGCCTTTAGATTATGCAACTTTGGCGGCAGCTGAATTGGGAAATATTTCAGACCGAAGAAGTTATTTATTATTGGAAGGAAAATATGGTTTACCAAGATTATTGACGGAAAGTTCAGGTTTAAATTCAGGATTTATGATCCCGCAATATACTTCTGCAGCTTTGGTTACAGAGAATAAAACACTTTGTTTCCCGGCTTCGGCAGATTCTATTCCTACAAGTTTGGGTCAGGAAGATCATGTTTCAATGGGAAGTATTTCGGGTAGAAAATTTAATCAGGTTTTAGGGAATTTGGTGAATATTTTAGCGGTTGAATTGATGTTTGCAGCGCAAGGTTTAGAATTCAGAAGACCTGCAAAATGCTCGAAAATCATTGAAGAAAATTATGCAATTCTTCGTACAAAAGTTGACAAGCTTGAGGATGACAGATTAATTGGGAAAGATATTTTAGCGATTGCGGAATTGATTAATGAGAGACAATTTGTTGTAAATTTTTAAGTTTAATACATTTTTAAATAAATGAAGCTTCCACATCGGAAGCTTTTTTTATTTTGAAGTAACGAGTAAACCGTGTTTTTCAAAAATAAGTGAAACGCCTTAGTCTATCTTAAAAGAATTAATATTTTAAAATCATCTTAGTTTGTCTTTGCGTTTAATGTTAAGCTTAAAAATTTTATGCCTTCAATATTAAATTTCAATCATCAAGTATCTGTAATTCAACAGAAAATATTAAATTGGTAAAACCAAATCAAAATATTTTTATATGAAAAAATGTGTATTCCTCCTGCTCACTGTTTTCGCTTTGAGTTCTTGCAGCAATGATGATCTTCAGACATCCGCTGTTGAAAATGAAATTGTACAGACCGATCCGCTGAGTGCAAGACAGATCAACGAAAAAATCAACGAAACCACCAAAATTAAAGGGAAATTTTCCTGGAATGAATCTTCATCTCATTTTTTGTGGAGCGGAATTTTTCGGGGAAATAAAATTGCTTCAATCGGTTTCGGAGACTCTAAAGATGATTTCGACAGAAGTAAATCCTCAAATTCTGAAACTTTACAGAACGAAATTCTGGAAGTAATTTCAAAATATGAAGGTAAAAAAGACCGCGTTCTCATGGCATCCGATGAATATTTGAATCAAATTGATGTTTACATTGAAAAACAGGAAACTGTAATTGCATTGAGAAAATTAAAATCAATCCGCTATTTTGAGCCGGCTGATTACCGGTATTTTGAAAATGAAAATAAAGTAAATGGTGTCGCAAAATCAAGCAGCAGTTCTGGTTGCGGATATGAGTCGACAGCTCTAAACTCAGCAGATTTCACAACAGTAAGTCCTAATGCAAAAGCGCCGTGGTCATTCGCTAAACATAATATTACCAATGCCTGGAATTACAGTACAGGAGCAGGAATTACCATCGGGTTGATTGATTCGGGAGTTTCATCCAATCAAAGTCTTTTGGGAAGCAGCTTTAATAATGGTTTGTCTTCCGGCAGAACAATCAGTAAAAACGGAGTTTATGTAGATTCTGTATGGCCGTGGAGTTCGGGTTACGACGGGTCAGACGATAAATGCGGTCACGGCACAAGTATGGCTTCAGCGATGGCGTCTCCTAGAAATAATCAGGGACAACCTGTTGGGGTAGCTTATAACGCTAATTTAATTTCTTATCGTGCCGCTTCAAATGTAGTTTTAGATGGTTATCATGAGCAGGAAGGAGTAAAAACAGCTTTTACGGCTTTAGGAAATAATACCTCAGTGAAAATTATTTCTATGTCGATGGGACACATTTTCTCAGTCGGAAAAATTGAAGACGGAGTAAAATATGCTTATTCAAAAGGAAAACTAATTTTCTGTGCCGGTGGAACGTCTACCAGTTTCACCACTTTCGTTGGGGTGATTTTCCCGGCTTGGATGCCAGAAACACAAGCAATCACAGGTGTAAAAGAAAATACTTCAAATCAGAAATGTGATGTCTGTCATTCAGGTAGTGAGATTGATTTCACTTATCAAATGGAAAGAGCTTCCGGAAGTAATATTCCTGTATTGAGCTATTACAATGCGCAGGCAGATTATGTAGGTGGTTCCTCTGTTGCTACGGCTTCCACAGCAGGAATTGCGGCTTTAGTCTGGTCAAAAAATCCTTCATGGACAAGAGATCAGGTTTTAAATAAAATGAGACAGTCTTCCACTTATTATCCTACAAAAAATGCAGATTATGGATACGGAAATATCAATGTTTTACAGGCCGTTCAATAAACTTAATTTTCAGAAATAATCAAATAAAGCTTTCGTTCTGGAAGCTTTATTTTTTTTGAAGAAAACTGATCAGTCTCCCAACTGATAATCCAGGGGCAAAAGTTTTTCGATTTTATCTTTTGTAAATTCTCCCTGATTGATTAATTGACTAGGGTTTGAAGTATTTCCATCTGAATAAATTTCAAAAGTATCGTTTTCCGGATGAAGAAATGAGGTCTGAATCACAGGCAAACTGCTTTTAACAAATTGTCCTTTTTTTGATTCATAAAAGTACTTTTTAAAATTAACCTGCATCATAAAATTGTAATCAAGAAAAAGCTTTTCACCAGTCTTTTTAGTATAATCATTCTCGGGAATCTGAGTTTTTGTTATGGCAATTTTGTAGGGTGACTCATTTCTTTTTCTGCTTGAGATATCTGAAATATCTTCAGGAATACTAATGATTTGTTTAGATTTAAAGGTTTTTGTATACTCTTTTAGTCTTTGTAACTCCTCTTCTGTCGGGTATTTTGGATTAGGAAATTTGGTGACCTGGTTGACGATAAAACCTTCATCTGCAACCTTGTTAGCAAAAACACTCCTGAAAAAATGTACCTGACTTCCATTATAAGCATTCATTCTGTTTAATTTTACTCGATCAGTCGTTTTGGTTTCTTTGAAGAAACTGGTACCTATAAATAATGAGGTGTTGTTCTCAAAATCAGCTGAAAACTCAATCAGATTATAATCTATCGTATATCCTAAATTTTTATTTTCAATGATTAAAGTTTGGGGAGCTTTTACTTTTAAAATTTTATTTTCTTTATCGTAAGAAAACTTTAGTGATCGCTGATTTTTAATTTTCACGTTTTGTTTGTCATAACCGATAAAAGAATCCAGAAAGAACTGAATATAATTTTTATATGCCGCTTCTGTAAAAGGAATAATCACCACTTCTTCGATTTCCTGAGATTTTATTAAAACAACCTTTAATGTTTTATTTATTACTTCTGAAGTATTAATTGTAAATGTAGTGTAATGATCTTTCTGAAAAACCAAAGTGCTGTTATTAGCAGAAGCTAAATTAAGAGTAAAACTTCCGTCTGGCGCAGAAACTGTTCCGGTTTTTGTACCGTCGAGATAAATGTTGACATTGGAAATTGGTTTCTCAATATCATTGACCACTTTTCCTTTAATAGTCTGAGCAAGCGAAAGGCAAATCGGCAGAATGATCAATAAAAATAATACTGTTTTTTTCATGGTAAACAATATTACTAAATTTATAGTGATAAAAAAAGACTGTTACAAAAATTTTATTTTAACCAATTTTCACACTCGTCATGCTAAGACTTCCGGCAATTAATTCATCATTAAACAAAACCAAATCTTCAGATTTATCTTTTAAAGCTAAACTGTAAATCAGAGGTAAATAATGATCAGGAGTAGGAACAGAATACTGCAGCGAAGCACCTTGCTTATGATAATCAATCAAATTCTGGAAATTGCCATCTAAAAGCCAATTGTTGGTTTTCTCTCTCGCTTCGATCGCCCAATCCCAGCCGGCTCCAACGGTATTGATGTTTCGCCAGTCTATTAATCCTAAATTATGGATAATATTTCCGCTTCCGATGATCAGAATTCCTTTTTCACGGAGTTTATTTAGTCTTTTAGCCAAATCAAAATGATACTGCGGCGGTTTTGTGTAGTCAATACTCAACTGAATCACAGGAATGTCTGCTTCAGGATACATGTGCTTAATAACCGACCATGCACCGTGATCCAAACCCCAATTGTGATCTTCTTCTACCAAAATCGGTTTTAAAATTTCGGCAGTTTCTTTAGCCAATTCAGGATTGCCGGGAGCGAGGTATTCTACATCAAACAAAGCCTGCGGAAAACCTCCGAAATCATGAATCGTTTTAGGCATATCCATCGCAGTAACTTTAGTCCCATTTGTGAACCAATGCGCAGAAATACACAAAATAGCATTCGGTTTCGGGATTTCTTTTGCCACGTTTCTAAATCCCTGCACAAACTGATTTTCCTCAATTGCATTCATAGGCGAGCCATGACCAAGAAAAAGTACGGGCATTTTCTGAGTGTTTTTAAAATGATCGCTGATATTTTGTAAGTCGTTAAGTTGCATGATCTGTATTTTTTAAAATAAAAAGATTCGGCGATTATAGCAAACCACCGAATCTCAAAAACTATATTTAATTTACTATGCTTGCTTTACAAACTGCAGTTCTCCTGCAATCTTTACTTCGTCGCTTACCATCACGCCTCCTGCTTCCAGAGCTGCATTCCAGTTTAATCCGAAGTCTTTTCTGTTAATTTTCCCTTCAAAAGAAAAACCGGCTTTTGTATTTCCCCACGGATCTACGTTGATTCCTCCGAAATCTACATCTAAAGTAATAGGTTTAGTAACACCATTTACCGTAAGATTTCCGGTTACAGAATTGTTTAAAGCCTGAGATTCGAAAGTAATAGTCGGGTTAGCTTCTGTATTAAAGAATTCTGCAGACTTCAGGTGATTATCTCTGTCGGTATTGTTTGTTGAGATAGAATCTGTTTGAATAGTTGCTGTAGTTTTTGCATTCGCAAAAGTATCGTCTTCAGCATCAATTTCTGCAGTAAAGTTGGTGAAGTTTCCTTTGATGTTGGAGATCATCATGTGTTTTACTTTGAAAGTAATTTCACTATGAGCGGGGTCTAAATTCCATTTTGTAGCCATTGTATTTATTTTTATTTGTTGTTATTATTACTGCAAATCTAAGACATGAATGATATGCGATTCATTGATTTAGGATAAGAAATTATATTTAATAAAAATTTAACAATAAACTTTAATTGATTAACTATTGATGAGCCATAATCGTTTTTGTTTTGAATAAGTTCATCTTTTATTTAACATTTATTAACGGTTGATTTTTATTTCTTACTTTTGACAGATTCAATTTTTATACAATGAAATTACATAAATTTTCTTTATTGATGGTTGTTTTGGGTGGAACTGTTTTTGCACAGACTCAAAAATTTACTATGGCAGAAGCTGTTAACGGAATGCGAAGCAACCTGGCTGTGAAAAACATCTCTCAGTTTTCTTGGTCAGCTGACAACAAATCATATATTCAGGCGGTAAAAGGCGGATATCTTTTGACTGATCTGAAAACCAACAAACAGGATACTTTAATGTCTCTTCATCAGGTCAATAAAAATTTTGTGGACAAAAAGTTAAAAGGACTTCCGCCTGTAAAGTTTATAACCAGTTCAGACGCTTATTTCTCTGCTAATAGCCAAATGTACTGGTTCACAAAGTCAGGAAATGACTGGAAAATGAAACGATCGGCAGCTCTGGGTGATAATCCCGCTAATATGAAAACACTTTCCGACAATCAGACTTTGGTGTATACAAAAGGAAATAATCTATTCATCAACAAAAACGGAAAAGAAGTTGCGGTAACGAATGATATCAACGAAAATATTCTCAACGGTGCTTCCAACGTACACCGAAACGAATTCGGAATTGATTCGGGAATTTTTCCATCTCCAAATTCAGAAAATATAGCTTTTTATAGAATGGATCAGACGATGGTTGCAGATTATCCTGTAATCGACTGGTCTGTAACACCTGCAGTCAACACAAACATTAAATATCCAATGGCAGGAAAGACTTCTCATGAAGTAACCCTTGGAGTTTACAATATTAAAAATGAATCGACCACTTTCTTAAAAATTGAAGGTGAAAAAGATCAGTATTTAACGTCAATCACGTGGAGTCCGGATTCTAAATTTATATTCGTCGGAGTTTTAAACAGAGGTCAGAATCATTTAAAAATGAATCAATACGATGCTGTGACAGGTAATTTTATTAAAACTTTATTTGAAGAAACCGATAGCAAATATGTGGAGCCGCAACATTCTTTATTGTTTTTCCCAAATTCCAATACAGATTTTATATGGCAGAGCCAAAGAACGGGTTACAATCATTTGTTCCATTACAATTTAGAAAAAGGTTTGATTGCGCAGATCACCAAAGGAGAATGGCTGGTAACTGATATCTTAGGTTTTAATGAAAAGAAGAAAGATATTTACTATGCTTCTACTCAGGAAAGTCCTGCAGAAAGGCATTTGTACAGAATCAACTGGGCAACATTCAAAACTCAAAAATTAGATAACGGAGAAGGAATGCACGCAGCAGTTTTAAGCAGCGACGGAAATTATTTGTATGATTCTTACAGCAATGCCAATACGCCTAGAGTTGCCAATATCATCAATACTGCCACATTAAAATCTACGAATCTTCTCACATCAGAAAATCCGTTGAAAAATTATCAGCGTCCGGAAATTAAAAACATCAATCTAAAAGCAGACGACGGAACTTTACTGTACGGAAAAATCATTCTTCCGACCAATTTTGATCCTAATAAAAAATATCCTGCAATCGTATATTTGTACAATGGCCCACATTTGCAGTTGATTACAAACAGTTTTCCGGCTTCGGGAAACCTTTGGTATGAATATATGGCGCAAAACGGATACATCATTTTCACGATGGATGGAAGAGGTTCTTCTAACCGTGGAATGAAGTTTGAGCAGGCTGTTTTCAGAAATCTGGGAACAACAGAAATGAATGATCAGATGCAGGGTGTAAAATACTTGAAATCTCTACCTTATGTAGATTCTGAAAAACTGGGAATTCACGGTTGGAGTTTTGGTGGTTTTATGACAACAAGTTTTATGCTTCGTCAGCCGGATGTTTTCAAAGTAGGAGTTGCAGGCGGTCCTGTAATCGACTGGAGTATGTACGAGATCATGTATGGCGAAAGATATATGGATTCTCCACAGGAGAACCCGCAAGGTTATGCAACATCAAATCTTTTGGATAAAGTTCAGAATTTGAAAGGAAAACTATTGATGATTCACGGAGCGCAGGATGATGTTGTAGTTTGGCAGCATTCTATGAAATTCATCAAATCTGCTGTTGACAATGGCGTACAGTTGGATTATTTCGTTTACCCGGGACATCCACATAATGTGATCGGAAAAGACAGAGTGCATCTTATGCAAAAGGTGACTGATTATTTTGATCAGCATTTGAAGAAGTAGTGCATTGGTTAAAATATGAGCTTAACAAAAATAGATAGAGTACACTTTCATACTTTTGATTCTTTAAGGTTTTTATCATTTTTATTAGTATTCATTCATCATGCGGGAGTTCCTGAGAATAGTTTTTTAAGTTATTTTTCTAGAGGAGAAATTGGTGTGTCTTTTTTCTTTGTCTTGAGCGGGTTTTTAATTACATATATTTTGATTGTTGATAAAATTAACAATCAGGGAAAGATTCCGCTGAAACCATTTTTTAAAAGAAGGATATTAAGAATCTGGCCATTGTATTATGCAATGGTTTTATTTGCATTTTTTACTCCTTATATATTAAGTTTAGTGCATTTTCCATATTCTAATGACGGATATGAACCCAACTGGCTTCTTACATTCACCTTTCTCGAAAATTACATGGTGATGTATACAGGTGGACATCCGAATGTTTCGCCATTGCCTGTAATCTGGACATTGTGTGTGGAAGAACATTTTTATATCATTTGGGGACTTCTCCTTTACTGCATTCCTTTAAAAAAAATTCCCGGGTCGATTGTGATTTGTCTTGCTGTTGCATTGGTTTTCAGATTTGTTTACAGTATGTTGAGTATCGGCTCGCTTGATGTTTTCTCTAATATTGATTATTTTGCTTTTGGCGCAATCCCTGCTTATCTTTTTGTTTTCAGGAAAGATATTATTAATAAAATCACACAAATTTCTGCTGTTCATAAATACATCTATTTTCTTGCTGTTATTGCTATCATCACTTTACCTTTAGATTGGTTTATATTTGGAAATTTAAATCTAAGACCTTTGCTTTATGGCTCCTTTTTTTCGGTGTTAATTTTATTCACACTTGGCGATAAAAATACATTTAAAATTTCTGATAAATCCATTTTAGCCTGGCTTGGGAAATATACTTATGGGTTATACCTTATCCATTTAGTTCCTATCATGCTGTTCCGGAAAATCGGCGAAAAATATAAATTTGAGGGGTATGTCACTTTTCTGCTGTCATTTCTTTGTTCAGTATTACTTGCGTTTTTATCGTATCATCTGTTTGAAAAACAATTTTTGAAATTAAAAAACAGGTCACAGAAACATGTTCAGCCACAGTAATCATTTTGTTTGTTCTTACCAAACATCAACGTTTTTAATCATTCATTATCCTAATTTTGTCTTATAAAAATCAACAATATGGAATTAGGAATAGGAATGTTTGGCGACTTGGCATTTGACCAAACCACCGGAAAATATAAAGATGCGGGAGTGAAAATCCGTGAAATTCTTGAGCAGGTAAAATTAATGGATGAAGTGGGAATTGATGTTTTCGCAATGGGAGAGCATCACCGAGCAGATTATGCAGTTTCTTCACCTGAAATGATCTTGGCCGCAGCGGCAAGCATTACAAAAAATATAAAATTAGCAAGTGGTGTTACGGTTTTAAGTTCGTCAGAACCCGTGAAAGTTTATGAAGACTTTGCAACATTAGATTTAATCTCAAATGGAAGAGCCGAAATATATGTGGGTCGTGGAAGTTTTATAGAATCTTTTCCTTTGTACGGATATTCTCTGAACGATTATGAAGAATTATTTGACGAAAAATTAGAATTACTGCTTAAAATAAATTCAGAAGAAAACGTTTCATGGTCAGGAAAACTTCGTGCTCCGATGCAAAACCAAACCGTTTATCCGAGAGCAACAAATAACGGAAAACTTCCTATTTGGAGAGCTGTTGGTGGAACTCCACAATCAGTTTTAAGTGCAGCAAAATTAGGAATGCCTTTAGTAGTGGCAATTATTGGCGGAATGCCTATTCAGTTTAAAAATTTAATTGATTTTTATAAGCAGGAATATTTAGCAACCGGTCACACAGAATCGGAAATGCAGATTGCCATACATTCGCACACTTTCGTAAGTGAAGACCAAAATGTTATCGATGGATATTTCAATAATTATAAATCTCAAATGGATAGGATTGGGAAATCTCGTGGTTGGTCGCCTTATACAAAGATGCAGTACGATGGTGGCAGAGCGAAAGAAGGTGCATTATTCATAGGAAATGCAGATGAGGTTGCAGATAAAATCAATTATATGAAAGATATTTTCGGCATCACAAGATTCATAGGCCACATGGATGTCGGTGCTCCTGAAAATGATGTGATGATGAGATCTATTGAACTTTTCGGCACTGATGTCAAAAAACAGATTCTTTAGAACTTTTAAAAATATCATTTTTATGTGAAAAAATGTTTGGTTATTTTCGAAAAGTAAGTATATTTGACCTCTTAAAAAAACAAATATGAAAAAAATCACAATGCTTTCACTAGCTGTATTAACAGTAATGTCGTGCTCAAACGACGATTCAACAGAAGAACAGGTATCTATCGTAGGAACATGGAAAGAGGCTAAAACTGTAATCTATAGTGGAAGCAACAACGCTATTCTAGATACTGAAATACCTGATGCATGCGATAAGAAAAACACTTACGAATTTGCTTCCAGCGGAGTTTTAACCTCAAATATTTTTTACACAAAATCAGATGGTACTTGCAGTGTAGATGGTACATTCACAGAAAACTATTCTTATAATCCATCGACAAAAAAAATAACAATTGATGGTGAGATTACCGATGTGCTTACACTTACTCAGAACGAACTGCAGATTGTGGCAGATGAAAATGACGAGAATGGTGATGGTATCAATGATAAAATAGTAATGTATTTTTATAGATAACTATCAATAAAATTGATTACAATAACTGTCTAATAACAATCCATCTCAAAGCTGAGACGGATTGTTTTATTTTTATCTTATAGTATCAAATTACACAATCTCAATCAAGCTTCCCCTCTCCTCATCTTTAGTGATATTAAGAGACACCGGGATTTTTTCTTTCAGTTCTTCAACGTGAGAAATGATACCTACAATTCTGTTTTCTTTCTGCAGATTCATTAATGTTTCAAAAACGATATTTACCGATTCCAAATCCTGTGTTCCAAAACCTTCATCAATAAAAAAGAAATTCTTCTCTGATTGTGCATTTGCCTGAACGCTTTCTGCCAAAGCTAAGGCGAGACTTAGCGAAACCTGAAAAGCCTGTCCTCCGGAAAGTGTTTTCACACTTCGGCTTCGTCCTTCATTCAGATAATCGATGATTTCAAAATCGTTGTTGTCATTCAACTGTAAACTGAGCTGATTTCTCGTCATTCGGTGGAAGCGTACATTGGCATGGTCGCATAACTGACGAAGATAAATCGAAGAAACATACTGCACAAAACCTGCTCCTTTAAAAAGATGGGTCATTATCTTCAGATTGTCTGCGCGTTTTTGAAGCTGACTTAAATTTTTTAACAAATCTTCCTTTTTCCTAAATTCTTTTTCCAGTCTTTCAATTTCAGAACTGATTTTCACGACAGTATCATTGGCTGTTTTTAAATCATTTCCTGAAGTTTTGAACTGGTTTTCAGCTTCCGCAAACTGCTCTTCATCAAAAGAAAAATCTTTGAGTTTCGTTTCCAATTCGGAAATTCCGTTTTTCAGAGTTTCAAAATCTATCCTGAATTTCTGAATTTGGTTTCTCACTTCCTGAACGTTAACTTGCTGCGATAAAATATTCTGAACTTCGTCTAGAGCATTGAATTGATGATCGATTAAGGATTTTGTTATAATACTTTCATTGTCTGAAATTTCCTTTTCCAAATCCAAAATTCGTTTTTCTAATTGATTAACGATGGCTTTTTGCTCGGCTAATTTTGGAGAAATACTTTTTTCATCTTTAATGAGCTGATGGTAATTTTGTTCCGTTTCAAGATTTGATTGTGCCAGCTTTTTATAAATTTCTTCTGCTTCAGTAATTTTTTGATCGTGATAATCTGCCCATTTCAAAATTTTCAGATTGGATTGGTTGGTTTTGATCTGTTCTTTCTTTTTTTGCTTCGTCCAATTTAAATTCTTCCAAAGCTTTTTTATATTTTTCCAGATGTTCACGCTCCTTTTCCAAAGTTTTTTGGTGCTCAGCAACTTGCAGCTTCAGTTCTTCAATCTGCTTTTCAATCTCAAAAGACTGTTGACGTTTCTGCTGAAATTCAGCGTTGTTTTCAGGATTAAAATCTGTCCAGATGAAGTTTTTCCTATGATTTTCAATTTTAATTCTGATCTGATTTAAATTTTCCTGTTCAGCTTTTTGCTGTTCTTCAAAAATCTTTTTCCTGTCAAGGATTTTTTCAATTTCAGAAAGCTGTTTTTGTGTTTCATCAGATCGGTTTTTATTGTTCTGAATCTGATTTTTCAATTCAGTCAATTCTGTATTTACATCATCAAACTCTACGATATTCGGATGTTCGAGTGCGCCACAAAGCGGACAAGATTCTCCGTCATGCAATTCACCAGCAAAATGTGCCAGTTTTTGCTGAACTTCAAGCTGGTTTTTTCTTTCTGCCAGTTTTTTAGCTTCATTTTCTAAAGCTTCCGTTTTTGATTTAAAATCTTCTTTAAAAGTTTCCTGATGAATTGCGAAAGGAATTAAATCAGTATTTAATTTTTCAATCTTTACTTGAAAATCTTCAATTTTTATATTTTGATTTTTTGCAGATTCTGTTAAGTTTTTCTGTTCCAGAAACCAGTTCCCCACATTCATTAAAATATGGGATTCTATTTTTTTTGGCTTCAAAAATTCTGCATTTTCAGAAAGTGCCGTTATTTTTTTCTGAATTACCTTTTGTGTTACTTCAACTTCCTTTACTTTTTCAGAACCTTTTTCGGTTCGGTCTTTTAAAGTTTTTATACCATTCGAAAACTCAAGCATTTTAAGAATTAATTCCAAATCATTTTCCTGAATTTTCGATTGTTCCAAAGCTTCAAATTTCGGTAAAATTGCAGCCAGTTTATTTTTAATATTTTCAAATTTTACCTCTGTTTCCTGTACAATTTTAAATTGATGGTCTTTATTTTTCTGTTGCTCCGAAATTTCTTTTTGAAGTTTATTTTTCTCTGTAATAATCGGTGTGAAAATCCTGAAAACTGTATCGAAAAGTGCTGTTTTAATTTCTAATTCATCAATATTTGTTTTCTGAAAATTAAGTTTTTCAAAGTCTGTTTTTTTCTGTTTCAGCGATTCAAAATCGGTTTTTAAATTTTTGAACCGTTGATATTTATCTTCAATATTTTTAAACTGAATTTTTACTTCTTCAAATTTTTGTTGTTCTAGCTTTAAATTTTCTTTTTGCGCAGAAATCTGCTCTTCATTCACTTCTTCAAAACCTTTCAGCTGACCTTCCAGCTGATCAAGTTCTGATCTGTTTTTTGCATTTAAAATTGAAACATTATTTTGAAGGTCAAAACGCTGAAGATTGAAAATCTCCTTCATCATATTCGTTCTTTCGGTGGCTCCGAGTTCCAGAAATTCTTTGAACTGACCTTGCGGAATGATTATCGTACGTTTAAAATTCGCATAACTTAAACCGATTATTTTTTCCGAATTCGAATGATCCAAAGGAATCCAGTTTTCATTTTTCCATTCATAAAAAGTAACATTTGGTGTTTTTACATCCTCAAAATTTTTAGAATTTCTTCTGAATTCTCTTGTTGCTCTGAATTTTTTATTTTCAAAATTGATAAAATCAAACTCAATGTATGATTTGTTTGATTTCAAATTCATCATATTGTAAGCACGTTTGTCTCTTGCGTTCAGGCGTTCCGTTTCGCCATACAAAGCAAATGAAATGGCTTCCAGAATAGAAGATTTTCCCGAACCTACCGATCCGAAAATTCCAAACAGACCTGCTTCCGTAAGATCTTTAAAATCGATTTTCTGACGTTCCTGGTAAGAATATAAACCTTCTAGGGTAAGTTGAATTGGAATCATTGATCAGTTGTTGGTTGGAGGGTTTTGGTTCATAGAGTGAGATTTTTGCTACATGAGTTCTTTGAAAATCTGCATCAAGTCTTCATTCGGTTCCTGACCTTGATTTTTAGACTTAAAATAATCTTTAAACAATGCCTGAATGTCCTGGTTCAAATTAATTTCGCTCAGTTGATTTTCATTAAAATTCTGATTTTTTACTTTCGGAATCAAATGTACAATTCCATCGTGAGATTGGTAAATCTGTTTTGTTTCTTCTGATTTTGGAAAAGTTTCGCTTTCTAAAGTGAGTTCAACCAAAGTATTTGGGTTTTCCTGAAGCCATTCAATCGTTTTTTCAACAGAATCAAATGTTTTTCTGACCAATGATTTCCCTTTTTCTAAGGCAATTTTTTCAAATGAAACGGGTTGATTGGGCTTGGCTTCAATCATGGAAACATATTTTGTTTGTCCTGCCTCACTAAAACTGTAGCACAAAGGCGAAGATGAATAGATAACGGGTTTTTCAGTGGTTCCTATATTTTGAAATCTGTGTAAATGCCCTAAAGCCGTATACTGAATCTGCTCAGGAATGATATCCGACCAAATTAAATCTGCATTTCCGATTTTGATGGGTTTTTCACCTTCCGGTTCTTCCAGAATAGGAGCACCTTTTTTGTTCATGTACAAATGTGCCATTAAAAGATTAACGCCGTCTTTATTACAAAATTCATCGGCAATTTGTTTCCAGTTTTCTCTTAAAACATTGTTCAGATTTTCTTCTTTGCTTTCACCAAAATATTCTTTTAAACGAATTTCATTCGCATAAGGTGTATGTAAAATTCTAAGCGGGAAATTGTGGTTTTTAAATTCCAGTTCAATAAAGCCTGCTGCAGCCTTTGAAATTTTAAAATGTTCGAGTTCAAACGGAGTAATATCCGCTTTCGGATGACCGATTAAAATAATTCCGCATTCTCTTGCCAAAGGGTTTGGAGCATCAATCAGACTGGGCGAATCATGGTTACCGGAAATAGCGATGACAGGACGTTTTCCGTTCAATGATAAACGTTTCAGAGTTTTATAAAAAAGTTCGGTCGCTTCAACGCTCGGATTGAAATTATCAAATAAATCTCCTGCAATCAAAACCAAATCAACATTTTGGTCGTCAGCAATTTCTATTATTTCGTTCATCACCAAAACCTGTTCTTCCAGTCTTGAAAAACGATCGAGACGTTTACCCAAATGCCAATCGGCGGTGTGGAGGATTTTCATAGTTTACTATTGGCTTCTTTTGCTTTAAAATCTTCTCGGATTTGTTTTAAACGTGCTTTTCTTTCTGCTTCCGCGTTTTGTATTTTACGTTTTTTCTGATCGATTTTATCTTTGTTTTTTTTTCTGTTCGCTTCGTTATTTTTGCCCATATTCATTTTTGCAACGAGTGATTTTACAGGTAAGAAATACCTTTATCAAAAATACTAAAGATTAGGAGTATAAACAATTTTAGTAGTAAAGTCTGATAAAATATTTAATTTTACTGCGTTATGGAAGAAAAATCAAAAGATCCGCTTCACGGAAAAAGACTTGATGCGATTCTTGAGGAATTGGTAGAATATTATCAGGGCTTTGAAAAACTGGGCGAACAAATTAATATCAAATGTTTTACAGATAATCCAAGTATCAATTCGTCATTGAAGTTTTTACGCAAAACTGATTGGGCAAGAACCAAAGTGGAGAGCTTATATCTCTACGTTCTGAGACAGAAAAAAAGAGACGAAGCTAAAGGTGGAAACTAAAACAAAATTTGTTTTCGTAATATTCCGTTAATGGATTTCCTCGTTCAATGATATTAAAAATAGTATATTTGTGCCGTTAATCGTGAAAAACATCACGAAAAAAAGAAAAAATATGACAATTGATCAGAAACACGTTGTGGCTGTAAGTTACATACTTCACACCATTGAAGAGGACGGTAGCAAGATTCTTGTAGAAGAAACGACAGCAGAAAATCCGCTTACATTCTTATACGGTTTGGGAATGATGATTCCAAAATTCGAACAAAATATTCTTGGTTTAAAAGTTGGTGATAAAGCAGCTTTTGTCATTCAGCCGGAAGAAGCATACGGTGAGAAAGATCCGGAAGCAATCGCACAATTGCCGATTGATATGTTCAAAGAAGCAGGAACTCCGCCTTTGGGAGCTATTTTGCCTTTAACGGATAACGAAGGGAATAATTTTCAGGCTTTTGTACTAGAAGTTACTCCTGAAGCTGTAATTGCAGACCTTAACCATCCGATGGCAGGGAAAGTTTTAGATTTTCAGGTTGAAATTTTAAATACCCGTCCTGCAACAGAAGAGGAGTTGGCTCATGGTCACGCGCATGGAGTTGACGTTAACGAAGCTCACTAACAATATTTGAATACTATAAATGTCCGGATTTTTCCGGACATTTTTTTGAATAAATTTTAATGATCATCTCAATCTAAAAACTTTCCCGAAACATAATACCACCGTTCATTCATTTTTTTAAACATTGAAAACTCGTGATGAATTTGTGATTCTCCGTCTTCATCGTTGTAAAACGCTTTAAATTCTACCTGATGTAAAGCGGGAGTTTTTATAATTTCCAGTTTCGTCCATTCATTGATTTCTCCCCATTCCTGCAAATCTTTTTTGTTGTGAAATTTTCTTTTTTCAGGAAGAGTTGTTTCCATTAAATATTCTCCGTTAGGAATCGCAAATGCAGAAAATCTGGAACGCATGAGTGCTTCTGCAGTTGGTGCATGTTTTTCTCCTGTGTGATAAGGTTTGCAACATTCTTCGTAGGATTTTCCGGAGCAACAGGGGCAGTTCATATTTTTATATTAGTTACAAAAGTTAACTGAGCAATTTGTTTTTTTGGTTTGTGAATTCTTCATTAGTTATTATACCTTTCTCATGAAGTGCAGTTAGTTGAGTCAATTGATCAATAGTAGAATTGTAATTTTGAGAGTGATCAGAATTAATAATTATTTGTTGATTGGATAAAGCCCAAACCAGTGCAGCTACCCACCCAATTAATGACCAGCCTAAAAATAAATTTAATGCGAAGATTGCTCCGGCATTTGTTTTTTTTCTGTTATATGCTATAAATGTTGGGATAAAATAAGGGACAACAAGTAATAATAAAATTAAAATATGTTGCCAAGAGATAATTAAAAATAGTAAAGAAATCATAGGGAGTATAAATTTTTATTTCATGACAAATATATTTATTTCTCAAACATAACAATCTTATTTCTTCTGAAATAGTATGATTGAATTAGAAGTTAAATAAAAGAAGCACTCAATAATGAATGCTTCCTAAAAATTATTTAATGAAACCTCGGTTTCTCAATAAAGGTTTGATATCAGGATCATGTCCTGTGAAATCTCTGAATGCCTGATTCAGATCAACAGAATTTCCTACAGACAAAATATATTTTCTGAATCGGTCACCGTTTTCTCTGGTCAACCCGCCATTCTTTGAAATCCATTCCCACGCATCGCTGTCTAAAGTTTCAGACCATAAATAAGCATAATATCCTGCAGAATAACCACCTCCCCAAATGTGTGCAAAATAAGGAGTATGATATCTCGGAGGAACAGTTGATAAAGTAAATCCGTGGTTGACTAGAGATTGTTTTTCAAAATCTAAAACCGGAAGTAATTGACTTTCATTGGTTACAGAATGCCAATCCATATCTAAAGCAGCTGCAGAAACCAATTCGGAAGTCATATAACCCTGATTGAAGGTTGCTGCATTTTTTATTTTATCAACCAAATCCTGCGGAATGGGTTGTTTCGTTTCGTAATGAATTGCATAATTTTTCAGAACCACAGGATCTAAAGCCCAGTGTTCGTTAATCTGCGACGGAAATTCCACAAAATCTCTCGGCACATTGGTTCCTGAAAGGGAAGGATATTTTTGGTTTGCAAACATTCCGTGGATAGAATGACCAAACTCATGGAAAATAGTGGTTACATCATCATAACTGATTAAAGAAGGTTTTCCCGGAGCAGGTTTTTGATAATTGTAGCAGTTAACGATCACTGGTTTTGTACCTAAAAGATAAGACTGCTCAACGAAATTACTCATCCATGCACCCCCATTTTTAGAATCTCTTGTGTAGAAGTCAAGATAATAAATTGCTAAAGATTTTCCATCGTGGTCGAACACTTCGTACGTCACCACATCAGGATGATAAACGGGAAGGTCTGTTCTCTTTTTGAAAGTCAGTCCGTAGAATTTTTCAGCAGCAAAGAAAACACCTTTTTCCAAAACCGTTGTGATTTCAAAATATGGTTTGATCTGGTTTTCATCTAAATCAAATTTGGCTTTTCGCACTTGTTCAGCATAGAAATTCCAGTCCCAAGGCTCCAGTTTAAAACCACCTTTTTGCTGATCAATCAAATCCTGAATATCTTTTGCTTCACGTCTCGCCGTTTCTACAGCCGGAGTTGCCAGTTGATTCATCAATTTTACAGCTGCTTCAGGGTTTTTAGCCATCTGATCTTGCAATTTCCATTCTGCGAAGCTTTTTTTACCTAAAATCTGTGCTTTTTTCAGTCTTAATTTCGCCAATTTTTCAATAGTTTCTCTCGTGTCACTGTTTCCGCCTTTTTCCGCTCTCATCCATGAAGCTTTAAACACTTTTTCACGAGTTGCTCGGTTGGTTAAGTTTTGTAAAACAGGTTGTTGGGTTGTGTTCTGAAGAGCTAAAAGATATTTTCCATCTTTGCCTGCGGTTTTGGCATCAGCTGCTGCTGCGGCTATTTCGTCAGCCGATAATCCGTCTAGTTCTTTTACATTGTCGATGATAATTCCGCCTTCCTTTCTTGCTTCAAGCAGTTTGTTGGAATATTGTGTGGACAATGAAGCCATTTCCTGATTGATTTGCTTCAGTTTTTCTTTGTCGGCTGCAGAAAGATTTGCACCAGCAATTTCAAAATTCTGTTTGTAAAACTGCAATAATCTTTTGCTTTCCGAATCTAAACCATTATCTGAAATTGCTTTTATTCTTGTATATAAATTTTCATTCAGATATAATTTATCAGAATGTGCCGCAAAAATAGGCGCAAATTCTTCGTCTAAAGCCTGTAAAGTTGGGTTTGTATTCGCACCTGTCAGGTTTGAAAAAACGGTTACAGCTCTTTTTAAAATTTCACCGCTTTTTTCTAAAGAAACAATGGTGTTTTCAAAAGTTGCTGTTTCAGAATTGTTTGCTATTTTCAGAATTTCTGCATCGTGCTGTTTTAAACCAAACTCAAATGCGGGTTTGAAATGTTCGTTTTTAATTTTATCAAATTCCGGAGCTTCATACTGAAGCTTGCTTTTTTTCATAAACGGATTCGAAGAAAGTGAAGAATCCGGTACAGGAATTTCCTGTTTGATATCGTTTGTTTTCATGGTGGTACACGAGTAATTAAATGCCAAAGCAGAAATTAACAATACTGATGAAATGTTTTTCATATACAGTCTTTTATTGTTTTTATTATTCATATTCAGTCTCTTATATATTTACTTATTGTTAGTTGTAAGAGATTTCATAAATTAGTTGTTATTAAAGTATAAAGATATTAAAAACTAATCTTCTAAACATCAAAACATGAAATGTACTACAATTTTACTTCTTTCCGGCTTGGTTATTTTATCCGCCTGTAACGAAAAGTCTGAAAAATCAAAATGGCTTCCCGATATCACGAATGAAGATCACGGACCTTTAAAACAAAAAGAATTCAGCGGTGATTTTGAAGAGATTGAAGTTTCTCAGGCGATCGAAGCTGAAATTATAAAATCTGATGTAGAAAAAGTAGTGATTTCTGCACCGGCAAATATCATCGATGAAGTTCTGGTTGATCGTAATGGCGGTGAACTGCATATACATTACAAAACAGGATTCCGGGTGATGAATACGAATAATGTAAAAGCGAAAATATATGCTAAAGATTTTAAAAAGCTGGAAGCAAATTCTGCAGCAATTATAGTGGTCAGAGATCAATTTACCCAAGATAAAACGGATGTGGAGATTTCAAGTGCGGGACATATTTCCGGGAAACTTGAAGCCAATGAACTGGATATTGATGCAGGAAGCAGCGGAACTTTTAAGGGAAATATCTGGGCTGTCAATCTCAATGTTGAAACGTCTTCAGCAGGAGGAGTAGCTATTTCCGGAGAAGCTGAAAATGCAAATCTCAATTCTTCTTCGGGAAGTAATATTTCTGCAGGCGAAGTGGTTGCTAAAAATGTGAAAGCTGAAGCTTCCAGCGGTTCTACCGTTGATATTGGTGTTTCAACAAAATTTGAAGGACATGCATCTTCCGGTGGAAGCGTGAACGGAATCAAAAAAGGAAATGTAAATACGGTGAACAAAGAAGAAAACAGTGGTGGGAGCGTTTCTTTGCAGTAGATTAATATTTGGTTTCGTCATCATCTTCTTCTGCAGATGATGATGAACCTTCCCAGTTTTTACCATCAAAATTGAGATTGTCGTAAGCCAATAATTCCTCCTCTCGCTGGAGGATTTCTTTTGTGGTGAACAGCCGGATTTCATCGTCGTCATCAGCTTTTGCCAATTTTCTTATGGAAGCTTTGTCAATCGCCATAAAACGCTGACCGAGACGTCTCGCTGCATATTTTCGCATTCCTGTTTCGTGAAGTACATCAACTGCCATATCTACGGCGGTTCCTAAAGTTTCGCGGTAAATATTATCAATACCATTATTTAAATAAGAATAAGCGTCAATTCTGTTTTTTGCACGAACAAAAATTTTCACGGCAGGATAATGTTCGCTCACCAGTTCTGCAATGAATTTATTATCACCCGAATTATCCAAACAAAGCAGTAAAATTTTCGCATCTTCAATTCCGGCAGCTCTCAAGACAGGAATTCTGGTGGCATCCCCATAATATACTTTGAAACCATAGTCTCTCAGAAGTTTTACCCGGTCAGAATCTCTGTCGAGAACAGTTGCAGTAATTTTATTTGCTTTTAAAAGGCGTCCTACTGTACTTCCAAAGTGACCGAAACCAACGATGATAATTTTCTTTTGTGCGATATTATTGTCGAGAATATTGAAGTCACTTTGCTCATCCGGTGTTTTTTTGATAAATCGTGGTGTGATGATTTTGTCGTTTATAATTAAAAGAAACGGAGTAATACACATTGTAATTGCTGTTACAGCCATCATTTGAGCATTTAATTCTGCTCCGAAAAGATATAAATCAGATCCGTAATTAATCAATACAAAAGCAAATTCACCAACCTGTGAAAGGGCAAATGCATAGAATAAGCCTTGAGGATTATCCAATTTAAAAAACTTTCCTATTGCAAATAGAACGGCAAATTTTACAGAAAGAACAGCAAATACAGTTGTGAAAATAAACAATGGATCGTCTGCAATCACATTAAAATTCATCGTAGAGCCTACGCTTACAAAGAAAACAGCAAGAAGTAATCCTTTGAAGGGATCAATCTGCGCTTCCAGCTCATGACGAAATTCGCTATTTGCCAACATGACTCCCGCAAGGAAAGCTCCGAGAGCAGGAGAGAGCCCGATAGAAATCATCAGTTCTGAAACTCCAATCACTAAGAATAGGGAAGAAGCAGTGAGCAATTCGGTCATTCCTGCTTTTGAAACATATCTTAAAAAAGGTACAAACACATATCTTCCTAATAAAATCAGGATAATTACTCCCATGATTACAGTTCCTGCCTGAAGCCATTCCGGAAGTTTTTGAATTAAAACCTGTACTTCATTTTCATTATGACTGACTTTAGAATGAGCAAGTAATGGTAATATCGCCAAAATAGGAATCACCGCAATATCCTGAAACAGTAATGTTGAAAAAGATGCTTCGCCGGCAACAGTTTTAAAATTATCTTTTTCCTGTAAGGTCTGAAGAACAATTGCTGTAGAAGAAAGTGCAAAACACATCGCTATCGCAATCGCTTTATCGGTTTTCCATCCAAAAGTGACAAATATGAGAAAGAGAAGGAGAATTGTCAGCACCATTTGTGTCATTCCGAGGCCAAGAATTTTCTTTCGCATGCCCCAGAATTTTCTGGGTTCTAATTCAAGTCCTACCAAAAATAAAAGCATGATAACACCAAATTCGCTGGCGTGCATAATATCGTCAACGTCTTTTCCTGTGAGTTTAAGAGCATAAGGTCCAATAATAATCCCACCTAAGATATATCCGATAACCGAACTTAACCCCAATTTTCTCGCCAGCGGAACCATAATAATGGCAACGCCCAGAAAAAGAAGGGTATTCATGGCTAAAGTAGGTTCCATTTATTGATCTAAGAGTTTAGCAAATTTTTGTTTGTGTAAAATAATTTCCTTTTTAGAAAGTTTATTGGCTTCATAAACAATGATAATGTCTTTTATGTTGGCTTTGAAAACTTTTAAAGAAACGATTAATCCGCTGATGAGCTCTTCTACGGTGTAATGATAGGTTCCTTCTCTGCTGAAGGATCTTTCTTTTCCGCCAGTCGTCACGACAATATAAACTTCTTTGCCTTCCAAAGGATTTTCTTCTCCTTCGTTCAGCCAGTTTCTGTCGAAAACTTCATCAATCCAAAGTCTAAGCAAAGGTGGCATTCCAAACCAGATAATCGGAAACTGAAAGATAAAACGGTCGTAATTTTTCAGGCGTTTTCGCTCACGAAATGCAGCAATATGAAAATCGGGATATTCTTCGTAAAGATCGCGTAAAGTAAAATGCTGATGACGAACGTAGAAGTTGATTAACTCTACATTGGAGTTTGAGTGTTCCAGATAAGGATGCGCAAAAACTACCAGCGTTTTCTTCATAGACCTGTTTTCAGTAAATATAATGAAAAAATATTAGATGAAAATCGTTCCAAATACGTTTTCATTAACTTTTTAATATAGATAATTGAATTTTATGCCGGATTAAGAGTTTTCAGAGTTTTTAATTTAATTTAAAAAAAATCGGCCTAAAATGACCGATTGTATAATTTGTTTAAATTGATTGATGTTATCTCCATGTGAAAAAAATATTCTTGTTTGTCATTTCTTAGAATGTAGGCGCAGTATTTAAAAACTACCATCCACCAGAAGCACCACCACCTCCAAAACTTCCGCCACCACCGAAGCCTCCAAAACCGCCTCCGCCTCCTGAACTTCCGCCTCCGAAGCCGCCACCTCCAAAACTGCCCGGGAATGGAAAGAATCCGCCGGGGTAATTTCTGCGTCCTCTGCGTCCCAATAGAATGTCGCCATCATCGTCACCACCACCTCTATTTCTAAAGAAGATTATGAGAATAATGAAGATGACAAATCCGATCATCAGTAATTTTGAAACGCTGGTGTCTCCGGATTTTTTTTGTTTGGCTAAAGGTTTGAATTTCCCCTGCACTGCTTCCATGATTGCAGATGTTCCGCCATTAATTCCTTCATACCATTTTCCTTGCTTGAATTTTGGAGTAACAATGTAATCTAAAATCTGTCCGGCAACTGAAGCTGTTAAATATTGTTCAACGGCACGTCCTTGCTGAATCGACATGGTTCTGTCTTGAGTGGCAATCAGGAAAACCACTCCGTTATCAACATCTTTTTGGCCGATTCCCCATTTTTCACCAAACATCGTTGCAAGATAATTGATGTCTTCGCCTTTGGTTGAAGGAATGATGATGACTTCAATCTCCGTTGAGGTAGAATCTGCAAATTTGATGAGTTTATTATTGAGTTCATTTTTCTCCTGGCTCGTCAGCAAATTGCCTTCGTCATAGACAGGATATAAAACTGTAGGTTTTGCAGGAATGGTATATTGCGCCGATACAAAATTGTAAAAGCCAATAAGTAAAAATGATAACAGTATTTTAAGAGAACGTAATCTCATTGGGAAGTTCGTTGTGGTTTTCTCCTTTTACAGGAAAATGTTTTTTGAGTTCGAGACCGGTTTCCAGAATGGCGCTTTTTAAAGCTTTATGATAATTGCCTTTTGCAAATTCTGAAGTGATAAAATCGTGTAGATGATCCCAAAATGACTGCTGCACTTTTGCATGAATGCCTGTGTCACCAATGATCGTAAGATATTTTTGTTCGAAGTTAACATGAAATAACACTGCATTTTTCTCCTTTGTTTGATTCTTACAAAGTTTATTAAAAACCCCGAAAGCAGTTTCTGCATTATTGTTATCTGTGGTAGAGTCTATATGCACTCTGATTTCTCCGGTAGAATGATCTTCTGCCGACTTAATAGCTTCCACGAGGGAAGCTATTTGTTGATCTGTAAGATACTGGCTCATTATTCTGTGAATACGTCCGGTGCTTTTTCAGCTCCTGCCGCTGCTTTAAAGTAAGGTTTCTCTTTAAAATTGGTGAAGTTTGCCAAAATATTATTCGGGAAAGTTTTGATCGATGTGTTGTAATCCTGAGCAGCACTGTTGAAATACACAGTTTCACTTCTGATGCTGTTTTCAATAGCTGTAAATTCTCTTTGGAAATTAATGTATTGCTGATCTGCTTTCAGATTGGGATAAGCTTCCACAACTGCCATCAATCTGCTTAAAGCTCCGGATAATTCTCCCTGAGCTGCCTGGAATTTCGCTAAATCAGCTTCGGTCATATTGGTTGGGTCGATGTTGATTGAGGTGGCTTTTGAACGGGCTTCCACTACTTGTGTTAAAGTTTCCTGTTCGAATTTAGAATAAGATTTTACCGTTCTTTCCAGGTTAGGAATCAAGTTGGCTCTTTTCTGATATACTGTTTCTACGTTAGACCATTTTGTGTTTACATTTTGTTCTTTCGTAACAAAATTGTTGTATCCGCTTTTTCCCCAGAAAAATAATATACCAACGATGATAAGTAAAGCAATACCGATTGTTCCTGCGCTTAGGCAACCTTTGTTTTTCATAAATGAGTTTTTAATTGTTTTAATAGTTTTTTATTTAATCGAACCATTTTTCATCTCTTACTATTAATGAATCAGGTGATTTTATAAATGGTTTGTTATTTATTTTTTAATTTTATTGTGCTAACCCAAATATACAAATTATGTGCTAATTTTGCAGAAAATTATTTGAATGACAACAATTGTGGTTGCAATGGGCGAAAAAAATGAGATTGGTTCTGATAATCAATTGCTTTGGCATCTTCCGAAAGATTTAAAACATTTTAAAGATCTTACATCGGGGCATCCGATCATTATGGGAAGAAAAACCTATGAGAGTATTGGGAAAGCACTCCCGAACCGCACCAATATTGTTATTTCAAAAAAGAAAAACTGGTTTGAGGAAGGAATTTTAATTGTAGGAAGTATAAAAGAAGCGGTAAAATTTGCCAAAAAAATTGATGAAAACGTGTTCATCATCGGTGGCGGAACTATCTATGAACAAACCATGGAAATCGCTGATAAATTGGAAGTTACTTTAGTAAAAGCGAAATTAAATGCAGATACTTTTTTTCCTAAAATTGATTCTAAAATCTGGAAGTTATCTGAAGAAATCTGTTACGAAAAAGATGATAAAAATGAATATGACTTTTGTTTTCAGACTTATGAGAAAATAATGACCGATTCGTTGTGATAATTCTGCCTTCCAACTTCTAGCTTCTAACCTCTAAATTCTATATCTTTGCACTTCTAAATTTTAATAATGAATAAATATATAAAAATCGCAGTTGCAGCACTTCTTATTTTGGGAGGTCTTTATATGATGTTTTTCACAAGAAACTTAGGATGGGGAATTGTTATTTTCCTATTATCTGCGTTACCAATCTTCCTTTTCTTTAAAAATGAGAATATCCTTTTGGCATTCTGGCAATTGAGAAAACAGAATATGGTAAAAGCCTCAAAATTTTTAGATAACATTACCGATTATCAATCTCAGCTTCACAAAAATCAATACGGGTATTATCATTACTTACAAGGTTTAGTTTTGGCTCAGGATCATCCGACGAAAGTTGAACCTCTGATGAAAAAGGCGTTGGAATATGGTTTAAATATGAAGCACGACAGAGCGATGGCAACTTTAAATCTGGCTGCAGGAGCAATCTCTAAAGGCAGAAGACAGGAAGGACAAAGACTTTTGGATGAAGCTAAAGCACTCGACACCGCAGGTATGATGACCGATCAGATTAAAATGATGAAAGATCAGTTGAAAATGCCGACTATGCAGAAACATATACACAATCCTCATATGAGAAACAGAGGGAAGTTTTAAGAAAACAACTCATACAAAAATGCACCAAATTATTTGGTGCATTTTTTATTTTTTAAGCAAATCTACATTTCAGAATTACTTTCATATCCATAAAACTTAGGGATCTGCCAATGGTATTTAACAGCTAAAGTTCTCACGCTTACAATCATTAAAATCGTAAAAACTTGTATAAATGTATAGGAAAGCGTTGTAAAATGGGTGAGTAATAAAAAAGTTGAACCGCCAACAATACAAGCGCTTGCATAAATTTCTTTTCTGAATATTAAAGGAATTCTGTTCAGTAAAATATCCCGGATAATCCCGCCAAAACAGCCGGTTATTGTTCCCAAACCAATACAAATCAAAGGATGAATGTCTGCATTTAAACCTTTCTGTACACCGATAATCGTAAATAATCCCAAACCAAAACTGTCGAAAATAAACAAGGTGACTTTGAAATTTTTCTCCATAGATTTAAATACCATTGAAAAAATACTGGTCGCCAAAATCAACCCGCACATCAAAAGATCATGCATCCAAAAAACCGGAATATCTAAAAGTAAATCTCTCACAGTTCCGCCACCAACCGAAGTAACGAATGCAATAATCAAAACCCCGAACGGATCAAGCCGTTTTTGCATCGCAGCAAAACTCCCCGACATCGCAAATGATATAGTACCGAGAATTTCTATGATGAAGTTGAGCTGTTGATGCATTGGTTATAGAGTCAATTACTTTCAATATTTGTGGTGAATTATTGAAAAATTTTTAAATATAATGTTTAGCTTTTCATTCTATAGAATCTTGGCTAATCTAATAAACTTGCTTAGATTCCTAGGGAATGACAAAATTAGAAATGATAAAATCTATTATTATATTACTTTTTTTCCACTCTTACTGCATCGGGAACCAATAATTCATATTCGCCGCCATGGTTGATGATTTCTCTCACAATGCTGCTGCTGATGAATGATTTTCCTGATGAGGTCAAAAGAAAAACAGTTTCCAGTTTTTTGTGTGCTAAAGTGCGGTTGGTGTGGGCAATAGCTTTTTCAAATTCAAAATCAGCAGGATTTCTAAGACCTCTGAGAATAAACTGAGCATTTTTTTGGAAGCAGTAATCTACCGTTAAGCCTTCAAAAAAATCAACTTCTACGTTAGGAAATTCGGCTACAGAATTTTGTATGAATTCCATTCTTTTTTCAATGGGAAACATATATTTTTTCTGAGAATTTTGCCCAATGGCTATAATCACTTTATCAAATAGTGCCGCAGCTCTTTCAATAATATCGTAATGCCCTAATGTTATCGGATCAAAAGATCCAGGAAAAACAGCAATTTTCATGCGCAAATAAGTTATAAGTTTTGGGTCATCAATTATAAGTTGGTTGTAACTATAATATCTGATTTCTAATATCTAGTTTCTCTTTTGTAAAGCTTTTTCAACTTCATTTCCGCAAAGATCTTTGATAGAAATTCCGTAGATTTTTGCCTGTTGAGGAAGGATGCTTGCTGGTGAAAACCCAGGATTGGTATTCATTTCCAACATATATGGTGTGCCATTCATCAAAATAAATTCACTTCTAGAAAAGCCGCTCATTCCTAAAGAATCGTAAGCTTTTTTTGCAATTTCTTCTACTCTTTTTGTAGTTTCGTCGTCGATTCTTGCAGGCGTAATTTCTTCTGAAGCGCCTTCGTATTTAGCTTCGTAATCGAAAAATTCATTCTGAGGAACAATTTCTGTGATTCCCAAAACGATGGTTTCGCCTTTGAAGTCAATCACACCAACTGAAACTTCCATTCCATCTAAGAAACTTTCAATTAAAATTTCATCATCTTCTTTAAATGCAATTTCGGTTGCTGCTATCAATTCAGACTTTTCTTTTACTTTAGAAATTCCTAAAGACGAACCAGACTGATTTGGTTTTACAAACACAGGAAGACTCAGATTTTCAATGATTTCGTCAATATTAATATCTTCACCTTTTCTTAAATAAACGCTTTTAGCAGAAGGAATTCCGTATTTTGATAAAACCGCTAAAGTGTCTTTTTTATTAAACGTTAAAGCGCTCTGGTAAAAATCACAACCTGTATAGGTTTGTCCTATTGCATCCCAATATGCCTGCAAAATTCCGTTTTCACCGGGAGTTCCATGGATGATATTGAAACAGACATCAAATTTTAAAGTCTCATTATTATTTAAAGTAACCGAAAAATCTCCTTTTTGAATAGGAAATTTATTTTCATTTTCATCTAAAAAATACCATTCGTCTTTCAGAATGACCACTTTGTATACATTATAAAGATCTCTGTCTAAAGAATCATAGATTAATTGTCCGCTTTTCAGAGAAACTTTATATTCATCAGAATAGCCTCCCATCACTACGGCAACATGTTTTTTGCTCATATCGGTTTGTATCAATTAAGGCAAATTTAATGAAATAATATCACGCAGGAATTGAATTTCAGAAAAATTGAAAGCAAATGCTAATTCTGTTAAATAAAAAGTGCATTCAAAAATTATTAGTTATATTTGCCGTTATAATTCAAGTATTTTTAAGTATGCTTAAATCACTTTTCAATTGGAAAGTTTTAGTTAATTTGGCAGTGGCAATCGCACTTTTTGTGGGATTAGTATGGCTTACATTTCGCTGGTTGGAATATCATACCAATCATGGTCAGGAAATTCCTGTTCCTAACGTTGTGAATAAGTCGGTACATGATGCTGTCAAAATATTAGAAGACACAGGGCTAGACTACGAAGTAGACAGTGCTACATATAACCCAAAATACAGACCTTTTCAGGTGCTGCAGGTCTATCCTTCTCCGGGATCTCGTGTGAAAGATGGTAGAGCGATTACCTTAAAAGTAAATCCGAGAAGCTGGGCTCCTGTTGCAGTTCCGGATGTTCTTAATAAATATTCCGGATTGGCATTTCAAAGATTGGATCAGGTGGGTCTGAAAGTTGGCGATACCATCTTTGAACCGAGTATTCAGAAGGATGCTGTTTTAAGAGTTTTATTTAAAGGAACTATTATAAAACCGGGAACTAAAATACCAAGATTTTCTATCATTGATGTCGTAGTAGGTTCAGGGCCTATGAGAAATATTACGATTCCTAATTTGGTTGGATTAACGGTGAAGGATGCAAAAGCTTACATCGCAAGAAATCTTTTTGAGGTAGGAATTGTAGAGCATGAAGATGGAGGAAGTGATGATTCAGATATTGTTTATTACCAAGATCCTGCTTCGGGAGATGTACGAGATCAGGGAATGCAGATCGATCTTTGGGCAAGTAAAAAAACTCCGGCAGAACTCCGTGACAGAATAGAACAGCTGAATTCTACATACAGAATGAAAATTGATACAACGCTGCCTCCGATAAGATATGAAGAAGTTCCTAATTTTGAAGATGCACCAGCGAATGATATTCCACCGCCACCAGTTACTCCAAGAAAGGAAACACCAAAGCCCAGTGTAACATCAACCATAAAACCGACAGCCGTTACCAAAACAACGGATACAAAGCCTAAAACGACTTCAGCTGCGAATGCTGATAAATCTAAGCAGACTGCGACGTCTGCAGCAGATAAGCCAAAAGCTCAGAAAGTAATCATTAATTAAGCGATACTTTATCATAAAAATTTAGGCTTCAACTTTAAAATGTTGGAGCCTTTTACGTAAAAAATGAAGGATGACAGAAGATAACGAAGATTTTTTAGACGAAGAATTACTAGATCCCAACAATGTAGATATTGATGAGGAAAATAAAGGTCTCTATGAGCATGTAAACATCACCGTAGATGGTAAGCAGGAGCCTTTAAGAATCGATAAGTTTCTTTTGAATTTTCGTCAGAATTCTTCAAGAAATAAAATTTCGCAAACCTGCAGAGCCGGAAATGTTGTTGTCAACGGAAACCCGGTAAAGCAAAACTATCGAGTAAAGCCGGGAGATCAGATTTCTCTACTCCTTGCTCATCCTCCTAGACTCAATGTAATTATTCCGCAGGATATTCCCATCAATATTGTGTATGAAGACGATGACTTGGTGGTGGTTGACAAAGACCCTGGAATGGTTGTGCATCCGGGATTCGGAAACTGGGATGGTACTTTAGTGAATGCTTTGGCTTTTCATTTTAATAAAAAAGGTGAAAAATCAGATTTGGATAGAGTAGGGCTTGTTCACAGAATTGATAAAGACACATCGGGTCTTTTGGTAATTGCCAAAAATGAATATGCTTTAAGTTTTCTCGCAAAACAGTTTTTTGAAAGAAAAACAAAAAGATTGTACTGGGCATTTGTCTGGGGAAATGTAAAAGAAGATGAAGGCACCATAACAGGGCATATAGGAAGGCATCCTAAGAATAGAATGCAGATGTATACCTATGTAGACGGAAGCGCTGGTAAGCATGCCGTAACGCATTATAAAGTTTTAGAAAGATTTAAATACATGACTTGGGTAGAATGTAAACTTGAAACTGGAAGAACTCATCAGATTCGTGCACATTTTAAACATATCGGTCATACTCTTTTTAATGATGAAAGATATGAGGGGAATATCGCCCTTCGTGGAGTTAATCTCCCTAAGTATAAGCAGTTTGTGAAAAATGTTTTTGATATTCTGCCAAGACATGCACTTCATGCCCACACTTTGGGTTTTATACATCCCACGACCAAACAGGAATTGTATTTTGAGAGCCCAATGCCCCAAGATATGACGGATGCCGTAAAAAAATGGAGAAATTATTTAGAAAACTAAAAATATATTGAGAATTTTTTTATATTTGTTGAATTGAAATCAAGATTTGTTATGAGAAAACTATATGCTATCGTATGTTTAGCTCTTTTGTCTAATGCGTACAAAGCACAAGAATCATTACCATACTATCAGCAATATCTTTTGGATGGTGAGTTCCTGTTCAACCCTGCACAATATGGTAAAACGGACTATGTACAGCTTAATCTAAACTATCAACAACAATTTTCAAAATTTAGCGAGTCGCCAAACGTTCAGTCGGTGGGGATCAACGCGAATATTTTTGATCGAGTGGGAGCGGGTATTTCCGTTTTCAGAGATAGTAACGGTCCTATATCTGCAGGAGGTATTACAGCGGGAGCTTCTTATTTTATCCCTTTAAGTAGTGAAGGTGATAGAAAAGATCAGTTTTCTTTTGGTACAAGTGTTAATTTTTATAATATGAATTTCGATTATTCTAAAATTAATACGGAAGACGGTTACGATCCTTTATTACAAGGAAATGAAAGTAATATCTTTATGGCGTATGCAAACTTCGGTTTGGCAGCAACCTACAAAGGTTTATTCGGAGGTGTTTCTGTGAACGATATTGCTCTTAGCAATGACGAGTCTATTGTAAACAACTACGAACCATCGCCTATCAAATTCTTCTTAAACTTAGGATACGACTGGAAAATCGCAGATAACATTGCTATTACTCCTTCAGCCTTAATCAATTTAAATACCAATTCTACAAGAATGATGGATTTAAACTTGATGGCGACATTCTCAAATGACATCAACGCATTCTCCTTCGGGGTAAGCTACAGAGGTGTACAAAACAGATTTGATAACCAGCAGTTGAGTATTTCACCAATTGTAAAAGTAAGATTCAACAAATTTATGGTGGGTGCTACTTACAATCTGGGAATGTCTGACATTCAGGAGTACGGTGGAAACAGCTTTATGCTGGGTCTGGGTTACAACTTTGATAACTTTATTAATAATAGAGGATTTAGATATTAATCTGATTTAATTTAAATAAATTTGGGCTCTGATTTTTTCAGAGCTTTTTTTATGATGTACATTCATATACCTTTCTGCAAACAGAAATGCAGCTATTGCAATTTTCACTTTTCAACGTCTTTAAATTTTAAAGATGAAATGATTGCTGCGATGAAAAAAGAGATTTTTCTCCGTAAAGATGAACTCGAAAACAAAAATTTACAGTCACTTTACTTCGGCGGCGGAACACCATCTATCCTTTCCGGTGACGAAATCAAGTCTTTGATTGATGAGGTCTTGAAATATTTTAGTTTTAGTGCTGATATTGAAATTACTTTAGAGGCAAATCCGGATGATTTAGACAAAAATTTTTTAAAACAATTATCAAATTCTCCTGTAAATAGACTCTCTATTGGAACACAGAGTTTCTTTGAGGAAGATTTAAGACTCATGAACAGAGCTCATAATGCTTCCGAAGCAGAAGGTTCTATCAAAAGAGCACAGGATTTAGGCTTCGAAAATTTAAGTATTGATTTAATTTATGGCTCACCAACTTCAAGCTTAGAAATCTGGAAACAGAATTTAAACAAAACAATAGCTCTTGATATTCCTCATATTTCTTCTTATGCATTGACTGTCGAGCCAAAAACTGCTCTTGAAAGTTGGATTGCCAACGGAAAAGTTTCAAAACCGAAGGAAGAAGAACAGAACAGAGAGTTTTATTATATGATCGATTTTCTGAAAGATCATGGTTTTGAGCATTATGAAATTTCTAATTTTGCAAAAAAAGGCTTTCATTCTAAACACAATTCAGCTTATTGGAAGTATAAAGAATACTTAGGAATCGGTCCGTCCGCACATTCTTATAACGGATTTGATGTCAGAAGCTGGAATGTTGCCAATAATCAGCAGTATATTAAAAAATTAAACTCGAATCTTTTAGCTAAAGAGACAGAAATTCTTTCACAGAAAGATCAGTTTAATGAAATGATTATGATTGGGCTGAGAACAATTTGGGGCGTTGATCTCGAAAGTTTAAAGAATAAATTTAAAAATGATATTTTAGATCAGTTTCAAAAAGAAATTCAGCAGAAAATCGCTGATGGAGTTTTGATTAAAGAAAATAATCATCTCAAAATTCCTGAAAAACATTGGTTTATGGCAGATGGAATTGCTTCAGATTTGTTTCAGGTTTAAAAAATTAGAATCTAAAATCTAAAATCTAAAATCTTTAAGTATTTTTGCACTAAATTTCACTCCGTTTGAAAACTAAAAAACAGGACTATTCACACCTTTCCCCTAAACAGCCTATCGGTATTTTTGATAGTGGTGTAGGAGGTTTAACGGTGGCTAAAGAAATCAAAAGACTTCTTCCTCATGAAGATCTTATTTATTTCGGAGATACCAAACATCTGCCGTATGGTGAAAAATCGAAAGAAGCAATTATAGAATATTCTACCAAGATCACCAATTTTTTATTGGAACAGAACTGCAAAGCGATTGTAATTGCCTGCAATACCGCAACAGCAAATGCTTTAAATGATGTGATGCAGTCTGTTGGCGGAAAAGTTCCTGTCGTTGACGTAATCAATCCCGTTGCTGAAAAAGTGGCGTATGAAATCCACAATAATGTAGGGGTAATTGCTACCAAAGCTACGGTGAATTCTGGTTTGTACAAGAAAAGCATCAGAAAGCATAATAAATTTATCAAAGTTGATGAGTTGGCAACTCCGTTATTAGTTCCTGCGATCGAGGAAGGTTTTAAAAATCATCCCATTACGCATTCTATCATTTATAATTATCTGAGCAATGCCAAATTAAAAAATATAGAAACCTTGATTTTGGGCTGTACGCATTATCCGTTGCTGATCGATGAGATCAAGCAATATTACGGAAACCGCGTTCGTGTGATAGATTCGCCCAATATTGTGGCAAATCATCTGAATATTATTTTGGATAAGTATCATCTTCTTAATACGAGTAATCCGAAACCTACTTATAAGTTTTACCTTTCGGATATTACCAAAAACTTTGAGAAAATTTCAAAAAAGTTTTTTGGAAAAAGTATTGATTTGGAATTGAAGGTGTTGTAGAAAAAATGAACCCTTTCTATATTCACTGAATATAATTTAAACAAAAAAAATCAGGAATTAAATTTCCTGATTGTCTGTTATTTCTAAATCTGTTTCTTCCTCCTGATTAGGCTCAAAAAAACTGAAACTTATATTTCCGTATTTTCTGGTATCCATCAGATTGGGATGATCAAACTTCATTCTGCTTTGGTGCTCTACGATGAAAACACCGTTGGGTTTTAGATATTTATTATTCAAAACCAAAGAAATCAATTCCATGTATTTTTTCTCCTCTGTCTCAAATGGTGCATCAGAGAAAACGATTTCATAAGATTTTTTATTTCTGAATTTTTTCAGCCAGTCAAAAACATCGCCACGCTGCACGCTTACATTGAGGCTAAATCCCAATTCCGAAGCAGTTGAATTTAAAAATGACGTGTGTTTCGGATTTAGTTCAACAGAAGTTAAATCTTTGCAGCCTCTTGAAGCAAATTCAAAAGTAATCGAGCCGATTCCTGCAAAAAGATCAAGCACAGAACTCGCCTGCATGTCATATTTATTTTCGATGATGCTGAACAGAGCTTCTTTAGCAAAATCTGTGGTCGGTCTTACATCAAAGTTTTTCGGAGCTGCTATTTTTTTGGCTTTCCACTTGCCGGCAATTATTCTGTACATAGTTGAGTTGTTAAATGATTAGGTTTTGAAAAAGGAATTAAGTCCTGAAATCTGCAACCTAATTGAGAATGAAATTCTTATTCGGTATATTGTCAAAAACAATTTTCAGATTCTTCACAAACTTCTGAAGTTCTGAAATAAAAGTTTCGTTTTCTGTTGTTTCACCGTATACAAAAAAGTTGGTATCATTAATCCCGAAACCGATCTTGCTTAGTGTAAACATCACGAAATAAAGAAAATCTACTTCTGAGTTGACATCAAGATTGTTGTATAAAATTACTTTTTTGTTGGCAATCGCAAAAAACTCACATTGATTATGATAAAGATTGATGTGAATTTCTTTATTGGTTTTATTATGAATCGAGTTTAAAAACTTTTCACCTGAAAAATTAAACCTCACAGGAATCGAAAGATCTTTGATTTTCTTGTAAAAATCCTTCGGAAAAGTATAATAAAACTGAACCTGAAATTTCTTATTCACCGAAAGCATTAATTCTTCGTTTTCCTTATCCACAGGAGCGTTGAACGCAATCAGATCATATCCTGCATCGTGCTCTGCAAAACCTTCCGGCATCAAAGTGAAATGGTTAAGTGCAGAGATGACAGAGATTTCATCATATCTTTGCTTCAGCAAAACTTCTTCCAGTTTATCAGCAATAAAATTTGCAGAAGATTCTTCATTCACGAGATAAGACTTCTCTTCCAAAACATTTTTGTTCTTGGAAATCTGATAAATCAGCCCGTCTTTGGTAAAAAGTAAAGTAAGTAAATTCATATCAATTGCTGCAAATTTAGTGAAATTCTACCATTACCGCACCCGATTGATGATGAAGTATTTCTTTGTTGTAAAAATCCAGACCAGTTTGACTTTCAAGAACGTCCCAGACTAATTTCTGAAGCACGCCGTCGCCGATTCCGTGAACGATTTCTAATCTTTTTAGATGATTTTTTCGACAGAAATTAATGGTATGAATCAATTTTTCTTTCTGCATAAACAATCTTTCGAAACTATCATAATCATTCGGGTTTTTAACCAGATTATGAAAATGTAAGTCAAGAATCAATGGGGTTTTATCATGTTTTTTAGAAGTTACTTTTCTTGGCTCTGCTTTTTGAATCACTTTCATATTATCATAGATAGAAGCATTTTTAGGAACCAGTTTTTCTTTCGGATATTGATAAGTGAAACCATATTCGTCTTTGAAAACTATTATATTTCCATTTACGGAAGTGATCACTCCGCCCAAATCTTCATCAACCACCGAAACTTTATCGCCTATTTTCATATATTCTAAATACTAATTGACACCAATTATATCACAAATTCCACAAACATTTTTAGTGTTATTAGTGAGAATCATGAGTGATCTTTTTGTTTTAAAATTAAACTTTCGGTCCCAATTCAATTACTTCTAAATCTTTTATTTCTTCCCCATCAATCACGAACCGCATCATCGTTCTCGTTTTATGCCAACCTTGCTTTCCACAAGCTCCCGGATTTAAATGCAGCAGATTATTCTTATTGTCATACATCGCTTTCAAAATGTGAGAATGCCCTGAAATAAATAATTTCGGTGCTTTCTCTGAAATTTCTTTGTTAGCCAAAGGGGTGTATTTCCCGGGATAACCACCAATATGAATCATTAAAACTTCTACCTTCTCACAAAAAAAACGGTTCACTTCAGTGAATTCAGAACGTATTTTTGCTCCGTCAATATTTCCCCAGACACCTTTTAAAGGTTTTATTTTTTCTAATTGTTCAATGATTTCAAAACTTCCAAAATCTCCGCAATGCCAAATTTCATCGGCTTGTTTTGCGTAATCTAAAATTCTGTCATCAATATATGAATGGGAATCGGAGAGAAGGAGGATCTTGGTCATTACTGAATGAAATATTTCTTTTAAAGTTCCAAATTTACTCAATAATCCCGAATTGATTAACTTTGAAAAAATTTAAAAAATAATGAAGCATCAATTCTCATTGCTCTTTCTTCTTTTATCTTTAATCTCATTCGGACAGGTTGAAGAAAAAAAGTTAGATGAACTTATTCAAAATACCTTAAAAACTTTCGACGTTCCCGGTATGTCTGTCGGAGTCATCAAAGACGGAAAAATTATATATTCTAAAGGTTTCGGAGTTCGTTCGTTAGCTTCAAAGCAGGCAATGGATGATACGACTTTGGTAGGAATCGCTTCCAACTCAAAAGCATTTACTTGTGTTGCTCTGGCAATTTTAGCAGATGAAGGAAAACTAAACTGGGACGATAAAGTTTCGAAACACATTCCTGAATTTCAGATGAATGATGCTTATGTTTCTCAAAATGTGACCATCAAAGATTTGGTAACGCACAGAGCAGGATTAGGTTTGGGACAAGGCGATTTGATGTTTTTTCCTGAAGGCGGAAGTTTGACGGTGAATGATATTGTTCATAATGTAAGATATTTAAAACCCGAAAATCCTTTCAGAACAACTTTAGACTATAATAATGTAATGTTCATCGTTGCAGGAGAAGTTATTCACAGAGTTTCCGGTTTGACATGGGCAGAATTTATTGAGCAGAGAATTATGAAACCTGTCGGGATGACCTCAAGTTTTGGAAGTTACAACAGAGCAAAAGCTATTGCCAATAAAATAGATGCTCACGCTCCTGCAGACGGAAAAGTAATCGCTGTTCCTCATGATTGGAATGAAACAGCCAACGCAGCAGGTGGAATTATGAGCAACATCAAAGACATGACGACTTGGGCAGATTTTCTTCTGAAGGGATTTACAACGAAAGACGGTAAAAAACTGGTCTCAGACAAACAGATTCAGCAGCTTTGGAATGTACAGATTGCAAGTCCGGTTGCGATGAAGAATCCTTATGATACAGGTTTTTACGGTTACGGATTAGGTTGGTTTTTGAGCGATGTGAAAGGTCATAAACAAGTTCAGCATACAGGAGGTTTGATCGGAACGGTGACTCAGTTTACCTTGATTCCGGATATGAAATTGGGGATTGTAGTTCTTACAAATCAACAGTCTGGTGCAGCTTTCAACACGATTACGAATACTTTGAAAGATTCTTATTTAGGAGTTGCCGATAGAAACTGGCTGAAAACCTACGGCGACAGAATGTCAAAAGCTAACGCTGAATATGAAAAACAGAAAAAAGATGCGTTTGCAAAGTCAGAAATCTTTAAAAAAGATAAAAATCTTCAGCCTAAAGCTGAACAGTTTGTCGGGAAATACAATGATGTCTGGTTTGGTGATGTAGAAATTGGTGAGCAAGGAAACTCGTACAGAATTTCATGCAAAAACTCTCCTAGGTTAAAAGGTGAGTTGTTGCCATATTCAAACAATTCTTTCATCATCAAATGGGATGACAGAAGCTACGATGCCGATGCTTACATTACTTTTAGCTATGACGAAAACGGCAAAGCAGAATCTGCAAAGATGAAAGCAATTTCAGATATTACAGATTTCAGTTTTGATTTTGATGATTTGGATCTAAAGAGAAAATAGATTTTTTGACCATGTAGATTCTATAAGATCATGTCAAATTTAATATGCTTAAAAAAATAAAATACTTCCTGATCTCTGTAATAATCTTAATTTTTGTTACATGTTGTCACAAAATAACTCCCTCTGGTTTTTGGACTGATTTTTACAAAAACTTTATTGTTTCAAAAAGTAGTGATCATGGTTCATGGGGTGGAAAAACCATAGTTTCTTGGAAAAATGTAACTGCTAATACTTTTTCCGATTATGAAATACTTCAATTTGCGAACAAAAATGATTGGAAATTTGTTGACAGCATTTCATTTTCAAATTATTTAAATGACGATAAATTATCTAAACTTAATGTGAATGATTACTCATTAGATATTCTTAAAAAAAATGTCTTACCGAAATTAAAATTGGATGATACAAAAATATTTATTTTTAAAACCAATTGGTTAAACGTTGAACCTGGTAATTCTAGAGAGACTTTTCAAAACGGCTATGTAATATTAAATTCTAACGGTACAGAAATGAAAATGTATCATTTTTGGGGTGAGTAACTATAATCCCCATCTGAAATTCTTTTAAATTTTATCTCATGAGTAAATAAAAAAATTATAATTGAATCTTATTCGGCTCATAATAAAACAAAAACTTTTTGTTTGCGCCGTCAAATTCTGACCAAGATTTGCAATCAATTTCAAAACCTGCGACTCCGCAAGTTGAAAAATGAAAAATGTGATCGGTAATGTAATTGGCAAAATTTGAAATACCATTATTGTGGGAAAATAAGGCTACGGAATTTACCTGATCATCCAGATTATAAATGACAGAAGTGAAATTATTCTCGGAAGGATTGTATAGCTTATCGTTGGTCGTTACATCTAATCGATAAGTCTGGTTGAAAATTTTACACGTATTTAAAGCTCTCACCGCAGGACTGGAAACGAATTGATCGATCAGGATATTTTGATTTTTGAGAAACTTAGACATTTTGAGTGCGTCTTGTAAACCTTTGTCTGCCAACGGTCTGTCAAAATCTTCCATTTCTTCTGGCCAATCGCTTTTTGCATGTCTTACTAAGATGAGTTTCTTCATAGTGATGAGTTTGGAATATTAAAATTATAAAAAAAATAGTGGAATGTAACATCATTTTATAAAAAAAACTGCGTTATGAATAAAATCATTAAAATTTCTTAAATTTGCAGACTTATGGGACAAATCCTTGCGATAGACTACGGAAAAGCGCGTTGCGGCATTGCAGTGACTGATGATATGAGGATTATTGCAAGCGGGCTACCAACTGTAGAGACTAGATTTCTGATGGAATTTTTGAAGAAATATTTCAAAGAAAACAAAGTTGATGAGATTGTAGTAGGTCTTCCGGTCGATTTGCGGGGAAATATTTCTGAAGTGGAAGCAGATATTCTGAAATTTATAGATATTTTTCAAAAAGAATTTCCAGATATTCAGGTTCATCGTTTGGATGAGAGATTTACGTCAAAAATGGCTTCGTTTTTTATCTCCCAAAGCGGGAAAAGTAAAAAACAGAGACAGGAGAAAGGATTAATAGATAAAGTGAGTGCAACTATCATATTGCAGAATTTTTTAGAACAAAGAACAAGATGATTTTACCAATTAGAGCCTTTGGAGATCCTGTTTTGAGAAAAGTAGGAAAAGAGATAGATCAAGATTATCCTGGTTTGCAGGATCTCATAGACAATATGTTTGAGACCATGTACAGTGCCAATGGCATTGGTTTGGCTGCACCACAGATTGGTTTAGATATCCGTTTGTTTATTGTAGATGTGAGTCCTTTGGCGGAAGATGAAGACTATGAAGATATAGCCGAAGATCTGAAAGATTTCAAAAAAGTATTCATCAATGCTCAGATCCTTGAAGAATCGGGCGAAGAATGGAAGTTTAATGAAGGTTGCCTGTCGATTCCTGATGTGAGAGAAGATGTGAAAAGAAAAAGTACAATCGTTATAGAATATTATGACGAAAATTTTGTGAAGCATACAGAAACTTTTTCCGATATTAGAGCCCGCGTAATTCAGCATGAATACGATCATATTGAAGGTACGCTGTTTACCGATCATTTAAGTTCATTAAAGAAAAAACTGGTAAAAGGTAAATTGGTTAAAATATCTCAGGGTGATGTAGCGATCAACTACAAAATGAGATTCCCAAAATAATTAAAAAGAAAAATAATAAATAATAAAACGCAGTTTGCCTTAAACAAATTGCTGAAAAATTAAAAAAAATAAGATTATGCTGTTAGAAAAAATAATTTCGATTTCTGGTAAACCAGGTCTTTACAAATTAGTTTCGCAATTGAAAAACGGATTTATTATTGAAGACGTTACAACAAAAAAGAAAGTAAGCATCGGTAATTCAAGCCAGGTGAGTTTGCTTGATAATATCGCAATGTTCACATTCGACAAAGAAGTTCCATTGTTTGAAGTTTTTGAAAATATTGCAAAAAACTACGAATACAAAGAAACCATTTCTCACAAATCTACTGAAGATGAGCTGAAAGAGTTTATGAGCGCTTCACTTCCAAATTATGATACAGAAAGAGTATATTTTTCTGATATTAAAAAATTGGCTCAGTGGTACAATATTCTTCACAAAGCAGGATATATTACTCCAGAAAGCTTCGTAAAAGCTGAGCCTGAAACTGTAGAAGGTGAAAGTGCTGAAGGTGATATCACTGCAGACAAAGCAGCTCCGAAAAAAGCAGCTCCAAAAGCAGATAAGCCTGCAACTCCGAAAGTGAAAGCTAGTACAGGAGCAAAAGCCGCTACTAAAAGTACACACAGAAAAATGGGATAATTAGTTTATCTTAATGTATACAAAACCTTATCAGCAATGACGAGGTTTTTTTGTTCGAAATTTATAAAACTTCTGTGGGAAAATTTCTTCTAACCCCAACCTTAAACGGAGGAAGAGATTTATTTCAAAAGTATTGCCTAAAAATCAATTTACTCCGTTTAGGGGTGGGGAAATAAATTGATTTTTATTTTGAACAGACATTAATGAAAGTTTATTATAAATTTGTACTACTTTTTAATTCTCAATTTATGAACACCAGACAGGAAAAACTCGAAGCTTTCGGCAGACTTTTGGATATTATGGATGACCTTCGTGAAAAATGTCCGTGGGATCAGAAACAGACGCTCCAGACACTTCGTCATTTGACATTGGAAGAAACATATGAACTTTCTGATGCTCTTTTGCAGGAAGATTTAACAGAAATTAAAAAGGAACTCGGCGATGTGCTTTTGCATCTGGTTTTTTATGCTAAAATAGGTTCAGAAAAAGAAAGTTTTGATATTGCAGATGTCATCAATTCATTAAATGAAAAACTGATCTTCCGTCATCCTCATATTTACGGTGATGTAGAAGTAAAAGATGAAGAAGAAGTAAAACAGAATTGGGAAAAACTGAAACTGAAAGAAGGTAATAAATCGATTTTGGGCGGAGTTCCGAAAGGTTTGCCAAGTATGGTAAAAGCGTATAGAATTCAGGATAAAGTGAAAGGAATTGGCTTTGAATTTCACGATGCCGAAGATGCCTGGAAAAAAGTGGATGAAGAAATTCAGGAATTTCATGATGAAACAGATGTCGATAAAAAAGAACTTGAATTGGGTGACGTGTTTTTCTCATTAATCAATTACGCCAGAATTTCAGGCTTAAATCCGGATTCTGCTTTAGAAAAAACAAATCTGAAATTCATCTCAAGATTTCAGAAAATGGAAAATTTAGCTCTGGAAAGAAATCTCAAATTAGAAAATATGACACTGGAAGAGATGGATGAGCTTTGGGATGAAGTAAAACTTTTTAAAAAAAATAATATATGAAAATGAATATCCTTTCCTCGATCTGTTCGCTACTTTTCATAGGTTGCAATCCAAAAACTGAAAATACACAGGCTAAGGAAGATACCTTAAAAACAGCGTTTTCTCTGCCCAAAAAACTGAAAGAAGTTTCCGGAATTGCTCTTTCTCAGGATCAGAAAACCATTTGGGCAATCGAAGATGCAGGGAATAAAAATGTAGTTTACGGACTCAACCGACAAGGCGAATTAATTACAGATGTATTAATAGAAAATGCTGAAAACAACGACTGGGAAGATATTACAAAAGATGCAGACGGAAATATTTACATCGGAGATTTCGGGAATAACGATAATGACAGGCAGAATTTGGCTATATTTAAATTAGATTTAAAAAGCGATTCTCAGAAATCTGCAAGCGTCATTCAGACCACAAAATTTCATTATGAAGGACAGACAGAATTTCCGCCTAAAAAATCAAATCTGTTGTATGATTGTGAAGCTTTTGTAGAAAAAGACGGCAATTTTTATCTGTTCACCAAAAACAGAAGCAAAGGTTTTGACGGAACGTTTTTGGTTTTTCAAATTCCAAATACAGAAGGCGATTTTGAAGCGAAATTGGTTGGGAAACTGAAACTTGAAGGTGGCTACAGCGATGCAGCAATTACTTCAGCAACGATTAATTCTAAAGGTGAAATTGCTTTGCTGACTCACAAAAATGTTCATATTTTGACAGGATTTACAATGAATGATTTTAATTCAGTAAAAATTAAGAAAATTTCTTTAGAACACAATTCGCAGAAAGAAGCTATTGTTTTTGTTGATGACAGAACATTGCTGATTGCTGATGAAAAGGATAAAAGTGAAGGCGGAAATGTGTATCAGTATTCTTTAAAGTAAATATCTAGTTTGTCATTCCGGAGGAATCTCACCTTAATAAATGTGGTAAGATTCTTTTGGAATGACAAATTCGTTTTAAATACAATTTAGTTTAGAAAGCTTTAAATAAAAATCAATGACTTTTAAAAACTCAATCCCACACCACCGGAAATTCTGCCGCCATCTTCGCCGGTAAAATAATCTACTCTCGCAGAGAACATTTCTAAGATGTTCATCCAGAATCCTCCACCAACACCTTGATGCCATTTGTCAGATTGTTCACCATCCATCCAAACTCTTCCCAAATCATAACCGACTAAAATTCCCATATTGGCAGGTACAATTCTATTTTTTACACGTCCAAAATCCCAACGAATCTCTGAGTTGTTCACAACATAAGATTTCCCTGCAAATCTTTCATTTCTGTAAGCGCGCATTCCGTTTTTTCCTCCGATGGCTGCAGCTTGGTAGAACTCAAAATTATTATTGTTGATCATCATTACATTGCTTGAGTTGGCAAATACAAATTTTCCTCGCTTGTCAATTCTGTGAAACAGATTTAAGGTTCCTTGGAAGCTTGCGAAATTTTGGTTGAATTCTGAAATGTTTGCTTTCCAACCTGCATTTAATTCTAACTCTAAACCTAAAGTAGGGAAGGCTTTATTATCTAAATTTTTAAAACTTAAGGTGTAATTGGCTCCTGCAAACTGCTGTCCGTTAAAAACTTCCGGATTTACATCGGGAGAAACAGCAATGAAACGGTCGTCATTATACTGTACTTTCGAATGCTCAAAATTCAGTTGGAACTGATGTTTGAAATTCAGCCAGCTTGTTTTTGAAATGGATGGCGCCAGTTTAAACTGAGAAATTCGCACTCTGTTGTAATCTCTTTCGTCTTCATCCACATTATTTACACTTTCGTTTCCTAAACCAAAAAATGTTCTTGAAAAAAACGGAGTCGTGAAAGTCGCATCAATTTCGGCATCCCATCCTGCAATGGCTTTTTTGAAAATTCCTTTGTAGCCTACATTAAATCCACCGGTTGATGTGTAATAATTGGCGCTGAACATGTGCTTTTGGGTAAATGGATCTCTTATAAAATTATTAACGGTATAATTCGCTACAAAACCTAAAATCACTCCATCATCAGGATTAAAATTGGCATTGGGATACCCTGCAAAGAAATTGTATTTCGGGTGTTTCCAATTGTAGGTGTTGACATTGTAATCATTGGTAATATGCTTGCTTGCCGATCTTTCGTTGTAGGTGTTTTTTTGAGATTTAAAATCATAAATTTTCACCTTTTTACCGTTTTCTACATTATAGATATCATGATTGTAACCTCCGATCAGACGGATATTTATTTTTGATTTCCCTTCTCCTGAAACTTCATAGATGTCATCGTCTTCCAAACCATAGATCCAAAGTTCTTTGGTTTTGGTGTCTTCATATTTCTTTTCAAAAACCAGTTCTTCACCGTTTTTATTGAATTGATATTGCTTTACTTCTACATAATTGTCAACTTTCGTGATAACAAATTTATCTTTATTAATGGTTCCTGCCAATGGAACTTTTTCCTGTAAAACATCAAAATACCGGGTTGCAAAATCTTTTAGTTTTGTTTTTCTTGTTTTTAATTTCTGCTGAATATCTGTAATAGTTTCATCCTGAACTTCTTTGGGTAAATGATCAAAAGCACGGTCAATATCTGCATCTGTCAAATTTTGCTGAATATAATTTGCCTGATTAATCCAATCTTCCTGATTGGCATTTTTTAGTACAATTAAGTCTAACGGATACGGTTCCATATTCATCCAGCGCACACTTTTAATATCATCTTTGAATGATTTCATATGACGGATTGCCGGAATGTTCATCAGAACTTTAAAAGCTGTTCCGTCGTACCTGCTGAATGCCTGATCGTGATCTCTCGGGATCGGTTTGTAGATGATTTTTTCTCCGTCCTGATATTCTGCCCATTTCCATTGATCTTCGTGTCTGTCCCAATCTCCAATGAGCATATCAAAAATTCTAGCACGAAGGTATGATTCCTGATCTACAGAATATTGATGGTCTTTTCTGAGGTTTTTCAAAACATCATCAGTTGATAAAATATCTTTTGCATTGTCAAGTGATGCCAAAGTTTTAGGATCTGATGAAAAACGCTCTTCAATCATGTACAATTCATCGCCATAATTTTTATTAAATTCACCTAATCCTTTTTGTTTTGGAATAAAATACAATTGGGGATTGCTGTGGAAAAGCCCTATTTTATCAGCCATATTATTAACTGAAAATCCCGTGAACGGATGGCTTGTCGTGTAAAAATCCATTAAAAATCTATCAGGAAAGGTGTTTTCCAGTTCATTTCCGAAAGTATTTTTCTTGAATGCCATATTGTTAAGAAATCGTGTGGCACTTTTCTTCAGACTACGCATCACAAATTCCTGCCCGTCATTCGCTTTGATCCGCAAGCTGTTCGATTGATTTCCACCACCCTCTCTGAAAGGGGTGAATCCACCATTTAAAGTAGAAATATTTGCAGTTTTAGCTTCTACAGGAATTGCATAGTATTTTCTGTAATGATTTCCCCAAAGCCATGAATAAAACTTACCCGCTTTTGCCTGTCTTTCGGTATAAACTGTAGCTTTTACTGTTGACGGAAAAGTTTCAGGAAAGTTATTTTCAAACTGTTTTGGTTTTTCAATCACCGAAATTTGCGTAAGCTTTTCAAGCTTATTGTTCCTGGTAGAGAAAAATTCTACATCTGAACTTAAATCTTTTCTTAGATTTAAAATCCCGAAACCGCTTCCGCCATAAGAGAAGTCTGTTTTTTCAAAAATGGTTGAAGGTTCAGTTTTTGATGCTGCACCGCTTACAATTTGTCTGATATTTCTGTTGGCGTGATATTGCAGATTATGATCGTGACCGGAAACAAGAATTACATTTTCTTTATCCTGAATAATGCTTTTTATTCTGCCGGCAAATTCTGTGTAATGGTTGTTGCTAAGATCTTCCATGCTTACTCCGGATGTAGTTCGCAAGATATTGACTAAGCTTGCAATCCCCGGAAGTGGAATTTTACCTCCGAAAAGAAAAAGATGCGATCTAGCAGAGGTAAAACCTGCATGCGTTCCGGAGCTAATCACAGGATGGTGCAACGCTACAATAATTCTTTTGTCTTGATTTTTCAGGATTAAATCTTTAAACTCTGCATAAAAATCTTCTTTGGTTTTGATGTTACAGCCTTTGTTGATTCCCGGATGTTTATCCCAATTGATTAAAGCCCATTCAGAATCTATAACAATAAGTTTTATATCTTTGGTAAGATTAATATCATCAATCGGACAGGAATTTTTGGGCAGAAATGCTTTTTTATCATTCAGATAAGATTTTACAAATTCTTCCTGTGCCTTCAAGCCCTCCAAACCGTGATACCAGTCATGATTTCCGGGAATGACCAATGTTTTTCCTTTGAAGTTTTTAGTGATTGCCAACTGATTTTCCAGCTTCTCTTTGGCTAAAGGATAATCTTTATCACTTTCTCCGGGCATACCAAGAGGATAAATATTGTCTCCCAAAAACACAAGCAAGGAGTTTTTATCTGCGGAATCCAGTTTGTTTTTAATGAAATTTAAAGTCTGCTGTGCTTGAGGTTCATCTGCGTTTCCGGCATCACCAACCAGAAATATTTTAAAATCATTTTCAGTTTTTATATCAGAATTTTGTGTTTCATGTAAGTTTTTTCCTTTTTGTAAGTTATAGGTTGCACACGAAAATAGAAATCCCGAAAGCAATAAAGTTCTTGCCGTTACGGAGCATATTTTTAGAAAAGATTTTGAGGATAAATTCATACATTTACATTAAGAAAAATTCAGCAATGACCATTTTAGAACGCGCTAAAAATCATGTAGAAAACTTATTCAAAGATAAGTTATCTTCTGTATATTTTTATCATAATTTTATTCATACCACTTTTGCAGTTCAGAAAGCAGAGGAAATTATGAATCATACCAATGTTTCTGATGAAGAGCGGGAGAAAGTTCTACTTGCACTGTGGTTTCATGATGTAGGTTTCACCGATTGCAAAGCTGAAGGTCATGAGGATAGAGGGGTGGTTCTTGTGAAAGAATTTCTTGCCTCCGAAAATGTTTCTGGCCAATATATTGAAGATGTTTCTCAACTGATTCTTTCTACGGAAAAATATTACAAGCCTCAAAACCTTCTGGAAGAAATAATGAAAGATGCGGATTTTAGTCATTTTTCGAGTCCGTTTTACAATGACACTGCAGAAGCTTTACGAAAAGAGTGGGAACTTACCGGTGGAATGTGTTTTTCAAATGAAGAATGGCATAAAATGAATGTAGATTTTCTGAAAAACAAGCACCGTTATTTTACAGAATATGCTCAGAAAAATTGGGAACCTTTGAAGATGAAAAACATAAAAAAACTGGAAAAAAGTTTCGATAAAGAAGAAAAACCTAAAAAAGAAAATTCTGATTCCAAAAAAGATAAAGACTCAAAATCCGACAGAAGCGTAGACACACTTTTTCGAGTAACACTGAATAATCATACCAGATTAAGTGATATTGCAGACAGCAAAGCAAATATTTTATTGTCTGTGAACGCAATTATTATTTCAGTTTGTCTTTCTGTTTTGGTTCCTAAATTAGATACGCCGAAAAATGCCCATTTGATTATCCCGACATTTTTCCTTCTGATTTCGAGTGTTTTAACGATTATTTTTGCCATTCTTTCTACAAAACCGAATGTCACCAAAACAACATTTACCAATAAAGATATTGCAGATCGAAAAGTTAACCTTCTGTTCTTCGGAAATTTTCATCAGATGGAATTTGGCAAATACCTCAGTGCGATGCACGATTTGATCAAAGACAGAGATTATATTTACGATTCTATGGTAAAAGATCTTTACTTTTTGGGGAAAGTTTTAGACCGAAAATACAAGCTTCTGTCGATTACCTACAAAATTTTCATGGCAGGAATTATTACTTCTGTGCTTTCTTTTGCTTATGCTTTTCTTAGATTGTAGTTTCTAAATCTTTGAAAAAATCGCTTAATGATATTTCTAAAGCATCGGTGATTCTCATGAGGTTAAGCACAGAAGTGTTGATAATGCCTCTTTCTATTCTTGTAATCTGAGAGATTTCTACATCAACTAAAAATGCCAGTTCTTTTTGGGTGAGATTTTTTTGCAGACGCAATTCTTGGAGTCGTCTTCCAATGTTTTGCAATCTTATAAAATCCAAATCTCTCACAAAGTAAAATTTGGATTTTGCAATAAATTAAGAGTAAGCAAATTTGCCTACTTTTAATTTTGTTTTTCTTCCTATGTTTGTGAAAATTTTATATATTTAACCTTTAAATTTACACAAGATGAAGAAAAATTTATTTCTCAGGCTCTGTCTGATCATGGCAGTTATGCTGTCGACTTATTCTTGTCGACAGGATATTCTCCCCGAACAGGAAACCTACCACAACACGAGCGCATTTCAGCTTACCTCCAAAAGAATTTCTTTAAATGAATCTAAGCATAAAGGAAAACTTCTTTCTGAGATTAAACAGGCAGAGGATAAGCTGAAGACATTTTCTAATCCCAACGCACTAGGGAAAATAGTAAACTACGGAAACGGAGTTTCTATAGACACAGAAAGTGTGATCTACATAGAAAACGGACCGAATTACCATACCTACACTTTTCATATTATCAAAGCCGATGCGCCTGCAGATGCTCCGGTAGAAAATCTTGTGCTGACACCGCTTCCCGATGGTACATACAAAGAACTTTTGTTCACCTACAACCTGACTCCTGTTGAAAAGCAACAGGCTGAAAACGGAGTAGCGATCAATACGCATGGCAAAGTACAGATCACCGAGTTGGTAAAAGGAACTTATAATAACGGCAATCTGCAGGGTAAAACAATTACGGGCGTTACCTGCGGATGGACAGAAGAAGTGCAGTTCACCGTTTGTGATGGGAATGATCATCATTCTAATGGTGAGGCTACCGATGATATGGGTGGTCCCTGCACAGCAGTCAACCCTTCTCTGCCATACTTAGTCGCTGTGTACAAATGTGACTGGATTTATGGAACAGATCCTTTCAGCTCTACAGGTCCGGGAACTACTATAGGTCAAACTCCGGGAACTCCGGGAGGAGGAGCTCCGATTTCAGGAACATGTCCTGACAACGGAATTCTTATTTCACCAATAGATCCTACCTCAAGCACCAATATGGAATGTGAGAGCGGTGTGCCGACGCAGATAATTGTTGTTTCTCCTGAGTTAAAAAACAAATGTGATAAAGCTAAAGAAGCATATGAAAATCCGACAGTGAAATCACAGTATGATATACTGAAAAACAAAACTTCTGCAATAAAAGAATCAGGCTATGGATTTAAAACCGTCACCGTTTCCGATGGTACAAAATCTACCGAAGCTACACCATTGAACCCAGATGCCACGAGTCCGGATAAAATGACTATGGGAATATTTCCTACCACATTTGGATATGCCCACACGCATCTCAATAAGTTTGACGGCAATATGGCCATAAAAATACATTCTCCGAAAGATATCAATACCTTTATCAATATATTACGCAGTGCAAAGAACAATGGCATACCCCTTGCGAATGTTTTTGGAGGATTGATAGCTTCAGACCTGATACACAGTATAATGTTTACCAGCTCTTATATACAGGTAAAGGGTCGGATCTGCCGCCTGTGTTTTCTGAAGATCAACTTACAAATCTTAAAAATTGGTATAAATTAGAAGCACAAAAAATTAATCTTGAAACAGGAGAACCATTGACTCATTATGAAATGCAGGGATTGCTTTACAAGACCTTGAAAAAGATGAATGTGAAAAATGTAGTGCTTTCTAAACGGGAATATAATTCCGGAAAATATTATATTGTAGAATTTGATGAATATGGAAATCCATCAGAAAAATTATGCCCTTAAATTTATTAAGGTAAGTATATACTAGTTTACACAAAGGTAAAAAATATATCCCCATCTTTATAATGGGGATTATTTTTTAGAAAATAATAATTTTATCATCATCACGAATGGATAATTTAAAATTTTTTAAAATTTCCGTATTTAAATCTACTACAAATGATAACATATTAATACTTACTTTATCTATGCTTCCATTTTTACATTCTTGTATTTCTTTGTAAAGTTCCGTAGCCTCTTCTAAATTTTCCTTTTTAAATTTAATTTCATGATTCTCAAAATCATTTTGAATTGTAATAATATGCATTTTTCTCTATTTAATGAGCGAAATAGTTTCCCCTCATAGTTAAAGATAGTGAAAATGAATGTAATAAGAAAGTCTTTGTAGATATTAGCAACTTCACAAAAAATAAAATCTGCCGTAACTTCGTTTAAAAATAAAGCTATGGCAGACACTAAATATCCTTTAGTTTATATTGAATGGGAAGACGCTTATTCTGTACCTCAGGAATGGCATACGGAAGACCAAATGACTGGTATTTTAGCAGATGAATGCTTTACGGTAAAACAAACAGGATTTATTATAAAAGAAACAGATAAATTTATAGTTTTAGCAAACATATTAAATGAACTAAATCTATCTGAAAACCAATTTTCGGGACTCCATAGAATCCCGAAAGGTTGTTTGTTAAAGCAAATTATCTTACAATTTAGCTAGGTTTATTTACTGTTATTGTTTCTTTAACCGTAGTTTTAGGATGCTTTTCTGCATATTCTTTCGTTACAATTTTTCCATCTTCGGCACTTCTATAGATTGTTCTTTTTGTGGTAGTTGTAGTTTTTTTCTGAGCCATGATTTTAAGTATTTTAAGTTTAAATAAAGCTACAAAAAACATTTGAATCATTATAAAAAACTTTCCCCATATAGAGAAAAGTTTGTAAATTTGATAATCCGGTTATTAAACCGTTTAGAATTCTCATGGGTCTGCTTATTAAAGTGGACTCATTTTAATTATTCTATCTTTTAATTCTAAATATTTTTTGTAATATTTCTTATAATCCTCGGGTTTGTCCTTATAAGCAACATAAAGATTTTGATTTTCATTATGAAAATTATTAATAGTTGTTTCAACTATATTTTTATGCGTATTTTTTTTCTGCATACGTTCATTTAAATTATCTATTTCTTTGATTATCTCGGTTGTTTTCTCGTTTATAATTCGTTTTAAGACTTCATTATTCTTATTTCTTTCAAGTGATTTATTATCTTTTTTAATTCTTTTTTTCGCATAATAATTTGCCCACATTTCACGAGATAAATTCGGATCTATATTTAAATCCATATCTGAGATTGATGGTCTTAATTGCCCCTGAACACTACCTGTATTATTAGAACTTTTTTGGGAAATTTGATCTTGCTGACCTTTTACGAAACCATTATTATATCCTGTTTGATAATCGTTTTTTATATCTCTAAATCCTATAGGGGCGACAGGTGCAACACATCCTAAAATATTATAACAGTAACCTGATCTATAACCCGCAGAAAATCCATTTTGATAGACATCTTGAGAATATAAAATAGTTGACACGATAATACTAACAACTGTAATTGTTTTTTTCATTATTTAAGATTTTTAATTTCTTTGTTTAATATTTGACGTCCGTAGATAGCTAGGATAATCCCATTTAATCCAATGGCTGTATTTTTATAAAGTGAATTATCTAAGAGAAGAAATAAAAACACTACAAACGTTGAAATGATTAAGTAATGACAAACTGTAAATGCTATTTTAATATCAGATTCAGATCTTTTGTCTCCGGAACTAAATGTCAAATAATAGATTAAGGCATAAGCTAAAAAAGTAGCTGTAAAACTCCCTAAAGCAGAAATTATAGAAAAGCTAATTTCAGAGTTTTTCCCTAAAAATAAATAGCATGATACAATTTGTAGAACAATAGAAATAAAGAATAGAACAGGAATACTTATGTTTTTCATGGATAATTTTTTACTCCACTCAGTCCCAAAATGAAAGGTTTATAAATGCGAAAGCGTGGAACTATTACTTTATTTGCTGAAAGAGGTTCTGACAAAACCCACACTACAAACAAGAATAGCCCACGCCATTGGCATGAGCATCGACTGTTTATTCTGTAGTGTTGTTTTGAATTGTCAGATTCCTTTCAACAGAATAAAAGCAAACGCTTTATTTTTTCGATAAATATTGCAGCAAAAATAGGAGTTTAAAGTGTTAAAAAACAATATGTAATGAAAAATATTTTGTAATTTAGTGTTGCTATTTTACAAGAAATGATAAACACGAATATTAAATCGGTATTACAGCTTCTTAATACCTTTTCTACAGAGGAAAAATGCATTGAACATTTAGAACAAATGAGATGGGGCGGGATTGTTGTCAGTCCTTTTGATTCATCATCGGCTGTTTATAAATGCAAAGGAAATAGATATAGATGCAAAAATACTGGTAAATATTTCAATGTTAAAACCGGATCAATGTTTGAAAATACAAAGATCAGTTTACGTAAATGGTTTTTAGCAATATGGCTTGTAACTTCACATAAAAAAGGAATCAGCTCAATTCAACTATCTAAAGATATTGACGTAACGCAGAAGACAGCCTGGTTTGTATTGCAAAGAATAAGAGCTTGTTTCGGAATCGAAAACAACAATGAACTTGAAGGAATAGTAGAATGTGACGAAACTTTTATCGGAGGCAAAAATAAAAACAGGCACAAGGATAAGAAAGTACATAATTCTCAAGGTAGAAGCTTTAAAGATAAAACACCTGTAATGGGAATGCTGCAGAGGGATGGAAAGATGAACGCATTTGTAGTTCCGGACACAAAGAGAATTAGTATACAGCCGTTAATTTGTAGGTTGGTAAATCCTGAAACTACAATACTTATCAGTGATGAATGGCATGGATATACTGGATTAAACAAATATTACGACCATAAGATAATCGATCATTCCAAAAAAGAATACGTAAGTTTACAGGATAGTAATATTCACACAAACAATATAGAGGGAAGTTGGAATATTTTAAAGAAGAGCGTTTCCGGAATGTATAATCACGTTTCTCGAAAACACCTTCAAAAATATGTTGACGAGTTTGTTTACAGATTCAATTTGAGAAAGACTCCTGATAATGAAAAGTTCAAACATCTATTAGTAAATAGTGATGTAAGAACAAAATATAAAGACTTAGCAGCTTAGATATGTTATTAGAAGAACTAAAACAAAAAGGCGTGAAAAGCGTAATAATGAACGGCATCGAATACTTTGACGTTGCCGACATAAAAGAAAATCATCCTGATTTAAAGATAGACATTAAGAAGATTCTTATCGTCGGAAGGAAATCGTACATAATCGCAGAATACATAGAACAGCTTACAGATTTCGATAAATTTATGAAAAGTTTGTTCAACGTTAAAAACTAAAATATCTTCTAGAATATAATAAAAATGCCCTCTCGAGGAGGGCTATCTGTTTTTGTTCTAATCTTGTAAGTTTTTAATCTTGGTGTCTTTGAAAAAATAATCTGTTCTTTGAAGTTTTTCTAGTCTCATAAATTTCTACTACAAATTTGAGAATTTAAATTCATATATGCAAATTAATTTTATACTTTCAACCATTCATCATCTGGTTTAGCAATTAATCTAGCATTATTTATTGCCATGTCTAATGTAAGGCATGTCGAAGCACGATAAACACCGTTTTCTTTTTCAATTACTAATGCTAAGTCCGCATTTGCTGGATTATCTAAACATAAAGGTAATAGTAATTGGAGTTTTCCTTTATAGTATTGCGGAATAGCAGTTTTATAGTTTCTTTTAACCCTTCTTTTTGCGTCCTCAATAGTTCCAGATAAAATATTTGATAGAACATGATCTGAATAACTATTAAATGGATCGGGAAATCTAGATTTATTATCCTGTATTATGTGGTCTATGTTGGTTCTTAATTCTAGAGAAATATTGTATATTAGATCAGCAGGATCATCAATATATGTTGCTATTTCAGCTAGTTTACTAAATTTTGATAAATCTCTATCACTAGATTTTCTCCAGCCAACAAAATAAAAAGGCACACCAGTTTCTGCCCTTCTATTCTTTTGAAAATAACCATATATTTCTTCCTGATTATTCGTTACTAATCCTGTATTAAAACAGCAATAATCTCCTTCATATTCAATTTTATTTTCATTAGAAATTTTCTCAAAAGTATGATTAACATAATTTGATAGAATAGGATAAGATCCAGTTGGATGTGTATTATAATCCCAGTTTTCATGCATAGACAAATTATTCAATTCTTCAATACATTGATTAAAATTGGGGATATATGCGAATTTGTATAAATTCATAAGTAATTAGTTTTTACAAATATACAAAATCATTATTGTAATTTTCAACTTCCATTTCTATTTCCTAACTTTGTGTAAAGTGGTATGTAGTTACCTTTATTAATTATGAAAAAATTATTTATATTATTAATCTCATGCTTTATCAGTTGTAAAGCACAGCAACCTATTCTTTCAATGAATACCAAAGGATGGTCTATCGAAGGAACCTATTATAAAGACCTTGATAATGAGCTTGATCCTTATCAAGGAATCTGGAGAGGGACATTTGAAAATAAGATTTTTGAAATTACTTTTACTAAAATTAAATTTCATGAACCAATAGGAAATTACGACCAAGATATACTTGTAGGTAAATATAAAATGATGAACAATAACGGAAATATTTTGTACTCTACGTATAATTTGGCAGATGAAGATGCTAAAGTCAGCAGTCTAGGCTTTGTAGAGCAGACTAACCACACAAAACTAAGATTTCAGTTTTCTGATTTATGTATTGATGGCGAAATCCACCTCAGTTTTACAAATCCTCAGAAAACACAGCTTTACTGGAAGTATTTTACTAACCAGACGTTGGTAACAGATGATTCGGGATGTGCACCTTATAATGAAATGCCAAGGGGTGAGTTTAATTTGACGAAACAGTAATGAGAATAAACATCACCAATCCCTGCCCCGAAAACTGGGACAATATGCAAGATTCTCCGAAAGGCAAATTTTGTGAAGTCTGCTCCAGATGTGTGATAGATTTTACTGACAAAACGGATCAGGAAATAAAAAATATTACTGGTAACCCTATCGGTGAAAGTATCTGCGGAAGAATTGCTTCAAAATCTTTTTCTAAAATTGCAACAGGGATGATTTTAGTTACCAATCTTACTTTTATTCAGGCGCAAACTCAAAACAATTTTGCAATTGAAACCGAGCAGAAAGTAATAAGCACAACACAATTATCAGGGAAACTCATTTTCAAGAAAACCAAAAAAGCTATAGAAAGGGCAGATGTATTTTTTATTTGCAAATCCCGATACATCAAAACAAAAACTGATGAAAACGGTAATTTCACTTTGGAAATCCCTAACGAACTGATTGATAAAAAGAATCTTTTATATTTTAGTTTCGATAAGCTTAATCAAGAAACAGAAGATCAGCCTAAAAGGAATATTCCTAATGTAATGAACGGAGATATTTATGAAAACACATCTTTTGTTTTTATTCAGAAGGAAAATATAAAAGATAGAGAATTCGAAATAGATGTTAAGCAATATTATATTGGAGGTCTTTCAATAAACTCTTTAGACATTGATCATTATTATTATCAGGGCAAAAGAATCAGCCAAAATAAATTTGAGAAAATAAGAAAAGAAAATCCTCATTATCAATCTTTCTATTTCGACGGTGAAGAGGCTAAGATTGTTTCCGGCAAAGGATTCGTAACAACAATCTCATTATTATATTCAAAATAAAACTAAAATCCTCTCGAAAAATTCAGGAGAATTATTCACATTTTAATAGTCTAATTAGAATTTTGTGAGGTAGAGTGCCCAAGTACTTGTAAAACAACTATCCCTAAAAAAAAATATTTATCTGACGAAACAATAATGACAGAACCTCTGAAAAGAGGTTTTTTTATTATAAGATTTTCATGATAGAGACATTGTTCAAACAAAAGAAACCCTCAACGCCAACAAACCTGTAATTCCCTGCAGATCTTCAACTCTTAGAAATTCAACATCAGCTTTCAGTACATTTTGCTTTTGAAGTCGGTTGATGTATTGCAAGTATTCACGTTGATTTTCCATCCCGAAATAAACGATGGTGATTTTTCCGGGGCAGGTAATTCTTTCTGTAGAATCTTTGATATGGGCTTTCTCCAGCCTTTTTTTGATGATTTCAAAATTTGAATTAAAAGCTCCGTCTACATCAAAACGTTTTTCATCCATTCGGAAACGGATATCTATTTTTTCATTATAAACAAAAATCAGTGAAGCGATATCAAGCGAAATCGGGAGGTCTTTTTTAAATAAATGAAATTCCTGTTCCATCGTGCAAATGGTTTCCAGCTGCCAATATCTCAACTCATGAACAACTTTTGCAGAATAAGGTAATTCCGGAGCGATATTGTGACCGATGTAAAGATTGTGCTCTACGCCATCAGATTTAAACCTTTCAAAATAATGCGGAAAAATCTCCTGAGCAATAACCTGTTTTTGGTCTAAAATATCTGCCAGTTTGCGATTGAGAAGCGTAATAGAATCATCTAAATTTTTCCTGTTGGCATAAAAAAGATCATTTTGAGTAAAAACTTGACTGAAATATTTTTTGATGTTATCTTTAATAATTTCATCACTTTTTATTTCAAGCTGACCTTGCAGAAATGGATGGATCTCTTCGCGCAAAAGTCTTTGAAAACGCTGTTCTGTATCTGCTTTTATTTCGTTATTCAATTCGTTTTCAAAAATATCCAAAGCTAAAGAATACTTTTCTGCATCTGACGAACTCAGTAACGACATTACTTCCTGGAGTCCGTCCATTTGCTGGTTAATATCTTCAAGCATCAGTTTGAAACGTTTGTCTGATGACGAACGAATATCTGAAAAACTGAACAAAGGAGTGAGATTTTTAAAAGAAATCTCTTTTAAAGTATATATTTTTTTCGATAAATACGCATTAAAATAACGTTCAGCTTCATTTCTGAACTTCCAGATTACGCTGTCGTGAATCGTAGTGTATTCGCGCTGAATAATGGCTTCAATCTGATTATTTCTTTCGTAAGAAAATCTACTGAGAGAGAAAATGATCATGTCTGCAACGAACTCCAGTTTTTTAAGTTTCAGCCCATTCAAGCTATTGGCTATCGGTGAAGTAAACTCCATCATCGCAAGAAGTTCGTTGTCTTTCATTATCGGAATGACCATGAAGCTGTTGATGTTGTGATCTTTTAAAATGCTGAAAGAGGGCAATTTTTTGATCTCATCATCAAGTTTATCTACATTGGAAACGACAACAGGTTTTGAGTTATAACTGATGTTCTCAAAAGCAGTTTTTCGTACTTCCTCGTCGAAAGTATTGATCCAGAAATCAAGAAGGTAATTGGTGAAAATACTCTCGTAAATGGGAAGTTTTTCAAGCCTTTTATTTTTAGTATTAAAAAGCATTAAACCGAAATTAAGGTCGGCAACGTCGAAGTAGGATTTGAAAATTTCTTTCAGATTTTCGTCAGGAGTAGGATTTTCAAGATCTATTTTAATCATACTCGATTTCAGATCAGACAATGCAACTTCTGAGGTGCAGTCGACCAGTGAAATTATGCTGAATCCGTTTAAAATCCATGATTCTGATGGGAAATATTTTTTCCAAAGCGGTAAATCGTCTAAATTTTCCAGAAGCATATCCAAAACTTCATCAGACGGTATTTTTGTGCCTTCTGCAGGATAAACGTCACTGAAATCTGAATTGACTGTAATTTTATAATGCTTCATGATCCCCTGTTTGTCGGGAATGTCATAATAGAATGGTATGGTAAGTTTAACTTCTTTTTTCAGATAAGTCTGCAAAATCAGGCAACAGCAGAAAACGTAATATTCGTCGTCGCTGATGTCCCGGAATTCAATTTCGAAATTTTTTCCGGCATCATTTAAAATACTTTGAAACCTTTCGGTATAATTGAAGGTAAGATTGGTCAACGGAACTCCTGCAGCTTTTATTTCATTTTTCGTCAATCCGGTAGGGAATAGATCTGCCAAAAGTAGTCTGATGAGATCTTTATGTTTTTCAAACACCAAAAGATCCTGAAAACCATCTCGTAATTCTTTAAAATTCTTGGTTTTTTCAATAAGAGATTCTGCATAGTTTGCACGGTATTCTAAACGGTCATTGTAGCGAATATGCTCCAGCACATCCAAATATTTTCTGAACGATATAAAAACCTGAAACGGACTTTCTTTCTTGTAAAAATTCGACAAAATCTGAAAAAAATTGTGTAGGTAAAGGTATGAAAACGGTAAGTTATTTTAGGTGTTTGGCAGATGGAAATTTTGGCGAATTATTTTTAGGTCAGACTTCAAAAATAAATATCTTTATAAAATGAAATCGTAAACATTCGTGCGGCAGCGAGAAATACATAGTAAAAATTATTTATCTATATTAATTTTTTTATTAATTTTTCCTTTAGCATCATAATATAACCATACTCCGACTTCTTTATTTTTCTTATAATTACCTTTTACTCTAATTTGACCGTTTCTATAGTATTCATAATATTTTCCACATTTTTGTTCATCTATTTCGCCCTCATCATCTACATCAACACAAATAAAATATCTTCTCTTTACCTTTTTTACATTATAATCATAAAATTCAAGCTCCTCTAAACAGTTGCGATAATTGTTACAATAAAGTACTCTTTTTATAATATTATCGTTAAAATCTCTAAAATCTAGATACACTAATTTATTATTTTCATAATATCTGTACTCCATACCATCATAGGATTTATATTTTCCCCATCCTGTAAAATCATTACCTGTTTTTTTTTCCACAACTCTAAAAAGATCATTATTAGTATTATAATATAATGATAACAGGTTGTTCTCAATTGTATCCTTTTTCTGACTAAAGAAAAACATGGGATAAAAAGTCATTATTAGTAAAAATCTCATTTTCATTGTTTATCTAAATTAACTTATCCCCTTGTCACTGTGTACTTGTTCCGTGTGCTTCTACTATATTTAAAAATCAAACATTATATTTTTATAAAGATAAAAAATATGTTTAATCTTTTTCAGGGGAGGGAGTTATTAAAGAGATCTTGTTGTTTTTTAGTTTTGGTTGTACCATTTTAAATGATATTTTTGAATAACAATTCCTGCAAATTTTCTCATCACTAACTCTGATACACGAGGAATGATCTTCAGTCATTTAGATATGTTTTTTTCTGCAAAAATAAACAAGAGTAGGGAATGCCTACTCTTGTTTTGATTGTTTTGTTTTTAATAAGTGTTGAATTTCAATGAGTTAATCTATTGAAAATGCTCATCGCTAACTTTGATACATTACCACAATCGGTAGCGAGATTATCTTTTTATAGAGTTATATTGCTCTTTTGTAATTATTTTTTTATCCAACATTTTCTTAAGCCAATCTTCCGCTCGCTTTTTAGAAGAAGATTCCATTTTTGACATATTTATTATCGAGTAATTGCTATAATCAACATCTACATTATATTTTTCGCACAAAGCTTTAAAATAATCATAGTATGCTTTTTCATTACTGTATTTCTCTGCCATTATTTTGGAATAATACATCAGTGTATCTGTTCTTGAGATCTCATCAGAATCCATTAAATGATAAAAAAGTTCATCATAAGCTAAAGTGTCGCCTTTAAATTTTACTCTATTGGTAAGAGTGTCATAATCCATGCTTATTTGATTCATTGTAACTAATTCCTCATTGTCTTTTAATTGAGGTGAATTTTTCTTTTGGCAAGAAAATAAAAGCAAAAATATTAAAATTATATATCTCATAATTAATTGAATATTCTGTCCCACAAACTTCTCTGATCTTTCCCGTCAGGTTTGGTATTTCCTGGTTGTTGATTTGTTCTTTGACCATTCTGAAAAGAGTTCCAAGAACCAAATGTCTTTGAGAAATTGGGTTTATCTCCTCTTTTAACATCTCCGTTGTGATTCGTATTTGTCGCTACAACAGGACCAATTTCTTTGCCACCACCAAAACCATCTCGTTCATCAGGAGCAATTATTGTAACTCCTTTCATTTCTTTTGATTCAGATATTTTAGATGCAACAGGATCTACAACATTTCCTTCGTTATCAAGTGTATATCTTCCTACTCTACAAGAGTGCAAAACAACGGTAAATCCTTCTTTACTTTCAGAGTTTTTCCATAAATCACTATTGTTATTGAGAATGTCGTTCAGTCCCTTTCCTGTGTTCACAGTTCCAAAACCAGCTTTTTTTTCACTTGCACTAACATTTTCATTATAAAACGCTGAAGGATTTCCATGAGCAAAAACATGAACTGTTTTGGTATTAGGATTGTCTTTATAGAGACCATTATTTGCTGCTTTGATAATTGGTTCATTCTTCTTAATGTCTTTAACTAAAACAACTTCCAATCCTTCTAGCTCTACACCATCAACAACTCTGTTTTCAGAAAAATTATAGTGCGATTGATAAGCATACTTTTCAGAAAGTGGATCAATATTAAAGAACCTTCCCACATCGGGCATGTAATTTCTCCACTTAAAGCTGTACCAACCTGTTTCATCCTGTTTCTCTTGAGATTGGAATGAATATTTATACACCGGATTTCCCGTTAAGAAATTATATCCTTCATGCTTCAACCCAAAAGGATAATAATTGTTTTCTTCAAGAACTTCTATGCTGCTATTATCATTTTTAAAATAGCTTAAGCGAACATTTCCCAAATGGTCTGTATAATTGTAAATATACTTATTATTTTCGAAATTAAAATACCCTTCGAATGTGGTGCAAATTTGAGTTCGGACTTCTCGCATAGGAAAAGGTAACGCTTTTTTCGTACTGAAAAACCTCGCATTTTGCGAGGTTTTTTTATTTATCTGCCACACGATAAAATCGTGCGGGAGCATGGATCAATCAGGGATATTTTGTCTTTCGATTTTAAATACTTTATTATTTTCAATATAAATATTAATAAAGTATGGCTCACTAATATTAGGAAAATAATTTTCACTCCTAAAATAAATGGAATCGTTCGCCACCTGCAAAACTTCTGTTTTAAAGTATTTTTTTGAAATATTTTTTTCTATCAATAAAACTTTTTCATTATCTATTTTTTTTAAAAAATATTTATCTTTTTCATATATAGGTAGACCATATGCTAAGCCAATGATTGAATCTTTACCTTTAATATCATTATAACTATAAATTACATTTTTACTATTTCTATCAATCGTTTTCGCAATCATTCCATTAGCTTCTTTTACCATTGTTAGATTGATCTCATTTTTCTTTTCACATGAAAGGAAAGTAAACAAGCAAAAAATAATAGTTGTTATTTTATTTGACTTCAAAATTATATGAATCATATCTTATAGTTTTATTAGAATTTGGAATGACAATATTAAAATTATTAGGAATTCTGTTTTTATAGAACTCACTCTCAAAATGAATTCTATTACCTCTGTCGCCTTCTGTTGGATGGGCCATATCCATTAAAACCCGAAGGAACCATAGTGCCACCAGGATGCAAATGAGTAAATTCTGTCATTTTAACATTCTTATCATTAAGCATCATCCATGCAAAATATCCTCCTACACCTTCTTGAGATTTTTTAAACTCAGTAGACATTACAAACATCTCTTTTCCTCCTTCTTTTACACTTTTATAGCCGGCTAAGCTGAATTCGTTACTTACATTATCCTTAATGAAATTAAAAAAACTCTTCATAGATTTTTCATTCGAGGATAAATAAATATTAAATGCTGTTACTCTTTTATCATCACCTTCTCTAATCTCAGCTTTTCCTCTTACTCTTTTGTCAATTATATTTTTATCTACTGTTACAGATTTATCTCCTTTCTCATTATAAATGGTGTGGACACCTTTGGTTTCATCGCTGTCTGTTTTTCTAAGAAGTTCAAGACTACCGTTCTTTTTCATTTTATAATCATCAGTCGGTTTTCTTCCATCCGGATCAATAAATCTAATCGGGTTATTAAACGCATAGTTATAAGGGCTATGTCTCGTCATCTTTTCACTTAAAGGATCTACCACTCCCCACCTTCCAATATCCGGCATATAAAATCTTGCTCCGTAATCATACATTCCTGATTCCTTTTGCAATTCTTTGTTATTATATTTATAATTATATGCTGTGTTTCCTGCAAGCAGGTTATACCCTTCATGCTTCAACCCAAACGGATAATAATTATTTTCTTCAAGAACTTCTGTGCTCGTCCCATTGTTGAAATAACTCAATCTCACATTCCCCAAATGGTCACTGTAATTGTAAATATACTTATTATTTTCGAAATTAAAATACCCTTCCGAGGTAGGAACAAATTTTATGGCAAATACATTATTGGTTAATGCTTCATATTGAAAGCCATCCAGATAATCGACCGTTTTTTTGATGTAAACTAAGTTTTCACTGTATTTGTGCTCCTTTCTAAGCTTGATTCCGTCTGCTCTGTAGATGTTGTACACATTTTCATTCTGTTGAGTGGTTCTGGTATAATAATACCTGTCAAAAATCACAAATCTTGGTAGATTCAAAAAATTGTATTGAATATCAAGTATTCCTTTGTCTTTCTGATCTTTCATATTGCCATTGGCATCATAAGAAATAGTCATTCCCGATACATCGGGATAACCTTTGTAGTTCTGGGAAGTGTCTGTAACAGTATTGAGCTTATTTCCTGTGTACGAATAATCAAGATAATCGATCTGTTCTGCAAAGCCAGATGCACCTTTGCTTGTCCTTTGAAGAAAGGTGATATTGCCATTCAGGTCATACTGTAGTTCCTCATTGTAGAAATTATTCTGCGGAACGGAAGATTGGGGTTCCTGATAAATCCCCTGCAGCAATCTGTTGAGCGAATCATATTGGTATCCGTATCTTCTCATGACTCCGTCATTAGCGGTTTTCCAGTCGATCTCTGCGATATTTCCGTTGTATTTTGCAGGTGAAAGCGAATTATTTACAGGATTTTGATATTTTATTTCATAACCGAAAAGTTTATTGTTTAAATTATTAGGATCATTTATTTTCGTCATCCAGCCACGAATGTTGTATGCATAATCAATACTTTGCAAAGGTGTTGCAGGGTTGGTTCCGCCTACTTTTTTGTTTTGTAACTGCGATAGTTCATTGTAGGTATTCTGAGCCAAAATTTCTTCCGTATTATTATCGATTTTATGTTGATGAGTCAGCAATCGGTTTTGATGATCATAGGTAAAAGTTTCCGTGATTATTCTTTCGTTATCTGTGGCGAGTCTTTTGTGGTAGGTTTTGGTCTGCAAAACTGTTCCTGCAAAATCAAGCTCAGATTCTGTCTTGGTGTAGCCTCCGAGATGATTGATGGCGTAACCCCCGATGGGTCTTCCTTTGGTATCGTAATACGAGTAGCTTTTCGTCCAGTTATCATCTTCAATGTTCTTTACCAACGTCATTACGGGAAGGCTTTTGGTGCTTTTTCCCAGTGTTGCTGCATTATCGGTTAAGATTGTTTTTCCATAGATCGTTGAGGGAAAAGCAGGATTGAAGCTGTAAGAAGGATAGGTGTCATAATAGTTAACTGATAATAAAGTCGTTATCTCATTAAACAGGATATTGGTGTAATACACCTGCATTCCGTTTTTTGTGAAACCTACTGCGTCTCTCGAATCGACAACTACGTAATTGTTGGCGACATTCTGTAAGGATTCTCTGGGTGCTGCAAGGATAATCCCAGTATATGCGACTCTTCCAAATGGATCATATTTTGTGAAGAGCCATTTCCCTTCTGTACGTAGATTAGCATCCTGCGTGAAAATGAGCCTGTCTGCTTTATCATACACCATGTGTTCCCATCCTTTGCCGGGAAGTTTCTTTTCTGCCAATCTGCCATCACCGTCATATCGGTATTGGTAGCATAGATTATCTAAAGCGGTCTGGTCAATCGTTCCTGTTGTAGCCAAAGGCGGCACTACAAAAGCCAGCTGATTGTATTTGTTGTACACATAATACGTGTCGGCATTTTCTGTGGCAGAGATTACTTTTCTCAATAAGATGGTCTGTCCTTTACTGTTTTTAAATTCAATGGTCTTGTTGCCGTCTTCATCGGTGACGGTGTTTTTGTAAAGCTGCCCCTGAGAATAGTTTCCGCTTTCACCAAGATCAGATTTGGTGGCTCCGTTTTCCCAAATCGTTGGGGAGGTATATTTTTTAACTTCTCCATTGATGTTGACATCGTAATCAAATTTCACGGGTTTATTGCTCCAGTCGTTTCCTACCTGTTTCTGCTCAAAAACCCTGTCGAGAGGTGAGCTTTCTAATATCTTCTCTGCATAGATTTTTTCCGAAGCGTATTGAGTGGAAGCACTCGAGAGTGGGGAAGTGTAGATTCCGCCGGTTTGAGTCCCGGATTGCGGAACGGGAAGGAAGTCTTTCACCTGTCTTCCAAACTGGTCATATTCGATGTGCGTCACGACATCTTTTCCGGCAGGTGATGCTTTTACATTCACCATCTGCTTCGGTCTTCCCAGACCGTCGATATACTGAACGGTCTGAATCTGTTTAGCAGTAGAACTCGAGGTTGTTACAGGTTCCAGATATACTCTGGTCTGTACGTAGTTTTCTGTATTTGTTGCCTGTGCTTGGTATAAACCCGCTACAAACAGCATACTGATAGGGATGATTATTTTTTTCATGTGTTTTTATGGTTTGTAGTTGTACGTGTTTTCCTTTAAGATCTTTCCTTCTTCATCAATGATTTTTTCCAGCCTGTTGGCAGCATCATATTTATAGATTTCTCTGATTCCTGATGGTGGTGTAAGTGTTGTCACTCCAATCAATGGATCATAAGTGACGGTTGCCATCTGGAAATCTTTAAAATTAACATTGTTTCTCAGTGCATCCAGTGCAGCAATCAGGCTGCTTTCTGAAGCAGGATTTCCAGCATCTGCATCGGAAGCATTGATGATTGCCGTGATCAGAGGATCGTTTTTGATGTTGTCATATGCTGCTCCTTCAATTTTAGCAATAGGCTGGGTTCCGTTATATCCCCAAATTATGGATGTGGGAATTCCGTCTTTCCCTGTGTACTGAAGAATGTTTCCTTTGCTGTCGTATTTGTTAAATGTTACCTGTGTAGAAGCATTTCCGCTTTGAAGGTTATACGATAATGCCGAACTTGGGAACAGATGCAATGCATCGTCATATTTGGTTTCAGATTTTGAGATCAGCGTTCCGGTAGCAAGCGGACTTTCTTTTTCTGTCACCGAAACTTCCAGAGGAACGGCAATCATGTTGGCGTTGATCAATCTCGTGTTACCTTTCTCATGAGCGTATTGGTAACTGGTTTCTGTAATACTATTATCGGTAGATGTTGCAATTTTTTTTGTCAGGTAATCTCTTAAATTGTATTCATTATTGGTAGTTATGATAGCAGAACGCTGATCGGGATAATAGCTGATTGATCTTTCTTGTATTAAATGAGAAGTCCCTATTCTTTCAGCATGAAAATTTAAAGTTAAAAAAGCAAAAGGATCATTACCCACAAAAGGTCTTATCCCGCCACCGGCTGAGTCTATATAAAACACTTCATAATTTGGATATTTTCCACCGTGAAGATAGAATCCGACCCCCGGAAAGGAAATAGGTTGAACTGTACTACCAATTGTTGTATCAAAACCGTTATAAGCATAGGTATATTGGTCTTCGGTAAGAAGAATGTTGCTGTTATCATATATTTTTTTATTCAACAGATTCCCTCTGGTATAATCATAATTGGCAACTTCATTGAACGGAGGAATTGTAGGAATGGTATAAGGATTAGGCTGGTCTACAGGAGAAGTATATTGATATACAGTCTTTCCACGACCTGTCTCATTTACTGTTACAAACTGATAGCCTATATCCGAGCCTTTGGTTTTCTGCGTTGGGAGGAAGTTTCTGTCAGAATTATACGTAATATCGGCAATAAATGTTGCCGTGCAGGCCTGATTACTATGAATGGCACATACATATTCCATTCCCGCCATGTAAGGTACTGTATAGGAATAAAGCGGTTTCGGAAAAACAAGTGCACCTGTACTTTTTTTATGATCGGATAAATTTTGGTAATTAAAGCTGATGGATTTATTGGGAGTAGTACTGTTTTGTTCTCCATAATAATTGATATTTTTGATACGTACGTTTCTGTAATCAAATAAATATTTCAAATTATTAGAGTTTCGAACTTTGAATGTAGTATTATATGATGTGTTAAAATTAAGAGAAGAAGGTCCCTTGCTGAATACTGGACAGTTCAAGATAATAATCTCCTGCATCTAAGGTCCTACTGTACTCTGTAGGAACTGGATCACCCTGATTTAATAATGCTGTACCCAATGCACCCGCATGTACATAATTATTTCCTTCTTTTCTATAAAGACTTAAAACCCATGCATACTGATTAATTGCTGATGTTTCTAAATAAGTGGTTACTAAAGTATTGTTCTCTGAGACTGTGAACGCATAATTTTTCCCGCTTGTAAAATTATTTATTGCAGTTGAATGACTGGTAGTATCCCAATTGAGAGGATTTTCATCATAATTATTAAGTTCTGTAGCACCTGTAATAGGCGCTGGAGAATTTGTCTCAGGGACAAAAGAAAAAGTTCCTGTCTCGTACACAAACTCAGACCTTCCTTTCGTAGGATAGGTTACAGATTTTAAAAGTTCTACGTCAGCACATCCTACCGGTATATCTCCGGAGCATTTGAAAAATGTTTCTTTACCGCTTATGAGGGGTGGTGCAAATCTGTTCTTACTGTAATAATCAAGTTGATAATCAAAATCCTGAATATAATTTCCGTTATTTTTACTCATCTTTTGTAGAGATGTTAAAAAAAGTCTTTTATAGGGTCCGTTTTCTTTATAAACATAATTAAAATTATATTTTTCATCGTATCTATTATCAGATCCCAGAAGTATGATGTTTTTCAGTTTTGAAAGTTTTGTTGCATTCAGTCCCCCTACATAATTTGTATCTTCTCTTCCATTTTCATATTCGAACAATACTTTACCTTTTCCGACGAGTTGTATTTCTTTTACCCTTCGTATATCCGTAACAGTTATATTGGTAGAAGTCTCGGAAATTTTTGGCAACAGACTTTTGTTCTGATTTACAATATCTGAAAGTGTCGGTGAATCGGAATAATTAATAAAATTATTATTGTGAGTTGTTTCTATAGATTGTATAGTAATGGGTTCGTTATCATATTCAAGAATTACCTTTGTCTGATTATTTGCATCTTGTATTGTACTTAAATGAAAAGCACTGTTGAAACTTAAGTTCATCACCGACGAAGAAGTTTCAATATAAGATTCCAGCCCCAAGCTGTGTGTTAATGAGGAAGTAGAAGATGTTTCTAAAACATTAAAAACAAATTTATTTCCTGACTCATCAACGATACCGAAAGATACTGGAGTAAAGTCCGGTAATGCATTTACGGTAATTATCAGATTGTTTTTATCCAACTTCACTACTTGTAATTCCCCATTTACCTTTTTTATTATAAATCTTCCCGTATAATTCAGAAAATTATATTGGTAAAGATCGTATTGCGTATCATATCTGTTCTTGTAATGCGCTTCAAAAACGCTTTTCATCGCATTGGAATGCTGGCTCGCCACATTAGGGTTTTCAATCATTGCGCCAAAATAGTTCTTGATTACGTTGACGTTAGTTGTTTCATCTAAATAGATTCCTAATTTAAAGCTTGTTCCTCCGCCGATAGAATAAGCTACTGATTTTTCATCAGGACTTCCCATAATCGTTCTGGAAATTGTACCTCCAGCGAAAAGACTCCAGCCCAATCCTGTCTCACTGGCTTTTGATTCTGATGCGGCATTACCGACATGATATTTTAATGCCAAATTAATGGAGACATTACTTAATCCGGTAGGTAAATTCGCAATCGGGATTGTGATATCAGGAATCCCTGTATAATTGCTCACCGGTACTTCCTCAAATTTCATTAAACTGTTGACAGTTGGTGATGGAGGGATAATGTTGGGACTATTTTTATTTTCATCACTACCGCTTTGTGCAAGTGCACAATTGGTAATAAATATAGATGAAATTAATATCAGATTTTTTCTCATGTGTTTTATTTCTTAATGATTTTAGCATTCGCCGTTTTATTCGTATCCGTTTTTATCGTCACTAAATAAGCACCCTGAATGAGGTTTTGCGTATTGATCTTCGTGATTTTGTTTTTGGTTTTTAGTGTTTGGAGCTGTCTTCCGCCCATATCATAGACGGTGATATCAGCTTCTTTAAAGTCAAATCCAATCTCCACATAACAGTAATCAGACACAGGATTCGGATAGATCTTAATATCCTGCTTTTCAATCAACTGATCCAGCTGTTTGTCACCTAACTTCACGATCTTCCAGTTTTCCTTGCCCAATTCTTCTGCGCTCGTACCCGCCAACACAATAGATCCGTCTCTGTTTAATTTTATATCAGATAAACGTTCTTCTTTCTTGCGGGATTCTCCTTTTACATGCTTTCTCCACTGTTCATTGCCATCAGAATTTAAATACAACATCCAGAAGGTTTCGTCATCTGTCTCAATTCTGCCTTCTGCTTGTGTGTAACCGCCGAGTAAAATGCCTTTGGTTAGGTCTTTATTCTTTTCTCTTTCATCTTTCCTCTGAATCACATTCATCCCCATCAGAACATCCCTGTTTTTAAAATTGTAGGATTTTTGCCAAAGTTCTTCGCCTCTTTCGTTCAAAGAAATCAACCAGATATCGGTTCCTTCTTCAATTCCTGTTGTTTTATTTCCTGATCTTTCGGATCTTGATTCTCCGCCAATGATAAATCCTGTAGAAGTCATTGCCAAAGTTCGCAGATGGTCATCGCCTTTCCCTCCGAAGTTTTTTTCCCATTCTACTTTTCCTTCTTTATTCAGCTTGACAATCCAAAAATCACCTTCACCGAAGTTTTCGGTTTTCTTGGAACCACCAACAGTACTTCGTGAGTAAATTCCGAGCAAAGCACCACCATCCAGAGTAGGAATCATTTTCTCCACTTCATCCAATCCTTTTCCACCTATAATGATTTGTGACAATTCTTTTCCGTTTTTATCGAGTTTTGAAACAATGACATCTTTAGACCCGTAACCCTTGGAAGCATTTTGAACATTTCCGGCTACAAAAAAACCGAAATCTGTGGTCTGGATCACTGCTTTCGCTTCTTCATCCTGAGAAGTTCCCAGGGTTTTCTGCCACAGCTCGTCTCCAAATTCGTTAATTCTGATCAGCCAAATATCCGAACCGCCTTTTGTATTGTCTTTTTTGTCTAATCCTGCATTGGAGTACGAAGTTCCTGCCAATAAAAATCCGCCTTCCTGAGTAGCAACTGTTGCCGAAAGAAAATCATGATTTTGTCCTGAGAAATATTTTTCCCATACTTCTTCACCCTGTTGGTTGAGCTTAACGAGATGAAAATCGTAACCGTTATTTTGCTTATTGCCTACAGCTTCAAGCTTACTGCTTTGTATGGAGCTTCCTGTAATCAAATATTGCTGATCGATCGTGGTGGTCACCTGCGAGAGAAAATCCTGAGTCGAGGATTTAATGTCTTTCTGCCATACCACATCCTGAGCATACAATACCGCAGTAGCGCATAGAAATGCACTTGTGTAGAGTTTTTTCATCATAGAGTTTTTTAATTGTTATTAATTTTTGCTAATATAAAAATATTTTTAATTCTTAAAATAAGGAAACCCTTAATCATTGTTAATTATTGTTCATCAATTAATGCAGAATTCTTTTTTCATCTTTATTTTTCTTAGTATTAATGATATATTCTGTAAAGATCAACATCAAATGCGACAGAAGCTGTCGTGTTATATAATTGCATTTTTTTTAGTTGGCTTTGTGATTATTGAAAATAAGAAAGGCGCAGGACAGAAGTCGATCCGTATTAGAGGTACCGCGAAGAACCCAAAGACCAGAAAGACTACGCCTGCGCCAGCAGTAGACACAGGCGTAAGTCTATCAAAATTTGGTTGTCATAGAAGATTCGCAGTTTTCTAATACCAATATGATAGCTTACGCGTTAATTTTTTTCGTTAAAATCTGTTTTGAAGATAAAAATATTTTTTAAATCCGAAAAACAAATTTTAATTGTCAGGCAGAACTGTCTAAACTTTGTTCTTTCACCCTACAAAAGAAATAAAGTGGTATATGAAAAGTATTTTAGGTATAACAAATCAACAATACAAACAAATTAACGAGATAAGTATCGTAACCGTTATTTGAATAAATACGAATATTGATTCATAAAAAAACCTTCCAGTTAATTGGAAGGTTTTATAGTATTTGATTTAAATCTTATTTTATAAACCGAACTGCCTAGCAAACAAATCAGGATAAACTCCTAACACTACTAATGATGCAATAATCACAACAGCAACAATATTGTACGTAATCGTTACTTTTTCTGCAGTTTTGAACGTTGTTTCTTTAAAGAAAAACATTGCAATAATTAATCTTAAGTAGTATGCAATTGAAATAGCCGAACCTAAAACTGCTACAATGACTAGGAATGTATTGTCATCTTTCTTCAAAGCCTGAGCAAATAATGAGAATTTACCCATAAACCCTGCCGTCAAAGGAATTCCCGCCATTGACAGTAAAGAGATGGTTGCCACAACTGCCAATAAAGGTTCTGTTTTTGCCAACCCTTTGAATGCTCCGAAAGATGTTTCTCTTTTGATCTTTTCTACCCAGATTAGACACATAAAAACTCCAACTGTTGAAAGTGAATAGGCGAATAAATAAAATGCTAATGTATATGGAGAAAGCGCATTCATTCCGAAGAAAACCAAACCGATATATCCTGCGTGAGAAACTGAAGAGTACGCCAACATTCTTTTCGCATTGGTCTGTGCAAGTCCCATAACGTTAGCAAGAACCAAAGTGATGATCAGGAATACCCCAAGAATATTGATCCATTCAGCAGTTACACCGGAGAATCCGATGGTCATTAATCTGAACAATGCGAAGAATCCTGAGATTTTCACGACACTTGCCATGAACGCTGTAATCAGTGAAGGCGAACCTGCATAAACATCAGGACTCCACATATGAAACGGTGCCAAAGCTACTTTGAATGACATTGCGCAGAGCATTAAGATCACTCCTAAAATCAACATAATATTTTTAGGATTGGTTTCCGTAAATTCCTGAATTTTATATAAATCGAAAGTTCCTGTACTTCCATAGATAAATGCGATACCAAACAACAAGAAACCTGTTGCGAATGCACCCATCAGGAAATATTTAATTGAAGCTTCGTTTGATCTTAAATCTGTTTTGTTCGCTCCCGCCATTACATACAATGGAATCGAAAGAATCTCAACACCTAAGAATAAAGTCACTAAGTTTTGGAAACCGAAAAGGATAATTCCGCCACAAAGAGCAAAAAGCATCAAAGCATACAATTCTGACTGATGGCTTCTGTGATTGCTGAATGCAAAACCTCCTAAGAAGAACAACAGCAAAGTCGTTACAATAGAAATCTTTGTGAATAAAGCTGCATTTGCACTGAATTCATACATGTGTCTGTATTGCTCGAAAAATGATGCTTCCGGCAAAAAGCTCACATACAAGGCAATGATTAATCCAAAAACACCTATGTATCTTGCGAGTTTTCCTTGCTCAAAAACTCCTGAAAATAACGCAGCAACTGCAGTTAGGAAAACAATAATTAAAACACTCATAATTTATATTTGAGATTGGAGATCGAAAGGTTTAAAGGTAAAGTTGTTTGTTTAAGTTTAAAGTTTGTTAAATACAGTCTTCAAAATCTTTAATCTATTATCTTTTCTCTTTAATCTATACGCTCTCTGAATAATTCTTAATCTTTTACTATTTAAATTTTAGTTAATCATTGAAGTATAAATAAACTTCAGTGAACTACTTACCATATCAATCACCGGCTGAGGAAAAACTCCCAATACAATTACAAATACTGCAATACTTGCCAATACCGAGAATTCTACTGCCGATAAATCTTTTGCTGTACTTAAAACCGCTTCGTCGCCTTGTCCAAACATTGCTTTCCCGTAGAATCTCAATAAGTAAACAGCACAGAGAATAACTGTAAGACCGGCGATTACTGAAGCCAATACATTAAAATCAAAGATCGATTTAATCAAAATAAATTCCCCAATAAAACCATTCGTTAACGGAACTCCCATTGAACCTAATATGATAATTAAAAACAATACAGCAAATTTAGGAGCGACTTTCGCCAAACCTCCCATCTGTCTGATGTCTCTTGATTTAAATCTTTTGTATAAAATATCAGCACAGAAAAACAAACCTGCCACGTTCATACCATGAGCAAATGTCTGTACCAAAGCTCCTTCAGCTCCTTCAATCGTAAATGTTCCTCTTAAAGTAAGAACTGCTGATGAGAAAATACCAGCCACCATCAATCCAACGTGAGAGAAAGAAGAATACGCAATGATTCTCTTCATATCGGTCTGGATAATTGCGATTAATGCTCCGTGCACAATTCCTACAATCGCCAGGATAATTACAATCTGTCCGGAAATCCCGAAGATTGCCGTTGGCGTAATAGGAATCAGATAACGAAGTACACCATAGATCGCCATTTTAAGCATAATCCCTGATAACAACATCGATCCCTGAGTAGGAGAGTAAGTATAAGTGTCCGGCTGCCAAGTGTGGAATGGGAAAACCGGAAGTTTAACTGCAAATGCAAAGAAGATAAACCAGAAAATAACAATTTGTTGAGTTTCACCGAGGTCTGCGTTATATAAATCTGTTAAAGCAAATGATGCTGAATGAGTGTAAACGTAAATTAAACCTGCCAACATAAACAATGATCCTACGAAAGTATACACGAAGAATTTTGTAGTGAACTCCAGTCTTTTGTTTTCCTGACCCCAAAGTGCAGCGATAAACCAGATCGGAATCAAAGTTACTTCCCAGAAAATGTAAAACAACAATCCGTCTAATGCAGTGAAAACACCAACCAGTCCGAATTGCATCAGCAAAATAAGACCGTAAAAAGAATTTTTATAGCTTACATTTTCGTTAAAAGACGAAAGGATAATGATCGGCATCAAAATATTGGTCAACAATAAAAGAAGCAAACTCATCCCGTCTATTCCGAAATGCAGACTACTTTTTATAAACTGTGACCAAGGATAGTTGATCTCGTACTGCAATACGCTGTCTACGGTCGGATTAAAATCAAAATCCGAAACTACGTAAAAGGTAAGCAGCATTTGAATTAAAGCAATTCCTAATGCCAGGTATTTGCTGGAAGTATTCCTCCACGCAAAGACCAATCCCGAACCTACAAGAGGTAATAGTAATAATGTTAATAGTAAATAATCAGACATTATTGTAATATAAAGTTAACAATTAATATAATTCCCACAGCTAAAGACATGATCAGAATGTAGTTTTCTACATTTCCGTTCTGTATACGCTTCATCGATCTTCCGCTGTCTTCAGCGCCTTCTCCGATGTAGTCTACAAAACGATCCAGAACGCCTTTGTCAAACATTTTTCCGCCACGTCCCAGTCCTTCGACAGTTTTTACAATCAAAGCGTTGTAAAGTTCGTCAACATATAGTTTCTTAGCAGATAGTTTTTCCCATCCTGTATAATCGTCTTCAGCGATAGCTCTTTTTTTCTTATTTACATAAGTATTTTTCACCAGAAACCAAACTGCAAAAAACATGGCAACAGTTGCTCCTAAAAGAATAAATTCGGTACTTTCTGCTACTCCTGTAAGCGTAGCTTCCATTTGCTTAAAGCTTTCTTCTGTCAATACCGGTTTTAGCCATTCCATTAATTTAGCATAATGACCGTGACCGATGAAGTGAGGAAGGTTAATAAAACCTCCGACTACTGAAAGGATAGCCAAAACGATTAATGGTAAAGTCATGTTTAATGGACTTTCGTGTAAATGATGTTTCTGTTCTTCTGTTCCTCTGAAATCTCCGTGGAAAGTCAGATAATATAATCTGAACATATATGTTGCAGTAACAGCCGCTAAAATAAATAGCATTACCCAGTAAATCGGGTTTTTAGCATAAGCCGCTACTAAAATTTCGTCTTTTGAAATCATCCCTGATAATAAAGGAAATCCTGAGATCGCCAATGTACCGATCAAGAAAGTTGCATGAGTGATTGGAATATACTTTTTCAAACCTCCCATGAAACGCATATCCTGTTCGTTGCTCATTGCGTGAATGACAGAACCTGCACCCAAGAATAACAAAGCTTTAAAGAAAGCATGCGTCATTACGTGGAACATTGCCGTTGTATAAGCTCCCAAACCTAAAGCGATAAACATAAAGCCTAGTTGTGAAACCGTAGAATACGCCAATACTTTTTTGATATCGTTCTGACGAAGTGCATAGAAACCTGCCATTGCTGCGGTTAAGAATCCGATTAATAAAATTCCGTCCTGAACGGTTGGTGCTAAAGTAAATAAGAAGTTTGATCTTACCACCAAATAAATACCTGCAGTTACCATCGTCGCTGCGTGAATCAATGCAGAAACCGGAGTACGAACCAGCCATCGCATCAGGTAACCATGTATATAAAGGAACCTGAGCAGATTTTCCGGTAGCACCAATAAATAAACTTGAAGTAATAAATATAATGATTGTACCGTCTAATTCAAATTTTCCTGCATTTTGAGCGACCGTTAAATAATCAACTGCATTTGTTTGAGAAGCAATCATAAAGATTCCAATCAACAAAGCAAGGTCACCAATTCTGTTCATGATGAAAGCTTTTCTTGCTGCTTTCCCATATTCTTCGTTCGTGTACCAGAAGCCAATCAGTAAGTAAGAACATAAACCTACCCCTTCCCATCCGATGAATAAGATTAAGTAGTTGCTTCCCATGACCAAAAGTAACATGGAGAAGATAAATAAATTTAAATAAGTGAAAAACTTATAGAAACCTTTATCATGACTCATATATCCGATAGAGTAGAGGTGAATCAAAGACCCGATTCCTGTGATGATCATTACCATCATTAATGACAGCTGATCGATCTGAAAACCGAAGTTGATTTGAATTCCGTTGACTCTAAACCATTCAAAAGCTTTTACGATCACGGGCTGGCTTTCAGAATCGAAATTCATAAAAATGCTTACTGCAATACAGAACGGAATAAAAACCATTGCCGTAGCCAGAGAACCAACCACTATCTTTGGAAGATTTTTCCCGAATAAACCGTTGATCAGAAAACCTAAAAGTGGTAAAAGTATTATTGCATAGACTAAATTCTCCATTCTTTATCCTCTTAATTTATTAAATATACTTACATCCACAGAACGGGTATTTCTGTAGAGCATCGCAATAATTGCCAAACCTACCGCTACTTCTGCAGCAGCAACCACCATAATGAAGAAAACTAAAAGTTGCCCGTCACTGTTCCCGTTGTACGCTGAAAATGCAGCCAGCAAAAGGTTTACAGAATTCAGCATAAGCTCCACACAACCCAAAATTACAATTGCGTTTTTTCTCAGCAACACTCCTAAAACTCCAAGACAGAACAATACTGACGAAAGGATGATGAAATATTCCAGAGGGACGCTTTGCATAAAAGTATTTACTTCTCCCATAATTTATAAATCTTTTTTACCGATTAATACCGCACCTACAATACCTGCTAAAATCAGGATGGAAGCAAGCTCAAACGGCAAAACATATTCGTTGAATAAAAGTCTTCCGAGATTCTTGGTAAGACCAACGCCTTTGTCTACGTTTTCTACGACCAAATGTTTTTCCTGAACTCCTCTGAAAACACCTAAAACCCCAATTAATAAAAGACCTGCTGTAAAAACTCCAACAAACTTTAAAGTATTGTTCTTCTTACTTTCGTCTTCTTTATTAAGGTTAAGCATCATTAAGATGTATAGGAATAAAACCATGATCGCACCTGCATAAACGATGATCTGTATAATGGCCAAAAACTGTGCATTCAGAAGAATGTACATTCCGGCGATTGAAAACATTGTAACAATTAATGACAGAATAGCGTAGAGAGGATTTCTCGCAAATACGAAATAAACCGCACTTGACACTGCTAAAAACGCCACTAAGAAAAATAAAAACTGATCCATTATTTTACCGCATTTTTTTGTTTCTCGGACTGTCTTTCTGTGATGTCAATCCTTTCATTAATTTTTTCAACTAATTTATCTTTTCCGTAAATGAAAGAACCTCTGTTGGTTTCTACATCCACCAAACGGTCTGTAAGATAAATGGCAGATTTCGGACAAGCTTCTTCACACATTCCGCAGAAAATACATCTCAACATATTGATTTCATATACGGATGCATATTTTTCTTCCCTGTAAAGATCTTTTTCTTCTTTAGTTCTTTCTGCAGCAGTCATGGTGATTGCTTCAGCAGGACATGCCACTGCGCACAATCCACAAGCTGTACATCTTTCTCTGCCTTCCTCATCTCTTTTCAAAACATGCTGACCTCTCCAGATATCTGCTCTCGGTTTTTGTACTTCCGGATAAGAATATACTGCAGGTGCGCCTTTTATAACGGTTCTCACAGCATGCTTAAAAGTAATCCCCATTCCTTTAAAAATCGCCGGAAGGTAGATTTTCTCAGAAAAGGTCATTTCTTTATTTGAAACAACTTTTGATCTGTTTGTAAGTTTCATTTATTTATAGATATTAGATGTTAGACATTAGATTTTAGACCAATCTTGTCTGTTATCTTAATTTATATTCAATTTTTTTAATTTCCAAAAGCTAAAATTACTGCTCCTGTAATCATCAGATTAACCAATGCTAACGGAATCAAAGTTTTCCATCCTAAGTGCATCAACTGATCGTATCTGAATCTTGGTAACGTCCATCTGATCCACATAAAGATCAAAATTCCGACAATCGTTTTTGTTAAAAATGCTACAATGCTTAAAATTCCAGCTGCATTTTCTCCCCAATTCTGAGTGACCCACTCAATTCCCGGGTAATTGTACCCTCCGAAGAAAAGAACTACGATAAATGCGTTTGAAATAAACATGTTCACATATTCACCAAACATATACAATCCTAACTTCATTGAAGAATATTCTGTAGAATATCCTGTAACCAATTCAGATTCACATTCAGGTAAATCGAAAGGGTGACGGTTGGTTTCTGCCAAAGCCGCAACAAAGAAAATTAAAAATGCTAAAGGCTGGTAAAGTATATTCCAGTTTAATCCGTCTATTTCAAAAAGTCCCCAGATTTTACCTGAAGTCTGAGTTTCGGTAATCACTTTTAAATCTAAACTTCCCGTCATCATGATGATAGAAAGTAAAGCAAGACCCATCGCCAATTCGTAAGAAATCATCTGCGAAGAAGCACGGATTGCACCTAATAATGAATATTTATTATTGGAAGCCCAACCTCCGATCATAATTCCGTAAACTCCGATAGAAGCCATACCGATGATGAATAGTACACCCACATCAATATTAGCCACTTGTAAATCGAAAGATTCACCACCAATATTCAAAGTTTTTCCCCAAGGGATAACGGCTCCGGTAATCAATGAAATAAACATCACCAATGCAGGTCCCAATACAAAAAGAAATCTTTCTGCATTTTGCGGAGTAAAATCTTCTTTAAAGAAAAATTTTCCACCATCGGCAAGAGGCTGCAGCAAACCGAATGGCCCAGATCTGTTAGGCCCGATTCTGTCCTGCATAATAGCCGCCACTTTTCTTTCTGCCCAGGTAGAGTAGGCCGCTATCGTTAATGATAACAGGAAAAGTGCCAGTACAAGTATTAATTTAAATGTAAGTAAATCCATTTTTTATTTTGATATTAGATATTAGAAGTTAGAAATTAGAGGTTAGATTAAATCTGTTATCTAATGTCTGAAATCTGATGTCTTTAAAATTATTTTTCGTCTTTTTCGCTGATTTCTTTCGCCATAGGATTGTCTAAAACTCTCAATTCGTCTTTAGGCTTCTCGTAATGGTTCAATGAAATTACTGAATGTCTGTCGATATGTCTTGGACCTTCAATGTTCCAGTCGCTAAGGCTCTTTCTTTCGAAACGACAAGTGTCACAGATGAATTCTTCGACTTCTCCCCACTGATCTTTTCTTGCAGTAACTCTTACCACTTCGTCACCTTTCAAATATACAGTAGTTTTACCAGAACACTTATCACATTCACAAGAAGCATTCATTGGTTTTGTAAACCAAACTCTGCTTGTAAAACGTGCTGTTCTGTCTGTTAATGCTCCAACCGGACAAACGTCGATTACGTTTCCGATGAAATCATTATCTAATGCTTTATTTAAATAAGTTGAAATTTCAGCATGATCTCCTCTGAACAGAATTCCGTGTTCACGCTCACCAGTCAGTTGATTTGCTGCCAAAACGCATCTTGCACACAAGATACAACGGTTCATATTCAGTTTGATATTCGGACCTAAGTCATCTGCATCATACGTATTTCTTTCAAAATCAGTTCTGGTGTCAGGATCTCCATATTCATATCCTAAATCCTGAAGATGACATTCTCCTGCCTGATCGCAAACCGGGCAATCTAACGGGTGATTCACCAATAAAAATTCGGTAACAGCTTTACGACCTTCCTGTGCTTTATCAGAAGAAAGATTTTTCACTTCCATTCCGTCCATTACATTGGTTCTGCAACTTGCTACCAATTTCGGCATCGGTCGCGGATCTGCTTCCGAACCTTTAGAAACTTCCACCAAACACGTTCTGCATCTTCCTCCACTTGCTTCTAATTTGCTGTAATAGCACATTGCAGGTGGTACAGATTTTCCTCCTATTTGTCTGGCTGCTTCTAAAATAGAAGTTCCGGGCAAAACTTCGGCAGTCTGTCCGTCTATCGTTATTTTAAATTTCTTAACCTCTTCGCTCATATTTTTTCGCTTTATATGCGGTAAGCAATAGTTCTATTTATTAATTAAAATCAAATTAATTTGACTTTTTTGTTGTATTAAAAGTATATCCGATTCCAAAATTGAATTGTGCATATACAAAATCCTGAGAAGCTTTATCTGGCTTGTTGTTCAGTGTCGTTTTAATATCCGGCATATTGATATATCCAAACTTTCCTTCTGCCTGAAGTACAATATGTTTAATGACTACCATACTTAAACCTGCTCTTGCATCCAGTCCAAACCCGGCCAAATGAAATCTGTCACTTCTTTCATTTCCCATCAGTCTAACATTAGATTTAGGTAATAAAGCACCTAATCCAGCTCCATAACTCAGGAAGATATCAAGATGTTTTTTATCTAAAACGTTATGATACTTTTGAGCCCCAATATTGATGTAATTCAGACCATCAGTGTGTTCGAATGTTAAAAACTCTTCACTGCTTAAGTCTACTTTATCATCATTCACCATTCCTGCATATTTAGGATCGTTGATGTATCCCTTTAAATTTACACTCTGGTTTTGATCCATCACATATTTCATATGATCCATTCCCAAGGTAATTCCAAAATTATCTTTCGGAAAATAGGTAATTCTATAATTAACCTGAGGAATCGTTATACTTCCCGGATTAAAATAGGTTCCCCAATCAAATTTGGTCTGTCTGTCATTTGCAACTACATTATCTAATTGAAAATCATACCCGTCGCCTTTAAAGCGAATATCTGATTTTGAATATTTTGCATTATTCCATCCCCAGAACACCATAAAGCTTCCTTTTTTGAAAACTCTGCTGTTTTCCTCCTGTTGTTGTCCTTTTAAATTAATAGAATTAAATCCTATTAATAATAAAAGCACGAATATATTTTTCAATTTGTGTTTGTATCTTAATTACTTACTACTACCGGAATGGGGTCTGCATAATTTGCCAATCCGTAGTTTTGTGTTTGACTTAATTCAGGATTTTTCACGTGCCATTCAAATTCATCTCTGAAGTGACGAATCGCTGCTGCAACGGGCCATGCTGCCGCATCACCTAAAGGACAAATAGTGTTTCCTTCAATTTTTCTCTGGATGTCCCAAAGTAAATCGATGTCTTCCATTTTTCCTTCTCCTTTTTCTATCTTCTTTAAAATCTTGTGCATCCATCCTGTTCCTTCACGGCATGGAGTACATTGTCCGCAACTTTCGTGGTGATAAAACCTTGCCAAAGTCATGGTGTGTTCTACAACACACTGGTCTTCGTCTAAGACAATAAAACCTCCTGAACCCATCATCGTTCCTGTAGCAAAACCACCGTCAGCAAGAGATTCATAGTTCATATATCTTGGTTCACCGTTTACGGTTTTCAATAATAAGTTTGCCGGAACAATCGGAACCGAACTTCCTCCTGGAATACAAGCTTTTAGCTTTTTCCCGTTTGGAATTCCACCACAATATTCATCAGAGTATATGAATTCTTCAACAGTAATGGTCATGTCGATTTCGTAAACTCCTGGCTTATTGATATTTCCGCAGGCCGAAATCAATTTTGTACCTGTAGATCTTCCAACACCTATTTTAGCATACTCTGCTCCTGTAATGTCGATAATCGGAACAATTGCTGCGATAGATTCAACGTTATTTACAACCGTTGGTCTTTCCCAAAGTCCTTTTACAGCCGGGAAAGGTGGTTTTAATCTTGGGTTTCCTCTTTTTCCTTCAAGGGATTCAAGTAAAGCAGTTTCTTCACCGCAGATATAAGCGCCGCCACCTCTCTGAACATAAATTTCACAATCGAAACCAGTTCCTAAGATGTTTTTACCTAAAAATCCTGCTGCTTTAGCTTCTTCAATAGCTTCTTCTAAAATATCAGGAATCCATGAATATTCTCCACGGATGTAGATGTAAGAAACATTTGACCCTAAACAATACGATGAAATCAACATTCCCTCGATCAAAAGATGAGGAAGAAATTCCATTAAATATCGGTCTTTGAAAGTTCCCGGTTCAGATTCATCTGCATTTACGACCAAGTGTCTCGGCACGCCTTCCGGTTTTGCCAGAAAGCTCCACTTCATCCCTGTTGGGAAACCTGCGCCACCACGACCACGAAGACCTGAAACTTTTACTTCTTCAAGAATTTCATCGGGTGTCATTTTTAAGGCTTTTTCTGCTGCTCCATAACCTCCCTGTTTGCGGTAAGTTTTCAGATAGCGGATGCCTTCAATATGTGCGTCTTTAAGTAAAAGTTTTTTACTCATTTTTAATATGCTTTTAGCGAATGGCTTCTACACGTCGACAAGCTAAGTGTGAAAGCTCTACTTTTTTTAATTAGTTTAAAATTTATTTAGCCCAAATCAACTTGTCCTTCTCTGCAAAGATCAAGGATTTCGTCTACTTTTTCTATGGTTAAATTTTCGTGATAAAACTTTCCTAGCTGTAACATTGGAGCATATCCGCAAGCTCCCAGACATTCAGCAGGTTTCAATGTAAACATTCCGTCTGCAGTTGTTTCGCCGTCTTTAATGTTAAGCTTTGTTCTGATATGATCTAATATTTTTTCACTTCCAGATACCATACAAGGTCCGGTTCTGCATACTTCTAAAACATATTTACCGACAGGCTTCATATTGAACATGGTGTAGAAAGTTGCCACTTCATATACTTCAATTGGCTTAATACTCAATAATTCAGCAACATAATCCATTACAGGGACGTCTAACCAACCTCCAAATTCTTTCTGTGCTATATGAAGAACAGGAAGAAGAGCAGATTTTTGTTTTCCTTCAGGGTATCTAGCGATAATTTTATGTACCTGCTGTAAACTTTCCGGTTTAAAAGCTATTGTTTCGCTCATTTTTTTATCTAAGATTAAAGAGTAAGGAACAAAGAAAAAAGATTCTGAAGGTCCGATTATTCTAAATTCGTATTTATATTGTTTGAAGAAAGTCTTTTGTCTTTCTTCTTTTATCTAATGTATTATGCGTCTAATTCTCCTGCAATAATATTCATGCTGCACATCGTAACGATTGCATCAGAAATCACAGCACCTGTAATCATTTCAGGATAAGCCTGATAATAGATGAAACATGGTCTTCTAAAGTGAAGTCTATAAGGTGTTCTTCCACCATCACTTACCAAATAGAATCCTAGTTCTCCGTTTCCACCTTCAACAGCGTGGTATACTTCTCCTTTCGGAACATCTGTTTCACCCATTACAATTTTAAAGTGATAGATGAGCGCTTCCATTTTTTGATAAACATCTGCTTTTTCAGGAAGATAGAAGTCAGGAACATCCGCATGGAAATCTCCTTCCGGAAGATTATCGTAAGCCTGATTGATTATTTTTAATGATTCCCAGATTTCTTGCTGACGAACCATAAATCTGTCATAAGTATCACCTGCTGTTCCTACAGGAATGATAAAATCAAAATCTTCGTAAGATGAATAAGGTTCTGCAACTCTTACATCATAATCTACACCGGCTGCACGTAAATTCGGACCTGTAAAACCATAGCTTAAGGCACGTTCAGCAGAAATTGCTCCTGCGCCAATAGTTCTGTCCATAAAGATTCTATTTCTCTCCAGCAATTGTCCGAATTCAGCAAATCTTGCCGGGAAAGTTTTTAAGAAATCTTTTAATAATTCATGGAATTTTGGAGTGAAATCTCTTTCAAAGCCTCCGATTCTACCCATATTCGTAGTCATTCTAGCACCACAAATCTGCTCGTACATGTCGTAGATACGCTCTCTTTCGATAAACATATAAGTAAGACCTGTAATTGCACCCGCATCCATCCCGGTTACTCCGTTACAAATCAAATGGTCACCGATTCTTGCCAGTTCCATTAAAATAACACGCATGTAATCTACACGTTTGGGAACTTTTATACCTAATAATTTTTCTACTGTCATGTGCCATCCTATGTTATTGATAGGGGCAGAACAGTAGTTCATACGGTCTGTAAGGGTTGTAATCTGAGCGTAGTTTCTTCTTTCAGAAATTTTCTCAAAAGCTCTGTGAATGTAACCAACCGTTTGCTCGGCATGAAGAATTCTTTCTCCATCCATCGTCAACACATTCTGGAAAATACCGTGTGTTGCAGGGTGCGTAGGACCCAGATTCAAGGTGTATAACTGCCCGTCAATCTGTTCTTTACTTTCGTGTTGGTTAAGTATATTAGATAATGAGTTATCTTTCATATTTTAAATGCTTTAGGCTTTAGGCTTTAAGCTTATTGCTTACTGCTTACTGCATTATTTTTATCTTCCGAACATTGCGTCGTCCTTGTCGGTTCTTGTACCGTCTTCAAGACGATATTCTTTCAACATTGGGTGGTAACCCAGATCTTCCATATTTAAAATAGGTCTTAAATCAGGGTGTCCTTTGAATTTAATTCCGTAGAAATCAAAAGTTTCTCTTTCCATCCAGTTTGCTCCAGCATATAATTCTGTGAGAGAATCAACTTCGATATTTTCTCTTGACATGAAAATCTTCAAACGCAGTCTGAAGTTGGTCATCATATTTTGTACATGATACACGACACCAATTTCTTTCTCAGGAAATTCCGGGTAATGGATTCCACAAACATCTGTAAGGAAATTAATTTCTAAAGATGAATCTTTCAAATAATGAATGATTTTTTTGATGTCTTCTTTTTTAACTTCAATGGTCAGCATTCCGTAAGGTTCTGAACTAGAAATTACAGTGTCTGGAAATTCTCTTGTAATGGCTTCTAATACAAATTCGTTCGTCATTCTCTTAGTTGCTAATATTATAAGAGTCTAGTAAATGCTGATATTCCGGTGCATCTCTTCTTCGCAGGCTTTCACTTTCTGCCAATGCCTGAACCTGCATTACCCCTTCGATGATCTGCTCTGGTCTTGGCGGGCATCCGGGAACGTAAACGTCTACCGGGATAATTTTGTCAATTCCCTGCAAAACAGAATAACTGTCGAAAATACCACCGCTTGAAGCACATGCTCCCACAGCTACAACCCATTTTGGCTCAGCCATCTGAGTGTAAACTTCTTTCAAAACAGGTCCTAATTTTTTAGAAATAGTTCCGCAAACCATCAGCATATCTGCTTGTCTTGGTGAGAAAGAGTTTCTTTCCATACCAAATCTTGAAGCATCATAAGTTGGGTTTAGGGTTGCCATGAATTCGATGCCACAACAAGAAGTTGCAAAAGGTAAGGGCCAAAGTGAAAACTTTCTTGCCATTCCGATTACGCTGCTCAGTTTTGTTGCGAAAAAACCTTCTCCTTCAAATCCTTCGGGAGCCGGTGCATCTGTTCTTATAATTGGTTTTTGATCTGACATTTTGTTGATTTTAAGATTTTAATTTAGATTTAAAATTACGGTTAATGTTAACTTTAATTCAATTGTGTTTATCTAAATCTCTTATTTAAAATTATAATTAATTATTTATCCCAATCTAATGCTCCGCGTTTCCAGACATAAAAAAATGCCAGAAAGAAAATTGCTACAAACATTAGAACTGCGAAAAAACCTTCAACTCCGAATTCTCTAAAGTTGACAGCGTATGGATAAAAGAATACGATTTCGATATCAAACAATACAAAAAGCACTGCTGTTAAGAAATATTTAATAGAAAACGGAGTTCTCGCATTTCCTTCAACAGGAATACCACATTCCCAGCTTGAGTTTTTTACAGAATTCCCTTTTTTCTGCTGTGGTCCCAAAAAATGAGCTCCAAGCAAAGAAATGGCAACAAAACCAATGGCTACACCGGCTTGTATGAGTATCGGAATATAACTTTCGGGTAAATTCATTTTTACATTATTATCTCAAGTTGCAAATTTAGACAATAAACAATAAAGCATGAAATTAATCAACTTAAAAGTCTGATGAAAATGGAGAAAACCGATAATTTAGAATCAATAAAAATAGGAGTTACTTTTTCATTTTCTTAAGCAGAGCAAATGCCATGAAAGAGATGTAAGCAAAAAGTATACTTGCATACAAGATGTTGAAAATAGTGTTTATTCTGTCGTCTTCTATCTTAAAAAAAACATTATATGAGATGAATCCTGCGATGAGAATGGCAAAAAAAATCAGATGTATTTTCATATTAAAATTTTAAAGAATACGTTCTTCTTCTTTTGTGATTAACGGGATTGTAATCCTGCCAAAGTACCTGTACGCTTTTGTTTTCCTCCAATTCCGGGTTAGTTTCTGCAAAATCGATCCCCATATTGTTGAAACGAACAAAAATTTCTTTGAAAATAATTGCAGTTACACCACGTCTCTGATATTCCGGATGAATTCCGATGAGATAAAAGTTAGCGCGGTCGTTTTTCTTTTGAGCCTGAAGAAAATGCCACCATCCAAACGGGAAAAGCTTGCCCTTAGCTTTTTGCAATGCTCTCGAATAAGAAGGCATCGTCACAGCGAAAGAAACCAATTCATCATGTTCATCCACTACACAGATTACGTAGTTTTTAGCAATCATGGGAAAGAACTTCTCTTTATAAGTTTTAATCTGTTCTTCGGAGATAGGAGTGTAGGTGGAAAGATGTTTGTACGTCTCGTCAAGCAACTTAAACATCGGTTTTACGTAAGGTAAAATCTCTTCTTTACTATTAAAATCTAAAACTCTTAAATTGTATTTTTCAGCAATCAGTTTACTGAATTTTTCAACTTTAGGAGGCAGGATTTTAGGGAAATTCATTTCAAATTCTACCCATTCTTTTTCTTTTACCAGGCCGAGACTTTCAATATGCTTAGGATAATATTCATGGTTGTAAATTCCGATCATCGTGGCAATTTTTTCAAATCCGAAAGTCAGCATTCCTGCCTTATCGAGATTTGTAAAACCCATCGGTCCTTCAATACGGTCAATCTGATGCGATTTTGCATAATCAATGACTGTATTAATCAGAGCTTTTGAAACTTCCTGATCATCAATAAAATCAATCCATCCGAAACGAACTTTTCTGATGCCGAGCTCTTTTTCTTCCTTATGATTAATAATTACCGCAATTCTACCAACAATTTTATTGTTTTTCCAAGCTAAAAACTGCTTCGCCTCACAATATTGCAACGCAGGATTTTCCTGAGAATTCCAGGCATTCAATTCATCTTTAATTAATGAAGGCACATAATATGGATTGTTTTTATACAAATCCATCGGGAATTTTACAAATTGTTTTAATTCGTTAGGTGTTTTTATTTCAAAAACTGAAACTGCTGACATAGTATTTGAGGGTAATTTCTATTACAAATATAAATAAATATTGTCAAACCTTTGGCACAGTTTTTACATGATCTTTTGTTATAAAATGATTTAAAAAAAACAATTATGACAGGTTATTACCTTATTATAGGAATCTCAATGCTTGTAAGCTGGCTGGTTTGTGCAAGATTGAAATCCAAATTCGAATACTATTCTAAAGTACACCTTAGAAATGGACTTTCAGGTAAAGAAGTAGCAGAAAAAATGTTGAGAGACAACGGAATTAATGACGTACAGGTAATTTCAGTTCCGGGACAGTTGACAGATCATTATAATCCTGCAGATAAAACAGTAAATCTTTCTGAAGGAGTTTATATGCAGAGAAATGCTGCAGCGGCAGCGGTCGCAGCTCATGAGTGCGGTCACGCTGTACAGCATGCTGTAGGATATTCTATGCTGCAACTGAGATCAAAACTTGTTCCGGTTGTTAGTATCAGTTCAAATTTAATGCAGTTCGTCATCATGGGTGGTGTTATACTGATGGTAGCAAGCGGGAATAAAATTGTTTTATTGATTGGTGTTATCATGTTTGCATTAACTACACTTTTTGCATTTATAACACTTCCTGTAGAATACGACGCCAGTAACAGAGCAATGAAATGGTTGAAAGATACAGGAACTGTAACTACAGAAGAATTTGTTGGTGTAAAAGACAGTTTGACTTGGGCGGCGAGAACCTATCTTGTTGCAGCAATCGGTTCTTTAGCTCAACTGCTTTATTTTGCATCCCTGTTAATGGGAGGTCGCAGAGATTAATCTAATCTTGAAAATCAAAAGAAATATGTTGCATCTCAGAAAGTTTTTCTGAGATGTTTTCTTTATGGGCAATTTTTAATACAGCTTTCAAAATACAGTTTTCATTAGCATCAAAATTCACAACTTTAGCATCAAACTTTGATAGCAAAGTGAAGATAATATTTTGCTGATCAAATTGAAACTTAATTTCAATCTCAGTTTCCAGTTCTTTTGTAATGATGTTTGCTTCTTCTAAAGTAATTTTAGCAGATTCTTTATAAGCTTTTACCAAACCTGAAACGCCTAGTTTGGTTCCGCCGTAATATCGGACACTGATGACTAAAACATTGGTGATTTCGTTTGCCAAAAGCTGATTGTATATTGGTAAACCTGCACTTCCAGAAGGTTCTCCATCGTCATTAGCACGGTAATTTTCTCCACGTAAACCCATTCTGAAAGCATAGCAGTGATGGGTTGCTTTTGGATGTTCTGATTTTACTTTTTCCAGAGCATTTTTTAGTTCGGCTTCATTGTTTACAGGGAAAGCAAAACCGATAAATTTGCTTCCTTTTTCTTTAAGAAATACATTTTCAACAGGTTCTTCTATAGTTTTATATTCGTGCTGCATTTCTTAATTTCTAATGAGAATTTTTATGAAATTCTACCAGATTATCTCTGAATTGTTTGGTCTCGAAAGGTTCATGCAGAAATTTAGGAGCTTTAGTTCCGTTTCCTACGAAGAGTTCTTTATTTTTTATAACAATGGTTTCATCCCATAAATCAGCATCAATAAACTGCTGCAAAACCATACCGCCACCTTCAACAATAACAGATTGTATCTGTAACTCGTGTAATTTTTTTAAAAGCTTTTCGATAAAATTTTCTCTTTCGGTTTTGATGAATTTAAGATGTCCTTCATCTGAATTTTTCACCGAGTTAAATATCAAAGTTTCTGCTTCATGATTATAAATATGATAATCATCTGGAACTTTCAAATCTATATCAATCAGAATTCTAACTGGGTTTCTGCCTGTAACTTCTCTCGTTGTCAGACTAGGGTTATCGCGAAGAGCAGTCATCGTTCCAATTAAAATAGCGTGTTCATTATTTCTCAATTCGTGCACATACTGTTTCGTAAGCGAATTGCTGATCTGATAAGGTTTAAAATCTTTATCCATAAATCCGTCAGCGGATTGTGCCCATTTTAAAACAATGAAAGGACGTTTTTTCTGATGATAAGTAAAGAATCTTTTATTTAGATCAATACACTCATTTTCCAAAATTCCGGATACTACTTCGATTCCTGCATCCTGAATAATTTTTTTTCCTTTTCCATTTACTTTATCATGAGAATCCATGGCGCCGATAACTACTTTTTTGAATCCCAATTCTACGATTTTCAAAGCACAAGGCGGAGTTTTGCCAAAATGAGCACAAGGTTCCAGCGAAACATAGATGGTAGATTCCGGAATTAGACTCTTATTTTCAACCGAGTTGATAGCATTTATTTCTGCATGATTTTCTCCTGCTTGGTGATGATAACCTTCACCAATAATTTTCCCATGATGAACAATCACGCTTCCCACCAAAGGATTTGGATAAGTATCTCCCAGAGCTTTTTTTGCCAGCTCGATGCATCTTTTTATATAAAATTTGTCCTGCATAATATGAAAAAGGCGAAGACAAATTTCTTTGCTTCGCCTGTATAATTGTAATTTCTATTTTAATCTCCTGAAATGATGCTGTGCAGATTCTGCTTCAAAGTCTCCAGGTGAGCTTTCTTGTTATCGATCGTGTTGTACGTATCTGCAAGCATAGGATTGTCTCTTGACGGTTTTTTGAAGAATGCCAGATTGTTTTCCAATTTTACGATTTCAGCCTCAAGATCAGAGATTTGGCTCTTGATTTTTCTTGCTTTGTCAGTTAATTGGTTTTCAGATAGACCTTCTTCTTTCAGCTCAAGTTCGTTGATTTTATTCAGCTTTAATTTTTCTCTTAAAGTCTTGTTAAATTCAGAATTGATTCCGATTTTATCTCTTGGAACTTTACCGATGTTGTTCCAGGAAGTTTTTATATTTTCAATTTTCTCAATACTTCCTTCTTCATCAGAAATGGTTTTCAATTCTTCAAGAATTTCTTTTTTCTGCTTGTAATTTTCTTTCCAGTTATCGGTAGAAGCATTGCTTTTTTCACGGAAATTATTAAAGAATGTATTACAGGCTTCACGGAACTCATCCCAAATCTTATTGGTCATGCTTTTCGGTACGTGACCTATTTTTTTCCAGTCGTCCTGAAGTTTTTTGAAAAGTGCCACTGCCATTTCCCAGTCTTCCGAAAGCATATTGTCTTTCGCAGTCTGGATGAGTTTTAATTTCTCATCTAAATTCTCCTGCTGAGAACCTTTTAAAGACTTGTAATAATTATTTTTAGTCGTATTGAAATTTCTTAAGGTAGCTTTAAAATCATTCCAGTTGTTGTTGGATAATTTTCTCGGGACATTTCCTGTTTTTAAGAATTCAGAACGAAGTTCTTCAACTCTTTTGATAGCGTTCTGCCAGTAATTATGGTTTGGAGTGTCTGTTGGTTCAGATAATTTTTTAATCTCACCAATAATCTCATTTTTCTTTTCAAGATTGGCATTCTGCTCGGTTTCAATAGCGGCAGAAAGTTCAGATTTTCTTTCGTGAATTTTATTTGAGATTTCCTTAAATTCATCCCATGTTTTTTCACGAAATTCTTCAGCTACAGGTTCTGCCTCTTCTTTCCAAAGTTTGTGAAGATATTGTAATTCATTTAAAGCTTTTTGTACAACCGGCTCATTTTCAAGCTCTTTTGCACGGGCAATAATGTGCTGTCTTTTTTCAAGATTATGGCTGTACTCCTGCTCAAGAAATTCTTTATTCAGATCCAGCATTTGATAAAACTGATTCAAATGGTGGAAATAATTATTGTTGAGGATTTTAAATTCAGATTTTGCAACCTGTCCGGCTTTTGACCATTCTTCTTTAATCTCACGAATTGATTTAAAAAGATTAACTCCGGGTTCAGAATTGGTATACAAATTTTTCAGTCTGTCGATCAATGCTTGACGATGATCAAGATTTTTTTTCTGCTCTTCTTCCTGACCTTTCTGGAAGGTGTCGTGTTTTTCTTTGAAAATGTGAATCAGCGCAGAAAGTTTAGATTGTGCAGGATGCTCGAAACTGAAATTTTCAGGTGCGTTTCCTGCATCAGTATATTCGTGCTTTTTATCTTCAATCTCATCATGAATGGCGTGACTTGCTTTTTCTTTTAGTAAATTGAACTGTCTGAAATTTTCCCCTGCAGCCGTAGAATTGATGATTTTTTCCATTTCTTTGAGAGCATCAGCTAAAGAAATAGCTTCGTCTACATGCTCTTCTGCATGCTCAGTTTCCTCTTCATGTGCAGTTTCTTCAGAAGAAACTGTGTTTTCTTGTATTTCCTGTTGAGTTTCCTCGGTAGAAATTGTATTTTCTTCGTTTTCAGAAAGATTGTTTTCTGTAATCATAGCAAATCTTTTGTGTGAGTGGTGTTTATTTCTCTTTATAGAGTAAAAACCAAATAAAGTACTAATTTATGTTATTTTTTTTTATTATTCCAAATTTCCCATGCTTTTTCTGCCTGCTGTTCAAACATATAATATCCGTTCACGGTTTTGGCTTCCTGTTCTGCTGATTTAAGAATAAATTTCGAATAATTTGGGTTATAAATCAAATCCATCACCAGATGATCTTTTGATAGCCCGTCGAAAGGAAAGTTTAAACAATCATCAGTATTTGGGAAAGTTCCTACAGGGGTACACTGCACGATAATTTTGTGATCTTCGACCGTTTTTTTATCTAAATTTTCGAAATTTAAATCTGAGTTTCTGGAAACGATCTGATTTGAAATTCCATTTTTACTTAAAATATACTGTATTGCTTTTGCAGCACCGCCATTTCCTAAAATTAATGCTGTATTCTGATGAGATTTTCTATGGATTTTGAGCGTTTTTTCAAATCCAAAAGCATCGGTGTTGTAGCCTGTACTTTTACCGTTTTCAATCAAAACACAATTTACGGCACCTATTTCTCTGGCTTCATCGCTTAGATTATCCAGATAATCAATGATTTTTTCTTTATACGGAATAGTGACGTTGAAACCTAATAGTTCGGGATCTTTAAATAAATTTTCCACCTCATCAATTTCCTGCAGATCGAAAATGTTGTACGAAAACTCATTAAGCATGAGTTTCTGAAATTTATCTTCAAAAAATTTCTTAGAAAAAGAATAAGAAATGTTTCTCCCGATGAGACCTAGTTTTTTATTAGCATTCATAGATCAAAAATAAAAAAAAGACCGAAAAAATCGGTCTTTAAATTAGAATATATTTTTTAATTATTCAACAATGAATTTTGAAGAAGTATGGTCTGTTTTGAGAATGTAAATTCCTTTTGTAATTCCGTTGAGATTGATTTTGTTCGAATTTTTGAAAGGATTTGAAACTGACATGATTAATTTTCCGGATACATCATAAATGTCAGCTTTTGAAATTTTAATTAAATTTTCACCTTTTACAAAAAGTTCGTTATTCTTCACAGGATTAGGGTAAATGCTGAAAGATTTTGCTTTTGTAGTTTCTGCTGTGCTTAGAGTATTGAAACAAGTCCAGCTCAGGTCATCAATTGCCACTCTGTTTGAGGAAACAGGATTAATGAGTTTGATGATGATGTTACCTGAAACATTGATATTATTGATGGTTGTAGTAACTACATTATCTCCGTAAGGAACTGTACCTACAGTTACGCCATTGATTTGCAAATTCAAACTGTTTGAAGTACCACTAAATTTACGGTGCGTTGTTACCGTTAAACTTTGAATACCGCCAGAAAGTGAGCTGCTTGTAAGATCACCATTCTGAATCGTGATTGCTTTTCCTGTAATGGTTTGATCTGTTCGTGCATCTGTGGCAGTCCATGTAATGTTATTACTAGTCCATGTTCTTGTTGTATAGTTCGTTGCACTTGCCGGGATATTTGTAAAATCTTCGGTTCCACAACTTCCGCCTCCGGGTTGTCCTGCTAAAGTTGTTGCGGTTGAAGTATTGCTTTGTGGCGATGGGTTTCCGGCAGCATCTGTGGCAATGATATAGAATGTATATGTTGTGAGTGGGTTTAATCCCTGAACTGTTGCAGTAGTTCCTGTTACGGTTGAATTGAATGTTCCGTTAACATAAATTGCATATCCTGCAACACCTACATTGTCAGTAGAAGCTGTCCAGCTTAATGAAACTGAATTGGAAGTAGGATTGTTTGCGACAAGATTGGTTGGAGTTGTCGGAGCCTGAGTGTCTACTACAGGAGTTCCCCAAACCGCATTTACAAATTGCGGGTTGTCAATATATGGATTTCTATTTCCCTGGAAAGAATATGTAGCGTTGTTTCTACCAATCTCAGCTAGTGAAACAGGATCCTGAGCATGCCAAGCAAGCAATTGATTAAGTTCCCATGTTTGTAATCCCGGGAATGCTGTGCTTCCAAGCATGTCTCCCGAAGAAAACCCTGAAAGTTGTGTTTCGTATCTTGTAACGAAGTAAAATATCATTCTTGCAACATCGCCTTTGAATTCATTGATTGGTTCAAAAACAGTTCCTGAATATCCTGCTGATGCTGAAGTTCCCAATTTTGAACCATTTAAAGATATAAATGATGACGTCTGCACGACACCGAACGGATAATTAGATCTCATACCGTTTACTTTTCCATCTGTTGCCCTTACGAAATGTGCATCTGATTTCATAGGAAATGCTTCGTTGAATAAGCTTTGTGGTACGATATGTTCTCTGTTGTAGCAGTTTCCCTCTACAGTATAATTTCCACATTGGTTGGTAACTACGGTAAAGTTGTACGGATCTGCAGCGGTTGGTCTTTCAGAATAGATATCTAAAATAGAACCGTCGTTTTCGTAATAATAATCACGATCTGTAGTTTGATATGCGGTCCACAATCCGCCATATCCATTATCTGTGTGACCATTGGTAATAATAGTTTTCAGTTGGCTTTTCAGAGCTGCACCCGTAAGAGTAGCTGTCCCATTATAATATCCCGCAGGAATCTGTGCAAAAGCATTGATGAACACAATACTTAATATTAAAGAATATAAAATTCGCTTCATTTTTTTTTAATTGGATGGCAAATCTACGAAAAAATTGAAGTGTAATATATTAATTTTTAGTAATATAATCTTTACTGATTTTAGAGAAGAACCAAGAAATGGAAATTCCGAATAAAGATGCCGTTGCTGCTACAATGAGATAATTTTCTGCAACAATCTTTACTGGAAAAGGAAGAGTTTCAACTGCTTTAAAAAACTCAGTTTCCAGTTGGAAAAAACATAACGCTGTTCCCAAAATCAAGCCTGAGATAACACCCAGAACAACAATCAGAATACCAGTGTAAAAATATGTTTTTCTTAAATGACTTAAAGGAAATCCTAAAGAGACTAATGATTTTGCCTGTTGTTTTTTATCAAGCTGCAAGATAATAATTGCTCCTGCCAAGTTGAATGTGGTAATGAAAATTACCAAAGCGAATATTAAATAAATGAAAAGTTTTTCTGTATTGATCATCTTCCAGAAAGCGGCATTTTCTTCCTGTTTGGTTTTTATTTCAATTCCTTTCCCGATTGATGAAAGCAAATCTTTTTTTACTTTATCTATTTTGTCAGGATTTTTGAGCTTAATAACAATTTGGTATGCTGAATTTTTTGGAAGATCAAGTAATTCTTCAGATAACTCAATCGGTGCGATGATATAATTGTTTAGTTGATCATTTCCCGGAAAAATACCAGTAACCAGAATGTTTTTTTTATTGTAAATATCTTCTTCTTTATTGATAATTCCTGTTCCGGATTTTGGCATAAAAACGGTAGCAAAATTATTTAAAGTGTCTACCGGTATTGAGAGGCGCATTTCTAAAGAATGCTCCATAATGACCTCATTCGAATATTGAAAACCGGGATATTTTCCGAAGAAAATAGTTTTATCAATAGGATTTACTTTAATATATGAAGAATCTACCCCTCTTAGATATCCGATGTCACCTTTTCCGTTGTAATTCAGATATACTTTCTCTTCAATAACACGAGAAAAATCCTGAATTTCTTTATTTTTATGTAAGATATCTTTTATCTTATCAAAATCTTTAATTGTTTTGCCTGAAGTACTTTTTACCGTTAAATCGGCATGCAGATTTGAAATAAGATTCTGATTAAAAACCTCTAATCCGGAGAATACGGAGATGATGACAAACATTGCTGCAACAGCAACCATCATAGCGCCTACAGCCAACCACGTAATAAACGTGACAGCTGTACTTCCTTTTTTAGATAAAAGGTAGCGTGATGCGATATAAAATGCAATGTTCTTCAAAATAGTTTACAATACAGGATTGTCTCCTTCACCTCTGAGTTCTTTTTCCAGCTTTTCTACATCATCAAGTGCTGTATCCAGATAAAAGTTAAGCTGGGGGATTACGCGCACTTGTTTAGCCATCTTCTGACCAAGGAAATTTCTGTATTGTGCTTTATTAAGCTCAATTTCTTTCATGATCGAAGCTCTGAACTCTTGCGGAAATATGCTTAAATAAATTTTTGCCACTCCCAAATCGGGTGAAATTTTCACATCAGAAACCGAAACTAAAAAACTCTGTTTGCTTTCAGCTGATTGTTTTCGGAAAAGTTCTGCGAAATCTTCCTGTATTATTTGTGCTACTTTTCTTTGTCTGTTGCTTTCCATAAGTTCTGCAAATTTACTATTTTTGTTTGAATTGCCTGTTTGAAAATGTAGACAACATTCAAAACTATGATTAATCATTGTAAAATTATTTTATGAAACTAGAACATATCGGTATTGCCGTAAAAACTTTAGGCTTTTCTGACGAACTTTTTGAAAAGCTTTTAGGAAAAAAATCATATAAAAATGAAACCGTGGAGAGGGAAGGAGTCACAACATCTTTTTACCAGACAGGCGAAAGCAAAATTGAGTTGCTGGAGGCAACGCATGCAGATAGTCCGATTTCTAAATTCATAGAAAAAAGAGGTGAAGGAATCCATCATTTGGCATTTGGGGTAGAAAACATAGTTGAGGAAGTGGAAAGGTTAAAAAATGAAGGTTTTGAATTTATCTCTGAACAACCCAAAGAAGGAGCTGATAATAAATTAGTTGTCTTCCTGCACCCCAAATCTACGAATGGAGTGCTGATAGAACTTTGCCAAGAAAAGCGATAAAAAATTTTGTAATGAAAGAAATTTTACTATTTTTGCAATCACAAAATTTAACCAAATTTTGAGGTCCTATAGCTCAGTTGGTTAGAGCACCTGACTCATAATCAGGTGGTCCCTGGTTCGAGCCCAGGTGGGACCACAGATGTGAAGAACGATTTTCTTCCAAATTTTTGAAAACCCCTATTTTAGGGGTTTTTTTGTGAAGTTATCTCGTCATTGTTCTCCATCATTCGTCACCAAAGCGTCCCCCTTTCTGACCCCTTGTTAAATAATATATTTACACAATGTAATTTTTATGATCAGATTATTTGCCTTTTGATATATTTGGTAAACATAAACCATGAATATGTCTGAGAACAAATTTTACAACTTAGAAGAAATAGCTAAATGGCAGTTAGAAGGTGATGAAAAAATAAAATTGCCAATTTTACAAAGATCTTTCGTTTGGAAGCCTAATCAAATTGAAACAGTTTGGGATTCTATCTTACGAGGTTTTCCGATAGGATCTTTTCTTTTAGGAGAAACTAACGATAAAACATTTGAGCTTTTAGATGGTCAACAGCGTTCAACCTCAATTTCATTAGGTTTTTTTAATCCTTGGGAAGAAAAACATGCTGAATTTTTTGATGTGAAAAATAAGGATTATCATCATGTTCCTACAGTTTGGATTGATTTAAATCCTGAAAAAGTAAGTAATACCAATAAGTATTTAATAAGAGTTCTTACAAGATCACATCCTTGGGGTTATCAGGCTAAAAATAATAACTCTATTTTATCAGTTTCTGATAGAAAAAAAGCTTTGGAGATTTTTAAGATAGGGAAAGATACACTTAATTACACTGAGTTAAAGAATACTGAAGTCTACCCATTTGATGCAAATCTTCCTGTACCTTTATCTTTTCTTCTTGATCTTGTATCATCAGGATCTGTAAATCAGGCAAGGAAGGATGATTTCTTTGCACGAATTATGAAAATTTCTCTGGATAAATCAAAAGAAAGTTCTTACTTGGAGTTTATAAAATCTCAAGAGTTTGATGGTTTTATTGAAGCCTTTAGAAAGCATCTAATGAACTACTCTATACCAGCAATAGTGATTAATAAGTCATTGTTGAAAGAAGATATACAGGGAGACAGAGAAGATCCAACATTATTTGTAAGATTAAATTCTGAGGGAACTCCTCTAAATGGAGAGGAACTAATTTATTCAATTTATAAAGCTGAATTTCCTAAAAGTAAAAAATTAGTTGAGTCTCTTAGTGCTGATTTCATAAAACCTTCACGATTGCTGTCATTTGTCAATAGGTTAGTTTGGTCTGCCTTAAATCAAAGTAGTTATCCAAATTCTTTTAGTGTAAATCAATTTAGAGATAGATTAAATGATCCCGATTTTTTACAAAATTTAGAGAGCTTTATTGGTAACGATATTGAAAGTGTAGCAAGTAATGTTTTAACAAAGTCATTTGATATTTTACTATCTGAAGATGGAACTAAATTACCTGCTATTTTAGTGAAAAGTCTAATAAATGATTATCCTGAACTCTATCTTTTTTATTTAAATTGGATTTACATAAATTATAGTAAAATCGCATTTGAAAATTTTTTAGATATAAAAAAAGGATTTGTTTATTTAACATTTTTTGCTTTAGATAAGAATAAAATATCAAAAATAATATGGAATGAGTCTTTGGACTTTTCTTTATGGAGTAGTAAGAACTTTAAAAAACTTATCAACGGTAATGCTTTAATTGTTGCAATGCCTCAACTTCTCGATTTAGAAATCGTTTATAAAAATGTAGTTGAAAAAAAAATAAGGTGGAATGATTTTTATCCTTCAGATGAGCAGTATTTAAAACTTTTTGATAATACATGGGAAGAAAATGAAAATGAAGAGACTTACAAAATACATTGGAATCACCTTGCAAATCAATTAGCGTGGAATCGCAATGTCTTAATATTTTGTCAAAGGGATTATTTTAATCAAAATTTTCAGGAGTTTAATAATCTTGAAGTTTTGAGCGATACTAATAGACCATGGGATTATGATCATATCTATCCAAGAAGTTGGGTTTATCAACAACATAAAGTAAATCCACTGATAAGAGATTGGCATAATATGAATGCGAATTTTAGAGCTATATCATTAGAAGAAAACCGTAGTGATGGTAATCGGGAAAATCCTAAATCAAAGGCTATGGATAAAAATGCTCATGATTATTTTATTAGTAACGATAAAGATTTTTGGATAAAGATAGAAAAACCTATCAATAACCAAGCTGATGCAGAGCATTTGTTAAATGCATTTATAACAAGGACTGTAAATTTCTACAAAGAAATACATGATTTTCTCAATTAAAAATCACTTTAACATGAATTTAACTATTTTAACATGATTGCAACTATTTGATTTTCAATAATTTATTGATTAATTGCAATATTTTATCTATCTTCGCTAATTTTTTAATTGTTACCGATCTATGGTATAAGAAGAACAATTAAATATATTAAAAATGAGAAAGCCTATTATTAAAGCAATAATCAGAACAGATAAAGCTGATAGAAAAACTGGTGAATGCCCAATTTGTATTCAAATAAGAATGAATGGTGATAAAAAAAGAATTTCAATTGGAGAAAAAATTCATCCTTCAAATTGGGACACTGACTCAGGTAGAGCAAAAAGCAGAGGTTTTGCAATACTTAATAAGATTATTGATAAGCGAAAGAATGATTTGGAAGAATTCTGTACTGATACTCTTCTAGCAGGTCAACAATTGTCCTTTTCTGATATTGATAAATTTTTAAGTGGTTTAAAAAATGGTAATTTCTACGACGTTTTTGACTACATTGTAGAGTTTAAAAGAAAAAAGATCTGTGAAGATACCCTCTATAAGTATTCAACATTAAGAACTAGATTAAAAGCATTTCAGCCAAAAATATTTACTTCCAATATTGATGTTGCTTTTATAACAAGATTTGATACCTATTTAAAAAGTTTAGAAATTGGAGATGGAGGAATATTTAATCATCACAAATGTTTAAAAGCAATAATTAATGCTGCAAATAAACTAACAGACGTAAAAATTGAAAAGCCATATGGGAAAGATCTTTTTGAAATTAAAGCTCCCAAGCATAAAACAATCTTTTTGGATGAGGAGGAAGTTGTTAGGTTTAAGAACTTTAAAAGTTCAGATTTGATTTCAAAAAATGTTAGAGATATGTTTTTATTAGCTTGTTATTCGGGATTAAGATATTCAGATTTGTTTTCGCTAAAAGTATCAGACGTTGATTTTAAAAAAGGAATGATCTCCAAAAATATGTTAAAAACAAAGTATGATATTGACATACCTATAAATGATCAAATGAAAAGTTTATTAGCTGGATATATGCTTGGTAAAAAATCAAATGAAAAAATTTTTAGAGATGTGAGTAATCAAGTTGGTAATTCTCTTTTAAAAGAAATAGCAAAGGAATGTAAAATCTATAAAAACATAACTTTCCATGTTGGTCGTCATACTTTTGCTTCATTTTTAATAAATAAGTACAATGTTTCTTTACCTATCGTAAGTAAATTGTTAGGTCATATAAATATTGCAAATACATTGATTTATACGAATTCAAATATTACTAATCTTAAAAGCGTTATGAATAACGTACATTTCGGATAAATTGATAAATTTGTAATTCAAAAATATAATAAAATAAAGTAAAAGCGTCGCTTTTATTCTGTTAGGGGGAATCTGGTAAATTCAATACACTACAGGGTAAATAAGTTGATGCTCACGCTACGGCGTGGGCTATCCTTGTTTATGGTGTATAGGTTTACCAGAGCCTCCCCCTTAATAGACAAAGGTTTAGTTCCACGCTTTTTCTATGAATTTAAGCGACTGTATGGAACTTTGCAGTCATATAATAATCATGGGAAACTTTTCTTTTATGGTTCAGAAAAAATATCTAGATCTGAATTCTGAACAACAACGTATTTTTACTGGAGAATTTGAAAGACGCAAAAAATCCGTAGGAGTAGCTTATCTACTTTGGATTTTAGGAGGTTGGTATTACGCCTATCTCAAAAAACTAGCGTGGCTTATATTATTCTTGCTTACGGCAGGTGGATTATTTATTTGGGCAATAATTGATCTATTCAGAATCCCAAAATTAGTAGAAGATTATAACAATGATCTTGCTTTAGAGATATTACGAGATATTTCAATTATGTTTCCTGCTCACGAGAATCAAAGCTTAGATCAAACTGCTTCGGAAAAGAGTGTAAACGCTCATTACATAGGTCGGAAAACGCAATCGGGAGAAAGTTATTCATTTTTTATTATCCTTGGCATAATCGTCTTATTGAGCTTTTCTGCGTTTTACTTTAAACCTGACCGAACTCAAATGCAAAATAAGGTTGTGGATGAAATGATGACTAATCAACCTCAGCTTTTAAAAATGATGAAAGACTTTTTCATTGGAGAAAAGCTAAATGATGAATATTCGCAAAATTTTATTTTAAATACATTATCAAAAAATGGATATACTAATGTAGTTAGCTACGAAGAAGATTTTGTCTTGTTAAGGAAACTTAATTTTAGAGATGAAAATTCTAATGAAGATGTAATCACTGCCTATGGACTTTTTGGATTTACCAATGTGTTTTTTAATGATAAAAATTTAAAAGAAGATAATTTTCTCAATAATAATATTCCCAAAGAGCAAAAAAACCATCAGTATAGAAATACCAGTTTTGATTTAAAAGAAAGTAAGCCTGATTTGGAAAAGAGATCTTCAACTAAAGATGAATTAAAGACGATAGATGATCCGTTAAACGGAGCTGAAGTTCCAAGTCAAACTAAAAAGAAAACTGAGCCTGAAGAAGATTCCATTAAAATTTGAAAATGAAAAAACTATTTTTAATCACAACTTTATTAATGTTTTCAATCATCTATTCACAATCTTCAGATTACGAAAGTAAGGTAAAGGAAACAAAAATCTATATAGAAAGTATTTACAAGAGCGATTCTAGTAAAATTAAATCTTATGTAAAAAACTCACAAAATGGAAAAATTTATTCGTTAAAATCACTTGATGTTTATGAGGAATACGGATATATGGTTTACGATAATATTTATCAGATTTTGGAAAAAGATAACAGTATTGTTTTTGTTAAAAAACTACCATATTATTGGGCTGAAGGAATGGCATTCAATGAATCTTTTTACGAGTATTATTTTGATGAAAGTAAAAGATTAATCGGAGCTAAAAAATCAGCACACACATCCTATTATGAAAATCCAAAAAATGTAAGTTACAATATAGAATATACCCTGAATAAAATAACGGATAAACTAGAAAGAACTAATGAATATTACGCTGATATAAATCAAAGGAAACTAGATTCACAATCAAAAATAATTAAACTTGCAGATAAAGACGGATTAACAAAAAACTCAGTGAAACTTATGGATAAAATTACTTTCAGTGATTTGGAAGGCTTTATGAAAACGGAAAAAATTAAATATTATCGTACTGACAAAAAAGAACGAGAATTAGTTTTTTCTGCACCAAAAAGTAATATTGGAAAGGGAAATAACGACGATCCTTTAGGTGGCGATGAAAACGGTGACAGTAAAATAGGAATTGGCAGGAAATTGCTAAATTATATTCCTGGAACTATGGGGCGAGGCGGAACTCCCCCCGCACACAATTGCTCACTTAATGGAGTTATAAATATCACTTATACTGTAGATAAATTTGGACGTGTTACTTATGCACGTAGAATTTCTGGTATTTCTGATGCCTGTGTTGTTTCTACTTCTATTTCTTGGGTGAAAAAATATGTTAAGGCTGAAGAATCTACTACTTCATCTTCTGGAACATATACGATCAAATTTTAATAATTATAAAAAATCTTAAATTTTACGAACATTTTCCATGTAATTAGACGGTATGTACCGTCTTTTTTTTGTATTTTATACTTTTTAACTAATTTAACAAAACTTTAACTTTCATGAATAGGAAATCGTGATTTTCCTAGAGTTAATAATAGTATAAATAATTTTTATGAGACCATTACAAGCAAGAAGATTTGTCTTTATGATAAATCAAAACAAAAAACAGAAAAGAAGAATAGATGCTTTAGAATCAATTGTTCGAGCTTCATTAAAACAGAAAGACATTTTAACCTTTGAAGAAATAAAGGTGGAATTTAACATGAGCAGATCTACTTTTGATAGGTACAGAGCAAATGGTTTAAAGTACAGCAAGCCGAATGGCGGTAAGATTTATGTGAGAAGAATTGACTTGGAAGAATTTTTAAAAAGAAAAAATAGTTATGGTCGATTTAATTAAATTTTATCTTGAAAAAATCAAAATCAGTGAGTATATCCTAGCAACAAAATTTATTAAAATAAAGGAAGAAAAGGAAGAAGATGGATTCGAGTATTTTAGAGCTGATCCTGATTCTATTTCTTTTTTGTCTAAAAAAATAAAGGATAGAAAATCTATTGAACAATTACAATCTGAAATCGTACTTCAGCAAGCAAATAAAATTAAGAAGCTGTCTTACTTACATAAATTTATCAGTTTTAAGCGAAGAAAAAACGAAGAATTTGGGAGATTCTCAGTTTGTCAAAACATTAGAAAAGATCTCATTAGAATTAAAAAATTAGATCCTTTTAAAGATTTAAGTAGTTATGATTTTGTTGAAATAATTAATTTATATGCAGATGAGTTTAATATTGAAAGAGATGAGTTTTGGAAAGCGAAAGTCACATACATTGAGCTAGGAGTAAATATTCGCTTTAATATGAATATAACTTCTATTATCAGCAGTATTTCAAGAATGAAAGGAATGGAAGATACTCTAAGGATTAGCGATAAAACAATCAACTTTAAAAATCAAAAATATGAGGTGGCGATTTACGATAAACTTGAAAGGGAGGCTCAGCAAGGTGAGGTTTTTAAAGATTCAAGTCAGGTACGAAGAAAACAGTTGGTTAAAAAAATTGCCAATCATAACAGCTTTGTTAGAATTGAATTGAGGGTGAAAACTGTAAGTCAATTTAATCGATCTGCAATAAAGAAAAACATTCAGTACTTAGAATCTATTAGAGAGGAGAATGAATCTATTGGTAAAGAATTATACAAGCTTTTCGCTAATATATCTTTTGTAAATAAAATTTCACCAGATCTTGATCAACGTCTTGTCAAGTCTCAGTTGAAAAGTAAAAGCGAAAAAGCTTTTGATAATTATTTAAAATTCCAAGGATTAAAATATTTTGGGATAACAAAATTTGTTGATTTCGCTTCTCCTATTTTAAATACCAATATTAGAAATAAATATATTGAAGAAGCTGAAAATCTCTATAACAGCTACAAGAAAAATAACGATTTTGTCAAAAAAGAATTTCAAAGAAAAGTTTCTGCAAAAATTAGTAAACTGACTGCATCGAGTATTTCCGAGTAGTAACTAAGGTTAATATATCTCTCTAAACTTTTAAACTATACAAGTTAAATAGAAGTAGATCAATAGAGAGGAATCCAAGTAAATTGGAGTAATTGAACATATCAAAACCACTGAAGAAACAAGTAACTGTGATTTCTACCACCTCATTAATTAAGCAAAAATTTTAGATAGAGCTAAAGTCTTATAACAAGTAAGGACTGCTGGAAATGTGTCTCTTTATGGTGGATAAAGTTTTCGAAAGGTTTTCTTCAGTTTAATAATTTAAATCAAAAAAATGACTAAAATAACGAGTAAAAATAATATTAAGTATAAGAATGTTGCAACCAAGGAGTGTGAAGCATTCAAATTTATGTATTCCTTGCAGGAAGCTATGGGTTCTAAAATGACGTACTTCAACTTCGTAAAAGGAAAGAATGGAAGGTATGCAAGTAAGTATGTCCCAAACATTAGCTTAGAATTTAAATCTAGTACATATGCTGATAAAGAAGGTCTGGTGCTTCTCATTTATGATGAAGTAAATAAAACGACTGCTATGTCTAAATTTGTAAAAAGAATTATTGATTACTGTCTTGAAGATAAACCTCTTACTCTACCTTTTTCTTTCAGTGATCTAAATAATGACTTGGGGTTTACAAATTATTCAAATAACCCTAGTAAAAAGTTTTCCAATAAATATTTACTGATGAAGTTTAAGGATGTAAACCGAGTGCTTCAGTTGAAATTTCAATATAAGGAAGAAAACGAGAAGAATAAATTGTCTTTTGAATATGTAAATGATGAGAAGAGAAAATGGAGAGATCTTAAAATGATTGATAAAATCCTTGTAAAGACTAGATTTAAGACCTTATATAAAGAATTTTGGGGTATGTCTTTGGATTTAAAAAACAGTGATTACTGTAATTTTTAAAAGGTATTTAATTAGAAAACAATGAGATTTTTTCTCGTTGTTTTTTTTTATTTTTAAGTATGGTAATTTATTTAGATTAATTTTGTAAAATGGAGAACGTATTTTATGATATTCCCAGTTCTTGGAAATGGGTAACTTTAGATGAGATTTCTGTAACAAGTAGTGGAGGTACTCCTGATAGAAAGAATTCTAATTATTTTGGAGGTAATATTCCTTGGGTAAAATCTGGGGAACTGAATTATAATACTATAACTGAAACGGAAGAATCTATAACACAAGAGGCAGTAGATTATTCGAGCGCAAAGATTTTTCCAAAAGGTTCATTACTGATCGCATTATATGGTACTACTGTAGGCAGAATGGCTTTTTTAGGTATTGATGCGTCTACAAATCAAGCAATAGCATCAATAACTCCCTTTTTAATAAATACAAAATATTTATATTATTATTTAATGTCTTCTAAAGAAGAATTATTAAATAAAAGAGAAGGAAGCGCACAGCCTAACATTAGTCAAAAAGTATTAAATAATTTTTTATTTCCTCTAGCACCAAGTCAAGTACAAAATAAAATAGTCGAAAAGATTGAAGAATTATTTAGTGAATTAGATTCAATTTTACTCAATTTTGAATCACTAAATACAAAATCAAAAATTTATTGGTTTTCAGAAATAAATTCTTTTTTTAGAGGCAAAAAAAGATATGTTGTGCTAAGTAATGTTAGTATGCCTCAAAAAAAGTTAGAAGAAATTGATAAGAAAAGAGCATCACTAAAAAAAATATATAAAGGAAAGAATAATCTTGATAATAAAGATATTATCAGTTATGATTTACCATCCCATTGGAGATTAGCAAAACTTTCAGACTTATTTATTAATCCAGTAGAATCTATAACAGATGGGCCATTTGGCTCTAATTTAAAATCAGATGATTTTCAAGAGACTGGTCTTCCTATTTTGAAAATACAAAACATAGATAGAAATAAATTTATTTCGAAGGATATATCTTATATTTCAGAAGAAAAGTTTAATCAATTAGAAAAACATCAATTTAAGAGTGGAGATATTGTTATTACAAAGTTAGGCAGTCCTTTAGGTAAGGCTTGTCTGGTGCCTAATAACTTTAATAAAGGAGTCATTGTTGCAGATTTAATCCGTATAAAAGAAACCGATTATATTAATTCAAAGTTTTTAATGCATTCATTAAATTCCCCTTATATAATTTCTCAAATAGAAAAACTTTCGAAAGGTACGACAAGACAAAGAGTTACATTAAGTGATGTTAGAAACTTAGTCATTATTTTCCCAAGTTTAGAAGAACAAGAGTTAATTGTTAATAGCATCGAAGAATTATACGATGAAATTAATGGATTATCCGAAATCATCAATCACTCATCTTCGAGTGTTCAAGCATTAAAACAAAAAATTTTACAAGAAGCTTTTAGTGGAAAACTAATAAATGAAACGCCAAATGATGAGAATGTAAAAGATTATTTAGAACAGATTCTTCAAAAAAAAGAAGACTATTTAGCTAAACTTAAAGAACGGCAAAAGAACATTGTAAAAACAAAAAGAAATAGTATAGATATGGATTTATTGGAGATTTTAGAAAAAGAGGACAATCCCATAAGTTCTTATAATTTATGGCAAAAGTCTATTTATAAAAATGATATTGAGGAATTTTATAAAAGACTTAAAGGGTTAGAATCTAAGATTAGAGAATATAAGGAGGGACATTTGTCATTTATAGAATTAATAAAATGAGAATAGACTATATACACATAAAAACAAGATTTAAAAATCTTGAGGATTTTAAAATTGACATTGACCAAAGTTCAATGAAAACAGTTTTGATTGGTCTAAATGCTACAGGAAAATCAAACTTTCTTGAAAGTTTACTTATTATCTTTGGAACATTGGAGCTAGAGCATAAAGATAAATCCGATTTAACTTTTAGCTACTTTATAAAATACCAATGTTATGGAAAAGATATTGAAATTGACTATGACCATGTAAATGATGAATACAAATTTTCAATATTACAAAAAACTAGTAATGAGGAAAAATTGGTTATTGAACATAAAAATAGAAGGAAATTTTTCAATAGCAAAAGAAATTATTTACCTAAACATGTATTTATATATTATTCAGGCATAAGTAATAGGTTAGGGAAATACTATGACAAGTATATAAAAGATTATTATGAGGAAATCATTAAAGAGGATGCCAAATATGAAGAATTTAATGATATACAGCCCATTTTTTTGGTTCAAAATGTACATGGTTCATTAGCACTTTTATCATTCTTTTTAAAATCTGAAGAAGACGAAAAGACAATAAATTTTTTAAATAAGGAGCTTAATATACATGATATTGTTTCAACACTATTTATTATTAAAAATCCTGAATGGAGCAAGATTAAAAAAGAGGATGACTTTCTTTGGGGAGCAAAAGGATTGGTTCGGAGATTTTTAACTGATTTATTTATGTTTTCTCTTGCCCCTATTTATGAAAAGTCAAGAAGAGCTGTCAGCTATAATAAAGTGGAGACAAATGAATTGCTCTATTTATTTATCAAAGATAAAAAAACATTTGATGATTTTATTTCTCTAAAAGATTTTACACGGAATCAGTTATTCAATGCTTTAATAAGTCCTGATTTATCAAATATGTTATCAGGTATAAAGATTAAGGTAAAAAAGGAAGATATAAATGGAGAGCTATCAATGTCTGAATTCAGCGAGGGAGAACAACAATTATTAACTGTATTGGGGCTTTTGAAATTTACGAAAGACGAGGAATCACTTATACTTCTTGATGAACCAGATACACATCTAAATCCTCAATGGAAATGGAAATATTTAGATTTCCTTGAAGAAGTTGTCGATAATCCCGAAACAACTCAGATTATATTTTGTACACATGACCCTTTGGTTATAGGAGGTCTGGATAAAAAGCAAGTTGTTATCTTCAAAAAAGAGGGTGATAAAACAATAACTGTTAATCCTCATATTAGTCCAAAAGAGATGAGTGTTGATAAAATCCTCACAAGTGAATTATTCGGAATACCTTCTATTATGAGTAAAGAATTAGAAGACAAACTTAATGCAAAAAGATTCTTACAAAGTAAACTTGTCAATGGAACTATTTCAAATGAAGAAAAGGCAAAATTTAACGAATTAGAAGCATACTTTGAAAACATTAAATTTTATGAAACTTTTGTTGATTCAAGATTTGAACAATTTGTGAAATTAACCAGTGAGCATGAGGAATTTAGCAATAGAAATTATTCTGATGAAGAGAAAGAAATGCTAGATAAAATTGCGAAAGAAGTATTAGAAAGTATTTTAAATTCTGATGAAAAATGAGATACATAGATTTATCAATCATTGAAAATAAAGTAAAAAAAATTCGATGGACTGTCAAGTTAAGTAAGAAATATAAACATTTAAACCACCTAACTTTTGAGGAAAACGGAATCGATTTTATTGACTGGTACAAAATTGAAGAATTTCATCTTTTACAGCTTGAAGGAAAATCTTCAACAGAACGGAAGGATTATATTAAAAAATACATTGATTGGAATATATTAAAATCTATATTTGTAAATGAATATGGAAATAAGTGTTGGTATTCAGAGGCACCTTTGGATAATGGTTCTATTGATCATTTCAGACCAAAAAATAAAGCAATAAATTTTTGTTTGGATGAAGATAATCCACAGCATAGATTTATTTTTAAAAAGGAAGGATATTGGCGATTAGCTTACAATCTGCAAAATTTTCGATTAGCTTCAAATACTTCGAACACAAGATTTGACGATATGGAAGCTGAAGATATTGAAATTGGAGGTAAATCAATATTCTTTCCTTTAAAGTGTGAATCAGATGGCAGTTATATTATTGCAGATAATTATAGCGAAATTATTTCTGAAAAATCACTTTTACTAGATCCATTAAATTCTTCCGATTCTGGTAATATTAACTTTGATAAAGATGGTAAACCGTACGTTTTTGCCTTTACAGAGACGCAAAAACTTAAAGCAGAAATCTCAATAAAACTATTCAATTTAGGAAACACATTAAATTTTGTGAACGAGCGCCAAAAAATATGGGTAACTGTTGAAAAAGTGATCGAAGAAACAAAAACCTATTTTGGAAATACAAATATTACCGATGAAATTAAATTAGAAAAACAAAATAATTGTTTTAAGAAGATAAGAGAGCATGTAGATAAAAAAGCTTTTTTTTCATCTGTCGCTGATACTTGTTTGAAAACTTATCAGATAAAGCCAGGATATGAGTTCCTAGCACAATTCAAACCCTAAATATAATGACAACAAATAACTTAGTAGCCAAAATTTGGTCATTTTGTGATACATTAAGAGATGATGGAGTAAGTTACAGTGACTATGTAGAGCAACTTACATTTTTGTTATTTCTAAAGATGGCTGATGAATACTCTCAGCCTCCTTATAATAGAAATTTCAACATTCCAAATAGATGCAGTTGGCAATTTCTATCTTCTCATGAAGAAGATAATTTAACAACAGACTATTTCAATCTACTAACTACACTTTCAGAGCAAGGAGGAATGTTAGGCAAGATATTTTACGGTGCACAAAATAAAATACATGACCATAAAAAACTAAGAAAGCTAATAGATTTAATTAATGAGGAAACTTGGGTATCTGAGTCTGTAGATATAAAAGGAGATATTTACGAATCGCTTTTACAAAAAAGCGCTGAAAGTAGTGGAGCGGGGCAATACTTTACTCCTAGAGCTGTGATTAAAGCCATGGTGGAATGTATTAGACCACAACCTAAAGAAACTATTTGGGATCCAAGTTGTGGTACAGGAGGTTTTTTTCTAGGTGCAATTGAATATTTAAACAATAATTTTAAGAAAGAATTAGAGGAAAAAGACCAAAAAATTTTTTTCCAATTCGATACTTTTAAAGGTTGGGAAATTGTTCCATCAACGGCAAGATTATGTTTAATGAATTTGTTTTTACATGATATTGGAGACCTAATAAAAACACCTGATATTAATATAGAAGATAGTTTAATCAATCCTATCGAAAAAAAAACAAATATTGTATTAGCCAATCCTCCTTTCGGAAAAAGTAGTAGTTACTATATAACTAGTGATAAAAAATTAGCAGAATTTGATGAATATTTTTATAGAAGTGATTTTTGGACAACTACTAGTAATAAGCAATTAGCTTTCATTCAACATATTGTTTCTATGCTTGATGAAAATGGAAGAGCTGCAATTGTATTACCAGACAATGTATTGTTTGAAGGAGGAGCAGGTGAAATAATTAGAAAAAAACTATTAGAAGAAACAAACTTGCATACAATTTTAAGATTACCAACAGGAATTTTTTATGCAAATGGTGTTAAATCTAATGTACTGTTTTTAGAAAAGAAAAAGATTGATAAAAAACCATCAACAAAAGAAGTCTGGTTTTATGATTACAGAACAAATATACACCACACTCTGAAAAAGCAAGTTTTAAAATATGAAAATTTAATACCATTTGTGGAATGTTACCTTTCAGAAGATAAAGATAATACATTAGAAACATGGAGTAGAGATAATCCTAATGGACGTTTTAGGAAGTATAGTTACAATGAAATCATGCTAAGGGATAAAATTAATTTTGATATTTTTTGGCTCAAAGATGATAATTATATTGACTTAGATAGTTTGCCCGAGCCTGAAATATTAGCACAAGAAATAATTGATAGTTTAGAAAGCACATTAAATAGTTTTAAAGAGGTTGTTAAAAGTCTATCCAAAAGTTAAAATAATCCCTAAATCGCCCCCTTTTAAAATCACAATGCTTGAAAGCCCCATAAATAAAGGAAAAAATAAAAAATATTCGAGCCCAGGTGGAACCACTTTTTAAATCAAGCACTTACAGAAATGTAGGTGTTTTTTTTGGGTTTCTATTGATAAATAAAATTCTTTATTTCCAACCTTCTTCCTAATTGCTGCATCAATATATATAATTACATTTGTTAAACTTCAAGCGTTGATGATATGAAAAATTTATGGCTTTTACTTCTAATATGGTTTCCGATGGTATGCTGGGCACAGATTCCAGTGATAGAGACTCCAGACGCAAAGGGTGGTTTTGGAAAAAATAATCAAGTTGTTCTCCAAAAACTGAATATTGAAACTAAAATTATTGGAAACATTTCGACGAATACCATCACGATGGTTTATAGAAATAACTCCAACAGATTGATGGAAGGAAGATTAACTTTTCCGCTTCCGGAAGGGGTAAATGTGAGCGGTTATGCGATTGATATCAATGGTAAATTACGAAATGCAGTTCCTGTAGAAAAGGAAAAAGCAAAAGAAGTCTTTGAAACCATCCAAAAAAGAAATGTCGATCCCGGAATTTTAGAAAAAGTGGAAGGCAATAATTTCAGAACCAGAATTTATCCCATCAATGGCAATGGTGGCGAGAGAACAGTTCAGATTTCCTACAATTATGAATTGAAAAAATCTGGGAATCAGTATCAGTCTTCTTGCCACTGAATTTTGATTATCAAATTCCTGATTTTAAATTGAAGACGATGATTTTTCAAACTCAGATTTCTCCAAAATTAGAAGAAAAACCTGATGGAAGCTTTCAGTTTGTGAATAACGGAAATGTATGGACTGCCGAAACACATAAAACCAATTATAAACCTTCACAAAATCTTAAAATTAGTTTTCCACAGAATGATAGAAGTGAGAATATTTTAATTCAGAAAGCATCAGATAACTCATCTTATTTCTTTGCTAATATTGGAATTAATCCTGATGAAAGAACTAAAAAACTGTCTACTAAAATTGCAATAGTTTGGGATAATTCTTTAAGCGGTTTCAAAGGAGACCATGACAAGGAGTTTGCCCTGTTGGATGAATATTTTAAAGTTAATAAAAATCTCTCTGTCAAAGTATACTTCATCAACAATACATTTGATGAAGGGAAAAGTTTTAAAATAAATAATGGAAATTGGATAGATTTAAAAAGCTATCTATCTCAAACAATTTACGATGGCGGAACCGATTTCAGTCAGTTAAAACAAATAAAAGGAGATGAAATTTTATTTTTCACAGATGGAATGTCATCTTTTGGAGATTTGCAGTTACCTTGGGAAAAGCCCGTTTACACCATTGCCGCATCCAATAAATCGAATTTTAATCAATTAAAATTTATTAGTACCAAAACAGGCGGAGAATTTTTAAATTTAAATGAAAATGATCCCAAAAAAGAGATTCGCAAAATCTTGTACCAAACTTTGAAGTTTTTGGGTGTAGAAAACAATGCTTCTATATCTGAGATTTATCCGGCTTTGCCACAAAGTATTTCTCGGGATTTTGTGTTAACGGGAATTTTGAAAGGAAATCAATCGACTGTAAAAATTTTATTTGGATATGGGAATGAAGTTACGGAAACCAAAATTATTTCTCTAAATACAGAAAAGCAATCGGTAAAAGATTGGGAAATTTCAAAATTTTGGGCGCAGAAAAAACTGAACGAACTGGAAATTTTTGATAAAAAGAATAAAGAAGAAATTAAAAATATCAGCAGACAATTTGGTTTGGTAAGCAACAATATGAGCTTAATGGTTTTGGAAGATGTAAACGATTATGTATGTTACCATATTCCTCCGCCGGCTGAATTGCAAACTGAATATAACGAAATTGTAAAAAATAATAGAAAAGAGCGAGAAGAACGAGTGCAGGATATAATGACGGATTCCGAAGAAATGGCGGAGCGTCTAAAAAATTGGTGGAAGACAGATTTTAGCGTGATAGCAAAATCTTATCCAAAACCGAATTCCGCAAACGCAGATGCAGGCTTCAATAATGTCCCGGATGAAAGCATTGAGATTATTCAAAATGTAATTTCCGAACCGGTGGCTGCTCCAAAAGTTGAAGCTAGTCCGCCAGCATCATCAATGGCAACGAGAGAAGGTCAGGCTTCTCAGGCTATATCCGCAAGAGCGTTGGCAAGTGCCGAAAGAAGTATGCCTACAGTTCAGGCGCTTCAGGGGCAGGCGGCAGGAGTGCAGGTTTCAGTGCGGGGTATACAATCAATTTCCAAAGAAACACAAATTGAAGAAGTAGTAAACAGCGGAAGGATTATTGCAGTCGATGTAAAATCTGATGCAGAATATATGAAGTTTTTTGAATCTTTAAAAAAGTCTGCAGATATATATCAAACCTATTTAAAATACAGAAAAGATTACGAGGAGACCCCTCAATTTTATTTTGATATTGCTCAATTGCTGTTTAAAAATAATGATAAAAAATTACGATTAAAAGTATTGAGTTCTATTGCAGATTTGGATATTGAAAATGAAGAATTATATAAATTATTAGCTTACAAACTGAAACAGTCAGAGGTCTTTGATAAACAGCTTTGGGTTACCCAAAAAGTTTTAGAATGGAGACCTTTTGACCCGCAAAGTTACAGAGATTATGCATTGGCATTAGAAGATAATAAGCAGTATCAGTCAGCTTTAGAAAATTTGTACAAAGTTCTTACGCAGTCTTACACCCAAGAATTGGCAGACAGAGATGACGGTATTGAGGAAATTATTTTAATGGAAATCAATCAGTTGATTACAAATCATAAAAATCAATTGAATGTAAAAAACATCAATCCCAAGATTATTGCAGAGTTGCCTGTGAATATTCGTGTTGTTATCAATTGGAATAAAGACAATACTGATATTGATCTTTGGGTAACAGATCCTAACGGCGAGCGCTGTATGTATTCTAACAACGAAACAAAAATCGGTGGAAGATTGAGTAACGATTTTACCAGTGGCTTCGGTCCGGAGCAATTTTTACTGAAAAAAGCAATCAAAGGAAAATATAAAATTGAAACCAATTTCTTTGGCGAAAATCAAGTAAGTATCTCTGGATCAACAGCGATTATGGCAGAGGTTTTCATCAATTATGCAACCGGAAAGCAGGAGAGAAAAGTGGTGGTTTTCCAAAATAAAACTGACTCAGATCGTGGTGATAAGGAAGGGATCCTGATTGGTGAATTTGAGTTTTAAACTGAATCAAATTTATATTTAACACTCTCAGTAATGGTAGTGTTCTTATTTTACAGACGTTGTAAACTTAAAACAAAAATAAACTTGCGGCAACATTCAATTGATACGAAAACGCTACTTTTCAAGAATTAAAATTTTCAGTTTTGGCGAAACATTTCAAATGCTTTTTTCTTTCTTTTTTTATTTTTTTTGGAAACGTTAAATGCTCAGCAAAAACCTATTCAGATTGCTTTTCTTGCGGATGTCCATTTTCAGGATTTGTACGGTGATTTTTCAGATAACTCTTTCAAAGGAGTTGAAAATCCTCAAACCAAAAAGAAAACTCTGCTGAGAACGATGGATTCACAGCTGCATTCTACAAGAATTTTTAATGAAAATTATTTTGCATTTTTAGCGGCATTGGATGACGTTGCAAAAAGAGGGATTAAGTTAGTCGCTCTTCCCGGAGATTACACAGATGACGGACAAGCCTATAATCTGCGAGGACTTAAGCATATCCTCAATGAATATCAGCACAAATATGGGATGAGGTTTTTTATCACAACAGGAAACCATGATCCGGTAAGCCCATTTTTGAAAAATGGAGGTAAATCTGATTTTTTAGGCGAAAATGGAAGTCCGTTCAATATTTTTAGTGATAAGAATTTAGTTCAAAATAAGAATGTGGAAACCATTATAACGAAAGATATCGCTATGTCCGGTTATCTTGAAATTATGAACGAGTTAAAAGAATTCGGATTTTTACCTTCCAGAAATGATGTATTCTGGCAGACCCCTTTTGATAAAGACTTTTATGAGAATTATAATTTTGAAAATGCTTTAAAAAGTTCAGATTATACCAAACGGATGTACGAAGTCAGTCCGGGTTTTGTGATACCAGATCTAAGTTATGTTGTAGAGCCAGTTGATGGAATCTGGCTTTTGGCGATTGACGGAAACACGTATTTACCCAAAAACATCAAAGGAAATCCTAAAGATCCGGATAATTTTCAAGGCGCATCTGTTGGGTACAACAAGGTCTTATCAAATAAAAAGCACCTCATTGAATGGGTTAAGAATATTTCTCAGGAAGCAGAGAAAAAAGGTAAAGTATTGATAGCTTTTACACATTATCCGATGTTGGATTTTAATGACGGAGCTTCTGCTGATATTAAGAATTTATTAGGCAAAAATAAATGGCAGCTGGAGAGAGTTCCAATCAACGAAGTTGCTGAGGTTTTTTCTGAAGCTGGTATAAAATTGCATTTTGCTGGTCATATGCACATCAATGATACCGGAGTGAAAAAATTTGAAAACGGGAAAATGCTGGTCAATATTCAGGTTCCGTCATTGGCGGCTTATCTTCCGGGATATACAATTCTGACTGTAAATTCGAAGGGTCAGTTTGAGGTAAAAACGGTTTCTATCACCCATGTTCCAAGGTTTGATGAACTTTTCCCGTTGTATAAAAAGGAATTCGAAGCCTTAAAAAGCGGGGATACAAAAGATATTTGGAACGCTGATATTCTAAAGACTAAAAATTATCACGATTTCACTTTATTTCATTTAAAAGAATTGGTGCGAATGAGATTTGTTCCTTCAGACTGGCCAAAAGATTTTATAGAAAAGGCTCAAAAACTTTCCGGCGAATATTTACTTTTTTTAAGTCTAAACAATAAAAAGTCAACCCTTAAAGATTCAAAAAAATATAGAAATTGGAATTTTGAAGACGCCTTACTGAATTTGTATCAATTGCAATCAGCAGATGAACTGGCAAAAAAGGACATTCCTAAAGAAAGACTTTTACAGTTTGAAATTTTGAATAAAAACTTCGAAAAATTGAATACCAAAGATGATTTTCTTCTTCAGCTTACCACTTTTTTTAATATCTTAAATAAGCTTTCTTCCGGAGAACCGGCACATCATTTTAGAATAAATTTTAAAACGAATGAAATTAAAAGGCTGTAAAATGTCTTTAGGAACAAATTAAAATCAATATTTATCTGAAATTCCACTTAACATTTACATCAAAATAGAATCAAACTTAAAATTATTTAACAAAATTTACAATACTTTCATCAACGGATATTCGATAATTTTGTTATTTTTACAAAAACTATATAAGATGTATGTAAGCAAAAAATCAGTTTTCGGATTGATATGCGCAATCGATTGCATTGTTGGTGTTAATCTCGCATCAGCTCAATCTTCAATTCAGGTGAAAAATACTCAGGATTTTTCAAGAAATGAAGTAGTTTCAATTTCTGTCAGTCAATTGAAATCTTTTTTAAATCAAAATAAAGAATCAGAGTTAAGAATAAAAAATGCTCAGAATCAGTATCTTCCGATACAGTGGGTGGATTTTGATGGCGACGGTAGAAGTGACGATCTTCTTTTTCAGACAAAAATTGATGCAAAAAAAACCGCAAAATATACGATTGTTGCAGATTCAAAAACGCCAGTTCCCAAAAGTGAATTGACAACTTATTCAAGACTGGTTCCGGAAAGAGTTGACGATTATACCTGGGAAAATGATAAAATTGCGTTCCGGGTTTATGGCCCGAAAGGTCAGGCAGAAGCTTTGGCTAAAGTAAAAGGAAGTACATTGTCCAGCGGAGTTGATATTTGGTTAAAAAGAACCGAAAAATCTGTTATTAATGATTGGTACAAAGGTTATTTAACTGATCCGATGTATTACCACAAAGACACGAGAGGTGAAGGTTACGACCCGTATCACGTAGGAGACAGCCGTGGAACAGGCGGAATCGGAATATGGAAAGATGAAAAATTACAGGTCTCACAAAATTTCGTGACTTCAAGAACCATTGCAGAAGGTCCGCTAAGAACGGTTTTCGAATTAACTTATGCTCCATGGAGTGAATTTGGAGTGAAAGAAACAAAAAGAATTTCTCTTGATCTCGGCTCAAATTTTTCTAAGTTTGAATCAACTTTTGAATCTGAAAGATCTGCCCCGAATTACACGATCGGAATCACACTTCACAAAAACGAAGGAGAAAGCAAACTCAATGATAAAAACGGATATTACCTGCATTGGGAAAAAATTGACGATGCTTTTGTAGGTGAAGGTATTGTAGTTGATCCGAAAATTATTGAAAAATCAATAGCTTTCAAATCTGAAACTCCTGATCAGAGTAATTTGCTGGTTGTAACAAAACCTCAGAAAAAACTGACGTATTACGCAGGATTTGCATGGCAGAAAAGCAGACAGATAAAAACACAAAAAGATTGGGAAAGCTTATTGAAAAAACAAGCTCAGCTTATTGCCAATCCGTTACTAATTTCTATTAAATAAATTTAAAATGATAAATATAAAATTGACGATAGCTTCATTCTGTCTGATAACAACTGCATCTTTTGCACAGGTAAAAGATACTTTAGCCGAAAAAATGATGGTTTATCAGCTGCCAAATGGTGGTTGGGGAAAACATACCAGTGATAAACAAAATGTAGATTATACTAAAAAGATTGATCCTAAACTTTTAAAAATAATCAAAACGGCTGACAATGATTTTGCAACCATTGATAATAATGCAACTACAAAAGAAATTAATGGTTTAATCAAAGCCTATCAATCGACAAAAAATCCTGCCTATCTAAAATCAGCAGAAAAAGGAATTGAATATCTGCTTTCTATGCAATATGATAATGGTGGTTTTCCTCAGTATTTTCCCAACTCATCGATTTACAGAAAGCAGGTGACGTATAATGATAATGCGATGATTAATGTATTGACGATTTTTAACAAAATTTCTGAAGGAAAAGATGGTTTTGACACTGTAAATTCTCAATTAAAAGAAAAGTCAAAAACCGCTTTGCAAAAAGGAATTGGATGTATTTTGAAAACTCAGATTATACAAAACGGTAAATTGTCTATATGGGCAGATCAGTATAATGAAATTACTTTAAAACCTGAAAAAGCCAGATCTTTTGAACCGATGTCACTAGCCACCGGAGAATCGGTAAATATTGTAAAGTTTCTGATGATGCAACCTGTAAATCCTGAGATCGAAAAATCAATAAAATGTGCAGTACAATGGTTTAAAGAAAGAAAAATCGATGGCTATATGTATGAGGTTTCAAATGTAAACGGAAAAGCAGTGCGTACTCTAAGTAAAAAAGAAGGATCAACAGTCTGGGCGAGATTTTATGATATTCCTACCAACAAACCGGTCTTTGGCGACCGTGACGGAAGTGTGAAGTTCAACTACGAAGAAGTATCAGAAGAACGCAGAATGGGCTACAGCTGGTACAACGAATCGGGAACGAAACTGATTAACAACGAATATCAAAAGTGGCTGAAGAAAAATAATTTGACACAATAACAAAAGAAACCTCATAGTTTTTAAACTTATAAGGTTTGATATAAGACGAAATCCTGACGCAGAAAAGTGTCAGGATTTTTTGTGCAGTTTTTTATGCAGATTTTGTGATTTAAAGAATCTCCTGAATGCGCAAAATTCGGGAGAGCCTAAAATATAATGCTCCCGCAGATCCCAAAGATTTTAAATATAAACATCAGTGAATCCGTGCCATCTTAGGGAAAAAATTATTTCGCTTTAAAGATATAAACACCACCTTTTTCAGTTTTAAAATCAAAAAGCTGAGTTTGCTTCACAGCGAATTCCTTCAAAGCTGATCCCGTAGATTTTAAAGGTGTTTTAATAGCATTTACCTGATAATATTCGTTCAGATTTTCGCCGGTCGCAGGATTTAACTGGGTTTTGGATTGAAGCTGCACATCGTTTCCTAATCTGATTCTCGCATTGCCTCCCAAAGAAGATTTCACAGTCAGTTTCGTTAATGTAGAATTTTTCCATTCCAGATCAACTTCAAAACCACCTCTCGCTTTCAAACCTTTTACAGAACCTTGTGGTAAAGCATCCGGAAGTGCCGGCAAAATATATAAATAACCATCGTAGCTTTGCAAAAGCATCTCTGCAATCCCTGAAGTACAGCCAAAATTTCCATCAATCTGGAACGGCGGATGCGCATCTAGTAAATTAGGATACGTACCGCCGGATTCTCCTTTGTTGTCAACAGGAGCAGGTGATAATTGGTCTGAAATAAGCTTAAAAGCCCGGTTTCCGTCTAATAGTCTTGCCCACCAATTAACTTTCCACCCCATCGACCAGCCTGTAGATTTATCACCACGGTAAATCATTGAATTTTTTGCTGCTTCAGCTAACTCTGCGTTTCTGAAAGGCGAAATCTGTCCCGAAGGAAACAATCCATATAAATGCGAAATATGCCTGTGTTTATCATTGGTTCTGTCCATATCGGTCAGCCATTCCTGCAACTGATTGTGCTGCCCGATTTGCATAGGGGGAAGTTTGCTTAAAGCTGTTTTTATTTCATCCGAAAGGCTTTTATCCTGATTTAAAATTGTTGAAGCATTAATAAAATTATTAAACACATCAAAAATCAACTGATTATCCATCGTTGTTCCTGCTGTGATGCTTACATTTTTGAAATATTTATTTTCGGGAGACATTGATGGTGAAACGACCAGATATTTTTTTGAAGGATCCTGCTGCAGAACATCTAAATAAAACACAGAACAGCCTTTTAAAGCTTCATAATATTTTTTCAAAAATTTCTTATCTCCGGTGTATAAATAATGATTCCAAATGTGCTGGGTAAGCCATGCTCCACCCATGGGCCACATTCCGTAGAAACCGCCGTCAACAATTCCTGTGATTCTCCAGAGATCAGTGTTGTGATGCATGTTCCAGCCTCTTGCATGGTACATTTCTTTAGCAGATTCCTTTCCGGTCACCGACAAATCCTGAATCATATCAAACAAAGGCTCGTGCATTTCGCTGAGGTTGGTGTTTTCGGCAGGCCAATAATTCATTTCTGTATTGATATTAACCGTGTATTTGCTATCCCATGCAGGATTCAACTGATAATTCCAGATTCCCTGCAAATTGGCTGGCTGAGTTCCCTGTTGTGATGACGAAATTAAAAGATAGCGGCCAAACTGAAAATACAGAGCTACCAAATCAGGATCATTTGAGTTCCGGAATTCTTTTATCCTGATATCAGTTGTCTTTTTTACCTGTTCAGTTGTTCCTAAATATAAACGTACCCGGTTAAAATATTTTTGATATTTTTCAACATGAGCTTTCAATTCATCATCGAACTTTTTGCTTGTAGTTTTATTTAAATATTCTGAAACTCTTTCATCAGGATTTCCGGAAAGGTCATTGTATTTTTTGAAATTGGTTGCAATGGAAACATAAATTATGACTTCATCAGCGTCTGTTATTTCAAGTTGATCTTGTATAGACGTCAGTTTCCCTCCTTTCAGAACAGGAAATATCACCGTTTTGAAATTAATTTTTCCGATTTTATTATCAACCGAACTGCTTGTTCCGTTGATGATCAAGTTATTTTTCTCTGTGAAAATAGATTTTTTCAAATGGGGAGTAGACGCATTGATGTTGAAATGTAAGCTTCCTTTTTTACTGGAAGATAATCTGATCATGATCACATTATGGGCAAATGAGGAGAAAATTTCACGCCTAAAAGTCACTCCATTCACTTCATAAGAAACAGTGCTGATTGCTTTTTCAATATCTAAAGTGCGGTTGTAGTTTTTATAATTTTCATGACCTTTAAAATCTAAGAACAAATCTCCCATCGTCTGATACGGCATTCCGTAATTTAAATTTTTTGGTGCTTGTCTTGGATAGGTTTTGTTTGTTAAATCCTGTGCGGCTTCATATTTTCCTTCATTAATGAGTTGTCTGACTTTCTGAATGCTGTCAAAAGTATTTTTCGGAACATTATTTCCGGGTTCACCTGCCCAGATCGTTTCCTCATTCAATTGAAGGTGTTCCTGAGTTGCAACCCCAAAAACCATTGCACCCAATTTTCCGTTTCCGATGGGAAGAGCTTCATTCCAGTTTTCTGCAGGTGTGTTGTAAGTTAATTTTAAATTCTGTTGTGCAAATGTGAAAACTGAAATCAATAATCCACAAGCCAGTAAAAAGTTTTTATGTTGAATGTTTTTACGCATGATTTCATTTAATTGTTATAATTTTTTAAATTATCATTTATTAATGAGCGTTTTAAGCCAGTCTGAGCATAGTTTTTTCCAGTTGTCTGTCAGTTCAGATTTGTTTGTAATACCTATTTTATGTTCACCTTCAGGAAAAATAAACATCGCGCCTTTTACTTTGTTTTTTGTCATTGCCTGATAATAAAGAATGCTGTTGGTAACCTGAACTGTACGGTCATTTTGTGCATGAAATAAAATGGTAGGAGGTGTTTTTTCTGTTACCCGGTTTTGCATAGAATATTCGCTGATTTTTTCCGGTGAAGCATTTTCGCCAAGTAAACTGTTGCGGCTTCCTACGTGTGCAAATTCTCCCAGATCAATAACAGGAGACACCAGAATAGCAAAATTAGGAATGGTAGAAATACCTTCCCAATCGCCTTTTAATTCTGTGTAATCTGTAGAAATATTACTCACTGTCGCAGCAAGATGTCCTCCTGCAGAAGTACCTATCACACCAATCTGATCGGGCGAAATACCATATTGTGAAGCGTTTTTTCTGATGTATTTGATCGCCGCCTGAATATCCTGTAAAGGAGCGATTTCTTTCTGTTTTAAATCGGGCGAAGTGGGGAGTCTGTAATTTAGAACAAAAGCAGAAATTCCCAACGTATTAAACCATTTTGCAATTTGGTAACCCCCAAGATCGTAAGTAAGTTTATAATATCCGCCACCAGGAATTACGATTACTGCCATCTGTTTTCTGTCTTCTTTAGGTGGTAAGAATGCGAAAAGTTCAGTTTCCTTTAATTGTACAATTCTGCCGTCTTTTTCTTCTGTCTTCAATTGCAGCCCTTTGGAATTGGGCATCTGACCTTTTGGCCAGACGATGATTTTTTCCTGAGCTGAGAACTGATTAAAAAGTAAAATCATAAGTAAGAAAACCGTTTTTTTCATGGCTGGTAATTTTAGATATTAAAAAAAATCCTCGAATGATTAGAATTAATCTTTTAGAAAATCTTCTCTGAAAGGTGTAAAAGAATCAATTAACTGACCTGCTTCCAAACATTTTACCCCATGAAAAATATTGGGCTGGGCAAAAAATCCGTCGCCTTGATGTAAGATTTTTGTTTCACCGTCCACAGTTACTTCAAATTGACCTGAAGCAACATATGTGATCTGCGAGTGAAAATGCTGATGTAAAACTCCGATTGCGTCTTTCTCAAATTTTACGATGACCATCATAATCTGAGAATTGTATCCTACAAATTGTCGTGAAACACCGTTTCCTAAATTTTCCCATTCGGAATTACCATCGAAGAATGATTCTTTTTTGAAATTCATTTTATTTTGTGTTAGACTATTTTATATATTTTTCTAAACCGGTCTTTAGACCTTTCAAAGACTTCAAAGCCAGTTTTGCAACCGTCTCTGCACCTAGTTTTGATAAATGCGTGTCATCAGCTTTATCTTTAGTGTAATATGCATTTTCACCTTCTTTAAAGTATAAATGAAGTTTTTTTGAATTCTCCGGACCGTAAGAAATTTCCATCTGCTCGGTCAGTAATTGCATATCTACAAAATCCACCTTCATATTATCGGCAACCATTCTTACCATCAAAGGATAATCTGTGTGAGTATCAATCAAAACTCCATTTTCATTAAAATTTCTTCTTGTGATGGATGTCATCAGGATGGGTGTTGCTCCTTTTGCCCTGGTTTCATTCACATATCTTTCGAGATTGGCTCTGTATTGGGTATGAGGATTTGTAAATTTTGTTGAGTCTTTCAGTTTCTGATCATTATGTCCAAACTGAATGATGACAAAATCGCCTTTTTTAAGCTGTTTCTCCACTTTGTCCCATCTGCCTTCTGTTCGGAAACTTTTTGAGCTTCGTCCGTTCATTGCGTGATTTTGAATTTCAATACCTGTTGTTAAAAATTGTGGTAAAACTTGTCCCCAACCGTGTTCAGGATTTTTATCGGGATTATCTTTATTTGACATGGTAGAATCGCCAATTAAAAATAAAGTAGGCTTTTTCTGTGCTGACGATACTACTGAAATTACGAAACTTAGAATTAAAAGTATTTTTTTCATTGTATAAATTGATTTTTTAGCTCTGACAAGCTCAGCATGACATTTCTAATACTAAACGCTTTAAAAATTTGAATAAGTATTGTTGAATTGATTTTATAATTTGTGTCGCGCTTCAAACAATAGATTTTTCTTAACGTTCACAGAATTAATTTTCTTAACGCTCCATTTTCCTATGTCGTTATTGCAGTAATAATGATTCATTACCCATTACTTATTACTCATATTAGGATTCCAATCGCTGAAAATATTTTTGATGGTGTATTTTTTTGCTTCTTTTTTTGTCAATTGATGTGACCAGGCAACTCTTTGAGAGATATTTCCCCCTTCACCTTTACTTTTGAATTCTGCGTAATATGCGGTTTTATCTTTATCAGGAAACATTTTGTCACCTTTCCAGGAATTCCAGCCTTCGGGAAGGATGTGTTTTCCCATTTCTGTATTGATGAAGACTGTTTTTGCATACGGTCTCCAGGGTCTTCCGAGGAATACTTTTGTAATGTCATCTTTTGCAATCAATCTGCAATCAAAAAATACATAACCAAATTGCTTAGACTGATCTGTTGAAGCAGCAGTAATAAAAGAATTGGCTAAACTTTTAATGATACAATTTTTAAAAACAACTGTTGCTGAACCGAAAATAAAGTCCGTTGTTCCTTCAATATAACAGTTTTCGTAATACTGTCTGCTGTGATTTCCTCCTGTATAAATGGTATCCTGACAACCCAAAATTTTAGAATCTTTCATCACAAACCGGTCACCTTCTACATGTAGGGCAACTGCCTGTCCCTGATTGCAAGAACTATTTTGAATGGTTAAATTAAAAATTTTAATATCATCCGACATGATCAAAAGCGTGTACGAATTGAACGTAGTCATTTTCTCGTTTAAAGCATCCGGTTTTCCGGAATAATCATCGTTTGTGATAATGGTGTTTTCTTTATTTTCGCCTTGTAAAGTTATCTTATGTTTTGAGGACGGAATAACAATTTTTTCGTGATAAGTGCCTGCTTTTATCTTTACCAAAGCTTCTCCGGGACCCAAATCCCGAATTGAAGTAATGGCTTTCTGAATGGATGTAAATTCTCCGCTTCCGTCTTTGGCAACAGTGATCGTGATATACGGATCTGTTCCGGCAAAAAGAAAGTTGGCTGCAGAAATGAACCATATTAAAATTAATTTCTTCATAAATTTCTCATCTTTATTTAAACTTAACTTCAGTTTCAGTCTTATTTTAATGTTTTATCTAAAAAGTTAACCGTCAAATTGAATGTTTCTGTAAACCAGGGTTCAGCAGACCAGAATGAGTGGGGCGTATCTTTTATTTCGTGAAACTCTGTCGGAATATTAAAACTCCTCAATTTTTTCATCATATCATCCCGTCCGGCGTGAAAGCGGGGCTGTGAACTGTTGATGAAAAGGGTAGGAGGTGTATTTTTATTTACAAATTCCAAAGGTGAGGCATCTGTCCAGTTTTTGAGATTCACATTTCTGTCGCCATCCAGCCAGAATGCTGCATAAGTGCTTTCTTCGGCTTCTGGATGAATGAACGAGACAATTCCGTCTATGTTCACAATAGCTTTTATTTTACCTTTAGATTTTACCCCAACCAACGTAGCAATTTGTGCTCCTGCTGATTCTCCCAAAACTGCGATTTTCTTCGGGTCTAAAAAATATTTTTTTTTATTTTTCTTTAAAAACTGAAGGGCACTTTCCACATCATCTATTGCTGCCGGATATTTTGCCACTTCACTCAGACGATAACCGACTGCAATGGCAACATACCCTTTTGCAGCCAATTCCTGAGCCATATATTTTTCGTTTTCTTTACTTCCGGAAATCCAGCCGCCCCCATGAACCAAAGCAATTCCGGGATGCCTGTTTGATTGATCAAGAGGATAATAGATATCTGCTTTTAATGACAATCCGTTGATATTGGCGTATTCCACGTCTTTATCGATCCGGATATTTTGCGGAACAGGTCTGTTCAAAGGAGTGATGAAAGGATGTTTCTTTTTTAGTTTTTCGTAGGTTGCTTCGTTGGTGTAAGGAGAAGCATTCGGCTTTATCTGTCCGAATGCTTTTGCTCCTACAAAAAAAACAAAAAGAAAATATAGTTTGTGAAAACTCATATTCAAATAAAATTATTTAACTGCATTTTTTGCAATCTCTTTCGAAATCTGCAATTGCTCGCCTTTTACTTCTTTCGGAAGTTTTACTGCCGAAGTTTTAGCACCTAAAACCTTAATGGTTGGCTTTTGAGATGATGTCAACTGCAAAGTTGAAAGATCTATATTTTTACTGTTGTAAATCACTGCACCAGTACCTTCAGTATAATTTAATTTTACATTTTTTAATGTAATACCGTCTGCATCAACTATTGTTAAAGCTTTTTTGGTGTCAAACTGAGAGTCTTCAATCACAATGTTTTTAATATTCATTTCAGCCAAACCGTTGATGGTAAGTGCTTCATAAGAATTTACCGCATTGATATTTTTAAAATAAATATTTCTGAAAACCGGTGTTTCTTCTGTTACCGGAAATACTTTTTCAGGAACTTTATTGCCTTCAGATTTTTGTCCGTCTTCCAAAACAGGAGAAGCTCCTTCGTAGAACATATTAAAGCCAATCGTCTGTGTAGGGATATCAATCATATCAATATTTTTAATATAAATATTTTCTACCACACCACCTCTTCCCCGAGTAGTTTTGAAACGGAGACCAATGTCTGTGCCGATAAAGGTACAATCTGAAACATGGATGTTTCTTGCGCCTCCCGACATTTCGCTGCCGATAACGAAACCTCCGTGACCGTGGTACACTACATTGTTTTTAATGATTACATTTTCGGTAGGCATTCCTCTTTTTCTTCCGTCCAGATCTTTTCCGGATTTTATACAGATCGCATCATCACCCACATCAAAAGTATTGTCATAGATCAAAACATTTTTACAAGATTCTAAATCTACACCGTCACCGTTCTGAGAATACCAAGGATTTCTTACCGTAAGATTTCTTAAAATAACATTCGAGCACATCAACGGATGAAGATTCCATGCGGGAGAATTCTGGAAAGTAGGGCCGTCTAAAAGAACCTGATCACATCCTACCAAACTTACCATTACCGGACGTAGAAAATCTTTTACAGATTCTAAATCTGATTTTGAAATTTTGTCCGGAACATTAAAATTTGAGCTGCTTTCAAATCCTTTTTTATAACTTTCTGATGGAAACCAAGTTTTTCCGTCTGCAGATAGAACACCGCCGGATGATACAAATTTTTTCCACTCACCTTCTGCCAGTTTACTTTTTTTAACGGCTCTCCATGCATCACCACTGCCATCAATCACACCTTTTCCGGTGATGGCTATGTTTTTGGCATTTTTGGCATTGATAGGAGAGGTACAACGGATCGTTTCTAAACCTTCAAAACTTACATCCACCAAAGGATAATCATTTTTATCTTTACTGAAAACCAAAAAAGAGCCCTTTTCTACATGAAGATTGATATTGCTTTTTAATTCGATAGGACCAGTCAGCCACATTCCTCTGGGAACAACCAGTTTGCCGCCACCTTTTTTTACCAATGCATCGATTGCTTTTTTGAAAGCTTCTGTATTTTTAACTTTTCCACCAGAAATACCACCATAATCTTTAATGGAAACTGTGTTTGCAGGAAAAGATGTTTCCGCAACCTGCGGCATTTTAAATTCAATATTTTTGTAAATGTCTACGTTTTGTGCGTATGTCTGTCCCGAAAACATCATCGCTGCAATGAGAGCAACTATTTTGAATGACTTCTTCATTATTTATTATTTAGTTTAATTATATTTTTCAATTCGGTGAACACCATCTGTGCGGTTACTTTTGCTCCTTCGGTCTGAAAGTGCGTGTTGTCTTTCTGTCCTTTAGGATAAGCTTCATAAATTCCTTCCGGAAAATTCATAAAATAATGACTGGTTACATAGTCTTGACCTTTTCTGGTGAAAAAATTCATTGATAATTTATTTAAATCGATGTAAGGAACATTCATTTCCTTCGCAATATCGATCGGAGCCTGCCAGTATTCTCCGTGAATATTTTCTAATTTTCCTTCTTTCCAGGGATAGTTTCTTGCAACCGGAGTGAGAATTATCGGTTTTCCGCCTTTCTGCAGAGTCTGGGTTACGAATAATCTTAAAAATTCTTTGTAGCCCTGAATATTCACATACCGTTCTGTATGTTTTTCTGAACCATCGTTGTGACCAAACTGCATGATGACGTAATCATTTGGTTGCAGATTTTCATAAACATATCGCCATCTTCCTTCCTGAAAAAAAGTCCTCGTACTTCTTCCGCCATGTGCCCGGTTGATAATTTGTACTGAATCTTTTAATGCTGTTAAACCTTTTAAACTGTCTTTTACAAAAAAAGACTGAAAAACCTGTCCCCATCCTGTAATGGGATATCGCACTTTCATGTAATCTTTTCCAGGCTCATAATCTCCGGTGTAATCTGCCATTGTAGAATCGCCGATGAGGTAAATATGAGTGACTTTCTTATCGACTTTATTTTTGGTTACTACATTTTGAGACTGACATGAAGCCAGAAGAAATGCTGTAACTAAAAATGAAATGATATGAAAGACTTTTTTGTTCATACTTATATATTGTGGGTAATCGAAAAGGCAGAGTTTATGTAGACTCTTTCACAGTTTTTTGTCATTCCGGAGGAATCTAAATTATTAAATGAAGCTACTCTGTAGATTCCTCCGGAATGACAAACTTTACGGTTTCTTTAATATTCCTATTAATTTTTTGTTATTCTAAAATATTCAAAATCTGCATATCCACCTCGGTTTGCTTTCTGTGTGCTAACAGAATATAATCCTACTTTAGCCCCGATCCATTTTCCGGGCTTTGCCTGAAATGGCTCGCCTGCTTTGATGAAATTTTTACCGTTTTCGCTGTAGCTGAATGTGCAAATTCCGTTTGGTTCACTAACGTTGACTTTAAAATAAGCTTCGTTTCCTTTTAACTTTGTCTCAAATAATAATTTTTCTACACCCATTTTATCAGCTTTTTCAGCTTTTCGTAACTGAACATAATATCCGTCTGGTTTGTTGGTAATTACAATTGAAGCATGATCCAATCCCATGACCAAAAGTCCGGCAGTTTTTCCTTCTTTGGCGTCTTCGGGAGTTAATTTAACTTTAGTGGAAGCTACAAAATTAGGAGCCGGAAATTTCTGAGTCAACAAATTCGGAACATTCCAAAGGTTTACTTCACCTTCAGGAACTTTCATTGAGAATAATCTCAGGAATTTCTGTCCGGGAAGTTTAGATGACCAGACGATGTTTTCGTTGGCGCTCCATTGCCATTGTAAGCCTAATTTTTCACCATCAAATTCATCCGTTTCAGTTGGAGTAACGATGGGGTATGTCTTACCAACGTTCGGTTTTTTATAATTTAAAACAGGCTCTCCGATTCCGTTTTTATCGTTGTCGATTCCCATTACAGGCCAGTCTTTTTCCCATTTCATTGGCTGCAAATGCACGATTCTTCCTCCTGCATCTACATCCTGAAAATGATAGAACCAGTCTTCTCCGGAAGGTGTATCAACCCAAGCTCCCTGATGCGGACCGTTGATTTTTGTTTTTCCCTGCTCAAGAACAATTTTCTCTTCGTAAGGACCGTAAATGTTTTTTGATCTTAAAACCAATTGCCATCCTGTCGCTACACCTCCCGCCGGAGCGAAGATATAGTAGTAGCCATTTCTCTTGTACATTTTCGGACCTTCAACCGTAGGATGAGCCTCGTGACCATCAAAAATATGAACACCTTTATCTAAAACTTTTGTTCCTTCGGGATTCATCTTATTCAATGACAAAATACTTTTAACTCCTGCACGGCTTCCTGCCCAACCGTGAACCAAATAGGCCTGTCCGTTTTCATCCCAGAAAGGGCAAGAATCAATTAAACCTTTTCCTTCCATCACCAAAACAGGTTCGTCCCATTTTCCAAGCGGATCTTTTGTTTTCACCATGTAAATTCCGTAATCCGGGTCGCCCCAGTAGATGTAGAATTCACCTTTGTGAAAACGGATACTCGGCGCCCAGACTGCATCTCCTCTTCTTGGAACAGAAAAATGTTCTTTTGGCAAAACATCCTGAATGGCGTAATTAACCAGTTTCCAGTTGACCATATCTTTTGAATGAAGAATTGGCAATCCCGGAGCTTCGTTGAAACTTGAAGCGGTCATGTAATAATCATCACCAACTCGGATAACGTCGGGATCTGAATAATCTGCATATAAAATAGGATTTCTAAAGTTTTTTCCCTGATCAGCAGTCCAGACTTCTGATACGTATGGTTTTTCCTGTGCATTCAGATAAGTTGATGCAATTGAAAATGCGGTGATTGAAAGTATATTTAAAAATTTGTTTGTCATAAAATCAGATTTTTAATCTGGGTTTAAACGCAATAGGCGAAAAGTTTTCTTGTTCCCCTAATATTTTTCGTTCGGAAAGGTGTTTGACTTCTTCGAATTTTCGATTTCACTTAGCAAAGGCTAAATTCTTAGCTTTTAATTATTTTTCAAATTCTAAGCTTGCCAGAATGAAAGGTCCCGTTCCTTTTCCGTCGTTTGAACGGATTTCTTCATTCACATAATATTCATAAGAGCCGTCTCTGTAAGGTTTTCCGCCTAAACCGGCAACCGCACAACATTTATTTAAATTCACCACTCCGTTTTCGTCTACTGTGATTAAGTTTTTGATGATTCCGTCGTAGCCTTTTTTAGCAGCAGCTTTGTATGATTTTGGAAGATATCCTTTGTTCACCGATTTAATCATTGTATAGACAAACATTGCCGAAGCCGTTGCCTCTTCATAGTTACCGTTAGCCAAAGGCTTATCCAAAACCTGATACCAAAGTCCTGATTTTTGATCCTGATATTTAATAACAGCATCAGAATAGGATTTGATGTAAGATATAATCCTCGCTCTTCCCGGATGATTTTCAGGTAAATAATCAAGAACGTCTACCATTGCCATTCCGTACCATCCCATTGCTCTTCCCCAGAAATTAGGTGAAAGTCCGGTTTTTTTGTCTGCCCATGCTTGTTCTTTGCTTTCGTCCCAAGCATGATACAGCAATCCTGTTTTTTTGTCTAAAAGGTTTTTCTGAACCGAATCAAACTGGAAAACAATATCGTCATATGCTTTTGCAGCAGCATCACCTTTTACGAAATCTTTTGTATAATGCGTATAGAAAGGCATTCCCATGTAAAGACCGTCTAGCCAAACTTGGTAAGGGTATATTTTTTTATGCCAGAAAGAACCTTCGTTGGTTCTCGGTTGACCATCGATTTGTAAACGAAGTGTCTGAAGGGCTTTCAGGTATTTCTCTTTTTTCTCTTTTTCATAAAGATAAAGCAACACATTTCCGCTGTTCAGCATATCAATGTTGTACTTGTCGAGGTCGTAAGTAAGAATAGTACCGTCTTCTTTGATCAGTTTTTCTCCAAAATCGCTGATATATGTATAGTATTCTTTTTTACCTGTTTTCATATAAAGTTGCTCTGCACCGTCTAAAACGATGGCTGAAGGATATGTCCATTTCGGGCTTTTGCTAAAATCAAGCATCCATGCTTCAGGAAATCTCTGCATTTCTGAAAGCATCATTCTTTCTGACCATTTTAGATTGGTGGGAACTACTTTTCCTGATTGTAAGGTTTCGGAAGAAGGTTTCGAAGCAGTTGCAGTTTTTGTCTGTGCACAAGCTAAGAATATTCCTGAACCTAAAACAGCAACAGAATATATTTTTAATTTTTGACGAATAAAATTCATTGTATTCAATTTTAAAGTTGATTGTTATTATCTAGAATTTCTAATTTTTTATCTAAATCTTTGTAAAATTCTGTTTCGGTTTTAATTCCGTTCGGTTCCTGCGACCATGCTCCCATAAAATAATACGAAACATTTTTAGTCTTTTTAAAAATTACCGTGTGCGTAGATTTTGTTTTCACATATTTGTCGAAACTTTCGATAGGGTAGAAGATCACCATTCCTAAATTATCGTCTTTTTTGGCTAAAGTCTGCGTTCCGTAAGTAGCAATGTAGCCCCATTTTTTATTTTTGCTGACCGCCTGTTTCATCGGAATGTCTTTAAATGCAACAATCCCCGTACACAAACCTGAAAGTGTTTCATTTAAACTTAAATCAACTTTTACAAAACGGTCTTTATTGAAAATTGTCAGCTTAGACTGAAGGTCAACTGCTTTTCCCCATGTTTTCCAGCCTTTGTAATCGATGGTTGCAAAAGATTTGTCACTTTCGTTTACGACTTTTGCAGTGGTGCTTTTTACAGTTTTAAAAGTTTCCACAAAATCATTCTGCTCATCATATCTACCGTAAGAACCAACGCCAATGGTACGACCTGATTTCAAAATATCCTGCCCCCAAGTTGAATCGTGGTGATAAGATTCAAAACCGTCTTGCCCAACTTCTGGTAAAACTAAAGTATTTACTTTTTTACCAAAAATATCTGTCGCATTTCTCCAGTCTAAATACAGTCTGTAGCCGATTTGATTGTTTTCTAAACCGATTCCTTCATATCGGATGTAGTAGGAATGGTCAGTATGTTCTGCGGGAAGTGTTAATTCATTAACGTTTTTAAAACTTCCTCCGATATATTCGTTTTCCTGCCATTTTCCGCCTTCTTTTACGGATAATTCAGCGTAAGAAAAAGGAGCTTTTGGATTTTTACGGATTTTTTCGATCACATTTTTCTGTGCGAAAGAGGAACCGCCGGCGAAAACGGCTGCCGCTAAAAATATTCTGAATACGTTTGATGTTATTTGTACTGACATTATTTTTTAATTTGGATCATTTGATTGGTCTGAAAGTTAAGTGAGTATCATTGATGATCGGTTATTTTTTTAACGAGGCTATTCATATACACCTCAATATTATCATAATTTTTATCTAAATCTTTTCCGTTGGTACTGGTAGTTTTCGGGTCAAGATTATTTTTGATTTCCCATTCATCGGGCATTCCGTCATTGTCTGAATCTAAAAGAATTTTTCCTGATTTCAAATCGGGAAATCCTCCTACATCTTCCTGCGAATCGATGATTCCGTTGTTGCTTCCGAGCGAACCTTGATGAGAAAAAGTTCCGTTTTTTACATTTTTTACAATTCTTGTATCTACAGCGTCTCTCACTAAACTCGCTCCGCCGATTTTTAATATTTTTTCGTAAGCTTCTTTTGGAGAATGTGTTCTAATATTATTCTGAATATCGTGTGGATGATTGATTTTGATAGAATTTTTATCTGAATCTGTTAGATTGTATGAAGTTTTCATTTGATTAAAAACGCCTAAATTCCAGTTGTCTTTTGTGACTTCCGGACTTCCTTCAACTACATTTCCGTTGATGTAATATTTCCCCCAGATATTGTAAACTTCAGTTTCAGGTTTTTCATTTTTATCGATAGCAACAATTCTTTTCTTGTTCATTGTAGCGGGACCGGGTTTGTAGTAATTGTTGATGAGGTTTACATTCATTCCTTCTCCACCATAGATGCTGTTGTGTCCCCAATTATAGATTACATTGTTTCTAAAATCCGTCAAATCAGTCAGTGCAAATTTACTTCCTGCATATTCTCCCAATCTCGGATTTCTGCTATCGTGATTGGCATACAGATTATGATGAAAAGATGCAGATTTACCACCAGCAATTCCGCCATATCCGTGAGCGCCTTTCTGATGGGCAGAATTTCTCAGACTTTCTGCAATCAAACACCATTGCAGCGTGGTGTTTTCATTAACGTACATTGAAACCGTTTCGTCTGTTGACCAACTCATTGAACAATGATCGACCATCAGATTTTTGATAAATCGTGCCCCAAAAGCATCACCTTCAAACTTTTTGTTGTCACCCATTCTGAATCTTATGTAACGGATGATGACATTATCTGCTGCTACAAAAGTTTCGTAATTGGCAACGGTAATTCCGTCTCCGGGAGCAGTTTGTCCGGCAATAGTAACGTTGCCTTCTTTTATTTTTAATGGAGATTCAAGAAAAATAGTTCCGGCAATTTTAAAAATGATATATCTCGGTTACTTCCTGGTTTAAGGCAAATCTTAAAGTTCCTTCAGATCCATCATCATTTATTTTGGTTACTATAAAAACTTTTCCGCCTCTTCCGCCTGTCGTATATCTCCCAAAACCTTCTGCACCCGGAAAACTTATAACCTTTTCCTGTGCGGAAAGGGTTGCCGAGAGACTTATTAGAATTCCTGCGTAAGAGATTATATTTTTAAGATTTAATTTCATTTAAAAAATTAGGTGAAGGTTATGGTTGTTATTTTAAACTTTCTTTAAAATTCCAATTATCATTTCCTTTTAAAATATTTTTTGCCTTATATTTCTTGCTTTGCTTTTTTGTTAATTGATGCGACCAGGAAACTCTTTTTGAAACATCAGCTCCAACTCCTTGAGATTTGTATTCTGCATAGAAAGTAGTCTGTTCAGCTTCTGGTTTTGACCAATTATGCCAACCTTCTTTTTTTATTGTGGAATCGATTGCACAGTTGATATAAACTGTTTTTGCAAATGGCCTCCAAGGTCTTCCCAAATATACGGAATTTGGTTCGGCATCACCTGTTAAAGTACAGTTAAAAAATACATAACCAAACTCATTTCCCTGTGGAGTAGATGCAGCGGTAATATAAGACGCATTTTTTTTAGAATAAATTGTGCAATTTTCAAAAACGGCAGTTCCAGCTCCGAAAATATAGTCGGTAGTTCCTTCGATATAGCAGTTTTTAAAATAATTTCGTGAAGTTTTGCTTTTATCAGGATTATCCTGAGTTCCTTTTGTATAAAGTGTATCCTGAAATCCTAAAAATCTACAGTTTTCAAAAGATATTTTGTCACCTGTTGTCAAAACTGCAACTGCCTGTCCAACGGGACCTGCATCGTTCTGAAAGGTGATATTTTTAGCTGAAAAATTATTTGAGAAAATAAAAATAGTTGACGAACCTGTTGTGCCGATGTTTTTACCTTCAGCATCCTGTTTTGAAGCGTGGTCGCCGTACACTAAAATGGTGCTTTCTGCATTTTCTCCCATTAAACTTATGGGGCTTTTTGTAGCAGATACTGTGATCTTTTCTCTGTAGGTTCCGGGTTTTACAATGATTTTTGTTCTTAGTGTTTTTCCATCTTGAACAGAATTTATTGCCTGCTGAATGTTAGTGAAATCACCTTTTCCGTCTTTCGAAACAATGATGGTTTTATCATCATCAACCTTGAAAGAAAGAATACTGATTACAACTGCTGATAACAGGGATAAAAATTTTATTTTTCTGTTAAAACTTGAAATCTTCATAGATTAAATTTCATTAGGAAAATACAGACTTTGCTCCAATGAAGGAGAAAGTCTGTATCAAAATTAATATGAATGTATCTTTGTTCTAATAACCGTAATCTTGTGTAAGATTGTAGTTAGAGTTGATAACGTCTAGTGCAATTGGCAGCAATTCTTTTTTATTTGGCTGAAAGAAATGTGCATAACTTTTTACAGGATCTCCACTGATGTATGGTTGTGTTACTGCAAGTCTCCAGTTAACCTTTGTATAACCCGAAGGGGTAGCAACTGATTGATTAGGGCTGTAGAAAATATCAGCTTTAGCAACGCCGCCGGTTGTATAAAAATCGATATCTAAAACGTTTTGCTGCGCGGTTTTTGAAGGAACATAGTTAACGATTGTAGACGCAGGTTTTTTATAGAAGATATATTCCGGAACGTTAGCATAAATACCCGTACCGTTCATGAATTGGGTAAGTTTTTGTCTTGTTTCGTTGATTTTAGTTTCCAGCAAGTTCCAACGGATCAGGTCGTACTTTCTAAGACCTTCTCCACCAAATTCCAGTGATCTTTCTTTTACAATATAATTGAAAAAACCTGTTTTGTCTGTAGGAATTGTTCCCACTTGTCCCAAATTACCGGCATAAGCTCTTTGTCTTACCGATAAAACGGCATTGATAGCTTCCTGAGAAGGACCGTTGTTTAATTCGTTATCAGCTTCAGCAAACATTAAAAGAATGTCAGCATATCTGAGTAAAGGCCAGTCAATTCCAAGATTTTGGGATGTTCCGCTAATACTTGTCCATGATTTTCTGAACTTTCCGTCATTCCAATTGACGGATGTTTGAAGATCTTCCTGTTTTGTAGTACTTACTCTGTAGATGGCAACGTTAACATCTCTTCTTAAATCGAATTTTGTAAATTCATAAAAATATACAGGTATTGCATTGATACCTCCTGAAGATTTCCAGTCTGTATCATCATGTCTCAACCCATTGTAATAACCAATTTTACTGTCAGTTCTGGAGTTTCCTCCGAAAGCTCCGATTGCATAAATCACTTCATTGGTAGCATCCTGTGTGTTGGTATGTAAATTTCTGAACATCCCTTCGTAACTTGGATTTAAACCATGTTGACCGGAAGTCATAATAGATTTACACTCATCGTAAGCAATCTGATAGTATTTTTGAGGATTTGAACCCTGCATCATTAGTTGAGGATTTCTTCTTAAAGAATATCCTGCACGGGCTAAAGCGATTCTTGCTCTTAAACCTTTTACCGCTCCCTTGGAAATTCTTTGTGCGGTAGTACCTGCTTCAGATTTCCATGGAACTAAGCTTTCTGCTTTCAGTAAATCGTCAAGCATCTTGTCGTATATAACATCTCTGTCTGTTTTTTGAAGATACAGCGAAGGAAGATCAGCAGAAGGTACATCCTGAAAAGGCACATCACCCCAATTTTTAATCAAATCATGATAGAAATGGGCTCTTAGCGTTAAAGCTTCCCCCAAATAACGATCCATTAGCTTTTTATCTGCTTCAGATCCTGTTTTGTAAACCGGTGAAATCGGAATGTTTTTAATAACAAGATTTGCTCTTTCAATCCCGGCATAGGTATCTAAGAACGGTCTGAGAAGTTCTGTATTTGTAGGAATTGCTCCGAAACAGCTGATACCTCTTCTGTCATTGGCATTGTAATCGCCTGAAGTTCTAAAGTCATCACCAGACTGTGTAAGGATAAGATTCATTCTTTGACCATAGGTATTATCTCCCATGGTACTGTTGTAAACACCGACTAATGCAGAAAATGTATCTGAAGCAGAGTCAAACTGTTGTTGTTCTGCTGTATTGGATAAACTTTCTACCTCAAGATAGTCACTGCAAGAGCTTAGAGTTAAAACTCCCGCAACAGAAAATAAAAGCTTTAGATATTTATATTTTTTCATAATATTAGGTTTAAAAAGTGATATCAATTCCTGATAAGATAAATCTGCTTCGTGGATATGCAGCATAATCTACACCAGGTGTTAAAGGGTTTCTTCTTGTATTTGCCTCAGGATCATATCCAGAATATCCTGTGATGGTAAATACGTTGTTCATCGTGAAATACATTCTGAAATTTGAAAGACCAAGCTGCTTGGTAAAGTCTTTTCCAAGTGAATAACCCAGTGTTAAGTTGTTTAATCTTAAGAAAGATCCGTCTTCAATACCGTACGAATGTAAGAAGTATGCTCCAGCTGGAGGTGTCCATCCTGTAGTATTTGCATTTAATGCTGCTAAAGCCGTAGGATCATTTACTTTAACACCGTTATCATCAAACCATCTCCATCTGTCTGCTACTTCTGCCAACATATTGTTGTCTCTGTATAGATACTGGGTAGAATATTCAAGTTTATTGGCATTGTATACTTTATTTCCGACAGAAAAATTAAACATTAAACTCATATCCCAGTTTTTGTAACGGAAAGTCTGATTAAATCCTCCATAGAATTTAGGTTGAGCATTTCCTAAATCAGTCATGTCATTGTTATCAATAGCACCGTCACCATTCAAATCCTGAAGTTTAAGATCTCCCGGCTGTATTGCTCTTGCTCCGTTTGCAGCAGAGGCAGCACTTGGGACACCTGCTTTCAATGTGTAAACTTGTGTTGCTGCATTATAATCAAAGTCGCTTAACTCATATCTTCCTGCTGTAACATAGCCCCAATAAGTACCTACCGGTTTGCCTACCTGTACCAAGAAGTCATTTAAATTATTCTGCCACCCAGAAGGATACAGATAATAATTGGCACTTGCAGATGCATTGTTTCCTAAGCTTTTGATTGTGTTTTCGTTAGATGATATATTGGCATCAATTTTCCAGGTGAAGTTTTCTTTGTCGATGATTGTACTTCCAACAGTGAATTCAATTCCTTTATTGGTAGTACTTCCAGAGTTTTGGTATTGAAACTCATATCCTGTGGTTTGAGGAATTTTAGCTAAAAGCAATAAATCTTTTGTATCGGTCTGATAATAATCAATATTACCATAAACTCTTCCATTAAATAAACCAAAGTCTAAACCGATATTTTTGGATGTTGCCGATTCCCATTTTACACCTTTATTAGCCAGAATATTTCCGGTAGTAGCACCGGGAGTTACATTGGTTCCGAAAGCATATCCGTAATCAGATGAGGTAGTAAAAAATGTATCATATAAGAAAGAACCGATTCTGTTGTTTCCGGATAAACCGTATCCTGCACGAAGCTTTAACTCACTGATTGTTCTACTGTCCTTTAAGAAATTTTCTTCAGCGATTTTCCATGCTACAGAAGCAGCAGGAAAGTATCCCCATTTGTTTCCTGGTCCGAATACACTGGAGCCGTCTGCTCTCATCGAAGCGGTAAAGATATATTTGTTATTATAAATGTAGTTGGCTCTACCAAAAAAGGACGCTAATCGATCAGGTACTCTTCCTGCTCTTGGAGCATCCTGTACCAATCCCGATGGAGGTGAAGCAGACTGAATGTTGGCAAATGCCTCTTCAGCACTTATCGATTTTGGAAACCATTTGATATTCATTGTCAATGATTCTCCATCTGTTTTTACAATTTCCTGTCCTGCTAATAAGTCCAGCTTATGCTTTCCAAATGTCTTTTTAAAATTTATAGTATTGGTATTCGTAATTCTTCTTGTTTGAGCTTTACTTAGGAAAACAACAGGTTGATCATTGTTTTGTCTTGCAAGGCTTGTGATCGTCCCGGAAAACTGATTAACAGACTCATCTCTCTGCACATAACCAATAACACTTCTGAAGGTGAAATTTTTGTTGAATTTATATTCTATCGTTCCATTAAGCAACAAGTCATTTCTGCTGTTTTCTCTAACTTCGTTATTAGCTAATAACACTGGATTAACAAGATTTGTCTGATCTGCAAATAATGGGTCAAACTCATCCACGTTTACGGTAGAACCTCCCTCAAATGGCTGATATCTTACAGCATTTCTTAGTCTGTTAGAACTTTGAGAGCCTGTAGATGACGTTCCTGCACCATAAATTGTCTGTCTGCTGTATCTGGTATTCAGACCGATACTTAATTTCTTTGAAATGTCATAGTCATATTTAAAATTAGCCATGTTTCTTTTGAAACCGGAACCAATCATAATACCATCTTCCTGTACATTATTGAGAGTTAATGAGAAAGCAGAATTCTCAGATCCACCCGTAACTCCTACATTATGAGTAAAGTTAAAAGCTTCTCTGCCGAAAACTTCATCCTGCCAGTCTCTTTTTTTGATGTCTTTATATTTCCCCAGTTGGTCGTACGTACCGTATCTTGTCTTAAAAGCATCAATATCTGTCTGCACGCCAGCTTTGTTGTACAATTCGTATTGATAAAGAACATACTGGTAAGGATCCAATACATCAATCGTATTTTGTATTTTTCTTACTCCCAAAAATCCGTTATAATTAATCGATGTTTTTGCTTTTTTACGACCTCCTTTTGTTGTAATCAAAACTACTCCGTTAGCTCCTCGTGCTCCATAGATATTGGTGGATGATGCGTCTTTCAGAACTTCAATAGATTCAATTTCTTTTGGGGATAAAATAGATAAGGCGTTATCCATCTGCACTCCGTCTACGATATAGAGAGGTGCATTACTGCCCGTAATGGAGTTACCACCCCTTATTACGATATCAACATCAGCACCCGGTGAGCCTTCACTTAGCGAAACCCGTACTCCGGCCAATCTTCCCTGTATTGCTTCTGCTGCGTTGTTTGATGGCATATCTTTAATAGCTTCGGCTTTTACAGATGATACCGCATTGGTTACATCTTTTTTAGAAACCTTAGTGTAACCAACTAAAACAACTTCGTCAATGTTGGTTTCTTTTTCTTTATCCTTCTCCTGCGCAAAGCCAAGTACCGGAAGTAAAAAAACAGTTAAATATAACCACTTTATTGAATGTACTTTCTTATTCATTATTATATCCTTATATAGTTTAATGTGGGTTGGAAAGGTTATCTTTCCAATTAGTTTTTGTGGATTTTTAAGTACTTCTGTCTGTTTTTATGTTTTACGCTATTCTTGTGCAATCGATTGCGTAATTTTTACAACAGATAATTATCTGTGGCTTCTAAACTAATATTATTTTCCAATACACAAAGCATAAAATATTATTTTTTTATGAATTGAAAGTGTCTAATTTGTTAAAATTATTAAATTATTAAGGTGTAATTTTTATTAAACAATTGATTTTTAATATTTTATGAATTTTGTTTGTATGTGTTTGAATGATAAAAAAAATTAAAAAATGAATCATTTTTCACATATAAATCCAACATTTTTAATTAAAAAATGAGATTTTTTGTACAAAAAAATTCCCGAAACAGACACTCAGGGATGGTTTATTGAAAAATTATGTGATTTTTATCAGTTTTCAAGAGTAGAATAAAATGTGTATTTTCTAATTGTTGCCAAATTGCCATAATTTAACATTCTTGTTTTATTTTTTTTGAAATATCATTATATATATTATATAACAGCAATCAGAATCGTTTTTTGTGGCATGATTTTTATTTCTTTAAGCTTTACTACTCAATTTCGTTAAAAATTCGAGCTGTACATTCTTAAAACTTCCTGAAAATTTTTAAAATATTAATTTTATTGACTTGAAAATCAGTTTAATAAAAATTTAAATGAATTTTTTGTTAACGGAATACATATTATCTATATATTTATCGACAAGTATTTCTGTACAATTCAGTGTAATTTAATGCAATCGATTACACAATGTTTAAAAGGTTTTTTAGAAACCATAATTTAAGTTTAAAATCTAGAGTATGACAAAATCAGAATTTCGATACGCCCATCATCCTGAAGATGTAAAAAAATATACAACTGAAGACTTGAGAAGGGAGTTTCTTATCAATGATTTATTTAATGAAGATCAAATCAATGTAGTGTATTCTATGTACGACAGAATGATCGTAGGGGGTGCAATGCCTGTAACAAGTGCGTTGAAACTGGAACCTACTGATGATCTGAAGGCAGAAAACTTCTTAGACAGAAGAGAATTGGGAATCATCAACGTTGGCGCTGCCGGAAAGGTAACCGTTGACGGAGAAGTTTTCGAACTTGGAAATAAAGAAGCTTTATACATCGGAAAAGGGGCAAAAGAGGTTGTTTTTGAAAACGGAAATGAAGGTCAGACTTTATTCTATTTCAATTCTGCACCTGCGCATCACACTTTCCCTACAAAGAAAATTACTAAAAGTGAGGCCGAAATCGTAGAATTAGGTGAAACAAAATACGCCAACAGACGTACCATTAACAAACTGATCGTCAACAGCGTTTTGGAAACCTGTCAGCTACAAATGGGAATGACCGAGCTGCACGAAGGAAGTGTTTGGAACACGATGCCTTCTCACACACATACCCGAAGAATGGAAGCTTATTTTTATTTTGATCTTGAAGAAGGACAAGCGTTAAGTCATTTTCTTGGACAGCCGAATGAAACCCGTCATATCTTTATGAAAAACAATGAAGCTGTCTTGTCTCCGGAATGGTCTATTCACTCAGGAGTTGGTACTTCCAACTACACTTTTATCTGGGGAATGGCAGGAGAAAATATGGATTATGGCGACATGGACGCTGTTAAAACTAACGAATTAAAGTAATTTTTTCTACATGAATTTATTCGATTTATCCGGAAAAGTAGCTGTTGTAACAGGCGGTACTCACGGATTAGGAATGGCAATGGCTGAAGGTCTTGCCTCTGCAGGTGCTGAATTGGCAATCACAAGTACGACTCCTTCAAAATTAGAAGAAGCATTAGAATATTATCGCAGTAAAGGATATAATGCTACAGGTTATCTTTTTGATGTGACAGACGAGCGTGAAGCCGCTCAGAAAGTAGCATTAATGCTTGCAACGCATGGAAAAATAGACATCTTGGTTAATAATGCAGGAATCATCAAACGTGTTCCGGCTATTGAGATGGAGGTGGAAGACTTTAGAAAAGTAATCGATGTAGATCTTACCGGTTCTTTCATCATGTCTCAACTGGTTGGGAAACACATGATCAAAAGACAATCCGGTAAAATCATCAATATTTGCTCTATGATGAGTGAGCTTGGCCGTGACAATGTAGTAGCGTATGCTTCTGCAAAAGGCGGACTTAAAATGCTGACTAAAAATTTAGCAACAGAATGGGCAAAACACAATATTCAGGTAAACGGTATTGGCCCGGGATATTTTGCGACAACCCAAACAGAACCAATCAGAGTAGACGGGCATCCGTTTAACGATTTTATCATCAGCAGAACTCCGGAAGGCAGATGGGGAAATCCCGAAGATCTTGCAGGTACAGCTATTTTCTTAGCTTCAGATGCAAGCAGATTTATCAACGGACACATTATTTATGTGGATGGAGGTATTTTGGCGACCATCGGGAAACCTGCTAATGAATAACACAAGAATTTTACAGAAATGAAATCTTTTATTACAGATAACTTTTTATTACAAAATAAATACGCAGAAGAACTATACTTCAATTTTGCAGAAAAGCAGCCGATCATCGATTATCATAATCATTTGATTCCAAAAGATATCGCTGAAGATACGGTTTTCGAAAATATTTCTAAAGTTTGGATTGCGGGCGATCATTACAAATGGCGTGCAATGCGTACGATGGGAGTGAACGAAAAATTCATCACTGGCGATGCTTCAGACAAAGAAAAATTCGAAGCCTGGGCCAAAACGGTTCCTTACACGTTGAGAAATCCTTTGTACCACTGGACGCATTTAGAATTAAAGCGTTATTTCGGTATTGATGAATTATTAAACGAAAAAAACGCTTCAGATATTTACGACAACATCACATCACAGCTTCAGACTCCTGAAAAGTCGACAAGAGGTTTGCTGAAAATGATGAACGTAGAATCTTTATGTACAACAGAAGATCCGATTGATGTTTTAAACTACCATCAGGATTTGGCGAAAAGTGATTTCAGTATTAAAGTAAGTACAGCTTTCCGTCCTGATAAGGCAATTTTAATTGAAAATCACAACTTCGCAGATTATATTTCTAAATTAGGCGAATCAGCAGGAATTGAGATCAATTCTTACCAGACTTTGTGCGATGCTTTACTAAAAAGAGTAGAGTATTTCCATGAAAACGGATGCAGACTGTGCGACCACGGACTGAACAATATTTCGTTCGAGGAAGCTTCCGAAGAAGAAGTAAGCGCCATTTTCAATGATAAAATTTCAGGAAAAGTAATTGCTGAAAAGCAGGTCAATCAGTTCAAAACTGCCATTTTATTATTCTTAGGCGAGACATATCATCAATTTGGATGGGTTCAGCAGTTCCACTTGGGAGCTTTGAGAAACAACAACGAAAGAATGCACAGAATTTTGGGTCCGGATACAGGATGGGATTCTATCGGTGACTTCGTACAGGCTGAAACTTTGTCTAAATTATTAAACGCTTTAGACGGAAAAGATAAATTAACCAAAACAATTCTATATAACTTAAATCCTGCCGACAACGAAATTTTCGCTACAATGATCGGGAATTTCAATGACGGAAGTATCAAAGGAAAGGTGCAGTTCGGTTCAGGATGGTGGTTTTTGGATCAAAAAGATGGAATGATTAAGCAGATGAATGCCCTTTCAAATATGGGATTAATCAGCTGTTTCGTTGGAATGTTGACAGATTCCAGAAGTTTCTTATCTTATCCGAGACACGAATACTTCAGAAGAGTATTGTGTAATCTTTTCGGAGAAGAAATGAAAAACGGCGAATTACCTGATGATATGGCACTCATTGGAAAAACCATTTCCGACATTTGTTATCATAATGCTAAAAATTATTTCGATTTTTAAATAATTAAAATAGGAACTCGCGAAATGCCTCGACAAGCTCAGCATGACAGCGTTGAAATGAACAGTTGGTATTAGGAATGTCACACTGAGCTTGTCGAAGTGTTTTATGTCTTAAAAAATATTAAACTTAAAAAACCTTTGTGCTTTTGTGATTCCAAAAAGAAATGTCAAAATTAAAAATAGAATAAAGTCTATTTAAATTAAGAAAATGAATAATAAAATAGTCACTTTCGGTGAAGTAATCATGAGGCTTTCACCTCCCGGAAACAAAACAATGAAACAGAGTCACGAAATGGAATTCTTTTTCGGCGGAACTGAGCTCAACGTAGCTTCTTCATTGGCGACAATGGGTTGCGATGTGACGCACATCAGCAATGTTTCTGACGATTTTGTGGGAGAATCTGCATTGTCTTTCATCAAAAGTTTTGGGATTGATACGACTTTCATTCATAAAAATGAACATCCTTTAGGGTTATATTTCCTCGAAGTAGGTGCATCCGTCCGTGCAAGCAGAATTGCTTACAACAGACTGAACGGTTCTTTTGCCAACATTAAACCCGAACAGATAGACTGGAAAAAAGCTCTGGAAGGTTGTCAATATTTCCACTGGACAGGCATCAGTCCGGGAATTTCTGAGGGTGCTTACAAAACTTTGAAAGAAGGTTTACTGACAGCCCGTGAAATGGGAATTGAAGTGACAACAGATCCTGCATACCGTTCCAACCTTTGGAAATATGGCAAAAAAGGAAATGAAGTTTTAAAAGAATTGGTTTCTTATTCAACGATTTTCATCGGTGGGGTAAATGAGATTAATGAAATTTTGGGAACTCAGTTTTCATCAGATCAGCATGGTTTCATGGAAGCTTGTGAAGAATTAAAAAAACAATGTCCTTCTATTCATAAAATTTTCGATAAAATAAGAATCGGGGTTACAGCGAGTTCTCAGCAAACGCAGGGAAGAGCTTTGGTTGAAGGAAAGTATTTTGAAACTAAATTTTTAGAAATAGACAATGTTGTCGACAGGATCGGAACAGGTGATGCGTTTGCAGCAGGTTTGATTTATGGTTTATTAAATTTCGATGACGAAAAAGCTTTAAATTTTGCCAATGCAGCCTGTGCAATAAAGCACACCATTTTAGGGGATATCAATTATTGCAGCGCTGAAGATATTGAAGAAGTAATGAACGGAAATTCCGGAGGGCGCATCAAAAGATAGTTTTTGCTGTTAGCTTTTGGTAATTGGCTCATTGCTTAAACAAAACATTGCGGACTTCGCTGAGTCAAACGCCTTTGTGAACTTAAAAATATACATCAAGTTTTAAAAAGAAAATCTTTGCGCCCTTTGCGATAAAAAAAGGAAGTGTTGAAGTTACAGCATACCAAAGGATGGATAAAACTCCATCAAAGATTATTTTAACAAAATAATTCAACAAAAATGACAAAAATTCAATTGGTTACAAACACCATCATCAATCAGGGAGCTTTGCCTCTTTATTACAATGCTGATGAGACGGTAACTTTAGAAATATTGAGATCGCTTTACAAAGCCGGGATCCGTGCGGTAGAATATACAAGCCGTGGAGAAGCTGCGTTGAGTAATTTCACAAAAATGGTAGAAGTTCGTAATGCCGAAATGCCTGAAATGCTTCTCGGAATCGGGACCATCAAAAATGTAAAACAAGCTGAAGAATATTACAAAGCAAGTGCAGATTTCTTTATCAGTCCGGGTTTTGTGGCAGAAGTTGCAGCATTTTTAATTCCAAAAGACTTATTGTACTGTCCGGGTTGTATGACTCCTACAGAAATTATCGCTGCTGAAACCGCAGGCGTAACTTTTATTAAATTATTCCCCGGTAATGCTTTGGGACCGGGATTTATGAGTGCCATTAAAGATGTTTTCCCGAATCTGAAATTTATGCCGACAGGAGGTGTTGATACCACCAAAGAAAGCATTGACAGCTGGTTCAAAGCAGGAGTTTCTGCAGTAGGAATGGGAAGCAAGTTGGTAAGCAAAGAATTGATGCTTGCAAAAGACTATGCGACAATAGAAAGTGAAACCAAAAAAGTGCTGGATATTATTCAGACTTTAAAATAAATAAATTGACTATGAGTTCAGTTAAATCTCTTAAGCCGACACAATACAGATGGACGATCTGTCTGCTGTTATTTCTTGCCACCACAATCAATTATCTGGACCGTCAGGTTTTATCTTTGACGTGGAAAGACTTCATCGCACCAGAATTTCACTGGAATAACAACGATTACGGAAACATCACCGCATTATTTTCTATTTTTTATGCAGTGGGAATGTTATTCGCAGGAAAATTTGTTGACTGGATGGATACCAAAAAAGGTTTCCTTTGGGCAATCGGAGTTTGGTCTGTGGGTGCAGTTTTACATGCGTTTTGTGGAATCGCAACTTCAGGAATCCTTACCGGAGAATGGGCAGCCGGTTTTCATGGTTCTAAAGAATTAATCGGTACGGTTTCCAACACATCTGCAATCATCAGTACGAGTGTAACTTTATTTGTTTTTGCGCGTTTCGTACTGGCAATTGGTGAAGCAGGAAATTTTCCGGCGGCGATCAAAACAACTGCAGAATACTTCCCTAAAAAAGACAGAGCATTTTCTACGAGTATATGGAATGCAGGAGCAACAGTCGGAGCTTTGGCTGCGCCGCTTACGATTCCGTTTATTGCAAGATCAATGGGCTGGGAATGGGCATTTATCATTATTGGTGCTTTAGGATTTGTCTGGATGGGACTTTGGGTATTTGTTTACAAAAAGCCGCATTTGCATAAGAGAGTCAATGGAGAAGAATTAACATATATCAACCAGGATCAGGATGATCTTCCCAACGAAGATACTTCAGTTCCTGAAAAAGTTTTTACGTTCAAAGAATGTTTCAGCTACAGACAGACTTGGGCTTTTGCTTTCGGTAAGTTTATGACAGACGGCGTTTGGTGGTTCTTTTTATTCTGGACTCCGGCTTATTTAAGTTCAGTCTACGGAATGGATTCCACAGAAAGTGCATTGCCGTTATTTGTATTATACATGATTACTTTATTGTCAATTATTGGTGGATGGCTTCCAAAATATTTTGTTGAAAAGAAAGGAATGAACGCTTATAACGGAAGAATGAAAGCGATGTTGATTTTCGCATTTTTCCCTTTGTTAGCACTTTTAGCACAACCTTTAGGAAAAGCAACGTATTGGATTCCGGTTTTAATTATCGGGATTGCAGGAGCGGCTCATCAGGCTTGGTCGGCAAATATTTTCTCAACAGTAGGCGACATGTTCCCTAAAAAAGCCATTGCAACCATCACAGGAATTGGCGGAATGGCTGGAGGAATCGGTTCTTTTATCATTAATAAATCTTCCGGAGTTTTATTTGACCACGCTCACAAAGCCTGGTCGACCGTTGATGGAGTTCCTTTGCTGGAAAAATATCCTCAGTATATCAATGACCGTTTACCGGATGATTTTTTCAAACAATTAGAAAAATCAGGAGCAGTAGTTTCAGATGGTATCGACAAAGGATACATGATTATTTTCTCAATCTGTGCAGTCGCTTATTTGATTGCATGGGTAGTAATGAAAACATTGGTTCCAAAATATAAAGTGATCAGTAAATAAATTTAAGATTTAAAAAACTAAAATTTTCAAAGCATTTTTCTTTTCCCCAAACCCTAAAGGGCGGAAAATGCCTTGAAAATTTCATCAAATTAACTCACTTTAGGGTCGGGGTAAATTAATTTTGATGAATTTTAAGCAGACTCTTAACAGTCCAAATAAAAACATGGAGTTCTTCGCTAAGTAGAACGCCTTTGCGAACTTAAAAATATACAGCATTTTGTCCAAAAAAATCTTTGCGGACTTTGCGTTAAAAAAATCATCAACAAGAAGATGGAAAATCAGACAAAACAACAGTTAAACCGTCAAAACAGCGGATTAGATACAAAACTACCAGTCAAAATCGTACAGTTCGGCGGAGGAAACTTCATGCGAGGATTTACAGATTATGTGATAGATAAACTTAATAAAGAAGCAGATTTCAACGCAGGAATTGTCAACGTACAGCCTACGCCAAACGGTTCAGTTCACAAACTTGAAGAACAGGGGAATTTGTATACTTTATTTTCAAGAGGAATTAAAAAAGGTGAAATCATCGATGAAAAATATGTGATATCGGCGATTCAGAAGTCAGTAAATCCTTACACAGATTACAACAGTTTCTTAGAATTAGCAAAAGAAGAAGAACTTGAATTTGTTTTTTCAAATACTACCGAAACCGGAATTGCTTACGACGAAGCTGAAAATACTTACGAAGGTCCGCACAAAAATTTCCCGGCGAAAGTGGCGGTTTTACTTTATGAAAGATTCAGACATTTCAATGGAGCGACCGATAAAGGTTTGAGAATTATCCCTTGCGAACTGATTGAAGATAATGCTTTTGTTTTAAAAAATATTATTTTAAAATATGCCCAACTTTGGAATTTAGACGAAGATTTTGCGCAATGGATTGAACAAAGCAATCACTTCCACAATACATTGGTAGACAGAATTGTCCCGGGTTATCCGAAAGATGATGCGGCAACTTATGAAGACCAGCTGGATTATGAAGATCCGATGATGGTGGTTTCTGAAACGTTCCTTTTATGGGTGATTCAGGGAGGTGAAGATTTAAAACAGAGAATTCCTTTCGATCAGATCAATGAACAGATCTTGGTGGTGGATGATATTCAGCCATACCGTTTAAGAAAAGTAAGAATTCTGAATGGCGGACATACATTGATGTTAGCTCCGGCAATTTTAGCAGGAAAAGAAATCGTAAAAGAAGCGATTGATGACCAGTTTATCGGAACTTTTTTAAATGAAACAATTTTTAACGAAGTCAACCAGACTTTAGGTTTAGATGAAACTGAATTGAAAGAATTTTCCGAAGAAGTTTTCGACAGATTCAGAAATCCGTTCATCAAGCATCATTTGGCAAGCATCGCTTTATATTTTGTATCTAAATTTAAAGTGAGAGTCATTCCGAGTTTACTGACGTATGTTGAAAGAAATAACAAACTTCCGTTAAATTTAACGTTCTCTCTGGCAAGTTTAATCAGATTCTATCAGGGAAGTTTTGGTGAAAAATCTCTTCCTTTGAATGATGAAGAAGCCATCGTGAACAGATTCAAAGAAATCTGGAAAAACGAAGATTATGAAGTCATTTCAGAACAGGCATTGAGCGAAAAATTGTTCTGGGATACCGACCTTACTCAGGTTGAAGGTCTGAAAGCCGCAGTGGCAAAAGCATTGTACGAAATCGACCACAATGATATGGAAACTGCCTACAAAAATTTTATTCAATTTTATTCTTAAAAAAATCATGCAAAAGAAAGTACTGAAAGTAAATCCCAAAGACAACGTTATTGTAGCGTTGATGGATTTGCCTGCCGGAGAATCGGTACATTTAGACGGTACAGATTATACGATTCTTAAAGATATTAAAGCAAAACATAAATTCGCTGCTGTAAATTTTGAGGATGGCGACCATATTTTGATGTATGGTGTAATCGTTGGAAAAGCCAACCAATCTATCAGACAGGGCGAAGTGATTACGACTGAAAACGTAAAGCACCAAAGTGCAAAAGTGGTCGGGAAAACCGGAACTTTGGGATGGACTCCACCCAATGTTGACAAATGGAAAGACCGTACTTTTATGGGTTACCACCGTGAAGACGGACAGGTGGGTACAGAAAACATCTGGCTGTTTTTCCCATTAGTATTCTGCGAAAACAAGAATATCGAAACACTGAAGGATATTTTTGAAAAAGAATTGCTTCACGATAAAGCCAGCAAGCATCAATTATTATTGCGTTCTTTATTGAACGGTGGTGCAACTGTTGAGGTGGAAGAAGAAGAACCGGATACAAGAATATTTAAAAATATTGATGCAAGATTCATCACGCACCAAGGCGGTTGTGGCGGGATTCGTCAGGATGCTGAAGCGTTGGGAAGACTGTTCGCAGGATACGTCAACAACCCGAATGTTGCGGGAGCTACCGTTCTCAGCTTAGGATGTCAGAATCTTCAGGTACAGATTTTTATGGATTCAATTCATGCATTGGCTCCGGATAACAAAAAACCGATTGTGGTTTACGAACAGCAAAAATCGGGAACCATCGATGAAATGCTGACCGGCGTTATCAAAGATTCTTATGAAGGCATTAAAAAAGCCAACGAAATAGAAAGAAAACCAGCCTCCATTACCAAACTGAACATTGGTTTAGAATGTGGTGGCTCAGACGGTTTCTCAGGAATTTCTGCGAACCCTGTTTTGGGAGAGGTTTCAGATATTATGGTGGCAGTTGGCGGAACAACCATGTTGGCCGAGTTCCCAGAATTGTGTGGAGTAGAGCAGGAGTTGGTGAACCGTTGCATCAATGATGAAGACGGTGTAAAGTTCCTGAAACTGATGAAAGATTTTGAAGCCTCTGTGGTTGCGGCAGGATCAGGATTTGATATGAATCCGTCTCCCGGAAATATTAAGGATGGCTTAATTACCGATGCCATGAAATCTGCAGGAGCCTCTAAAAAAGGCGGAGCAGCACCCATCGTGGAAGTTCTCGATTTTACAGAATACGCCACAAAACCAGGTCTGAATCTTCTGTGTACTCCCGGAAATGATGCCGAATGTACAACGGCTTTAGTCGGTTCAGGTGCTACAGTCGTACTTTTCACCACAGGTCTTGGAACTCCGATGGGAAATCCTATTACGCCGGTTGTGAAGATTTCTTCCAACACGGTTTTGGCAGAAAAGATGTCAGACATTATTGATTTCAATGCAGGTACCGTGATCAGCGGAGAAAAAACAATTCCCGAAGCCGCAGACGAACTTCTGGAACTCATCATCAACGTAGCCAGCGGCGCAGTAAAAACCAAGGCAGACGTTCTTAATCAGAATGATTTCATTCCATGGAGACGAGGAGTCTCTCTGTAATGGGTTAATTATATTAAATATTAGGGTTGAAAATGCTTCTTGCTTCGGTAGGGAGCATTTTCTTTTTGGGTAATAGTGCGGATTTGGAATTCGTGCCTATAATAATTATGATGAAAGTCACGGATTGCAAATCCGCAATATCTGGTTTTAGTGTTTAATTAATTCGAAGGTCGTATTGTCACTTATTAAAATCGTATCACCTCCAATATGAGATAATCCACCTCTAATCTCTCCACTATTATATTTTAGAACAATAGGATCTACGAAAGTATAAGATATAGAATTATAATTATCTGAGTATAATCCATCTTTACTTATAGGATATTTTTTAAACATTTCACTATTATATGATGGTTCTATAGCTTTTATCAAAGCTTTTTCTGCATCTAAAAAAACTCTTTCTTGGTCAGGATAATTGTGACCTAAAAAGCTATCAACCATATCTTCTATATTAGACATAGAATTAAAAGATTGTATTTGTAAATTATCTTGAAATTCAAAAGGTAAAATTACTATTTCATTTGCAGGTAGTTGTTTTTCAGTAACTGGAGTTTGTAATGAAAGTATATTTTGAAGTGTTGAATGGCCTGTCAGTCTTTTTAGAATACTCTGTTTAGTAGCTTTTCCAACATAATGTACATGATATGATAAATATGAATTCCAATCTCCTTCAATAGTACAATTAATTAAACCTTTCCACCAATTTTGCAATAGTTTTTCAGGAGAAAACCATACGATAAACTCTTTTTTATCATCTCTAATATTAACTAAAGAAAAACCATGAATGTTATTAAAAGGATTTTCTTTTTCTAAATTATCATTAAGATAATTTATGGCAATTTCAACTTTATCCTCTTCAATTAATCCAAATATTTCTTGGTCAAAAGGAAGTTCGCATTTTAAAATATTTGGGTTCCCTTGCTGATGTATTTCAAAATTTAATTTAAAGTCTTTATTATCAGGATATAAGTTTTCGAATGTTATTGCAGGCCTTTGAGCAATAACATATAAACTTGACTTTTCTAAAGCCCTTTCAATTAGTTTGTCATTCTTTACAACTGCGAATTCATAAGCCGTTAAAGGAGAATACGCTAATTCTAATTGATTTAATAGAATTTTTCTGTCCATAGTGGTTTAAAATTGAACATATTTGTTGAATAAAAGTATAGTGCCAATCAAAAAACAATCTAATTAAAAATAATTAAAATAAAAAATAAGTTAACCTGAAAAACAAAAAAACCTCCCATTCGATGTCGTGGATTTGCAATCCGTGACGACGACACACAAAAATCATCCCACACTAGAGCGTGCGTTCCGCTCGTGCCCATTTATTTCTCTGCGACATCGATGTTTTATTTGTAGTTTATTTTGTGATTTAAATCAATTGGATTATTTTCTTGCAAAATACTATTCTGTATTTCTTTAACCTTTATAGAAATATCCATTGTATTAACCCGATGTCGCGGATTTGCAATCCGTGACTACAACATACAAGAAGTCACCCCATAAAAACCACAAAAACATCTAAAGCATTATCTAAATCTGCATAATTTCTGGCACTGCTGAAATAGTAATGCTCGGGCTCTGTCACTATTTTCTGTTTTACGGGATTTTGATGAATATAATTTATCTTTTCCTTAATCCATTTATTTGAAAAAACTTCTTCAGCATGGTAGCCATCTTGCCAAACTTTAAACTTTTGTTCTCTAGACAAATGCTCACATGATTTTTGAAAATATTGTAGCATCCATTCTTTTCTGCTTTCAGGTTCAGATTGTAAAGTTTCAATTATTTTTTTTGAAGTAAATTTTTTAAAATCTCTCATGATTTCAGATACTGTGTATGTACCGTCTGCACGACAAAATAAATGCAGATGGTTTGACATCAGGCAGTAGGCAAAAATGGAAAGGCCTTTATGGGTTTGACAATATTTCAACGAATCTGTAATGACCATTTTTTGCGATAATCTTGTAAATATATCAACCCATCCTACAGTTGTAATTGTAATAAAGTAAGCTTGATCGATATCTAAAGCTTTGTATTTTGTAGACATCTGTGTTTTTATTTAAAAGTACAAAATTTTATTAATGAAAAGTCACGGATTGCAAATCCGCGACATCGTGTCTTATGCACCACAGTAATTCCTACCCCTCGAATTATTGTTTCATATTAAAAACAGCCAGAGCTGAAACTGGTAAATGTTTCAATAAGATTAAAGAAAAAAAGGGCTGAAATTTCACTTCAGCCCTGCGTATTAAACATTGGGTTTCATACAGAATTTTTACTCTGTCACTTTTAAGGACTGAATTTTTCCGTCATCAATTTTAAAATGAAATTTCAAAGTTAATGGACTGCCCGGAAATAATCCTGAAATTTTGGCCGATAATATATCTTCTTTTTCATCATAATCTACAGGCTCCATGGTGGCTTTATAGTCCTTGTTGGATTTGTCGATCCACTTTTCAATTTCTGCCTTTCCGTTATGTGTTTTGCCTTCATCAAATACCTGAGCATTTTCGGCGAAACAATCTGCATAAGCAGCACTGTCAAATTCATTTTGGGTCTTTACTAATTCTGAGATGATGTTTGGTAATTTACTCATTGGGTTAATGTTGTTTTTATTGTGTTCGTGAATCTTCGATTTCATTGTATTGTATTTTAAAATGATTAAATAGTAGGTACGGTACCACCGTCGATGACGTATTCGGTTCCTGTTAAATAGCTGGCTCTTGGAGATACAAGAAAACCAACAAATTCAGCGATCTCTCTCGGTTCGGCAGGTCTGCCAAAAGGAATTCCGCCCAATGCATCCATCACGCCCTGCTGCGCCTCTTTTACAGTGCTGTTTGCGTTTCTTGCAATCTCGCCCAACCATGCTTCAGACGCTGAGGTATTGATCCATCCTGGTGAAACTGCCAGAACACGAACACCTTTTGGAGTTACTTCATTCGACAGACTTTTACTGTAATTTCTCAATGCTGCTTTTGAAGCGGCGTAAGGCAGAGTAGAATCGTATAAAGGAAGCTTGCCCTGAATGGAAGCAATGTGGATAATAACACCACTTTTTCGCTCAATCATTTGGGGCAAAAATCCTCTGTCCAATCGTACCGGAGCAAATAAATTAGCATTGAACGTAGATTCCCAGTCTTCATCAGATAATGCGTTAAAGCCACCGGCAGGTGTTGTTGAAGACCCAAGATTGTTGATCAGAATATCCAGTCGGCCATACGCAGACATTATTTCGCTGATTACTTTCTGTGTTCCTTCCGAAGTACTCAAATCAGCAGCTATGAAATGCAGCCTGCTGTTTTCTTCTTCCGGTGCATTTCTTGCGGAAATGATTACTGTTGCACCGGCTTGCAATAGTCTTTCTGCAATAGCTTTTCCGGCTCCTTTTGTACCTCCTGTTACCAAAGCAATTTTGCCTGATAACTCATTGTTGAAATTAAATTGTTCCATTTTTATAATTTTTTTATAGGACAAAATTGGGGTATAAAAGCAGTTTATACAAGTACGGAATTACGATTCAGATAGGGATAAATTATTCCCCTATTGTGCAAATCGGAACATAGGTTTAATTTTGCAGTATGTATGAGAGAAAAATAATTCCGAACCTAAATTGCGGTCTTGATCTGATCGGCGAAGTGTTTTACGGCAAGTGGAAAATACGTCTGCTCTGGTTTATAGATCAGGGACATCAAAGACCGAGTGAATTGCAGCGCAAAATCCCTGATGCCACAAGACGAGTTTTGAATATTCAGTTAAAAGAACTGGAGGAGCATGAATTGATTACCAAGAAAATTTATCCTGTAGTGCCACCCAAAGTAGAATACAGTCTTACGGAATTAGGTAAAAGCGTTATTCCGGTAATTTTGCAGTTGGGAATTTGGGGCGACAACAACGAAACGCATTTACGTACGGTTATTTTAAAGCGCCTGAACGCAGAAAGCGAGTCGCTTCGCCTGGAAGAATGAAGAGTGAAAGTTGAGTAGTTATCATTTAAATAACGAATTAAAATGATTACCCACACAGGTGCGATCATCCCGCACCAGCAAAAAAAAATTCTACAATCCTGCGAAAACAAACCACCCCGTCAAAAATTCTTTCGAATTTTCGCCACCCCTCCATGGGAGGGGAATTTTTCATGGGTAGATTTTTGTTGAAAATTGTCTTACATTTTCTAATTTCAATTAAAGTCTTGTTTTTCTGATGCAGACTATAATTCTCCTTCCTTGGAGGGGTGGATTTTTCCGAAAGGAAAAAGACGGGGTGGTTTAAAGGGTATTTAAAAAGTTTTAAGGTAAAACTATTTCCTCTTCGAAGACTTCCTCACACAAATTTTCGGCGTCAAAACTACTTTCTTCTCAACAGAAACTCCGGAAGAATTATCTTTTACGTGATCAATAAAAACCTGTCCGGCCATATTTCCCATTAACAAAGGAGTCTGATCAATCGAACTCATTGGAAGTTCCATGAATTGGGTGAAAGGTTCGTTAGAAAAACCGATCACGGCAACTTCCTGTGGTATTTTTATCTTTCGCTTTTTTAGTTCCTGGCAAGCTCCTAACGCTGCAAAATCACTGGCAGAAAATATTGCATCCGGAATAGATTTTCTGTCCCATAAAGTTTTGATGGCTTCAATTCCTTCATCGATAGAACTTCCTGTGAAGATGATGTTTTCTTCTTTTACCTGAAACTGATGGTCGATCAAAGCCTGTTTGTAACCATTCAGACGGTTCTGGTAAATCTCAAGATTCTGATCTCCGGAAAAATGACAGATATTTTTATAACCTTCATTGATCAGGTGTTCGGTCGCCATATATCCACCACGGTAATCATCAACAGTCACCGTATTGATCCCCGGAATATCTTTTTTTCTGTCAAAAAATATAATGGGAGTATTGGTGGTATTTAAAATATGTTGAATATGTTCGGTATCAACGGTAGTTCGGGAAACAGACATGAAAATTCCGTCTACCTGAGCATTTAATAAGGTATTCATGTGTTTTTTTTCGGTTAAAACATCTTCATGACTTTGGCAGATAATCACATGGTAACCGTGAAGAGAAAGTTCTTCTTCAATTCCACGAATTACTGATGAGAAAAAGTTGGTATTGATGTATGGAACGATGATTCCTACATTTTTGGTTTCGCCGCTTTTTAATGCTTTGGCAAGATTATTCTGCTTGTAATTCATTTCCTTAGCAGTTTTAATCACCAGATCTTTTGTTGCCTGACTAATTCTCGGGTTGTCATTCAATGCTCGTGAAACCGTTGCCACACTTACGTTTAGCTTTCGTGAAATATCATAAATAGTGGCATTTTTCTTTGTCATAAATGGTATGGAATAGCGTTATTCTCTATTTTAAGTAGAATCGTAAATTTAATCAAATTATAGCTATTGAATAAAAAAAAGAGCACCGAAAAATTCGATGCCCTTAATGAACTAATTTTAATACTTAATATTTTTTATTTTTCCCAAATCTTTTCGATTTCCTCCAAAGATTTTCCTTTAGTTTCTGGCACCCATTTCCAAACAAAGAACAGGGATAGAACACTCATGACGCCGTAAAACCCGTACGTGAAAGCTCCACTGAATTCCATCATAAAAGGGTAAGTTGAAGAAATCAAATAGTTGGCTGCCCATTGTGCTGCAACAGCAATGGCAATTGCACTTCCTCTGATTTTATTAGGGAAAATTTCTGAGATCAAAACCCAGCAAATCGGTCCCCAAGACATCATAAATGAAGCGGTGTAAACGATGATAAATACTAAAGTGGCAATCCCGATAATCTGATAATACGATAAAATCGCAATCGCAAACATACCAATTGCCATCCCTACTGAACCTACGATCAGCAGTGGTTTTCTTCCCCATTTATCCACCGTGAAAATTGCAATGATAGTAAATACAACATTCACCACTCCCATCACAACGGTTTGTAACATTGATGAATCTTTGTGAACACCCATACTTTCGAAAATTCTGGGAGCATAATATAATGCCACATTAATTCCTACAAATTGCTGGAAAACAGAGAGTAAAATTCCAATTACAATCACCGTTTTCCCAAAGGCAAAAATTTCGCTTTTATGTTCAACAACGGTGCTTTTGATTTCAGAGAAAATTTCTTTTCCGCGGGCTTCACCATTGATTTTGGTTAAAATCTTCAACGCTTCCGCATCTTTATTCACAAACGTCAGATAACGCGGTGTTTCAGGAACAAAAAACAGTAAAATTCCGAACAGAGCAGAAGGAATCGTCAATGATAAAAACATATATCTCCATCCGATTTCGTTGATCCATTCTACGGTTTGTCCGCTTGCAATGCCCCAGTTCACAAAGTAAACCACGAGCATCCCGAAAATAATGGCAAACTGATTCAGAGAAACCAGTTTTCCACGTATTTCGGCAGGTGCAATCTCACCAATGTACATCGGGCAGACTGCCGAAGCGAGTCCTACACCGATTCCACCAATGATCCTATAAAAATTGAATGCCAGCAAAACACCCATCGAATGTTCACCGTGTTTAAAAAATAAAAATTCAGGATACGCCGCTCCCAAAGCACTGATGAAGAACAGAAATGCAGAAAGCATCAATGATTTTTTTCTTCCCAGTTTTGTGGAAATCATTCCGGAAATTGCACCACCGATGATACAGCCGATCAATGCACTGGAAATGGTCGCTCCGTGAGCCAGTGAACTCAATCCCAAAGGAATAATCAGATATTCCTGAATTGATTTTTCGGCTCCGGAAATCACTGCGGTGTCGTATCCAAACAAAAGTCCTCCCAAAGTGGCAACCAATGTGAGTACAGTGACGTACAGCATATTGATCTTTGCCTTTGTTCCTGAAGAATATTTTGGACCAGAATCAATTATTTGCATAGTTTGATTGAGTTTTAATTGTTAAATCTATAAATACTGGTTAATGATGCTCTCAAGATATTCCTGTTTTCCGCTTTCTCTGCCCACTTCACCAAGCCCTTGAGCGTAAGTCGCAAGATCGGTTAAGGATAAATTTCCGTTTTCGAAATCTTTACCTTTTCCGGTGTCGAATGATGAGTATCTGTTGGTTCTGATCTCTGAGTATTTTGATTTTTCTAAAATTTTATCCGCAGCCATAAACGATCTTGCAAAATTGTCCATTCCGCTGATGTGTGCGATGAAAATATCTTCAAGATCTGTAGAATTTCTTCTGATTTTAGCATCAAAATTAACGCCTCCACCTTGTAAACCTCCGGCTTGGATAATAACCAACATCGCCTGAGTCATTTCGTACAAATCAACCGGGAACTGGTCTGTGTCCCAACCGTTCTGGTAATCTCCTCTGTTTGCATCGATGCTTCCCAAAACATTGTTGTCAGCAGCTACCTGAAGTTCGTGCTCGAAAGTATGTTGTGCTAAAGTAGCGTGATTAACTTCCAGATTTAATTTAAAATCATTTAATAAATCGTACTGACGAAGAAAATTCAAACATGTTGCCGCATCAAAATCGTACTGGTGTTTTGTAGGTTCCATTGGTTTCGGCTCGATAAAGAAAGTCCCTTTGAAACCTTGAGCTCTTGCATAATCTTTCGCCAAATGTAAAAACTTCGCCATATGTTCCTGCTCACGTTTCATATTGGTGTTTAATAAAGACATATAACCTTCACGACCGCCCCAAAATACATAGTTTTCTCCGTTTAATTTAATCGTTGCATCCAGAGCATTCTTCACCTGTCCGCCTGCGTAAGCCAAAACATCAAATGAAGGATTGGTTGCTGCACCATTCATAAATCTTGGGTTTGAGAAACAGTTGGACGTTCCCCAAAGTAATTTTACCCCGGAAGCTGCCTGCTTTTCTTTAGCATAATCGGTAATGAATTCTAATCTTTTTGTAGATTCTAAGAAATTATCTGCCTCATCAATCAAATCATAATCGTGAAAACAGTAGTAAGGAACCCCTAGTTTTGTGAAAAATTCGAAAGCAGCATCCATTTTTTCTGTCGCTCTTTGTTTTGCTTCAGAAGCTGTTAACCAGTCGAATTGCTGAGTTCCTGCACCAAATGGATCTCCACCTGTTGCGCAGAATGTATGCCAGTAAGCGGAAGCAAACTTGAAATATTCTTTCATCGTTTTTCCGCGAATGACCAAATTTTCATCATAAAATTTGAATGCTAACGGATTGTCTGATTCTTTTCCTTCAAACTGAATTTTATCTATTCCTTTAAAATACTCTTTGTTTCCTGTTGTAATTGCCATTATTTTAAAATTATATATTATTTAAAAATTGTAGTATGATTAAAAATTGTAATCGATTGCACAAGATCTCATTTTAGGAAATAATTTCTCATGTCAAGTTTTTAAATGTAATAATTTTATAATAAAACAGATTAAATTTTATTAATAGTGATTTTTTTATGATAATAATCTGATGTAAGTCTTTAATTTTCATTTGAAAACTAAACTCATGTTATCGTTGTATTGATGATAAGGTATGCTTGTATATCAGTTTTTCACTCTCATAACTTCCCCTAAAAACAACACGAAACCTTAATATTTGGTTAATTCATACATTTTTAGTGATTGATGATACATGCAGGTAAAAAGATATTGAGTATTTATCAAAAATAAAAAAGAGTCTTATCAATTCGATAAAACTCTTTCTTTATATATGTAAATTATCTTAACACATTTTCCAGGCAGCTTCTAAAGCCAATTCAATCATAGGTTTTAAAGCTGTTTCTCTTTGGTCTGCCGAAATTTTTTCATGAGTAGGAATAATATCAGAAACCGTAAGAATGGTCGCTGCATTTTTCCCTAGATGTTTTGCATTGGCAAATAATCCGAATGCTTCCATTTCCACTGCCGGGCAATTGTATTTCGTTGCAATGACAGGAACTTCAGGATTTTTTCTGTAAAAAATATCACTGCTGTGTATATTGGTTGATATAGTCTTTAAAGCCAATTCTTCCGCAGTTTGTTTAATGATCTCAAAAACATTTCCCTGGTGAGAAATAATATCTTCATCAATTTCCCAGGCAAATTTTGCGTAAGTACTTTCGCTTGCAGCATTTTCAATGTTTAATAAATCAAAAATTTTCAAATCTGTAGTGTAAGCTCCACAAGTTCCGATTCTGATGATGGTCTCTACTTCATACTCTGTATACAATTCAAAAGAATAAATACCGATACTCGGGAAGCCCATTCCGCTTGCTCCTACAGAGATTTCTTTACCCTTATAAAGACCTGTGTAATATAAAATTCCTCTGGTCTGACTTACCAATTTTGCATTTTCAAGAAAATTTTCTGCTATATATTTTGCGCGAAGCGGATCTCCCGGTTGTAACACCACTTTTGCTATATCGCCTTTTTTTGCACTGATGTGAATACTCATAATTTTATTTTGAATGTGCAAAGATAGAAAATATGTGAAAAGTCAATAGTCGATTTGTAATACATGAGTTTTTTTTCAGTAGCTATTCCCGCTTTCCGCTGTATCTTTTTTGTCACGACCTCCGCTTCGCTCCGGTCGCAACAAAAAAGAATGCCGCTTCAATCGGGGCTATGGTTTTCGTTATTCTTTTAAATGATCACATGATCCACAAAGTCGATCATTCCGCAGGAATTTTCAATGAGGATAAAATAAAACTGCCCCAAAAAAAGTGTCTAACTATTTGGGGCAGTTTAAAGTCGCAGCTTTTTGTTTTATTGAATTTCATCTTCGCAGATTTTCTTCCATTTTGCTATAGTCGTTCTGCTGATTTTATATTTTTTTGAAATATAATTGCTGGAGAATCCGTGTTGTTTTTGATAGGTCAATATCTTAAGCATCGTTGCTTTGTCATATGTTCTGAGTTTCTGATTGTTTTCAGAACTTTCTTTGGATTGTTTGAAAATCTTATCGTTAAATCTAATCACCTCTTCACTGGTATTAAGATTCTTGAGAAGCTCTTTTACTTTTGCATCTTTTAGTTTTTCAGGATGTTCTGCAAGCAAAAGATCGTGGTATATTTTACTGTAGTTCGGTTTCATTTTTACGATATTTTGCAATTAGGGTTGGTTTTTCTGAAGCCATCTATGAAGTGTGCTTTTCGGTATGGAATATTCCTTAATCACATCAGCCTGTGTCATCTCACCAGAACCAATTTTTTTGAGAATGAAATCTTTAATTTCCTGGGTATAAATATTTTTTCTAAACTGTGGCGCTTTTTCCGACTTTGTATTGGTTTTGTTGACAGCCGATGGTGGTGCATACAAAATCAAATGAGAGCTGTAAAGCCTAAAAAAATCGTATTCCAGTAATTTAGCCCATCTTAAGAGAATATCGGTGTCAATAGATTTACTTTCATAAACACTCTCTACAAATTCTTCATCTTTATTCAGGAAATTACAGATTCTTTCGATCGGAATTTCTTTCTGATCCACAAGCTCTTTAATAGATTGGCCGATATGTATTACTTTGTATAACATTTATAAATAATGATTTATTTTTAAATATTTTTCATTAATCCGTCATTGGTAAGCATTTGTGTTTTTGGCTTCTTTTTGAAATCTAAAGAAAGGTATACTTCTTATTTTGTAATGATATTTAACATTTAGATCTTCATTCTACACATCAATTATCTGTAATAAATTGATTGATTCTAGATTCTCCGGAATACCATTTTTTTAACTATTTAAAGGCGAGGGGAGTTCTTTGTATAGTTGTTAAATACAATTTAATAAAATATTTTATTCATTTATTTTTTTCTCTTCGGAATGAATAATAAATCTTACTTTGCTCGAGCAGAAATAGAAATCTGTTGGTAATATTTCATTAAAATTAATAAAGCAACTGGTCAAATTTAAAAAAAATTATCTAATAAATGTTATAATTATTTTTAATTAAAGTTAATAATAATTGATTTATATTGACAATTAAATGATGATAAAAGCAATTGCATTTAGCATTAAACAATATATTGGTTTTGTTTAGACGATTCAGTAAGTTAAATGATATTGGTTGAGAAAAATTTGTTTTTTTTAACAGATGATGGAGGTGACAAGAAACTTCATCATTTTAGCTTTAAAATACACAAAAAGTTTCGTGATTTTTTTTGTTATCAGTTACCATAATGATTTACTATAATATAATAAATTGTATTCTAATTAAATGTAAAAGAATATTATTGATGAATTAATAAGTCCTGAATAATAAAAGCGATTTCTCTAAGAGGAATTTTTGTAGTTTTTCATTACGTTTTGCGAAAGTTAAACTCTTAAATAATCTTAAAAAAAATACAGATTAAAAGAAAAATTTTATCTTTGGGTAGAATTGAAATTCATACACAATTGATATAAAAAATAATCATGGCGCACTTTAAAAATCTTTTTCAATACAAGCTAAATAATTTAACTTAAAAACATTTTGAAAACAGATATTGACATCCAAAACCACACTCATTTTTCGTTTGATCTGTGGTTAACCTTAATAAAATCTCATCCGGAATTTAAAGCGAAAAGGGTCGAGCTTTTTGGCTCATTCTTTACCATTGACAAACCTTTAGAAGAAATTACAGGAAAGGTAAAATATTACGATGATTTATGTAATACCATCAATGAAGTCAGTGGCAGGAATATTGATACTTACGAGATTTATCTTTTGATTTTAGGATCTTTAAATATTGATGTAAAAACAATTGATAAAGAAAAATTAAACCGATTTTATCTTGAAAGTGAAGCCTTGTTTTTAGAATATAAACCCGTTGTTATTTTCGAAAATCTGCATCAGTTTTTTGAGGAAATTAAAACTCAGGGAAAAACAATTAATATTTTAAGCAATACAGGTTTTATTAAAGGAACGACGATGAGAAAATTTCTGATTGCGGAAAATCTTGATCAGTACATTGATTTTCACATTTATTCTGACGAGATCAATTGCTCAAAACCCAATCCGCTTGTTTTTCAGGAAGTAAAAAATAATCTGAAGCCGGAAATTCTGATGAACCAGATTTTGCATATTGGTGATAATGCAATTGCAGATTATAAAGGAGCAAAAGATTTCGGATTCAACGCACATTTAATAACACACCAAATCTAATATGAATACACGCTATAGTTTGCACAAAATAGACTCTGCCCAAGAATTTACTTTTTCCCCGGCAGAATACAGCTATTTTAAGTATGGTGATAAATTGTATGCTGAGAAATTTGCCAAAGAATTATTTGAAGGATTTCTCGCAAGTCACCAGGAAATTTTAAACACAGATCAGGAAATTGTGGTGTTGCCAAGTCCATACATGGCGATTCCCACGGCTTCTAATTTCTTATGCTTTTATTTTAAGAAGCAGCTGGATTTTTACCTTTTTCAAAGAGGAAAACGTTCCAGCATCATTTCAAAAATCAACAGAAATCATACCTACACAACAGATTACGGTAATCTTAGTTTTGAAGATCGTAAAAATTTGATTGCCAATGATACTTATTATTTGGATAAAGATTTTCTGAAAGGTAAACTTTGCATATTTATTGATGATATAAAGATTACGGGAAGTCATGAATTTACAGTCAATAAAATATTGAATGAGTACAATGTAAATGCAGATTTTCTATTTTTATATTATGCAGAACTGATAAATTTTGAAATAGATCCGAAAATTGAAAACTTCTTCAATTATTATACGGTAAAAGATGTGCAAGACGTTGCAGAAGTAATGCTGAAACCGAGTTTTCAGTTTAACACAAGGATTGTAAAATACATTTTAGGTTTAGAATCAAGTAATTTTGATTATCTTACGTCTAAAATAAAAAAAGAGCAGATGGATCATCTTCTTGAGCTGGCAATCAGCAACAATTATCATTTGATAAAAGAATACGAAACCAATATAAACACTTTAACACAAACAGAACTTAATTATGGCTATTAACTTACAGAAAGGACAAAGAGAAAATATAAATGCTCCAAAATTTACAATCGGTTTAGGATGGGACATCAACAATACATCTACCGGTGGAGCATTTGATCTGGATGCATCACTATTTCTTTTAGATGACAATAAAAAGCTGGTTTCAGATAACCATTTTATTTTTTACAACAATCTGGAATCGCCTGATAAAGCAGTGATTCATTCTGGCGATAACTTAACAGGTGACGGAGACGGCGATGATGAGCAAGTAAAAATAGATTTAACAAAAATTGATGCTGCCGTAAAAGAAATTACAGTGGTAGTAACCATTCACGATGCTGATGCAAGAAAGCAGAACTTCGGACAGGTAAGAAATTCTTTCATCAGAATCTTCAATACAGATACGAATGAAGAAATCTTAAAATATGAATTAGACGAAGATTTTTCTATCGAAACTGCCGTAGAATTTGGAAGAATCTACAACAGAAACGGTGAATGGAAATTTGAAGCTGTAGGTGCAGGTCAGAGAGACGGTTTAGATAAATTTGTATCAATGTATCAATAATTAATTATGGATAATCAACCCAATCAAAATACAGATCCGCTTCAATCGATCGAACCTTTAAAAACATTTGAACCTACACCAATGGCTCCGGCTCAGCCTGCTCAAAGTTCGGCTCCTGCCGTTCTGATGGATAGAGACGGAAACGTAAATTTAAGTCAGATTGAAGATGCAGAACGTCATAAATATGAATTGATGGCCAATGCAATTGATGAGACAAATCCTGGTTCTATCGTCAATTTCGGTTCAGATTTGCAGAAAACTTTAGCGAATCAGAGTGATAGTTTCTTAGGAAATGTAAGAAGGTCAAATTCCGGCGAAGTAGGAGAGCTCATCAATAATTTGTTGATAGAATTAAATTATGTAGACGTAGACGAAATTCAGGGAAGTAAGGTAAAAGGTTTCCTGAGCAGACTTCCTTTCATGAAAAAAATGATGACTCAGGTTGATAATCTTTTTGCAAAATACGACAAGATTACCAGTAATATTGATCAAATTTCTCATAAAGTAAACGCAGGAATCATTACTTCTACGAAAGATAATGCAGTTCTGCAGACGATTTTCGACAGCAATGTCAATTCAATCAAAGCGATTGAAGAGCTCGTGATTGCCGGAAATCTGAGAATGGAAAAGGCCGCTGCAGAATTGGCAAACATGGAAACGAATGTTCAGAATTTTGCAGATTATCAAATTGCAGACAAAAGAGATTTCATCAACAGACTAGACAGAAGACTGGCAGATTTGAAAGTGGTGCGTCTGATTATGATGCAGTCGCTTCCGCAAATCAGATTAGTACAGAATAACAACGTGTCAATTGCTGAAAAAGCGCAAACAATTTTGACCACAACTTTACCGGTTTGGAAAAATCAGCTTTCGCTTGCTGTTGCCATGCACAGACAGCAGCAGAATATTGAAGTTCAGCAGAAAGTATCTGCCACAACAGAAGATATTTTGAGAAAAAATGCAGAACGTTTGGGTCAGAATTCAATTAATGTAGCGAAAGCAAACGAACAGACAATCGTTTCAGCTGAAACACTGAAAGAAACCACTGCCATGCTGATCAATACTCTGAATGAAGTGAAGCAAATTCAAAAACAGGGTACAGAAAGCAGAAGAAAACTAGATCAGGATCTACAGACTTTAGAATCTGAACTGAAAGCAAATATAAGAGGGTAAATAGGGCAAAAACGTGGATGGTGAGGTTGCAAACATAATGTCCCAGAGTAGAAGAAGATTAACTAAGCTTAAACTTCTCTCTAATTTCTATGAAAATATCGACGTAATATCGGTCTATATCAAAACAGATATTATTCATAAATTATTCGAAGAAAACAAGACATTAGATTATAACAAACTTGAGCTTTTTCACCTGCAATATACTGACAGTCTAATCGAACTTCTGACTAAAATTAAAAAGAAGAAGGAAAATGATCTGTTGGCAGTAATCAACGAAATCAACATTAATAATCAATATATTGAGAATTTTGAAGAGAAGAAAGTTGATCATTTTGAAACAGACAGGAAAATATACAGCGGAGTTTTTTCTGAACATCTAAGGAAGCTTTATAAAGATCTTACCGAAGATAAATTTTCTCTGAACTGGAATGATGTTTTATATTTTCATAAAAAATATGCAGTAGAATTTTACCGGACAAATGCGGATGAAACGAAACTCAAGCACAGTCAGGTTTCTTCTTATCAGTATCAGGATTATTCGATTGAAAGAAAATTATTAGGCAAGCTCAATATTCAGAATTTTAAAGTTCGTTTTGTTTGTGGGTACAGAATTGGAAGAGATGAGTATGAATTGTTTAAAATTTTCCAGTCTGATGAGCATTTTATTTTTAATGTTGAGGAAAAAAGACTGTACCTGATTGATGATGAATTGTCTTATTTGGATACTTCTGAAAATGAATCAAATCAGGCTTCCGTCATGAATCAATTGATAAAAAGGAATGAAGATCTCGAAGAAACCATTCATGAGAAGAAAAAGAATTTTGCCGGAAGGTGTAGATGCTGTTTTAAAAGATTATCTGAAGAATCTTGAAAACGTAGATATTATGAGCAAAATATTTGACGTCAACGAAGAAACCAATATTCTTCGTGCGATGCTCAATTTAAATTTAAATAATTAATAAAAATTAAAAATCAGAATGAATTAATAAAAATTCAAATCTATTTTTACATTTCAAAAAATAACTAAAAACAAAAACAATATGGCTATTAACTTACAAAAAGGTCAAAGAATAAACCTGACAAAAGAAAACGGAGCGACACTTTCTCAAGCGTGTGTGGGAATTAACTGGGGAGCAATCGAGAAAAAAAGTTTTTTTGGCGGAGTTTCAAAAGAAGCAGTTGACTTAGACGGAAGCTGTATTTTATATGATACAAACAAAAATGCGACAGAAATTATCTATTTCGGAAACCTTAAATCTAAAAACGGCTCTGTAAAGCACAGCGGTGATGATTTAACAGGAGACGTTAGTGGTGATGACGGTTTAGATAATGAAGTAATCACGATTGATTTTGCTAATTTAGATCCGTCAGTTGAGCATGTTGCCTTAGTTTTAAACAGCTACAAAGGTCAGGATTTCGGGACGATTCCTTTTGCGTCTATCCGTATCTATGAAGGAACTCCTACAAGCGTGAGAGAAGTTTTTGCTAAATATGATATTGCAAACGATAAATCTTTCAGTGGTCATGTTGCCATGGTAATGGGAGTTTTCTACAAGAAAAATGGTGAGTGGAAATTCAATGCAATCGGAGATCCTACAGCTGATAAAAAACTGGAACAAACAATTCAGACCGTTCAGCAAAAGTATTTGTAAAATGCAAATGAAAATCTGTCTGAAATTGTATGATTTTAGGCTCATAAATTAAGCAATATCTGTATCTTTACGGCTATTGCTTTTATCATATAATAACATTAATAAAGTGGAACAATATAATATTTTAGAACTGCACCCCGGGTTGGTATGGGGATTTGCGATAACCGTAGTTATCATGTTACTCTTAGATTTAGGAGTTTTCAACAAAAAAAGTCATGAGGTTTCTTCAAAAGAAGCAACGATCTGGTCAATAGTCTGGATCTCTCTTTCAATGATTTTTTCTGGAGTTGTGTATTGGGTTTTTAATACCGACGGAACGGCCGGAAGCCATGCAGTGGCCGTGGAGAAATTTACACAATATCAAGCAGCATACTGGATTGAGAAAGCGCTTTCCGTAGATAATTTATTTGTGTTTATCCTGGTTTTTGGTTTCTTTAAAGTGCCAAAATTTCTTCATCACAAAGTTTTATTCTGGGGCATCATCGGTGCATTGATCTTTAGAGCAATCTTTATCTTTGCAGGAGTTGAACTCATTGAATTAACCTATTTACCCGAAATGAATATTTTCGGTCATACCGTAAAGATCAATGTAGTGATGACGCTTTTCGGATTGTTCCTTATTTATGCAGGAATTAAATCCTGGGGTGATGATGGCGATGATGATAATGAGAATTATGGAGATACGGCAGGTGCAAAACTGATCAAAAGTTTCTGGAAAGTTTCTGATAACTATGATGGAGATAAATTCTTCACGGTACAAAACGGAATCAGAATGGCAACGCCGCTTTTGGTAGTCGTTGCAGTAATTGAGTTTACAGACGTATTGTTTGCAGTAGATTCTATTCCGGCAATTTTTGCGATTTCAAATGATCCTTTTATTTTGTATACATCCAATATCTTTGCGATTTTGGGATTAAGATCATTGTATTTCCTGTTGGCAAATTTCATTCACATGTTCAGCAAATTACCTTATGGTTTGGCAATTATTTTAGCATTTATCGGTGTTAAAATGTTGATTGCACCATGGTATCATATTTCCTCACCAGTTTCATTAGGAATTGTAGGAGGTGTATTGGTAATCTCGGTTCTGCTTTCCATCATGTTTCCTGATAAAAAGGAAGACGAAAAAGAACAATTAGATTAATAATAAATTTTGAAAGGCTTTACAATTTGTAAAGCCTTTTTTATTGAGAAATTCATTATTCCTTGCGAAGCAAAATTCACTATCACCTTATTTGTATTTCAAAAGCTTATTAATTTTCCTCCTTGTCTGTAGTGATACCTTATATGCTTCATCCCGTAATTTTTGGATTTTTCCCACCGGCTGAAAGATTTCCGCACTTTCAAAAGGATTGAAAGACAGCAATTCATTATCACAGGTATTAGGAGTAACTAAAGAGTCTTTCTCAATTTTTACTTCACCTATTTTTATAAAAGGTGAATTTTTCCATTCCCTGTTCAGTATATTGATTGGCTGATCCTGCAAATCATAGCAAAATTGAATCATCACATCAGCATTATAATTCTCCTGATGACAAAAAAGTTGGATAGATTCTTTTGTAGTTAAATTTTTTCCGAATTTTTTCTTCGGATTTTGAGGGCTCAGTTTAATTTTAATCATATAATCTCCCAAACGATATGCGCCGACAGAATGATAATCGAATGACAGCATAAAGTCATTTTTTTTCATCAAAAATTCTAAACTTTTCTTCAAAAAAGATGAGGTGAAAATACTCGGTAAAATCTGATAAATCTGCGATACCAAAGGAAAAATATTTCCCCATTTTTTAATGAAAAACCGATTGACAGCGGTGAATAATTTTAAAAATTTTGAAACAGAATTTACAGGAAACAAAGGGAAATTTACCAAAGGATAATTGGCAATCGTGCGGTCTGCATCATCTTTAATTTTTATCGCAAAACCATATGCGGGAGTGTCTTTCCTGCTTTTATTGATTTTCAGATGAGCATTTGAAATTCTCACAACAATATTGTATTTTTCTTTGTCAAAAAGATATAATAAGTCAGAAGGAATTTTCGGACTGATCATAAATTCACCTCTCAAAACGACATATGTTTTAGCGTGAGCGTTTCTCGTGGCATAATTTACATCACTTAAGGACGATGAATGTTCTACAAAGTCGGCAATACTTTTTTTATTTTCCTCAAGAAGTTGCCTTTCTTCATAAGTAAGCTTGTCAAAATTCTTATTATATTTTAATGGATTTAGCATATAGTTTTAAAAACTCAATTATAACGCCAAGTTTTTAATTCTGCGTTAAGAGAATATTAAAATTGTTTGAAGTTTGAGGTGCAGACTCACAAGACAATAATTTTCCTCTCCAAAAACTTCCCGCTTCCGGCTTCTTTCTTCCCACTTCAAAACCTTATCTTTGTAAAAAAATTATGGGAGTAGCAGATATGTTATTTAAGCGTAAAAAAGAGCAGGCTGAAAAAAATCTGAAAGACGGTCAGGAATACATGATTGAATACGGAAAAAGAGAAAGCGTTGTTGAATTACCAAGCGGTTTACAGTATGAAATCATAACTGAAGGTGACGGGCCAAAACCAGGTCCGAAATCGATGGTAAAATGCCATTATCACGGTACAACAATAAGTGGAAAAGTTTTCGACAGTTCTGTAAAAAGAGGAACTCCGGCTTCATTTCCTTTAAACAAGGTAATCAAAGGATGGACGGAAGCATTACAATTAATGCATGTAGGAAGCAAATGGAGATTGATTATTCCACCTCATTTGGCTTACGGGGATCAGCAAATCAGCAAAGAAATCGGACCAAACAGCACACTTGTTTTCCAGGTTGAATTGCTGGATATTAAATAATTTCTTTTTTAATATATTTAATTTAAATTACCTGCTTTCGGGTAATTTTTTATTTAACAGAATAATGGAAGCAGTAAATTTGCTACAGCAGAATTTTACTTATGTCGGAATTAAAAAAAATTAGAGAAGAAAAAAATCTCACACAGGAGGAATTGGCTGGGAGATCGGGTCTTTCAGTGAGAACTATTCAGCGAATTGAAGCAGGAACACCACCGAAAGGGTACACACTAAAAACATTAGCTTCAAGTCTTGATATTTCCGAAAAAGATTTATCAGCTTCGCATACGCTAAAAAAGAAAATTACTTTCGAAGAACCTGTTATAAATATAGAAAGTGACCAGATTTTCAATTCCGGTTTAATCAAAATGATTAATCTTTCTTCACTTCCTTTTGCATGGTTTCCGATTGCTAATTTTTTACCACCACTATTCATCATGCTTTTTACCAAAGAGAAATCTCGAATTGTGAAACAGATTATTTCTCTCCAGATATTTTTAGCCATCATTTCGCCTATCATTTTCATGATTATTGCTTTGCTTAAACTAGGTTCAGCGTCTGTAATAATTACCATGATTAGTTTAACGCTTGCCAATGTTTACATCATTCTGAGAAATGCATCCGAAATTGATAAACAAAAACGTATGTATTATAAACTGAATTTCAATTTGTTATGATTCTGACAGGTAACTGTCGGGTTTTTGTCAGGTATATTTTTTGAACTAGATCTAATTTATTCTGAATCTTTGTCAAAAATAATCCTATGGCAAAAAAAATCTACAGCAGTATGATGATTCTCTTCCTATTCATTGGAAATGTAAAAGCTCAAATTGATAAAAATTCATCATTATTTTTAGAATTAAAGAGAGAAGACAGTATTTTCTTCGAACGTGGATTTAATAGTTGTGATATAGCATATTTAGAAAAAAAAGTGGATAAAGATTTGAAATTTTATCATGATAAAGGTGGTTTTCAGGACAAAAAATTGTTTTTGGAGAGAACAAAACAAAATATATGTTCGAATCTAAATCAAAAGCCAATTCGAAAAGTGATCGAAAGCAGTCTTGAGGTTTTCCCTTTGTACAACAACGGAAATTTATACGGAGCAATACAAACCGGAGATCACCAATTTTACATTAGGGAAAAAAATAAAGAAGATGTTTTAGGCGGTCAGGCAAAATTCACGACAGTCTGGTTAAAAAAAGATGGAGGTTGGGTGATGAGTGATGTTCTTAGTTACGACCATCAATAACTATAAATTAATTACAATTGAATTTAATTGTAATTAATTTTGTTACAATTAAAATTTTTATATCTTTGCAGTATAAATTTATGGGCAACACACGATTTGCTACGGCAATACATATCATGACCTTACTGGCAAAATTTCCTCAGGAGTGGCTCACTTCTGACTGGATTGCAGGAAGCATCAATGTGAATCCTGTAATTGTCCGTAAAGAATTGAGCGAATTACGAGAAGCCGGATTGATAACAAGCCGTTTGGGAAAAGACGGCGGAACAAGACTCTCAAAAAATGCTGAAGAGATTAAGATTTCTGAGATTTATGCAGCTGTAAAAAACAATGAAGTTTTAGGAAAGAAAAATCAAAAACCAAATCCTGACTGTCCCGTAGGGAAGGAAATTAACAGCCATTTGTGTATGCTTTTTGAAGAGACAGATCAATTGGTAAAAGGTTTTTTGGGAGACAAATCTCTTCAGGAATTTGCGGACCAATTTGAGTAATTTTTTTTTGAATATAAATGTAACAAAATATATTACAATTAATAAAATAAATAATATTAAAAATGAAAAAAGTAGCAGTAATCGGAGCCACAGGTTTTGTAGGAACGCAGGTCGTAAAAGAATTGGAAAACAGAGGATATTCTGTAGAAGCCATTGTGAGAGATGCTTCAAAAGTTGAGCAGAAAGAAAATGTGATTGCTAAAAGTATTGATGTCAATAACATTGATGATCTTGCTGAAGGTTTAAAAGGAAATGACGCAGTTATCAACACGTTCAATGCAGGATGGACAAACCCGAATCTTTATAACGATTTTTTAAACGGAAGCAAAAATATTGAAAAAGCGGTAGAAAAGTCAGGAATTAAAAGATTTATCACTGTTGGAGGTGCTGGAAGTTTGTTTATCAACGGAAATCAATTGGTTGACGGTCCGGATTTTCCTGCGGATATCAAACCGGGAGCAACCGCAGCAAGAGATTATTTAAACGAAATCAAGAAAAATGAAACTTTAGACTGGACGTTTTTCAGTCCGGCAATCGAAATGCACCAAGGAACAGCAGGAATCAGAACGGGGAAGTACAGAACGTCTTTAGAATCGCCTGTTTTTGATGAAAACGGTAGAAGTGTGCTCTCTGTAGAAGATGTAGCGGTAGCTCTTGTAGATGAGCTGGAGCAGAGTAACCATATTCGTGAGCGTTTTACAGCAGGATATTAATTTTTTGGTTTTTATTAAAATTTTCGGCGGCACCAAAGGTGCCGCCGAAAATTTATTTGTAGTTAGTATTTACAAATTCATGAATAACTTAGGATTTACCGGAGTATTATTTTTATGAACTTCATAATGCAAATGTGGTCCGTGTAGAACGTCCGGAATTTCCTGATTTTGCAATCACCTGTCCCACTTTTACTTTGTCATTAGTTTTCGCAACCAATTGAGATAAATGTCCGTAAAGTGTTGCCAAACCGTTTCCGTGAGAAACAATGACACAGTTTCCGTAACCTCCTTTTTGCCCTGCAAATATCACCTTTCCTGCAGCAGTAGCAATGACATCAGACCCGAACGCAACCGCAATGTCCAGACCTTTGTGAAACTGCATCTGATCAGCTTCGGCAGGCGGATTGTTTTTTTCAACGGCAGCTTTTGAAGTTGCGGTAACAGAATTTCCTGAGGAATTTGGTGTTGCAGAAGCAACGGTCTCACTTTTTGCTTTCGGTGTTATCATTACTTTTACCTCACGTTTATTTCCGTAGCTGTCTGTAACTTCAATGATTTTTTCATAAGGTTCTGCTTTAACTTCAGCTTTTGGTGTGGTTGCAGCAATTACTGCGGGTTTTGATTCTGCGGTTGATTTTGCAGATGCATAAACTGTTTTAAATGGAATAGGATTTTTTCTGATCCCGAAATTAGATGAAATATAACCTTCGCTCGGCATTCCCAAAGGAACCTGCATTAGTTTTTTCTGCAAATCCATCAGATATTGGCTGTATCTGTTGGATTGTTTTGCCAGATAAATAGAGTTTGAAATACTGTCGTTATCAAGAACCATCAATTTTTCGTTCTTAATGTCTTTAGATTTTAGAAATGAGTTCAATTGTCCTACTGTTTGGTCTACTAAACTAAGATCTGTCTTTATTTTCAGGTAATCTACACTGTCTTTTTCAGTGTTTATTTTTACAAGATTGACTTCGTAATTTTTATCATCTTTTTTTGAAAATAAGTTGGCGATCAAAATACTTTGTGCAAAAACTATCAGTAAAAGTCCTGCAACCAGGATGTTTACCTTCTTTTTGCTTCTTAAAAATTTCTTCATTTTCTGTTTCTTGGAATTTAAAAACCGTTTTAAGGGTGCAAATTTAATTAAAATAATTTTTTGAGGAATACCTTTAATTTAAATTAATAATAATTTGTATTTAACGGATTTTTAGATATTTAATTGTATGCTAATGTTAAATTTTTCAAAAAATGAGGTTTATCCTTCATATAAAGACCGGTTATTTCTTTGTTTTAATATATTTGCAGTTCACACTTTTATTATGGCGAAAAAGAAAACAGTTTCAGAATCTGCAAACACAAAAAAGGCTAAGAAAGACATTTCTGTAGGAGTTGTCGGCAGCGGAAGTTTTGCTACGGCGATTGTGAAAATGCTTGTTGAAAACTGTAAAACCGTGCATTGGTGCGTAAGAAGTGAGTTTGTAAAAGGTGCAATCGAGCTTCGTGGTCATAACCCGACTTATCTTACTGCGGTAAATTTTAACCTTAAAAATTTAAAACTGACCACAGATGTAAACGAATTGGTTTCAGCCTGTGATGTTGTAGTTTTGGCAACTCCTTCGATTTATTTGTCTGACACAATGGATAAAATGACGTGTGACTACAAAGACAAAATTTTTGTTTCAGCCATTAAAGGAATTATTCCTAAAGTAAATGATGTTGTTGCGCATTATCTGAAGGAAGAATTTCAAATCGGTTTCAGAAACCAGGCTGTGATTGCAGGACCTTGTCACGCAGAAGAGGTTGCGATGGAAAGACTTTCTTATCTCACTGTTGCTACGGTAGAAGATGAAACTTCTGACAAGTTGGTTGATATTTTCAGTTCAGAATTTATCAAAGTTAATTCAAGTAAAGATATTTTAGGAAATGAATACAGCGCCATCCTAAAAAATATTTTCGCCATCGGAGCGGGTATTGCAAGCGGATTGGGTTATGGAGACAACTTTACAGCCGTTTTTGTATCAAATGCTATCCGAGAGATGGAAACTTTCCTTGAAGCGATTTATGAAGCGCCCAGAGATGTGAATGAAAGTGCGTATTTAGGAGACTTACTTGTAACAGCTTATTCATTATTCTCTAGAAACAGAAATTTAGGAAACCTGATTGGAAAAGGATACACTGTAAAATCTGCCATTCAATCCATGAACATGGTTGCTGAAGGATATTACGCCGCAGATTCTATTTATAAAACAGCAAGACAAAAAAATCTTGAACTTCCTATTATTGATACCATTTATGCGATTTTGTATGAAGGTAAAAACGCAGAAAAACAATTCAAAAAACTGACTGCAAAACTGAATTAAGTTTAAAAAATATAAAATAGAACATCAGTATATTATTTACTGATGTTTTTTTATGGCAGCCATTTCCGCCCCTTAACTCCCGCTTTTTTCGCCTCAACTTCGCACCCGCAAAAAGTCTGTTTAAAGTCGGGCTGCAACAATTCGATGTTTAGAATCTAAGAAAGAATAAAATAAACTTTTACAAACATGTCGCTCCTACGGAGCTCCCATTCTGCTTTATATAAGTTTCCACAAATATTTGCTTCTACTGAGCCACTATTTGTTTGATATACTTTATTTGGCTCCAAAATTTTAAATACCAATCAAAAAATACAAAATCAGTTCAAATCACGAGAGAAAAGTAAAATATTTTTAAATTTCATCTGTGAAAATCTGAGTAATCTGTGGGATTATTTTCTCAACCCAAAAAATCTACTGTATATGCGAGAATATAAATATTCATATTCTTAAATTAAAAATTACCGTGTTAAAAATGATTAATCGCATATTTAATAAAAAACTTTTCCCGAAATTCGTAGTAAATTTACAAGAATGTCCAATTCAATTTTAAGCAGAACACCAAAACCAAAATACGATGTTGTTTTAATTGGTGGCGGAATTATGAGTGCTACGTTAGCAACTTTGCTTCATGAGTTTGATCCAAGTTTAAATATAGCCATTTTTGAGAGACTCGGAAGGTTTGCGAAAGAAAGCACCGCTGCATGGAATAACGCGGGAACGGGTCATTCAGCATTCTGCGAATTAAATTACACTCCAGAAAATGAAGACGGAACAGTAGATATTTCAAAAGCTGAAAGTATTGCCGAGCAATTTGAAATTTCAAAACAGTTTTGGTCTTATCTTATTGATAAAAAGTACATCAATACGCCTTCAGATTTTATCAATTCTTGTGCACATATGAGTTTGGTATTTGGCGAAAAAGATGCTGAATATCTGAAAAAACGCCATACAGCAATGAAAAATTCGCCATTGTTTTCTGCAATGGAATTTTCTACTGACCACAACCGATTAAGAGAATGGATTCCTTTGGTAATGAGCAAAAGAAATGAAAATGAAATACTTGCGGCTACAAAAATGGATTTGGGAACCGATGTCAATTTTGGAAGTTTAACCCGAAAAATGGGAAGACATTTATTAGAAGATTCAAATGTTGAAGTTTTCCTGTATCATGAAGTGAAAGATATCGATCCTAAAGAAGACGGAAAATGGGAAATGAAAGTGAAAGACAGAATCCACAGTCATAAGCAGGAAGTTGTTGCAGATTTTGTGTTTATTGGAGCTGGAGGTTATGCTCTACCGTTGCTGGAAAGTTCAGATATTAAAGAAAGTGAAGGGTACGGAGGTTTTCCTGTATCGGGAGAATGGCTGGTTACGCACAATCCTGAATTGGTAGAACAGCATCAGGCAAAAGTATACACTCAGGCGACTGTAGATGCACCACCAATGTCTGTTCCGCATTTGGATTTAAGGATTATTGACGGGAAGAAAGCATTACTGTTTGGTCCTTTCGCTGGTTTTTCAACTAAATTTTTGAAAGAAGGTAATTATCTTGATTTACCCGCAAGTGTTAATACAAAAAATATAAAATCCCTTTTCGGGGCTTGGTGGCACAATATTCCGCTGACAAAATATTTGGTTCAGCAGGTTGCGATGACCAAAGCTCAGAGAATTCAGCATTTAAGAGAATTTGTGAAAGATGCAAAAGAAGAAGACTGGGAATTGAAAGTCGCCGGACAACGTGTTCAAATCATAAAAAAAGATGGAAAACAAGGCGGTAAACTGGAGTTCGGGACAGAAGTCGTTGTCAATCAGCAAGGAACAATCGCTTCTTTATTAGGAGCTTCTCCGGGAGCTTCTACGGCGGTATTTGCGATGATCAATGTTTTGGAAAAATGTTTTCCTGAAAAGCTGAATGGCGAATGGAGAGAAAAATTATTGGAAATGATTCCGTCATACGGACAAAAACTAGCTGATAATCGTGAACTTACCGATAAAATAAGAGCATACAGCAAAGAAAAATTAGAACTCAAACATTAAATATAAGTAATGAGTAATAGGCAATAAGTATTTTGAACGCTTTAAAATTACCCGTTATCTATTACTCATTACCCATAAACTATGGAAGAAGTCATTGTAAAACCCGTTATTGCAAAAGAATTGCTGGAATCTCTTCAGACTAAAATTGATGAAGAGAAGCAGGTAATTGTGCATTGTTGTTTTCCTGCTTCACCGTTTTTGGGAAACCTCATCAGAATCTGGAATACTACCTATCTTATGGATACCACTTCAGGTCACCAGAGTAAATTGATTCATGCTGAAAACATTACGATTTATCCCAACTGGACAGCTGTGCCTTTTATGAAAGATTTTTGGTTTACATTAGTGTTTTCCGGACTTCCGAAAGATTGTAAAAGTTTTGACTTCAAAGAAATTATTCCCGAAGAAGGTGGTTTTTTTGTGAAATCAATTAAAAGAAATTCTTCAGATATTTACAGAATTAAAATTTCAGAATAATTCAATGAAAAATTACATCCTATTTTTATTTTTACTATTTCCGGTATTTGGATTTTCTCAGAGTAATAAACAAAGATCACAAGAAATTGAAGAGATCAAAAAATTTCAGCAAGATCTGAATAAAGAATACTCAGATCCGAAAGAGACCCCTTTGAGAGGCGATAATTTTACGAAATTTAAACAACATCCTTTCTTTCCGATTGATTTGAAATACAGAATTACTGCAAAATTTATCAAAACTGAAAACCCACAACCTTTCGATTTGCCAACATCTTCCGGCAAATCAAAATTGTATCAGGAATTTGGTAAAGCAACATTTGATTTAGATGGAAAACCGTATTCCTTATCGATTTACCAAAGTTTAGATTTAATGAAAATGGAGGAGTATAAAGATCATCTTTTTCTGCCTTTTCGTGATGAAACCAACAACAAAGAAACGTATGGCGGAGGAAAATATATGGATCTGAAAATCCCAGACGGAAATACGATTGTATTAGATTTTAATCAGTCTTATCAGCCTTTCTGCGCTTACAATGCTTATGATTACCATTGCCCGATTGTTCCTGAAGAAAACAAACTGGAAGTTGAAATAAAAGCAGGAGTGATGTACGAAGATATTTATCATCATTAAAAAATATGACTGAATTAAAGTTTTATCAGCCTGAAGACTTTCCTCAACTTGATTATGTTCTGGATGATATTCAGTCGCAGTATACGGCAACGGCAAGGCAATCTTTAGAAAGAATAGAAGCAAGAAATCTCAAAGGAGACTTTTTTGCTTACCCGATTACCATTTTCTATGAGGAAAAAGTTGCAGGATTTTTTGTACTTGATTTTGGAGACGATAAATTTGATCTCACAGAGAATCCGGATTCTGTTTTGCTTCGTTCGTTATCTGTAAACCCGGATTTTCAGGGAAAAGGTATTGGGAAATCAGCAATGATTGAAGTAGATTATTTCATAAGAGAGCATTTTGCAGACTGCAATGAAATTGTTTTAGCGGTGAACGAAAAAAATACCTTAGCTTTTCAATTATATGTCAAAAGCGGATATGACTTTGAAGGAAAGACAAGAGAAGGCAGAAGCGGACCACAATTTTTGATGTTTAAAAAGCTTTAAAATAATTTAAAATAAAATTCTAAGTTTGGCGTGATACTTTCAATGGTTTTTAAACATTATTGAAATACTGATCATGGAAATATCACTAAAAAATCAAGTCGCCATTATCACAGGTGCATCCAGCGGAATAGGAACAGGAATTGCAAAATCTATCGCAGAAGCGGGAGCTATGGTAATCATCAATCATTCTTCAGAAAAATCTTACGAAAATGCTCAGGAAGTTTTAAAAGAAATCACTGACTCCGGTGGAAACGGAATGACTTATCAATGTGATGTTTCTAGAGAAGATGAAGTGATTGAAATGTTTAAAGAGGTCATCGAAAAATTCGGAACAGTTGATATTTTGATTAATAATGCCGGAATTCAGAAAGATGCAAAGTTCACGGAAATGACATTAGACGATTGGAATGCAGTAATGGGAGTCAATCTTACGGGACATTTTCTCTGTTCACGAGAAGCCATTAAAGAATTTCTCCGCCGCGGAATAGATACTTCGCGTTCTGTTGCGTGTGGAAAAATTATTCATATCAGTTCAGTTCACGAAGTCATTCCTTGGGCAGGTCACGCTAATTATGCAGCAAGTAAAGGGGCGATTAAAATGCTGATGCAGACGTTAGCACAGGAATACGGAGCAGATAAAATACGGGTGAACTCCATTGGTCCGGGAGCAATTCAGACTCCGATTAATAAAGACGCATGGGAAACCAAAGACGCCTTAAATTCTTTGCTGGAACTTATTCCTTACAACAGAATCGGTCAACCGAAAGATATTGGTAATCTGGCGGCGTTTTTAGCCAGTGATTTGGCAGATTATATTTCGGGAGCAACTATTTTCGCAGATGGCGGAATGACCAGTCTTGAAAGTTTTTCAGACAATGGTTAAACATCTATTCAAATATCTGCTGTAGGATTTCTAGAGAATTTGGGGTTTTAAAATCTGAAATATGGTAATGATAATACACCAGAATACTGTCTAAGAATTTTTTTCTTTTGGCAGATAAAATCTTGATTTCATAAGGATTGGATGACAAAATAATGTTTTTCCAAAACAGCGAAATCTCTTCATCAAAGAGGGGATGGCTTGAAAAAGGAGAAAATGTTCCGGTTTCCGGATCAAGAAAATTTCCTTCACCTAAAAGAGGTGCAACTCCTTGAATTTTTAATATTTTAATTAAAAAAATAAGATGAGCCTGGTAATTTTTGCTGCTAAGCTGATCTATGAATTCATCGATCACATAAAAAACGACAGGATTTTTATTTTCATTTCTTAAAATTTGGTTTAAAAAATCTGAAATAAAAAATACAACAGCGTTGGCTTTGATATCTGTGTAAACATCATGCAGATGCAGCATCTCCAGAGTTGATATCGTTTGCATACTGCCCGTTTTACCAATACGGATTGAAAAATTGAGCTTATTTAATGGCAAAAGAAAGGCTTTCTTCTTATTTTTCTTGGTATAAATACCTCTTAGAAAATAAGTCTGAAAGCCTTCCTCTTCGGTAAAACAATGCAGAATTGCATCGTTCTCGCCATATTTTATAAATGAAAGTAAAAAACCGTTTTGAGAATTCATTAATTAACAACAGCTATTTTTGCAGTTGCTTTGTCGCTTGCATCTTCGTTAGTCATCAAAACAAAATAAATTCCTGATGCTACTCTTTTCCCTTTCTGGTTATTAAGATCCCATTCGTAATATCCTGATCTTGCAACCGCAGAATGTACAATATTTCCGGCTGCATCGGTAATTCTGATGTTTGTTTTTTCTGCCAATCCTTTTATGGTAACGTTTCCTTTAAACTGAGCATAAACTACAGGATTTGGATATACCAAAACATTCCCGAAACCTGAATTGACATCAGCTACATCACCTTGATAGGTGACAATCCCTTGGTAGGTGACAAAATACACCTTTCCTGTTTTTTTATCAACCTTAATGTCTGTAACTGAGTTGGTAGGCAATGGCGAATTTTCTTTTGTAAAACGCTTGATGATCTGCTCACCGGAAGCGGAAAGATAATACACTCCGCCACCATCAATGGATATCCATTTTTGGTTTCCTCCATCTACTTCGATCTGTAAAATCTGAGAATCTCTGAATAACTCTTCTGCAAGACCGCCCTGTTCGATCACTATTGGTTCTACTGTGGGATCATTTTTTATTTCTGCTGCAGCATTGGGAAGTATTCGCAGTCCCGAATCGCTTCCTATCCATGCATCACCAGATTTATCGATTGCTATGGACAGTGTTCCGCCAGAATTAGAAGGTAATCCGTTTGATTCACTTAGAAAAGTTGTTGTGTCATCTCCTAAGCTTTGCGTTTTTTTTGTGTCGTACACAAGAAAATTATTTGATCTTGGCAACGGTGTCCAGAATAAATTTTCATAATATATTGGCTGTTGTATACCATTACTGGTAATTCCTGTAATATATTTTATCAGAAAATCATCTGTTGTCCTGTCATAATATGTAAATGCAGGTGATGCAGCGTTAGCAGTGGCAAATGCCATACTGCAAAAAAGATTATTTTGATCGTCTAAAACAAATCCTACGGGTCTGTTTAAAAAGTTATTTAAAGGTAATGAAGGGTCAATAGCATCTAAGCCATATCTTTTTACAAATTCAAAATCTTTACTTCCCGCATTGTACTTCATTTTGTAAATACCATGACCGGGCGCATTATTATAATTGCTAAAGAAAAAGTCGTTGGGATTCACAGGATCTGCAATAACATCTAAAATATTGAAAGTAGTGGTGCTTCCTACAAAGTATGAAGAATATATCCATTGCATTCCGTCGAAATAATAGAATCCGGGATTTTTTGCATTGAATAAATTAATGTTAAATCCATCTGCTCTTCCTCCTGAAGAAACCAGAAGCTTATTATCATTGAATAGTCTTATTTTATAAGCATAATTAAAATAAGGTCCGTCGGGTTTAAAAATTACATTATCTTCACTTTTTAAACCGGATAAAATAGTTCCGCAATATATTTTTGAGCCGACTTTTGTTGCAGTATTACATTCTTCTCCAACGGTAACAGATCCTGCAAAAGTTCCATTGATGTTGTAATTATAAATTCTGCTCGCATCTGTAACAATAATATTGTCAGGATTAACGACCACATCACTCACATTTCCAAATGTTTGTGATAGAGAGGTAGAAACTCCATTATTGTATATATAAGTTGTAGTCGGGGAAGAGAAAGCCAATGTGTTTTCCGAATCTATATCCGTAAAATTGCCTGCCAATTCTGTAGCCCATGTAGAGAAAACAGGAAATGTTGTATTTAATTCATGAGTTTTTAAACCGGTATTCGTTACAGAAAAAACTTTGTTGTCTTTTATCGTCGCTTCATTACTCGCCTGGTAAATTCCACCACTTACAAAAAACGCAGAGTCATCAAATTCCTTATCATTTAAATTAAATATAGAAACTCCATAGCCTACAGAAACTACAGCTCTGTCGCCTGTAATTGAGATATGGTTAATTTTTTTACTTGCATTATATCCCGTTGCAATAGGAATATCCACTACATAGGTAATTCCTTGTGGAGTAATAACATCCAAAGATCCGTTTTCGTATCCCACAAGACCAATTTTTGTTTGTGGATTATAATCAAAAGCAGAAATTTTAACTTCATGAAGACCGTTTGCCTTAGAAAGTTTCGCAATCTCACCTGTTGAAACAGTATAATAGAAAATTCCATTTTCTGTGGCAGCGATGATTTTTCCGTTATCTTCTTTTAATGCCAGAACATTGTTGTAAGAAAACAGATCTTGCCATTTTTTAGATGAAATATTCTGAGCCTTCACCATCTGGAAAGTCGTCAGAATACCAAGAGAAATTATAGAGAATTTTTTCATATTATGCTGTTATACTGCTGTCGATTGCCTGATTATTCCAGGAAATCTGTTGTACATTTTTATTTTTATCAAAAAAGAAATCTATTCTACCCAAAAGAAAGACCTGCCCAGCCTACTTGGTTTACCAGAACATTTTTCCCCTGCCTATTTTTAAAAGTCTGAGGCTCTGGCAAAAAAGTATGGGTGTGACCGCCCAAAATTAAGTCGATATTTTCTGTTTTTGAAGCTAAAATTTTATCACTTATTTTTTCCTGATCATCTTTATAATCATATCCGATGTGCGAAAGACAGATCACAAGATCACATTTTTTCTCGTTTTTCAGGAAATTAGAATAATGCTGTGCTACATCGATGGGGTCAGACCAAACCGTTTCCTGAAATTGCTTTTTCCCGACCAAACCGTCAAGCTGAATCCCAACGCCGAAAATTCCGACTTTGATTCCGTTTTTATTAAAAATTTTATAAGGAGAAGTTTTTCCGTCTAAAATAGTATTTTTAAAATCATAATTAGAACAGATAAAAGGAAATTTTGCATTCGGTAAAACATTCAAAAATCCATCTAAACCATTGTCAAAGTCATGATTTCCCATTGTGGAAGCATCATATTTCATCATCGACATCAGTTTAAATTCCAATTCGCCTCCGAAAAAATTAAAATAAGGAGTTCCCTGAAAAATATCACCGGAATCCAGCAATAAAAGATTATTTTCTTCGCTTCTGATTTTCTGAATTAGACTTGCTCTCCTCGCAAAACCACCCTGATTAGGATTTCTTGTGTAACTTTCATCAAAAGGTTCTATTCTGCTGTGCTGGTCGTTGGTATGAAGAATCGTCAATTTATTAGCAGATTTGAAAGAATTTAAACTGAATTCTTCTGCCATGATCAGATTTGGAGCTAAAGTCATTGCTAAAGTTCCGCCAGTTACCGTTTTTAAAAAACTTTTTCTATCCATTATTTCTTCCCGATAAATTGTAAACGAACTTCTGCTTTAGGATCAATTTCCTGATTTTTCTTAAAATATTCAATAAATAAATCTCTGAGCTTAATCCCGGTTGCAATATATTCTCCTTTACTGAAAAACTTCATATTATCTCCTCCCAAAGCTAAATAATCAGACGTTGCAATATAATAATTATGAGCAGGATTGACTACATTTCCATTGATTAAACTTTTTGAAAGAGTACCGTTATTTGTTTCAATATACAAATGAGATACAGGATTATTGACCTGGTTTTTGGCATAATAGTCAAAAAGACCCTGCAGATCCGAACCTTTCATTTTTACAATGATTACCTCATTTTCAAAAGGCATTACTTCAAAAACATTTTTGAGCAGAATGTCACCCTTCCCAATCGTAGTACGGATTCCTCCGATATTGATTAAAGCTGCATCAACGTTTTTGTTAAGATTTTTTTTTGCCCAGATATCTGCTCCGTCAAAAGTATAATCTGCCAAAAGATTCCCCAGATTGCTGTTATCGCCTTCTTTTGTTAAATCAACATTGGTATGAGAGATTTTTTGGTTCATCTCTTTGTTGAGTTTCAAAGTATACGGTTCGATAAACTGATCAAATTCCGAATTACTTTTCAGTTCATTATTAATAGGAATATTCTTCTGTGTCTGCACATTGGCAACCTGCAACGATGTCGTTTTACAGGCTGTGAGCGAAAACAAGGCAAATCCTAATAATAAGAATTTATTTTGCATAATATCTTTAGTATATGCAAATATAATTATATGTATAATAAAACAGGATTAAATATTGTAAATTCTTGTATGAAATTGTTAAATTTGGAGAAAATAATTCGAACAGATGAGCATTTTAAAAGGAGTAGGTGTTGCTTTGGTAACGCCCTTTAATGAAGATTTATCCGTAGATTTCGAAAGTTTGACAAAACTTGTTGAGTACAACATCGAAAACGGAACCAACTATTTGGTAGTATTGGGAACTACAGCAGAAGCTGCCACACTTTCTTCAGACGAGAAGAAACAGGTTGTTGAGCATATCATTAAGGTCAATAATAAACGCCTTCCTCTGGTTTTAGGAATTGGCGGAAATAATACTCTTGAAGTCAAACAGCAAATTGAAGAAACAGATTTATCTGATTTTACAGCGGTTTTATCGGTGTCTCCATATTACAATAAACCTAATCAGGAAGGTCTTTACCAGCATTATAAATTTTTGGCTTCTACCGGAAAAAATATCATCATCTATAACGTTCCTTCAAGAACAGGACAGAATGTTGAGGCGGAAACAACTTTACGTTTGGCAAAAGAATTTCCGAATTTATTTTTAATAAAAGAAGCTTCGCCAAATATTCTTCAGTATTTTGATATATTAAGAAAAAAGCCGGAAGGTTTTGATTTGGTTTCAGGAGATGATGAATTTACGCTTCCTGTTACTTTGGCTGGTGGAAACGGAGTGATTTCTGTGATCGGACAAGGTTATCCGAAAGAATTTTCTACAATGGTTCAGTTGGCTTTCGATAAAAAAGTGGATGAAGCTTATGAGATTCACAATAAACTGGTTGAAATTACAAGATTGATTTTTGCAGAAGGAAACCCTTCCGGAATTAAAGTTGTTTTAGCAGAAAAAGGATTAATTAAAAATTATTTAAGACTTCCATTAGTTCCGGCTTCAGAAGGGCTATATGCGAAAATTAAAGCTGAAATGGCGAAAATTTAATTATATTAAAAGTCAATTTATATAAAATATTAAAAGTGAAAGGCTTAATGCTTTTCACTTTTTTAATCTCAAGTCTTTGCTGAATCAAAAGCATTTGCGAACGAAAATGTACATTTTGTTTTAGCAAACTTAGCGTAAACATTATTGATCACCTATGAAGCTAATCAAAGCAACAGAAAAAGATATTCCCCTGATTCAGGATTTAGCAAAAAGATCTTGGGAGCATGCTTATGCAGACATTCTTTCAAAAGAACAAATGGAATATATGCTCGACACCATGTATTCTGAAGCTGCAATTTCAGAACATTTAAAAAATCCTAGCTATCATTATTATCTTGTTTTTGATGAGAATTTGAATTTATATGATGGCTTTTTAGGTTACGAAAATCATTATGAAGATCAAACAACTAAACTTCATCGGATTTATCTCGTCCCTGAAAGCAAAGGAAAAGGTTTGGGTAAAAAAACATTGGGATTTTTAAATGAAAAAGTAAAAGAAAGCGGTGATGACAGGATTATCTTAAATGTGAATAAATACAATTCTGCACAGAAATTTTATGAATCTCAAGGCTACAAAGTGTTTGATGAAGGTGTTTTTGAGATAGGAAATGGTTTTGTAATGGATGATTATTTGATGGAAAAAACGTTTTAAAATCAATAGAAATGGGCTTTAGCCCTTTTGTTTTAAAGAAAAATCCATTGGCTTTAGCCCAAATTGAAAATCACGATATCTTACTCCATTTATTTTTCCCTTTATAATATTGTAGATAATAGTTTTTAATAATCTGATGATCCGTTCTTGTAAGCAAAGGATCTACTTCTAGAATCTTTTCAACGATATTTTTGGTATTTTTAATAATTTCTGCATCATTTACCAGATCTAGCTTTTTAAAATCTACAACACCGCTTTGCTGTGTTCCCAAAATGTCACCGGGACCCCGCAACTGCATATCAACCTCAGAAATTTTAAAACCGTCGTTGGTTTCCGTCATGGTTTTAATTCTCGTGCGGCTTTCTGTGGATAATTTATCCGAAGTCATCAGAATACAGTAGCTCTGTTCGGCTCCTCTTCCCACACGACCACGTAACTGATGAAGCTGCGATAGCCCAAATCTTTCTGCACTTTCAATAACCATCACGGATGCATTCGGAACATTAACGCCCACTTCAATAACCGTTGTTGCAACCATAATCTGAGATTTTCCGGATGCAAAATAATTCATTGCAGCATCTTTTTCGTCAGGCTTCATTTTCCCGTGGAGCATGGTTACATGATAATTGGAGAAATTTTCCATGACATGTTCCAGTCCTTCCATCAGATTTTTGTAATCCAGCGTTTCAGATTCTTCGATTAGTGGATAAACGAAATAAATCTGTCTGCCTTTTCTGATTTCTTCATGACAGAAATTATATACATACGCACGATCTTTTTCTCTTCTGTGAGCAGTAATAATCGGTTTTCTGCCAACCGGCATTTCGTCAATTACAGAAACATCGAGATCAGAATAAAAACTCATCGCCAAAGTTCTGGGAATCGGTGTTGCAGTCATTACCAGAATATGCGGCGGGATTTTATTTTTTGCCCAAAGTTTTGCCCGTTGTGCTACCCCAAATCTGTGCTGCTCATCAATGATGGCAAGACCAAGATTTTTAAATTTCACCTTATCTTCCAAAACCGCATGAGTTCCTACTAAAATTGAAAGTTCACCATTTTCCAGCTCTTCATGAATGATCTTTCGGGCAGAAGCTTTTACCGAACCTGTGAGAATGTTTACTTTAATTTCGGTGTCTATCAGTAAATCTTTGATGCCGTTATAATGTTGCTGTGCGAGAATTTCAGTGGGAGCCATCAAACAGCTTTGGAAGCCATTATCAAGCGCAATCAGCATCGTCAAAAGGGCAACCATCGTTTTTCCTGAACCCACATCGCCCTGCAAAAGTCTGTTCATTTGGATGGGTTTTCTCATGTCAGACCTTATTTCCTTCAAAACTCTTTTTTGTGCATTGGTCAGTTCAAAAGGCAGATGATTTTCGTAAAAACTGGTGAAATAATCTCCCACAATCGGAAAAGGATTTCCTTGTGATTTTGTTTTGTGATGTGCTTTTTTTAAGCCAAATCCCAACTGAAAAAAAAAGGATTCCTCAAATTTTAATCTAAGATTGGCTTTTTCAAAAGATTCTAAATTTTCTGGGAAATGAATATTCAGATATGTTTGTTGTCTGGAAAGAAATTTCATAGAGTTCATTAGATATTCAGGAAGATTATCCTGAATTAAATTCGGAATTTCTTTACAAATATTTCTCAAAATTACCTGAAAAAACTTTTGATTCAGACCTCTTTTCGTAAGCTTCTCAGAACTTGAATAAATCGGACGAAGTCGGTTGTCTTTTTCTTTGTTTTCATCCAATTCAATTTCCGGATGCGGCATCGAAAACTGATTGTTGAACGCATTTATTTTCCCAAAAACAAAAACCTCACGATTCACAGGAAGCTGTTCTTTCAGCCATTTTGAATACTGAAACCAAACCAGATCCATACTTCCTGTATCATCATTGAATTTTGCGGTCAGTCTCTTGATTTTTCCGTTGTGAATTTCCTGAACATTAGAGATTTTACCTTTCAGCTGAATTTCAATATTGCTTTCCTGAAGGTTTCCGATTTTATAAACTTTATTTTTGTCGATGTACCGAATCGGATAAAAGTGTAAAAGGTCTTCTACGGTAGAAATTCCAATCACATTTTTGATGAGTTTGGCTCGTTCAGGACCGATTCCTTTGATGAATTCTATGGATGTATCTAAAGTCAAGGGTAAGAAAGATGCGAATTTCGGTAAAATTTAGAAATAAAAAAAGCTTTCGGATTTGAAAGCTTTCGGTATCATTTATTTTGTTATCGCAGATTAAACATATTTATTTAGTCAAAAAAGTATATTAATCTTTTATATTCGATTTAAATTTTTTCTGATAATCTTCCCACTCTTCACGGGTCTTTATCTTTTTAAATAAATCGTTTGACATTAAGGTGAGATAAGGTTCAAGTTCTTTAGCCGAAAGTTCTCCCTGTAAAATAGTAATCGGCGCTCCGTTTTCATCTAAGAATACCGTGCTTGGTACTGCTCCTACATTCATAAACTGCGTAAATTCATGTAAAGAATTTCTTCCTTTCTTTTTTGTGGTATTTTCATTTGAAAATGTTCTTCCAAATATTGTGATTGCTTTTTTATCTTCTGCATCGAACTTCACAGGATAAAAATTCTGATTCAAAAACTCGGAAATTACAGCATGTCCGTACGTTTTCTTATCCATAATCTTGCACGGACCGCACCAATCTGCGTAGAAATCAATCAGGATTTTTTTTGGCTGAACCTTTTGTGCATTGAGAGCTTCTTCAATGGTCATCCATTTTACCTGCGCAAAATTCAGACTGATAAAAGAAAGGAAAAGTATGATGAATGTTTTTTTCATGATTTGATATTTATGCAAGTTACGGAGACTTTATTTTACCTCCTGCATCAATTTTTTAATTAAAGGAGATATCAAAATCAGTACCACTCCGGCAACTATTGCATAAATCGCCAATTGTTTGTAACCTTCTGTGTAAGTTATCAATGCTTCATAGTTGGATGCTTCTTCTTTTGTGGAAACCAAACCTGCACCTATGATTCCGGCGACATATTGACCGTAAGCAGATGCCAAAAACCACATTCCCATCATCATTCCCTGTAGGTTTTTGGTGGAAAGTTTTGTCATGATCGATAATCCGATAGGAGAGAGGCAAAGTTCTCCCAAAGTGATAACCAATAAGGCGATTGTAAAGAAATTCAATGAGGTGATTCCTCGTAAATCTGCAAAAAACCTAGTTGCAAAAAGTACATAATAACCCAATCCGAGGAAAATAAATCCTAAACCAAACTTAATAATGGTATTGGGTTCTATTTTTCTTTTGCTCATCCAAATCCATAAAAGACCTAGAAGTGGAGCCAAGAAAATAATAAAAAATGCACCTCCGGAATTATTGACACCATTCGGGTCTAATCCTAAAAGGTCTTTATTTAAATTTTTTGCAGCGAAAATACTCAAAGAACCACCGCTTTGTTCATAAATTCCCCAAAATAGAATAGAAAATAATATGAAAACCAATGCTGCCCAAAGTTTCCTGCGCTCGGCTGAAGTTACTTTAGACATTTCATAAAATAAATAAATCAATGTTAAAGGTTCATACTGTCCACATAAAATAATCGGTGTATTCCGGAACGGAAACCATCCTCATGATAATCGGAATAAATATTAATGATAAAACGTACACTCCATACTCTTTGTATTTGGGCATAGGTGCAGATTTGATTTCGTTATCAGGATTTCCTGGCTGAAGCCCGATTGGACCCAAGCTTTTTTGTGTAAATACGAAATTAATTAAACTGATAACCATTACAACGGCAGCTAAACCGAAAGCCACATTCCATCTCATACTTTCGGAAATAATGCTTCCGAAAAGCTCGCCTTTACCGATTGCGATACATAAGTAACCGCCCAATAATGCGCCTAAATTTATTCCTGCATAAAAAAGTGAAAATCCCGCATCTGCTCTTGAATCATTTGGTTTATACAACTGACCGACCATTGAAGAGATATTTGGTTTAAAAAAACCTGTTCCTACAACAGTAAATGCGATTCCTAAAAAGAAAAATTTATGCGGATCTGCGGCTAAAATTAAACTTCCGACAATCATGAGCAATCCACCCCAGAAAAGTGATTTCCTGAACCCTAAAATTTTATCAGCAAAAAGTCCGCCCACAAATGTAAATGCATAAACGAAAGCCTGCGTTGCTCCGTATTGGAGATTGGCTTCTTTTTCATGAAAATTAAGTTGTGAAATCATAAAGAAAACCAGCATTCCGCGCATTCCGTAGAAGCAAAATCGTTCCCACATTTCGGAGAAAAATAATGACCAGATTTGCTTGGGGTATTTTCCTTTGAAATTTTGTATCTCGTCTAAAGTTAAGTTCATAATTAATGAAATGATTGTTAATGAATGTTTTTCAATTTGCGACTCATTATGTCGAGTTTATTTTTGATTATTTTAAAATTCTTAGCTTATTTAGAATTATAATGAGTCGGATTCAATGATTGAGATGCGCAGTTGAAATTCTATCTTACGAATGTAAAAAAAACCTCTGAAAAATCAGAGGTTTATAATTAAAAAAGAAATTAAAAATTATTTAGCTAATTCTTCTGCCATGCCCAATTTATCATTGTGCATCATTTTCTGTAGCCAAGAACTTAACATAAATAAAATTGCAGCGGCTGCACCAGTCATAACGATGAAAACCATAAAGAATTCATAAAGATTAGTAATTTGATAACCTAAAAATGATGGATTTACTACAGGACCTGTGGTAGCTTCAGCTCCAGCAGTCGGAGGAATTAAAGCGCTTAAAGTACCTGCAAATTTATTAGCAGCTGCATTAGCAAGAAACCAAGTTCCCATCAGCAAAGATGAAAGCCTTAGAGGTGCTAGTTTTGACACCATTGACAAACCAATAGGTGATAAACATAGTTCACCCATAGTATGGATGATATAAAGTGAAATTAACCACCACATTGAAACTTTGTCTTCTATTCCTAATCCTTTTACAGCAATTGCAATAACAACATATCCTAAAGCAACTAAAGCTAAACCTATAGCCATTTTTTTAGGAGAAGATGGTTCAAGTTTTCTAATGTATAGAAAGCCCCAGATAATTGAGAATATAGGAGCCAATATGATAACAGCTAAAGGATTAACAGACTGAAAATATGAAGCAGGCATTTCCCAGCCGAATAAACTTCTCTCAGTCTGACGATCTGCAAATAATGTTAATGATGCTCCAGCTTGTTCAAAAGCTCCCCAAAAAAAGATTACAAAAAATGCCAAAATGAAAACAACAATAATTCTCTGCATTTCAACTTTTGTAAGACTTTTATCGGTTAAAATCAAGATAGGCATTGCTACCATTGCCCCGTAAATAAAATAGCTTATTATATCTATGTCGCTTTTAAACATCTGTTTGAAGTTTAACATAAAGAATATGATCGCTATTGAACCGATGATCATTCCGATACTTTTAGCATCTAATTTTTTAACGGGCAAACCTATTGCTTTTCCGTCTTCAGATACGAGATATTTTTTTTGTCCTAGAACGAAAGCTACTAACCCGAGTAACATACCTACACCTGCAGCTAAAAATCCCCATTTGAAATCCATTGATCCGCAAACTAGTGGTGAGAAAAATGCTCCTAAATTGATACCCATGTAGAAAATAGTAAATGCACTGTCAATTCTTCTGTCGTTTGCAGGATATAATTGCCCTACCATGGTCGAGATATTTGGTTTAAAAAAGCCATTTCCGATAATGATAGAAGTCAAACCAATCCACATTAAAGTAATCCCTCCATTTGTTCCGGCAGATGCACTGAAAAACATAAAAAACTGACCAATTGCCATCAAAAAACCACCGATAACAATACTTCTTCTGTTTCCTAAGAATTTATCACATAGATATCCTCCCAAAAGTGGTGTCAAATAAACTAATCCTGTGTAACTTCCATAAATTTCAGATGCATCTGCATCTTTCATTAATAATACTTTTGTCATAAATAGAATGAAGATTGCTCTCATTCCATAATAACTGAATCTTTCCCACATTTCTGTGAAAAATAGAAAGTAAAGACCTTTAGGATGACCCTTCTTTTGTACTGTATCCATATCTATTTGTTAATTTTTTGTTAAGACCCACAAATATAGTTTTTTTTGGGTTTTTGACAAGGTTTTAATTTTTATTTTAAACAAAAAAGCTGCAGAATAATCTACAGCTTTGGTTATGTTAAAGAATAAAAGAATTAATTAACTCCTTTTTCTTTCATTATTTTATTTAATCTTTTTAAAATGGATAATCCTAAAAGTGTTGCTAAAAGTAGCAATCCAAAGTTTACGATAAAGAAATTAGCTTTGTTATCGTAATCATACCAAAAACTTGCTAAAACTCCTGAAAGTTTGTTCCCGATTGAGGTCGAAAGGAAGAAGCCTCCCATCATCAGAGCGGTTAATCTTGGGGGTGAAAGCTTTGAAACTAAAGATAATCCCATTGGCGAAAGGCAAAGTTCACCTACTGTTATCACTCCATACGCAGCAATCAGCCATAAGGCAGATACTTTTACCAAACCGTTCTGTCCGGCGTACACTGCTCCCACCATGACCAAACATGACAATGCAGAAATAAATAATCCCAATACAATTTTTGAAGGTGTACTCGGTTCTTTTCCTTTCCTGCGAAGCATCATGAAAAATGCTACCACTACCGGCGTGAGTACAATCACCCAACCCGGATTAATCGACTGGAATAACTCTGTATTGTATAAATTAACATCTTTTGCAGGATCTTTTTCTAATTTTGAACGCTCAGTTTCAGAGATATTTCTGAAGTAAACATCTTTCCCCTGTTCTTTTAAAGGTTTTCCAGCTTTATCTTTTTGAGCTTGATACTGATTGTCATAAACAGAAACTTCCTGATCCTGGAAATCTTTTTTATCCACCAAATAAATTGCTTCTAAAGGTTTTTCCAGAGGAGCAGGAACAGTTCTGTCGGTGTAATAATTTGCCCAACGAGTTAATGCAGTTCCGTTTTGTTTGAAAACTGCCCAGAACATTAAACTTACTGCAAAAATGGCAAGCAAGGCACCAATTGGTTTTTTATCTTCTGCATTGGCTTTTACATAGAGCATTACATAAAAATAAATCACGGGAACACATGCAAAAATAAACGCATCTGTACTGTCACTTCCAAAAATATTATTAGGGATGAACCATCCGATCAATCCAAAAATAACGGCAGGTAAGAATACTTTTACCAATACGTCAGAAATCTTCGTGTCGCCTTCCTGTACAGGTTTTAAAATATTAGCCTGAAGAATATGTTGTCTCCCGATTGTGAAAACCAATAATCCGACAAACATTCCTACACCTGCAGTCATGAAGGCAGGACCCCATCCGTATTTATTACGCATAAAAGCTGCGATAATGTTGCAGACAAAAGCTCCGATGTTGATTCCCATATAGAAAATGTTGTAACCAGCATCTTTATTGGCTTTGTAGGGTTCTTCGTTATACAAGTTTCCTAAAAGTGTGGAGATACTTGGTTTAAAAAAACCATTTCCTATAATAATTAAGGCTAAAGACGCATAAAAAAGCGGAAGTTCTTTAAAAAGTCCCACTCCGATATAACCTAAGCCCATCAAAAATCCTCCGATGTAGATGGCTTTGATATATCCTAAAACCCTGTCAGCTAAAAACCCACCCAGAAAAGGTGTCAAATATGTCAGTGCGATAAAAGTTCCGAAAATATCATCGGCGTTTTTATCGTCAAAAGCCAATCCGCCTTTTTCGCTGTCGATCATGTACAGAACGAAAATTCCGAGGATAAGGTAATAGCCGAAACGCTCCCACATTTCTGTGAAGAATAAATAGGGAAGGCCTTTTGGGTGTTTGGTTTTCATGAATTAAGATTTTTACAATTTCACAAATATAAAATTTTTAATATAATAATTGAATTTTATTAACTTTGAGTAAAATTTAGTGAGATGGATGTTACCATTAAAGAAATAGAGAAAAATCTAAAGTCGCTGCCAAAAGAATTTTTTGGACAGGTAAATGATTATATCGATTTTTTGAAGTCTAAATATTCAGAAAAAAAATCTGATATAGATTGGGCAGAAAATTTAACTGATTCTCAAAAAAAATCAATTGAAAAAGGAATTGATGATATTGAAAATGGTAAAACATATTCTCACGAAGAAGCTAAACTAAAAATCAAACAATATCTTGCGGAAAAATCAAAATAATGGAAGTTGTTTGGTCTGAAGAAATTTTGGAAAACTATTTTCGTGTTTTAGACTATTTATTAGAAAGTTGGACTGTAAGAGAAATTGAAATCTTTGAAAATAAATTTGATAGTTTACTTACAAAAATTCAAACTCATAAGGAAATTTGTCCCAAATCTCTATTACTTAATTATAGAAAATGTTTGATTGATAAAAATAATTCTTTAATTTATCAGGAAGTTAATCATGTAATTTTCTTGGTTGCAATCATTGATAATAAAAGTTCACACCAATATTAAATGAAAAAATCACTCAAACTCTGAGTGATTTTTTTTACTTCCAGCATCCGTCTTCTAACTTCCAGCATCATTAAAGATTCTGCAAAATAAAATCTGTCATTTTCTGATATAACTGTGGTCTCGTCTGTCCGCCATAAATTCCGTGGTTTTTGTCGGGATAAGCCATGAATTCAAATTGTTTTTTGTTTTGAATCAAAGCTTCAGAAAATTCCATAGAATTTTGAAAATGTACATTATCATCGGCAGTTCCGTGGATTAATAAGAATTTACCTTTCAATAAATTGGCGTAAGTTGTCGGTGAATTGTCATCATATCCGGCAGGATTTTCCTGTGGTGTCAGCAAAAATCTTTCGGTGTACACAGAATCATAGTATCTCCAGTTGGTCACCGGTGCAACTGCAATTCCTGTTTTGAAAATATCAGCACCTTTGGTCATCGCCAAACTTGCCATATAACCTCCAAAACTCCATCCAAAAATTCCGATTCTTGTTTTGTCAATGTATTTTTGAGTTCCGAACCATTTTGCAGCGGTAATCTGATCTTCAATTTCGTATTTCCCTAAATTTTTATACGTTACTTTTTTGAATTTGGCACCTTTGAAACCTGTTCCTCTTCCGTCAACACAAGCAATGATATACCCCTTTTGTGCAAGCATTTCAAACCAAAGTGCATTTCCGTTATCCCAAGAATTTGCTACCTGCTGCGATCCAGGACCGGAATATTGGAACATAAATAGTGGATATTTCTTGTTCGGATCAAAATTTTTGGGCTTAATAATCCAAGCATTCATCTGATCTCCTGCTGCATTTGGAATCGTAATAAATTCTTTTACAGCAAAATTATCTGCCTGCAATTTTTTCAGCTGATCATCATTGTTTTGAAGCTCTTTTAATTGTTTTCCGTTTCCATCTTTCAAAACATAAGAATAGGGCTTAGAAGCGGTAGATGAAGTTTCAATAAAATAATTAAAATTCTTACTAAAATTAGCCGAGTTGTTTCCTTCAGTATTAGAAATCAACTGCATTTTTCCATTTTCAATATTGATTTTAGAAACCACTTTATTGATGCTTCCTTTTTCCGTTGTCTGAACAAATATTTCTTTAGATTTCGGGTTGTAACCATAATAATCTGTCACTTCCCAATTTCCTTTGGTAACCTGTTTTTTCAGCTTTCCGTCTTTGTCAAACCAATACAAATGACGGAAGCCATCCCTTTCAGAAGCCCAGAGAAATGAGTTGTCTTCCAAAAATTCTAATGTCACATTATCTGTATCGATCCACTTCTCGTCAGTTTCTGTGAATAGTTTTGTTGCTACTCCAGTTTTTGTATTCACTTTCAGAACATCTGAAGCGTTTTGTGTTCTTTGTGAAGTAATCAGAACAATTTCATCCGCATTTGAAGTTTGTATCACATTTGGAATATAATAATTCTTGAATTGATCTAAATTGACTTTTGTCTTTTTTCCATCTGCCAAATGATAGATGTGTGCCGTTGCAATAGAGTTTTTTTCTCCTGCTTTCGGATATTTGTAACGCATTTCGCTTGGGTAAAGTGATTTTCCGTAAACCGGAATGAAGATTTCCGGAACATCAGTTTCTACCAATTTTACAAACAAAATATCAGCTGAATTTTTCGTCCATTCATATAATCTTGCGTGCCCGAATTCTTCTTCATACACCCAGTCTGCAAGACCATTCAATACTTTGTTTTTAACGCCGTGCTCCGTAATCTGCGTTATTTTTCCTGAATTAAAGTCCTGATAAAATAAATTATTATCAACAATGAAAGAAATCTTTGAAGCATCAGGAGAAAATCTTGGTTCCTGAACAAATTTTCCTTCATTCAGACTTATCGTTTTTCCTGTTTTTAAATCTTTAATGTCAAATTTTCCTAAAAAAGAATGTCTGTAAATAGGCTGACTTTCTTTTAACAGAAGGATTTTAGATTCATCAGAAGAGAATTCATAGCTCTCAAAACTGCCGTCAACCAAATTTCCTTCTTTCTGAGAGGTTTTATAAGAATATTTTGCAATTCCGCCTTGTTCGATGACGAGGTAATTTTCACCGTTTTTCATAGAGGTAATTCCCGCAATGCCTTTTCCACGGTAATATCCTGAATATATTTTATCTAAAGTAATTTCCTGCGCAGCTACATTTTGAAGTACCATAGCAAGACTAAGGGTAAGTAAGAGTTTTTTCATTTTTTAAAAATAAAGGAATCCAAAGATAACAATTTTATCAATTTGCACTGAAAAGCTTTTGGGGAATGTAATTTGGCAGTAAAATTGAATGTATTCTTTTACATTAAAAATAAATAATTATGGAAACGAATGCGCACGATCAGAAAATCAATAAATATGAACTTGAAGACCAAATTCTTTATACGGGTTTCTCAAGTTATGAAGATGCAGTAAGACATTCAGAAGAGCATAACGGTAAAGTAGTGGAAGTAGCATTTAGAGACGGAAACGACAATCCTCAAATAACTTCAGAGGCTGGTTTGGTAGAAAAAAAACTGCATTATCATGTTGAAGCGGGCGATGAATACAAATTTATTCATTCATCTGACGAAGGATTCAGAAACTATGCAGATGAATTACAGAAAATTAAGGCAAAGCTTACACAATCTCCACCAGATGAGAGATATTTAGCAAGTTTTGAGATCGAAAATAGCGAAGATCCTATTATTGTTTTAAAAAATGGTGAGTTTGAGTCGGTTACTTCAAGAGAACGTTCTAAGTATTTGAAAAATGCTAACGTTTACGAAATCGGAGTTTCAGTTACAAAATCTTAAATCTTAAAAATAAATTTTACTTTAATAAAAACCCGTCCGTGATTTCACGGACGGGTTTTGTTTTATTTGTAAAGAATTTGGTAATATTCATCAGCCATTCGGTCGCTGTTGAATTGATCTTTTACGTCATTCATTGCATTTTGCTGTATTTTTCTCCACTTATTGGTGTCGTCGTAATAGGTTGGCAAAATTTCGTTTTCAAGAATTTCGTATAATTTATTCAGATCATAATTATCTTGCTCATAAATACTCATGTTTTCGTAATCACATTTTGGTACTACGAAAGAATTTTCACCATGTTTCGCAAACTCGGGAATCCAGCCGTCATCTGTTGAAAGATTAACAGAACCGTTCATAGCAGCAGACATTCCGGAAGTTCCAGATGCTTCTCTTGGTACTCTCGGATTATTCAGCCATAAATCTGAACCCTGCTTTAAAGATTTGCTTAAAGCCAATTCATAACCGGTTAAAACTGCCATGGTTTTATGGTTTTTACTCTCTTCAACCAGCGTATTAAAGGTAGAAACCGAAGAATAATCCATCGGATAAGGTTTTCCTGCCCATATAATCTGCACAGGATATTTTGGGTTATTTAATAATCTGTAAAATCGGTCTTTGTCGTGCAATAATAAGTCTGCACGTTTGTATCCTGCAAATCTTCTTGCCCAAACAATTGTGAAAACATTAGGATCAAATAAATTCCCGGTTTGATCGGCAACGATTTTAAATAGTCTCTTCTTTAAAAGTTTTTTACGATAATCAAAAATGATGTCGTTATTTTCGTCTTTACCGTTATAAAGTTCTTTATCGCCCCAATATTTGAATTCCTGAGCATTTGTAATTGATTTGATTTCGCAAATACCGGGATATTTACTCCACATCGCTCTCGAAACTACGCCGTGAAGCTGAGAAACACCGTTTGCCACTCTTGCCATTTTTAATGCGCAGAGAGAATGATTAAACAATTCACCATCTGAACCTTCTAATTGTTTTACTTCTTTCATGCTCAATCCGGAAAAATAAGACATATCATAGCATAATTTCAGATTGTGCTTTTCGTTTCCGGCCTCTTCAGGAGTGTGTGTGGTAAAAACTAACTTCTCTTTTACCTTCTGAAGATTTCCGTTGTATTTTTTTAACAGATGAAATGCAGCAGGAAGTCCGTGAGCTTCATTCAAATGATAGATTTCTCTTTCAATATTCAGTTCATCCAGCAATTTTGCACCGCCTTTTCCAAGCAAAATATATTGAGCCAGTTTTGTAGATTCGTTGGCGTCATACAGTTTATGACTGATTGTTTTCGAAATATGATCGTTTTCAGGTACATCGGTAGAAAGGAAAAACATCGGTGCGGTATGAAAAATTTCCGGATCTAAATACCAGACTTTTACCCAAACCGGTGCGCTGTGAATTTCGATCTGAAATTTAATTCCTGTGTCTTCAAGAAAGCTGTACATTTTCTTCGTCCAGGTTGGCTGTAAAGTTTGATCGTGGTTTCTTGCCTGATCATAATATCCGAATTTCCATAGAATCCCGATTCCTACAAGATCCTGTTTCAGATTGTAGGCACTTCTCATATGAGAACCCGCAAGAAATCCCAGTCCGCCGGAATATATTTTTAAAACTTGCTCAATTGCAAATTCCATAGAAAAGTAGGCAACTTTCTGAGTGTATTTTTCATTGATGCCGTAAGGTATTTTAAAATTTTTAAAATCCATAAAAAAATCAGTTTTGTGTTTAAAGATTCAAAGGTATTGAATAAGAAAATAAACTGAACATTAATTCTATAATAAATATTTTTAAATCTTGCTGTAGATTGGTTTTTTGTATTTACCTTTAAGTGTATATTTTTGATAATCAAAAACTTCCAAAAATGAAAAAGGTTTTTTCTGATGAAGATTTAATCAAGAATCTGAGCCTGTACCACCTGAATCGGCATCTTACAAAGAAGCCGATGGAGAAATATCACCGCACGATAGACGAATCCCAGCTTCACGACCGGGAAAAATATAAGAAGAAAGCAGAAATTTTGTTGCTGAATTCTTTTATGCATCATTTTCCGGAAATTACTTTTGAGAATCTTACCTGCGAAAGTCCTGACTTTATCGCAAAATTACACAATAAAAAAATTGGAATAGAATTAACAGAGGTTATTAATCATCTTGAAATGAAGAAGGTTGAGAGCAATTTGAATAAAATATTCCGCCAGGCAGAAATATTATTAGAAAATGAAGACACTACGAAATATCGTGGTGTTTATTTTTTATCGTTCCATGGACATTTAAAATTTGATAATCTCGAGCAACAACAGGAAATCGTCTTAAGTATTTATAAAAGTATCAAAAAAAATAAAGCTTCCGGATGTGTGAAAAGCATCAGGAAATCTTCTCACCGCAGAAATGTTTTTATTACCCATGAGTACAATATGAATCTTTTTGATGAGTTGTGTTCTGAAAAAATTTTAGAATTAATAGAAAAGAAAAATGAGAAATTTCCATATTATGATCGCTCAGTTGACGAATGTTGGCTTGTGATAGTTTCTGATATGAATTCTCTGGCGTCTCGATATACTTTTATTCAGGATAAAGAACATTTGAATGAGGTTAAGAGTCCGTTTCATAAAATTTTCCATCTTGAGAATCTTTGTGGGAATATGACAAGTATTAAATAGATTGCAGATTATGGTATTTATAATTCATTTAAAATTATTAATTATTGTGAATTATTTTGTTTTATTCGTTATCTGGTGATTATTATTAAAAATTCATTATATTTGGTACAGCTTAAACACTCATAACCAAATTAATATGAAAAAAACTCTACTCTTTTTTCTTTGCTGCATTTTTCAGATATACAATGCTCAAGCAGATTGTTCGACCGCATTATCGGTATGTGGAAATTCAAGTATTACATATAGTCCTACGGGAATTGGCTCCGTGAATGAGTCTTTGGGAGGCTGTCTTACCACGGGTGAGCATAATTCGATATGGTATAAATTAACCATTGCAACAAGCGGAACCCTTACTTTCAATCTGGTTCCTAATGATCCTGATGCAGACTACGACTGGGCGGTTTATGGACCGAATGTTACCTGTGGAAACTTAGGATCACCAATTCGCTGTAATGCAGCCACTGTAATTGGTGTAGGAGCAGCTACAGGTTTGAATATGACGAGTACAATTGTAAGTGCGGCAGGAGGATCTACAACACCCTATTGCCAATATATGGATGTTCTGGCAGGACAAACTTATTATCTATACATAGATAATTGGGTGGGCGCCGGAGCAGGAACAACAGCTCCTTTTTCCTTAACTTGGGGAGGAACAGCAACATTGGCTTCGCCTTTTACAGATCCTGCGTTGCAGCCTAATCCTTTTGTTCTACCGGGATTACCGGCAGCAAATCCGGCAGATCCAAGAGAAATATTGATATGTGTAAGTCCTGCAGTGTTTGATTTTTCTTCACTGTCTTCAGGAATTTTAAATGGAAATCCTAATTTTGTGATTTCTTATCATACCACTCAAAATGATGCATTAGAGGGAACCAGCCCTATTACAGTTCCTATTACGGTAAATACGACAACGATATATTATTACAGTATTCGTTATCAGGATCCTGCTAATCCGAATAATCCACTTAATTTTTGTCGACAAATAAGTCCGTTTAAATTTAAACAAGGAAATATTACAGCTCTTGATAAAACATTAATGGCGTGTAACAATAACAAAGCAGGTACGGCAACATTCAATCTTACCACGGCAGGCGTTTTTACAGGTTCTAATGTGACGATAAAATATTATCCTACAATGGCAAATCTGAATGCAGGAACGGCAGAGATTACAAACCCGGCTCAATATGTTTCGGCAGGTGGAGTCGTATATGCACTCGTGACAACATCAGAAGGGTGTACTGATACTGCTGCTATCACGTTGAGTTTCTATCCTGAAGTAATTGTCAATGATGCCACTTTGCGTTTTTGCGCATTACAGGAAAATTTAGTCACCGCATCTTTTAACCTTACTACAGCGAATGTGACCTCACAAACAGGCACTACAAAAAAATATTACAAATCTTTACAGGATGCTGTAAGTGGAACAAATGAAATATCAACTCCCGCAGCGTACATCGCTCCAAACGGAGTGGTATACGTAAAAGTAATTGACGCAAACGGATGTTATGGTGTTGCAAAAATTACTTTACAGGTAATTCCTCCAGTGTATTCCTCTATTTTAAAAGATAAAATTATCTGTATTGAAGATAAGACAGTTTTGGATGCAGGTGCAGGATTTGACGGATACGAATGGAGTACCGGTGCAACTACACAAACGATTACCAATGTAGCGGTAGGGTCATATTGGGTGAAATTAAAAACCGGAGAATGTATTTCTTACCAGACTGTAAAAGTCTACGCATCTGAACAACCTATAATTTCAAGTATTGAAATTTCTAATACCACTGTTACAGTGAATGCAAATGGTGGTAAAGCACCGTATCGATATTCGATGGATAATGTCAATTGGCAGGAATCTAATGTCTTTACAAATGTCAGAAGAGGCGATCATGTGGTTTATATAAAAGATTCTTATGATTGTGAGCCTGTAAGTGTTGGTATTGTTGTGCCTAATTTAGTCAACGTTATCACGCCAAACGGAGACGGCATCAATGATGTTATTGATTATTCTGCATTAGCCAACAAGCAGAATTTGGTATTTACTATTTTTGACAGATATGGAAATAAAATTTTTCAAGCAGATCGCTTTAATAAGTATAAATGGGACGGAACAGCAGGTGGTAAAAATGTGCCCACAGGAAATTATTGGTATTCTGTAATCTGGAATGAAAATGATAAAAACAGCACCTTATTCAAATATACAGGTTGGGTATTGGTGAAGAACAGAGAATAATAAAATTAGAAAGCCATCTCGCTAGAGATGGCTTTTAATTAAATGTTTCAGTATCCTTAAAATAATCTGATAGGTAAAGAATTTTTCCTGACTCTGAAAACTGGATGATGGTACAAATTTGGTTTCTGTAAGCGTCTCTTCCCAACAAATTCCCCAAAGAATCGGTTTGGTAAAAATATTTGTTGTTTCCCAAATGGAAAATTTCAGAAACACTCCATTCAATTTTTTCATATCGTCTGAAGATAGCTCTGAACAAAGCTAAAATTCGGGTTTTCCCTGAAATTTCTTTTGCTGGTGGAATCCAAATTACAGTTTCATCAGTAAACCATTTTTCAAGATTTTGAATGTTCAAAGAATTTAAATCCTGCATAAAATGGCTGATCTTACAATTCATAGGCTGCAATTTACGTTTATATACGTGAAAAATACCAAATTGGTTTTATTTAGCAATCGCAAATATAGGTAATCAATGAGGCAAAACGAATCAATATATAATTTATATTTAAATCATTATCTTTGCACCTACTAAATTCAGGAAAAATAAATGTCTCATTTTCACAGAACAGCCGCATTTCATACGCTTGGCTGCAAATTAAATTTTGCGGAAACATCTACCATTGCTCGTCAGCTGACAGATGCAGGATATGATAAGGTAAGTTTTGATGATAAAGCTGATGTTTATGTGATCAATACCTGTTCAGTAACTGAAAATGCAGACCGAGAGTGTAAACTTCACGTAAAAAGAGCGATGAAAGCCAATCCTGAAGGTTTAGTGGTGATTGTCGGTTGTTATGCACAGCTAAAACCTGAAGAAATTTCGCAGATTACAGGCGTAGATCTGGTTCTTGGAGCCAAAGAAAAATTCAATATTTTAAGTTATTTAGATGATTTAGAAAAATCTGAAAGTGAAGGTGTTGTACATTCCTGCGAAATTGAAGAAACAGATTTCTTTATCGGAAGCTATTCTATAGGAGACAGAACCAGAGCTTTTTTGAAGGTTCAGGATGGTTGTGATTATAAATGTACTTACTGTACCATTCCTTTGGCAAGAGGGATTTCTCGATCCGATACGATCGAAAATGTACTGCAAAATGCAAAAGAAATTGCTGCGAGAGACATCAAAGAGATTGTTCTTACAGGTGTAAATATTGGTGATTACGGAAAAGGCGAGTTTGGGAACAAAAGACATGAGCATACTTTTTTAGATTTGATTAAAGAATTAGATCAGGTTGAAGGTATCGAAAGAATCCGCATTTCATCAATTGAGCCTAATCTTTTGAAAGACGAAAGCATCGAATTGGTTTCTAAAAGCAAAAGTTTTGTCCCGCATTTTCATATTCCTTTGCAATCCGGAAGCGATGATTTATTGAAAAAAATGAAACGCCGTTATTCAACCAAATTGTACAGTGACAGAGTCCAGAAAATTCGCGAGGTTATGCCTCATGCAGCGATTGGTGTTGATGTGATTGTTGGTTTTCCGGGAGAAACGGAAGAATTGTTTATGGAAACTTATAATTTTCTGAATGAGCTTCCAATTAGTTACTTACACGTTTTCACCTATTCTGAAAGAGAAAATACCGAAGCAGCCGAAATGGATGGTGCAGTGCCGATTCCTGAAAGAAAAAGACGCAACAAAATGCTGAGGATTCTTTCTGAAAAGAAGAAAATGTCTTTCTACCAAACTCAGCTTGGGCAAACACTTCCAGTTCTTTGGGAACACGAAAATAAAGACGGAAAAATGTACGGCTTTACAGAAAATTATGTAAGAGTACAAAAAGATTTTGATCAGGCATCGGTCAATCAAATTGAATTTCTGAATTTAGAAAAAATCCTGTCAGATGGCACGGTTTCTGTGCAATCGTCTTACGAAAGTTTCTTAGCAAAAGCATAGTCTGTTTGCTTTATTTCAACTAAATTTATTCTTTTAACGTTACTAAATCTACATTTTATGAGAGATAAGTTTTTATCTTGGGGGTTCGTATTGGTACTTGCTACATGGGTTGTCGCATTGCTGATTAAGGCGCATTACTGGATTCCTACACTTTTAACAGCAATATATGTGTTGGGAGTTTACAATGCCTATCAAACGAAACATGCAATCTTGAGAAATTTTCCGGTCTTAGGATATTTCAGATATTTTTTTGAAGGAATTTCTCCCGAAATGCAACAATATTTCATTGAAAGAGAAACAGATGGAAAACCTTTTCCAAGAAATCAGCGTTCTGCAGTGTACAGACGTTCAAAAAATCTCAGTGATACGGTTCCTTTTGGAACTCAGTTAGAAATCAACCATAGAAAGTATGAAGGAATCAAACATTCTATTTATGCTAAATCTCCAAAAGAAGAATTGCCAAGAGTCTGGGTAGGAGGTGAGCAATGTACACAGCCTTATCACGCTTCATTATTTAATATTTCAGCAATGAGTTTTGGTGCATTAAGTGACAGAGCTCAGATTTCATTAAACAGAGGTGCAAAAAAAGGAAATTTCTATCATAATACAGGAGAAGGCGGAATTTCGCCACATCATTTGGAAGGAGGAGATCTTTGCTGGCAAATAGGTACAGGATATTTTGGGTGTAGAGATGATGAAGGAAAATTTAATCCGGAATTGTTTACAAAATATTCAACAATTGCTAATGTAAAAATGATTGAGATTAAATTATCTCAAGGTGCAAAACCCGGTCACGGCGGAGTTTTACCGGGTGTTAAAAACACTCCTGAGATTGCGAAAATCCGTCATGTACAACCGGGTATAACTATTATTTCTCCACCATCGCACTCATCATTTTCGGATGCCGCAGGTTTGTTGAAATTTGTGCAACATTTAAGAGAACTTTCGGGCGGAAAACCGGTGGGCTTTAAATTGTGTATCGGCGATACCAAAGAGTTTGAAGATATTTGTGTTCAGATGAATGTTTTGAAAATTTATCCTGATTTTATTACTGTTGATGGAGCAGAAGGAGGAACGGGAGCTGCACCGCCAGAATTTTCAGATGGTGTAGGAATGCCTTTGGAACCTGCTTTAATATTTGTAAATCGTACCTTAAAAAACTATAATTTAAGAGATAAATTAAGAGTCATTGCCAGCGGAAAAGTGTTGACGAGTCTAGATATTCTGAGAGCGGTCGCAATGGGAGCAGATATGTGCAATAATGCGAGAGGATTTATGTTTTCTCTAGGCTGCATTCAGGCGTTGAGATGTAATAATAACAATTGCCCAACCGGTGTTGCAACACAGGATAAAATGCTGATTAAAGGTCTTGATGTGACTGATAAAGCTGAAAGAGTATATCATTTCCATAAGAATACTTTACATACTTGTAATGAATTAATCGCTGCTGCTGGAAGAAGTTCTTACGAAAAAGTAGATGCTTCAATGTTTATGCGAGGTGATGAATTCGAGCATCTGTCGGATAAATATTTCCCGGATATTTTGGGAAATGTGAGATAGTTTAATTTTTAAACTAAAAAAAATCCGCTTCAAAATTTTGAAGCGGATTTTTTATTTTATTGTTGACCAACAGGTCTTATTTCTGTATGATAAATCTGAAAGTTAAAAACGAAACATGCATTTTGAAGGTTATAAAAATTAGCGTCTCTTGCATAAGCTGCTTTAGATGGTACAATAATTACACCTTGTAAATTTGGCAATGTGCTGTTTGGAAGATTTTCAAAGCCATTAAAATATTTTAGACCTTCCTGAAGACCTTCTATTTCATAAAAGCTTCGAGGTTTTGCATCTGTTACGATGTTTTTTTTAGCGTAGTAGAAAGTGGGGTCTGTGATGGGAGAACCAGTCAAATCTATTGTATTTTGAAGAGAACCTGCAGAAGTTAAAGCAATATTTCCTTCATTATTTGTAGCTAGATAATAGGTAGCTCTCATCATTGTTTTGATCAGACTTGCGGTAGATGGAACATTTGAATCGGTGTTTATTGCAACTCCAGGATTCGGTTGTGCTCCTTCTCTTTTAATGTAAATAACACCGGATGGAAGTTTTACAGGACTTAATTCTGATAATTTCTTAAAGTTATCATCAGCAGCATCTGTACTGCTGAATGCTTTGATGTTTCCTTGTGTGTCTAAGTAGTTATTATCCATGAATTTTTGGATAGCCTGCTCATCATATGTGTTTCTTACCTCAATGTTTTCTGGCTCCACGAATGTTTCCACTTCATCATCTTTCTTACAAGCTGAAAAACACAAAGATCCAGCAAGGATATAAAAAAATATTTTTTTCATTTCAAAAACTTTAATTACTTTACAAATAATATAACGGCAAAAGTATAAAAAAATATGAGAATAGATAAATTTTTATGGAGTATTCGTTTTTACAAAACAAGAAGTATTGCTACAGATGAGATAAAAAAGAACAGAGTAGCAATAGGAGAGTCTGTGGTAAAGTCGTCTAAAGAGGTAAAAGAAGGAGATGTAATTAAAATCCGTAAAAATCAAATTGACTATAAAATTAAAGTCATACAAATCCCCAAAAGCAGAATAGGAGCCAAATTAGTTTCATTGCATATAAAAGATGTTACCGATAAGGAACAATATGAGCTGCTTAAGCTGAGAAAATTGTCGCAAAGTTATTACCGAGACCGTGGTGAAGGAAGACCTACAAAAAAAGACCGAAGAGAAATTGATGGTTATGTAGAAAATGATGTAGATTCGGATTTTACAGACTGGGACGATTTTTTTGGAGAAAGTAGTTCGGAGAAGGAGAAGAAAAAGATCTATAAATACAGCTTCTCAATGATTTCGTTCATGATTTCTTCAGGTTCTTTAGAATCTGTTGAGACGATAAATTGGGCTTTGCTGTAGAATTCATTCCGTTCAAATAAATGTTTGGCAATAAATTCAGGAAGGTTTTCTTCTGAGATATGAGCAATTAAAGGTCTTTTTTCTTTTTGTTTTGAAATTCTTTCTATTAAAGTAGGGATAGAGGTTCGCAGAAAAACACTTTTAGAATTATGATTGATGATTTCCATATTGTTGTAATATACCGGTGTGCCTCCGCCAAGACTTAGAACTATGTTTTCTTCTGTAGCCAATATTTCTTCCAATATTTCTCTTTCAAGCTTTCTAAAATAGATTTCGCCTTTTTTTTCGAAGATTTCAGGGATTGTTAGTTTGTTTCTCCTTGAAATTTCTTTGTCAAGGTCGACAAGTCTAAAATTGATTTTATCGCTTAAAATTTTGGAAATGTGCGATTTGCCACTTCCCATGTATCCGACCAGTGAAATTATCATGAATTTATTTTTAACAAATGTGCGAAAAAGTTTTGAGAAATTAAAAAAAGTCCTATCTTTGCACCACTAAAAACAAGGGACATTGGTAACGATGAAAACTTGCTTAGATAGTGACCGACTCGGTAGCTCAGCTGGTAGAGCAATACACTTTTAATGTATGGGTCCTGGGTTCGAATCCCAGCCGGGTCACTAGCAAAAATATTATATTTTTTTATAATTTTTTGCCTGCGTGGTGAAATTGGTAGACACGCCATCTTGAGGGGGTGGTTTCCTAAGGATGTGCTGGTTCGAGTCCAGTCGCAGGCACTGCAAAAAAAAATTTGGTAATTCTAAAATTTATTTTAAATTTAACAAATCTAAAAACAAGACCGACTCGGTAGCTCAGCTGGTAGAGCAATACACTTTTAATGTATGGGTCCTGGGTTCGAATCCCAGCCGGGTCACTAGTTTACTGAAAAGTAAATTTTTTTCATATTAATATTTTGTGATTTGGTGTTCAAAGGCTTCCTCAGGAAGCCTTTGATTTTTTACAGAAGGTGATTAATCCAGATGCATATTATCAATCAATCTCACACCGTCTACCATTACCACGATAAATGCTCTGTATGATTTATCTTTATAAAAAAAATCAGTTTCTTTTAAAGTATTTTCATCACCAATCAAAAAGTATTCCAATTGCATTCCTTTTTGATCATCAAAAATATCTTTCACTCTGTTTTTAATTTCAGGGATTGATATTACTCGGAACCAATCATTCACTTTTACAAGCGTTTCATAAATCACTTTAGATACTTCTCTTCGTTCTTCAGTAAGCCTTTGGTTTCTCGAACTTAATGCAAGACCATTTTCGGCTCTGTAAATATCAACTCCGATGATGTTGATATGAAGTTTCTTTTTCTCGGTCATTTTTCTGATAATTGCCAACTGCTGAAAGTCTTTCTCACCAAAATATGCATTATCAGGTTTTACCTGTCTGAAAAGCTCTTCAACTACAGTTCCTACACCATCAAAATGTCCTGGTCGGGATTTTCCTTCCATTTCATTTTCCAAGCCATCAAAATCATAGTGTTGACTTTCTGCTTTTTCAGGATAAATATCTTTTACTTCAGGAATATAAACGGCGTCTACTATACCAGATTTTTCAAGGATTTTAAGATCTCTATTGATGTCTCTGGGATATTTTTTCAGATCTTCAGGATTGTTGAATTGAGTAGGGTTTACAAATATTGATGAAATGACCAAGTCGTTTTCTGCTCTTGCTGCCTTATATAGAGAAAGATGACCATCATGCAATGCCCCCATTGTCGGGGCAAAGCCAATTTTCTTTCCCATTTCTCTCTGTCTTTCAATAAAATCCTGAAGCGTTTTTTTATTTTTTAGAACTTCCATAAATTATTTTAATAGCAATTCAAAAATACTAAAATATCTTGTATTAATTTTTAAGATTTGATACCCTGAATGAGCGAACTATCGTAAAAAAATGTTAATTACGATAATGTTGGATGTTTTTTTGTAATTTTGCAACTTATAGCATTATTTAAAATTATACAAAATTATATGCCCAATCAGAAAATACTGTACATTACCACAGAGATGTACCCTTATCAGGAAGATACAAATTTAGGAACAGTGGTAAACAAAATGGCACTTAAAATGCACAACGCAGGCAATGATGTAAGAGTTTTTATGCCACGATTTGGACAGATTAGTGAGAGAAAATTCCAGCTTCATGAGGTAATACGCCTTTCTGGGATGAATATTATCATCAACGATTTAGATCAGCCTCTTATCATTAAAGTTGCATCTCTTCCGGGAGAAAGACTTCAGGTATACTTTATTGATAACGAAGAATATTTTAAAAGAAAACAATACTATTTTGATGACGAAGGCGTTGCTTTCCCAGATAACGACGAGCGTGCAATCTTTTTTGCAAGAGGGGTTATAGAGACCATCAAGAAACTCAACTGGGTACCGGATGTGATTCACCTTAACGGATGGATGGCTTCATTTATTCCAGTTTATCTGAAAACTTTTTATCAATCTGATACGTATTTCAAAGATGCTAAAATCGTTCTATCTTTATACAATGAAAAAGATGCACCTTTGGATAAAAGTATTGTTGAAAAATTACAATTCGATAATATTTCAGGATTAGAAGCGTTAAATACTCCAAGCTTTCAAAGCTTTGTGATCGAAAGCATGAAGTATGTGGATGAGGTGGTAAAAGGAGACGAGTTTCTGGAAGGAGATTTAGATAAAGCATTTAACGAAACTTCTACTTCAAAATCAGAATATTTAGACTTAGATTCTATCAATAAACTATATTAATAAAGAACATTTTGATGATTTATAATTTGAAAAAAGCCTTCACAATACTTTCAATGGCAATTGCTGGAGGGATGTTGGTGTATAATTGCGAACCGGAACCAGATTCTTTGGGTGAACAATTATTTTTAGACGGAGCAGCGAATGGTACTGAAGTGTCTTATGATGTCATTGCATATAATATTAATAATAATGACAGTATCAGAAGTGATGCTTCAAAAATAGGATTGGCAACTATTGGTGCCTTTTCTGAAGGTCAGTTTGGAAAACAACAAGCTGCATATTACACACAGTTGAGGTTACCCTCTTATGATCCTGATTTCGGTACAAATGCGGTTGTAGATTCTGTAGTTTTGGTTATAAAACCTACTTATGCATCAGATAGTCTTACAACTACAACAGACGAGAACTATGTTTATCCTGACGGAGCGGTACCTGCAAAAAAGGTGATCAATAGATATCCGGCTGTAAAATATGGTAAAGCGAAAGCTAATGGCGGAAAGCTTACTGTAAAAGTTCATGAAGTAACAGAATTTTTAGACGGTTTTAATGATATTGCTTATTCAAATAAAATTTATGAATTTAATCAATTAAATCCTATCGGATCTAAAGATTTTGATGGTTTCGTTAGATCTATTGCCATCACAAAAGATTCTGATAATGCTTCATTATTTTCATCTGAAGTTGGTTTCAGAATGCCGTTGGATCCTACTTTATTTCAAAATAAGATTATTGCTAAAAAAGGGCAACCAGAATTAAAAGATGTTGCAAGCTTTATCAGACATTTCAGAGGTTTGAGAATTTCTGTCGAACAACAAGATGGTTATTTGGTGCAGTTCTCGCCTTCAACAGTTGAGTTGATAATGTATTATAAATCTGATAAATTAGAAAGTGGTAATACAACAAGACCTCAGACAAAATATACTTTTTCTATAGGAAACGGAAACGTGCATATTGCAAATTATGCGTATGACAGAAATGGTTCTGCATTACAGTCGGCTTCTACAGGAAATACTACAATAGGAGATTTAAAACTATTTGCTCAGGGAATGGGTGGTAATTCTATCGGAATTAAATTTCCTCAGGCTACTATTAATAAACTGAAAACATTGTATCAAGATAATAAAGCAGCAATCATCAGTGCAAAAATCAGAATGTACACTGATCCAACTGCCTGGAATAACAAGTATTCTAAGCCTTCTCTAATGACTATTGTACAGAAAGATATTGTTGACGGTAAGGCAACTACAAATTTTACGGAAGATTTACTTAAATTGTCGGGTACACCTGGTTTTACTTATATCAGAACTTATGATTTAGATAAAAACCCTGCATACTATGACTTTACGGTTACCCAATCGTTAAAAAATATTGTAGAAACGGGGGCAGACTATACCAATAAATATTTCAAAATAGATATGGGTAATTTCCTGCAGTCTTCGACAGGAAGTACGCTTGCGGGATATCAGTTTACTACAAGACCGTTTTCTGTAGACAGAGCTGTTTTTGTAGGAACAGATCCTACCAATCCTGATAATGATCCAAGTAAGCCTTATGAGATTAAATTAAGGGTGACTTACGGTAAAAAATAAATAAAAAAACACGATATTAAATTATGTGCGGAATAGTTGGTTATACTGGGTTTCAAGATGCCTATGATATAGTTGTTAATGGTCTTAGAAGACTAGAATACAGAGGTTATGATAGTGCCGGAATTGTATTGGAAGGTGAAAACAATAGTTTTAACGTAGAAAAAACAAAAGGTAAAGTTGATGATCTGGTTGAAATTTCAGAACATTTAAAAGGAATTGCAAAAGTAGGAATGGGGCATACTCGTTGGGCTACACATGGTGTTCCTAGTGATAGAAATTCTCATCCACATGTTTCTAATAACGGTAAAATAGCAATCGTTCATAATGGTATTATAGAGAACTATGATACGATTAAAATAATGCTTTCTGATAAAGGATATACTTTTAAATCTGAAACAGATACTGAAATTTTAGTTAATCTTATACAATATTTTACAGAACTAAACACAGAAACAGATTTTCCTACTGCAGTAAGATATGCTTTGAATGAAGTATATGGTGCTTATGCCATTACTGTAATGCATGAAGACTATCCTGGAGTTTTGGTTGTAGGAAGATTGGGCTCACCTTTAGCAATAGGTATTGGTGAAAAAGAATATTTTATTGCTTCAGATGCTTCACCATTTGTAGAGTTTACCAAAGAAGCTATTTATTTGGAAGAAGGTCACATGGCAATTCTTTCTTTAGAAAATGGTGTGGATATTAGAACTATTAATGATAACTCTAAAATAGTACCTGAAATTCAGGAGCTAAAGATGAATTTGGAGCAGATCGAAAAAGGCGGATATGAGCATTTTATGCTTAAAGAAATTTTCGAACAGCCAAAATCAATTCATGACACCATGAGAGGGAGACTTATTGTAGAAGAAGGTATTATTAAAATGGCAGGAATCTGGGATCATCTTGAAAGATTCAAAAATGCTAACAGAATCATTATTATCGCTTGCGGTACTTCATGGCACGCAGGTCTTATTGGTGAATATTTAATTGAAGAATTCGCGAGAATTCCTGTTGAAGTAGAATACGCTTCAGAATTCAGATATAGAAATCCTATTATTACAGATAAAGATGTAGTTATTGCTATTTCTCAATCCGGCGAAACTGCCGATACGATGGCTGCTTTAAAATTAGCTAAAGAAAAAGGTGCGTTTATTTACGGGATTTGTAATGTAGTTGATTCATCAATTGCAAGAATTACAGATGCAGGATCTTACACTCACGCAGGTCCAGGAGATTGGTGTAGCTTCTACCAAAGCATTTACTGCACAGCTAACTATTCTTTCACTTATTGCATTGAAATTAGGAAAGCATAACGGAAATTTAGGAAACGCAGAATTTATGAGCTTAATTGCTGAATTAAACGCAATTCCTAAAAAAATTGAAGAGGTTCTGGAAGCTACTCATGAGTTAACTCAAAGTATTGCCAAAGATTTCATCAATGCAACTAATTTCCTTTATTTAGGAAGAGGTTACAATTATCCTGCAGCTCTTGAAGGTGCATTAAAACTGAAAGAAATTTCTTACATTCACGCAGAAGGATATCCAGCAGCAGAAATGAAGCACGGTCCTATTGCACTAATTGACGAAAATATGCCAATTGTTATCATCGCTCCTAAAAAAGGGCATTATGACAAGATTGTAAGTAATGTACAGGAAATTAAAGCCAGAAAAGGAAAAGTGATTGCCGTTGTGAATAAAGGTGATACTCAGGTAAAAGCAATGGCAGATTATGTGATTGAGATTCCTGAGACTTCAGAGTGTTTTTCACCAATTGTTGCTTCAGTTCCATTACAGTTACTGGCTTATTACATAGCAGTTTACAGGGGAGCGAACGTCGATCAGCCTAGAAACCTTGCGAAATCTGTAACTGTAGAGTAAAAATACTTGCAAATAAAATAAATTTAGATTTTTTTCGTTATTCTAAAAAAAATCTTAAAAGTTTCTTAAAAAAATTATATATTTACGGCTTAATTATAAAAATTAACATGAAAAGGATATTTCTTTTATTATTGTCTGCGTCGGTAGCATCGGTATCTTGTTCAGGTGGTGGATCTTCTTCTGTAGGGAAGCCCGGAACAAAAGGGGAATTGATACCTAGAGAAAAAACGAAATCATTTGTTGCTGAAAGACCGTTTGGTATGGTTGCCATTCCTGGTGGATCTTTCGTTGCAGGTTTAGCTGATGTGGACTTCACAGGCAGCCCTGAAAAAGCAGCACTGAAAACAGTAACTGTATCATCTTTCTTTATGGATGAAGCAGAAACTACTAATGCAGAATACAGGGTGTTCATCAATTATGTTAGAGACTCTATTGCAAGAACCATGTTAGCTGAAGCTGCCGGAGAAGGCGGTGAAGGTGGTGGTAAAGGCACAGGGATCGGTGATTATGCATACCTTGCCAAAAAAGAAGAGAATCTTACAGCTTATCAGGAATATCTTGAAGGAGCTGGTGGAAGAGACGGTTACGATGATACTAAAAAATTAGACTGGAAAATTCCTTTACATTGGAATACTTCAAAATATCCTGATGTAGAATATGCTGAAGTTTTAGAATCTATGTACTTACCGGCTTCTTCTAGAGTTGGTAGCGAAAGACTTCTTGACGTTAGTAAATTAAAATATAATTACAAGTGGGGAGATATGGATGTAGCTCTTGCTGAAAACGAAAGAGGTGTTAACTTCTTGAGAAGCGAAAGTATTGCCATCTACCCGGATACAACCGTTTGGGTAAAAGATTTCCACTATACGTACAACGAACCTTTATTTGAACAATATTTTTGGCATAAGGCTTACAAAGATTATCCTGTTGTTGGGGTAACTTGGGATCAGGCTAGAGCATACTGTAATTTCAGATCAAAACTAAAGTCTGATTATAACGAAAGTTTAAAAAGAAGAAAACAAAGACCAATTGATTTCCGTCTTCCAACTGAAGTAGAGTGGGAATATGCAGCAAGAGGAGGTAAGCAAAATGCTACTTATCCTTGGGGAGGTCACTTATTTGATGGATGACAGAGGTTGTTATCTTGCAAACTTCAAGCCAAAAAGAGGTGACTACATGGAAGATGCTAAAAAAGGAACATACATGTATGCAGCTCCTGTAAGAAAATTCAAGAAAAACGGATTTGGATTATTTGATATGGCAGGAAACGTTTCTGAATGGACAGAATCTGCTTACAATAACTCATCTTATGGTTTTTCTTCTACTTTAAACCCTTCTACAAAAAATACAGAAGATGCTAAGAGATCTGTAAGAGGTGGTTCTTGGAAAGATGTAGGATATATGTTGATGACAGGAAACAGAGATTATGAAAGTAAAGACTCTGCCAGAAGTTACATCGGATTCAGAACGGTACAGGATATTCCTGAAGCAGCTGTTAAGGTAAAAAGAGTTACCAGATAAGAATCTCAACAGTATAAATTATTTCAGAAACTATTTTATTTAACATTAAAAAAAACTAACTTATATGTTTAAGACTAAAGATGCTTGGATGAATTTCTTCTATTCATTCGGTGCTGCAATTGTAATTCTTGGAGCTTGGCTTAAAATTACTCACATTTCATTTGGCCCAATTAATGGTAACATTGCACTTACTGTAGGACTTGTTACAGAGGCAATTATCTTTATTATTTTCGCATTTGACCCTCCAGCAGCTGAAGAGTCTTACCACTGGGAAAATGTTTATCCTGAATTATTAGATAAGCATGCAAACCCAAATCCTTTACACTCTAATGTATCAGCAAAAAATACAATAGATCATTTCGCAGAATTAGAAAATTCTTTATCTGGAAAATTAGATAAGATGCTTCAGGATGCAAAATTAGATGTACAGTTATTCGACAGATTGAGAACTGGTATTGATAAATTTTCAAGTTCTGTAGATCAGATCAACCAAACAGTTGATGTATCTGCTTCTACACACAAATATAACGATCAGCTTAATAAAGCCGCTCAACACATGGAAAGCATGAATGCTCTATATGCATTACAATTAGAAAATGGTCAGAGACAATCTGATTTTGCTAAGAAATATGTTGAAGATATGCAAAAATCTGCTGAGCATTCTGAGAAGTTTAACCAAGAATTACAAGGTTTAACAACAAACTTAAACAGCTTAAACAGAGTTTACGGTGGTATGTTAACAGCAATGAAGTCATAATCCCGAACCATTAATTTATTAAAAAACTAAAGAAAAGAGAATGGCAAAAGGAAAACAGACTCCACGTCAGAAGATGATCAACCTAATGTATTTGGTGTTCATCGCAATGATGGCCCTAAATATTGATGTTGAAATTATTAGATCATATTATGATTCTACAAAAGCCCTTAAAGAGACAAGGTTTTTGACAGAGCAGAAAAATGAAGATATTTTTGAAAAAACTTTGGAAGCTAAGGCACAGCAGGTACCAGATACATATGCGCAGCCTTGGGAAGACTATAAAGGTCTGAAAAGTAAGCTAGATATTTTAGTAGCCTCTACAGAAGAAATCAAAGTAAAGCTTAAAAAACAAGCAGAGTTTGTTGATTTAGATCCTAAAACCGGTAAGGATATGGATGTAAGCGAGAATTTTTCTGCATTGAATAATAACGAAGCTACGACAGAATATTTTTTCAAGGAAGGTGATGAAAACAGTCCGTCAGCAAATGCTTTAGAGCTTAAAAAGAAAGATGGATGATGTAAAAAGTTACATCAATGCTAAATTCGGAAGTAACCAACAGCTTAAAAAGTTAGTTGACAGAGCCAATGCTTCTTTATCTGCAGAATATGCTAATGGGAAATCTCCAAACGGAAAAAATTGGTTCCAGAATAAATTTTACAACCAACCTCTTATTGCTGCGATTTCTAATTTAGAAATTATTCAGAACGATGCAAGAAACGTACAGTCTGATGCATTAGCATTAATGCTTCAGGAGAAAGTTGATGCAAGTATTAAGTTTAATCAGTATGAAGCTATTGTTTCTGCTCCTTCAGATATTCAGTCTGGTAAAAAAGCTGAAGCTATTATTATGTTAGGTTCTTATTCTAACAGCAATAAAATAAGCATTAGTGGAGTAAGCAGACAGGAAAATGGTAAAGGATATCTTCCTTTAAATACTGGTGGATTAGGAGAACGTAAGATTGGTGGTGTAATTACATTAACAGATGCATCAGGTAAAGCTCAAACTTTCCCTTTCACGCATACTTACAACGTAATCGCAGGTCCTCAACAAGTGAAATTGGAACAAGGTCTGTTGCTTTCTGCTGATAAGATGAATGTAATGTACAGAGGATTAGAAAACCCTGTTACTGGATCTATTCTTGGTGCTGATAATTCTAAATTATCTTTATCTGCTCCAGGTGCTGTTGTTAAAAACACAGGTAAAGGTAAATGGAATGTTATTCCTTCCACTGGAACTACTGTTAAATTAACATTATCCGGTACGGATCCTACAGGAAAATCTGTTTCTCAGGTATTTGAATATAGAATTAAAGGTGTTCCAAGACCGCAAGGGCAAATCAGAGGTAAAGCTGTGAATTTTATGCCAGTAGGTTCAATTCCTAACCAGATTGTAGCGGCTGCATTACCTGATTTTGACTTCCCTGTTTCATTTACTGTTAATAGCTTTATATTGAAGCTTCCAGGAAGAGCAGGTACACTAATCCAGGGTAGTTCTCTATCTTCTGCAGAAGGGTTATTAAGAAACCTTAGACCAGGTGATGTTGTTCAAATATATGATATCCAAGCTAAAGCTACAGGACTTGGAAATCAAACATTGAAAGAAATTTCACCAGTTATTATCAATGTTCAATAAGATTAATTTGTAAATTCATATTATGAAAAAATATATTAGCAGTCTTTTAGTTTTAGTTACTGGGTTTGCATTCTCCCAAACTATTCTAAATGCTTCTTCTCCGGAAGAGTTCAGACAGATGAGAGCTGAAAATATGAGAAAAGTGGGAGATACTGTTATTAGCAATAAAGTAAAACCACTAGAATACGGTTTTGTAGATGATAAAGACATCTTGAAAAGTATGATGGTATGGGAGATAATAGACATGAATGATAAAATTAATCAACCATTTTATTATGATGATCCTAATGGTTTATTATCAAAAACTACAAGGTCCCTATATCAAATTTTGTTGGATGCTGCATTAGAAGGAAAAATTGAAGAAGTTTATGAAGATGAAAATTTTTCAACTAAATCAACTCCAGATGGTATCAAGAAAAAATTGGAAAGTGTAAGAGTTGATGATGAATTAATTGAAATCATTAATTCAGGTGTTACGCCTACTGAAGCTCAAAAACAACAATATACAGATTTAATAAGAACTACAACTGATAAAGTTAAAGTCCTTAAAATTATGGGAATGTGGTTTATTGACAAAAGAGATGGTCAAATGAAATACAGACCACTTGGAATTGCTGCTATGGGACCAGATCCATCTTCAATTGGAAGAATAGGACCGGATGGTCAGCCATTAGCTGGTGCTGACGAATTAGTTGACTTATTCTGGGTATATTATCCTAAAGCAAGAGAGATCTTAGCAAACAACTATGTTTTTAACAAAAGCAATTCATCTGCAGATTTATCTTTTGATGATATAATTAATGCGAGAAGATTTTCTTCAATTATTTACAAGTCTTCAAGCGGTTTAGGTGATGGTGTTATCAAAGACTATATCCCTAGAAATGCTGAAGAGCAATTGGAAGAAAGCCAAAAGATCAAAGATCAAATTCTTCAAATGGAGAATGATATGTGGAATTACTAAATTTCACTTGATATTTATAAAAAACCTGAGTATTTTTACTCAGGTTTTTTTATTATGCAGAATGTAGATTATATAATTGTAGGAGATGGTTATGCAGCAATGTTTTTTGCGCATCAGCTTACAAAAAACAACAAATCTTTTGTTATTTTTTCTGAAGGAAAAAAAAGTGCTTCCCAAATATCAGCAGGTATTGTAAATCCTGTTGTTTTAAAAAAATTCACCACATTTTGGCTGGCTCAGCAACAATTGGATTTTCTTAAAATCTCACTTGATGAAATTGAGAAATATACAGGGGTGAATTATTTGATTAACGCTTCCATTCACAGGATTTTCCATGATGAGAACGAACAGAAGCTATGGCTTAAAAAATCACAGACTGAAGAACTTTCAAGCTTTCTAGATGAAAATTTTGAACATTTAAAAGGCGTTAAAAACATTTTTGATACAGGAATTGTAAATCAGTCTGCTAGATTAGACGTTCATGGATTTTTCAGTGGGTTATTGAAGTTTCACGGCAATAATTCGCAATTAGTAGATGAGAAGTTCAATTATACTGAAGTTGATATTGAAAATTCCACGTATCATAATTTTAAATATAAAAATATAATTTTCTGTGAAGGAATGGGCGTGAAAACCAATCCTTACTTTTCAAATATTCAGGTGATTCCCAATAAAGGTCATCATATCAGAGTAAAACTTTCTGAAGCAATCCCGAAAGAAATTACCATCAAAAAGAAGCATTTTTTGTTTCCGTTAAATGATGAATTGTATTTTTATGGAGGAACTTACGACAGAGAACAATTACATGAAAATATAGATGATTCTGCAGTGGAGCAGCTGAAAAACGGGTTATCTGAATTTTATCCGAATGATTTTGAGGTGAAAGAAGTTTACTTTGGCTTCAGACCTACTGTCAAAGATCGCAGACCAATCTTAGGCAGACATACGGAGTACACCAATTTTTATGTCTTTAATGGCTTAGGAGCGAGAGGAATTCTGAATGGATGTTACTTCTCAAAAAGTCTTTATGATTTTATTGAAAATGCAATAGAATTGCCCGAAGAAATTTCTTTAAATAGATTTATGAAAACAAAAGACACTGAATAAAGTGCCTTGTGTTTTTTTATTGTGATGCTATTTTCTTTTCTATATTGTTTCTTTTCCCGTGAAACAGAACCATATCCATTTCTTTTTTCAGAAAAGTTACTTCATATTTTGTTTCAGTGTAAAGATATCTATTATCTTCTGTAGAAAACCCGGTTGAAGATTGGTTTTTCTTAAGTTCGTATGTTTTTCCGTTAAGGTGAATAGTTATTCTGTCTTTGGTATGGTTGGTAATTATTTCGATTTCATCACCATGACGATCAGAAATGGTTTCTTTGGTTATTTCGTCTGTCGATACTTTTTCGGTCTTTTCCACTATCAGATCAGCATCTTTTGGGGTATTCTTACACGCTGAAAGAGTGAAGATTATTAGAAGAGTTAGTAAATATTTTTTCATTGGTATCTGCTATTTGATGGTTTGGTTGTATTGATTTAGTGATGCAAAAATACAATTATTTTTCTTTAAAATATGTTAATTTTTGATAATTAAATAATTTTGAGTTTATTTTTAGGTGATAATTTTATATTTAATGTAATTTATTGTTTCTGTCATTCATTTTTAAGATATAATCAATTGAAGTTACATTTTGTTAATAATGAAAAAATATGAAAACCTGAACTTTACATTTAAAAAAATTATATCGTTTTACTTTTTCTCGGAAAGACCTGAAGGCTTGAAGTTTTGTTTTTTTTCAGAATTGGTTTTTTAATATTTTACATCAAATAAAACACGTCAAGTTTTGTCGCATTACAGCTATAGCTTTGCATTATAAAATCTTAAGGCTATGGAATTACCGTTTTATTTAGGTTTCAGAGAATTTGAAAAAAATTATTACCACAATCTCGAACTTTGGTTCGAGCAATATCATAATACAAGCGAAATTGACTTTCTTAAAGGTCTTGCAACACTTTACAAACCTTATTTGAGTTACAGTTTTGCAGACGATAAATTGCAGGCTGATCCTACAATTCAGGTGAGAAATTGTTTTTTTTCTGCACTTGAAAATTATGGGATTTCATTTAATATTGATAAAAATTCGAAAACTAAACCCAATCAGGTTTCAGAATCAAAAACCATTTCGATGATGGAATATGCACAATGTGTTCTGGATAAAATAAATGCTTATTTTCAGCAAAATAAGATTTCTATAAAAGAAAATGAATCTGTGTTGGATTATATCAATCACTACGAAATCATCACCTTAAAAGAAAAAAACGGCTATTGCCTGGATTATGACCGGCATCAAAAAACCTTACCTTTTCTCAATGTATATTTACCTCGCTTCGGAAGTACGGTCGATATCTCACATTACAGAAATTTTTATTTTTCAGTTGTGAAAATTGCAGATTTTATCGACCAAAAGTTGAAAGCCGTTGAAGTGTTCGATCAGAGTATTTACAGCGAACTAAAATCTGAAGCCATGATAAAAATTCATATGAGAGATCACAGTTTTCTAACGATTTGTAACTGATTTTTTAGGAGCTTGATCCCGCTTTCCACTCTATCTTTTTCGCCAACGCTTTTTAAGCCCTTTCAGAAAAAGGATGCCGTTGCAATCGGGGCTAGGAAGTAGTCCAAATTCAACCAGGTAAACACCAACATTCATACTTCATTATATTGTAGAAATGCATTTAGAAGTGTATTTCAAGCAAAAAACCAGATCGATTGATCTGGTTTTTGTTTTTGTAGAGAAGATGGGATTCGAACCCACGATACAGTTACCCGTATACTACCTTTCCAGGGTAGCTCCTTCAACCACTCGGACACCTCTCTGTTTTGAAGACTGCAAAAATAGGTTATTTTATTGAATTTACAAATTCTAAATCTCCTATTCACTGATTTCTCCACAAATATTTCTTGAGAAATTATCTGCAAAACTGCCCTCATAATTAGGGTTGTCAATCAAATGCATTGCTTTTGTGATCGCAGATTCGGCGGTCATGTCTTTTCCGCTGATCGCTCCTATTTTAACAAAAATATTGCTGTTTTCATACTTTCCAAAAGAGATTCCTCCTGAAATACACTGACTTACTACCACGATTTCTGTTCCGCTATTTCTAATTTGCTGCAGTGTTTTCAAAGTTTTTTCATTGCTGAAAATCGTTCCCGAACCAAACACCTGAAGAATCAAAACTTTCATCTTCGGGATTTCTTTAAAATGATTGAGTTTCATCCCGGGAAAAATCCTCCAGAACAAAACATCTTCCGAAATATGTTCATCCACGTGAAACTCAATATTTTTATTACAACGGAATAAATTATCCTTATCAATTTTTAAATGCACTCCTGATTGCCCAAGAATAGGGTAGTTCGGACTGGAATATGCATCAAAATATTCTGCTGAATATTTCAAAGTACGATTTCCTCTCAATAATTTGTATTCAAAATAAATCGCAACTTCCTGAATCACCGCCTCATTGTCTTCGTAATAACTTGCGTAATACAAACTGGTTAAAAGATTCTCCTTTGCATCGGTTCTTAAGTCTCCGATAGGAAGCTGAGAACCTGTTAAGATCACGGGCTTTTTTAGACCTTTTAGCATGAAACTCAAGGCCGAAGCAGTGTAAGACATCGTGTCTGTACCGTGAAGCACTAAAAAACCATCGTATTCTTTGTAATTCTTTAAAATATAATTGGCGATAATTCTCCATTCTTCAGGTCCCATATCAGAAGAATCCAGGGGTTTTGCAAAAGGATGCACGAAAACCTCGCACTCCATCAGCTTCATTTCGGGCATTTTTTCAAAAATATTTCCGAAGTCAAAAGCACGGAGACTGTTTGTTTCGTAATCTTTTTCCATACCAATTGTTCCACCGGTATAAATGAGAAGGACTTTTCTTTTCATACTTTTATTAAAGAATTTTAACCTGAATCAGGTTCAGAATTTCAAAATTACGTTAATTTGCAAAGATTTGAAAATAGATGGAAGATTTAGCAAAAACTTACGAATACCTGAAGCAGTTTCTCACGGAAGAGCGGTTGAGAAAAATAGAATATTTTGCTCCCGAAAGTTCAGATTTTGTCTTGCCGGTTTTAGAAGATGTCTATCAGTTTCGTAATGCTGCAGCCATCGTAAGATCTGTGGAAGCCTGTGGCTTTCATAAAGTGGTAGCTTTGCAGGAAGAAAATAATTTTGAGCCCAATCTGAAAGTAACGAAAGGTGCGGATACCTGGGTTGAAGTAGAAAAACTTCCAAGAAATATGGAATCTTTTCGCAAGATTAGAAATGAAGGTTATAAGATCGTTGCAGTTTCGTTAGAAAATAATGCAAAAATGCTCCCCGAATACGAAATTACAGAACCCATTGCATTGGTTTTCGGAACTGAAATGGAAGGCGTTTCTCAGGAAATTTTAGATTTCGCAGATGAAACTTTAGCGATCCCGATGTTTGGTTTCACGAGAAGCTTTAATGTTTCCGTTGCAGCCTCAATTTGTATGTACGAATTGAAGCAGAAGTTGATAAAATCGGATATTCAGTATAAATTAAACGAAGAAAAACTGCTGAAAATGAAAATCCGTTGGGCGGTAAATTCAATGAAAAGTGGTGAAGGAATTCTAAATAGATATCTGAAAATGAATAATCTCAGTATTTTATGAAAAAATATACAAAACACTTATTTGTTTTTTCTTTCTGTATGTCTCTGGTAAGTCTTGTTTTAATTGAAAAAGGATATAAAGAAATATACCCATTTGCCAGCTGGAAGCTATTTACAGTTCCTAGCGGCGGAGCTTTGAAAGAAGAAAGATATATTTTGTATGGAATAAAAAATTCCGATACCGTCAAAATCAGGTATACTCCTTCAGAAAATTATGAAGTCAATGATCAGGCTTTAATTATAGATATATATGGAAGCAATATAGAAAACGATAAAGACAGAGATGTAAGCAATAAAAAACTATTGATTTTTGCAAAAGATATCCAGCCTCGCTATCAAAGTTATCTTCTTTATAAAGAAATTTATAACCCAAAGGAAATCGGTGAAAAAAAAATGAATACCTCTAAAAAATTAATTACAAAACTGTAATGACGTATCCACAGCTGACCATTTTTAATTATAAAGTTTCTTATTATGTAATGAGAATCTTCGGTATTTATTGGCTGGTTGTACAATATCTGAAATTTCAGGCACTTAAAGAAAGACCTGCCGAAATCAATGAGCCTGTTTTCTGGTTACAGAAAATAATGTTTCCTGAATATCCTTCTAACCTATTATTTATAGCCCTTTTGATTGTCTGCGGGTTGCTTTTTATTTATACTTTTCTAAAACCTTCTTACATTCTCAATGTTTGCATATTTTTATTGACAGCAATAATCAGTCTTCCGATTTCTGCAAATTACGGTGTACATCACGATAATCATCTCATTATTCTTGGTTTTTTCCTGAGTATTTTTCTTGTTCCAAAAAATCTTGAAAGTAATGATTACAAATGGGTTCAATATTTTTATCTTGGAATTTTGTCAACCTATACAATGGCAGGATTCTGGAAAATTTTAGGAACTGCAAAAAATTTAATTAAACAGACCGATAAAGTAATTTGGATTGATAAGAACGCTGCAAAACTAAATACCTATGATAGTTACTACAGAGCAGATGCCGTAATTCCTGAATGGATACAGAATATCTATGCCTATGAAAATGTTTGGGTCATTCTTACCATAATGGGAATTCTTACCCAATTTCTTTGCTTTTTGGGAGCGTTTAACAGAAAACTGCTCACATTTTTTATGGTATTTTTATTTGTTTTTCATTGGTACACGATGGAATTTGTACTTGCCAATTTTGAAGCTGCTAATTATTTTATTCTGGTCGTTTTATTTCCTTATCATATTTTTTCTTTCGCCTTAAAAGGAAATTTCTTTGAAAAAGTTTTGAAGGTGTAAAAGAGAATTGAATCAAATCATTTTGTTATAATTCCAGGCGGCTACAAAGATTCCCGCAGTTTCTGTCCGCAGTCTCTGGCTTCCGAGAGACACCGCTTTAATTCCTTTTTCGGCTAAAAACTGAATTTCTTTATCTGAAAAATCACCTTCAGGACCAATCAGGAAAGTATAGTTTTCTAATTTGGGGATTTCATTTAAATTAATTCTTTCCAAATTTTCGTTACAGTGCGCCACAAAAATGTTTTCAGAATTTATGTTTTTTAGAAAATCCGGTAATTTAATGAAATCATGAATAACGGGAAAATGAAACCTCAGACTTTGTTTCGAAGCAGCAATTGCCTGCTTTCTGATTTTATCAATATTTAAATTTTTTCGCTCAGTTTTTTCAGTCTGAAGAATCGTTATCTCATTAATCCCCATTTCTACGGCTTTTTCAACAAAAAATTCAATACGGTCAATATTTTTAGTCGCAGCAATGGCAATGTGAAGTTTTGGGCTAAAATCTGGTGTATCAGTTTGAATTTCTGAAACCTCAATTCCTGCTTTTTTACCTTCAATCATTAATTTTCCGGACGCAACATTGCCTTTTCCGTCGGTTACATGAATTTCTTCGCCATCTTTCATGCGAAGAACTTTTACGATGTGCTGCTGCTCTTCATCGTTGATGATTGCTTTTCTGTTATTGATTTCTCCAAAAAAAAGTTTCATATAGAATATTTAGAATCCCTGAAATTTATTTATTCTTAATTATTTAAAACGTAATCTCATTATCGCTTAAAAATGCCACTCCGGTTTTTATTGTGGTATAAATATCGCCTTCACAATCTCTGTATGAACAAGCGTAAATTTCCTCAATCCATTTATTATTCATAAAAATCAAATTCAGATATTCGTTTTTTCTTAAATTATTTTTGATGGATAAATAATCTCCTTCTTTAGGTTCGTAAGGAAAACTAAATACATTTTCTGAATTGATTTTCTCAATAATCTCTTCCTTTACATTTTGAACATATCCGATTTCTGAACTCGTCATTAAATAATCTTCGTCTCCAGATTTATCTGTTACTTCATTTTTTCCGGTAATCGTTTCTAAAACCCAATAGTATTTTGAGTTCTTTTTAGAATGCGTCACCAGTACTTTTTCTTCTAATAATACTTTCATCTGTAGATGTTTATTTTAAGTCGTATATTTAATAAGTTTTCCTTCCTTTAGGATTGGTTATAGATTGTATTTTGACGTTGCTCTGGTTCTCAGATCTGTAAATTCTCCTCTTTCAAATTTCAGCTGGGCAACCATCGCAATCATTGCTGCATTATCAGTAGTATACTCAAATTTCGGAATGTAAATATTCCAGCCTAATTTCTCATGATTGTGCTGCATTGCTTTTCTTAAAGCAGAATTGGCAGAAACCCCACCTGCGATGGCAACTTCGTTTATGTGTAAATCTTTCGCCGCTTTCTCCAATTTATTCATTAAAATTTCGATGATGCATCTTTGTACGGAAGCACAAAGGTCATTCATATTTTCTTTAATGAAGTCAGGATTTTTCTTCACTTCTTTTTGGATGAAATATAAAACTGAGGTTTTAATTCCGCTGAAAGAATAATCGTAATTTTCAAGTCTTGGTTTATTGAATTGAAAAGCATCAGGATTTCCTTCTTTTGCCAAACGGTCAATAATTGGTCCTGCCGGATAATCCAGATCGAAAATTTTACCGATTTTATCAAATGCTTCACCTGCTGCATCATCAATTGTTTTCCCGATAATCTCCATTTCGAAATAATCTTTTACCAAAACAATCATGGTATGTCCTCCGCTTACGGTAAGACACAGGAATGGGAATTTTGGCGGCACAGGATTTGCATCGTCGATGAAGTGCGCCAAAATATGAGCCTGAAGATGATTGACTTCTATCAAAGGAACATTTAAGCTCATAGCCAAAGACTTAGCGAAAGAAGTGCCTACAAGAAGAGAACCCAAAAGTCCTGGACCGGCGGGTAAAGCCTATGGCAGAGATTGCATTTTGTTGTATATTTGCTTTGGTTAAGGATTTTTCTACTACAGGGATAATATTTTGCTGATGAGCTCGTGACGCCAGCTCAGGAACAACACCTCCATATTCTTTATGGATTTCCTGGTTTGCGGCAATGTTTGAAAGAATAGAATTTCCTTTAATAATGGCTGCTGAAGTATCGTCACAAGACGATTCGATACCTAAAATTATAGAGTCACTCATAGTAATGGCAAAGTTAGAGAATAATAACGAAAATGAGCATAAAAAATCAGTAGCTGAGAACTTAGGAGATCAGGTACAAAAGACCGTAGACAATGTTCAGGAGACGGTGAAAGAAGCTTCCGAGTTAGCCTCCGATGCCATTCGTCATCCCATAGATACTGCTCAGGAATTCGGTAAACAGGCTGCAAAAGATGTTACAAGCTATTCTTGGTGGGCAAAACTTTTACTGATATTATTCTGGTCAGTACTTTCTCTTGTAGTTATTATTCTTATCGCAATCAATCTTCCGGTAACAAAAAGATGGGCAGCAGATCAGGCGTTACAGATTGTCAACAGAGACTTTAAAGCAAAAATGTCTACAGAAAGTGTAGAGGTAGATTTCTTTGGTGACGTCACCATAAAAGGTTTAAGAATAAAAGACTATAAAAATTTAGATTTCATCAAAGCAAGAGAATTTAAAGCCAATTCAGACTGGTTTTCTCTGGCAACAAATATTGGTAAGAACAACTCTTTGAGCTTCAATGGATTGACCCTAAGAGACGCTGATATCAAAGTGATTACTTATAAAGGCGACAGTATTTCGAATTTTATACGGTTCACAAAACTTTTTGACAGCGGGAAAAAAGCAGATCCTGCAAAACCTCCTTTTCAATTAAATTCAAGATTGGAAATTTTAGACTCTAAAGTTTCAATCATTAATGAGAATTCTCCGGGAGAAGCCGGGAAATGGCTGACTGCCACGAATGTTAATCTGATAGCACCCCTGCTTAAAGTAAACGGTGCCAATGTTTCTGCACAAATCAATAATTTTACCTTTACCACCAAAAGATGGGGGAAATCTCATTTTGTAGACACTTTTTCTACTGATTTTTCAATGACCGAAGATTTTCTTTATCTGAAAGATCTGACTTTAAACACCGATCATTCGCTTCTGCAGGGTGATATAAAATTTAACTTAAATAAAGGTTCTTGGGCAGATTTTACCAACAAAGTAAAATGGGATATGAATCTCAAGCTGGGAAGTCAGTTGAGTGGGTATGACATCAGCTATTTTGTAACCAATTGGGATAACTACATTCCGTTTAATGTCAGCGGAAAAATGTCCGGACCGCTGAATAAATTCACGCTTGATAATTTTCTTATCAGAAATCCTTCTGTGAACATTGCCACGCAGAAAATGAACATTACCAATTTGCTTAAAGGTAATTTTTTAATTGAAACCAATAATCTCTCTGCAGATTTCACTTACAAAGATCTGAAAGCGATGATGCCGAAATTTATTTCATCTAAAATGAAAAACTTCGCAGATGATTTTGGCAAATTAAAATATAATGGTGATGTAAAAGTAAATCCTAAACAGGTTTACGTTTCTTCCGGAAATCTGATGACCGGAATAGGACAAGCGAAGATTTCCAACTTTTCATTGACAGATTTCAGCACTGCAATGCCTAAATACAAAGGCTATGCGGAAGTAAGAGATTTAAATACTTCAGTGATTACGAAAAGTAAAACGGTTGGGTTAATTTCCGGAAAATTCAATATCGACGGGCAGAGTTTTGATGTGAATACAATGCGTATCAGAACCAGATCTCAGATTTCAAGCATCGATATCATGAATAAAGAGATCAATAACCTGAGCTTGGACGGTTTGCTTGATCATAAAAAATATAACGGTTTGATTACCGTAAATGATGAGCAGGCAAAAGCTACCGTAAAAGGGCTTATTGATTTTAGTACTGCCAGAATTTCTGCCAATGTGGATGCGAATGTGACGCATTTGAATATGAATTATTTCACCGGTAAACCAGGAAACCAAATCGTAAGTGGCCAGGTAAACGGAAAAATGTCGATGACCAATCTGAACGATTTAAATCTTGATGTTGAGGCAAATAATATCAATTTTGCAACCGTTACACAGCGTTATCAAATTCCAAATGCAAAGATAAAAACGTTTATTGAAAACGGAAACAGAGTAATTGATGTAAATGCACCGGGAGCAGTAGAAGGTAAAATTTCAGGAAAATATAATCTTGCTGATTTAGCGGGAATGGTGGAGAATGGTTTAGGAAAAATCTTAGTGGGTCCACAGCCAAGAAAATTATATCACGGACAGAATTTCACAATGAATTTTGATGTTCAGCAGGGTTTGGTGAGCTATTTTATGCCCGATCTGAAGCTTCCTCAAGGCGCAACAGTAGAAGGAGAATATGACGGAAATTCGAATAATTTGATTTTGAATCTTGATGCCGCTTCCCTAAAGTATGTGATGACCAAAAAAGAAGAAATCACAGATGCAGATATGGCTTTGGCAAATGCAAATCCTGATTATAAGATCAATGAAAGAGAAACAATTACCAGAGACAGTGCTTTGGTGGATAGTGTAATGGTGAGAATTAATACAGCGAATCTTGATCAGCAGCTTTATGCGAAAATAAAAAGGGTAGAATACAATAAAAATATTCTGAAAGACATACTTCTCACAGGGAAAAATGAAAATAACTCCACACTTCGTATTGCGACCAGCTTTAAGCACGGAAGTCCTGAAGATGAGCTTGATGATAATCTGAAAAACTATGCAATAAATTTCAATCAATCGACCAATCCTTCGGGAGATTATATTTTTAGGTTTGAACCTACAGAAGTCAGCTTTAATAATGTGACCTGGGCAATCGATACGAGTGCAGATTTGGATCACTACATAAGTTACCGCAAAAGCACACAGGATTTTGAAGTTAAAAATCTTAAAATTTATTCTGATAAAAGTTCCATCTTGATCAATGAATCGATATTCAAATCTGCAAAAGATTTCTACGTTGATGCAGAAGTACAGGATTTTGCTATCGAGAAACTTTTAGAAATGCAAGCCGGAGGAAATCCGATGGATATTAAAGGTTTAGCCAATGGAAGTGTGAAAATAAAAATGGATAAAAGCACATTGCAGCCATTGGTTGATTTGACGGTTGATGATATCATGATGAATGGAAATGATATGGGTGATCTTACCATATCTGCAGTTAACGGCTACTCTTTAAATGTTTATGATGTTGATGTAAAAGTAACTTCGTCGGGAATCATTGGGAATAATAATCTGCATTTGACAGGAACCGTTAATAACAATACACCTTCGCCAACCATCGATCTGACGGCGCAATTGGATGAGTTTGATCTGGCATTTACACAACAGTTTGTTCAGACAATTTTTGGGAATTTAAGAGGAAAAGCAACAGGAGATTTGAAGATTAACGGAACTTTGAAAAACCTAGATTACAGTGGAGATATAGCTTTGAAACAGTTTGGATTAAAACTTTTATTCACAGGAGTTGATTATTCATTTGATGATACGGTAATTCCTCTTTCTAAAGGTTTGGCAATTCTGAACAATATCGGAGTACATGATGGAAGATCAAATTCTCAGGGAACAATTTCCGGGGCGATACAGTTTGAAACGATATCGTCAATGGGAGTCAACCTTGTTATGAGAGCAGATAATCTGCTAATGCTAAGTACTACGCAGAAAGAATATGACCTTTTCTGGGGAAGAGTTTACGGTCAGGGAGATTTATATGTTGATGGTGCCTGTTTCGGCTTTAAATTTATCAACTCCGAATATGAAAGCATTGAATGGAAGTACCTTTACTTTCAATTCAAGTTCTACTTCAAATGTTGAAGAATTTAAAATGCTAAGGTTTTTGCAGGAAGGAAAAGACGGTCTGGTCACTTTAGAAGAAAAGAAAAAATCAGGATCGAATATGAATATTGATTTCAGTCTTGATGTGGATAAAGGAACCACGGTGAATGTTTTGGTAGGGGATGATGTCGGAAATATTACAGTGAAAGGAGTCGCTGAAGACTTGAGATTCCAGATGGGAAGACAGGGTGCGATAGCGATGAATGGCTCCTATATGGTAGACAGCGGAACTTTTGTATCTAAGGCAATATTAAACAGAACCTTCCAGATTCAAAAAAACAGCAGTATTCGTTGGGATGGTGATGCAATGAAGCCTGCATTAGATATATCGGCAAACTATGTAAGAATGGTTTCAAATGCCGGAGAATATCTGAATATGGGTCAATTGCAGCCGATCAGTATTTTGTTGCAAGCCAATATTACCAATACTTTGAATGATCCCAAAATAGCGCTGAATGTTACCGCTTTGGATGTTTCCAGTCAGGTAAAAGAAACTTTGGCAGCGAAAATCAATCAAACAGAAGGAGAGAATGTTCTTCAATTCGGATCTATTCTTTTGCTGAATATGTTTAATGTGACAAACACGGGAGGATTAGTGTTTGATGCAGTGGGTGTTGCAGAATCTTCGGGATATAATATGCTTCTGAAACAGTTGGGTTCGGTTCTTAATACGATGAGCAGTGAATTTCAGATTGATTTAAATTACGTTAAAGCAGATCAGAATTCTAACGTGGGAGATCGTGCAAATGCAGGAGTGAGCTTTGACCTTTCACCAAGAGTCACTGTAAAGACAGGTTTGGGAATTCCGTTGAATAAAACAGATGCTACAGATGCCAATTATCTATCCGGAGAGGGAAGTATTGAATATGATATTTCTAAAAAGAATGACGGAACTTTAATTTTAAGAGGCTATTCTAAACCTACCAATATAGGAATGGGAGTGGGGACAGTGGGTACAAACGGCTCTGCGAATCAGGCATATGGAGGCGGTATCGTATGGAGTAAAAGCTTCAATTCTTTGTTCAAAAAGAAGAGAAAAGATAAAAAACAGGTACCTTCTACTACTGAAATAAAAACAGATTCCGTAAAATCAGAGGTTAAATAATCTGAATCCTTGAATGATTTTTGTCATATGTGTTAATTATTGTTAATCTTTGATATATATTCCTTAGTTAATTTATTTTTCTTAATTTTGTAAAAAATTTATCGATTTTTTAGGAAAAATATAATTTCACTAATATGAACTATCAACTGGACGAAATAGACAAGAAAATTCTTGATTTCTTAGTAGAAAACACAAGAATGCCTTTTACAGAAATTGCTAAGCAGATGGATGTATCTGCCGGAACAATCCACGTAAGGGTGAAGAAAATGGAAGATGCAGGTATTATTTTAGGATCATCTCTTAATTTAGATTATGGTAAACTAGATTACCACTTTACAGCTTTTATCGGAATTCTTTTAACAAAATCAAACCGTACGCAAGAGGTTTTGAAAGAGTTGGGAACAATTCCAAACGTTGTAGAAGCGAGCGTTATCTCAGGAAAGTATAATATTTTCTGCAAGGTAAAAGCTAAAAATACTGAAGACGCTAAAAAAATTATTTATCAGATCGACGACATCCAGGATGTGATGAGAACTGAAAGTATGATCTCTATGGAAGAGTTTTTAAGCGATAAAAACAGATTGATCAACGCAATCTCAATTTAATCAAATTTTAGACGATATAAATACCAAAGAACTTATGAAGTAATTCATAAGTTCTTTATTTTTGCAGTATGGAAAAGGAATACAAAGAATACAGTTACTTTGATGAAGATCCAAAGAAAGGATGGGGTTTTATTTTGGCATTAGCTTCTTTGCTTTTGTTTACCTTTATGGGAATAGGGTTAGATTTTGATGAGTATTTACAGCATGAGACCTTAAATATTCCGTCAGGCTATTTCTACTTCATTTTCTCAATAGATTTTCTGATGATTGCAGGAATTGTACTGATATACTTTTACCGGAAAATAGGCATCATTCTGTTTCCTGTGATGTTGGTTTTGCACTTCTTTATGCACAACTACTATTTGTCTACATTCTTATATTCAGACGTTACCAATCTTTTCCTTTTTACAGGTTTTGGGATGTTGGCAATTATTCCGAAGTGGAAGTTTTTCAGATAATAAGATTTTCGCACAATTAAGTTTATTATTAAGCTTTTAAAAAATATTCAGTTGAGTTTTGATTAAGAATCTCACGATTTTTTTTATAAATAAAAAAAGCATCCAGATATGGATGCTTTTATCAATTTCAGATGAAATTTATGATGCTAAAATTCTCTTCACAGCTTCTTTTACAGCTGCTGCGTCGATTTTATATTTTTTCATTAATTCAGCTGGTGTCGCAGATTCTCCGAACGTATCGTTTACGGCAACAAATTCTTGTCTTGTAGGTCTTTTTCTAGCCAACATTCCCGCAACAGATTCACCTAAACCTCCAAGGTAGTTATGTTCTTCAGCAGTTACAATCTTCCCAGTTTTCTCAACAGACTTTAAGATGATCTCTTCATCCAAAGGTTTAATCGTATGGATGTTAATTACCTCACAAGATATACCTTCTTTCTCAAGTTCATCTGCGGCAACCAAAGATTCCCAAACCAAGTGACCTGTTGCAACAATCGTCACATCAGTTCCTTCCTGCAAAAGAATACCTTTTCCGATCTCGAAAGGCATATCTTCAGGAATAAACACAGGAACGGTAGGCCTTCCGAATCTTAAATAAACAGGCACCTTCGTGATCTGCAATTGCTAAGGTTGCTGCTTTAGTCTGGTTGTAGTCACAAGGATTGATAACCGTCATTCCCGGAAGCATTTTCATCATTCCGATATCTTCCAGAACCTGATGCGTTGCACCGTCCTCACCTAAAGTAAGACCTGCGTGAGAAGCACATATTTTAACATTCTTTCCGGAATAAGCGATAGACTGACGAATCTGGTCATACACTCTTGATGTAGAAAAGTTAGCAAACGTTCCCGTAAAAGGAATTTTTCCTGTAATGCTTAAACCTGCAGCCAATCCCATCATGTTTGCTTCAGCAATACCCACCTGGTAAAATCTTTCAGGAGCTTTTTCGATGAATTTTTCCATTTTCAAAGAACCGATAAGGTCTGCACATAATGCTACTACATTAGGGTTTTTGTCCGCTAATTCGGCTAAACCAGCCCCAAATCCTGAACGTGTATCTTTTTTTTTCTGTATATGTATATTTCATGTGAATTTCTAAGTTTATAAATGATTAATGATGCTTGATAATTGATTTAAAATACGAAATCATTCATCGCTTATCAATTATCATTGATGTTAATAATCTGCCGGAGCTTCCAGATATAATTGTTTGAATGCGGTATCCAACTGCTCATCATTAGGAGCTTTACCATGCCAAGCATGACTTCCCATCATATAATCTACACCATTACCCATTTCAGTATGAAGAATAATTACCACTGGTTTTCCTTTTCCGGTTTCGGTTTTTGCTCTCTCAAGAATTCCGATTACGGCTTCAAGATCGTTACCGTTTTTCTCTTCTAAAACAATCCATCCGAAAGCTTCTAATTTTGCATGAAGATTTCCTAAAGAAAGTACATTTTCTGTGCTTCCGTCAATTTGTTGTCCGTTATAATCAATGGTTGAGATGATGTTGTCTACTTTTTTTGCTGCAGCATACATCAAAGCTTCCCAAACCTGACCTTCCTGCAATTCTCCGTCTCCGTGAAGTGTGTATACCAACGAATCGTCACCGTCTAATTTTTTACCCTGAGCAACACCCAGAGCAACAGAAAGTCCCTGACCTAAAGATCCTGAAGCAATTCTGATTCCCGGCAAACCTTCGTGAGTCGTCGGGTGGCCCTGTAATCTTGAATCTAATTTTCTGAAAGTCTTCAATTCAGCTACCGGAAAGAAATCAAATCTTGCCAAAGTAGAATAGAAAACCGGCGAAATATGTCCGTTTGAAAGATAGAAGTGATCTTCGTTTTTACCTTCCATGGTGAATGGCAGGTTGTAGTTCATCACTTTACCGTAAAGTGCAGCGAAATACTCTGTACAGCCTAAACTTCCACCAGGATGTCCTGAATTTACAGCATGAACCATTCTTAAAATGTCTCTTCTGATTTGCGTAGTAAGAGATTTCAGCTCTTCAATACTTTTACTCATTGTATAGGATTTATTTGCACGCAAATCTACAATTTTTTACTGGCTTACGGAAATGGAAAAATCAGGGCATTTAGCTGGGTTTTGTCTATTGAATTTTACTTTAGTATGATTAACCTTTTCAGGTGTTATTTCTTCGGTATCCTTCGATTGCTTTTCATTGGATTTTAATGAGAAGTATTTAAAAACAAAGACTTTAACAGGTTATTTATTTTTTATAAAAAACATAAAAATCAGCTTTTGAATTAAAAATCATTACAGCATTATTCTTAATTCCAAAAGTGCCTTCTTCACTAATATAATCGAATTGCTGAGATAAATTTTCGCCGTTGGTTTTTAATATATTATATTTTTTATCTTTTAAATATACACCAATAGTATTGCTTTGATAAGTAGGACTAAAACACTGAAATTCTGAAGAAACAATTAAATTTAACCTGTTATTTTCTAATAAGAAGTATTTCCACACTTGATCTTCAAATAACATGATATACTTTCCTAAGAATTGAATTTTTTCATATTTAATTTTCAGGATTTCTTTACCATTAGAAAGAGATAAACCATATTTATCTTTATTTTTCAAAATAAGTAAATTAGGGTTACTATCATACATTAAGAAATTCTGTGAAACAATTGAATCCATTTCAGTTCTAAAAACAGACTTTTCATCTTTTTTATAAACTAATTTGTATTTTTCTGATTCTGTTTTAGAAATGAAATAATCTGGACTCATGGGCTCCGCACAATAGATGAATCCGGATTGTTTTGTACCACTTCTTAAATTATATATAATTCCTCCATTATCAAAAATTCCGTATTTTTCATAAGAAAGATAACTTTATTGGAAAAGGAGATTGTGAATGATAAATAAATTCACCAAGATGATTGATAAGCCCCCAAGTGCCATTGTTTTTAACAATTGCTGATTTCCCTGTAAATGGATAAGCTGATTCGTAACCCATTTCAATTACTTTATTTCCATTCTTATCATAAAAATAAAAAAGGTCATCTTTTGATAAATTATTTTTATTACTTACGTAAAGTGTATCATCAGATATTTTGACGATCTCATTAAGAATATTAAAATCTATTTTGTCAGAAAATTGAATTAGTTGATTTTGTGCAGAAATATTGTTTACAATTAATAATGTAATTATTGAGATATATAATTTTACTTTATTTAATGACATTTTAAGTTGTATAGTTTTAATAATAATCAGATTTTAAACCAACTTCAAATAATTTTTATTCTTCACCAGCCACAAACCAATAAAGGTCAGCAAACCATTTAGAATAATCAGTTCCACACCAATTCTATAATCTGTGTAAGTTGTCACAGAATAATTAATCAAATAAGTAAGAACCGGTGCCAAAAGTGTAACGGCAAGTATTGAGTATTTTCTAGAAATTTTAAATTTAGTAAAGATCCCGAAAGCGAAAAGTCCCAGAAGAGGGCCATACGTGTAGCCTGCGATTTCCATGATTAAATACACAATTGATTTGTCGTTCATCGCTTTGAAAACCATTATCAATATGAAAAAAACGATGGTAAAAGTTAAATGAATCTTCATACGAAGATGTTTCTTCTGCTTTTCAGTTCTGGTTTTATCTTCATTTAAATTTAATAAATCTACACAGTAAGAACTCGTAACTGCCGTCAAAGCGCCATCCGCAGAAGGGAACAGTGCTGAGATTAAACCGATAATAAAAATAACAGAAATTGCCAGTGGGAAATATCCGTTCAGTGATAATGCAGGAAACAAATCGTCTCCCATAATGTTTTTCACGTTTCCAGCAGCATCTTTAAATCCGAAAACATTAGAAACTACTTCTTTTCCTTCTACAATACTGGTGATTTGAGAATATCCTGCACCATTTTGTAAAGCAAAAAGATAAAGCAATCCACCCAAAAACAGGAACGCAAGATTTACAAAAAGCAATGTTCCTGCAAAAGTCAGCATATTTTTTTTCGAATTCTGAAGGTTGTCTACAGAAATGTTTTTCTGCATCATTTCCTGATCCAATCCGGTCATTGCTATCGTAATAAAAATACCTCCCAGAATGGTTTTCAGGAAAAATGTTTTGGAATTGGGATCAAAATTGATCAAATGGGTATAGTTTTTCTCTCCTAAAATAGTATATGCTTCTCCAAAAGACAGATTCAAATTAGATAAAATATAGACGATACAAGCAATCAAACTGATAATCATAAATGAGGTCTGCAAAGTATCGGTAATCACAATGGTTTTTACACCACCCTCGAAAGTGTATAAAAGTACCATTAATAAAAGAACCATTGCCGTTACCCAAAACGGAACGCCCAAATCTTGTAATAAAAAGATCTGTAAAACATTAACCACTAAATATAATCTTGCCGTTGCGCCAATTGCTCTCGAAATAATGAAAAATATAGACCCTATTTTATGCGCTTCTACGTTAAATCTTTTTCCTAAGTAGGTATAAATCGAAGTCAGATTCATCTTATAGTAGAGTGGAAGTAAAATTGCCGCCACGATAAAATACCCGATGAAAAATCCGATCACCATCATGTAATATTCGAAACCTCCGAAAATGTATTCGCTTCCGGTCATTTTCCCGACGGTTCCGGGTACGGAAATGAATGTTACTCCGCTTAAGCTGGTTCCGATCATCCCGAAAGCAACAAGCCACCATTTACTTTTTTTATTACCGATGAAAAACGACTGATTGTCAGAATTTCGGCTGGTAAAATACGAGATCACCAATAGACCTACAAAATAAACGAAAACAAACAGCAAAAGGATAGTTCCGGGATTCATGCTTAGATTTTAAATTTTAGCAAATATAGTTTTTTTTGTTTCTGCTAAAAAAGAAAAACCTTTCAGAGAAATTTTCTGAAAGGTTTTGTAAATTTTACTATTAATTTAAAAGACTAAAGCACGTCTTGCAAATCTTTGTTTTTCTGGAAAGTTGCTTTCGCAAACGGACAAAGCGGAATGATTTTTTTACCTTTTTCCCTTGCAAATTCTACGGCTTTAATAAGCATTTCTTTTCCGACACCTTTTCCATTGTATTCTTCCTCAACTTCGGTATGATCAATGATGAAACGCTCTTCACCTGCCCAAGTGTAGGTCATTAATCCTGCTTTTTTTCCTTCAACTGAAGCTTCAAAGCTTCCGTGTTTTTCGTCGTTGTTTTGTTTTACTTCTATCATATTATGAAATTTTGGTTTGAATTTGAATCTCATTCATTAAAATCTTGTGAATAGGACAGGCATCTGCGATTGTTTCCAGTCTTTTAAATTGATCATCGCTCAGCTGGTGTCCTTCAAAACTAATATTTCTTTTAAAAACTGCCAGTTTTGTGAGCGGAAAATTTTCCAGTTCTACTTCTACATCTATTTTTTCTACATTCCATTCTTTTCGGTCGATATACATTCTTAAAGTGGCTGCGGTACAGCTTGCCAAAGATGTTGCCAGTATTTCAAAAGGATTGAAACCTTTGTTTTGCCCGCCCTTGTCCACGGGTTCATCTGTGATTAACTGATTTTCCCCGGCAATAACTTCTGTATAATATTTTATTTTGCCTAAACTTGCTTTTACGGTTACAGCCATTACTTTTCAGTTTTTAATTCATAGGTTAATGCACCGGAAGGACATTGCTTGATCTGATTTATTAGTTGATCAGAAGCTGTATTTTCTGCCTTGATCCAGGGTCGTGCTTTCGGATCATACACATCAGGAAGTAATTTTACGCAAATTCCGGCGTGAACACACTTTTGAGGCTGCCATATTACATGAATGTTGCCATTAGAATATTGGTGTTTTTCCATAATGTTTAAGATTTAATTTGATTTTTAAAACTTTCAATGGTATCACTTAGCTCTTTCAATACTTCAGGATTGGTGACACCGGTTTCTAAATCGAAGTTTTCATAAAATTTAGATAATGAAAAAGTCTCTTTCACATCTGCTCCAAATTGAGGAAGGAACGTTTTTGCCGTATTCATTACATTTCCTCCTCCATAACCTCCCGGAGAAGTACTCATCAAAAGCATTGGTTTGTTTTGAAATACTTTTACATTAATTCTTGATGCCCAGTCGAATACGTTTTTGAAGGCGGCACTGTATGATCTGTTGTGTTCTGCAAGCGAGCAAATGATCACATCACATTCTTCTATCTGCTTTAAAAAGTTGTGAGCTTCATCAGGAAAACCTTTCTTTTCGAGATCTACAGAGAAAACAGGCATGTTGAAATCATTGAGGTCGATTAAGTTAATATCCTCTTCCTGAAAACTTTTCAGAACAAATTTTACCAGTTCTCTGTTGATAGATGTGGAAGAAGTACTTCCTGCAAATGCTAATATTTTCATTATTTATATTTTAAATACTCTTCGTTATTTTTTCTTTGAATCCTCTTTTACTTTTTCCAGGTAATTATTTTCCAGATTTTTGAGTTTTTTGAAAAAATTTGCTTTATCCATAAATATTTCTGGGTTGTAAGAATCTCCTGCTTTTCTTTTCTGATGAAGATCAAACTGACTTGCATGGGAAGCAACCCATAGATCAAAGTTTATTTTTTTCATCGCTTCAAAAGTTTCTGCATAGTCCTTTTGAATAGTTTTATAGGTCAAGACTTCAGAAAACTTACCGTCAATAATAACTGAAGGTAAATTAGCGATCAGAACTTTATAGTTTTTGTTTCCTTCTTTTGTCTCGAATATAAAACTGCAAGATCCTTTTGTATGACCGGGATGATGGAGCAGGGTTAAAACTGTAGTTCCGAGCTTTATTTTATCATTGTTTTTCAAAACAAAATCTGGTTGTACGGGTTTGAAAGTGACCCCGTATTTTCCCATTTCGTAATCAGTTTTGCCTCCACTTTTCAGTTCTTCGGCATCTTTTTCATCAATATAAAGCTTGGCGCCCGTTTCTTTTTTTATTTCTGCCATTGCTCCCATGTGATCGTAATGAGCTTGCGTTAAAGTGAGGATTTTTATATCATTATAATTAAAACCGAGTTGTTTTATATTTTTTTTAATGATAGGAAGAGAATCAGCCAGACCCGTATTAATTAATATGTTTCCCTTATTCGTGACGATCAGATAAGATGCCAAATCATAGGTTCCCACATAATATAAATTTCCTGCAATTTTGAAAGGTGCATAATTCTGCGACCATTCTGCAGGGTTGTTTTTTGGTTCTGTCACGGTTTGTGCATCACCTAAAAAAGATATAATTGCAAAGATTACAAGCAGGATTTTTTTCATTGGATAAAAATATTGGTGTCGTAGGATGTAGATTTACATTTATTTTCTGTTTAAAATCGCTTTAGGAAGCGGAACATATTCGTTCTCATCACCCGGAACTAAAGGAAAAGCATCGTGATTTTGATCATTCCAGTCTATTTTTGCTTTATCAATCAGTTCTTTATCTGAGTTTACAAAATTCCAGAATATGAAACGTTCTTCACCAAATGGCTCACCACCAAAAAGATAAACCGTTGCATTGTCACTCATTTCGAATTCACAAAGTTGGGTGTTTTTAGCTATCAAAAGTTGTTTAGAGCCATAATTATTACCTTCAATATTTACAGTTCCGTCTAAAACATACATGGCAGCTTCTCCGTAAAGATCTTGCCCGATGCTGATTTTCTGTGCGATTTTGGTTTTAATTTCGATAAAAAATAATTTGCTGTGAACAGGAACCGGAGACTTCTTTCCGAAAGCTTCACCTGCAATTAATTTATACTGAACTTCATTTTCTTCCCAAACAGGGAGTTCGTTTGCTTCAATGTGGCTGAAAGTTGGCTCACTTTGCTCAAGATGTTTCGGGAGACCTACCCAGATTTGAAAGCCATGGAGTTTTTTATCTGTTGTTCTTAAATACTCAGGAGTTCTTTCTGAATGTACAACACCTTTTCCGGCGGTCATCCAATTAACAGCTCCCGGTTTTATTTCAAGAGCACTCCCGATGCTGTCTCTGTGAAAAATAGATCCTTCCAATAAATAGGTTAAAGTTGAAAGACCGATATGCGGATGCGGCGGTACGTCAAGATTCTGAAAATCTTTCAATTCTGCAGGCCCCATGTGATCGATAAATACAAAAGGTCCGTACCGCTCTTTTTTCACGAAAAGGCAATAATCTTCCGACTAAAAAGTTTCCTATATCTGCTGATTTTTCCTCTAATATAAGTCCGATGTTTGACATGATGAGTTTCGTTTTGGTTTTTTGTTTAAGGCTAATTTAATCAAATATTTCTAATGTTGATGCTTGATGAATATTATTTAAAGTTTGTTATATCCTTCAAATCTCTCATCAACAATACGTTTCCATTCCGGGTGTTTTTTAATGAATGCAAAAACGTACGGACAGAAGGGCAGCAATTTTTTTCCACTTTCTTCTATGTAGAGCAATGTTTTTTCTACAACGGCTGCAGCAGCTCCGGTTCCTGCTAATTCCGGTTCTGCTTCGGTATGTATTAAGGCAATTTGCTGACTGGTTTCTTTACAGTCGATAAATGCAAAATGACCGTTAAACTCGATTTCAAATCTCTTTTTTTCCTCGTTTTTTACTAATGGAATGTTTTCAAATTCTGGTTTCATGATTGTATAATTTAGTAGTTAATGTTGATTTTAAATGAAATTAATCCTCCAAATATCCGAATTTTCCAGTATTGAAATCTTCAAAAGCCTGCATAATTTCTTCTCTTGAATTCATAACAAAAGGTCCATGAGAAAAAATAGGTTCATTGATTGGCTCACCGCTGATTATCAATATAATTGATTCTTCGGTTGCTTCAATACTGAAATTTTCACCTTTGTTTTCAAATAAAATAAAATGATTAGCTGATACTTTTTCTTCGCCATTTACAATGATGTTTCCTTCAATAACTAAAGCAGCCGTAGTAAACTGAGCAGGAAAATTAAAGTTGGCTTTTCCTCCTGATTTTAATTTGGCATTCATCATGTTTAACGGTGTGAATGTAGATGCGGGCACCTTTGTTTTCTTCAAATTCTCCGGCAATGATTTCAATAAATCCGTTTTCACCCAAATCTGCTTTTTTCATTTCTGAATTGGAAATCGCCTGATATTTTGGTTTGCTCATCTTGTCTTTTGCAGGAAGATTCACCCAAAGTTGAACCATCTGGAAAATTCCACCTTGTTTAGACCATTCTTTTTCGTGATATTCTTTATGGAGAACTCCACTTGCTGCAGTCATCCATTGTACATCTCCTTCGGCAATGATCCCACCACCACCTGCGCTGTCGTGATGTTCAACTTTACCCTGATAAGCAATGGTGACTGTTTCAAAACCTCTGTGCGGATGTACACCAACACCTTTTGGAGTTCCGGATGGATTAAAATGAAATTTAGAATTATAATCTAACATGAGGAATGGATCCATTCTTTTCATATCTAATCTCTGAGCACTGGGAATAAAATTATGCACCCTAAAACCATCACCTACAAAATGGGCAGGCTTTGGGGGAATTACAATTTCTACTTTTTTAGTTGTCATAATATGCTTGTTTTACTTGTAAACAAAATTATGACAGTCAGAAGAGAATTACATTGATGTGTGGTAATTAGTGAGTTTTGGGTTGGAGAGTTTTAACTCAGAGGAGTTCTAGTATTTGAGTTTATTCTTCTGAATTCATGTTTCTGCCATCCGACACGTGAAGTCTTCTGAAGACCAAACTTGATAAAATGGTTAAAATTCCCACCGTAAGAAAGGTAAAACGGAAAGCGTTGTGAGTTTCATACCTGATGAGTTCAGGACTGTTTTCGTAGATTTTTAAAACAATCAGACCAAAAGCAATTCCAAATCCGATGGCTAATTGCTGATTGACAGAAATCAAAGAATTTCCGCTGCTCGTTTGGAAGTTACGTAAATCTGCAATCGAAATGGTATTCATGGATGTGAATTGTATCGAATTGAAAAATCCTAAAATGGCAATAATCGGAATAAACCAAAATAGCGAAGAGTTGATATTCGGAATAGCAAGACAACAGATTAAAGTACCGATAATGAATGTATTGACCATCAAAGTTCTTTTGTAACCGAATTTATTTAAAATTTTAATAACAGATGATTTTCCAAACATGGCAGTTAATGCCATTGGAGCAATGATCCAGCCTGATGTAACTGCCGATTCGCCATAAGCAATCTGAATCATCAACGGAAGCAAAAGCGGAACAGAGCTGATTCCCAATCTTGTCGCAAGATTTCCCACAATTCCTACCCGGAAAGTTCGAACCTGAAATAAATTCAGAGGAAAAATCGGATTATTGCCTCTTTTTGCGTGTCGGTAATAATAATACAGGAATAAAAATCCTAATATGAAAACCAATAAAACCGGTGTGATATTCTGCATATCTCCAAAAAGCTCAAGCGAAACAGAAAGTAGGAGCGAGGCTGCAGCAAAGATCATAAAACCTTTAAGGTCAAAATCTGTATCTCTTGAATTATAATTGGGCATATATTTTAAACCTAAGACAATTCCTAAAACTCCGATTGGAATATTGATAAGAAAGATCCAGTGCCAAGAAAGATAATCTACCATATAACCTCCGACCAGCGGACCTAAAACAGGACCGATCAAAGCAGGAACAATGGCAAAATTCATCGCTTTGAGCAATTCGTTTCTGTTGAAAGTTTTAATTAAAGCTAATTTTCCGACAGGTGTCATCAAGCTTCCGCCAACTCCCTGAATCACTCGGGAAATCACCAGATGAGTAAGATTTTGAGAAAGCGCACAAAAAACCGAACCTAAACTAAAAAGTGCCAAAGCAAAAATAAAAACTCTTCTGGTTCCAAAACGATCTGCCAAAAATCCGCTTGCAGGCATGAAAACAGCTAAAGTCAGAACATAACTGATGATGGCGTTTTGCATATTCAGAGGAGATTCTTTTAAATCTCTTGCAATCGAGGGTAGGGAAGTGTTGAGGATTGTTGAATCGAGCATCTGCATGAAAATGGCAGTTGCTAAGATTAAAGGAAGAACTTTTTTTACGGTCTGGCGTGGGGATGTAGTTGTCGGCATAAATAAGAAATGATTTTAAAAAAGCAATTTTAAAACCATTTTATAATATTAAAAAAGTCCTGCGATTTCTCACAGGACTTATGGGTTTATTTTCTAGGCTTTTCTACTCCTATCCACGCTTCACCTTCTCTTTTGACCTGGCTTAGTGTGAAAGTTTTAAAATCGTCAGTTTTGTATTCTATGTTGTCTACGTTTTGCTCAAACGGCATAATGTAGAAGAAGTCTTTATCTGTTTTATCAGCTTTAGTTCCTTTCTTTACCGTAGGCATATATTTTCTGTTGAATTTATATTTTGGTAAGTACTGTTTCAATGAAGCGTAGAATTTCTTGTCTTCCTTTTCGTTAGGAACAATATCTACAATATTAAATTCGTCTTTTTTCTTATCAACCCAAAGATAATAAATGGTTTCCTCCATTGTCTTTTTATTCAGAGAAGCAAAGCCGAAAAATTCTTTTGGTACCAATTCTTTTATCCTTTCTGCATCAACCTTTGTGAAATATTCACCTTGAGAAGGATCTACATACGTTTCCAGATTATACAATAAAACCTGATTATTCTGGAAATTTTTGTTTTTGAAATACTGATCCAAAGATAATTCTGCAGTTTTTCTCAATTCTTTTCCTCTGTCATCCAGTTTTTTTGTGGGATTTTGAGGATTTACTTTTTTTACGAAGTTGTAAAGAACTACAGGCTTAATATCCGCAAGGTGAGGGAAGGTTTTTAGCTGTTCAGCTTTTACCAACCAATAATATTGCTGATAATAATCGTCTTTTTCGGCAGGTTTTACACTTTTATAGGTAAGAGCCAGCTTTTTAGAATTAAGATATTTTCCATATTTACCTTGTCCAAAAGCAAAGCTTACAGATAGTAAAGCAAATAAAATAGTAATGTTTCTTTTCATTTTACAGCAAAGATTTTTTTGATTTTTCAAATATAATTATTTATTAGATAATAAGTTTAATACTTAGTTAAATTATACAAATATTATTGATTTTATTCAAGAAAAAATCCTGTAAGGATACAGGATTAATAAATTTCAATATTTTTTAATAAGAGGTTTCGTGTACTTTCACTGCTCTTCCGCTTGGGTCGTTCATTTTTTTAAATGCTTCATCCCATTCTAATGCAATAGGTGTAGAGCAGGCTACAGAAGGTACTGAAGGTACAGTTGCAGCCGCAGTTTCACTAGGGAAATGCTCTTCAAAAATCGTTCGGTAACGGTACTCTTCTTTGTTTTGAGGGGTATTTAAGGGAAATCTGAATTTTGCATTCACCATCATTTCATCAGTTACATATTTTTCAGCCACTTCTTTCAATGTGTCAATCCATGAATAACCTACGCCGTCTGAGAACTGTTCTTTCTGTCTCCACGCAATAGATTCCGGTAAGATATCTTCAAAGGCTTTCCTTAAAACCCATTTTTCAATCTTTCCTTCTTCTTTATTAATCATTTTATCTTGTGGATTTACATTCATTGCAATATCCATAAATTCTTTATCCAAAAACGGAACCCTGCCTTCGATTCCCCAGCTCATCAAAGCTTTATTGGCTCTCAGACAATCATAAAGATGTAATTTTCCTAATTTCCTCACCGTTTCATCATGGAATTCTTTCGCATTCGGAGCTTTGTGAAAATACAAATAACCACCAAATAATTCATCTGCACCTTCTCCTGAAAGAACCATTTTAATTCCCATCGATTTGATGACCCTTGCTAAAAGATACATCGGCGTAGAAGCCCTGATTGTTGTAACGTCATAGGTTTCCAGATGATAAATCACATCCCGAATTGCGTCTAAACCTTCCTGTACGGTGAAATTTACTTCATGGTGAACCGATCCGATATGTTCCGCTGCTTTTTTTGCTGCCGCCAAATCCGGAGAACCTACCAGTCCAACTGCAAAACTATGGAGTCTGGGATACCAGGCTTCCTGCGTATCTCCACTTTCAATTCTCTGTCTTGCATATTTTGCTGTAACAGCAGAAATTATCGATGAATCTAAACCTCCCGAAAGTAAAACTCCATAAGGAACATCGCTCATCAACTGTCTGTGAACCGCATCTTCTAATCCTTTTCGGATTGCCTGAATGTCTGTCACGTTGTCTTTTACTGCTTCAAAGCTTTCCCACTCTCTTTTGTACCATTGCTGAAGTTCACTGCCTTCAATACTATAGACATAATGTCCAGGAAGAAATGTGTCGATTTTTTTACAGACGCCTTCCAAAGCTTTCAGTTCGGAGGCAATGTAATAGTTTCCGTTTTTGTCCCAACCTTGATATAAAGGGCATATTCCCATGTGGTCACGGGCAATCAGATAAATGTTGTTCTCAATATCATATAAAGCAAAAGCAAATATTCCGTTGAGTTTTTCGATAAAATCTTTTCCGTATTTTTGATATAAAGCTAAAATAACTTCGCAGTCAGATTTGGTTTGAAACTCATAGTTCGGAAATTCTTCCTTCAGCTCACGGTGATTGTAAATTTCGCCGTTTACAGCCAAAACTATTTTGCCGTCTTTAGAAAATAAGGGTTGCTTTCCTGAAGTAGGATCTACAATGGCGAGTCTTTCATGAGAAAATAAGATTTTATCATTTTGAAAAACACCACTCCAGTCCGGACCTCTATGACGAATTTTTTTAGACATTTCCAAGACCTGTGGTCTTAATATTTCGGTTGGTTGTTTGGCATCAAACAAGCATACAATTCCACACATATTATTTTTATTTAAAGCAAAAATACTTATTAAGTATAAATTATAAAATAAAAATCATTATAAAGTTGATATTTTACATTAATTAAATATTATTGATTAATTTTTTAATTTTTAAAGTAGAGTTTGCTTGTTTAAACTTAATTTTTTCTATAAGAAATAAGAAGTTGATTTTAAAAAAAATAAAAAAAGTTGCAAAACATTGATGTATGATAATTAATAATCCAAATATTTTTCATTCCTTTGTGGCTCGAAATAATTTTTTTTCATCATTTGTGTTTTTACCTCCTTGTAATAATATTGCAAGGAGGTTTTGTTTTCACTCAACTCCCAGTAAAGCGCCCGAAATATTCCATGCACTGAAGCTTGTTCCTTCGGGTTCTCCCTGAGGGATTTTCACCTGAATGGTGTGTTTTCCGGCTTTTAAATTTCCAAGCTGAATGTAGTTAGGATTGGTAATCGTTCCCGGACACCAATTGGATCTGCTGAGGTCTGAAGACGATAGTCCGTCCGGAAAATTTCCCGATGCTGGATTGTACAAACGGTAAGAGCCGCAATCTGTTCTCCAGGGAATGAATGAGAATATCATTTTTCCATCAAAGTAAATGGAATTTTCTTTTGGAATAAATTCATCACCGTTTTCCCAACCACCATGACCGGTTGTTATATATCTTAATTGAGCGTTTTTTAAATCCTTTTCTAAATTGAATTCCACAAAAAGCCCTTTTTCATTGTTGAACATTGTGGCATAATCCTGTCCCGCCATTTCCATAATATTTGTGGTATTGAAAAGCGGAATTATTTTGTTGTTTTTATGAACAATCTGATCACTTTTGTGAATGGTAATATCCAGACTTACCTTGTGACCGCCTTTATCATAATTTCCGATGAAAGTTCCAACCCAGATTTCTTTTTCAGAAAGTGATGGTTTCAGCTCTGTAATATCCTGACGAAACGGACTTACCGTTTGCCAGGTTTTACCTTTTAATTCTAAATTGTTAAACTTATCGATACCGAATGCGGTAAAAAATCTCATTAGTTCTACCGTTGGCTGATAATTTTCGTTGGAAATAATTCCAAAATATTGTTTCCCATTTCCGTTTTCGTAAGCGGGAAGAGTTTTTACTCCTTTTTCCAATCCGTCAAAAAAAGACTGCGATTTATCTTCGGGAATAAAAAATACGGTTCCGGTTCTGTCGTAAGCATCACCATTCGATTGTTGTTTTAATTCGGCAAAAACATTTTCGCCCTGAGAAATCTTTGGAAATTTAATTTTCTTTAAAAGAATAGTTCCGTTGGCAAATCTTTTTATATTTTTGTCAGATTTTGACTGATCCGAGAAATTAATGATTTCGTTTTCAAAAACTTTTAATGTGGTAAATCTGCTTTTCCAAAGTAAATCTCTATAGCTCAATAAATCTGTTACAGGAATGGGCTTATCAATAATTTTGTCAATACTTGTTTGTTTGATTTTCTTTATAGAAATGGCTGTCGTTGCGGAATTTCCGTTTCTTTCAATCTGTAAAACCAAACCTAAATTCTGTCCCAAACTTGATGGCCCGCCTTTTATTTTTAAATCATTGGTGTACCAGACTTCGATGGTGTTTGAGTTGATTTTGGTAACCGCTTTTTTACAATTGTAGCCTAAAATCTTTTTAGTTTGTGTAGTTAACTCAAATTCCTGCTTTGCTATCGATTCTTTATCCGAAGTGGAAATTGCTTCATTCGACCTTAAAAATGCATAAGAAACAATTGTGTTGGAAGGTTTTTCAATCTTGCTGATTTCAAACGGATAATCGCTTTTCTGTTCTTTTATTTTTGTATTTAAAATAAAGTTTTCATTCTCATTGACCCAAACAATCGTAGGGTTTTGATTAGGCTGAACTTTTCCGTTGTAAGAACTCGTGTACTGAATTTCGTAAGTCTGCGCAAAATTTAAAATAGATAATAGTGTGAAAAAACTGAGTAGTAATGATCTGATCATGATGAAGTGATGGTTTTTACAAAGGTAAAGTTTTGAATTAATTTAATAAAAAAAACTACTCTAGGAAAAATAGAGTAGTTTATATATTTATGTGAGATAAATTTAAGCCAATCTCTCAATCAATGCCATATAGAATCCGTCATAACCTTGACTAGGCATTATCTTTTCGTCTTTAATTAATTTGTAATCAGGGTTGTTTTTCAAGAATTCTGCAACCTGTTCGTTATTTTCGGAAGGAAGAATTGAGCAAGTAGCATATACCATTTTTCCGCCTTTTTTAAGGATTTTAGAATAATCCTGGATAATTTGCTGCTGTTCTTTTTTAATTCTGTCGATGAAAGCCTGGTCGATTTTCCATTTGCTGTCCGGGTTTCTTTTTAAAACTCCCAAACCTGAACATGGCGCATCAATCAATAATCTGTCAGCAGTTTCGTGAAGACGTTTGATTACTTTGTTATCAGAAATCATACGGGTTTCGATATTGTGAGCTCCGGCTCTTTTAGCACGGCGTTTTAGTTCAGCCAGTTTCCATTCGTAGATATCTAAAGCAATGATCTGACCTTTGTTGCCCATCAATGCGGCAAGGTGAAGTGTTTTTCCACCCGCTCCGGCACAAACATCGACCACTCTCTGGCCTTCTTTTACATCAAGGAAATATCCGATTTTTTGAGATGTGGCATCCTGAACTTCAAATAATCCGTCTTTGAATGCTGTGGTAAGAAAAACGTTCTTTTTTTCTTCTAATTGTACTGCATCCGGATAATTTTTCACCGTATAAGCCACTACATTTTCAACGGCAAGGTCTGAAATCAGTTCTTTGGCTGAAGTTTTCAAAGAATTGGCTCTTAAAACTGTTGGAGCCTGCTCATTCAGAGCTTTCATTTCTTTTTCCCAGATCGGGCCTAGTTCTTTTTCTAAAGTTTCAACCAGCCATTCAGGAATTGAATATTCAATAGACTTTGTCGGAACTGTCCCTTTCTTCAGTTTAGTAGTGATGTCGGCGATTTTAATGCCTTCAAATTCTTCAAATCTTTTGTAGTTGGTTTTGCTCCAAAGACAATACGCAACAATCAATTTATAAATATTGTCAGGTTTCACACCTTCACCCATGTAATATTCAAGACGTTTTTTCCAACGGATGATATTGTAGAAAATCTCGGAAACAACTGCTCTGTCCTGGCTTCCCCACTTTCTGTGAGCTTTTAAAAGTCTTTCTATTACTTTATCGGCGTATTTATTTTTCTCAAAAAAAGTTTCTTGTAAAGCATCGTGAATTCCGATTGCTAAGTTTCTGTGTATCAATTCCATTGTTGCAGTATGCTGTTTGAACTTGCAAAAATACAATTTTTTAATGATAAGTAATAAGTAATTGGCAATGAGTAATATCACTGAAATCTTAATTTTTAAATTTTCTATTTAATCATACATTTGCAAAAATTAAAATTATGAGTGACTCTTTAGTTTGTCCGAAATGCGGTTCAGAATTCACCTATCCAAGTGATAACATGACGGTTTGTTCTCAATGTTTCTACGAATGGAATCCAGAAGAAACAAGTGCAGATGAAAACGGTTCGGGAAAAATTTTGGATGCAAACGGAAATGAATTGCAGGACGGAGATTCTGTAGTAGTTGTAAAAGATTTGCCTGTAAAAGGTGCTCCGAAACCTGTAAAAGCAGGAACTAAAGTTAAAAATATAAGATTGAGACCGGAAAGTGATCACAACATCGATTGTAAAATTGACGGTTTTGGCTCGATGGCTTTGAAATCTGAATTTGTGAAAAAAGCGTAATCAGCATCTCGCGTTTGGCTTTTGGGAATTAGCTAAAAGCTGTAGGCAGAATACCAATAAAAAAGGAAAAGATTGGACAGTGTAAACTTCCGAGACTTCATTGCTGGAGAAAGCTAATTGCAGTCTATTTACTGGAAGAGAATTGAACCAAAAGTTTCCTTATATTGTTGATGATTCAAATTTAGTAATTATGTTGAACATCAGATAGATAAATATATTTGATTTATCCACTAACTAACATTAAGGGTGCTAAAGAATTGTTAATTATTTGAATGAAATTTTCACTAAACCTTTGATCTTTTCATGGGTATGCATGATGAGCTCTTTATTTTTTGAAATAATTTTGTTCCAGTAATGATTTCCTGCAAATCTGCTTTCAAGAACTTGTGTATCATAACCGCTTTCTGAAATTTGAATCTGTTGCGGATAATAGGCGAAATTTGAAAGTCCAAAATCTTTCATTTCAGATTCAGTAAAAATATTGACCTCGCCGAAAAGTTTCGCAACGTAAGTATTGTAAGGATTTTTGTATGTTTCTTCCGGATTATCATTCTGTATCAATCTTCCGCTTTCCAGAATAACAATCTGGTCAAGCCAAGGGATGATATCTTGCAGCTCATGTGTAGAAATAATCAGGGAAATATTTTTTTCCTTTACATATCTGAAAAGTTTCTCACGAAGTTCAATTTTTCTTGCGTAATCGAGATGGCTGAAAGGTTCATCCAATAAAAGTAGTTTAGGTAAAACAGAAAGTGCTCTTGCGATGGCAACTCTTTGCTGTTGCCCTCCACTAAGATTTTTGGGCAGCACATGGGCGAATTCTACCAATCCTACAACCTCCAAAAGTTCATGAATAGTTTCTTTTTTCTTGGCTAAATTGATATTTGAAATAAATTTTCCGACATTATCCGCAACGGTTGCATAAGGCATTAAGTCAAAATTCTGTGCTACGAATTTCATTTCAGGTTCTCCGGGAACGAGATTTCCTTTGGGTCCCATCAATTTTTTGTTTTCAAAAACAATTTCGCCCTGCTCCCAGTTCAGAAGTCCGTAGATGAGACTTAATAAGGTAGACTTTCCGCAACCGCTTTCGCCTGCCAATGCAATTATTTTTCCTTCTCCCAATTTTAGATTAAAGTTTTGGAATAAAGGATTTTCCTGAGTATGTGAAAAATATAAGTTGTTTATCTCTAACAGCATGAGGCAAAAATACGGTTTTTAGTAAACACTGGCATATTTTTAGTAATTTTGGAATGACTTAAAAAATTTAGTTCATCATGCAAAGAAAATTATTCTCTCTCACTGTTCCTGCACTTTTTGCCGCAGCTGTTTTTGTTTCATGTCAAAAAGAAAAACCGGTTACAGGTAATGGTAATGAGGTCACCACTACAAAAGATGGAAATAAATATGTTCTTGATACTTTAAACAGTAAAGTAGAGTGGAAAGGTTACAAAGTTTTCAAGTCTGAAAATACCAGTCATTTCGGAACAATAACTTTTGAAAGCGGCGACGTTACCGTGAAAGAAGGGAAATTAGAAAGCGGAAAATTCGTAGCAGATATGACTTCTCTTACTTCTGTTGATTTAAAAGATGATACAGAACAACTATCTAAATTAAACGGTCATCTAAAAAGCGGAGATTTCTTTGAGACAGAAAAATTTCCGACTGCTTCTTACGAAATTACAAAAGTAACTCCAACTGCTGAAGGCGATTATAATACACTTTTAGATGGGAATTTGACGATAAAAGGCATTTCAAAACCTGTGCAGTTCAACGCCAACGTTTCGGTAAAAGAAAGTGTGGTGAGCATTGCAACAGAACCGAAAGATATCATGAGACAAGAATTTGGAGTCAAATTTCAAAGTCCTGTCGAGAACGGAGTGATTAAAGATGAGGTAAGTCTTCAGATTAATGTGAAAGCTTTAGAAAAGAAATAATTTTATAGAACTTAAATAAACTTAAACCTGTCTTTACAAAGAGACAGGTTTTTTATGATAAAATCAAAACTTTTTTAATTGGAAAACCTTATTTTTGCAGATAGATTTTGAAAGGGTTAATAGAATGACAGAAAAGATAGAAGAATTATTGCTCGAAGTAAACAGCTTCAGCGCAACATCCAAAGATGAGATTGAAAACTTCAGAATTAAGTTTAATGGTAAAAAAGGAGTTTTAAATGATTTTTATGAATCATTGAAGACCATTCCCAACGACCAGAAAAAAGATTTCGGACAGAAAATCAATTCTTTGAAGCAAGCGGTCGCTGCCAAATTGGAAGATTTTAAAGCGTCTTCCGAATCTTCTGTTATCCTTGAAAAAGAAAGATCTTACAAGACCTGCTTTTCCTTTAGAATTAGGTTCCAGACATCCGATTAATTTAGTGAAAAACAGAATTATCGATATTTTCAAATCTATCGGTTTTGCTGTTGCAGACGGACCTGAGATTGAAGATGACTGGCACAACTTTACGGCACTGAATTTACCGGAATATCATCCTGCGAGAGACATGCAGGATACTTTCTTTATTGAACAGAATCCGGATATTCTTTTAAGAACGCATACTTCTTCGGTACAGATTCGTTATATGGAAGAAAATCAGCCGCCGATCAGGATTTTGTCTCCGGGAAGAGTGTTCAGAAATGAAGCGGTTTCTTCGCGTTCGCACTGTATTTTCCATCAGATTGAGGGTTTATACATTGACGAAAAAGTGAGTTTTGCGGATTTAAAACAAACGATTCAGTTTTTTACCACAGAACTTTTCGGAAAGTCAAAAATCAGAATGAGACCTTCTTATTTCCCTTTCACTGAGCCGAGTGCAGAGATTGATGTATATTGGGGATTAAATTCCGAAACGGATTACAGAATCACAAAAGGAACCGGTTGGTTAGAAATTATGGGTTGCGGAATGGTAGATCCTGCTGTTTTGAAGAATGTCAATATTGATTCTGAAAAATATTCCGGTTATGCTTTTGGGATGGGAATTGAAAGAATTACAATGCTTTTATACCAAATGAGCGATATCAGAATGTTCTTTGAAAATGATATCCGAACTTTGGAACAATTTAAATCATTATAGTTACTTATAAATAAATATATTCAAAATCCTGTAAATTAAGTTTTCACAGGATTTTTTATTAAATTTATACAATAATACACAAGAAATGTCTAAAAAATCTTTGAGTTTTAAATGGAGGAAAATTGTACAGTATTCACTTATTGTTTGCATTCTTCTCATACAAACTATCATAGCCGGATTTTTTTACAATGAGTTTGTCAATAATAAAAATTTAAATTTCATTGAAAAACAAATCAATGAGGTTCGCCAGCTGGAGAATCTAACTGATGATTCCCGAAAAGAGCTCAATAATGCACAAAATTATTTTCAGGAATATGTAATCAGTCAAGATGATCAGTATTTGACGTCTTACTTTAATTCTGTGAATAAACTCACCAAAAACCTTGATAGCATCAATCATTTTAAATATCAAAATCCCAAATTAAAAAGTATTGTAACATCACACACACGCAAAGAGGTCAACGGCGAAACTGAAAATTTGAAACAATTGCTGGATTCTACTTATCAGTATTCTGCTAATTCAAATCTGAAAATGCCGGATAAGTTGCCAAAACTACAGCAATATACATTCGATTATAACTTTGATAAGTTTGAAGTACAGACAAAAACCTATTCAGATACTTTAAAAAAGAAGGGTCTTTTTGGTCGGTTGGGTGATGCAATAGCCGGAAAAGAGAATGTGAGAAAAGATAGTGTAGTAGTGACTGTAAAAGGAGGTAAAATTCTGGATATTCCTACTATAAAAAATGAATTTGATAGTATCGTAAATTCGATCAATAAGCATTATACCAAAGAAGTTAAAAGAATTCAAGTCAATGTTGTCAAAAATAAAGATGAGGGTAAAAATGAAACAAGTAAATTCTACTCGACATTCAACTCTTTGTTGGTTTACAGCAATGAATTGATGAATATCTACGAATTTGCCGTGAAAGATTCTAAATCTGAACTTGAAAAGGAATTAGCGATACAAAATTCTGAAAGTAATAAAGTAAGAAAAAATCTAGTAATAGGTCTCATGATTTTAATGTTCATCGTTTCTATCCTGATTATGTACTTTACCAAAATTGCCTTCGTTTATGAGCGCAGACTCAATTCTGCCAATGTACAGATTAGAGAAAATCTTAATTTTAAGAACAGAATTTTAGGAATGCTGAGCCATGAATTGCGATCACCGCTGAAAATTATAGGAATTTTTATCAACAGAATTAATAAAAAAACGAATGATGAAAGCATCAAAGAATATTTGAAATCAATTAGCTTTACCAATAATACATTATTGATGCAGGCCAATCAGATTTTGGAATATACTAAAAATCAACACGTTGAAAATAAATTAATTCCTGTAGTTTTTAATCTTAAAAATGAGATCAAATCAATCTTAACTTCCATAGAACCTTATATAGAAACAAGAAATAACAGGTTTATCATTCATGAAAATATTGATCCCGATATTGTGGTTTATTCAGACAATACAAAAATAAACCAGATTTTTATGAATATTTTGGGTAACGCCAACAAGTTTACAGAAAACGGACAAATAACCGTAAAAACCGCTGCTGAAAAGACAGGTGAAAATAATGTTACTTTAACCACTGAAATAAGCGATACAGGTGCCGGGATTTCTAAGTCTGATCTAAAAAAAATATTTGAACCTTATTATCAGGGAGTTTTATCAAATGAAGTTGAAAACCTCGGTGCTGGTTTGGGCTTGAGTTTATGCAAAGAAATTGTAGAATTATATGCAGGTAATATCTCTGTAATGAGCGAACAAAATGAAGGAACAACAGTTTCTTTTGCTATTAATTTAAAGGTACATCAAAAATGAATCAGGTAGATCAAAAACCATTTACGATTTTGCTTGCAGATGATCATAGCTTAATCAGGCAGGGCCTTCTATTTGTTATAGAAGAAATTTCGCCTGACAGTAAAGTTTTTCAGGCATCTAATCTGCAACAGGCATTAGAATCTGTGAAAACAAATAATATTGATATAGCAATTATTGATGCTCATTTTCCTGATGGAAATAGCCTCAGTATTTTACCTGAGCTTAGAAAAATAAAACCCGAAATCAAGATTTTGGTTTTTACCGGGATCGATGAAAATACCCAATCACTAAAGTACATCAATGCTGGAGCTCATGGTTTTCTCAGTAAAATGAGTGAGGAAGACGAGATAGAAAATGCTCTACAAAAAATGCTGCAGCACGGTGAGTATATTTCTTCGGTAACGCAGGGTTTATTATTGAATTCTTTGCGTAATCCCAAGGCTGCAAACCCTTTATCACGTCTTACAGAAAGAGAATCACAGATTGCAGAAATGTACGCTGAAGGTCTGGGTAATCTGGAAATCGCAAATAAATTGGATGTAAAACAAAATACCATAAGCACTATTAAGAAGAGAATTTTTGATAAATTAGAGATTGAAAACATTGTAGAGCTTATACACTTAATCAAAAATAATGAGTGATTTTTTATATTTCCGAGGACTTTAACATTGATTTCTCTTACACATTATATAGAAACAGAATCACAATTGATTCTGTTTCTTTTTTGTAGATAAATATCTACAAGCTTAGCGATATATATCTAAGCTATTTATGATAATTGTATTTTAATATGTTGGTATTTTTGTACCAAGATAATCGATTATTTAATCATATCTGAAAAATAATTTGAAGTTTGGTTCTAAAAGCAAAAATGATGAATTTCAAATATTAAATTAAAACACAAATGATGAAAACAAATTTGCTGATAAAGAGGTTAAAAACTTTGTCTAAGCAGGTAAACTAAAACACAAATGATGAAGATGAATTTTGCTGATACAGAGGTTAAAGACTTTGTGTAAGCAAAGCAGGTTAAAACACAAATGATGAATCTAAAATTAATTCTAAACACAAATGATGAGAAAATTATTTATTTACAAATTTGAAAGATTTGTAGGTTGATACTAAAAAAACAAATTGATTTGATTCCAAAAACACAAGTGATGAAACCTTTAGTATAGTTTCATAGCTGAAAAGCTTTGTTACTGATACAAGAAAGAGCCAAAGCAAAAATATTCTGCTTTGGCTTGTTTTTTATATTAAAAGTGAATTTTATTTTGTGAATTTCAAAGGATATTTTACATTTTTATAATCTTCAATACTTGCTTTTAAAGATCCTACAGCGAGCTCAGCTTTTAGTAATAATGGAATGTGATTGGCATCGTTAGAAACCCACATGGTAACTCCTTCTTTTTCTTTGAAAACTCTTCCGCTTTTTACAGACGGAATAATTTTCAGAGCATTTATTGTTCCGAATTTTGTTTTTAAATTTTCTGTCCCCATTACCTTCAGCTGAAAAGGAAACATCTCATCATCTATCCAGACATTCATATTAATAACCGCTCCGGATTTTAATTCGTTTGAGCTCTTACTTCTTAAATAATAGAAGCAAGACAACATATCCTGAACACCTTTCACAGATTTTATAGTTTTCGAACCATTGGACGGAGTTTTTTTATCAGTAAGAACCAATGTATTATTACTGTGGATGAAAACCGTCTGTAAATGCTGACTATAACTTCCTTCTTTCACATTACGAACATAATAAGCAGGCAGACTGGTCTTTACATTGATATAGCTTTCATATAAATCTTCCACCTTAAAAAAAGCTTTCACAGCACCCGTGGTCTTCCCGACACCTTTTACGTGTAAGTGAGGTTCACCCTGAAAATTGACTACTCGCGTACTTAAATTGGCATTTCCGGCATTTAAAAAACCGTAATGTATTCTTAGCGTCAAAGATTCTCCGTCTGCAATATTTGTTATCTGCCCAAAGCCTGAAAAGAATGCGAATATTGCTAAAATATTGAATAATTTCTTCATGATGTATAATTTACAAAAAGACTGCCAAATGATTACGTGATTGATGTCTTTATTTGATAAATCTCAGTTTTTTATTTAAGTTCGTTTAAATATGCTTCGCATTAAAATTAGTAAATTTGCATCTACTTACAATTAAATAATCTTTAATATTATGATAACGACAGACATATTGATTATTGGGGCAGGACCAACTGGGCTATTTGCTGTGTTTGAGGCAGGTCTGCTTAAAATGAAATGCCATATTATCGATGCGCTTCCTCAACCTGGAGGTCAGTTGGCAGAGTTGTATCCCAAAAAGCCTATTTTCGATATTCCTGGTTATCCGTCTGTGAATGCGGGTGAATTGGTAGATAATCTAATGGAACAGATCAAACAGTTTCAGCCAGGTTTTACATTAGGCGAAACCGCAGTTTCTTATAAAAAAATTGATGAAGAGTGGTTTGAGGTAGTTACGAATAAAGGTACAGTTCACAGATGTAAAGCAATTGCAATTGCCGGTGGTTTAGGAACCTTCGAGCCGAGAAAACCTACTATGGATAATGTAGCTGATTATGAAGAGAAAGGTCTGGAATATTTCGTAAAAGAACCGGAACATTTCAGAAATAAAAAAGTAGTTATCGCAGGAGGTGGAGATTCTGCCTTAGACTGGAGTGTTTTCTTATCCAATGTGGCAAGTGAAGTGACATTGATTCACAGAAGAAACGAGTTCCGTGGAGCTTTAGATTCTGTAGAAAAAGTTCAGGATCTTAAAAATCAGGGTAAAATTAAACTGATTACTCCGGCAGAAGTTACCGCCATCAAAGGTGACGGAAAAGTAGAGGCGATCACTGTAAAAGTTGATGATCAGGAAGCTTTTGATATCGAAACAGATTACTTTATTCCACTTTTCGGATTAACACCAAAATTGGGTGAAATCTCAAATTGGGGATTGAATATTGAGAAAAATGCAATTGTAGTCAACAATGCTTTGGATTACCAAACCAACATCGAAGGGATCTACGCAATTGGTGATATCAACACATATCCAGGGAAACTAAAACTTATTCTTTGTGGTTTCCACGAAGCAACCTTGATGTGTCAAAGTGTTTATAATAGATTAAATCCCGGTAAAAAATTCGTTTTAAAATATACAACAGTGAGCGGAGTTGATGGTTTCGACGGAAGCCGTAAGGAAGCTGAAAAAGCGGTTGTAAAGAAAATAAATTAATGAGTTGTCAGTTGTTGGTTATCAGTTGTTAGTAAAACAGAAACCATCAACCATCAACCACCAACTATCAACAAAATGAGCGATATAAATATAAGAATCACTGACAGGGAAGGATTGACTCACGATATTGTAGCTCCTACAGATATGTCAATGAATTTGATGGAGATCATCCGTTCTTATGAATTGGCAGAAGAAGGAACGATCGGAGTTTGTGGCGGAATGGCAATGTGTGCTTCTTGTCAGGTGTATGTGATTAAAGATCCCGGACTTGAACCTATGGGAGACGAAGAAGATGCAATGTTGGGAGAAGCTTATCATGTAGAGCCAAACAGCAGATTGGGTTGCCAGCTTCATATTGCTGATGCAATGGAAGGTCTTGAAGTGGAGATTGCTCCTTATCCTTAAATGAATTTTATTTAAATGATATTGAAAACTCCTGAAGATTATATTCGGGAGTTTTTGTCTCATATTAGTAGTTTATAATTCTTCTCTTAACCAATCAAAATATACTTTATCAAAGAATTTTGGCTCAATATTTAATCTATTTATTTCATCTTCATTACAAGGATAAGCATGTGCGATTTGTGCAGACTTATTAATTTCAAACAACATTAAATTTGTTTCAATTCCGATATTTGAGACTCCGATATTTTTATCAACTTTTACACCAAATCTTAATGTTTCATTTTCTAGAATTAAAGCAAAATATTCTGTAAAGGAGTCTAATAAAATTGGTGTCAAAACTGTTTCATTTATTTCTGGAAAGAAGTATGAAATATTGTTTTCCTTTGCAAAACTTTTAATTTTTTCTCTATCCATTTTTAACGGTAAATAATGTTTTGAATATTCCTGAGCACTAGCCATTTTTGAATTAAATACATTTGTTAAATTTAAAAAATGGGCTTTTGCGTTATCAATCCATCGGATTAAGTTGAAACTGACTCTTTTAAATTCGTTTAAATCTTCGGCATAAAAAAGACCAGATTCTTCTTCATATGACTCTCTTACAAAGTCTTCTTCATTTGCAGTGGAGTATTTTGAACAAGTATCTATCCACAATGCAATTAATTCTTGCTCAATTATATTTAAACGATTTCCTGTTCTACAATTTATTGGGCATTCTAAATTTTCGCTAATAAAATCTTTGAATTCTCTTTCAGTAGTTAGTTTATTAAATCTGTCAAGTAGCTGTTGGTTCATTTAAATCAAGTTTTGATAAATTTATCAATATTAATAAGATGTACGCAAAATATTTATATAATTTAAACCTCCTCCTTAGAAATCCACTTCCCAACCGTAGGAGCCTGATAATTTCTCATTTTTTCTAAAAGCTCATCAATATGGTCGCTTACCAAAAGCATTTCCTGATTAATTTGCTTTAAAAATCCTTTATCAACCATTGTTTGAACTAATTTAATTAAATCGTCATAGAAGCCGTCAATGTTCAGAACGGCAATGGGTTTTTGATGCAGCCCGAGTTGTGCCCAAGTGATCATTTCAAAAAACTCTTCCATAGTCCCGTAACCGCCGGGAAGTACGATAACGCCGTCGCAAAGTTCATTCATTTTGGTTTTTCTTTCATGCATGCTTTCTACCAAAATCAACTCGGTAAGATGAAGATGTGCAATTTCTTTTGACTGTAAAAAATGGGGAAGAACACCGATAGCTTTTCCGCCTTCCTGAAGGACGCCGTCAGCAACAGCACCCATTAATCCGACATTGGCACCGCCATAAATCAGTTGAATATTTTGTTTTGCTAATGTTTGTCCGAGCAAAATTGCCTGCTCTTTATAGTTTTCATCCGAACCGAAACTTGATCCGCAGAATACGGTGATACTTTTCATAATCATTTCTTGTAAACACAAATGTCACAAAATATTTTCACAATTGACATAATTAATTTTAAACTAAGAAAATCTAATGTTGCCTGACTCTTATTTAAAACAAAAATATCCAAAATCAAACGACTTTGGATATTAATATTTGAGTAATTTTTATCTTATTTCAAAGGAATATTTGCTAGAATATCCTTCGTAAAACTCCAGAATTTCTGTGTTGAAGCAATATTTGCTTTTTCATCCGGAGAGTGTGCTCCTCTGATGGTGGGTTCCGAAACTTACCATTTCCATTTCAGGATAATTGGCACCGATAATTCCACATTCCAAACCTGCGTGACAGGCTACAACATGAGGTTTTTCCGAAAACTTTTCAGTATAGATTTTCTCCATCATCTGAACGATTTCAGAACCTGGTTTTGGTTTCCAGCCAGGGTATGATCCGCTGAATTCCACATTCATTCCTGCCAATTCTGATACTGATTTCAGTTGTTCAGCAACAGAATCTTTAGACGAATCAACTGATGATCTCGAAAGATTTAAAATTTTCAAACCACCTTCTTTTAATTCTACTCTTGCCACATTATTTGAAGATTCTACCAAATCCTGAACATCCGGGCTCATTCTGTAAACGCCGTTGTGAAGAGATTTTAAAACCAAAATAATTTTCTTTGAATCTTCTTCTGAAACAGCCTTTTCTGAAGTTGTAGAATTTTCAATATTGATCTGAAGCCCGGCTTCAATGGAAGCAAATTCTTCTAAAATTTCTTTTTTAATTCCGTTGGTTACATCCTCAATAAATTCTCCTGCATTTCTTACAGAAACTAAAGCCACAGCTTCTCTCGGAATCGCATTTCTCAAACTTCCGCCGTCAATAGAAACTAACTGAATGTTCTGATTTGCTAAAGCTTTGTAAAGAATTCTGCTTAGAATAATGTTGGCATTTCCGAAACCTTTGTGAATATCCATTCCTGAATGTCCTCCTTGTAAACCTTTTACTTCGATTCTTACAATTTGGCCTGTAGAAGCTTCTGTTGTGTAAGTCTGGCTCACCGTTACATCAATTCCACCTGCGCATCCGATATCGATTTCGTCATCTTCTTCAGTGTCAAGATTTAATAAAATCTGACCTGTTAATTGTCCTGGTTTTAAACCTAGAGCTCCCGTCATACCGGTCTCTTCATCAATCGTAAATAAAGCTTCCAAATCTGGATGCGGTATGTCTGAACTTTCAAGAATAGACATGATGGTTGCAACACCTAAACCGTTATCAGCACCTAAAGTCGTTCCTTTTGCTTTTACCCAGTCGCCGTCAACTTCCATTTGGATTCCCTGAGTTTCGAAATCAAAATTCACATCATTGTTTTTTTGGCAAACCATATCAAGATGCGACTGCATCACGATTGATTTACGGTTCTCCATTCCTGTGGTGGCTGGTTTTTTAATAATGACATTTCCTACTTCATCGACCGTAGTTTCTAAACCTAAATTTTCACCAAATTCTTTGATGAAAGCAATTACTTTTTCTTCTTTTTTAGACGGTCTCGGAACAGCATTCAATTTGGAAAAATTCTTCCAGATAATCTGCGGTTCTATGTTTGATAGTTCCATAAAATTTATTTTTATCAAAATTACGAAATCGCTATGATTTAGAAACGAAAATACTAGCTAAAACTCGGCGATTGCATATGACAGATAAAAAAATAAATAAATAATATGAAATAAAAAATGCTCCCGAAATTCAGGAGCAGTATTTTTGCTAATTGCTAATTGCTAATTGCTAATTGCTAATTGCTAATTGCTAATTGCTAATTACTTTAGCATCCACATTCGCCGTAAATCGGCATTTTCATGATAGTTCCGTCCGGTTTTTCAATCGTTAAGGTACCTTCGAAAAGTAAAACCTCTTCATGCTTTATCTTTTTACCTTTCACTGAGATTTTATAGTTCTCATTTTCAATTTCTTTGGTCAGTTCTTCATCCACTTCCATATCACTTGAGGAGATAAGATTCATTGCGATTCTCTTTCCATTGAGTTTCATGTAAGCTGTTTTCCCTGCATCGTCTGCATAAATGTATTTTTCGTTTTCAAAATCTGTCTTATTTTTCGCAAAATAACAAGAGCATTCTTTAATTTCTTTAGGGAAAGGAAATACATCGACCAGAATGTTGGCAGATGCAGAATCAGTTTTTGCAGAATCCTGAACGATATTAAGAGAATCTTTGGGTGTTGAATTTGAAACGGTTTCTTTTTCCTTTTTACAGGCAACCAAAGTTAAAACTGAAAGGAAAATGATAAAATATTTCATCTGTTGAAATTTGTTTATTTTGAATTTAAAACGATTTTAATTCTTAAAGCAATTGCTGAAGCTATCTATCCTCTTGATCTCTCAAGCAGAACCATCATCAGCAATGATAAAACAACCAAACTTTCGTCTTCGTCATCAATATCAATCAGTCTGTCCAGCTGGAATCTTCTTCCAAACATTGAAGGCATTTTTTTAAGCTTAAAATATTCTTTTCCGTCCATACCAATTACTGTGTATGATGGGTTAAGGAAATATCCGGTAAACATTCCGATGATAGGAATTTCTCCAACCATTCCGTCGAAAAATTTAACCCAAGCGTTGTCTTCTGTAATGGTAAATTTTTGCTGATCGGCTTCATCCAGAATATTGTAAGAAGATTTCCAGATAGAGCGCATTCCTTTTCTCGCCAATCTTCCGAAATTTTTCCCGATCGTATCTTTGATTGAGTAAGATGCATTAAAATCAATCCACTGATTTGCCTGAATTCTGAAAAGTTCTTTGGTTTTGCTTTCGTCATTGAAAACAATGACGTCTTCTTTCAGTTTAAACATTTTCTGGCGAACGTATGCGACAGAGTTTCCGTTTTTATCTGTAATGTTGAAATCGCTGGCAAGAGTGGTGATTTTAAATTTAAAATCCAGCGGATAATTGAGGTTGTTAAGAATCATTTTTGGTTTATTTTTCTGTTAATATTTTGATGATCAAAGATAAAGGTTTTAAAATAATTTAATGCGTAAAAAACATGAATGAATTAAAAATTTTGACACCAAAAATGTCCTGTTTCTGTATGTTTGAATTTCAAAACTCTCAACAAAAATTCTTATTTTTGTGTTATGGATTACCCAAGTAAAGTATTGGCAAAAGCAGTTGAGGAAATATCAGGACTTCCGGGTATTGGTAAGAAAACCGCTTTGCGTCTTGCGCTTCATTTACTTAAACAGCCTAATTCACGAGCGACAGGTTTGGGAACTTCGATCATCAATCTTGTTAATGAAATAAAATACTGTAAAGAATGCCACAATTTTTCTGATTTTGATATTTGCGAGATCTGCAGCAACGAAAAACGCAGTAATGAGCTTATTTGCATTGTAGAAGATGTACGAGATGTTATCGCCATCGAAAATACCGGAAAATACAGAGGCAAATATCTTATTCTTGGCGGAAAAATTTCTCCGATGGAAGGTGTAGGACCTCATCAGCTGAATATTCCGAGTATTGAAAAGAAGCTGCAGCTGGGTGAAGCCAAAGAATTTATTTTTGCTTTGAGTGCAACAATGGAAGGTGATACCACAGCTTATTATATTTACAAGAAATTCAAGAATTCAGGGATTCAGTTTTCAAGTATTGCGAGAGGAATTTCTGTAGGTGATGAGCTGGAATATGCTGACGAAATTTCTTTGGGAAGATCAATCATCAACAGGCTTCCGTATAACGAAAAGGATTAAAATGACTCCAAAACTTTCAATCATTATCGTTAATTATAATGTGGCTCAACTATTGAGAAACTGCCTTATTTCAATTCAAAAATATGCTGAAAAAATCAATTATGAGGTTATTGTGATTGATAACAATTCTAGTGATAGTTCTTGGGGAGACCTCATTCCGGAGTTTCCGAAAGTACAGTTTATTGCTTCCGAAAAAAATGAAGGTTTTGCCGTAGCAAACAATAAAGCAATTGAATCTGCGCAGGGAGAATATCTTTTAATTTTAAATCCCGATACCGAACTGGAGGGTTTTTATTTGAATGAAATTTTAGATTTTGCTGATTCTAAAACCAATTTCGGATGCCTTGGTGTAAGAATGCATGATGCCAATGGAGTTTTTCTCCCGGAAAGCAAGCGGTCAGTTCCTGATATGTTTAATTCTTTCGAAAAGTTATTTACCAATTTTAAAAAGAAAAATTCAAAATCATATTATCGAAATGATGTAGACGAATTTGAAATTGCTGAAGTTGAAGTCATTACCGGAGCATTTTTCCTTGTTAAACGAGAGGTTTACAAAAAAGTAGGCGGTCTTGACGAAAGGTACTTTATGTACGGTGAAGATATTGATTTGTGCTACACTTTGTTGAAAAACGGGTGTCAAAATTATTATTACGGAAAAGCTTCAATCCTGCATCATAAAGGTGAAAGTACCATTAAAGATGAAGTGTATTTAGAAAGATTTTATGGAGCCATGCAGATTTTTATAGATAAATATTACCGGGAGAGTAAACCTTTGCAATATTCATTTTTGAAAGCAGGTTTAAAATTAAGACACAAAATAGAGCAGATTAAACTCAAATAAAAAAGCAACCCAATAATTGAGTTGCTTTTGTTTTATTTTGATCAATAAATTCTTACTTAGTTGCCGGAACGCTTTCCTTGGTTGTAGTAGTTTTAGAAGCAGGTGCATTTTTCTTAGCAGGTGCCTCAGATTGAGTAGGCACTGGAAGAGGTGCTGCTTTTGGTTTACCCATTACCACAACGCTGATTAAAATCAGAATGATGATTACCGCTCCTAACGTCCAGGTTGACTTCTCCATAAAGTCGTTGGTTCTCTGTACTCCAAACTGGGCAGAAGATGCTCCTCCGAATGTACTTGAAAGACCGCCACCTTTAGGGTTTTGAGCCATAACAACAATTACCAATAAAACGCTGGCAATCATAATAAGAACCATCAATAGTGTAAATATAGTATCCATTAATTTTAATATCTTTTTGAATGGGCAAATTTAATGTTTTTTTACAGAACCGCAAAATAAAGATTTCACTAAAAACAAAAAGCGGCAACAATTGTTGCCGCTTTTCTTCAATATACTTTATTCTTATTTGAAATCAGTGTCTTTAGCCTGATTTACTTCGTAAGATTTTACTTTCATGGTCATATCCATACCCATTTGGTTTACATTGATGGTGTAAGGCATTTTCACACCTGCAACATCTTTGTAATCTGCGAAAGTAGTGGGTACTGTCATCGTTTGTCCCTGAGCTTTTACAGTTTCTGTTTCTCCTGTTTTAAGACCGGTTTTTACGCTGTAGTAATATGTTTTGTCAGCAGATTTGATTGCATAAGAATCTTCACCTGCGATTTTCTCGATTCCTGCCAATTTATAATCTGCAGATTTAGCAAAACCTAATTCTTCGAAAAGTTCAGTGTTCTTTAAGTTGTCAGCAATTTCTTCTTTAGTCATGGCAACTTTTTGTCCACCTTGCTCAGAAAATCCTGTTTTACCGTCAAAAACTTGTTTCTGAAGAGTCATGCCTCCCATAGAAACTACAGTAAGTTCTTTACCTCCCTGTGCTTTGATGCTCTTAAAATCAATGTTTTGTCCTTGTACAGACATTGATGCGGTCGTAGTGTATGAAGAAACTTTTGAAAGATTTTCTTTTCCTCCAATTGCAGTAATGTATTTATCTACAACAGACGCTACAGTTACACTTGCATCAGCTTTCTGAACAATTGGTTTCCCTACAGGATTCGCATTGGCATCATAATATTTTACAGGATATCCTAATTTCTCTAATCCTTCAGAAATTTCAGAAGCTTTACCTGCAATAAAAATTCTGCTTTGGTTAGGCATTATCGTAGTTTTCACCGCAGTCGAAACATCAGCAGCAGTTACTTTATCAATCGATTTTAAATAATTTGTATAAAAATCAGCCGGAAGATCATTTACTTTCTGGCTTACTGCAAATCTTGCGATAGTAGCAGGCTGTTCTAGAGACATGATGAAGCTTCCTTTTAATTTAGCTTTTGCATTGGCAAGTTCGTCAGCTTTCACTGTAGAAATTCCGTTGATTTCATTCATGAATTCCTTTACAGCCTTATCGGTAACCTCATTTCTTACGCTTGCTTCTGCTGAAAAATCAGGAGAGTATTTGCTTGCGCTCATGCTAGAGTAAGCTCCGTAGGTAAATCCGTTTTTCTCACGAAGGTTCATGAAAAGTCTGGCTTCACCACCACCACCAAGAATATAGTTGGCAATTGTAGCAGGGAAGTAATTAGGATCTTTCATTTTCAGCGTGTTGATGTTTCCTACAGAAACTACAGATTGTACTGCCGAAGGAACGTCTACCACATTGATCTCTGTTTTAGCAACATTTGAAGCAGGCTCTAAAGGTGGGAAAGCTGTGTTGGCTTTTTTCCAGTTGGCAAAAGCTTTTTCTACCATTGGTTTTACCTTGTCAAACTTTACATCACCTACGATCACCAAATAAGCATTATCCGGTGCGTAGTATTTTTTGTAAACGTTTTGTACGTCAGCTAATTGAATTTTGTTAACAGACTCTATCGTTTCAAATTCTCCTCTTGCAGTATTTTTTCCGTAGATCAAAGCGTTAGAAACTCTTGAAGCAATAGATGAAGCATTTTTTTCTTCACTTTTGATACCTTCAACGGCTCTGTCTTTTGATTTTTGAATTTCATCAGCAGAAAATTTAGGATTGATAATCGCATCAGCCATTAAACCTAAAACTTCAGGGAAATATTTTGAAAGCGAATTAGAAGATGCTCCTCCTGAATTGAAACCTAAGTTTGCGCCTAAGAAATCAATTTTTTTGTTGAATTCGTCTTTGCTTAAAGTCGTTGTACCGTTACCCAATTGGTCTGCCATGATTTCGCTTACTCCTGCAACATCACCTTCATAATAAGGTTGTCTGTCCATAGAAAGGCTCATATTTACCCTAGGTAGTTTGTTGTTTTCAACCACCATTACAGTTAAACCGTTTTTTAACTGAAAAGTCTTTGGCTGTGCAATGTTGATCGAAGGAGTTGGTCCTGCCTTCGGCATTGCATTAAGATCAATTTTTTGTGCAGAAAGCATTCCTGTGAATAAAAATGCTACTGCTATATATGTTAATTGCTTTTTCATTTGTAAAAATTTAATTTTAATAATTCTTTATTTAAATTGATAATTGCATTGAAGATGTTAAACTAATTTTTAGTCTTCTATCTTGAATATCTAGTATCTTGAATTTATTGTAAGAATTATTTTTTTTCAGGTACGTAATTAATGATTACTCTTTGGTTAGAATTCAGATACTTCTTCGCAGCATTCTGCAAATCTTGCTTTGTGATTGATCTGTAGATTTCAATCTCCTTGTTGATCAAATTGGTATCTCCCATCAATACGTGGTTAGTTGCTAATGAAGCAGCAATTCCCTGAATGCTTGAGTTAGCATTTACAAACTGATTCTCAAACTTGTTCTGAAGTTTTTGATAATCTTCCTGAGAAATCAAAGTAGATTGCAGCTTCTTGATTTCAACATCAATGTCTGCCTGTAAAGTCTGTCTTGTTGTAGCTCCCATTGGCATTGCAAAGAAACCGAATACGCCGTAATCTTCCATACCAAGGTTAAACGCCTGTACTTCTAAGGCTTTTTTCTCCTGATCTACTAGTTTTTTGTATAAAACAGATGATTTCCCGCTGCTTAAATAAGATGAAAGCATATTCAGAATATATGCGTCTCTGTCTTTGTTTGAAGGACTTCTGTATGCAAAGATATATGCTGGAAGCTGAATGTTAGGATCTGTAACAGTCTTTTCAGTTTCTTTAGTTATAGGAGATTCTTTCGGGAAGTTTTTAGGAGTTACAGTTCCTTTAGTCAATCCACCGTAATATTCCTGAATCCATTTTTTTGTCTGCTCAGGCTTGATGTCTCCTGCAACAACCAAAGTTGCGTTGTTTGGAACATAATATTTTTTATAGAAATCTCTGAATTCTTCCAGTTTTGCAGAGTTCAAATCATCAATTGATCCGATTACTGAACCGCTGTATGGGTGATTAGTAAAAAGATTTTGTTGAATGGCGTTCATCAGATTTCCATAAGGCTGATTATCCATTCTCAATCTTTTTTCTTCTTTTACAACTTCTCTCTGAGTGTCTACACCAATCTGATTAATCTCAGCATGACGAAGTCTTTCAGCTTCCATCCAAAGACCTAATTGCTCGTTGTTTGAAGGGAAAGTTTCGTAATAGTATGTTCTGTCCATGCTTGTATTGGCATTGTTTTGCCCTCCGTTTGAAGATACGATTTTAAACCAATCTCCTCTTTTAATATTCGGAGTACCTTCAAATAAAAGGTGTTCAAAGAAGTGTGCAAAACCTGTTCTGCCTTTGATCTCGTCTTTTCCACCTACGTGATACATGATACCTGTAGTAACTACCGGAGCAGAATTATCCTGATGAAGAATTACGTGCAAACCGTTTGGCAGATCATATTCTTCGAATTTGATTTGTTGTGCATTCAGCATTACTCCAAAAAAAGCAGCAGCTGCAACACTAAAAAGTCGTTTTTTCATAAATAGAAATTGTTTAGTCAATATGTACCAAAAATACATCAAATGTTACAAATTTTTAAGAAAATTTTGTAGTTTTAAAAATTGGAACGAGACTTGGTTCAAAAAAGAAGTTTTCTCTCAATTAATTATTAATTATAAAGTTTTACAGCTCTATCTCATGAAAAGTTTTTTAGAACAAAATGTTTCACCGGAATCGTTGATCACGCTATTCAGTCAGGCTCCCGTTGCAATGTGTTTGTTGATTGGCGATGATCTTGTCATACAAAATGCCAATCCGCAGATTTTAGAATTGTGGGGCAGAGATATTTCTATTGTTGGGATGCCTTTATTTGAAGCTTTACCTGAAATAAAATCTCAGGGTTTTGTAGAAATTTTCAACAATGTTTACAGAAAAGGCGAGGTTTTTAATGGTAATAAACTCCCTGTATTTTTAGATAAATTCGGATATCTGGAAGAACATTTTTTTAATTTTATTTATTCTCCTGTTTTCAATGATGAAAGAAAAATTATCGGCGTTAGTGTTGTGGCAACCGAAGTAACCGATCAGGTGATTTCAGAAAGAAAACTGAAAGAAAGCGAATATCGTTTTGAAGATTTAATCAAAAATTCAGATTATTCTATTGCTATTTATCGCACCAATGACTTGTATATAGAGCTAGCCAATAATTTAATGCTTAAAACGTGGGGGAAAGATGCTTCCGTGATTGGACTTAAACTGGAAGATGCTTTGCCTGAGCTTGAAGGTCAGCCTTTTATCGGTATTCTTAAAGATATTTTTAAAACCGGAAAAACATATACAGCAAAAGAAGATAGGGTAGATTTGGTAGTAGACGGAAAACTTCAGAGTTATTTTTTTAATTTTTCTTACAAGCCACTGAAAAATGAGAAGGGCGAAGTCTATGCCATCTACAATATAGCAGTTGATGTTACAGATTTGGTGATTGCTCGTGAAGAAATACAGAAAAGGGAAGAAAAATTCAGAGATTTGGCAGATTCTATGCCACAATTTGTCTGGACTTGTGATAAATACGGACAGTTGAATTACATGAATGACAATTGGTACAGGTATACTGGTTTCGACAGAGATGAAAATCCGTCTGAAGGTTTCAAAAGAGTAATCAGTCCTGAGATTCATGCGAAAGTAGAATTAGTTTGGGCAGAAAGTGTAAGAGCCGGAACACCATTTGAAATGGAATATCAGTTTATAGATCCTAAAAATCCCGAAATATATCGTTGGTTTCTCGGAAGAGCAGTACCTACTTTGGATGAAAATAACGAAGTTTCACAATGGATTGGTACGTTCACAGATATTGATGATTTTAAACAATTGCAGACACAAAAAGATAATTTTCTCGGAATTGCGAGTCACGAACTGAAAACTCCTTTGACGAGTCTGAAGATCTACACCCAATTTATAGAGAAAAATCTTGTAAGACAGAATGATTTGAAAAATGCAGAGGTCGCCAGAAAAATGGACGCTCAGATAGAAGTTCTCACAGTTTTGATTAGTGATTTGCTGGATGTTACCAAAATACAGAACGGAAAAATTCAACTCAACGAATATGAATTTGATTTCGATAAACTTACCGAAGAAATTGTTGCAGAACAGCAGATGAACTCCAGACATAAGCTTATCATACAGCCGTTTCAGATCGGTACAGTATATGCAGACCGTCACCGTATTTCTCAGGTAATGAGCAATCTCATAAGCAATGCAATTAAATATTCTCCGGATGCAGATGAGGTGATTATTACCAAAAAATTGCAGGATAATACCGTAACTTTCAGTGTGAGAGATTTCGGAATAGGTATTCCTTCAGATAAGCAACAGAAAGTTTTTGAACAGTATTACAGAGTAAGTGGTTCAAAAGAGCATACTTTTCCGGGTTTGGGTCTCGGACTTTACATCTCATCAGAAATCATCAAAAGGTCCGGAGGTCGCATCTATGTACTTTCTACGGAAGAAAAAGGGTCTGATTTTTGCTTCGAAATCCCCAAAAGTAAAAAAGTATAAACAAAATGCCCAACGCAACAAAAGTTTTAGTGGTAGATGACAGTCCGGCAATCGTAGATTCGATAGAAATGATGCTTGATTTTGAAGGATTTGAGATTGAAAAATTTTATAAAGGTTCAGATATGCTGAAAACTTTGAGTGCAGATTCAAAACCCAACGTCATTCTTATGGATATGTGGCTCTCCGGTGAAGACGGAAGAGATATCTGCAGAGAGATCAAAGCAGATGAAAATCTGAAAGATATTCCTGTTTTGATTATGTCAGCAAGCCGAGGCTTGGAACAGTCTGCATTAGATGCAGGTGCAGATGCTTTTATTGCAAAACCGTTTGATCTGGGTGATATGGTCGACAGGCTCAAAAAGTACGCTCAATAAAAGTAAATTTCAATAAATTATGAAGTCAGCAGAATATTTTTTGCTGATTTTTTTTGTCTGAATTTTTAGCCTAAACATTTACACTCACAATTTGAAATCTCCTTATAATACACTAATTTTGTGTTCCCAAATTTTTTTGCTGTATGGATTATCTGAAAGGACTCAACGAACCACAATATGAAGCCGTTACCACGTTACAAGGACCTTTGATGGTACTTGCCGGTGCAGGTTCTGGAAAGACGCGTGTACTCACGATGCGTATTGCGCATTTGATTACCAATGGCGTTGATCCTTTTAATATTCTGGCGCTGACCTTTACCAACAAGGCTGCTAAAGAAATGAAAGAACGTATCGCAAAAGTGGTCGGACAAAGCAATGCGAGAAGTCTTTGGATGGGAACTTTTCACTCCGTTTTTGCAAGAATTCTGAGAAGTGAAGCGCATTATCTGGGTTATCCATCTAATTTTACGATTTACGATCAGCAGGATGCTCTGAATGTCATCAGAAAAGTACTGAAAGATATGAACATTGATGCCGATTTATATAAACCTAAAAAAGTTCAGGCAAGAATTTCCAATTATAAAAATAATCTGATCACGGTAAAAGCCTATTACAACAATCCAGAATTAATGGAAGCTGACGAAAAAGCCAACATGAAATTCATTGGAAAAATTTATGAAAAATATGTAGAAGCGTGCTTTAAAAACGGCTCAATGGATTTTGATGATTTATTGTTGAAAACCAATGAGTTATTGACCAGGTTTCCAGAGGTTCTAGCTAAATATCAGGACAGATTCAGATATATTCTGGTAGATGAGTACCAGGATACAAATCACTCTCAGTATTTGATTGTAAAAGCATTAGCTTCAAAATTTGAAAATATCTGCGTAGTAGGAGACGATGCACAGTCAATTTACTCTTTCCGTGGTGCGAATATTTACAATATTTTAAATTTCAAAAAAGATTATCCGGATGCGATGACGGTTTCTTTGGAACAAAATTATCGTTCTACACAAAACATCGTAAATGCTGCAAATGTGGTTATCGCAAAAAATCTGCAACAGTTTAAGAAAAATGTTTTCAGTGAAAATGAAGAAGGAGAAAAAATCAAAGTGTACCGTTCACTTTCCGACGCTGATGAAGCCAACTTCGTTGCAGGAAATATTTGGGAACTGAGCAACAGAGAACAAAAAAAATTTAGTGATTTTGCGATTTTATACCGTACCAACTCTCAGACGAGAGCTTTTGAAGACTCTTTAAGAAGAAAAAATATTCCGTACAAAGTATATGGAGGTCTGTCTTTTTACCAAAGAAAAGAGGTAAAAGATCTTATCGGTTATCTTCGTCTTTTGGTGAATGAAAACGATTCTGAAGCTTTAATGAGAATCATCAATTACCCTACCAGAGGAATTGGCGAAACAACTCAGAATAAATTAATTGTTTTTGCTGATGCTCAAAACGTTTCGGTATCTAAAGTGTTAGACAATCTGGGAATGTATGCACCACAATTGAAATTCAACAATGGCGTTTTAACCAAACTGAGCGATTTCTGGTCGATGATTAAAGCATTTCAAGTTTTGCTGAAAACTGAAACAGCTTACAGTGTTGCAATGGAAGTGGCAAAGCGAAGCGGTTTGATTAAATTTTTAAAAGACGATCAGACACCGGAAGGAATTTCACGTGTAGAAAACGTTCAGGAATTGATGAACTCGATGCAGGGTTTTATCGAAGAACAGATGCAATTGGAAGATGGTGATCCAAGTTTACCGAATTTTCTTGAAAACATTGCACTTTCTGCCGATACACAAAGAAAAGATGATGGAGAAGATATGGTTTCTCTGATGACAATTCACCTTTCAAAAGGTCTGGAATTTCCTGTCGTACATTTGGTGGGATTGGAAGAAAATTTGTTCCCGAGTTTCATGAGTTCAGCAACCAGAGAAGATCTGGAGGAAGAAAGACGTTTGTTCTACGTTGCCTTGACAAGAGCTGAAAAGCAGGCATTTTTCTCATATGCGGTTTCCCGTTTTCAGTGGGGAAAAATTACCGATGCTGAACCTTCAAGATTTTTAAGTGAAGTTGACGAGCAGTATCTTGAATTGCTCAATCCGGCAATTGAAAGCAGATTTATCAACAACGCCGGGATTACTTCCAATATTTTTGATGAGCATCCTTCAGAAATGAGAAGCTTTAAAAAAGTAGAAAAAAAGACTATTGCAAAAACCGAAAATGATAAACCGATTGCTGAACCTAGGAAATTAAAACCTGTAAGCACTGCAAAAATCATCAATCCAAGCGGAGCTTCTTCACAGGATATTGAAGTGGGCGACAAGGTAAGGCATGACCGTTTCGGAATCGGCGAAGTAAAATTTTTGGATGGAACTGATCCTCAAAACATCAAGGCAAAAGTTGTTTTCCTGCACGAAGGAGAAAAGAATCTGATCCTGAAATACGCTAAACTTACCAAAATTTAAAAAAATATAATTTGAAGATTTACACTTTCTGTATTTTATTAGTCTACTTTTTTTGTAGACTAATAAATATAATCTACATTTGCACCTCGTAAAAAAACGAAGAGTAGAATTTTTAAATTATAAATAGATGAAAATTAACAAGACTATTTTATCTGTCTCAGTTTTGTTTTTCCTCGGAAGTTATGCAGCAGCTCAGGAAAAAGATACAGTGAAGACGGCAAATGTTGAAGAAGTAGTAATTCTGGGATCGAGAAGCGGTGCAAGATCAAAAGTTGACAGCCCCGTTCCTGTAGATGTATTTAATATAAAAGAAGCATCAGTTGTTTTACCACAGACTACAATCGGACAGATCCTTAATGCCATTGCACCATCATTTACCTCAACCATTCAGACGAATGCAGACGGAACAGATCATTTAGATCCTGCGCAATTGAGAGGTTTGGGTCCCGATCAGGTTTTGGTTTTGGTTAATGGAAAAAGAAAGGCACACTTCTGCTTTAGTCAATGTAAACGGATCACCGGGAAGAGGAACCGTAGGAACAGATTTAAATGCAATACCGTCTTTTGCGATCAGCAGAATTGAAGTGTTAAGAGACGGAGCTTCTGCACAATACGGTTCTGATGCTATTGCAGGTGTGATTAATTTAGGTTTGAAAAGAGACATCGGAAAGCTTACCGGACAATTGACTTATGGAGGAAATCTTACACCAACCGCAAATGATCATACCGGAGATTTTGACGGACAAAATATACAGGTTGACCTGAATTATGGTAATAAAATAGGTAATGAAGGCGGTTTTTATAATATTACCTGGTCTTCACAATTCAGAGATCCAACTTACAGAGCAGGAACAGAAAGTGGATCTATTTATAATGCCTACAATGCTATCGAAAGGCGTGCTTTGAATGACGGTGTCAATCTTTCGTCATTGTTTACAAACATCGGAACCACTCCTAACTCCCAACAGTTGATCAATTATATTCATCAATATGCTCAAGGTGTGGATTACTTTTCTTCTCAGCTGCAAAGTCAGATTCAGGGAGCGAATACTATTGCAGGGCTGCAAAGTATTTTAGGCGCAAATGTTACCGACCAGGAATTAGCATACAGAGGTCTTTCAAGAAAAGATTTTAATATGCAGGTCGGACAGTCGAAATTAAATAACAACCAGCTTTTTGCCAATATTGAAATTCCGTTAAATGATCTTTGGAAAGTATATACATTTGGTGGTTACAGCTTCAGACAAGGAACTTCGGGAGGGTTTTACAGAAGACCTAACCAAAGCAGAACGTTTACAGGTTTGTATTCTGACGGCTATCTTCCTCAAATAGGAACAGGCATTCAGGATTTATCTTTGTCTACAGGAATAAAAGGAAATTGGAACGGTTGGGATGTAGATTTCAGCAATACTTTCGGGAGAAATTCTTTTGATTATACCATAGAAAATACAGGAAATACTTCATTAAGATTTGCTTCTCCAAATGAATTTGATGCAGGAGGATTGCGTTTTTCTCAAAATACGGTCAATTTAGATTTTTCTAAAAAATATGATGTTTGGAAAGGAATTAACATCGCTTTCGGTGCAGAACACCGGTATGAAAATTTCAAAATCACAGCAGGTGAAGAGGCTTCTTATGCTACTTATGATGCCGCCGGAAATTTATGGAACGGAACAACTCCACGACCTACAGATTTCTTTGGAAACGCTCTTCCTGGCGGATCGCAGGTTTTTGGCGGATTTAAGCCAATCAATGCAGTCAACAAAAACAGACAGGCCATTGCAGGATATGCAGATGTAGAATTAAATTTTACCGACTGGTTTTTGGTAGATGTCGCTGCGAGATATGAAAACTACTCAGATTTTGGGTCTACTTTTAATTATAAACTGGCTTCAAGAATTAAACTGGCTGACAATTTAAACTTCAGATTTGCTGGTTCTACAGGTTTCCGTGCACCGTCCATTCACCAGATTTATTATAATGTGACATCCACGCTTTTTACAGACGGAACTTTGAAGGAAGTAGGAACTTTCAGTAATGATTCAAAATTGGCAGAACTTCTGGGAATTCCGAAGCTGAAACAGGAAACTTCAAAATCGGCAAGTGCAGGTTTCACTTACAGAATCCCTTCTGCGAATATGACGTTTACAGCCGACGGATATTTTACCAGAATTGATGACAGAGTTGTCCTTACCGGGCAATTCCCAAGAACGGTTGCTCCGGTAGCTTTTGATACTGAAGCTGTCAATGCAGCTCAGTTTTTCACCAATGCCATTGATACTGAAACTAAAGGGTTGGATGTTGTTGTCTCACACACTTTGAGATTTCCAGATTTCAAACTTGATAACAGTTTTGCTTTAAACTTAAACCAAACCAAAAGAGTGGGAGGAATTCATTCTTCCGGAGCTTTACAGGCGGCTAATCTTGAAAATACTTATTTTTCTGAAGCTGCAAGAATTTATCTTGAAGAAGCGGTGCCAGGAACCAAAGCAAGCTTATCTCACAATATTTCATGGAAAAATGCAAGTTTATATCTTAGAAATACCTATTTCGGAAAAGTGACCAGCCCGGATATTATTGATGCAAACGCAGACGGAGTGATTTCGCCAAACGAACATCAGAGTATTACAGATAAAATCATTACTGATCTTTCTTTGGCTTATCAATTTACAAAAAGTGTAGGCTTAACGGCGGGAGTCAATAATTTATTTGATATTTACCCAACCAAAAACCTTACAGCTTCAACCAACAATGATCAGTTTATATATTCACGCTCTACCTCTCAGTTTGGGCAGAACGGAAGATACGTTTTTGCACGACTTAATTTCAATTTTTAATAGTTTATAGTTTGATTTTCAAAGCGGGTTCAATTTTTTTTTTTGAATCCGTTTTTCTTTTTTGAATGTTTAATTACTGAAGCTCATTTTTACGTAAATTCCTATCTTTAGATTTCAATAAATTTTAAGAATGAAAAAAATCCTTGTTATCCTATCTGTTTTTCTGTTTTCATTTCCATTTTTTTCTCAGGAGTACCAGACTATTTCCAATATTCATTATTACGATGAAAAGATCAATCAATCTGATATTTATATTAATGAAAGGTGTGTTTTAGATGTGTATGTTCCAAAAAAAGTAAAGAATTTCTCAACGGTAATCTGGTTTCATGGAGGCGGCCTGACTGGCGGACAAAAAGATATTCCTGAAGAATTAAAAAATAAAGGAATTGCCGTGATTGGCGTAAACTATAGATTGTCACCAAAAGTAAATGCTCCCAAATATATTGAAGATGCCGCAGCAGCAACTGCATGGGTTTTCAATAATATCAAAAAATACGGAGGAAGTGAAGAGTTGATTTTCATTACCGGACATTCTGCAGGAGGTTATCTTGCAATCATGGTTGGTCTGGATAAATCTTATTTAGGCAAATATAAAATTGATGCCAACAAATTAGCCGGAATTATACCGTTTAGCGGACAAATGATTTCCCATTTTACCGCAAGAAAAGAAAAAGGGATTGATGAGCTTGATGCCAGAATTGATGAAATGGCGCCACTGCATTTTATTCGCTCAGATGCACCGCCTTTGCTTTTGATTACAGGAGATCGGGAAAAAGAACTGTTCGGAAGATATGAGGAAAACGCTTACCTGTGGAGAATGATGAAGCTGAAAGGTCATAAAGAAACAGTTTTATACGAACTCGACGGTTTCGATCATGGCGGAATGGCTCATCCTGCTTTTCCGTTACTTTTAAATGAAATTAAAAGGATTGAGACAATGAAGAAAAAATAGATATTTTGAAATTTTTGTTTTTTATATACATTTTTAGTATTTATTTCTTCTGTGAAATAATAAAATCAACCATAGCATTATTAAGTTCATTTTGATAAACAATGTCGGTGTCTTTAAATCCGTGATTTCCTTTTTTTACAACAATAAGTTTGTGCGTTGTTTTAGTCTTTTCTAACATCTTGTTTAATCTTTTTGAATGCCTTATCGGTGCAACTTTGTCTTTGTCACCATGAAGAATTAAGGTAGGAACAGTATTTTGAGTGTAATAAAGAGGAGAAATTGTTTTACTGAATTCAATTACTTTGTTTCTTTCAGTTTTGATATCGTAGCCAGTCATTCCTTTCGCAATATTGGTTCTGATATCAATGATTTTTTTCGAAATTAAACCAACGATGAATAATAAAGGCTTTGGCGCTCTGGTGTGGAGAAGCCTGTTGATATCAGTCGGTCCGAAATTATCGATTACATAATTTACTTTTCCTGAATATTCTGAAAGATCAGGATCGCCCACAAACTCACTGTCGGGAGTATATGCAGAAAGTAATGAAAGATGTGCGCCTGCAGAAACTCCCCAGTAACCGATATTTTCTGAATCAAAACCATATTGATCAGCATTTTTTCTCACCCATTTTACCGCATCTTTAGAATCTTCTACCGGGCCGGGAAAATGAACATCTTCACTCACCAAACGATAGTTAACACTTAAAACTGCATAATTTTTTTCAGTCAGTTTTAAAATGGTCTGCTCAATATAATTATCGGGAGTAATTACTTTATCTCCCAATGCCCATGCACCTCCATGTAGAAAAATAACAACAGGCAATTTTTCATTAGCAGAATTTTTTGGCCTGTACATATCCAATTGTAAATTTTTGCATTTGCCATCTTTTTTGTACGTAATATTTTCTAGAACTGAAGTTTTCTCCTGAAGTAAAGCACTCTTTGACGTTTGTGAGAAAATGGAAGCTGAAAAAAAGAAAATAAAAAACAGGTTTAGAAAAAACCTGCTGATATGTATATTTTTTGTTGCTGAAATCATAATTAAAATATTGAGACGTATTATTTTACTAACTCCTCAAAAAGTTTACCAAAAGTCTTTTCCAGATCTTTAGATTTTCCGGGATGAGGTCTGGAAGTCTGTATAACTGCGCTCCTTACTGCAGTTAACCACCGAAACCGTTCCGGAATTTCCATTTGGGCAACCGGTCCTGCGTCTTTTTCACCGATGGCTATTTTCCGGAAACTTTCTAAATTTTGAATGATGTCGTCATAATCCAATTTGCTTTTGATGAGTTTAAATTTATCCGGACACAGATAAAACGCTACACGAATAAATTTTTCTCTTTTTGAAAACATAATCAGCCCAATGTTGAAAAATTCTTCTCGTTCAACTTTTGGTACCAATCGTATCACGGCGTATTCGTATATTTTATCCTCTTGCATTTCTGGCTTCGTTTACAAAGATTTGCGAATTTTCTAATCGGGTTTTCATAAAGTTAAAATAAACCTCACGAATTTCATCCGGACTCTCTTCTGCATCGTCCCAATGCAGCCAATCTTGTGGTATAAGATTTACAATTTTTCTGAAAATCTCGTCATTTAAAACTTCGTGAGCAAATTTTTCAGCTTCATCTAATTTCGTAGCCTGCGGAAGCAAAACATGGTCTTTCACATATTTAAAAGGAGTTTTTGCTGCCGTGTCAAAATTCTGCCAGGAATGATGGAAGTAAAAAGATGCACCGTTATCAATCACCCACAATTCTTTATGCCACATCAGCAGATTGGTGTTCTTAAAAGTACGGTCGATGTTGGTGATAAAAGTATCCAGCCAGACAATTTTTGATGCAAGAAAAGGATCAACTTTGATACTGGAATCGTATGCAATTGATTCTGAAAGATAGTGCAAACCCAGATTGAGGCCTTCAGAAAACTTAAGCAAATCCTGAATTTCTTCATCAGCTTCCGTTCTTCCGAAATCTACATCAAGGTTCGCAAAAACCAGCTCAGGAATCGGCAATCCTAAAGCTTCGGCTATTTTCCCGCCTAGGAGTTCTGAGATGAGCATTTTCACTCCATGACCTGCGCCACGAAATTTTAACACGTATTTAAAATCATCATCAGCTTCTGCCAAAGCAGGCAGTGAACCGCCTTCCCGAAGCGGAAGAATGTAACGCATGACGGTAACCGTTCGTAAATCTAACATAACGCAAAAATAAGATTTTAGTTTGTGTTTAATTGTATTTGTGTTATTTTTAGGATTGAAATTATTTTTACAAATTTTATAAGTCAATAATTCTGCGAGATTTACCTAAATTCAAAAATAAAAAATTATGAACATCGTCAAAAATAAAAATATCATTATTTCAAACCCTGAAACCAAAGATTTTCTTGCCGATGCTTATTATCCGGAAGCAGAAAATAAACTTCCTTTGGTGATTTTCGTTCATGGTTATAAAGGTTATAAAGATTGGGGTGCGTGGAATTTGATGGCTGAAAAATTTGCAGAAGCAGGTTTTTTCTTCGTCAAATTCAATTTTTCTTATAATGGAACTACTATTGTAAACCCGAATGAATTTGATGATCTGGAATCTTTTGGGAACAATAATTATTCAAAAGAACTTTCAGATTTAGGATTTATTATAGATCATTTCATCAAAGATCCAAAAGTGGATGACCAAAGAATAATTTTGCTCGGACATAGTCGGGGAGGAGGAATTTCTATTGTTAAAACCTGCGAAGATATGAGAATCAATGGTTTGATTACTTTGGCAAGTGTTGATAATCTTGAACGATTTCCTAAAGGCGAGAGTCTGATAGAGTGGCAAAATAACGGTGTTTATTACGTGGAAAATGCGAGAACAAAACAGCAAATGCCTCATTATTATCAATTCTATGAAGATTTTGCAAATAATCCGCATCGTTTTGATGTTGAACGTTCTATGGAGATGGTAAAAGCGCATGTTTTGATTATTCATGGAACCTCGGATGAGTCTGTGAAATTGAAAAATTCTGAACATCTTCATATTCTGAATCCCAATAGTGAATTGTTTTTAGTTGAAAATGCCAATCATACTTTCGGAGCAAAAGAACCTTGGGAAGACGATAATTTGCCCGAAGATTTAAATTTAGTTGTTGGAAAATGTATTGAATTTATTCGTGAGAAAATGTAGTTTTCAAATCACAAAATATATTTTTCAATTTTAGTTGAAATATTTAATTTTTTTTGATAACTTCGTAAATACCAATAACAAAGTTTATAACAAGTAATTATGAAAAAATTAAATTTAAAAAATGCTCAGAAATTAAGCAGAGAAGCTCAAAAAAACATTTCAGGAGGAGACAAGGTAAAGCAATGCTCATATAGCGGTTGTTTTAGTGATTATCTCAGCGATGGTACAGGTTTATGCCTTATACCTCCGTGCTCTTATCCGAATTTTGGTACCGAAAGCCAAGATGCAAATGGACGTTGGCAATGCTGCTACTAAATGTTTTGTATTAAGGAATAAAAAAAGGAGTGAAAATTTTCACTCCTTTTAATTTTTTAAATTATTTAATTAATAATTTCCAGGCATCATCTATCTTACTTTCCAGCAATAATTTCTGAGCTTCGAGATGGATGTTTTCATCATCAGAACAATTTTCAGAAGGTAAAATTTCAACATTTGCCAACATTCCCAAATCGTTTCCTGTGAATACTTTGCTGTATTTTATTGCATCAGGAAGCCGATCAAAACCAATTCCCTTTGTGACCAATGGCTTTGGAACTTCAAAAAGATTGTTGTCATTATTTCTAGAATACCAGTTTCCACCAAGACGGGCAACCATGTCTAATTTTGCCTGATCTAAATTTCCTTCTTCATTGAGATATTCTTCTCTTATATGAATTTTTTTCACCTCACAAATAACCAGATTTCCTGCACCCCCTTGATCTCCAAGAGATTTTATTTCTAAAACCTGACATTCAAAATTTACGGGGCATTCTTCGATTAATTTTGGTTGAATCAAATCTGCATCTTTCATGGTTAATCCTGATTTGATAAATTCATTCACGTCATCACCATATTCTGTTGATGCTAAAGAAATTTGCTGTACGATTGGAAAATTAACCGTTCCTATAACAACTTCCGGAACTTCTAGAACGTTTTGTAAAGTATGTTTCGTAGTATTATCCCGAACTCTTCTCGAAGGCGAGAAAATTAAAATCGGTGGAACCGTACTGAACATATTGAAAAAACTGAACGGCGACAAATTGCTGTTTCCGTCTTTGTCAATTGTAGAAGCCAATGCAATTGGTCGTGGTGAAACGGCTGTTTGCATGATGGTTTGCAGTTGTACGGGAGTTATTTCTGATGGAAGTACTGTTTTCATTTTTTATCTAAAACTTAAAAGTTTTTAAACATTATTTTTTGATTAAGCCCCCTCAAATTTGGTGACTGTTAGATGAACGTTTTGTAATAAATTTACTTGGTCGGAATAATTTTCCCTGAAACTTCTCCGAAACCAACTCTTACGCCCTCTTTTTCAGCCCAGGCTTTCATTGTAACGGTGTCGTTATCTTCAATGAATTTTCTTTCCTGTCCGTTGTTTAGAGTGATAGGGTTTTGGCCTCTCCAAGTTAATTCAAGCATTGAACCATAAGATTTCGGATCGTTTCCTGAGATCGTTCCGCTTGCATACAAATCACCAACTTCCAGATTACAGCCGTTTACGGTATGATGAGCCAATTGCTGTGTCATATTCCAGTACATATATTTGTAATTGCTTTCAGAGATCAGATTTTGTTCTCCGTTTTCAGGCTGAATATAGACTTCAAGATTGATGTCGTAATTTTTATCTCCTTCAAATTTTAAATAGTCAAAAACTTCAGGATCTTGCGTAGGAGAAGCTGTTCTGAATGGCTCTAAAGCTTCCAACGTAACAACCCACGGAGAAATAGATGAGCCGAAATTTTTGGCTAAAAAAGGTCCCAGAGGAACATATTCCCAAGACTGAATATCTCTTGCTGACCAGTCATTGAAAACCACCATTCCGAATATTGCGTTTTCTGCCTCTTTTGTAGATACGCTTTCTCCCATTTCTGTATTCTGATTGATGATGAAAGCCATTTCTAGTTCAAAATCAAGTTGTTTGCAAGGTCCGAAAACAGGTTTGTCTGCATCGGCAGTTTTCATCTGACCTTTAGGACGGTTGATATCTGTTCCTGAAACTACGATGGATGAAGCTCTTCCATGATAACCTACAGGAAGATGTTTCCAGTTTGGAAGCAGAGCGTTTGCAGGATCTCTGAACATTTTTCCAACATTGGTTGCGTGCTCGATACTGCTGTAAAAATCTGTATAATTAGGAATATGAACCGGCATAATCATTTTAACCTGATCCAGGTCGTAAAAAGCATCTTCAATGGTTTTTTCATCTTTAGATAAGATAGAACCATCGAGCAATAATTCCTGAATTTTAAGACGGACTGCATTGGTTACAGGTTTTCCTAATTCGATGAATTCATTTAAAGTATATGCTTCGAAAACATTTTCGTCTAACCCTGCAATTTCATCAAAATACGAAAGGTCGTATAAAAGAGCAAGATCAACTACCTGATCACCGATTCTTGTACAACAGGCGATAAATTCTTTGTTAAATACTGCAACTCCGAAAGGAATGTTGTGTATTGAAAAGTCTGAATTTGAATGATATTCTACAAATGATTTCATAATATGAATAGTTTGAGGTTTGAGTTTAAAAGTAGTCTTTTAGGCGTTATTATTTTGATTTTTTGGTGTAAGATTCTTCATCAATCCATCGGTCTCTGGAATTGATATCAATCAGATAAATGATTTCCTTCTGCTTTGTTAAAAGAAGTGTTTTTGAAACAGGAATTGGTATCTTTTTATTTTCCAGTTTATCCGCTCTTAAAGAAATGATGTTCTTTTTTCTGATAATATCTCCCGAAAAAACATTGGATGTACTTTGTCCGGTTGCTTTATCATCGAACATTTCTATGTATGTAGCATCTTTTCCTTTCAGTACAATAAAGCTGCGCTCTGTATGATCTGCGAAATCTTTGATAAGAACAAATTTTTTGTTGTCAATACTTACGTTTTCCAGATTTTGATTGATGCCTATTCTTTCTTCAAGACGACGAAGGATCTCATTGATCCCACCATAGTTTTGCGCCTGTAATCCGATACCGGCAAATAAAATAATTGTAATGATTACTTTTCTCATAAGCTTGTGTTTATAAAAAAGTTTTGTCAAGATCTGCATCCTGACAAAACTCTATAGTTGATTTGAAAATTAAAGATTGCCTCTTTTTTCCTGTTCTTTTTCCAAAGCTTCGAAAAGTGCTTTGAAATTACCAGCACCGAAACTTTGTGCACCATGTCTTTCAATGATTTCAAAGAAAAGGGTAGGACGGTCTTCTACAGGTTTTGTAAAGATTTGTAGTAAATAACCTTCCTCATCATGATCAATCAGAATTCCTAAATCCTGAAGTCTCTTAAGATCTTCATCAATATGACCTACTCTTTCAGGAACCAATTCGTAATATGCTTCTGGTGGAGCAGAAAGGAATTCTACACCACGTTTTTTAAGTTCGGTTACTGTGCGGATAATGTCTTTTGTTGCAACTGCGATATGTTGTACACCTTCACCTTCGTAAAAATCCAGGTATTCTTCAACCTGCGATTTTTTCTTTCCTTCTGCCGGCTCGTTGATGGGGAATTTTGCAAAACCGTTTCCGTTTGACATTACTTTAGACATCAGTGCAGAATATTCTGTGTTGATTTGCTTATCGTCAAAAGATAGAATGTTTACAAATCCCATTACTTTCTCGTACCATTCAACAGTAGGGATCATTCTGTCCCAGCCAACGTTTCCTACACAATGGTCAACATAGAGCAATCCTGCTTCTTCAGGGTTGTAAGCACTTTCCCATTTTTGATAACCGGGCATGAAAGCACCAGAATAATTTTTTCTTTCAATAAACATATGAACGGTTTCTCCGTATGTATATATTCCGGACATTCTTACTTCGCCGTACTCATCAGTTAAAGTTACAGGTTCTAAATATGGTTTTCCTCCTCTTTTAGTGGTCTCTTCGAATGCTGAATATGCGTCATCAACCCAAAGTGCCAAAATTTTCACTCCGTCACCATGCTTTTTTACATGCTCACTGATTGGCGATTCAGATTTTAAACCTGTGGTTAATATCAATCTTATCTTTCCCTGTTGAAGAACATAAGATGATCTGTCTCTTACCCCAGTTTCAGGTTCGTGCGTAAGCTAAAGACTGAAAACCAAATGCAGTCTTATAAAAATGAGCAGCCTGTTTGGCATTTCCCACATAAAATTCAATATAATCTGTACCGTTGATCGGCAAAAAGTTCTCCGCCTGAGCAATTTTTTCGGCAAATGTAAGTGTTGACATATTTTCTATTTTACTTTTATTTTATAGTTTGCAAATTACGAAATTCTGATAAATAATTAAAAAACATTATTGATGTGCAGACGATTGTATTATTATTACAGAATATTAAAGTTCATTTAAGTATACTTAAGTTTATTGTTATTTTGATATGTTTTCTACATTTGTATGATAAATCACAAATGATAAGAAATATTATTTCAGACAATGAAAGCTGTAATTTTTTGCGGCTTTTATTTTTTATTATTTAATCTTCCTGCATCCGGATTGTAATTATCCCAAATCTTCCACACATTATCAATTTTACGGATGAAATAAATTTGTGTATTTAATTGATTTACAAAATGTTCTTCTCCGGATTCTCCCACTTTGAAAAGAAAGATTCCAAAATTCCTGAGTTTCCAAAATCTTTTTATCGGGTTCATCAGTGATGATATTGATATCAAATACCTCAAAATTTGAACGATTGTTTTTGGTAACCAATTCGAAATTTCTATCACAAAGTTCTCTGGAGAATGATGTTGCTCTTTCTAAAAACGGTGATTTATCAAAAACTAAATCTTTAAACAGTTCCAATTTCAGGGTGGGAAAATTTCTATATAACTCGAAAACTTTCGAACAGTAATTGTATGCAATATCAGTTGTAAATTCACCCCCTGTCAGTTCGTATCCATCAATAGCGAAATTTTCTTTGTTATGATGTATATAGCAACTGAGATCTTTAAACCCTAAAAAAATGCAGATTTTATCCAGTGTTTTCAAAAAGCGGAGATCGTTATGGGTTTTATCCTGATAATCATTTTCAAAAAAACGTTGCAGCGTAATGTGTGAAATGGTATTTCCCAATTCAAAAATCTTTTCTTTTTTCAGCTGCTCAGACTGGGCAAGCTCTTTTTTGATGATTTCTGAGAGTATAATATAATGACTCCTTTTCCAATCATTTACATTCCCCAGAACAGAATCTTTTACTTTAATATTTTTTTTTACCTCCTCTTTTATAGAATTATATATCGTTTTCAAATGTGTTATTTTTTTCAAGAATTTTTTTTCAAATACATTACCGAATACTCCATTTGTTGGTGATTCGTTAATTATCAGAAATAAATGTACATCTTTTTCTTGTCTAAAAAATGTGAAATAATGTTAAAGTTTAAATCTTTCGTTCGCAGCTCTTTCCAGCATTTCTCTATCATCTGGATGTGCGATACTGATGAGTTCCTGTGCTCTTTGACGTAAATTTTTTCCATACAGATAGGCAGTTCCGTATTCTGTAACCACCCAATGAATATGTCCTCTTGTTGTTACAACTCCTGCTCCCTGTTTTAGGAATGGAACAATTCTGGAAACGCCTCTTTTGGTTCTGGAAGTAATAGCAATGATGGGTTTTCCGCCTTCACTCAAAGCGGCTCCACGCATAAAATCCATCTGTCCGCCAATTCCGCTGTACTGTAAAGTTCCGATAGAATCTGCGCAAACCTGTCCGGTGAGATCAATTTCAATAGCAGAATTGATGGCAACCATTTTTTTATTACGCATGATGTTGATAGGGAAATTCACATTGCTTACATCATTAAATGCAAAAACCGTATTGTCATCTACATAATCATAAAGTTTTTTGGTTCCGAAACAGAAACTGGTAACTGTTTTATTGTCATTATAGCCCTTGTATTTATTATTGATGACATCATTTTGTATTAAATCTATCACACCATCGCTCAGCATTTCTGTGTGAACTCCCAGATCTTTGTGGTTTCCCAAGCATTTTAAAACAGCATCAGGAATTGTTCCTATACCCATCTGTAAAGTAGATTTATCATCTATGAGTTCAGCTACATTTTTCCCGACCAACATTTCCTCAGCGCCCACTTTTGCACCGTAATCAACGGTAGGAAGTTCTTCTTCATGCCAAACCAATTTATGGATTTTACTGATGTGAATCATACCGTCGCCATGCGTTCTTGGCATTAAAGGATTTACGATGGCCACGACCAGTTTTGCAGTATCTACAGCCGCTCTTGCAACGTCTACGGAAGTTCCCAAAGTACAAAAACCGTGTTTGTCGGGTGGTGAAACTGTAATTAATGCTACATCCAGCGGTAAAATATTATTTCTGAATAAGATGGGAATTTCACTTAAAAAAACAGGTACAAAATCTCCTCTTTCAGAGTTTACAGCGTCTCTTACGGGAGTAGAAACAAAAAGAGAATTAACAAAGAAACTGTTTTTATACTCGGGTTTTGCAATCTCTACATTTCCTTGTTGAGTTATAGAAACCATTTCTACATTTTCAAGTCTGTGAGATTGTCTCGCCAATTCATCAATTAAATGATTCGGAGTACATGCGCTTCCGTGAAAAAATATTCGGTTTCCACTTTTTACAGTGTACACAGCTTCTTCTGCACTTATATAATTATACATATTGAGATTTTTTATGGATGTATTACCTATTATTTTATACTTTAAAGATAGCTCATAATGTTTAAATTTAATCTAATCTTCAGTCTCTCTTTTTGAAAACATTTGTCATGTTTAGTTTGTCAACTAAAAAAAAAGGACCCAATGCAATGCATTGAGTCCCTTATTAAATTTTACAGATATTTACCTATTACTCTTGCGAACGATCTTCCAAACTATGATCTTCACTTTCCAGCCAAGAAGTTTTATAAGTAGGATCTTCCACTTTCATCGCTTCTTCAGTGATTTTCAAAGGACGGAATGGGTCAACCATCACCGCATATTCTTCAGTGAATTTTTTCCCGATGCTTCTTTCCATTGCTCCCGGATGAGGACCGTGCACGATGCCTCCCGGATGAAGAGTGAAATCCATTAAATCGATATGATTTCGGCTCATAAAATCACCTTCTGTATAAAACAAAACTTCGTCAGAATCAATATTCGAGTGATTGTAAGGTGCAGGAATTGCCAACGGATGATAATCGTACATTCTTGCACAGAACGAACAAACCACAAAGTTGTGTGCTTCAAAATTCTGATGAACCGGTGGCGGTTGATGAACTCTTCCTGTAATCGGCTCGAAGTTTTTAATGTTAAATTTATAAGGATAAAAATATCCGTCCCAGCCCACAACATCGAATGGATGCGTTGCATAGATGAAATCGGTAATCTGATTTTCTTTTTTTACTTTAATCAAAAATTCTCCTTTTACGTCTCTTGGCTCTACAAAAGTTGGTGCAATGATATCTCTTTCGCAAAACGGCGAATGCTCCAGCAATTGACCAAATTCGTTTCTGTAACGCTTCGGAGTATAAATAGGAGAATGACTTTCCAACACAAAAAACACCGTATTTTCAGATTGTAATTCAACCTGATAGATTGTTCCGCGCGGAATAATCAGGTAATCGCCAACAGAAAATTCAAGATTTCCGACAAATGTTTTTAAAATTCCGTTCCCTTCGTGGATGAATAAAAGTTCGTCACATTCGGCGTTCTTATAAAAGTAATCCATCGATTTTCTTGGTTTCGCCAATCCCATTTTCAGATCATTGTTGACCAAAAGAAACTTTCTGCTGTCCAAAAAGTCGTCTTCAGGCGTTACATTCATGCCTTTAAACATTCTTGGTGTCACGTTTTTGTCAACCGCAATTTTTGGAGTAACATCTTTGGCTACGCCAATTGATTTGATTTGCGTAGGACGGTGAACATGGTACAGCAAAGAAGAAATACCGTGAAAACCTTCTGTACCAAACAGTTGTTCGTAATAAAATTTGTCTTCAGGTGATTTAAAAATCGTATGCCGTTTCTGAGGGATGTTCCCCGATTGGTGATATCTCATTTACCTTTATATTTTCTCAAATTTAATCATTTCTTCTGAATTTTAATTCATCGACTTTGATCATTTAGTTTTGGTATTCAAAAATAATTGTTAGCTTTGTCTAACAATTTTAATTTCATGAAGCGAATATTCTTTTTTTCTATTCTTTTTTCGGGTTTCTGTTTCTCTCAGGAAACGGATAGTTTGGATATAAATAAAAAATCTGATTCAGTAAAAGTTCCGGAAAAAAAGGAAAGAATAAAAGTGATTGACGATGTAGTGATTACGGGAACACTTAAACCGGTCAGTAAATCAAAAAGTCCGGTCGCAGTAGAAATTTACACTCAGAAATTTTTCCAGAAAAACCCTACACCAAGTGTTTTTGAAGCTATCGCAATGGTCAATGGAGTGCAGCCACAACTGAACTGTTCGGTTTGTAATACCGGAGATATTCACATTAATGGTCTGGAAGGTCCTTATACCATGATTTTAATTGACGGAATGCCGATTGTAAGCTCGCTTTCAACAGTTTATGGTTTAAGTGGAATCCCCAACAGTCTTATTGAAAGAATTGAAGTGGTGAAAGGTCCGGCATCTTCTTTATATGGTTCTGAAGCGATGGGCGGCGTTATCAATATTATTACAAAAAACGCATTGACAGCACCAAAACTGAGCATCAATCTCATGACAACAAGCTGGGCTGAAAATAACATTGATCTTTCTACAAAATTCAATGTAGGTAAAAATGTAGCTTCATTACTGAGTTTAAATTATTTTAATTTCAATGAAAAAACAGATCAGAATAAAGACAATTTCACAGACGCTGCGCTTCAAAACAGAATTTCAGTTTTTAATAAATGGAATTTCCAGCGGAAAGACAACCGCTTGGCAAGTTTTGCCTTGAGATACTTGTACGAAGACCGTTTTGGGGGAGAAATGCAATGGAACAAATCTTATCGTGGAAGCAATGACGTGTATGGAGAAAGTGTTTACACCAACAGAGTAGAGGCGTTCGGGATGTATCAATGGCCCATGAAAGAAAATATTGTTACTCAGTTTTCTTATAATTTTCATGATCAAGACTCTTTTTATGGAAACAATCCTTTTGATGCGACACAAAAAGTGGCTTTTGCACAGACGTACTGGGATAAAAAATTGGGAAATCATGATTTGATTTTGGGAGCCACTTTCAAAAAAACTTTTTATGACGACAGTACTCCCGGAACTTTATCATCAGACGGATTCACTAACGAACCCATGAGGTCTCCAATTTTCGGAGCATTTATTCAGGATCAATGGGAAATTAATGAAAAAAACACGTTGTTGTTGGGTTACCGTTTTGATTATGATAAGATCCACCATTCTGTTCACTCGCCCCGTTTTGCATGGAAGTTTTCTCCGAATCCTTATCACACTTTAAGATTTAATTTTGGAACAGGTTTCAGAGTTGTGAATTTATTTACAGAAGATCACGCAGCTTTGACGGGTTCTCGTGAAGTGGTCATTCAATCTAATTTAAAACCAGAAAAATCCATCAACGGAAATTTAAATTATGTCTGGAAAATTCCTGTCGGCGACCGATTGATTAATGTAGATGCGTCTGCATTTTACACCTATTTCAGCAATAAAATTGTCGGTGATTTTGATTCTGAACCCGATAAAATTATTTATGATAATCTTAAGGGGTATGGAATTTCCCGAGGGGCTTCAATGAATATTGATTTCAGTTTTAATTTTCCGTTAAGTGTAAATCTGGGAGTTACTTATTTGGATGTTTATCAAAAATTTGATGGAGAAAAAGAAAAATCCCGGCAACTTCATGCCCCAAAATGGAGTGGAACATATAATTTAACCTACAAATTCTCAAATAATCTTGCAATAGATTTTACAGGACAATTCTATGGACCCATGCGACTTCCTGTTTTACCCAACGATTACCGTCCGGAATATTCTCCACTGTTTTCTTTGGCCAATATTCAGGTTTCAAAGAGTTTTGATTCTGGTTTTGAAGTGTATTGCGGTGTGAAAAATCTGTTCAATTTTACTCCGGAAGATCCTTTGATGCGACCGTTTGATCCGTTCGATAAAAATGTAGATGATCCCATTAATAATCCGAACAATTATACTTTTGATACAACGTATGGATATGCTTCTATGCAGAGAATCAGAGGTTTTCTAGGAGTGAAATATAATTTGAAATGAAAAGGTTAGTATTTTTTTTAGTATTATTTTTAGTGCCTGATTTTTATCTTTCGCAGATGAAAACAGGTACTTTTCCAGATTTTGAAAAAATACAGAAAGAGAATAAAAAACCAATTATTATTCATTTGTATACCGATTGGTGTTCAGTTTGTAAGATCGAATCTTATAACATCAATAAGGATAAAGATTTGGTAAAACTGATCAACGAAAAATTTTATTTCATCAACTTTGAGGCGGAAAAAACAAAAGATAAAATCCATTTTCAGGGGAAAGAATTCAATTATTTGCCTAACGGAAATTCCGGAATTCATGAGTTAGCTTTGGCTTTGTCTAAAAATAAAAACCAACCTGCTTATCCTTTGTGGGTTATTTTAAATGAAAATCAGGAATTGGTGTATTACCATGAAGGAGAGTTTAAACCTGAAAAAATGAAGAAGAAGTTATTGGAAATTTCTAGTCTATAATATGAAAACTGACAAACTTTAGATTGATTTGAAATGGGTAATTTACTTCAATAAAACTGCAACAATCGCTAAAATAGCAGGTAGTGCCTGAACAAAAAATATTTTCTTTGTCGCAGAAATAGCACCGTAAATTCCTGCAATCGCAACGCATCCCAAGAAAAATAAAGCAATATTTGTTTGCCACTTTTCGTCTTCAATAAAGAACGACCAGATCAGACCGGCTGCAAGAAAACCATTATATAATCCCTGATTTGCGGCTAAACCTTTTGTGGGTTTAAATAATTCTGCAGGTAGAGCCGATTTAAAAACTTCTTTTCCTTTGGTTTCCCAGGCAAACATTTCCATCCAGAGAATGTATAAATGTTCTAAAGCGACAGCAGCGATGAATATTTTAGCAACGATTTCCATAATTATTGTTTTGTGATTGTAAAACTAAAAAAATAAAGTTAAGTTTGGTTATACAATTTCAAAAATGGAAACTTTCAAAGCACATTTAGATAAATTTATCAAAATAAGTGACGAAGAATTTGCTTCAATATTTTCTTACTTTCAGGTTTTGGAAGTCAATAAAAAAGAAAATCTGATGTCAGAAGGTGAGGTTTGTAAGTTTAAATATTTTGTTTTAAAAGGTTGCCTCAGAAAGTTCTTCATCAACGAAAAAGGAGTAGAGCAAACTACAGAATTTGCCATCGAAAACTGGTGGATTGCTGATAATTTCGCATTCGAACAACAAGTGAAATCTCAGTTTAATATACAGGCGGTTGAAAAATCGGAAATTGTAGTCATAGATTTCCAATCTCAGGAACTGTTACTTGAAAAACACCCAACAATGGAGCGATATTTCAGAATGGTTTATCAGCGTGCTTATGCAGCAGCCGAGAAAAGAATTCGCTATATCTATGAAATGAATAAAGAAGAATACTATATTCACTTCAGTACATTTTATCCTTGGTTTATACAGAGAATTCCGCAATATTTACTGGCTTCTTTTTTGGGTTTTACTCCGGAATATCTGAGCGAAATAAGAGCAAAGTTACGTTCTTAAACCAGTTTAAGATTTTTGATGTTTGAATGACTGACCTTTGGATCAGAAATTTAAAACAAACAAAATGAGTACACGAGTAAACATCGAAAACACAGATTCAGCAGCTTACAAAGCTATGATAGGGCTTGAAGGTTATCTTCAGAATATTTCGCTCAACCATATTCAAAAAGAATTAATAAAGATCAGAGCTTCACAGATTAATGCATGTGCTTTTTGCCTTGATATGCATACGAAAGATGCTATAAAATATGGAGAAACGCCGCAAAGGATTTTTGTATTGAGTGCCTGGAGAGAAGCGAAAAAATTGTATACCGAAGAAGAGCAAGTTCTTCTCGAGATGACAGAAGAAATTACTTTGATTCACCAAAAAGGATTGTCTGAAGAAACTTATTATAAGGCAAAACAGGTTTATGACGAAAAGCAGATTGTAGAAATTATCATGGCAATAGTGACCATCAATGCATGGAACAGGATTGCGATCAGCACCCATTTGCCGATTGGAAAAAATTAAAATCAGTATTAAAAAACAACTTTTCAATTCTGAAAAGTTGTTTTTTTTTTAAATATGATGAGTTTTATAAATCTGTGGTATTTCCTGTAATTTTTCATCAATCAAAGAAACAAAATCTTGAATATATGGTTGCTGATTGTGTTTTTCTAAACCTTCTTCACTTTTCCAGATTTCATAAAAAATAAATTGATTTTTAGCTTCAATTCCTTGGTGAAGCGTGTACAATTCGCAAGCTTCTTCTTTTCTGGTCTGTGCAACCATGTTTTGAAGAACTTGCAAAACTTCAGTTTGGTATTCTTCTTTCGCTTTTATGATGGCTGTTAAATAAATTTTCATGAGACAAATTGTGGTTGTAATTCTTTTTCAAAAACATTTTTTACGTGCTCTCTGTATAGTTTCATATCACGTTCGATATCCGCATTTTTCTCTACATCATGGAAGTGAAAACTTTCTAATTTTTCTAAAGAAATAAATGCATTCATTCTGTGGAAACCAAAGAGAGGTCCGTTGTCAACACTTGTTTCATTGAAAAATTCTCCGGGAAGCGTGAAAGCGGTTTCCGGTGCATTCCAGCTTGTGGTAAGCATGTATTTTCTGCCCCTTAACATTCCGCCTGTTCCGTAATTGATTTTCGGATTGTCTGAAGATCTTCCGTCGCTCATGTAGATTCCTTTTGCATGACCGGCTGTGAAAACTTCATCAATATATTTCTTGAAACCATTGGGTAACTGAAACCACCAGATTGGAGTGTGATAAACGATGTAATCTGCCCAAACGAATTTTTCAACTTCAGCATTTTTATCATAACCCTCACTGATATTTGAGATTCTTACTTCAATATTTTCAAAAGGCTTCAAAGCTTCCAAAGTGTTTTCTGTAATTGTCTGATTGTATTTTCCTCCGGAATGTCCGAAATTTTGTCCGGCGTTGATGATTAATATTTTTTTCATTTTGGTAAATGTTTAAATTTTATACTGCAAAGTTATAACTGGGGATATGTATAATAAAAATAATATAAATTATACCTTTGTATTATAATTATGATACTAAAAATATCAATTATTAAAAACTAACTCTTAACTTGCGAAGTGAAAATGCAAGTCAACGAGTTCATTTTAAAATTAAAATTCTATGGTCAATTTAGAATGGTACAGAACTTTTAAAGCGATTTATAAAACCGGAACATTAACCGGAGCAGCAGAGTCGCTTTTCATTTCACAACCCGGAGTGAGTTTGCATCTTGGTTCTCTGGAAGCATATGTAGGGTATAAGTTATTTGACCGAACCGGAAGAAAAATGATTCCGACCGAGAGAGGAAAAGTTTTATTTAATGCAGTTTCAGAACATTTAACAAAACTGGAAGAAGTAGAAAAAAACTTTCAGAAATCTACCGAAAAAAGCACACCGACGATTAGTGTAGGAATGTGTTTCGAAACCTTTCAGACAACCTTAGAGCAATATGTTTCATCTTTAGATTTTAATTTAATTATTGGTTTTGGGCAATATCCTGAAATGCTTGACCAGCTGGATAAAGGTATTCTGGATTTAATTATTACTCCAAAAAAAGGAACTTCGCCCAATATTTTGCACGAAGCTTTTTCGTCTGAACAAATAATTTTAATTGGCGGAAAAAACATGGATACAGAAAGTTTTAATCAGGTTTTAAAAACAAAAGATTTGCAAAAAATTGAAGATTGGCTGAAACAGGAAAAATGGTACGGAACAACCGGAGATATGGAGCATCTTTTTCAGTTCTGGCTGATGAATTTTGGGCATAAACCTAAGTTCAGACCCAATTATATCGTACCTAATCTGAATTCAATCATCCGTTGTCTGAAGGGCGGAAAAGGTTTGGCGGTCGTGCCTGATTTTTTATGTAAAAATGAACTGGAAAATGGTGAGGTAAAACTGATTTGGGAAGGTGATAAAAAGTTAGAAAACACTTTGTACTTCGGCTGCAGAAAAAAAACAATGTATCAAACTGAGATTGATCATATTAAAAGTTTGTTCAGAAAAATGATGAGCTAAACTCTGTATGAAGAAGATATGACAATTTTTTTGGTACAAAATCTGAATAACTTAAGGACTGATATGAAAAAAATATACTTTAATTAATAATATTAAATTACGAAACAACTAGAATTATGCAAAATAAAACTTACCCCAATCAACCAGTCATTAAACTGAATAATGATGTTGAAATTCCTGCTCTTGGCTTTGGAGTTTGGCAAATAGAAGATCAGAAAGTGTGTGAAGACACCGTTATCAAAGCTATTCAGACTGGTTACAGAATGATTGACACAGCTGCAATTTACCAAAATGAAATTGGTGTCGGAAATGCCATCAAGAACAGTGATGTAAACAGAGAAGATTTATTTATCACTTCAAAATTATGGGTTCAGGATTTCAGCTATGAAAAAGCGAAAAGTGCATTTCAGAGAACTTTAGACCGATTACAGCTCGATTATCTGGATATGTATTTGATACATTGGCCGTTCGGAGACTTTTTGGGAGCTTGGAAAGCGATGGAAGAATTGTACAGTGAGGGGAAAATAAAAGCAATCGGAGTCTGTAATTTTACAGTAGAAAAACTTGAGGAACTGAAATCAAATTCAAAAATACTACCTGTAGTCAACCAAATTGAATTGCATCCCATTTTCCAACAGAATGAATTGCAGGTTTACAACAGAGAAAATAATATTGTTACCCAACCCTGGAGCCCGCTTGGAAATGGAAACGAAAAATTACTGAATAATTCGGAATTAAAATCAATTGCTGAACAATATGATAAAACCGTTGCTCAGGTGATTTTAAGATGGCATTTGCAGGAAGGTTTCTGTGTGATTCCAAAGTCTGTGACACCGTCCCGAATTGAGGAAAACTTCAATGTTTTTGATTTTGAATTAGGATGAAATGAATATTGTTCGTTCTCTGAACACAGATAAAAGACTGTTTTTCGATCCGAAAGACCCGGCTTGGGAAGAGAAAATGCTGAATGCTGTGGCAGATATTTAAGACAAAAAAACTCCTTTTCAATCAGAAAAGGAGTTTTTTATTTTTTTCGATCTATTTTATTTCGTTAAATCCAATCCGCCAAAATTACCCGAACTCATCATCATAAAAACACCTTGCGTTTTATCTAATGAATCCCAATATGCATGAAGTTCTTCTGCATTGGTAAAAACTTTTAAGTTTTCGTTTTTAAATTTTTCCTTGATTAAATCGGGAGAAATTGGTTCCATTCTTTTGATTTTCAGAGCATCTTCAGAATAGAAAACGATCGCTTCATCCAATCCGTCCATTGCATGATCGTATTGTTCTAAGAACACAGGGTTTAAACTTGAATAAGTGTGTAGCTCAAGAAAACCGTATTTTTTTTGATTTTTAAATTGCTCGCAAAACGCTTTCACCACAGCTTTTACTTTACTTGGAGCGTGCGCAAAATCTTTATACAAAATTCCATTATCCGGTCTTTCAACTTTTTCAAGACGTTTTGAAGCACCTTTGAAACTCATGATGGCATCGTAAAATTCTTCATCCATAATTCCCAGATGATGACAGATATTTCTTGCACCTTCAAGATTAAGAAGATTATGCGCTCCAAAAACAGAAAGAGGGATGTCACCCATTTCCGTTTTTAAATATACTTTTCCGTCATTAAGCTCATATTCCGGAGTTTTGTAAGGTATTTTTCTGAAATAATTTTCCGCATTTTCTACCACCTTTACTACTTCTGTGTCTTCTTCATTATACACCAGAATTCCGCCAGGAGTAATGCTTGCTACAAACTTTCTGAACTGCTCGATGTAATCATCAAAAGTTTTGAAAACATTGATGTGATCCCATGCAATTCCGCTTATTAAAGCGATGTTTGGCTGATACAACAAGAATTTTGAGCGCAGATCAATGGGTGAAGACAAATATTCGTCACCTTCCAAAACCATAAAATCGTTGTCTTCCGTCAGTTTTACCATACAGTCGAAACCTTCCAGCTGAGCTCCTACCATAAAATCTACGTCTTTCTGATGGAAATTCAGAACATGCAGAATCATTGAAGTAATGGTAGTTTTCCCATGAGATCCGGCGATTACAACACGGGTTTTATTTTTTGCCTGTTCGTAAAGAAACTCAGGATAAGAATATATTTTTAAGCCAAGTTCTTTTGCTTTTGCCAATTCGGGATTGTCCTGATGAGCGTGCATTCCAAGAATTATGGCATCCATATCTGAGGTGATTTTTTCGGGAAACCATCCTAGTTCTTCTGGAAGAATATTTTTATTTTCAAGTCTTGATTTTGAAGGTTCAAAAATGGCATCATCTGAGCCTGAAACTTCATATCCTTTATCTTTTAACGCAATGGCGAGGTTGTGCATGGCGCTTCCTCCGATGGCAATGAAATGGGTTTTCAAAATTATTGAGTGTTTTTTACGTTTTTACTGATGATATTCTGGAAAGCAGTAACAATCTGATCCCAATTTTTCTGATGTTTGGGCATAATCATGCTTGCATCCGTTTTATTGGCGCTGTTATCTCCTTTTTTTACATTAATGGCAATGGCAACTCGGTCATAGATCTTTTTATGATCTTCTGCAATGTGTCTGAAATTATTTTGTGTCAGAATCTGATTTAAATTCTGTAATTCTTCGTTGGTAAGTTTAAAACTTGTTTTAATTTTCTCATTCTGACTTTCAAAAGAATAATTTACATCATTTCCCTTGATCAAAAGATTTTCGTAGATGGGTAAAAGACCGCCGCTTTTAGAATAACTGATGTCAAAATCTGAATAAATTTTCTGGCTGTTGCAGGAAACAGTAATCATGATTAATAATAATATTGCTATTAATTTTTTCATAATGACTTTTTAATTTTTTATGGATTGGGTTGCTCTGTCTTTTTTATTTTTAATTCTTCATCGTAGGTATGGAGTAGATTAAAATCTTCTGTTTGCTCAATGGCAGTCATGATTTTCAAAAGAATTTGCTGTGCATTTTCTTTGTCGTAATCAATATCCAAAGGTTTTTTAAATTCCATCGTAGGCTTTACACCGGTTACTTTTACACGAAGTCCTTTTTTGTCAAACGCTCTTCTGAACCCGTTTATTTTAATAGGAATAACAATAGGTCTTTGATTTTTTACCAGTTTGGCAGTTCCTTTTCTGCCCTGTGCAAAAGCTGCGGTCGTTCCCTGCGGAAAAGTTGCTACCCAGCCGTTGTCCAGCGCCTTCATGATATTATCAATCTCACTAAGATCAACTAGTCTGTTGACGTTTTTGCCTTCAGCTCTCCATGTTCTTTTAACAGTTACTGCGCCGGCAATTTTAAATATTTTTGGAAGAATCCCTTTATTCATGGTTTCTTCGGCAGCAACGTAGTAAAAATCTATTTTAGGATTAAGGAGATAAATAGGATTTTTTATGGTGTTTAAATACCCGTTATTCACTGCACAGAATGCGTGGTACATCGCTGCGACGTCTGCAAAGTAAGTCTGATGGTTGGATACGAAAAGGACATTAGAATCAGGAAGATCTACCAAATTTTCTGTACCGGTGATTTTAAGTTTATTAAAACCATTAAATCTTCTGTAAGAAACGATCCCCAGAATAAAAATAATTAATCTTTTAAGAAAATAAGGGGTGCCGAACGAATCGGTAAATATGTTTTTCTTCGCCATTTTTCAATTAAACATAATATGTGCAAAGTTACATTTTTTTAATCAACTGGCTGAATTCGCTGAGGATCATTGCTGTAGCTCCCCAAATGATATAATCATTGAAATTGATTACAGGAACTTCTTTTCCTCCGGCTCCCGGTAAAGACATGATCTCCGGCGAATCCGGAAGATTTAAAAATGACGTAATCGGAAATTCTATCACTTCTACGGCTTCACTTTCCTGTAAGATGAACTCAGGATTTCTTTTTGAGTATGATATGTAAGGATAAACATAAAAATTGCTGGGCGGAATGTAAATGGGAGACATCTCACGGATAATTCTAACATAAGGTTTTTCTAAACCGATTTCTTCTGAAGTCTCGCGGATCGCTGTATCTGCAAAATCCCGATCAAACTCTTCGCGTTTTCCTCCCGGTAAAGATATTTGTCCGCTATGTCTGTCGCGCTCATTTTCTGTACGCAGAATGAGCGGAAAATACCATTCATTATCTCTTAAATATAAAACAATATTTACGGCGGCAAATTTCGGGTTTTTTTCTAAGATTTCTTTATGGGTAAAGACTTCACGGTATGGTGGTGAGAAAACTCCGTGGGCATTGGCGCCTCCTAACTGGGCTTTTTTGATTTTTTGCAATAAATCTTTTCCAAAACTTTCCATATCTCAAATTTACTAATATATCTTATAAAAAGGAACAGAAATTGATATTAATAACAGATAATTTTCAGCAAAAATTTTTACGTATTTATACCTAAACTATTAATACCTGTTATTAATGATCAGCCAAAACTGAAAACAGTTACGGTACAAACTGTATGTAGTGATATTTACAATTTACCTTTTTATGGTGGCTTTTTACGACTTGTTATAGTTTTACATTTGTATCACTAACCAATAAAAATTTACCCATGAAAAAATTTGTAACAGGAGCATTTGTTGTTTTATCAGCAGGCTTCATTTATGCTCAAAACAGTGATAACACAGTAACACAGGGAGGAAACAATAACTCCGCAACAGTTACACAGCTAGGTTTGCAATCTTTTGGTAATGAAAACGTTTCTACGCAGACTGGTAATAATAACAGTGTAAATGTATACCAAAGAAGTAACAGCGCACGCAATAAGGCACAGACTACTCAAAACGGAACATTAAATGATGCTACTGTATCACAGGGTCAAGGTTTTTCAGCTGGAGGAGTTGAAGTAGCTCAGGATCAGGATGGTTTAAGAAACAGAGCAACTGCCACTCAGCAATTTTCTTTCGGATCTAAAATTTCACAAAATCAGGATGGTACTTTCAATACAACTACAGCTACTCAGGGTGGTGGAGATGTAAGATCTAAAATACTTCAGAATCAGGATGGTAATTTTAACAATGCTACCGCTTCACAAAGTCAGGTAGGATATACTCGTCCAACAGGTGTATACAGCACAGCAAATGATGTTATCCAAACACAGGATGGTAGTTTTAATACTGTTACTTCTTCTCAGGTGGGGTATTTGAATGATTTAGATCAGGTTCAGGACGGAAACTTCAACACTGCAACTGCAAGTCAGGCAGGAAATGGTCATGATGCCAATCAAAATCAGGACGGAAATTTCAACAATGCTTCTCTAGTACAGTCAGGATCTCGTCAGACATCCAATCAAAATCAGGATGGGAATTTAAATAATGCGTCTGCCACTCAAGCGGGTAATGATCATTCTGTACAGCAAAATCAGGATGGAAACTTAAACAGTGCTGCTGCAACACAATCAGGAGGTTCTTCTTGGATTGTACAAAATCAAAACGGAACCAGCAACATGGTATCTGCTAACCAATCTGGCGGAACATATAATTCAGCAATGCAAAGCCAAAACAACAGGAATAATGACGCTTATCTGGATCAGGTAGGAAACAGCAATGAAGCCGGACAATATCAAACAGGGTTGAGAAACTATGCAGACGGAATGCAAACCGGTGACCGTAACTCTATGGAGTCTGATCAAAACGGTAATGATAACGAAGTTTACGTTACTCAAAGCAATAATTATAACAGAACTGAGATCGATCAGATCGGAAATAATAATTATGCAAGTTCTTCACAAAGCGGAACTGCAAGTGGCATGAGCAACAGAAATGTTATTGATATGTATCAACAAGGAAACGACAATGTATCTGTGGGAGAACAATCTAACGGAAACAGCAACCTTTTGGTTACTAATCAATACGGGACTGGAAATACCTCAGAAAGCTACCAGATCGGAAGCAGCAACACTGCTACAATCAACCAAGGTGCATCAGCTCTTAGCGTAACTGGTAACGAATCTTATGTTACTCAAAACGGTACAAGTAATGCAGTGTCTGTAAATCAGATGAGCAATGGTAACTTACACTCTTCTATGCAAGCAGGTAGCGGAAATATGATTACAGTAAATCAATAATTACAATAAGAGAATTTCTTTCAAATGAAATCAGCAGGAAGTTCATTTCTTACCTATTTTTCAAACCGAAATTAATTTCATTCAATTTAAATTTAGCAATAGGAGAGACTTCGGTTTCTCCTTTTTGGTAAAATAAACAATCCGTATAAACACTGTATACATTAACGGGAAACCATGATTTTTATACTATAACTGTTTAACGTGTTTCGTGTGGCACTGTATTCAAGTACCTTTAAAAAAAATAAAAATGAAAATTTTTGAGAAAATATTTATTACTCTTGTACTTCTCTCCACGATGTTGGCGAAGTCGCAACAAATAGATTGGAATCAAATCAACAGCCAAACGGCGATCGATATGATTAGCATGCAAAATTCTGAACAATTATCATCCACATCTTCTGTATCTCACATAATACAGGCAGGAAACCAGAATAATGCAGAATTACAGATTAACTCAAGAACGCAGATTGTTATTCAGCAATTTGGCGACCAAAACAGTATGTATTATAACAATGCTTTCACATCAAAAGAATCAAAAACAGCCATTACAACTCAAGGTCATAACAATATTGTTGATATCACGGGAAGCAACAGCATATCAGAAGGAATGCATCTGAATGTAAAAGGCGATAATATGGCTGTGTTTATGAGAAATTATTAATTCACAAAGATGAAAAATTTCATATTCATATTTCGTACATTTTTTTTTGTTTTCCTGTCTGTAAATATTTATGGGCAGGATGACAAAAAAATTGTCGCAAAAATTGAAAAGGATTTTGTCGAAAAGCAATTAAAAATAAAAGCTTTTGTTACCAATAATACTTCTACTTATCAGGAACTGAATTATCTTTTGGTTTCGATTAAAAAAGGAGCTAGCGGAAATCTCTCGAATAATAAGCAAAGCGGAAAGTTCTCTATTAATCCCAATGACAGCAAAGCTTTATCTGAAATGAACGTGAATCTGGATAAAAAAGATGCTTTAAAAGCCTTCCTGTACATTCGTGATGAGCAGACCCAAAAACTTTTGGCTAAAGACAGCTTAGAAATCAATCAGGATTTTTTTAAACAAACAGCAAATACTGTAGAAAAAGCAGAAGCTTTCGAACTTAGCGGATTGACTATTGATGAAACGAAAAGCAAGGTAGGGAAAGATTTTTACGATCTGTTTTACATCCAGTACAGTCAGATGCCTAATAAGAGTAATTCTGCTATTACGATTACCGAATTGCCTACACGAGGCACAAACGGACAGATCAATATTCAGATAGATGATAAACTGGTTTACAGTTTTATGACCAGTCCCAGTGAAGATTATCTGAAAGAACAGCTTGATTATACTTTGAGGTATATCAAAGATTTTAATGCCAGGAAGAACCTCATTAAGAATGAATTCATCTACTAAAAACCAATTACCATGAAAACTTTTATCATAACACTCCTGTTTTTTTCAGGAATTTTTCTGGCAAAATCTCAGCAGCTTGTTTATAAACCGATCAATCCTGCATTCGGCGGAGATACGTTTAATTATCAATGGTTACTGAGTTCAGCATCTGCTCAAAATCAATTTGATGATAAAGATACTACAGGACTTTCGGGAAATTCCGGTTCACTGAGTAATTTTACAGACAGTCTGAACCGTCAGGTTCTGAGTGAGTTGTCAAGAAAACTATTTCAGGATCAGTTTGGTTCGAGAGGCGTACAGGCGGGCAATTATATGTTCGGATCGCTTTATCTCCAGATAACCAATACAGGACAGGGGATGATGATCAGTATTTTGGATACCAATACGGGTGAGCAATCCGAAATTGTAATTCCGAAGTAATTTAAAATAAACTAATAATTTACCATGAAAATCTATACGAAATTCAGAATCGTATTTGGCACTGCGTTTCTGTATGTAATGCAATCCTGCACTTCTATTCTGGGGCTTCCGGCTGAGAAAGAAAAGTCGATGATGGGAGAAATTACACCCTATACTGCAGAACTTCGCAACTTACCGTTACCGAAAGAAAAAATTGTAATAGGAGTCTACAAATTCCGTGACCAGACCGGGCAGTACAAACCCTCAGAAAATGGTAATAACTGGAGTACAGCAGTTCCGCAAGGCACCACAACCATTCTTATTAAAGCACTGGAAGACAGCAGATGGTTTACCCCTATCGAAAGAGAAAATATTGCCAATCTTCTCAACGAAAGACAAATCATCAGATCAACACGTCAGGAATATCTTAAAGATGCAGACAAAAACAGCCAGGCTTTACCACCGTTGCTTTACGCAGGAACGCTCTTAGAAGGCGGTGTAATCTCTTATGACAGCAATATCATGACTGGAGGGATTGGTGCGAGATACTTCGGTATCGGAGCTTCTTCGCAATATAGACAAGACAGAATCACTATTTATCTTCGGGCTGTTTCTACTTTAAATGGTGAAATCCTCAAAACCGTATATGTTTCAAAAACAATTCTTTCAACAAGTGTCAATGGAAGTTTCTTCAAATATGTAGATGCAGAAAGGTTATTAGAAGCTGAGGTAGGAGTAACTCAAAATGAACCTATCCAAATGGCGGTGACAGATGCAATTGAAAAAGCCGTTAAATCTTTAATTGTAGAAGGAATCAGAGATAAAATCTGGGGAAAAGCGATTGATATACCTTCGAAATATCAAAAATTGATTGATGAATATAATGCAGAGCAGAAAATGAGTAATGATCGACTGATCGGAAATAAATATCCTACCACAGATAGGCAGAATGTTTCAATATTCGGACAGATAGAAGCCAATAAAGGAAGAGGAGATTATGTAAATCCCAAAACCACCGTGGGTGGAAAATTAGGAGTTAAATATTTTTTTGCCGACAATTTTAATCTCGAAGCCAACGCCAATATTTTTACAATAGAAAACGAAAATATCATATCCCGCACTTTTGTAGCAACAGAAATTAATCTGGAATATCTTATTATTCCTCAGTTTAAAGTTTCACCTTATGTGTATGCAGGTTTAGGTTCTATGTTTTCCACAGATAAAACAAGATACAAAGGTCAGTTTGGAGGCGGACTGGAATATTTAGTTCAAAAAAACTTAGGTCTTAGGCTTTCATCACAATATGATATGGGCTTCACAGATGACTGGGATGATTTTGTGAATGGCAAAAGGAAAGATCAGGCCTTAAGATTCGCCTTAGGAATCAATTTTTATATCGGAAAAAAATAAGACTTACTATGAAAACATCTATAAAAATACTCTCAATACTGATTTTACTCTTCTCACTATCTTCATGCAGTGAAGATTTGGTAGAGCAGGCTCAAAAAGGTGTACTGAAAGGAAGAGTTGTAAAAAAAGGAACCAACGAGCCGATAGTAAATGCAAAAATATTTACCACGCCAAGTACACAGACCGTCTTCAGTGATAAAGACGGGATGTTTGAAATAAAAGATCTTCCTACAGGAAATTATTCTGTAAAAGCTGAACTTTCGGGATATGTTTCCAATTTTCAGGCAGTGAATCTTCAAAGTGAAAACCAAATCGTTACCATCGTTTTTGAGATGAGTGATGACGAATCTCTGAATTCTCCGCCCGCAACTCCGCAATTATTAAGCCCGATTGATAATGCAGTAACACAGCCATTATCTGTACAATTGAGCTGGAGCGCCACCGATCCGGATAAAACCGACAGTCTAACATACAAACTTACCGTAAAAAATAATATCAATACAGATGTTATTCAGGTCAACGATTTAAAGGTTAAAAATTATACCTTATCAAATTTGCAGTTTGGGGTAAGTTATTTTTGGCAGATTGCAGTATCAGATGGTATTCATCCGGATGTTTTGAGTCCATTATTTAAATTTACCACCAATAGTGTTCCTGCTAATCGCTATCATTATGTTCGAAAACAAAACGGAAACTTTGTGATTATCTCAAGTGACCATTTGGGAAATAATTTTCAGCTCACCGGCTCATCTCACAACAGCTGGAGACCAAGAAAAAATAATAATGCCGGATTAATTGCTTTTTTGAGAACAGATGCAGGCGGAAGCCATATTTTCACAGTGAATCCTGACGGATCAAATCCTTTTAAAGTAACCCAGATTCCTGTTGCGGGATTTAATCAGAATGAATTAGATTTTTCCTGGAACACTACAGGAAGTGCTTTCATTTATTCAAATTTTGATAAATTGTATAAAATCAATAAAGACGGTACAGGACAGCAATTAATGTATACAACCCCGGATGGAAGTCTGATTTCAGAAGTAGACTGGAGCTATGATAACACCAAAATTGCAATCAAGACCAACAATTTCAGCGGTTATAATACCAAAATATTGATTATTGACCTGCTGGGAAATGTTTTACAAAACGTATTTTCTGCTCCAACAGGTGCTTCGGGAGGACTTAATTTTTCTGTAGACGGACAAAAACTGTTATTCACCCATGATGTTTCAGGTTATCAGGATTCTAATTACAGACAGTTAGACTCTCATGTTTTCTTGTACAATATGGTCAACAATACTATTTTGGATGTCACTCAGGAAAGTGACAGACCCATTGGTACTAACGATCTAGACCCGAGATTCTCACCCAACAATTCTCAAATCATCTTGATGAATACTTCAAACGATAATATTTCACAAAAAAATATAGTGGCAATAGATCTAAATAATCTGATGATAGATTTTAACAGAGCTGTACTCTTCACCAATGGAGAAATGCCGGATTACGAGTAGAAGATTGGTAATTAAACTTAAAAAAAAAATCAAAACCTGTGAGGGTTTTGATTTTTTTTTATTCAGGATTTTGAAAATCAGTTGAGAATATTATTTTCCATTGCATATTTTACAACACCTACTGAGTTTTTTACATTCAGTTTCATGAGGATTCTTTTTCTGTGTGTTTCTACTGTATTAATGCTGATGAAAAGTTGTTCGCCGATATCTTTACTGCTCAGTCCGTCACAAATTAATTTCAGAATTTCCATTTCGCGTCGGGTAAGTGGTTCTTTAATGTTCGGACTGTGTTTTTCCTGTTCGCTGCTGATAAAGTTAATCATCATTTTTTTCGCATACTCACAGATGTATATTTCATCAGATTTCAAAGTATTTACAGATTTGATAAATTCTTCGTAGCAGCTGTTTTTATCGAGATAACTTTTGATGCCTTTATTAAAAAGTTTGCGGATCACGATCACATCATATGAATTACCTATGATCATAATTTTAATCGTTTTGTTTTGTGAAATGATATTGTCAACACAATGATACAGTTCGCTCAACATCAGGATATTGGAACTGATCATTAAAAATTTGGGAGGATTTTCTTTTACGTGTTCCAGTAAATCTTCTACATTATTAAAAATCTCGATGGAACTGAATATTTTATTCTGTACGAGCAGTTTAGATAAACCTTGTGTGTATAAAAGAGGCTCATCAAAAATTGTTAAATTATGGTTCATCGGTCTTAGTTTTTACTAAATAAATGTACAAAAAAACTATCAAATTTTGGCAAATAAACGTAAGTTTTTACTGAATAATGTAATTTAATCGAGGTTATTTTAACTTATTCGTAATGAATGATTTTTATTTCTAAATTTTGTGATATATAACTTGAAGAAAAAACCAATTTTAGAGTTGTAAATCCTTTATTGGTGGGCTTTTACGAAATATCGAAAAGATATAAATAGTGAATTATAAAAATGCAGGTAGGGATGTAAGACACAGTTGTAAAATCTGATTGAATTTATAAATTATAAAAATATTAGTATAGGGATGGAAATAGGTGGATTTTAAAGAAAAAACCTTCAGATTTCTGAAGGTTTTAATGATTTTTTAGTTAGAATATCCGCTTAATTCTTCTTTTTTCGAATTGTAGATTTTGTATTCTAAATATTTAAAAGAATCCCTTGGAATAATGGTGACCCATTTTTTGTATTTCAAATACCATTTTACCCGTATACTTTTGATTCCTTTTGTGAGGAATGCTTCTACGAAAGGATGTACATGCAGATAAAGTTTTCCTTTATCACCTTTTTGCATGATGGTTCTGATGGTATCTTCCATTTTCTCAACAATGACAATCGGAGCAACAATTTCTCCGTCTTTGTTGGGGTTTTCTTCTTTAATGTCGATTTGTTTTTCCGGACGGTTTCTCTGTCTGGTAATTTGTATCAGTCCAAATTTACTTGGAGGCAGAATCTTGTGGCGTGCTTTATCACGGCTCATTTCTGTTTTCAGATGTTCAAACAAATCTCTTCGGTGATCTGGGTTTACCATGTCGATAAAATCGATGACGATAATACCGCCCATATCACGCAGACGTAGCTGTCTTGCTATTTCGGTGGCTGCCATTCTGTTCACGTTCAGTCCGTGTTCTTTGGTAGCAGTATTTCCGGCTGTAATATTGTTTCCGGAGTTGACGTCGATTACGTGCAGTGCTTCAGTGTGTTCTATCACAAGGTAAGCACCCTTTGAACTTGGAATATTAACGTGTTTTCCGAAGCTTTGTTTAAGCTGCTTTTCAACGTTATAATATTCGAGGAGAGGAATGTGGGAATCATAATACTGAACAATATTTTTCCGTTCAGGAGCAATGACTTCCAGATAATTTTTCATTTCTTCAACCATTTGTTCGTCGTCACAAAAGACATTTACGAAATCCTGATTGAAATTATCTCTTAAAATAGATGATGCTTTATTGTCTTCACTTAATACTTTAGAAGGAACTTTATTTTTCTGAATATTCTTAAAAGTATTTTCCCATTTTTGAATCAGTTGATTCATATCATTGTGAAGATCAGCAACTTTCTTTCCTTCGGCAACAGTTCTGATGATGACGCCAAAACCTTCGGGTTTTATGCTGTCTATCAATGTTCTGAGTCTTATTTTTTCTTCAGAGCTGCCTATTTTTTTTGAGATAGAAACTTTATTATCAAATGGTATCAAGACTAAAAAACGCCCTGTAAGAGAAATCTGGGTAGAAATTCTTGGGCCTTTTGTTGATATCGGTTCTTTGGTGATCTGTAAAATGACTACATCATCTTTTGCGATTACCTTTTCTACGCTTCCGTTTTTATCAATCTCGGGTTGTAATTCGAAATTTTTTAAGCTTGAAGCATTTTGCTTTTTAGAAACCGTATCTGTTAAAAATTTTTTATAGGTAAGATACTGTGGTCCAAGATCCTGATAATGCAAAAAGGCATCTTTATCATACCCGATATTTACAAATGCTGCATTAAGGTTAGGAGCCAGTTTTTTTACTTTTCCTATAAACAAATCTCCGACTACAAAATCATTTTTGTCTTCTTCCTCATGAAGTTCACATAATCTTCCGTCTTCCAACAAAGCAATTTTTGTAAGCTCATCTTCGTGCGAAATTATAAGTTCTTTCTTCATTTTGATATAAGATAATTTTTTTTGAGATTAAAGTTGATTCAGATATTTATACTATTAGTTTTTTAATTTAGTAATGATAATGATAAATTATTGAAATTCTAATAATTAAATTCTGGCACTTTGAAATCCTGTGGTAACAAACAAAAATATAGCTGGCGAATATTACAAAATATAAACACCAACTATATTATTATATTACAAAATCTCTAGTTGAGATTATTTTTTCTTATGTCTGTTTGCTCTTCTTCTTTTCTTTCTTTTGTGTGTTGCAACCTTGTGTCTTTTTCTTTTCTTTCCGCTTGGCATAATGTTAAATTTTTTTGTAACTAGTTAATATTCAATTGTTATTCTTATTTTACTGCAACTTTAGTTTTTACTTTTTCCACAAAAGATTTTGATGGCTTGAAAGCAGGGATATTGTGTGCAGGGATTTCGATTGCAGTGTTCTTAGAAATGTTTCTTCCCGTTTTTGCTGCTCTAGTTTTAACGATGAAAGAACCAAAACCTCTTAAGTAAACATTGTCTCCATTATACATAGAAGTCCTGATCTCCTGCATAAAAGCTTCTACAACTTTCTGTGTTTCATTCTTTTCTGTTCCCAATTTATTTGAGATGGTGTTTACCAATTCTGCCTTTGTCATTTCCTTTTTTAATTTTAAATTTTAGGTGTGCAAATTTAGTCAAAAAAAATGAATAGTAGCAAATTAGTAGCGAAAATATTTCGCTTAAGAGACTGACAATTTTATATTTAGTGGAAATTTAACCTGCAAAAAGACCTTTTACATGCTAGAATTATAGTATCCGTTTTCTACACAGAAGCGGATGAGGTGTAGTTTTGTTTTTAAACCGAGCTTTTCTGTAAGTCGGTTGATGTAGGTGTCAATAGTTCTCGTACTCAGGTTCAGTTGTTCCCCTATCTCTTTGTTACTGAAGCCTTCATAGCAGAATTTAATCAACTGAATTTCTGTTGAAGACAGCTCTTCCTGGCTTTTTTCTGTCGGTTCATATATTCCTGAACCGCCAGTGGCTGCTGTTTCCAGCTTTCGGAGTAAGCTTGATAATCAAAATCCTTAGAAGTAATCTGACCTTTGATAATATCTTTAATAACCGTACTGTTTTTTTGGCAGTAATAGATATTCGGAATTTTACTTAAAATTTCAGCCATATCCTCCTGGTAAGTTCCGGAATAAGTGATAATAGGAGTTTCATGATTGTTTTTCCGGATAAATTTAATCGCTTCAAGACCGCTCAGTACCGGCATAAATAGCTCAATGATGAATACATCTTCCTGTTTTCTGTAAATTCTGTTGATGAGTTCGTGCCCATTATTACAGTCATTAAGAAGCATATTGAATGGGTTTTCCAGCAGCATTTTGATCATTATTTTTTTAAAATAAAAATCGCTGTCGGCTATAGAAAACCGAACCGTATTGGTTAGCATTTTACTCATTTTATTTTTGTGATTTGGTAGCTTTAAAGTAAAATTTCGATTACTAAAGTAATAAAATCTTTTGGATTACAAAATTAAACTTAACATTAAATAATTGTAAATATGTTGCAAAGTCTGCATTTTATTTTGTGAATATATATTTTTTTTCTATTTTCACACTCCAAACCAAATCACGATTATGTCTGTAAATAGAGATAAAAAATTGAATAAATCCGACGTCAGGATAGGTGTTTGGAAATTTATTCTGTCGTTCGTAGTTTTATCATTAATTTCTTTTTGTGCAGTATTTTTCTTTTTCAAAAGTTACCATACCCAACGGCAAGGTATGGAACATGAAGCAGAAAAATACGCAGAACTTCTGGGACGAAGCGAAGTCCTGAGAATAAAAGTTGACAGTATCCATCATCTGATGTCTCTTCTTGACATCAATAAAGTAGAAAATGACATCGCCCTCAGAAGGCAGATCACCGATGAATTGTATGATGCTCGTAGCATCATGGGCGCAGACAGTTCAGATAATCTGAAACCGTATGCTGTTTTACTAAAAAACATAGGTCCTATGCTGGAACTTAAAACAAAAATCATTGATGTTTCTAACCAGAAAGAATATCACCGAAGCCAGCTGCTGAGATGTCAGGGGAAAAATGCAGGTGTTGTAAAAGAGCTAAAAGTAGATCCCACCAGAAAATTTACCGGTAGAAGGAGATAGATCAATTTAAATATTAAAGTATGCAGGGACAAATTACACTATCGAAAAAAGAAAAACGCTTTCAGTTTTTATATCTCATTCTTATGCTTTTAGCAGCAATGATATTTTTGGGGATTATCTTTTTAAATAAATTTCAGTCACCTTTTGATTCATCTGATGTTATTACATTGAGAGTTCTTGAGCAAAAATCACAGTTTGATATCGAGCAAAAGAAATTACAGCCCACAGTAGACACCACTTTTGTTAAGATATCGCATCTCAGCCCGGAAAATTCTGATGTGATGGCAATTCATGAGATTGGAAAGAATAGTGATTTTATTTCATCAACAAAAAAAAGATTTATTACTCCGGATAGAAGAGTAGATGCATATCCTCTTATTGCAGATTTTTATGATATGTATAGGGAAGATAAACAGATGATAAAATATATCACAGACGATGTCAAAAGGCTGGAAGTAATCGTAAAAAACTGCGAAATGGGCTATAAAGACAACGAGCAGCGATTATTTGACAGAACCAACGCACTCAGATCAAAATAAAAAGAACCAAGTTATCAACACACATCACAAAAATTTATTATGAATTATTTTCAGAAGAACAGGAAAAACATCATTATCGGTGTTGTTGCTACATTGCTGCTTGCCGCACTCGTCGCATTGTGGCTTCAAAAAAAAGTTATTCATTCGTCGGATGATATTGTAGGCGCTGTGTATCCTTCTACAATTCTCGTGGGAGATACGTTGTTTTTTGAAGATAAAACACCTTTTGCAAAACAGAGAAAATGGAATTTTGCAGACGGTAACACTTCTGATAAGAATAAAGGATATCATTTTTTCAACAAGCCAGGTTATTACAGCGTAACGTTGATTATTGATGATAAATACACCAAAACGTATCCCATCATTGTTTCTTCAAAAAGGGTAGAAGCGAAAGACAGTATGAGAATACCTACCACCATAGATGCACCTATTCAGGCGATGCAGTTTGAAAATGTAAACTTCAGGGCATTATCAGACGGCAAACTTTTTACCTGGAACTTTGGAGAAACATCAGGAATAAATTCTAGAGATAAACTGTCAACATATTCTTACAAAAACCCGGGTGACTATGTCGTAACATTAACCACCGATGCAGATACAGAACCTATTTTACACAGAATAAGAATTGTGGCAGAATACAATGAGGTTGAAGAAGAAGTTGCCGTAGATGATTTTTATGAAAAAAGGGATAATGACTTTAAATACCACCTGCAGCAAATTGCCAATGGCAACAGTTTTAATATGCATTACAATTATTTACTCAGCAAATATTTGTGTAATAACGAAAACTCTATTGTACAGGTAAGCGACAGCAAGGTCAATAATTTTTATCTCTACTGCGCAGGTCTTCAGTTTGATAAAAATAATGTGATACAGACTGTAAAACTGAATTACGATGATGCACAAAACTGTGTAACCAAAGTAGATGTCAACCAAAGCAAATAAATATTACCGTTCTGAATTTTTCGGACACACCACCATCATAAAGAAAATTAAGATGAAAAATAAATTTCCTCTAGCGGCATATTATATAGGTTTTTCTATATTGCTCGTAAGCTGTCAGGTAAAATTACCTTCAAAAAAAACACCTGAACCCAAACAGTATGGTCATATCGATAAAGCTTCAGTAATCGATGGATTTCCGAAGAAATCTGTCCCGTGGATTGCCATCTCAGATCGCTCAAGAAATACGGCCTATCTTGATAAAAGTGACGAAAAATCATATAAAGAAGTCAAATTTTTGGAGCCTTTGATGGTTTTGAAACATAGAGACGGCATGGTAAAAGTAGCAGAATATATTCCTGATGCTTTAATGAAAAAAGTTTCGTCAAAAAATATAAAAACTTACGGCTGGATTCCGGAATCTGACCTTCTTCTGTGGAGTAATTCTCTGAAAAGCGAACAGACAGGCTATCCTGTGAAAGTTGCCGTAGTACCCAGCAATCCGGAAGTGATCAGAAGTGCAGAACGTTACTATAAAAACGATTCAATCATGGTTTTTAATTCACCAAGCCTGATAGAAAATGCCCCTGTGAAAATTCCGAACGGTCAGATGGTCTATGTCTACAAACAAGCTGAAAATAACAAAAGGTTTTTAGTGGGAAAAAGACCGTCTATTGATATAGACAGCATCAGTACAGGGTTATATGGCTGGGTAAGTTCAGATGTAATTTCCGCATGGGGAGAACGTTCTGCTGTTAAAATGAAAAATCCCACCGGAATTAAAGAGACTGCTTTAGGTATTCACGAAGGTTCACCGGGAGGTACAGATTCAGAAAAAAGAACAGCCATATTACTTACAGATGTTGATAAAAGAACACCTCTTGAAAATATTTTCCCTGTAAACTTACCCCTCAATGATACTCTTGCAGCAGATACCAAAACAAAATACTTCACCAATATTTTAGATTACAGCAAAAATTACGTCTACAATGTTTTGGGTGAACCGATTTATTTTGACCGATACCGAGAAATTACAGAAAAAAATAAAAGAGCAAACATCGTTTTTGTTTTAGACGTAAGTTCATCAAATGCACCGTATGCCCCAATCGTAAAATCACTTTTACAGGATCTGCAGCTGAGATTTGAAAAACCTTCATATTTTAATTCAGTTAAATATGGTGTTGTACTTTATAAGAATAATCCTTGCGGAGAAAACGTAGTTCCGTCTCCTTTAAGCAAAGACTACAGCAAGATCACAACATTTATTGATCAGAAAGTCAATGAGATGAATTGCCAGAGTACAGGCGGTAACCAACCTGTCAACGAAGGTTTGATTGCAGCTGGTAACTTATTGTCTGAAGTTCCGGACGAAACCAATATCGTGATCACAATCGGCACCTCTGCCAATAGCGGCAATATGTACGGCGTTATCAATTCTTTAACGCAGGCTCAGGCGAAAGTGATTATGTTCCAGACGAGTGCAAGATCTTCAGATACGTACAATGACTTCGTTTTGATGGCAGAGAATATTGTTACAAATACTGCCAAGAACGTTGCTGAGCTCAAAAAACAGAAAATCATCAATCAAAGTGATGTTTTAACGAAGAATAATTTTAATTTAATTGAAGGTGATGCGGGCTTTTACTCACTAGATTTTCCTAAGCAGAGTATGGCTCCGGGGTTTGTTATTTTTCCTAAAAAAGGTGATATTACAGCACCCGGTTTCCTGAAAAAATCGGTTGATAGTCTTATCGCTCAGGTGACATTAGACAACAATATGATAGATAAATCTTTAAATGATTATTTCCATTCATCGGTAGGTGCAGGAAGAACAGATGTAGATTTTAAATATAAATATCTTTACCCCGGACTTACCAATCCGGTTCCTTCCGGTATTGCGGCACAGTTGATTAATTACGGGAATCCTTTTTTAGTGAAAGGTTATATTCCGAGAGAACTAAAAGAATTTGATCCGGGAATGGAAAAGGGAATTTTAATTTCTGAAACCGAATATGATCAGCTTAAAGCTTTTTATGCTGAAGTGTATGAAAATACCGGAGCTGCAAGAACAGATTTTAAACAGTCAAGAGCCGTCAGAGAGTACATCAAACTTCTTAAAAAATATAATCCTACCCTTAAATTTTTAGATAAAGGAGAATTGTATGAGCAGCCCATGTCTTACGCAGTTGGGGTGAGTACCGGGTTTGATAATTCTGAAGCTGAATTGATGTCAAAATATAAATTGAAAGGCTGGAAAAAATCAAAGATTATTACCAACGATCAGGCGAGAACCTATTTCAAATTTTACAAAGATTTGGCTGAAAGAATGCTTACCCACAGAAATAATCCTGCTGTAAAGATCAGGCAGAACGGACAGGAATTTTACTGGCTTAATGAATATTTTATGCCGACTACTTTACCTGCAGATGCACCGGAATATACTCAACATTAATAACTTATAATACAAAAAAAACGGAAATTTACTTTCCGTTTTTTTTATGTTTAATATCTTTTCGTTATCTTTGGTTACCAAACATCACAAAATATGTCAGAGCAATCATCATCTCATGATGGCAAACACTTTGTCGTTCAAAAAGGGAAATGTCAGTGTAATCAAGGTGATCAGTTCCCACAGCATAAAGTTACAACCCATCAAAAACATTACTGGAATGATGCTGAAGGCGGTGCAGATTATCTTGCCGTTACAGAAGACGATTTGCAGTTTAACCCGGCAGGTCCCAGTTTCGGAAAATGCAAACTCAAGCCAAGCTCCAGCGGATACCTTCCCTGCTCGTATGCTCCTGCAGGAAAATGGCAGAAAACCTATGAGAAAGTTCTGGTTATGGGTAAAAAAGTTGTGACAGAAATTTCTGAGCTTCAATGTACTGTTGGCGGTAAAATTACCATTAAAGATCACGGACAACGTGGCGAAATGAGCAAGCAAAATGTGAAAAATGCTGATGAGAAAATCATCAGACATATAAATCCTCTTGTGGATGTGAAAGCATTCAAAGAAACGGCTTTGGAAAGTGAATTAGACGCTTATTAATCTGTAAATAGTTCTGTGATGACAAAAAGAGGAGTTTCAAAAATAGCAGGAAATCCTTCTCCAAAAATAGGAGAACAAACCACTTATACCGTTACCGATTGGTACCCTGCAACACCGCAAACAGAAAGAAATATAACTGGTGTTACCTGGGAATTGTTTAAAAAACGTTCCAATGGCAGATTTACCACTACAAATATAAAAAAAACAGGTGCAGGAGTTTTCACATTCGGGGAGGTGGCTCAGAGAAATACGTACCGTCTTGAGGCATATCTGTACGAGTCTGAAGGGGACGGACCTTCATCCATAGAAATTTCGCCGCAGCCTGTTGCTATTCCAAGAATTAATAAAGTTGAACTTCAATATGTTGATGATTCACCCGGAACAGTTTTTAGTTATACCGAAAAAATGCGTGCAAGAGCACAATGTGTAAACTTATCAGGACAAAAATTAAAATTCTCTCTATGGGAAGATGATGCAACAGGAGATGGTCATAACACCAGCAATCTTTTAATTGAAACTAAAGAAGCAACCGTTAATTCCAGCGGAGTTGCCGTAGCAGAATTTATGTTAACCCGAGCATTGATGCAAAAAGCAATGCGTGGCGAGACAGATCCTCAAAAGCTAGAATTTTATGTTACGGTAGAATATTTTCAGGACAGAAAACACGCAACGGAAAATCGGGAGGTGAACAACCCTTCATACACTCCGAGATCAACTGCACAGCCAAGACCGCAGCAACCTGCAAATAATTCTACACCGGCTCAACCAACCCAACCTCGTAACAATAATGTTCCGCCAAGAGCTCCAAACTCACCTGCAGCCGACAAACCACAGTCTCAAAAAGAAGAGAAAGGAATTGTGGATACGGTAACTGAATGGTGGAATAATCTGGATCTTTGGGATTGGGCAGAGTCTCCAGGAACAATTACACCCGCAAAACCACCCACGCAGCAGGCTGATGGTGGAAGAACGGTAAGTATCGTACAAGATTCTGGAGTTGAAAATTTATTGGACGCTTATTTTGCTAAAAAAGAATATTCTAAACTAACGGGTGAAGCAGATGGAAATCATGTTTACACTTTTGGCGGAAGAAAAGCTAATAACAAAACATCAACAGCTGAAGAAAAAACAAAAGTTGCTGATTCTATTTTGAGAAGAGTTGCAGGTACTTTAAAGAAAGAAAAAAAGTATACCACAAAGGAAGCCATCATAGGTGCTCTCACTGCAAATGAATATGGAACAGATACTGTAAATAATAAAACAGTTACCATTCCAGCCTTTAAATTAGGCGCAGAATTCAAAAAAATTAACAGTGCTCCAATAGATTCTAAAGTTTATTTGGTTGCCAGAACATCTGGTTTGAATGGAACACAGGCAACAATCATCATCAAAGAAAAAGATGGCTTACTGAAGGGCTCTGCGGGAGCTGTACTGCCAATTTTAGAAATAACCGAAGCTCAAATGGAACAAGCTCCACCTACGACAGGAGAAGTTCCAGGAACTGAGAAAACAGAATTTAAGGCAACCATAGAAAACGGAGTTGCCAAAGTACCGGTTCATCTGAGACCTAAATCTAATGATGATTTTAAAATTTGGAGAGAAAAAATAGCAAAAGGAAAAGAAGAAGGAGAATATACGTATAAATTTGGAGGTCCGAATACGATAAGCAACGAGGCCGATAAGAAAAGAATTGCCGGGATTATCTTAGATATCGCAAAAAAAGGAAATGCCAACAACCCTAAAATTGCAGATGATAAAACAGCTTTTGTAAGCGACATTGAAAGTGTATTAGCAATAAAAACGTATGCTCAAAATGACACGATTAAATTTAAGCTCTATAAAAAACAACCTGAATTTTTATACCTGCAGGCAAAAGCGCAAGGTGAAAAATCGCATGAAAAAGATTTCCTCAAGTCTGACGGGGCATATTTCCAGATGACAAAAACAAAACCGGTAATTTTCCCATTGCTTGTAAAACCTGAAAATGATACAGGTAAAACATGGGGACAAAATTATTATTGGGCAGCAAGCCAGGGAAGTAACATGACCACCTTTAATTCTAATAGAAGCGGAGGCAAGCGAAAACATGCCGGTCGAGATTTATATACATTACCGGAAACCGAAATTGTTGCAATGGCAGATGGTATAGTCCTGAAAACAGCACCTTTCTATGCCGGAACAGATTATATTGCGGTACATCATACCACCAATGACGGAAGAGAATTTATCATCAATTACGGAGAGGTTGCTCCAGGCAAAAAAGAAGTGAAAGAAGGTGATAAAGTAGTACAGGGTCAAAAATTGGGCGTTACAGGTTATCTTCAGGGGATTACTGTAATCAGCGGTCATACGATTTATATGATTCACTTTGAACATTATACCGGAAGTGAAGGATTTGATTTAAACGCCAATCATATTTTGTCTGGAGATAACCGTTATAAAAGGAGAAGTGATTTGGTAGATCCTCTGGAAATTCTGAAGGAAGGTTATCGCAATACTTTTGAAGAAGATACAGATGATGATGAATTGTTTACTGTCGAGGATGGTAAAGCAGCGATAGAGGAACTTTACAACCGCTACAAGGATAGTAAATGGAATTGGAAATGGGAAGGTTCTGAAGAAGAAGTTGAGGTTACCGGAAAAGATTTGGTTACTATTGTCGAGAAAATGTATAGATTAGAAACTGCGCATTTTGCTTCAAAACAGTATCAGCACTGCGGTACCGGAGGTATGGAAGCATTTGGAGAGCCACCTTATTACGGCTGGGATTCTACACTTTTTGTCGAGCAGCCGGTAGGAACCTGGAGTGCATTTGAAGGAAAAGGATTAAGTGGTGCCGGTGGAAATGCGCAAATTACCGACAAGCCAAAAGAATTTGTGAAATTACCTTCAGTAATCGCCGGAATGGAGTACAAAGCAAAATACATCATCAAGTATCAGGGAAATTACGCAAGATGGTTTAACAGTAGAGATACAACCGCACAAACCGCATACAGAACATCTCTTCAGAACGTTAGAGCAAGATTTACTGATGCCTTGTAATAAAATTTAAAATATTTATCAAATTAAAATGAAGCACACCGCAATAGTTTTTTTCGTTTTATTCATGTTCGGATGCCAAAAGGCTTCCAGCAAAGTAGATAGAAATGCCATAGTACAAACAGCTCAAAGTCCACAACAGCAAATTGATACAAAAGATTCTGAAATTAATTGTGAAGAGTTTTTCCGGCAAATTGTTTTATCAAGTAATATTACAGCAGTAAAAAATTACAAAGATATTTTTGTTAAAATAGAAAGTAACTCTGATGAGAAGATTGTTTTGGAAGTCTTTGTAAAAAACCAGTCAGAATCTGTGGAGAAACAGACCATAGAAAGTGCGGTTGCCTGGCTTCATTTTTTTCCGGATACAGAGAAACTCTATGATATCACATCAGATCCGCAAGAGCCATCTGACGTCAGTTACAATAAACAACTTCTGAAAAAATATGATTTTAGAAAGCTTTGCGGAATAACTGCTCAAAAAAGAACAGAAAATAAAGCCGCAGGCTTAAATAAAACAAATTGTAAAGAAATTACGGGAGATATGCTTTCAGGTGAAGAATGTACGGTTTCAAATCAATCTTTAGATGAGGTTTACGAGGAAATTGTTAATAAATCATTAGTGAAAGACGCAGAATTTCTATTGAAAAAGCTTCCTAAGAGTAATACATCCGAAAAAATTAACAAGAATGGGATCATTGAGATCTCCTATAAAATAAAGCAAAATCAAGTTCTGATTGAAATGCTTTATGAAGGTGGAATTACAGATATTGAACTGAATAAAAAAAATGAATCTGTCGTTAGAAAAATTATATACAATGCTGATTAGGAAAATAATTATCAAGCAGCAATTTTGCGATTACGATAATCAACAGCTGTATTTAGTTGACTAACTTAAAGAATAAAGAAAAGGTATGATGCTTCATTTCATTCGTCCGGGAGACACTCTGCAAAGCGTTGCCGATCAGATCAATTTAGAAAATCCAATATACATTAAAGAATTTCACAATCAGAATTGTGCGAGCGAAGATCTGATTGATGAAAATCTCATTGCAGGAAAAAAATTGTTTCTTCCCAATAATGTAATGGTTCAGAAATACAATTCAAGAAATGATGCACCTTTCAAAAGCCCTGAGCGAAATCCGAAAATCAATTTTATACCGAAAAATTTACATTCAAAATACAAAGTAAGTATCACAGAATCATCTTCAGATGATGAAAGACAGACAAAAAATTCCTTTTCTTGTGAGTTTTCTTTAAAATGGATAAAAAATGAATTTGGAAACCATACTTTTCATCTTTCAAAAAACAATTTCTCCAATAAAAATCACTCAAAGATGGGAGATTTGGCAATGGGCTGCATTCAATCAATCAATCCGATAGAAATTCACACCAATCAAAAAGGTGAAATTCTGAGAATAAATCTTTTACAAGAAACCATTGAGAATTTCCCTAAAATAAAAGAAAAACTGAAAGATCAGTTTCCGGATCAGTATGCCGAAATCTATATTGAAGAATTTGAATATGTTGTTCAAAATGAAGAATTATTTCAGAAAAAAATGAAGGATGATGAGTTGATCAAAACCTATTTTGCACCCATCCGTAACGAATTCAAAAACGGAAAATCTCACTTTGAAATAATTTTAGAGAATGAATTGACAGCTATTCATCAGGTTGCGGATATTTCAGAAAATGATGATGAGATTATTCTCAACCAAGCTTCTCATTCCGGAATTTATTATACAGGAAAATATATTCTTTCAAAAGACAAAGGTCTCATCAAATCTTTGGAAATCACTCATTCCTATACTCAATATAAAGTTTTGTACACCACAGATTTCAAGCTTGATGAAGTTATTTAAATCCATTTCCACTTCTTTAGATTGTAATTTACTGTATTAAAATCGTAGAATTACTACAAATTTTGAAATAGTGCTTTAAAATTTTCAGAATGAGTTTGGTTGGAATTATCTTTGGTAAACAAAATACAAATCAACATATATTAACGATTAAAATTTACGGTACATGGCATCAAATTCAAGAGGAATCTTAAAATTCAACGGGAGCGAGGGTCAGAAGTTATTAAAGCTTAATTACAGCGTATCGCGCTCCACGGATGTTTCTGGGAGAGTGGCTTCAGATCCGTCGAATGCAATCATCAAATTAACGATCGAGGCGACAGAAAAGTCAGACATTCTGGAGTCTTTACTGAACGGAAAATACAAGCCGACTTCGGGCGAGATCACGTTCAACAAATCTCATGAAGAGGGCACACTGATCACCCTGAACTGGGAAAACGGCTACGTGATCCAGCATGAGGTAGACTTCGATGCGGTAGACGAAAACTCAATGCTCATCAGCTTTGTAGTGAGTGCCGAGAAGATCAATTACGGAAACGCAGCTTATGAAGGTCTTTGGCCTTCAAGCTAAAAATTTTTCACTTTTCAGTATTATTGTATACAAAGCAAAGATCGTCCTGCAGGACGGTCTTTTTTGCCTGAAATGTTTTTTGCATCAATTTCCGTCTGTAGTTTATCCTGAGTGAAGTTGAAGGATTTCCCTCCGGTCTTCTGGAAGCAGGTTTTAGAAATACCTGTCAGCGAAAGGATTATTTTTCATAAGTATTGACGAATTTAAAAGTTAAAAATCCAAAATTTAATCTTTAAAAACGGTAAGAACAGATAAAATTTAATAACTTTAAACCACCACACAATCACAACAATATGAATACCGCAGAACAAAGCCGAGGTTCATCCTTCCGCCCTTCTCAGAATGCAGAAGGAATCTCAGAGAGCCATCATACGGGGATCAACCGTCTGGTAAAATTATCTTTGGTGATAGAAGGTAAGGTGATCAGATATTACAAACATTTTAAGCTCACCCAGAGCGCACGCCGCCATCATGAGTTTACCCTTACCCTGGCTCACGACACTTTGGGAGACCGTCAGACCCATACTTTAGAAGAAGCCAACAAGTTTTTAGGCAAACGCTTGACCGCCGTTATTTCCTACAAAGACATCGACAGGAGTCCGGAACGTACCTTTGTGGGCGTTATTACGGGGGTAGGTTTCAGTCAGGAAAAAATGAGTCTGGGGAATATTGTTTTATCCGGTTACAGTCCGACCATTTTACTCGACGGAGCACCGCACATCCAAAGCTTCGGAGGCAGCCAGCCTGTGAATATGGGAATCATCGCCGAAGAAGTCATCAAACAGGGTTTAGATAAAAGCCGCTTCGATATCCGGATCGATACCCACGATTATTCACAGATTGTCTACAGCAGCCAGTACGATGAGACGCATTACAATTACCTGGCGAGAATGGCAGAAGCGTATGGCGAACAGTTCTACTACGACGGGGAAGTGCTTCACTTCGGGAAACTTCCTGCTCAGAACACACCGATCAGACTCACGTACGGAAGCAGCGCCAACGACATCAAAGTAGAGCTGAAAGCGGTACACACCAAACCTCAGTTCTACGGTTACAACAGCAGCAAGAACGAGAAGCTGACTTCAGGAGAGACCCCGATCCGCCATGTCGGAGATCTGGCCAAAACAGCGTATCAGCACAACGATAGTATTTATAAAACTCCTTCACTGCGTGTTGCCCCCATTAAAGCTACGACCCATTTGGATGTAGAATATTCGCAGAAAAGCACATCGGGAAGTGAGGGCGTGAATGTTTTTAATCTTTCAGGTTCTACAACGGTTCCTTTTTTACATCCGGGATGCGCAGTCGACATCGAAATGCGGAAACCGGATACGAATGAAACCTCTTACTTCACGAGAATCATGGTGACGGAAACCACGCATGAGATTGATGCAATCGGTCACTACACGGGAAGCTTCCACGGGATTGCTTCAGACACGGGCTTTCTCCCGAAGCCTGACTTTTCAACCCCGAAAGCCGAACCACAGATCGCCACGGTGATCTCGAACACCGATCCGGAAGGACAGGGCAGGGTTCAGGTGAGGTTCGACTGGCAGACGAACGATACGACGCATTTTATCAGAATGATGAGTCCTGATGCGGGAGGTACAGATCAGATCACCCAAAACCGGGGGTATGTTGCGATTCCCGAAGTGGGCGATCAGGTGATGGTCAACTTCGTACACAATCATCCGGAACCGTCCTTTTGTGATGGGCGGAATGTTCCACGGAGGCATCGGATTGGGTGGCGGGATGGATAACCGTGTAAAATCGATCCAGACGCGGAGCGGTCACCGAGTGGTTTTCACAGAAGATGAAAGCATTATCATTACCGATAAATCCGGCAATAAGATTCATCTGGATACCACGGGAAGCAACATCAATATTACAGCGCCTGAAACGATCAATATTAAATGCAGGAATTTTAATATTGATGTTCTGGAGAACATGAATACGAATGTAGGAATGAATAAAAGCAATTCTGTCGGACTGAATATAACGGAAACAGCGGGAGCCAATATCTGGCAGAATGCGAGTTTAAATTATAATCTGAATGCGACCAATATCATGAATATGGCGTCAGAAAATTTCACTTATGATGCTACAGACATCCACAAAAATGCTTCAGAGGGTATTGAAGTAGCGGCTGCAAAAGATTATGTACAAAACAGCGAGCAGACGATTCATAATCTGTCAGGAGAGAAAGGTCATAATGCATAAATCGAAAGGCGATGGAAGATCAGAAAACGAAAGGCAGGATACAAATTTTCGCAAAAAACATCAGAGGTAATGCCAACGGAGGAATTCTAGAAGAAAGCAGATTTACAAAGAATGTTGCAGGAGGACGACAGGTGCAGAATGGTTCCGGTGGAGGGGTAAATCATGATGTGAATCAACCAAAAAAAGAACTTTTAAAAGTCATTAAAGTTGAAGGTCCGTTTGATGAAAACAATAAACTTGTAGACTGTGTTGAAAAAGGAAAGTGGTATAATTATAAAGCAAAATTTAACAGGCAGCCGGAAAATGATGAAGAAAAAAATTTAAAATGGGCTTCAGAATATGATGAAAACGGTAGAAAAAAAATATTAATCGATGTTTCCAATAAAGGATTAATAGAAGTTTCTCATAAAATTCTAAATTCTTTTACGGCTCATAAATTAAAGATGTATGCTTATTTCCAGACACCTGAATCTCACGCTAAAGCTGAAATCATACAAGGGGAAATTCTGATCGTAGTAGGAACCGAGCAACATTCTCAATCTTATGGAAATAAACTTATGTTTCCCGCACAAGCGGTTCGAGAGATCAGAGAACATTATAAAGATCATAAATATGCAAATATCATCATCTTTTCTGATGCGTTTACAGACATGCAACTAAGCATCATCAAGAGAGATGCAAAAAAATGGAATGCAAATCTGTATTTTAAGAAAATAAAAACGGTAAGCGAGCTGATAAAATATATCAATGACGGAGATGCTACCATAAGCAGAAGCAAAGCAAAAGTTTCTACTCTGAAGATTTTTGCACATGGTTTACCGAGTATCTTAGATTTTGGTTTGGATGGTGATCAGGAAGAATCTCAACGTTTTAAGAAGGAACATGTATCGGAATTAAAGAAAGAATCTTTCACTTTAAAGCCTGAAATATTTTCTTACGCATGCCGAACCGGAAACAGCGATGACAGAACAGTCACTCTCAATCCATCTTATAAATATGATTCAGAATCTTTAAAATTAGTAAAGCCAAAGGAAAGTTTAGCTCAAAAGCTAAGCGATCACCTTGATGCGAAGGTTTACGCATTTCTGAGAAGAAGTAATTACACTTCTACATGGCTTGACGGAGGAAATAAAGAATATAAATCTCAGTACATGACCATCGAGGATGAAGGTGTGAGCAGTCCATTCAATCCTGCAGACTGGTACAGGGCAACTCTTGGTGACAGCCGATGGGATGAATCACTTTGGAATCCCAGAGGAGCATTTCTATTGCCAACCTCAGGAGCTTCGCCAGCAGGTCTTCTTGAAGCAGGAATGTTCATTTTTGAAAAAGGAAAAGAACCAATAAAAAAATAATCGACTGATGAGATTTTTTAAAATATTTACATTTTTTGTGATTGTATATTTACTGAGCGTTTTTACAGCTTACTTTTCGATGATTGATTATAAAGATACCGTTTCAGCATCATGTTTAGAGTGCTCACTGATTCGTGATGTTTTTGTTCTTCCTTTATTGAGTAGTGTTGTACTGACTGTTCTATACATTTTTTTGAAAAAAATAATCGAAAAAAAAATAGTGCTTTCTATTATTACAGTAATACTTTTTTTAGCATTGAACTGCCTGAATAATTATTACATTTTTGTCGACCGGGTTTCATCATGGAGTTCATTTACTTTGCAGGGTGAGATAGCAGGAATGATTTCCAATTCATATTTATATTTAATAATAAGCGCTTTTATAGTCTATATCTCAGCAAAGAAATTAAATGTAAAAGCACAAGATGATATTCAATTGAGAAAATAAACTGAATGATCTTATTTAATTATTTAAAATTCATTTAATAGTGAATTTTATTCGATAAAATATATGTAAAACCTTTTCTGATAAAGGTTTTTTTCTTTTCGATAAATCAAAGTAGTAATTCTACTACACAAAATCGTAGTTCTACTACAAAATACAAATTAGACGAATAAAAACTTCCGGTTGCCAATCTTTGGCTCTATCTTCGCTATAGAAATAACATCAAATCACAAAATATTAATTGCTTAAAATTTACAAATCATGGCAGACAATTCAAGAGGAATCTTAAAATTCAACGGTAGCGAAGGACAAAAATTATTAAAGCTTAATTACAGCGTATCCAGATCTACAGACGTTTCAGGACGTGTAGCTTCAGATCCTTCCAATGCGATCATCAAACTTACCATCGAGGCTACAGAAAAATCTGAAATCTTAGAAAGTTTGCTCAATGGAAAATACAAGCCAACTTCTGGTGAGATCACTTTCAACAAATCTCACGAAGAAGGTACACTGATCACTTTAAACTGGGAAAACGGATACGTTATCCAGCACGAAGTTGATTTTGATGCAGTAGATCAAAATTCTATGCTGATCAGCTTTATCGTAAGTGCAGAAAAAATCAATTACGGAAATGCAGCTTACGAAGGTGTTTGGCCAAGTGCTTAAAGAGATCTTTAATTAAATTATCAATGAATAGCCTGCCTAAAAGCAGGCTATTCATCTTGTAAAATCAAAAAAATCAAAAAAAATTAATTATGAAAAAAATCATCATCTTAGCATTATTTACTTGTTTAGGTTTTACCATAAAAGCTCAAACAAATGAACTTGAAAAAACATCTTGGGAGATCGAAAAAGTGAATACTGACGGAAGTGCCACTTTCAAAAAAGCTAAATCAATAAAATTTCCTGAAGAACAGCCCAAAAATAATTTTCTGCAGTTTGATGAAGACAAAAATTTTCATACAGGAAACGATTGTTTTCACATGATGGGAAAATACAATGTTTACGAAAATAATCAAATAGAAATTTCAGAGGGCATTTCAGATATGGTTGAAAATTGTAAAGAACCCAAAACATTCGTAGGGACCTTTACTTTCAAAATCAATAAAGACCGTCTTGAATTGATCCCTGTTAAAAATTAAATTTTTGAATCAGTTTTTTACTCGGATAATTTATGCTCATTTAGAAATTCTGGAATAAAACCAAAGCCATTTTCTTATATTTGTTCATTATTCAAAATATGGACGCAACACAAGACAAAAGGCTTTTTCTGATCGATGCTTATGCAATGATTTTCAGAGGATATCACGCAATGTCAAAAAACCAGAGGTATACCAGTTCCGGAATGGAGACAACGGCTATTTTTGGTTTTATGAATTCATTGATCGAACTCATTAGAAAAGAAAAACCTACTCATTTAGCAGTAATTTTTGATGTCGGTCAGGCAAGTATTCGCACAAATGATTATGCCGAATATAAAGCGAATCGAAGTGAAACACCTGAAGCAATTAAATTTGCCATTCCATATATCCACCGTATTTTGGAGGCGATGCACGTTCCGAGTTTAGGTATTGAAGGATACGAAGCTGATGATGTCATAGGTACCATTGCATGTAAAGCCGAAAAGGAGAATTACACGAGTTTTATCGTGAGTGGAGATAAAGATTTTGCTCAGTTAGTTACGGATAAAATTAAGTTGTATAAACCAGGTTTCAGGGGTGGCGAAATTTCAATTTTAGGGGTAGAAGAAGTAAAAGCAAGATACGGAATTGAAGATCCGAAACAGGTGATCGATTTCTTAGCAATGATGGGCGATTCATCTGATAATATTCCGGGACTGGATGGTGTAGGAGAAAAAACAGCCATGAAATTTCTTAAAGAATATGGCAGCATAGAAAATCTTTTAGCAAATACCCATCAGTTAAAAGGGAAGATCAAAGAAAAAATAGAAGCCTCTGCCGAGCGTGGAATTTTATCTAAAAAATTAGCAACCATTATCTGTGACGCTCCCGTAGAATTTCACCAGGAACAATACGATCTTGATACTCCCGATTTTGAAAAGGTAAAAGAGATTTTCGACGAGATAGAATTCAGAAGACTTTACGAAAACCTTTACCGTGCATTTGCTCCGGCTGAAACAGTTACGGTAAAAACGACAACGGTAGAATCTAATGCCGACAACCAAAAACCAAAAACCGCCAGCCAAAGTGGTCAGCTTGATCTTTTTGCCAGCTTTGAAGAACTCGATCAGGCAACTTCTACCAAAGAAACCATTGAGCAAAATGACCATCTGTATCAATTTGTTGATAATCCTAAGGCTCAGAAAATATTAGTACAAAATCTTCTAAAGCAAAAAGCGGTATGTTTTGATACGGAAACAACTTCGCTGAACGAATTGGAAGCCGAATTGGTCGGAATGAGTTTCTCCTACAAAAAAGGTTTGGCATATTACATTCCGCTTTCTGATGATCAGGGCGAAGTTTTGCAGACACTGGAAATTTTCAGACCGTTTTTTGAAAAAGAAGATTTAATTAAAATCGCTCACAACTTAAAATACGATTATAAAGTTCTGAAGCAATATAACATGACCGTAAAAGGTGCGATGTTCGATACCATGATTGCACATTACCTTTTGAATCCCGACGGAAGACATGGTATGGATTATCTTTCAGAAGTTTACCTCAATTATAAACCTGTTTCCATTGAGACCATTATTGGCAAAAAAGGAAAAAATCAGGGCAATTTCAGAGATGCAGATTTGCGGACACAGACTGATTATGCAGCAGAAGATGCAGATGTAACTTTCCAGTTATATGAATTGTTTGCACCTCAATTAAAGAAAGAAAACCTTGAAGACCTTTTCTATAATGTGGAAATGCCTTTGATGGAAGTTTTAGCTAAAATGGAACTCGAAGGAATTTCTTTAGACGAAAAATGGCTTGCTCAGGAAAGTATTGACCTGGAAAATGATTTAAGACAATTAGAATCGAAAATTTTTGAAATTTCGGGTGAAGAATTTAACATGAACTCACCTAGACAATTGGGCGATGTCTTATTCGATAAAATGCAGCTCGACCCAAAAGCCAAGAAAACGAAAACCGGACAATACGCAACATCAGAAGATATTCTACAGAAATTAGCTACAAAGCACGAGATTATTCAGCATATTTTAGAATACAGAACCTACCAGAAACTGAAATCTACTTATGTAGACGCTTTGCCATCACAGATTGATAAAGATGACAATCGGGTTCATACCAATTTTTCACAAACCACAGCTGCAACAGGTCGTTTGGCAAGTGTAAATCCGAATTTGCAGAATATCCCGATTCGTACGTTGAGAGGTCAGCAAATCCGTGGAGCATTTGTTTCCGGTGAAGGAAAGAAGATTATCTCTGCCGATTATTCTCAGATCGAATTGCGTCTGATTGCCGAAATTTCTGGGGAAGATAATATGATCAAAGCGTTTCAGGATGGGGAAGATATTCATGCTTCTACAGCTGCAAAATTATTTAATATTCCATTGGAAGAAGTTTCAAAAACACAGCGTGGACAGGCAAAAACCGTCAATTTTGGAATTCTCTACGGTCAGGGAGCTTTTGCCTTAGCCGAACAAACCGGTTTATCCAGATCTGAAGCGAAGCAGATGATCGAAGCCTATTATGAAACCTACCCGAAACTGAAAGAATACATGGCTGCACAAGTACAAAGAGCCCGCGATATGGGTTATGTAGAAACGATTTTAGGAAGAAAACGTCACTTGAAAGACATCAATTCCGGAAATTTTGTGGTGCGCGCTCATGCTGAAAGAAATGCCGTAAATGCTCCCATTCAGGGAAGCGCAGCAGATGTGGTGAAAATGGCTATGATCAAAATTCAGAAAGAATTAGAAAAAGAAAAATTGCATACTAAGATGCTTCTTCAGGTACATGACGAATTGGTTTTCGAATCTCCTATTGATGAGGTTGATGTGGCTACAAATATTATTAAAACCGAAATGGAAAATGCTATTGAAACACAAGTTCCGTTACTCGTTGAGGTTGGAGTAGGATATAACTGGCTGGAAGCGCATTAGAGTATCACTGAAAATTTTCTAAAAATGGACTTGCTCTTTCAATAATTCGATTTGTCTTTTGTATAAATCACTATATGCTATATGAATAACAAAATTATTTAATTCTTGAGAAATAAAGCGTACATAGTTTTGATATAGAATAAGATTTAAGTTATTTGAATTTGATATTTTAAGTAATGTAATTTCACCCTCTTTATTAATAGCCGATCTATCATTTGCTATACTAAAAGTATTAGCTATGGGCTCTGCTATTCCAGTTTCGGGATATAATACTAAAATATCTTTAAAAGATTTATATATATTACCATTAGTGATATGATGGATTTCGTACTTATCAATTATCATTGGTCCTAAGCCATAATTGCTTAAAGAAATTTCTAATTCACCATGATTATTTATGAAATTAAAGTTTCCATATGGTCTAGCTAGTTCTTGCAACGTCCATTGATTTCTTTCGGTATCTTCTTTTACTAAATTTATTGATAAATAAGTAAGAACAATTAGGTTAAGAATTCCAATAATAGGATTTAAAAGTCCTCCAACATAATCTCCAAAAGTGACCCCAACTTTCAGGACTGGTAGAGAAATTTAAAATTCCAAAATTGCAGATGTAAGGAATAATTACAATGCATAATGCAATTAATGTTGAAATCCAAAGTGATCTGATTAAAGTTTTATTTTTCATAATTCAAATTTCACTAATACTCAATCTCCACGCTACCCATATACACCAAAGAAAATTCATCATTTTCAACAGAAACAGACTTTGGAATTTGTCCTTGGCTTACAAATATTAAAGAGTTGATATCAAATTTCAATTCTAAAAGGTTGATTTTGTGAACCAATTCCGGAAGCCATTGATCGGCAAATGAGTATTCTGAAAAGTTTTCGTAAATATTATTGCTTAGATTTTCAAAGCCATATTCTGCCAAATCGCCGTCAAACCAAACCGTATCTTGCGATTCTGCAAATTTTGAGATATAATTGTCGTCATCTTCTTCATTCAGATAATAGTTCTCATCTTCCTCTACAAATTGTAAAAACTGTTCTTCTGAATTAAAATTCCCTACCCAAAAATCTAAAATCTGTGTATTCATGCCTAATTTTTTGAAGCGTCAAAGGTAAGATTAATAGTTTTTATATTAAAAGTTTTCTGTGATTTTACAAGGGAACAAATTGTGTAAACCGTCAGTTCGAGTAGATTTTGAAAAAATCATATCGAGAACTTGTCAGATGGTAAACAAATGTTGTTTTTAGTCTCACAGGTTCTCGATACATTTTTCTCCATTTCATTCCGAAAACCACTCGAACTGACGAAAGTAATATATTTTAAACCTAAACCTTCAAAACTCCACGAAAGGCTCTCGCTGCATAATAAGAATTGGCACCATTATGATACACAAAAACCGTATTATAACGTCGGTCACAAAATAATGCGCCGCCCAAAGCTCTGATGTCTTTTGGTGTTTTGATCCAGCTTGATGTTTTGAGATCAAATTCTCCTAAGGTCTGTAAAAACCGATATTGTACTTCATCAAGAATTTCAATACCCATTTCTGTAGCAACTGTGAGTACATCATTCTGGGGTTTATTTTCTTTTCTCGAATCCAAAGCTTCTCGGTCATAGCAAAAACTTCTTCTGCCTTTCGGGCTCTCTGCCGAACAGTCAAAAAATACATATTCATCAGAGTTTTTGTCGTAATCTACGACATCTGGTTCGCCACCTGAATTTTCCATTTCGTTCAATGACCAAAGTTTTTGTGGATTTATCGTGAGTTTTTCTTCAATTTTTGACCAATCCATTTTCGGATGGCGATGGGTATTTTTTTCAAAACGTTGTTGAAGAACATCAAGAAGTTCTGTGGTTTCTCTTTCAGATAATTGTTGTTTTGATGCCATGATGAAGTGTTTTTAGTTTAAAATTTAAGGAAAATAGATCAGCCTGTCATTGGGCAGATCATACTCGTAGATTTTGTCAGTTTCAGGATCAATGTAAAGCCATTGAAAAGTATTGATTGTATGTTCAGATTCGGTATAAATTCCCAGCACGTAATATTGCTTGTCTTCTCTGTTGCGTTTCTCAACTGAATAAGACAAGTTTTCCTTATTTTTTATGGATAATTTAATTAAATCTTTATGAGAATTGGCAATATAATATTCTGCAAGTAGATAAAGACGATCACGATAGCTGTCGGACAATTGATCTTCATTAGATAAATGATATTTGATTTCTTTGCCGTATTCTTTCCTGAACTTTGAAACGTTTCCGTCTCTGATTTTTTTAGCAGAAACAATCCATTGTGCATTTTGCGGAGTTTCTCCGTCTCCTGCAATGTAAATAGAATCATTTTTCCATGTAATGGCGATGAGGTCACCTCGAAGGAAACTTCGGTCGTTGTTTTTATCGTTTATAAAATCAACTTCTTTTTTTCCTTTTTTACCGTTGAGTTGTGAATAATCGAAATCATCATTATAAGAAATAAATTCGATGGTGTCTTTTTTAATGGAATCTTTCGCAGCGACAATTTTCTGCACTATTTCTGTTTCACGCTCATCTACTGATTGTTTTTTTGGTTCAGTCGGTGTACAGGAAAAGCAAAATATAAGGAGTAGAGCTACTACAGCTTCTTTCATATCTTTTAATTTGGAATTTAAAAATAACAAAATTTTATGAGTAAAAATTGTAACTGTTATTGTTTTAAGTAACTCTCTTCTCCTTTTCACTTTCTGTAATCGTTTTTTCTAAACGTGAAATTTTCGTTTTTTCCTGTTTCGCACTCATGATCCAGTGCGTCATGACCTTTTTATAAGATGGCGCTTGCTTTTCGAAAAATTCCCAGGCTTTTTTATTGTCCTTAAATTGTTTTTCGTACTCATCAGAAAGCTTAATGTTTTCAGTTTCGTGAGAATAGATTCGGGATTTGTTTTCTTTTCTGAGTCTAAAAGCTTCTAAACCTTCATTTCGCATCAAACCGGCTTTGGTAAGTTCTTCAACTTTATTGATATTCACTGCACTCCAGATGCTTGTCGGTTTCCTCGGGGTAAAACGAATGCTGTAGCTTTCTTCATCGATTGATTTTCTCACTCCGTCAATCCAGCCAAAACATAAAGCCTGATCTACAGATTCAGACCAGGTGATGGAAGGTTTTTTGGTTCCGACTTTATAAAATCCTACTAAAATTTCTTTTTCAGTTGTATAATTTTTTTCGAGCCAGTCTCGGAAGTCTTTTGGGGTTTGGAAGAAAGTTGGTTTCATTTCACGGAATATTATCGTTACTTTCAGTTGGTTTCATCTGCAAGTATAGTTCTTTTCTTTCTTTTTGAGAAACACAACTTCGCTTCTTTTCCAGATTTCGTTTAATTTTAAAATTCTTTTATGCTTTATTTCAAACTGAATTTCAATATACCACACGAAGATAAAAAAAGTTATCATCATCATAGACGTAATATTTTTAAAATCAGTCACTCTTCCTTTCCGATTCGCTATATTTGTAAAGCATTCGAATACTAAAAAGAGTGAAAATGAATTTAGATATGACAGACAGAAGATATAAGGAAACAATTCATACAGACACCAATAATTACGAATATACCACAGTTATCCACGACGAAAATAAAGTCAGAATTTACACCCTCAAAAACGGATTACAGGTTTTTTTGGCGCAGAATTTTGATGCACCAAGAATTCAGACATACATTCCGGTGAGAACGGGAAGCAATAACGACCCTTCTGATAATACAGGTTTAGCCCATTATCTTGAGCATATGATGTTCAAAGGAACATCTAAGATCGGAACACAGAACTGGGAGAAAGAAAAAGTTTTGATTGATCAGATTTCAGATTTATACGAAGAGCATAAAGCCGAGCAAAACCCTGAAAAAAAGAAGGAAATTTATAAAAAAATTGATGAAATTTCTCAGGAAGCCAGCCAGTTTGCGATTGCCAACGAGTATGATAAAATAATTTCATCCATCGGAGCCAGCGGTACCAATGCTCACACTTGGTACGATGAAACGGTTTATAAAAATAATATCCCGAGTAACGAACTGGAAAAATGGCTGAAAATTGAGAAAGAAAGGTTTTCAGAGATTGTTTTAAGACTTTTTCATACAGAATTAGAATCTGTTTATGAAGAATTCAACCGTGCACAGGATAATGATTCCCGATTGGTAAATGATGAATTGATGGAAGCACTTTTTCCAAATCATCCAAATGGTCAACAAACCACATTAGGAAAGCCGGAACACTTGAAAAACCCTTCAATGAAGGCGATTCATAAATATTTTAACGAATATTATGTTCCCAATAATTATGCAATTGTTCTGGTAGGCGATTTAGATTTTGAAAATACGGTGAAGCTCATTGATCAATATTTTGGTGAAATTCCGTATAAAGAACTGCCTGAAAAAGAGGCGGTTATTGAGCAGCCCATCACAGAAATTATCGAAAGAACAGTGTACAGTCCTACAACTCCAAGAGTTCAGCTGGCTTGGAGAACAGAGAGTTATGGTTCAAGAGAAGCTATGCTTGCTGATGTAGTTGCCAATATTTTGAGCAACAGAGGGGAAGCCGGATTGCTGGATTTACATATCAATCAGACTCAGAAAATGCTTTGGGCACAGGCTTATTCTTTAGGTTTAAAACATTACGGTTTTTTCTCAATTGTTGCCGTTCCTAAAGAAAACCAAACTTTACAGGAAGCCCGGGAAATGGTTTTGGAACAAGTTGAACTGGTGAAAAACGGCGATTTTCCGGACTGGATGCTTCCCGCTATCATCAATGATTTTAAACTGCAGCGAATGAAAAGTCTTGAAACTGCAGGAGGTTTGGCAAATAATCTTTATGATACTTACATCAAAGGCAGATCCTGGGAGCAGGAGTTGAATGAAATGGATGAATATGCTGAGATCACAAAAGAAGAAGTGATCGCTTTTGCCAATCATTTCTTTCAGGATAATTACGTAGTTGTCAACAAAGAAAAAGGAGTCAATAATAAGTTGCTGAGAGTTGATAATCCCGGAATTACTGCGATCAAAATTAACCGTGATGCACAATCTGAGTTTTTAAAAGAAATTTTAGATGAAAAAACTGATGATATTCTACCGGAATTTATTGATTATCAAAAAGAAATAACAACTGTTGTTATTAAAGATAAAAAAGTAAGTTTCGTTAAAAATAAATATAACGAAATTGCCCAGATTCATTTTATTTTCCCTTTCGGAAGTGATCATGACCGTGAGCTTGGAGTTTCTACACAGATTTTACAATATCTGGGAACAGAAAAGTTTTCATCCGAAGATTTGAAGAAAGAATTTTTTAAAATTGGAATCAGCAATGATTTTAAAACCACTTCAGATCAGCTTCAGATTTCGTTAAGCGGATTGGAAGAAAACATGGAAAAAGGGATTGAATTGCTTCAGCACTGGATGAAAAATGTAGAGCCGGATCAGGAAATTTACAATCAGTTTGTCGATACGATTCTTGAAAACCGAGAAGCAGGAAAAAAGGATAAAAATCGTATCATGACTGCTTTGACGAATTATACAAAACTCGGAAAAGGCTCAAGATTTTTAGATTTTCTTTCAAAAGATGAGCTTCAAAATACCAAAGTTGAGAATTTTACGGAACGAATCAAAAGTTTATTCAAATTCCAATATCAGATATTTTTCTACGGAAAAGATTTTGAGAAATTTAAAAATGAGATAGAGAATTATATCGAAACCCAAAGTCGCAGTATTCCTGATCCAAAGATTTATCCAGAACCGGAAACCGTAGGAAATGTATACTTCACCAACTATGATATGGTGCAGATGGAAATGAGTAAAATAGGAAAGGGACAGCATATAAATATTGATAATTTTGGAAAGATCAATGTTTTTAATGAATATTTTGGACGTGGTTTATCATCTATTGTTTTTCAGGAAATTCGTGAGAGTAAAAGTTTGGCTTATTCTGCATATGTTTCGTATTCGCCCAGTGAAGAAATCGGGCATCCGGATTACATCACAACGTACATCGGAACTCAACCGGACAAACTGAAAATAGCAGTCGACACAATGACCGAACTGATGGATGAACTTCCGGAAGTGACTACTCAGTTTGAAAGTGCAAAAAGTGCTGCTTTAAAGCAAATTGCATCAACGAGAATTACAAGAACCAATATATTTTTCAATACGTTAAGACTGCAAAAGCTGGGAATCACACACGATTTCAGGAAAGATATCTACAGCCAGATTGATAGTCTGAAGTTTGAAGATGTAAAGCAGTTTTATCAGACAGCAATAAAACCAATACAGTTCAACACCGCTATTATCGGGAAAAAGGAAAACCTTAATTTGGAAGCAGTGGAACAAATGGGAAGTTTTAAGGAAGTGAGTCTGGAAGAGATTTTTGGGTATTAAAAAAGAGGCTTTAAGCCTCTTTTTTAGTCTAGAAAATTGTTTATACTTTTAATGTTTTTTATGATTATTTCTTCCGATTCTTTTGGTGCAGGTCTTCCAAATGTATTAAAAAAAGAACCTATAGGATCGTCCATTATTTCTTTTCTTTTTTTGAAAAATTTTTCATAGCTAGTATTTATTCCTCTGTCGAGAGGTACTATGGGTTTTCTAACATTTTTCAAACCGGCTAAAGTAAAATGAAAGTAATATTTACTGTCATAAGCTTCTAAAACCAAACCGGGCAATCCTTTGAATGTGTAAGGACCTTCGGAAATAGGTATATCTTTAGTGTACCAAGCTGTAATTTCTTTATTCCGATATTTTCCTGTTGCCTTTTGACAATTATATCCACTAATTATTTTAGTTTCGTTAATAAGCTTCCAATCTATTTTTCCATTAATTTCAAAACTATAGGTAGCTTTCAAAATCTCGTCCCAAAGAATAAAACTATCCTCTTTAAATTGAAGTTCTGGAATAAATTCTACATAGGCGAGATTCCCTGTGTTAATTACTACTTTTCCATTAACTGGATTATCCATACTTTTGCTAATGTATGCCAATGATAAGGAATCTGCCAACTGCTTAATATTACTCTTGAATAGTGAAGAAAACTTACCTATTTGCAAAGTTGTAATTTCTTCTTTTTTTGAGCGAATATTTGCAGTATCAATTAAGAACACGGCTTTGTATTTAACCTCAATATTGGCAGTATCAGTTTCTTGTGAAAATAGAAGATTGGTTTGAAAACTTAATAATAATATTATTAGTTTAATAAATAATAATTTATACATATTTTTTAATTAATACTTACATCTTTTGTGATAGCAGCTGTTTCTCTTCCACAAAAATAGACGTTTGTTAACCTAGAATTTCTATCCATGCAATAAAAAGCATGCGCTCTATCAGCAGCATTAGTTGGCTCATAACATACAGTATCAACAGTTCTAACACCACACCATGTTTCTATTGCGTATTCTTGGCAATAAATAGTCTTTGGACAATTATTCTCAACTTTGGAATTGAAAACTTTTGATTCAATTTCTTTGTTGTCTTTTGCGTTGACTAATCCAGCTACGCCAAAGGTAGCTAATAATAAGATTTTTTTCATTTGGTTTATTTTTTTAATTATTTTAACATTTCAAAAGTAAAAAATTAAATAAATTTAAATATAATTTTCTTTTTGCGATTTTTTTGCGATTTTTCGCAAAAACTATATCTTTACACTAAACTTTGTAAAATGGAGAAAACAAAACTTATTGAAACTCGTAAAAGAAAAAATATTACTCAGGAAAAAATGGCAGATCTCCTTTTTATGGATGTTTCCAATTATAATAGGAGAGAAAAGGGAACTGCAAAGATTTCTTTACAAGAATGGCAGAAAATTTCCGAAGCACTACAAGTTCCTTTGGAAGAAGTTTATGAAAATGATGAAAGTTTGGTTTTCATTTTTAATGATAATTCTACAGGAAATGGAAATATTGTAAGCAACAATTATAATATTCCGCTTTCTGTTTGGGAAACTCAGAAAAAATACATTGAAAAATTAGAAGCTGAGATTGAAATACTTAAAGCGAAAATTGCTGAGAAATAAATAATAAGCGGGCGAAAATCGAAGATTTTCGCCCGCTTATTTTAACGATAAATAATTTCTTATTTCACTATTTTCATCTCGTTAATCAGCCATTTAGAATCGGCAAATTTATCAATGATGAAAAGAATATATTTGGTGTCAACCATGATGTTTCTGCTGAAACGCGGGTCGTAGTTGATATCACTCATTGTACCTTCCCACTGTCTGTCAAAGTTTAAACCTACCAGATTTCCGTATGCATCCAATGCAGGGCTTCCTGAGTTACCACCTGTTGTGTGGTTGGTTGCGGTAAATCCTACAGGTACATCGCCTGTTTTGTCTTTATAATTTCCAAAATCTTTTTTGTCATACAAATCAATCAGTTTTTTAGGTACATCAAATTCATAATCTCCCGGAACATATTTTTCCATGACACCTGCCAAATGCGTTTGATAATCATAAGTTACTGCATCTTTTGGAGTCGAACCTTTTACTTGTCCGTATGTTACACGAAGTGTAGAATTGGCATCCGGAAAGAATTTTCTGTTTTTATCAGTAGACATCTGCTGCGCCATGTATTTCTTTTGCAAGGCATCAATTTTCACCTGTAAAGAAATAAATTCCGGGTCAGCAGTTTTCATGTATGTATCTTTAATATTCATGAATAGCTGATAAACAGGATCTTTTTTAATCGTTTTAATTAATTTGTCCTGATTAGAAAAAGCTTTGTCAATATCAGAACTTAATGAAGCGCCATTCACTTCAGATCTTCCTGTGATGACAGAGTTTTTTGATATTTCTTCAAAATTGGTAATATTTTGAGCTTCATTTTTATATTTGTCAAAACCTGCAGGTAAAAATTGCGGAGCTGTTTTATTAGCATATAGAGCTAAAAGTTTTGCTGTTACTTTAGCATCCAGTTCTGCGCTGTAATCTTTGTAGAAAGAGGTCAATCTGTTTTTGAAGGCTTTAGTTCCCTTTTCGTCCATTCTTCCTGCTTCAACAGTGGTGATGTAGTTGGAATAGAGATTGGCAAGCATCAAAGTTTCTGCATTTCTCACCACTTCTGAATAATAAGCATTGTTTAGAGCAAAAGGAGCCTGTTGAGTATAAAGTGTGTTGAGTTCGCTTATTGTGTTTTTTATTTCAGGATTTTTTGCAGATAAAGTGCTTTCGTAGCTTACTTTTTTCTGTACGGCATTAGATTTTTTCAAACCTTCCACTTCACCTATCCATTTTTTCCAGTAGTTGGCAACCGAAGCAAATTTTGAAGCATATTTAATACGTGTCGCATCGTCGGTGCGCATTTTTTCGTCAAGAGTTTTCAAGGCAACATCACGCACAGCAATTCTTGCAGGATCAATTTCTGTCATGATTTTTTCAACGGCGATAGCAGGAAGATATTCTGTAGTTCTCCCAGGAAACCCATACACGAAAGTGAAATCATTTTCATTTTTATCTTTTATAGAAACAGGCAGATAATGTTTCGGGACGTAAGGAATGTTGTCTTTAGAATATTCTGCAGGTTTGTTGTTTTTGTCGGCGTAAATTCTGAACATTGAGAAATCTCCGGTATGTCTTGGCCAAACCCAGTTATCGGTATCGCTTCCGAATTTACCAATGCTTTGAGGCGGTGCTCCTACCAAACGAACGTCTTTGTAGGTTTCAATTACATAAGCATAAAATTTATTTCCATAATACATCGATTTTACAGAAATCGACTGATACGGTTCTGTTTTTTGAGAATTTTTATAAATCTCAATATTGGCAGCAATTTTCTTTGAAAGTCCCGGTTCCTGAAGGTTGTCTGTGTTTTCGAGAATCTGATTGGTAACTTCTTTAATATCCACGATAAAATCAACTGTTACGCCAGGATTGGGAAGTTCAGTTCCCATATTTTTGGCCCAAAATCCGTTTGACAGAAGATCGTTGTCAACCGTAGAGTGTGCCTGAATTTGTCCGTAACCACAGTGATGATTGGTTAAAAGTAATCCTTTTGGCGAAATAATTTCAGCCGTGCAGCCTCCGTTGAATTGTACTACGGCATCTTTAATACTGGGCTTTTGTGTGTTGAAAATATCTTTAGCGGAGATTTTCATTCCCAAATCTTTCATTTCCTTTTCATTCAATTCAGTGGGAATCCACATTCCGCCGTATTGCTGAGCAATTCCAAAAGAAAAACTGAAGAACGCCGAGGCAATTAAAATATTACGTTTTATCATTACAAAAAAATTTTGACTAAAATACGGATTTAATTTTCGTGGGAAAAAGAAAACCCTTCCGAATTTTTATTCTGAAAGGGTGTGGGAATTTATATCTTCTAGATTCGAAAAATCTGACTTAATTTTTACAAATACGATCTCATCATTTGTGCCTCTTAAGTAGCGACAAAATTAGGAAAATGAAAAATTACTGAAAATGAACCTATGTTAAGAAATCTGTTTCCTGATGCGGCTTAACGCCTGCGGTGTAATTCCCAGATAGGACGCAATATATTTTAACGGAATTTGCAGCACATAGTCAGGATAAGATTTTAATAAATTCAAATATCTCTCTTCAGCACTGTACATCAAAAGCGACATCTCTCGCTGTGCTTTTCTCACATACAGTCCTTCGGCGGAAATTCTGCCAATATAATTACCAATTTCTGTACTCTTATACAAATCCTGAAGATCTTGATAATGAATTCTGAAAAGCACGGTGTCTTTCAATGTTTCAATGTTGTAGTGACAAGGTCTTCTTGTAATGAAAGAATCATATGCGCTGCAAAACATATTTTTTACGATGAATGAAAACGTAATTTCTTTTGGAGGTTCTGTAGGATGCGGTTTGTGTACGAAAAAACGGACTATCCCTTCAGATATAAAGTATAAATAATCTTCGGTTTCTCCGCATTTTAAAATCGTTGTTTTCTTTGGAATTTCTAACCGCTCAAATTTGACGGTATGGAGTATCGCCAAATCTTCGGGAATTCCCAAAACTGAAACATAAAAATGTATTAAATCGTCCATAAATTATGGAAGACAAAATTAAGTAATTACGATGTACTTCCAGCTATTTTATAATAAAAATCAATCATAGTTATGGGTATCAGAAGCAATTAAGAGTTTTATTTTTAACAATAGCTTCTTATTTGTTTAAAATTCATAAGAATTTACCTTACCGTCATTTTGCAGCTTTTTGATAAAAAGATCATGATGGATATGTTTTCCTGTAAGAACCCAGCTTATGGTAATATTTTCTGTACTGAATTTTTGTCTCGTAACGATAAATTTCAAATGATATTCTTTAAATGTATTTTCTAAATAAGCAATGTCTTCCAAATGTTTGACTACGATTTTATATTCACGGACTTTATGATTACTGTCGATAAAATTCTGCAGATAATTGAGTGAACTCAAAATCAGCAGAACCAAAACCATCCCCGTTAAAGACAGATAAACATATCCTGCACCCACTGCCATTCCAATAGAAGCTGTTGCCCAAATAGTTGTAGCAGTGGTGATTCCTTCAATCTTATTATCCCCTTTGAAAATGACTCCGGCTCCTAAAAAACCAATCCCTGTAATGATATTTGCGGCTAAACGATCAGGATTGCTCACCCCGATTTTTATTGAAAGAATCGTAAATAAACAAGAGCCGAAACATACCAGAATAAATGTTCGCAAACCTGCAGATTTATTTCTGTATTCTCTTTCTGCACCTATAAATAGCCCCAGAATGACCGAAATGAAAATTAATACCAATTCATTTTGAATAGAATGATCTTTTAGAAAATCCATTATATGATTTATTTTAATAAAATTACAATAAATCTTGAATATAGGAATAATTAAAATCCTTCTAAAACGAAAAGACCGTCTTATAAACGGTCTTTTGGTTATTTTGAATTGAGAAAATTAATATTTAATAAATTTTTGAGTTACAAAATGACTTTTTGTATATAATCTGATCATGTAATTGCCTTTGGAGAGTTCAGATACGTCGATCGAATCATTATTTACACTTCGAGAGCTTACAATTCTTCCTGCGGTATCATAAATTTCAGCCTTTAAGATTTTTTCTTTTGACTTAATGAAAAGAGTATTGCTTACAGGATTCGGGTAAATGCTTATATCGATTTTATCATTACTGACTTCTGATGTTCCTAAGATGTTTTGTACAGTAGTTGTATAGGTATTTGTAACAATAGGGAAGTTATAATCAAAATAAATGTTTGCGGTATTATTGAAGCTTTGACCGAGTGTTAAAGTAGATTTTGTTTTGATTTTGAAAGCGACATAACCATCATTAGTAGCATTGGCAAAAGGTAATTGAATGTTTTCAAAAATAAATTCTACGGTATTCGGATTTGTAATTCTCGTTACAAAGCTATGACTTCCGTTCAAAGCCTGTAAAGTACTTAAATCAAATTTCGAAGTATCAATCAGGTCTTTCACTACAATATTTTGTGCGTTTGCAGTTCCGGTATTTTCAAATCTGATTAAATAATGTACATAATCACCAATTTGTGTCGAAGCGATTGTAGATCCCTCTAAACAGGTTTTGTCATTGGGATCGAAAGAATTTACAACGGTTTGGTTTAATGTAAACGTATTATCCAGCGGAGTTTCGTCTGTAGCACCGTTAATTTGTGTAGTGTAATTTAAAACATTTCCGCCTGACAAAGGTGGCGTTTGTGTAGGGGTATTGAGTACAAATGTTAAAGTGATTTCTCTCGTTTCAAATGGAAGAAGATTAGCAAAATTCCAGTTTAAAACTCCCGACGATTGTGATGTTGGAGCCAGTGTAGAACTCTGGTAATTCATCAGATTATCATTGTAATTATAAACCAAAGTTCCTGATTGCGAAGCGGTTCCTTTGTTTTTGTAAATAACTTTATATTTTGAGTTGAAACCAGGTGCAGCAGCGGTAATAGGAATCACAAATACTTCGAGATCATTATGAATTCCGTTTGCTGTTAAACAGAAATTTTGAGACAACGGACTTGCTTGTGTCGGGAAATTTGCAGTTACATTTGCCGGAGAAACAGAATAATAAGTGGGGTTTTCTAATGTAGGGGTAAGCGTGTGAGTACCGGCCTGTAAATTAACCGTATGTTGCCCTTGCTGGCTGGCAATATAAGTGCTGTTTACTCCGCCGCTGTTGATACTTATCTTTAAGTTCGGAAATCGAGGATCAGAAATGTCGCATCCGTTATTAGAAACATCATAGCTGCTATTTCCGGTCACACTGTAATTACTTCCAGCCGGAAACAGACTACAGTAAGGTGTGAAAATAGTATTTGCCAGACTCGAATCTAAACTCTGAAGGAGAATACGCTCGTTATCGTCGTCCACACAGATATTCTTGAAATATTCAGTATTTAAAACCAAAAGATTGGGATTGCCGTTTTTCAGATTGATATAATCCAACGTTTGTGGTGCACTGTTATTACTTGCCAGGAAATGAAGCTGCTCCAGTTGAGGTGCTTGTGAAAGATCGATTCTCTTTAGTCTGCCGTTATTGTAGTTTAGATTTGCAATTTTAAGAACGGGAAGGTTCAGTAAATTCAGTATGTAATTCCCAGTTCCTGGTGCGTTATTGTAGTTACTTGTAAAATTCTGCAAAGCTGGAAGATCAGCAACCGTAAGGGTTGTAAATTTATTACTGCTTACATTCAGAGTCATCAGTTGGGGAAGATTGCTGAGTTGAAGACCTGTAAGAGCTCTGCTTACCTGAAGTGTTTTCAACTGTGGGAAATTGTTAAAAGCTAAGCTTGTAAGCGTGCCATACACTGCCACAGCATTACTAAGATGGAAATTCTCAAGCGATGTATTAACGTTCCCGAAATTGATGCTGTTTAGATAGAAAAAATCTTTTAAAGAAATGTTTTTAATTGCAGGGAGGTTATTAAACGACACATCGTTCATAAATTGTGTAGGACTGTTATTAGACTGTCCGCTTTGAATACTGAAATTTTCCAGAGCCGGAAGATTCTGGAATGTATAACTCGTTCCAAAGAATGATTTGTAAAACGATAAATCTTTTAAAGCAGGTAAATTATTAAGTGTAAGAGTGCTTATTGTAGCAAAATTAAGAATAATCTTATTCAGTAAAGGAAGGTTGGAAAAATTATAGGCCACTGCGACACTGCTGCTGCTGTTTGTGTTGGGATTATCAGTCTTAAATAATGTAAGGCTTGGAAGATTATTAAAGGTGATAGAACTTATATAAGGATGTTCTAACTCAATAGTCTGCAAGCTGGGCATGTTATTGAATCCTAAATTGTTGACAAGGTTTCCACTCGCTCCGTCATCAGAAATCATTAGAAAAGTCTGTAGCATGGGAAGTGCATTCATATCTATTACAGCAGATCCGTTATTATAAAGTTTAATACTTTTTAATGCGTTCAGAGAATTCATTGTAAGATTCTTCAGCTTATTATCGCCAATAATAATTTCCTCAAGCTGTGCTAAGCTCGAAATATTAAGAGCGGAAGTTGCTGGTGTACAGCTTTTGGCATACACTGTTATTTTTTTAAGGTGATTAAGATTCGAAAGATTCATCGAGCTGTAGCTAATCTCATCAACATCCAGATATTTAAGAGACGGAATACTGCTGAAATCTAAGGCAAGACAAGTATTGGTAGAAGAATAGTAACCACCTATTTTTAAGTCTGTCAGTAATGGAAGATTGTCAAAATGAATTCCTAATGCGTCCTCATCAATGTCAAATTTTAAATTGGTAACGCTGGTCAGATTTTTGAAATAATACTGTTTTGCACGTATATTAATTAATTGAACAGTGCCGGTGTTTGAAACTCCGTCCAAATGAAATTCATTAATCATAAAAGCAAGACCACTTGAACTTATGGAAGGATTTATATTTTTTACAGTGACCTTAATGGGCGCACTTATACTTGCATAGGTTAACGACGGAAGGTTTTGTAATAATAACCCGTTTACAGGAGAAATGGATCCGTTAATGGTAGTAAGATTGGGGAAATTTTGAATAGCAAAATTTAGTGGCGCATACGAATAAGCGTTAAGATACAGAGTCTGTAATGCAGTGATGGGCTGAAGCACAAAACTTGCCGATGCATTAGTGATATTCAGTTGGCTCATCGGGTTTCCCTCTGCGAGAAAATCTACAAGTTGAGGATGATTGATCGTGAAATTTGAGAATAAATTACCCTTTATATTTAAATAAGTTAGACTTGAATAATTTGTTAAATTAAGATCATTAATATTATTGTTTTCTGCATTGATGGATACAGGATTTGTCAGTTTTAGTACGGTCAGTTGATTGTTTTGGCATTCTACAGACTGTAAGCCTGTAATGGAAGTAAGATCAAGAATTCCGGATATACTATTAGTCTGGCATTTCAGCGATGTGAGATTTACGAAAGAGGTTATATTGACTATATTAGCAATACCGCTGTTGCTGATGTCTAAGTAACTTACCGCATTGGCTTCTGCCTGACTGATCTCACCATTCTGATTAGAATCTACAGCAAAATAATTACCGGCAATGTTTTTTGCAACCTGATTTCCAGGGTTTGAACTTAGAATTTTATTCTTAAAATTCTGATCGTAAAATCCAATGTTTTGTGCTTTAAATCCGCAAAAGGCAACAAGAAAAAATAGCAGATAAATTTTCTTCATATAGTTATTAGTTTATAATTTTTAAAATATGTGAAAGATAAACAAATATATGTGATTAAAATGTTATCTGGGAGGTTTAAAAATTAATAATTCTATAATCTGTATTTTTCATTAAGTTTATTCTAGAGATCGACTTCATGGTTTCAAATCTCATTAATTCTTTTTATCCTGAAAAGTTAATTTCTTCAGCTAATTTATGCGATTTTTAAAAACTTTTCTGTCATACATTTTATCTGAATTAGCTGAAGGAATCAGTAATAATATGACAAAAAAACTCTCAGAAATCTAACTCTGAAAGTTTTTTTTAGAAGTATTCTCGTTTTATTTGTCTTTTTATTTTTATTCAATCAAATCCAAAAACTGCTGTTCATCCAGGATCTCAATCGTTCCGATATCCTGTGCTTTCTTCAGTTTGCTTCCGGCTTTTTCACCCACCACTAAATAGTTCAGGTTTTTAGAAACTGCAGAAATGTTTTTTCCTCCGTGTTTTTCTACCATTTCTTCGGCAGATTCTCTGGTGAAAAGAGATAATTTTCCTGTAAAAAGGAACGTTTTACCATCTAAAGTATCTGATAAAACTTCATTGGTGTTTTCTCCTTTTTCCAACTGAACGCCATAAGATTTCAAGCGTTCAAGCATCAGAATATTTTCAGGATTATTAAAGAAATCTACAATGCTCACAGCGATTTTCATCCCGATGTCTTCAACTTGACACAATTCTTCTGCGGTTGCTTTTTTCAATTCGTCAATGGTGTTGAAATTTTTTACCAATTTCTTGGCAACGGTTTCCCCAACGTGTTTAATACCGATTCCGAATAAAACTTTCTCAAACGGAATTTCTTTTGATTTTTCGATACCGTCAATAATATTCTGAGCCGATTTTTCTGCCATTCTTTCCAAAGGCAGAATCTGTTCTTTCGTTAAAGCATAAAAATCTGCCGGATTTTCAATGAGTCTTTCTTTGTACAATTGCTCGATGGTTTCGCTTCCCAGATTGTCAATATTCAAAGCTTTTCTGGAAACATAATGTATCATTCTGCCCACAACTTGTGGCGGACAATGCAAGTCATTCGGACAAAAATGAATCGCCTGATCTTCCAGTTTTATCAGTTCAGTTCCGCATTCCGGACAGTTTTTAATGTACTTAACTTCTTTGCTGTCGGAAGTTCTTTTGTCTGTATTAATGCCGATAATTTTCGGGATAATCTCACCGCCTTTTTCCACAAAAACAAAATCGTGCTCATGTAAACCAAGTTTTTTAATAATATCTTCGTTGTGAAGTGATGCGCGTTTTACCACTGTTCCCGCCAATAAAACCGGTTTCAGATTGGCAACAGGTGTAATCGCTCCTGTTCTTCCTACCTGATATGAAACGCTTTGCAATTCGGTTTCTACTTTTTCAGCTTTAAATTTATAAGCCATTGCCCAGCGTGGAGATTTTGCCGTGTAACCGAGCTGTCTTTGCTGTTTTAATGAATTGACTTTCAGTACAATTCCATCAATTTCAAATGGAAGATGATGTCTTTCTGTATCCCAAAAGTTGATGAACTCTTTTATTTCCTCTAAATTTTTGCAGAGTTTTGTCTGAGCCGAAATTGTAAAACCCCAATCGTGAGCCTTGTGAAGTAATTCCCAGTGGCTTTCTGCGGTTGTTTCTTGCGAAACAAATTGATACAAAACTGAAGACAATCTTCGTTTCCTCACTTCACCGCTGTCCTGCATTTTCAAACTTCCGCTTGCTGTATTTCTGGGATTCATAAACGGATCTAAACCTTCTTCCTCCCGAAGTTTATTGATTTTATCGAAGTTTTTTCTGGTTAAATAAATTTCTCCACGCATAAAAAAACGTTCAGGAAAATCACCTTTCAACGTAATCGGAATATCTGAAATTGTGCGAACGTTGGAAGTAATTTCATCTCCCTGAAAACCGTCACCACGAGTCACTGCCTGAACTAATTTTCCGTTTTCATATAAAATAGAAATCGAAGCACCGTCATATTTCAATTCTGCAACAAATTCTACCGGCTCATCAATCGTTTTGATAATTCGCTTTTCCCAATCTGCCAAGTCATCAAAATCGTAAGAATTATCCAAAGAATACATTCTGAACTGATGCTGAATGGTCGGGAAAATCTTCGTTACGCCACCGCCAACACGCACGGTAGGAGAATTATCATCGTGAAATTCCGGATGTTTAGCTTCCAGATCCTGAAGTTCTTTTAATAATAAATCAAATTCAAGGTCAGAAATGCTCGGTTCATCCAGCAGATAATAGTTTTCATTATGCTGATTAAGTTCTTTTCGGAGCTGTTCTATCTTTTGCTGACTATTTTCGGGCATTGCTTGGGTTTATTTTCAACAAAAATAATAAGTATTGAGGAGAAATGAATGGTTAAATTTAATATTAGGTTCAATAAATGTTAATCAGAATTCAACTGATCTTAAAAATCTCTTTTTAATTTTGCAGATATTCACTTGAGTTGAAAAAAATAATAATGTAGAAGAATATTTTAGAATTTATGAAAAAGTTTATCTTAGGGTTTGCAGTTTTAACACAAGTTTTTATGAATGCACAAACCAAAATTATCGCTCACCGAGGATATTGGAAAACCAATCCCGCAACAACAGAAAATTCTCTGAAAGCACTGGAAAATGCTCAGGATCTGAAAATTTACGGATCTGAATTTGATGTTAGAATGACCAAAGACGGCATTCTGGTGATTAATCATGATGAGCATCATGGAAAAATGGAAATTTCGGAAACTGATTTTAAAGAATTGGAAAAAGTGAAATTATCTAATGGAGAAAAATTACCGACATTAAAAGACTATCTGAAGCAAGGGAAAAAAGATAAAGCATTGCAGCTTATTGTTGAGATCAAACCTGCTAAAACCAAAGAACTGGAAGATGAATTGGTGACTAAAACCATTAAAACCATCAAAGAAATGAAACTTGAATCTCAAAGTGAGTTTATTTCTTTCAGTCTTAATATATGTAAGGAAATTAAAAAAGCAGAGCCGAAATTTAAAGTTCAGTATCTCAACGGAGAATTGTCTCCGCAACAAATCAAAACCGAAGGTTTAGACGGAATCGATTATCATTACAGTATTTTTGAGAAAAATCCCACTTGGATTAATGAAGCCAACAGTTTAGGTTTGATCACCAATTCGTGGACGGTAAATGATATAGAAATTTATAAAAAACTGAAAGAACAAAGAATAGGGTTTATCACTACCAATGTTCCGGATGTTTTAAAGAATACCCAATAAACTGCTATCGTTTTTTAATAAAATACCTTACGTTTTGTAAGGTATTTTTTGTTTCTGCTAGTAAACTTATTTAAGATCTTTATAAAATAGCGTTCAAAAGTCATATGTAATACATTAAATTTTATTCATCATTCTAAGTAAATGTTTAATAGAGACTTATGTTTTTGGTTAAAGAATAGTTAATATGACGTTCAATATTTGTTTAAAATATGTTAAGGTGATGTTAAAAGCTTAGTCATAATGGCGTTCTAATTTTGCACAAACAAAAATAGGATATGCGTAAAGAGACTCAAAAGCTGTTCATGTTGTCTGTACTAGGATTGATAAGCGTCAATGTTGCAGCTCAACAGCAAGTAAAGAAAGACACTATTCAGACCATTGATGAAGTGGTAGTAACTGCTTTAGGAATTAAACGACAGGACAAATCATTAGGATATGTAGCCGAAAAGGTAGAAGGTGAAGAGTTTACAAAAACACAGAATAACAACTGGGCGCAAGCTTTGGAAGGTAAAGTAGCAGGTTTGAAAATTCAGACTGCAGGAGCGGGACCGTTAGGATCTGCAAAAATTACTTTGCGTGGAAGTGCATCTATGAATTTAGATAACAATCAGGCTTTAATTGTTGTAGATGGTGTGCCTTTGGGAGGTACAAACACCGGAACAGGAAATGCTGCATATGGAGCAGGAACCGGTGGTGATCTTCCTGTAGATTTTGGTAATAATTTTAACAGCATTAATCCTGATGACATAGAATCTGTAACAGTGCTTAAAGGTGCTACTGCAGGAGCATTGTATGGTTCTAGAGGAATGCATGGTGCCATCATGATCACCACAAAATCAGGAAAATCTAAAAACGGTAAAGTATCAGTTACTTTTAATTCTAATACAAGTTTTGATTCTGTTTTGCATTGGCCGGATTATCAGTACGAGTACGGACAGGGAACTTTACAGAAAAATACCGCAGGACAGTTTTATTATTCTTACCAAGCTTCTCCAGATGGTGTAAATACCGGTTCTACGAGTAGTGCTTTTGGTCCAAAATTTAACGGACAGTCTTATTTTCAATACGATCCGACCGTAGAAGGACAAAGCCTTCAGAGACAAGAATGGAAGCCTTATAAAAATAATATAAAAGATTTTTGGGAACTAGGAACTACTTATGCCAATAATTTGTCAATTGAAAGTTCTACCGAAAAAACAGCTTTCAGGGCATCATTAAATTACACCAAAAATAACTGGATGATGCCCAATACAGGTTTCGATAGATTTAATGGTGCTTTATCTGTAGATCATCATCCAAGCGATAAACTTCATATTGTAACCAAGTTTGCATACAACAATACCAAAAGTGATAATCTGCCTGCGACAGGATACAACAATCAGTCAATTTCTTATTTCATGATTTTTCAGAATCCGAACGTAGATTTGCAGTGGTACAGACCGATCTGGAAGAAAGGGCAAGATCAGATCGATCAGATACATCCGTTCAGTTCTTTTATAGATAATCCATATTTGATTGCATACGAAATGCTCAATGGTTTAGATAAAAAATTTATTACAGGAAATGTAACTGCCAATTACAAATTTGCCAAGAATTTTGATGTGATGTTGCGTTCAGGGATTGAGCTTACAGATGAACTGAGAACAACAAAAAGACCGTACAGTTCTGCCAATTATCTTCAGGGATATTATAGAGAGCAACACATTAAAAATTCTGAATTCAATACAGATGTTTTATTCAGTTACAAAAATAATTTCGGAAAATTTGGTTTCAATGCATCTGCAGGAGGTAACCTTCGATACAATGAGTATAATTTATATGATTACCGAGCTACAGGATTAAAAATTCCTGGTCTGTACGAACTTACTAATGGTATTTCTTTGCTTACAAGAGTACCTCAGCCAAGAGATAAAGAAATGAATAGCTTGTACGGTTTAGCTTCTTTAAATTATGATAATGTATTGTTTTTGGATCTTACTGCAAGAAATGACTGGAGTAGTGCCCTTCCCAAAGCCAACAGATCATATTTTTATCCGTCGGCAGCTACATCAGTTATCCTTTCAGATCTATTTAATTTAAAATCAAACAATTTTAACTTCTGGAAACTGAGAGCTTCATGGTCTATGGTAGGAAGCGATACAGATCCTTATAATTTAATACAGACTTATAATGCCAGTGATTTTAATAATTCTGCTGAAATTGCCTCTGTCTACCTTAATCCCAATCTAAAACCTGAAATGAATACCAACATTGAAGCGGGGATGGATTTCAGTTTTCTTAAAAATAGAGTAACATACGGTGTTACGGTATATCAGAGTAATACAGATAACCAGATTATTCCTGTTCCTACATTGATAGAAACCGGATATTCTACCAGAATTATCAACGCCGGTGAAGTGAGAAACAGAGGTATAGAGATGACACTTGGAGCATATCCTATCAAGACTAAAAATTTCTCATGGAATGTGAATGCCAACTGGTCCATGAACAGAAATAAAATTCTTTCGTTACCGGAAGAATTTGACGGAGAGCCTTACACTATGTCTTCTGTAGGGGGGGTAGTTTTCTTTAATGCGGTAGTGGGAGGATCTTTAGGAGATATGTACGGAGCAAAATTACAGAGATCACCGGATGGTCAGGTAATTTACGGTTCGGACGGATTAACGGCAAAATCTACAAAAATAGAATATGTAGGAAACGCTTATGCCAAATGGAGAGGGGGTTTACAAAACACATTCAAATATAAAAACTTTTCTTTCTCATTCAGTTTAGATGGTCAATACGGAGGAATGGTATATTCTCAATCTCATCACAAAATGTCTGAACAGGGTAAGCTTGAAAATACTTTGCCGGGAAGAGACAATCCGAATGGAACTTTCGTAGGTGTTGGTGTTGTTCAGAATTCGAATGGTAGTTTTTCTGCCAATACCAAAGCAGTTGCCCTTCACACTTATTATGGAGATTATTACAGAAGAGCCAATATAGAAACCAACAGCTTTGATGCTACTTTTCTAAAATTGAGAGAAGCAACCATTACCTATGATTTTCCACAGGATATGGTGAAATCTCTTAAAATGTCTAATCTGAGTATTTCTTTATACGGAAGAAATCTATTGATGTGGACTAAAAATTTTCCACTTTTCGACCCGGAAGCTGCTACGCTTAACGATTCTTCTATCACACCGGGTGTTGAAGTGGGTCAATTGCCAACAGCAAGAACTGTGGGTATACAACTGAATGCTAAATTTTAAAAAAGAAAAAATCATGAAAAATAACATTTCAAAATTCTGCGTAGCTCTTATAGCCGCTGCAATGCTTACTTCTTGCGACAGATCTTTCGAAGAAATAAATACAGACACCAGCAAAATCAATACTCCCACAGCGGGAAGTCTTCTGATGCCGATACAATATAACATGGCATCCAATGCTTACACAAGAGCTAATAATTTCACTTTTGATATCATGCAGGTTTCTATCGACTTTCCTAATGAAGGAAACTCACTCAGCAGATATTACATCACAGAAACTACAGGAAATTCTTATTGGAATACTTCTTACAAATGGCTAAAGCAAAACAAAGAGATGTATGACTTTGCAACACAGCAGGGTGATAAAAACTATCAGGCTATTGCGTTAGTTTTAAATGCATGGATGTTTGCAAATCTTACCGATACTTTTGGTGACATTCCATTCAGTGAAGCTTCACGTGTTGAAGAGGGAATTACCCAACCGAAATTTGATAAACAAAAAGACATCTACATCAAACTTCTGGCAGATTTAAAAACCGCAAATTCTTTATTTGTAACCACACAAACAATTTCAGATGCAGACTTATTCTTTGGTGCAAACACTTCTGCTGCTGGTGTTGTTAAATGGAAAAAGTTTTGTAATTCGCTTTCATTAAGATTATTGGGTAGAATTTTAAAGAAAAACGGTGAAATTGATGTATATGGTAAAATTCAGGAGATTGTCAATAATCCTACAACCTATCCCTTGATGACGAGTAATGCAGATACAGCAGGTTTAGATATTACGGGTGTTGCACCGCTTTTACCACCAATTGCGCGACCTCAGGATTTCACAACAGGAAGAGCCGCAGCAGAATTTTTTGTGGAAACACTGAAAAGTAATAACGATCCTAGAATGGCTACTTTCTTTTCTCAGGCTAAAGATATAGCCACCAATGCAAATCTTGGTTATAAAGGCGCTCCTGCAGGATATGCTCCGGGAACAGTATTTACTTATCAGCCATCCAATATGAATCAGAATTTGGCAAAAGCACCACTCAAAATTCTTATTTATCCTTATGCCGAGCTTCAATTGACGCTTGCCGAATTTGTCCAGAGAGGAATTATCTCAGGAAGCGCACAGACTTTCTACGAAAACGGAGTAAAGGCTGCTGTAGAACAATGGGGAGGTGTGGTTCCTGCCAACTATTTTACCAATCCAAATGTTGCATATAATGGTTCTTTACAAAGAATTATGCTTCAGAAATATGTTGCTCTTTTCTTTGTAGATCAGCAGCAATGGTATGAGAAAAGAAGAACAGGTTTTCCGGTGCTTCCTAATAACAATGGGTTGCTAAATGATGGGAAATTACCTCAAAGACTGATGTATCCCGTTCAAACCAAGATTCTTAACACAAACAATTATCAGGCTGCAGTACAGTCGATAGGTGGTGATAATATCAACGTTATCAACTGGTGGAATCAGTAATTAATTCAATCAATAATCTAAAAGTAAAATGAATATAAAATTTTTAATGCCGTGTTTATTAATTTCGGCAATGGCATTTTCTCAAACTTCCATTTCAGGGTATGTTTATGAAGACGCCAATAACAATCAGAAGAAAGAAAAAAGCGAAAAAGGAATAGAAAATGTAGCAGTTTCTAATGGAGCTCAGGTTGTTTTAACCGATAAAAACGGAAAATACAGTTTGCCGGTTCAGGAAAACCAGACGATTTTTGTCATCAAGCCTTCAGGATTTAGGTCTGCTTTGAATTCTAATAATCTTCCTCAGTATTTTTATCAGTACAAACCAAAAGGTTCACCTTCAGATTTTAAATATAAAGGTACAGCCCCGACAGGAACGCTTCCGAAAGAATTAAATTTTGCCCTGAATAAGCAGAGTGAAAGCAAAAACTTCGACATTTTAGTTTTTGGAGATCCGCAACCTTACACAGAAAAACAATTGGATTATTTTAAAAGATCTATTGTAAATGAAGTTAAAAACAACAAGAAAAACGCTGTTTTTGGTTTGAGTTTGGGCGATTTGGTTGGTGATGACTTAAGCTTGCAGAAACCTTACGCTGATGTGATGAAAGAAATCGGTCTGCCTTGGTACAACGTAATGGGAAATCATGATATGAATTATGATGCTCAGGAAGATCAGTTTTCAGACGAAACTTTCGAATCCAATTTCGGTCCGGCAAATTATTCTTTCAATTACGGGAACGTTCATTTCTTAGTGTTAGACGATATCCTTTATCCAGATCCGAGAGACGGAAAGGGGTATTGGGGCGGATTTCGTGAAGATCAGATTCAGTTCATTCAGAATGATTTAAAATTAGTTGATAAGAATAAACTGGTTGTGGTTTCTTTCCATATTCCATTGGAACATAATAATGAAGATAATTTCAGAAATGCAGACCGTCAGATATTATTTGATGCGCTTTCCCCATTTCAGAATGCTTTATTGCTGTCTGCTCACACGCACATTCAACAGCAGATTTTCTACGGGAAACCACAAGGCTGGAATAACGCAAAAGATTTGCATGAGTACAACGTAGGAACCACCTGCGGAGACTGGTGGTCAGGAACTTCCGATGATATAGGATTGCCTACTTCTACAATGAGAGACGGTACAGCAAAAGGATATTCTTTTATCAGTTTTAATGATAACCAGTACAAAGTTAAATACAAAACTGCCGGAAAACCGGAAGACTATCAGATTCAGTTGTATGTTCCCAATGTTATTCCTCATCCATCAAAGACATCTGCTAAAATCTTAGCAAACTTCTTTATGGGAAGCAAAAAAGACAAAGTAGAATACAGAATCGACAATGGAGAATGGAAAGATATGGAATATACCGAAACCATTGATCCTAACTTTGCTCAATCAGTTTTTAAGTGGGACACAACAGAAAAGCTTTTTCCGGGAAGAAGACCTTCAAATCCTGAAAACTCAAAGCATATCTGGATGGGAGGTTTTACCAATAAACTTACTTTAGGAAAGCACAAAGTAGACGTGAGAGCTTCTGATATGTACGGAAATAAATTCTCAGCTTCAGAAGACTTTCAGGTAGAAGAGTCAATTTTAATCCCTTAATCTGAATTTTCATTCATAGATTACTTTCAGAAACCAACTTCTAGTAAGTTGGTTTTGTGTTATAGAAGAACCTGATAATTCAATGTTGATAAATCGAAAATATAAACACTTGTTTAAAAAAATGGTTTTGTAATTTTGCATCTGTAAAATTTGATGTAATGAATTTAAAAGGAAAAAATGCCATCATCACAGGTGGTGGTAAAGGTCTGGGAAAAGCGGTTGCTTTGATCCTTGCCAATGAAGGAGTAAACATAGGAATCACAGGAAGAAATGAAGAGAATCTTAAAATGACTGTTGATCAAATCCAAAAATTAGGGGTAAAAGCAGCGTATGCAGTTTTTAGTATTGATAACGAAATTCATGTAAAAGCAGGAATTGAATCTATTGCCGGACAACTTGGTGGTGTAGATATTCTTATCAACAATGCCGGAATTGGTGACTTCGGAAGCATCGAAGATATGCCGTCAGAAACCTGGGAACAGGTAATAAAGACCAATCTTTTTGGAGTATATTATGCAGCAAAAGCAGTATATCCTTTCCTTAAAGAAAAAGGAGAAGGCGATATCATTAATGTAGCATCAACGGCAGGTTTGAAAGGCGGTGCAAATATGTCAGCTTACGCAGCTTCAAAAGCAGCAGTAGTTTCTCTGTCACAATCAATGATGGCAGAATGGAGAAAACAAAACATTCGTGTGGTTACTTTAACGCCAAGTACAATTGCTTCAGATATGAGTATTGAAGGTGGTTTAACAGACGGAAATCCCGATAAAGTGCTTCAGCCGGAAGATTTTGCAGAATGGGTAAGAGATATTCTGAAAATGAACAGACGTGCATTGATTGCTAACGGATCTATTTTCTCAACCAATCCTTAGAATAGAAGTTAGAAACTAAATATTAGAAATTAGTTTTACAATGATAAATATGAGCGGACTTCGGTTCGCTTTTTTGATGCTTACATAATTAATCTCAAATATTAAATAAAAATACAAAGTTTGTCATTCCGTAGGAATCTAAGCAAAGTGTGTATTAATTTATCTAAAAAAGATTTGAGTCTGGATTCCTAGGAATGACAAAAATGACGACAAATCAAAAAAGTAGTTTTATTTTTGCACCAAATTACTCACATGCAAAATTATTTGGAATTCAATTTTAAAGTACAACCTCTTCAACCCTGGAGCGATATCTTAATGGCGGAGCTTATTGAAATAGGTTTCGACAGTTTTACAGAAGAAATTCACGGTATTTTAGGATATATCCAGAAAGATCTTTTTAAAGAAGAAGATTTGAAAGCTTTGCCGCTCTTTCAAAATGAAGAAGTAAAAATTGAATATACCTTCACCGAAATGCCCAACATCAACTGGAATGAAGAATGGGAAAAGAATTTTGAACCGATTAACATTGATGATAAAGTTTTAATAAGAGCAGAATTTCATGAATCTGTAGAAGGAATGCATGAGATTATCATTCAGCCAAAAATGTCTTTTGGTACAGGCCATCACCCGACAACGCATTTGATGATTCAGCAAATGATGGATATTGATTTTAAAGACAAAAAAATCCTGGATATGGGTTGCGGAACTTCGGTTTTGGCAATTTATGCTAAACAAATCGGAGCCGGAGATACCAAAGCAATTGACATCGACGAATGGTCTGTAGAAAATTCCAAAGAAAATGCAGTGAGAAACAGTGTTGAATTGGATATCGAACAGGGAACTGCGGATAATTTAGGAAACGAAAATTATGATGTTATTTTAGCCAACATCAATAGAAATATTCTGATTTCAGATATTCCGACGTACGTTTCTGTTTTAAATGATGGCGGAAAATTATTACTTTCAGGATTGTGCTTCTTTGATGTGGATGATATTATGGAAGTTTGTGAAGAAAATAATTTAGAACTGAAAAAGAAATTGCAGCGTGAAGAATGGGTGAGTTTACTTTTGGAAAAAAAATAAATGTAAAGCTGCTATGAAATCTATTTTTATTTTTCTTTCGGTATTTCTGATGCATTTTTTTTCTGCACAGGAAGAAATTTATCCCAACGGAGTTTTCAGTTTTGAAGAAAATAAAACGCAGAAAATTTTCACTGAGTCTACGAGAGTGAGGCAATTACCGAATGTAAATTCTCAGATTTTAGATTCATTACAAGCCAATCAACAAATTCTTATTCTTAAAAAAGATGAGACGGTATTACAGTTGGGAGAAAGAGCCGCAAACTGGTACGAAGTTTCTTATCAAAAAGGAAATCAAACTTCAAAAGGCTACGTTTGGGGTGGAAATCTTTGTATAGGTTTCAGAAATAAAAATGGATACGATTTTCTTTTCGGAATTTCAAAAACTGTTGATAAGAAAGATGAAAAATTTAAGCAGACCTACAAACAAAATATAGCGAGTATAAAAATGCTTACAGGAAATAAATTAACAGATGAGGTTTTCTTTGAAACTGGCGCAGGAGAAAGTCTCAGTTATGGATCTTTCATTATTGAAAGCAGTCATCAACTTAAGAATGTTGATTTTACTTTAAAAGCTACCGTTTCAGGTGAAGCCTGCGGAATTGCTGGTTACGACCAATATGTCCTGTTTAAAGATAAAAAACTGATTGCTCTTCCGCAGTTGATGAACGTTGGAGATGCGGATGTCTATCATCATAGTGAAGAATTTATTTTCCCAAACGATAAAGGCGGAATTGCAAATGCTTTTATCTTTAAAATGGAAGAGATGGAAAAGGATGAAAATGATAAAGAGAAAACCAAACATTTTTCTAAAACCTATCTTTGGGATGGAAGTTCTTATAAACTGAAGTAATTTAAACATGAAGGCTAGGGTCGTTTCTTTATTTTTTATATTACTTCTTATTTCTCTGACTGGATGTGAAAAAACTATATTAGATTGCGAAAATTCAAGTATTCAAATAGAAAATAGATGGTATGCAGAAAATGGAGGAATTGATTATTTGGAAGTAAAAAGTAAAGATCGAATATTTATTTGTGAAACAATCAATAATTTCTCAGAGGGAGAAGACATCATGATCAGTCATAATTATGGATATTTAGAAATATTTTTAAGTGGAAAAAAGACTGATATGATTTTCACCTATTCAAATGGCGTCGTATATAGAGTTGGCGTCGGTAAATATGTGCGGAATGAGAAGCTAACAAGAAAAATCTTAAAGTTAATGTATATCTCAAAAAGATGTTGGGTTAAAGATTGTGTAAGTTGAAATAATATTTCTTAATAAATTCTAAAACCACTGTATATTTACGGTGGTTTTCGTTTTTATTAAATTAAAATTATGAATTACTTTGTCTATGCACTTGAGCATGTTTATACAGATAAAACTCACCGTAACAGTAAGTTTTTAGGATATTTTGATGATATTGTAAAGCTGAAAGAAGCAAAAGAAAATGCTTTGAGCCTTCCTGGATTTAGAATCTACCCTAAAGGATTGATTATTAGGAAATATCACGTGGATAAAATTCATTGGCAAGATGGATTTAGTAATGTTATAGGAGAAATTGGAAGAGATTATTTAAGCGAATTAGATGTTATTACAGGAGAGAGCAGATCAATAAAAGAATTGAATTTACAATGTGTTTTTCAAATAAGTCACACCTACACAATTCATACCTTTTTAGATGATGAAAGAATAATTGGAGTGTTTTTAAATGAAAGTAATGCTAACGAAATTGTAGATGATCTCAAAAATAAGCAAGGATTCAAAGAGCATCAAGACGATTTTATAATAAGTAGATTTACTTTAAATAACCAACTGTGGACCACAGGATTTTAAACGGTATAAATAAATTTGAGTAAGTGTGTAAGAGAAGTACATATACATAAAAAAGAGAAACCAAACATTTGATTTCTCTTTTTTAGTGAGCGCGTCAGGATTCGAACCTGAGACCGTCTGCTTAGAAGGCAGATGCTCTATCCAGCTGAGCTACGCACCCATTTGTAATTTTACGAAATTACTAAAACAGTCGGGGCGGCAGGATTCGAACCTGCGACCTCCTGGTCCCAAACCAGGCGCGATGACCGGACTACGCTACGCCCCGATTAAAGGTCATCTAAATACAAGTTTTACCTTGTTTTTTGTGGGTGCAAATATATGGTTTTTTTTGACAATACAAAATTAAAATCAAAGAAATTTAATTTATCATAAAATAACTGATCCTTCAACTTAGAACAAAACGAATGAAAATTGACTAAGATCATCAATAAATAAATCAAAAAAGAGAGTGTCGCACAACATACTCTCTTTTGTTTTTAATCATCAATTTTTAAATTCTCTCTAATTCTTCAGCGCTGATAACGGTTTTAAAACTTCCGTAATTCACAGTAACTTTATTTTTAGAAATTGTTTCTATGGTTCCTACACTCGTACTTCCGGTTATACGAACGCGTTGTCCGATTTTCATCCAGACTGCACGGTCGGTTTTGCGTTTTTCCTCAATTTTATCGTTGGTTTCGCTTATTTTATCGATAATGTCTACCTTTTTAAGCTGTTGGGTGATTTTTCTTTTTACCACCTGCAGACGTTTTGTTTCGTCCTTATCAGCTCCGATTTTTCTGAATTTTTCCTGTTCAAGAATTTTTACAAAATCTTTCACCACATCTTTTCTCGATTTTCCTTTAATATAACTCTCGATAAATGATTCAATTTTATTCCCGAATTGCAGCTTTCGGTGTTCATCTTCATACAGTTTCTGGAAGTTAAAAAGCTTCTGCTGTAGCTGTTCGTTCAATTTCTGAAGATGATCACGTTTGTCTTCTACAGAACCTTTTCTTTCGGCAAGATCAGTTTTTAGTTTTTCGACTTCAAATTTTTCCTGCTGAAGTTTTACAATGGTTTTATCTAAATTGACGATGTCATGTTCTACTTTTTTCTTTGCAGAATGAATGATAAATCTCGGAATTTTATTTTTTTCGGCCACCTCAAAAGTGAATGAGCTGCCGGCTTGTCCGATTTCCAGTTTATACATCGGTTCCAGGGTTTTCTCATCGAAAAGCATTGCTGCATTTTGTGCATTCGGAAGTTCTTCGATTACGATTTTAATGTTGGTATAGTGAGTCGTAATAATAGCAAAACTCTTCTTATCATAGAAAAACTCAAGAAAACTTTCTGCCAAAGCACCACCCAGTTCCGGGTCAGAACCTGTTCCGAATTCGTCAATTAATAAAAGGGTATCAGGATTAGATTCGCGGATGATTCCGCCCATTTTCTTTAATCTGGATGAGTATGTCGAAAGATGATTTTCTATCGACTGATTATCCCCAATGTCTGTCATGATTTTTTCAAAGAAAAACATTTCAGATTTGGGATGCACAGGAACTAAAATTCCGCTTTGGATCATCAGCTGAAGCAATCCGACCGTTTTCAAAGTAATGGATTTTCCACCTGCATTAGGCCCGGAAATGCAGATGATTCTGTTGTGTTCCGTTAAGCTTAATGTCTGTGGGAAAATGGTCTTGTTTTCAGCCTTATTTCTTAACCATAATAAAGGATGGAAGGCATCTCTTAGCTTTAAAGTTTTGTGACGGTTGATTTTAGGCAAAACACCATTCACCAGTTCACCAAATTTAGCTTTAGCTCTCGTTAAATCAAGATCAAAAATATAAACCTGATACCTCCAGAGTTGGGGTTGAAAAATGGCCAGTTCTGCCGTAAGCTGTCGCAGGATTTTGTCAATTTCTTTCTTTTCTTCTTCCTGATCTTCACGAAGCTTAAAATAATGTTTAACAACACTGTCAGGCTGAATAAAAGTAATAGAACCGGTTTTTGAGAGCCCTAAAACTCTTCCCGGAACTCTTTTTTTATATGCAGATTTTACTGCTAAAACTCTTTGGTCTTCAATGATGCTTTCGCGGATGTCATCCAGAAAATCGCTCTGGCTGTAATTAAACAGTACCCGGTTGAAATTTTCCTGAATGGCTTTTTTCGCCACCTGCATATCCGCTCGCAATGACTTCAGAATTGGGGATGCTTCACTTTTTACTTCACCGAAACGATTGAAAACTTTGTCAACTTTATCAATAATTTCTTTTTTGAATTCCAAAACAGAAGCTTCCTTCATCAAATTCGGAAACGTATCGGGCATGGTCGGGAAAAACTTCTGAAGTTTTCCTATTTGTTCGGTAAGGGTTTTTATTTTGATAAAAGCTGCATTTTCAAGACGGTAATTCTCAATCAGCATCAATTTCAACTCACTTTCAATATCTTCATATTCATCAAACGGAATCGCATTTGAGCTTTCAAAACTCGACAGATATTCTGAAGTTTTTTTCAGCGAAAGTTCCGCTTCATCAATTTTCATCGGACGAAGCTCAAGGATTTTTTCTCTCGTTTTGGGAGAGTAGGCAAAAGGTGCAATTTCCGCAAGCAATGCCGGAAATTCTAATTCGTTTAAATCTGCTTTATTTATATACACAGTGCAAATTTAGTGAGAAAATGTGAATGTGATGTTGTGGTTTTTGAAAATGAGTTTTTTTAGATCTTATTTAACCACAAAAATTTCAAAAGTTAATATAGTAGTTTTTTTAAAGTCAAATTTTTACCACGAAGTTTGTCATTCCGGAGGGATCTAAGCTTAGTAGTAGAAAATAGATTGGTAAGATTCTGGTTGAGATCCCTACGGGATGACAAAGTGTACAGGAGTTATTTTGGTTTTCAGTACATTTGAAATATGAAATTGCAAACTGAAAGATTAATTTTAAAGCCGATTGACGAAAGCTATGTTGACGATATTTTAAAGATTCGAAGCAATGAAGTGGTCAACCAATTTGTAAAAAGGATTCCGCCAAAAACAAATTATGATGCGCTGGATTTTATTTTAACCATTAAGAAAAGAACTCAAAATAACGAAACTTTCTATTGGGGAATTTCACGAAAAGAGCAACCTAATCTCATTGGAACCATTTGTCTCTGGAAATTCTCTGATGATAGAAAAGAAGCAGAAGTCGGTTATGAATTATTGCCTGAATTTCACAGAAAAGGAATCATGTCTGAAGCTTTGATTACAGTTGTACATTATGGTTTTAATGAATTAAATTTGCAGAAGATTGTTGCAATGACTAATAAGTTTAACGAAAATTCGAAAGGACTTCTTTTGAAACATAATTTTGTTTTGGAAGAGGGTAGAAATGATGAGGGTTTTCCGGAGAATTTGGTTTTTAGTTTGAAGAAAAAGAATTGATAAAATTTTATATAAACTTAAATGGCGAAAAATATTGTAGCAATTTTAATAAGTATTCTCATTCTCCTTTTTTCAGTGAAGGATTTTGGGTACATGTTTATTTCTTTGCCAATTTTCGTCTTACTATCATATACCTTATCAAATTTAATTCTGAAATTAAGTTCTAAGAAATTAGATAAAAGAAAAACTAAAAATTTTGAATGGATATTTTTAATACCTCTTTTTATGATTTTGATATTTGACGGGTATTTTGAAAATACGATTGGTGGGTATGAGTTATTTTGTAAATCTGCTTTTGCAAGTCTTATTTTTAGCAGCTCTACAGTATATATATTATCATTTTATTATAATTTTAATAATGACAAAACAAAAAGAAATAATATTCTGAGTCTTAGCATTTTTTTTCTACTTTTAATACCTTCATTAAGTATTTTCATTAATTATAGATTTCCAATTTCTGCCGACAAAAAAGATAGAGTTGAAATAAATAAAAAGTATATTAGTAATGGTTCAAAAGGTGGTAAATCTTATATAATATTTATCAGAACTAAATTTGATAAGAATGAGAGATTAAGTATTGATGAAGAATTTTACGAGAGAATCTCAGACAATCAAGTTGTTGAGTTAACTTTAGCTGAAGGCATTCTCGGATATGATTATGTTGACGAAATAAAAGCAATTAATAAATATTAGACACATGACTTGGACAGAAATTCTAGCCCCAATAAAAAGCACACCCTACTTTACCAATCTCTGGGAAAAAGTAAAACAGGAATACGCAACCACAAAAGTTTTCCCGCCAAAAAAACAGATTTTCAGAGCATTGGAAATTACTCCTTTTAATAATGTCGAAGTTGTAATTATTGGGCAAGATCCTTATCATAATGATTTTCAGGCAAATGGTTTGTGCTTTTCTGTTTCCGAACAGGTAACTGCACCGCCTTCACTGAAAAATATTTTTATTGAACTAAAAAGTGATTTAGGAATTGAAAGAACATCAAAAGAATTGGATGATTGGGGAAAACAGGGTGTTTTATTATTAAATGCGACATTAACAGTTCGTGCACATTCTCCGAATTCTCACAAAGACTTAGGCTGGGAAACATTTACCAATTATATTATTAAAGAAATTTCAGAGAAGAAAGAAAATGTGGTTTTCGTTTTGTGGGGAGCATTTGCGCAGAAAAAAGCCGAACTCATTGATCCGGCTAAGCATTTTATTTTAAAGTCTGCACATCCTTCGCCTTTTTCTGTTTATAAAGGTTTTTTCGGAAGCAAGCCTTTTTCAAAAATTAATGAATATTTAACTTCGAAAGGCAAAAAACCTATCGATTGGTAGAATTTTCTCCATCTTTTGAGATTACGATTCCTATTCTGTATTTTCCGGCCAGTGATTTTGCTCCTTCTCCTGCACTCGGAGCAGGATTTACTTCAACCAAAGAAATCGTATATCCGTTAAAAACAGTTGATTTGTGGTAATTTCGTCCAGCATTTTCAGTCGTTGCTAATGGTATAGTCATGGGTCTTGTATAAGTTCCCAAAAACTCAATATTTGCAACGGCAGCTCCTTGCCAAACGCAGGTAACTCCTTCCGGACAGCGGCTGTCTTCTGAAATGTTTTTGAAAGTAATGTTCATTTCATATTCTTTCAGGAATTTATTTTCTCCTTCTGTGAAGTAGATGACTTTACCTTCAATGTTTTTAATATCAGAATTTTTAACAGTCACTTTTTCGGTGTTTTTTGAATCTTTCTGAGCGTTACAATTGGCTAAAAGTAAAACAGCGAAACCTGAAATGATTATTTTGTACAACATATCTTTAAATAAAGTTAATCATATCTAAAACGACAACCATCAGCATTGCAATTCCTACCACCAAACTGAAGCCTGTTCCATAAATAAATCCTATGAATGCACCCTTGGTAGAGCGAAGTGCCTTATTCATGTCTTTGCTGTCGTGCAATAGTTCACCTATAAAAACTCCGGCAAACATTCCTACCAAAAACCCAAGCGGAATGGGTATAAAAATTCCGACAATCGTTCCAATAACAGAGCCTATGCTTCCCCAACGGGTTCCGCCATACTTTCGGTTGGTCTTTGCAGGAATTACATAACTTAAAATTACTGATACTAATGACAGGATCACGAAAGCCCAAATATAGATCATGGAAAGGTCTGCATCTGTTCCGTATTTATAAATCAGTAAACCGGCTAGACTTAAAACTAAACCAGGTAATACCGGTAAAAAAGTACCGAGAATCCCGAGAATTAGAAGAATAATACATAAAATTGAGATAAGCGAATGATCCATAGTTAATTTTAAATTTAAAAAAGAAAGTGACTTACAAGAAGTCACTTTCACATCATCAATTTTTAAGCCGAATATTACAAGTTTAAAATTACGTATTGCAGAATGACTCCTGCATTTCCGATATTTCCAGTAGCGTGATTATGGAAAGTTGTATAATAAATATACCCACTTCCTGAAGCTCCTGAGCAAGTTCCTAATGTTGCTCCCAGCGCAATAAGATAAGGCACCGCAATTTGAGGAACACTAATGGTAATTTGAATGTTGCTCTGAAGGGTTACACAAATGGTTGTGTATTGTAAATTGGGTGCATTACCAATAGGTGTTGTTGGAACGTTGGTGCTGGTAAATTGGTTGGTTCTCAGCATTAACGGATCATTAGTTGCTGCATCTTTCACCAAAACTTCCCAGTAGGCAGCATCATAACTGATGATTTTTTGCCAGGCTCCCAGATCATAATCTATATTTAAACTGTTGAATCCTAAAGCGCTTACCAAGGCAGCATTGTTTACAGTTCCGGCAACCTGCCCTGCAGATCCTATATTTTTTGAGCATAATTTTGTGTCTGGTACAAATCCGCCGGGAAGAGAGCAGTTATTGGTGTTGTCATTTCCACCTACCAGATAAGAAACATCCCAATCTGATGCATATACGCTGCCTCCATTGGCTACAAAAACTGCCAAATTGGTTTCTATCAGAGGATAAATAGAAGAAAACTGACTGTATTTTCTGGAACCGCAGTTAAGAAAAAGAATATCATACTGCGCTAAAGTGTTGATATTGGCGAGGTCTGCATGGGTAATCTCGGTTGCTGTATATCCAAGATTCTGGATAATGGTTTCGATCTTATCGTAATTCCCTTTTACATAGGCTATTTTGGCAACCTGTGTCAGTTTTGTTTGTGTCAGTTCAAGATTTACAGTTTCATTATTTTTGATATTGGCTGTAACTTCTGTGCGGAAGTTGCTTCCATTTCCGGTCTGGATATAAATGGTGTGGTTTCCTTCCGGTGCTTCCAAAATAAAATTACCATCCGAATCTGAGTTGGTGTGATAAATTTTGTACTTGTCATCAAATGTAAAGACTGATGCGCCCCCAATTGGTTTTGCACCATTCTGAGACATCACTCTGCCGGAAACTTTTCCTGTTTTTAAAACATTTTCTGTAACTACCTCTGTGGTCGTGTACGGATCTGAGCTACACGATACGGAAAACATCAATAAAATAAAGATGAATAAAAGATTGAGTTTTTGCATAAGAATTAGTTTTTATGTTATTATAGGCTAAGTTACTAAATGTTTGTGAAATTATTTGTTTTTAATCTAATTTTTTGAATTATTTTATATAATTTTGAGAGCGGACAAGGGTTTTTATCAATGTTCATGGGCTATTGATCTTAATGAATTTCATAAATTCGCACTAATGAAAGACGAAATAAAAGACACTAAAAGTTTTTTTCAGGAAACGAGTGAACAGCTTTATATTTATATTACGAAAGTTTCTCCTACGGGGCTTGACTGGGTTTTCCATATCATCGTGAAACTGGCTTTGCTGTTGGCAATATTTTTAGTTATTGATTTTATTCTGAAATATGTTATCAGAAATGTTTTCCGTCTTTTTAGAAATGAGCAGAAATATCCAATTATAAAATCTATTTATCAATCCAGGATTACCAATTCTGTAGCACATTTTATTTCGTTAATTATTGTTGCATCGCTTCACGAATCTATCTTTGTGGGAGCATTAGTAAAAACCAATGTTTTATTACACAGATTGGTGAATCTGGGATTGGTTCTCATTCTTGCAGGGATGCTCTACAGATCATTGACGGCTTTCAGGAATTACTTTACCATCAAGCAGGATTATTATAAAGTGATGGCAATCAATGCGATATCGGAGACTGTAAAAATTATGGGTATTTTTATGTTTTCGATTGTAGGTATTTGTGTGATCTTCGGAATTAAAGGCACCACCATTGTTGGAAGTTTAGGTGCAATCACCGCAGTTTTGGTTTTGGTCTTCAGAGATACTATTTTGGGATTTGTTACCGGCATACACGTAGCAACTTCTAAAAGCCTTAAAGTTGGCGACTGGATTGGGATTCCGAAATATAATATTGAAGGAAATATTTTAGATATCAGTTTACTGACTACCAAAATTTCTAATTTTGATAAAACCATATCATCCATTCCAACGTATGATTTACTGACCACCGAGATAAAAAATCTTCAGGTGATGTCAGAATCCAATACCCGAAGAATAAAAAAATCTATTTTTTTTAATATCAATTCTTTTAAATTCCTTCATGATGAAGAAATTGAACGTTTAAAAGAGATTAATCTAATTTCAGGGTATCTGGATAAAAAAATAAATGAAATTGTAAAAGAAAAAGAACAGATAGAGCATAAAAATAAAATTATCAACGGAAGACAACTCACAAATATTGGTGTGTTCAGATATTATGCCCAAAAGTATCTGGAAAATGATCCTGAAATCGATAAAGAAAGCCCGATCATGGTTCGTCAGTTAGAAATCACCACGCAGGGTCTTCCTATGGAAATATATTGTTTTGCAAACGATTCTAAATGGGAAAAATTTGAGCAGATTCAGGCAGATATTTTTGATCATCTTCTTGTAGCTTCTAAAGAATTTGATCTCCAGATTATGCAGATCGGCTTGCCGAAATAAATTTTTAAAAATCAGTTAAGAGATTACGATCAACTTGTTAATAAAGTAAATCTGAAATCTCCTCTCTAACACTATAATAATGACAAAACTAAGCGTAAATATCAATAAAATTGCAACCATAAGAAACGCAAGAGGCGGTGAAACCCCAAGTGTGACAGAAGCTGCAATTAAAATCCAGGAATTTGGTGCTCACGGTATTACCATTCATCCAAGACCTGATGAAAGACACATCACAAGAAAAGACGTTTATGATCTGAAACCTTTGGTAACGACAGAGTTTAATATCGAAGGAAATCCGCACAGAGATTTTATCGATATGGTTTTGGGAGTGAAGCCAGAACAGGTGACTTTGGTTCCCGATGCTGATGATGCCATTACTTCCAATGCAGGTTGGGATACCAAAAAAAACCTTGATTTTTTAAAGGAGATTATTAAAGAATTTAAAAATGCAGGAATCAGAACTTCTGTTTTTCTTGATCCAAATCCTGAGTTGGTAGAATATGCAGCTCAAACAGGAGCCGACAGAATTGAATTGTACACAGAAGCTTATGCAAGAGATTATATTAATAATAAAGAACAGGCAATACAGCCATATTACGATACAGCAGTTGTGGCGAATGAATTTGGTTTGGGAATTAATGCCGGTCACGATTTAAGTTTAGAAAATTTAAAATATTTTGCGGATAATATTCCGAATTTGCTGGAAGTTTCTATTGGTCACGCTTTAGTTTCTGAAGCTTTATACATGGGAATGGAAAACACGGTTCAGGCTTATTTGAAGAGATTGGCAAAATGGTAAATTCATAGACATCGGATGTTAGATTTCAGATATTAGACTGAAAAAAAAGCCATAATTATCATCTAACATCTGATGTCTGAAATCTAATATCTAAGAAAATGGAAATTTTACATTCAAAAATATTCGGCGAAAATCATTCGTCAACGCCGCTTTTAGTATTTCACGGTTTATTCGGAATGCTTGATAACTGGGGGAGTTTCGGAAAAGAATTGGGTGAGTTTTTGCCTGTTCATTTGATTGACCTTCGAAATCACGGAAGAAGTTTTCATTCTGAAGAGATGTCTCACGACGATCTGGCAAACGACATTGCCAATTATATGGATCATTATGGCATCGAAAAAGCCCATGTTTTAGGACATTCCTTAGGAGGAAAAGCGGTCATGCAGTTTGCATTGAGTTACCCTGAAAAGGTTGAAAAACTGATCGTGGTCGATATTTCTCCGAAAGCTTATCCACCACATCATCAAGGAATCATTAAAGCTCTTGAAACGGTTGATTTTGAAGCAGTAAAATCCAGAAATGAAGTAGAAGCAGTTCTCAGTCAGTATATTCCCGAAAAATCTACCATTCAGTTTTTAGCTAAAAATTTATATTGGGAAGAAATCGGAGAAACAAAAAAACTCAACTGGAGATTTAATTTGAAAACACTTTCAGAAAAATACAATCAGTTTGTTTCAAACGCTATAAAATTTGGAGTTTTTGAAGGCGAAACTTTGTTTATAGCTGGTGAAAAATCAAATTATATTTTACCACAAGACAGTTTTGCTATTAAACAACAATTTCCAAAAGCTCAGATTATCGCGGTAAAAAATGCTGCACATTGGGTTCAGGCAGATAATCCTGTTGAGTTCAGCGAAGTGGTGAGAAATTTTTTAGATTTAAATTAAATCTATAATTTTAAATGAACATATCAGTGAAATTAAAAAATTTTGTGCTCTTTACTAAATATAACGCCTTGCAAACCTTAAAAACAGGTAGTAGTTAAAAAATCTTTGCGAACTTTACATTAAAATAATTTTTAGTACATTTATTAATATCATCAAATTCTATCAAACAATCACTTAAAATTTGCAAATTTGCAGAAATTTGTAATTCAACAATCAAGCAGGAAATAAACTCATGGTTTTTGTAACAGGAGCAACAGGAATTTTAGGCAGAATCATCGTTTTGGAACTTTTGAAAAAAGGGAGAAGCGTGCGTGCTGCAAAAAGACCTGCAAGTAATATGGATGAAGTAAAACATTCTTATCAGTATTACACCGAAAAACCTGAAGAATTTTTTAATCAAATTGAATGGGTAGATGTTGATTTTGACGATATTCATTCGTTACAAGATGCTTTGAACGGCGTTACAGAAGTCTATCACTGTGCTGCAAAAGTAAGTTTTCATCCGAAAGATGAAAAAGAAATGAATCATACCAATATAAAAGGTACAGAAAATCTTTTGTTTGCCTGTGAAAATTCAAGTGTTCAGAAATTTCTTCATGTAAGTTCCATTGCGGTTCTGGATAATGCTAATGAAAAGGGTGAGCTTGATGAAGAGTCAGATTTTAATCCAAAAATAGAACATTCTGCCTATGCGATTTCAAAACATCTTTCAGAAATGGAAGTATGGAGAGCTTCAGCCGAAGGTTTGAATACCATCATCATCAATCCCGGAATGATCGTGGGAACCGGAAACTGGAAACAGAGCAGTGGAGAATTATTTTCTACTTTTGAAAAAAACAGTTTTACATTTTCCGGAGGTGCAGCTTATATTGATGTGCGTGATGTAGCAAAAATTGCAGTCGATCTTATGGAAAAAGATCAATTCGGGGAACGTTTTATTTTAATTTCGGAAAGTAAAAAATATGCAGAAATCGGAAATCAGATCAGAAGAAAATTAAATCTAAAAAATGCCAGAATTCTGTCAAATACAGAATTGAATATCGGTAGATGGCTGAATGTTTTTTTCGGATGGATGATTCCTCAACTGAAGATGGCCACAAAAACCAATATAGAAGCAGTAACTACTTTGAGTACAATTTCAAATGAGAAAGTGAAAACAACTTTAAACTATCATTTTATTCCTGTAAAGGATAGCATTGATTTCCATCTCAATAATTATATTAATGACAAAAAGCTGAATAAATTATAATGAATCTTGCAGAGGCAATTATCAGTAAAAATGCAGAAAAACATCCTTACAAATCAGCTGTTGGTTTTAAAAAGAAAGAAGGATGGAAAGAATTGAGTTGGAAAAAATTCAGCGAAATTATTTATAAAACTGCAAACGCATTAAAAAATAACGGAGTAGAAGAAAATGACAAAGTCGCCATCTATGCAGACAACTCTGCAGAATGGTTGATCTTTGATTTGGCTGCAATGTCAATCGGAGCCATTACGGTTCCCATTTATTCCACCAACAATGCAGAACAGGCAGAATATATTATTAATGATTCTCGGGCAAAAGTTATTTTAGTAGGAAACCAGGCTCAATATGATGCATCTTTCGAAATTGTAAACAGAGAAAACAGCCTTCAGACCATCATCGTTTCTAAAAAAGCAGTTTGGGTAAAAAAAGAGCATACTTTTTACCTTGAAGATTTTATTGCTAAATCTTCACCAAAACTAGAGATTGTTAAAAAAGAACTTGATGACCTTGCAACCATTATTTATACATCCGGAACTACCGGAACACCAAAAGGTGTACTGCTTACCCACGGAAATTTCATTAAATCTTTTGATGCTCATTTTGAGTTTTTTAAGTTTAAAAACTTCGAAGAAGAACTTTCACTAGCCTTCTTACCGCTTACTCATGTTTTTGAAAGATGTTGGAGCTTATTGTGTCTTTATGGTGGTGCAAGAGTGTATTTTTTGGAAGATCCGAAAGATATTGCTGCAGCATTAGCTGAAGTAAAACCAACCATGATGTGCGCCGTGCCGAGATTTTTTCAGAAAGTGTACGCAGGAGTTTTGGAAAAAGCAGCGGAAAGTTCATCATTCAAGAAAAAAATATTCGACTGGGCGCTAAAAGTAGGGAAACAAACTGCAGAACTAAGAAGAAAAGAACAATCAATTCCTATTGGATTAGCTGTGAAAAGCTCTCTTGCAAATGCTTTGGTTTTCAATAAAGTGAAGCAGAAAATGGGCGGCAGACTTTGGTTTATGCCATGCGGCGGAGCTTCGATTTCGTCCGATGTGACGCAATTATTTGAGGCGATGGGATTGCATGTAACGGTTGGCTATGGTCTTACCGAAACTACAGCAACGCTCACGGCTTTTCCGCTTACCAGATTTGAGCATGGAAGCTGTGGAAAACCTTTACCCGGTGTAGAAATCCGTATCGGAGAAAACGATGAAATTCAGGCAAAAGGAAACGGTATTATGAAAGGATACTACCAAAAGCCTGAAGAAACAGCAAAAGTTTTTACACAGGATGGTTGGTTTAGAACCGGTGACGCAGGCAAGTTTGATGAAAACGGAAATCTGTTTATTACCGACCGTATCAAAGACTTAATGAAAACTTCCAACGGAAAATACATTGCGCCACAACAGATTGAAAATATTCTGACGAACAATAATTTTATCAGTCAGATTGTTCTGATTGCAGAAGGCAGACAGTTTGTTTCAGCATTGATTGTCCCGAATTTTGAATTTTTGTCAGACTATGCAAAAAAGAGCAACATCTCGTTTGCCAATCATGAGGAATTGGTACAGAAAAAGGACATCATTGATTTTTATAAAGATAAATTGAAAGAATTACAGCACGAGCTTTCAGATTTTGAAAAAGTGAAAAAATTCACTTTAATGCCATCAGAATTTGAAATCAGCAGCGGAGAAATCACTCCGACCTTAAAGGTGAAAAGAACTGTGGTTCTGAAAAAATATGCTGAATTAATTGAGAAAATGTATTAGATAAACTTTTTTTAACCAAAGATGATCAACTTAAAGTTTGTGATTTCATAGGAATCTCAACAGTGCTTTTGGGTTAGGATTAAGTTTAGTATTTTAAAAATTGAACTATGACAACACAGGATTTTTTAGGAAAACAAGAACATACGATTAATTCAAAAACAGTTTCAGAAAGCTGTCCGTCAAATATTGCCTTAATCAAATATTGGGGGAAATATGACAATCAGATTCCTGCAAATCCGAGTATCAGTTATACTTTAAATCATTGCAAAACCAATACAACCATTGAGTTCTTAGCAAATGAACCATTCTCCGTGCAGACTTTTCTATCAGGAAATGAAGAACTAAAATTTGCCGAGAAAATCGAGAAATATTTTAAAAATATTGAGCAGTATCTTCCCTGGATTTTAAAAGGAAAATACATCATTAATACTGAAAATACATTTCCCCACAGCTCAGGAATTGCGAGTTCAGCTTCAGGTTTCGGGGCGATTGCAAAATGTCTGATGAAATTAGACGAAAATTTTTCAGGAAAAAATTCTGAGGAAGAATCTCTTCAAAAAGCCTCTTTTTTAGCCAGATTAGGAAGTGGAAGTGCCTGTAGAAGTTTATACAACGGATTGGTGGTTTGGGGCGAATCTGATGAGGTTAAAGACAGCTCAGATCTATTTGCAGTACAATATCCAAACGCTGAAATTCATGACGTTTTCAAAGATTTTAATGATTGGGTTTTATTGATTCATGAAGGACAAAAAAGCGTATCATCTACAGTTGGGCACGGTTTGATGAATACCAATCCTTATGCGGAAAGAAGATTTCAGGAAGCAAGAGAAAATTTTGTTCCCATGAAAGAAATTCTGAAGAGTGGGGATTTGAAAAGTTTCATCAAATTAGTAGAACACGAAGCTCTTACACTTCACGCTATGATGATGATGAGTGACCCCGCATTTATCCTGATGCAAACAGGAACTCTGGAAGTGATTAATAAAATCTGGAATTTCAGAAAAGAAACAGAATTGCCGTTGTTTTTCACTTTAGATGCAGGAGCGAATGTTCATCTTTTATTTCCAAATGATGGTTCGGAAGAAAAAATAAAAACTTTTATTGAAGCCGAATTACTCCAGCACACTCAGAAGAATGGAGTGGTGAAGGATGTGATGAAATTCTAATATCGATATGAGCGGACTTTAGTCCGCCTTTTTTTAATGTTTTGAAAAATATTGCTTTAATCAAACGTATCAAACCACCCCGTCAAAAATTCTAATCGAATTTTCGCCACCCTCCAAAGAAGGGGAATTAAAAAAAGTAAAACAAATTAATCTTCAGTCACTACTGCATCTCGCTCTCCGTTTTCTTCTTTACCTTCTTTTATGATTTCTTCAGCTTCAGCAATTTCCTCAGAATCTGCCTGTTCTACGCGTTCTTCCTGATCATCATTGTGATGATCAATAAAAAATTCACAATAAACAGGAAGGTGATCTGAACCGAAATTTTCTAATGTTTTTAAATCTTTAATGAAGATATCTTCACTGTGAAACATCAGGTCAATCGGAAATCTTAATAGCCTTGATTTTGCATGAAAAGTCGATACAAAAGCATGCCCAACTCTTGGATCAATCAAATGGCTCGTTTTTCTGAATAAAATTGATGATTTAGACCATGCAACATTATTAAAATCTCCCACAACAATTACAGGTTTGATGAAATCTTTCACTCTTTTTGCAACGCTCAGCAAGTCACCGTCCCTTTCTTTTGACGTTTCTTCTTCAGTGGGACTTGGCGGCGGCGGATGCACTCCGAAAAAAACAAATTGATAGCCATCTTCGGTTTTTAAATGTGCCTCAATGCTCGGAATGTCATCGGCAACAAAATAGTGTGTTATCGAATCTTCAATTTTCAACTTAGAGTAAAAGTGCATTCCGTAAGTGTTTTCCAATGTCACTTTATGATGATACGGATACTCTGTTTCCAATACCTGCAATGCTTTTTCCCAATCGGCATTGCTTTCCATCGTTAGAAATACATCGGGTTGCTGTCTCTTGACCAGATCAATAAATTTTTGATAATCTTTATTGAACTGATATACATTTGCAGAAATAAAATGATGTTTTTTGGATGAGTTTTTTGTCTGGTGATGTTTTTTTACTTTGTAAAGGGGGGTATATCTGATCAGAGTAATTCCGTGATAGATAAACATGGCGAGTAAAAGCCCTTGAAGAAACCAGAAATATTCAGACTTTTCAACAAAAAATCCCAGAGCGAACGTAATTATAGTAAAATAAGTTATTTGAATCTTTCCAAAATCAGGAAAACGAAAAATCCAGTGTGAACTTGGAAATTTTGGAAGTATCGTTAAAACAAAAAGTAGACCTACTAAAACAAGGTACGTTTCCCACATATTTATAAAATCAATGTTTAAAAATAAGTTATTTTTCATTGATTTCAAATCTTTCGGGTTTTAAACTTTGTTAATAAATATAGTTTAATAATTATTCATTAATTTTAGTTTTTAAAACTGTAGATCATGAGTAAGCTTTTAGTGTTGACTGTATTTTTAACTTCATTTTCTTTTGCACAAAAAACCGATACCGATTTGGCAAAAGAGACGGTTGAGAAATTATTTTTGGGAATGAAAAATGCAGATTCTGCAGTCATAAAATCTGTGTTCACGGAAGATGCGATTTTACAAAGCATAAAAAAAGACGGAGCGGTAAAAACTGAAAATATAAAAGAATTTATTACATCCATTTCCAGGTTGTCAAAAAATGATGCAGATGAAAAGATTACTGTTAATGCCGTGCATATTGATGGTAATTTAGCAAGTATTTTTACACCGTATGAATTTTATTATAAAGGGAAGTTTTCTCACTGCGGAGCTAACAGTTTTCAACTGGTTAAACAAAATGGGGAATGGAAGATTCAATATTTAATTGACACAAGAAGAAATAACTGTAATAAATAATTTTTAAAATGAAAATTCACCATATTGCTATTATCTGTTCAGATTATACAATTTCAAAAAAGTTTTACACAGAGATTTTAGGTTTGAATATCATTCGTGAAGTATACAGAGAAGAAAGGCAGTCTTATAAACTAGATTTAGCCATTGGAGAAAATTATGTAATCGAATTATTTTCTTTCCCGAATCCTCCTGCAAGACCATCTATACCGGAATCCTGTGGTTTAAGACATTTGGCTTTCTCAGTAAAAAATGTGAATGACAAGCGTGAAGAATTAATTCAGAAAGGTTTAAACTGTGAAGAAATCCGTATTGATGAATTTACAGGAAAAGAATTTTTCTTTACTCAGGATCCAGATCAGTTGCCTTTAGAATTTTATGAAAATTAAATTTTAAAAAGTGTCTTTTTAGATCAATTTTCAATTATTATTAATGAGCATAGCCGGTAATGAAACTGATCACCATAATCACCAAAACAATCGATGAAATAATAACATACGTGTAATCTTTCTCTTTCAGATAACCGATTAAAGCAAAAATAATTCTCATCAGAGGAGTGAAAATAAGCATCAGAATTCCCAGTTGAATGATTGCCATTCCTTCACCTTTGCAAAGCGTATCCCAAAAATGGCTCCATACTTTTTCAGAAGAAGTTCCCATATCAAGATGTTTGTATTTAGGAATTTCAACTCCTTCAATGAACAGTTTTACAAAACCAATCAGCGATGTGATAACCGATAAGATAACGCCCAATCGAAGCAGGTTTCCAACAGAACGGTTAAGATCAATATCTGTAAAATTCTTTCTCATGAGAAATTATTTCTAATGCCGTTATACATCATATAAACCGAAAGAATCGTAATTACAATGGCGAAAAATGTCTTTAGTTTTTTTGTTTTTGAAACCATTAAAGTTTTTGATCCGATGAAACTTCCAACGACAACGCCTACCAAAACCGGAGCTACAATGACAGGAATAATTTCGCCTCTCTGGAAATAAATTAACGAACTCGCAACCGCAGTTACGCCAATCATAAAGTTGCTTGTTGTTGTAGAAACCTTGAAGGGGAGTCTCATCATATTATCCATTGCCAGAACTTTCAGCGCACCTGAACCGATTCCTAAAAGTCCGGACATTGCACCGGCAAACATCATCATAAAAAATCCGGGAACGGTATTTCTGGCGGCATACGTTTTCATAATACCTTTATCGGGGAATGTTCCGTAAAGTTTTAATTTTTCTTCTAAACTACCTTTAATTAACGGTTCCTGATGATCTGGTTTTCCTTTAAGATTTAAAATGACGGTCAGAAGAAGAATACTGGCGAAAATAATCCCAATGGTATTTGGATTCAGCATTCCGGAAACTAAAGCTCCGACAATCGCACCGGCTGTGGTAGCGATCTCCAAAAACATACCTATTCTCATATTGGTGAATCCTTCTTTTACAAAAGCAACTGCTGCACCCGATGAAGTTCCGATCACAGAAATAAGTGATGCACCAATCGCATAATGCATAGGAACTCCGAAACCAAGCGTCAATAAAGGGATAATGATAACTCCTCCTCCCAGACCTGTGAGTGATCCTAAAAGACCAGCAGAGATCGCACCGAGAAAGAGAATAATGATTTCTGACATGTCACAAATATAAAACTATTGCCGTTTTTAGCCAAACTTTAATGAAAGATTATTTTTTGCCGTATTTTTGCAAAAAATAAATATCATAATGAGATTATTTTACATAATTCTTGGGGCAACACCGAAAGGCAGAAACATAGAACAGCATGATGTTTTCTTCGGCATTGCTGACAAGCTTCATAATCTTGTTCCGGATATAAAAGATTTTTGGAAGGAAGCAGAAGGTAAAATACATTTAGATGCGTATCAGGAACTGAAATTCATCGATGGATACGAAGTGAAAATTGTTGAAAAAACAACATTGAAGCAGGAAAATCAATTGTTTTTTATCAATCTTGGGGGTTACAAAAGAGGCTTTTTTACAGAGTTTCACGAGCAACATCTGATGGTGGGAAGCTCCATGGGTGAAGTGGTGAAAAGAGTGAAAAAAACTGAATTCTACAGAACGATGGGCTTTAAAAACGCAGTAAGTCATATTGATGATAAACATGGAGTAGATATTGATGATATTTTTGCAGTCAATGATATTCTTCCGGAATATATGAGAGAAAAATATTCGATTATTCTGGAACAATCAGAAGAAGAAAACCAGGAAAATATTTCAGAAGTGGGATATTTTAAGATTGATAAAATTTAATAAAAACTTAAAGAAAAATGAAAATAGGAATTTTAGGCGGCGGACAGCTCGGGAGAATGTTGATTCAGGAAGCATTGAAATATGATGATGAATTTTATACTTTAGATCCGGCTTCAGATGCGCCTTGTCACAATATTTCATATTTTACGCAAGGAAATTTCAACGATTACGAGACTGTTTTAGATTTTGGTAAAGATAAAGATGTTGTTACGATAGAAATTGAGCACGTGAATGCCGATGCTTTGGCAGAACTGGAAAAGCAAGGCATAAAAGTGGTTCCGAATGCTGCGATTATTAAAACGATTCAGCAGAAAATTCTTCAGAAGCAATTTTATAAAGCTCATAATATTCCAAGTCCGGATTTTGAAATTATGGACGGAAGTTCAGATGAAATAAAAATCCAGTTTCCGTTTGTACAAAAACTAAATACCGGCGGTTATGATGGCAAAGGGGTGCAGATCATCCGTTCATCTGAAGATTTGAGAAATCTCTGGACTGAAGATTCTGTTTTAGAAAATCTGGTTGATATTGATAAAGAGCTTTCTGTGATTGTTGCGATCAACGAAAATGGCGAAACCAAAACTTTCCCGGTAACAGAAATGGTTGCTGACCCGAAATTAAATTTACTCGATTTCAATATTTGTCCGGTTTTTTTAAGTGAAGATATTGAAAATCAAATCGATTCGATTACAGAGAAATTTCTGAATGCGGTCAATTCTCCGGGATTGTTTGCGATTGAATTATTTTTAGACAAAGAAGGCAAAGTTTGGGTCAACGAAACGGCACCGAGACTTCACAATTCGGGACATCAAAGTCAGGAAGGAAATGCTAATTCGCAGTTCGAACAAATGTATCGTGTGGTGAAAAACTTACCTTTAGCCGATACCGATGCAATTATTTTTAGCGGAATGCTGAATTTAGTTGGAGCAGAAGGATTTTCAGGAAAAGTAATTTACGAAGGAATGGAAGAGGTTTTAAAGCTTCCTGAAACGTACATTCACCTTTACGGAAAAAGTGAAACTAAACCCGGTAGAAAAATGGGACACATTAATGTCTTGGCAGATTCCAGAGAAGAATTGATGGAAAAACTGGTGAAAGTGAAATCGATGGTGAGAGTGATTGCTTAGAAATAGTAAAGACTGCTGAAAAGCAGTCTTTTTTTATAATTTATTTTTCTAGTTCTTTATTAAATCCCATTTTTATGTATTCAATTTCTCTTTGATTAGGCTTCCTTTTTTTAGCTCACCCCAGATATTTATTGCATCTTCTGATGTATTTACACCCAATTCATAATTTTCCCGTCCCCATTTATATAATGCAATACCACTATTTGTACTGAAAACACCTGGCTTTATTTGTATTCCGTCCATTTCATGACCTTTTATTGAACTGAAAAAATCTAATTTTCCACCCTCTCTACTTTCTTCAATAATCAATTTTTTCAAAAGACCTTTATCAACTATTTTTAGTGTACTTGGATTTCCGGCATAAAGTTTTTTTTCGGTTATAAAGTTTTTAATAGTTGTTGCAATTTCGCCATTGCTTATTACCTTGAATTTTTTATTGTTGAAAAATAAAAAATTACCATCCAATTTTGCGTTTTTATCATAGTTCTCTTTAATGATTTCTTTTGCACGGTTTTCTGTAATATCACCTTTAAGATCGCAAGGAAATGTTTCACTTGATCCGGTTGAAGGATTTATTACAAAAAATACTTTTTCAGGTTTGTCAACAATCATAATCATATTGATCGGAGAATTATCTTTTATTACTAAAAAGAAATCTGAAGGAAGTTTTGTGGCAAAAGTTTCAATTTCATCTAAAGTTGCATTTTCATTGACAAATACTGAAGAGTTTTTATTGTTAATGTTGTTAGCTATCGTATAATAATTTGTATTTAACTGATAGTCTTTTGTTTTTTCTTCCGAAACTGTAATTGAATTAAAAACCGGATTTCCATTTTTATCAGTTTGACAAAATATATCAATTGAAAGTAGCAAGATTAAGATTGTTAATAGTTTATTCATTTTTTATTTGATTGATTACTGACCGCTAAAATCTGAATATTTATTTAAATTTTCAGCTTTTCATCAATAAATTTTATTTAAAAATCCTTTTAATCACATTTCCAATCTCCACAAAATCATCATGGTTTCCTACAGAACGCTTTTCAGTATGATCGTGTTTGTATTCTGAATAAGGAAAAATGAGAAGATAATTATTGTCATGAAGTCTGCTGTTTAAAAGTTCAGGAATCATTCGCATCCTCGGAATATAAGACTGCATTCCTCTTTTTGCCATAAAAATAATCAAACCTTCATCTTCTTTTATTTTTGCAGCAGTTTCTTCGGCATCTTTCCAAGTGCTCATGATGATAAACTCAGCTTCAATGTTGGCTTTTTTGATGATTTTCTGTAAAATGTTGACAATGTTTTCGGGAGCGTAAAAAATAATCGTGGCACCGGAATTTCTGGCTACGTTCCAGACTCTAACCAAAGCGTGAAAAAATCCGGCTTCCTTATGAGCATTTTCAGGAATCATTACAGCATATTTCTTAATCGTAGAAAGTGGCTGTGCAGCATGATAAACAAAAATATTCACATCATCATTCTGCAAATATCCGTTGTACAGATTATGTGCAAATGAGGCTGAAAAACCTTTCTGATCTTCCAAACCGATGATCAAATCTGTGATATTCTGTTCTTTAATAACGTTGTTGACTCCGTTGATAACATCGTTGTCGTATCTTTTGAGTGCCTGCAATTTTACATCTGCCGAAGCTGCAATATCAGTTGCCTGATGAAGGAGTTTTTCAGCATTTTTTACAGAGGATTCATTTTTGTCTTCATTAATAACATTTAACGCAAAAAAATCTTCAGTGTTGGAATGCGCTTTAATTAAAATTCCAAGATTGACCATTCGTTCAACTGTCTTTTCATAATTTAAAGCCAAAAGAATATTTTCTTCATCATGATTATTACCGGTTACGGTATCTTCATTTTCACGTGCAGCAATTTTCTGACCACTCGCCATGGAAATAAATGATGAAATCGTACATGAGATTAAAATCAGCAAAATACTTCCGTTCAGAACATGCTCGTTGAGTAATCTGATGGGTTCCCCGGTTTCGCTTTCAGAGATGATAATGTTGTAACCCACCATTACGGTTGCTAAAGTTGCTGCAGCTGATGCAGAACTTAATCCGAATACCAGAATACCTTCGTCTTTTGTAAAACGAAAGGTTTTTTGACTGATTATGGCAGAAATGTATTTACCGCCAATAGATGCTATAAGCATGATACCTGCAACTTTCAAGGTTTCGAAGCTGTTGAAAAAAACTTTAAAATCAATCAACATTCCTACGCTGATCAGGAAAAACGGGATGAAAATTGCGTTTCCAACAAATTCTACACGATTCATTAACGATGAGGTGTGAGGAATCAGTCTGTTTAAAGCTAAACCCGCAAAGAAAGCTCCGATAATGGCTTCTACACCTGCCAATTCAGCTAAAAGTGCTGCAAGATAAATCATTACCAGTACAAAAATATACTGCGAAATTTTATCATCTACTTTCTTGAAAAACCATCTTCCGATCAAAGGGAAAACCATCAGTACAATTAATCCGAAAATCAAAAATGAGCCGGTAAGTTTTAACCAAAATGCTGTACCAACATCGCCTTGTACCATACCTACAACTACTGCCAAAACCAATAGTGTAGCAACGTCAGTAATCATTGTTCCGCCAACGGTTATATTGACGGCGCGGTTTTTTGCAATTCCGAGTTTGCTGATAAGCGGGTAAGTGATGAGTGTCTGGGATGAAAATAAACTGGCAAAAAGTACAGATGTCATTACTGAAAAATCCAACAAATAGTAAGAGCCGATATATCCTAAAATAAAAGGAAAAATAAAAGCGTAACCTCCATATCCTAAGCTTTTCCACTTATTTTTTTTAAAATCTCCCATGTCAATTTCCAGACCTGCAAGAAACATGATATAGAGCAGTCCGGTTGTACCTGTAACCACAATGCTGCTGTCTCTTGCCAACACATTAAACCCGTTCGGACCTATAATAGCTCCTGCAATGATGAGCCCGAGAAGATGTGGAACTTTAATTTTGTTTAATAAAAGAGGTGCTGCAAGAATAATAATCAGAACCAACAAAAATTTCAGTACAGGATCTTCAAAGGGAAGAGTGAGGCTGTGAATGCTTAACATCATAAGTATTTATTTTGAAGGTCGTGTCAATTCTACAGAAAATTTGGCGGTACATTTGTTATCTACCGTGATGCTTCTGGTTCCTTTCATTATATTTGGTGAAATTTCGTTAAGGATAACGCTCATTTCTACATTTTTACTTGCTGTAGAATCAGTTTTATAATGCAGTCTTACTTCGTTATTTTCGTAAGAACCGGAATATAATCGTACCAGTTTATTGTTATTCACAATCTTAGCAACCATTTGAATAGAATCACTGTCAAATTCCCAGGTATCAATTCTTTGGTCGCCAATGACATAATCGTTGCAGGATGATTCTGTACAGATTACTTTACCCGTCCAATTGCCAAAAACTTCTGCAGGCCACTTTTTAATAATTTCAGTTGTATCTTTTTTATTGAAAATACTGTCTCTCATTTTGATAAGAGACTGGTATTCTGATTCTTTTGTGGCGAAGAGTTTTTCTTTTTCTAGTAGACTGTTTTCACGCTCGGTGAGTTCCTGATTTTTTTCTTTGTTGTTGCAGCTTTGAAAAATGATAAACAGGAGCAGGAGCAATAAGGAGTATTTTTTTGTCATAATGCACGAATTATGATAAAATATAGGCAAAAATTATGACAAAGTAAAATGGCTAAGACATTTTAAGAAGAAAATCTTAATGATTAAGAAGGGGTCTATCAGGTAAAATTACTTTTTAACTCTCTTTCTTTTAAAGAGTTCAGGATTGTAATTGATGATGAAAACGCCGAAAATAATTAAAATTGCTGCCATTATAAATTTAAATGAAATTTTCTCATCTAAAATCAGCCAGCTTAAGAAGATTGAAATAATGGTGTTGATGTACGCTAAAATAGAAACCTGCACAGGTGAAACCCTGGTTAAAGCATAATGAAAAGCAAAAAAAGCAGCTACAGAACCGAATACTGCCAAATATAGGGTTGCAGCAATACTTACTAAACTCCAGTTTTCAAAATTATAGTTTTCTGAGAAAAGAAATGCAAAACAAATTTGAACAATTCCGGCAAAAGCAAACTGGTAAAAGAGATTTAAAGTAATATTTTTACTCTGAAGGTTGAGTTTTTTAGTGAAAATTGTTCCTGAAGCCCACCCCAAAATTGCCAGAAAAAGATAGATGACTCCCATAAGATAATCAGGATTTCCCAAATCATTAAGACCATCCCAAAATATAAATAGGATACCGCTGAAACATAAGATAATTCCGATGAGTGCCCGAAAGCTAAACTTCTGTAAACCAATCGCTACACTTCCTAAAAATACTACGATGGGCGAACAGGCACTCATCAGTGAAGCCAAACTGCTTGTAACAGATTCTTCTGCAACCGTCGTCATCCCATTGGCGATGATCAGCATAAGTGTTGAAAATATCAGTTGATAGCCCAAATCTTTCCAGCCAATCCATTTGAGTTCATTTCTAAAAATGAGGATGATGAACATGATAATGGCTGCTAAAAGTTGACGGATTCCTGCCACAAACCAAGCCGGAATAGTTTCTACGGCTACACGAATTGATAAAAAAGTAGTTCCCCAGACAATAGCAACAGTAAGAATAGCGAAAGTAAGCTTGTAATTTTTCAAAGTAATAACTGAAATCGAGCTGCAAAGGTATTTATTTTAGACCGAAAAAAGGAGTCAATTTTGAAATAAGTCGATGAGCAATGGTCTGTAACTTTTATTTCAGCAATTGTGAAAATTCGAAATTGACAATTGACATACGAAGCAACATTACCTTTAACCATTCAGCTCTGTTAAAATTCTTATCTTTGAAAAATCTAATAAAATTGAAGATATGGTAGGAATTATCATGGGAAGTCAGAGCGACTTACCAATCATGGAACTGGCAGCAGATTTTTTAAAAAGCTTAGACATTCCTTACGAATTGACCGTGGTTTCTGCACACAGAACTCCGGAAAGAATGTTTGATTATGCCAAACATGCCAAAAAAAGAGGTTTGAAAGTTATTATTGCAGGAGCGGGCGGAGCAGCCCATCTTCCAGGAATGGTGGCAAGCTGTACAACTTTACCAGTAATCGGAGTTCCTATTTTATCGAGTAATTCTATTGACGGTTGGGATTCTGTTCTATCCATACTTCAAATGCCCGGTGGAATTCCTGTGGCAACTGTTGCATTAAACGGAGCTTTGAATGCCGGAATTTTAGCTGCGAAAATATTAGGAACCGGAGATGAAAATACAGCAGAAAAACTTCAGATTTATCAGGATACTTTGAAAGATAAAGTGCTGGGAACGGTAGATGATATCAAAGCGAAGCATCCTAATTTGTATGATTTGTAGTAATTCAGATTGAAGATAAAATAAATGCCTTGCGATTTTGCAAAGCATTTTTGTTTATTTTTTGATGAACTTAAAGTTTTCTGTACCCTTATTCGTGATGATCTGTAAAATATAATTTCCCTGCGCAAGGTTTTGTATATTGATATAATCTTTATTCAAGGTGTCTTTCATAACGATTCTGCCTGTTACATCAGTGATGATAAAGCTTTTAGTGTCCTTATTATTTTTTAAAAAGATGACATCATCTGCAGGATTTGGATAAATAATGAGCCCCGTTTTTTTCTCAGGCTCAGAAACTTGTAAGACTGAATTGCAGGATGCGTTGTGGTTGTCTCCTGATACCTGCCAATTTTTATTGTTTATTAGATTGTTTCGTGATGCTACCGCTGCGGGATGAGCGTAAAATAGAGGTGATGCAATTCCGAGATTGATACCGTTGGGAGTTTGAGGATTGTTATTCCAGCCAAACAAAGCGTTATCGTAGTTCTGACAGTTTAAGCCGGAAGAAATAAGCATATCGACTGCAGATTCTAGTGAGCTAAGATTCCATGATCCTATATTCTGATTAAAATTGGTCGTTACGGCAAACATCATATCCATATTCTCAACACCCGAAGTGTTCCATTTTTCTATATTTTGATTAAACGAAGTTGCACCGTGAAACATATGCTCCATCGTTGTAGCACTGGAGGTATCCCAGTCTCTCAAGGGCTGATTAAAGTCTCCTGCCATATCAAATACCGCATAAAAATCAGTCACGTTAGAAACATCCCAGTTTTCAATTGGAGCATTAAATAAATCAGCTGCGGAGAACATAGAGTTGATCGTTGTAAGATTTGAAGTGTTCCAATTATTAAAACTTGCATTTCCTACCAGTGAGGAGCATAGATAAAACATTTCTCTGGTGCTGGTAACCAAACTGAGATCCGGAGCATCCGTTGCAGTAATATCAAGATTGGTACAAAATACAAAAGCGTTATCAAAAGTCTGCCAATGTATATTTCCCCATTGTGATACATCGAGTAATTTTTCCCTGTCTGGTCCGAGATAAATCGGAGTTATTGTGTTGTCGAAGAATTTTACCTGATTAAAATTTCCATTTCCATCACTGATTTTTACCCTGTATGTAGCATTTGCAGCTGAAGGATTGAGTGGCGTTCCAAAATTAATGGTAAAATCTACGGTGGAGCTGATGTCGCTTATATTTCCATTATGTTGCGGATATCCTATTTCTTCCCAGGTCACACTAAAGTTGGTTCCTCTCCCTGGAAAATGGATCACCTGAGAGATGCCCGGTTTCCAGATGGTAATAAATTCATCCTGAGCTTTCGTTATTTGGAAAAATGCAGCAAATATAAATAGTATAATGATCTTTTTCATGTCAGGATTCTTTAAAAAGAAAATATAATTAAATGATTATTTTTTAATAAACTTAAAATTCTCAGCCTTGTCTTTCATTATAATTTTTAAAATATAACTACCGGGAACTAATTGCTGAACATTAATCATTTCTTGATCCAGTTTATTTTTACTGATGATTCTTCCGCTAAAATCTATAATCTGGTATTCTTTTGCTTCTTTCGGAAGATTTTTAACGTAAATAAAATCTGTTGCAGGATTTGGATAGATAGAAATTTCGTTTTTGATTGTGTTTTCTGAAGTAGAAAGTACAGATTGGCATTCTCCGTCATAGGTATCGCCCGTTATTGTCCAGCCTTTGGATGTTATTAAAAAATTTCTCGCAGTCACTGCTGCCGGATGAGAATATTTAAGAGGTGAGGCACTGGAAATGCTTATGTTTTGTGGAGTTAAAGGATTATTTGACCATCCTAAAAGTGTGCTGTCATAATTTTGACAATTGACTCCGGAATTTAGAAACAGATTACTGGCAGATGTAAGAGAAGAAAGATTCCAGCTATCTAGATTTTGATTAAAGTTTGTTGCTCCATTGAACATATTACTCATATTCATTACCTGGCCTGTATTCCAATTCTTGATAGATTGGTTAAATAACGTTGCGTTTTGAAACATACTGTTTAAGTGGGTAGCATTTCCGGTATTCCAATCCTTAATATCCTGATTAAAGGATATTGCATTCTGAAACATAGTGTTGAAATGGATAACATTTGCGGTATTCCAATCTTTAATATCTTGGTTAAACGCCGTTGCATTTTGAAACATTCCATTCATATAAATTCCGCTCGAAGTGTCCCAATTTCCTATAGGCTGGTTAAAGCTGGTTGCATTTAAGAAAGTTCTTTGAAAATCTGTGACATTTGCAGTATTCCAATTTCCTATAGGCTTATTAAATGAAATAGCCCCCGAAAACATTAGTTCGATCTCAATTGCACTAGACGTATCCCAATTTTCTAAAGGTTGGTTAAACGCGCTTGCACTTAAAAACATTGCATTAAAAGCTTGGACATTTCCAGTATCCCAATTATTAATATTTTGGTTAAATGATGTAGAGAGTGCAAATGTCAAGATCATTCTTGTCACATTAGAAGTATCCCAATTGCCAAGAGGCTGGTTGAATAACGGGGAGTTTGAAAATGCAGCCTGTAAGTCTGTGACGTTTGAGGTATCCCAATTGTTAAAACTGCTATTACCGACAAGAGAAGCACAAGAAAAAAATATGCTTTCGAAACTTGTAACATTGGTTAAATTGGGTATATCTGTTGCAGTCATATCCAAATTTGGGCAGGATGCGTAAGCAAAATCCATATTGGCCCAGATAATATTTCCCCAATTTTCAATTTTTAAGATTTTACTTGCATCTCCAAAAAAAATAGGAATGACAGGGTCATAATATTTCACTCGTTGAAAAGTACCATTTCCGTTGCTTACCTTAACCCGGTACGTCGCATTTGCAGCCACGGGATTTTGTGGAGTACCAAAATCAATTAGAAAATTCAGAGTAGAAGTGACATTTGATAAACTGCCATTATGAGAAGGATATCCTATTTCTTCCCAATAAACACTAAAATTATCACCTCTTCCCGGAAACCAAATCTGTGTAGAGGTAGAAGCAATTCCGCCTGCTATATTCTGTGTAGAAACATTGCCAGGTTTCCAAACCGTAATAAACTCATTCTGTGCTTTTATAATCTGGAAGAAAAGAATACAAATAGTAATCAGTAATAATTTTTTCATAGTAATGAAATTTGGTATGAGAAGATACAAATAAAATGATCGTTTATTTTTATCAATTTTTATTTCTTAAAATCGATATTTACAGATATCCTTAATAATAACAAATTATTTTTGTGTTTTTAATAATCTGTTAAACAGCAAATATAGTAAATTTTTAGACATGTCAATATTTTGTGAAATAGAGATTTAACAAACAAAAAAATACTCACCAATATTAGTGAGTATTGAACGATTTATTTTTTATGATTTAATCTTCCATCATATTATCACGGGTATTTTTCTGGACGGCAATTGCACCAAACAGAGCCAGCAAAAATGCAAAAGCATAAAAACCTTTCTCACTTGGAAGTATAGTGGCATTCCAAAGTCCGATGGTTAACAAAATGATGGATGATAGCGTTGCAAACCAACAAATACCATAATAAATATCGGTGACTTTGATGTTTTCCATTCTGTCTCGTACTGCTTTCTGTAAAGATACCACAGCAAATAATCCGTAAAGCAGAATGGTAAAATAATATCCTTTCTCGTTTAATTGCATTTCTGCTCTTACCAAACCTACGATGTAACCGATCATTCCTGCTCCTAAAGCAACCCATGATGCTGCTACAAACGCATTCGACACTCCTTGTTTTTTCATAATTATGTTTTTAATATGTATAATTGTTCAAATATATTATTTTTTAACCAAAACTTTTACCTGATCACGTTTTTTTGTTTCTGTCCTTTTAAAATTTGACGAAATTTCAATTAATGTGTTTCCTTATAGCCACGATAAAAGCGACATCCTTTTTTGCGGTTTCCGGAGCGAAGCGGAGGAAACCGTAAAAAAGATATAGCGGATAGCGTGATTAAGCTCCCGATAAAATAGATAATAAAAAAACGCTCCAGAAAAATTCTGAAGCGTTCTATTTTTGCTAATTGCTAATTGCTAATTGCTAATTGCTAATTAGTATCTGTAATATTCTGGCTTATAAGGTCCTTTCACATCTACACCGATATAATCAGCTTGTTCAGTGGTAAGGGTTTCAAGCTCTACGCTTAATTTTTTAAGGTGTAAAGCAGCTACTTTTTCATCTAAATGTTTTGGTAACATATACACTTCATTTCCGTAAGCTTCAGAGTTTGTCCAAAGTTCGATCTGAGCCAAAGTCTGGTTAGAGAAAGAGTTAGACATTACAAAACTTGGGTGACCTGTTGCACAACCAAGGTTTACCAATCTCCCTTCTGCAAGGATGATCACTTCTTTACCTTCTTCCAAAGTATAAATGTCAACCTGAGGTTTCACTTCAGATTTTGTGTGACCGTAGTTTTCGTTTAACCATGCCATATCGATTTCATTATCAAAGTGACCGATGTTACAAACGATTGCTTTATCCTTTAATTTTAAGAAATGTTCTTTTCTTACGATATTAAAGTTACCAGTGGTCGTAATTACGATATCTGCATTATCTACTACAGTATCTAATCTTTTTACTTCAAAACCGTCCATTGCAGCCTGTAAAGCACAGATAGGATCGATTTCAGTTACCGTAACGATAGAACCGGCTCCTCTGAAAGAAGCAGCAGTACCTTTACCAACGTCTCCGTAACCGCAAACTACCACTCTTTTACCAGCCAACATAATATCAGTTGCTCTTCTTACCGCATCTACTGCAGATTCTTTACATCCGTATTTGTTGTCAAACTTAGATTTAGTAACCGAATCATTTACATTGATTGCAGGCATCACCAAAGTTCCGTTTTTCATTCTTTCGTACAATCTGTGAACTCCAGTTGTAGTTTCTTCAGAAAGGCCTTTAATTCCTGCTGTAAATTCAGGATATTTATCAAAAACCATGTTTGTTAAATCTCCGCCATCATCCAAAATCATGTTCAATGGTTTTCTGTCTTCTCCAAAGAACAATGTTTGCTCAATACACCAGTCAAAAGATTCTTCATCAAGACCTTTCCAAGCATAAACCTGGATTCCTGCAGCAGCAATAGCAGCAGCAGCATGATCCTGCGTAGAGAAAATGTTACAAGAAGACCAGGTAACTTCAGCTCCAAGAGCTACTAAAGTTTCGATCAAAACGGCAGTTTGAATGGTCATGTGAAGACATCCTGCGATTCTTGCACCTTTCAAAGGTTGAGAAGGTCCGTATTCTTCACGGATAGACATCAAACCGGGCATTTCTGCCTCAGCAAGCGTAATTTCTTTTCTTCCCCATTCTGCCAGAGAAATATCCTTAACTTTATAAGGAACGTATTGTGTTGTGGTTTCCATTAATCTGAATTTATTTGTAATATTTTTAATTTAATAATGCCCTTTTAGAGAATGTACATAAATTATTTCCTTTTCATTGTCTACCTGATAAACAATTCTGTGTTCTCTATTTATTCTTCTTGACCAATATCCTGAAAGATTGTGTTTTAGTGCTTCAGGCTTACCAATTACTTCAAACGGTGTTTGGCAAATGTTTCTCAATAATTCTTTAATTTTATTTTGAATTTTCGTATTACCAGAATTTTTCCAATAAACTAAATCTTTTTCCGCAGAATCAACAAGAATTATTTCCATAGATTATCTAAATCCAGTTTTCTTGTTTTTCCGTTTTCAATATCTTCTTCTCCTTTTTTTATTTTCTCAACAAATGTTTGATTGTAAGAACTTTGTGATTCTGAAACAACATCTTTCTCACCACTTAAAAAAAAATTAATGTGCATTTTTTCGAAAAGATTCTTTAAGAAAGATTCCTCTTCCTTATCTTTTGGTATAATTGTTATCGCTTCCATTCGAAATATTTTTTGCAAATTTACAAACTAATCTTCTGCTGACCAAATATGCCTCTTTACCGCGATTTTTCTGACCACAATGCTACAATTCTTGTATGGAAGTACGACGAGGAGGAAGACAATCTGCCTATTGATGAGCTTTTGGAACCTGAAAATGCTGAAAAAGTAAAAGATTATCATCCGAAAAAGCTACTGGAAGTTTTGATGGTGCGCAAACTTTTGAAAAGTTTAAAACCAGATTCTAAAATTTTATACAAAGAAAGAGAACCTTTTCTTTCACCGAAAGATGCAGAAATATCAATTACGCATTCTTTTCCGTTTGCAGCGATTGCCATATCAAAAAATAAAATAGGAATTGATATTGAGAAATTCAATCCTAAAATTTTAAGGGTTATCGACAAATTTACCTACGAAAATGAAAGAGGATTTATTCCTTTTGACAATGAAGTGACTTTTTACACGATTATCTGGAGCGTGAAAGAAAGTATGTACAAAATTCACCATTCCAAACATTGGTCTCTGAAGAAACATTATGAGGTAAAACCATTTGAATTAAAGCATCTTTTCGATATCAGCTGCAGAGTGCATGATGAAAATATTTCAGATGAATTTAAAGCCAGAGTGAAATTCTTTGATGATTACTGCTTTACGATTGTGGAAGAGTAGTAGTTTCTGCTCTGTATGTTTCAATCACTTTTCTTTGTTCTTTAGCAACATCATAAATCAGTTCCAGAACATCGTGGATGTTTTTAAGCTCGGTTAAATGCGAAATTTTATTAGGATCTCTGCGATCGAATATTTCATTTTCCAGCAATTCAGATTTTCTTTGAATCAATAAATTTTCTATCGAAGAATCTTCAGGCTCTAAACGACTGTCCATTCTTAAAGTTTCGGGAATTTTTTGATCATTAAGCAATACAGAAACCTGATTCATTTCGGCTTCTATTTTTTTTGTCCAGCTTTCAGAATCTATTTCAGGATACGTTTTATTATTTTTTGAATATTGTGAAAGTGATGCGGTGTAAGCTGTAATCAGATGGGAAGTTGTTACAAACTGATGTACCACTTCCAGTTTTTTCTGCTGATTTTTTGGATCAGAAATCATTCTCTGAAAATTATCCGAAAGGTTGGCTAATGAAATGATGGCATTTTTTCGTTTTACTTTATAATCTTGTAGATCAAAATCTTCATTAAGAAATTTGGACATTACACTGTGAAAATACGTAAGATTAGATTCTGCAGATTTTTTCATTAAATCTAAATTTTGTGTATGTTCCCAAACCGGAAGCACCATATAAGAAACCAAAAATGCAATGATTCCTGCAATGACGGTATCTACAATTCTGTCTTTAAAAATAACGTTGATATTACCGGGATTTAGGAAATTAAAGCTCATAAAAATATACATCGTCATAAAAAGAACTGCCCAAAAATATCTGCCTTTCAGCAAACTGAAACATAAAATCATGCTGAGTAACAGAATTGAAAACAGTATTGCATTAATATGAACGTAGTATAGGATGGCATAAGCTATCACGGCTCCTACTACGGTTCCATAGAAACGAAGAAGATTCCTTTGTTTGGTAATGGAGTAGGCGGGTTTTAAAATGGCGACAATGGTAATTAAAATCCAGTAGGTATGACCAATGACCAGAAATGGGAGCTGGGAAACCAAATATCCTAAGAGCAAAGCCGTCGTAATCCTGATCGCATGACGGAAATGTGATGAGGTGAGCGATATATTGCTTTTTAAAACTTTAAAATTTATTTTCTCTTCATTAGGCAAAAACTTTTTTAAATCTAAACCTGTGGAAAGACTTTTTGCCAATTTTACATTTTGGGCAAAAACCTTATAAATATCGCTGATTTCTTTTGTGATTTCGTTGATGCGCATCATGATTTGTCTCAAAATCATAAAGTTTTCCAGCGTATCAGGATTCATCGCTTTATTTCTAAGTTCAAAATAATGAATGTTGAGATCTTGCGAACGAGCTTCGAGATTAAAAATAGGTTTTGCACGGGTACTGCTTTGCAAAGAAATTCCGATGTTGGAAATTTCTTCTGAAAGTATATTTAAATAATCATGAATCTGAACAAGAATTGTGGAATCTTCAAAACTCTGCTGCAATTTTTTATAATCACTTTCTGAGGTCATGAGTTTTTCGTGCAAATCCAGCGAATTTAAAAACATCAGCATCAGCAGTCTGCTTATTGTGGTGGATTCGTTGACGATTGTTCTTGTTTTGAAAACCGTTTCCCGGGTTTCTTCCTGCAAATTTTTGATCTCAATCTGTTTGGCGATGATTTGTGTGTTTAAACGGTCAAAATCAGGATTTTTCTGATAAAAATTAGCTTTAATCTTTAGGAATTCTGCCAGTTGCAAATAATTTTCACCAATCATCTGACTGGCGAGTTTATAAGGCTGAATGGTTGTTACGACTAAGAAAATTAATAAAAACCAAATACAGCCTGCGGTAAAAATAATCAGGCTTTTGAGAATGTTGACTCCCGTTAAATGTCCGTCAATAAAGATTGCTAATACAACTAATGCCAATGATCCGACGGCGGCAAGTCTTTGTCCGTACACGCCAATCAACGAAAAAAACATTCCGAAAGCGATAATTTCTAAGATAACCAATGGAATTATCCCTTTCACCAGACTTGCTATTGAAGCAACAATAACAAAACAGAAAATTGCAAACGTTAATGAATTTCTTCTTCTGATAAATGGTCCCGGCTGATCTGTTAGTGCTACAAAGCTGGTTCCCAAGGGAAAAAGGAAGTATTCTTTGAGCAAACCGAAATAGGAGAGAATCAGACACGGGATAACCGTTGCCAACGTAATTCTTATGGAAGAATATACATATTGGCTGGTAACGATTTTTTTTAGCTCCGAAGAATAATTCATTTTACAAAAATAAGAGTTAAAACTGAATTGTCGGTTTTACTTCGTAATTGAATTGTGAATTTTATTTAATAAATATCAAAGTTGGAAAAAAAGAGTAAATAATTTTAACTAATCTTTCATACATAACAAAAGCCCCATAAAATATGGGACTTTTATTGATAGCAAGTCATAATTTAAGTGAATTTAATTCGATTAATATTCACTATTGACTTTATATTTTAATAATCTACGTTAGAAGTTTCTTCACCAATGTTCCAGGTAAGACCGAAACGAAGAGTGTTATCCAAAGCAGTATTAATTTTAGACATATTGATAAGATAAGAAATATCCAATCCGAAAGAACGGTATTTTAAACCAATACCTGCAGTTGCAAATTGTCTTGCACCCTGTACTTCACTTTCGTGGAAGTAACCACCTCTTACTGCAAATGCATTGTCATAAGAATATTCTAAAGCACCACTGTACATTATCGATTCAGGATTTTTGAATGACTTTGAAATTCCTTCCATTACACCTACATTCGGAACTGCATAGATAGGCTGTCTTGTATTAGGGTCATTCCCTACAAATTCAGATCCCGGTACCAAAATTTTAGAACCTTCTACGCTCAGTCCGATTCTGTTTACATCATCCAGGTACATATCATAGCCAACCCCTAATCTAGCCATTGTAGGAAGATAAGATCTTGATTCTTCATTACCTGTATAGTCTAATTTTGGACCTAAGTTTGTAATTGCAAAACCTGCATTCAATTTTCCGTCATATCCTCCAAAGCTAGAGAATTTCGGAGATGTATAATATCCTGAAACGTCTACAGCAAAACTATTTGCCGGTTTAAGAGTAGTATCAGTGTTGAATCCTCCGGCCAAATCTGAACGAATAAACCTACCTGTAACTGCCATTGAATAAGAATCGGAAAGTTTAAGACCGTATGCTACGTCAATTGAGAATTCGTTTGGTTTTGAAGTACCCAAAGATGTTACGTCATTTCCTACCAAGGTAGTAAGATCAACTTCACCCATGTTAAAATAATAGATACTTGCAGAAATCGTAGATCTCTCTTCCTGACCTAAAAATTTATGGAAAGCTCCGTATAGTAAAAATACATCATTAGTAAGTTTTCCCATATATGGTGTGTAGTTAATACCCACAGAAGAACTTCTTCTGCTAAAAGGATATTTGGCTGCATTCCAAAATTGAGAGAAAGCATCCGGGGAAGTAACGACCCCCTGATCTCCCATACCTCCGGACTTTGCATCTGGTGCAATTCTCAAGAATGGAGCTCCGGTTAAAACAGGTCTTACCTGACTCAAATCTTGTGCATAGCCTAAAAACCCAGCACTCAAACCAATCCCCACAAGCAGTTTAGTAGTTAAATTCATATGTTGTCTTTTATATATTATCAGTTTTCTATTGATATTCTTAATTGTTTATTATTTTACTTCAAAAGTACCATTTTTTCTACAGCTGTAGCACTTCCTTTGCATTTTTCTTGATTTTGGCTTTTTGCAAATATCTTAAAAATATATGTACCTTTTGCTACTGTATCACCAAAATCGTCTTTTCCGTCCCATTCAATTGCCTGACGTGGCGTTCTAAAGCCCTGTAGGAAGGGTTCTGCAACAACTGGCTGACTTAAAGTTCTTACTAATTTTCCTGTAATCGTATAAATTTGAACGTTTACATCCAAAATATCATCACAATTATGCTCAAAATGAATGTACGTTTTGTTTGTAAAAGGGTTTGGCCAGTTCAGCGGGCGGTTGATCACTAAATGCTGATCTGTTTCATCCTTAACTTCAAAGTTTAACGTTTCAGTCGTCGAATTATTGTTTATGTCCCATACTTTAAATGTCAACTGATGTTGTCCTATTGCCAGGTTCCTGAAAGGATAGGTTACATTCCCTTTCTGATAGTCTGCCAAGCCGGGATTGAGACATCCATTTCCTTCACCCGAAGCATAGAAATCATTTAAAACGACGGTGTTAATAATTTGTCCGTCCAAATATACAGTAATATCGTGACCAATACCAGAACCGGTAGAATTTATTCCTGTATCATCAGTCACACACGCAAGAAGCATGGGGCTTTGATTGGTAATTCCGCCGTTTGCAAAATTCGTATTGTTCATGTAAAGTTTTACTTTTGGCGGCTCATTATCGTTGATTCCGTTAGGATTAAGATCACCAACCTGCACTGCCTGATTGTTAAATACATCAAAAGATTTGTTATCTGCGTACGCAAGCAACCTTCCTTCACCTACAGCGTAATTGATGTCTTTCGGTACATAAAATTCAACTGTAAAAACACCATTTACAGCGGTTCCGGATGCTTTTACAATGGCACTTCCTTCTTCGGTGTAGTTTAAAACCGGTGTTAAAGCTCCATTGTTATTTAAAGTTGATTTATTGAGTCTTTTATCAAAAATATTAATGACAACTCTTCCGTTAAAGGTTGTGTTTGTAGATCCATTAGAATTATTAATATGACCTGTTATTTTTACAAAATCTAATCCTCTGATAAGACCAGGAACAGGAGTTTCAATATTATCTATCACTAATAATCTCTGCGGTCTGCTCAGTTTCATTGCGGGATCACCAAGAAGATTTACTTTTAAATGATTCGGATCTGCACCACGGAGTTTTTTTGCATTTAAATGTGCATCACCTATTGATATAAAATTGTCATTTACTAATTTAAAGATATCTTTAGTGTAAAGATTGGTGAAATCTATCCCATATCCTACACCCACTGCACGGCTGGAAGTAATCATTGAAGACGGACCTCCTTGCTTCAGTTTCATTAATTGTTCACCAGCAGAAGCTGTTGCAGGTTCATCCCAAAGTGTAAATTCACAGGTTATCGTTGAGACAAATGGAAATCTACTGTATACATTAGAAAAATTATTGGCATTCTGAATCTCATCTAATGTAAAAACTCTTTCCTGTGCCCATCCGTTGATCCCACCATGACCGAAATAGAAAAGATATAAACTGTTACCTAAATCATTGAATATTGCCTGATTTACTTGTGGATATCTTCTTCCTCCTGCAGTACTCTGCGCCTGAAAAGCATCTAGATATAGCTTCCTTACATTGTATTCTTTAAGAATTGTGCTTGCCGGAATCTCAAATGTGCTTTCCAGTGTATTATTCATAATAGTATGGAAAGGGATTCCGCCATCATTATCATCATCTACCACAAAATCAAGTTTCATTCTCCATTCTCCAAAAGGAGTTGACTGACCAGACAGCGAATTGTAATAGGCTAACGTTTTATCCATCATATTGGCTGCCTCACTAGGATTTGCAGCAGGAATTCTGCCTACCGGAAGATCAGGAAGATTGTTTGAAATAAAAGAATTGGTTTGAGGTTTCGTCATTACAATATAATCGTCTGTCACAAAAGAACTGATAAAATCAGCAGACTCTTCACTTTCGTAGCTGGAAACGATATTTGAATTATTTGAAATTCTGTTTTTATAATCATAAGAAGCATCTCCTAAAATGAAAACATACTTTAAAGCTCCAGAGGGTGTGTTGAGTTTGGTGACAAAATCTCTGATAGCAGTAAGATCTCTGCTTCCGCTTCCAAATTCATTATATATTTTAGCAGGATCAACAATCTGAACGTTGTAATTATTTTTTGTCTGATGATAATTGGCCAGTCTTTGAGCCTGAGATGTCATTTCAGGAGTCGCAATTATCAGATAGTCCACATTTTGTAATGCAGAAAGATTTTGGTTATTTATTCTTTCTACATATAGTGGTGTAAAAGCTGCATCTGCGCGGAAAGCGACAAATTCATTGTTAAAATCAGGATTAGATGTTGTGTAAGCAAAATTAAAATTACCAGTTCCGGCAGCTTTATTTACTCTTCTGTTGGCATTTGTAATATCGGTAACATCCCAAACCTGTTCCATATTTGCTGCAGTAGTAATGCTGAAACCATAATTGGTGTTTGTGCCACTTTGAAGAGAAAAATCACGGAAATTCATTTGTGTTCCATTGAATTTTAAATCTTCTTTGTATTGAACTTCAACGTAGTCAAGATGAAAGGCACCATTAGGATTAATCGAAATATTCGGGTTGTATTTAATACTAATTTGATTACCACTTAAATTGCTGATTGTTCCGAAATATCTAAAAGGTCTGAAATCCAGATCCGAAGACGTAGAAATATCAACAAAGGGATTTTGATTATTGATATTGAATGCAATGCTGTTTCCTTGGGCTCTGTATCCTATAACCTGAGTTTTGTAACGTATAACATCAGAACCCTGAATAGGAGATTTTAAATTAAAAGTTACTGTTTTTTCTGTGGCAAAAGGCTGATCTTCAACCCAGATTCGTCCTACTTTCATCACATTTTTCTGATCCGTATTGATTACCTGATAATCATCATACCTTGTAATAAGCGGAGTAGTAGGCAAATTAAGGTCAATGTTTTGAACTCTTTTCCCTGCACCTTTGTCAAAATTGATGTAATAGTAAGAGAAATCTTCGTAAATGTTTTTTAAGTTATCGCTTTGGTCAAATCGTGTATCAGTTCTCTTAAATCCGTTTCCGTTAGAGGTATTGTACAAATTGTATCCATTGGGTCCCTGAGCATAAAACAAGGCGTAATCGGCATCATTCCAAACATTGTCATCTTCACCCACCACTTGAATGGAGTTTTCTTGGAGAGCACTGTATCTTACATCCTGATTATATTCTGGAAGCATGATCCCGCCATTTCCATAAATTCTGAAATTCTTCGGGTTTATGTTGGAAGGATTAATTCCGTTATCTCTTAGGAACTGTGCAGTAATTTTAAAAATTCCGGATTTGTCAACTTTTATTTTATAAAATGCTCCGGTCGCTAAAGGGTTTGCTGTAGTTCCTACTTTTTTTGCACTGAAATTAGCACGGAGATTAGCTGGCGATATTTCAAAGGAAGCCAGTCTCAAAATTCTGCCTTTTACATTCTTAAATAAAGCAACATTCACATTGGCAAATCTTTCACCTTCTGAATAGTAGTAAGTAATATCTGCAATATCATAACCGGGCAAAAGATTTTTATTGACATCGAACAGATCTTTATTTGAAATATTTTCCCATACAAGATTAGAAACTTTCAGTTCATTTTCGCCAATTTTTTGTCTGTTCAGGATAAATATATTATTTTGGCTGAAAGAAAAACCTTCATTTTTAAATTTTGGAAGAGTCTTCTTTACATCGCCGAAATCTTCGATTTTTGCTCCATCCCATTCGATTGAGATTTTTTGAGTCCAAGTCGTTGATATGAAAGCGAATATAAAGAATAGAGTCGTTTTTAGTCTCATGTTTGTTTTTGAAATTTCTAAATTACAAAATAAATGAAAATTTTAGAATTAAACAGTGATACAATAAAATTAATTTGTTAACGTTTTCAAAAAAAATCAAATCTTTACTTGATTTATTGAATAATTTATTTTTTCTTTGTACTTTGAATAATATTTATATCGACTATGAAAAAACTAAAGTTGTTTTCATTAATAGCATTAAGTTCTACACTTGCATTAACCAGCTGTGGAGGGTCCGGTACCAGCAAAGGAGGGGGTACTAAAAAATTTGTCAGCAAGACAGGTTGGAAACCAAACGAGAAACAAGGTTGGTTTTTTGCAGGAAAGCAACAAAAGCAGAAGGGATGGCCAGGTATGGTTTATGTAGAAGGTGGAACTTTTACCATGGGATTAGTGAAAGATGATGTAATGCATGATTGGAATAACTCGCCTCGCAGAATGCAGGTTAGCTCATTCTTTATCGGTGAAACAGAAATTACTAACTACGAATACCGTGAATACCTTACATGGTTGAAGTATGTTTTCCCACCTAGTGACCCTAGTTTCAAGGAAATCTATAATGGTGCGTTACCCGATACTTTATTATGGGATAACAAATTATCTAGAAATGATCTTAATGAAACTTATTTCAGAGATCAGAACTATGATTATTATCCGGTAGTAGGTGTTTCTTGGACACAGGCAAACAGATACTGCGAATGGTTGACAGACAGAGCAAATGAAAAGGCTTTGATGCAGGCAGGTATTATTGCAAAAGATTTGTATATCAATGAATCTAATAACCAAGGTGGAACAGCATTCAATATGGATAAATTCAAATCGAATGATCCTGAAATGCAAGGTTACATCAATGAGCAAAGAATGGCACAGAAATCTGGTATGAAAACGACCAACCAAAGATTGCTTGCTGCTAACAGATCTCCTAGTTCAGCAATGGTTACGAAATTCAGACTTCCTACAGAAGTAGAATGGGAATATGCTGCTCTTGGAATGGAAAAAAACAGAGAATACAACAGCTATACAGAGAAGAAACCTCAAATCGATATGCTTAGAGGTACTAAGGGTAAAGACAGAGGGATGATCTTGGCTAACTTCAAACAAGGTAGAGGTGATTATTCAGGTTTGCCAGGTTGGAAAAACGATGGGGCTGCACAAACTTCAGATGTTAGACAGTTTCCTTCAAATGATATCGGTGTATATGGTATGTTCGGAAACGTTTCTGAGTGGACTGCAGATGTTTACAGACCTATCATTGATGAAGACGCAAGCGACTTTAATTATTACAGAGGAAATATGCCTCAAGCTATCGTAAGAAACGGAGACGGTTCTTATAAAATGGTAGACGAGGGTACTATAAAATACGATACTTTAGCTGACGGAAGATTGGTTTACAAAAACCTTCCTGGTCAGTTTGAAAGAGAAACTATTGCCGATTACAGAAACTATAGAGATGGCGACAGAATGTCTTCATTAGATTATAGAAATGCAAGCGACTCTTCTGCTTCTTACAATATGTACAACGCTCCTACAACAAGATTTGTAGTTGACGGTAATGGTAAGGTTATTATGCAGAAAGATACAAGAGACAGAACATCTGCTATCACCAATGACATCAGAGTTGTGAAAGGTGGTTCTTGGCAAGATTCAGCGTATTGGCTAGATCCGGGACAAAGAAGATACAAAACTGAGAATTCTGGTTACGGTTGGATCGGTTTCCGTGTAGCACAAGATGCTAGAGTAAACGATAAAGCTAGAACAAGAAGATAATATTTCAAAATACTTACAAAAAACCTCTCGAATTTTCGGGAGGTTTTTTTATTTTTGAAGTGTGAAATTGCCGTAGTTAAGAACGAAAGAAAAGATATAAGTTTAGGTTATTTTACAAAAAATTATTAGAAATTATCTACATGAATATAGAACAGTTTTATCCATTATTTTTAAATGCAGAAAAAATAACAATTGACAGCAGAAAGATCAATACAAATGATATTTTCTTTGCTTTTTCAGGAGATAATTTCAATGCTGCAACTTTAGCAGAAAAGGCAATTAAAGACGGCGCTTCGGCAGTGATTGTTGAAGATCAAAATTTTGAAAATGCAGAAGAGAATATATTTTATGTACCATCCACTTTAAAGTTTCTTCAGGATCTGGCTGTTCATCATAGAAACCAATTGCAGATTCCGATCATCGGGCTTACGGGAAGCAATGGCAAAACAACAACAAAAGAATTGATTCATGCAGTGCTTTCCCAAAAATATAATGTTCAGTATACTCATGGGAATTTAAATAATCACATCGGTGTTCCACTTACTATTTTATCGATAAAGCCAGAACATGAGATGGCGGTTATAGAGATGGGAGCCAATCATCAGAAAGAAATTGAACTTCTGTGTACTTTATCAAAACCTAATTTCGGATACATTACCAATTTCGGAAAAGCTCATTTAGAAGGTTTCGGAGGCTTTGAAGGAGTTATAAAAGGTAAATCTGAATTGTATGATTACCTTAAAAATAGCCAGCAAACTATTTTAGTCAACAAAAATGATCAGATTCAGGTAGAGAAAACTATTGATTATCTTTCAAAAATAACTTTCGGAAAACGAAATTCAGATTATTTTTTCGAAATCTTTTCTGATGATCACTTTGTAGGATTAGATTATCAGGATACAAAAGCCTTATCACAGCTTACGGGAGATTATAATTTCACCAATCTCTGTGCAGCAGCAAGTTTCGGACTTCATTTCGGAGTTTCAATTGATCAAATAAAAGAAGCAATTCAGAATTATGTACCTACAAATATGCGTTCTCAAATCGTTAAAAAAGAGAATAAAACTTTTGTTTTAGATACCTACAATGCCAATCCGAGCTCGATGATGGCTTCTTTACAAAACTTTATCAATTTTGAAGGAACTAAAACGATCATTATTGGCGATATGCTCGAATTGGGTGAAGAAAGTACACTGGAACATATAAACATTCTGAAAACTGCCCACGATTTAGGGTTTAACGAAATTATCACTGTTGGGAAACATTTTAAAGCAATCAATGATTCTTCAAAATCGTTCGAAAATACTTCAGATTTAATTAAATACCTTGATTTAAACAAAATTCAGTCAGAGAATGTTTTATTGAAGGCGTCGCGAGGAATTTCTTTAGAAAAAGCAATTGATTTTATTTAACTTTAGTCTCCCAAAATTCTTTAATAATCAACTGGATATTTTTAAAAGTACTTGCAAAAACTTCACTTTCAATCTGTGATGTGTTTTTCCATGCAACTTCTGTAATCCCTTCCTCAAGCTGTGGTTTTGAAGTGTCTTCACCCTCAAAATTCATTTCAAACCAATGGGTGTATTTTAAAACTCTGTCACCGTTTCTTTCAACATAGATATGGTAGGTGGTATTAATAAAATTTAAAAGCTCCACATTTTGTAAATTGGTTTCTTCTTCAATTTCCCGCACTGCAGATTCTTCACGGGATTCTCCTTTTTCCATTTTACCTTTTGGCAGATCCCATTTTCCCAGTCTTTTAATGAAAAGAATATCGCCATTGGATCTGTTGACAATACCTCCTGCAGCCTCAATGATTCTGAAAAGCTTTTTAAATTCTTCCCAGATTTCCTCAATCTGTTCTCCGTATACATTCAGTTCTTTTACAGATGTATTTTGCAGGAGATCGAGCGCAATTTCTAAAGTTGTGAAACTGTCATATTTCAGAGCTTTTTCTAAGTCTTCAGACTGTTTAGACAGTAATAATTTTTTTTCGTTCACAAAAACTTTATACATTTGTAAGAATTTAAATACAAAAATAAAGAAATGAATTTAGAAGGACGAAAAATTATTGTCAATAAATCATCTAAAGAGTTATCTGAGTTGCTAAAAACACCGGAAAATTACAAAGATTTTATGCCAGACGGTCTTCAGAAGTTTGAAAGCAGAGAAGATGGGTTCAAATTCGGACTTCAGGGGATGCCCGAGATTGCTTTAAAAATAGACGAAGTAACCGAAGAAAAAGCAGTTTTAAAATCTGCAAGTTCTAGTTTAGACTTTACTCTTCTGGCAACGTTGAAACCTCTTAATGAAAATCAGACAGAAGTACAGATGCTTTTTGAAGGTAAGTTTAATCCTTTCATCAAAATGATGGTAGAGAAACCACTTCAGAATTTCATTAATACTTTGACGGATAAGATTGAAGCGTATAAATAAGGTTAAAACCTTCAGAAATGAAGGTTTTTTCAATTTTAAACGATGTTATTATTCTGGAGAAAATCTATATATTTTTATTGTGTTGAAATTCCTGCGGAATGACAAACATAATGTGATATAATATTTTTATGCAATAATACCCGAACTGTGGTCTTTTGTGCTACCAGTGGCTGAAGAAAGAACATTGATCTCACCATTCATTCTCAAAACTCCCATCAAAGCAAAGATTAAAGCTTCTTTAAAATTGATCATTTCTTTTTCAGGAATAATGATTACTGACTTTGTTTTTTCTTTAATTTTTTCAATTAAATACGAATTGAAAGTTCCACCACCGGTAAAGAGAACTTTTTTTAGTTGATATTGATTGAAAACCTTTGAGATTTGTTCTGCACAATGTTCTGTAAAAGTCGCTAATATATCTTTTGGATCTGCGTCTGTGAACAAAGGAAATATATTTTCATAACACCATTCAATTCCCAATGATTTCGGATGAGATTGATGATAAAACTCCAAAGAATTTAGCTTGCTGAGTAACTCAGAATGAATTTTCCCCTGTTTGGCTAAATCTCCGTTTCTATCAAAATTCTGATTGAAGTTTTGGGCTAATTTATTTAAAACAATATTCACCGGAGCGATATCAAAAGCGATTCTTTTTCCGTTATGCTTTAATGAAATATTAGAAAATCCTCCAAGGTTCAGACACGCATTGTATTCTGAAAACAGAAGTTCATCACCAATCGGAACCAGGGGAGCCCCATTTCCTCCCATCAAGACATCTTGTGAACGAAAATCGTAAACGACAGGTAACCCGGTTTCTATTTTAATGGCTCGTCCGTCACCAATCTGTAAAGTGAATTTTTTTTGAGGCTGATGAAAAACGGTGTGGCCATGCGATGCGATGATATCGATGTTTTTCAGATTATACTTTTGAATAAAATCTTTAACTGCGATTCCTAAATAAAATCCGTACTCAGAATGAAGTTCGAGAAGTTTTTCTGCTGATAAATGCAGGGAATTTCTAAGTCGGGTTTCCCATATTTCAGAATAGGGTAGAGTTTCAGCCTTTAAAATTTGAAATTTCCAGACCGAGTTTTGTTTTTCAAACTTTGCCAGACAGATATCCAAACCGTCTAAGCTTGTTCCCGACATCAAACCAATCGCTTGAAAAACCATGATTTTATAATTTATTTTTTAGATTCGGCAATTTTACTCTTGCTGATATCAAGATCACCGGAATTGTTGTAGAAAGTATATTCTGAGAAGTCATCTTTTGCGGTCATTCCGTTGGCTCCAACGAGTACAGAACCGTCTGCGGTTGTCGTATAAACGGTATCTTTAGTATAAATTCTATTTCTCTTTTTGTCCCAAAAAACACTTTGTGTAGCAAATCTTTGTCCGTCACTTGTAAGAATCTTCACATTGCCTCTTGCCTCATAAAACTGCTTGTACTCATATATTTTGGCATATTTAGCAGTAATATTGCCGGGTTTTTTAGGATTTTTTTTGTCGAAAAACTCTATCTTCATTCCCCTTCTTGCAATCGTGTAAGGGCTGTCTATCAATTGATATTGTTCAATGATAGGAGCGGTAGCTTTCAAAGTAATGAATCCTGAGTCTCGCTGAATTATTTTAGCATTATTAATGATCTGTGAAGGAAAATTTTTACTTTGACTTCCATTTTGTTTCGTAAGATCTTCTTCACAGGAAGTAAGCATAAAAAATATAGCACAACTAAAAAGGTATGCTATATTTTTATATGATATGTTAAAGATCAATTTCATTTTAGTTGTAAAGAGATTTTCTAAACCATTTATCAGCAAAATTGAATCCTACTCTTAAATTAACAAAATTCTGATTGATAAGATTGTCTTTCAGTGTTCCTCTTTTCCCAAGTTCTACACCAATTTCAAGACCACTCATTCTTGTGATGCTGCTGGTTTTGAATGGCAACATAACTCCTGCAGAAACACCGAATTTATTGATGTTGTTTCCTGCAATCTCAAGATTTCCTTTTTCGTAGAACGCACCGTAACGGTATACTATTCTCGAAAAATAACTTCTGAAGTTGTTGTAATTCGGAAGATACCAACCTCCGGCAGAAACTCTGTAAGAATCATTAAAATCATAAGTATTCCCGAAGTAACTGATGGTTTCTCCTTTTTTATAGTCTACCTGAGCAGATAAGAACCATTGGTTTTCACTACCATAACCCACCCCTAAAGAAGCCTGTAATGGCAATAAGTTTTTAGAGTTTGTACTTTTAGCATCAATGGTCGTTTGTCCCGCCTTCACTTCGCCGTCTGTATAATAATAGGTGCTGTTCAGATATTCTGTAGTCATATTACTGGTGTTACCAAAGGTTGCCGTTGCACCTACCGTAAACTTACGGTCTGTACTCGTGTTTAGCTTTTGGTAGCTTGTTCCCAGCGTGAAATTTAAATTTCTGATGCTGTTTTTGGTTTCGTAGCCGTTGATAAGTTCAGCTGTAGATGTTGTGAATTCGTTGGTGTCATACAAGTTTCCAAAGTACAAATTGGCACGAACACCCACTGCAAGTTCTGAGTTTATTTTATAAGATAACGCTGCCTGAGCAGTGTTCAAAGTTCCGCTACCTCTGAAACGGTTTCCGTAAATGGTACCGTCTGCCATTGTTTCGGTATTAACGATATCATAGCTCTTTGAGCTGTAAGGTTGATACAAAAGTCCCATTTTAATCTTCGAAGAAATAGGAAATGCCAAAGAAATATTAGATAAATACGTAGAATGTTTTGTAGACTTTGTATTATTATAATCAGTTTTAAAGTAATTATTTTCGTTGGTAGCTTCAAGTTTGATACTTGTTAAATCGAAATTGCTGTTATTCGCAGGGTTTCCGAAGTTGAAGTTACTGCTGAAATCACTTATGTAAGCAGTAGAAATACCTCCCATAGAGACATTTTCAATAGTATTATCATATTTTACATCACCAATTCCATAAGTCGCATAAGGTGAGTTACTCAAATTCTGCGCATTAAGGAAGTACCCAACTGAAATGAATGATAGTACAAAAATTTTTTTCATTCTATATTTTTAAAATAATGCGCAAATATCTTAAATATTAATGAATTGTAAAAATTTACTGAGGTTAAAGTTTGTTAAGGGCTTTTTATAGAGAATTGTCAATCGTGAATTAGCTTTGTTGTGAATTTTTAAACTGCTCAACAAAATTGACAATTCACCGATTCCCTTTTCCGTAAATTTCTTTTATCTTTGAAACATGAATTGGGAAAACATCGCCGGACAGGAAAATCTTAAAAAACTTCTTCAGGACAGCATCACCGAAAACAGAGTGAGCCACGCCCAGCTTTTCATCGGAAAAGAAGGCTATGGTACAATGCCGTTGGTTCTTGCGTATGCAAAAGAAATTCTAAATCGTGAAAACGAACACGCAGCTTCTAAGGTAGAGCATCTCAATCACCTGGATCTACACTTTTGTTTTCCGGTGTTTACCGACAATAAAAATTCATTAAGTAAAAATAAATTTGAGCAGTTCAGAGAGATGATGTTGGATTCTCCGTATGCAAGCTATGATGACTGGACCGCTTTTTTAGATTCAGAAAATAAGCAGTTATTTATTTCAGCAGACGAAATTGACGATCAAAATCAGAAATTTGCTCTAAAAAGTTTTGAAGGCGGAACAAAAATCCTCATTGTCTGGCGTGCTGATAAAATGAATATCGCAGCATCCAACAAATTCCTTAAATTTTTGGAAGAGCCACCTGCAAAAACAATTATTCTTTTAACAGCAGAAAGTGCTGACGATATTTTACCAACCATACTTTCCAGAACACAAATCATAGAAGTTCCAAGGATTGCAGATGAAGATTTAAGCAGTTATCTTAAAAATCAATTGGCAGCTTCAGAAGAGCAGGCAAAAGTAGTAACTCACGAGGCACAGGGTAATTTGAATGAGGCCATAAAGCTTTTGAACTCGGAAATAAAAAATCCTGAGTTTGAAAAACTGTTTGTACAGTGGGTTCGTGATGCTTTTATGGTGAAAAAGAAACCGGAATTTCTGAAAAATATTATTCTTTGGGCAAGAGAAATCGCAGGTTGGAACAGAGAAAAGCAAAAAAACTTTCTTAATTATGCTTCGGAAATTTTCAGGCTGGCTTTATTACAAAACTACCAGTCTGAAGAATTGGTTTATAAAAAAATTGATGCCAACGGATTCAACTGGTCTGGTTTCTCAAAATTTATCAGCGGAGCCAATATCATCAGTATTTTAGATGAAATCAACACAGCAGATTTACATTTAACCCGGAACGGAAATCCTAAAATTGTATGGACAGATTTAGGAATCAAACTTTCAAGATACATTCATAAAACACAATAGAAATTCAGACTTGAGTCTGAATTTTTCTTTATTATATAATTCAATTTTATAACTTTTACAATCAACATCTATATTCTCTATTTCTAAAATTTAAAACAAAAATCAATCAATCGTTTGATTTTGTTAAAATTCGAAGTATATTTGCAGTCGAAAAATAGTAGTATATGATTTCAAAAGAAGAAAATTTATTGTTCGCAGCCGAAAAGCTCTTTGCTGAAAAGGGTTTTACAGGAACTTCCACCAGAGAAATTTCTAAAGCAGCCAACGTTAATATTTCAATGATTTCTTATTATTTCGGCTCAAAAGAAAAACTGTATGAAAGATTGGTAGAGTATAGAATGAGCGAAGGTCAGTATTTTTCTAATGAGATTGTCGAACGCACAGATATCAATGAATGGGAAAAGCTGGAGAGAATAATTGATCAGTTTTCAGAAAGAGTAAGGAAGCACAAAATGTTCTTTAGAATTATGCAGAGAGAGCAGCTTTACAGCGATAATCCTCATATTGTGGAATTTATAAGGCAAACCAAAATAAGTTTCATTACCATGTATTCAAAGATTCTGGAAAGTGGCTTACAAAAAGGAACTTTTACTAAAAATCCTCCGATATATTTACTGCATTCTACGGTAAGCGGAACGCTGTTTTATGCATCCAATGCCAAGCAGATGTACAAAGATTTTTTAAAAAACAATGACGACGAAGACGTTTTTGAGGAAACTTATTTCCGTGAACTTACCCAATATATAAAACATATTTTAAAAGACCTTTTAGGTTATGAAGAGAATAAATAACTCCGTTATTGTACTGTCACTTTTAGCAGGAATGATGTACACCCATGCTCAGGAAAAAAAACAACTCAGCCTCGATGAAGCCGTACAGTTGGGAATCCAGAATAGTAAAAGTTTAAAAATAGATGCTGCCAATATAGAAGAAGCAACCGCTAATCTTTTGGAAGCTAAAAATAAGCAGCTGCCGGAACTTACCGTCTCTGCGAGTTATCTGTATCTTCCTTTAAAACCAAATATTGATCTGAAGATTCCCGGTGTTTCTTCGGCAGGCGGTCCTGAAGTTCACCAGGTGGCTTATGGTTCAGCAAATGTAAGTGTTCCTATTTACAGTGGCGGAAGAATAAAATATGGCATACAATCAGCAAAATATCTGGTAGAAGCATCAAAACTAAGTACTGAAAATGATAAAGTTGCCATTGCTTATAACGTGGCTCAGGCTTATAATAATTTGTTTAAAGCCAACCAGTCTATTAAAGTTTTAGAAGAAAATCTTTCAGCCTCTCAAAAAAGAGACGACACTTTTCTTAAGCTTGAAAATAATGGTGTAATTGCAAGAAACGACCGCTTAAAGGCAAACCTGCAGACTTCTAATATCGAATTGCAATTATTGGAAGCAAAAAACAATTACAACATTGCCAATATCAATATGGATTTATTGCTTGGTCTTCCTGAAAATACTGAAATAGAAGTCGATCAAAATTATATTGATGAATCTGATGATGTAAAACCAGTTGATTTTTATTTAAATGAAGCCAGAGAAAACCGTAAAGATCTCCAGGCTTTAGACCAACAGAGAAAAGCAGCAGCTTTGGGAACCAGATCTGCAAAAGCAGAAAATCTTCCCTCCATCGCATTTACCGGAGGATATGTAGCGGCTGATATTCCAAAATTTTTAACGATTTATAATGCAGTGAATGTTGGAGTAGGGGTTTCCTATAATCTGTCAAATCTTTGGAAAGAAAATTCAGCATTGAAGCAATCTAAAGCGAGAGAAATGCAATTATCTGCCACAAACGAATTGCTGAATGACAATATTAAATTAGAAGTAAACAGAGAATATCAAAATTCAGATTATTCTAAAAAAAGAATTGCTGTTTTCGAAAAAGCGGCAGTTCAGGCAAATGAAAATTACAGAATCACCAAAAATAAATACGACAACGGTTTGGCAACCATGACCGAACTTTTAGATGCGGATGCAGCACAAATCTCAGCCAATGTCGGAGTGATCAATGCAAAAGCAGATGCAGCACTGGCGTACAGAAAACTATTACAGACTACAGGAACTTTAACAATCAAATAAAAACAGAACGATATCCAAAATGGAAAATAACAATATTCAAGCAGCTGAACCTAAAAAGAAAAAGAGTTTAGTTTTTCCGATCATTTTAGCAGTAATCATCGTTGTAGGCGGAATCTACGGATACAGAACCTATTCTTACGGACAGATTCACGAAGAAACGGATGATGCACAAATTGCATCCAACATGAATCCGGTCATTTCTAAAATCTCAGGGTATGTTGCGGAAATAAAAGTGAAAGACAATCAGTTTGTAAAAAAAGGAGACACTTTGGTTATTTTAGATAGCAAAGATCAAAGAATTGCTTTGGAGCAGGCTTTAGCAGCTTTATCAACAGCAAAAAGCAATATTTCTTCTGCTCAGTCTTCAACCAATGCAACTTCAAAAAATATCAGCAGTTCTCAGGCTGCCGTAGCAACAGCGAATGCTCAGATTGAAGCAGCAAAAGTGAACGTCTGGAAAACTTCTCAGGATCTTAAAAGATATTCAGTTTTGGTAAAAGATCACTCGATTACAGAACAGCAATACGAGCAGGCTTTGGCAGCGAAACAATCTGCAGATAAGCAGTTGCAGGTTTTAGTAGATACAAGAAATCAGATTGCGCAGCAAACAGGTATTGCATCTTCACAAACCGAAGCAAGTTCTCAGCAAATTTCAGTTGCCGGTTCGGTAGCAAAACAAAGAGAAGTAGATGTGGAAAGTGCAAGATTAAATCTTTCTTACACCGTAATCACTGCTCCGGAAGACGGTTTTGTGGGTAAAATTCCTATTCAGGCAGGTCAATATTTACAGGCAGGTTCTCAGTTATTCAGTTTGGTAAAAAATGATCAGAAATGGGTGATTGCCAATTTTAAAGAAACTCAGGTATCAAAAATGGTGGAAGGACAGAAAGTTCATATCGAAATTGATGCTTTTCCGGATACCGATTTTGAAGGTGTGGTTAGCTCGTTTTCTCCGGCAACAGGTTCTACCTTTTCAATTTTGCCTCCGGATAACGCAAGTGGGAACTTCGTAAAGGTAGTTCAGAGACTTCCTGTTAAAATCGATTTTGTAAAATTGGATCCAAATATTGCCAAAAGACTGAGAACAGGAATGAATGTAAAAGCAGAAGTTTCTTTGAAATAATACTAAGATAAGTGAATTGTCAATTTTGCTGAAGAGAGTCAATTTTGAATTGAAGATGCAGGAGTATAATTGATGTTAATTGGATATGAAGTAGTAAAATTGACGACGATGTTGATTGATTATTGACAATTCATTTTTATAAAAAATTCTTTAAAGATTAATAGATCAGATAGTTTTGAGGAATCATTTTTATCTAATTCAATTTTAAATAGCAGTCAAATGTTTTATCAATAGGAATGGGCTTTAGCCCATTTTTAAAAGACCAAAAACCATTGGCTTTAGCCAAAATCTAAACTCAATCTTTTTCTCTTAATCTTTGAAATACACTAAAAAAGAATGCAAGATTCATTAGTAGAATACGGAGCCCGAAGAGTGATCATCACGATCACAGCGATTCTTTGTGCTTTGCTTGAAATTGTGGATTCCACGATCGTGAACGTTGCCCTCAACGAGATGAAGGGTAATTTGGGAGCCACACTTTCTGAAGTAGGTTGGGTAATTACGGCGTATGCCATCGGTAACGTCATCATTGTACCCATGACGAGCTGGCTTTCTCAGCAGTTTGGAAGACGAAATTATTTCGCAGCTTCCATTATCATATTTACCGTTTTCTCATTCTTATGTGGAAATGCGGATAATATTTGGGAACTGGTTTTTTTCAGACTTTGTCAGGGAATCGGAGGTGGAGCATTACTCGTAACCTCACAAACGATTATCACCGAATCTTACCCGGTGGAAAAACGCAGTATGGCGCAGGCAATTTACGGTTTGGGAGTTATTATTGGCCCGACTTTAGGTCCGCCATTGGGAGGTTATATTGTAGATAATTTCAGCTGGCCGTATATTTTTTACATCAATATTCCACTTGGGATTGCGGCAACTTTGATGACATTACAGTTTGTAAGAAGTCCGAAATTTTCTGAAAAACGTAAAGCTTCAGATGTCGACTGGTTAGGAATCATGTTATTGGCATTAACGGTTGGTTCACTTCAGTTTATTTTAGAAAGAGGTCACGAAGAAGACTGGTTTGAAAGCGGAATGATCGTTACTTTTACCACAACTGCAGTGTTAGGATTTATCTTGTTCCTGTGGCGGGAGTTAACCTGTAAATATCCGATTGTAGAATTGCGGGTTTTGAAAAATGGTAACCTTCGGATAGGAACCGTGATGTCCTTCGTGTTAGGATTCGGGTTGTACGGGTCAACATTTATTGTTCCTTTATATACGCAGAGTGTTTTGGGATGGACGGCGCTTCAATCCGGTGCATTAATGATTCCTGCAGCATTAACGACAGCGTTTATGATGCCGATCATCGGTAAATTATTAACCAAAGGTGTCAAACAGCAGATTTTGGTTTCATTAGGATTGTTGATCTTCTTTATCTACAGTTTCTGGGGTTATAAAATCTTGACTCCTGATACAAGTAAAGAGGCGTTCTTCTGGATGCTGATTGTCCGCGGAATGGGATTAGGATTGTTATTTATCCCAATTACCTCATTATCTTTAAGTACATTAAAAGGTCAGGAAATCGGTCAGGGAGCGGCTTTTACCGGGATGATGAGACAACTCGGCGGTTCGTTCGGAATTGCAGCGATTACTACATTTATTGCGAATGCGGGACAGAAATACAGGATGAACTTAATTTCCCATCTCGACAGTGACAGCCTGGATGTTCAGCAAAGACTGGCGGGTTTAAAAGCCAGCTTTATCGCCAAAGGAATGACGCCTGACAATGCAATGAATGCTGCCTATAAAGTGATGGATATGACTGTCACCAAACAGGCAACCGTTTTATCTTATATGGATGTTTTCCTTTATCTGGGAGTTGTTTTCTTAGTCTGTATACCGTTTATCTTATTTATTAAAGAACGGAAAAGCAAAGAAAAAATAGATCTGAGTGAAGCGATGCACTAAAAAATATAAACCTCTGAAAATTTTTGGAGGTTTTTTTATTGAAAAAATTCTACTGACAAACATTTGTCACCAACTCATCTTATCTTTGTTAAAATTTAAATAAATTATTCTCATGAGTTATTGTTCCGCCATCGAAACCATGCAGCCTGAAAGCCGAAAAGAACTGCACAAAAAGTACCACGATAATCATTACGGTTTTCCGATTCACGATGATAACGAATTGTTCGGAAGACTCATCATGGAAATCAATCAGGCAGGTTTGAGCTGGGAAACAATTTTAAAAAAAGAAGACGGTTTCAGAAAAGCGTATGACAATTTTAATATTGAAAAAATTGCCGCTTACACCGACGAAGATCGTGAAAGATTATTGGCTGATCCCGGAATTATCAGAAATAAACTGAAGGTAAACGCTGCCATAGAAAATGCCAAAACCATCATCGAACTTCAAAAAGAATTCGGCTCGTTTGAAAAATGGCTGGAACACCATCATCCCAAAACTTTACCTGAATGGATGAAAATTTTCAAAAAAACATTCAAATTCACCGGCGGAGAAATTGTGAATGAATTTCTGATGAGCATTGGTTTTCTGAAAGGTGCTCATGCAGAAGGTTGTGTGGTGAATGAGGAGATTTTGAAATTTAATCCGATGTGGAAGAAAGGGTAGGTCGTCATAATGAGTCATTCTGACAAAAAAGAAAGAATCTCTAAATTTATCTTCAACTTTCGTTATTTAAACAGAAATCAACTTTTAGACTATTTCATCTGGCTTTTTAATCTTTCAATCAACATCGTGATGATTCTTTTATTAAAAACTTTACTGTCTGATTGATACACTTCCAATTCCTCCAAAGTAAACATTCCCATGGTCATTCCGATGAAAGTATTTTTTAAAACATTATCCTTTTGTAGGCTTTGCTCGATCATCACTGCTTTTTTCCCGGAAGACAGAGCATTAAAATCTGAATTCTGACGGATGGCATAATTGGTAAACAGTGAAGTGTACAAATCATTCTGCAATTTTAAAATGGGACGCAGGGTTTGGTTTTGAAAAATTTCTGTGGGAGTTGTTGTTTCTGAATTGGACAGGTTGAGAGATTCTCTGAGATCTGTTTTTGTTGGCATTTTTTTGTTTACTAGCATGAATTTAAATCTCTTTTACTCGAAAATTAGCTTTATACATACCACTAAAAAGATTGAAATTGTTATTTAAATCTTTAAGTAAGAATTCTAAGAAAGATAGTCAAAATCTGTATTTAATGGATAAGTTTGTTGTGCTTTGCTTGAAAACACAACAAACGCTTCAAAAAGTATTATTAAAACTCTCACTATTGTTTTGTAAAAATTAAATCTTTCGTCACAGGAAGATATACCGTTTTATCTGCATTCGCAGGACAATCATCTCCTAAAACAGTACTATTTGGACTATATTCCCATGATATTTGCGTTGGACTAATTTTCTTTAAGATTATTCTTCCCCAACCAATCCCACAATTTGTTCCACCGTAATATAATTCCAATTTACTACCATTATCATCAGGCCAAAGGCTGTAAATAGTGTGGATAATTTGGTTTTGTTGTGTGACTGTACTTTGTGTATCTTGTAGAATTATACCAGAAGAGTTTTTTACAATATATTTGATTGTAATTACATCTTTGTAATATTTAGACATTCCTCTTTCAAAAAATTTATGGTCTTCTTTTGTTGCGTACAACTCTATTATATTTCCATTATATGATGATTTCCAAATACCTACAAAAGGTAATAATTCGTTGTTTAAATCTTTTAAATAAGAATTTATAGGAATTTCTGTATAATCAGTTTTTAAAGGAAAATTTTGTTGTGTTCTACATGAAAATACAATAAGCGCTCCAAAAAATATTATTACAATTTTCATTATTGTTTTGTGAAAATTAAATCTTTTGTAACAGGAAGATATACCGTTTTATCTGCATTAGCAGGACAATCATCTCCTAAAACAGTACTATTTGGACTATATTCCCAAGAAATTTGTGTGGCATTTAAATATTTTAGTTCAATTGCACCCCAACCTATGCGACAATTGGTTCCACCGTAGTTAAACCAAACAATATTTTGACTAGGATATGTTCCTTGACTGAAAATGGTAAATTTATATTGATTTGCTTGAAAAGTCATATTTTGTGTATCTTGAAGAATAGTTCCTGAAGAATTTTTTACTACATATCTTATAGATAAAGCATCTTTATAAACATTTAGTGCGTTAAAATATTTCATTGTTTCTTTTGTAATAAATAAAATAATCTCTTTATTTTGAAAATTTGATTTATAGATACCAACATATATATTCAACTCATTATTTAAATCTTTCAGATAAGAACCCTGTGGAACATCATCAAAATCAGTATTTAATGGAAACGTTTGTTGTGCTTTGCATGAAACTGAAGCAGTCAGTATCAAAAAAAATATTATGTTTTTCATAATTTTGTTATTTTAAATTTCTTATTATGGACAAGGGACAGCAGTAGTCGTACCATCATTGTTTTTAATTATTGTATTTACGATTCCATCATCTATTCTTTGTAAGACAACTTTCCCTTCTAATCCCATTTCTGTAAGTGTTTTAAAAAAGAATTTTTCTATTTGTTCATAACTCATATGATTATTCTGTGGCTTATACATACCATATCTAGTTTGATATCTAATATTAAAATTATCTAGATCTTCTTGTGAGAAATTTGTCACAGCATCATCATAATTACCATTAAATCTTATCACATAATGATATATTTTAAAACCTCCGGTACATGTGGAACACGCTTTTTTAACAATCATACCAAAATAAGCATTATTGTGTTCTCCTACGGGTTGTGTAGGTTGCGACCTTGCTAATTTTAAAAGACCATTATCAATATCAGGCGGTGAATGCATAGGTATTCCTGTAACAGTATGATTATGATAACCACCTTGCCATCCTGTCATACTTCCCAAATTCACTTCATGTTCTCCACCGTCTATGATATCAGAAGTTGTACCATCTTTTTTTATTTTAAAACCAATCTCACCTTTTTCTGTAGATTTCTTTTTTAGACTGTCTAATTTAGTCTGTACTGCAGGGTTTTCAAGCATTGATTTTGTTTTATTACAAGGGGTGTTTCTTACAGGCACAATTACTTGCGTCGGCACACCGCTCTCACATTCCATATTGGTGCTTGAGGTAGGATCTATCGGAGCAATAAGAATTCTGTTGTCAGGACAAGAGCCTGAGATGGGAGCTCCGCCTCCCGGAGTCCCCGGAGTTTGACCTACAGTAGTTCCCGGACCTGTAGAGCTGAAAGGATCTGTTCCATAGATCCATTCGCATTTGTAAACTGCCACGGTATAGAATTGAGACGTGATTGTCGCTTGGCAACTGCCTCCCATCTCTGTAGGTAGCTCTCCATGAGAATGCACGTTATCACTACAGGTTGTGAACTGCACTTCTTCTGTCCATCCACAGGTAACGCCCGTAATTGTTTTACCCTGGAGACTGCCGTTGCTATTATAAGTTCCTTTTGCCAACTCAGTGATCTGTACTTTTCCATGGGTATTGATCGCTACTCCGTTTTCTGCCTGCAGCTTTTCGGAAGGAGTCAGGTTGTAGGTGAACAAAAGTTCTTTATATGTACCATCGGGAAGTGGTGTCAGCACAAGATTTTCTACCGGTGCATCTGCAGATGCATTGGCTTTTGTAATATGAAAGGTGTAAGTATGGTAATTCGGTCCGTTTTCTATGTAGATCACGCTTTCTGTGTCTATAGAAACTCCATTTCCATAATTGACAATCTTCCCCTGCGCATTAGTACTGGAAAATGTCTTCAGCTTATCCTCCGCATGTTTAATCTCAGAAATAAGTTTTCCTTTGTGTTTTGATTCATTCAAAGAAATCCTTTTGGAAGTGAGCTGAAATGCACTTGTATTGTGGTAAGTTTCCTTATCTGGAAGCAAATCCTGTCGACAGGAATAAGTCGACAGCAGCGCTGTCATCATCAGGAAAAGCCTGAGAAATAAATTTCTTTTCATAACATTTGATGTTTTAAGTTGTTAAATATATACAATTTTTATGAATCACAATAGAGTGATGATCATTTTTCAAATTTAAAATTAGTTTTATTGCAAACCAACAACCTATAGTTATCATATTATAACCTCTAGTTATCAATATAAATTATTTTATATTTGTAAAAAATATCCATGAGTTTAGGAACAAAATTGAAACAGCTACGACAAAATAGAAACTGGTCTCAGGCTGATGTTGCTTATAAATTAGATGTTTCTCAACCTGCATATAACAAATGGGAAACAGATCAAACAAAACCTAGTCTAGACAAATTAGGAAAAATTGCTGAGGCTTTTGAAATAGAGATACAAGATCTATTTCAAAATGAAGGAAATGTAATTATTTCAAATAATACTTTCGAAAACTCAAATATTGTTTACCCTAAAGATTCAACAGTAAATATTCAGTCACCAGAATTGTTACAGAGTATTTTGAAAAATCAGGAACAGATTTCAAAGCTTATGGAAAATCAAAGTAAACTAATAGAAAGCCTACTGAAAAAATAGGAAATTATTCTTAATTTGATTATTACTTGAGTTACGTGAAAGTAACAATAAAACTTAAACCTTTCAACCCAACTCACCCCACCGTTTTCGTGTCCTCTTCCTTTAAAATCTTTTTCTCCTTCATGGCAACCATCATTCTTTCGCATTTGTATTGTGCCCAGTCAAATTGGTTGAGGAAATCGAGGGCTGCGAGAAATCCGGCGTTGAAGAGCTGTTCTTTTTCTTCTCTTTTCATAAAGAAATTGAGCCAGCTGCTCGTTCCGCAGTTCACGGTTTTGATGCTGAAATGATTGTAAAAAGAGTTTTTCGTCAGGAAATTTTGTCGTTAAAACCTTTTAAAGTTCCGATGATATTTCCAGCGAAGGAAAGGGGAGTTTTAAGGATTTGTTCGCTTGTTTTTCCTTTCTCGCCCAAAATTTCCGAATCGCTGGTGAGCTGTACGCCAAACAAAGGAAGTCTCGGATAAAAAACTTCATTCATGTGAAAAAGATCAATCGGGAAATTGGAAAGCGTGCCGCCATCAATAAAAATTCCGACAGGATAAATGTCTTCTTTTGGTGTATTCATCCAGAATTTCCAGGCGTATTGTACAGAATCATCTTCTTTGTTGATGAGTTTCTGCATCGGTTCAAAAAAGAAAGGTACAGACATCGATGCCCGTACAAATTCTGCCGGACTGATGTGTTTCAGTTCTTCTTCAGACCAGTACAGATTCGCCATTGTCGGAAGTTCAACTTTTATTTTTGCATTGATGTCGGTTGTGATCACAATATATTCCGACTGTAATCCGTAGAAAGGACTGTCTCTGTAATAGTCGTTGTTTACAGCACTTTCATAGAATATTTTGTAGCGGGTTTTGTCGATGTGTTCAAGGTTGTTGTTTTTAATTTCCTCGATCCCTTTCAGCGCATTGCTGTAAAATTCTGATCCATTTCCGTAGCGGTAATTAAGGTTAAGTTGGTCTTCTTTTTGAATGAATTTTTCGTTGAGTTCGGCAACGGTTTTAATACCGAATCCGTTCATTACATCAGTCATTTGTTTGAGGAAAACAGTTCCGGGGTTGAGTCCGCTATTGCTTTTTCTGAAATCACTGCAGAATTTCTTTACCATAAAAAATATAATCACCAAAGGAACAATAGGAACGAGAAACCAAAGTTTTGCCTGCCAGGATCTTTCCGTTTCGATCATAAAAGGAATGGCGATAAGAATAATCAAGGTAATCCCAAAAAGAATGCTGTTGATTTTAATGAAATTTTTATTGTTGAGCATTGCATGAATGGTTGTTCTCACATACGCTTTCCCATCCATAAAATCTGAAAAATCCCAATTGAATAAAATATCTTTGATAACGTCAGCTTTTGCTTCCTCTTTGGTTTTACAGGCAGCGATGAGCATCGTATTGATAGCTCCTGCACTTGTTCCCGCAACTTTCAGAAACCGGATTCCGAATATTTCCAGTGCATACAGGTAGCCCACCAAAGCACTTCCCCAGACTCCGCCGCCTTCCTGTACAAATTCGATGTACTGATTGCCTTCAGCATCGAGAATATCAGAGAATTCTCTGGTAGAAATGTTCTCATGCAAAGCGGTAAGCTTTTCTTTAGATTCCTGAGAAAGTACGTCGTCCTCAAGGATTTTTTGAAGGATTTCGGTTTTCATGATTTTGGTTTGGTGTTTTTGGGTAAGTTTAAAGATTTAAAAAATTACCATTGCTTTCTTCTCGCATAAATAAAGGTACAGATTACAATCACCGCCATTAAACCCAGCGTATAAAAATAACCGTTCTGTGTTCTCAATTCCGGCATATTGTCGAAGTTCATTCCGTATAATCCTGCGATAAAAGTGATCGGTAAAAAGTATACAGAATAAATCGCCAGAACTTTCATGACCTGATTGGCTTTCTGGTCAGATAATGCAAGAAACATTGAAATTAAGTTGGTAAGCTGTATATTCAAATGATCAAAATCTGCAACTACATCTTTCTGTTTGTCTTTTAAATCGACCACTTCAGAATCCTGTAGATCCAGTAATTTAAACTTATCAATCGCATCATTGGAAATGGTTAAAACCCGGGAATTTAATCCGGATTTCCTTTTTAATTTATACAATCTCCGGATTTGATTGGTGTGGTTGGTGTTTTTCAGGAAAATTTCATTTTCAATATTGTCCATTGTTTCAAAAAGACTGATGGCTTCATCATCAAAAGTTTTCATAATGACCAGAGAAATCATCAGTGCGATTTTCTGAGGCGATGCTTCATCTGAACTTTCGGTAAGATCTTTTTTGGTTTCAGTAATACTTTTCGCCTTCATTCGGTGAATCGTAATGATGGTTTTTTCTAAAAGGAAAATTCCGATTTTGGTACTGATATCACTGATGGTATTGAGGTTTTTACGTTCCAGTTCGGTGCTTTCTCGTAAAAGAAAGAATTTTATATTTCCGTCTTCTTCATATTTTGGGAGATGATTGGGATCTAAGGTGTCTTCCAGAAGGAGATTGTTGATCTCATATCTTTCATGAAGATATTTCATATCTTCGGCGGTAGGTGCTTCTACGTCTATCCATTCGCATCCCGGATCTCTGTAAATTGTGTTAATAGGCATGAAGTAAAAATACTATTTATTTTAAAAAAGTGATGTGCAGAATAAAGTTTTATCTTTACCAAAATTAAACAAACTATATGATTAAAAGTACAATAAAAGGGATCGGGTTTCACGTTCCGGATCATGTTGTGACCAATGATGATTTAGCCAAATTAATGACCACCAATGACGAATGGATTACGGAACGTACAGGTATCAAAGAGCGAAGACACAGAATCAACAGGAATGATACTCAAGAAACGACAGCGTTTTTAGGTTTTAAAGCTTCAGAAAAGGCACTTCAGCAAGCTGGTTTAACGGCAAAAGATATTGATTACATTATTTTTGCAACGCTTTCACCGGATTATTATTTTCCAGGTTGCGGCGTCTTGCTTCAGGATTTACTGGGTTGTGATACGATCGGTGCACTGGATGTAAGAAATCAGTGTTCAGGATTTGTTTATGCGATGAGTGTTGCCAATGCTTTTATAAAATCGGGAACCTATAAAAATATTCTGGTTGTAGGAGCTGAAGTTCATTCTTTCGGATTAGATTTTTCAGATGAAGGAAGAGGAGTTTCTGTGATTTTTGGTGATGGGGCAGGAGCGATACTGCTTTCTGCAACCGAAGATGAAAATGCAGGAGATATTTTAGCCATGAATATGCATTCCGAAGGGAAATATGCAGATGAATTGTGTACGCAGTTTCCTGGTTCTAAATATGGATGGAGTGACAGAATGAGAAAAGAGCCGGAAAATGTAACGGATAAAGAAGTGTACCCGATCATGAATGGAAATTTTGTTTTCAAACATGCCGTGACAAGATTTCCCGAAACGATGCAGGAAGCCTTGGATAAAGCCGGAAAAACAATTGAAGATTTGGATATGTTTATTCCGCATCAGGCAAATTTGAGGATTGCACAGTTCGTTCAGCAGAAATTCGGTTTGCCGGATGAAAAAATTCATAATAACATCCAGAAATACGGAAATACTACTGCTGCTTCTATTCCGATTGCTTTGCACGAAGCGATTGAACTAGGGAAAGTGAAAAGAGGAGATTTGGTGCTTCTTTCAGCTTTTGGAAGTGGTTTTACCTGGGGAAGTATTTTGTTTGAATATTAAACTTAATAAAACTTTTTTTACCCCGTTTTAATAAAAAAAAATAAAAGGACTTTAGTACAACTAAAGTCCTTTTAAAATAACCAATTCAATGTTATTTCACAATAACTTTTTGAACAGTTTTAGATGAATTACTCTTAATAGTGAATAAATAAGTTCCGGCCTCTAAATCTCGGATATCTATTTTATTATTATTATTATTATTATTATTTACTTCAATTGATTTTATAAACTGTCCTGTTACAGCTGTGATATCTACAGTTTTTATTTTCTGATCAGATTTAATAAAGATAAAATCTTTAGCAGGATTAGGATATAGAATTGATGTCTTTTCAGTATTGCTAACATCATTTACAGCCAAAACATTATCTGTACATGTCACCTGTGTAGGAGTGTCTACTGATGTAAGAGTTCCGTCTGCATTACCTAATTGGTAGGTTCCGTCATTTCCCCAAGCCCATAATGTACCATCTGATTTAATTCCTCCAGAATGGTTGGCTCCAAATCGAACCGGAATTGTTGTCCAAGTGCTGCCAATAACAAGAGAAGGAGTAGCAGAAGTTGCAACTGGAGCGCCGTTTCCTAATTTTCCCGAACTGTCATTTCCAAAAGCCCATAGAGAAGAATCAGTTTTTAAAGCAAAAGAAGTGTTGTCTCCTGCTCCTGCACTCACCCAATTGGTATCTGTTCCTACCTGCGTTGGAACACTTACGTTGGGTGTAGTTGTTCCATTTCCTAATGCTCCATCTGCACTGCTTCCCCATGACCACAGTGTACCATCAGTCTTAACAGCTAGTGAATGAGATAGTCCTGCTGCAGATTGCTTCCAGTTTGTTGCAGTTCCTACTTGTGTAAAAACGTTAGTTGATGTACCTAATCCTGTTTGTCCGGAGGTATTTGTACCTGTAGCCCAAAGCGTTCCGTTATTTTTAATTGCTAATGAATGTTGAGGTCCTGTACTGATGGAAGCCCAGTCGGTATCAGTTCCTATCTGCACAAAACCAAGGGCAGAAGTGTAGTTACCATTACCAAACCCTCCAAAATTATTGATGCCTGTAGCCCAGAGTGTACCATCAGTTTTTATGGCTAACAGAACATTGTCTCCAGCAGAAATAGCTTTGTACGTACTTGTTCCTGTTTGAGTAGGAACTAAAAAGTTTCCCAGATAGCTACTTCCGAAAGACCATATTGTACCATCATTTTTTAAGGCAGCAATGTAAGAAGTAGCTGCAGAAACCTGATTCCAATCTGTACCAGTACCAACCTGGGAAGGATGTGCATAGTTTCCTGTGCCACTTCCGTTTCCGCCGTAGGAATTTCCCCAGATCCAAAAGGTTCCGTCATTTTTAATAGCTCCGGAGTAGTTGGAAGCTTGTGCAACTTTAGTATAGCCAGTAAGACTACATTGTGAGTAAACGCTTGTAAATTGAGAAGCGAATAAGACAATAAATAATTTTGAAAATTTCATCTTGTGTTAAAAAAATGTGTTAATAATGCACAAAAATAGTATTTTTTTATTTTAAATAAATTTTTAATTTTTAAATTTAGTTTATTTCTTATCGATTTGATGATAATTATTTAATTCATATGGAAAAGAATATTAGAATAATTTCCTGTGCGAAGCAATTAGGCATTGTTTTATGTTTTTTTTATTCTTTTTTGTTGGAATAATAATTTATTATGCAAAACATATAGATTTTGTTTTAGTAATAAATTATAGGTTGATTCGGTTAAAGTCTAATATTCAGAATGATCATAGATATAGAAAACGAAAGATGAGCCATGTGAGACTCATCTTTGGTTTATAATAGGTAAAAAAATTCGTTTAAAGACTGTTCAGTAACTTCTCGGTGTCAGAAGAATCTTGGCCTGTACTCTTTGCTAAATTAATTGACTTTTCTGCCCAAATTTTAGCGTTTTTCTTGTCGCCGATTTTATTATAAAGATTGGCTAAAGTATCTGTATTGGCGTAGCTTTCTTGCTTCTTTACAGATTCCTGAGCCCATTTTACGGCAGTTTCCAGAGACGATTTTGTGTTGACGTTCTCAAAGAAATTCCATGCGATTGAATTGAGTTCATCTGAACCTGCAGCAGAATAATCCTTATACACTTCTAAGGTCATTTTCTCATACGCTGCAAAATCTTTGTCTTTTAAAGCTCTGCTTGATTTTGCTCTTTTCAAAAGTTTTTCAGATTCTTCTTTAGTCAAAAACTTCTGGGTTTCAGTGTAGAAATACGCATCATTCCATTTTTTTGTATCAGCACTGTACGTTTTTTTCATGATGGTATTCAGCTTCACATTTTTGTCAAACATTTCATAACGGTCAGCCGGAAAAACTTTGATGATCTCCTCTTTCTTGTTCTGAAAAATCTTATATAAAGGGCTTTCTGTAGTTTGCGTTCCTGTCAGGATCATCTGTACATCTTCCTGATCTAAAGTGTTTTTTGCACTAAAATAACGATCCAAAACTCTTCCTGCGAAGTCTGCGTCATTGTAAATGGTAAGACCGGCAAGGTTTTTCAGGAATTCAGGATCTTTTTCTCCTTTTTCGAATTTTTGTTTTAATGCCGTCAGTCTTTTGTTGGGATCTCCCGCATCCATCGCAAACTGAATGAAGTCTTTTTCTTCTACATATCCAATAGTTCTGTGTACTTCCTCACCGTCACCGTTGATGAAAAGATAAGTAGGAAACACTTTCACATTGTATTTTTTTGCCAAGTCAATGCCTTCTCCTTTTTCCATATCAATTTTTGCATTTACGAAATGGTCGTTGTAATAATCACCTACAGGCTTTAGAGGAAAAATATTTTTCACCATCAGTTTACATGGTCCGCACCAGACTGCATAAGCATCAACGAAAACCAGTTTGTTTTCTTTTTTTGCTTTAGCTAAAAGACTTTTGAAATTTCCTTCTTCGAATTTAATCCCCTGTCCGAATGTAATTGCGACAAAGAATAGGAATGATAATATTGCTGTTTTTTTCATGAAATATTTTATTGAATACAAATGTAATAATTATGTACACACAAGACTTTATAATTATTAATAATTGAATTCATAAATTTTGTTAAAATATTTATAAATAATCAATATTAAATAGGTTAAAAAAAGACAAAAAATCCACAGAAACTCTGTGGATTTTACCTTATCTTGATCCTCCTACCTGTGTATTCGGACGCGATTCCTTGCTTTTGTAATCGGTTGGCTTTGTGATAGTATCGTTTGCGAGATTTGTAGTATCATTTCCTGTTGTAGCGTTTCGTTCTGAATTTGCTACCGCCGAATCTCCCATATCATTTCGCATTGCATCTTTATTATGATCCTCTTTAAACTCTTCTCTGTTTTCTTTTTTTTGAGCACAGCTTCCTAAAAATAATGATCCTAAAACTGCTCCAATCCATAACTTTTTCATAGTATACATATTTAAATTTTGATTTTCAAATATAAAAAATCCGCAGAACTTGAATCTGCGGACTTTCATTTTTACATTAGATTTTTATCGGGTTGCAGGAGTCGACATAGAATCTACTTTCATAGAATCCGTAGGCACTGTCATCATCGTATCTGCTACAGGCGGTGCAGCTTGCGTTGCGTCTACCGCTGTAGAATCTGTGTTACTGGATGATAATTGTTTCTCTTTAGTGCCGCAACTTACTGCGAAAAATCCAATTCCTAGGGTTAATAACATTAACTTTTTCATATTATAATTTTTAAATGGTGTAGTAGTGAGTATTCAATAACTATTCCGAAAATTTGTATAATATGAACATTTAAAAGTAAATATATTAAATTTATGTTAAATATTTAGTAAAAATAAAGCCCCGAAAAATTTCGAGGCTGTATTGTAGTTTAAAAAAGAAATTATTGGTAATAATGATCTAATTTTTACCCTAAATATGGATATTTATAATCTTTAGGAGATACAAAAGTTTCTTTGATGCTTCTCACAGAAGTCCATCTTAATAAGTTCATTTTAGACCCTGCTTTATCATTGGTTCCTGAAGCTCTGCCACCACCGAAAGGTTGCTGTCCTACAACGGCACCTGTTGGTTTGTCATTGATATAGAAGTTTCCAGATGCGTTTTCCAGTGCTTTGAAAGCCTCGTCAGTTGCATATCTGTCTTGCGAAAATACAGAACCGGTTAATGAATAAGGAGAAGATGAATCTACGATTTTAAGGGTCTCTTTCCAATCCTGATCTTCGTAAACAAATACGGATAAGATAGGTCCGAAGATTTCTTCAACCATACTTTCGTATTGAGGATCAGTTGTTTCAATAACAGTTGGGCTAACAAACCAACCTTTAGAATCATCACATTTACCACCGATAATTACTTCTGCATTGCTGGATGCTTCAGCTCTTTCGATATACCCTTTGCATTTCTCGAATGAGTTTTTATCGATTACAGCATTCACGAAATTAGAAGGATCTTCCGGCGAACCGATTTTGATTGAAGCGATCTGGGTTTCCATTACTTTTTTCACGTCTGCCCAAAGTGATCTTGGAATGTAAGCTCTTGAAGCAGCAGAACATTTTTGTCCTTGATATTCAAAAGAACCTCTAACCAAACCTGTTGCTACAGCTTCTACATTAGCAGAAGGATGAGCGATTACGAAATCTTTACCACCTGTTTCTCCAACGATTCTTGGATATGTTCTGTAATTGTGAATATTATCTCCAATCATTTTCCACATTCCCTGGAAAACTTTAGTAGATCCTGTAAAGTGAAGTCCTGCAAAATCTCTGTGAGCTAAAACTTTTTCAGCAGTTTCTTTACCATCTGTAAATACCATGTTAATGACTCCGGCAGGAAGCCCAGCCTCGATCAATACATCCATAATTACTTTTGCAGAATAAATTTGCTTGTCAGAAGGTTTCCAAACAACTACGTTTCCAAGCATTGCCATACATGCAGGTAAGTTTCCTGAAATTGCTGTAAAATTGAATGGTGTCACCGCAAAAACAAATCCTTCTAAAGGTCTGTATTCTACACGATTCCAGATTCCTGCATCAGAAACAGGCTGTTCAGAATACATTTCTGTCATGAATTCTACATTGAATCTTAAGAAATCAATGAATTCACAAGCAGCATCAATCTCTGCCTGATGAACATTTTTAGACTGTCCGATCATTGTTGCTGCATTAATTACATCTCTGTAAGGTCCTGCCAGAAGATCAGCAGCTTTTAAGAAAATAGCAGCTCTGTGTTCCCATCCTAGATCATTCCATTTTTTTTTAGCAGCTAAAGCAGCGTTGATGGCATCGTCTACATGCTGCATCGTCCCTCTGTGATAAAAACCGAAATCGTGAGCGTGATCCTGAGGAGACTGAAGCTGAACTTTATCGTCAGTTTTTACTTCTTTACCATTGATAACCATTGGAATCTCTATTTTCTGTGCCCACATTTTTTTGTACTGGGCGATCAGAGATTTTACTTCCGGAGAACCAGGTTCATAAGAATTTACCGGCTCGTTTACTGCAAATGGTACTTGCGAAATTGCTTTTGACATATTACGTTGTATTATTTTATAGTTTTGCTAATGTCACAAATTTACAACTTTTATTTGATGTCGATTATGATCTCAATAGTGAATTTTGTTCCGCAAGTGAATGCTGAATTTTATATACAGTAACTATTTAACAGGCACAGCAAATTGACCATTCACATTCACTCTCATCACAATTTCTCGTTTTCCAGAATTTTTAATACCAGTTTTTCTTCGTGTGTCAGACCTGCTTTGCCGTCGTTTTCTTCTATTTCTTCCAATTCGTCCAGATATTTTTTAATAGAGTTATTCTCGTATAAATTAATGACCAAAGGATGAACATAATATTTTCTACAGACTGTACTCGTATTTCCTAAATGTTCAGCAACAATATCCAGGGCTGCTTTAACTTTCTTTTTGTACTCCGTATTGTTTTCGGTATAACCGATTTCTTTAAATGCGATTAGTGCGTTTACAGTTCCTGACCAGGTTCTGAAGTCTTTTGCCGTGAAATCTTCACCACTCAGTTCTTTAATATAATCATTCACCATACCGGAATCTACATGATGTCTGTTTCCTTCGCTGTCATAATATTGGAACAACTCTTTCCCTGGAATTTCTTTACATTTTGTAATTAATTTTGCAAGTCTTTTGCTTTTCAGATTGACATCATGCATCACTCCTTTTTTTCCTTTGAAAGCGAAGTTGATTTTCTGCCCTTCTACTTTTACATGTTTTCCCTTTAAAGTCGTAAGACCAAAAGAACCGTAAAGCTTTTCATAAATACTGTTACCGATTCTGATATTGGTGCGTTGCATCAGGCTGACTATTAATGCAAGTATTTTTCTTTTTTCGAAATTTCTTAGTGCTAAATCTTTTTCCAGTTGAAGACGGATTTCCGGTAGCGCATATCCGAACTGAAGCATTCTGTAAAATTTGGTATGGTTCCGTAAAGCACTCCACAATGGGTGATATCTATATTGCTTTCTTTTTCTGGCATCAAGACCGGTTGCCTGCAAATGACCATTATCTAAAGTACAGATCCAGACATTTTCCCATGCCGGAGGAATTACCAGTGAGTTGATCCGTCTGATTTCTTCTTTATCTTTTATTTTTTCGCCATCTTTGAAGTAAAGATATTTTTTACCCCTTTTTCTGCGGATAATACCGGATGCTTCTGCATCAGAAGTGTATATAAGATTCACTGCCTTTGCAGAAGCTACCGGATCTTTCATGATTTTGACAATCTTCGCAGGCTTCAGATGAGAAATAATATCTAAATCGGTCTGTTCCATAAATAATTTTGGTTAAGAGTTTTTACCCCTGGAGAATAGCCATAAAAGCAAGGCTATGATTCCGACTACTACAATAATTCCCCACCACATACCTGCTTTGAAGATCGTTTCAACTGCTTCGCAGCTCGTCAATAATAAAATACTGAAAAGACTTAGGCTGTATAAAGTTAACTTTCTCATAATAATTTATATTTAGTGATTGTATAATTAAATTCTCTCGTTATCAGGACGCCAATTTTTGATTGACTTTTTAATTTCGTCCCCTGAAATGTTTTCTTTTAATGCTTTCTCTAGCAGTTCTTTAAACTCATCATTATAAGCAAATCTGAGTGCTGCAATCTGTCCAAAACTGAGTTTTTCGCAAACCTCATCAGATCTTTTATTGAAAATTTCAAAATATCGCTGTCTGAACTCCAACTTTACGATTCTGTTTTGCAGTCCGAGAGCGTAGTGCTGCCGAGTCATTATTGCGAGAAACAAAATTAGAAATATGACGATTGAAAAAAGGATCCATGACAGTTCATTTTGTTCCTCTTTAATGATTTTATAAATTCCGTAACCTTGTAAAATCAGGAGTAGCGGAAGATAAATGAAGTGGTGTGGAGGATAAAACTTCCTGTGATTTTGATAATTCTGCGTTTTCATTTTTAAAATATAGCAAGAACCTTTCCAAAATATTATGAAATTAATAATGATAATAACTTTGTGGTATCTCAAAACAAATATTTAATCTAACCAATGATTGTATAATGTCTCATCAATGAAAAACCTGGAAAATCGAATAGGTGAACTTGATTTTTTGTAACTTTCGGTTTTAAAATTTTAAAATAATGACTTCAAAGGAAAAAGTAGCTGCACTTCGAGAGGAGATGCATAAAAATAATGTTGATGCCTTTATCGTATATTCTGCTGACCCGCACATGAGTGAATATTTGCCTAAAGAATGGCAGGAAAGATCATGGTTATCGGGTTTTTTAGGATCTGCAGGTTTTGTGGTTGTTACGAAGGACAAAGCCGGACTTTGGACTGACGGAAGGTATTTTACACAAGCTCCCATTGAATTAGAAGGTTCAGGAATTGACCTTTTTAAAGACGGAATGGAAGGAACTCCAAATTATATTGACTGGATCATCTCAGAAATCCCGGCTAATGGGAAAGTAGCAGTCAATGCTTTGGCGACTTCTCATGCAAACTGGGAAATGCTTTTTGAAAAATTACACGCAAAAAACATAACTTTAGTTGACCTTCCTTTACTGAAATATGTATGGAAAGAAAGAGGTGAATCTTCAAAAAATCCGATTTATACGCATCCTGTAGAAAGAGCAGGGAAATCTGTAATGGATAAAATTGCTGCCATCCGCCAGAAAATGGAAGCTCAGGAAGTGACAGTTCATATCATTTCAAGTCTTGATGATGTTGCCTGGACGCTGAACTTGAGAGGAAGTGACGTAGAAAGCAATCCTGTATTTTTAGGATACATTATCATTACGAAAAATGAAGTAATGCTGTTTACAGATCTTGATAAATTGGATGTTGATGCAAGAAAACAGATGGACGAAGCATGGGTGAAGATGATGCCTTACGAAGAATTTTATAATCATCTGAAAACCATCAGAAATGAAAAAGTTTTGATTTCGCCCAACAGCAATCAGTCAATTTTTGAAGCTTTGAAAATTGGCAACCAGTTTGTAAAAGCTGCTGTTCCGGGAAATCTGATGAAAGCCCAAAAAAATGAAACTGAACTGGAAGGTTTCAGAAAAGTAATGGTAAGAGACGGCGTTGCAATGGTGAAATTCCTACACTGGCTGACTCACAATGCCGGAAAACAGACAATGAATGAATTTTCTATTGGACAAAAACTAAAGGGTTTCCGTGCAGAAGGCGAAAATTTTGTTGGGGAAAGCTTCGGAAGTATTGTAGGATATAAAGATAATGGTGCGATCATGCATTATTCGGCTAAAGAAGACGGGAGTAAGGAAGTAACCAATGAATCAACGATTTTGGTTGATTCTGGAGGGCAGTATCTTGAAGGAACGACCGATATTACAAGAACTTTTGCTTTGGGAACTCCATCGGAAGAATTTAAGGTAAACTCAACTTTGGTTTTGCAGGGATTAATCCGTCTGTCGATGGCGAAATTTCCGAAAGGGACGAGAGGCGTACAGCTGGATGCAATTGCAAGACTTCCGTTGTGGATGAATGGTAAAGATTTCAATCACGGTACGGGTCATGGTGTAGGAAGTTTTATGAATGTACATGAAGGTCCGCAAAATATCAGAAAAGATTTGAATCCACAGGAATTGCTTCCGGGAATGGTTTGTTCAAATGAACCCGGATATTATGTAGAAGGAGAATACGGAATTCGTCATGAGAATTTAATCGCTGTGAAAGAGTCTGTAGCTACAGATTCAGGAACTTTTTATGAGTTTGAAACATTGACGTTCTGTCCGTTCTTTACAGACACCGTCGTAAAAGAAATTTTATCAATAGAAGAAATTCAATGGTTGAATGACTATCATAGAAAATGTGAAGAAAAAATCGCTCCCTATCTGGAAGGTGAAGTGAAAGAATGGTTTTTGCAATTAGTAAAACCTTTGTAGTAAATATTTTTACATAACGTAAAAGAAGCCTTGTGTTAATTTCGCAAGGCTTTTTTAGTGTCAATATTTTAAATCTACAAAACCGTTATCTTTGCAACATGAATCATGACACTATCTGCGCACTTGCAACAGCCAACGGAATCGGAGCTATCGGAATTATCAGAATTTCGGGAGACGATGCTATTTCAGTTTCTGCAAAAATTTTTGAAGGGAAAAACCTTGAATATGCTCAATCACATACTGTACATTACGGATTTATCAAAGATAATGAAGAGATGATTGATGAAGTAATGGTTTCGGTTTTCAAAGCTCCAAAGACTTTTACCGCTGAAGATTCTGTTGAAATTTCTTTTCATGGCTCACCGCACATTGCTAAGAAAATCTTGGAAGTTTTAATAAAAAACGGAGCAAGAATGGCTAAAGCAGGTGAATTTACGATGCGTGCTTTTATGAATGGCAGAATAGATCTCAGTCAGGCAGAATCAATTGCCGATTTGATTGCTTCGGAAAATGAAGCTTCAAGAAAAGTAGCTCTGAATCAGCTCAAAGGAGGAATCACCAACGAGATTTCATTTTTAAGAACAGATCTATTAAATTTTGTTTCTTTAATTGAATTGGAATTGGATTTTGCGGAAGAAGATGTAGAATTTGCAGACAGGTCGGCTTTGAATCAACTGCTTGATAAAATTGAAAATAAGTTAAATTCTCTTATTGAAAGTTTCCAGTATGGAAATGCAATTAAAAACGGAACTGCAGTCGCTATCATCGGCAAACCCAATGCCGGAAAATCTACTTTGCTGAATGCTTTGCTGAAGGAAGAAAGGGCAATTGTAAGCAGTATTGCCGGAACGACGAGAGATACGATTGAAGAAATTTTACATATAAAAGGTCATGCTTTCCGCCTGATTGATACCGCAGGCTTGCGTGACACATTGGACGAAATTGAAGCGATTGGTGTACAGAAAGCTAAAGAAAAAGTACAGAATGCCAATATTCTTGTTTACTTAGCAGATGCCGGAACAGAAAATTTTTCTGAAGATATTGATATGATTAAATCTTTGCAAAGAGATGATCTTAAGCTTATTATCTGTGCCACGAAAATTGATGAAGTTTTACCCCATCATTATACATCGGCTGAAAATATTTTCAGAAAAGAAATTTCGCAGGATTTTGATTTTATTACCATTTCAGCTGTAGAAAATCAAAATATTCAGGATTTAAAAGACGAATTGTCATCTTATGTTGAACAGTTAAAATCCGAAGAAAATAATGTAGTAATCACCAATCAGCGTCATTTTGAAGCTTTAGGAAAATCTCTGAAGGCTGTTGATAAAGTGAAAGAAGCCATCACCACCCAAATCTCTACAGAACTTTTGGCTTATGAATTGAGAAATGCTTTGGAACATCTTGGTGAAATTTCTGGTGAAGTAACTAATGATGAGGTGTTGGGGAATATTTTTTCTAAGTTTTGTATCGGTAAATAGCGTCTCTCTTTACTCAAACAGTCGAAATTTCAAGCAACACAGGAAATATTAGCAAAATGCTCAAGCTTAATGCTTGGGCATTATTTTACTTTGTATAAGAGGCTTCAACTGAGTGCTGACAATTCTTCAAGCGTGTTTTTTTCATAGATGTTGGTTTTCAGTCTTGTTAAAAACCAAGATACGAAAACCAAAACAATTACATATTGATGTTGAGAAAATCTTATCCTAATAATTTAGAAGATCTACCATGTGTTTACAGTCTTCCACAACAATGTAAAAACAAAATAAAATAAAATATTTACCAAAGGAATTAAATTTCGATTTCTTTGTTTATATTTATATTTAGAAAACGCATTTAATGAAAAAACAGGCTATTACCCTGAAAAATAATACCCTACAACTTAACTTCGGAAACCTGAGATCCCGAAAGTATGCAGTATCGGTAAAGTATTTTGACGGACAAAAAAACATTCCCTCCAAAAGAATAGACTACGAGGCTGAACTCACCATAACTTCCAACAATAATACATGGTTATTAGACATTGATAAAACCAATCTCTGGTTTGATCAGCATGAGCCTGATTTAATCAATGAGATGATGACAGATGAGTTGTTAAAAACGATTTATCCTATTCAGGTAGGGATTAATGAAGCAGGAGCGTTTCTTGGAATTACCAATTTTAACCATATTGTAAACAGCCGTTGGCACAGAAACAAACTCAAAGCTACCGAGAAATATAATACTCAAATAGTACAGGCTTTTTACAATGCTTTTGAGAGAAATCTTGAAAGCAGGGGAGTTTTTGAAAAAAGTATGCAGTATGACTGGTTTTGGAATCTGCTGTTTCATCCGAAATATATTGATTACGGAAAAGAGCATTCATCAAAAACAGATTTATACCTGGCTCTTGTTCCTTACGAATCCACGATACATTTTACAGGAACGCAAAAAATCAATACTGAAATTACTGATTATCATTCGGTAGAAATTCATTTTAAATCCGACGAAATGGCAGCTCCTGATTATTTTATACCGAATCATCATAAAAGTAATAGCAGTTCTGAAAAAAATGTTTTTATGAGGCTGAATGCTTATTTTGACTTGGATGTTTATTATCTGTTTCCCATGCACACGAGAGTTTATTTCGAGGTTTATTCAAAAGATGCAGAAGGAAAAGAAACCACAATAAAAAAAACGGAGTTTACCCAATATCAGCAAAACACCGAGAATAACAAAACCGCTCCGCCCGAAAAAAGAAGTCCATTATTGATTCACGATGATGAAGATGAAGATCATGAAATTTATAAAACCTATGAAGGAAAGGATTACACTTATAAGCAGTGGAAAGACTTTGAAGAAGAACAATACAAACTCTACAAAGAGAAACAGGCAAAAAAAGGGTTTTGGGATTTTTTGGGGTGAATTTTCAATCTGAAACATATACAAATGACTAACAAAAAATTAGAAAATATCCATGATTTTTTTAAGTGCAATTATGATGATTGTATTAAAAAATACATTGGCGTAGATGTGTATGAAATTTTTCATTCCCGTCATGGTGTCTTTTTAAAATATGACGCATCAGAAAATACGCTTTCATTTGATGACGGAAAAGGAAATAAATTCATATACACAGGAAAATCAGGGATACTATATCATTGTGAAGAATACGATAAAAGCTTTCCGTTGTTTCTTTCAGGATGCTCGGTTTATTGGGATAATACAACTCTAAAACATACTCAGACCGCCGAAGAGATTTATCATCATGCAGCTAATTATTTTTTGAAATTTATAAAAGATGATGTTGATGTTACTGTAATCAAAAGAAACAATTTATATGAAAGATTCCCTATAGAATTATTCAGTCCGGTATGTGAGTTCAGGTATCATAAACCCATACTTATTGTGTATTGTGAAGCCGGGGAGAACTTTTTAGACTATTGTGTGAAAATGAGCAATGAAAAAACAGGAGCTGCATTTGTAGAAAATTACAGTTATGGCAAGTATGTCAGTTTTAAAGACGAGTTGGGTAACAAATGGATATATAATGACAATAACCAGTTAAGCTTCGTAAGAATAACAGAAGACGGATACGAATCGGGCAGTTACGAAGTAGGGAACAAGTATTATGATGAAGAAAAAAACACTTTTACTGTTTTTACCAGCAACAGGCAACAGGTTTATGAAAAAGCATGGATTTATTTCTCTCCTTATATTAAAGATAAAAATTTACTGAAATTTAAAACAAATCTCTTGAATTTATCAAATAATTAACTATTTTTAATTAATAAAACACAAAAAGATGGCACAAAAAGAAATGATCGTTCAGGGTGCAACCTGCAAATGTAACTTTGGAACTACACCCGACAAGCTTAAAGTCCTTACCCACAGCAAATACTACTTAAACGACCACGAAGGCAAAAGCAAACTTGCGGCTACCCACAAAGATATTGGAGCAACCTTTGAGAAAAACACCTTTGGCTCGTGCGCAAAAATGAACAACAATCCCTGCACTGCAACAGTAACACAGTGGAGCGGATATTACAAAAAAGTACTATACGACCCGCCAAAAGGCTATGTTTTAACGGAAGACAGCAAGGCAACCTGCCCGATTGGCGGGAGGGATTGCATCATTATCCTCAAAAGCGGGCAAGTAGCTGAACCCGGTAAGCAGAATTTCAAAAATGCAGATGAAGAATTACTTTCTCATGTCTTGCCTGTGGTCAATATGAAAAATTTTGAGAAAGAAAATCCATATCAATTTTTAAATGCTGAATAATATGGGGAAAGGAATTATTAGATGTGGGCTTAAAATAGATGACAAATTTGAAAAATTTGTTAATCAAAATGATACTGTCTATTTGATTAAAGGAAAAAAATATACATTTTATATAGAGCCAAACGAACAATTTTTTGAAAAAGGAACTCTGGAGATTTCTAAAAAATTTTCAGAAGCAAAGTGGGCATACATTATGGATTCTTTTTTTGATACAGCATTAAAAAAGAAAAAAGGGGAACTTTATACTGAATGGGGAATATTTAATACAAACAGAGGCGTAAAGCCTATAGAATTTTTAGGTATTGGGAATCAGTATAAGCAAGGGGCTTTTATAGAATTTTATTTCGATAGCATATCAAGTTTATGGATAGGGACAGGATATAGGGTAGAGGTTTTTAATGAAATACCAAATGCAGGACTTTTCTTTACTATAGTCCCGTGCATAGAAAAATATTTGAGATATGCTTTTTTTGAAGCACCTGCTAACAAAATTACGATCGAAAATGGTAGCCCGAATGATGGGTTATTGTCTTATAACAGCCAAACATTTGTAGAAATTTCGATTCATAGATTTGGAAAAAGTACTTTGGATGAAGATATTAATCCTCATGACTACAATGTAGAGCTTTATTTATGCGATGATCAAGGGAATATATTAGAACAAAAAGCTTTTTTAAAGGAACCGCTTTCAAAAATATGTTACAACCCCCAATTCGGGTATCTTAAATAATATTTTTAGAATTTCATTCACCATTAGTGAAGAATGGAAAAATAATTATCATGAGGGAAAAGATTATAAAAAATATTCATTAGAGATTCATATTGTAGATACCAATAAGAGTACCTATTACTCATTCAATATTGCAAAAAAGAATTACAGTATCATGGGTAATTCTGGAAAAGATGAGCATAATGTAAGCTACCTTACTCAAAATTTTTTCGTGGTAAAAAAATCTGCTCTTGATATAATACTTCTTACCCAACAGGAAAAAACCAATATGATACAATATATCGGGGATGTAAATTATAGTTATCGTGAGTTTGATCCTTGTGGCTTTTCCAAAATAAGCGTTAAAGAGCTTGGCAATACGTCCAGAACATCTCCATATGTTGTTTTTGAAGAGGGAAAGAGTAATACGAATATTGATAAAACTTACACATCTTATGATATTATAACAGGAGACGAGCCAAAAAAGGCTAAAAAGGTAGAAATAACAGTAGAAGGGCTTACCGTAAAAGATGTGCTGTGCCAAAGCGTACTATTGGATAAAGACAAAAAACACAGTAATCTGCATAATGTTTTTCAGACAGGTAGAATCTGGACAGCCAAACCTATAAAAATATGGAGCAATGATAAAGTAGAAAAAGAATATCCTGCTAAAATAGATAACTTACGGGTTTATAAACCTCCCGTTGACCCACTTTTAAAAAAGCATGAAAGTATTTCAAAGCCTGAAAGTAACTACGAAAATAAAGAATTTAAATACAAAAAAGATAAAGACCACAAAGGTGAAACAGGCACTTTCGATGACGATTACGACCAGGTCTCGGATCATGAAATAGATGGTGCTGCCATGTTGGAGTGGAAAGAAAATGATGATTTTGTGATAAAAGATGAAGGAAAATCTGCAACCTTTACCTTACAAAAAGTTGTTTACGTTTATGATAAAAAGATATCTAATACCCCTTCTGTATCACAAACTTATTCTGCAACTGAAGGTTTAATAGATAAAACAATTGATTCTTTCTGGATGTTCAATTATTTTTGGCTTTCAGAAAATTTAGCCCAGACCTATTTTCTCCCGATAAGCACCTGCCGTTATCCCAATCAGATAGCGCAGATTAGGGTATTTCCTGATATAGAGTGGGAGTTTAAGTTTCAGATAAGCAGCACCCAGCCGGAAGCCTACTCTCACACCAATATGCCTGCAGGTGATATCTTTAAAAAGCATCAGGAACAAGCTCTGAAAGCTGCTAACAACAAACGTTGGCTTAATGAGGATGTGTCTTTTGAATTAGCCATTAAGGCGAAAACAGGAGACTTTGAAAGAGAAGTTTCATCAGGATATGCAGATACCATAAAAGAGGTGCTAAGTACTATAGTAAAGGTGAAAGACACATTAGATAATATATCTGGAGTAACGGAAGTCAGGAAAGGAATGGCTGCAGGAATAGCCTCAAAGCTTCCCGGCTTTTTAGGAAAATCTCCTATCACGTTTCAGATAGATTATCCCGTAATCAGCATTACAGCTAATTGGAAATTAGATATCATCAAAGACAAGCCGGGCGTTGCAAGAACGGGAACAATCTCCTTCGGATTCACCCCTCTCATCAAAGGTACAGGCAAGCTGGATCTTATTGCATGCTTAGAATATCTTCCTGTTGCAGGCCCTGTATTCAAGGCAGTAAGGATGATAAAAGACGCTGTTAATGAGTATACACCCCTTACCGCTGATATATGGTTTAATCTTTACGCTTTCGGCCAGCTAGATTTTAAAGGAAACATTGTAATAGGAAACGAAGAAAAGGGCGGTGAGCTGGAAGCAGCCACTACGCTGGGTATCGGTGCAGAATTAGGAGTGAAAGCAAGTGCTGAAGTACCCAAAATAAGCTTTAATGCACCTGAGGGCGAAGAAGCATTTTTGGGTTTTGAAGCAGAAGGCTCCGCAAAAGGAGAAACTTCATTGGTATTTGCAGGAAAACACGGAATCTCCAATAAAGGAGTGTATTTTGAAATGAACATGGGCTTTGGTGGAATGGTAGTATATGTAACTGCGAAGGCACAGTTAAAAATGGGAGGTTTGGGAAGCATTGAAGGAGGAGTATCAGACAAGCCTTATGAACTTCTGGAGCCTGTGCCGGAATTATATAAAGGAAAATATTATATCATAGAAAACAAAAAATGAGAAATTTAAAAATTTGGGGTTTATTAGTATTAATGACCTTAAGCTTAATCGATTGTAAAGGGCAGAAAAAAGAAATAACAAAAGAGACTATGGAAAAGTTAGCAACAGAAGAATATCAATACGTAAAACACTATCCTGTACAGCCTGTATACAGCGTTCAGATCAGTAAACAGGGATGTCGGGTGCTAATTGAGGCATTTTCAGAAGACTACCGTTTTGTAGAAAACCGGGGGGAGGCTATGATGCTCCCTTTCAATTATATGATTACCAAAAGCGGCGAGCAGAAAGTAAAAATAAAAGTATACCCCAAAGAAGGCGAGCAATACCTCACCAAGTATGCGCATGTACAGGTAAAAGCCTACAGTGCGCCGGATAAAGACAGCTCGTTGAAAGATTATAAAGTAATTGGAGAATTTGTCCTTCCGCAAGGGTTGGAACCCCAAAAGCTCCCTTACTATGAAGGTGTAATAACCTTTAAGGCAGAGGTGCCTTTTGACTATTCCAAAGATCTTAAAGAAGCTAAGGAACTCACCAAAATATCCAATATAAAAGATCTGGTAAAGAAAAAATATATGGAAATTCAGAACATCTCAAAAAATAATGATGTTGAAGGATATGTACGGTCAAATTTGTCTTCTTTCGGAAAAATATCCAATACTAATTATAAGACATTAGAAGAGTTAAAATATGCTTATAGAAAGGGAAACCCTTTTATAACACCTTCTCCAAAAGCTCTAGATAAAGAATTTTTTCCTTTGGATGATTGCGACTTACAATTTTATGCGGATGGCAAAGTGGTAGCCCTTTGGCACAAAGGTAAAATGACCTCCGGGCTGGACATGAAGTTTAAATACAAAAAAGAAGACGGCAGTATGGGAGAAAGTACCAATGCAGACCCATTGTTTCTTTATATGCCGGCAGAAAGTAATGAGCTGAAAATATGGTAAAAAAGTAAAAAAACATTTCTACAGTCTCACAAACCTACACAAGCAACGGATAAGCCTCATGAACTGCTGGAGCCTGTTTCGGATTTATATAAAGGAAAATATTATATCATAGAAAACAAAAAATGAAAAATTTAAAAATATGGGGTCTGTTGACACTAATGATTCTAAACTTAACCGATTGCAAAGGACAAAACAAAAAAGTAGATTTAAATAACCAAGAAAATATGAAACAATTCATAACAGAAACAATATCAAAATATTATACCGATTATAAGACAAAACCTGTTTATAGTATGCAAGTTAGTAAGCAAGGTTGCCGTCTTATTATTGAGTCTTATTCTGAAGATTACCGTTTTATAGAAAACAGTGGCGAAAGTATGATGCTACCTTTCAATTATATGATTACGAAGAGTGGAGAGCAGAAAATTAAAATTAAAGTGTATCCCAAAGAAGGAGAAGAATACATTACTAAATATGCCCATATTGATATCAATATTTATAATGCACCGGATAAAGCCAGCTCACTGAAAGATTATAAAAAAATAAACTCTTTTACTCTTCCACAAGGTTTAGAATCTAAGAAATTACCTTATTATGAAGAAATCATAACCTTTAACGCTAATGTTCCATTTGATTATAGTAAAGACTTAGAACAAGCCACTGATTTATCTAAAATACCTAATATAAATGAATTAGTTAAAAAGAAATTTTTAGAAATACAAGAGATATCAAGAAATAATGATTTTAAAAAATTTGTTGAATTAAATAGTTTTTATATTGGAAGGTATTCAAATACTACATATGAAACCCTAGAGGAAACTATTGCCTTTTTTCAAAAGTACGGAGAAAACACTTATAGCATTACATCTTCTCAGGGTTTTGACAAACAGTTTTTACCATTAGACGATTGTAATTTGCAATTCTATGCTGACGGAAAAGTAGTCTCCTTATGGCATAAAAAAACCCTAACAGGTGGTTTAAGTAAAAAATTTAAATATAAAAATACAACTGGTGAAACTAAAGAAGCATTTGATGACACACCTATTAATTTATATATACCAAAAGGAAGTAATGAACTGAAAATATGGTAAGAAATATAAATTTATTAGTAATGCTGCTATTTTCTTTTATAAGCTGTGGGCAGAAAAAAGAAATAACAAAAGAGACTATGGAAAAGTTAGCAGAAGAACGATTTCAAAAATATGTAAAACAATATGCCATACAGCCTGTATACAGTGTACAGATAAGCAAACAGGGATGCCGTGTAATTATAGAGAGTTATATGGATGATTACCGTTTTGTAGAAAACAGGGGCGAGAGCATGATGATCCCATATAATGTAATGATCACTACAAGCGGCGAGCAGAAAGTAAAAATAAAAGTATATCCCAAAGAAGGCGAGCAATACCTCACCAAGTATGCACATGTACAGGTAAAAGCCTACAGTGCGCCGGATAAAGACAGCTCGTTGAAAGATTATAAAGTAATTGGAGAATTTGTCCTTCCGCAAGGGTTGGAACCACAAAAGCTCCCTTACTATGAAGGTGTAATAACCTTTAATGCAGAGGTGCCTTTTGACTATTCCAAAGATCTTAAAGAAGCTAAGGAACTCACCAAAATACCTAATATAAAAGATCTGGCAAAGAAAAAATATTTGGAAATTCAAAACATCTCAAAGGATAATGATTTTGAAGCATATGTAAAAGCTTATTTATTTTCTTTTGGAAAGAAATCAAATACTATTTATCAGACATTGGACGAATTAAAATATACTTATAGAAAAGGAAATCCTTATGGAATGGTTGAGCCAACTATACTTAATAAGGAATTTTTCCCTCTGGATGATTGCGAGGTACAATTCTATGCCGACGGCAAAGTAGCGGCACTTTGGCATAAAGGGAAAATGACTTCCGGATTGGATATGAAATATAATTATAAAAAAGAAGATGGCAGTCTGGGAGAAAAAACCAATGCAGATCCATTATTTCTTTATATGCCCGCAGGAAGTAATGAGCTGAAAGTATGGTAAAAAAGTAAAAATGTTTCTACAGTCTCACAAACCTATACAAGCAACGGATAAGCCTTATGAACTGCTGGAGCCTGTTCCGGATTTATATAAAGGAAAATATTATATCATAGAAAACAAAAAATGAGAAATTTAAAAATTTGGGGTTTATTATTAATGACCTTAAGCTTAACCGATTGTAAAGGGCAGAAAAAAGAAATAACAAAAGAGACTATGGAAAAGTTAGCAGAAGAACGATTTCAAAAATATGTAAAACAATATGCCATACAGCCTGTATACAGTGTACAGATAAGCAAACAGGGATGCCTTGTAATTATAGAGAGTTATATGGATGATTACCGTTTTGTAGAAAACAGGGGCGAGAGCATGATGATCCCATATAATGTAATGATCACTACAAGCGGCGAGCAGAAAGTAAAAATAAAAGTATATCCCAAAGAAGGCGAGCAATACCTCAACAAGTATGCACATGTACAGGTAAAAGCCTACAGTGCGCCGGATAAAGACAGCTCGTTGAAAGATTATAAAGTAATTGGAGAATTTGTCCTTCCGCAAGGGTTGGAACCACAAAAGCTCCCTTACTATGAAGGTGTAATAACCTTTAATGCAGAGGTGCCTTTTGACTATTCCAAAGATCTTAAAGAAGCACAGGATCTGACCCAAATACCCAATATAAAAGATCTGGTAAAGAAAAAATATATGGAAATTCAGAACATCTCAAAAAATAATGATGTTGAAGGATATATACGGGCAAATTTGTTTTCTTTCGGAAAAGTATCCAATACTACTTATCAAACATTGGGAGAATTAAAGAAATTTTATTCAGTAAATCCAGATCGTTTGATCACACCTTCTTCAAAAGCTCTAGATAAAGAATTTTATCCTTTGGATGATTGCGACTTACAATTTTATGCGGATGGCAAAGTGGTAGCCCTTTGGCACAAAGGTAAAATGACCTCCGGGCTGGACATGAAGTTTAACTACAAAAAAGAAGACGGCAGTATGGGAGAAAGTACTAATGCAGATCCATTGTTTCTTTATATGCCCGCAGGAGGTAATGAGCTGAAAATATGGTAAAAGATATGCTCGTGGAAAAGCAATGATCAAATCATAAAATTATCCACAGGTTTAAAATTAGATTTTTCAAATCCTCATAATATAGTTTCTGAAAAAGATAAAAAGTTGATTCAGGATGTGGAAAAAGATAATATTGAGGAATCTGTATTATTCATCTGTGATCCAAAATATGAAGCTGAGCTAAAAGGAAAGCTTTATTCAGGTAATTGGATAAAATTCAAATAATTATAAATATGAAAAACACAAATTTACTAAACTTAAAATACCTGCCTCACATCATCAAAAAACGAAATAATAATTCCGAATTTTTGATTGATATAGATACTGGTGCTTTATTCTCCAAAAATGATTTAGGAATATTGACATTTAGAGACGAATATGGAAATAAATGGGCATTTAGTGATTGTTTTATACGAATGGAGACAGATCTTGCCCACTTTTTAACGCTTAACAGTGGAACTTCTTTTGGTATATATAATCTTTCTATTATTGATGATAAAGAAAGAATACTGCAAATGGCTAAGAATTATTTTTTAACATTTATAGATAAAGAAAATCCTGCCATTGAAATTCAAAATTGGACTGTATTTTTGAATTAAATAAAATCAATTGTAAAATTTAAAAAAAACAATCTCAGGGCAGCGATTGAAATTATTATTTGTTAATTTTTCGGTTAATTTATTTTTTCAGACTGTCTTTTTTCGGCTGTAAAATCATTCGTATCGATGGATTGTTAGTGATGAATAATCTGAACCATTCTAATGCAAGCCTGATTCTGTTTCTAAAGCCGGTAAGCGGAATGATATGTATAAATAACCAGGTAAGCCATGCAAAAAAACCTGTATACGAAAATTGAGGTAGATCTACAACGGCGTTGTATTTTGAAATAATCGCCATACTACCTTTATTATTGTATATAAAAGGTGTCAATGATTGATTATTTTCTAATTTTCTGAGATTAGTTGCAGCTAATTTTGCCTGCTGAATTGCGACCTGAGCAAGTTGAGGATGTCCCTTAGGGAAATTTTTATCGGTCAGCTGGAGACAGATATCTCCTAATGCGAAAATGTTTTCAACTCCTAAAACTCTATTGTATTCATCAACCATTACTCTTCTTCCTTTTCCAACACTGGTTTCCGGCAGACCTGCCACTTCTCTGCCGATTACTCCCGATGTCCATATTAATGTCTCGGTCTTTATCTGACTGCCATCGGAAAGCAGTACGCTGCCGTCGACATAATCTTTAACGGACACATTTAAAAGGATATTGACTCCTAGTTTTTTCAGATTTTCGTAAGATGTTTTCTTGGCAGCATCACTCATAGGAGCTAGTAAGGAGGGGAGAGCGTCTATCAGATAAAGATGTGAAAGGCTATGTTCTATATCAGGATATTCTTTTTCTGCAATATATCCACCCATCTCAGCGATCATACCTGCTAGCTCAACCCCGGTAGGACCACCACCCGCAATCACTATATTTTGCAGTTTCTCCGCTTTGGTCTTGTCCTTATTGCGCGAAGCTTTTTCCAGGCTCAATAACAAATGGTTTCTAAGAAAAAGAGCTTCATGAATAGTTTTCATCGGCAGTGCACAGGCTTTTACATTGTCAAGTCCGAAAAAATTGGTTTCTGTTCCTAACGCCAAAATTACATAATCGTACTTCAGAGTTCCGGTATCGGTTTCAACAATCTTTTCTTCTGTATTGATACTCGTAAATGCGCCCATGTGGTACCGCACATTTTTATATTTTGAAAATAATTTTCTGAAGGGATAGCTGATATGTGATGGTTCTATAAACGCCGTGGCTACCTGATAGATCAATGGAGGAAAAAAATGATAATTATTTTGATCGACCAATGTAATGAGAAAGTCATCCGATTTAACAATAGTCTTAATAAAATTAATACCCGCAAATCCGCCTCCGACCACAACTACGTGCTTTTTCATATCATAATATTTTTTGGTGTGAAATAATTGATCCAAGAATAAGACCAAAAAATTAAGATGTGGTATTTGTTCGGGAAACCATAGAAGAGTAATGGTATTTAGCTAAATATGTACTCAACATATGCTTAGAAAATAAAAAAAACCAGAGCAATACATTGTTCTGGTTATCATGCTAAAATCTTTATTACTGACCATGAATTTTTATACATTTTCTTCGGTCAGTTTACTGATAATAAAGAATCTTTGGGTATTATGATTCATAATTATTGTTGAAAAATTATGGCTGTCCGCTTCCGCCTGCGGAACCGTAGATCTGCCCGGTAGCAAAACTACCATCATTATCTGCAAGCTGTACAAAAATCGATGCAAGTTCAGCAGGTTGTCCGGGTCTTCCGAGTGGGGTGTCGCCACCAAATTCTTCGATCTTTTCCTGTGTCTGACCACCACTGATTTCCAAAGCCGTCCATACGGGGCCGGGCGCTACACCATTCACACGAATTCCTTTTGGTCCTAATTGTTTTGCTAATGATTTTACGTAATTTGTTGTTGCTGCTTTAGTCTGCGCATAGTCATACAAATCCGCTGAAGGATCTTCGGCCTGAACGGATGATAAGCCTATTATAGAAGAACCGGGTTTTAGATGAGGTAGTGCAGCTTTCGTCAGCCAAAATGGGGCATAGATATTGGTTTTCATGGTTCGGTCAAATTCTTCGGTGCTTATATCCAGAATAAATTCATGAGATTTTTGATGTCCTGCATTGTTAACAAGTATATCGATACCTCCCAGTTTATCAACGACTTCCAGAACCAATTGCTGACAAAATGATTCTTCCCGCAAGTCTCCAGGAATGGCGACCGCTTTTCGTCCTGCCTCCTCAATCAGTTTTACAACATCTTGAGCATCTGATTCTTCATCAGGTAAATAATTGATTGCTACGTCTGCACCTTCTCTTGCATACGCGATTGCAGCAGCTCTCCCTATTCCGGAATCTCCACCCGTAATTAATGCTTTCCGTCCAGTTAATCTGCCTGAGCCTTTATAGGATTCTTCGCCATGATCAGGAATCGGATTCATTTTGCTTACCAATCCCGGAAAAGGCTGAAATTGCCTTTCGAATGGTGGCTTTGGGTGTTTCGTTGTAGGATTCTCAAGTACTGAATCAGCCTCTTGTGTATGAGGATTAATTTGTTCATTCATTTCATTCTCCATTTTAAAAATATTTAATTAGTGATTTGGGCGATTTTAGATCATTTGGTTTTATATTCTTCGATTTTTTGAAATTGGCTGTAAGATACTTTTAGATTGTGAAGCTGCTCTTTAACCAGATCAAAACTTTGTGAAGGGAGCTCACCACTATCCAATGCATTTTGATAGGCTTCTATTGCAGCTTTTTCTCCAAAAACCACATTGGATAATGTTGATTCTTCGATGTTGCCTAATGTAAAAGAATTTTTAATATCAATCCATGTTCTGTGGAATGATCCGGCAACTGATGTCGAATCATCGGGCTCACCACCGAGCTCAGTGATTTGATCAATAAGCTCGTTTTTCATCATTTTCGATTGGGATATCATGCGATCGTACTCAGATTTGATGTCAGGATATTTTTCCCAAACTTTTCCTTCTACTTTTTCAAATCCTTCGATTCGGTCATTGGTGATCTGAAGCAAGTCGTTCAGGACCGAAACTGTTTTTTTATTTTCCATAACATATTTTTTTTGGTACTAAAGAAATCACAATAATTATGCCTAGGTAAGAAAATTCAAAACAAAATGAAATAGGTGTTTTCGAAGTTTTTTTTTGGATGATCTTACCCTTAAAATTTAGAAAAGCTACACCATCGTCTTCGGATTATTTAATTTTAAATTCAGGTACAATGCTTTTTAAAAAAAAAACAGAAATCTTGAAATAATATGATAAAATGTCGTTTTTTTTTGGATATTAATGACAATGGAAATTCTGCAAAAGAATAATTAAACAGAAATATAAAAATGTAGAAGATTGCTCTCAGATTTACAAAAATTACAGAGATTTAAATGAATGATACTGTTAAAAAAATGATGTCTTTTTGAATGTACCCAAGTTCCAATGAATTTTGCGTTGCTATAAAAAAAAACAGATGTTGATGTTTGATCAGTAGTACACTTTTCCTTTTACAATCTTAACAACCTTATCACCTTGCAGCTTTTTTAAAATCCGGATCACAGTTTCAATTCTTAAGCCGGTTAAGGATGAAAGTTCTTTTCTGGTATAGGGAACTTTATACGAATAATATTCAGTCAGATTTTGTCTTTCCTTCAGATGATTAAGTACCGTGAGCAATTGATGAGTAGCGTCTTCTGATGTTAAGCTGTTCAGGAAAATGTAGCTGTAATAGGTTTGACCTGCGCATTGGCGTAAAAATTTCAACTGTATATCAAAGTCGGACTCCAGAAGTTTAAGAAATTTTGAATGTTCCAATCGCAGGATTGTACTGCCTTGTGTGGCAACTGCAGTGGCAGGATACCGGTGATGCCTGCAAAATAAAAATACTTCCCCTACAGATTCGCCCTGATCATGAATACTCTGGATAAATTCCCCGTCTCCTTTTTTGAAGTTCGTAATTTTTATTTGCCCTTCTTGGATTTGAAAATAATACTCGGGAGGAGCATTTTCTTCAAAGAGCAGGTCAGATTGATCCATTTGAATGATATCAGCACCAAAACTAATCAATAAATCTTCTTTTATGACCATAACTTTCAATTAATAATTCCTCAAGATAAATAATAAATCTTGCAGATTATTACAAATGTAATGTATATTAAAATCTAAATATATGATCTTGGTCACCTAAATTATTGCTGTGATATTGTCATAATACGACAGGAAAAAAAATGGAAATTATGTCAATTTAAAATTTTAGGTTCTTTCTGCGAGTCAACAATTTAGTCTACATAATATGATCTATGTCATAATCAATATCTCCTTTAAAGATATATATTTGATGTGTACAAAATATAAAATTTTTTAAATATAGTAGCTGCTGTTTAATACACAGAACAACTTGATTTAATTTCTTGAAGTATCTGAAAATGTTGAATTTTCAATTTTAATTACAGTCAACTTACTCATATGAATAAATATTAATTAAAAAAGATTGTCATGCCGATACATGAAGATATTTTACACTCAGCCGGAGCAATTAAAACGCATTATAACGCAGGAGATTTTATTTTTCATGAAGGTGATATTCCCCAGAATTACTATCAGATCCTAACTGGTTATGTAAAATTGAACAGATACAATGAAGAAAAAGAATTTATACAGGAAATAATGTCAGACAATTCCTGCATTGGAGAGTCAATGCTTATACTGGGAAAACCATATCCGATGAATGCAGTTGCTGTTTCAGATTGTACTGTACTTCAACTTAGCAGTGAAGACTTCTTCCGTTTATTACACGCTCAACCTGCTATTTTCCTGGGTATTTACTCTACTCTTGCAGATGCCTCATTTGAAAATTTAACGATGATGGATTCTATTACAGATAAAGGCAGTGAATAACCATTCATAACTATCAGTATTTCATACGTAGGTTTTTTCGCTTCAGATTATTATCAAAATAGCTCAATCGAAAGATCTGCATTGATTACTGCTCCTGCCAAACTTCCGGTGTAGACCGCTCTGGAAATTGAGCGCATCATCGATGAATTATCACCACATGCATACATTCCTTTGATATTGGTACGCTGCTTATCATCAACTTCTATTAATCCATGATGAGTCAGGCGACAACCCAGAATTTGCGGTATTTCACAGCTTTGCTTGAAGGGAAGGGAAGTATATACAATCTCAACGTCTATGTAAAGGTCATCTGATAAAGCAATGCCATAAATTTGCTCATTATGATGAAGAATTTCCTGTGGTTCTGATTGTATGATTTTAATATTATTGCGCTTCAATTGATGGAGTTGATCCTCATCAAATTCTGAATCTTGATTACTGATAATAACAATATCTGAAGTGAGATTCTTTAAAATTCTTGCCATTTCGAATGCCGCTTCTCCATTGCCGAGTATAGCAGTTTTTTGATTCCGGTATTCATATCCGTGGCAATAGGGACAATGAACAACCGAACTGCCCCAACATTCTTTAAAACCTTTAATATCAGGAAGGATATCTGTTATTCCAGAGGCGAAAAGTATTTTCCTAGCCTTGTAGTGATTCTCTTTCAATGTAATGATTTCGAAATCATCTGAAATTTTTTGCCCGTATATCGCAGTGTCTTTAACAATTTCTACTGTAGGATATTGAAGGACTTGTTTTTTTGCAATTTCGGCAACTGACTTCGTTTGCTGGCCATCTTGGGTAAGGAAATTATGGGAAAATGCAGTGTAACGGTTACATGAAAGATGATTATCCAGTACCAAAACTTTTCTACCGAAGCGTCCCAGTGATAATGCTGCAGAAAGTCCTGAGTGGCTTCCCCCTATTACAATAACGTCGAAAAAATCATTATGTTCCATATTTATATGTATGGGTGATTATGATGAATAAAGATTAATTAAATAATATTTTATGGTTCTTAGCAGAAACCGTAAAGGCTTAAGTTTATAGATTAAAATTTAAAATTAAATCAAAAATTACATAATTTTTATGCTTTAAGTCATGGATGATTTTTGCATCACTCATACAGAAAATCATTTTTCTTATGTGCTGATTTAGATCATACTTTTTTAAAATTTAAATTTGTTATTTCATATAAATTTTAGCTGTTGTATCAACCGGCAGCGAGATAATAACAAAAATCCAAATTACGATTTACATGAAAAAGAACTTTTTTGAAAGGTTTTCAGACCGTGCTGTATGCTTTACCGGAAATCCGTTTGCATTTATTATTTCCTCCTTAATGGTGATTATTTGGGCCAATACCGGACAGCTATTTAATTTTTCCGAAACCGGGCAACTGACCACAATTATAACATTTTTAATGGTTTTCCTGATTCAAAAAATACAGAATAAAGATTCAAAAGCAATCCAGATTAAGCTGAACAGATACAGAGATTGTTCTATGGATAAAAATAATCTTATTTCCCTATAAATTACCAAACAGTTTGATATGACAGAATTTCCACACCATAATATTGAAGAGTTGTCTGCACGAGGATGCAAAAAGATGATGACTGATCTTGAAGTATTAGTTAATGAGATAGGCGAAACCCTTATGGCTGATCAGGAAACTATTTCAGTTGCCGAGAGTGTCAGCTCAGGTTTATTGCAGCTTTCCTTATCCCAGGCAAAAGACGCATCAGATTTTTTTCAGGGAGGGATCACAACTTATACGTTAAAACAAAAAGTATCTCACCTTCACGTAGATGAAAATGAAGCTCAGGAGTCTGACTGTGTATCTGCTCATATCGCAGAAACAATGGCAATAAATGTTGCAAAAATGTTTCAAACTCATTGGTCAGTTGCTATCACGGGCTATGCGAGTCCGGTACCGGAATCTGAGCAGAAGCTGTTTGCTTTCTTTTCTATAACATATGACGAAAAAGTTGTGCGTACAGAAAAGCTTAATCTGCATCCGAGAACCGAACCGCTAAACGCTCAGCTTTATTACAGTGAATTTATATTGAAATGTTTAAAGAATGAGATTGACAAGCATAAAGAAAACAATAACAAATAAATATTACCAATAAAAGATATCATTATGAAAAACCTGCAGCTAAAAAATAAATCTGTACTCATCACAGGGGCAGACAGCGGAATAGGTAAAGCGATCGCCTTACTTTTCGCTCGGGAAGGAGCCGATATTTCTTTCATTTTTTACAAAGATGATAAAGATGCAGCAACAGCCGAAGAAGAAATAAAAGAATTGGGAGTTCGTGTGCTCTCTTTTGGTGGCGATATCAACAATAATGATTTTTGTGAAGAAGTAGTCTCCAAGACAGTTTCTGAGTTTGGCAAACTTGATATTGTTGTAAATAATTCAGGAACACAAGTTCCGGCAAAGAGTATATCAGATCTTGAAGAAAAAAATATCAGGAAAACATTTGACACCAATATTATTGGGATGATCTTGCTTACTAAGGCAGCATTTCCATATCTGAAGCAGGGAAGTTCAATTATCAATACAACTTCCGCCGTTGCGTATCTGGGGCACGAAGAACTTCTTGACTACTCTGCCACAAAAGGAGCCATTGTCTCATTCACCCGCTCGCTGGCTTTACAGGCGAAGCCCAAAGGAATCCGTGTAAATGCAGTTGCACCTGGTCCTGTTGCCACACCGCTTACCGAGAAAACATTTGGTGAAGAAAAAGAAGATGAAACCAAACCACCACTGGAAAGAAATGCCACCACAGAAGAAATTGCTTCCAGCTATTTGTTTTTAGCGACTGATGCTTCTGCACAAATTACCGGGCAGGTTCTGCATCCGAACGGAGGTTTGATTGTTAATGGGTAAAAGAAATTATGAGTGGAGTAATCATACAATTTTTTCATTGGTATCATCCCGGAAATCTTTGGAACGAATTTACTGAAAAAGCAGAGTATCTCAGAGATTTAGGATTTACGGCTGTATGGTTTCCTCCTGCTACAAAATGCTTTTTGGGCTTGCAGGGAAGAGGATATGATATTTATGATCCTTACGATTTAGGAGAATTTGATCAGAAAGGCGGCATACCTACGAGATACGGCACAAAAGAAGAATATTTAAAGGCGATCGAAAAAGCCGACGCTGCAGGAATTGCAGTGTATGCCGATCTTGTATTAAATCACCGAATGGGCGGAGACGAAGATGAGCGAATAATGGTACATCAAGTCAATGAAGAAAACCGGACAGAAATTATCAGTGATTCTTTTGAGGTATCTGCAATGACCAGATTTAATTTTCCAGGCAGACAAGGCAGGTATTCTGATTTCATCTGGGATCACCAATGTTTTAGTGGAATCGATAATGTGAAAAAGGACGGAGAAAAATTGAAAGGAATTTTTAAAATAGAGAATGATTATGGTGGGGAATGGGATGATGCAGTAAGTCATCAATTAGGTAATTACGATTATCTGATGGGTGCGGATATAGAATACCGAAATCCATACGTGGTAGAGGAAATGAAACGCTGGATCAAATGGTATGCAGAAACCACTAAAATTGATGGGATGAGACTGGATGCTTTGAAACATGTCTCGTCAAATTTTCTGAAAGAATGGATCACCTACATCAAAACAGAAATTAATTCGGAGTATTATATATTGGGAGAATTTTGGAAAGATGATGCAGAGAAAATCGAAAATTTCACCAATAAAATGAATAATATGATTTCTTGTTTTGACGTGCCTTTGCATTATAATTTTTTCCGGGCATCTGAAGAAGGGAGCAACTATGATCTGCGGCAGATATTCAACGGCAGCTTCTTGAAAAAAAAACCGGACTTTGCAGTTTCTTTTGTTGAAAATCACGACACGCAACCGCTTCAGGCATTAGAATCAGCAGTGAAGGATTGGTTCAAACCGATTGCTTATTCAATTATTCTTCTATCCACAGAAGGCTATCCATGTGTTTTTTATCTTGATCTTTTCGGGGCAGAATATAAAGACATAAAAGATGACAGCGAAATACATATTAAAATACCTAAAGTTGAAATTTTGCCCAAATTGATGGAAGCGAGAAAACTATTTGCTCACGGAAAGCAAACTGACTATTTTGATCATGCGAATTGTATCGCATTTGTAAGAACCGGAAATGAGAAAAAATTCGGATGTGTTGTTATTATTTCAAACAGTGAAGAAGGATACAAGGAAGTTACTTTAGGAAAAGAATCTGCTCAAGCGGTTTTTTATGATTTTTTGCAACACCGAACCGAAGAAATTGTGTTGGATGATTATGGGACAGGAACCTTTAAAGTTAACCCCGGCTCAGTATCGGTTTGGGTCAAAAAAATGAATCAAAATGAATAAACATATTATAGAAATCCTCGCAGGATTGTCAAAATCAATTTCGATGCTACCACAATTAATCAAAAGTCTATACAGTGTTGTTTCTGTTGGTGAAATTTAAATCGTAGCTGAAATTTGATGGCTGAATTACTTCACCGGTGCGAAGATTCGCAGACGATCCGTCAACAAGAATTTGACCTTTTAGATTTTTTACAAATAATGACGCGCCCCGCCTGTAAGGTTTCATGCTTTTCGGAGTGACCTCCCTCGCATTAATGATCATTGCAGAGCCTGTACCTTTACAGGTCGCTTTATATCCTTTTTCAATCGTGACAATCATTCCGCCCTTCACAGACAATCCCAGATAATCCTGATGTTCAAGTACGGCTTTGATCAGGGTGTAACAATAGGGTTGATCTTCCGTATAGATGACACATCTTTTAACAAAACCAAGTCCTGTTGCGGTTTTTTTCTGGTTGATCATCAGTTCAGAGAATGCCATCCCAGCTGTATGAATTCCGACAATTCTGAAGTTCTCTTCCTCTGTATATCTTCTTTTAACCAGTTCGAAGATTAACTTGACACTGAAAAAATTATTGATCTCAGACTGACTTCCTATGAGAATGATAATGTCAACACTGGAGATTCTTTTTAGACAATCAATTTCAGAATCATGCAAATGCTCGCTGCACATGATCCCGTAGTTGGTATGTCCTTGTCCGAGAATGGTTTCACAACAACTTGTAATAGATTGTACAGGAACTGCTAAGCAGGGAGCAATTATCTCAATCCGGTCTTCTTTTTTAAGTGATAGACATGAAAATAATTGCTCATAATAGGCACTTTTTGAAATAAGTATGTCATTATTTTCTGAGCTGGCGGGTTGTCCCAAGACGATCAATTTTCCTTTTGGATACATGACTTCAGGTGTTATTGTTATTCAGTGCTTCTTTTTCCATCAGAATGTTCACTTTTCTTTTGTAAAGTATCGGATATTTCTGTCAGAGTCTGGATGGTGTCAGATTTTTTGTCATTCACTGATTGCTTTTTATTCGACTGATCAGTATATTGGGTTTCAGATTTTGTACAGGCGGCTGTGACCAACAATGTCGCTGCTAACAATGCTAAATTTTTCATATGTGAGATTTGATTTAACCAAACATACACCGTAATAAAGTAAAATATTATGACAATAATCACAGTGCTGGGATTTTTTAGAAATCTGATAATTTTCAGGCTACCAAACAATAGTTCTACTATTTAGAAAAGAATTTTTCGGTTTTTGATCCGTAATATCTTGTCAGGTTCCATTTTTTTTATTGTCTTGATTGTTGTTTCCACGCAAAGGCCGGTTAGTGATGCCAATTGTTGACGAGTGATCGGAACCTCGTATGTATAGGGTGCTGTATTTTGCTGTTCTTGTTTCATTAAATGAAGCACTTCTTTTAATCTCTCAATGGCGCTGTGGCATGAGATTTTCTCCATCAGCAAAAATTTTTGGTAGATATTCTGTGATACCGATCTGCAAAGTTCCATATAGAGATTGGGGCTTTGTTCCAGATACCGTAGCAGACTTTTTCTGCAGATCTTAATGATGGTACATCGGGTAAGTGCTACAGCGTTCACGGGATACATTTTGTTGGAATGCAGCATGAATTCTACAACTGGATCAGAAGAAGTAAGAATGTTTTGAATAAATTCTTTACCATCCCTTTGATAGTTGTTTAGTTTAACTTCCCCACTTACGATCTGAAAAAAATATTGAGGGCTTCCGCCTTCCTGAAAAAGATAATCTCCGGGGTTATAGTGTTTTTCTGCCGCTCCGATAGAGCGCAGAAGTTCTTGGTGTAAAATCATATTTAATTTTTTGTGGTTGGTGATAAGGTGAAACCGATATCTTCATCTTAAAGGATTTCCAGTGTATCACGATGTTCGTAACTTTACTGTTACTGCTTCTTTTTTTAAGCAGTCAATTAATATGAATATATTGGAAAATTCATAATGAAATGTACAAAGATCTCTTTTACAGATATTTATGAGACGTTTGTCTGAATATTGCAGATTACTGAATCTTTAGAAGTGGGTTAAATAATTATTCATCACTAATTGATATAACAAAATTAATACAAATTGTTTTTGTAAAATATGGCTTGGATCATACTTTTAATATCTTGAATTTTAGTGTAATAAATCCACATAATCAGCCTGTTTAAGTACTTTATTCGATGAGACCTGAGATAGATTATTTGTATGACTATAGTCATAATTACGTGAATTATATCATCATATATTTGTAAAAGTGTAGAATAATCAAACCATAAAATGATTAAATGAAAAACTATAAGAAATTTTTTATTCTTGCTGTAATTGCATTAATGACCTCATCTTGCAGATGCGACCCTGAAGATGACGAACAGAAAGAAAAAGAAAATAGTATCCAAAAGAACTTTGACCAAGACAGCCTGAAACTGCGATAAACGTATGTGAAAGTTTGTATTCTAGATAGGAACTCATCTATTGTGGGTTCCTTATGTTGTCTGTCAGAATTATTCTGCTATCAATATTAATAAAATATTTTACTGTTTTCCAGCTTCACAATTTGATCGCTTTCCATTTTTTTTACCGTTCTGATCACTGTTTCAATTCTTAGACCTGTAATAGACGCTAATTGCTTTCGGGTAAGATAAACTTCAAATGAATAAGGCTCTTTGTTGTCACTGTAGCTCTTGAAATAATTTAGGACACCCAAAAGCCTTACTTCAGGTTTTAATGACAAGTTGTGTTGCATCATAACAAATTTTTGAAACAATCTTTCGGATAAAAATTTGTTGATATCCAGAGAAACATCCGGGTGTTCTTCCAACATTTTAAAAAAGTATTCTTTTGATATTTTTAGTATATCACATGATGTTAATGGTTCAGCATTAACCGGATATTTTTCATCAATAAAAAGCAACAGCTCACAAACACTCTGACCTGTAACCAAAACACTCTGGATAATTTCTTTCCCTTCCTCATCATAATGATTTAATTTAATTCTTCCGTTGATGATCTGATAGTAATATTTTGGTTTATCACCTTCCTGAAAAATAGTGTCAAGGGTATTGATATGAATTGTTTCGGCACCATATGATTGTAAAAGGGCAGTGTTGATAAGCATAGTGATAGTGTATATGGTGTATAAATTTAATAGAAAATAAAAGACAGTTTTATGATCCAGATCATATTTTAAATATACTCATTGAAACTAATTGGATGAAACTAATATTAAAAATATCTGGGAATACATAAAAAAACCTTCTCCGAAGAGAAGGATAAAACACAAATGATGAAAAAATGTTACGTATTGCTACAATCATTGCAAAACTAATACTATCTACATTAAAAAAAGATGGTTTTAATCATATGCTTTAATTTTTTTTGAACATTTTTAAATAGGTATAAAGGTTAAGACAAACTCTGAAGATTAAGCAATCCGATTTTATCAGGGCAGGTAACTTCAAATGTAGAAAATCATGATTATGACCACGGTCATAGGACATCATCTGTACATTGTTCTATCTTGTTCTGACTAAATTACATTATATGAAATACTTATTATGCTTCAGCCATTTATCATGGAACTTTGTTTATCAGCGACCGCAACATCTTTTGACCCGGTTTTCAAAAGCTTATCAGGTATTTTATTTTGAGGAGCCAAAAATTGGAGACTCCGACAGGTATACTGTCAATGTTCAGGATGGGGTTTATGTGGTAGAATTGTTGGTGACAGGGCATGACGATACCACAAACAGAAGAATCCGGAATCTGATCAGCCAGCTGATAAAAGAATATCGTATCGGAAATTACATCAGTTGGTATTACACTCCCATGGCGCTGCAGTTTACGGATGATCTGAATCCTGATACGGTTGTTTACGATTCTATGGATGAATTGTCTGCTTTTAAATTTGCACCGCCACAGCTTTTAGAGTTGGAAGAAAAGTTATTCGAAAAAGCAGACGTGGTATTCACGGGCGGAAATTCTCTTTACCAGGCAAAGAAAAACAAACATGGCAACATTCATGCAATGCCAAGCAGTATTGATAAAGCCCATTTCGGAAAGGCTAGAGCTTTACAGCACGAGCCGGAAGATCAGTCACCCATTGGCTACCCAAGATTAGGCTTCTTCGGAGTGGTTGACGAAAGATTTGATATCGAGCTCCTCCGTGAAGTTTCTGCAAAGCGCCCCGATTGGCAGTTTGTGATTATTGGTCCTGTGGTGAAAATTAATCCTGATGATTTACCGGTTGCTTCCAATATTCATTATTTAGGTCCGAAAACGTATTCCGAATTGCCCTTGTACATCGCACATTGGGATATCGCCCTTATTTTATTTGTATTAAATGAATCAACAGAATTTATCAGCCCTACCAAAACTCCTGAATATCTGGCAGCAGGCAAACCTGTGATTTCTACAGCCATCAGAGATGTTGTGAATCCCTATGGCATAGCAGGTCTGGTCAACATCATCGATGATTCCGAATCTTTCATTTCAGCTGCAGAAAAAATATTTGCCGATACAGAAAAAGACCATTGGCTGAGAAATGTTGATCACTTTCTTGAAAACGATTCCTGGGATCACACTTTTAGTAAAATGAATGCCCTGATCAATGAAGTGACCATGGCGGAGGAAACAGTTAAATACAAAAAAGCAAATTAATAACTATGTATGATTTTTTAATAGTAGGCTGCGGTTTTGCCGGAGCCGTGTTGGCAGAGCGTCTGGCTTCAGAAGGAAAGAAAATTTTAATTGTTGACAAGCGAGATCACATTGCAGGAAATGCTTTCGATTACTACAACGAAGACGGCATTCTGATTCATAAATACGGACCTCATATTTTTCATACCAATTCCGAAGATGTGTTTAGATATTTAGGAAAATTTACCGATTGGCGACCTTATGAGCACAGGGTTTTAGGGAGTGTAGACGGTTTATTGGTTCCCATTCCTATTAACCTGACAACAATTAATGATTTGTATGGTAAAAATTTAACTTCAGATGAGGTTACAGATTTTTTAGCCTCAAAAGCTGAGAAACGAAATCCCATTCTCACCTCCGAAGATGTTGTATTAAATGGAGTGGGGAAAGAGCTTTACGAGAAATTTTTTAAAGGATATACCAAAAAACAGTGGGATCTTGATCCTTCAGAACTGGATGCTTCGGTTACGGCACGTGTTCCCACCAGAACCAATAAGGATGACCGTTATTTTACGGATACTTTTCAGGCAATGCCTAAAAACGGGTATACAGAGATGTTTAAAAAGATGCTGTCGCACAAAAACATCAGCATCATGCTGCAAACCGATTACCGGGATATTGTTGATGTAATTCCTTTTAAAACTTTGATTTATACAGGTCCGATCGATTCATATTTTGATTATTGTTACGGGAAGCTGCCTTACCGTTCTATTGATTTTAAATTTGAAACCCTGAATCAGGAAAATTACCAGCCCACAGGAACGGTGAATTATCCGACCTCCAATTTATATACAAGAATCACGGAGTTTAAATTTTTAACCGGACAAAAAAACGAGAAAACCACCATCGTTTACGAATATCCTACAGCCGAGGGAGATCCTTATTATCCGATTCCGCGGAAACAGAATCAGGAAATTTACAATCAGTATAAAAAACTTGCAGAAGATCTTCCTGATGTATTTTTCACAGGCCGTTTGGGAACGTATAAATACTACAACATGGATCAGGTGGTGGCCCAGTCACTGTCACTTTTCAAAAAATTAAAAAGCAGGGAAGAGTATGTTCAATAATGATTTTCTGCCTTCCAACATCAATCCTTTTAAAAGTTTTCTGATGGGTGGTTTTGAGTGACTTTAAAGATTCGCTGGATGCGATTAATATCTGTGCTTAAAAGAACTGTTTATCTATAAATCCTTCTTACCATAAGAAGGATTTTATATTGATATGGTCTTCTGATGGTAGTCGTCTCATCTGTTTTTTTGGTTTTGCTGCGGAACATCTATTTAACACAAAACTTATTCTGAAATCTTTGAAAATTATTCTGCTGATTACGTGATATTTGAGTCTGTACTATTATGCTATGATCTTAATCATACAGAAGAAATCACCTATCCTACTATATTTGAATCGTTGGATGTACACAATCAGTGATATAATGTTTTGCAGTATTTACTATAAAAGTTTGTACATAATTTTTCATTAATTTTTTTTTACAGTATGTTAGTCGATGAAGATTTACTCTTTCGATATGGAGGAGAACTAGTAAGTTTTGCCAAAAATGATATTATATTTAGAGAGTCGGAAACACCCAAATTTTATTATCAAATAAAACAAGGTAATGTAAAAATCAATAATTACCATCAGGAGGGCAAGGAATTTATTCACAGTCTCCCTTCAGCAGGACACAGCCTTGGAGAGACATTCATATTTTCTGAAAGACCATATCCTGTCAATGCAATAGCAATGTCTGATACAGAGATTATCAGGGTTCATACTTCAAGATTTTTTGAGTTGGTTCAAAGTCACAAAAATATTTTATTCAACCTTTATCTTTACACTTCAGAGAGAATGCATTACCGGTATATAATGCTCAATAATTTATCTTCTAACAATCCTTTTAATAAGGTACTGTGTGTGATAGATTGTCTGAAGCATTATCATAACGTAACAGAGCAGTATGCGTATCAGATTCCCTACACACGTCTTGAAATTGCATCGCTAACAGGGTTAAGAGTCGAAACGGTTATCAGGGTAATCAAGCGTATGGAACGGGAACATATCGTAAAAATTTTCAACGGCAAAATTTTTTATTGATTCTAAATGCGGACTCATGATTTAATATTTACAAATCATTCCCGAACATAAAACATCATCTGATCACATCAATTCAGGCAACTGGTAAAGTTTTTTTTACTTTTAATACCAATCCTTGAAGATTTAATTGCCTAAAAATAGAAAGGCATCATCTCATTACTCCAGGAAAGCAAAATCTTTCTTACTAATTTTTCAGGAAGTTGAATAAATCTCATCAATATGATTAGGGTCATAGGATAGTTTTCGATGAACTTGTACTTTTGATATATACCACATCAAAGAACTGTTATTATGAGCAATTATTATTCTACTTTCGGAAATAGGCCTACTGTTTTCCGGTGCAAAAGGAAATCATTTCTACAACAATACATTCAAATTTTTCTAGCGTCAGGATTTTTTCAATGATTAAATTTAATCTCACAGGAAATTTTCTGCGAATTCCTTATTGAAGGATTGAATTAAATTTTAATTGTTGGAGGTCATCATACAGACTACCATCAGTCTCATACATTACGTACAAAATTTCGAATCCGGCAATAAAAACTTGTTTAGAATACAAGAGTAGTTAGCAGTTCAGGCAATAAGACAATTAACACCGACAATATATTATGGAAAATGAAAGTTTAGGATCAAATTCGAAGCGTGATCAACTTCAAAGTCACACCACAGATAACAGCAACGAATTACTGACAACCAATCAGGGATTGAAAATTAATAACAATCAGGATTCACTGAAAGCAGGTGAGCGTGGTCCTCTCTTCTGGAAGATTTTATTCTTAGAGAAAAAATCACGCATTTCGATCACGAAAGAATTCCCGAAAGAGTAGTACATGCACGAGGTTCCGGAGCTCACGGAGTTTTTAAATTAAACAAAAGCCTCGCAGAGTATACCAAAGCCAAATTTTTAAATAATGTAGATAAGGAAACTCCTGTATTTGTAAGATTTTCTACCGTTGCAGGAAGCAGAGGAAGTACAGATTTAGCGCGTGATGTCAGAGGTTTTGCCGTGAAGTTTTACACAGAAGAAGGAGTTTATGATCTGGTGGCGAATAACATTCCTGTTTTTTTTATTCAGGATGCCATCAAGTTTCCGGATCTCGTCCATGCCGTAAAACCTGAACCCGACAATGAAATTCCACAGGCTTCTTCAGCACATAATACTTTTTGGGATTTCATTTCATTGATGCCCGAAAGCACACACATGATCATGTGGCTGATGAGTGACCGTGCCATTCCGAGAAGCTACCGTATGATGGAAGGCTTTGGTGTTCATTCATTTAAATTTGTCAACGAACAAGGTAAAGTACACTTTGTGAAATTTCACTTTAAGCCAAGATTAGGAGTACACTCAGTAGCCTGGCCTGAAGCTCAGAAAATTTCAGGAAACGATCCTGATTTTCACAGGCGTGATCTTTGGGAAGCTATCGAAAACGGAGCTTTTCCGGAATGGGACTTCGGTGTACAGCTAATTCCTGAAGAAAATGAACATGCTTTTGATTTTGATCTATTGGATCCTACAAAATTGGTTCCTGAGGAGCTTGTTCCTGTTCAGTTGGTAGGTACACTTACTTTAAACAGAAATCCCGATAATTTCTTTGCCGAAACCGAGCAGGTAGCATTCCACCCGGGTCATATCGTTCCTGGGATAGATTTTAGTAATGATCCGCTTTTACAAGGCAGACTGTTTTCTTATACAGATACTCAGCTTACCAGATTGGGATCACCTAATTTCCATGAAATCCCGATCAACAGATCCATCACTACCATTCACAATAATCAGCGAGATGGTCATATGCGTCAGCAAATCGCTAAAGGAAAAGTAAGTTATGAACCTAATTCGATAGGTGGCGGATGCCCATTTCAGGCAATGATGAAAGATGGTGGCTTTGCTTCTCAGGAAGAGCGTGTAGAAGGTCACAAAGTAAGAGCAAGAAGTGAGAGTTTTGTAGATCATTATTCGCAGGCAAAGTTATTTTACAACAGTCAGTCAACATTTGAAAAAACACACCTTCAAAATGCATTGGTTTTTGAACTTTCAAAAGTAACCATTCCGGCAATCCGTGAGAGAATGGTGGGTCAGCTGGCTTTCGTTGATAAAGATCTTGCCAATGATGTTGCGTCACGTTTGGGAGTTGAAGTGAAAATTCTTGATCAGCCCAATCAGAGTATTCCCGCCGATGCAGATCCTGCAAGTCTTCAAAGTAAAGAAATCGAACCTGTAACGAAGTTCTCTGACGCTTTAAGCATGGCAAATACTGTTAAAAATACGATTGAAAGCCGTGTCATAGGTTTTATGATGACCGATGGATTTGACGCTGCTTCTACCGACCGTTTAATTGAAAAATTAGAAGGGCAGGGCGCAGTTGTTCAGTATATCGCAGATTCTGTAGCGCCCGTAAAATCATCCCAGGGTCAGGCTTATATTCCGGATCATGCGTTATCTACAACATCAAGTGTGTGTTTTGATGCATTATATATTTGTGGCGGAGCAGAATCCGCAGCAGGTTTTGTGAGACCGGGAAATAAAAATATGACCGTTGATTTCATCAATGAAGCATTTCGTCATTGTAAAGCAATTTATTTCGGAGCAGATACTGACACGCTGAAAAATCTAACAGATGTTGCATTAATTAAGCACGATGATCCGGGAGTGATATCAGCAGATAATTCTGATGCAGATGATTTATTTATTGATGCAATCGCCAATCACAGAGTCTGGCAATTTGAAAAAGAAAGAAACGGACAAATCGATAATATTTAAATATAAACCATTAAACAATATAGTATGAAAAAGACAGACAACCAGAATAAGAAAGCAGGTAAGGTAACCGCTAAATCTTCCGCAGCTGAAGGGCTTAAAGAACTGTTTATTGATGAATTAAAAGACATTATTTATGCAGAAAGAGCATTACTGAAATCTTTGCCAAAAATGGCTAAAAATGCAACCGAACCTAAACTTGTATCAGCCATTGAAGAACATGTCAGAGTTACCGAAGGACAAGTTCAGAGACTGGATCAGATTTTTGAAATTCTTGGAGAATCAAACCGTGGTAAAAAATGTGATGCCATGGAAGGTCTTATCAAAGAAGGGGAAAGTATTATGGAAGAAACAGAAGCCGGCCCGGTAAGAGATGCGGGAATTATTTCCGCTTCACAGAAGATCGAGCATTATGAAATTGCGTCATACGGAACGTTGGTTGCCTTTGCAAATACGCTTGGCGAAAACGAAATTGCTTCCCTGCTTGAAGCAACTCTTGCAGAAGAAAAAGAAGCAGACGCATTGCTTACTGAATCTGCATATAATTCTATCAATTTTGAAGCGGCTGAGGAGGATAACGATTAAATAACCTTACATCAAGCTGCACTGTGCAGCTTGATGTTTTTTAAACCAATAAAGATGAACAATCAATATTTTTTTAAAGTTGTTCCTATCGTCACTGCTTTTGTGTTTGCCACAGCATCTGCGCAGCGAGGGATTCCGCCCAAGGAAATAACCAAAATTACCCATTCCACGAATTATCCTGAACATCTTGATTTCCTTCCTGAAATGGTGAATCTTCTGAAGGTTCCCGAAGGATGGACGGTGTCAGTAGCGGCTTCCGGTCTGGGGAAACCAAGAATGCTTTATCATACTCCCAATGGAAATCTCTACATAACAAGGCGAGATACAGGAGATGTATTGCTTTTGAAGGATCTAAACAATGACGGTAAATTTGAGGAAATAAAAACTGTAGCTGCAGAATTCAAAGGCGTTCACGGAATTACGATGAAGGATGGATTGATGTATTTGTGTAATAATAATGAGTTACGCCGATATAAGGTTAATCCAGACGGTACACTTTCCGACAAAGAAATGCTGTTTAATGATATGCCGAGCGCAGGTCAGCATCCGAACAGAACAATGGATTTCGGACCTGATGGTAAGCTTTATATCTCAATCGGAACGCTATGTAATGATTGTAAAGAGTCTGACCGCGAGGCTGCTACCATGGTACAGGTAGATACTTCAACAGGGAAGCGAATGATTTTCGCATCAGGACTTCGAAACACTATAGGTTTCGACTGGCATCCGCAGACCGGTGAACTTTGGGGAATGGATAACGGAGGCGATGCAAAAGGAGATGATTGGCCGCCTGAAGAATTAAACAATATTAAAGAAGGTAAAAATTATGGATATCCTTTTGCTTATGCTAAAAAAGAGGTTGATAAAACCCGTGAAGATCCGGCAGGAAACAGCAAAGAAAAATGGGTAGAAACAACGGAGCCTTCTACAGCTGAATATCAGGCGCATATGGCACCTTTAGGATTTCAGTTTTTCCCTGCTGGATCTCCCTACAGTGGAGATGCATTGATTAACTGGCACGGATCATGGAACAGAAGCAAACCTGTTGGCTTTAAAGTACAGCGAATCAAGTTTTCTAATGGAAAGCCGGTCGGCGAAGAAGATTTTCTGACTGGTTTTCTTAAAGGTAAAACCAGATTCGGAAGACCGGCAGGAATAGCGATCTCAAAATCTGGTACGGTATACATTTCTGACGATGCCAACGGCGTTCTTTACAGTATTAAGCAAAAATAAGCACTATGAAAAAATTAATAGTATGTGTATTAATGGCAGGATGTGCATCTGCAATTCCCGACCAGCCCACTGCAAGAATAGAATTTAATGCTCCCGAAACGTATCCCGAAGGAATTGCCTATGTCAGTGCATCTGATGTTTATTTTGTGTCATCAGCCAGACTTGGAAGCGTTGGGAAAGTTACTCCTGCAGGTGTTTACAGTTCGCTGATCAATGATCCTTCCTTCAAATCAACTTATGGAGTAAAAGTTCATCCTGACGGTAAACGCTTGTTTGTCTGTGTCGGCGATGCTAATTACAGCAAATTTACGTCTCCGGATACCCGGAAAAAAATGGCAAGATTGGTAGGAATCGATATGGCTACAGGAAACAAAACAGATGATATCGATCTGTCAAAATTAGTTGAGGGAAATCATTTTGTGAATGATCTGACCTTTGACGATCAGAAAAATGCCTATGTGACCGATAGTTTTTCCAATGTGATTTATAAAGTAACACCGGGCGGTCAGGCTTCAGTTTTTGCGGACAGTCCGATGTTTAAAACAGAAGGAATAGGCCTTAACGGAATTGTTTATCATCCATCTGGTTATTTGCTCACCGTGAACAGCGGAACGGGGGCAATTTATAAAATCGACCTAAAGAATCCGAAAAACATCACCAAGGTCATTATCGATCAGTTTTTTGTAAACGGTGACGGACTTTTACTCACCGGAAACCAAAAACTTGTCGTTGTGCAAAACGGAGGAAGTGATAAAATTTATGAACTGACTTCAGAAGATAACTGGTCTTCGGCAAAACTATCTGCGTCCACTTTAGCGGCGGATCGATTTACTTATCCTTCTACAGCTGCCATGGCAAAAGATAAAGTATGGATTATGAATGCGAAATTTTCGGAGCTTACAGACAGTACCAATGTACCTTCGAAGAGATTTGAAATGCAGCACGCACGATTGGTGCCATTCCCAAAATAAATCTTATATATCAACAACAATCATTAAAAAATATCAAACCTATTAAAATTTTATTATGAAAAAATCAATTGTAATGCTTTTAGCAGTTGCCGCAGTAACAGCTTGTAACAAAAAGAAACAACAGCTGCTGACAATTCTCAAGACAATACTGAAATGTCTGCTTCTGTAGATTCAGGGTCTATGACGAGTGACACTGCTACAACGACAGCGCAAACCTCTGCTGAAACAACGACCCTCAGTGATCAGGACAAAAAATTTGCTGATGCAGCTGCAAAAGGAGGAATGATGGAAGTAATGACCGGGGAACTCGCAGCAAAAAATGCTACCAATGCAACCGTAAAAGCTTTGGGGCAAATGATGGTAAAAGATCATAGTAAAGCGAATGAAGAGTTAAAACAGTGGGCGGCAGCCAATGCCTACACTTTGCCGACCAATGTAGATGCTGATCAACAGAAGAAATATGATGAGCTGAAGGCAAAAAAAGGAGCAGAATTCGATCGTATGTACACTGACCTTATGGTTACCGATCATAACAAGACTATTGCTGATTTTAAAAAACAAGCTGCTGAAGGTTCTGAAACTTCTTTAAAAGGATTTGCAACTAAAACGCTTCCGGCTTTGGAGCATCATTTGATGGAATCTGAGAAAGCTAAGAATGCAGTAAAATAATTAATATTCCAATTGCTTAATAATCCCACTTTTTTGTGGGATTTTTTTTTTGATTTCTGCTTCGTATATGGTCTGTTCCTGAAGTCAATTTTATATGACAGGATAGTATCGTATTAATAGTAAACTCTGCCTCTAATGATCTTAACGATAGCATTATTCTCCATTTTCTTTAATGTCCTGATAACGGTTTCAACCCGCAAACCCGTCAACGAAGCAAGTTCTTTTCGGGTATAAGGAATTTTGTAAGAATAGGGCTCTTTGTTAGTATTTTTGGATTTTAAATAATTCAATAAGGTTAAGAGCTGGTGCGCGGCATCTTCTGAAGTCAGGCTATTCAGAAATATATAACTGAAATAAGTCCTGTCGGCAATTTTATGGAGAAACTTCATTTGAACTTCAAAATCCGATTCCAGCAACTGAAGAAATTTATTGCGTTTTAACCGTAACAATGTACAGTTTTCCATCGCAACGGCATTAACAGAGTAAATGTGTTTGGAAAAAAGAAAAATTTCACCTACGAATCACCATCTTCATGAACACTCTGAATAAATTCACCTCCTACTGTCTTGGAATTTGTGAGTTTTATTTTTCCTTTCACGATTTGGTAGTAATACTCAGAAGAAGTATTCTCTTCAAACAGAAATTGCGACTTCTGTACTGTAATAGTTTCTGCTCCAAAAGTGTTGAGCAATTCCTTCTGTATCACCATAATTACCGATTGAAATTTGAAAGTGCTCATTGTAAAGCTACCTGCAAAGTACACAAATATACAATTTTTAAAAATTCTGATTTACGATCACAACCAAGCCATTCGGTTTTTATATTCTAGCATTCTAACAGCCGAATATAAGTATGAAAAGGTCTTTTAATAAGCAAACAAATAAAGAAAGCGATGATATTTTTTAGTGGCTGGGATAAGTCCTGAGTTGGCGTAAAATAAAAATATGATCTAGGTCATACTTTAAGCATCGCTGATACGTTTATCTTTGAGCTTCATTATTGTTTACATTGTCGCACAAAGTGTAATTTAAACAGAACTGTGCTAAGATTGCAAGGAACCAAAGACAAACTTGGTCGAGCGAACAATAATGTAAAACAGTAAACCCAACAGAAACTTAAATTATGTCTATCGTAGAACAACTTCTGCATTCAGTAGGAGCAATAGAAGAAGAATACCAAGCCGGCGACTATATCTTTCGGGAAGCTGCGATGCCTCAATTCTATTATCAAATTGTTTCAGGCGAAGTCAAACTTAATAGTTATAATGAAGATGGCAAGGAGTTTATTCAGAATATCTTTTCAGACGGAACATGTATAGGGGAGTCAATGCTCATTTTAGGGAAACCTTACCCTGTAAATGCAGTAGCACTCACAAAATGTTTGATCCTGAAATTAAACCGAAACCAATTTCTTCAATTACTACAAGATCACCCGGATCTTATCATAGATATGTTTAAGACACTCTCGGAAAGAGCGTATGAAAAATCGCTTTTGATGCGCAAGATATCAAGCAAAAATTCAGAAGAACGATTGACGGAGTTATTTAATGTTTTAAAAGAAACCCAGAAAGATCAGGGAAAATTTTCATTTGAAATCCCGCATACCAGACAACAGTTGGCTTCACTAACCGGACTTCGTATTGAAACGGCAATACGTGCTATCAAACGACTTGAAAAATCGGAGGTCCTGATCATTAAAAATGGTAAGATCTTTTATTAAAACAAGACTTGATTGATCAGTGAAAATTTGATCTCATATTATCCAGAAACATTTATGACTAAAGTCATTTAATAGGGAGTTAAAATCTATTAACTTTGAGAATGCGCTTTGCAAAATAGGTTATCATGTACTGATAGATATATTTGCAGTTAGGGATTAAAATACATCGCAAATGGAAGAGCAATTTAAAAATAAAAATATCGTATTCTTTGACGGCGAATGCGGAGTCTGTAACTTCTGGGTGCAGTGGATCTTGGAACGGGATCTGAAAGACAAATTTCTGTTTTCATCACTGCAATCTGATTTTGGACAAAGATTTTTAAAAGAACGAGGTCTTGATACCCAACAATTCAATACGTTGTATCTTTTGAAGACTGATGGAAATTATTTAATCAAATCTAAAGCAGTTCTAGAGATTGCAGGTCTTCTAGGTGGCATTTACTCTTTTCTCAAAATAGGAAAGTTGCTTCCAAAATCTATCAGTGACAGATTATATGATATGGTTTCACGGAACAGAATGAAACTTTCTGCCCAAAAATGTTTTCTACCTGATCCGCATCAGAAGAAAAAAATCATACAGGTTTAAATCAGAATATTCTGACAGTTCGTTGTGACTTCACTTCATTTTGTAATCTTTTTCCTATAAACATCAATTTAATAATGAGAGACTCCAAATCACCTTATGCCACTGCCGTACTTGTACTCGGGATTTCGTCGGTCGCACTTTGCTGCTGCTATGGAGTGCCGGGAATTCTTACCGGGATGGTCGCTCTTATTTTATATGGAAAAGAAAAGAAAGTCTATGAAAAGAATAAACAGAACGATAAAAATTTTGATAGTTTACAGACAGGAAGAACGCTCAGTATTATCGGAATGAGTATGAGTTTCTTATATATTGTTTATCTGCTTTTTTCATTATCTATGGTAGGTCAGGCGGGGATCTCAGATCCGTCCCTGTTACTGAAAAAGATCATGGAGAAGTAATATAAAATAAGGTCAGAATTTGTGATAATGTGATCTGAATCATTTTTTTTAATAGATCAATTCTTTAATTTCGATCCAGTAAATGTGCAGATCAATGCCTAATAAGGAATGACATAAACACAAATGCAGATTCGTACACCAGCGATACAACCAAACCATAAAATATAATAATATGAAAGCAATTGTTTTACATTTGCAGGGTAATTTTTCCTGCAATAGAGTGAAGGATCTGGAAATTAAAGATCCAACTATTTTCTCACAATCTTACGACTTTGGTTCTGCGACAGTCTACAACAATCTGTTTAGCGATAAAGACAAATATACCTTATAGTACTTCATACTGTAAAAAATATTCTCATGGAAGTGAAACAGTCTTTACTCGATTATATTGATATTCCCGGCCCCGGAAATTTTGAAGCAAGAGGTTTTGATTGGGTTACGATTACTGATATCTATGAAATGCAGTTTGATGATGGTGATATTTCAGAGTTTTTGCTTCTGGAATGCAAACCCTCAACAATACCCGGAAAAAATAATGCACATACTGCACATTTCTATACGAAAGAAGCAACTTCTACCATGATAATATCACGAGGTTTAAATTTTGTAAAGATAGGCGTATACGGACGTAATGAGTCGCCCAATATGGATGCAAATATTGTGGATCAGGCAAGGAACTTAGCAATTGCATTGGGTGGTATGGTGGGAATTTCAAAGATTCAATGGAAGGCTTTTGCGGATGCATTGATTGAGTTTTAAAATTCCAAATTTCTACATTCGAAAACATTTTGTATTACTGAATAAGCCCAGTTTTAGTGAAATATATTGTGAAATTCAGATCTTGGTAATAATATTTTAAAAAAAATTATGTAATTAAAGAATTGATATACAAAAAGATATAAAAATATTAACTCATTATGATCATCGTCATAGGATTTTTTTTGCTCACTTTATAGCTTTGAATAACCAAATTAAATTATATGAAAGCATTAATTTTTTCAGTCCTTGTTCTAGGGCTTGTGACAGTAACTAGTTGTAAAAAAGAAGTTCAGACGGCATCTCCATCCGCTTCAGATACGATCTCCAATACGGAGGACACAATGAGTGTAAATTCTAATTCTGCGGATACGATAACTCCGCCTTTGCAGACTGCTCCCGATAGTACAGATCTTAATACGAATGATTCAGTGAGCGGGAATCCTCGCCCATAAAATAAGCATTTTCTTAATCTAAGATTCAGTAAAGTACTGTTTCTAAGCATCAATATTCATATTCTTTTACAGTATGATGGTAACACTATGCCCCAAAATATAACCAAACCCACTGTAGTCCAATACTAGTCACGGACTATGGTAAATCACTATATATTAATTTAAAAAAAGTAAATGTTATGAACAGTAGAAATTCAAACAACAGAAATTCCGGTAGAAATTCATCTGATGATGATCAGTCAATGCTTGAAGAGGCATACCAGTTAGGCTATGAGCATGGCTATAGCGATGGTAGCGAAGATGAGGATTACGATGACGATTTCTCAGATTATGAAGATTATTTCGAAGAAGACGAAGATTACGATGATGATAATTACGATGATGATGATTACGATGATGATGAAGACGATGATGATAATGACAACAGAGGCCGAGGAAGAGGAAGAAGCAATAACGGAAACCAGCAGAGAGACAGCCAGGGAAGATTTAGTTCTGGCAGCGGAAGAGGAGGCTCTGGCTCGGGAAGAGGAGGAAATTCAAATTCAGGAAGATCAGGATCAGGTTCCGGATCCCGTGGAAGAGGTGGATCCCATGGTTCGTCAGATAATGATAACTATGACCGAAGACATGATAATCCAGGAAGACCAAAAGGCAGCGGTAACAGTAACGGAAGATCTTCAGGATCCGGCAGATCAGGATCTGGTCAGGGAAATTCAGGTTCAGGTTCAAGATCCGGAAACAGCGGCGGTTCAGGCAGAGGCTCTAATTCCGGCTCTGGAAACGGAACATCTAGAAGAGGATTTGCTTCAATGAGTAAAGCTGAACGAACAAGAATCGCACGAATGGGAGGTCAGGCTTCTCATGGAGGCGGAAGATCATCAGGATCCGGAAGATCAGGATTCGGAGGAAAACGTAATTCATAATTCTTTTTTCAGGTTGCCTCTGGAAAGAGAGGCAGCCTTTTAATTATTTAACCCTAAAAAATATGGCAACTAAAACACCCGAAAACAGCACAACGTCTGCAACAGATAAAAATAAAAAAATGGAAATGGGAAATGCGACTGTAAAAGAGAGAGAAATGAAAAATGCTCCGTTGCATAAATTTTTTGTAGATGCTCTAAAAGATATTTATTACGCTGAGCACAAATTAATAGACGCTCTACAGACCATGCACGATGCTGCAACCACAGAAGAACTGAAGGATGCATTTGAAGATCATCAGCTTCAGACCAAAAAACACATCAGCCGTTTAGATAAAGTATTTACATTGATCAATGAAACTCCTGAGCAGAAAACCTGTGAAGCGATGGACGGTCTGATTAAAGAAGGTGAAAAAGTTATTCAATCAACAGACGAAGGCTCTATGACCAGAGATGCAGCACTTATTATTGCAGCTCAAAAAGTAGAACATTATGAGATCGCAACCTATGGTGGTCTTGTTCAGCTTGCCATTACGATGGGTCATGATAAAGCTGCAGAGCTGTTGGATAAAACACTACAGGAAGAAGAAGATACCGATTACAATCTGACGGAAATCGCAGAGACGAATATTAATTTTGATGCACAGCAGGAAGATTAATAACTATTCATTTTCTTTAATAAGAAGCCATACAGAAAGTAATGTATGGCTTCAATTAAAGAAATAAAGGTTAGAACTTAAAGGCGGATCCCAACAACCAGGTATTTATAAAATCATCAATAAAAATTACTCATGGAATTTAATACGGTACTTTTAAAAGAAATCAACGAACAGTTGATGTACTGCGATGAGACAATTTCCATTGCCGAAAGTGTGACCGCTGGTTTATTGCAGGTTGCATTTTCTGAAATGACCAACTCCAAATTATTTTATAAAGGTGGTGTTACCGTTCACACTCCCGATAAAATCGTCAAGTTGCTGAAGGTAGATATTTCCGAAATAAAAAACTCAAACTGTGTATCCAGCTTTGTAGCAGACACAATGGGGCGTCATGCTTCCAAAATGTTTGATAGTGACTGGTGTATTGCGACCTCTGGCTATTGTACACCGGAAAGGAACTCCATGTATGGAATATATGCCTATTATTCAATATTATATCGCGGAAAAGTCATTTTTTCAGATAAGCTGGAACTAGATGATAAAATAGATTCTCTTACGGTCAAATTATATTATTGTGAGCACATTTTGCAAAAGTTTTTAGGTCAGTTGAAGCTTCATTATATTTTAAAATCTGACCAGCGTGCAGAGTCAAATGCACAGTAATATTCAATCATTAAAACTATTAATATACTTATTTGTATGAAATATCTGCTTCTGATTTTTATGTTGATATGTAGCAGCATTACTGCTCAGATACTGAATGTGGCTCAGATTCATAAGATCGGGCTGCATACGTTTGATGATCTAGATAATCTCATGGTAAACCAGCATAAGTTTAAGCGTGTGGAAGATGTTGAAGATGATAATCAGAGAGTGTATACAAATGACAGTGACCAGCTTGATCAATTGCTTGTGGTTACGGTCATCAGAGATTCGAAAGGTTGTGCTAATGTACTCAGTATTGTCGACAGGTCAGCCGAAAATGTTTTTAAACTAAAAAATGACCTACCGCAAGAAGGTTTTGAATATATAGGTAAAAAAAAGATGTCAGAAGAATTAATTGTATCTCAGTTTAAGAACGGTAAAGTACATATTTTAATCTCTGATACGATCACTTCAGCCGGAGCATATCAGATATTGTTGATGTGCAGGTAATAAATAGAATAAGTATTAATCAATATTATCAATTGCATTATGGAAATTTTAGCATGGATCTTTGTAGGAATTGTAGTAGGAATAATAGCCAAATTAATTTTAAGAGATTATTCGGCAGCGTCATGGTTATTGACCATTATACTCGGTGTTATCGGTGCTGTCGCCGGAGGATTCATATCAGCAACTATTGTTTTAGCGACTGATAACCGTTGGGAAATAGGACCGGTAAGTACAACTATAGCAGGAGCGGTGGGATTGCTGATGGTTCACCGCATCATTGAAAAGTACTGATAATAAACATTCTTCAAATTACATTATTTGAAATTCACCGTATTCCTTTAAAATTGTAATACTAAAAAATATAAACGTTTTATGGAGCCGCAAAAGTTTAGTTATGATAATACAATTGTCAAAGCCTTTTTATATGCTACTGTTGTATTCTCACTCTTCGGATTTCTCTTTGGATTAACGGCTGCTCTTCTGCTTTTTTATCCTGAACTTCCGGAATTTTTATTTGGAACAGATGATGCGACCATCAGATCATTTTCCGCACAAAATATTCAGGGATTAATGAATACCCAGGGAGCGTTCGGATTTGGGCGAATCAGGATGCTGCACACCACGAGTGTGATTTTCGCTTTTGTCTGCAATAATGTATTTGTAGGGATATATTATTCTCTTCAGAGATTATTGAAAACCAGAATGTACAGTGATGTACTCTCATGGATTCATTTCTGGTCATGGCAGTTAATGATTGTAGCAGCCTATATCACCTTCTTCATGGGAATCAATACTTCGAAGGAATATGCAGAACATGAATGGCCGATTGATATTTTAATTGCATTTTCATGGATTGCTTTTGGACTTAATATGTTTCTGACGATTGCTAAACGAAGAGTCAGACATTTATATGTGGCGATCTGGTTTTATGTCGGAACCTGGATTGCATTTATCATGCTCCATATTTTTAACAATCTTGAAGTCCCGCTCAATTATACAAGCTGGAAATCTTATTCAGTGTATGCAGGAGTAAAAGATGCAGTGGTACAGTGGTGGTATGGGCATAATGCTGTTGCATTTATTCTTACAACACCGGTACTCGGATTAATGTATTATTTTTTACCAAAGGCAGCAGACCGTCCTGTATTTTCTTATAAACTATCCATTATTCATTTCTGGTCTTTAATATTTGTTTATATCTGGGCAGGACCGCACCATTTGCAATATACCTCAATACCTGCATGGGCTCAGGCGGTCGGGACAGGATTTTCGATCATGCTCATTGCTCCTTCCTGGGGCGGTATGCTTAATGGGCTCTTAACCCTGCGTGGTTCCTGGGATAAAGTAAGAGTAAATCCTATCCTGAAATTTTTTGTTGTTGCAGTAACCTGCTATGGGATGGCAACATTCGAAGGACCACTTCTGGCGACTAAAAACATTAATAAAATAGGACATTATACCGATTGGGTGATAGGTCACGTACATGTCGGTGCATTAGGCTGGAATGGTTTTATGGCCTTTGGTGTTATTTATTACCTGATCCCTATTTTGTGGCGTACACAGATCTGGTCAGTGAAAATGGCCAATTTGCATTTTTATTTGGGTACATTAGGGATTGTTTTTTATGTAATACCCATGTATATTTCAGGTTTCACTCAGGGGCTTATGTGGAAACAATTTAATCCTGACGGTACTCTGCTGTGGAAAAACTGGCTCGATACGGTAACGGCAATTATTCCCTATTTTCAATTACGTTTTGTAGGTGGATTATTGTATTTCACCGGAGGAATATTGATGGTGATTAATTTGGTTGCCACAGTCAGAAAAGGTTCTTTTGAGAAAAATGTGCCTGCAGAAGCATTTGCGCTGTCAACGATCAGCAACAAACGTAAAGAAGGGGAGGGAGCTCATCTGTGGCTTGAGCGTATGCCGGTTCTGATGGGTATTTTGTCTCTCCTGGCAATTTCTATCGGAAGTATTACTGAGATCATTCCAACCCTGTCGATGGACAAATCGGTTCCTGTTATTTCGGCAGTAAAACCCTACTCACCATTAGAACTTGAAGGAAGAGATCTTTATATTCGTGAAGGATGCAATGCCTGTCATACCCAAATGGTAAGACCTTTCAGAGATGAAATTATTCGCTTCAATGGTAAAAACGGGCAGTATTCTAAAGCCGGAGAATTTATTTATGACAGACCTTTTCTATGGGGATCTAAAAGAACTGGACCCGATTTGCATCGAGAGGGTGGAAGAAATCCAAGTTCATGGCATTACAAACACATGTACAATCCAAGATCTACATCTGCGGGCTCTATTATGCCGAGATATCCCTGGTTGATCTCTAACAATTTGAATCGTTCGGGTATGATCAATAAAATTAAATTGATGAAAAATGTATTCGATGTTCCTTACACCAAAGCTCAAATAGATTCTGCCGATCGATGGGCAGATAATCAGGCAGCAGAAATAGTAGAAGATATTTTCGTTGAAGCGCCCGACCTTAAAAGCGACTATTCTACCAGACCACCGGGAGAACTCGAAAAAAAAGAAATTATAGCATTGATCTCATATCTCCAAAGACTTGGGACTGATATCAGAACCACTGAAATTAAAACCGCTTCAAACAACTAAATCTAATCTATGAAAAGTATGGTCACCTCAATATTACTGGTGGATAAGGAGCATTATGGAATGTACGAGGTCTTATCCACGATCAGTGTTATGCTCATGGTTCTGGCGATCGTTTTATATATTTTCACAAAAAAACATAAAAGAGAGCAGGTTAGGGCGCCGTTGGACGATGAAGAAATCAGATCAGAATCAGACACTAAATCTGAATCTGAATCTGAATTTCAAAAATGAGCGCGCATGAAATTTAATATTGTACAAGATCATCTGGAAAGTCGGCTGTACCACATTCAGAACAGGCAAAAATGAACAATGATTCTACGACTTTTTCAAGAAAGACCGAGGAGTCTCCAACCAACGATAAGAAAAATAATAAACCCAATACTTTAGGGTCAAGATAAATAATAATAAAAATAGCATGAGCAACAAACATAATTTAAATCTTACGCTTAAAATCTGGCGACAAAAAAACAGCCGGACAAAAGGCGGTTTTGAAACGTATACGATTTCAGATATCTCCACTGATTCCTCATTTTTAGAAATGCTGGATACTCTGAATGCCAAATTGATCGATGAGAATAAAGAACCTATAGCATTCGATCACGACTGTAGAGAAGGAATATGTGGAATGTGCTCTCTCTACATCAATGGAAGAGCACATGGACCTGATACGGGAATTGCCACCTGTCAGCTTCATATGAGAATGTTTACCAATAACCAGACAATCATTATCGAACCATGGCGGAGTGTGGCATTTCCGGTGATCAAAGATTTGGTTGTGGACCGAAGCTCTTTTGACAGAATAATGGCTGCCGGAGGTTTTATTTCTGTGAATACATCAGGAAATACATTAGATGCAAATGCTATTTTGGTGAATAAGGAAGATGCCGAACAGGCAATGGATGCTGCGGCATGTATAAGCTGTGGTGCTTGTGTAGCCACTTGTCCCAACGGTGCTGCGATGCTGTTTGTCGGAGCCAAGGTTTCACATTTTGCATTTCTGCCACAAGGTCAGGTTGAAAGAAAAAGAAGGGTGCTCAATATGGTAAAAGCGATGGACGAAGAAGGTTTTGGCAACTGCTCAGTTATTGGTGCATGTGAAGTAGAATGTCCAAAACATATTTCATTGGATAACATTGCAAAATTGAACAGGGAATATATGAATGCTTGGATCGATAAAAAGTAATAATAGACTCCAGAAGATCGAAAAACTTGTTACCTCAAGCGAATAGCCACTCTACATTGTTTTTGACGTCATCATTTGGAAAAACATATAATTTCTGTAATGAAAATTGATGCTGTCTGATATGGGATAGAATTCTTGCTGAATGGTACTTCTTAATTTGTCACTGTTATCATACTGTATGCAAGAAACAAATTCAATATTTTCATCAGTTAAAAATTTTGCATTTTTTACCAGAAGAGCAGCAAATATTTTTAATGGCTTTATTGCTTTAAGAAAAGTTTTAGAACAAATAATGGGTTGGTGTTGTCCTGTAATTGTTCTTATATGTGTTGCTAAATCCTTATAAAGAACATTTTCTGACGAAACACAAAAGGCTTCTCCGGCTATATTTTCTTCCATCAGCTGTATAGCAGCTGTTGCCACATCCCGAACGTCAACGCAAGATGTGCCTCCTGAGAATGTAAATCTACTTTTTATAAACAGGTCAGGCATTTGCTCTTTTTCTTTTTTCCAGTTTCCACTTCCGATAATCATCCCGGGATTGATAATAATAGTCTGCAGTCCCTTTTTATCAGCATTTCTTACCAGTTTCTCACAGATGTATTTACTGACTAGGTACGCAGGATATTTTTTGCAATGATCATCTCTTTTAATCTGTTGTTCTATTTCATCTTTATTTACGTGAAGAACAGCAGCAGAACTTACAAATAAAAATTTGTTTACAGACATAGATCTACATGCACTTAAAAGATTTCTTGTGCTTATGATTCCGGTTTCTAAAACCTCATCATCATCGTTAGGATCAAAACTTACTTTTGCTGCACAATGATAAACCTCAGTTACCCCTTGCAGTGCTTTGTGTAGCGACTGCCTGTTATTAAAATCAATCGTGATCCATTCTATCTGATTAAAATAGAAATCTGCATCTGGGGTATACCAATAATAACTTTGCTGAACATCTGACAAATCACTTTGAAGTCTTTTTGATGCTCTCACAGCTTCTCCTTTTTTCAAAAGTTCCAGGACGATGACCCTGCCTAGAACTCCTGTAGCACCTGTTACTAAAATCATGCGTTTGTTTTTAATTCGTAGGGCATACATCCACATTTTATACGATTGATAACTCACGTTTGATGGGGAAGATGATAACTTAAAATTTTTTAACTTAGGCTGTAGATATAATGATTAAAATTGCCTTTATATCAAAGATAAATCACCTTATATCTAATAACTATGACTTACATCATAATTAATTTTGCAGTCAGAAACCCTTTTATAGCAATTGTACGCCTTATTATTGTTAGTTTTTAAAACTGTATTTTAAATGGTCCTTCAAAATAAGTTTCGTACGTGTCAAGAAGATTCTCCTTCTGATCATAGACGCCTATTTCTATATTCTGTTTCGAGAGTTTCATTTGTTTTTCAGGAAAGCTGATATTGAGGTTCCCTTTTACAATTTTGTCTCTTTCAACAGATATTTTACTTGATGCACTCAATGCTATTTCACCATGTTGAGGTTCTATTATTCTGATGGTAACAACTTTCTTTTCATTGGTTCTGTTTAGAAAAGTAAAATTGTAGGTGTTTGTTATCTTTCCGTCCCGTATAAAAAAAGTGCTTCCTGCAGGCTTAATAAATTTGGTTTCCATTTCAGAACGGCTGTATAGCAGATATCCCAGAAAACATTGCAAAGCAACCAAAAGTACGATAAAGCCTTTCATTCTCGCACTGAATTTCATAGGTACTCCGGATTCTATTTCTTTTTCCGAAGCATATCGGATGAGGCCTCTTGGTAAACCTGCCTTATCCATAACTTCATCACAAGCATCAATACACGCTGTACAGTTCACGCATTCCAGTTGCTGCCCGTCTCTGATGTCGATTCCTGTAGGACAAACAACTACGCATTGATAACAATCAATACAATCTCCTTTTCCTGCTGCTCTTCGGTCTTCGGCTTTTCTCCATTTTGATCTGTTTTCGCCTCTTTTAAAATCATAAAATACATTGATCGTTTCCTTATCAATAAGCACTCCCTGCAAACTTCCGTACGGACATACCAAGGTACAAACCTGTTCTCTAAACCATGTGAAAACAAAATAAAATACGGCAGTTAACAAAGTCATAGCAATAAAACTGTTGGGATGCTCAAATGGCCCATCGAGCACAATCCTGAACACTTCTTTATATCCAACAATATCCATGAGCATAATGTGAGTAAATATGAGAGATAATGTCGCATAGATCGTCCATTTTAATCCTCTCTTTCCTATTTTTTCAGAATTCCATTCCTGCCGGTCAAGTTTCATCTGCTTATTTCGGTCACCTTCGATAGCGTATTCAATTTTCCTAAATATATTTTCCAGAATGATCGTCTGTGGGCATATCCAGCCGCATAATATTCTACCAAATACAATGGTGAAAATAATAATACATATCAACGATACAATAGCACCTATTGTAAGGATGAAAAAATCCTGCGGATAGAATGGCTGACCGGCAATGTAAAACTGTCTGTTGATTATATCGAGCTGTAAAGCAGGATTGCCATTGATCGTAACAAAAGGTAATGCAAAATAAAAGAACAGCAGGCTGTAAGCCACCATATTTCGGTAATTGGTATATCTGCCTTTAGGTTTTTTAGGGAAAACCCATTTTCTCATACCCGATTGTTCCATAGTTCTGATGGGATCTCTATAAGTTTCCGGCTCTGATAAATAACCTTGACCGCCTTTCAATACATGTGGATGATGATCTTCCATGACCTCTTACTTTCTTATAATTCAAGTTCATTCAAGCAATATAAACTTATGAAGTAGTTTCGTTAATTTTTAGCTCAGATATAGCAGCTCTTTTGCTAATGTGATTTCTGTAATTCCTGCTCCAATGATATTTCTATTGTAACTAGTCTGATCATATTTTGGAATCTGTTTTTTTCAGCTTTGGTTTCCCAAAAGCTTAAATTACTTCCGTCTCTTTTCATATGAATATATTTTTGTTATTTGTGAATGGTGATTCAAGACATCCAATTTTGTACTATCAGCCTTTCAAAAAAAGTATAAAATGTATATTGAATGCTATGACAATGATCACATAAGGTATTTTTAAAGCAATTTTTTGATACTGGAAATTGTTTTTACCGAGTTGGAGATGTGATAAAGTCATTCATATCTTCTTTGATAATTTCCTAATATTCTTCAGAATAAATTTTCGTTGTGACATCGGATATTTATTTTTATGAAGTTGATAGCCAAACTTTTCCGAAAGTAGAAATCATTCTAGAAAAACAGGAAAAATCCATTAGTATTTTGTATATTTGTAATACAATAATGTTATTTATTCAAAAATATTATTGTTAATTAATACAATAATGATATTTATTTCACTTTCAAAAGCGCAAAAAAGATTAGTTAATAATGTACGTGACAGAAGATTATTAATGAGACTCACTCAAGAAGAGTTGGCAGAGCGTTCAGGTGTGCCACTTTCAACCTTACGAAAATTTGAGCAAAAAGGAATAATTTCTTTGGATTCTTTTCTGAAACTGCTGATGGTGGTCGGCGGGCTGGAAGAATTAATTAATGGTCTTGAACCAAAAAAACCGACCTTTAATTCAATAGAAGATGTTTTGAAAGATAATGAGAACAAAATAATAAAACGAGGTCGACGAAAATGATCAAAACTGTTACAGAAATAAAAGTTGGATTAGACTTTGGTTTAGGGATTCAATCTGTCGGACGTCTTGCCATTAGAAATGGTATGATCTATTTCCAATACGATGACGAATTTGTTAACGACGGATTTGAAATATCTCCGTTTAGACTACCTTTAAAAAGAGATTTGGTAGAACTGCCATCTACGCCATTTGATGGGCTGGCTGGTGTATTCAGTGATAGTTTGCCGGATGGCTGGGGAAGATTATTGTTTGACCGTATGATCAGAGGTCAGGGATTGATGCCATCCGATGTTTCACCTTTAGATCGACTTGCCAATGTGGGAATTCATGGTATGGGAGCATTGGTTTATGAACCGGATAAAAGTACTGAAGTGTCACAAGACTTAATCGATCTGGATCAGTTAGCAGAACAAACACAAAGTGTTCTTGAAGGAAGTTCAGGAGAAGTGATTACTGAACTTTTGGCATTGAATGGTTCATCGGCTGGTGCGAGACCAAAAGCACTCATTGGGATAGATAGCAATCGTAAAAACATTTCCTATGGAGTTAAAGACTTAAATGAGGACTTTGAACATTGGATTGTGAAATTTTCCAATTCACAGGATGGTCCTGATTCGGGAGCCATTGAATATGTATATGCACTAATGGCGACAGAAGCTGGTATAGCGATGCCTGAAGTGCATTTATTCTCTTCTCAAAAAGGTAGCGGATATTTTGCGGTAAAAAGATTCGACAGAGAGGGAAATAAAAAACTACATATGCATACTGTCAGTGGTTTGCTGCACAGCAATTTCAGATTACCTTCGATTGATTATGAAGATATGCTCAACCTGACAGGCACATTGACCAAGGATATTCGCGAGGTTGAAAAAATGTATCGCTTGGCAATCTTCAATATTATGGCTCATAATCGAGATGATCACGCAAAAAACTTTAGTTTTTTAATGAATGAAGCAGGTGAATGGAAACTTTCTCCAGCCTACGACATAACATTTTCAAGCGGTCCTGGTGGAGAGCAAAGTACCATGGTTCTTGGGCAAGGTAAAAATATTACCTTAAAACATCTCGTCAAATTAGGCCAAGATGCTAAACTTTCAAAAGCTTTAATAGATCATATAATTGAGCAAACGAAGAATGCACTAGACAGGTGGGTAGATTTATCTAAAAGTTATGGGGTGAGTAAGAGCAATATAAAATTGATAAATGATGCAATCACAAAATTGTAATATAATTTGAGTAAAACGAGAACATAATATAAAATCCTGTTTTTCAACATATCTGTTTTCAGATTTGTACATTTTAAAATATTTTTAAATAGAAAATAATGGTAAGTATTTATTTAGCATTATCTTAGGAGAACGAAATTCACGTTCACATCTACGGAAAAAGATGTTGCAGCATTTTATTTTTGTACTTATGTATCAGAAAGTAAACAATTTAAAATCCTCATCCATCAAATTAAATTTTAAAAATTAAACAATTGAATAGCATTCTCATTGTAGATGACGAAACAAAGATCAGGACGCTTCTATCACGCATTATCGGTCTGGAAGGATTTGAAGTGTGTGAGGCAAGCAATCTGAAAAGTGCACAAAAACGTCTTGAAATTTCTGATATTGACATTGTAATTTGCGATGTAAAATTACCCGACGGCAGCGGAGTAGAATTTAGTAAAGTAGTGAAAGAGAAGTTTGCAACTACCGAAATCATTCTTCTTACGGCTTTCGGAAATATTCCTGACGGAGTTTTGGCAATCAAAAACGGAGCTTTCGATTATATCACAAAAGGTGATGACAATTCGAGAATTTTACCTCTTATCTACAAAGCCGCAGAAAAAGTAGCACTCAATAAAAGGGTTTTACATCTTGAGAAACAATTAGATACCAAACAATCATTTAACAGAATTATTGGCAAGTCTACTGTAATTTTAGCCGCTATTTCTTCCGCTCAGAAAGTTGCAGCTACCGATGCTACAGTTTTATTGACGGGAGAAACAGGTACCGGTAAAGAAGTTTTTGCGCAGGCAATTCACCATGCAAGCAAAAGAAGTAAAGAGAATTTTATTGCGATCAACTGTTCCGCTTTTGGGAAAGATTTGCTTGAAAATGAATTGTTTGGTCATAAAGCTGGGGCATTTACAGGGGCATTGAAAGACAGTAAAGGTATTTTTGAAGAAGCAAACAGAGGAACTGTTTTTCTGGACGAAATAGGGGAAATGCCTTTAGATCTTCAGGCTAAACTTTTGAGAGTTTTAGAATCCGGAGAATTTCTGAAAGTAGGAGACAGCAAACCGATCAAAACAGATGTGAGAATCATTGCAGCAACCAACCGGGATTTGGAAGTTGAAATTGAAAAAGGAAATTTCCGTGAAGATTTGTATTACAGAATCAATATTTTTATGATTAAACTTCCTTCCTTACGTGATAGAGTAGCGGATATTGAGATTCTTGTCAACTTTTTTCTTAAAAGTTTTTCACTTAAAACCGGGAAAAATATAAGTTCGGTTTCATCAGATTATTTAAAGGCTTTAAAAAATCACTCATGGAAAGGAAATATCCGCGAACTCCGGAACGTCATAGAAAGAAGTGTCATTCTTACAGATTCCTCCGAATTAGAGATAGAAAGTCTTCCTATTGATATTTCAGTTGATAACGGCGAAAAAAATTCTACTCAATCAAAAATGATGTCAGCCTTTTCTATGGCAAGTGCCGAGAAAATGCAGATACAGAAGGTTCTTAATCATACCAAAGGCAATAAAGCTGAAGCTGCACGCTTATTGGAAATTGGTATTGCAACGCTGTACAGAAAAGTAGAAGAATATAAAATTTCTTAAATAATTTTTTCCATTTTGATAATGACCCTATCATTTTGATAGGGTTTTTCGTGTTTCATATAATTCTTATTTTGAGTTAATGTTTTGTTTTTCAGTGTTTTGAGTTGTTGTTTTTTGTTAAGGAATAAATCTTGGCATAAGTATTCAAAACAAACTAAAAATGAATCATACAGATGCTGTAAGAGAAATCGTAAAAATCATTCCTCAATCTGAGGAAGAATTTAAAGATTCTTACAAGACAAAAACGCCGTTTATGGTGATCAGTGTTTTCACAAAGCAGATCAAAAAACTGATAAAAACGCATGATCAGAAAATTCTGATGAAGTCGATTGCCAAGATGAATCTGCTTTACAATCAAGGCGATCAGGCGTTGAAGAATGCCATAGAAAACATTTTTGTGTATTCTTTAGACAGTCTTACATTTTGCTGCGAGCCGTCATATAAAGATTTGATTTTTGCGAAAATGTCGCCAAGTCTGCAGAATAACTATTTGAGACAGGTGTATAAATCCGGAATTTAAAAATTTAAGAAAATGGAATCAAAAATCAGAAAAATCGGAGACTGGAAAATGTTCAGATCTATTCGGGAAAAACATGATCTGGAAGTATTAACAATCAATATAGCAGTGATACTTGGAGTATTTGTAGCCGCTGCAGTTCTGCAATACAATTAACATAATATGACAACAATTATTCTATTAGCTATCGCAGTTGTGTTATTCACATTATTTTACCGAACAGTTGAATATTTTGAAAATATTTAAAAATTTAAAAATGACCATATTATTTATTATTTCAGTAGCCATATTTATTTACATCTGCTACGTACTCATCAAACCCGAAAAATTTTAAAAATTCTAATCAGCAAATGAACCGCAAAATCGCAGATCAGATAAAAGACTGGGGTATTCTTATTTTTTGGATAGGATTTATCATCGCCTTTTTGTATTTGATGATTACCGTAAAAGAGTTTGCATTAATTCAATAATAAAACTATGAACACTGAAATTTTAGGCGTAGCAGTAATGTTTCTCACAACATTGCTATTGGCAATTCCTTTTGGAAAATATATTTCAAAAGTATATTCGGGAGAGAAAACTTTTCTGGATCCCGTTTTTAAACCTGTCGAAAGACTTTTCTATAAAATTTCCGGTATCAATCCGGATAACGAAATGAACTGGAAACAACATCTGGTAGCACTTTTAACAACAAATCTTTTGTGGTTTTTTATCAGTATGCTTGTCCTGATGAATATGAGCTGGCTGCCTCTTAATCCGGATGGTAATCCCGATATGTCTCCGGATCTCGCATTCAATACATCGATTTCTTTCTTAGTGAACTGTAATTTACAGCATTATTCTGGTGAAACGGGGTTGAGTTATCTTGGGCAAATGTGGCTGATGTTTTTACAGTTCGTTTCTGCGGCAACAGGTATGGCTGCAGCAATTGTCGTATTTAAAGCATTCAGAGAAAAATCTACCGAAAAGCTGGGCAATTTTTATGATTATTTTCTCAAGTCAAATACCAGAATTTTATTACCGATTTCATTCATTATCGGTGTTGTACTGGTCTTTCAGGGTATGCCGATGACATTTGAAGGAAAAGATAAAATGATTACGCTGGAAGGTAAAAATGTGGAAGTTTCTACCGGTCCGGTTGCCGCCTTTGTGCCCATAAAACACGTAGGAACCAACGGAGGAGGATTTTTTGGGGTAAATTCTGCTCATCCTTTAGAAAACCCGAACTATTTTACCAATATGGTAGAAATGTTTGCTCAGTTAATAATTCCAATGGCGATGGTTTTTGCTTTTGGTCATTTCATCCGAAGAAGAAGATTTGGATACATGATTTTTGGAGTCATGACCATCGGATTCCTTTTACTCGCCATACCCACAGTTATTATGGAAATGAATGGCAATCCTGCAATCAGTCACATGGGAATTGATCAGTCACTCGGAGCCATGGAAGGCAAAGAAATCCGTTTTGGTTCTGCTGCTTCAGGATTCTGGAGTATTGTTACCACCGTGATTTCTACAGGATCTGTGAACTCAATGCACGACAGCTCGATGCCGCTTTCCGGCATGACACAGATGCTTGCAATGATGGTCAATGCATTTTTTGGTGGTGATGGAGTCGGTATTTTAAATATATTCATCTACATCATTCTTGCCGTGTTCATCAGCGGATTGATGGTGGGTCGTACTCCTGAATTTATGGGTAAAAAAATTGAAGCCCGAGAAATGAAAATTGCCATGATCATCGCATTGCTTCATCCGTTTCTAATTTTGTCAGGAGCATCAATCGCTGCATATTTTCCGGAAGTTGGTACTTCTACACTCAATAATCCGGGCTTCCATGGTTTCAGTGAGGTATTATACGAATACACTTCTTCAGCAGCCAACAACGGAAGCGGTTTTGAAGGTTTGGGTGACAATAATCTTTTCTGGAATATTTCTACAGGAATTGTACTGCTTCTTGGTCGTTTCTTACCCATCATCGGTCCTTTAGCGATTGCAGGATTACTGGCTCAGAAAAAATATATTCCCGAAGGTGAAGGAACATTGAAAACCGATACTACAACATTTGGACTCATGACTTTTGCTGTAATTGCAATCATAGCAGCACTATCATTCTTTCCGGCATTGGCATTGGGACCGATTGCAGAATATTTTTCATTGAAATAAAATTTAAATAACAGAAATTAAAATGACTCAAAATAAATCTTTGTTTCAAAAAGAATTGGTTCAGGAAGCATTGAAACAGTCTTTTGTGAAACTGAATCCGAAACTGATGTTTAAAAATCCTGTCATGTTTCTCGTATGGCTCGGTACACTGGTGATGTTCTTTGTGAGCATCTGGACTTTGACAGGAGAAAAATCTCAGGGAAGTTTTGCTTACAACTTTACCGTTTTCATTATTCTTTTACTGACCGTTCTGTTTGGAAACTTTGCTGAAGCAATTGCAGAAGCAAGAGGTAAAGCTCAGGCAGACAGTTTACGAAAAACAAGAGAAGAAACGCCTGCGAAACTGCAAAATGGAGAAATAATTTCTTCATCTAAATTGCAAAAAGGAGATGTATTTGTCTGTGAAAGTGGGGATATTATTCCATCAGACGGAGAAATCATCGAAGGTCTTGCAACGATAGATGAGAGTGCCATCACTGGTGAATCTGCTCCCGTAATTCGTGAAGCAGGAGGTGACAAAAGTTCTGTAACCGGCGGTACCAAAGTTTTATCAGATAAAATTGTAGTGCAGGTGACGACACAACCCGGAGAAAGCTTTTTAGACAAAATGATTGCTTTGGTAGAAGGTGCTTCAAGACAAAAAACACCCAACGAAATCGCACTGACTATTTTATTGGCAGGTTTTACATTGGTTTTCATTATTGTCTGCGTTACTTTAAAACCATTTGCTGACTATTCCAATGTCACGATCACCATCGCTTCCTTCATTTCACTTTTTGTGTGTTTGATTCCGACGACAATTGGCGGACTTTTATCTGCCATCGGAATTGCGGGAATGGACAGAGCCTTAAGAGCTAATGTCATCACAAAAAGCGGTAGAGCAGTAGAAACAGCGGGAGATATTGACGTTTTACTTTTAGATAAAACAGGTACCATTACCATTGGAAACCGTAAAGCAACAAGTTTTTATCCGGCAAACCAAGTTGATGAAAAGCAATTGATCAAAGCAGCGGTTTTAAGCTCAATGGCAGATGAAACTCCGGAAGGAAAATCGATCATTGAGTTGGCTCAGATCAATCCTTCAAGCTATGAAATTAACATTCCGAAATTCATCAAATTTACAGCAGAAACGAGAAGCTCTGGAATTGATTATGACCAAACGCGCATCAGAAAAGGAGCAACAGATGCCATCAGAAAAATAACTGAAGCAGCAGGAAATACTTTTCCACCGGAAACAGATCTTAAAGTAAAAGAAATTTCTCAAAACGGAGGAACTCCATTAGTGGTTTCAGAAAACGAAAAAGTTTTAGGAGTCATTGAACTTCAGGATATCATCAAACCCGGAATCAGTGAACGTTTTGAACGTCTGAGAAAAATGGGTATTAAAACCGTAATGGTTACGGGTGACAATCCTCTAACTGCTAAATTTATTGCCGAAAAAGCGGGTGTAGATGATTTTATCGCAGAAGCAAAACCGGAAGACAAAATGAATTACATCAAAAAAGAACAGCAGGACGGTCGCTTAGTCGCCATGATGGGAGACGGCACCAATGATGCTCCCGCATTGGCTCAGGCAGATGTAGGTGTCGCAATGAACAGTGGAACACAGGCTGCAAAAGAAGCCGGAAATATGGTGGATCTTGATAATGACCCCACAAAATTAATAGAAGTGGTGGAAATCGGGAAGCAGTTGCTGATGACAAGAGGAACACTCACCACATTCAGTATTGCCAATGATGTTGCGAAGTATTTTGCCATTATTCCGGCATTGTTTATTACAGCAATTCCGGCGTTGCAGGGCTTGAATATTATGAATCTTCACAGTCCGGAAAGTGCAATTTTGTCTGCGGTGATCTTTAATGCGATTATTATTCCGATATTGATTCCGTTGGCATTAAAAGGGGTGGCTTACAAACCCATTGGCGCATCCGCATTGCTACGACGCAATTTATTCATCTTCGGATTGGGAGGTGTTATTATCCCATTTATCGGGATTAAAATCATAGACCTCATCGTTTCCCTATTCTTTTAAATCTAAACAGGCAGGGCAGGAAGAAACTATCATCACCAAACCATTTCCAAATATAATGATCTTCATCTTCTTGCCATTTGCTTTTAATTAATTATTACAAAATGAAACACCATATTTTACCAGCAATTAAGCTTACTGTTTTATGTATCATCCTTTTTACGGTTATTTATCCGGCATCAGTCTGGGCAATCGCTCAGGTTTCTAGCAACAAAGGGAAAGGAGAAATGATCAGGAATAATGGCAAAACGTATTATGCGAATATAGGGCAGTCATTTACGAGTGACCCATATTTTAACTCTCGTCCTTCAGCAGTAGATTACAATGCAGCTGGTTCCGCAGGAAGCAACAAAGGACCTTCCAATGATGAATATCTGAAACAGGTTCAGGCTCGCATTGACACGATTTTAATGAAAAATCCAGGAATTACCAAATCACAAATTCCTGCAGATCTGGTTACGGCAAGCGGAAGCGGATTAGATCCCAATTTCTCTGTACAGGCAGCAAAAGTACAGGTGAAAAGAATTGCCAAAATCAGAAATCTGGATGAAAGAAAAGTGAATACTTTGATCGATGAATATACTGAAAAACCTCTGATCGGATTATTTGGTCCAGAAAAAATCAACGTTCTGAAACTTAATATCGCTTTAGATCAGTTGAGCGATAAATAATCATCAACTGTTATTTTAATTTTTTATTTAAATTAAATCATCCAAAAATCTTCATCATTGGCTCAGAGCCAAATTTTAAAAATATAATGATCATCCATGAAAAAGATACTATTTGTTTTATTAGCTGTATGTGGAATCAGTGCATATGCTCAAAATGATTCAATCACAAAACCACTTACAGTAAGCGGATATGCAGAAGTGTATTATTTAGCAGATTTTAATAATCCTGAAAACAACAACCGTCCCGGATTTGTATACAGCCACAATCGAAATAATGAAGTCAATATTAATTTGGCTTTTATTAAAGAGGGTTACAACACAGAAAATTTACGGGCAAACTTGGCTCTCGCGACAGGAACATACATGAACGCCAATTATTCTGCTGAGCAGGGCGTTCTTAAAAATATTTATGAAGCCAATATAGGCCTGAAAATTTCAAAAAAACATAATCTTTGGATTGATGCAGGAATTTTTCCTTCCCACATTGGTTTTGAAAGTGCGATAGGAAAAGATAACTGGACGCTTACCCGAAGTCTTGCTGCAGACAATTCCCCTTATTTCGAAACGGGTGCAAAAATATCTTACACTTCAGAAAGCGGAAAATGGTTTTTCAGCGGTTTGGTGCTCAACGGTTGGCAACGTATTCAGCGGGTTGACGGAAATTCTACTCCGGCGTTTGGACATCAGATTACATTCAAACCCAATGAAAAACTAACGATGAACAGCAGCTCATTCATCGGAAACGACAAACCGGACAGCATTCGACAAAACCGATATTTTCACAATTTATATGCTGTGTATCAGATCAGTAAAAAATTGGGAGTCACTGCGGGAATCGATGTAGGTGCCGAACAGAAAGAAAAAGGAAGTGACAGCTATAATATGTGGTACACTCCGGTTGTTGTGGCAAAATATGCGTTTACAGACAAGTTCAGCATCACAGCAAGGGGAGAATATTATCAGGATGAACGAGGCGTGATCATCTCAACAGGAACGGAAAACGGATTCAAAACTTTCGGATATTCTTTAAATGCAGACTACCAGATTTTACCTAATCTTGTATGGCGAACAGAAATCAGGAATTTAAATAGTAAAGATCCCATATTCATCAACCGGTCAGATATTTTTAAAACAAACAGCTTAACAGCAACTACAGCACTAGCAATTTCATTTTAATTAAAAAAATGGAAGAATCAAGAAAATCAGCAGAAGAATTTTTGCATCTCATCAACAAATCCAAACGGGGTAAACTGAAAATTTACATCGGTATGAGCGCTGGTGTAGGAAAAACCTACAGAATGCTGCAGGAAGCTCACGTACTTCTGCAAAATGGGATCGATGTGAAAATTGGTTATGTAGAGACTCATCATCGCAGGGAAACACATGATTTATTGGAAGGCTTGCCGATCATTCCCAGAAGAAAATTATTTTACAAAGGTAAGGAGCTGGAAGAGCTTGATGTTCCTGCTATTATAGTTCTTCGTCCTGAAATTGTGATTGTTGATGAGCTTGCACATACCAACATTGAAGGCAGTAAAAACAAAAAGCGTTGGCAGGATGTCATGGAGATTCTGGAAGCAGGGATCAATGTCATCAGTGCGGTCAATATCCAACATCTGGAAAGCCTGAATGATGAAGTAAAATCTGTCACGGGAATTGAAGTAACAGAAAGAATTCCGGATACTATTTTGGCTTCAGCAGATGAGGTTGTAAACATTGACCTTACCGCAGATGAACTTATTTCAAGATTAAAAGAAGGCAAAATCTACGATAAAAGTAAAATACCATCTGCGCTGAATAATTTTTTTAAAACCGAAAATATTCTTCAGCTTCGCGAATTGGCCTTAAAAGAAGTTGCTTCACAAGTCACCCGGAAAGTAGAAACAGAAATTATCACCGGAAAAACTTTAAAAAAAGAAAGGTTTCTTGCGTGTATCAGTTCAAATGAACTGACGGCTAAAAATGTGATCAGAAAAACTGCGAGGCTCGCTAATTATTACAATAGCCAGTGGTTTTTACTGTACGTTCAGATTCCCAAAGAATCTGCAGATAGAATTGCCCTTAATAAGCAAAGACATCTCATCAATAATTTCAGACTGGCAACAGAGCTGGGTGCGGAAATCATTAAAATACAAAGTAAGAATATCGCAATGACAATTGTAGACCAGTGTGAAGAGCGAAAAATCACTACGGTCTGTATCGGCAAACCACATCTTGACATCTGGAAAATTATTCTTGCCACAGATACTTTCAATTCCTTACTCAAAAGACTTTCAAAACAAAATGTAGATTTAGTAATTTTGTCCTAATGAAAATAAAAACTAAACTTAATGCCGGTGTAGGTCTTCTGTTTTTCATGATCATCATCCTTTCAACTTTGGGTGGATGGTTTATTTACCAACTGAAAAAAGATACCCAGAATATTCTGGTTGCCAATTATAATACTTTGCAGTATTCCAGGAATATGCTGTTAGCTTTGGAAGAATTTCAAACCGAACCTTCAGCTATTAAAGAATTTCAAAAAAACCTTAATCTTCAGCACCAGAATATTACAGAAGACGGTGAGAAAGAAGCCACTCAGAATATAGCTTCCCATTTTTCAGATTTAAAAAATAAAAAAGATAGTCTGAATTTACAGTCTGCCATCCGGAAAGATATTGCCGAACTGATGCAGCTGAATATGAATGCTATTCAAATCAAAAGCGGTATTGCCAATACCACCGCTCAAAATGCCATTGCCGTTATATCAATCGTCGGAACGTTGTGTTTTTTGATCGCTTTTATTCTGATGGTGAATCTTCCTTCCAATATTGCAAATCCGATCCGTGAGCTAACTTCCAGTATTCACCAGATTGCTAAACAGAATTATACACAGAGAGTAAAGTTTGAAAGCAATAGTGAATTTGGAGAATTAGCCAGGTCTTTTAATACCATGGCAGAAAAACTTCAGGAATATTCTGAAAGCAGAATTGATAAAATATTAAAAGGAAAAAAAAGGATCGAAACCCTGATCGACAATATGCACGATGCCGTAATTGGAATAGACGAAAATAAAAAAGTTCTTTTTGTAAATGATGAAGCCATGAAAATTTCTGGTCTGAAAAAAGAAAATTTTGTGGGTAAAATTATTCAGGATGTTGCAGTAAATAATGATCTTGTGCGAGACCTGATCAGAGAAATCATAGATCCTGAGTTTAAAAAAAACCAAACCGAATCGTTAAAGATATTTGTTGAAGGAAAAGAAAATTTCTTTGAAAAAGAGATTTTGGACATTAATGTTATTCCTACCGGTGAAAAAGAAAGACGCTTTATTGGTCAGGTGATTATGCTCAGAAATATTACTCCGTTTAAAGAGCTTGATGTAGCTAAAACCCATTTTATGGGAACAGTTTCGCATGAATTTAAAACTCCGATTTCATCTATTCAAATGGGTCTGCAACTGCTGGAAAATGAAAGAATAGGAACATTAAATCCTGAACAAGAAAAATTAGTCTCAGGCATTAAAGAAGATACTCTTAGGCTTCTCAGAATAACCGGTGAACTACTCAATATGACTCAGTTAGAATCCGGAGTTATGCAATTGAATACCAAAACATGCGATGTTAATTTACTAATCAATGATGTTATTAATGCCAATCAATCATTGGCAGCTCATAAAAAAATAAAGTTAAAATCATCCGTTGGTTTTGATATAAAAATAATAAATGTTGATATCGAAAAAACCGTTTGGGTGCTTAATAATTTGGTTTCCAATGGAATAAAGTATTCTTACGAAAATTCTGAAGTGGAAATTTTGGTTGAAAAATCAGATGAAAATTTCGTGAGATTTTCGGTTAAAGATCAAGGCCGGGGAATAGAAGAACGATATCTGAAGGAAATTTTCACAAGATATTTCAGGATTCCGGGTACAAAAATAGAAGGAACTGGTTTAGGTTTAAGCATCAGCAAAGAATTTATTGAAGCACAGGGCGGAAAAATTGCCGTTGAGAGCGAAATAGGAATGGGAAGTGTTTTTAATTTTACACTCAGAATTTAATTCGAAATAAGAATTTGTAACCTGATATTTAAAGCAAACTATCCGGCAATAGAAGCAAATTTTCAGAATTGTTGCAATTCTTTTGACTAATCTTGTAATGTATTTAGACGTAAGAAATTCTTCAGATAATCTAAAAATTAAATAAAAAAACATTCATTATCAATACGAATATTGTAACAATGAATGTTTTTATGGTGGAGTAATTTATACTTTATAAGTAAAGGCATTGATATTCATCCCGGCGCCAACGGATGCAAAAAGAAGAATATCACCTTTTGAAAAAGAATGCTCTTCCATTTCACCTTTCATAATCAGATCGTACAATGTTGGAATTGTTGCAACACTGCTGTTCCCAAATTTATGAATAGACATGGGCATAATATCCTGAGGTGGAGTCATATCGTATAAGCTGTAGAATCGCTCAACAATGGCTTCATCCATTTTTTCGTTTGCCTGATGAATCAGAATTTTTTTGAGATCTTTAATATCTACGCCTGCTTTTGCAAGACAAGATTTCATTGCCAAAGGAACTTTTGTAAGAGCAAATTCGTAAATTTTTCTGCCCTTCATTTTGATGTAACGGGTTTCCGAGTCTGTATCCTGCTGATAAGAAGTTCCGAAAAACAGATAATTTGCCTCATCATAAGAATAGGTAGCACTCTCATGAGAAAGGATACCATCATTATCTTCAGTAGCTTCCACAATGACTGCACCTGCACCATCGGCATAAATCATAGAATCTCTGTCGTATGGATCTGTAACTCTTGATAATGTTTCTGCGCCTATTACAAGACAACGTTTTGCAATACCCGACTTTACGAAAGAACTTGCATGGATCATCGCTTCATTCCATCCAGGGCAGCCAAAAAGCAGGTCATAAGCCACGCAACCGGGGTTCTGAATACGGAGTTTACTTTTTACCCGGGTTGCAATACTCGGCACGGTATCAGACTGTATTTTTCCTTTTTCTATGTCTCCGTAGTTATGGGCTACGATAATATAATCGATAGTTTCCCTGTCGATTTCAGCGTCTTTTATGGCATTTTCAGCGGCAAAAAAAGCAAGATCCGAGGTGACGTGCTGAGAATCGGCATATCTACGTTCTTCAATTCCGGTGATATCTCTGAATTTTCCTATGATAGACTCTGGGAATTTGATAGTCAAACCATCTTCATTTAAAAATGTATGATTCGAAAAATCGGCATTTCTCATTACATTTTCTGGAGTATAACTGCCGGATCCTTTAATTCTTATATTCATTATACATGTCTTTCTAATAATAATACCCGCTGAAAGTCTTGTTTTTTTGGAGTAATGTTCAAAATTATGACAATTCCTTGTCTTATTACAAATTTCACAACATTATTCTAAAATTATTTTTGATTCTATGCATAGTATATTTTTAATATGTTGATATTCAGTTATTTGTTTTATTTTAAATTGTAGTATATTTTATGTCATTTTTTTAGTTTGATTAAAAATTTTATCAAATGATAATAATTAATATGAGCCATCATTAATAGTAGGATTTGTATGTTTGCATGAATTTTATTTTAAAAATAAAGCATCAGTTAATTTTTTATAAAATCACAACTTTTTTATTAGACGAATATGAGTAAGATGAATGTTTTTTGGTTTAGAAGAGATTTAAGGCTTGAAGATAATACTGCGCTATTTCATGCCCTGAAAAGTGGTCTGAAAGTTTTGCCTGTTTTTATTTTCGATAAAGAAATTCTTAGTCAGCTCACTGATAAAGCCGATAAAAGAGTTGATTACATTCATCAGGCTCTTGAAAAAATAAATGAAGAATTAATAAAACACGGCAGCTCGCTGAAAACATTTTATGACAAACCTTTGAATGTATTTGCTGAATTGTCTAAAGAATTTACAATCGATACGGTATTCTGTAACAGAGATTACGAACCGCAGGCAATAAAAAGAGATCAGGTTGTTTCAGATTTTCTAAAAAAGAAAGATATTAAGTTCGAAGATTATAAAGATCAGGTCATTTTTGAGAAAGATGAGGTGTTAAAAAGTGATCATTCTCCATATACCGTCTACACGCCTTATTCAAAAAAATGGAAAGAAAATTTTAAGACCATACAATTTGAAAAAATTGATGGTGATGTAAAGAATTTTTATCCTTTAAACCCCGGAAAAATACACACTCTGAAAGAAATAGGATTTGAAAAAACTGATTTTAAATTCACTGAACCGATTTTGGAAAGTAAAATAATTAATTCTTATGATCAATATCGTGATTTTCCTGCTTTAGATCATACCACGCATTTAGGAATTGCGCTGCGTTTCGGAACTATCTCTGTCAGAAAATGTGTAAATTTTGCTGTAATACATAACCAGATTTGGCTTAGTGAATTAATTTGGAGAGAATTTTTCATGCAGATCCTTTTTCATTTTCCGTATGTCGTCAACAAATGTTTTAAGCCAAAATATGAAAATATTGAATGGCAAAATGATGAAACACTTTTTAAGCAATGGTGTGAAGGTAAAACAGGCTATCCTATTGTAGATGCAGGTATGAGACAGCTTAATGAAACCGGATTTATGCACAACAGAGTGAGGATGGTTACTGCAAGTTTTCTTACAAAACACCTGTTGATCGACTGGAGATGGGGTGAAGCTTATTTTGCAGGTAAACTGCTTGATTACGAATTATCTTCCAATAACGGAAACTGGCAATGGGCAGCAGGATGTGGTTGCGATGCTGCGCCGTATTTCAGGATTTTTAATCCGGAAGCCCAAACTCAGAAATTTGATAAGGATCTGAAATATATCCGTCAATGGCTTCCGAAAGATTATAACGAAAAACCGATTGTCGACCATAAAACAGCCCGGGAAAAGGCTCTTGAAACTTACAAAAAAGCATTGTCATAAAAATTTAGTAATAATTTTTAATGACACATTTACTTAAATTTCATCCGTTCGAATCTTTTTCTAACGATCCTCTGAATTAGAATTGATAATTTGGGTAACTACTCCGTGACCAATTAAGTTGAAGCCTTCATAGAAATCGAAATCTAATCCCAGATAGATTTTTCCGACAACCTGCTCAGGTTTTAGCAAAGCAATTTCTGCAGTAACAGTATCTCCTGGGAAAACCAAATCGCTTTCTGAGAAATTTTGCACACTTGTATATAAATTAAGGTCAAAAGGAAATTTGATATCACTACGATATCCGGAAGAGACAGGGGTTGTTTTTGAACTTTCCGCTTCGGGTAAATAGGTGAGGAGTGCTTTGAAATAGGGTTTTATTTTCATTTTTTGAAATTTAAGTATTCAAACGAATATATCAATCTATTTTTGCAATTCGGATATGTTTTATGTGAAATTTTAAAAGAATACATGTACAAAAAAGAGAAACCAAACATTTGATTTCTCTTTTTTAGTGAGCGCGTCAGGATTCGAACCTGAGACCGTCTGCTTAGAAGGCAGATGCTCTATCCAGCTGAGCTACGCACCCATTTGTAATTTTACGAAATTACTAAAACAGTCGGGGCGGCAGGATTCGAACCTGCGACCTCCTGGTCCCGAAACCAGGCGCGATGACCGGACTACGCTACGCCCCGAATAATTGTTGCGGAGAGTAAGGGATTCGAACCCTTGGTACCGTTACCAGTACGCATGTTTAGCAAACATGTCCTTTCGGCCTCTCAGGCAACTCTCCTTGATAACGTTTTTTGAATCACTTCTATCCCGTTATTGCGAGTGCAAATATAGAATAGATTTCTTTATTTCGCAAATAATATTCAAGAAAAATTTGCGTATTTTTGAGAGAATAAAAAGACTAAAATTTAAACCAATGCGTAAAACATTATATATCATCGGCTTAAGTGTTTTCGTTTTTTCGTGTACATCACAGAAAAATGTTAAGAAAAGCACTTACAAACCCAAAACCACAGTTTCACAGTCAAAAACTGCAGTTAATACACAGAATTTAAATAAAAATAAATCTGAAATTGCAACTGAACATGGGGTAGATTTTTTTAGAACAAATATTGCAGACATTACCAAGAATGACAATACGGCAAGTTATGGTTCTATCGTATCTGCAAAACCGGCAGGTTATAAAGTAGTGAAAACTCATTTCCCTGCAATAGGCCAGAATTTCAGACAAAAATATCTTATTTTACATTACACGGTTTTACCGGATGATAAATCTATTGAAGTTCTTACAAAACAATCTGTAAGTGCCCATTATTTGGTGAATAATCTGGGTGATAACGAAATTTATCAATTAGTAGATGAGAATAAACGGTCTTATCATGCAGGTGTAAGTGCTTGGCGCACAGATAAAAACCTTAATGATACATCAATCGGGATTGAAATTGTGAATATGGGTTACAAAGCTGATGCGCCTGGAATGAAAACTTTTGAACCATTCAGTGATGATCAAATCAAAAAAGTTGCGGCCTTGGCAAAAGATATCGTCACAAGATATAATATTCCGGCTACCAATGTTTTGGCACATTCTGATATTGCACCCACCAGAAAACAAGATCCCGGACCACTTTTCCCTTGGAAGAAACTGTACGACGAATATCAAATCGGGATGTGGTATGACGAGATGACAAAACAAAATTTCCTCACTTTAGCGCAAACCGATATTGAAACGAGGTATAACGAACCATCTTTTATCTTCGTTGTTCAGACAGCTTTGCAAAAATTTGGTTACGATTTGTTACCAAACGGAAAATGGGATGATGCAACTAAAAAAACAATTGAAGCGGTACAATATCACTTTAGACCACAAAATTACAGCGGTATTTTAGACGCTGAAACCTGGGCAATTTTGCAGGCTTTAAATCAAAAATATCCAACAAAATAAATTCTAAAGCGCATCTTTCAATGGTGCGTTTTTATCATTTAAAAATATAAAATGGAAAATTTCAGACAGGAAAGTGATTTATTGGGCTTTTTGAATGTACCGATTGATGCTTATTATGGAGTGCAGACTCAGAGAGCGATTGATAATTTTAAAATTTCCGGACAGTTTCTTTCGTCTTATCACGAATTTATAAAAGGGCTGGCTTTTGTAAAAAAAGCTGCTGCAAAAACCAATTACGAATTGGGTTTGCTGGATCAGGATTTATACTTCAAAATTTCAGAAACCTGCGATGAATTGATCGGCGGCTTATTCAACAGTGAATTTCCTGTAGATATGATTCAGGGTGGTGCGGGAACTTCAATTAACATGAATGCCAATGAAGTGATAGCCAACAGGGTTTTAGAAAAATTAGGAAAAAATAAAGGCGAATATGAGTTTTGCTCGCCAAACGATCATATCAATCTTTCTCAGTCAACTAATGATGCTTATCCTACAGCTATCAAGATGGGATTGTTGCAGATGAATGAAACTTTGGTTGAAAAACTGAAGAAAATTGTTGAAGCTTTTCGGGCAAAAGGTCAGGAATTTCAGGATGTGATTAAAATGGGACGCACTCAGCTTCAGGATGCCGTTCCGATGACAATGGGGCAGGAGTTTGAAGCATTTGCAGCAACTCTTGAAGAAGATGTTTCTAAACTGAATAACAACGCCAATCTGTTTGTTGAGATTAATATGGGCGCAACCGCTATTGGAACAGGAATTAATGCTCCGAGAGGTTATGCACATCTTTGCGCCAAAAATTTAGCTGAAATTACAGGTTATCCCATAGTTTCTGCACCGAATCTGGTTGAAGCTACACCAGATACGGGATCTTATGTAATCTATTCTTCGGCAATGAAACGTCTTGCTCTGAAATTATCCAAAATATGTAATGATTTGAGATTGTTATCTTCAGGACCAAGAGCAGGTTTATCAGAAATAAATTTACCGCCGATGCAGCCAGGTTCTTCTATTATGCCAGGGAAAGTAAATCCTGTTATTCCGGAGGTGGTGAATCAGGTTTGTTTTAAAGTAATTGGAAATGATCTTACGGTCACTTTCGCTGCAGAAGCAGGACAGCTTCAATTAAATGTAATGGAGCCCGTTCTTTCTCACGCTATCATGGAAAATATTCATTTTCTTTGTAATGCACTCGATACGCTTCGTGAAAAATGTATCGTGGGAATTACCGCCAACAGAGAAATCTGTCTGAATATGGTGAAGCACAGCATCGGAATTGTAACAGCACTGAATCCTTATATTGGCTACAAACAATCTACACAGATTGCAAAAGAAGCTCTGGAAACAGGGAAAAGTGTATATAATTTGGTGTTAGAAAAAAATCTGCTTTCTCAGGAACAGTTAGATGATATTCTTGATCCTAAGAATATGCTGAAACCTCATATAATAAATGCTAATCAATCATCAGTCATTGATTTTAAATAATTTTTAAACTGTAGAAATAGAATTGAAATTTTTAATCATTATTCCCGCACATAACGAACAGGATAACCTGTCATTTACCCTAGATTCTCTACTTCAACAGAGTTTCAAAGATTTTAAAGCCGTGGTCGTGAATGATGGGTCAACCGATGGAACTTCTGAAGTCATCAGGAAATATACTAGTACAGATTCACGTTTTGAAACGATTAATCTTGAAAAATCTGCCCATCAACCGGGATCTAAAATCGTAAGTGCTTTTAAAAATGGTTTAAAAACCCAGAATATTAACGATTTTGATATCATCTGTAAATTTGATGCGGACATTATTTTAAATGAAAATTATCTTTTTGAAATTGAAAAAGCTTTTAGCAATCACCCAAAATATGGATTAGTTGGAGGTCTGTTGTATGTTGAAAAAAATGGCAATTGGGTGTATGAAGGCAATTCAAATAAAAACCATGTTCGCGGTCCTATGAAAGCGTACAGGAAAGAATGTTTTGTGGCAATCGGAGGTTTGAGAGAAACTTTAGGCTGGGATAATATAGATTCTATTCTTCTGGCAAATTTAGGATGGAAAGAAGTTGTTTTACCGGAATTGCATGTGAAATTAATGAAAGTGAAAGGAGCAGATTACACGATAAAACCTGCAGATTACTACGGCAGATATTTTTATTTTTTAGGATTAAACCGGTTTCTCACGTATGTAGCTGCTGCCAAAGAAGCGATGAAATTAAAGTCTCCATCTTTTCTACTTCAGATTATCAGTTCGTATGAGAAATGTAAATCTCAGAATATTGAATTGAAAATTTCTAAAGATGAACAGAAAGTGATTAATAAACAACGTTGGAATCTGTTTAAAAAGAAATGGTTTAAATTGTAAATTTATTTTAAATTCATTAGCAACGGGCTTTAGCCCGTTTTAATAAGCAGATTATCTCATTGGCTTTAGCCAAAACTAAAACATTCAGATTGAAAAAAATAGCTTACATAGAAATCGATACCCACGCAGAAATCGCTCAGGATTTTATTGATTTAATGCACGATTCTAAGGAATTTTCTGTGGATTATTATTTTTCAGAAAAGATAAAAAATCAGATCAGAGAAAACGGAGAATCGGTTCATCTGTCAGATTCTTCCATGATTTTAGATCAGTTGTCCGGTGAAAATTATGACCTGATCATCATCGGAACAGTTCACCGATATTTTAATACTTTTTTGGTGATATGTGAAAAATACAATACTTCGATTGTTGTTCATAACCTCAATTTTTCCAAGATCTCAAAATTTGATTTGATTAAAAATGTTTTTAAAAATGATTTGATTTACCGCTTAAAACTATGGTGGAAAGAAGGTCTTTTTTATAAAAATAAAACTTACGGAAAAGCTGGAAATCATTTAGTTCTTGATCAGCAATTGTCTTCTGAGAAATTTAAATTTTTGCCGCTTTTTCACACTAAATCTTTTGATAAAATTGAAAATGAAGATTTAACGGTAGTTATTCCCGGTGGAGTTTCACAGCATAGGAGAAATTATCATCATGTCTTTGAAACCATTAAAAATTTAAAAACTAAAGAAAATATAACCTTTGTTTTTTTGGGCAAAGCTATCGGTGAAGAACTAAAAAATGTAGAAGAATTATCTCAAAATATCCCGAATAATATAAAAATTATTTATTTTTCAGAAAGAGTTTCTTCTGATATTTTTGATGAATGGATGAATAAAGCAGATGTTTTATGGTGTCCGATTCAGCAGGAAACCGAATTTTTCAGTAATAAAGAAATGTACGGAAAAACCAAAATGACCGGAAATTTGGGTGATGCAATCAAATATGGAAAATTGGCTGTTTTTCCTAAAAATTATTCATCAGAACTAGAATTTATCATTTCCGAAGATGAAAACATCATTGAGCAATTTCAGAATATTAAAAATTCAACATTCGATTTTCAGAAAGATTTCAGCAAAGAAAAAATTCAGAAAGATGCAGAATCGCTTCTTCATCGATTAATCTCTACTTAAATTTCAGAACACTTTTAATAAATTTCATATTCAGATATTGTTCTACAGGAAATATTTTGGTGAAGTAGTTTCCTGTGAAAATCAATATCAGAACAACGGCAGGCTTATAAACCAAGTTTAAAAATTGGTTGTCAAAATTCGGTAAAACAATCGCAACCGTAATCGCTAAAGTACAGATAATCGAAACGAAAATCATCTCAATGCTCAAAGGTGAAACTTTAAACATTACATAATTGAAAATGATCTTAATAGCATTGTAAATCGTCAGCGAAATAGCTGTAGATAAAGCAATTCCTATAAGTTTAAGATCGGTGTTGTTGATGAAATAAAGGTTGAGACCAATCGTTAATCCTGCCAGTAAAAGCATTACCAGGATATTGAAACGATAATATTTAGAAAGTGAAATAATATTTCCGTTAAAACCTGTAGCTAAATCAACCAAAACCGCAGAACCCCAAATCCAAATAACCGGAGTGTATTCCTGCAGCTGCAGACCATTTTTAGGCATAAAATGCGTTAGAAAAGGAAAACCAACCATAATGCATGAAAATAAAACTGCTCCTAAAAAATAAAGCGTCAACGAAGTTTTTTTATGAAATCTGTCGAGTTCTTCCATGTCACCTTCCGCTAGATTTTTACTGATAATAGGTGCGGAAATATTAAACAAACCAAGTTGTGGGATAGATATTAAAGAAATCAATGCGTATAAAACAGAGTAAATTCCGTTTTCTTCCATACCTAAAAATTCACCAATCATAAAGCTGTTGATAGCTAAATAATTTCCGAATGTTCCCAGAAAACCAAAAAAACTGTAGCTGGAAAATTCTTTCCAAAAGTTGTTTTTTTTGAAATAATCTGTACTTACATCAAACCTTATTTTCTCTAATCTGTTGGTGTAATAAATATAACCTGAAAGCATCAGACCAAACATTCCGAAGAAAAAAGCATACGCAATCTGTTGAGATAAAGCAAAGTAAAAAACCAGACAGAAAGCTCCTAGATTGGCAATTTTAGGAAATAAATTATCGAAAATATTAGAGACGACAATTCGCTTATAATTGGAGGTGTATTTATTGAAAAGTGCACAGAATGATAGCAATAAAATCATCGGAAGAATCACTTCTTTTATTTTCCAGGCTTCTGTATTTTTAAAATCAGGAAAAATGTAAGGAAGAATAAAAAAAACAACAGAAAATATGCAGAAATTCACCAATATGGCAACCAGCGAAAGTGACAGCATATTTTGCTTTTTTCCGTCCTTTTCTACTTTGTGAAAAAACTTTACGTTAGAATAAGAAATTCCCAGCACCACAAACGGAACCAGCATTTCAGCAGTCGGTAAAATATATCTCAGTTTTCCGTAAAATTCAAAATCATTTGGAAAAATGAAAATTGCGGAAACAGTTCCGATTAAAAAACCAATATATCCAATGATGGAATACTTAAATCCCTGTCTTGCAACTACACTCATACAGATTTTTTAGTGATTTTTTGGAAGAAAAATAATATTGTTGATGTAGTCGGTTTTGTTTTTTTCGTCTGCTGTGTTTTTAATTAAAATTTCCTTGGTCAGTTTTTCTATTGTAAATGTTTCTCTGTTCAGATAGTTTGCGTTAAAGCCCCAATTTTCCACTTCAGAAATTTCGTTCCAGATCGGTTTTTCATGATGTCTTTGTTCCATTTCAACCATTAGAGTTGGTTTGAATTGCTGTATCGTGTTTTTTCCTCCAAAGAGCGTTTTCATCTCGTTGCCTTCCACATCTATTTTGATGAAATCTATTTTTTGGATATTTTTAGACTTCGTCCAGTCATCCAGTTTTACCACTTCTACGGTTTCAAAATAACTGTTATCCTCGTCTTTTTCTTTGTATGAAGTGTTGAGTGTGCCTCTCGAAGCAACCATTTTACCTTTAATAATCGGAACTTTGAATTGGGCGGTCGTATTCTCGTCAGAAAGTGCGACGGAGGAAATGTTCATGGATGGGAAGAGTCTTTTTAACCTGATATTGAGTTTTTTATTGGGCTCAAAAGCGTAAATATTCTGATGATTCAGCTTGTTTTCAAACTGATAAAGAAAAGTTCCTACATTGGCACCAATGTCAAAAATTACTGCATTATCTGTTAAATACTCTTTAATCCAAACAAGCTCCGGCTCAACATTTCGACCGGAAAAATTTTCCTTCGTTAGATTTTTTAAACTTTTAAAATACCTTTGTTTATAAAAACCTGGACTGATGTACTGTAATTTTTCTGCGAGTTGCTGGTATAAAGACATTTCTTTCTTTTTTTACGACCCACAAAGGTAGGAAAAATGGTATTAAGTTTTTAAAATCCGAAGATGTTGATTGTTAATTCATAATGGAATTACAAAATAAGAAACTAATCAGAAGTATCTAAAAATGGTGCGTTTAGAAAATCATTTAAAGGCTTCATGACCTCGAAAATTTTAGAAATGTTTGTGGTCGCATTTTTATCTAAAATTTCTTCATCTTTTAAATTATAAACAACAATAAAGCTCTTTAGTTTTAAATATTCTCCCATTGGATCTTCCTTTTCAAAACCTTGAGGATTTTTTTTCAGCTTATCTTCTTCACTTAAATCAGGAAAATGTTTTTTGAAGTTTTTGTCATTGATGATGGTAAGAAATTCTTCGCCATATAAAGAAATTTCTTTGCGTACTTGTTTTAACGTTGCAGATTCGGGCATATAGATTCCGCCGGCAATAAAAGATTTTCCGGGTTCCAGATGAAAATAATATCCTCCTTTCTGGCTGCCTTTTCCCATTCCCAAAGAGGCACCGATATTAGTTTTGTAAGGGATTTTCAATTTAGAAAAACGGGTGTCCCGGTAAATTCTGAACATTGATTTTTTGGCATCAATTTTCAACAGATTTTCATCAAACTGTCCCATCTTTAAAATAAGCTCTTCAAGGAAATTCAGTACATTTGATTGTGCTTCGGTGTAAAGATTTTTATTTTCGTTAAACCAGTCTCTATTGTTGTTTCTTTCAAGTTGGGTAAGAAAATCGAAAGTTTTCTGAGAGATTACTGCAGACATATTTTTAATTTATTCAAATTTAAAAAAAATCCGGTCATACCTCAATTTTATATTTCATTTAATGATTTACATCAAATATTTAAAAATTCAGATAAATTCACAAAATAGAAGATGTTTGAGAATTCCATAAATTTTAAATAATATTTATGCGTTTTTTTTAATTAAATTTAAAAATAACTGGGTTTTGATAGAACGAATTTATTAATTCGTTAATATTATATAGTTCGGAATCCAAATATTTATTATATCTTTGCAAAAATTTTATATTAATTAATGAATTTATTTACGGAGACCAATTTAAGTCCTGATATCCTTAAGGCCATTGGCGAACTGGGTTACGAAAGCCCGACAGAAATCCAAAAACAGACTATCCCTTTTATTCAATCAGATACACGCGATCTAATCGCACTTGCGCAGACAGGGACAGGCAAAACAGCAGCGTTTTCGCTTCCGATTTTGGACATGATTGACGATACGAGTCGCAAAATCCAATTTTTGGTGCTTTGCCCGACGCGAGAACTATGTCTACAGATTTCAAAAGACATTAACAACTATTCGAAGTACATGAGAAACATCAAAACTACAGCAGTTTATGGTGGAAGCAGTATTACGGATCAAATGCGTTCTTTGAGAGATAAACCACAGATTATCGTGGGTACTCCGGGAAGGGTGATCGACTTGATCAACAGAAAAGCTCTTGATTTCTCTGAAATCCAGTGGTTGGTTTTAGATGAAGCAGATGAGATGTTATCTATGGGTTTCAAAGACGAATTGGAAACAATTTTGAAGGAAACTCCTGAAACAAAACAAACTTACTTATTCTCGGCAACGATGAGTAAAGAGGTTGAAAGAATTTCTAAAAGTTACCTTACACAGCCTCACCGTATTTCTGTGGGTTCTATTAACGAAGTTAAGAAGAACATCAAGCATGAATTTTACGTTGTAGGTTACCGTAACAAAAAAGAAGCTCTGAAAAGACTAATTGATGCAAACCCGAATCAGTATTCTATTATTTTCTGTAGAACAAGAATGGAAACTCAGGAGGTTGCAGACTTTTTAATGCAAAACGGTTATGCTGCTGATGCTCTTCATGGTGATCTTTCTCAAGCGCAGAGAGATACGGTAATGAAGAAATTCAGATTGAAGAACATCGATATTTTGGTAGCGACTGATGTTGCGGCAAGAGGATTGGATGTTGATTCATTAACGCACGTGGTACATTTCTCTTTACCGGATGATCCTGAAGTTTTTGTACACAGAAGCGGAAGAACAGGTAGAGCAGGAAAAGACGGTATTTCAATGTCTTTGATTAAGCCTGAAGAAAGCAGAAAGCTTAAGCAGATAAAATCTACAACGAAAATTGATATCGTTGAAAAGAAAATTCCTACGGGTGACGAAGTGATTTCGGCTCAGGTAAAGGGCGTTTTTGAAAAATTAATGACAGAACATGAGAATATTTTTGATTTTGATCAAAGTCTTGTTCCTGATTTAAGTAATTTCACCAAAGAAGAACTGGTAGTACAGTTGTTACAATTCCAATTAAAAGACCTTGCTTTGTATTACAAAGACAAACAGGATCTTGCAGATCAGAAGTTTAGCAGCAGAGATGATGACAGAGGCGGAAGAGACAGAGACAGCAGAGGTGGAAGAGATCGCGACAGAGGAAGAGATCGTGACAGAGGAGATCGTAACGAACGTAGCGACAGAGGAGGTGAAAGAAGAGGAGATCGTGGCGGTAAGCCGAGACAGAGAGACGAAAATATGACTAGATTTTTCTTCAATCTTGGTAAAAAAGACCAATTGAAAAAACTAGATGTATTGGAAATCATCAACAAAGCTACATCAAGCAAAGGAAATAAAAGAGCTGAGATTGGAAATATCGAAATTCTTGAGAAATTCTCATTCTTTGAAGTTGAGAAATCTTTTAGCAATGAGCTTATAGGAAATCTTCAATCGATGAAATTTAAAGGAAAAGAAATGAGAGCTGAAGAGGCGAACTAATCTTAGACTTAAAATATATGATAAGCCGACAGTTTTGTCGGCTTTTTTGTTTAAAAAATGTAGGATATTGAAACGCAATTTATTCTTAAATTATTGATTTTAAACCGAGTAGAAAAGGTTTTTTCATCGTGGTTTTTTATGTGAACAAATATCATCCCAATATTAACAAAAATTAATGCTGGAAGCTTTTTGTTAAGGTGGTTTTTTAGGAAATTTGCACACGAATAAATTAAATACAATTTACAAATGGCAATTGGTAATATTTTCCACGCATTTCAGCCAAAAGATAAAATTTTCTTCGTGCTTTTCGAAAAAGTAACAGAGAATTTAGTTGCGATGTCTAATGATTTTAACAACGGAGTAAAAGATTTTGATCTGAACGACGATACAATGTTGAAACTGATGAGCGACTACGAGCACAAAAATGATGAGCTTACTCACGAGATCTTTATCGAATTGGGGAAAAACTTTATCACACCATTCGATCGTGAAGATATTCACCATTTGGCAACCGGCTTAGATGATATTGCAGATTATATTTACGCTTCTACAAAATATATTTTCTTGTACAAATCTCCGATGATGAAGGCTTACGCAGACTTCTCATTATTGATTCACAAGGCTTGTCTTGAAATTCAGAATGCCATGAAAAACCTTAAAGGTTTCAAAAACATGGAATTGGTAAAAGAAGCTTGTATTAAAGTAAATTCTATCGAAAATATTGCTGATGATCTTCTTTCAAACTCTATGGTAGAGCTTTTTGAAACTAATGATGCCATCAACATCATCAAAATATCATCTGTTTTAAATTATCTTGAAGTCGTAACCGACAAAGCAGAAGATGTTGCCAATACGATTGAGAATATCATGATTAAATACGCTTAAAAAACAATACATAACAAAAAATGGATTTTCCTATTTTACTTACGGTTATTATTGCTTTGGCTTTAATCTTCGATTATATCAATGGTTTTCATGACGCTGCCAATTCTATTGCGACCATCGTATCGACAAAAGTTTTGACTCCTTTTCAGGCCGTGCTTTGGGCTGCTGTCTGGAACTTTGCAGCATTCTTTATTGCCGCATATATTATTGGCGAGTTTAAAATCGGTAATACAATTGCCAAAACAGTCAATGAGAATTTTATTACTCTTGAAGTGATCTTCTCAGGATTGATTGCAGCAATTGCCTGGAACCTTTTAACATGGTGGTTCGGAATTCCTTCATCATCATCTCACACACTAATCGGTGGTTTCTTAGGAGCAGCATTAATGCACGCTTTCCTGATGGATTATCGTGAGGTGGTTGCCGCCACTCCGGATTTAGGAATATTTGAAACTTTCAAACAGACCATTTCTAAAGTTGCAAGTCAGGATGTTGTGAAATTCAGCAAAGTAATTCCTATTTTCTTATTTATTTTCCTTGCACCTATTATCGGGATGATCACTTCGATTATCATTACTTTAATCATTGTGTATCTGTACAAAAATTCAAATCCTCATAAGGCAGATAAATCTTTCAAAAAATTACAGTTGGCATCATCGGCTTTGTTTAGCTTAGGACATGGTTTGAATGACGCTCAGAAAGTAATGGGAATTATCGGAGCTGCATTGATTTACTATCACGTCAATATGCTTCAGGATCCTGTCTATTTAAATATTGAATCTGCTGAACGTTTTAATTATTTTGCAGAACATTATATGTGGGTTCCGTTGGTTTCTTTCGTTGCAATAGCATTGGGAACTATGAGTGGTGGTTGGAAGATTATCAAAACAATGGGAACTAAAATTACAAAAGTAACGCCATTAGAAGGAGTAAGTGCCGAAACTGCTGGCGCGATTACGCTTTTCATTACCGATCACTTTGGTATTCCGGTTTCTACAACGCATACCATTACGGGTTCTATCATCGGAGTTGGATTAACGAAAAGAGTTTCTGCAGTACGTTGGGGAATTACCGTAAGCTTACTTTGGGCTTGGGTATTAACGATTCCTATCTCGGCTATTGTTGCCGGATTGACTTATCTTGTGGTGACTTATTTAACTTAATTAAAATAATAAATCATATTACTAAACTTTGTCTCAACAGGCAAAGTTTTTTGTTTTACAACCCCTCAGAAAATCGTATTTTTGTTCAAATTAAAATCTTTTATGGAATTCTTAGACACCTACCAACAGATTGTTGCTGATGCCATTACTAAATATACGTTCAAAGACAAGCCTACAGAATTGTATGATCCCATGAATTACATCATCTCGCACGGAGGTAAGCGTCTTCGTCCGATTATGGTGCTCATGGCTTGTGATTTGTTCGGTGGTGACATGAAACAGGCGATAAAGCCCGCTTTGGCGATTGAGTTCTTCCATAATTTTACGCTTATTCATGATGATATTATGGATGAAGCACCTTTGAGAAGAAACAAGCCTACCATTCATACTTTACACGGTATCAACGTCGGGATTCTTTCCGGAGACGGATTGATGCTGAAAGCCTACAAGTTTTTTGAAGATCTTGAACCTGAAATTTTCAAAGCATGTATAAGAATTTTCACGCATACAGGTTTGCTTTTATGCGAAGGCCAGCAATATGACATCAATTTTGAAACTCAGGAAAATGTAACTTTTGATGATTACATCAGAATGATTACGTATAAAACAGGAGTTCTGAGTGCATCTTCTTTTGAAATTGGAGCATTGATTGCCAGAGCACAATTTAAAGATGCAAAAGCGATCTTCAATTTCGGAAAGCACATTGGTATTGCCTTCCAGATTATGGATGATTATTTGGATGTTTTCGGAGATCAGGCTCAGTTTGGTAAAAAACATGCAGGTGACATTTATGAAAATAAAAAAACCGTTCTGTATCTTTTAGCTAAAGAACATGGTACAGAAGAAGAGAAAAAAGAATTGGACTACTGGTATTCTAAAAAAACCGATAACATTGATAAAGTATACGGTGTTGAAAAGATTTTCAGAAGAACAAAAGTCGATGAGAAAGCCTTACGTTTGATTGAAAAACATAATGAGATCGGACAAAGCTATCTTGCCAAAATAGATATACCGGAAGAAAAGAAAAAGCCATTTGCAGAATTGGCAAACTACCTTTTGAGAAGAGAAAGCTAATGTGCTGATTTGAGAATTTGAAGATAATTATTTATTCAATTTTTTATTTTCAAATTCTCAAATTGAATTATCCTTTTAATATTGGAAAACAGCGATTAGTAAGCGGTTTTTTAATTGAGAATCCTTCGACGAGCTCATGGTCGCATCTCGAATACTAACCGCATTATTTAAACATTGTCAGGCTGAGCCTGTCGAAGCCTTTATTAGTAAAAGAGATAAGTCAATTGACTTATTCAAATTAACGAAATGAAATTCCGGACTGAAGTAAACATCACAGAATCTGATAAAAAGATCGAGATTGAAGATAAAATATTTTCAATAGGATCGTGTTTTGCTTCAGAAATGTCGGAGTTATTTCAGCAAGGTCAGTTGCAGACGGTGAATAATCCGTTTGGAACGTTATTTAATCCTTTTTCAATTAATAATTCAATTAAAAGGCTTCATGATTCTGAATTTTATCACGAAGAAGAGCTGATTGTTTTTGATGATGAATACATTTCGCTGGATCATCACTCGAGTTTCGACACCAGGTTTATTCACCAGACTTTAGAAAAAATCAATCTTAAAATTGTTGAAGGAAATCAATTTCTTCAGGATTCCAATTGGGTAATCATAACGTACGGAACTTCATTTATTTATGAGTTTCAACCCAAAAAAAAGCTGGTTGCTAATTGTCATAAGATACCACAGAAGTTTTTTAAAAAGAGGATTTTAACTCATCAGGAACTTACAGATTCTATTTATGATACTATTTTAAATTTAAAAGACATTGGTAATGAAGACGTTCAGATTTTGTTTACTGTTTCGCCAGTTCGTCACACAAAAGACGGAATGATTGAAAATCAGTTGAGCAAATCAAAATTGATTACAGCCATTCATGAAGTGATTTCAGAAATAGAAGACTGTCATTATCTGCCGATTTATGAGATTTTAATGGATGATCTTCGCGATTATCGTTTCTACAAAGAAGATATGATTCACCCGAATTCCCAGGCTGTGAACTATATTTTTGAAAAATTTGGAGATGCCTTTTTTTCGACTGAAACTAAAGATTTTATAAAAGAAAATTTTAAAATTCATAAAGCATTAGAACATAAATCTGATGACGAGAAAGATCCGAAATATCTGGAATTCAGAGAAAAACTAAATCAAAGAATTAAAAGTCAGCAGAATAAAACCAAACATAAAATATTCTGATTTCAAATGATTGATTTTACCAAAATTGATTACCTGAAGACTGGAAACGAAAGACAGAAAAACGCTTTACGGGTTCTTACCAAGTATCAGATTTTTGATCAGTTAAAACAGTATTCTCCAATCTTAGCAGGAACAATTCCTATTGAAATTGATATTGAAAGCAGTGATTTGGATATTATCTGTGAGGTTAAAAATAAGGTTGAGTTTATAAAATCCTTGAAACAAATCTTTCAGGAATATTCTAATTTCAAGATTACAGAAGATGTCATTAATAATGAAGATTGTATAATTTTGAATGGTTTTTTGGATGGTTTTCCAATTGAAATTTTCGGACAAAATAAACCAACAGTTTTACAAAACGCCTATCTGCACATGATTGCCGAATACAAAATATTACAGGAAAAGGGAGAAGGTTTCAGACAAAAAATAATAGAATTAAAAGAAAAAGGCATCAAAACAGAACCTGCATTCGGAATATTGCTGAATCTTGGAGATCCTTATGAAGATCTGTTAAAATTTTAAAAGATGATTGATACACATACACATTTATATTCAGAGGAGTTTGATAAAGACAGAAAAGAAGCCATCCAAAGAGCTTTAGACAAAGGGATTACTGAGTTTTATCTTCCTGCTATCGATTCTGAATCTCATGAGAAGATGCTTCAACTTGAAAATAATTACCCCAACCAGGTTTTTTCAATGATGGGACTTCACCCATGTTATGTAAAACCGGAAAGTTGGGAAAGTGAACTTGAAATTGTAAAAAATTATTTGGATCAAAGAAGTTTTCCTGCTATCGGAGAAATTGGAATTGATCTGTATTGGGATAAATCCACGTTGGATATTCAGGTAAAAGCTTTTGAGCAGCAAATCGACTGGGCAATTGAAAAAGATTTGCCTATTGTAATTCATACCAGAGAAAGTTTCGATGAAACATTCGAAGTTTTAGAAAGAAAAAAGCATCCGAAATTACGAGGTATTTTTCATTGTTTTTCAGGAAATCTAGAACAGGCGAAACACGCTTTAGACTTAAATTTCATTTTAGGAATCGGTGGAGTAGTGACTTTCAAAAATGGCAAAATCGATCAGTTTTTACACGAAATTCCGCTTGATAAAATTGTTCTGGAAACAGATTCACCTTACCTTGCTCCCGTTCCTTTTAGAGGAAAGCGTAACGAAAGCTCGTATCTTGATTTGGTTGCCGGGAAACTGGTTGATATTTATCAAAAAGATTTTACTGAGATTGATAGAATTACGAGCGAGAATGCCAAAAAGATGTTTAATAAATAAATAACGAGATAGAAAAATTCATTTGCAAGTCCTGGATTTACTATTATAATTTTAAAAATTAACATTTTTATATTTTAATTCATAAAAATTCCTATTATTGTGAAACATAAACATGTAAACATATAAACAAATTTTTATGAGACGATTAGTGATCATTTTGGGATTAATATCCATCAATACTTTTGCTCAAAGTTGGAATACAGCGGGTAACTCTGGAACCAATCCAAGTACAGATTTTTTGGGAACTTCCGATAATCAACCGATAGTTTTTAAAATTAACAATTCTGAAAAGTTAAAACTGACAACAAACGGAAGGTTGGTATTTTACAACAGTAATGGTGTTACTTTTTCAAATAACCTATACATTGCGGGTGGTAATGAGATACCATCAAATAATGCAGGCGGAGTAAATTGGGGAAATGTTTCAATAGGACTTGGTTCAATGACTGAGAATTCGATAGGAAATGGAAATGTGGCCTTAGGATTTAATTCTTTATCCGCTAATACTATTGGCAATTTTAACACAGCTTTGGGAATTAATGCAATGCAAAATTCTATTTCCACTTATGGTAATGTTGGGATTGGTCCTAATACTCTTGGTGGCGCTGTTGCAGGCGAGCATAATACTGCTGTAGGATTTTCGAGTTTGAGAGCTTGGGGTAGTACAGCATCTGTTCCCATAGTAGGAAATACCTCTGTCGGGTCACTTGCATTAGTTAACTTAACTGAAGGGAATTATAACACGACAATTGGTACAAATGGTTTCTTAAATGCAAATAAAGCTTCCTATAATATTTCACTTGGTTATAATAATGCTACTAATTCCAATAATGCAACAGGAAATATTTATATAGGAAATAATATTTTACCCTTTAACTCTCAGCCCTCAAACGAATTAAACATCGGGAATTGGATCGTAGGCAACAATGGAACAATCGGTATCGGACAGTTAACTAATCAATTGCCTTCTGACGGAATTGCTCAAGATGGACAAAAATATAAACTTTTTGTAAAAGATGGTATTAGAACAGAAAAAGTAAAGGTTGATATTGCTGCCAATAATGGTTGGGCAGATTATGTTTTTGAGAAAGATTATAAACTAATGTCTTTGAGAGAGTTGTCAAAATTCATAGCAACAGAAGGTCATCTGCCAGAAGTTCCTACTACCGCTGAAGCTATTAAAAATGGTATAGAACTAAAAGAGATGAATATTATGCTTCTTAAAAAGATTGAAGAACTTACTCTTCACGTGATTGCACAGCAGGAACGTATTGAAACTTTAGAAAACAAAATGAAATAAAAAGTTAATAAAGATTATGAAGAAAATTTATTTAACTTTTTTAATGATAATACCCTTATTTATGTTTTCTCAGGGAGAAAATAATAATTGGTACTTCGGTAATAAAGCTGCTTTAAATTTTGCAAATGTTGCAAATCCTCTAGCTTTAGTTGATAATCAATTGCCTAGTTATTCTGTAGCGACCGCTTCAGTAAGTGATGCAAATGGTAAACTATTATTTTATACTAATGGAGAAACTGTATTGACACGTGACCACAATACGATGCAAAATGGAAACATGCAGTATTTTATAGCGCAATCGAGTATTGCTATAGTTCAAAATCCTGGAAATTCAAATCAATACTATATTTTTGTAACAAAAACAATAGGAGGTACTTCAGCTGCTGATCCTGAAATTTTAATGTATTCCCTTGTAGATATGTCGCAAGGATCCCTCGGGCAAGACGGGTTTCCATTGGGTGTAGTTTTATCTAATTTTAAAGAAATTCCAATTCATTCAAATTACCAATCAACAAATTTATCTGCTGTGTTCACTATTATTAAAAATGATAGTGCTGGTTCTTTTTGGGTAGTTACTCATGATGCAAATCTAATTTACAGTTATTTAGTAGATGCTACAGGAGTGAGTACTAATCCAGTTCAAAGCAATCTGAATATTAATATCCCTTCTAATACTGTAGGTTATGGAACAAGTATGACATCTTCTCCACCTTTAAATTTTTCAAACTATTCAAACTACCTTTTTATCAGTATGAGTAACGGAAATAATGTTGCGAAAGTTTTATCATTTAATAATATGACAGGAACTGTAACGAATGATTATGAATTAGAAATTTCAAGTGTTTTTCCATCAGTCGGTGAGTTTAATAAAGATTCATCAGTTTTGTACTTAGGTAGAAATAATGATTCAAAAATATTTTCTGTGGATATGTTAAATTCTGTTAGTTTTCCTATTTATCAACAAATTTACAGCAATAATAATTCTTTATTTGAGTGTGGAGATATTAAACGAAATACCCATAACGATATTTATATTTCGTTTAGCCTATCCGGCCAAGGATACGGATATTTAAGCAAAATAATTGATCCAAATTCCTATAGTTCTAGTTATGTCGATTTAGATAATATTTATTTGGCTGGTAAAACTACGCAAGGTCTCTTACCAAATTCTGTATATACTTTTATTGGAAACCAATGTCCTAATAATTACATATTAACTACTCAGGAGACTAATGTAGATTACCTATATCAAGCTTCAGATTATATACAGACAAGTGGAGCTTACGAAATTAATTCAACAAATAAAAATATCACTATGAAGGCAGGTAACAGTATAACGTTGAGTCCAAATACTTTTATTTCGAGTGATTCAAATTATTTTTACTTTGCAAAAATTGAAAATTGCAGTTCATCGGGAACTAGAATTGATGAAAGCAAAAAATTAAGTGAAAGTAAATATAAGAGAGACAATATACATTTGAAAATCAATTTAGATAAGGAAGTCAAAAATATGGATGATAATGTAATTATTTATCCTAATCCAGTTGCAGATTTTCTTACAATCACTACTATATCTAAAATTAATAAAATTTCTGTTTCAGATCTTACTGGAAAAAAAACCAATGTTGTTTTGTCCGATAATAAGATTGATGTGACAAGTCTTCCTTCTGGCGTCTACCTAATAGATATTCACACTTCAAAAGGAAAATTAACTAGAAAATTTATCAAAAAATAATTATAAAAATAAAGCCTTCCAAACTCTGGAAGGCTTCACTAATTTATTTATTTCTCGAAAAATTACTTTTATTTTTCGGTTTCTTGCTGTGATCAGATTTTTGTTGTTGACCTGCAGGTCTCGGTCTTGGTGTGAAAGGTTTATTGTTTGAATCTCTTTTTTCAACTACCAAATTATCAGTGTGGAAAGGATGATTTTTCTCCACAGGAATTTTCATTCCAATTAGTTTTTCGGTATCCTTTAAATTTAATAAGTCTAAGCCGTCTACGAATGAGATCGATGATCCTTCAGATCCTGCACGTCCTGTTCTTCCAATTCTGTGAACGTAAGTTTCGGCAACGTCTGAAAGTTCGTAGTTGACTACATATTTTAATTCGTCAATATCAATCCCTCTTGCTGCGATGTCAGTGGCAACCAAAACACGTGTTCTTCCTGTCTTAAAGTTATTTAAAGCATTCTGTCTGGCATTCTGAGATTTGTTTCCGTGAATCGCTTCTGCTGAAATATTAGACGACTGCAGTTTTCTTGCAATCTTGTCAGCACCGTGTTTAGTTCTTGAGAAAACCAAAACAGAATCTGAAATATCATTCTGCAAAATATGCGTCAGCAATTCTAATTTGTTGTCTTTATCTACAAAATAAACCGCTTGCTTGATGGTTTCCGCAGTTGAAGAAATAGGAGTTACAGAAACTTTAATAGGAGTATTCAAAATTGAATCTGCCAATTTCTGAATTTCTGTAGGCATAGTCGCAGAGAAGAAAAGCGTCTGTCTTTTTTGAGGTAAAAGCTTGATAATTCTTTTCACATCGTGTACAAAACCCATATCCAACATTCTGTCGGCTTCGTCTAATACAAAGATTTCAAGATTTTTTAAACTGATAATTCCCTGAGCGATAAAGTCTAATAATCTTCCCGGAGTGGCAACCAAAATATCAACACCTCTTCTCAAAGCGTTTTCCTGACTTCCTTGTTTTACACCACCAAAAACTACTAATTTTCTTAGAGGTAAATTTTTTCCGTAAGCATCAAAGCTTTCTTCGATCTGTATTGCTAATTCTCTTGTTGGAGTCAGAATTAAGGCTTTAATATGATTGTTTTTAGGAACCTTTTCTTTCGGTAAGATTCTGTAAGATGGGGATCGCAAAAGCTGCTGTTTTTCCGGTTCCTGTCTGTGCAGTTCCCAGTACATCTCTGTGTTCTAAAATTGAAGGAATCGCCTGTTCCTGAATAGGTGTAGGCTTTTCATAACCTTGTTTTTGAAGCGCATCTAAAATGGGCTTGATAATGTTTAAGTCTGTAAATAACAAAATAAAAATTGTGTATTAAAATAGTGCGGGTGAAGCAGTATACTTCATCATTTTTAGCAAATCTGCTAAAAAACTTTTAACAGAATTTTAAGTACAAAAGTACTTTACTGGCTGAGAATGCCGCGAAATATACTGCAAATATAGTCTAAATTATTTGAACACAATTATTTTACTTTCGTCCACTGTTGATTTTGCTTTAAATCCTCAAAAAACTGATATACTTTCATCAATTTTTCAGATCCTCTTTTACCGTAATCTTCAGTGTTTTTTGAAGTTCCGTCAGTTAATTTAATTCTCAGATAAGAGGTCGGTAAGTCTGAAACATTTTGCGAACCATATTTATCCTGAAGACTTTTCACATCCAAATCGTTTAACAGGGCAACTAATTGTTTGTAATCTTTCTTCTTTGATGGTTGCGGTAAAAGTTCCTTCTCTCGGCTTTGAAAATTCGTCCTTTGAAGTTCCTTTGGAGAAATTAAAATGTTCTGCTTCCAAAACTGCAGTTCGGTCTTTCTGAATTGTCATTTTGTAAATCGGACAAAACCCGAAACATGCTCCGGCTTCATATTCAATAGTTGAATATTGTGATTGCACTTTTTGAGATTGACACGAGAATAAAACTACGATTGCAAAAAGACTTAATAAATATTTCATTGTTTAAAATTTGGTTGGAGTCTCTCAATAAGTGTTCCAAATAGTGATTATTAATATTAACAAAAAAGGATAAACACGAATGCTTATCCTTTATTTTATATATTCAATTATATTCTATCCATGGAGTTTCTTCCAGATTGCATCTTTCAGTTCCATTAAGTTTTCTCCGGTTACGCCAGAGAAGAATATGGGTTTTCTGTTTTCGGGAAATTCTGCTGAGATTTCTTTTCTAAGTTCGTCATCCAACAAATCGCATTTAGAAACAGAAATAAGAAAATCTTTATCCAATAATTCAGGATTGTATTCTTTTAATTCATTCTCCAGAATTTTGAACTCCTGAAAATGATTTTCAGAATCTGCCGGAATCAAAAACAATAAGATTGAATTTCTTTCGATATGTCTCAAAAATCTGTGCCCTAAACCTTTTCCTTCCGCGGCTCCTTCAATAATTCCCGGAATATCTGCCATTACAAAAGACTTGTAATTTCTATAGTCTACAATTCCTAAATTCGGGGTTAATGTAGTAAAAGCATAGTTGGCAATTTTCGGTTTAGCAGCCGAAACGGAAGCTAGCAGAGTAGATTTTCCTGCATTCGGGAACCCTACCAAACCTACATCGGCTAAGATTTTTAGTTCGAAAACAACATAACCTTCCTGTCCGTCCATTCCGGGCTGTGCAAAACGAGGAGTCTGATTGGTTGATGATTTGAAATGTTCATTTCCCTTTCCGCCTTTTCCGCCTTCCATGAGGATAATTTCCTGTCCGTCCTCCATGATTTCACCCATGATTTCACCCTCTTCGTTTTTAGCGATCGTACCGATAGGAACGTCGATATAAACGTCTTCACCATAACCTCCGGTCAGCTGATTTTTTGCTCCGTTTTCACCGCGTTCAGCTTTTACATGACGGGTGTAACGAAGGGGAAGCAATGTCCACTCCTGTGCATTTCCTCTCATGATTACGTGACCTCCACGACCACCGTCTCCACCATCGGGACCACCTTTCGGAATATATTTTTCGCGGCGAAGATGGGCAGAACCTGCACCACCATGACCACTTTTACAATGAATTTTTACGTAATCTACAAAATTTGACATTTCTTACAATTATGAGTTATGAGTTATGAATTATGAGAATGAATGGTATTTATTAATAACTCATCACTCACAACTTTAAACTATTTTATTTTTTCTACTTCAGCAAAAAGCTTTTCAGAAATCTCATTGATTTCTCCTACACCGTTGATCTCAACGTACTTATCTTGCTGCTTATATAATTCTGCAACTTCTGCAGTTTTTGTGTAATATTCTTTTATTCTGTTTTCAATGATTTCTACATTGCTGTCATCAGTTCTACCGCTGGTTTCGCCTCTTTTCAGCAATCTTTCTACCAAAATTTTATCTTCTACGATCAATGAAAGACAAACGTCGATGTTATCATTGAGTTCTTCTTTCAATATTTTTTCCAGAGCTTCTGTCTGTACAGCAGTTCTTGGGTAGCCGTCAAAAATAAATCCTGCAGCATCAGTCGGCTTTCTTAATTCGTCAATCAGCATGTCAATCGTTACCTGATCCGGAACTAAATCTCCTTTATCAATGTAGGATTTTGCCAATTTCCCAAGTTCAGTATCATTTTTCATGTTGAATCTGAAAAGATCACCCGTAGAGATTTGTTTTAAATTAAATTTCTCGATCAGATTTTGAGCTTGAGTCCCTTTTCCACTTCCTGGAGGGCCGAACAGAACAATGTTTATCATAATGTTGAAGTGCTTTTGGCAATTGGCGGTTGGCTTTTTGCCTTTAGCTATATTTAGTTATTATTAAATTTATTTCTCTTTAATTTTTTAGCTAAAAGCAATCAGCAAATAGCTAAAAGCTGTTTAATGATTGATTTGTCCGTCAGATAATTGATACAGATTAGGCAAATTTCTTCCCAATTCATCGTAATCAAGACCGTAACCTAAAACAAATTTGTTCGGAATTTCTTTTCCGATATAATCTAGTTTAAAATCTTTCTTATACACTTCAGGCTTTAATAAGAATGAAGCAATTTTTACAGATTTCGGACGTTGCGTTTCGTTAAAATATTTGAATAGGCTTTCAACCGTATTTCCGGTATCTACAATATCTTCTACCAAAATAATATGGCGATCTCTTACGTCTTTCGTTAATTCCATTTTCTGGTAAACGATTCCTGTAGATTCTGTTCCTGAATAAGAGCTCATCTGAATAAATGCGATCTCACATTCACCCGGATAATGCTTCAGAAGATCAGAAAAAAACATAATAACACCGTTCAGTACGCCAATGAAAACAGGAACTTCATCCTTATAGTCTTCATAAATTTTCAGAGCTGTAGCTTTTACGATCTCCTGAATTTCGGCATCCTCTAAATAAGGAACAAAAGTTTTGTCGTGAACTTGTATACTTTCCATAAAATTTTTAGTAGGCGGCAAAGTTACGGAATTTTGATGAAAGTTTTTTGTGAGGTCTGTCAGGTTTACAAAACTTGTTTTATAAAAGAAATCGATAAACATTCACCCATTAAAAATTCCCCTCCTCTGGAGAGGTGGCGAAAATTTCAAAGAAATTTTTGACGGGGTGGTTTTACAGAATGAATTTTATGCGAACTTGGACTAAGTTGTGAGTTTTTGTTAAAGTAAGAAACATTTCTAAAGTTTGTCATTCCGAAGGAATCTAATCTGTTGAAGGGTTTCTGCAGAATAACAATAACTATCTAGACTCCTGCAAAAGTGTAAACTCACAATATGGATAAGTGTTGATAATTTCAACAAGCATATTATAAAGAAAGTCATTAAATCGGTTTCCTAAATTTAAGGGTAATGTTTTAAATTTCTTTTGGAGTTGTTCTTTGTTAAAATAGTGATTTGAGTTTTCTTTGTTTTGATTTGTAAGAACATATTGAAGTTTATATTTCAAAAGAAGTGAAATTATTCCTTCTTCATCATCTTCATAAATTTTATTAATTACCAAACTATAATTGTCTTGCCAAATATCATAATCTTCTTGGAAAATTCGAATTAATCTTTCCTTATTTAATTTAGTTATAATGTCAATTCGTGCTTTTTTACTTCCCCATACACTACCATAATCAACTATTCTTCCATCTTTTTTTATAATAAATATACGACCTTGCCCAATAAGCATATCTTCAAAGTTTTTTGTTTTCAGGAATTGTTTTGATTGATATGAAAAATAAAATAAATCTTCAAAATCTTCAGTATATTCTTCAACAATATCTACATCATTACCAACATTTTCTAAAAGATACTTTCGGGCTATTTTTATATATTCATCTTTTATGTTTTCTTGCATCTTACTTTAAATGTTTTTTATGAAGATTGTTTAAAAAGTTTTGCGGTCAAAATTTTTGATGAAACCAGATTTTTCACCTTTCTCTAATTGTCTAACTAACTCAAAGTTATTTTCTAATTTGGATTTATTTTTCTCCATTATTTATAATATTACAATTCTTTTAAAGAAGCAACAATATCATCAATTGTATGAATTGAAGTGTTTAATGCCATTTTATCAGCTAATGTAGGACTAAATGTGAGGACTTCATCTTTTGTAATTTTATGCCAAATAGGTAATATTACTTTATGTCCGTTCATTTCACGAGCAACCATTCCATTAAGTTCATATTCTGTCCAATTTTTCCTTACAAAGGAAGGCGAAATAATAACAATTCCAAACTTAGAATTAACTAAACCTAAATCAATTTTTTTTCTCAAGCTATCTCCAATTTTTAGTTCAAACTCATCATACCAAACGTGAAAACCATCTTCTTTTAAAGCTTCTGCTAAATTTCTTACAATATCTTCCTTGTCTTCTGATGCATGGGAAATAAAAAAGTCGTATTGCTTTTGTATTTCGTTATTTTCGATAGTATCTGTTTTTGATGAATAATTTTGATTTATTAAATCATTTAACTGAGCTTTTTGTTCTTCAATAGTACGTTGTAAATTCTTTTGGAAATCGGTTTGTTTTTGATTCTGCTTTTTTAATTCATTATTTTCCGACTTTCGTAGTTCTTGTTTTTTCTTTCCTAATTCAATTGTCTTTACAGATATTTTGCTTTGATAATCCGCTGTCTTTTTTTTACAATTAAGAATTTCAGTTTGATAGTTTGAAATTTGTTTTTGTTTACTTTGTAAAGTCGAATTTGAGGTATTTTTATTTATTGATTTATTAACAGAGTCTATCTGCTTAATTTTACCATTTTCTTTTTTACTTTCATCAGCTATTTTCTTATGTAAATCAGCAATATCTTTTTCAATCTTATTTATTTGATTTTGATAGTAAGTCGGATTCATTATTATATTTATTATGGTTAATAATCAAATATACACAATAGCATATAATTACAATTATGGTAAACCATAATGATTCCCCACCCAAAAATAAAATTCCCCTCAAATTTGCCCACCCAATTTTTTAAAAGTAATTTTGTACGAATCTAAAATAAAAGTAAAATATGTCAACTTACGTAGTTGTAGGTCTTCAGTACGGAGATGAAGGTAAAGGAAAAATCACTGATGTTTTATCGGCAAAATCTGATTACGTTGTACGTTTCCAAGGCGGAGACAACGCTGGTCACACGGTTTATGTGGGTGAAGAGAAATTTGTTTTGCACCTTCTTCCTTCAGGAGTTTTGCAGTGCAAAGGGAAATGTATCATTGCCAATGGAGTAGTGGTGAATCCTAAATCTTTCATTAGAGAAGTGGGTCAGATTGAAAGCAAAGGCTTGAGAACAGACCATATTTTTATCAGCAGAAGAGCGCATGTCATCATGCCTTACCACATTCTTTTGGATACGTACCGCGAAGAAGAACACGGAGGAACTCAGATCGGAACGACCAAAAAAGGAATCGGACCTTGCTACGAAGATAAGATTGCAAGAATCGGGATCAGAATGGTAGACCTTTTGAATCCTGAGATTTTAAGAGATAAAATTGAGAAAAACTTAAAAGTTAAAAACTCTCTTTTCGAAAAATATTACGACAAACCGACTTTAGATGTTGAAGAAATCTACAACGAATATTTAGAGATCGGAAAACAGCTTCAGGAAAGAATCGTTGACACTGAATTAGAGCTTAACGAAGCGATCAGAGACGGTAAAAATGTATTGTTCGAAGGAGCTCAGGCTTTGATGCTGGATATCGACTTCGGAACATATCCTTACGTTACTTCATCTTCTCCGTCAACAGGAGGAGTTTGTACAGGAGCAGGTGTTCCGCCAACTTCACTGAAAAACTTAATTGGTGTTGCTAAAGCGTACTGCACAAGAGTAGGAAACTGAACCTTTCCCTTCTGAACTGGATAATGAGTTAGGAGAAAGCATCAGACAGATCGGTGGTGAGTTCGGAGCGACTACAGGCAGACCAAGAAGAACAGGCTGGCTAGATCTTGTTTCTTTGAAGCACGCTTGTATGATTAACGGAATCAATAATTTAGTAATTACTAAATTAGACGTTCTTACAGGGATTGAAAACCTGAAAATCGTAACGCATTACAAAACTGAAGACGGAAAAATCATCGATTATTTCACTTCTTCAACAGAAAAATTATACAACTACGAGCCGATCTATCAAGATCTACCGGGTTGGAAAGAAGATCTTACAAAAGTAAGAAGCTATGACGAGCTTCCTGATACTGCTCAGAAATACATTGAATTCATTGAGAAATATTTAGGAATCAATGTTTACTTAGTTTCTGTACGAACCAGAAAGAAGTCAGAACATCATCAGAAAAGAATTATTCTAAGAAAATAATTTTCATATAAATTTAAAGAGACTACCAATTGATAGTCTCTTTTTTTTGATCTGTCTTTCATACCTTATTCACTAAATAGTTAATTTTTATTTTCTCATCAATTTTAATATACAGTTTGTGTTTTGGTAAATTTTTGGCAAATATTTTGATATTGTTTTAAAGATTATTACTTAAAGATGATAAAGTATTAATCTGATCTACTATAACAATTTAATATTTTTGTGATGAAACACCTACAACAAAATCAAGAATTTCGACTGAACGAAATTCTCTTTGAAAACCGCAATAAGCAATATGGTGCTTATGTTTTAAGAAATGAATCAGACAGAATCCTAACCAAAGCACTCTTTATAGGGGTGAGTTTACTGGCTGCAATTTCTATTACACCAATGTTGATTTCGGCGCTTAAGACAACGGATGAAATTATAGAAAATCCTCCTCCGTTCATTTTAAAAGATGTCGTTGAAGTTGAATTGCCTCCGGTAAAAGTTCAGCCTGTAAAACCACTAGTTCAACCTGAACGCGTAAAGCAATATGATGCAACGGTTGTTACTCCGACAAGAAATGCTGATGAAAGTACTATTGTTAAAGATATTCCAAAAGATGCAGTTGCAGGATTTAAAAATGATTTCGAAGCAAAGCCTGCTACTCCAGATGTTTATATACCTATTAGTTCAGATTCTGGACCTGGAAAATTTACTGCACCAAAAATACTTCCTCCTAATCCAGTAGAAGATCCTCTTAAAATCGAGACAGAATTAAGTGTTTCTGCAAATTTCGAAGGAGGAATTGAAGCATTCAGAACTAAAGTAATGAACAAGTTTGACGGTTCTTTCTTTTTCTTCTGATGAAGTGATGAAAAGTACTGTTACTTTCATCGTAGAGCGTGATGGTACAATTTCTGGGATAAAAGCAGATGGAAGAGATTCAGATTTTAATGCGGAGGCTCTCAGAACAATCATAGCTGTAAAAGGGAAATGGATTCCTGGGAAAAATAAAAAAGGTGAAGCAGTAAGAAGCTATTTCAAATTTCCGATCTCAATGAAGTTTGACAATTAAATATATTCAAAACAACTCTTGATACTTATCCACAAAATACTATATTTTGTGGATAATTTTTTTATTGCCTAAATTCCTTATTAACAATATTTTAACTCAACTTTCGTTTTATCCCTTCCTTGAAAGCAGAGAAAAAAGTGTATTTTTGAAACTTAAAGTTCAAGCAATGGCAAAAATCATAGGTATCGCTAATCAAAAAGGTGGGGTAGGAAAAACTACAACAGCTGTAAATTTAGCCGCAGCATTAGGGGTATTAGAGAAAAAGATATTAATCATAGATGCAGATCCGCAGGCTAATGCGACTTCTGGTCTTGGAGTTGATGATGTGCAGTATTCTACTTATAACCTTCTGGAGCACAGCATAGATACAAGAAGCTGTATCAAGAAAACATCTACTCCAAACTTGGATATTGTACCTTCTCACATCGATTTGGTTGCCGCAGAAATAGAATTGGTAGATAAAGACAACCGTGAATATATGCTGAAAAAAGCATTGGCAACGGTAAGAGATGATTACGATTATATCATCATTGACTGCGCACCAAGTTTAGGTTTAATTACCGTAAATGCGCTCACCGCAGCTGATTCTGTGATTATTCCTATTCAGTGTGAGTATTTTGCTTTAGAAGGTTTGGGTAAACTCTTGAATACCATTAAAAACGTTCAGAAAATTCACAATAAAGATCTGGATATCGAAGGTTTGCTGCTGACAATGTACGACAGCAGATTGAGACTTTCCAATCAGGTAGTGGAAGAAGTCAATGCTCATTTTCCGGAAATGGTTTTTGAAACAATTATCAGCAGAAATGTAAGATTGAGTGAAGCACCAAGTTTTGGTGAAAGTATCTTAAACTACGATGCAGAAAGCAAAGGTGCAATTCAATATCTGCAGTTAGCAGAAGAAGTTCTGTTGAAAAACGAAAATTTAGTAAAGAATTAAAAAAAGCTAAAAGCTGTCACACTGAGCTTGTCGAAGTGCAATAGCAAATAGTCATAAATACTATGAAAGATAAAAAAAGAGCGATGGGACGTGGTTTGGGTGCTATTTTAAGTGCTGAATCGAAAGCTACGGTAAATTCTGCCACAGATGAAGGCGCAGAAACTTTTGTAGGAAATATCATGGAAGTTTCTATTGAAGATATTTATCCCAATCCCACTCAGCCGAGAACTTATTTTGACGAAAAAGCACTCAACGAACTTGCACAATCGATCAAAAATCTTGGAGTAATTCAGCCCATTACTTTAAGAAAAGATGGTGAAAAGTTTGAAATTATATCTGGTGAAAGACGTTTCAGAGCAAGTAAAATTGTGGGTTTAACATCTGTTCCGGCATACATCCGACTGGTAAATGATCAGGAGCTTTTAGAAATGGCTCTTGTGGAGAATATTCAGCGTGAAGATCTTGATTCTATCGAAATTGCATTGACCTACCAAAGGTTAATGGAAGAAATCGGGATGACGCAGGAAAACCTGAGCCAGCGAGTAGGAAAGGACAGAAGTACCATTACCAACTCTATCAGATTACTGAGACTCAATCCGGATACTCAGAATGCCATCAGAAGTGGTGAAATCTCAGCAGGACATGGCAGAGCGATCATCAGTCTTGAAAATGAAGAGCATCAGCAGGCGTTATTTGAATTAATTATAAAAGAAAAACTTAATGTTCGACAAACCGAACAGGCTGCTGCATCTTTTAAAAATCCTAAATCTCCGGCAGTTAAAAAAGCAAAGGCAGAGCTTTCCAATAATTACAAAAGAGCGCAAAAAACCATTGCCGATATTCTTGACGTAAAAGTGGAGATAAAAACAATCGGAACCGGGAAAAAAGGTAAAATTGTTTTAGATTTTAAAAATGAAGATGAGCTGGAATATATTTTATCTCACATTAAATAGATGAAGAAATTACTTTTCATATTTCCCCTGTTTTTGATAAACATCACTTACTCGCAAGTAACCCGAAATGATACCGTTCGTGTGGAAACCGTTCCGCAAGACAGTGTCATGCTATCAAAAATTCCTGAAACATCAATTGTTGAGACCATAGAAAAAGCAAATGCTCCCGCAAAGATTATTGTTAAAAAATTAAATCCTACAAAAGCCGGTTTATATTCTGCTGTTTTGCCCGGATTGGGACAGTTTTACAATAAAAAATACTGGAAAATTCCAATTGTTTGGGGAGCAGTTGGAGCAGGAGCAGGTATCGCTCTCTGGAATCAGAATCAATACAAAAGATACAGAGAATATTACATTGCTAAACTTAACGGAACACCCAATGAGTTTGTTGATGCAAGACCCTATTTAGATAAAATAGCATTGGGAAATGCTCAGGACAGATCAAAAAGACAACGGGATTATGCCATTGCCATTACAGGACTTATCTATATCTTAAACATCGTTGATGCAGTAGTTGATGCGCATTTGTATGAAGGCCGTAAAGATCCGGATTTGACTTTCACTCCTGCGATAATTTATGATGATTTGGGGAATAATCCGCCAAAAACAGGATTAAGTTTAAATTTTAAGTTTTAAAAGAGTTATTAAACATGAAAATAGCATTGGTGGGGTACGGAAAAATGGGTCAGATCATTGACGAGATTGCCACGAAAAGAGGTCATGAAGTAGTTGCCCGTTTAAAAGAAACTCCAACTTCTGAGAATCTGAACAATCCAGATGTAGTGATTGAATTTTCTTTGCCGGAAGTGGCTTTTGATAACATTAAAGCGTGTCTTGAAAATAAAATTCCGGTGATTTGCGGAACGACTGGCTGGCTGGAAAGAAAATCAGAGATCGAAAATTTAGCTTTAGAAAACGGAACTGCATTTTTATATGGTTCAAACTTCAGTTTAGGTGTGAATTTATTTTTTGCTTTAAACGAAAAATTGGCAGATTTAATGAAGAGCGTAGATGAATATTCTTGTCAGTTGGAAGAAATTCATCACATTCACAAACTGGATGCTCCAAGTGGTACAGCAATTTCTCTGGCAGAAGGAATTTTTAAAAACAATCCAAAATATAATGCCTGGAAACTGGAAGAAACTCAGGATAAGCAATTGGGAATTTTTGCCATCCGTGAAGATGAAGTTCCGGGAACTCACAGTGTTTTTTACAGAAGTGAAGTTGACGAAATTGAAATAAAACATACAGCATTCAACAGAAACGGATTTGCACTCGGTGCGGTGGTAGCTGCAGAATGGATCAAAGATAAAAAAGGAAATTTTACAATGAAAGACGTTTTGGGACTTTAATTTGTAACAAAACCTTTATTTTACAAACTAATAAGAGACATTTGCGTAAGCATCAATTGCTCATTACTCATATCAAAGATTTATGAATTATTTTTTAACGTATACAGTTTATGTTCTCATTTTATCATTATTGATGGGGATTTCTACTTGGAAGCTGTTCAAGAAAATGGGGTATAGTCCGCTATTGGCGTTTGTACCTTTCTACAATTATTTCATTATTTTAAAAGAAACAAAACATCCGAAATGGTGGGCAATTTTGTCATACCTGCCGATTGTAGGACTCGATCATGATGTCTGTTTTTCATATTTATTTAATGAAAAAATTTGGAAAAAGTCTTGTTCAACATCAGATTTTGACGGTTATTCTACCATTTATTTACATGGCGACCGTCAATTATTCCAAAGATGTTGAAGTGGAAGATGAAAACGATTTGTACTTAACAGAAGAAGAGAAAAATGCTAAAAAGAAAGATACTTTTATGGGATCTATTACTTTTGCAGTAGTTTTCGCAACAATAATTCACGTCTTTTTTACTCAACCATTCGGAATTCCTACAGGATCAATGGAACGTACTCTATTGGTGGGAGATTTCCTTTTCGTTAATAAATGGAGCTATGGTTACAGATTACCAATGCGTCCTTTGGCAATACCTTTCCTTCAGGGTACTATTTATGATTTTCAAAAAGACGGAAACCCGAAAAATGATGGAAAATCTTATGTTGAAGCAGTAAAACTCCCTTACGAAAGAATATTTCAGTTCAGTAAACCTCAGAAAAATGATATTGTAGTTTTCAATTATCCGAGAGATTCTGTACATGTGTCGCTTGACCGTGCAGATCCTTATGTGAAAAGATGTGTGGCTGTTGCAGGTGATACTTTCGAAATGCGTGACGGAAAATTGTTTGTCAATGGTAAACCTGAAATGGTTTTAGGAGATCAGGAAGTGCAGCACAGATACATTGTAAACACAGGAAGTCAGCTTGATATTCCTGGTTTGTATAAAATTTTCGGATTTTTACCTGTTCAGGAAGGTCAAAACGAAAAAGGTGGATTTGTTTATTATTTCCAAGGTTTGACAAAAAATACAGCCGCAGAAATTAAAAAACTTCCTCAGGTTATTGATATGGAGGAGCACGTTCAGCCAAAAGGTGAATTAGCAGTTCAGTATCGTGATGAGACCAGAACAAAAATTGATACAACCAATTCAATATTTCCAATCAACAGTGGCTGGAATCAGGATCAGTACGGTCCACTTAAAATACCTAAAAAGGAGATGTCGTAGCCATCAATGAGAAAACTTTGCCGGAATATCAGTGGATTATCAAAAATTACGAACACAACACATTAGAGAATAAAAACGGAAAAATTTTCATCAACGGAAAAGAAAGCAATCAGTATACAATTCAACAGGATTATTATATGATGGTTGGTGATAATCGCGATGCTTCTCTTGATGCGAGATTCTTCGGTTTTGTTCCGGAAGAAAATATTGTAGGGAAACCAATGTTTACTTGGATGAGTGTGGAAGGTGCATTTGCAGATTCGCAATCATCTTATCAGGCAGATGGATGGAGAATCCGTTGGGACAGAATGTTCAAAGCAACCAATACAGGTGAAGCTAACAAAACTTCATATTGGTGGATTGCAGCGATGATACTTGTTCTTTTCTTCGGATGGGAATATTTCGTTAAACTTTTTGGAAAGAAAAAAACTGAAGACGAATAATAACTAAATTAGCAAACTGAAATAGAATGAAGTATTTGAAAAAGTACTTCATTTTTATATACAATAACAATGAAAAAAGTATTATTACCGGTATTCTATTTACCACCTATCTCATGGTTTTCAGTTTTTTTAAATACTGAGAATGAGGTGGTTTTCGAGCAGTATGAAAGTTTCCCCAAACAGACTTACAGAAACAGAACCAATATCTATGGTGCCAATGGAAAACTCTCACTCATTATTCCTATTAATCATTCCGGGAAAAGGGAAATGAAAGATATTGAAATTTCTTACAGAGAAGATTGGATGAAAATTCACTGGAAATCTATCAAAAATGTTTACCAAAGTTCTCCTTATTTTGAATATTATGAAGATAAATTTGAAGTACTTTACCAAAACAAAGAAAAATTTTTATTAGATTTTAATTTGAAAAGTATCGACATTATCCAAAAAATTCTAAAGACAGAAAAGGCACATTCTTTGAATGAAGAATATATTAAAAATCCTTCTGAGATCAATTTTAGGGAAAAATTTTCTACGAAAGTTGAAGTCGATTATAAGATGGATGAATATTATCAGATCTTCGAAGATAAATATGGTTTTTTAAAAGATTTATCAATAATTGATCTTATCTGTAACAAAGGCCCGGAATCTGTGACTTATCTTAAAAATATTAAATAATACTTATACAATGAAGAAAATAGTTCTAGCTGCTCTTTTTTTAGCAGGTTTTAGTTTTACGTATGCACAGGAAGCTAAGGCGACAGTTCTTGATCTTAAAGAAGATAAAGACCTGATGACGTGGTATCATAAAGATTTTGCCACTTCAAAAGTATATGGTGTAAATACCGAAAATGCTTACAAATATCTTGAATCCAAAGGTCTTAAACCTAAAACTGTTGTTGTTGGAGTTTTAGACAGTGGCGTTCAGGTAGATCATCCGGGATTAGTGAAAAATATGTGGTCAAATCCTAATGAAGTTCCAAACAATGGAAAGGATGATGACAGAAATGGCTACATCGACGACGTTCATGGATGGAACTTCATCGGAGGAAAGACTGCAGATATAGATGTTGACAACATGGAAGTGACCAGAGTTGTTGCCAAATACAAATCAGTTTTCGAAGGTGACGATTCTACAAAAAACAAAGCAAATCAGGCGAAAATGCCGGAAGAATTTGCTATGTATATGAAATCAAAAGAGCTTTTTACTAAAAAAAGTGTTGATGCTGCTCAGAATTTCAAGCAATATAGCATGATCAATGATGCAATACCGGGAATGATAAAAATGCTTGGAGGTAAAAATCTAACTAAGGAAAATCTTGCAACGATAAAACCTGCAAATCAACAGGAAGCAATAGGTTTACAGATTTTAAATAATCTGGCTCAAAATCCTGAATTAGCGGGCAAATCACCTTCTGATGTTGAAGGATTCTTAAAAAAAGAAATTAAAGGAGCATTAGATCACTTTGGTCCGATGGCGAAACAATATGATCTGGCTTATGATCCGAGAGCTGAAGTTGTAGGTGACAACTATGATGACTATTCTCAAAAAAATTACGGAAATAATCATTATCAAGGTCCGGATGCAGAACATGGAACTCACGTTTCAGGAATTATTGCCGGATTACCACAAGGAAAAGAAGTTCAGTATGGTGTAGCGTCGAAAGTTGCTAAAATCATGGTGGTAAGAACAGTTCCTAATGGGGATGAGAGAGATAAGGATGTTGCCAACGCTATAAGATATGCAGTTGACAATGGTGCCAAAGTTTTGAATATGAGTTTTGGTAAGCCAGTTTCGCCAGGCAAAAATGTTGTTTGGGACGCTTTCAAATATGCAGATGATAAAGGGGTGCTTTTGGTGAAAGCTGCGGGTAACGAAAATGAAGATGTTGCTGAGCATTTGGCTTATCCTACCAATTTTAAAAATGTTACTGATGCGGCTCCGTTTGTTGATAATGTTTTGGTTGTAGGTGCAAGTACAAACAGAAATAATGAGTTAAGAGCCAGCTTCTCCAACTATAATAAAAAAATGGTGAACGTATTTGCTCCGGGTGAAGAAATTTATTCTACAGTTCCGAATAATGAGTACAGTTATCAGCAGGGAACTTCAATGGCTTCTCCTGTAGTTGCTGGTGCCGCAGCAGTTTTATTGGCTTATATGCCGAATTTAAAACCGGCGCAAATTATCGAAGCTTTGGTTAAAACAAGCAATGCAAGTACAGAAAATGAGTTTGGAGAAAAATCTCAGGCTGGTGGAGTTATCGATGTTAAAAAAGCTGCAGAATATGCATTCAACAATTTTTATAACGGAAAATCATCTTCAGTAAAAAAACCTGCAAAGGCTAAAAAACCTGTAAGAAAATAAATAATAATCTTTTAGATTAAAAAAAATAAAGCCTGGAAATTTCCGGGCTTTGTTTTTGATAGATCATTTTTGGCACGGTTTTTTGTAGTAACATTATGAATAATAAACAAAAGATGAAATTGATTTTGATTTCATCTGATAAAAAAAAAACTATATGAAAAAGTTATTACTTACGGGGATTTTAGGAGCATCACTTTTTGCTGTTTCTTGTTCCACCGTTAAAAAAGGAGCAGATGCACAAAGCAACAGATCAGAATTTCTTAAAATGAAAGGTGATTTTCAGATTGTAAGCATCGAATATGATAAGCAGTATAAAATAAAGCCATTCGACGAAGGTGCAGACGCACAATGTTTCGTAGGAAGTCACTGGAGATTTATCCCGAATAATTATACAGGAGCATACAGTTTAAATGGTGGGGGAAGTTGTCCCGCTCTTACTCAGCCTATAAAATTTGAGGTAAAAGATGGAAACACTTTTATGTTCAAAAAAATTCAGGAGGGTACAAAAGCTAAACAAAATACCGTTGGGTATACACTTGATGTAATAAATCTGACTACAGATCAGTTTTCTTTAGAGCAAAACGTTCCGTTTGATGGGAGTACAGTGAGAGTTGTTTACAACTTTGAAAGAACAGGAATGAAATAATTTAAAATATTTAAAATAAACAAAATGAGATTCAACAAAACATATATAGGAGCATTTTTCTTATCATCAGCTTTATTTCTTACGAGTTGCGAAGCTGTGAAGAATTCTAATCATCAACAAAGAGGTACAGCAGTAGGAGTAGCATCCGGAGCTGTAATCGGTGGTGTTCTTGGAAATAATGTAGGAAAAGGTAAGAACGCAGCATTAGGGGCTGTTCTTGGAGGTATTATCGGTGGTGTCGCTGGTAACGTGATTGGTAATAAAATGGATAAGCAGGCTAAAGAGATTAAAGAAACTTTACCGGGTGCTGAAGTGGAAAGAGTAGGTGACGGAATTAAAATTACGATGAACGAAAGTATTGTAACTTTTGCATTCAATTCATCAGATCTTACTTCTGTTGCTAAAACAAACTTAGATAAATTAACTCAGGTTTTGGTCAATAATCCAGATACCAATATCAATATCTATGGTCACACAGACAGTGTGGGTGCAGATGATTATAACCAAAAACTTTCTGAAAGAAGAGCAAATTCTGTAAAATCATATTTGATGTCTAAAGGAATTGCATCAAGCAGAATGTTTGCATTAGGAGAAGGAGAAGCAATGCCTGTAGCATCTAACGATACAGATGCAGGCAGAGCAAAAAACAGAAGAGTAGAATTTGCAATTACTGCGAACGAAAAAATGATCAACGAAGCTCAACAAGGGCAATAGTCGTTAACATATAAATATTTTCATAAAAGACCGCTTTGGCGGTTTTTTTTGTATTTTTATGCGAAATATTTTTTTGCTTTAAATTTACTATTTTTGCTACCGAAATAAACATAAATGAAGAAATATCTAAAACTACTCAGAGTAGAACAGTGGGTGAAAAATCTTTTTGTTTTTGTACCCTTGTTTTTTTCAGGAAATATCAAAAATTTAGATTTACTTTCTAAAAGTATATTTGCTTTCGTAATATTTTCAATTGCTGCAAGTATTGTCTACATATTAAATGATTACAACGATATTGAAGCAGATAGACAGCATCCTGAAAAAAGAAGAAGACCTTTGGCAAGCGGTGCAATATCAAAGCGAAAAGCACTGATCATTCTTTCTGCTTTAATTATAGTTGATATTGCTCTTATATGCTTCGCACAATTCAATTTTAATGAAAATCTCTGGAAATTTACCGCCATCATTGCGATTTATGTTGTGATGAATCTGGCGTATACATTTCACTTGAAACACGTTCCGATCATTGATATTTTCATTATCGCAACAGGATTTGTTCTGAGAGTTCAAGCTGGAGGATATATCACAGGTATTTTCATTTCTCAATGGGCAACCTTACTTACTTTCGTACTGGCATTGGTTTTAGCGATCGGAAAAAGAAGGGGAGAGCTCATCAACGCTCAGGTTTCTGGTAAAACGAGAAAAGCACTTGATGGCTATAATGTACAATTTGCAGATATTGCTCTTTCAATTTCAGTGACTTTGGCCATCATCTGCTATCTTATGTTTACGTTATCACCTGAAGTTCAGGAAAAATTTCACTCAAGAGTTTTTTACACTGTAATTTTTGTTGTTTTTGCATTTTTAAGATATTTACAGCAAACTTTGGTCTACAACAGAACAGAATCCCCTACCAAAATAGTATACAGAGACAGATACATACAGGTTACTTTAATTCTTTGGGTTGCTACATTTTTAATTCAAATTTACTTTAAAGAATGAAGCCGAATTTCACACAAAAAGTTACCAATTGGGGCAATTTTCCCATAGTGGAAAAAGAGATGAGATCTGAAGACAGCTTCAAAAAGATAAGAGAATTTGTACTCAATCATAACGAAGTCATTGCAAGAGGAAACGGAAGATGCTACGGCGATGCTTCATTGGGCGAAAATATTTTCTCGACAAGAAAATTAAATAAATTCATGAGTTTTGATCGTATTAACGGAATCATAGAATGCGAATCCGGAGTTTTACTTTCAGAAGTGCTGGAAATCTCTGTACCTCAAGGATATTTTCTCTATGTAACACCCGGTACAAAATTTATTTCTGTTGGTGGGGCAATTGCATCAGACGTCCATGGTAAAAATCATCATGCAGAAGGTTGTTTTTCAGAATATGTCATTGATTTTAAATTGATGACAGAAAATGGTGACATTATTAGTTGTTCAAAGGAAGAAAATTCAGATAAATTTTGGGCTACCATCGGCGGAATGGGACTTACAGGAATCATTCTTTCAGCAAAATTTAAGCTTAAAAATATTGAAACCGCATATATTCGCCAGGAAAGTATTAAAGCGGAAAATTTAGATGAAATATTCAGGCTTTTTGAAGAAAGTGAAAGCTGGACGTACACTGTTGCGTGGATTGACTGTCTTCAAAAAGGTGAAAATATAGGACGCAGCATCATGATGCGCGGAGAACACGCCAAGAGACATGAATTGTCTGAAAATGAGAACAAAAATCCTTTGAAACTGAAAAAGAAATTCTCTCCTACAGTTCCTTTTTATTTCCCGAATTTTGTGCTGAATAATTTTACAGTGAAGATTTTTAATTTTTTATATTATAAAAAGCAATCTAAAAAGGAAGTTAAAAATTTTATTGATTATGAAACTTTTTTTTATCCCTTGGATGCTATCAATGATTGGAATAAAATCTATGGGAAATCAGGATTTATTCAATATCAAATGGTGATCCCGAAAGAAACAGGCAAAGAAGGAATGAAAAAAATTCTTGAAACCATTGCCAACAGCGGGAACGGATCCTTTTTGGCGGTTTTGAAACTTTTTGGTAAAAATAATCCGGATGCCTATAATTCTTTTCCATTTGAAGGTTACACTTTGGCTTTAGATTTTAAAGTGAACTCAAAACTTAAAAAATTAGTTGATAAACTTGACCAGATTGTGCAGGATTTTGGCGGAAGAATTTATCTCACAAAAGACAGCATGAGCAGATCTTCGCTTACAAATTATCTGAAAAATGCAGACAGCTCAAAATTTGTGTCTTTACAGCACAAAAGAATTTTAAATAATAAGTAGAATGATAGTTCTTGGAAGTACATCCGAAGTAGCGCAGGCTTTTGTAGAAAAGGCATTGCAGGAAGGCGAGAAGTTTGAAAGAATCTATCTTTTTACCTCAAATAAAGAAAGCACAGAAAGATTTGCAAGACATATTGATGTGAAATTTCTGCAACAATCTCAGATCTTTGAACTTGATTTAACGAAACCTGTCAATTATTCTGAATTTGACCAGATTAATTCTAGTCTGTTGTTTTGTGCGACAGGTTATTTGGGTGAAGGTAGTGAAGAAGGATTGTACGACAATAAAAATACGGAGAGAATTATAGATATCAATTACTCAAAATTAGTTCCCGTAATCAATTATTTTGCTCAGAAATTTGAAAGCAGAAGATCAGGAACAATTATTGGACTTTCTTCAGTTGCAGGTGACCGAGGAAGACAGAGTAATTTTATATATGGGAGCGCTAAAGCTGCATTTACAGCCTATTTAAGTGGTCTCAGAAATTATCTTTTTGAAAAGAAAGTACACGTGTTGACTGTAAAACCCGGTTTTATGGCTACAAAAATGACTGAAGGTTTACCTCTAAACCCAAAACTAACTGCTACACCAAAACAAGCTGCAGAATGTATCTACAAGGCATTCAAAAAACAGAAAAATGTGGCATACGTTTTACCCATTTGGGGCGTTATTATGTTAATCATAAGAAATATACCTGAATTTATTTTTAAGAAATTAAAGCTTTAATTGATAATGAAAAAATTATATTGTTTTGATTTTGACGGCACTTTAACGTATAAGGATACGATGTTTTTGTATTTAAGATTTTATAATCCATCGAAATTTCGGGTACAATTTGTAAAACATATTCCGCTTTTTATTTTACTGAAATTAAAATTGGCAGAGACTGAAAAAGTAAAGAAAAGTTTTATTGGTTCTATTTTAAAAGGTCAGCTTCAGACTAAAATCGAAGAAAAATCTAAACAGTTTTTTGAAGAAAATTATCCGAAAATTGTGAGAGAAAATGCTTTGGATTTTATTCAGAATATGGACAGACAAAATACAAAAAGTCTCATGGTAACTGCCTCTTTGGATATTTGGGCAAAACCATTTGCGGAAAAATTACAGATGAATCTTGTTTCTACAAAGGCAGAGTTTAAAAACGGTATTTTTACAGGAAATTTTATCGGTAAAAACTGCAACGGAAAAGAAAAATTAGAAAGAATTAAAAAAGAAATTTCAAACGATAAGTATGATAAAATTATTGCGTTTGGCGATACTTCCGGTGATAAGTCAATGCTGAAATGGGCAAATGAAGGTCATTACCGATTTTTTCACTAATTTTGAAAGATTAATAATGATAAAATGAATAAGTTGCTGATTTTATGTTTTGCCATCATCACAAGCTGTACCAATACAACTGCACAGAAATCTGGAGATATGCAAAGTAAAGGAGAAATAATTGCCTCTGAAACGCAGGGAGGAGCTGAAAAAGCAGGTTTTAAAATCATAAATGATGAACGACAGCTTAAAAACGAAATAACAGAAAATTTTGCAGCTTCAGGAATGGAACCTGTTATGCAAATACCTGATTTTCCAAAAGATAAAAAAGTTGTTTTGTATAATTTAGGAACGTTCAATTCCGGTGATCATAAAGTTTCAGCCATTAAAAGCATATCCGTTAAGAATAATGTTTTATATGTTGAGATTCCGGAATATCAATCGGGTGGGATGGCAATTCAGGTGATGTCAAATCCTTGGTTTATATTTTCCGTTCCGTCAAATTATCAGTTCACTTCAGTACAATTAAAATATTCAAAATAAAAAATGAATAAAATATATTTAGATAACGCTGCTACAACGCCTCTTTCAGAAGAAGTTATCGATGCCATGGTAGAAACCATGAAAATGAATTTTGGAAATCCGTCTTCAACACACAGTTTCGGACAAGATGCTAAAATTTTAATTGAAAACGTAAGAAGGCAGGTTGCAGAGTATCTTCATGTGACTCCGGCAGAGATTATTTTCACCTCTTGCGGTACAGAATCCAATAATATGATTATCAAATCTAGTGTTTCACATTTGGGTATTGAAAGAATCATCAGTTCGCCGATGGAACATAAATGTGTTTCTGAGAGTATTTTAGACATGAAAAACAGAAAAGGTGTTGAAGTTGCTTACATCCGCCCGAATGAAAAAGGTGATATTGATTTAAACAAGCTTGAAGAATTGCTTAAAGCTTCTGACAAGAAAACTTTGGTGAGTCTGATGCATGCCAATAACGAAATCGGAAATATTGTAGATATTAAAAAAATTGCAGAACTGTGCAAAGCAAATAATGCATTGTTTCATTCTGATACTGTACAAACGATGGCTCACATGAATTTAGATTTTTCTGAAATTCCTGTTGATTTTGCATCTTGCAGTGCGCACAAATTTCACGGTCCGTAAAGGAATTGGTTTTGCTTTCATCAGAAAATCAAGTGGTCTGAAAGGAATTATTACAGGCGGTCCGCAGGAAAGAAGTTTAAGAGCAGGAACAGAAAACGTGAGCGGAATTGCAGGTTTGGGAAAAGCATTGGAACTTTCATTGAAAAATATGGATAGCTACACCCAACATATGCAGGAAATTAAGCAGTACACCATTGATAGAGTTTCTGAAGAAATTCCGGGTGTGAAGTTTAATGGAAGAAGTGCTGAAGCAGAAAGTAGTCTGTACACAGTGGTAAGTCTTTTATTACCCTACAAAAATCCGCTAATCGGATTGCAATTGGATATGAAAGGTATTGCTGTTTCTCAGGGAAGTGCATGTTCTTCCGGAGCTTCAAAACCTTCAATGGTCATGATGATGGTGCTTTCTGAAGATGAGATGGATCATTGCACACCGTTACGTGTTTCGTTTAGTCACATGACAACGAAAGAAGATATTGATACTTTTGTAAATGCATTAAAGGAAATTTCTAAAGATTTAATCATAGAAAATACAAATGTTGAGCATAGATAAGCTAATGGTTTAAAAGTGGTAAATTTGATCATTGAATTAACATAGAATATTAATAATTAAAAATAAAAAAATGGCTTTAGAAATTACGGATAGCTCGTTTCAGGAAACAGTTTTAAAATCAGATAAACCGGTATTGGTAGACTTTTGGGCAGTATGGTGCGGACCGTGCAGAACTTTGGGACCAATCATCGAAGAAGTAGCAGCAGATTTTGAAGGAAAAGCTGTCGTAGGAAAAGTAGATGTTGATAACAATCAGGAAATTTCTATGCAGTACGGAATCAGAAATATCCCTACAGTTCTTATTTTTAAGAATGGAGAGGTAGTTGATAAATTGGTTGGGGTAACTCCAAAAGAGATCATCGCAGAAAAATTAAGTGCACACTTATAAAGAAAATCACTTTGATAATGAATGCTTTCCGTATTGGGAAGCATTTTTTTTATGAAAATACTTGCAGAGTCGCTCAAAAGTTGTATTTTTGCAACCACAATAAACGAAGATATTTTTGTCTGTTGTGAAAAGATCCGGTAGTTCAGCTGGTTAGAATGCCGCCCTGTCACGGCGGAGGTCGCGGGTTCGAGTCCCGTCCGGATCGCAAAAAAGTTTCTCAATTACTTTTAAAACAAATTGATCCGGTAGTTCAGCTGGTTAGAATGCCGCCCTGTCACGGCGGAGGTCGCGGGTTCGAGTCCCGTCCGGATCGCAGATGTCTTTTTAGATTTCATCAAACCCTTAAGATAAATGTCTTAAGTGTTTTTTATGTTCTAAAAGCTTTAAATATAGATTGCTGTATCTATGGAAAACCAATTACATAGTTTATAACTTGAAGAGTTGCAAAGATTTGATTTGTAAATTGGTATAACATCACACATTTACTCAAAATATTCTAAAAATCTTATATCAGATAAATTACATGAAAATTAAAATGTTAAGCTGAAATTAGGATATAAATATTAGGTAATAATGTAAAAGAATACTATGTTACTTTTTTTTAATATTGATATTTCGTTTTTAAGTTTTGTTTAATAATAATGATTTATTTTTAAATAAATAACAATGTAATGATGTACATTTGCTTAACCAATAATGAAGTTTTATAAATACTTTTTTTGATATTGTTCTTGTATAGTTCTTGCATATCTTACGTTTGTAATATTCCGGATTAAATATGTAATCTACGAATGGTCTGATGGATGTTGTAAGAATAAAAATAAGGTTAATAGGATTTAGCAGCGCAGAAATTAAATGAATTAATATTCTTTGACTGCTATATTTCAAAAAGGAAGTATAAAATACAACAGGTCAGATCTGTTAAAAAATTAAATTATTCAAATCACAATTTATCGATGGCTTTATTTGCCTGGTTTAATGCAAAATAAAATATGAATAGATTTTTCAACCAATTTTTTGAGTGGAATAAAAAACCAAATAGAGTAGTAATCTCAATTTTTGTTGTTAATATATTTCTTATGGTGTTGCCAAGTGAATTGAGAAAGAGTTTGTTTTTAAATGCCTCAATGGTTAATTTTGGAAAGTATTCTTTGGTCATATTTTTATTTACTTCACTTATACTTTTGATTTCATTCATAAAATATAAGCTCGAAACTGCAAAAAAAGGAAAAATAAAAGATTTTACCATAAGTAAAGTTTTTCCAATCAATTTACTTGAACACTTTCATATATATACAAGAAGATTGTCTTCTGGTTTTTTCTTATTGGCTGCTTGTGTGATTAGCTTAAGCTTCTATTCACTGTTTTCATATCGTACATAGTCTTTAATGATTTATTTTAAATTTATTACATCCTATATTTCACTATTTTTTAGTAGTAATTATTTATTAATTCAGATTTAATGTTCATTTTTTTTAATACACTCAAATTATTTTTAAAATTTTTAGATATAATATGTATGACTCCGTAAGCTGTCTATTAACTGAAATGCAGGATATTAAGATTCTTTAAAATTTTAAAAATAATAAATTGATATTGATTATGTGATTTATTCATATCATATTTTGCAATGGAATGCTTTTTGGTACAGTAGTTGCAAGTCAGATTGAACATACTATAGATGTGTTCTGATAGACAGTTTTAGTGTAATTAATTGCTCAAAACACATATTAAGTAAAAAACACGCCTTAAATTGAATTTTTAACAAATATAATATATTATGAAACTAAATTTAGCAATTCTTTCATTAGCATTAGGGGTTTCGGCAACAATGTCGGCACAAGACAGCTTAACGGTAGTATCTAATGGAGAGTATCCAAACACTTACACGTCTGGTTCTGCCAACGTTAGTCCATTTACGCAGCAGTCTAAAAGATTTAATGATTGGTCTATCTCTTTCGGAGCGGGTGTACCATTGGTACAGTCTGCGGATTTAACATCAATCAAAAACGGAAACGGAAAAAATCTTATCGGATATTCTGCTTATGTAAGTATAGACAAAGCCATCACACATGCTTTTGGAATTAATCTTCAGTATGACAGAGGTGAGACTAGACAAGGATGGTTTAATACTAAAGATAATGCTCCTGCTAATGCATCTGCATTAGGACAGCAAGGTGCTAGAACACAGTATGATGCGATCTCATTGTTAGGAGATATTAATTTATCTAATTTAATGAGACGTGTAGATAACAAATCTCCGTACAGATGGGCATTGCATGGTTATGCGGGTATTGGTACTTTAAGTTACAAAGCTTATCTGAAAGACGAGAACGGACAAAGATTAATGACAGAAATTAAGCCTTTCAAATCACAATCTTTCTTCGGACAAGCGGGTGCAGGTTTAAAATATAAAATTAACAACAGATTAGACTTAGAAGGTAGAGTAATGTATGTTGTAACTACAGACGATCAGTTTGATGGTGGTGGTGAGCAATACAGTGCTATTAACAGAAGAGAAGATCAGGTTTCTGATAATTTCTTTAATGCAACTTTAGGTTTGTCTATCAAATTAGGGAAACATGAATCTCACTTGATGTGGCATGATCCGTTACAGGAAATCTATTACAAACTTGATGTATTGGCTGAAAAAAATCAGGATATAGATGTTTGTAAAAATGGTGATGCTGACAATGATGGTGTATGTGATGATTGGGACAGACAATTAGATACTCCTGCAGGAGCAAGAGTAGATGGTGCTGGTGTTGCTTTAGATGTTGATATGGATGGAGTAATCGATCTTAATGACAAATGTGTAACAGTTCCTGTCGGTAGAAAACAACGGTTGCCCGTTAACGAATACAAACACAAGTACAGGTACGGTAACAGAAGCAGAAACAAAATTAGACGGTATTGAATTTGATTTAAATTCTGACAGAATTTTACCTTCAAACACACCTATTCTTAATAATGCTGTAAATTACATTAATTCATCAAACGGTGCTTACACGGTGATCGGAACTACAGATACAAGAGGTTCTGAAAACTACAATCAGAATTTATCTGAAAAAAGAGCAAACAGTGTAAAGGATTATTTGATTAAAAACGGAGTAGAATCTACAAAATTAAATGCCTTAGGAAGAGGTAAAAAAGATTTGAAGTATCCTGAATGTGATCCTGCAACAAAATGCCCTGAATGGAAAAACAGAGCAAACAGAAGAGTTTATTTTGAAGCAAAATAATTTTTTCAACATAAATAATACAAAGAGTCGTGCGTAAGCATGACTTTTTTGTTGTTAATACGTAGTACGAATGAATTGAGTATTTTTATTGAAATTTTTATTTTAAGTATTCATCAAAAATTTTAAAGTTGATTTAATCGTGTTACATTTTTTATTTTATTAATTTTATTATGAGAAATATTGGTATAATTGGCTGCGGCTGGCTCGGAAAAAGACTTGCAGACATATTTTCAGATCGGTATAATATTTACTTAACGGTCAGAAATCCTGAAAAGCTTAATCATTTAGAAGCGCTAAACTACAAGTCCACGCTCATCAACTTTGGGGGTGAAATTAACTCCGGTAAAGTTTTGCCGTGGGAAATACTTTGCAATTTGGATATTATCATTATTACCGTTCCGTTTTCTCAGAAAACAGAAAGTGCAGATCTATTAAATAAAAAAGCTGAGCAATTATCTTCATTTCTCAAAGGCTTCACGGGTCAAATGTTTTTCATGAGCTCAACCGGTTTTTATCCTATTGTAGATAAACAGTTTTTTGAAGACGATCTATCATCAGAGGATATTGAAGGCGAACGGTTGATACTAAGCAGATTTCCACAGACAAATATTCTCAGATTAGCGGGATTAATGGGTGATGACAGACTGCTGATAAAATATAATGTTAAACAGCTTGATGCTCCGGTAAATCATATTCACTATGTTGATATTGCTCGTGCCATTGAAAAGATGATTCAGTGCGATGTAAGTGCACAACTTTATAACATTGTTGCTCCAGAACACCCTTCTAAATCTGAGGTCATTAACTGCCAAAAAAATCTGGTTCATTCAGAAGCTCAGGATCCTCAGGGAAGAATTATTTCTTCAAAAAAATTAATAAAAACATTAGATTTTGACTTCAAATATCCAAATCCAAAATATTTTCATCTCAATACATTTTAAATAAGATTTTTCGTTTATTCCATATTAGAATACTAACTAATTTTTAGTACAAAAAAAGGTAAAACATTTTACTGTTTTACCTCTTGTTAATATGAATGTGATTTGGTGTATATGGAGTCAATTATTTGCTTTGGATATTTAATCTATGAATCGTAAAGATCTTGCTCTTAATTTCTATGTCAAAGATAGATCTGTTTTGAAAATGATGCAAACTTATGTGGTCGTGATTTATAAATTCGTACACAAAAGTCTTTATTAGTCGTATCTCTAGCGTTTTTTTATTCTAAATTTTTTGCTTTCGGTTTTTATTTATGTTAATCCAGATCAGAGTGGAGATTGTATTATCTTTTTTCTGCGCAGGGCTAAATTCATAAGGCACAGATTTTAGTCAAAAAGAAATAATAACTACCAATAGTAATAAGCTCAATCTCTGTAGTGTTTTCTCATATAAAGCGAACAAATAATAATATCGCAATAGCTGTGAAGGCAGAAAATAAGCAGTTTTTTAGCAATAGTATAATTTGAAACTTCTATATGATGTTTAATATCAAAAGATAGATCATCAAATTAATTCACTTTAATATATGCAAATAAATTACAATTCATATGTAATAATTTATAAATTTTGCTTTATTTTTAATTATAACTGTTTATTATTTAATTGTTTAACTATTTCACGCTTTTTTTTAAATAAAAGTATTTTTCAAGAATAATTCTGCTTTTTATCTGTTTTTCTTACTATTTTCTCAGGTGTTCAGCTTAATTTCAGTATACATTATTAGGTGTAATTCAAATTTTTTATAAATTATTGATGCAAATTATTTTTTTAAAGTCTTTAGGTGTGATATTTGCTTAATAGAAATCAAAATCAATGACCATTTTATATTTATGAAAAATTTTTTTTTTAAAAAATCATTCTTTTACTTTTTTTTATTGGCAATATCATTCACTTCTCTGTAAAAAAGACAATGAAAAAATAGTCGATCAACAGCAAAATTCAAATTCAGGAAATTATTCAGATGGCAAAAATTCAGATTCAGTGGCTACGCAAGCAGAAGTCAAAGAATCTGTACCTCCTGCAATTCAGGAAAATGGTTTTTATAATGCATTTGCCATTCCCAAAGACAAAAAACTAAGAGATTCTTTATATTCAGTTTTCAGTAAAAAATATACGGAGAGAGAGCGATATGCTATTTTAGCACTTAATAGGTTAGATTCTAAAAGCAAATGGAATTCTGATACTCTAGTCGTTCCTGCAAAGATCGATACTACTTTGATGGCCTATTCACCATTTCCAATGCAGCTTGACGTATTAAGTGAAGTGAAAAAATTTGTGGTATTTTCATATCCGATCCAGGCATATGCAGTTTATTCCAACGGAACTTTAGTAAAATGGGGACCTACAAGTATGGGTAAAAAAACGGCACAGACAACAAGAGGATTAATGTTTGCCAACTGGAAAAAGAAACTGGCAATTTCCACAGTTAAAAGCGAGTGGAAATTACCTTATAACTTCAATATTCATAATACTCATGGCATCGGATGGCATCAATATGATTTGCCCGGTTATCCTGCATCACATTCATGTTTAAGATTACTCATGAAAGATGCAATATGGCTATATAGCTATGCCGACACCTGGATACTGAATCCTGGTGGAGCAACCACTAAAGCAAAGGGTACACCTGTTATTGTTTTCGGAGATTATCCGTGGGGAAAAAGAAAACCATGGAGAAAATTGTTAAATGATCCGAATGCTAATAATATTTCTGTTGAAGAAATGACTAATTTAATTAAACCTCACATAGAAAAAATGGTGAGCGAACAAACCAATAGAGAAAAAGTAGCTGATTCTATAAAGGCGGCGAAGGCTCTTGAGGTTGCCGCTCCTGTAGAAGAATCGGAAGTTTCCAATTAAATTTTCTTTTCAAACTGCAGAGTAGATTCTTCCGCAAATTTTCTGAGTTTTTTCATCTCATCTTTTGCTTTGATCTGTCCGATTCTTGCGGCTGTGTAAGTTATCGCGATGAAGAATAACATGACAAAAGATGCGTTTAATGCCCAAGGATATTCAAAGCTTTTGATTTGTTTTTCTACATAATACATCGTGAAAAAAGTCATCCAGAGAATGGAAAAAAGAAAGTAGAGAAACATGAAAAAGGTCCAGACTGCAGAACTCGGTCCAAAAACTCCTCTTATAACGGTTTGGTCATCTTCAATTTCTGTTCGTAATGATAATCTGGGCTGCCAATATTGGTCGTATTCTGTGTCTACACATATTGTCGCCATTTCTTTGTTGATGTTTCCGGTAAATTCACCTTTATGCTCTGCAAGGTATTTCTTCAGATTTTCTGCATACTTTTCTTTACTCAAATGCGTGTACATCTTGAATCTTGGCCGGTTTCTTATTTTATCTAAAGTGGTTTCCTCGGTTTGCATATAATTTATTGATAAGGTATTGGATCTTCTAACGTAAAACTCAGGCGAAGTTCTTGATTTTTTCTCAGAATAACCATATTTATTATTTTGCCTTCATCAGATTTCATCATTTCCATGATTTTCTGCAAGGTCATATCCGCTGTTTTTCTTCCGTTGATAAAAATAAGCTGATCACCTTTTTTAAATCCCGCTTTATCAGATGGAGAATCTTTTCTCACGCCAGCAATAGAAAATAAAGGTTTTAGTGCAAATTTATATTGTAAGCTACTGTTAATCAATTCCACCCCTCTAGTTGATTTGTCTTTAAATTTACTTTCTAGCGTTACCAGATCTTTTTCCCACTGCATTCCATCCTGTTGAAAATCAAGACCACTCATGTTAAAATGAAAAGAATCATTATAATATTTGTTTTTCTTTAAATATAATTTCCCGTTTGGATAATCAAAAACGGCAGTAAATCTTCTGAGAATGTCACCTCCCACAGAACCCTTTCTTTCACTCACCAGATTCACGTGCTGTATAGAAAACTCATCGGGCATTGCTGTCAGAGGTTTTACAAATTGAAATTTGCCTAAATAAAAATGATGAATTCTGCTTCTCTTTCCATAAATATCACCGTTAAATCCTCTTCCCAAATAGTCATCAATATTCGGGCGATTGTACACAAAGTTTTTTATCAGAGCAGGGAAGAGCCAGATCGCATCACTGTTGCCTAAATCAATCAAAAGCTTTGAACTTTTTCTTTCATTGGTCATTTCTACATCAGCGAAAATGTAAGGCTTGTTTTTTTCAATTGAAATGGGTAATTCATCAAATTTTTTAATTCTTTTTCTGAATAAGTCATCGTTATTGTAAACAGTAATTTTTTTTAAGCTGTAATCTATTAAGACGGGATGATTTTTAAAAAAATGATAACCTATAATGCCATTCACAGGAATTCCTACATGCGATGAGATGTTAAAATCCTGATCCAGGATCATGAAAAGGGTAAAAGAAGTATTGATAAAATGTTCTCCGATTTTACCGATATTGTGATCAGATTTAAACCCTTCAATTGATTTGCTCCCGCCGAGTCCCGAAAAGTTCATCTTTTCTAGTGGAGAAAGTCTCATTTCTTTATTTTCCAGACTGAAAATAGTAGTTTCTGCAACGCCTGTATCTAATAAAAAGGTAAGTTCTGCACCGTTTACGTTGATCGGAATAAAAATCAAGTTATTAATGAATTTAAACGGAATCACTACTTTTTTAGCATCTTTTATCTCAAAACTATTTTGGGCATTCGCAAAAATGCTTATAAAAAGTATGAATATAATTACCATCGGTTTCATTTAATGAAAGTAGTAAAATAATTCTTACGTAAACAAAAAACATTCTCAAATGTTTGAGAATGTCTTACAATTGATTAATGAAAATACTTTTATTTTGAAAAAAAATCCATTAGATCGATATAGTTTTTTTGATTGACTCCATGACCGCTCATGTATTCTCTGAATGTAAAATAACAGCTCAAATCATACAGAAGATCCGCTGCTTTTCTTCCCCATTCCATTGGGATAATCGCATCATCAGTTCCATGAGATACGAAGAAACGAAGTTTTTCTAATTTCTTTTTATCTTTTACAATATCCGTAAGCAATTTTTCTTCAGGATAACTGCTCAAACAGGCAACATAAGTGAAAAGCTCAGGATATTTTAAAGCCAGGCTGTAGCACAAAATTCCGCCCTGGCTGAATCCGCAGAGATGTGTTTTGTTATCGGTGAGACCATATTTGTTGGTGATTGCCATGATATTTTGCACAATACTTTCTAAAATTTCTTTTGCCTGATCAATATCTATGAATTGTTCCGGATTGTTAAAATCAATGTCAAACCAGGAATATCCTTCAAACTGAGTTTCTTTTGGAGCTCTGAAGCTCACTAATATCCAGTCTGCGGGAAGGCTTTCTCTGAAGCTGAAGAGATCCTGCTCATTACTTCCATACCCATGAAGCATGAATAAAACAGGCGTTTGTGGAGTTATATTTTCCGGTTCTCTTACAATGTAATCTAAATTCATATACGTAGAATCTATTTTTTATTAATAAATGGAATTGCGATAATTGATTTTCGCATTAATGAAAACAATTTTGAACAGCAAAGATAATTAATAATGATTTTATTTAAATTTAAAAAAAGAGTAGGGTAGAAATGAAAATTAATTAGCCAAATCACTTACAGGTGTTTTGTTGATTTACTATCAATTGCAAATCTTTATTAGAAAATTTTCATGAAAGTTATTTTTATATTGATAAAAATCCTATATTTGAAACATTAAAAATCTATTTGGAGACATGAAGCAAATTTACAAATCAAAAAGTTTACACAGACTTTCGTTCTTAGTAGTCGCATTATTTTCAGTTGTATCTGTTATGAACTCTTGTAAAGACGACGAAGAAGATGAGTTTCAGGAACGTCTTGTGCAGTTTGAAGCAAAATTAGTAAAAGGTACAGGAACAGCATTGCCTGAATTTAAAACTATTGTTACTCAGGTCGGAGTAAGTCAAAATACTTTATTCAATACGCCGGGTGTATCTTGGGCGAGTGATGAGTTTTTTGTAAATACAAGCCAGTCTCAGCTTAATTTGGACGCAAATGCTTTACTTCCAAATCCTGATTCAAAATTGATCGTTACGCTTTACATTGACGGTGAGGTTGCAAAATCTGATACCGCTACAGGAGCAGGAACCCAAGATGCATCTATTGATTACAGCTTCTTAGAGCTTTAATTAATTAAAAAATATCATAAAAAAAACCGCTAAATCAGCGGTTTTTTTGTTGTTATATATAAATATTAAATTGCTTTCACAATAAAATAATTCTTCTTTCCTTTTTGAAGCAGTAAGAATTTCCCGTCAATCAAATCATTTTCGTTGGCAGTATAAATTTCATTTATTTTTTCTTTGTTTACTGAGATTGCATTTCCTTTCAACTCTCTCGTTGCTTCACTTTTAGACTTTAGAAATCCTGATTTTTCAGAAAGCAAATCAATGATATTGATTCCTAAGACATCGCTTTTTGCAATTTCTTTTTGTGGAACACCTTCGAAAATTTCTAAAAATATTTCCTCATCAAGACTTACCAAATCTTCTGCTGTAGATTTGCCGAAAAGAATTTCAGATGCCTTTAAAGCTCTTTCATATTCTTCTCTTCCATGCACCCAAACGGTAACTTCTTCAGCCAGTTTCTTTTGAAGTTTTCTTTCATGTGGAGCGGTTTGATGCTCTTCAATCAACGAATCAATTTCTTCTTTTTCTAAGAACGTATAGAATTTGATAAATCTTTCGGCATCAGAATCTGTAGCATTCAGCCAAAATTGATAAAATTTATAAGGTGAAGTTTTCTTTTTATCAAGCCAGTAATTTTCTCCACTTTCAGATTTTCCAAACTTGGATCCGTCAGCTTTTGTAATCAAAGGAACCGTCAGCGCAAATGCTTCTCCCTGTGCTTTTCTACGAATCAATTCTGTTCCTGTAGTGATATTTCCCCACTGGTCAGAACCTCCCATCTGAAGTTTTACGCCATTATTTTGGTACAAATGTAAAAAATCATATCCCTGAATTAATTGGTAAGTAAACTCTGTAAAGCTCATTCCGTCAACACCAGCTTCTCCGGAAAGTCTTTTCTTCACAGAATCTTTCGCCATCATGTAGTTGACTGTGATATTTTTTCCAACATTTTTAGCAAAATCAAGGAACGAAATTTTCTTCATCCAGTCGTAATTGTTCACCAATTCTGCTTTGTTGGTTTCCTGTCCTTCAAAATTTAAAAATCTTGAAAGCTGGTTTTTCAGGCAATCTACATAATGTAAAAGTGTTTCTTCATCAAGAAGATTTCTCTCGGCAGACTTTCCCGAAGGATCACCAATCATTCCCGTTGCACCTCCCACCAAAGCAATTGGCTTATGACCATGTTGCTGAAAGTGAGCCAAAATTTTTATCTGAATAAGACTTCCGATATGCAAAGAATCTGCAGTAGGATCGAACCCGATATAGGCAGTTGTCATCTCCTTATTCAGTTGTTCGTCGGTTCCGGGCATCATGTCAGAAAAAAGACCTCGCCATTTCAGTTCTTCAATAAAAGAATTCATTATTTTTTGTTTAAAATTTAATGTGCAAAGATAAGTAAAAGGTGAAATAAACAGACTGTTCTGCAACTAAGTTTAAATCTCTAAAATTCAATTTCTTTTAATTTTTTAATTTTTTAATTCTTTAATCTTTAATTTTAATAAATTTGTTAGTAATGAAAGACGAACAATTATTTTCACTGATTCAAAAAGCAAAAGAGAAAGATCAAAAAGCACAGACCAAACTCATCAATGTTTTTTGGGTGGATGTTTTTTCTTTTGTGATGAAAAAAGTTCGGGATGAAAACGATGCAGATGAAATAACGGTCAATGTTTTTTCAAAAGTTTTGTCGAAATTGGATATGTATGATCCTCATTTTCAGTTTAAAACCTGGGTTCTGACGATTGCGCAAAATACAATGATTGATTTCTGGAGAAGAAAGTCCAGAGAAACGCAAGATCCAACCGAAAATCTGGATGAAGTAAAAAATCATTACGCCAAATCTCCTGAAGAACTGATGATCTCTGATGAAGAACAAAAGAAAATCATCAAAACAATCGAGTCCTTAGATGTTAATTATCAGGATATTATTAAGCTAAGATTTTTCGAGGAAAAAAGTATTAAAGAAATTGCGGAAGAGCTTGGAATCTCCGTCGCCAACACGAAAGTTCGTGTAATGCGTGCTAAAAAAGTCTTGGCAGAATTGCTGAAAAATAATGAGTTTGAAGATAATTAAGCTTCACTCACTGAAAAGTAAAGCTCAATTAATTCTTGAGATTTAATAAGCAATCTCCATTTTTACTTTCTTCCCTTTTAATTTTTCAGTGCTTAGTTTTTTAAGCAGATCTTTTACTTTGCTTCTTGAAACTGCAACGTAAGAAGTGGTATCTTTAACTTCAATCAGACCTAAATCTTCTTTTTCTAATTCACCTTTTTTTATTAAATATCCTACGATATCCACTTTATTTACTTTATCTTTTTTTCCGGCACTGATGTAAACGGTCTGAAATGGTGAATTGGCGGGAACTTTAGAGAATTCTTTTACAGATTCTTCAGGAGTATCTTTTTTGATGAACGGAAACTTTTCATCAGCGGTCATCACCAAATACGCAAAGCCTTTGGCATTCATTCTTGCTGTACGACCATTTCTGTGAATAAAAGCGTCTTCAGTGCTTGGTAGTTGATAATGAACTATAGATTCCACCTCTGGGATGTCTAAACCACGCGCAGCCAAATCAGTCGTAATTAATACTCTCGCCGTATCATTTCTGAATTTCAGAAGAGCGCGTTCTCTTTCGTCCTGCTCCATACCACCGTGGAATGTTTCTCTGGCAATTCCTTTATCCAGAAGCAAATCTGCAATACGGTCAACGGTTTCTCTGTGATTACAGAAAATCAACGTTCTTTTGTTTCCGATTTTACAAATTAAGTGAAATAATGTGTCGAGTTTTTCTTCAGAAATCGTCATTACTTTTCTTAGCTGAATATCAGGTTTATTTTCTCCCAGCTTTAAGAAATCGACTGTTTTTTCATCTTTCAGACCAGTAAATTTCGGAATTTCATCCATAGAAGTTGCTGAAGTCAGGATTCTCTGAAAAAGGTTGTACATATTTTCGATAATATATTCCATATCATCATGAAAACCTAATTCTAAAGCCTTATCAAATTCATCCAGCACAAGATTTTTAATCGTTTTTACATCGAGATTTTTATTTCTCATGTGATAGGCGATTCTTCCCGGAGTTCCGATCAATACAGCAGGAGCTTCCTTGAGATTGTTCAATTCAATCTTTTTATCGTGACCGCCGTAGCAAACTGTTACCTTAAAATCTGTTCCCATCGATTTGAAAACCTGCTCGATCTGCAAAGCTAATTCTCTCGCCGGAACCAAGATTAAAGCCTGAATTCCCGTAGATTCTTTTTTCAAATTTCTTAGAACGGGAAAAAGAAAAGCAAGCGTTTTTCCTGATCCTGTAGGCGAAAGCAAAACAACATCTGTATTGTTTTCCGTAGTTTTGTATGTAGATTTCTGCATCTGATTCATATCCTGAATCTGCAGTTTTTTATAAATAGATTCTAATTCCATTTTGCAAAGGTAAGGGAAAAGAATTTTTGCAGAAATTTTTAAATTAATTTAAAGAACTTTACATCAAAATTTTTTAAAGATTTAATCTAAAAATAATAATTAAAACTTTCCAACCCAAAATGACTCCAGAAAAAAGAAAACTCATGACCGACAGTTTCAACCGTTCAGAAACTTTAAAATTCTACAACGCCGAACTTTTGGAAGTTGAAACCGATTTTGTATCCATCAAAATTCCAAAAATGGAAATGATGACCCGAACCGCAGGAATGTTCAACGGAGCCATGATCGCTTCACTTGTCGATGTTTCATCAGGTTATGCTGCTGTGAGTCATTATGAGGAAGATTGTTATGTTGTTACCGTTGAGCTAAAGGTGAATTACCTTCGTCCGGCAATCGGTGATGCTTTGGTTTCAAAAGCTTATGTTATTAAAGGCGGTAGTAAAATCAGTGTTATCAGAACAGAAATATATACCGTGAAAGAAGATTCTTCTTCGGAAAGTCATGTAGCAACGTCTCTTGTTACGATGATGAAAATTAAATAAATTTTTATTCATTACTATTTCTTTTGCATTGGAATAAGTTTTGTTTCTTTAGCAACATAAAAATCAAATACTATGAACTTAATATTTCGTTTGCTGATCACTGCGATTGTAGCATTTTTACTTACCAAACTTTTACCGGGAGTACATTTTGACGGATTTTCCACAGCGATCATTTTCGCTATCGTTTTAGGACTTTTAAATTTAATCGTTAAACCAGTTTTAAGTCTTTTCGGTCTTCCTTTAACCATAATTACTTTGGGCTTCTTTGCTTTAGTAATCAATGCCCTGATTATTCTCATTGCTGATTATTTTATCGACAGTATGGTGGTTGACGGTTTTTGGTGGGCATTTTTATTCAGTATTTTGCTCTCAGTAATCACTTCATTGGCTAATTCGATGATCTCAGACGGAGATTAAATATAAAACAAATAATATATTACAATCGCCAGTTTTAAGCTGGCGATTTTTTATTTGTGGTGTCTGCAAAAAAAATATTGATAGAATTTATAGTTTCAACTCAAAACTAAACTGTTATTTTTTTAGTTCAATTTTATTTAAAATATTAACTTTGGCAACCTTGGATTAATATAAATATATGAAATGAATTTATTCAATTTATATATTTAAAATAAAAAAAATATGAAACTAAAATACAGTCTGCTCGCTTTGGCAGCTCCGTTTATAATGAATGCACAACAATTGATGACGCCTGAAATTCTTTGGACTTTAAAAAAAGTAGGAGTACAGGCAGTTTCTCCCGACCAGTCTTCGTTAATTTATAAAGTTGGACAAGTTGATTTAAAAACTGAAAAAACAAAAAACGATAATTATTTCCTGAATGTTATCAATAAGCAATCTTCAAAAATTGATTTAGGCAAAAAAGCATTGATTCAGTGGGATAAAAACGGATTGTATGCTCAGGAAGGCGATAAAATTTTTGTTTCAAAAGACAGCGGTAAAATCTGGACAGAATTTTACACCATTGGCGAAGTTGATAACATTGTGATTTCTCCTGACGGTAAAAAAATTGCTTTCAGCAAGCAGGTGTTGGTAGAAAAACTAATGGCCAAAGATAAATATGCGGATACTCCGAAAACTACAGCTCAGGTTTACACAGATTTGAATCACAGACATTGGGATTATTTCAACGATGGAAAATATAACCATGTTTTTGTAGTCAATACTTCGGATAGTGTAGATGCTGCAAAAGATCTTTTGGAAGGTAAAACTTGGGATTCTCCGCAACGACCTTTCGGTGGAGCTGAAGATTTCATCTGGAGTCCAGATTCTTCTCAGCTTTTATATGTTACAAAACCTAAAAGCGGCGCAGCATATGCAACAAGTACCAACACAGATATTTTTGCCTATGATGTAGTTTCAGGGTCGGTTAAAAATTTAACTGAAACCAATAAAGGATACGATGTTAACCCAAAATTCAGTCCGGACGGAAAATCTTTGCTTTGGCAAAGTATGGAAAGAGATGGTTTCGAGGCTGATAAAAACGACATCAAATTGATGGATTGGAAATCCGGGAAAACTTCAAATCTTACAAAAGCTTGGGACGAAAGTGTTTCCGGTGATGTTTTCTGGAGTGGAGATTCAAAAGCAATTTATTTCACAGCAGCTTTCAGAGGAACAAAACAGTTGTTTTCTTTAGATACAAAATCTTCAAAAGTTCAGCAAATTACAAAAGGTGATTTTGATATTAATGAAATTTTTGCAGACCAAAAAAGTTCTCTTTTGGTTTCACAAACTGATATCAATCACGCATCAGAAATATTCTCTGTAAATCTTAAAAATGGTGAATTAATGCCGGTTACAGAAGCTAATAAAGACATGTACTCTAAATTAGCTCAGGGAAAATCTGAACTGAAAATGGTAAAAACCACAGACGGAAAAGAAATGGGAGTGTGGTTTCATTATCCACCCAACTTTGATCCGAATAAAAAATATCCAACTCTTGTTTATTGCCAAGGGGGTCCACAATCTGCATTAACTCAATTTTTCAGCACAAGATGGAATTTTGCTTTAATGGCTGCCAACGGGTACATCGTAGTGGCACCAAACCGCCGTGGAATGCCTGGTTGGGGAACAAAATGGAACGAGGAAATTTCAAAAGATTGGGGCGGACAACCTATAAGAGATTATTTGGCAGCTACAGATTTCGCCAAAACTTTACCTTATGTTGATGGCGGTAGAGTAGCGGCTGTCGGAGCAAGTTACGGTGGTTACAGCGTTTTCATGTTAGCAGGAATTCACAACAACAGATTCAAAACCTTTATCGCTCATGACGGATTGTTTGATATGAAATCTTGGTATCTGACTACGGAAGAACTTTGGTTTGCCAACTGGGATTTGGGTTCTCCCTGGGAAAAACCTCTACCCAAAGCCTATACAGAATTCAACCCTAGTAATTTTGTTGACAAATGGAATAAACCCATCATGATTTTCCAAGGTGGAATAGATTATAGAGTAGGTTACGAGCAAGGGCAGGAAGCTTTCCAGGCTGCAAAATTGAAAGGTTTGAAATCTAAATTCGTTTATTTCCCGAATGAAAATCACTGGGTTCTTCATCCACAAAACGGACTGGTTTGGCAAAGAGAATTTTTCGATTGGCTGAAAGAGACTTTGTAATTAAAGCCGCGCAAAAATTCCCCTCCAAAGGAGGGGTGGATAAATTTTCAAAGAAAATTTAGACGGGTGGTTTTAAGATAAATAATTAAACTGTATTTTAATCTTCAAAAAAATATAGTAGGAGCGGGCTTTAGCCCGCTTTTTGTTTTCAAAGAAAAAGGCTTTAGCCAAAATTTATATCTTTGAATCATGCAAAACCGCATCTCTTCTTTTTCGCCAATTATTGATACCCATTCTAAAATATTAATTTTAGGATCAATTCCTGGAGTAAAATCTTTGGAAAAACAACAATATTACGGCCATCCGCAGAATAAGTTTTGGAGAATTATTTTTGAATTATTCCACGAAGAATTTACAGAGGATTATCTTAAACGAATTGAGGTGTTAAAAAAAAATCATATTGCACTTTGGGATGTCATCGATTCCTGCGAAAGAAAAGGAAGTTTAGATTCTGAGATTAAAAACGAAGAAGCCAATCTAATTCCAGAACTTTTGGAAGAATACCCAAATATTCAGGCAATATTCTGCAACGGTGGAAAAGCATTTAAAAATCTGCAGAAAATTTTAGGGAAAAATTTTAGAATTCCAATTTATTTGTTGCCATCAACAAGTCCGCTTCACACAATTTCTTTTGAAAAAAAATTAGAAGATTGGAAAAAAGTTTTAGAATGTATTTAAAATTTAGTATTTCATTGGAAAAAGATATATTTGTGGTTCACAAATAATTTATAATGAAGAAAAATTTATTACTGCTATTTTGTTTTATTTCAATGATTACTTTTTCTCAGGAGTATCATTTTGATTACTTTATAAGAAAAAATTCTACACGTATTAAACCCGATAAACAACAGTGGATTAGCGAATCATTTTATAACTCTGTTAATCAGGAGAGTTTATTTCTCAGAACTCAAAATGATAAAATTATAGCATCAATTTATGATGAGAAAAATAACATAAGACATGTATTTAAAGTAAATAAATTGAAAGAGAAAATCACCTTTGTTTACAAGCATTCTAATCAATATTCTAAACAACAAAATAATAAGGATTATGATAAAGAAAATGTTATCAAAGTAGAAAAAATAGATTCGTTAAAATATAACTTTACAGTTTTCAGAAATTCAAAATTAAAAAAGAAGAAAATATCAGGAATTGTAATTTTAGAAAAATCTGAATTTAATTATGTGAATTTTAGTGCTGATTACAGCAGACAAGATGAAATTAATAAAAAAATAAAATCATTTCTAAATCCTAAAATCAATTACATCATAAGTAATCAACAAACAAAATATCATTCATCTGGCTACACTTTTGAGGAATATATTCAAAAAATTCAAAAAACAGATTTAACAATTATAGTACCTGAAAAGATTGTTCTAAAAGAATTTGATTATTGGTCTGAATTTGATGATTAAATTAAATAGTAAAAGCAAGGAAAATTTTCCTTGCTTTTTGATTTATAATAAATTAATCTATTTCGTAACCACGTAAATCTCCTCATATGGCTGTATTAACACCCATCCGTTCCCGGAAAACTTCATCTGAAATTCTTCTCCACTTCCTCTTCCCATCAGACTTTTAAAAGAAACATTGGTTTTCAGTTCCGGACTTAGATTTCCAGACCATGCAACCGTTGCGTTCGGATCTGTAAACACGGGTGCATCAGGAGTAACCATTAAAGTCAAAGGTTCACCGTGAGTGGTGATGGCAATATGACCTGTTCCGGAAAGTTTAACCTGAAATAATCCTCCAGACATCATTCCGGCAATGCTTTTCAGCATAGTGATATCACTTTTTACACTTTGTTCGTGAGCTAAGACATCATTTCCGTTAACGAAAAGGGTTTCGTTGTTTAAATATAGAATTCTCACCTTTTTCCCAGAGTCGGCAACATATAATTTGCCTGTACCTTCAGCTTTCATAAGCTTTGACCCTTCTCCGCTGAGAGCTTTTTTCAATAAATTTCCGAGTCCGCCGGAAAGCATTCCCTGTCTTTCAAAATTGACATTTCCTACATAACCCACCATGCTTCCTGTTTTCGTCCAGACTGCCTGATTGTTGAGGTTGATTTCTAAAAGTGCAGGTTTTTCCAGCTCAAAATAATCTCTTTCAAGTGGATTTTCTTTGGTTTCTTTTACGAATTCTTCTAAAGAATATTTGCTCATTGGTTTTAAATTTAATCTTACTAAAATACTGTTTTTTATCCTAATAATTTCATTAAATAAAAAAATGTCATGCTTTAAAATCCCTGTCAGTACCGATTGTGAAATAAAGACTTGACAAAGGGGTGTCGAATGTCGTATATTTGCATTCCGAAAATTACTTCCGTAATTTTCGTGTAATTTTTAAACCGTAATTTAAAAAATGAAGACATCCGATTTTAATTTTGATCTCCCTGAAGAATTATTGGCTGAGCACCCGTCTGAACACAGAGACGAGTCTAGGTTGATGGTTCTTGACAGAAAAACTCAAACAATAGAACATAAAACATTTAAAGACGTTGTAGATTATTTTGATGAGAAAGATTTATTCATCTTCAACAATACTAAAGTTTTCCCGGCACGTCTTTACGGAAATAAAGAAAAAACAGGAGCTAAAATTGAAGTTTTCTTGTTGAGAGAGCTTGATAAAGAAACCAGAGTTTGGGATGTGTTGGTAGATCCGGCTAGAAAAATCAGAATTGGGAATAAATTATTCTTCACCGAAGACGAATCTTTGGTTGCTGAAGTTATTGATAATACAACTTCAAGAGGTAGAACTTTAAGATTTTTATTTGACGGTTCTTATGAAGAATTTCGTAAAAAATTGAATGAATTGGGCGAAACCCCTCTTCCAAAGTATATTAAAAGAGAGGTTGAGCCGGAAGATGCCGAAAGATATCAGACGATTTATGCTAAAGTAGAAGGAGCTGTAGCAGCACCAACTGCGGGTCTGCATTTCTCAAGACATTTGATGAAGAGGTTGGAAATCAAAGGAATTGATTTCGCTGAGGTTACGCTTCACGTTGGTTTGGGAACTTTTAACCCGATCGAAGTAGAAGATCTTTCTAAGCACAAAATGGAGTCTGAAGAAATCATCATCGATGAAAAAAATGCCGAAATCATTAACAAAGCTGTTCAGGAAAACAGAAGAGTTTGTGCTGTAGGAACAACTACCATGAGAGCGATTGAAACTTCAGTTTCTTCAAACAGAAAAATTTCAGCGTTTAATGGCTGGACAAATAAATTTATTTATCCACCTCACGATTTCGGGGTTGCCAACACAATGATTACCAATTTCCATACACCAAAATCTACGCTCATGATGATGATTGCAGCGTTTGCCGGAAAAGATTTTTTAATGCAGGCGTATGAAGAAGCTGTAAGAGAAAAGTATAAATTCTATTCTTACGGTGACGCAATGCTGATCCTTTAATAAGTTTAAAGTTGTTGGTTGTTAGTGGATAGTTTTTGGATTATTTACTGACAACTATCAACAATAAACTATCAACTCACTACATGAAAGACATCCGTACATTATCACTCGATCAGCTTAAAGACTATTTTGGGACTTTGGGGAAAAACCGTTTCGTGCGAAACAGGTTTACGATTGGCTGTGGAGCAAAAATCTGCATTCGATTGAGGAAATGACGAATCTTTCAAAACAGCTCAGAGACAAAATTTCTGAAGAATATATCATTAATTCTGTTTCTGTAGACCAGCTTCAAAAAAGCACCGACGGAACCATTAAAAATGGTGTGAAACTTCACGATGGTTTAATGGTAGAATCTGTTTTAATTCCGACAGAAACCAGAACCACGGCTTGTGTTTCTTCACAGGTTGGATGCTCATTAAACTGCGAATTCTGCGCAACTGCAAGGCTGAAAAGAATGAGAAATCTTGAAGTTGCTGAAATTGTAGATCAGGTTGCTTTAATTGACAGTCAAAGCAGAACGTATTTCAACAGGCCGCTTACCAATATTGTTTTTATGGGAATGGGTGAGCCGATGATGAATTACAAAAATGTGGTGGAAGCCATCAGAAAAATTACCCAGCCGGAAGGTTTGGGAATGTCTCCAAGAAGAATTACCGTTTCAACATCAGGGATTCCAAAGATGATTAAAATGTTGGCAGATGATGAATTACGTGTGAAACTGGCTTTATCATTACATTCAGCGATTGAGTCTAAGCGTAATGAAATTATGCCGTTTTCAGATAAATTTCCATTAACGGATATTATGGAATCTCTACAATACTGGTATAAAAAAACAGGTTCTGTAGTCACTTTTGAATATTGCGTGTGGAAAGGCATCAATGATGGCGATGAAGATATTAAAGCTTTAATTAAATTCTGTAGACAAATCCCTTCTAAAGTTAATTTGATTCAATACAATCCGATTGGTGACGGAAAATATGACCAATGCAATAAAAAAGCGGAAGAAAATTATGTTCGTCAGCTTGAAAACGCAGGAATTACCGTTATGATCAGAAAGAGCCGTGGTGGCGATATTGATGCTGCTTGCGGGCAATTGGCAAATAAAAATGCCGAATAATGATTCTTTTCTTTACGATTATTTATTTCTCAAGTATATTTTTTCTAGTAATTTCTCTTTTTTATCTTGTATACAATAAATTCAATAAAAAAGGTTCGTTTAAAGGCTTAGTTTTCTTTATATTTTCCATATTATCAATGTTTATATCAACACATCAACTATCCAAATTAATAATAGAAGAAATCAAATCAGATGTTATTGCTAATAAAATTGTACTTGAAAAAAATAGCTTTTTAAAAAATAAGGACTTACTTGCGTCAGAAATTTCTTCTCAAAAACATCATTTTCTGACAATGATATAGATGTGAAATAACATCGTCAAAAGATTATTTTATCTTAAAACAAAATCGAAGAAACAGAAAATTGTATATCTTCTATACAAAGTATTATTTCAGTAGGATTAATGCGATAGGTTATATAAATGATTAATTGTTGTAACAAATCAATTCATACCAAAATCCGTAGTTTTGCTGTATGAAAAAGGCTTTTATATTATTTGTTATTCTTGCATTCCAGACTGCTTTTTCTCAAAATGCAGAAATTTTCAAGCTTAAAAAGTATAGCATTGCAATTCTCAACGATTCCATTCAGGAAAATTCTGGACTGAATTATTTTGATAGAAAACTATACACCTTCAACGACAGCGGTAATCCTGCAGAATTATATGAGATTGATAAAATTTCAGGAAAAATTCTTAAAGTTTTAAAAACAAATGCTGAAAATAAAGATTGGGAAGCTTTAACCAATGATGGTGAGAATTTCTACATTGGAGATTTTGGTAACAATACAGGAACAAGAAAAGATTTAAAAATCTATAAAATTCCTTTTCAGAATGGTAAATTGGATAATGATTTAATGAAAACTATTTCATTTTACTATCCTGAACAAAATGATTTCACTCCAAAAAATAGTAATACTGATTTCGATCTAGAATCGATGGTTTATTTAAACGGAAAAATCCACATTTTCACCAAAGAATGGGCTTCGAAATCGACCACTCATTATACATTAGATCCTGAAAATTTTGAAAATCAGGCAGCACAAAAAATAGAATCGTATAAAACTGGTTTTATGATCAGTGATGCTTATTACTTTGAAAAAAAGCTTTACGTTGTAGGATATACGAAGAAAACAGAAGTCTTTTTAGATGTATTTAACGAAACTGAATCAGGAATATTTTTCAAAGAAAAATCAAAACATCTTTATTTAGGAAGCGCTTTGTCACTGGGGCAAATCGAAGGAATTGCTGTTGACGAAAAAGGAATTTATACTTCTGGAGAAAAATTTCATTCTCCAATTAACAAAACAAGCCCATTTTTATATTTCATTCCTAAAGAAAAACTCAAACTTTAAATTCTGCTGAAACACTTATGATGCAGCTTTTTGATGTATCTGGATGCAATTACGCACTGTTTCATCTGACCTCTAAAAAAAATTAGAAATAAACAGATGAAAAAAATTATCTTTGTGAGAATTAATAAATACTCATCCATCATTCTCAGATAGTGACTAATATTGTAGAAGAAATCAAGCAACCGATCAATGAGGAAATGAAACTTTTCGAGCAAAAGTTTTACGAATCTATGCAAAGTAAAGTCGCTTTACTCGATAAAGTTACCCGTTTTATTGTTACCACAAAAGGAAAACAAATGCGTCCGATGTTTGTATTTCTGTGTGCAAAATTAGTTGGTGAAGTCAATGAAAAAACTTATCGTGGTGCATCAATGATTGAGCTCATTCACACAGCAACACTTGTACATGATGATGTGGTTGATGAGAGCTTTAAAAGACGTAATTTTTTCTCTATTAATGCTTTATGGAAAAATAAAATCGCTGTTTTAGTTGGAGATTTCCTGTTGTCAAAAGCTGTTTTACTTTCTACAGACCATAAAGACTACGATTTACTTTCCGTGATTTCAAGAACCATCAGAGAAATGTCTGAAGGGGAACTTCTCCAATTGGAAAAAGCCAGAAAACTCGATATTACCGAAGATGTTTATTACGAAATTATCCGTCAGAAAACAGCAACTTTAATTGCTGCCTGTTGTGAAATTGGTGCTTTGTCAAACAATGCCGATGAAACATTAGCAAAAAAAATGATGCAGTTTGGGACATATACAGGAATGGCTTTTCAAATTAAAGACGACTTATTTGACTATTTAAGTTCAAACTTTATCGGAAAACCTGTCGGAATCGATATTAAAGAGCAGAAAATGACTTTGCCTTTAATCCATACTTTGAAAATTGCGAACGAAACCAATAGAAAATATTATTTCAACACGATAAAGCGTTATAACAATGACCAAAAGCGTGTAAAAGAATTGATTGCTTTTGTAAAAAGTTCCGGAGGTTTAGATTATGCAATTACAAAAATGAAAGACTTTCAACAAAAAGCAAAAGATATTCTAAACGAATTTCCTGATTCTGAAGTTCGAAGATCTTTACACAGCATGTTGGATTACGTTATCGAAAGAAAATTTTAAAAAAATGGAGGACATTTATTGCCCTCCGTTTTTAATTTTTATATTTTTTGTATCGTTACATTGGTCACATTTCCATTTCCTGTTGTGCCGGTTTCCGTTGATAAAATAATACAAGGATCATCCGCGGTGGCAGTAAAGCGAATCTGATAACCTGCTGTAGGGATTACCAGTAAGGTGGTATAGCTCATCAGCTCACCAATTCTTGAAGATGCTGTTAATACAGGAGGTGTGGCTCCTGCATAATGGCTGCCCCTTCCTAAATAGTTACCGTCTGGTACAGGTCTTATTCCCAGAAGTAACTGAGATCCGGAAGAAATATTACCAAAACTCGATTGCAGGGTAATCAGATAGTTTCCAGGCTGATTGAATGTTAAAACACCTGAAGAAGTGTTATAGGAATAAAATGGGGAGGTGGCTAATGGTGAAGCAAACAAAAGGGTGACAATCGAACCTGCAGTTGAAATACTTTGTTCAGCAGCTAAACGTGCATGGAATAATGAATAAGCCGTAAAGTCAATAGTTTTTAATACTCCGGTGGCATCTGCAACAACCACCTTGTCAGTGCCTCCAATTCCGACATTTGAATTGATGTCTCGGAGACGTACGTTTCCTGAACTGATATCTAATTTTTCTGTCGGAGTTATTGTTCCTATACCAAGATTTCCGGCTGAAGTTACGACTGCATCATTGAGCTGTTGAGCAGCAGTTGGCACGCCTGTTTCTGCATTGTCTTTAGCTCCGTCTACATGTAAAATTGTACGTGGATTGCTTGTATTAATACCAACTTGTGCTGGATGGGTGCTTCCAATTAATAGGAATACGATTAAAATAATTTGCTTTTTCATTTGTGTGTGTAAAATTTTTCACAAAAATAGCTATTTTTTCGAAAAAAAATATTATTAATAATGTTTTTTTATCCTACAGCTGGCTATTTAAATAATATCATTTAAAATTGATATACTATATAGAATAGCGGTAATATAAATTGTGGAATTAAATGAAATTCACAACTATGTAATAAAACTAATGTTGGAACCGTATTGCTTTTGATAGATTTGGGAAAACCATTATTTAATTTATTGAAATTTCAAATTAAGTAATTCTTACAGTTACAATTATAACAGCTAGAACAATACAAAATAAAGCGGTTAAAAATAAATAATCCGCAATAACCTCATATTTGTTTCCTAAACTTTCTTTCTTTGATCTTATCGACATAAAAGAAAATAAACTGCTGCACGCAAAAAATACGCATGTAATCCCTGCAAACTCGTCTAAAAATGTATGATGACTCGTTTTAGTGATTTTTAATGAGGTGATGATGATCATAGAAAATCCCAAAAGATTAGATGCTGCATTAAGGATATGAGTTGATTTTTTTTCCATTTATAGAGTTTTGTTCAAAGTAAATACATTTTTTTTCATTATCAAATTTTTAAAAAACATTCTTGAAAATTAAAATTAATATAAAAATTGTATATTAGCAAAATACTCATTAATAATAAATATTTAATATTTGGCTATGCAGACAACCTATATTGAAACTCAACAAATTTCCTTTCAAGACTTTAAAAACCAGATACTTGAAGATTATAAATTAGGAAGAATCTCCCGTGAAATGTCATATTTAGGCAGAAGAGAAGTACTTACCGGAAAGGCTAAATTTGGAATTTTTGGGGACGGAAAAGAGCTGCCGCAATTGGCAATGGCAAAAGTTTTCAAAAATGGAGATTTCCGTTCGGGATATTACAGAGATCAAACGTTTGCCTTGGCTGCAGACGCATTGACCATTGAGAGTTTCTTTGCTCAATTGTATGCAGATACGAGTGTTGAAAGAGAGCCTGCATCAGCGGGAAGACAGATGAACGGTCACTTTGCGACAAGAAGTTTGAATGAAGACGGAAGCTGGAAAGATTTAACTTCTCAAAAGAATATTTCTTCCGATATTTCTCCTACTGCAGGACAAATGCCAAGATTGTTGGGATTAGCGCAAGCATCAAAAATATATAAATCAGTACAATTTGAAGGTTCTGAAAAATTCTCAAAAGAGGGTAACGAAATCGCGTTCGGAACAATCGGAGACGCATCTACAGCAGAAGGTCATTTTTGGGAAACTTTGAATGCAGCTTGTGCTCTTCAGGTTCCGATGATTGTATCAATTTGGGATGACGGTTATGGGATTTCTGTTCCTACGATGAAACAGAGAGCAAAAGCCGATATTGCTGAAATGTTAAGTGGTTTCCAAAGAAAAAGAAGGCGAAAATCAAGGCTGCGAGATTATTCAGGTGAAAGCTTGGGATTATCCAGCTTTGTTGGATGCTTATGCTAAAGCAGAGCATTTTGCAAGAACGGAATCTGTTCCTGTTGTGGTTCACGTCATTGAAGTGACTCAACCTCAAGGTCACTCAACTTCGGGATCTCACGAAAGATACAAAAATGAAGACCGTCTGTCTTGGGAAGCAGATTTTGACGGATTGGTAAAATTCAGAGAATGGATTTTAAATTATTCAATCGAAATTGAAGGAAATGAAGAAATCATTGCAACCGTTGAAGAACTAGATGCCATCGATGAAGAAGCAAAGAAAAATGTAAAAAACGGACAGAAAGCTGCCTGGGAAAATTACCAAAAAACAATTACCGAATTAGCATTCTCAGTTTTACCTTTGGTAGAAAACCTGAAAGAAAAACATTCCGAAATTGAAGTGTATGTTAATCAATATAATAAATTGGTTTCGAAAGCAAAGAAAGATGTCTTTCATTTGATCAGAAAATCTTTGTTGGCAACAAGAGGAACCAATTCTACGGAAAGAACTCAGCTGATGGATAAATACAACGAAGTTTTTGAAGTTGAAAAAGACAATTATTCTTCTCATTTGTATTCTCAGTCTCAGTGGAAAGCTGAAAACGTAAAAGAAATTAAGCCGGTTTATACTGAAACTTCTGAAGATGTGGACGGAAGAGTAGTGGTAAGGAATAATTTTGATAAAATATTTGAAAAATATCCTCAAACTTTAGTCTTTGGTGAAGATGCCGGAAATATCGGTGATGTCAACCAAGGTCTTGAAGGAATGCAGGAAAAGTACGGTGAACTTCGTGTTGCCGACACCGGGATTCGTGAGGCTACTATTTTAGGTCAGGGAATCGGTATGGCAATGAGAGGTTTGAGACCGATTGCTGAAATTCAGTATTTAGATTATATCTTGTATTGTTTACAGGGAATGAGCGATGATTTGGCAACAGTTCAGTATAGAACAAAAGGCGGTCAGAAAGCTCCTGTAATCATCAGAACGAGAGGTCACAGACTGGAAGGAGTTTGGCATTCTGGTTCACCAATGGCGGGAATTCTCAATCTTTCTAAAGGAATTATGGTTTTAGTTCCGAGAAACTTAACGAAAGCTGCCGGATTCTACAATACCATGCTTCAAAGTGATGATCCTTCAATCATTGTTGAATGTTTGAACGGATACAGATTAAAAGAAAAACAACCGGATAATTTGGGCGAATTCACTGTTCCTGTAGGGAAAATTGAAGTCACAAAAGAAGGTAAAGATGTTACTTTGGTCACTTACGGTTCGACTTGGAGAATTGTGATGGAAGCAGCAGAAGAACTAGAAAAATTAGGAATTTCTGCAGAAGTTATTGATGTTCAGTCATTGATTCCTTTTGATTTAACGCATGAAATTGCTGAATCTGTGAAAAGAACCAACAGATTGGTCGTAATCGATGAAGATGTAGAAGGCGGAACGTCAGCATTTATTCTTCAGCAGATTTTAGAAAAGCAAAAAGCTTTCAGATTCTTAGATTCTGATCCTTTAACGATTGCTGCAAATGATCACCGCCCTGCGTATGCAAGTGATGGAGATTATTTCAGTAAGCCATCTTCAGATGATATGGTTGAGAGAATTTATGCTTTGTTTAATGAAGCAAATCCTCAGCAATATCCTGCGATATTTTAATTGGGAATTTAGATTTTATAACCGCTTTCTTTTTGGAAGCGGTTTTTTTTTTGACTAATATTTACATCTAACAAGAATAATAAATCCCTCTCATCTCAATTTTTTAAACTAAATTCAAATAAAGTTTACAATGTTTACAACCTTTCTCAAGTTTCCTGCATCTATAAGAGTATAAAGCCTGACTATGGAAAAAGAATTACTGTTAGAATGCCAACGGAACGACCGCAACGCCCAACGGAAGGTTTACGAAAAAATGGCGGGCAAGCTGTACACAGTCTGCAAACGCTATCTTAAAAATGATGAAGACATTGAAGAAGTATTGGCTGATACTTTCTACAAAATTTTCACAAAGCTGAACCAGCTGCAAAATCACGATATTTTCGAAGCCTGGGCAAGAAAAATTGCAGTCAATGAGTGTTTGCAGAAACTGAGAAGTATGAAAGCGCTCGATGTGTCTTTAGATGAAGAGTTTGTGGAATCTACAGGCTCTCCAACGGATAGTATTTCTTTTGAGAAAGATATTCTAAAGCTGCTCAATTTTCTTCCGGAAGGCTGCCGAGCGATTTTCAATCTGTTTGCCATTGAAGGTTATCCGCACAAAGAGATTGCTACAATGCTTTCGATCAGCGAAGGCACTTCAAAATCACAGCTCAATTTCGCTCGGAAAAAACTTCAGGAACTCTTGGTCAATCACAACATTTAAACTTTTACAAAATGGAAAACAATCACGATATAGATAAAAAATTCAATGAAGCTTCTCAATCTTTGGAAGAACCTGCGACTTTTCCTGGTTTCGACAAAGTTTGGACAAAAGTGGAGGAAAAATTAGATAAAAAAGAAGATAAGAAAAAAGTTGTTCCAATCTGGTTTCCCTATGGAATTGCTGCCAGTTTGATTATTGGTTTGGGTGCGTTTTACTTTATCAATAAAAAAGAAGTTGCAGATATTTCAAAACCTCAGATTGTTCAAAATACGGTTTCGCCAAAAGTGAATAATATTCAGAAGATTGACAGTACTGTGAAATCTAATATTGAGAAAGAAATTGATGAGATAAAAGAGTATCAAAACCAAAAAAAGTTAGCTTACGAACATGCTGAAGTTTTCAACAATATCGACATTAAAACAAATTTTTTTCTAAAAGAAAAATCAATACTCAGCAGAAATGAAAATAATACTGTAAGTCCGATTGATATAAGTAAAACATTTCCACAAGTACATATAGATAGTAGTTTTAAAGAAAAAAATATTGAGGAAGTAGTTGTCTTAGGATATAGTAAAACTCAATTAAGACATAAGGGAAGTTCAACAATAGTGAATGCTCAACAATTAGAAAATCGTCCGAGTCAAGGTTTTTTAAATTCATTACAAGGCGAGGTTGCTGGTTTAGCAGTAAATACTATTTCTGGAACTCCAAGATCAGCGAAGATTGATTATAATAATATTAGAAATGAGCATAAACAAAATAACAATATATCAAGGACTTTAATTGGTACAACTTTAGGTTTCAATATGGAGACTGGCGAAGGAGCTCCCGGTTCCTCAACGCCCATTATTATCAGAGGAAATAGTAGTTTAAATGGAAGTGATCAGCCATTATATATTGTAAATGGTATGATTCAAAGTGTAGATGTGATCCAGAAAATAGATCCTAATTCTATTGAGAGTGTTAACGTTTTAAAAGAATCATCATTAACTGCCATATACGGAAACCGTGCTTTAAATGGAGTAATTATCATTAAAACCAAAAAACTTTCACGTAAAGAAAGAAAAGCTCTTGAGAAAATTCAAAAAGTTCAGGACAGTATTAATAACTCTAAGCAAATTCAGCAAAATAACACAGAAGAATATGATGCTTTTGTAGAAAATCGTTTTGAATTAACTAAAAATCAGTCGGTTTCTACTTTTTCGATTGATGTTGATAATGCGGCATATTCCAACATCCGGAGAATGATTAGTAACGGAGAAAGAGTGAATAAAAACGCAGTAAGAATTGAAGAAATGATCAATTATTTCAAATATAATTACCCACAACCTACAAACGGACAACCATTCTCTATTAATACAGAATACAACGACGCACCATGGAATACGAAACATAAATTATTAAAAATAGGTTTGCAGGGAAAAAATATTCCGATGGATAAGTTGCCGAGTTCAAACTTTGTTTTTTTGATTGATGTGTCCGGTTCTATGAATGAACCGAATAAATTACCATTATTAAAATCTTCTTTTAAAGTTCTTTTAGATCAGCTAAGACCGCAAGATAAAGTTGGTATTGTAGTCTATGCAGGAAGTGCAGGAATGATTTTGCCACCCACATCAGCGAGAGAAAAAGATAAAATTCTTAATGCTTTGGAAAACCTTCAGGCGGGTGGAAGCACAGCGGGCGGAGCAGGAATTGAGCTGGCTTACAAATTGGCTCAGGAAAACTTCATCAAAGGAGGAAACAATCGTGTGATTATCGCAACAGACGGAGATTTTAATGTAGGAACATCTTCTACAGGAGATTTGGGAACTCTAATTGAAGAGAAAAGAAAATCTGGAGTTTTTCTTACTTGTTTAGGATTCGGAATGGGAAATTTTAAAGATAATCGAATGGAAACTTTGGCAGATAAAGGCAACGGAAATTACGCTTACATAGACAATATGCAGGAAGCTAATAAATTTCTCGGAAAAGAGTTTGCAGGAAGTATGTATGCGATTGCGAAGGATGTGAAAATTCAGATTGAGTTTAACCCGGAATTTGTAAAATCATACAGATTAATAGGCTATGAAAATAGAAAACTGAAAAATGAAGATTTTACCAACGATAAAATAGATGCCGGCGAATTGGGAAGTGGTCATACAGTTACCGCTCTGTACGAAGTCATTCCGAATGATGTGAAGTCTGAGTTTTTACCAAAAGAAAATAATTTGAAATATACTAAAAACACAAGTGATGAAAATTTTAATGATGAACTGGCAACCGTGAAATTCAGATATAAAAAACCTGACGGTGATACGAGTTCGGAGATTATTCAGATTGTTAAAAATTCTAATGAAAGCATCTCTTCAGCGAGTGAAGATTTTAATTTTGCCTCTTCTGTTGCATGGTTTGGTTTGGTTTTAAGAAATTCAGATTTAATTAAAAATAAAAATCTTACTGAGATTGAAAAGCTTTCTAAAAAAGGAAAAGGAAATGATAATGAAGGTTACAGGTCTGAATTTGTAAGACTGGTTGAAAGCTACAAAGCAATTCAAAAATAGAGTTCAACAGACATTCTAAAGAATGTCTGTTTTTATTTAAAAATAAACTTTCAAATATTATTGAAAATTCAAAAACTATTATTATATTTGTAATAGAAATTTAAATCAAATATAATGAAACTCTCAGAAGCTAAAGAAAAATACATTCAGACCTGGGGAACATTTGCGACGAGTTGGGGAATTAATCGTACCATGGCGCAAGTTCATGCTTTGCTTCTGGCAAACGGAAAACCACTCTCCACAGATGAGGTTATGGAACTGCTTGAGATCTCAAGAGGGAATGCCAATATGAATCTTCGAGCATTGATGGACTGGGGAATTGTAAAAAAAGAGTTTATCAAAGGTGACCGAAAAGAATATTTCACTGCAGAAAAAGATGTCTGGTTTTTGTTTAAGCAAATTACAAAAGAGCGAAGAAAAAGAGAAATTGAACCTGTTGTTTCTTTTCTGGAAGAATTAAAAAACATAGAAGACAATGATTCTGCAGAAGCTAAAGAATTTATAAAATTGATGGATGATTTTAGCAACGTCACGAGCAAAATTAATAATATTATGGATCTCGCCATAAAAAGTGACGATCACTGGCTGGTTGGAAAAATAACCAACTTATTAAAGTAGAAAGGTGTAAAAACCTTTTTTATTTAAAATCAACTTTCAATAATTACTGAAAATATAGTAATAAAAATATTTAATCAACAAATAAAAATATAATCATGAAACTGAAAATTTTAATTACAGAATTGGCTTTTCAAATTTTATTGACCATCGGAAGCATTATTTATCTTATTAATGATTACTTCCAAAAAGACCAAATAAATGAAATTTTCCTTGCTTTATTTTTTGTAGGAATTGCAAATTTATTAGGTTTCATTATCAGAGTATCTCTTACTGCTAGCAAGTTCCATAAATATTATTTTTTTGGGGTTATTTCATTTTTTCTTTTACTTTATTTCTTGACCCAGTTTAAAGCTGGAATGTTCTTTACGTTATATTTTATGCAGATCGGAGGTATACTTTTCAATTTGTATTATTTAATCTACGGATTTTTTACAATCAGAAATTATCAGATGAGATAAATATAGGGTTTAAAACCTTTTTTATTTCAAATTAACTTTCAATAATTACTGAAAATATTATAATTATGAAAAACTTAATCATTCATTTAATCCTCATTTTTTATTTCGGAGGAAAAACGAAAAGAGTAAACTTTTAAAATTAATTGCCATGAAAAAAATTATCGTTATAGACTTCAATATCCAAACTGTAATTGTAGCCTTATTCTTTATTGCTCTTTTACTTGATTTATTGTTTCAAAAAGGAATTTGCCTCATATTCTACTTTCTATTGGCTTTAAATCATGTAATAAGTTCAAACATAAGATTTTTTTCGAAAAGCTATTCAAAACGGCTGTTGTTTAAAATTTACTATATAATTAGTATGATTTATCTGTTAAGTTTTGCTTCGCTATTATTGGCCAGAAATTCTAAATTCTCAAATGAGTTTCTTAGTGAAGTATGGTCACTAATATTATATTTTGGTTTGTTAGGAACACCTTTCCTTGCAATATGCTATTATTTAATTTGTAGCAGTGACTATGAAAAATTTAGAGAATTAGAATCAAAAAATCATGAAAAAGCTTAAAAACCACACCCTCATCTACGACAACCAATGTCCTATGTGCAACATTTACTCAAAAGGTTTCATACAATCCGGAATGCTGGATGAAAACGGAAGAGAAGCCTTTACTGATTTGAGTTTTAGAAATAAAAATCTGATTGATTTCAACCGATCCAAAAACGAAATCGCCTTAGTTGATCACAATCAAAACAGAGTTGTTTATGGCATCGACAGTTTGCTTTTAATCATAGGGAATTCATTTCCGATTTTAGATAAAATTGCCCGGATAAAGCCGCTCTATTGGTTTTTCAAAAAGCTGTATTCCTTCGTATCTTACAACCGAAAACAGATTATTCCGTCAGAAAATGATGATGCAAAACAATCTTGCGTTCCAGATCTTAATCTAAAATACAGATTGGTTTATATGGGTTTCGTAGTGATTTTTTCAGGATATGTTTTAAGTTTATTTTCAACGAAATTAGATTTAGGTCTGAACCAAAATTTTACCAGAGAATTGATGATTTGTTTAGGTCAGATTCTATGGCAGACGATTTTTTTAAGAACATATTTAAAAGATAAAATCTGGGATTATCTTGGCAATATGATGACGGTATCATTGCTCGGAACTATACTTTTGATACCTGCCTTATTTTTAAATCTAAATTCAATTTCGTCAGTAATGTATTTTGGAATTGTTGTTTTCATCATGTTTTTAGAGCATTTACGAAGATGCAGAATTTTAAAATTAAATCTCCTTCCTACAATTTCCTGGATGATTTTCAGAACAGTGGTACTTATCACATTAATATTTTTGTATGTCTAGAATTTATTTAGAAACTTTCATTAAAGCCGATATTGACAACGTTTTCGACTTAGCAAGAGACATTGATCTTCACCAGAAATCAACTTTTAAAACCGGAGAAAAAGCAATTGCAGGAAGAATTTCTGGGTTGATTGAAAAGGATGAAACGGTAACATGGCGAGCCAAACATTTGGGATTTTATCAGACACATACTTCAAAAATCATCAGCATGGAAAAACCATTTCAATTCACTGATATAATGATAAAAGGTACTTTTAAATCCTTAAAACATCAACATATTTTTAAGCAGGAAGGCGAAGATACAATCATGACAGATATTTTTGAATTTGAATCACCATTCGGAATGATCGGAAAACTTTTCAATACAATATTTCTTGAAAACTACATGAAAAATTTCTTGTTAGAAAGAAATGCAATTATTAAAGAATTCGCTGAACGAGATGATCTAATCCATTAGAAATAAAAATTAGAAATAACATCTGGATATTTTAAAATATTAAACTTAATTTAACCCAAAAATCATGAAAATAATCATCGCAGCCGGAACAGGTTTTCTTGGTGAAAATCTCAAAAATTACTTTACAGAAAAAGGAAACGAAGTTTATATTCTCACAAGAAATCCGAAACGTAAAAACGAAATTCTCTGGGATGCAAAAACATTAGGCGACTGGAGAAATCTCCTGGAAAAATCTGATGTTTTAATTAATCTCACAGGAAAATCTGTAGATTGTCGATATACCGAAAAAAACAAACATGAAATTTATACTTCAAGAATTGAAAGTACAAAAGTTCTTCAGCAAGCCATTGATCAATGTGATAATAAACCCAAAATCTGGTTGAATGCAAGTTCTGCAACCATTTATACTCATTCAGAAACCTATTTGAATACAGAAGAAAACGGAATGACAGGCGACGATTTTTCTATGAATATTTGCAAAAGCTGGGAACAGGAATTTTTTAAAACTGATAATGAAAATGTGAGAAAAGTTGCGTTAAGAACTTCTATTGTTTTAGGAAATAATGGCGGAGCTTTTACGAAACTAAAAATGATTACCAAATTAGGTTTGGGCGGAAAACAGGGAAGAGGAGAACAAAAGGTAAGCTGGATTCATATTGACGATTTTTGCAGAGCGGTAGAGTTTATTATCGAAAATGAAAATATCTCAGGCGAAATTAATGTAACTGCTCCAAACCCTTTATCAAACGAAGAATTCATGAGAAAATTAAGAAAAGAAATGAAAGTTCCTTTTGGATTAAATGCTCCGGTTTGGCAACTAGAAGTGGCATCAATTTTCTTAAAAACAGAAACTGAACTGTTGTTGAAAAGCAGAAACGTATATCCTGAAAAATTGATAAAAAACGGGTTTCATTTTTCTTATCCTACAATTGAAGTTACTTTTACGAATTTAATTTAAAGGATAAAGTCACAGTTATTAGAAAAATAAGTTATCAATAGATTTTAAAGATTTTTTTTGTAATGATCTTACAATGTGGTACGAAATATGTAATATTAGTAATAAATAGGAATGAATGGGTTTCATTCTCAAAATTTAAATATTATGAAAAAGTTATTTATATCAACAGTTTTATTAGTCGGATTGTCATTCAGTGCTTACGGTCAAAAACGTCCGCCCGCTCCGCCACATCCTTCAAAAACCCAATTAGCAAACAGTAAAGCAAGTGAATTGGATAAACGATACAGATCAGAAAAGAGATTGATTATGAACCATCCCGTTGCAACCAAAAAGATGAAGAATGAGCAGTTAAAAGCTTTAAATCTAAGGTATCAGAATGAAAAAAGACTTTTGAGAAGTACAAGATAATGAGATCAATTATTATTTAAATACTCAAAAATGTAAAGAGAATGCAAATGCGTTCTCTTTTTTAGGTTTAAGAATAAATCAAAAACTTTTAAAGCGTTGCCACATCCATTGTTTGAAACGCAAAACATCCAATATTTTTCCGTAAATTCGCATAAAAATTTTAAGCTAATGAATTACGATATTATTGTCATCGGAAGTGGTCCTGGTGGATATGTTACAGCAATCAGAGCAGCACAGTTGGGTTTTAAAACTGCAATTATCGAGAAAGAAAATTTGGGGGGGATCTGCCTGAATTGGGGATGTATTCCAACGAAAGCTTTGTTGAAGTCTGCTCAGGTTTTTCATTATATCAATCATGCTGAAGATTATGGTTTAAACAAAGTGGAGGCTAGTTTTGAGTTTCCAAACGTAATCCAGAGAAGCCGCGGAGTAGCGTCTAAAATGAGCAAAGGAATTGAGTTTTTGATGAAAAAGAACAAGATCGATGTTATTTTAGGAACTGCAAAAGTGCAAAAAGATAAAAAAGTTTCTGTAACAGATAAAGATGGGAAAATAACTGAATATTCAGGAGCAAACATCATCATTGCTACAGGAGCCCGTTCAAGAGAATTGCCCAACCTTCCACAAGACGGTAAAAAAGTAATAGGATACAGACAGGCATTGTCTCTTCCTGAGCAGCCAAAATCTATGATTGTTGTAGGTTCTGGTGCGATAGGAGTTGAGTTTGCCGATTTTTATAACACAATGGGTACGAAAGTTACCGTTGTAGAATTTATGCCAAACATCGTTCCTGTAGAAGATGAAGAAATCTCAAAACACTTAGAGAAATCTTTGAAAAAAACAGGAATTGAGATCATGACCAATGCTTCTGTAGAAAGTGTTGATACAAGCGGAGAAGGTGTGAAAGCTAAAGTAAAAACTGCAAAAGGAGAAATTACTCTTGAAGCTGATATTTTATTGTCTGCAGTTGGTATTGCTGCAAACATCGAAAACATTGGTCTTGAAGAAGTGGGAATCCAGACAGATAAAGGCAGAGTTTTAGTGAACGAATGGTACGAAACTTCGGTTCCCGGTTATTACGCAATCGGTGATATCATCCCGACTCAGGCTTTGGCACACGTTGCTTCAGCAGAAGGGATTACTTGTGTAGAAAAAATCAAAGGACTGCATGTTGAAAAGATTGATTATGGCAATATTCCGGGATGTACTTATTGTCACCCTGAAGTTGCTTCTGTTGGTCTTACAGAAAAGCAGGCAAAAGAAAAAGGTTACGAAATCAAAGTAGGTAAATTCCCTCTTTCTGCAAGTGGTAAAGCGACTGCAAACGGAAACACAGACGGTTTTGTAAAAGTAATTTTTGATGCTAAATATGGCGAATGGCTAGGTTGTCACATGATTGGTGAAGGTGTTACAGATATGGTTGCTGAAGCTGTTGTTGCAAGAAAACTTGAAACTACAGGTCACGAAATCATCAAATCTATTCACCCGCATCCAACGGTTTCTGAAGCAATTATGGAAGCCGCTGCTGCTGCTTACGGCGAAGTAATTCATATTTAATTTGATAGATCCAATTTTAAATAATAAAAAACCACAGATTTTTTTCTGTGGTTTTTTTGTGAAGATATTCATTTTAAATTTGATAATTATTTAGGAATATATAAGATTTACCACCTATTTTTTAGTTCACAAAAACGTCTGTAAACTCAAAACTTTTACCGTTAAATAATCCTTTGTCGCTCAATTTTAATTCCGGAATAACCAATAACGCCATAAAAGATAAGCTCATGTAAGGCGCTCTCAGTTTACTACCGAGTTCTTTTGCCCGTCTGTCTAGTTTAATGTAGGATGCGGCAACTTCTTCAGCAGGAAGATGGGTCATAATTCCGGCAATGGGCAATTCTAAAACCAGTTCTTCAGTTTCTGTGGCTAAAGAAATCCCACCTTTTGCTTTGATGATTGCATTGACGGCTTTACAAATATCATCATCGTTTGTTCCAACAACAACGATATTGTGGCAATCATGGGTAACACAAGATGCGATGGCTCCATTTTTTAAACCAAAGTTTTTAATAAAAGCAATGGAAACAGGAGCGTCATGATACCGGTTGATGACTGCGATTTTCAGGATATCTTCTTCGATATCAGATTCTGCAAACCCATTGATCTTTACTGTATCTGTCTGAATTTCATGAGTGATGAGTTGACCGTCCAGAGTTTCTATTACCCGAATTTTTTCGCCTTCACTCTTCATTTTAAAATCAGAAGGCTTTTTAAAATGGCAATGGAAATTATTAACAATCGGAGCATCAACAGATTGAATGAATGATTCTCCGTTTTCTGCTACCAATTCGCCATTAATGTATGTTTTTAAAATATTGAAATCTTCAGTGTTATCAATTTCAATCAAATCTGCATTATCACCAATCTGCAACAAACCAATGGGTAAATTATAATGCTTGATAACGTTGAAAGATGCTGCACGAAGTACGTTATATAAATCATGACCTGCTTTCAATGCACGTTTTACATGGTCATTAATATGTGATTCAATCAAGTTGTCGGGATGTTTGTCGTCACAGCAAAACATGATCTGATCAGGAAAATCTTTTAATAATGGAATGAGCGTATCAAAATTTTTAGCAGCGCTTCCTTCCCTGATCATTATTTTGATGCCATGTTGTAGTTTTTCAAGAGCTTCATCATAACCAAAACATTCATGGTCTGTAGTTATTCCCGCATCGAAATAAGTTTTCATATTTTCACCCATCAATCCCGGAGCATGGCCGTCAATGGGTTTGTTGTGCTTTTTAGCATGATCTAGTTTTTTTAAAACTTCCTCATCATTATAAATAACACCCGGAAAATTCATCATTTCTGCTAAGTAAACAATTTCTTTTCTGCCTAATAATTCATCAATATCATCAGAATCAATTACAGCTCCTGCAGTTTCGAATTGAGTTGCAGGAACACATGACGGAGCACCAAAATAGAAATGAAAAGGTACTTTCTGTGCATTGTTGATCATATAATCTACACCGGAGATGCCTAAAACATTAGCGATCTCGTGAGGATCAGAAATTGTTCCTACAGTTCCGTGTTTTACAGCGATGCGTGCAAATTCTGAAGGAACAAGCATACTGCTTTCTATGTGTACATGAGCATCGATAAACCCAGGTAAAATGTATGTATGTAATTTCTCTTCAATTCTTTTTATCAGAGTGATTTTCCTGTTTACAATAGATATTTCTGCGGGATAAATTTCTCTTGAAATAATATCTATTAAATTTGCTTTTACTGTAAATTGCATGTGCTATCTATTTAAAATAAAAAATCCTAATCAGAAAATTAGGAATTATAATTGAATTTCATTAAAAATTATTAATTTTTGACAACCTGCGCATCCTGTCTTACCAAGGTTTCACCATTTTCGCCGATTACGACTAATGTATAAGGTGCTTTTTTTGAGGAATTGGTTAAATAGTTTCTCCACACCTGATAAAGAGTTCCGTTGTTATTAAATTCAAAATAGTAGTTTCCTCCGGTTCCATCTGGGATCAATTCACCATCCGCAACAATCATACTTGGTTTTGCAGTGATTTTTGTATTGGCTCCCCAAGATTGATACAGGTAATTTCCGTTAGGTTGTTTGTCAATTCTTATTTTAAACTTTTTGGTTTTAATAATAACCGTCTTTGGTACTTTTTCCTGAGGTTGCTTGTCTTTATTAATGGTGATTTTTTCTGCAGAATAAAAACTATTTTCATTCACATGGGCAAAAGATAAAATAGGTAGTAAATAGGCACCAAGTATAATTTTTTTAATCATTTTTTTTCAGTTTAAATTAATTATCTTAAGAGGATCAAATTTAGAGCCAATTAAGAAATAGTTTCAGACTGGGTATAACTCGCAAAAGCCTCTTCCAAACTATCAAATTTTCCTTTGAATTCTTCAATTGCACAATCCTGTAAAATATTTCCTTTATGTATTAATATCACTCTTGAACACAATGCTTCAACCTCTTGCATGATGTGTGTGGAAAGTAAAACCGTCTTTTCTTTACCGATCTCTTTTACTACGTTTCTGATCTCAATAATCTGATTGGGATCCAAACCATTGGTTGGTTCGTCTAAAATCAATAAATCCGGTTGGTGAATAATTGCCTGAGCTAAACCCACTCTCTGTTTGTAACCTTTAGAAAGCTGACCGATTTTCTTAGATTTTTCCGGGGTTATTCCTACCAATTCTATTACTTCATCTACTCTGGTTTCAGAAATTTTGTGAATATTTGCCACAAACTGAAGATATTCTTTTACATACATTTCTAAGTACAAAGGATTGTTTTCAGGTAAAAAACCTATATTTTTTTTAGCCTCAATCTCATGTTCGGAAATGTTTTTTCCATTAAAAATAATTTCACCTTCATCTATTTTCAAAGCACCGACAATAGATTTCATCAAGGTAGATTTTCCGGCTCCGTTGGGTCCGAGAAGACCGATGATTTCGTTTTTTTCGATCGAAATATTAATATTGTTGAGCGCAGTTTGATCGGCAAACTTTTTAGTTAAATTGATTACTTGAAGAGACATAATTTTAGAATAATCTTTGTACAAAAATAAAAATAAAAAAACTCATTCACAGAGAATGAGTTGGATATTATTAAAAAATAAATGTTATTTTCTGGATTTCTTTTTCTTTGCTGGAGTAGATGCAGGTGTTGCAACAGCAGGTTTTTCTTCTACATAAGTCTGGGTATTTGATACATTAGAAGCAGTATTCACCTTATTGGGTAAGGGTTTTTTGTATAAAGCAGCTTTTGTAGTGCCAATTCCGAAAATTTTATCAATCTGTTTTTTGTTTAAAAACTGAGATTTACCAGTGTATTTTTTATTTTTATTGATAAACTGAATAAACTGTACTGTCGGCTGACCATAGTTTTTTTCGTAATGAAGTTCTATAATGTCATTAGGAAGCTCCAGAGTGACGTTTCCCGTCGGTTCATCGATAAAACCGTCAGTAACCAATTTGTAAAGTTCATAAACATCTCCGTTCATATCCAAAAATGAAAATGATCTGAATGTATTCAGGTTACTTGTATTGATGTCCTGATAATTGATGGTGAATTTGTTTTCTTTTTTGTATAAGCCTACAGAATTTTCTTTACCGATTTCCACTAAGGTCTGATTTTTAAGCACCTTAATTTGCGAAAAAGCAGTAACGCCAAATATGCAGGCAAATAATAGAATAAATTTTCTCATATGATGTCCTTTTAAATTGTTGTGATATGGTTATGCTAAATTATAGATTCTCCCATAAACAACAATTTTTTTCGTGTACAAAAATAATCTTTTTTTTTAACTTCGATTTTTAAAGTATAAGATTTAAGTAAATTTAATTTTCAATGACAAAAGAAAAAACCACCTGTAAAAAAGCGGTTTTATTGAAGTTTTACCTCGATAGTTCTATACTCAAATCATTTATTGGAAGATATACATCATATTTTGAAGGTGTTAAGTGCTATTTAATATGAATATCGATGGTGGTGCTGATAATTTTCAAATGCATTATAACCTTCCGCCAATTATACAAAGTACTCAGATTTTGGATAAGCTGTCAAAGGATTATATAAGGAATGATTATTGTAAAAATGTTTTTAAATATTCGATACTTGTAGTCCAGACGATACTTTTATAACGATCATTTGCAAGATCAGTGTGCTGTGTTGTAAACATTGAATACATATACTGTCCCTGCTGGAATTTTGCGTACAATTCATTTTCACCTGCCGGATTATCTTCTCTTTGTTTTTTGATATATTGTGCGAAATTTTCTAATGTTCCCATCTGATGTAATTGAAATTCTTGTCCGGTTATGTTTTTTACATCATCAGAAATCATATTCGGGCTTATCTGAAAACTGGCAATCTGCATATTTCTAGGTGTGGTATCATCCAACGCAGCTTCTGCCGTGAAAGATGCTGTATTATCCATTGTTGTAAAATCTAATTTCCAATCTGCCTTATCTCCCCAATACCCAATACTTTTATCCTTCAGGTTAAGCATGGGTGTGTTATATTTTAAAATATCTGCGAAACATCCATTAAAAATAGATGTAGCCTGGATAGGGGATTGGTCTATATATTTTTTAAAAGTTCTTCTTAGATCAAAATTTCTGTTTTCGCCTTCCGGTAAGTCATTGTAATCAGTACAAAAATCAGACGGGATAAATCTGGGTACACCAGCTTTGATGGCTCCGTCTAGTATTTTTTTTTGCAGATCAATAATGACGTCTCCCAATCCCGCAACTGCTGAAACAACGCATTCGACATTTTTACATTCTGCAGAGATGGCATCAATGTCATTTAGATCAATGATCTTAACTTCAACACCCAGTTCTTCAAGAACTTCTATTTTATCTGTATCCGTTGATTCTCGAACAATTGCTTTGACGGATGCGCCTCGCTGAAGTAATTCTCTACAAATTCTGTTTCCTAAATTGCCTGTTGCACCTGCAACTAAAATTTTCTTTTTCATAAGTATATATTTTACGATGCTAAAAAAGGTAATACTATGTCGAGCACTTCCTGTGGTTTTTCTTCAAATAAATAATGTCCGCTGTCCATAATCCCAACGACTTTTAGATCAGAAGCAACAAAAGGAAGTCCATAATTCATATAATTGTAGCTGATGTAACTTCCGATTCCTAAAACAGGCATAGCCAGTTTCTGATATTGCTTGGCGTGCTCTATATCCTGATGAAAAGTCTGGTACCACGCATTGGATGCTCTGATGCTATCTTTATCGTTGTAAGCTGCTGCGTAGACAGCTCTTTCGAGGCTGGTCATTTTATCTGCATCAATCATCACATATTCAAAAAGCCAATCCTGCAGGAGGTGGAATCGACCTTCCAGCAATTGTTCCGGCAAACCCTTAACCTGATTGAATCCCATCCACCATGCGTAAGGCATATCCGCATTCATTTTTTCATTAAAAGTGCCTTGTGCCGGTATGAGTGGCATTTGATACAGTCCTTCACTTGGATGCGAACCATCGAGAACGATCAGTTTTTCTGTAGCTTCGGGGAAGTTAAATGCAAAACTCATTGCGACCATTCCACCGATGTCGTGTCCCATTAAACTCACTTTCTCAAAACCTAAGTGCTTCACCAACTGACGAATATCGGTAGCCATTGTCTTTTTATCATATCCTGATTCGGGTTTTCCTGATGTTCCCATGCCTCTGAGATCAACAATAATAACCCGGTATTCTTTAGCCAACTCCATTGCTACGGGTTGTAATGAATACCAGGTTTGTGGCCAACCAGGGAGACAGATTAAGGGTTTTCCTTTGCCGCCTTCTGCATAGTGTAGTTGGATACCATTTACGGTAATGTATTTGTTTTCGAAGCCCGGAAGATTCTTAATCAATTCATCATCCGAATAGTGGTCTGCTGTAAGATTTGAAATTACGTTCATGTCGGTTTTATTTGTTGACACAAAGATAGATGGTCTTTTTGCGGGCAAAACTACCATCTGGTAGTAAATGCTTTATCGGATATTTTTTCTTATTCTGCTCAGAGCATTAGGTGTGATGCCTAATACACTGGCTAATTGCTTTACAGGAATTTTTTGTAGGATCTCCGGTGTATTGATAAATTCCAGATACCTTTCTTCAGCAGTAAGTGTCTGAAAATTTAAGATCTGATCAATCATCCGTACCGTGGTTTCTTCCCATATTTTCCTGCCGAACTCATGCCATACAGGGATGTGGCCGTACAGAAAATCCATATCTTTTTTAGCGATGACGATAAGGTCTGTGTCTTCTATTGCAATAATATTGAACCTTGTTGGTTTCTGCGGATTGAGGCTTGAAATTTCTGTAAAAAATTCATTTTTAAAAACGACCCAGGTTGTATTTTCACTGGTTACTCCCTCATAAAAAAATCGTAAACCACCGGAAACAATAAAAAAATACTGACTGGCAATCTGTCCTTTTTTAAGGACGAGTGTTCCTTTTGGAACTGATTTTTTTCTGCATCTTGAAAGCACAATATTCAACTCACTTTCATCAATGCTGATGGTTTGTCTGATAAATTTGACGAAGTTTTCCATTCTGTTGGCAGTGTTGTTTTTTTATTTTAAAAGATGTTTATAATATAACAGCTTAAAAATCTTTACCTATTTAAGGCGCATAAAAGTACGAAGTAAAATCATGCAACTCATCTTTAACCCTTTAATTGTTCTGTCAAAACAATTTAATAACAATCTGTTCTTCTTAAAGATGATTTTCACGGGTTTTTAAAATCTGTTGATTATTCATCACTTATCTCTATCAGTAATGTTTTAATTGTCAATATGTATCCCTATTTTACCGTAAAAGTCTTTATCGCCAACTCTTGTTTCCAGTAAGCTGTGGGCTTTACCAATTTCCTCTAAAGGGAATACTTTATTTACAACAGGCTTTAGTTTTTTGTTTTCCACCAATTTGGTCAATTCGTCCATTTTATTTCTATTCTGTCGTGTAAAAACAAAATGATAGGTTGCATTTTTACCCCATGCTTCAATGAGATTCTGAGGTTTTTCAATATCCACCAATGTAACGACCTGTCCCATCTGACTGAGTATTTTACCGCTGTCAGAAAGTGTATTGCCTCCCAAAGTATCAATGATAACATCCACACCTTTGTTATCTGTTAACTGCATGATAGTATCCAGATAATTTTCATTTTCATAGTCAATTACGTAATCGGCACCCAATTCAGTTAGAAATTGATGATGTACCTTTCGGGCAGTAGTAAATACCGTTGCACCCATCGCTTTAGCAATTTGTATGGTAGGAATTCCTACACCTCCGGCGCCACCGTGAATCAAGATAGTCTGGTTAATTTTTAGTTGTGCTCTTGTAACCAGCATTTCCCAGGCTGTACCTGCTGCCAAAGGGAGTGTCGCTGCTTCAAGATGGCTGATGTTTTTAGGTTTAAGCCCCATAATTGATTCATTGGCGACATGATACTGCGCATAACTTCCTTGTCCCTTAAAAATCTCGGGAGTATAATAAACCTCGTCACCGACTTTAAAATTTTCGACTCCGGAACCTATTTCCACGATCACTCCGGAAACATCATGACCTGTAATAACCGGTAATGTCAGTTCATTTTTATAATCTCCTCGACGCACCTGAAAATCCAGCGGATTCACAGAACTTGCCATAACTCTGACTAACACTTCCTTAGAGCCTGGTTGTGGCATTGGAATTTCCACAATTTCGAATTTCTCTACAGAACCGAATTCTTTTAACATTGCTGCTTTCATAATAAGTTTAGTTAATTAGGTAAATACCTAAATATTAATATAAATTTTTTTATAATTGATCTTTTATCAGAATTGCGAAATCCTGAATTGTTTTTTCATTTCTTTTATAATAGGTCCATTGTCCTTTTCTTGTGGCAATCACAATATTAGCACCTGACATAGTTTTTAAATGTTCAGATACGGTCGGTATTGCCATACCTGCCTTTTTGGCGATATCAGAGACGCAAACTCCTAATTCAGCTGTTTCCTCACCCAATTCTTCTGCCGGAAAATGTGCATAAGGATCATTGAGCCATTTAAGAATATTTAAACGGGTCTCATTGGATAATGATTTTATAACTTCTAATAATTCCATGAAACAAATTTAGGAAATTTCCTAAATACCTACAAGTTTTTCTGATAATTTTTTTTCATATTTTTTTGGAGCTTATTGCCTTTGATGATTACTCCTTGGTTTGAAGTATATACATTGTATTGTAAAGATGTGCATCGGGTGGAGGTATTTCCTAGTGTATGACACAAAAAAGGAAATATTGGAATCAGATTTACAGAATTATAATTCGATTTTTAGCCTTATGTAAGAGCACATAGATGATGGTTGATCATTATTTTGAATAGATTAAAAACAAAATCAAAAAACGATTGTTGAACAGCGATAAAAAGACTTTTGCTATCTTTGTTTAATATATGATTACCCAAGAAACTATGTCTTATAAAAGCTTTGATCCAGATTTGATCCTCCGAGCATTAACGTCATCTCCGTCACCGACTGCCATTTATTCTGGTGAAGATATGATTATACAGTTTGCAAATCAGGGCATGTTGGCTCTATGGGGCAAAAACTCATCTGTCATAGGTAAACCATTAATGGAGGCAATTCCGGAACTTGAAGGGCAACCATTTTTAGAGTTATTACAAGAGGTTTGGCGTACCGGTAAAACTTATTCGGTACAGGAGGCTCCTGCAAAACTAATAAAAAACGGTGAGGAAGTGCTGGATTATTTTGACTACGAATATAAAGCACTTACAGACCATAATAATGAAACTTGGTGTATCGTCAATACTGCACTTGAGGTAACTTCTCGTCGTGAATTTTTACAACAAATACATCAGAAAGAAGAAAGAGAGCATGCACTCAATGAGGAGATGGCTGCCACACTTGAAGAGCTGACCTCAACTAACGAAGAGCTTAACAATTATATAAAACAGCTTGCCCAAAGCAGGGAATATATACGGACGATCATTGAGCAGGCCCCGGTTGGAATAGCCATGCTGAAAGGACCTGAACATATCATTGAAATTGCAAACCCGGCCATTCTTACCATATGGGGACGCACAGAATCGGAAGTAATTGGCTACCCGCATGCTGACGCCCGCCCGGAATTACAGGGTCAGCCTGTCAATAGTTGGCTTAAAGAAGTTTACCGAAGCGGAAAACCTCAAATCAACAGCGAGTTTGTGGTTAAATTGCGACATAAAGATGGATTGAGAGAAGCGATAGTAAACTCTATATATCAACCGATTTTTTCCGAAAGCGGCGATATTGAGGGAGTTCTTATCATTCTTGAAGAAATTACACAACAGGTTTTGGAGCGACGCAAGAATGAAGATGATCAGCAAATGTTGGCACTTGCCATAGATGCTGGCGAACTTGCTACATTTTATTATCAACCTGAAACGAACCTCTTTTCAGGAAATAATCTGCTTAAAACCTGGTTTGGCCTCTCTTCAGAACAAAATTTGGACCTTTCTCTTGCATTAGAGATCATCTTGCCTGAAGACCGTGACCGCGTTATTACAGCTATCACTAAAGCACTTGACAAAGATTCTGATGGCCATTATTTTATAGAATATACGATCCAAAATAAAGTAGATAAAAAATTAAGGCTGATACAGGCCAATGGCAGGGCTTTTCACGATAATGAAGGCAATCCGATAAGCCTCAACGGTACCCTCAGAGATATTACAGAACAAAAAAAAGAGGAAGAAAGAAAAGATGATTTCATGGGAATGGTTAGTCATGAGCTTAAGACTCCACTCACATCCATTAAAGGATATATTCAGATTTTACAGCGAATGGAAGTCAATAGAGAAAACGCAATGCAGCAAAGTATACTTGAAAAATCATTGAAGCAGACTGATTATATGAATAATATGATCAATGGTTTTCTTAACGTATCAAGACTTGATTCCGGGCAATTGCACATTGAAAAAACGAGCTTTGATTTACAATTATTGTTCTCCGATATTGAGGACGAAATACTTACCACAAACCATACCCACAAATTTATTTTTAAATCATCTGAGCCAACTATAATATATGCTGACCGTGAAAAGATATCGCAAGTACTACACAACCTGATAGGAAATGCGATCAAGTATTCACCTTTCGAAACGGTTATCACAGTTGAATATTTAACAATAAATGATAACAGTTTAAAAATGAATGTTCTGGATCAAGGAATAGGAATATCTGTAGATGATCAGCAGCGAATATTTGAGCGCTATTATCGAGTAAAAGATATTAACAGTAAATCGATAGCGGGATTTGGGATCGGACTTTATCTTTGTAAAGAAATTATTGAACTTCATAACGGTAGTATTCAGGTACAAAGCTCAAAAAATGAAGGGACTATGTTCTCCGTTATTTTACCCATTGACGGCAAAAAGATTCACTGGTCTGAATGATAAAATTTGTCTAAAGATTTGTTATTTTAAATCTCATATCATCTTTGCCTTCCAAAATCAAGACTATATTTTTGGTAAGGTCTTCTGCCTTTTTCAACAAATTGTTTCAGGAATTTCTGAATCATAAAACTAGAAAATTGTATATCTGCAGTTTTCCATAATTCTGTGGGATCTAGATTCATCGGTCAAAATTCATTCTGTAATCAATCAATGTAAATTCCTGAATATCATATCTCTGACTTATTTAAAGCAAAAAATTGAAATCAAATCATACTCGGACTGAAAAATAATTCAATACATCAGGAAACGAGAAGTAACTTTTTATAAAATAATAAGAAATATGTAAAAAGATACCACATCATCTCATTTTATTGATAATGAATCAAAAATCGACTCGGAGTGGTTTATTATTTGAAGCTTTACAGCAACTTTAATTGTTGAATTGTAAAAATGTAAGATTATGCTGATAAGTGAAGAGCCTTTACCTGGTTGTGGTGGATTACTATTTAATATCTTGATTTTAAAAAAATAACAAATGACTGAAAAGCAATTAAAAATCAGGCAACAGGCATTTGCACTAACACTCTGCACGATTGTATTCGTTATGGTGTACAAACTATCCACTTGGTATGCCTCTTCATTAGATCATGTGCCCTCATACACTTTTGACTTCGAGAGGTCGATCCCATTCGTTCCGTTGTCGATCATTCCGTATATGGTAAGCGGGCTTTTTTTCTGCATGGTATTTTTTTCCTGTAAAGACAAACATCAATTAAAAATATTGACATGGAGAATGCTTTTTGTCATCATTACAGCAGGAATATTTTTCGTGGCAGTTCCTTTACGATTTTCATTAACAAAGCCTGAAGTGTTCAACAGTATTTTAAAGCTGCCTTTCTCGTTTTTAAAAGCATTCGATTCTCCTTTTAATCAATCTCCATCTTTGCATATTGCTTTTGCATTTGTATTCTGGTCGGTGTTTAAAGATCTTTCAAAGTGGCGGTTTTTCTTAATGATCATGCTGATTCTTGTGGGAATTTCAACATTAACCACTTATCAACACCATTTTATTGATATTTTAGCCGGAGCCATTCTCGCGCATCTAAGCTTTATAATCATTCCGTATCATAAAAAAGATGTTAAATACCGAAATTTCCGATTGGCAAATTATTATTTTTTATCATCATGGGTTTTCATTTCAGCTGCCTTATTTTTGAACCAATACATTGGTGCTGAGGGATTGATAATGTTCTTACCTGCAATAATAACAATGATTATCGGCTATGATCACCAAAAATATAATAGAATTTTACCTCTGTTTATTTTAACAGTAAAACAAGACATTCGTGAATCCAGGAAAAATTAATGTAAGATATATTCTGATCGAAGTGATTCACCAAAATTACAAAACAGGTATGTCATAGTATGATTGATCTGGGTAAGACAAAAGCGTATAAATAACAGATCCGAAAAGACCTTTATGTTATCAGTATTATTAATTTGACATTATTTTCTTTTTGAACTCCTCAAATTCTACAGATGGTAAACCAATAGCTTTCCTGTTTGCATTGATCTTCTTTTTATCATTTTTTTCTTCTATTGGAATAATTACATGATATTCTATGGGTTTGTTATTGATCTCATTTCTCCGATCTTCCAACATCGCATAATTAAAAGGATCGCACGTTCCGTTTCTGATTAATTCGGGAAGCTTCTTTTTAAAATAATCATAATCTCCATTGTATGCCATGTGGTTAAAAATCAGGGGTAAGAATATTTCCGAATGTGGTTTTCCTTGCAGACTATATCCGCCAACTACCTTTTCATTGGGAAAGCCGACTGTTTCGATGATTTCTCTTAATCTTTTGCTGTGCTGCCAATCAGTTTTTCTTATACTGTCATAGTCTGTTGTATTTCTTACCTCCTGGTCTCTCAGTGTCATCTTTCCCAGTTCATTTCTCAATGGAATGTTGATTTTGCTGACATTTTTCTCAACGATCTTTTCAACTTCTGCTTTGTCAATATGAAACTCTTCTAAAAGTTTGGCAACACTTTTATCTCCTAAAACAGCTTCTACGCTGTATGCTTGTTCGTTCAGATAATCTTCAACATCAGTTCTTTCCACTTTTACCACTTTACTCTTAGAGATCAAATAATCTCTCGATACATTTACAAACCAACCTTTTACATGTTTATATCTCTTAAGCAAAGGGTCTAAAATTCTGTAAGTTTCATCATAGTTTTTTGTAATAAATAAACTGTCAGCTTTGTAAATCTCGGAGTAATACGATATATAATTTAACTCATCCTGGTTACTGCTTTTTTGAGAAAAGCCTGTATCTCTTGATGGCTGAGAATCTGTTGACCTGCTTCCACAATTGATAATTACCAGTAAAGTAAGAAAAGTAGCAGCAAAAGATGTTTTGAAAAAATTCATAATTGTTAAATTTGGTAACTTAAATTATTAATATCGTTTTTGAAATTTAGCTTTATTTTGGCTAACATGCCGAGATTATAACAAAATATTGAATAGAATAGTGTTGTTGAACTTATTCAAATGCACTTCAGCCAAGTTTATTTACATCGGGTATTATTATTATTCAATTGGCTTAACAATACAGTTGGTGCATATCCGAAATGTTTTTTAAAAGCATGCGAAAAGTGAGAGAGATTTTCAAAGCCTGATTCGTAACAAACATCGATGGGTTTCTTTTTCTTTTCTACAAGCTGATAATGTGCCAATTCCAAACGTTTTTGAGTAAGCCACCTTTGCGGCGTTGTATTAAAAGCTTTCTTAAAATCACGTTTAAATGTAGTAAGACTTCTTCCTGTAAGGTAGCTGAATTTTTCTAAAGCCATATTAAACATAAAATTTTTTTCCATAAAATCAGCCAGGTCAATTTTGTTTGGTTCTTCGAAGTTTGCCAGAACATGGTCTATTTCTTTATCAATACTACGAAGTATAGTGACAGCTTCAGTAATTTTCAAAGAGGCTAATTTTTCCGGTAATTCATTCATTTCAAAATATGGCACCAATGATGCTAAACAGCTTTCCAGTAATGGGTGACTATTAAATGAATAAATTTTCTGCGATCTTGATGGTGTTGGTTTTATATTTAAAGTTGCGTAAAAATTTCTTAACCTATCCATGGAAAGGTGCATTACAACAGTCTTGTGGGGTTGCCCGTCTTTTGGATAATTAATAATCGTGGCAAGTTGGTTTCTTGGTATCAGAAATATATCTCCTTTGCTGAAAAAATAAGTTGCATCTGCCTGCACTATTTTTGTTTCTCCTGAAATGAACCAAATGAGCATATGATGGTCGAACATAATATCCGACTTGAAGAATTTATCTTCGTAACAGCTGAGTTTGATGTCTTCTGTGATGTATTTTGCCTGATATTCCATTACTTTGATTTTTAGGGAATTTAATGGTTATTTTATCTTTACATTGCTATCATGAAAATAGCACATATTTAATTACTAATTTAATATTTTATATTGACTGCCCGCCAGTAATGACGGCAACTCTATTTTTTAAATTTTTCACATTGTTTATGTTGATCAGATTATATTAAATCTTATCCCTGTCATTTCTTCACTCAGATTCCATAAACGTTTGGCATTGGTTTCATCTACCGAATATCGTTTTACACCTGCTGACATTTCATTATCGAAAGCCAGTCCGGCAACTTCTGCATCTTCGCAATATATCCCTCCGATATTGTTGAGTAAAGGGCTTGTGGCACACCAAACTGTTGTAGCAGCACCTTGAGGAATAGTTTTTAAAGAATCCGCAATTTCCGGCAAAAGATTGCCTTCAGCATCGCAGAAACCCATTTTCTGAAATAATTCTAAAGAAGCCTCTCTGCCTAATTCTGTCCCTGCGATGGAACCTGGATGCAGAGAATAGGCACGAATATTATAACTTTTGGCACGGTTATCCAGCTCCAATGCAAATAAATTGCTGGCAGTTTTAGATTGCCCATAAGCATACAAAGTTTCGTATTCCCAATGCACGAAATTTGGATCTTCGAAATTGAAAGGAGCAAATTGATGTCCCTGAGACGAAACGTTAATCACTCTCGATCCATTAGCTTGTTTAAGTGCAGGCCAAAGCTTTGCGGTTAACTGAAAATGAGCCAGATAATTAGTAGCCAGTTGAGATTCTATACCTCTGCTATCTTTACGAAGAGGAACCCACATAATCCCTGCATTGTTGATGAGCATATGAAGAGGCCGGCCAGATTCTAAAAACCTTTTACTAAATTGATCTATAGAATCATGATCCATCAAATCCATTGTTTCAATTTCTACATTGGCAATGCCGTTAAGATTTCGTTTAGCTTTTTCTACATCTCTTGCAGGTACAATGACCGTAGCTCCGGCAGCTGCCAATGTTTTGGTGGTCTCAAGACCAATGCCGGAATTTCCTCCTGTAACAATTGCAATTTTTCCGGTAAGATCAATTCCTTTAATTACATCTGTAGTTGTTGATTTTGCGTTAAAGCCAGAACCGACTGGTTTTTGTAATGCCCCTTGATCATTGTTTTGTTCCATTTTCTGTAAAATTTTATTTGTTTGTTTAATAGAACAAAAATAGTATGGATATTTTGAGTTGATTTTGTTTAAACGTCCGAATATACTTTGTTTAAAAGGCTGTCCTGACATAATCGTTAAAATCAATGTCTTGTAATGAAATGAAATTTGATTCAAGATATGGTAATCATCATTTATTAATGTGCACCTAGGCTGTTAATTTAATTTTATATCGCTAATCACTTTTTATTTTGTCTGGCTTTCTACAAAAGATAATTCAACCGAATTCCAATTCGGTGGATGTTCTATGTGATTTTTTTAATTATTTGTTTTGTTCATCCGACATATCTATCATTACATTTTTCTTATTTACGTGAATCACTTATACACCAGTTCAAAGTTTAATATTTCCTCAAAGGCAACGGATTTTCTATAGCAAATCTATTCCGTTGTCTGGTGAAAAAAATCTTTTTAGGTATCCGTAATCGGAGATTACAAACCCTCCGAAAAATATCTCAGAATTACATCAATGTTCTTTCTTATTCTCATAGTATAAATCATCCCATCTAATAATAGATAAGTTTATTATATGACGATTAGGTAAAAGAATTGAAAAGTCCAAAATTTCTCTCAATCTGCAATTGACAGAATAAGGTTTTTTAAATGTAAGTGCGGGAAAACAGGTCTCCGCCGTACTCGTAGAAAGAAAAATGAAAATTCAGAGTGTTGTCAATATTAAGATTCTGTAACTTAAGGTCAAAAAAATTATGTATGATTTAAAAAAAATCAGTTATACCCATAGATTTCATGTTACCTTCATATTAATTATTTAAAAAAAATTAACATTTTTTATAATTCTTTAAGTTTTTGTTATGATATCTTGTTTTTTTTTATATTTTTGACAGACCAAACAACAAAACTAAAACCTAATATGAAACCACAGATTTTCTTTCTCACTTAATAGTGATTCACTCGGCACTTTTCATACACTTGAAAATTGCGTATTCGAATTTTTTATTCATTCTCTCACATAATTCAACTCATTATGTTAAAATATTTATGCCTTAAGACGGCAGCACTGCTGGTATTCTTATATTCAGCCAGCATATATTCTCAACTGATTGGATCAGACGTACAGATCTGGGAAAAATCAACACCAACGCCTCGTGAAATTGCCAATTCCAAAGATGAAAATCTGCTTAATTTCCATCCTGGAATTAAAAACAGATTGGTGAAAAAATACATCAAGCACAGTAAAACTAAAAGCCATACTCTGAGTATTGTGCATACCTTCAAAGACGATGAAAAAATATGGGAGAATGAGGATAAAAAGATTTCATTGAGCAATAATCTTTATGAAAAAAAAGAGACCGATAAGAGCGTGAAAATCCGCAGAAGGCCCAGTATTTTTTCTTTCATCGGGAATGCTGAAAAACCTGATGGGAAATCTGACAGTATCAAAATTAAATTCGAAGATCGCAATCTCTATGAGATGATTTTTATTCCAAGGAAAGCGAAGAAAATGGATCTTAATAAAATCCATTCTTATCTCTCAATCAAGTATGGTATTTCTCTGGAGAAAGGGAAATACTACGGCAGTGACGAAAAAGTTATCTGGGATCCTGAAAAGCATAAAGACTTTAAGCACAGACCTACAGGATTGGGAAGAGATGACGGTAATGAGCTGTATCAAAAGCAGTCCTGCAATGTTGAAGATCAGTTTTTAACGATTGGTAAAACTGATATTAAAAAAATGAATGCAGAAAATACGAGTATTTTTGATCATAATAATTTTGTGATCTGGTCTGATGACAACAAATCAATGACAATGAAGGCGGATGGAAATTTTAATGTTCTCCAAAGAAATTGGAAAATTAATTTTATAGGTCCGACCATTCCAAAATCAGATTATAAGGTAAGAATAGACAAAAAAACGATAAATCCAGATTTGCAACCGGTTGTTTATTGGATGTTTATCAAAAATTCAGCAGGCGAAATTACTAAAATACAGGGAGTTGACAACGACAATTATGTTGACTTCAGCAAGGTAGATTTTTATAAAGAAAAAGAAGGTGAAATCCTCAGTTATTTTACATTTGCAACTAGTCCATTACGAGATGTAAAGGATAATAATCAAAATGATTCCGGCACATCTTCAATTAACGAAAATCAAGTTTCTTTAGATTTAAATCAAATCGTTTTATATCCTAATCCCGTTAAAAAAGAGCAAAACTTTACCATAAAATTTCCTGAAATGGAAAACCTGTCGATTGGCATTTATGATGGTGGAGGCAGATTGGTTAGATTGGAAAAAATAGACCATCGTTCCAGATCATACAGCAGTTCTTTAAACATTCAAAGTTCATATCTGATCACGATAACGCAGAACGGAAAAGTAATCAAGACCTTCAAATTAATAGTTGACTAAAAACCAAATCATGAAAATAAAATCACTTAAACTTCCTTTTAGAAAGAAGTCGGCTCTGCTGGTATACTTTTTTACAACGATGTTTATCTTCGCAAGTTTTACGAAAGAAGACAGATATAAAGTCAGAGAATGGAAAAAAGATCTGATGGGCAAGTTATCTGATAAAAAAGATCTTACCCCTACTGAGTCAAATTTGAATTTAGATGAAATTCTATCTGATCAGTATCATAAAAAGACCTTAAATACTATTTTAAGGAAATCTGAAATTGATACCCCCTCTGAAGGTTTAAATTTAAATCAGTTTTCTGATCAGGAGTATAATTTTGAAGAAAAAACTTCTGAGATACTGAATTCCTATTCAGCTAAAGAGAAAGAAGGAACAGTCGGCGTGTTTTCAGACGAGGAGGAGGACAGGGCTTCAGATAACTTTTTTACCATTGATATTCCTGTTTTGAATAAAGAAGATTCTAAAGCTTATTTAGAATATGATTTGTTTGGTTTATCCTCACATCAGTCCGTGCCGAGATCCATTAATCACAACCTGGTTATGGGCGGTGAGATTATTGTACCTCAGGCTGTATGGAGTCATCAGAGAGAAGAACTAAGTTCTGAAACCGTAAAAAGCGGTATCAATACAATTTTGTTTACGTCACCCTCTGCCGGAGTTAAATACAAGGTGAAAAACATGAAGATTGTTTTTGAAAAGAGTAGAAATTCATCTAAAAACTTAATTGTTAATTCTGCTCTTTCAGGAGATCAATTATATGTAAAAGGTTTCAGTAAATTATCGACAGTTATTCATGTTAACGGTAGTAATGTTGACATTAAAAACGGTGAGTTTGAGAAAATTATTCAATTGTCTGAAAAAGATAAACTAACCGGAAATTTTTCGGTTACAGCTAATGGAATCGCTCAGTCATACAAAATTCCTGCAGACACAAAATCCTTTAAAGTTTCAAATAATAATTATTTCAGTTCAAGGGGCGTCATAATATCCAATGACAAAGAATTTGATATTCAATACGAAGATTTAAATTTGAAAATAGAAAAAGAGACCTCTGAGTCTGCATATGTTGAGGTTTTAAAACTAAGAGAAAAAGATATCCCTTGTACTTCGAGCGGTCTTAAAAATGTTACACTGAATAAATCAGGATATCGTTTTTCTGTAGTATCTGGAAAACTGAATAAAAAAGTTAAAATCACCATTCCTTACGATGAAAAAAGACTGGGATTAATTTCACCAAAAGAAATTAAGGTTTTTTCGTTTGATTATAACAAAAAGCAATGGATCGTTGCGGGGGCTTCGGTTGTTGATCAGAAAAATAAAACATTGACATTTGAAGGTAACGGTGATGGTGATTATATTAATGGGATTATTTCAGTGCCCGAATCACCGCAGCTGAATGCTGCACAATCAACAGGAATAAGTGGTTTGAAAGCGGGTAATCCTGTTGCTGGCGTATCAATGATTGCTGCTCCGTCCGCTAATCAGAAAGGGGATGCAAAGGTTTCGCATCCATTGGTAATACCTGCAGGAAGAAAAGGGATGCAGCCAAACTTAGCAATTGGATACAGCAGCAACGGCGGAAATGGCTGGTTGGGTGAAGGATGGGATGTTAGTGGGTTATCAGCCATCACTATAGACACGAGATGGGGGAGTCCTAAATTTGATCAACAGGATGAAACTGAATTATATTCTTTAGACGGGGAAATGTTGGTGTATGATGGCAACTATTTGCCCCACCGACATAATGACATCAGTGAAACAAGCACAGTTTTTACCACTAACAAGCAGAAAAGAAACGAGCTTATTCAGAATAATAAAAAAACCTTTTTTATACGAAGAAACCACGATTTCACAAAGATTGAGCGTTACGGGGTCAATACAAAAGAATATAGATGGATTGTTACATCAACCAATGGCACCAAAACCTATTACGGTGGTGATGAAAATTCTGTAAATACTGATTTTGTGATAAAAGACGCTTCACAAAATATTTTACAGTGGGGAATTTTAAAGGTGGTAGATGTCCATGGGAATAATATCAAATATGAATACGATAATGTCATAATTAATAATCAAACCGGTGACAATGAGAACCTGAATAATGGAGTCTACTTTCATGTAAAGAAGATTTTGTACACAGGAAAAGATGGAAGTGATGGTAATTATTCTGTAAATTTTGAACGAGATAACACAATAGCAAGACCTGATATTAGCATCAACGCAAAATTGGGAAGAAAAATAATAGAACCTTATCGACTGAATAATATTGTAATAAAATTTGATGACGAAATTATTAGAAGATATAATCTTATATATGGTGTAGGGGAGTTTTATAAAACTGTATTGCAGGATATTATTGAGTATGACGGTCAGGATGAATTTACCAATCAGCACAGATTTGAATACTATAATGATCTGAAAGAAAATTCTGATTCACCAACCGTAAATTTTGGTAATGATGTAGCAATTGACGGAGGTGGTGGAAGCGATGCATTTCCTATTCTGCCTAATTTTCTTAAACCATCAAAAATTTCGGCAAATAATAATTTTGAATGGGGGGTTAGCGGAAGGGTTCCCGGAGTGGGACTTGACTTTCTGATACCGAACCCTACGAACGGTTATGGTCATATAATGGCATCTTTCAATATCGGTCATTCTGAAGCTGAAGCTAAGAAAGCCCAGGAATTGATGGATTTTGACGGTGACGGAATACCTGATTTAATATTCAGAAGACCAAGCAGCGGGCTTTATGTGCGTCCTGGTAGCTTTAGCAGTGGTGATATTACATTTGGCTCAGAACGAAAAATTCAGCATCTAAACAGTAATTTTTCCTTTACAAAAACTAAAACCAATAATATAGGTTATGATGCCGGAATTAAAGTTTTCAACATAGGTTTTAATTTTGCCCAGATATGGTCTACCAGCAAAAGCGATACATCTGCATTTATCCTAGATTCCAATTCGGATGGGATCATGGATGTTGTTAAAGATGGTCAGGTTTTATTCGGAAGAATGAATCATATTACAGGAAACGTTGAGATGACCCAATATAGCGATTCCACTGAAAATATGGTTATTGTAGCTGATGCTCTTACGCAGCATACATCGCCCTTGGAAGGTTCATGGCAGGATGTTGTAAAAAATGATGTTATTAAAGTCTGGATTGCTCCTCGCGATGGTTTCATAGAATTTGATGATACTTTGAGCATTGAGAATATGACTAATGCAAAAGCTGTTTACTCCGTCGAGATATTAAACCCTTCTGATCCTTTAACAAATGTTAGAATTTATTTGAAAACGCTTACAGAAGGAATGGTCTCCCAGATCATTAACATTAAGAAATACAATGATCATTTTGCGGCTATTTCAGCGTTAATGCCTATTAATTTAAATAATCACTTAGCTGTCAATGATGCTTCATTATTGAAAGTAAAAGCTGGGGATAAAGTATTTGTACGCCTGCATAAAGATGAAAATAACAGTTACAGGGTTTTTTCTAATCCTAAGATTACTTATGTCAATACTGATATACCTGCAGCGATTATACCTTATTATAATCAGGAAGGATTTAATATGAATAACGGTCACTATTCAGAAAATTTTCTACTGAATAACAGATATAAACCTTTTCAAATCTCGGCTCCAGGAACCTTAAAAATCACAGTACCAAGTGTGGATTTTCCAAAATCTACGGATAATATTACTTTTAAAATCGTTAAGGTAAATGTCACTACCGATACTGAAACAGAACTTTATAGTCAAACATATCCACCAAGCAACAGTGCGTTTCAGACAATCGCTTTACCCTCAAATATTTCAGGAGTAACAGATCTGACATTCACGGCAAATGATGTACCGTCAGCTATTCGATTTGTAGTTGAAAGTGATTCACATATTTCTTTCAGAGACAGCAACTGGAACAGAATATATGTAGATCATTTTCCTTCAGCCGGTGCTTCTCAGTCAAGCTTCGTAGCAGCAGAATATCCGTCTTTTTATATCACGGAACTTAATAAACAGGTACAGATTAATGAACATTTAACAGGTACTCCTCCGGCGGGAACTCAACACTATAACGTTGAACTTAATAAAAGTCTGTTTGCTAATGCCGGACTAACTAAAGGTAGCTTCTATTATATCATAAAGAAGGATGGACAGGTTCTTGGTAAGAGGAGAATTATAAACCCTATCAATTCGGGAAATCTAGTTGAACTTAATATGGAAACCAATCAGCTTGTGTACGGGGTAAATCCTATCAATTTCTACACAGGTGATCTTTCCACGGCTACGTCAAATGACGGAAGAATTAATATACAGGTTTACTGTAAGTCAGAATCGGATTATAATTTTTATAAAGAGTACAGCAATTTATATCAAAATAAGCCTTTTAATATCTATCAGGGATCTTCAAATAGTGTATTGGTTGCCGTTAACCATACTTCCATAAATTCTTCATCACTTGAAAATGTAAGCCAGTTTTACCGTAATTGGGGGCAGTTTCTTTATAATGAGTTTGCAGATGTAAAACCGGCCAGCAATTCTGATGGTTTTATATTGAATCCGGATACTCCAGCTGATGAATATGGAAGGCTTATCAATGTAGGTTCACTTGCAGGAATCAATAATCAGACAAACTTAAGTTTTCCTGTTTGTGATAATTTATCTACACCTCAGGCAACAGCGGAATGTATAGCACAACAGCTTAATAATTCAGGGTTTTACCAAAATCCTACCAATTTCACCCCTAAACCAATTCAGCCGCTGAACACAGAAATTACAAGCAGAAGGATTACTTTGCCGTCTGGTGGACAGGGCCGACGATTTGTGGAAAAATGGATAGGTATCGGACCAGAGCAGTTTGCCATGAATGATTCTTTTAAAGATGATGAGTCAGTTACAGGATTTTTTAATCCACAAACCGCTAACCCGGAACCTCCGGATAGTTTTATTGTACAAGGAAATGTTGATACCAAGATGTTTGGTATCAGTAAAAAATATTATAGTAAATCAAGAACCAACACTTTAAGTGGCAGCCTTTTCGGTTTTGGTCTGCAGAACGCAAACTCGGTATTGGCAGGTGATGGCAGCCTCACTTTGCAGGATTTTATGGATATGAACGGAGACGGTTATCCTGATGCGGTTTACAAAGACGCTATGCAATTGTCAAATTCTACAGGTGGGCATGGTTCTATCAGAAGCCCCTTTGTGAATGCTTATATTTCAAGTACCAACAGCTATTCAAACACCCTTTCACCTACCTATTCGCCTGAAAAATCCATACAGACAGGGGCTGTTGCCAGAAACGGTGAAGTTCGCAGCACACCTTCAACAAGCTGGTATACTCCAAGCGTGGGTATGGGGAGCGGAATTGATACTTCATCTCCATGGTCAGGACAGGTATCTGCAAATTATGATTCAAGAGATACAGGTGAGTCGTATTGGCTGGATATTAATGGCGATGGTATGGCAGACCGAATCACAGGCGGCGGTACTTCTTCAATGAAATATTATATAAATCTTGGGAACGGATTAGACGGAGGTTATGCTTATAAAAACTCAGAAACGTATTCATCCGGACCTGTCGGTTCAGTCGGATTGGGTTATGCTTTCGACTTAGGTGGGATTTCTTCTCTTCCTGTAAGTGTTAGTGCGTCTGCATCTTATGCATTAGGCTCTTCTAAAACAACATTTGAAGACATTAACGGAGATGGCATGATTGACATACTAATTGTAGGAAATAATCAGACTCAGGTGAAATACAATTTAGGGAATAAATTTTCTGACCCCGTGACATTAGCCAAAACAGGTTCTGGTGTAGATTACAATAATGAAGCAAAAACATACAGAGGTGGAATATCTGTAGGTGGAGGATATTATTATACAGTGCCAATTGTTTGGTGGCCATTCTTTCCAATACCTTTAATATATCTTAAAGTGGGTGGACAAGCTTCAGCCCATGTTGGATTATCAATTGCCGAAGTTGATAAAACTTTCAAGGATATGAATGGAGACGGATACGCAGATTTGGTTATTTCAAACAATGATGGGTTTACGGTTAACTACTCAAAGATCGGACGAACGAACAAGCTGAAGAGTGTTACCCGAAATGCAGGTGTAAATCAAGATCTCCACCCTCTCAATATCGTCTTTCTTGACTATACCTTTAATAAACCTACTTATAATGATCCTCATGGAAGGCTGGTATTAAGTGAGGTTAAAATGATAAATCCTGATGCTCTATCAGGAAATCATTTGGTTTCAACACCGGGTAAAGACATGGTTACAAGATTTAAATATGAAAATTCTCGATATGATCGTAGAGAAAGGGATTATTTTGGTTTTCAAATAGTTACTTCAGAGGAGATGAACGGAAATTCTGTTTTCAGATCAACTGTAGAGACGTTTTACAATAATAATTATTTTCTTCACGGCCTTCTTATTAGAAGTACTCTGTTAGCTGGTGGAACAAATGTTTTATCCCAGACAACAAACGCCTATACACTGCATAAATTTAGTAATAACAATACTCTGATCAATTTATCGGCAGTTCCCGAAACTTTTGACACTGGTGGAACAGAGGGAAGGAAAATGGCAATAGTTTTATTAAAAAATACCATAAATGATAGATATGAGAGTGGCGGAAGTGTAACTATTAATACGACGAACACCTACAATACTAAGGGGCAGATTGAAAAATTTGAGTACAATAGTCCATCAACTTCTTACAATTCGCGGATCACTTATCATGACTTGAACAATAATATATTAAATATTCCTAAAGAAATAAAAGTTCATAATGGCACTTCCACCGCCAATACCTTAAGAAGTAGAGCAACTGATGTAGATAGCAATACCGGAAATATAACCTCTATTTATGTGGATCTCAATCCTTCAGAGATTGCAGTGACGACATTCAAGTACGATTCATTTGGTAATATTGTACAGGTTACTTATCCTCCTAATGAGAACTTTCAAAATTATCGTCTTTCTTATGATTATGATGGTTTAAATAAGTATGTTGTTAGGACTAAAGACAGCTTTGATGTGGAGTCTTCTGCAGAGTATGATCCTAGGTTCGACGCTGTAACTGAAGCTACAGATACGTCAGGCAATAAGATCAAGTATACATACGATCCTAAAGGTAGAATTATTTCAATCTTAGCACCATATGAAGACGGAGTTAATCCGTATACCGTCCGTTATGAATACTTTTTCCTGAATCCACCATCTTCAACCGGTTTCGGAGCTGCATATGGAGCCCTGACACAGAACTATGATCCGCAAGACCCTAATAATCCAATCGAAACGATTTCATTTTCGGATGGTCTTGGAAGAAGTGTCCAGTCGAAAAAAGATATTGATGTTGGCGGTGTTGAAAAAATGTCAGTTTCTGGAATGGTAGTATATGATAGTCAGGGTAGGGCAATTAAAAATTATCACCCGACACAGGAGATTAAAGATTATTCTGTGCCGAATTACGGTAACCGTCAGATTAACCTAAATTTGTCACCTTATTTTACAACTTCCGCTTACGATGTTTTAGACAGAGCTACGCAACAGACTGATGAAGATAGTCATGTGACAAATCTATCCTACACTATTGATAATGGTAATTTTAAAATTACTGCAATTCAAATGCAAAACATGAGTACTCAACTTAAATCTGAGACATTTAAGAATGCTGAAGGCAAAGTAGCCAAAACCATTAACTTTTTAGGTGGCCAACCATTACAAACGTCCTTTGATTATAGTTTCCTAGGTCAACTTGAAACGGTAACAGATCCTCAGGGAATAAAAACCTATTACGACTATGATTTAGCAGGCAGAAGGGTTTTTGTAAATCATCCGGACCATGGAATTTCTACCTACAAGTATGATCCTTCAAGCAATCTGATTCAGCATCATACTGAAAACCTACAGAATAATCCGAATCAGCCTTTTATAAAATATAATTATGATTACAATAGAATTCTTGAAGTAATATTACCGGACTTACCAAACGGTACAAATCCTTCCAATGTTCAGTATGAGTACGCTGTAAATGGATCTGGTAATAATACAGGGAGAGTAATTTACAAAAGGGACAATTCAGGTATAACAAGATATGAATATGGAAAAATCGGAGAAATTGTACAGGAAGACAGAACTGTTTTTGGCTACAATATTCCAACAATGAACTTTATTACTAGATATAGTTACGATAGTTGGAACCGTATACGACGTCTTATCTATCCTGATGGGGAGACTTTGGATTACGAATACAATCTAGCTGGAAATTTAAGAAGAATTGTCAATGGCCAAAGTTATGAATATGTAAAAAATATTGTATACGATGATTATGAGCAACGCACGCTTATAGAATATGGAAATAATGCAAAGTCTGAGTATACCTATTTGCCGAGCAGTCGCAATTTAGCCAATCATATTTTGAAAGATGATTCCAATAATCAATTGTTAAATAACAACTATGCTTATGATTATGTAAAAAATATTATAAACCAGACAAACACTGCTGGGTATTCTCCCAACGATATGGGTGGTAATTATTTTCAGGAGTATGAGTATGATCAGCTTAATCGATTGACAAATACAAACGGGAATTTTAGTGGAAATAATAATTCTTCATATGCTACAAAAAGTGCCAGTAATGGGTTGTCTGTAAGCTATAATGAGGCTGGAGGAATTCTTATAAAGCAACAGGATCATGTGCAAAACGGTACTCTAAATATGCAAAATACGTACAATAACGAATACCACTATTTACCGGGTACTCATAAAGTGGAGTATATTGAGGATACAGTATATGGTAACGGAAATGAATATTTTGGATATGACAGTAACGGCAATCTGATATATCATAATGCACCTATTGGTAATATTCAGTTGTTTTGGGATGAGATGGATAGATTAAAAGCGTATAATTCAGATATGGGTGCTTATCAGTATTACACCTATGATGATAAAGGGGAAAGAATTATTAAATATAATCTTCAAAATTCAGCTCAGTTGTATCAGAATGGAAGTCTGGTAGATTTTAATCTTGCATTTAATGATTTTAAAGTTTATCCTAATCCTTACGTAGTTATCAACTCCAGCAATATCTATACTAAGCATTATTATGCAGGATCGCAAAGAGTAGCCAGCAGATTTTTAGAAGGTGCAGAAAAATTTAGGGTAGAATCGCGTACTTCTAAAAAAGAGGATAAAAATGAAAAAGTAGATACGGAAAGTGATTTTATGACTTATCTGAAAAAAGCAGGTTTGGATGCAGAAAAAGTGGAAACTGAATTTGCTAAAGGTCCGGGAGCTCAACCTGATATTTACTATTACCACGGTGACCATTTAGGTTCTGCCACATATGTCACCAATTCACATGCAGAAACAACTCAATTTTACCTAAATTTACCTTTCGGGGAAACTATGGCAGAACAGATGACAGGTGTTTATGACAATCCATATAAATTCAATGCCAAGGAACTTGATAGTGAAACGGGACTGTACTATTATGGAGCGAGATATTATAACCCTAAGTTGAGCATATGGTATGGTGTTGATCCGATGGGAGAAAATATGCCGAGTTGGTCGCCGTACACTTATACACTAAATAATCCAGTACGTTTTACCGATCCAACAGGTAAATGTGTTCCTGGAACACCAGGTTGCCCGGGTAAAGATAAGCCCGAAAAAAAGGGAACAAAAGAAAAAGGAGATTGTGAAAGCTGTAAAGTTATCAATTTTTATACGAGTGGAGATGTTTTAAGTTTTGTAGAAGATCAGGTTTATGAGGCAAAATATAAAGGCGTAACTAAAAAACAATATGATGAATTAAGAAGGCGGTTTACTACAGATCCGGGATTAATTAATGATAATGGTTTAGCAGATTATGAGTTAATAGATCGTGATGGTAGCGGTGGCGTTTCAATAAATGATCATGTTGACATTGAAATAACTGGTGATAATGGTTCAGTCGTTGTTCAAGATGTAGGTGCTAATGATTCTGGATTTTATGCGAAATTTGCTACATTAGAGGGACACCCCGATGCAGGTTATATAAATTTCGGAGCTTTTTATGACGAAAAATCTCAAACGCTGACATATCGCATTAATAATACCACAAGAGCTAACTCAGGTTTAATTGTAGGTTCATTGGCGTCAAGATATTTTCAAAAAAGACAATGGAGACAGGTTTTATCTAATGTTTCAGATATAATAAATCATTCTCCCTCCAGTGCAACCCAGACCTTTAATAGATCTGACCCTGGACAAACACAAGATATAACAAAGGAGGTTATTAAAAATAGAGATAATAATAAAACCGGAGGAGGAGGATGGTAAACTATTTTAATTGTATTTTTTTAATTATTTTTATAATACTCAATGTATGTTTGCCCTTTTTTATCTCGTTTCTAATACTCGGTAAAAAAGGAGCATGGTATAAATATTTTATTTCTGTTTCGATTTTGTATTATTTAACAGGAATAATATTTATCTCGGTCATTGATTATTTTGAAAATATAGGAAATGAATTTAACTCAATATTTGTCTGTGAATACTGTGATAAAAAGTATGATTTAGGAACTTGGGTCGCTGTATATCAATTTAGTCTACTTTACTATTTTTTAATTCCCCTGATGATAGGAATTATATTTTGGATAATTAAGTATTTTATTGAAAAAAGTAAAAAGTAAGGCTCTTCCTAATACTAAAATTAATAGGGTTATGTATCAACTTAGTAATATGCAATTTTAAAAATCACCACAGATTGATTATCAAAATTCATTAAAATAAAATATAAAACTAAGAGCAGGATAATCCTATTGATTAATGTCGGAGAAATTTATATCGTAAATGACTAAGGGATCATTAAGAATAATAAACCAATAACGTTACCTTTTAAGAGGATTGCTGATCTGTCTAAGATGCAATAGAACTCTCACTAGTGGTACTAAGGGTAGAAGCAAGCATTACTGCTATTACCATTGCACAACTTCATGTTGTTTTACATAATTCTGAAATTTATAATCTTTTATCTAAGAATTATCAAAAATTAGTATTGGTGCTGAGGATAATGAAGATTATTTTAAAGCAAAATTTCTCAATAGTTCAAATGGTCTGAATGATGAACGAAAGATTCTTCAAAATAAACTTGATGCTATTGAAGCTAGAATCGACAAAGCTAGAGATTTATATTTAGAAGATAGATTAGATGAAGACGATTTTCAGAGAAGTTAATAGGAAAAACAAGGTTGAACTTGACGAGCTTATATTCAAACTCAATGCACTTAAAGAAACCAAGAAAGATAATAACGTTGAACATAAGCAGGGAGAGGCTTTACGAGCTGTTACCAATATTTCAGAAAGATACAAAACTGCAGATTCATTAGACAAAAGAGCTATAATTGGTTTGATATATCCTGAAAAGTTAACCTTCAACGGAGAATATTTTCAAACCACTAAAATCAACAGTTTTGCAGAGAATATCTTCCTGATTAAGAAGGAAATAGGAAAACAAAAAAACCGACAAAGAAGTGAAAAAACTTCAAATGTCGGTCTTGTGACCTCGACAGGATTCAAACCTGTAACCTTCTGAGCCGTAATCAGATGCGCTATTCAGTTGCGCCACGAGGCCTTATTTAAAGGTTTGCAAATATAAGACTTTTTTGCTTTCTTTGAAAGATGAAATTGAAATTTTTAATTTTTATAACCTTGTTACTGCTAAACTCCTGTAAACAAGAGCAAAAAATATCGCAATCTGGTCTCATTTCTTTATCTTCCAATTTAAGATATCAGGTACATGACGGAAATGTGCATATAAAATCAGGAAAGTTCGAGTATGATTTTAAAGAGAGTCAGTTACCTTTCAAAAGAGTTATTTTATTAAATGCGAGCTTATTAGGATATATTTCAGAAATTGAAGCAGAAAATAGGATCATTGGAGTTTCTAGTCCTGAATATATTTATTCTCAAAAAATTAATGATTTGATAACACAAGGACGGATACATAATGCTGGAAACGATCAGAAATATGATGTCGAAAAAATTATTTCTCTGAAACCTGATGCAATTTTCACCAATTACATTGCAAGTTTTGATAACACCTACCAGCTTTTAAAAAATAACGGAATTCAGGTGATTTTTTTAGATGAATATATGGAACAGAAGCCATTAGAAAAATCTGCATATCTCAAACTTTTCGGAAAACTTTTCGGAAAAGAAAAACTTGCAGAACAAAAATATGCTGAGATTGAAAAAAATTATATTGGGTTAAAAAAATTAGCTTTACAATCCAGGTCAAAACCAAAAGTTTTAGCCAATGAAATGTATGGTGATGTATGGTATTTGCCTGGTGGAAAAACCTTTACTGCCCATTATATTGCAGACGCCAATGCTGATTACATTTTAAAAGATAATAACGAAGAAAAGGCAGTAACCATGAGCTTCGAAGAAGTTTTTGCAAAATCTAAACAAACTCAATACTGGGTAAATGCCGGAAACCATCTTTCAAAACAGGAGTTATTGAATATCAATCCGTTTTACAGCAAAATTGAGGTTTTTAATAAAGGTAAAATTTACGGAGTTAGTGGCAAAGAAAAGCAACAGTCTAATGATATTTTTGAAAGTGGAGTTGTACGTGCCGATCTTATTCTTAAAGATTACATAAAAATCTTTCATCCGGAGCTTTTGCCCGAATATCAGTTGACTTACATGAAAGAATTGCAATAGCTCGCAGGAATTTTTTATTTTTGCAGCAGTATTTAAGCTTATGTGGAAAAAAATAAAGCAGTTCATTTTTATCGTTCTTGTCTTGAACGTTGTATTTATCATTTGGGGTCGATTTTTTAATCCGCCTGTTACCATTACTCAAATTGGTGGACTTTTCAAATATGGAAAGCTTAATCGTGATTATATTTCCTATGATGAAATGGGGAATAATGTAAAAAAAGCAGTAATTGCCTCTGAAGATCAAAAATTTTTTAATCATAACGGTTTCGATTACACTGCGATTGAAAAAGCAATGAAAAATAATGAAAAAGGTAAAAAACTGAGAGGAGGAAGTACAATTTCTCAACAGACCGCTAAAAATATTTTCCTTTGGCAGGGCAGAAGCTGGATAAGAAAAGGTCTGGAAGCAATTTATACTTTCATTATTGAAAAAGTCTGGAGCAAAGACATTATTCTCGAAAGATATCTGAATTCTATTGAGATGGGACAGGGTGTTTTTGGCGTTGAAGCTGCTTCCCAATATTATTTTGGGAAATCTTCAAAAGACCTTTCTGCATCAGATGCAGCTTGGATTGCCGCAGTTTTACCTAATCCGAAAAAATATGATCCTAAAAATCCTTCAGCCTATTTGCGAAAGAAACACAATTGGATCATGAGACAGATGAGAAATGTAAGTTTGAAATAGTATCTTTGTACTAATGAAATTTCTCAGTTCTAGTACAAAAAATTTTGAATCTGTTCTTAAAAAATATTTTTCTTTTAAGAACGAAACCCTTTCGCTGGAACCTCTTGCTGAGTTTCTGGAAAGCATAAAGAAAGCTGATTTTACAGACGTTCTGAATTGTTTAAAGGCAAATCCTAATTTAGCTGAGAATTTCAAACATTATATTCACAACATTTTTGCGGGCAGACCATTCAATTTATCGTTAACTGAAGCGAATATTTTGTCGGAGAATGCCTTTTTTCCCGAGCTGAAGAAACGGATTCTTAATAAAGTTTTACCTCCCGTAGAAAACGAGAAAACGGTTTGGTACATGGTAGACAATATCAGTTTCAGACCAAAAAAAGACCTCGAATATCTGCACAATCTTCCTGAAAATGAAATGAATGAGTTTTTTCATTTGTTGGGAATTTCAGATTTTATTCAAAAACGAAAAGTTAAAAGGGAACTTATTTTCTCGATGAATATTCTCTCGTGGCGCGTTACCGGAATGGCATTAGATGTTGAAGTTGTGAGGATGGCTCCCGAATACAGAAACTTTGACAATCCATTTTTAGCTTTACAAAAGGAGCTAGAAACTTTAGCGGAAGAGTTTAAAATCAATCCTGATATTCAGTTAAATTCAAAAGACAGCAGGTACAAACAAATAAAAATTTATACCGAGCAATGCCATGATTTTGTAAATATTGCTTTTAAAAATTCATCAAAATACGGTATTTCAGGAAAAATCAATCAGGCACTTTTGAAAATCCGCCAGCAGACGCAGAGGATTTTTGAGATCGTACAATTATTGGTCATTGATACTGATGATGATGTAATTGTAAAGTCTAAACAATTGATGTTGAATGTTTTGAGCTACAAATCTCACAAAAACAATATTTCAGAACTCTTCAACGACAGTACGAGGATGATTTCTCATTTAATCACCAATCACACTGCCGAAACAGGAAGCCATTACATCACATCGAGCCGGAAACAGTACATGAAAATGTTCTACAAAGCGAGCGGTGGCGGTATCATAGTTGGTGCTTTATGTATTCTGAAAATGTTGTACGGTTTTATGCCCGGAAGCGACTTTTACCATGCGTTTTTGTACTCGCTAAATTACGCAATGGGATTTGTGATGATTTATCTGATGGGTTTTACTTTAGCTACAAAACAGCCTGCAATGACGGCCGCAACAATGACTAAGGTGCTGTATGAACAGGAAAATACCCAAAGAAACAATACTGAATTTGCAGATTTAGTTTCCAAATTATTCAGAAGTCAGTTTATTGCGTTTGTTGGGAATGTGTTGCTTGCTTTTCCGGTTGCTTTGGCGATTATTTATGGTTTAGATGTATTTTTCTCACAGAATCTGGCGGTCGAAAAATCTGAAAAATTACTGAGAGATTTAGATCCTTTTAATTCTAAAGCGATTCTCCATGCGAGTATTGCAGGTTTTTATCTTTTTATTTCGGGGATTATTTCAGGGAATATCGGTAACAATTCCGTATTCTTTCAGATTCCGGATCGGATTGCCAAAAACCAGTCGATCAAAAGGTTCTTAGGAGCAAAATTCGCAAAAAGCCTTTCAGAATATTATGCTAAAAACTGGGCCGGAATAATTTCAAATTTTTGGTTTGGTGTTTTTCTTGGCGCTACAGCTCCGATCGGCTTATTTTTCGGTTTAGATCTGGATATTCGTCACATTACGTTCGCTGCAGGAAATTTTGCTCTTGGATTGTACGGAAAAGATTTTAGTGTAGATTCTTACACGTTCTGGATTTCGCTGCTCACTGTTTTCATTATCGGATTTTTCAACTTTGCGGTGAGCTTTAGCTTGTCGATGTTTTTGGCATTCAGATCTAGAAAATTAAATTTTGGTGAAGTAAGTGAGATTTACAGAGAGATTTTCAGATACTTTTTAAAAAATCCGCTCAAATTTTTTATTCCGTTGCGATCTAGTTTTGATTTTAAAGCGAATGATTTAGTGAAAAAAACATCGATTACAAAATCTGAACATCCGTAAATTTTTCTTCCCCGAATTTATCCTGAAACTTTTTGAGGTAAAAACTTTTTCTCATTTTAAAATCATTTTTCAAAAGCGGAGAATCTATTTTTATAATAATTGTTTTATCTTCAATATTTACACTTTCAATTTCATTAAATAAACTTTCATCCAGATATTCTTCAAGAAAATCTTTAATTTCAAAAGCCAATAATTTATCTTCAAAACCATAAATTCTGGCAAATGATTTTACCAGTTCAGAGGATTGAAATTCGCGTTTTTTATTTCTTTTCATTACTTACTTCTGTATACTGAGTTTTTATGCCCAATTTATTAAAAAAACCTTCCAACGTACCATAAATACTTTGGCAGTAAATGTCTTCTTGAAATAATTTTTTAGGTTTTGACTCAAATCCTTCACATTGAAAACAAATTTCAAAGTAAGAAAAAATTTGATCATTTTCATCATAGAAAAGAATAGCATTTCTGGGAAAGTAACATCCACGTGAACTTATTATTCCAGTTGAATACTTGTCGCATTCATTGAAAATAATATTCGAAAGCTCTTTAATTTCTACTAAGTTTAAACTTTTTTGTTGCTGAATCCCATTTAAATTTTCTACAGATAAAATGTCAGATAATTTAGTTATGGTTTTTCTGTTCTTATGATTTTTCATTGCAATTGTGTCATCAATTGCGATAGGTGAATAAATTGGTTCTTTCTCAAAGTCTAAATTATAGGAGATGACCTTAACTTTTGAAGTTTTATTAAATGGAAAATTTTTTATCCGATTGTTAAAAGTTTCGGGCTTAAAATCTCTATTGATAAAACTATTGGAGATTCCTGGCGGAGGTGGTGCTTTCTTCTTTTGCCCAAAAGAAACTAATGAACAAATAATTAAAAAAAGTGTAAATATTTTTTTCATAATTCTGTGAAAATATGTGATATCTGTGAGAGATTAAATCTCAAAGATTATACTTTCTTCATTGATCTTCTTCACCACACTTTCTGTACGTTCTCTGTGCGTATCAGTAATGAAAATCTGTCCGAAATTTTCCTGATTAACGAGTTTGATCAATTGTGCAACACGAGTGTCATCCAGCTTGTCAAAAATATCATCTAAAAGAAGAATCGGAGTTTTTCCGGTAAGTTCCTTTATCAAACTCATTTGAGCGAGCTTTAACGAAATTAAAAAGGATTTCTGCTGTCCCTGCGAACCTATTTTTTTGATAAGCACAGAATCCATTTCAAAAAGCAAATCATCTTTGTGAATACCTTTTGAAGTATAAGTGAGCATCCTGTCTTTATCTATATTTTGATCTAAAAGTTCCTGAAAGATTTTATCAGGCTGAGTAATGTCAAAACCTTCCAGTAAATGTGATTCGTAAATCACCGAAACCGTTTCTTTTCCGCCCGAAATAATCTGATAAAAATTCTGAACAATGGGATTGAGTTTGGCTACAAATTCTTTTCTTTTCTCAAAAATTTTAGTTCCGGATTTCGTGATCGGGTCATCATAAATTTCTAAAGAATCTCTGTCCCAAACCCTGTTTTTTGCAAAATATTTCAATAAAGCATTTCGTTGCTGAATGGTTTTCTGATACTGGATTAAATCAAAAAGATATCCAGAATCGGTCTGTGAAATCATTGAATCTAAAAACTTTCTTCGACTTTCCCCAGAGTCTGAAATCAAATTAGAATCATACGGAGAAATCATCACGCTTGGCAAATAACCGATATGATCTGCCATTCTATCGTAGCTTTTATCATTTTTTTTAATGATCTTTTTTGCGTCTTTCGGTTGAGAGATTTTGATGCTGTCTTCACTGTCATCATTCTGAATTTCAGCATCAATCGTGAAGAAATCCTCATCTTTTTTGATGTTGTTGGTATCTGTATTTCCTAAGAAACTTTTACCAACAGAAAGATAATGCAAAGCATCAAGAATATTGGTTTTCCCGGCACCGTTATTTCCCACAAAACAGTTGATTTGTGGCGAAAACTCAAACTTTTTTTCAGAATGGTTTTTAAAATTGTATAGGGTAAGTTTGTTGATGATCATAATCCTAAAATAGTCTTTAATTTTTCAGGATTTTGGCTATTATCCCATAATGCAGCAATATAAATAATGTTTGATTTTCTTTTATACACTAAACTATAATTACCTAAAAATATGTTTCTAAAATCGGTGTTTTTTATTTTTTTGTCAATTTCGGGTTGTTGTTTAAGAAGGTTGGTGTATTCTTTAATTTCAAATTTTAATTTTTTACTATAATTAAAACTCTTGTTTCTGGCATTATAATGTTCAAAAATTAACTTCCTCTGTTTTTGTGCGATTTCTGTCCAGGCAATTTTTATTTCATCCATTCTTCATCTAGTTTATCTAATTCTTCTTCAGAAATAACACGCCCATATTGTATGTCTTCTTCAGCAACTTGAAGCATTTTTATCTGGGCATCGGAAAATTCAATTTCTTTTTCTTCAATCTGAGTTGAAGAAAAAATTTTATCAATGGCTTCTAAGAAAACTTCATTTTTAGATGAAAGAATTTTTTCTATCAAACGATTTCTAAGCAATTGTAAATTTTCCATAAGAAGATATTTTCAGTAAAGATAAAAATTTCATTTCGAAAAATAATTGAGAAGCCACAAAAACAATAAGGGTAATCCAGAACAAGATTCTACCCAAAAAGAATAATATGAATCGCTGTTGGAATCTTTAGAAAAATAAATCAGAACAAAAGTAAAGACGGAGGTGATGAAAAAGCTAAGTGAAAACTGAATATTTAAATAAAAAATAGATAAAATTGTTGAAATAAAAACCAAAGTATAGGCAAGATATTTCGTTTTTTGAATTCCAATCAATTTTGGAAATGTTTGAACAGCATCACTTTTCATATCCCGGATGTCGAACGGTAAAACTAAAGCCGTAATGAAAAAAAGCTGATTAAAAATATAGGAATATCAAATTCAGGTAAAGTCAGCCAGCAATTGACTAATGCCCAAACCAAACCCACATAAAAGACTTTCAATAAAGGGATTTTCCGGATGTAGTTTTCCAGGAAAAAACTGTTATATAATAATCCTAAAATCACAATCACAAACCATTTTATCAACCGTATTTCATTATGGTTAAAAATTATCAAAGCAGCCGAAACAATTCCTGTTATGATATTAAAAATGAAAATTTTATAAAAATATTGGGTATTCTGATATTTTGTGTACAGATATCCGCTGAAATAGGTGATGAATATCAAAAGTGCAGACGGATAACGGAATGTATTTTGCTCAAGCATGAAAAATACAGCGAAAAAAGTTCCCATCAAAGAGACAAAAATTTGGCTGTCTATGATAGATTTTTTCAGTACTTTTAAGCAATTCATTTAGTAAAAATAACATTTATGCAAAGATATTCCAAGATTTTGTTTCTTATCCTTATGCTGCTGAATTTTTCAATGGTTTTTTCGCAAAACTATTACGATCAGCAATGGAAAAAAGTACAGGAAAATGCAAATACGGGAACTTTTAAATCTAATCTGCCCATCATTTTAGACATACAAAACCAGGCGATGAAAGAAAATAATGCTCTCCAACTTATCCGTTCTCTTAAGGCGGAATTCAGTATTGTTAATCGGACCTCAGATGATGATAAAAACAATTCTGCTTCAAAGTTTTTTGTTAAGCTTCAAAATGCTGAAAAAAAATTGAAAGGCGAAGATCTTTTGGTGTATAAGGTTTTGTTATCAGGCTTTATGTTCGATTATTACAATGATCATTATTGGGAGGTTAACAGAAGAACCAATATGAATTCTCAGGATATTTCGCAAATTGAAACATGGAGTAAGCTTGATTTTAAAAATTATTTAATCAAAAATTATATCGAACTTGATAAACTGAATCAGGCGATGAAAAAAGTTTCTTTGACACAATATAAAGATGTTTTTTCTAATACGAATGATATTGCGTATTTCCCGACTTTGCTGGATTGGTATTCTATTGAGAAAATCAGTTTCTTATCTAATGCTCAATTGTTTACCAAAAATGAATTAACTGAAAACAGAAATACAATCAATGCTGTTTTTGATAATTTGATTGCTCAAAATTCAGGAAACTCTAAGTTGTATTTTATGCATCAGAAATTGTCTGAAAATTGTGAATTGAGTCAGTGTAAAGACAAACTGGAGCAACTTCAAAATTTAGTTCAGTCGAATATTGATGGTGATTACAAAGTTCTAATAATAGAGGAAATCATGACTGAACTGATAGCCAAAAACAAACAAAAAGAAGCATTAGCAGTAGGAAATCAGGCAAAGAATCAATATCCGAAATCTTCTTTTTTAGAAAATATCAAGAATAAAGAAAATCAGGTCATTAACCCCTATTTAAGTTTGAAATATGAAGAACAAACGCAACCTGATCTGTCGATTCATTTGGTTGCTGAATTCAAGAATGTTTCAGAATTTTCACTGAATATTTATGAAGTAAAAGATGATTTTTTATCATTCATACAATATGCTAAAAACCCTTATAACAATGCTTTTGCAAAAGTTAAAAAGACTTTGTTAAAGAAAGAAACATACAGTTTGTCTGACCCAAAAGATTATCAGCTTCACAAAACTTCATTGGAAATCAAACCTCTTCCATCAGGAATTTATGTTGCAGAGTATATTGTAGCAGGTTCCGATGAAAAAGAATCGATACAAAATTTTTATTTTTTTGTTTCAAAAAACAGGATAATTTACCGATCTAAAGATGACAGAAATCAATTTTCTAATGAATTGAAATTAGTAGTTGCAGAAAACGGAAAACCCGTCAACAACGAAAATATAAGTTTCTATGAATTTGTACAGAATAAAACTTTAAATAAAGTCGCAGGGAAAACTGATGAAAAAGGTGTTTTTAAATTTCCGACAACGGCAAATACTGATTATTACAGAACTTTTCTGATTCATCAGCTAAAAACCAATGATTTCCAAATGATGGAATTTTATGGTGACAGCGAAAATGTAGAGGATGATAATCCCAATAAAGAAACTCGTACGAAAGCTCAGATTTTTACAGACAGAGCGATTTACAGACCGGGGCAAACGGTTTATTTTAAAGTGATCAATACAAGAATTGAAAAAGAAATAGAATCAGTCGTATCTGGTTTAAAGCAGAAAATAACTCTAATAGATGCAAATAATGATATAATTATCACTCAAGAATATATATCTAATGAGTTTGGTTCTTACCACGGAAGCTTTGTTTTGCCAAAAAGAAAACTGAACGGCAACTTCTCAATTGTAACAGATGGAAATTCAAATGGATATAAATATTTTCAGGTTGAAGAATACAAACGTCCGAAATTTGAAGTCACTTTCGAGCCAGTAAAAGATGAATACAAATACGGACAAACCATCGAACTGAAAGGAAAAGCAGTGATGTTTTCGGGTGTTGCGTTGAGTAATACGAATATTGGTTACGAAATCAGTAAACAAAACATCCGTTGGAGATATTTTCCCTGGTATCCAAACGATAATGAAAATGAAAACTCAATTCTTGGTGAAGCAAAAACCAATGAAAAAGGAGAATTTATAATAAAATTAGACCTTAAAAAAGATGAAAATGTAGAAGGAATTCAGATTGATAATTACCAGATCAGTGCTTTCGCAACTGACATCAATGGTGAAACACAGACTGCGAATACCAATTTAAAAGTGGCTTCTGTCTCTCATTATATTAAAGCGGATGAGATTAACAATACTTTTGCTGATGAAAATGTGAAAGTAAAAGTTGAAACTAAAAATTACAACGAGCAAAATCTTACAAAATCTTATCAGGTAAAATTATCAAAGTTAGATGCTCCAGACAGGATTTTCAGAAGCAATTTTAAACTGGAAGTTCAGAACTTACCGAAGTTTTCAAAAGAAGAATTTATCAATAAATTTCCGCATGATTTGTATGATAAAAACGATGAAGTTGAAAACTGGAAATCAACAATCGTTTTTGAAAAAACTCAACAGCCTAACACTGATAATCAACAATCCTCAACTCATCTCGATTTAGGAAAACTTGAAGCCGGAGATTATCAGCTGGAACTCTACAATATCGAAGGAAAAGACACTATAAAATCTACTCAGAAATTCAGTGTTTGGAACAAAAAATCTTTAAAACCAAACCAAAAAACTTTTCTGACGGTTTTAGAACCTAAAAATGAATTTTCAAGAGGCGAGAAAGCTAAAATTTATGTATATTCTGCAATTCCTGATGCTTTGGTCAATGTATTTATTCAAAACGGTTCAGGAAAAACGGTATCTGAAGTTCACAAATTTAAAAACGGAATTTTAGAATATTCGGTTGATATCCCAAAGGAAAAAAGTATTGTTAATTTGAATCTCCAATTTCAGGTGGTTGCATTTAATGATGTACAGACCGAAGCGGTTAATTTAAAAATTAAAGAGACAGAACAGCCTTTAAAAATAGAAACGGTAACATTCAGAGATAAAATAGAACCCAATTCTAAAGAAAAATGGTCGGTGAAAATTTCCGGAAATGATAAAGAAAAGATCAATGCTGAAGTTTTAGCCAATATGTATGATATGTCTTTGGATCAGTTTGCGGTGAATGCTTTTAACTGGGAAAAGCTGTATATGACTTATTCATTTGTTACTTCCTATCATATCAGAGAATATTTAGCTCAGAAGTATTATCAGAAGCAAATGAAATATTACAAAGGAAAATTTGTATCAGTTCCCAATTTTAATTGGTTTGACGGAAACTTGGGATTAGGTTCAGATACCGATGTTGATGGAATATTGGATAAAGATGATGCTTGTCCCACGGTTCCTGGTTTACCGGAATATAATGGCTGCCCGAAACCCAAAAAGGTAACGGCAATGGAGATAGAATCTAGTATTTCTCCAGCACCTATTTTAAGTGATAGGTCTGAAAATAGAAAAAATGTTTCATTTTTACAATCTCTTCAAGGCGAGGTAGCGGGTCTAAGCATAACTTCTGCTTCAGGTACTCCTGGATCTTCCAAGGGAGAATTAGAAAATATCCCAGTCCGTCAAAATCTCAACGAAACTGCATTCTTTTACCCAGACTTAAAAACAGATGCCGAAGGAAACGTCAGCTTCGAATTCACTTCGCCGGAAGCATTGACCAAGTGGAAATTAATGTTCCTGGCTCACACAAAAGATGCAAGATCGGCAACTTTAGAAAAAGAAGTGATTACGCAGAAAGAATTTTCAGTAACCCCAAATTATCCGAGATTTTTGAGAGAAGGTGATGAGTTGAATTTGCAATCCAAACTTTCGAACTTGACCAGTAAAAAATTAAACGGTTCTGCTCAGTTACAAATTTTAGACGCTTTTACCAATGAAGATATTTCGTCTGAATTTGGTTTAAATGCTGGCACTCAGAATTTTAATTTAAATGAAAACGGAAACTCAGCATTAACATGGAAAGTGAAAGTTCCTAATAATGTTTCTTCTATTATTTTAAAAGTTGTAGCAAAAGCAGGAGCTTATTCTGATGGCGAACAAAAAGCAATTCCAATTTTGCCAAACAGAATGTTGGTGACCGAAGCAATTCCGGTTTTTGTAAAAGAAGGAGAAACGAAGACGTTTGAACTAGAAAATCTTAAAAATTCCAATTCTACGACCATTTCAAATGTTTCAAATACTTTGGAACTGACCACAAATCCGATCTGGGAAATCATGTTTGCACTTCCAAGTCTGAAAAATGATCAGAATAATTCTGCGGATGTGATTTTCAATAAATGGTTTGCCGATGTTTTGGCTTCGGAAATTTTTAAGGCCAATCCGAAACTGAAAACGGTTTTTGAAGAATATCAAAGCAAAGAATTATTAAATTCAAATCTTGAAAAAAATCAGGAACTGAAACAACTGTTGCTGGATGAAACTCCATGGGTTTTGGAAAGCAAAAATGAGGAAGAGCAGATGCAGAAACTGGCATTGCTTTTCGATGCAAATACGATGAAAAATTCTATCAACCAGGATTGGGATGATTTCAAAAAGCTACAGAATCCGGATGGTGGTTTTTCTTGGTATCAAGGGTATCCGAGCTCTTACGGAACATCGCTTTATATTCTTAAAAATTTAGGTAAAATAAATGTTTGGTTAAAAGATAACATGAAAGATTATCAAAGTTCAGATCAGAAAGAATTGGTTGAAAAACTGGTTCGGTATGTTGATAATGAAATTAATAAATATACGGACGTTAAAACTGAAAATGTTATTAATAACTGGACTTTAGATTATCTCGACACCAGAAATTACTGGGAAAAACAGTTTCCTTTAAAAGACAAAGGAGCAACGTTAAAATCTTTGGTAAAACAAAAAGCAAAAACGACAAAAATAACCGATTTCACATTCTTCGGATTGCATCGTACAGCTTTACTGATGAGCGATTATGGTTTGAAAGATATTTCAGATAAATTATTAAATTATTTAAAAGAAACTTCTGTAGACTCAAAAAATCAAGGTGTTTATTGGAAACAGAATCTGGATGATTGGGGCTGGTTCAGTTCAAAAGTTGTGAATCATGCAGGAGCTTTGGAAACTTTCAATAAACTTAAACCGAACGATCAGAAATTCATTGAAGACCTAAAAATCTGGCTGATTACGCAAAAAGAAGTCAATTCCTGGGGAAGTTCAAGAGGAACTGCAGAAGTGATTTTTACGATTTTAAATTCAGGTAAATCATGGACCTCAACTGACAGCGATAAAGCAACCATTATTTGGGGCGGCAAAGAACTGAAACCCGAAACTCAGGCGACAGGTTATGTGAAATCTACTTTGAAAACAGATGTTTTAGATAAAAATCTAGCGACAGTTACTGTAACAAAACCCGGCGCTGGAATTGTTCAGGGTGGGTTGTTCTGGCAGTATTATGAAGATTTAAATAAAATAAAATCTTCTGAAAATTACATTTCCATCACGAAAGAGCTATACAAAAAAATAAAAACGATAAACGGTGAAGAATTGCAGAAAATCTCTGCAGAAACACCGTTGAAAGTTGGCGATAAAGTAACCGTAAGAATGATTTTGAATACAGACCGCGCCATGGAATTTATTCATATTAAAGATATGCGGGCTGCAGGATTTGAGCCTTTGGATGTGATTTCAGGTTATCAGTGGAAAAATAATTTGGGTTATTATCAATCAACAAAAGATGCTTCCACCAATTTCTATATTCAATACATGCCAAAAGGAAAATATGTGTTTGAGTATGATTTTGTAGCCAATGCATCCGGAAAATTCTCTAACGGAATTACAACCATGCAGAACTTCTATGCTCCGCAAATGAATGCGCACACGAAAGGAAGCAATGTAGAAATTTCAGAATAATGTAAATAATAATTATAGCCAGTTCCCCTCAGAAATGTGGGGAATTTTTTTATTTAATATTTAGAGAAAATGTTTCACAGCTTGTTGTAAAAATTTTTAAAATCACTTGAATAATATTATATTTGTTACTAAACAAATAAAACTATGGAAAATGTGTTTGATGCGAAAGACGCTCAGAATTATATCAATAGAATAAATAATCTGGTAGAAGATACACACGGTTTGTGGGGCAGAATGACGGTTGATCAGATGTTGGCGCACTGCTGTATTACTTACGAGATGATTTATGAACCGGAGAAGCATAAAAAACCGGGAACAATTGCCAAATTTATTTTAAAAACATTTGTAAAGCCTAAAGTTGTGGGCGAAAAAGCATACCCGAGAGATTCTCCTACAGCACCGCAATTTGTGATTACAGGTCGCAGAAACTTTGATGATGAAAAGAAGAGATTAATTGGTTTTATTCAAAAAACTCAACAGTTGGGAGCTCAGGCTTTTGATGATAAAGAATCTTTTTCTTTTGGTAAACTAAAATCTCACGAGTGGAATAATATGTTTGCAAAACATCTGAATCACCATTTATCTCAGTTTGGGGTTTAAAAAAAACAAAAAATGAAAAAACTTTTATTTCTTCTCATCCTGATTTCCCATTTTGCTTTTGCACAAATGCCCAATATTTCAAATACCTGGCTGAATCAATCAAAACCCTACATCGGAACGATTGGCAATGATCAAGAAACAATTAACCTTACAATAGAAATTTCTGAACAGAATAAAAAAAATGATCAGGAATACTTTGTCTCCGGTTATTCTGTTGTTGAAAACAATACCTCCAGGTTCGAAGGGAAATTAACCCTTACAAAATACAAAGACGGTAAGAAAAAAAGCATAGTTTACGGAGATTACAAGCTGGTAGAGGAAAATAAAGGGAAACATTCGGGAATTTTTACCGGGAAATTTATTTACACCTTTGAATGGAATAGAAAGACTGAGAAAATAGAGAACCCAAACATCGAACTCATAGGGAACTGGAAAAGCTATGACGGAAGTTTAGACTTTAAAACCAATTTAAAAAACAAATAATTATGTTAAGACAAATATTAGGAATCATTGCAGGAATGGTTGTAGGATCTTTGTGCGTTTGGGCTATAGAAACGCTCAATCACAATTTGTATCCTTTTCCGGCGGGTATGAAAGCTAATGATATGGATGCTTTTAAATCGTATATTGAGAGTTTACCGTTTTTAGGAAAGTTCATGGTAATCGTAGGATACGCTTTAGGAGCAATAGCTGCAGGATTTGTTTCGACTAAAATTTCAAAAAACGGAAAACCTACCGCTGCAATTATCTGCGGATGTATTTTTCTGTCTTTTACAATTTACAATATGATGGTTTTGCCTACGCCAGTCTGGTTTTGGGTTTTAGGAGTTTTGGTTTGGGGATTGGTTTTAATAGGGTATAAATTGGCTTTAAATAAAAAATAAGACTATTTTGTAAAGCAAATGCTTTTATTTTTTACAGTAATGATAAAATACTAAAACCTTTGTATTCTTCGATAAGTGAAACGCCTTTGCGAGCTTAAAAACGGTTAGTAGTTAATTAAAAACTTTGTGAGCTTTGCGTTTAATAAATTTAGGATTAAAAACATTAAAATATGAAATTAGGTGCATTTTCCATCAGTTTAAGTGTAAAAGATTTAGAAAAGTCTAAAGATTTTTACGAAAAGTTAGGTTTCTCTACAATGGGCGGAAACATGGAAAGCAATTATCTTATCATGAAAAACGGCAGCACATTGATCGGACTTTTCCAGGCAATGTTTGACGGGAATATGCTCACATTCAATCCAGGTTGGGACGAAAATGCTCAGAATCTGGAGAGTTTTGACGATGTAAGAGAAATTCAGAAACATTTAAAAGAAAATCAGGTTACATTGGAAAAAGAAGCTGACGAAACAACTTCCGGTCCCGAACATATTTTCCTCAAAGACCCCGACGGAAATATGATTTTAATAGACCAACATAGATAATTAAAAATAAGTAATTGGTAATGAGTAATGGAATAATATATTGTCACTATCAACTAAAAACAATAAACACAAAAAATTTTAAATAAAAATTATGGCAACAGTAAACGTTTATCTTACCTTCAACGGAAATTGCAGACAAGCATTTGAATTTTACAAATCAGTTTTCGGAGGAGAATTTCCATACATCGGAACTTTCGGCGAAATGCCGCCACAAGATGGAAATGAAATGTCTGCAGAAGACAAAGACAAAATCATGCATGTTTCTCTTCCGGTCTCAAAAGAAACAATGCTGATGGGAAGCGACACAGGTGGTGAGTGGTCTTCACATTTTAAAGAAGGAAATAATTTTTCCGTCTCCATTAATGCAGATTCAAAAGAAGAAGCAAATCAATTATTCAACGGCTTATCTCAGGATGGGCAAGTCACAATGCCTTTGGCAGATACTTTTTGGGGTGCTTATTTTGGGATGTTCACCGATCAGTTTGGTATTAATTGGATGGTTAATTATGATGATCCTTCAAAAACTCAACAGCATCCTTAATATCTTATTGGATTAATCATTTAAACAAACCGACACTTACTTTGTCGGTTTTGATTTTATTATTCCTTTGCTCTCCAAAAATTATTAAACCTAAAAATACAATCCAATGAAATTCACAATTGACGAAATAAAAGCAGAACATCAAAAAGTAAAAAGCGGTGCAGACTTCCCAAAATACATTCAGGCAATTAAAAATCTCGGAATTTCGCATTACAAGGCTTATGTCGCAGACGGAAATACAGAATATTTTGATACAGAAAATCGTTCAGCAAAGACGGGAAGTAAATATGAGAATTTACAAATTTCAGAAACCTTGAATCTGGAAAATTTCAAAACCCAATTAAAACTTCATCGGCAAGGTGGTACAGACTACATGACTTTCTGTAAAGATTGTGCGGAAAATGGAGTAGATGGCTGGAAAATGGATTTGAGTGAAATGACCTGTTCGTATTTTGATAAGCAAGGAAATTATGTATTGGTAGAAAATGTTCCTTCATAGTTGAATCGAGATACTGCCAGCAATTTCCAGATTAATTTATTATTTGCAATTATTGATTAAAATTATTAATTTTGTAATTCTGATAGATAATAGTAATTAATAAGTAAAATATGAATTTTTTCAGGCAGTTAGCTTGTATTGTTTTTATTAGCATTTCGGCATTCTCTTTAGCTCAAAAAAATGATCTTGGGGCATGGTATATGTATTTCGGAAATAATAAAATCAGTAAAAAATTGAATTTTCATAATGAAATTCAGTATCGTAATTTTGACGGAATCGGAGACTTAGAGCAGCTTCTCATCCGCACAGGAATTGGATATGATTTGACCGAAAATAATAATAATATTTTGTTGGGCTACGGATTTATTTTGAGCCAGCCTTATATCAATAATGAAAAAAGTGAGAATATTGAACACCGCATTTTCCAGCAATATATTACAAAACAGAAATTCGGTCGTTTCAATCTTCAGCACCGTTACCGTTTAGAAGAGAGATTTTTACAGGATGATTTCAGGATGAGGTTTCGCTATCTGTTAGGGTTTAATATTCCGATCAGTAATAAAGAAATGTTACCAAAAACTTTATATCTCTCGGCTTACAACGAGATTTTTCTACATCTTGACAGTCCTGTTTTTGACCGGAACAGAGTATACGGAGCATTAGGATTTGTTATTAATAAAAATATGAGAATTGAAGCGGGCTACATGAATCAGATTCAGGAAAACAAAAACCGCGGACAGATTCAGATTGGGTTTTACAATAATATTCCGTTTACAAAAAATTAAACTCAATAACTTCAAAATATAAACTAAAAATGCATTCAGGAAAAAGATTTGGACCGGTAGAATTTATAATGTGGACGAGAAGAAGTTTGTATATTCTCTTCATATTGGCGGCAGTACCCACTGTTTTATATTATTTAGGAATTACTTTTATATCCTTTCCATGGCAACCGATTGCTATCATGGGAACTGCAGTAGCGTTTATTGTAGGTTTTAAAAACAATGCAAGTTACAGCAGATTGTGGGAAGCAAGACAGATTTACGGTGCTATTATCAATGACAGCCGTAGTTTTGGGTATATTTTGAGAGATTCTTTGAGAGAAAAAAATTCTGATAAAGTAAATCAGATGTTCAGACGTCATTATGCATGGTTAACAGCGCTTCGTTTTCAGCTTCGGGAACCCAGAAACTGGGAAAATATGAGTACGGAGCAGTTTAAAGAGTATGCTCAAAAGTATCAAATTCCGGAAAGACTTTCTACAATTGATACCGACCTGAAAAACTATCTTTCGGAGGATGAACTGCGATATATTTTAAGTAAAAAAAACCGAGCAACTCAATTGATGGCTGTGCAAAGTAAAGATTTATCTGAAGCTTATTCACAAGGCGAGATCAATGATTTCCAATGGTCGCAAATCAATCAGCAACTTGTAAAATTTACTGATAATCAGGGTAAAGCTGAAAGAATAAAAAACTTCCCATATCCCAGGAATTTTTCTTCCATTACCACGTATCTGCTCATTATGTTTATTGTTTTTGTGCCGTTTGGTTTGATTAAGGAGTTTGACAAAATGGGCGACGGAACTTTATTAGAAGGGTATACTTTATGGTTCAATATTCCGTTTTCTCTTCTGGTAACCTGGTGTTTTCATACATTGGATAGTGTGGGAGAAGCTTCAGTAAATCCATTTGAAGGCAGCCCGAATGACGTTCCGATCACTCAGATCAGCAGAACGATAGAAATTGATATGAGAGATATGTTGGATGAAGATGATCTTCCGCCAGCAATTACTCCGAAAAATGATATTGTCCTTTAAAATAAAAATATGATCTGTGTTTATTTTAATAACAATAAGAATACCTACTCAATGTAATACACTTTAAAAAACAAATTCCATGATTCACACCTACGTCATCATTTCAATTGCAGTTTTGTTATCTGTAATGATACTTGTTATGATCGGGCAAAAGCTGAAAGTTGCTTACCCGATATTCCTCGTGATTGCAGGATTAATCATCAGCTTAGTTCCAGGGATGCCTCATATTGAGATTGAGCCAGACTTGGTTTTTTTGATTTTTCTTCCGCCTATTTTATTTGAAGCCGCATGGTTTACTTCATGGCAGGATTTTCATAAGTGGCGGAAACAGATTTTCTCAATGGCATTCGGATTGGTTTTTCTGACTTCTGTTGTTGTAGCATATCTTTCATCATCTATTATTCCGGGGCTTACGGTGGCAATGGGATTCTTGTTGGGTGGGGTTAATTCTCCGCCGGATGCTGTAGCAGCAACTTCCGTTTTAAAGCACATGAAAATCCCAAAAAAAATCACAAGCATTCTGGAAGGTGAAAGTTTGATCAATGATGCTTCGAGTTTAATTGTATTTAAATTTGCTTTGGCGGCAGTCATTTCAGGTCAGTTTATCTGGAGAGAAGCGATCGGAGATTTCTTCAGTATGGCAGTTGGCGGAATTGCAATTGGTATTGCCTTAGGATTGCTTTTCGGGTTTTTTCTGCGATTAATCCCTTCCAACTCAAATATTGATACCATTATCACACTCATTGTTCCTTACATTTTATACGTCGGTGCAGAGCATTTCCATTTTTCAGGAGTTCTCGCAGTTGTTGCAGGTGGATTGCTGATGTCTTACAACTCGCATTGCTATCTCAGTCATACGACAAGAATTCAGTCCGGAAACGTTTGGAGTGTTTTGATCTTTCTGATGAATACAATTATTTTCATTTTAATCGGCTTAGAATTACCTATTGTAGTCGCAGCAATGAAAGATTATACCATTTCAGAGGGAATTTTTTACAGTATCGTGATTGGCGGAGCAATTATTTTAACAAGATTGGTTTATAGTTACAGCATTATGTACTTTCCTTGGTTTTTATCTAAAAAATTAAGGTCGGAAAATCCTAAACCAGACTGGCGAGAGCCGTTTATCATCAGTTTTGCGGCAATGCGGGGAGTGGTTTCACTGGCGGCAGCATTATCTATTCCTGCGTTTTTGCCAAACGGAGAAGCATTTCCTCACCGAAATATTATTTTATTTGTAACCTTCGTGATCATTTTAATAACTTTAGTGGGACAAGGATTGATGCTTTCACCTGTCTTAAAATGGCTGAAAGTAAGCGATGCAGGAAGCGAATTGCCGGAAGAGAAACAGGAAGTAATCCTGATGAGAAAACTGAAAGAAATCGCTTTGCAAAAACTGGAATCTGATTTTTCTGAACTGACGGAAACCAACAGTATGGTTCGCCATCAAAAACACAGATTGGAAAATGAAATGCTGATGATGGCAGACAAATCACAGTGTATGGCTTCTGCCGGAGATTACGTCACGGCAATGAATGAAAATAAAGATGTTGTTCGGCAGTTGATTCAGGCACAGCGGAACGAACTTCACCGAATGAAACGTGAAAAAATATTTGATGACCATGTGATGAGAACCATAGAAATGCAGCTCGATTTTGATGAAGCAAAAATTACAGGTTTTAGTCATTCTTAATTGATAAGATTTTACTAAACAATAAATGAAATTTAATTCTCTTTTTCCGGTGATCTGGACAGAAAATTTTGAAGAAACTATAGGTTTTTACATCCATATTTTGGGTTTTCAGCTGATCAGTGCAAACAGCGATTCACAATGGGCTTTTCTTGAAAAAAATACTGTTCAGATCATGATTACAAAACCTAATGAGCATATAAAATATGAGAAAATAGGTTTTTCCGGTTCTTTTTATTTTAATGTAAATGATGTTGACGTTCTCTGGAAAGATCTGAATACGATTACAAAAATTTGTTATAAAATAGAAAGTTTTGATTGGGGAATGCGGGAGTTTGCAATCTATGACAACAATGGTTATATATTACAATTCGGTCAACCTGTCGCCGAAATTAGTAAAGAGGAATAAATTTTGCTATTTTTGGTGAAATATTTTAAAAACAAATATGAGAAATAAAATAATTACAGGCTTCTCAGCACTTTTACTGTTCGTGTCTTTCGCAACACTTTTATTGTTAGTATCTTGTAAAGATGACGAGAAAATACTGAATTCTTTAGCTGATTACAACACGTCGATGGAAACCAAAGGATATCATTTTGGCGATAAACTGGATCTTCCGAAAGATGTCTTAGATAATGCCGAAAGCATCACAATCAGTTTTGGAGAAAAAGAAACCTCAAGCTTAGTAGTTGATTCAAAATATTATACGCTGGGAGACAATGCCGTTACTTTTAATATTAAAACAAAAGGTGGCGAAACTCTGTATCAGGATGCAACCATTAATGTTTTCACCAAAATTCCTGTAAAAAATATCAGCTATGATGTAATAGCAGAATATCCTCATGATCCTGCAAATTTTGTACAAGGTTTTCAGATCGAGGGAAATACCATCTATGAAAGTGACGGTCAGCAAGGTTCTTCTCAGATTTTAAAATATAACTTGGGAGATACTCAACCCATTGTTGCAACAAAGCAGCCTGAAGATGTTTTCTCTGAAGGAAGTGCGATAGTCGGAAATAAGATTTATCAATTGACATGGCAAAATAAGAAAGGTTTTATTTATGACAAAAATTCTTTGAGCTTGCTTTCAGAATTTCCTTATCCGGATGTGATGGGAGAAGGTTGGGGTTTAACATTTGATGGTAAGAGTCTAATCGCTTCAGATGGAACAAAAAACTTGTATTTCCTAAGCACAAGTGATCCTTCCAAGGTTGTAAAGTATATTTCAGTTGCAGGAAATTCTGAAGTTTATGATCAATTAAATGAATTGGAATTTTACAAAGGTTTTATCTATGCAAATGTTTGGCATAAGCCTGTTATTCTTAAAATAAATCCTGCTAACGGAGAAGTTGTCGGTAAGTTTGATTTCACTAAAATTGCAGCGCCGTTTACTGATTCAAACAGTGAATCTGTTTTAAACGGCATCGCTTTTAAAGGTGATAATATGCTGGTTACAGGTAAAAACTGGTCAAAAATTTATGAAGTTGCGATTAAATAATTTTAAGTTAATCTCACGTTCTCTAAAATAAAGTATGTAAATTGGTAGCGTTCCTCCGGAGCGCTATCTTTGGTAAAAAAGTTTTTTGAAAATATTAAGTCTATTTTTCGTTTTCATTATCTGTTCGGTTTCTGCGCAGAGAATTTTGCCTTTTGATACTTTGAGGATCAAAGAAGCAAGAGATATGTTTGCTGATGATTACGGCAGTATTTATATTTATAAAAACAAAGACTTTAGCTTTACCAAATACGATTCGCTCGGTAAACAACTGGGTAAAATGATGTTTACGGTACCTTTCAAGATTCAAGGCGTTCAGAATCCTTTGAGTATTGCTCTTTTTTCTGAAAATGCACAGGAAATGAAGTTTGTGGATCAGAATTTAAATGAAATTCAAAAGATAGATTTCAGACAAAAGTTCACGTATATCAAACACGCTTATGCAGAAGATTTACAGCAAATCTGGCTGCTTGATGAAAGTACAAAAAGGCTTCTTCAGTACAATTTCAGAAATGATACAACAATCAATTCTTATCCTTTTGATGCAAGTTTTGATGAATTGATTGATCTTTTGGTTTTTGAAAATAAGGTATATATTTTAACGAAGAATCAGTTCAGAATTTACAATCTGAAATTTGAGAAACTTTTTGAAGCACCTGTTGAAAACGGAAAACGACTGAGAAAGAGAAAACGAATTTATTCTGGTTGTCGGCAAAAATTCTATTTTTAAATATATTCCGGAAAAAAATCTGATCAAAATATTTGATGATCCCGATGTACAAATTGTGGAAAAAAACTCATTGGCATATTTTGAAATCAAAGACAACAAACTTTATCTTTACAACCTCGAAAATCTCAAAGCTTTGAAAATGCAGACGGCGACAGACAGTCCGAAAAACGACACGGAAAAAACGGTGGAAGAATTGATGAAAGAAAAAACTGAAACCCCCGATATGCAGAAACTTTTAGAAGAAATTCAGGAGCTTGGTTTTTAGAAAAATAATTTACATAATATACAAGACAGGAATATGCACATTGCAGTTACAGGTAATATTGGAGCAGGAAAAACTACGCTGACAACGATGTTGGCAAAGCATTATGGCTGGGATGCGCAGTTTGAGGATGTAGACCACAATCCTTATCTGGAAGATTTTTATGCAGACATGAGCAAGTGGAGTTTTGCACTGCAGATTTATTTTTTGGGAAGCAGATTCCGTCAGGTAAAAGAAATTCGGGAGAGTGGTAAAAATATCATCCAGGATCGTACGATCTATGAAGATGCTCATATTTTTGCTGAAAACCTTAATGATATGAAACTTTTGTCAGACAGGGATTATACAAACTATGCTTCTCTATTTGATTTGATGAAGACATTCGTTTCGGCTCCGGATTTACTGATTTATCTTAAATCTGATGTTCCGAATCTGGTGAAGAAGATTTACAAAAGAGGAAGGGAATACGAGGCTTCAATCAGCATAGAATACCTTTCTAAGCTCAATCAGAAATATGAAAAATGGATTACCAACTACACAGAAGGAAAACTTCTCATTATTGAAGTAGACGATCTTGATTTTGTTGAAAAGCCTGAAGATTTCGGATTGATTTTAGAGAAAATAGAAACAGAACTGAATGGATTGTTTTAGTTTTATTTCACATTAAATTAAAACGTTTTTGCTTATTGGTGTTAAATTTGTTTTACACCAACAAATATAAATTAATATAAAAAATGCTTGTAAAAGTTCTCCATAACGGAAATTGCTCAAAATCAAACGCAGTACTTGAATATCTTGATGAAAACGGTATTCCGTTTGAAATTATTAATATTGTGGAAGATCCGCTGAGCGTTTTGGAACTTAAAACAGTATTGAAAAAACTGAATGAAGATGTTTCACACATTATCCGAAAAGAAGAGAAACTTTACTTAGAAAAGTATGCCGGAAAAGACTTTACAGAAGACGAATGGCTGAAAATTTTATCTGAAAATCCGTCACTTATTCAGAGACCAATTTTGATCAAAGGTTCTGTAGCAATGCTTGGAAGGCCTGTGGAAAATGTGAAATTCTTTATCGAACACTAGAATAATTTTTTGAATAAACATAATAAAGTCAGCAATTGCTGACTTTATTTTTTTACAATAAGATGACATTTTCAATCCTGCCAACTTCTTTATAGATTCTCACGACCTGATCTGCATCCAATACAAATGCATTGATATTGCAGGCTGTATATTTACCATTTTTACTTTCTCTGTTACCCAGTGTGAATTTGATACCGTCAAAAACTTTATATATTTCTGTAAGCTTTGCCTGATCTGTCGGAATAATAAACTTAAAAAGATAATCTTCCGGAAAGTCATGTTGATCTTCCAGTTTTTCTTTTAATGAAGTGTAAAATTCTTCAGGATTTGCATGCTGATTTCCTTGTAATATGTCCATTATTGTTACTTAATTTATATAAATATAATGAAAATTTAACTATTTTCCAAGAGGTGCTAAAAGTGATGCTGAATTTTGTTTTTCGTGATCTTCGATGATATTAAATAATCCGTTTACAATTTGTTCAGAAGCCAGCATACTCAAACCTCCGGCGTTTACATTGCTGTTATTTCCACTGCCAAGAAGACTTCCTAAAAGATTGCTGCCTGATAATGCGGTGTTGATGGTCTTTACGATTCCGTATTTATTCAATTCCTGTTCAACTCTTGGCGCAATTGCAGCAACGAGTTGTTGAGAAGTTTTTTCTTTTAAAATAAGAGTAGCCGTTCCTTTTTCACCCTGAATAATTCTTGTAACATCCTGAGCATTTAAACTATTGACTGCATTTTCTAAAATAGGTCTTGAAATATTCACGGTAAAAACAGCTGCATCTGCAATATATTCTCTTTCTTTAGCAACCAATGAGGGTGCTATTTTTTCTAAAGTGGCATTTATATCACGCAGTTGCTTAGGGAGTGCTTTGTCTACCAGATTATTCTGAAGAAAAGCTTCTTTATTACCGTAGATATTCATTCCTTTATTGATGCCTCCTAATAATACTCTTTTAATTACAGCCAATCCAAGATCAGATGTCGCAAGAGTAGAGCAAGATTGCAGGGTTGTATTAATCATTACACCCGTTCCAAAAATCATTGCAATAGCAATTATATATTTTTTCATTTTTAATTTTTTTAATCTTGTCAAATACTGCACCAAAGGTAAAGACTATTATGTATTTAACAAAAAATTACGAGATTATAGCTGAATTTTAAAAATCGATGTTTTTGTAAATAAAATCCCGATTATTTATACGAAATCAACAATCACATGAAAATAGGAAGTTGGAAGTCGATTTTGGTGGTTTTTTCTCATAAAATTGTCTTTGCTTCAATGTGAAATAATCATATTTATTGATATTTTTTGTTGTGTAATATATTAAAATTTTGTTTTTTTTAAGAGATATCATAATTTAATCGAACATTAATAATTTATTTAACTAAAATTAACATCATTTGATATTTTTTATATTTTTGAAACAAAGTCTTATTTTGAGAAAATGATATTTTCAACTTTATAAGATGCATTTAATTTGTACAAGATAAAATTAAACTATATGAAACAAACTAATTTAAAGTATTCTTGTCTGATTGCTGTTCTCTACTTCGGTATGAACGTCAACGGACAGGTGACTCCTCAGGATACGCTTCCCAAAGAGCAGAGAATAGAGGAAGTTGTCATGATTGGATATGGTAGCCAAAAGAAAGAGAACGTTACGGGAAGTATCGGTCTTGTTTCAGCAAAAGATTTAGCAGACAGACCCAACTCAAACCCTCTTAGCTCTGTACAAGGTAAGCTTGCCGGTGTAAACATTACGAATGTTGGTACTCCTGGAGGATCTCCAAGAGTTGACATCAGAGGGGTAGGTTCGTTAACAGGGAATACTGTTTTTATTGTTGATGGAATGATTACTACAGACATTTCATATCTTAATCCTCAGGATATAGAATCGATGAGTGTTTTAAAAGATCCTTCAAGTTTAGCTATTTTTGGAGCTCAGGCTGCTAACGGAGCTGTATTGATCAAAACTAAAACCGGAAAAGGAAAACCTGTATTCAGCTTAAATTCTTACATAGGATTCAAAAAGGTAACTAACATTCCTAAAATGGTTAATGCAGATCAGTATATAGAGTTATATAATGAAAAGCTGATCAATGATAATGGATCTAGTGCCGGTTCTATCAGCAGAGCAAATTTTCCTGCAGATACAAATTGGTATGATGAGATTTTTCGTACAAGCATAATCAACGCTAATGACTTTTCTGCCATGGGCAGTATAGGAAAACTTAATTACTATGGTAGTGTAGGCTATCTTAAAGATGAAGGTAATCTTGCAGCAGGTTCTGGTATTAATTCTGGAAGCGGTTTTGGGAGGTTCAACAGTAAATTAAACCTTAGTTACAAAGTAACAGATAATTTTACGATCGGAAATAACTTCAGTTTTTCCAAAATGCGTACTGATATTGCACAAAATCCTTTGTTGACAGCTTTTATTGCTCCGCCGATATTTTCAGTAATGAATTCTGCCACTGGAGATTATCAATACTTTAACGGATATAATATTGCCAATCCCAGAGCACAATTAGATCAGTTCCGTTCTCAAAAAAATGAAGAGAGATTGCTTAATAATGTTTGGGGAGAATTGAAATTTTTAAAAGATTTTACTCTCAGAGCTAGTTATTCTATTGATAATTATAATCCTTCACAATACGAATTTACTCCGACACTTACTTATGTTCCTACTGCTAATCAGGTTCCTTCTACTTTGATTACTAGGGATTACAGAAATAGTAACTACGTTTGGGATAATACAATTAACTGGAAGAAAAGCTTTGGTAATCATAATTTTGATGTATTGGCAGGTTTTTCCAGAACCAGAACGACGTTGTCACAAAATTATTGGTCTGCAAGAAATGTAATTTATGACGGTACAAATGAATCTTTAAATATTGCAAACGGAACAGATCTTTTCAATGTAAATGTAGATAGAGATGATTTAGGTGTATTCCAAGATCAACAAAGAATTGAATCTTTCTTTGGTAGATTGAATTATGATTATAAGGGCAAATATTTAGTAAATGCATCTATTCGTAGAGATGCAAGTTCACAAATTATTGCAGATAGATACAGAACTTTCCCTGCAATCAGTGCTGGTTGGGTAATATCTAAAGAAGATTTTATGAGTGAGCAAAATATTTTTAGCTTACTAAAACTTAGAGCGAGTTATGGTGAATTAGGAAATCCTACTGTTACCAGAAAATACACAGCCAATATTTCTCCAATAGGATCTGGCGCTTATTTTGGAAATGTGGGTGTCCCTGCGGCAACTGTTGACGAATTTATTGATCCAAACATCGGGTGGGAAACTACAACCGGAAAAGATGTAGGTTTGGAGATGGCATTATTCAATAATAAACTTAAAATTGATGCTGCTTATTTTGATAAGGACTCAAAGAATGTTGTTTATGGTGTTAATCAAGGTACTGTTTCCGGTGCAAGTAACTGGAATAATTTTGTAACAAATGCTTATTCTTTTAATAACAGAGGTTTTGAAGTGTCTGTTAATTACAATACCAAATTTAGTGAAAATGTTAGCTTTGGAGTTTATGGTAATTTTACTTCACTCAAAAACGAAATCACATCAGTTTATGGTGGCTCATATTTAGAAACGGGAGCTAGTTTATTCGGAAACTCAATTGTTAGATTACAGGCAGGTCAGGCTGTAGGTTCATACTACGGATATGATGTTGCGGGTGTCTTCCAGACAGATGCAGAAGCTGCGGCATCTGCACAGGGCGCTTCAGGTGCAAAAGCCGGTTGGTTTAAATTTACAGATCAGGATGGTAACGGAGTTATTGACTCAAGAGATAAAACATTTTTGGGAAGTCCTATTCCTAAAGGAACTTATGGTTTTGGAGTTAATTTTAATATTTATGCAATTGATCTTGCGATTGATTTCCAGGGCGTATTTGGTAATAAAATATACAATTATAACCGTGAACAACGTTATGGAAATGAGACTTGGGATTTAGATATGTATAATAACAGATGGCGTGGAGAAGGTACTTCTAATACCAACTCTATGATTACATCTAACCAATCTATTATCTTACCAAATAGTTTCTATGTAGAAGATGGAAGTTATATCAGAATCAGAAATATTCAGGTGGGCTATAATTTACCGAAAGCATTTGCAAAATCTCTTTCTGTAACAAAATTAAGATTGTATTTAAGTGCTCAGAATCCTTGGACAAGTTTTAAATACAATGGCTTCTCTCCTGAAATCAATAATACGGATAGAGTACAAATGGGAATTGATAATAATATTTATCCAATTTCTGCGATTTATACAATGGGTATGAACTTAACATTTTAATTAAAAATCATGAAAAAAATATTTTTAACACTTTCTCTGTTTTCGTTAATGGTCAGCTGTAGTGATGATTTTGTAGACATCAAAGATGAAGGAGAAACCAATGTGGCAGATTTTTTCACAACTGAAAATGATGCAATGCTTGCAACTAATGCAATTTATAGCTTCCTAAGAAGTTGGGAAAATACAGGTTTTCCTGCACAATATGTGTTTGGGGTTACGGGTGATGATGTAGAAAAAGGATCTAATCCGGGAGATGCATCATTTATCAATGCTTACGATAATTTCACTTTCACCGTTAGTGATGAAGGAGTAAGAGGATATTGGATAGGGCAGTGGCAAGCGGTAAACAGGGCAAATCAGGTGATTACCAATGTTCCTAAAATTGATATGGATGCTACCTTAAAAAATAGATTAATAGCTGAATCGAAAATGTTGAGAGCATATTTCTATTTCAATTTAGTAAGAATTTATGGTGGAGTTCCTATATATGATGGTTTACCGGCGGATGGTAATTATCTGAAAGCGAGAAACTCTACCGCAGAAGTTTATGCTTTTATAGTTAAAGATTTGACGGAGGCTGCTGCGGTTTTACCTCAAACCTATTCTGCTGCAGATCGTGGAAGAGTTACCAAAGGAGGTGCTTTAGGATTGCTTTCAAAAGTATATCTTTATATGAAAGATTATCAGAAAGCGTATGACACTTCTAATTTGGTTATCGGGATGGGGTATTCTTTAGATCCAGACTTTAATCACTTATTCAGACCAGCGGGAGAATTCGGAACAGAATCTGTCTTTGAGGTGAATTGCGATTGCGCTCCAGGATTTAGCGGAAGTCAGTATGCAGAAGTTCAGGGAGTTAGAAATCAATTTGGATGGGGATTCTTCACCCCTACAACAGCTTTAGAAAATGCATTTGAACCAGGAGATATCAGAAAAGAATTAACTATCCTGAGAGAAGGAGAAACCACTATTGAAGGAGATTTAATCAAAAAAGGAGATCCTAATGCAGGTAACATGTGGAACCAAAAAGTATATGTACCATCATCTCTTAACAACAGTGCATGTGGTTATGGCTCTATCCAAAATCTAAGAATTTTGAGATTTGCTGATATTCTTTTAATCAATGCAGAAGCTGCTAACGAATTGGGAAATACCGGTGCTGCAACGACCAGTATCAATAAAGTAAGATTGAGAGCAAACCTACTTCCTACTACGGGAACTACACAAAGTACGTTAAGAACTGCTATTTGGCAGGAAAGAAGAGTAGAGCTAGCGATGGAAAATGATAGATTTCCGGACTTAGTAAGAACAGGTCAGGCTGCTACAGTTCTGGGACCTAAAGGATTCAAGGCAGGGAAAAATGAGCTTTTCCCAATTCCTTTAGATGCAATGAATCAAAGTAATGGATTATTTGTCCAAAACCCTGGTTACTAAAATTAAATTATAAAAACTTAGAGGAGAATGAAAGTTCTCCTCTTTCTTTTATTATTTCGTTTAAAATTAATATATGAAGAGGATAATACGATCAATCACAGCAATATCATTATTTGCAGTCTCCTGCAAAAATTCTCAAATTGTTAATCAGACAGTTTCGAAATCCGAAACGGTAAAAAGTAATGTTACCGATGCACAATTGCTGGATAAAGTTCAGAAAGATGCTTTAAAATATTTCTGGGATTACGCAGAACCCAATTCTATGTTGGGAAGAGAGCGGTATCATGAAGACAATATTTATCCTGATAACGACAAGCATGTGATCACAACTGGTGGTTCAGGATTTGGACTGGCAACGATTTTAGTCGGAGTTGAAAGAGGTTTCATTCCCAGAAAAGATGCGGTAAAAAGACTCAATACAATGATGGATTTTCTTGCCAAAGCAGACCGCTACAAAGGAGTCTGGTCGCATTGGATTAACGGAGAAACAGGAAAAACAGTTCCTTTCGGAAAGAAAGATAATGGAGGAGATTTGGTAGAAACAGCATTTTTAACCTCCGGAATTTTAATGGTTCGCGAATATTTCAAGAACGGAAATACCGAAGAAAAAATATTAGCCAAAAAATGTGATGAGCTTTGGAAAGGAATTCAGTGGAATTGGTATACCAAAGGCGGTGAAAAAGTATTGTATTGGCATTGGTCACCTGATTATCAATGGGAAATGAATTTTCCGCTTCAGGGCTACAACGAATGCCTGATCACATACATTTTGGCAGCCTCTTCACCTACTCATTCAATTGATGCCGAAACATATTATAAAGGTTGGACGAGAAACGGAACCTATCTGTCAGACAAAACAAAATACGGACTTCCAATGTACGTAAAGCACAACGGAGCAGAAGAATATGGCGAACCATTATTTTGGGCGCATTATTCTTACATCGGTCTAGATCCTAACAATTTATCGGATAAACTGGTCAAAAATTACTTTGATTTAAATAAAAATCAGGTTTTAATAGACTATAAATATTGTGTAGAAAACCCAAAACAATGGAAAGGTTACGGTGAAAATTATTGGGGATTAACAGCAAGTTACTCAAGAAATAAAGAAGGTGGAGTAGGTTATGATGCACATTTTCCACAAAATGATCATGGAGTTATTACGCCCACAGCAGCTTTGAGTAGTTTTCCTTACACCCCAAAAGAATCTATGGATTTTTTGAAGTTTATTTACACTCAAAAACCAGAATTCATAGGCTCTGCAGGTCCTTACGATGCAACTTCAATTCATTATAATAATTGGACAACGCCTCGATATTTAGCCATTGATCAGGGGACAATTGCTCCAATGATTGAAAACTACAGAACAGGATTTTTATGGAAATTATTCATGAACGCACCGGAAATCCAACAGGGATTAAAGAAATTAAGTTTTACATCTGAAAAATACAATATTCGGTAGTTTTTTAGGAGCTTCATCCCGCTTTCCGCTCATACTCCTCGCTCGACGGCTCCGCTTCGCTCCGCCGCCTCACTGCGGGGTAACCGCTGCAATCGGGGCTATTAATTCGGAACAATAAACTACGTGCACTCTGAGTGAAGTCGAAGAGTCGCCAAAATCTAAAAGAAATATGAGTTTAAAATTAAAACATTTACCACTTTTACTTCTCCCGTTTTCTCTAAGCTTCAATGCTCAGGAAATAAAAACTACCTTTAATAAAGAAGTACGCCGTACAGAAAAAATATCTTACGTTCTTGATTATCCTCAAAATGCAAAAGGAAAAATTCCGTTGATCGTTTTTCTACACGGTTCCGGCGAAAGAGGAAACGACCTTGAAAAAGTAAAAGCGCACAGTCCGTTTACTTATAAAAATATAATCAAAGAGCCTGTCGCTATTTTAGCACCGCAATGTCCTGAGAATACTTGGTGGGATACGGTTACTGTTTATCATTTAATCAAAGAAATCCAGGCAAAATATAAAATAGATGAGTCTAGAATTTATCTTACCGGACTATCAATGGGTGGTTGGGGAACTTTAAAATTAGCAATGGAACATCCTGAAATGTTTGCGGCGGTTGTTTCAGTTTGCGCACCGACCGAAAGAGTGATGTATGCCAACATTCATCAATACAAAAATCTGAATATGAAGATCTTTCATGGCGGAATGGACGATGTTGTTTTACCCGAAAATGCATTCAATTTTTATCAGGCAGTTCATCCGGTAAATCCATCCGCAGAACTCACGATTTTCCCGAATGATAATCATAATTCCTGGGATTCCACCTATTCTAATCCCAAATTGTATGAATGGATGTTGAGTAAAAAGAAATAGTAGAAAGTTCAGGAATTTTAAATCAAAAAATAAAGGCTTCAACAAGCTTAGCCTGATAATGTGCATTTAAAGCATTGAAAATTATGCGATTCGAACTAATCCAGTCGGAGGGTTTGTTGAATAAACTTAGCGCCACACCGTTAACCAAAATTAAAAAATCAAAAAGAAAATATAATTAAAGAAGAAGACGTATGAAAAAGTTAATTGTAATAGCAACTTTAGTCCTTGCGCCAATGTTTTCGGCGCAGGAAATGATCACGAAGCCCGTGCAGTCTTATCAGACAACACAATATCAGGCTAAGAAAAAAGCTTTTGTTGATGCTCTTTTGGCAAAAATGACTTTGGATGAAAAAATCGGACAGTTAAATTTGCCAAGTTCAGGTGATTTTACAACTGGTCTGGCTAAAAGTTCAGACATCGGAAAAAAAGTAGAGCAGGGATTAGTCGGTGGACTTTTCAATATTAAAGGTGCTGAAAAAATTAAGGCCGTTCAGAAAGTGGCAGTAGAAAACAGCCGTCTGAAAATTCCTTTGATTTTTGGGATGGATGTTATTCACGGTTATGAAACAACATTCCCGATTCCGTTAGGTTTAGCAGCTTCCTGGGATATGAATTTAGTTCAGCAATCTGCCAGAGTTGCCGCTAGAGAAGCTGCCGCAGACGGAATCAACTGGACGTTCTCGCCAATGGTGGATATTTCCCGCGAACCAAGATGGGGAAGAGTTTCTGAAGGTTCTGGCGAAGATCCGTATTTAGGAAGCGAAGTTGCTAAAAATATGGTTTACGGTTATCAGGGAAAAGATTTGGCAAACGGAACCAATATTTTAGCATGTGTAAAACACTTTGCTTTGTATGGAGCAGGTGAAGCCGGTAGAGATTACAACACGGTTGATATGAGCCACGTAAGAATGTTTAACGAATATTTTCCACCTTACAAAGCTGCTGTTGATGCAGGTGTAGCTTCTGTCATGGCATCTTTTAACGAGGTTGATGGCGTTCCTGCAACAGGAAACAGATGGCTGCAAACTGAAGTATTAAGAAATCAGTGGAAATTCAAAGGTTTTGTAGTGACTGATTACACGGGAATCAACGAAATGGTAGACCACGGAATGGGAGATCTTCAACAGGTTTCTGCTTTAGCTTTAAAAGCCGGAGTTGACATGGATATGGTGGGAGAAGGCTTTTTAACCACACTGAAAAAATCTTTGGCAGAAGGAAAAGTAACACAGGCAGAAATTGATTTGGCTGCAAAAAGAATTCTTGAGGCAAAATACGATTTAGGCTTATTCGATAATCCGTACAAACATGGTGACGTAAAGTTGGCTGCAAAAGAGGTTTACAATATGGAAAACCGAAATATTGCAAGAAGTGCTGCTGCTCAGTCTATGGTTTTAATGAAAAATGACAATCAGGTTTTACCTTTGAAAAAATCAGGAACGGTTGCTGTGATTGGTCCATTGGTAAACAACTCGATGAATATGCCCGGAACTTGGAGTGTGGCTTCAAAACATGCCAATGCGGTCAACCTGATGCAAGGTTTACAAGCTAATTTTGGGAAAGATGTAAAATTTTTGTCAGCAAAAGGGGCAAACATTGATTATGATGCTAAATTAGAAGATATTTATGCTGCTCACGGTAAGAAAACCGACAGAGACAGTCGTTCAAAAGAAGCTTTGTTAAAAGAAGCTGTTGACGTTGCCAGTAAAGCTGACGTTATCGTTTTGGCAATCGGAGAATCTGCGGAAATGAGCGGTGAATCTTCTTCAAGAACAGAGATTACGATTCCTCAATCTCAGGTAGATTTATTAAATGAGTTGAAAAAAACAGGAAAACCGATTGCAATGGTGCTTTTCACAGGTCGTCCTTTAGCTTTGACGAATGTGAAAGATGCTCCGGATGCGATTCTTAATGTGTGGTTCGCAGGTTCAGAAGCTGGAAATGCCATTTCTGATGTCCTTTTCGGAAAGGTAAATCCTTCAGGGAAACTTCCGATGACGTTCCCAAGAAGTTTAGGACAGGTTCCGATTTATTACAATGCTAAAAACACAGGACGCCCTTTGGACCAGAAATTGGTTGATAAATGCGAATACCAGAGATTCCGTTCCAATTATATGGATGAATGCAACACGCCGTTGTATCCGTTTGGTTACGGTTTGAGTTATACTAAATTCAATTATTCTGAGGTAACGGTTTCAAATGCAAATCCAAAAGGAAATCAAAGTGTTCAGGCTTCGGTTACGATTACCAATTCCGGAAATTATGACGGAGCTGAGGTGGTGCAACTGTACATCAGAGATTGGGTGGGAACCATTACACGACCGGTAAAAGAATTGAAAGGATTCCAAAAAGTAATGCTGAAAAAAGGAGAATCTAAAAAAGTAACCTTCGATATTACTCCGGAACAGCTGAAATTCTATAATGGAGATTTGAAATACGACTGGGAACCGGGTGAGTTTGATATCATGATCGGAACCAATTCCGAAGATGTAAAACATTCAAAAATAAACTGGACTAAATAAATTCCACAAAAAGCCATTCGAAAGAGTGGCTTTTTACTTTCAGTTAAAATTTGGTCACGAGTTTCAATTCTGCTATTTTTACTTCCGAGTCATCAGTAATAAAATATGCTTCGATTAATACTTAAATTCATACCAACGGTAAGTTTTAACAATGAATAAAATTTTAATTTTAACTATATTTTTCATTCAGATATTTGTGAATGCACAATTTTCAGACCGAAATTTATCCTCAGAAAAATGGCAGTTCAAAAATGCAAAAGAAAATTCCTGGCTGGTCGCCACGGTTCCCGGAACGGTTCATTTAGATTTGATGAATCATCACCTTATTCCTGATCCTTACAAAGATGAGAACGAGAAAAAAGTGCAGTGGGTTGAAAATGAAGACTGGGATTATCAAACAAACTTTGAAGTCTCATCAAAAGAACTGGAAAACCGTAATGCTGAATTGGTTTTTCACGGATTGGATACGTTTTCCGAAATTTATCTGAACGGAAAACTACTGAAGAAAACCGATAATATGTTCAGAACATGGAAAATTCCCGTAAAAAATGATTTAAAAATCGGAAGAAATATTTTACAGATTAAATTTAAATCTTCGGTAAATATCGGAAAAGATTTAGCCAAAAAAGTTCCGTTCACAATGCCGGAATCTCCGCGAAGTTTTGTGAGAAAAGCGCAATATCAGTTCGGTTGGGATTGGGAACCGAGATTGGTTACCGCAGGGATATGGAAAGAAGTAAAGCTGAATTTTTGGAATCATGCTAACATTGAGAATATAAAAATTGAGCAGAAAAATGTAACCAGACAAAAAGCAGAACTTACTATTCATGCAGATATTTTTGCTGAGCAAAGCGGGAAATACAGTTTTTTGATCAATCATGAAAATCGTGAAATTTCTTTACAAAATGGTCTAAATAAAGTCTCAATTCCTTACAAGATTAACAACCCAAAACTTTGGCAGCCCAACGGATGGGGTGAACCGAATGTATATGATTTAAAAATTTCGCTTAAAAAAAATTCAAAAATTTTATCCGATAAAACAGAAAGAATAGGTTTAAGAACCATAGAATTAATTCAGGAGAAAGACGAAAAAGGAAAATCTTTTTACTTTAAAGTTAACGGAAACCCGATGTATGCAAAAGGCACCAACTGGATTCCGTCTGACAGTTTTACACCGAGAATTACCAAAGAAAAATACCAGAAACTCATTAGAGACTGCAAAGATGCCAACATGAATATGATTCGTGTCTGGGGCGGAGGAATTTATGAAGATGATGAATTTTACAAAGCCTGTGATGAAAACGGTATTCTGGTATGGCAGGATTTTATGTTTGCCGGAAGTTTTTATCCGTCAGATGAAGATTTTTTAAACAATGTAAAAGAAGAAGTAAAAGATCAGATTAACCGGCTCCAAAATCATCCGTCAATTGCTTTGTGGTGCGGAAATAATGAAATAGATGAAGCCATCGTCAATTGGGGTTATCAGAAGCAGTTCAAATATTCAAAAGAAGATTCTCTTCAGGTCTGGAAAGATTACAAAATAGTTTTCCATGAGGTCATTCCGAATGCTTTGAAAGAAAATGTAACCTCAGAAAAAAACATCTATTGGGCAAGCTCACCATCGATCGGTTGGGGACATAAAGAAAGTTTAACCGAAGGTGATTCTCATTACTGGGGAGTTTGGTGGGGCGAATTTCCTTTTGAAATATATAACGAAAAAGTTCCAAGATTTGCTTCAGAGTACGGTTTTCAGGGAATACCGGGTTTAGAAACTGTGAAATCAATGTTTGCAGGAAAGCCTGATTTAAGCTTAGAAAATCCGACCATCAAAGCACACGAAAAAAATGCGAGAGGCTTTCATATCATCAATGAATATATGAAACGGGATTATGTAGTTCCGAAAGATTTTGTAAAATATAATTACGTTTCTCAACTGCTGCAGGCTCGTGGAATGCAGATCGCGATTGAAGCGCACCGACGTGCAAAACCGTACAATATGGGAACTTTGTATTGGCAGCTGAATGATTGCTGGCCGGTAATTTCTTGGTCATCAATCGATTATTTTGGAAACTGGAAAGCATTGCATTATCAGGTGAAAAGAAGTTTTGAACAACAGGTGATTGTAACTGAAGAAAAAGATGGTGTTTTAAATTTCTATGGAATTAATGATGATTTGAAAAAGTTTGAAGATGTTTTTGTAGAAATTGAAGTTGTGAAATTTGACGGAAAGATTGAGAATGAAATTGTAACCGTCTCGAATGGAAAAACTTTAGACGGAATTGTAAAATTTGACCCGATTGAAATTGAAAATTTAGTTTCGAATTTAGATAAAAATAAACTCTTTTTAAAATTAACTTTGAAAGATAAAGATGAAAAAATCATTGCTGACAGCAACTATTTCTTCGTAAAACCAAAAGATTTAAAGCTTTCAAAACCCCACATCACCATCCAAAAAATATCATCAACAGAAATTGAAATTTCAACAGATGTTTTGGCAAAAGACGTTTATTTGATGGGCGACACGCATTTTAGTGATAATTTCTTTGACCTTTTACCAAATACCTCCAAAAAAATTAAGTTGTCAAAACCTTTAAAAAATATTGAAGTGATGAGTCTTTGGGATACGATGAATTAGTATCTTAAATCTTCAAAGTTTTGAAAATCTTAAAGATTTGACTATTCACTAAAAAAGATTTGTATTTCTTAGCTGAGTGGAACGCCTTTGCGAACGAAAAATCTTCTCAATACAATAAATAAAAACTTTGCGATCCTTGCTATAAAAATTTAGCTTCACTAAAATATTGCAGTTCTCTTCAGAAAAATTTAATTTTACATTTTAATTTTCCCTTTGCAATACGCCCAGATTATTTTACCGTTAAATCTTAAAGGAACTTTCACATACAAAGTTCCCGAAGAACTTGCTTCCAAAATTGAAAACGGAATGCGTGTACTCGTGCCATTTGGAGGGAAGAAAATATACACCGGAATTGTTTTTGAACTTCATGATGTGGCTCCGGAAAATTTTGTGGCTAAAGAAGTGATCAGTATTTTAGATGATTATCCGATTGTACCTTCCGAGCAAATCAATTTCTGGAATTGGCTTTCAAACTATTATCTCTGCAACCTGGGTGAAATTTATCGCTTTGCATTTCCGTCTTCTCTGAAATTGGAAAGTGAAACGTATCTTAAACTAAAACCCAATGCCACGATTGAATTTGAAAATCTCGATGTCAACGAAATGTATCTTATTCAGGCTCTGGAAGTTCGTCAGTTGATTAATTTAACTGATATTGAAGCATTTATCCCTAAAAAAGAAATTATCAAAACCATCAACTCCTTGATTGATCTCCAATACATTGAAATTGATGAAAAAGTAGCCGAAAAATACAAAGCCAAGGAAGTTGCTTATGTAAAAGTGAAAGATGAAGTTTTGAAAAATCGAAATCTCACCGAAATTCTTTTACAACTCAACAGGGCCAAAAAGCAGAAAGAACTTTTCCTGAATATTATTGAAAAGCAAACCGAAAATCCTGATTTGCACATCAGGAAATCAGCATTGTTTGAGGATGGATATTTTGGGAGTTCGCATTTTAAAGCTTTGGCAGATAAAAATCTGGTAGAAGAGTATTATCTTCAAAAAGACAGAATTGAAAGCTATGAAGGCGAGATTGAAGACATAGAAGAGCTTTCAGAAGCTCAGAAAGAAGCAAAAACAGAAATTGATGAAGCATTTGAGGAAAAGAAAAATGTTCTTCTTCATGGGGTAACTTCTTCAGGGAAAACCCATATTTATTTAGAGAAAATTGAAGAATGTATCAATGAAGGAAGAAATGTTTTGTTTTTGCTTCCGGAAATTTCTTTAACAAAACAGATAACGCAAAGATTAGAAAAAAAATACGGTCGGCAACTTGGTTTTTATCACCAGAAACTCACTGATTTTGAAAAAGTTGAGGTTTGGAGAAAAATTAAAAACAACGATATTAAAATTCTGATTGCGACAAGAAATGCCTTATTTCTTCCTTATCAGAATTTAGGATTAATCATTGTTGATGAAGAGCACGATTCGGCTTACAGACCTCGTGAAGTTTCGCCTTTTTTCAATGCAAGAGATTCGGCAATGATGTTGGCGGGTTTTTATGACGCGAGAGTTATTTTAGGTTCGGCAACGCCTTCTGTTGAGAGTTATTATTTAGCCAGAAAAGAAAAGCTGCATTATATTTTCTTAGATGAGAGATTCGGGAAGGTGAAATTACCGGAATTTGAACTGATTAATTTTAAAGAAGCTCAGGATTCTAAAAAGGTTTCAGGGAATTTTTCTCTTCAGTTGTTAGATGAAATCAAGAAAACTCTAGATGAGAAAAATCAGGCAATAATTCTCCATAACCGCCGAGGTTACGCCAATGTAATCGAATGTGAAACGTGTGGCTATGTAAATTATTGTTCGAATTGTGATGTGGTAATGACCTATCATAAAGCCGCCAACGAAATGAAATGCCATTATTGCGGTCAAAGAGCTTCAAAACCAAGAGCCTGCCCGAAATGTCATTCTGAAAATCTGAATGAAAGGGGAGTTGGAGTAGAGCAGATTCACGAGGAAATCTCAAAAGTATTTCCAGAAAATGAAGTCGACAGAATGGATGTCGATTCTATGCGGAAAAAATTTGCCTACGAAAAATTATATGAGAAAATAGAAGATAGGGAAACCGATATTGTGGTGGGAACTCAGATGATTTCCAAAGGTTTAGATTTTGATCACATCGAGTTGGTAGCAATTCCGAAAGCAGATTCTATGCTGTATGTACAAGATTTCAGAGCGGAAGAACGTGCCTATCAATTGATCACGCAGGTTTCAGGTAGGGCGGGAAGAGCTTCAGGAAACGGAAAAATCTTAATTCAGACTTACAATCCGGATCATTCTGTTTTTCAGTTGATTAAAATAAACAATATCACTAAAATTTATAAATATTTTCTCACTGAAAGACAGAAATTTCATTATCCGCCTTTTACAAAATTAATTATGATCGAACTGAAGCATATTAAAGACGATAAAGTCAATCGTGCTTCCCAGTTTTTAGGTTCGGTTTTAAGAAAATATCTTCCTGAAGATTGTATTCTCGGTCCGGAAAGATCTCAGATTGCGAGGCTTAACAATTTATATCAGTTTCAGATCTTACTGAAGCTTCCGCGAGGGAAAAACTATGAGAAATTTAAAAGTCTTGTATTATTAAGTTTAAAAGAATTTGACGAAATCACTGCGTATCAAAGCATTAAAAAAGAGGTTTTTGTGGATTTTTAACAATTTTTAACAAACTTTATGTGGTTTTTGTATACTTTTCTGCACCGCATTCTAACAATAATATCTACATTTGAACGTTTATTAGGTGTTTGGATAAAAATAAGCGGTTTAACTTATCATATTTTATGCCATCCAAACTATAACAAAAAGAAAAATTGATGATAAATTACAGAAAGTATATTTCGGGTATTACGGTTTTAGCGACAGGGTTTTTACTTGCTCAATCTACCGTAGCTACAGTTCTTTATTCTCCGAATTTTGACACTCAGAAAAGTAAATTAAACTTACCTTCTCCCGCAGCGGCGATTGAAAAAGTTTTTTTGTCTCCAAAGGAACTTGTAGATGTAAGCCTAAACACGATGATGACAGACCCTGTGCTGAAAAATGCAACATGGGGATTTGTAATCTTTGATCCTAAAACGAAGAAAGTAATCTCTTCTTACAATGAAAATACTCCTCTTGTTCCTGCTTCAACTACGAAATTATTAACTACAGAAACAGCTTTGCATCTGTTGGGAGAAAATTATCGATGGATGACTCAGCTTGAATATTCCGGGGAAATTGACGAAAATGGAGTTTTAAATGGAAATCTTTATATTGTAGGAAGCGGCGACCCGTCTTTGGGAACCAACAAAGCTGGAGCCTGGTCTTACAAAGAAATTGTTTCAGACTTCGTAAGCGGAATGTCTCGTGAGGGAATCAAAAAGGTAAATGGTGATATTATCATTCAGACAGCGCTTTTCAAAGGTAACATTTCGAGACTTCCGGAAAATGTTGTGTGGTTAGAAAACAATAATTATTATCTTCCGGTGGGTACAACTCGTGAGATCAATCCGGCAAACGAAAAACTGATCGTTAAAAAAGGAAACAATGTAGCTTCAGATAAAAAATATTTTTACGTTTCGCCCTATGCTAATCAAATGGTATATGCTGAAAAGTATGATGGAGACGGAATTTTAACAACCAAACTTCCCGATGCTCCTGCATTTTTGGCAAATAGCTTCAGAGCAACTTTAGTAAAAAGCGGAGTAGGTGTAACCGGAAAAGTAACTCCGAAAACGACAGATGCAGCTCCTGAAGTGAGAAAAATGATTTCTGCATACAAATCTCCAACGCTTTCAGATATTATTTATTATACCAATCAACGAAGTGATAATGCCTTAGCAGAAGCTTTGTTAAAGACAGTTGGTTTCCAGAAAATGGGTGACCAGACTTCAGAATCGGGAAAAATTGTAGTAAACGAACATTTGAAAGAAGTTGCTTTTGATGTAGAAGGTTTAAATTATATGGATGGTAGCGGATTGTCCAGAAGCAATAAAGTAACTCCAATTTCTCAGGTGAAATATCTAACGTCTTTGATGAACCAGAAATATTATAAAACCTATTTTGATTCTTTACCGATTGCAGGACAAACAGGAACTTTAAAGAAAATGTTCATCGGAGAAGGAAACGGACAGATTTTTGCAAAAACCGGAACATTAAACAAAGTAAAAGCGTTAACAGGTTATATGAAAACCAATACAGGGCGAACTTTAGTATTTTCTATACTTGTAAACAACTATTCGGGATCTGTAGATATGGTGAAAAGCAGAATTGAAAAAATTCTTCAGCCGGCTTTAGATTTATAAAATTAACAATACAATTGATATATAAACCTTTTAGTCTCAGATTGAAAGGTTTTTTTTATCTTTATTACCTAATTTATTGAGAATGAAAAAAAATTATTTTTTATGTTTAATCCTTTTGGCAATACAATCTGCATTTGCTCAGGAAAACCTTGAAATGAAAGGCTTAATGGCAAAGGAGATGAAATCTTTTACTGCTAAAATGAATGCCGGAAATACCAATCCCAATACTCTAAACTACGATCTTCAGTATCAGAGAATGGATGTTTCTTTAAATCCTGCAGTGGCTCAAATTTCTGGTTCTGTGACTTCCCACTTCAAACCGAACCAGGCAATGAGCAGCATTTATTTTGATTTAACCAATCAATTGACTGTTTCTCAGGTAACTTTTCATGGTCAGCCTTTGGTTTTTCAGCAATTGGCTACTAAAGAATTGAAAATAGATTTCACTTCTTCGCTCCCTGCTAACGTTTTAGACTCATTGACCATACAATACAACGGAAATCCACCCACCAATAACAATGCATTTTTTATCAATACGCAAGGCGGAAATTCTGTTCTTTCAACACTAAACGAACCTTACGGCGCACAAGATTGGTTTCCGACAAAGCAAAGTTTAAATGATAAAATCGAAAGATTTGATATTAAAATAACCACTCCGTCACAATATAGTGTAGCATCCAACGGAAAATTAATGAGTGAAACCATCTTAGGAAACGGTCAGAAATTAACATTTTGGAGAACAAATTATCCTACAACGGCCTATTTAGTAGCACTTTCAATCACCAATTTTGTTAAACTAAATGACACCATAGGAAATCCGCCCTTTCCTTTTGTAAATTATATTTATCCTTCCACTTCTACCAATACAACAAGTATGGCAAATATAGAATGGACGAAAACAGTGATGGGTACTTTTGAAACATTCTTCGGACCTTATCCTTTCAGAAACGAAAAGTATGGACATATGGAATTTACTGCTGGTGGAGGAATGGAACATCAAACGATGTCATCGATGGGAGCATGGAGCAAACAATTAATCGCTCACGAGCTTGCCCATCAATGGTTTGGTGATAAGGTAACCTGTGGAGCATGGAATGATATTTGGCTCAATGAAGGTTTTGCAACTTTCGGGGAACATGTTGCTTATGAGAAATTATTGATGACAAATGCCGCTTTTTTAAATTATCTATTAGGTGAAAAAAATTATATAACGAGTGCTGCAGGTGGAAGTGTTTATGTTGCAGATGCCAATTTAGGAAGTGTAGGTACTATTTTCAGCGGCAGACTTTCATATTCTAAAGGTGGTTATGTGGTAAGAATGATCAAATGGATTTTAGGAGAAACCGTTTTTTACCAGGCTTTAAAAGATTACCATGCAAGACCAAATTTAGCTTACAATTATGTAAGCACTGCAGACCTGAATGCATCTTTACTTCTATCAACCGGAAAAGATTTTACAGGCTTTTTCAATGATTGGATTTACGGTCAGGGTTACCCGACTTACGATATCCGATGGAAACAAAGTGGAAATCAAATTATTTTCAGAGCAGGGCAAACGCAAAGTCATGCTTCAGTAGGATTTTTTGATATGCCTTTGCCGATTAAAGTTAATGGTACGGGAGGTCAGGTTGCATATTTTGCTTTAAATAATACCACAAACAACCAATACTTCACAGAGAATGTTGGGTTCCCTGTTGCCAGTGTAGAATTCAATTATGAGTATCAGATTTTAGAGAAAAACTCAACGGTCGCACAAGATAATACTTTAAGCACTTCGGATATTGAGCTGGATCAGTTTACAATTTATCCAAACCCTGCAAAAGATGAATTATTTATATCAGGTTTAAAAAAGCAGACAGAATATACAATTTACACCGCAGACGGAAGATTGGCAAAAAAAGGAACTACCGACAAGAAAATTGATATTTCTTCAATAGATAAAGGGATTTACTTTATAAAAATTCTGGAAGCTAGATTAAAATTTATTAAAGAGTAGGTTTTTATGATCTAGTGTTGATCTCTAATCTTCGAATTAATTTCAATAAAAATGCATTCTTTAAAGCCTTTTTATTAAATTAGCGAACCTAAAAAATTATTATAATGATCTCTGAAAAATATCTGGAAAATCTACAGAACGAACTAAAAAATATTGAGAACGACGGTCTTTTTAAAAAAGAAAGAATCATCACCTCACAACAAAGTGCAGAAATTGAAGCCAACGGAAAAAAACTTTTAAACTTCTGTGCCAACAATTATCTGGGACTTTCAAACCATCCCGAAGTGATGAAAGCTTCACAGGATATGATAGAATCTCATGGTTATGGGATGTCTTCGGTTCGTTTTATCTGTGGAACTCAGGATATTCACAAGCAGTTGGAAGAAAAAATTGCTCAGTTTTTAGGTCTTGAAGATACCATTTTATATGCAGCTTGTTTTGATGCGAATGGCGGTGTTTTCGAGCCATTATTTACCGAAGAAGATGCGATTATTTCAGATGAGCTGAATCATGCTTCGATCATCGACGGTGTACGTCTTTGTAAAGCAGCGAGATACCGTTATAAGAATAATAATATGGCAGATCTTGAAGCGCAGCTGATTGCAGCTTCAGAAAAAAATCACCGTTTCAAAATCATCGTTACAGACGGAGTTTTCTCAATGGACGGAATTGTTGCAGACTTGAAAGGAGTTTGCGATTTAGCCGACAAGTACAATGCTTTGGTAATGGTTGATGATTCTCACGCCACTGGTTTTATCGGTAAAACAGGTCGTGGAACTCACGAAGCCAATGAAGTGATGGGTAGAGTAGATATTATTACTTCAACGTTAGGAAAAGCTTTAGGTGGTGCTTTAGGCGGATTTACTTCTGGTAAAAAAGAAATCATTGATATGCTGAGACAACGTTCTCGTCCTTATTTATTTTCAAATTCATTGGCTCCGGGAATTGTGGGTGCTGCTTTGAAAGTTTTGGAGATGATTTCTGACGATACTTCGCTTCGTGACCAGGTCATGGAAAATGCAGAATATTTCAGGAAAGAAATGAAAGCTAAAGGTTTTGATATTCCTGAAGGCGATGCTGCAATTGTTCCTGTGATGTTGTACGACGCAAAACTGGCGCAGAAAATGGCTGAAAATCTGATGGACGAAGGAATATATGTCATCGGGTTCTTCTATCCTGTTGTGCCAAAAGAAAAAGCGAGAATAAGAGTGCAGCTTTCTGCAGCTCATACCAGAGAACATTTGGATAAAGCCATTGCAGCTTTTGAAAAAGTAGGAAAAGAATTAGGAGTGATTTCGTAGAGTATCATCAAAAAAATAAAAAGTTCTACTATGGTAGATCAAACAGAATTTCTATATATATGGAAATTCTGTTTTTTTTAAAATCCTTACTTTATGCTTTTAAGAAATATAAAATGCTGATGTAAGAATCAATAAAATTTCTTTTCACAATTAAATACTCCAAATTTTACCGTTGGTTTCCAAAAAATATTCAATTAATTTTTGATTTCGCATTTCTAACGGGTTTTTAATAAAAAATTCACTGGCAAAATCGTTATCTTTGCACACAAATTTTTAAGATGCTGTATACCATCATCAAGGCGTTGCATATTATTTTTATGGTCAGTTATTTTGCGGGAATTTTTTATCTCGTAAGAATTTTTGTGTACTATAAAGATACAGATGCTTTTGCCGAGGAGAAAAAGAAAATACTCAGAGAACAATACATTTTCATGGCAAGAAGATTATGGAATATCATCACCGTTCCGGCAGGAGTTATTATGACAGTCTGCGGTTTAATCATGATTTTTCTTAATTCAGCATTAATGAAAATGCCCTGGTTTCATTTAAAATTAACTTTTTTAGTAGGTTTGGCATTCTTTCATTATTGGGCCTGGAAAAAATTAAATTTAATTAAAAAGCTGGACGGCGAAACTTTGCAGACTTCAAATGTGAAGCTGAGACAAATCAACGAAATAGCGACTTTCATTTTATTTTTAGTTGTATTTACCGTGATTTTAAAATCTTCCGTTATTGAATATTGGTGGCAATTAATCACCGGATTTTTCCTTTTGGTATTTTTGATTATGATGACTGTGAAACTGGTGAATAAGAATAAGAAAAATAAATAAAGTTATAAGTTATGAATGATGAGTTATTAGTTGATAAGTTGACGAATAACTTGAACTCATAACCTAAAACTCATAATTAATAACTAAAAAACATGATTGCAATTTTTAAAAAAGAGCTTTGGAGTTATTTCGGGAACTGGAGTGCGTGGGTAATCATTGCTGCTTTCAGTCTGATAACGACTTTGTTCCTGTTTTTTTTCGAGAACGAGTCTAATATTTTCGACATCGGTTTGGCTTCTTTACAAAGCTATTTCGTTTTGGTGCCTTGGTTATTGATGTTCATCATTCCCGCTTTGTCGATGAAAACTTTTGCGGAAGAGCAGCAGACCGGAACCTTAAACTGGTTGTTTTCTCAGCCGCTGAAAGTTTCAGAATTGGTTTTCGGGAAGTTCTTATCTGTTTGGGTAGTCGGAATTTTATGTCTGATTCCTTCACTGATTTATCTGTACACCGTTTATGTTTTAGGCGTTCCGGAAGGAAATATTGATTTGGGAATGACGTTCGGAAGTTATTTCGGATTAATAGTGTTGATTGCAGCATTTTCCGGAGTGGGAATTTTAGCATCATCACTTTCTCAAAACCAAATCATGGCTTATCTGCTAGGAGTTTTTATGGGCTTCATCATGTATTTCGGAATTGAACAGTTGGCGAGTTATAAATTATTGGGCGGAGCAGATTTTATCCTTCAGAATATCGGTTTTTACCATCACTTTATGGGCTTCACAAGAGGCTTGATTGATTTTAAAGATGTTGCCTATTTTGTATTCGTCATCGGTCTTACCTTAGCGTTGTCCAATCATTTTATTAATAAAAAGAAGTAAAAACATGAAGAAGATATCCCTTACATCTCCATTCGGAATTTTACTGTTTGTAGTTTTACCTTTAAGCATCATTTTGATGTTTTCAGGAATTCGGTTGGATTTAACCAAAGAGAAAAGATACACCCTCTCAGAAAGTACGATCAAAGTTTTAGAATCGATCAAAAAACCAGTGACGGTAGATGTTTATCTGGAAGGAGATTTTCCGGCAAGCTTTAAGCAGCTGCAGAGCGAAACAAAATTTATGCTCGAAGAATTCAGAAAGATCAATCCTAAAATCGATTTTAAATTCATCGATCCCATCAAAACCAAAATGTCTCAGGACACTTTGATGGCGATGGGAATGCAACCTTCCATTCTTCCGGACATAAAGGATGGGAAAGTTTCGCAAATCACTTTGTTTCCTTACGCAGTAGTAAAGCAAGGTCAGAACGGAGCTTCGATTCCTTTGGTAGTACAGCAGGCAAATATTAATGCAGATGAACAATTAAGAAAATCGATTGAAAATTTAGAATACAATCTGGTTTCCAATATCAAAGCCGTTGCGACCAAACAAAGAAAAAAAGTCGGAATTTTGGTCAATCAGGACGAGTTGAGACCTGAAGAATTTCAGGGTTTTATGAATCTGGCTTTAGAAAGTTATGATGCAGGACCAATTATTCCGAAAAATAATGTGGAACTGACTTTAGCAGATTTACCTTTATTAAAGCAAATGAGTGCTTTGGTTATTGCAAAACCGAGAAAAGCATTTACAGACGGTGAAAAAGTTATACTAGATCAGTACATCATGAACGGTGGAAAAACGCTTTGGATGATTGATGCCGTGAATGCCGAAATGGATACTTTGACGAGATCTAAAAAAGTAATGCCTTTCCCTGTTGATATCAACATGACCGATTTCTTTTTTAATTATGGTTTAAGAATCAATCCTGCTTTGGTGAAAGATGTAAAGAAATTTGCTCTTCTTAAATTGGTGACCGGTGAAGTAGGAGGGAATCCTCAATATACGAGTCTTCCATGGCCTTATTTCCCATTGGGAATTGCTGAAAACAACAATCCGATTACTAAAAATATCAATCCGGTAAAATTTGAATTTCCTACTTCCATCGATACTTTAGGCGGAAAGAAATTTAAAACCCATGTTCTGTTTGAGTCAAGCGAAAAAACTTTATTGAAACAGGTTCCGAATTATGTGGAACTGAGCGAAATTGCCAGTGTCGACAGCCTCGGACAAATGGAAAAACCAAGCACACCAAAGATTTTTGCAGTTGCTCTGGAAGGTAAATTTTCGTCTGCTTATGCTTCAAGAATTCAAAGACAGTCTTATCCGGGTTTTAAGGCAATAAGTCCTGAAAACAAAATGATCGTAATTGCAGACGGTGATATCGGGAGAAATAAAGTGATGAAAGGTGAACCGCTTCCTTTAGGTGTTGATATGCTAACTGATGAACAGTTCGGTAACGAACAGTTTCTTAGAAATGCCTTAGATTATCTTCTCGATGACAGCAACCTGATGGAACTCAGAAATCGAAACATAGAAGAACGTCTTCTCGACCGACATAGAATCAGTGAAGAAAAAACAAACTGGCAATGGTTTAATTTGTTGCTTCCTTTAGCGATTATCGGACTTTTAGGAGGTCTATTCTTCTGGCTAAGAAAGAAGAAATTTGGATAAAATATGAAAAGAGAAACTGCGAGGTTTCTCTTTTTTTGTTTGATTACTTTAAAATAAATTTTAAAAATATTTATGTGTTTTTTGATTTTAGATCAATGTTATTTTTTGATCTGCATTAATTTGATTTCTTAATATGTAAAATATGATTGTTGAATGGGCGATGGTGATGACAAGATAGCTAATGCTACAATGATGAATAAAAATAAAATTCAAAATCGTAAAATTGCATTCTTGTTCTATGTTAGTTTTTTTGTATGCGTAAGCTATTGAGCATGATATTTTATTTCCAGACATAGTTATCAGACCAAGTGTAAAAATCTTTAATCTTTTGGCTGTTATCTTCGTGATATTTGGTAACATCTTCTGTTTTTTTGGGCAGAAATATTATATAGGCAAACGTTTCTGTCAATTTTTTCTTTTCCATTTCTATAAAGTAAGGAGCAACAAATTCCCAATAAAATCCTTTTTGTCCTTTTTTTATTTCATTCATCGATCTGCATATTGGGTCAAATTTGTCAATAAATTTCTGTACTTCCGTTTTATCTTTGTTTTTATCATCGAAATCCAGTGCTGCCGACATCGATAGCAACATATCTGTCGAAGAAAAGTTATTGGCAATTTTTTTCTCACCTGCTGCCAAATCTACGGTTGAAGGATCAATGTTTAAGTTGATTGATTTGTCATCATTCTGAGTTATTCCCTCCATCATCAGATCAAGGATAGAGTTTAAATTACCTTGGGCACGTTGAGATTTGTTGTCTAAAACTAAATATCTGGACGATGCCAAAATAGAAGGAATTCTCTTTTCTCTGTTCAGTGCAGCCAAAGCATTCCAAGAACCCGGATGGTTTGGTTTAAGTTTTACAGAATTTTGAAATGATTCTAAAGCTTTTTCGATCTGTTTTGCATTAACTAAAGAAATCGCTTTATTAAAGTGAAGCTGGTAATAATCCGGATATTTTTTTAAACCCTGATCATAGATTTTTAGCGCTATTTCCGATTTTTTTTGATGATCTAAAGAGTTGGCGTAGGTAACGTATGTGTTTTTGATATCTTCATTAGGATAAAGGCTGATGATGTATTTGCTCACTTCAATCGCCTCATCATATTTTTTTGAAGATTCCAGCGTCATTGCTTTTTCTGAAAGTGCAATGAGATTGTCTTTGTCCAGAGTGAGTGCTTCGTCATATCTTATGAGAGCTTCATCGTATTTGCCTTCGTCATGAAGTGCGACTCCTTCGTGCACTTTAATTGTTGCCGCATTTTTGTTTTGCGAAATTCCTAAAATCGGAAAAAAGATCAGTAACCAGAGATTTTTCATTTTTATTAGTTTTTTAGATTGATGCAAAGGTAATTCTTTAATTAAAAAGATAAAGCATAATAGCCGTGTCGCTGATGTATAAAATTAATACAGTTATCATTAGAAGGCAGAAGTCTTTTCATTTTTTCTGAATCAACTGTATTCTGATGCAACTTATATAATTTCCAAATATAAAAAAAAGCGTACTTTAAAATCAATTACATAAGATAAAGACTTTAATGAATTTATTGTTCTGTCCTAAGTTGGGAAGGTCAATCTATTTCGAAAAACAAATATTCCTTTTAAAAATATTTTTTCATTTTCTTATCCTATGATAATGATTGAAATCATAAATTTTTCCGAGGTTTGCATAGTCAAATAATAAAACGGTATTTTTGCTTTTTAGTAAAGTAATACTTAATCAATAACAATATTAAATTTTAAAAAATGAAAAAAATCAGTGTAATCGCTTTAGCAGGAATGGGTTTGCTTTTGGCATCTTGTGGAGATAAAAAGGCAGAAACTGTAGCAGCAGGACAAGAACAGACTGTAGCTCAAAAACAGGGATCTGTATTTGCAGTAGATGCAGCAGCTTCTAAAGTAAACTGGAAAGCTTTCCATAAAGGAGGTATGGCTCCACGTTGGGGAACTCTTGCAATCACTTCAGGTGAATTATCTGTTGATAACAGCCAATTGACTTCAGGTGAATTTGTGATCGATATGAAATCGATCAAAGTAGATCCTGCTTCTGTAACTGAAAAGGATAAAAAATATACAGATCTTGAAGGTCACTTGAAGAATGAAGATTTCTTTAACGTTGAAAAATTTCCTACAGCTGATTTTAAAATCACTAAAGTTGAAGATCTTGCTGCTGCAGGAACAGACGCTGTACCGGGTGCCAACAAAACGGTAAGCGGAAACCTTACTTTATTAGGAAAAACAATGAATGTTTCTTTCCCTGCAAAAGTAGATGTTGTTGATAAATCTGCAAATGTTGCGGCTAAATTTACAGTAAACCGTGCTGACTGGGGAATTAAATTCGGAACTTCTGAAGCTGACCCTGCAGAATGGATGATTAGTAAAGATATCGAAATCGCTATCGACGTGAAAGCTGCTCAGAAATAATCAGCTTATAAAAATACATAAGAAAAACATCTGCCTCGGCGGATGTTTTTTTGTTTTGAATCTGAAACTTATATTGTTCTTAAAAAGATCTTCAGAAAATGATAATAAAAGAGAAACCAGAGTCTCTCTTATTTTTATTAAAATATTTTTCTACCACGGACTGATTCCTATTTCATCTTCGATATCATTGCTGAAAAACTGTCCTGTTGGTGCGTTTTCATCCGTTAAAGTATGTTTGACGATAAAATCAGCAGCGCTTTCCACAGAACCAGGACCGCTGTGATGATTGAAATCTGTAGCGGTGTAACCGGGATCAATAACATTTACTTTGAAAGGTAAATCTTTTAATTCGTAGGCTAAAACGATGGTATAAGCGTTTAAAGCAGATTTTGAAGGACCGTAAGCCGCAGTTTTCACCTGATAATATTTCCAGTTGGGATCGCTGTGTAAGGTTTGTGAGCCTAATCCTGAAGTAATATTGCTGATTCTCGGACTTTCAGATTTTTTAAGCAAATCTAAAAATGCCTGGGTAACGCTGATCACTCCAAAAAAATTGGTTTCAAAAACATTCTTAATGTCATCCACAGAAGCTTCTGCTGCCGTTTGAGGATTTACTCCAAGAATTCCTGCATTGTTGATCAGGATATCCAGTTTTCCCTGTTCGCTTTCCACAATATTTTTTGCTGACGAAATTGATTCCGGATTGGTAACATCAATCTCAATCGCTTTGATGTTTTGAAATCCCTGTCCGGAAAGATCTTCTACGATGGCTTCACCTTTTGCGAGATCACGGCTTCCTAAATAAACGAATAATCCTTTTTGTGAAAGTTGTTTTGCGGTTTCAAGCCCAATACTTCTGTTGGCTCCTGTAATTAATACTGTATTCATTTTTTTGTTTTTTTAATTTGAACAGTACAAAGTTGCCTTGTTTCAGAATAATATCATTTGCCATTTGGCAAAAAGCATTTTTTATGATTAAAAGATTTAAATTAAACAGCGAATCTATAAACTTCCAGCCTCGAGCATCAAATTTCAGCCTCTACAAACTGATATTCTTCCTGATTCGGCTTAAAGAAGATTGGGTAATTCCCAAATAAGATGCAATAAAGGACAGCGGAATACGGTTGACCACATTCGGATAAATTTCCAGAAACTTCAGATAGCGTGTTTTGGCATCTTCAGAAACCAGAGGACTTCTTCTCTCCACTTTCTGCATCAGAGCTCTGGAGATGATTTTGTGAACAATAGCATCCCAACCCACAATGGTTTGTAGGAGTTCGAGCCAGTCTTTTCTTTGAAAAACAATAAGCTTACAGTCTGTAACGGCTTGCACATAGGCTATTGAGGGAAGTTCATTGTCGAAACTTTCGAGGTCTACAACAAGATTATTCTCTTCAATAAAATATTTGGTGATTTCTTCTCCTTTATTATCGTAATAGCAAACCCGCAGAATTCCGTCTGTAATGAAGCCAACTTGTTTTGCAATTTTTCCTGCCTCAGAAAAATACCCATCTTTTGAAATGGTAATTTCTGTCGCTTTACTTTTGATAAAATCTATTTGTTGCTGGTTGAGATTTCCAAATCTTAGAATATAATCAAATAATTCTTTCATGGGTACAATTTAGGTAAAGCAATTTTTGTGGAATTTGCCATTTGGTAAAAAATAACAGTTATGATTGTTTTGAAATTATTTAGTTTTAATTTTATTTTTCTTAGTGAAAAGTAGTTTTGCTTTCCTGTAAATAAAAACAGGAAGTTTAAAAAAAAATAATTCCAATAAGATTTCTGCAATAATTTCAAGAATCATAATCATCAAACATCTTTTATAAAATCCTCATACTCATAATAAAACCTCTCAAAGCCATCCATCTTGTCTACAAAAAATTCAAAAATTTGTCGCCATGAGTTTTTATTGAATACAGAAACTCCCTCTTTTTCAACCCAGATTCTGCTGATGATTTTTCCGTTTTCCAAAGGATAAAATTCTTCTTTTTGAAATTCTCCAATATAATCTTTCAGAATATCTTCAAGTGACCAGATCTTATTATAATAGGCATCTCTGTAGACTTCATCTTTCATTTCTATATCTAAAGAAACTTCTGCTTTTTTGTTGTCAGCATTAAATTTAAATGAAAAATCCTTCACTTTTGTATCATACAAAATCCATTTTCTCGGGAACGACTTACCAAATGCCGTCCAAAATTCTTGCTTAAGTTGTTGTGCTTCCTGTTTACTGAACATAAAAGCAAATTTAGGGAATTTGGCTATAAGTCAGATGCAGTTTTAGTATCCTGTTATGAGTCAATTTCAATTTTCTAACTTTCTGCTTAATCATTATACAATTCAAACTATTTTCTTACTTTTGTTGCAATGCTGTCAAAAAAATCTCAATATGCTTTTAAGGCACTTTCATATCTTGTAGAAAAGAGAAATGAAGGGCCGGTTTTAATCTCCGAAATCGCCGAGTACAAGAAAATTCCGTTGAAGTTTCTTGAAAATATTTTATTAGAATTAAAAAAGGCAGATATTCTCGACAGTAAAAAAGGTAAAGGCGGAGGTTATTTTCTCAAAGAACTTCCGGAAAAAGTAAATTTAGCAAGAATCATCCGTCTTGTAAATGGTCCTATTGCCATGCTTCCATGTGTAAGTCTTAATTTTTACGAAAAATGTGAAAACTGCAACGAAGACCATTGCAGCCTGCATGATGTTTTAATAGAAGTTAGGGATGCTTCACTTAAGATTTTATACCAAAAAACTTTATTGGATTTGATTGATTAATCTGATCCTTTTTTTTAATTTATAAGTCTACTTATTTGGTAGGATAATAATTTTATTAGATATTTGCACAACTTCAAATGAATAAACCATGATTTTAAAAGAAGATGCAGATAGACTAGAACAGCTTTCACCAGAGGACGGATTACAATTTATTTCAGAAAAGTTCTCGGATGGAGTGGTCTTTTCAACATCGCTTGGTCAGGAAGATCAGGTGATTACAGATCTTATTTTTCGCAATCAGCTTCCTTTCAAAGTCTTTACTTTAGATACCGGAAGACTGTTTTATGAGCATTACGATTTACTTTCGCAAAACAATTCGAGATATAAAATAAAAACAGAAGTCTACTTTCCGGAAGCATCAGATGTGGAAAATTATATCAATACCAAAGGCATCAATGCTTTTTACCATTCTGTGGAAAACAGGAAAGAATGTTGCTTTATCCGAAAGGTGAAACCTCTGAACAGAGCACTGGAAAATGCAAAAGTCTGGATCACTGGTCTTCGTACGGAGCAATCTGAAAATCGTGAAAATATGCCGATCATAGAGTGGGATGAAGGCAGACAGCTTTGGAAATACAACCCTTTGATTAATTGGACGTACAGAGAAGTTTTAGATTACCTGGAACGAAATAATGTACAGGAATTATCTCTGCACAAAAAAGGATTCATCAGCGTTGGCTGTCAGCCTTGTACAAGAGCCATCGAAGAAAATGAAAACCCACGCGCCGGGAGATGGTGGTGGGAAAGTTCACAAAAAGAATGCGGTCTGCATACACACTAACAAAAAATTCTCAATGAGCACATATACATTAAACTATCTGGAACAGTTGGAAGCGGAAAGCATCTACATTATGCGTGAGATCGCAGCACAGTTTGAAAAACCTGCATTGCTTTTCAGTGGCGGAAAAGATTCTATAACGCTGGTTCATTTAGCCATAAAGGCATTTGCACCCATGAAGATTCCTTTTCCTTTGGTGCATATTGATACTGGACACAACTTTCCGGAGGCTTTGCAATTTAGAGATTATTTAGCAGAAAATATAGGAGTAGAGTTGATCGTGAGAAAGGTGGAAGATACCATTAAAGCTAAAAATTTGACCGAACCTAAAGGTAAATTTGCCTCAAGAAACTGGTTGCAAACCCACACTTTATTAGATACAATTGAAGAATTTCAGTTTGATGCCTGTATTGGAGGGGCAAGAAGAGATGAAGAAAAAGCCAGAGCTAAGGAACGTTTTTTTTCCGTCCGTGATGAGTTCGGGCAATGGGATCCGAAACTTCAGCGTCCCGAATTGTGGAATATCTACAACGGGAGAATCAATAAAGGTGAAAATGTAAGAGTTTTCCCAATATCAAACTGGACGGAGCTTGATGTCTGGAATTATATTAAAAAAGAAAATATTCAGCTTCCATCCATTTATTTTGCACATCAAAGAGATATAATTGAATTTGACGGAAATCTGATAGCTGTTTCAGATTTTATTCAGATTGATGAAAATGATACCATTCAGAATAAAAAAGTCCGATACAGAACCGTTGGTGATATGACGTGTACTGCCGCCGTAGAAAGCTCTGCCGAAACTTTGGATGATGTGGTAAGAGAAATTACAGCTTCTAAAATCTCTGAACGTGGCGAAACGAGAATTGATGATAAAGTGACTGAAGCCGCAATGGAAGACCGTAAAAAAAGTGGATATTTTTAAGCAATAAGCTTTTAAATAATTCATCATTCATCACTCATCACTTATAACTAAATTAATTGTGGACATATTAAGATTTATAACAGCAGGAAGCGTAGACGACGGAAAAAGTACATTAATTGGAAGACTGCTCTACGACAGCAAAAATATATTGATTGATCAGCTTGAAGCTTTGGAAAAACAGTCAAAAAATAAAAATGAAAACGGAATCGATCTCGCCATCCTTACGGACGGTTTGAGGGCAGAACGAGAGCAGGGAATTACGATTGATGTGGCTTACCGGTATTTTTCTACTCCGAAAAGAAAATTTATCATTGCTGATGCTCCCGGACATATTCAGTATACAAGAAATATGATCACCGGAGCTTCAAATTCTCAGCTGATTGTGATTCTGATTGATGCAAGACAAGGCGTCATAGAACAGACCAGAAGACATTCTATCATCGCTTCATTGTTGAAAATGAAAAATGTGGTGGTTGCCATTAATAAAATGGATTTGGTAAATTATTCTGAAGAGATTTACGATAATATAAAAGTGCAGTACGATTTGGTAGCAGAAAAATTAGGATTGGAAAATGTTGAATATTTTCCTATTTCGGCTTTTTATGGTGACAATATCGTAGAACAGTCTGAGAGAATGAGCTGGTATAAAGGCTTACCGTTATTAGATTATCTGGAGAACGTGGAAATTAATGAAAGCAAAAATTCGGAAAATCCCAGATTTCAGGTGCAGTATGTTATCCGTCCTCAAACTGAAAAATTGCATGATTATCGCGGATATGCCGGAGAAGTGATCTCGGGAGTTTACAAAAAAGGCGATGAGGTTACTGTTCTTCCACAAAATATTCTGACGAGAATTTCAAAAATAGAAACCGGAGGAAAGGAAGTCGATCTTGTGTTTACCAATCAACCTGCAGTTTTACACATTGAAGATGATATTGACATCAGTAGAGGTGATTTTATTGTGAAAACTGACCATCACCCAAAAGTAGAAAATGAGTTTGAAGCAATCGTCTGTTGGCTGGATAAAAAAGAACTGAATGAAGGAAATAAATATTTTATTCAGCATAAAAGCAAAACATTGAAGGCAATCATCAAAGAAATTGAATATACAATTGATGTGAATACTTTAGAAAAAAATCAGGTTACAGAAAGCATAAAATTAAATGAAGTCGTAAAACTAAGATTGAAAACTTCTTCACCTTTGGTTTTTGATAGCTTTGAAGATAGCCAATCTACCGGAAATGCAATTTTGATTGACGAAACAAGTAATTCTACCGTTGCAGCGGTGATGATTTTGTAGCATGATCATCTCGCGCAAAATTCAGATCAGGCTAAATGTGCTTATTATAACGGTCATTATTTTGGCTGTTATGATGTTTTTATTCTATCAACTGGGCTATTTGGATGAGCTTCAGATCATCTTAGCAAAAGATCATCATATTTTTTATTGGATGCTTTTGGTGGGGATTTTTGCAGAGGTTGTCGCAGGTTCTATGGGAATGGGATATGGTGTGATCTGTACCACAACACTTTTGTTTTTGAATATTCCGCCACCTATTGTAAGTGCAAGTATACATTCTGCAGAGAGTTTCACAACAGCTGCAGGAAGCATCAGTCACATAAAACTGAAAAATGTAAGCAAAAGTCTGGTGATAAAATTAGCAATTCCTGCAGTTTTTGGAGCTGTAATCGGAGCTTTATGCCTTACTTTTTTGGGTGAATATTATTCGAAAATCACCAAAACTATTATAGCTTTTTATACTTTATATCTTGGTTTTAAGATTTTATCAAATGCTTTTAATCCTAAAAAAGACAAAACTTTAAAAAAGAAAACCAACCTTACCCGTTTGGGTGCAATTGGCGGTTTTATAGATTCTTTTGCGGGTGGCGGTTGGGGACCTTTGGTTACAGGAACGCTCATTAAAAATTCATTTACACCAAGATTTGCAGTGGGAAGTTCTACCGTTGCAAAATTCATTTTAACGGTTACAGCAGCAGTTACTTTTTTCTTTACTCTGGGAATTCAACATTGGAACATCATTCTCGGTCTTCTGATTGGCGGAATTATTACTGCACCTTTTTCAGCTATGCTTACATCAAAATTACCCGTGAAAAAAATGTTTATCGTCATAGGCACTTTGGTAATTGTGATGAGCTCGATTACGATTTATAAATCTATTTTTTAGTTTAAAAAAGTTTTATAAATATTTTAAGATTTCGACAATAGTTCAGCTTCAAAAATTTTACATTTATAGCCTAAAAATTTAAGCATGAATTTACATATTGTGGCACTTTTCAAATTTAACGAAAGTTACCTGATGGAAGCAGTTGATCTTTTTCAGAAATTGGTAAGAGAAACCAGAAAAGAAGAAGGATGTCTGCAATACGAATTGATTGAAGACAATGAGCAGAAAGGAACTTTTTTCTTAATTGAATTATGGGAAAGCATAGAACACCACAACCGTCACAACGGTACAGATCATCTTTTTGAGTTCAGAAATAATGCTTCAAAAATTCTTACAGAAACTATTCAGGTTTACAAAGGTTTCAGGATTTATTAATTTAGCTGGAAGCTAGAAGCTAGAAGTTAGAAGCTAGAAGCTAGAAGCTAGAAGCTAAAAAATGCAAAAGGCAGTTTCACCGTGATGAGACTGCCTTTTTAGAAAAAATAGAAAGTATTTATTTTTTAATGAATTTCGATTTTACAACCGTTCCTGCATTGGTTTCAATTAAAATATAGTATACACCCGTTTGAAGTGTAGTGATATCAAATTGCTTATTTTTCGGTTTTCCTTCTGTGATTTTTGCTCCGGTTGCAGCATAAATCTGTACGTTTTTTGGTTCAGATTTCCCCGTAAACTGTAAAGCCGTATTTTCATTATTAAGGGCAAATTTAATTTCTTCAGTAGATTTCAGATGATCCGAAACACCTAAAGATCCTGTAGGTAAATATTGGAAATCATCAAATTCCAGCGCTGTATGCGGAGCGACGTGACCTGTAAATTTTATGGCTAAATAAGTAGAAGCAGAATTGGGTACAACCACATTAATGTTTTGGAATGTATCTCCTGTCAACATCGTTGGTGCGCCTAATGCTACAAATGTCGACATATCTGAAGGATTAGAAACCAGACCAGCCTGAATCATTCCAGGAGCTGAAGTAGCGTTTTTTCTTGCTTTAAATGTAAGCGTTTTGTCACCGGTAGGTGCTACAATTTGAGGACTCACTACGTATGATGGTGAATTCATATTTCCTCCTGAGTAAGATTGTAAAAATCGGTTGGCTCCGTCTACAACAACCAGCATCATTGGTCCAGGATTTCCTGTTGCTGCAGGTAAAACGGTTGTCCATCCGTTACTTGGGAATGCTGCCGGCCCCGGTGTAAAAGCATTGAATGTTTCGTTTAATGTAGCTACCTGTGCATTTGCTGATAAGGCAGAAAAAACTAAAGCTCCTAAAAGTAGTTTTATTTTCATGACGTTATTTTTATTTAGAATTATTCTACAAAACTAATAAAATTATTTTTAACTATTCTAAATAAAGCATATATTTGTCAAAAATATTTGAGTTTATGAAGAAGAAAGTGCTTTCTGTGGTATCATTATCAGCTCTTTTTTGGATCAATGCGCAGGAAAGAGATTCTCTTAGTCTGAAAAAGATCGATGAAGTGGTGATCACCGGACAGTATATGCAACAGTCTGTTAACAAATCTATTTACAAAGTAGAGGTAATAGATGCGGCACAAATTAAAAATATGGCTGTAACCAATGCAGCTGAAGTTCTTAATCAAAATCTGAATATTTTAGTTGAACCCAATTCCGGAAGTGGCGATTCTAATGCCAATATTTTAGGACTAAACGGACAATACACAAAAGTTCTCATCGATAATATACCTGTCGTAAGCGATCAGGGAATGGGAAATCTGGTAGATCTTACCAAAATAAATGTCAATAATATTGAAAGAATTGAGATCGTAAAAGGCTCAATGGGTGTAGAATATGGGAATAATGCAGTAGCCGGAGTGATCAATATCATTACCAAAAAAAGCTATGCAAAAAAGTTCAGTGCTCAGATCAGTTTACAGGAAGAGACTGTAAACAAAGATTATGACTGGTTTAAAAAAGGCGAAGGCAGACATGTTCAGACTTTAAACTTAGGATACAAAGTTTCAGATCATTGGTCTGTAACAGCAGATATTAATCATAATGATTTTCAGGGATATAAGGGCAATCTGAGAGGTTATCAATATTTAAACAAAGGTGATGAGAAGCTGAGAGGAAATGAATGGCTGCCAAAAGATCAGTTAACTACCAATGCGGCAGTACGCTATTCTAAAGGAAATACTTCATTTTTTTATAAAATAAATTTTCTTACAGAGACTATTAATTTCTATGATAACAGCTTAACAGATTTACCATTAGGAAACGGCAACAGAACTTACACGGCAAACGATGTTGATTATTTTACCAAAAGATGGATTCATCAGTTGAATCTTCAGACAAAAATTGGTGCAAGGATTAACTATAACGGTGATTTTTCTTATCAGACTCAGGAAAGAATATCTCAAAAGTATCAATACGATGTTCCCAACAGACAGATCCTTTCAAAAGAAGATAAATCTACCTTTTACAATTCTAAAATATTTTATTCCCGTGGAATGTTCAGCAATTTCCTTGATAACGATAAAATTAATTTTCAGCTAGGCTACGAACTCGATCATACAAGCGGATATGCCGCCGCATCAACTTTTGAATCTAATAATAACGGAATCAATATTGAAAGAACCATTTTCAATTACGCTAATTTCTTATCTGCAGAATGGAGAATGACTGATCAGTTTTCAATTCGCCCCGGTGTGAGATTAGCTTTAAGTGATCAGTTTGATTCTCAATATAATTATTCCTTAACTGCAAAATACAATACTTCAGAAAAATCTGATTTGCGCGCTGTTTTCGGTTCTGCCAACAGATTTCCAACATACGATGAGCTCTATACTTATGTGGTTGATAATAACCACGACATACGGGGAAATGAAAATTTAAATCCGGAAACAGGCTATTCTGCAGGCTTATTCTGGGATTACAATACAACAACATCTTCTGCCTGGAAATTCAGTTTAAATCTTTCAGGAATGTATCTCGATGTAAAAGATCGTATTGAAAATGTGATTGTCAACAATCAGCCTCTGAGATTTACTTACCTCAATGTAGATCATTACAGATCAACAGTTTTCGGGGGTGGGATCAGTCTCAGAAAAAATAATTTCTCGCTTAACACAGGAGTTTCGGTTTTGGGAATTTCACAAAGTATAAGTACAGGAAATGCAGTTTCTCCGGATGATTACAACTATTATGCAGAAGCCAATCTTGGAGCCAACTATACCTTAGAAAAAACCAAAACACTTTTTGCGCTGTACTACAAATATACTGGCAAACGTAAACAATACACTCACAAAGCTTCTGTAAACCCTGCAGTGGATCCTGGAGAATATGTTTTAGGAGAAATTGATGGGTTCAATATGATGAATTTTACAGTGAGCCAGCCATTTTTTAATAATCATTTAGAAGTAAGTACAGGTGTTAAAAATATATTTGATGTCTCTACTATCAAAAATACCGTGCTTTCAGGTGATGGTCATTCCGCTGCCAACGACAATCAGAATCTTTTTTACGGCAGAAGCTATTTCGTAAGATTAAACTATAATTTTTAAATAAAATGAAAAAAATACTATTCTGTCTTCTGTTGGGGACTTCTTTCATTTCGCAATCCTGTATCAACGGCCATGAAGATCCTATAGCGGTTCCATCCATTGAAGGTAAAACTGTAGAGCCTTCTGTGGGAGGTGGCGCACAACCCAATCAGGTTTGGATTGATCTGAGTGAAGTTGATGCTGATGGAAATCCTAAACAGACCTTCAACAAAAGAACAGATTGGGATCTTGGATTGTATTCAGGAAACGAATTTAAAGTTGTTCTTAATTCTTCCATTGCTATGGGAGCAGGAAAAGTTCCTAATGCAACCGACTTGTCTCAGGTAAATGAGATCAGTACATCTGCTTTGATGGCTCAGGTGCAGGTAGCAAACTACAATCCTTCGAATGTTATTTATGTGGATGCCGTGACAGGCAATTTTCCTGCTGCGACAACGGCAATTGATGAAGTGAAAGCAAATGATGCTGAAAACGGAATTTACATCGTCAATATGGGAAAAGATATTTATACAGGAACAGTTCCTACAGGTTCTGCGCTTACGGGTAGTGACAACAGAGGATGGATGAAAATTCAGGTGACAAGATATGGTGATGGTTACAGAATCAGGTATGCTGAGCTTAATTCTACAACAATTAAAGAAGCAATTATTACTAAAAATGACTCTTACAACTTTAAATTTTTCAGTCTTAAAAACAACAAAGAAGTTAGCATTCAGCCCGAAAAGAAAAAATGGGATATCTCATTCACGGTCTTTACAAATCTGATTGACGGAGCCGGAAGTTATGTTTACGCAGATTTTGTTACTCACAACATTATGGGAGGTGCTGCTGCGTATGAAGTAAAAGTAACTGCACCAACTACAGGTGTTGAAGCTTATAATCAGTTTAAAACTTCAGATATAGATCAGTCGAAATTTGTTTACAATGATCAAAGAACGATTGGCGGAAATTGGCGTGTTGCAGGACCGGGAGGATCTTCTGTCAACAACAGTGTTTTCTACATCATAAAAGACGCCAACGGATATTATTTTAAATTAAAATTCATGCGGCTTACCAGTCCGGAAGGAGAACGTGGGAAACCTCAATTTGAATTCAAACCTTTATAGAAATAATCAAATAATAATTAAACATGAAAAAATTCATTCTTGCAGCTTCTGTTCTTATGGCAGTACATTCTTGCACAAAAGAAACTGCAAAACCTACAGAAAACGGTACTGAAGTTTCCTCTGAAACTCCAAAAACCAACCATAAAATCGTTTCGCTAAGCGGTGGAATTACAGAAATTGTAAGTGCATTGGGTCACGACAGCGAAATCGTAGCAACAGATGTTACAAGTACTTATCCTGAAACTTTAAAAGCTACCGCTAAAGATTTAGGTCACGTAAGATCAATGACGATCGAGCCGATTATGGCAGTTTCTCCAACATTGATTTTGGCTTCTGAAAAAGATATCAATCCGGAGTTATTAGGAAAAATTAAAGCTTCAGGAATTAAATCTGAATTATTTAAACAGGAATTTTCTGTAGCAGGAACCAACAAACTGATCGCTGATGTTGCAAAAGCTGTCGGAAATACTGATTATCAGAAATTAAATGATAAGATTGATGCAGATTTAAAGCAAATTCAGCCCATTGCAAAAAAACCAAAGGTATTATTCATCTACGCCAGAGGAAATATGATGATGGTTTCTGGTAAAAATACACCGATGGCTGCGTTAATTGGTCTTGCAGGAGGAGAAAATGCGATCAATGATTTTGAAGATTTTAAACCATTGACTCCGGAAGCAGTAGTGAAAGCAAATCCGGATGTTTTATTCTTCTTCTCAACAGGTCTTCAGGGTTCTGGCGGAAACGAAGGAGCTTTAAAAATGCCAGGAGTTTCTCAGACAAATGCGGGTAAAAACAACAAGATTATCGCAATGGACGGAGGTTTGGTTTCCGGTTTTGGTCCATAGATTAGGTGAGGCTGCAGTTGCATTAAACAAACTTTTAATTGAAAGCACAAAATAAATTATATTTTTATTTCACAATAAGTGTCATTTTGCTCGTGATACTGGCAATTGTGGCACTTTATATTGGGGTTTATGACTTTAATGGGATTTCCCCTTTTACAGTTTTAAACCAAATGATCATGGGTGATCCAAATTTAGCTTTAAGCGACAAATATGTGATTTGGGATGTACGTGCAGCCAGAATTATCATGGCAATTTTGATAGGAAGTATGCTTGCAGTTTCCGGAACAAGTTTGCAGGGTTTATTTAAAAATCCTCTGGCAACGGGTGAATCGATAGGTTTAACTTCTGGTGCAACCTTATTGGCAGCCATTGCAATTGTTCTCGGCGGACATTTTAAGCAATATCTTCCTGAGGCGGTTCAATTTTCACTTACAGGTATTTCAGCTTTTTTAGGAGCCTTGTTGGCAATGATGCTGGTGTACAGAATTTCCACGAGCAGTGGTAAAACTAATGTGGTCATGATGTTACTGAGTGGTGTAGCGATTACATCAATCGGTTTTTCAGTCACAGGATTTTTGATTTATATTTCAAAAGACGAACAGTTGAGAGATTTAACGTTTTGGAATATGGGAAGTCTTGCCGCCGCAACCTGGACGAAGAATATTGTCTTAGCAGTGGTAATGATCATTTCATACCTCATTTTACTGCCAAAAGGAAAGGCTCTAAATGCAATGATGTTGGGCGAAAGAGATGCACAGCATTTAGGAATTAATGTAGAAAAATTAAAAAAACAGATCATCATCATCACCTCTTTAATGGTAGGAACTTGTGTGGCATTTTCCGGAACAATTGGTTTTGTCGGTCTTATTGTCCCGTATATTTTAAGGCTTTTATTTAAGTCAAACTACACGTTTATTCTGCCTTTGTCAGCGGTTTTGGGAAGTATTTTACTTCTCATTGCAGACACCGTCAGCAGAAGTATTGTGGCACCCTCAGAATTGCCGATTGGTATTTTAACTTCACTTATTGGCGGACCCATTTTCATCGCAATTTTAATTAAATTTAAAAAATCACTCTGATGGTAAAGGCGAATAAAATCAATTACAAGCATAAAGATTTTTTTATTCTTAATGAAGTTGATATCACTTTAGGATATGGCGAATTTTTAGTGATTGTAGGACCCAACGGAGCCGGAAAGTCAAGTTTATTGAGTGTCTTGGCTCATGAAGTGCAGCAAGGCAAACAGAAAATTTTATTTAAAGATAAAGATATTTCTGATTGGGAAGTTCGGGAATTATCAATGCACAAAGCCAAATTTTCTCAACACAATTCCAATGAAATTCCTTTGCAGGTAAAAGATGTTGTGATGATGGGGCGCTATCCGTACTTCGATTCTCAGCCAAGAAAAGAAGATTTCGAAGCGATGAATAAGCACTTGTACGAAACCGATGTGTATCACTTAAAAGAAAGAGATTACAATACTCTGTCCGGTGGTGAAAAACAACGTGTACATCTTTCAAGAGTAATGGCTCAGGTGGAAAACAAAATTGAAAAAAAGTTGATTTTTCTGGATGAGCCTTTAAATAATCTGGATGTCAAACATCAGTACAGAGCTTTAGAAATCATTAAAAAATTTACACAAAAGGAAAACTCTGCAATAGTTGTATTGCATGATTTGAATTTGGCAGCACAGTTTGCAGACAAAATTGTATTAATGAAATCGGGAAAAGTTTCTGCTTACGGAACGCCGGAAGAGGTGTTTACTTCAGAAAATATTACGCAGGCTTACAATTTTCCATGTACGATTTGCCCGCATCCTATTAACGCAAACCCCATGATTATTTTTGGATAATCTTGGAAAATAATGATGAATTAAAAATATCCCTCAATTAATTTTAAACCATAAAAGATAAAATAATGAATACAGTAATCAATGAACTAAAAGAAAAATGGGAATCTTTGAAAATAGAAAATCCTCATTTGAGAATTAGAAATGCAGCACAGCAATTGGGTGTGAGCGAAGCGGAATTGTTACTCACTAACGTTGGAGAAGAGGTGACCGTTCTTAAGCCTGAATTTGCAAATATCTTAACAGAAGTTGAAAAAATGGGTAAGGTGATGGCTCTTACCAGAAACGAAGAATGCGTACACGAAAGAAAAGGAACTTACCTGAACGGTGATTTCAGCAGTCCTCACGCACAGCTTTTTGTGGGAGAAGATATTGATCTGAGAATATTTATGAATCACTGGAAATTCGCTTTTGCAGTAGTAGAAGATGATAAAAAAAGTATTCAGTTCTTCGGGAAAGACGGTTTGGCACTTCATAAAATATATGTAACAAAAGAGAGCAACGTTGAAGCTTTTGAAGAAATTATTGCTCATTTTAAAGCTGAAGACCAGAATGAAAAATTTGAATTTGAAAAAGTTGTTCCAAAAGCTGCTGAAAAAGCAGATTCTGAAATCGATGCAGAAGGGTTCAGAAAAGCCTGGACTGAACTAAAAGATACCCATGATTTCTTCATGATGACCAGAAAATTCGGAGTTTCAAGAACTCAGGCTTTACGACTGGCTCCTGAAGGTTATGCTAAAAAAATCGAAACTTCAAAAGTGGTCAATGTGCTTGAAGATGCTTCTGAAAAAAATCTTCCCATCATGATTTTCGTTGGGAACAGAGGGATTATTCAGATTCATACCGGTGAGGTTAAAAAAACGATGTGGCACCAACAGTGGTTCAATGTGATGGATCCTGATTTTAATCTGCATTTAGATGTAACGAAAATCGCTGAAGCCTGGATCGTGAAAAAACCGACAGATGATGGTGAGGTAACAGCTATCGAAGTATTCAACAAAGAAGGTGATTTTATCGTACAGTTTTTCGGGAAAAGAAAACCGGGAATCCCTGAATTACAGGAATGGAAAGATCTTGTGGCAGATTTGGAAAAGTAGAAAAAGTAACAATTAGATAATTTGATGAAGACCGTTTTGTTCTTGTGGCAAAACGGTTTTTTTTGGAAGGAAACTTTAGTTTTTTATAAAATAAAAAGAGACCGCTAAAATTAGCAGTCTCTTTTCGTATGTGTTGTTGTCTGAATTATTTTTTCTTGTAAGCAGCGTCTTTAATTCTCGCTTTTTTACCTCTAAGATCTCTGAAGTAGTAAATTCTAGATCTTCTAACTTTACCTCTTCTGTCAACTTCAATTTTTTGAAGAGCCGGCATGTTGATAGGGAAAACTCTCTCTACACCTACATCACCACTCATTTTTCTGATTGTAAAAGTCTTTGTAGAACCTGTTCCTCTCAATTGGATTACAGTTCCTTTGAAGAACTGAGTTCTTGTTTTTTGACCTTCCTTAATCTCGTAATACACAGTGATTGTATCACCAGCTTTGAATTCTGGGAATTCTTTTTTTGTAATGTACTTGTCTTGTACGTACTTTAATAAATCCATTATTAATAAAATAAAATATGTTACGCTAAGCAACTTACACGGACTTCGTCAGAGGTTGAATAACAGGTTGCAAATATATGAAATACTTTTTGAATATGCCAAACAATTTTATGATACTAAAGCATGTTTTTAGTGCTTTTTTTCAGAGAAAAATTAATGGTTGTTTATTATTAACGTCATTCTGAGTTTATACATGAAATTTATATTTGCCGCATTATAAAAGTGAAATCATTCTTTAGTTATTCAACTCAACAAAATTATCATGAGGCATTATCTATTATTCTTTTTTTTAGTCGTCCAACTTACTTATGCTCAGGTTTTGTACCCTTATTTGCAAAATCCGGCTCCTAATTCTATGATTGTCAACTGGAAGACAAGCTCAAACAACGAAACTACGGTTCTTTACGGAAACTCTCCTACGAACCTCAATGTAACTGTAACAGGAACAACCAACATTTTTTCTGATACAGGATATAATAACAATTATTATTATCACACAGCAAAGATTACCAACTTACAGCCCAATACGAAATATTATTATAAAATTAAAACCGGAACCAGCGAGTCGGCAGTCTATAATTTCAGAACGCTTCCTCTTGCGGGGCAACCTGTAACCTCAGATGGTAAAATACGTTTTTTGATCATGGGAGACAACCAGATCAAAGCAGAACCTCGTTATGATTCATTAAATTATAAAGCGTATAAAAAAATAAAAGAAAAGTTTGGAATCAATTCAGATCCTTCAGACAATATTGCTTTAACTTTTATGGTGGGAGATCAGGTTGATGTAGGAACTCTGGATCATTATGAAAATGTACATTTCAAGAAAAATAGAAAACTGTCACCTTACCTTCCGATTCTTACAACAGTAGGAAACCACGAAACCTATGGTACGATGGGAATGAATTCTTACTATGCGCATTTTAATATTGATGAAATAAGTTATAAAAATATCACATCGGGTAACGAAAACTATTACGCACATCAAGCCGGAAACGTTTTGTTTGTAAGTTTAAGTTCAGAACATACAGGATCTGCACAGCAAACATGGCTTCAGCAGGTTTTAAATGCTGCCAATACCGATACTACAGTCGACTGGATCATTTCTTTAAGTCACAGACCGTATCAGGCAGAGCAATATGTGGGTGATATTTCTACTTGGGTAAGAAACAATGCGGTGCCACTTTTGGCAGGTTCAGAAAAATATTTGATGCATGTAGGAGCTCACCATCACCTTTACCACAGAGGTCAGTTAAAAAACACACCAAATTATCAGATTATATCAGGCGGAACGGCTTGGGATCAATATTGGGGAATGTCAACAGAACAGGATTTTGATGACGTACAAAAAACACTGACAGATTGGACGTATCAAATCATCGAAGTAGATGTTACCAATGGAAAAGTAGATATCGAAAGTTATTCTATCGGAGGTATTTATACTCAGAAAGATAATGTATTGATCGATTCATTCCACCGTTATAAAAATAAGCCTAAACCGGTAAAACCGATGATCACCAATACATTTTCGGCACCGATCACTTTACCTTTAACTTTGAATGGAAGCGCATTCTCTTCGCCGGCAAATGAACTATTAAACAGTACTCAGTTTTTAGTAAGTAAAGTGGCTGACTTTTCTGTAATCGAAAAAGATTTTTACAGAGATTACGAAAACTGGTTCGGAAAAGAAGGAAACGGAAATCCGGATCTTACTAAAAACATCAATGCAGGTGTAGATATTACGAAAATGACATTCGCTGCCAATTCTATAACCAACGGAACGTATTATGTGAAAACCCGCTATAGAGACAGAAATATGGAATGGAGCGAATGGAGCGATGTAAAACAGTTTCAGGTAACAGGAAGTGTAGTTTCTAACCCGAGTTTTACTTTAGATAAAACAGAATATCTGCAGAATGAAGCCATCACAGTAACTTATAATGATGGGCCGGGAAATCAGCAGGATTGGGTAGGACTTTACAAAAAAGGTCAAAACCCGGCGACTACAACTTCCCAAGGCTTTGTTTACACCAACGGGCAAACTTCAGGGATAGCCAGCTTTCCCAATGGTTTGGCAACTAAAGGTCAGTATTTTGCAGGATTTTTTGCCAATAATGGTTATACAGACATTGCTCCGAAGAAAAACTTTTATGTAGGACCAAAAGTTGTGCTTCAGACAACTGCCAACAATTATCCAGTTGGCGGTACAGTGGTAGTGAACTACAGTAATGCACCCAATTTAGTAAAAGACTGGATCGGGATTTACAAAATGGGGCAGGTTCCCGGCCCGACTCCCGCATCAAAATGGAGTTATGTAAATGCTGCTGCAGGAACTCTGAATTTTACAGGACTTCCGAAAGGTTATTATTATGCTCAGTATTTTCTTGAAGACGGTTATAATACCGTAGGAGAGAAGGTTTTCTTCAAAGTAGGTGATATCGTTACAGAACTTTGGATCAATAAGCCAGTGTATACTTTAGGTGAAAATATTACCGCTTCGTGGACAGATTCTCCGGGAATCATCAAAGACTGGTTGGGAATTTATCCTCAGAGTGTCTCTATTCCGGATGATAATTTTATTTCTTACACTTATTTCGATGGCGTTACCCAAGGTACAAAAACCATCACAGGAAATGTAAATGGAGTACCAACTACAGCAGGTAATTATTACATGGTGATGTTCACCAACGATTCGTATACCGAAGTTTCAAACAGAGTACAGTTTCAGGTAACCTCACCAACTTTAGGAACTGCAGAAACGAATAATAAAACCGAGAAAAATGTAGTTTTATACCCTAATCCTACAAAACCGGGCCAGCCAAGTTTCATAAAAAGTGATTATCCGATTGATAAGATTGAGTTGTTATCTGCAACAGGTCAACTTTTATATAGATCGGAAAACGTTCAGAATCAACGTTTTTCTTTGGTCAATGAGAATCTTCCAAAAGGTGTTTATTTTGTAAAAGTATATACCAGGAAATTATTTACTTTAAAATTGATTATCGAATAACCATTCATAATTTACTGATATAGAGCGGAACTTGTTTCCGCTTTTTTCGTTTTAAAACCTTTTGTAAATTATTTTTAGAGTAAATCTGCTTTAATCTTTCTCAAGATTGGTGATAAAATATTTAAGAGTATATTGTTTTTTTAAATATATTTACTTATAAAATTCCATAATTTGGAATGTTTACAATAATTTATTAACTATATTTTTACTATGAATAAAATATTTACATTATTAGCTTTTATATTTTTTCTTAATATTTCAGGGCAAACAGATCAGGTATTGTTTGTAGGAAATAGCATGACTTATTATAATAATATGCCGGAATTGTTTAAAAATATAGCGATTGATAAAGGAAAAACAGTGGAAGTTACTTCGTATACAGTAGGAGGTACAGGTTTTGTGAATCATGTTAATGATGCGGCATTGTACCAGGCAATAAGATCAAAAATATATAAGTATGCCGTTTTACAGCCCGGAACCTCTGAATCTGCTGGGGTTTCTTATCCGGTTAGCGTAACAGCAAACAGAGGAAAAACAATAAGAGATTCTATAAGAAAATACAGTCCGTGTTCAAAAATTTTTCTTTATGAAATACCTTATGGAGTGCCCTCCCAAAATGATTACGCCACTTATTTTAATATACAAGGAATGATAAAAGATTCCGTTACAAAAATGTCTAATCTTATGCAGGTAGAGATGATTCCTGCAGGAGAATCTGCAAGAGTACATTATACTGCATCCCAGGATTTAGCATTACACGGTAGCTATAATGATATACATCCAAACCTTAACGGAAGTTATCTTGTTGCAGCATCAGTATATGCTACATTATATAAACAGACTTCTCATCTTTCAGGTTATTTTGGTGGACTTACGCAAAATACAGCACAATACTATCAGCAGATTTCAGGAAATACAGTATTGACCAATCCTGCACAATGGCTGATGAATCTTTACCATATAAATGCCGATTTTTCTGTTTCCGGAAATAATCAGCAGGTTACTTTCAATAATATTTCATCAAATTATGATTCTGTTTTGTGGGATTTCGGAGATGGAGTGACATCTACAACAATAAACTCCATTCACCAATATGCAGCATCTGGAACCTACACTGTTTCTTTGACGGTCTATAGAAACTCGTGTTCTTCCAATATTACAAAAACGGTTAATGTGAATCAACTCTTAGTAGCCGAAAGCAAAACTACGAAGTTAAAATTCTACCCAAATCCTGCTTCTGACTTTATATTCTATGAAGGAGAAAAATTATTAGATAGAATAGAGATGTATGATTCTACAGGTAGAAAAGTAACCGGCTGGGAAAAAATAAACCAGAAAACAGGAAAAATTGATATTCATTTATATCCTAAAGGGTTTTATATAATTAGATTTTACTATTCAGATAAAAGTATTCAAAACATAAAAATTCAGAAACAATAAATCTTTATTATAAAGAAAATTCCCCTATCTCTTAACAATAATCATCCTCCATATTATAGACAAATTTTTTGATTATTTGAAATTTATAAAAATGTAAATTCAAATCTTATGACCAATTACAAACCTTTATTTTTTTATAAAATATTCAAATGAATCTTATAAATGAAGTTATAAAGAAAAGTATTAAATTTAGCCGACAGAAAATCTAATATTTCATGATAGATAAAAGAGTAAAAAATGCACAAGAAGCTATCGAAGGCATTCACGACGGAATGACTTTGATGCTTGGAGGTTTCGGACTTTGCGGGATTCCGGAAAATTCAATCAACGCATTGGTAGACAGTGATGTAAAAGAACTTACGTGTATCTCAAACAATGCCGGAGTCGACGACTTCGGATTGGGATTGTTGTTGCAGAAAAAGCAGATCAAAAAAATGATTTCTTCTTACGTTGGAGAAAACGCAGAATTTGAAAGACAGATGCTTTCTGGCGAACTGGATGTTGAATTGACACCACAGGGAACTTTAGCCGAAAAATGCAGAGCTGCACAAGCAGGAATTCCTGCATTCTACACACCAGCAGGTTTTGGAACTGAAGTCGCAGAAGGGAAAGAAGTAAAAGATTTCAACGGAAAACCACATATTCTTGAACATGCTTACGAAGCAGATTATTCCATCGTAAAAGCCTGGAAAGGAGATCATGCAGGAAATCTAATTTTTAAAGGTTCCGCAAGAAATTTTAATCATCCAATGGCTGGAGCAGGAAAAATCACCATTGCTGAAGTAGAAGAATTGGTGGCTCCGGGAGAATTAGATCCAAACCAGATTCACATCCCGGGAATTATGATTCAAAGAATCTTCCAAGGCGAAAAATTTGAAAAAAGAATCGAACAAAGAACTGTAAGAAAGAATAATAATTAAATATATTCATTCAGACACTTCAGTAATTAAAATTTGTGTGACTTTGCTAAGTGGAGCACCTTTGCGAACTTAAAAGCAGCGTCAATCTTTAAAAAAACTTTGCGCTCTTGCGTTAAAAAAATCAAATTAAAAATGTTAAGTAAAGAAGATATAGCAAAACGTATTTCCAAAGAAGTAAAAGACGGATATTACGTCAACTTAGGAATCGGAATCCCAACATTGGTTGCCAATTACGTTCCGGACAATCTTTCGGTAGAATTTCAAAGTGAAAACGGAGTTTTGGGAATGGGACCATTTCCTTTTGAGGGCGAAGAAGATGCAGATGTCATCAATGCCGGAAAACAGACGATTACCATTCTGGATGGCGGATCGTTTTTCGATTCTGCATTCAGTTTCGGGATGATCAGAAGTCAGAAAGTTGATCTTACCATTCTTGGAGCGATGGAAGTTTCAGAAAATGGTGACATTGCCAACTGGAAAATCCCCGGAAAAATGGTGAAAGGAATGGGCGGTGCGATGGATTTGGTAGCTTCTGCTGAAAATATTATTGTTGCCATGATGCACGTCAACAAAGCCGGTGAAAGCAAAATACTGAAAAAATGCACACTTCCGTTAACCGGAATCAATTGCGTAAAGAAAGTTGTAACCGAATTGGCAGTTTTGGATGTAACTCCAGCCGGATTTAAATTGGTTGAAAGAGCTCCCGGTGTTTCAGTAGAACACATCATCAAATCAACAGAAGCTGATTTAATCATCGAAGGAGAAATTCCTGAAATGCAATTCTAAATAAAGCAAAACCTTGTCACATCGACAAGGTTTTTTTTATTTGAAAATAATTTTGTCATTAAATCGACATAGGAAATCGTAGCGTTAAGAAAATAAATTCTGTGAACGTTAAGAAAATTCTATTGTTTGAAGCGCGACAAAAATTCTGATTTTAAGAACAAATACCGAACTCGCGCAAGTTTTAGAATTTTTAGTTAACAGATTTTATTTTTAGCGAAGAGATTCAAGTCTTGAATTTTTGTTTCTTTTGTTTCAAGACAAAAGAAAAATTAATTAATCTTGAATTAATTTTTATTCATTGTATAAAAAGAAATTTATTTTCCATCCTGCGCCCCAAAAACCTTCTGCAAAATACTCGTCGTTCTCATTACAGAATTATTCCTGATCCCGCTTTCTTTTTCGGCAACCATTTTAAAAACACCATTGATGGTTTCGTTGGTTACATATTCATTGAGGTCGGTGGAAACAGCATTTCCTGTTAAAGTATTGTATTTTGAAATCAGATTATTCCAAACTTTATCAGCACCTACTTTTCCCAAAGAGGCTTTCACTTTAGGCTGAAAAGCAGTGAAAAGCTGAGATTTTGTTTTTGTTTGTAAATAATTGGTTGCAGAATTATCTCCACCCAGCAAAATATTTTTAGCATCCGTAATGGTCATCGAGGTAATGGCTTTTGTAAAGATCGGGGCAGATTCTGTCACTGCATCTTCTGCGGCTCTGTTGAGTAATTTTACACCCTGATCAGCTAAACTTCCCAATCCGAAAGCACGGAGTTTTGTATCTATAACTCGTAATTTTTCGGGCATTAAAATCTTCACAGCCTCATTTTTCAAAAAACCATCTGTCACGGCCAATTTTTTTACCCCTTCAGTTACCCCAAGAGTCAGAGCTTCTTTTAAACCTGATGAAATTTGGGTCGAAGTAAGACTGTTGATGTTGGTCGTTGGAAATTGTGTATTCGTAGAAGTTTTAGTTGAAGAATTGGTCGTAGTTTTCGTTTTAACCGGCTGGTTAAGGTCAACTCCGGTCTGATTTTTCACGGTAGATTTAATAATATCTAAAATCTGTGCCTGTGCAGAAACTGAAAATAATAATCCAGCCGCCAATAGAAATGTTTTTTTCATCGTTTATTTTATACAAATTTAGATGTTTTGTAGGAGAATAAGTTAAATGATAGAATGAATTTTTGAGAAAATAATTATATTCGCTTTAATCTAAACTCAACAAGATGCTGCGTATTTTTCTGGTCTTTTCTTTATTGATTTCTACTTTTTCTTTCTCTCAATCAAAACTGAATTTAATTCCTTATCCGCATAAAGTGGAATTTCAAAAAGGAGAATTTATTATTACTGAAACATTGAATTTAGGGGATAACCTTCCAAAACAGGAAACAGAATATCTTAAACAACATCTAAAATTAAAATTTAAAAATGCACAGAAAAAAAATGTTCAATTGTTATATTCAAAATTAGCAAATGAGGGTAAACAGAATTCTGAATTTTATTTTATTGAAGTTTCATCAAAACAAATTCATGTAAAATCTTACACTGATCAGGGTTACTTTTTAGCGATTCAAACGTTGATTCAATTATTTGAAGACAGCAATAACAGAAGAATTCCCGCATTAGTAATTGAAGATGAGCCCAAATTTGCATGGCGAGGAATGCATCTCGATGTCTGCCGTCATTTTTTCACCGTTGCAGAAGTAAAGCAGTACATCGATTATTTAGCAATGTACAAACTGAATACTTTCCATTGGCATCTGACAGACGATCAAGGTTGGAGAATTGAAATTAAAAAATATCCAAAATTGACGCAAATCGGGTCAAAACGTAAAGAATCTATGATTGGAGCTTATGTGGACAATACCTTTGACGGAAAACCTTATGGACCTTATTTTTACACGCAGGATGAAATAAGAGACGTCGTAAAATACGCTCATAACAGGCATATCACCGTAGTTCCGGAAATCGAAATGCCGGGTCACGCTTTGGCGGCGCTCGCTGCTTATCCTGAATTGGCTTGTACAAAAGCGACCTTTTGAACCGGCAACAAAATGGGGTGTATTTGATGATGTTTTTTGTCCGAAAGATGAAACTTTTACTTTTTTAGAAAATGTTTTGGATGAAGTGATTCAGCTGTTTCCTTCGCATTATATTCACATCGGTGGTGATGAATGCCCGAAAACACGATGGAAAGAATGTACACATTGTCAGGATTTGATCAGGAAAAATAATCTGAAGGATGAGCATGGCTTACAAAGTTATTTTATTCAAAGAATTGAAAAATATGTGAATTCTAAAGGACGGAAAATTATCGGCTGGGACGAGATTCTTGAAGGCGGATTAGCCCCAAATGCCGCCGTAATGAGCTGGACAGGCATTAAAGGAGGAATTGAAGCTGCAAAAACAGATCATTTTGCCGTCATGACTCCCGGAGCATATTGTTATTTTGATCACTATCAGGGCGATCCACAAACCGAACCAAACGCTTTTGGAGGTTTTACGCCTTTGGATAAAGTGTATTCTTACCATCCGATTCCTTCTGAATTAAATGAGGAACAGTCGAAATATATTCTGGGAGTTCAGGCAAATTTATGGACGGAATATATACTTGATTTTAAGCAGGTTCAGTACATGATTTTTCCTAGATTATTTGCGCTTTCCGAAGTAGGTTGGGGAACTTCAGATCCAAAAAAATATAAAGAATTTGAAAACAGAGTGCTGGAGCATTTTAAAATTTTAGATAAAATGAACATCAATTATGCTAAAAGCATTTACAATATTGCAGGAAAGGTTATTCCTAATAAGATGGGTGTTTCTTATGAACTTTCGACCTCACAAAATTCAAACGGAATTAGGTATACCATTGATGGCAGTGAGCCCAGATCAGGTTCTGCAACTTATGAAAATCCGATTTCTGTTTCTAAAGCAATGACTGTAAAATCTGCTTATTTTGAAAATGGAGAATTGAAAAGTGCGGTATCTTCTCAGAATTTTACCCCATCAAAAACTACGGGAAAGACAATTACTTTAGAACATCAGCCAAGTGAAAATTATTCTTTCGGCGGAGCATTTACATTAGTTGACGGAATTGTGGGAAACGTAAAGCAGCTGGGAAAAACTTGGCTGGGTTTTCAGGGAAAAGATGTGGTAGCAACCATTGATTTAGGTGAAAAGGCACATTTCTCAGAAGTTTATTTTAATACATTGGATAATAAAGGAAGCTGGATTCATTTAGCTAAATCGGCCTCAGTTTCAATTTCGGATGACGGGAAGAATTTTAAAACAATCAAAGAAATCGGGAAAGATGAAATTCTTTCAGCAAAAGGGAAAATAATTCTGAAAGCAGGAAATCAGAATGCGAAATTTATTAGAATTAAAATAGAAAACGCAGGAATCATTCCCGCAGGAAATCCCGGAGCAGACTCTAAAGCATGGCTTTTTGTAGACGAGATCGGAGCGCAATAAGATAATTTCCGATAACTTTAAATTTTACATCCCTGAAAAACCAAATTAAAATATGAATTCACGTAGAAAATTTTTAAAAACCACAGGAATATTATCATCTGCTTTATTGCTGAATCCTTTAGATTTAATCGCTAAAGAATCGCCTGAAAATAACAATAGAGTAATGAATAAACCTATCGTTCTTTCAACCTGGAATTTCGGGATAAAAGCCAATGTAGAAGCCTGGAAGATTTTAGGAAAAGGTGGAAGAGCTTTAGATGCAGTTGAAAAAGGTGTTCATTTGATAGAAAATGATCCCAACGAAAGAAGTGTTGGATATGGGGGCAGACCAGACAGAGACGGAAGAGTAACTCTGGATGCCTGCATTATGGATGAAAATTACAATATCGGTTCGGTTGCGTGCATAGAAAATATTAAAAACCCAATTTCTGTTGCAAGAGCAGTGATGGAAAAAACACCTCACGTCATGTTGGTTGGTGACGGTGCTTTTGAATTTGCAATTTCGCAAGGGTTTAAAAAAGAAAATCTTCTCACTCCCGAATCTGAAAAAGAATGGAAAGAATGGCTTAAAACCAGTAAATACCAACCCATTGTGAACATAGAAAACCATGATACGATCGGAATGATTGCTTTGGATGCACAAGGAAATCTTTCAGGAGCATGCACTACAAGCGGAATGGCTTACAAAATGCACGGAAGAGTAGGAGATTCTCCTATTATTGGCGCAGGTCTGTTTGTTGATAATGAAGTGGGTGCAGCTACAGCAACAGGTCATGGCGAAGAGATGATAAGAACTGTTGGTAGTCATCTCGTTGTTGAGTTGATGCGACAGGGAAGAAACCCTCAACAGGCTTGTAAAGAAGCAGTAGAAAGAATTGTAAAGATTACGCAAAAAAGAAATAAAAATCTGAAAGACATTCAGGTTGGCTTTATTGCTTTGAATAAAAATGGTGAATACGGATCGTATTGCATCCAGGATGGTTTTGATTTTGCAGTATATGATCAAAAAGGTAACCGTTTAGAAAAACCTGACTTTGCTTTGAAGTAATAAGTGAAATTTTATTCAATAAAAAAAGCTCCTTTTTTAAAAGGAGCTTTTAAATATCATCTGAGAAATTAAATTCCGTCTACAATTTCATTTAAAACCGTACTTGGTCTCATTGCTTCATATGTTTTGTAGCTATCCGTTTTGTAGTAACCGTCAATATTCTGAGGTTTACCTTGCGCACCAATTAATTCAGAATTGATTACTTCTTCGCTTTCCTGCAATGCTTCTGCTACCGGAGCAAATTGTTGAGCCAATTCAGCATCAGCAGTTTGTTTTGCTAAAGCTTCCGCCCAGTACATTGCCAAATAAAAATGAGAACCTCTGTTATCGATTTGTCCGACCTTTCTTGCAGGAGACTTATCTGTAGCTAAGAATTTAGCATTTGCTTCATCTAATGCATCTGCTAAAACCTGAGCTTTTGTATTTCCCTGAGTTTGTGCCAAATGTTCCAAAGAAGCCTGCAATGCCAAGAATTCACCTAAAGAATCCCATCTTAAATAGCCTTCTTCAATAAATTGCTCTACGTGTTTCGGAGCAGAACCTCCGGCTCCTGTTTCGAATAAACCACCACCGTTCATTAATGGAACGATAGAAAGCATCTTCGCCGAAGTTCCAAGCTCAAGGATTGGGAAAAGATCCGTTAAATAATCTCTTAATACGTTTCCTGAAACAGAAATCGTATCTTTTCCTTCTCTGGCTCTTTTTAAGGTTTCTGTCATTGCCTCTTTAACGTCAAGAATCTTGATGTCAAGTCCGTTTGTATCATGGTCAGCTAAGTATTTTTCAACTTTTTTGATCATTTCTCTGTCATGAGCTCTGCCTTTATCTAACCAGAAAATTGCCGGAGTATCTGAAAGTCTTGCTCTGTTTACCGCTAATTTTACCCAGTCCTGAATGGGAGCATCTTTTGTCTGACACATTCTGAAAATATCCCCGTTTTCAACTTTTTGAGAAAGAAGAAGATTTCCTGTCTCGTCCTGAACTTCAATTGTTCCTTCAGCTGTAGCCTGGAAAGTTTTGTCGTGAGATCCGTATTCTTCAGCTTTTTGAGCCATCAAACCAACGTTTGGTACAGAACCCATTGTAGTAGGATCTAACTTTCCGTGAGCTTTCATATCATCAATTACAGACTGATAAAAACCTGCATAAGAACGGTCTGGAATAATACAGATTGTATCTTCTTCTTTACCTTCTTTGTTCCACATTTTTCCTCCGCCTCTTACCAAAGCAGCCATAGAAGCATCAACGATAACGTCAGAAGGAACGTGGAAGTTGGTAATTCCTTTATCAGAATTGACCATTGCCACTCTTGGTTCCGTTTGCCAAAGCAGTTTCAATATCAGCTTTAATATCCGCTTCCTGAGCATTTCCTTTTATTTTATCAAAAAGATCCGCAAGACCATTGTTTGGATTCACGTCTAAAGAATCAAAAGTCTCAGCATATTTAGCAAAAACATCTTTGAAAAAAGTTTCAACAATAGCTCCGAATACGATTGGATCAGAGATTTTCATCATCGTCGCTTTCAGGTGAGCCGAAAGAAGTACATTTTTATTTTTAGCTTCTTCAATTGCTTCCTGTACGAAAGATTTTAAAGAATTTAAATTCATGACAGAAGAATCGATTACTTCTCCAGCCTGAAGACCTGCGAAATCTTTCAGTAAAGTTTCTGCACCGTCATTTCCTTTAAAAACGATTTTATATTTTGTAGCATTCTCAAGCGTTGTCGAAGTTTCAGTTCCGTAGAAATCTCCGGTATTCATGTGAGCAACATCAGTTTTGCTGTCTGAAGCCCAGTCGCCCATTCTGTGAGGATTTGCTTTTGCGTAGTTTTTAACGGCTTTTGGAGCACGTCTGTCAGAATTTCCTTCTCTTAACACAGGGTTTACAGCACTTCCCAAAACTTTTGCATACTTAGCTTTTATTGCTTTTTCCTCATCATTCTTTGGTTCCGCAGGATAATCAGGAACTGCAAAACCTTTAGACTGCAATTCAGCAATGGCAGTATCTAATTGTGGTGCAGAAGCAGAAATGTTGGGTAACTTTATAATGTTTGCGTCAGGTTGGGTTGCCAATTCGCCCAATTGAGCTAAAGCATCATCAATTTTCTGATCATCTTTTAAAAACTCTGGGAAGTTTGCTAAAATTCTTCCTGCCAAAGAAATATCCGGAACTGCAATCTCAATGTTTGCAGCTTTTGTAAACGCTTTTACGATCGGTAAAAACGAGTGCGTAGCCAACATTGGAGCCTCATCTGTAAGTGTGTAATAGATTTTTGATTTTTCTGACATTATACTTTTATTTATTATTTAAAGTTTTAGTTTCACAAATTTAGTTAATTTTTAATTTTTTACACTTTAATAGTCAGTAAGATTTTCTACTTTAAGAATTATTTAACCTTTATTTAAAACTAAATCGTATGAAATTTGGCTAAATTTGATAAAACTTATAAAAAATAAATTATGTCAAATATTACATTAAAAGGAAACGAAGTACATACACTGGGAACACTTCCTACGGTAGGATTTACAATTAAGGATTTTGCTTTGGTAGATTCGGGTTTAAACGTGAAAACTTTAGAAAGCTTTGAAGGGAAGAAAAAAGTGTTTAATATTTTTCCAAGTATTGACACACCCACTTGTGCGTCTTCGGCAAGAAAATTTAATGAAGAAGCAAATAATTTAGAAAATACTGTTGTAATCAACGTTTCAAAAGATTTACCATTTGCTCTTACAAGGTTTTGTGCTGCGGAAGGTTTAAATAATGTAGAAACACTTTCAGACTTCAGAGGAAATTTTGGTGACGATTATGAAGTTACCATCACAGATTCTCCGATGAAAGGTCTTTTGAGCCGTGCCGTAATCGTGACCGACGAAAACAATAAAGTAGTTTACACAGAGCAGGTTTCTGAGATTGCCAACGAACCAAATTATGAAGCAGCGTTAGCAGCTTTGAAATAAAAAATAATATTTCTAACTAAATTGAGTCATTCTGTTATTTAATAGAATGATTTTTTTATTTTTGTGAATCAACGACATAACCATCCCATTGAAAAATAAAACTACATCTTTTATTATAATCTGTTTTCTTTTTTATGGGAATACAGTTTTTAAAGCGCAGGAATCCGTCGAGATTCTGGAACTGAAAAAGAAATTATCTTCAGCTAAAACTGATGATGAAAAAATTGACGCTAATAAAAAAATTTTCAGTACCTATTATCCTAAAAATATTGATAGCTCTATCGTTTATGTAAAAAAAATCATGCCTCTTCTGGAAAAAAAGAAGGATCCGGATAAACAGGGCGAAATGCATTTGGTTCTCGCAGAGTTGTATTTAGTAAAAGCTGATTTTAATTTATTAGACTTTCATTTGAAAAAAGGTGAGCGGTTTTTAGAAAATTCTACCAATTACAACAGCAAGGCAATGCTGAATCATATGTTTGCGCTTTCAAATGTTTACAAAAAGAATAACGATGAAGCTGCGAAATATTTTCAAAAAAATATACAATATTATAAAGATGGAAAAAATATAAGTAAACATTTTGTAATGTTTGCTTATCAGGGTTTGTTTTCTAATAGTTACACACAAAGTAAATTTGGTGACACTTATGAAGCGGCAAATACATATGTTAATTTTGTAAAAAAGAATTATCCGGATAAACTTAATCAGGCATATGTAGTGTTAGGAAGTTTTTATATAGGAACCAAAAATCATGATAAAGCGATTGATTCTTTTAAAAAAAGTATAGAATTTACCGATAAAAAAGACAAAGAGCAGATTAATGGTACGTACAGTTTATTAGCATTATGTTATGAAGATAAAAAAGAATTAGACTCTGCTAAATATTATTTAGATAAGTCTTATGATTATTTTAAAGACAGTAATTCACCCAGTCTGGCAACAATATATTATGGTTATGCATTGTTGAATAAACATGCGAAAAACTATACACTTGCAGAAAATTATATACATAAAGCATTAAATTTAATTCCTGCACAGGATATTGCATCAACTAAATTTACTTATCAATCGGTTTTGCACGATATTCAGGTTACAAAATTGCTTTCCGAGAACAATAAATCTTCAAAGGAAGAGATTGAAACTTTGTTAAAAGATTTAAATTCAGAATCTGATTATATAAAAAATACAAACACTCTTATTGTTCCTCAGCTTGTCATTCAAAACAACCAGAATTTATCTAAAGTACATGAAAAGTTGGGCAACTACGAACAAGCCCTATTTTATCATAAAAAGTACATCGAAGAAAATGAGAAAATATATGGTTTAGAGAAAATGAAACAGCTCTCAAACCTTCAATCAGAAACCGAGCTCAAGAGCCAAAGAATACGCATAAAATTAGAAGAAGAAACCAAACGCATCCAGCTTCAAAAAGAAATAGAACTAAAAGCGCTTCGTTTTGAATTTGAAAAAAAGCAGGCAGCAGCAAAAACCGATGAAGAACGTAAAAGATTATTGCTGGAAGAAGATTTGAGAAGAAAAGAAATTCAGATAAAATTTGAGCAGGAACAGCAGGCGGCTTTGTTAAGATACAATCAGGAAAAAAGTATAGCCAAAATCAACCAGGATAAAAAAGATGCTGTTGCAAAAGCAGATTTAGAGAGCTCCAAAACCCAAAAAAATATGTGGGCAGTCGGTGCCGGTTTATCACTTTTATTATTAGGCTTTGCAGCATTTTCATACAATCAAAAACGTAAAGACAACAAGAAGATCGCCGAAGAAAAACAAAAGTCTGATGATTTGTTACTTAATATTCTTCCTTATGAGATCGCTGAAGAGCTTAAGGAAAAGGGAAAAACGAGTGCAAAACATTTTGATGAGGTTTCGGTATTGTTTACAGATTTTGTCAACTTTACATCAAATTCTGAAAGAATTGGTGTACAGGAAGTTCTCAATGAACTGAATGTCTGCTTCACAGAGTTTGACCGGATTATGGAGAAATACAATTTGGAAAAAATAAAAACCATCGGTGATGCGTATCTGGCGGTGAGTGGATTGCCGGTTTCTAACGATCAGCACGCAAAAAATGCGGTGAATGCAAGTTTAGAAATTCTTTCTTATATTCAACATCGCAAACAGGAGAACCCAAATGCTTTGGATATCAGAATCGGAATTCACTCCGGACCTGTGATTGCAGGAATTGTGGGTGTAAAAAAGTTCGCTTACGATATTTGGGGAGATACGGTAAATACCGCCGCAAGAATGGAGCAGAACAGTACACCCGGAAAAGTAAATATTTCAGAATTTACATACCATCTTGTGAAAGATCAATTTACTTTTGAGCATCGTGGAAAAATAGAAACCAAAGGTAAAGGCGCGATGGAGATGTATTTCGTTAATCAATCATAAACTAATTACTGTGAGAAAAAATCTATTCAATAAATTCCTGCTTTTTGCAATTATTGTCTTGCAAAATTTTTGCTTTGCACAAAATTCCTTTCAAAAGCCCAGAGTTTTTACCGAAGAAGATATTAAAAACGGCGCATCCATCAATGACGACAGCAGATTTATTGAAGGTGATAATCCGGCTTTTGCTTTGCCTGAATTTGATGATTCTGCATGGAAGCATGTTAATTTTAATAATTCTATATGGAAGAATATCAAGTTAAATTCTGAAAAATTAGACGACAAAGAAAAAATCTATTGGATTCGGTACTATTTTAAAATAGATTCTGCTTCTACTGGTGAATCTTTGTGTTTTGATATCAACCAGCTTGGTGCCTCTGAAATTTATCTCAATGGAAAAAAGATTGAAAGTATCGGAAAAATCGGGAAGGGAGATGCGAAAAAATTTAAGATGAAAAACAGATATCCAGAGTTATTTACTTTAGATAATACCCGGGTAAATGTTTTAGCCATAAGATTTTTACCGGCCGTTGGAAGCAAAAAAAAGACCATCAATCTGAGTCCTGTTGCCATAAGCATAGATTTAGTTTCGGCTTCTGAGTTTGTAAGAGACAAAGCGGAAACTGCTCAGTATTTTAATTTTTACACGATGCTTTTTTGTGGCATATTCGGTGCATTAGGATTTATCCATTTATTGTTATTTATCTTTTACAGAAAAGCAATCTACAATCTGTATTTTTCCATATACAATTTTTCAATTTCGTTGATGAGTTACATGGTATTGCTCTTTTCTGAAATGAGTGATCCTTTAACTCTTGATTCTTATACCTTTTACTCATTTATAGCATTACTGGCGTTTGGTACATCACTTACGGGTTTTATAAATACTTTGTTCGGAAGAACTAAAATAAGGCTTAAAGTATTGTTGATTATTTCGGCTGTAATTTTTATTCTCTTTTATTTTAATGCTCCTGCTGCGGGTAGCTTAGCACTTTTCTATCTGTTTTTTGTTGCTTTTGAATCATTTTATTTAATAATCAGAGCAATGATCAGGAGAGAAAAATCAGCTTTCATTGTTGGTGGTGGGGTTTTGGTGTTTTTTCTTTTTATTGTGATGCTCATCATTTACATGTTTTTAAATAAACTGGGTTCACTTGATCTTGAAGAAATGTTCGGAGATGATTTTCTGGGATATGTTTTCATATTTATTTTCATCAGTTTTCCTATCTCAATCTCTGCATATTTGGGTTGGCAATTTGCTTCAACCAATTTAAGTTTGGTAAAACAGCTGGATGAAGTCAGCAGACTTTCGGATATCAATTTAAAGCAAGAACAGGAAAAACAACAGATTCTTCAGAATCAAAATGAATTGCTGGAACAACAGGTTGACGAAAGAACCTTCGAATTGCAAAAAGAAAAACAGAAAACAGAAAATTTATTGCTCAATATTCTTCCATTTGAAGTTGCTGAAGAATTGAAAGAAAACGGAAGTTCTGAAGCCAAATATTACGATGAAGTTACCGTTTTATTTACCGATTTTGTTAATTTTACGCAGAACTCTGAGAAAATGGGAGCCGAAAAAATGCTTGGCGAACTGAACGAATGTTTTACTGCTTTCGATATGATCATGGAAAAACATGGTTTAGAAAAGATAAAAACCATTGGTGATGCCTATTTGGCGGTTTGTGGTCTGCCAGTGAAAAATGAATGTCATGCATATCAGACGGTTTTAGTAGCTTTAGATATTATTGATTTTATTGAGGAAAGAAAAAAGACACATCCTGATGTTCTGGATATCAGAATCGGGATTAACTCCGGTTCTTTGATTGCTGGAATTGTCGGAGTTAAAAAATTCGCCTATGACATTTGGGGGGACACGGTAAATACGGCTGCAAGAATGGAGCAGAACAGCCAAAAAGGAAAGATAAATATTTCTGAAACCACTTATCAACTGGTAAAAGATAAAATAAATTGCGAATACAGAGGAAAAATTCATACCAAAGGAAAAGGCGATATGGATATGTATTTTGCGCTCGAAACTAAAAAAGATGGCGAAACATCTTAACTTAAAATAATTAAAAACCATTCTCTATCTTCAATATGGAATATGAAAAAATAAAAAAAGTCATCTTGAATCTGCTTAAGGAAAAACTTCCGGAGCATCTTTCTTATCATAGTGTTAAGCACATCAAAGATGTAATTGTCTCTGTAGAGCAGATTGCAACATCAGAAAATGTAAATGATGAAGATTTGGTGTTGCTAAAAACGGCGGCATTATTTCACGATACAGGATTTTTGTACGGTTCTAAAAATCATGAAGAGAAATCCTGCGAAATCGCACAGGAATATCTTCCGGAATATGGTTATTCTCAATCACAGATTGATAAAATAAATGGGATGATTATGGCAACAAAAATTCCGCAGACGCCCTATAATCATTTAGAAGAAATCGTTGCTGATGCAGATCTGGATTATCTTGGCAGAGATGATTTCTTCATCATCGGCGATAAATTATTCGAAGAACTTTCCATGTTTGGAATTGTACACTCTGAACAGGATTGGAATCTTTTACAGGAGAAATTTCTCGAAAGCCATCATTATTTTACTCAGACTTCTATCCGTAACAGAAAGCAGAAGAAACAGGAAAATCTTGATGTGATCAAATTAAAACTAAAAAACTACTGATCATCTTATGAGCTCAGCAACCAAACACGGCCCGCTATTTACCCTATCAGATATTATTTATCTGGTTTTAGGTGTAATTTTTGCGAGTTTTGCTTTAAAATCTTTTCTTGTTCCCAACCACTTTTTAGATGGTGGCGTTACAGGAATTTCACTTTTATTACACGAAGTTTATCATTGGAATCTTGGTGTCATTTTATTGGTTTTAAATATTCCTTTTATCGTTTTGGCATATTTCCAGATTGGGAAACATTTTGCCATTCGAAGTTTTTTGACAATTTTATTAATCATCATAACCATTTATTTCGTTCCTTTTCCGGAAATGACACATGACAAGTTATTGGTCGCCATGTTTGGCGGATTTTTCATGGGAATCGGTATCGGATTGTCAATGAGAGGTGGCGGAACATTCGATGGTATGGAAGTTTTGGCATTATTGACTTTCAAAAAAAGCAGTTTCAGTATTACTGAGATTATTTTAGGAATGAATGTCATTATCTTCATTATCGCCGCAAAATTCTTAAAAGTAGAAACCGCTCTCTATGCAATTATGACCTATCTGGTGGCAAGTCAGATCACAAAATATGTGATTGAAGGAATAGAAGCTTACACAGGCGTTACCATCGTGTCAGGAAACAGCGAAGAGATCAAAAAAGCTTTGGTTTTAACCATGAACAGGGGAATCACGGTTTACAAAGGCGAAAGAGGTTTTATGAAAGAATCTTTTGAACATAGCTCTGAAGCAGATATAATTTTCACGATCGTTACCAGATTGGAAGTTAGAAAATTACAGAATATCGTTCGTGCAATCGATCCGAAAGCATTTATTTTCACCCAAACCGTCAGAGAACCTCAAGGCGGAATTGTAAAAGAAATTATAAAGCATTAAATTTTTAATAAAATATGTTTACAGCCTTATGAATTTCGTTCGTAAGGCTGTAATTTTGTACAACCAACAACCAACAACCAACAACCACAACCAATAAATGAAACGCTCCGGAACTGCAACATTACCCCTTCACTACGGAAAAGTACCGCCTTGGTTGTATGAGCGTATGTCTGTTCTAGGACTTTCGATTGTTGAAGTCATGTTAGCAGATTATGGTAAAGATGAGGTTATAAGAAGGTTGGCAGATCCGTTTTGGTTTCAGAGTTTCGGGGCGGTAATGGGGATGGATTGGCATTCTTCAGGAATTACAACTTCCGTAATGGGTGCTTTGAAACGGAGTATCAATCCCAATTCTAAAGAACTTGGGATTTACATCTGTGGCGGAAAAGGCAGATTTTCCAAAGAAACACCCAACGAACTTTTAGTCATTGCCGATAAAACAGGATTAGATGGCGATAAACTGGTTCGTGCAAGTAAGTTATCTGCCAAGGTTGATAACACCGCAATTCAGGACGGTTACCAGTTATATCTTCATAATTTTATTTTGTCAGACAATGGAAATTGAGCCGTTGTACAACAGGGGATGAACGATTCAGACGGAACAGCACGCCGTTATCATTGGCATTCTGAAAACCTGGAATCTTTCGTAGATGAGCCTCACAAAGGAATTCAGGGAATTAATCAGGGCGAAATTTTAAATTTAACAGCAAATGAAGCTCATGAAAGCAGAAAAGGAATTTTAGAAATTTCTCATACCAATTCGGAAAAGATCATGCAGGATTTTGCTAATTTAATTTTGCCTGCACATCACGATGTTCGTGCTTCCGATGTCGATCTGAAAAAATTGGGAACACTTTTGTACATGACCAGAGAAAACCAACCAGAAAATTTTGAAGAATTACTTTTGCTGAAAGGAGTAGGGCCGAGAACTTTACAAAGTCTTGCATTGGTAAGTGAAGTTATTCATGGTGCCCCTTCAAGATTCAAAGATCCGGCTAGATTTTCTTTTGCACATGGCGGAAAAGACGGTCATCCGTTTCCTGTTCCCATCAACGTTTATGACGAAACCATAGGAATTTTACGAAAAGGAATCGAAAAATCAAAGCTTGGAAATTCTGATAAATTAAAATCTGTCCATAAACTTCACACCATTATTTCGGAAGCAGAAAAAAACTTCACTCCGGATTTCAACATCAATGAAGTCATTGAAGAAGAACGACAAAGCTCGTGGCGATTCGGCGGAAAGACGGTTTTTGGCGATGCGAAAAAGCCTTCAGATTGTAAAGGTATTCAACTGTCTTTGTTTTAAATTAAGTTTTTCAATTTCATAAAAAAACAAATGCCGTTAATTTCTCAACGGCATTCATTCACAATATCAATTAATTAAACTTTTTCGGTTTGCAGAATGCCTGTTCTCATCATACATTGTTTCATTTTTTGGTAAGTTCTTTTGATATCATGATCCAGACCGATAGAAAATCGTATCAATCCGTCAGAAATTCCCATAGTTTCACGTTCTTCTTCCGGTATTTCAGAGGAAGTTGAGCTTCCGGAACATGAAAATAAAGTTTTATAAAATCCTAAACTTACGGCTAAATAACCCAGGTTTTCCAGCTGCATCATTTCCATTAATTCATTCGCTTTATCGGTTGTTCCGGCATCGAGAGTTAAAAGTCCTCCGAAACCATATTCTTCATTCATCATGCTCTTCATCAGATCATGATTTTTGTGAGATTTTAACCCGGGATAAGAAACTTTTAAACCATCATTTTCAAATCTTTCAGCAAGATACATCGCGTTGTAGCTGTGCTGTTTCATTCTTATGTGAAGGGTTCTCAGGTTTTTCAAAATGCTTGCGGATCTGAAGCTGTCCATTGTTGGCCCGAGAAGCATACAGGCTCCGTTATTTACATTTTTGGTATCGTTGATAAATTCCTGAGTACCGCAATAAACTCCGCCTACCGTATCACTGCTGCCATTAATAAATTTAGTTAAACTGTGAATGACAATATCAGCACCTAAAAGGGTGGGTGATATGGAAAGCGGAGAAAAAGTATTGTCTACAATAAGTGTTAAGTTATGTTTTTTACACATTGCGGAAAGTTTTCTAAGGTCAGCAACTTCCAAAAGCGGATTGCTCACACTTTCGCAGTAGATCATTTTTGTGTTGGGCTGAATGGCATTTTCAATCGATTCAAAATTATTGATATCCACGAAAGTCGTGTCAATATTGAAAGGAGGAAGAAAATTTTTCAGAAAAGCATACGTTCCGCCATAGATCGTTCTGCTTGATATGATGTGATCATTGCTTTTGCAAATCTGCATCAGAACTGAAGTTATCGCTCCCATCCCGGATGCGGTAACGTTGGCAGTTTCTGTATTTTCCATTTTTGCCAGTGCCTGAGAAAGATAAAGATTCATTGGTGATGAATGTCTTGAATACAGATAACATCCGTCTGCATTTCCCTCAAAAGTATCAAACATGGTTTTTGCAGACAGAAAAGTATAAGTAGAGCTGTCTGAAATCGATGGGTTTACTCCGCCAAATTCTCCAAAATATTGCAAATCCTGTATTTCGTTTGCTGCATTAAAATGATCCATATTTTTTTGTTTTAAAAATGAATCTTTAAAAGTATTATTACAACATAATTAGTAAAATTCAGATATAAAATCTATAGAAATTAATTTTTGATGATAAAAAGTTTATTAATTTTAAATTTAATAAATTTAGGCAAAAATTTTTCTATGCAATTTGATGAAACTGATAAAAAACTGCTGCTTTTCTTACAACAAGACTGTAAACAAACCACCAAAGAACTGTCTTACAAACTCGGTTTGTCGATAACCGCCGTTTATGAGCGCATAAGAAAGCTTGAAAACAACGGAGTTATTTCAAAATATGTAGCACTTTTGGATAAAACAAAAATTAATAAAAATTTTATCATTCTCTGCCATGTAAAACTCACTCAGCATAAAAAAGAATATGTACTTCGGTTTGAAAAAGAGGTAATGACTTTAGATGAAGTTACAGAATGTTTTCATGTAAGTGGCGACTATGATTATATTCTCAAAATCTGTGTAAAAGACATGGAAGATTACCGAAATTTTATGCTCACTAAACTCACAACAATTCAGCATATTGCGAGCACACAAAGCTCATTCACCATTTCTGAAGTGAAAAATACTACTGAACTGGTCTTATAAATTTTTTTTAAACTAAGACACCATTTTTGGAAGCAATCGGCTCAGGAAGATCATCATTTTCCCCAATAATCTGCAAAAGGTCAATCTCAATGGTTCTACAGATAGAAAGCATGGGAATATCAAACATTAATCCACCAAAAGGGTTTTCAGAATAATCGCCGACAAGCTCCATAATAATGTAAATCCAGCCTACAATCACGCAGAATGGGATGCAGGTCCAGATTCCCCAATCGCCTAATTTGCTGAATTCACTTACCAGACCTAAAGGTAGAAGGATGATAAAAATAACAATAAAAATAAACCCGGAATTGGCAAATTGTCTTGGTGACGGAAATTTTTTAATTCTTTCTGCCTGTCCCTGATAATCATAGAAATCATTCAGACAGTTCTGAAGCTGCATCTGATCAAAATCTGTGATGACTTTTTTATTTTTCAGATAATTCAGATCTTTTGCCTGTTTTGAATTGAGATACGTGGCGAAATTTTTGTAATCTTCCTGTACTTGCAATTCATCTTCCGAAAGATATTTTTGCTGAAAAAGATGCGTTCTTACATAGTCAGGAAAACCAGCCTTTATCTGTCTGTGTCTTTTAAAATTGATGCTTCCGAAATGTCTTTCAAGGCTTATATGTTCCCATTCTGTAGGGATCAATAGTTGTTCTCTCAAAGTGTAAAGCCAGGCAATGTGACGGTAGACTAGTTGTTTCTTAAAATCTTTAATATAGTGCATTTCGCCTTTTTCGGTATCAAATGCATACAGCATTGATGTAAATGATCTACTTGAATTCACAATGGCTCCCCAGATTTTTCTGGCTTCCCAAAGTCGGTCGTACGCCTGATTACTTTTAAAACCGACGAAAAATGCAACTGCTGTACCTACCAAAGTAAGTGGTACGAGAGGAATCGTCATCCACTGCCATTCAAAAAAGTAATAGATTGCTGCAACAAATGTACTCCAAGCTGTAAGCCAGATAAGATGCAGCCCTGCAAGATTAGCGATTTGTTTATAATTGAAATATTTTGTTGTAATCATTTAAAGTAATTAATGAAACCAAGTTAACAAAAACTGTACAAAAAAACCTCTAAATAATTTTTAGAGGTTTTAATTTTTAGTATTTCAACATTTCGTTGATTTTCTTCGAAAGCTTCTCAGCATTTGGGAGCATTTCTTTTTCCAAAATTAAATTGATCGGAACAGCAGGAGTGTCAAGCGATCCCATGGTTTCTACCGGAGCATCAAGATATTTAAAACAATTCTTAGATATTCTGTGTGCAAAAGCTTCAGCAAAAGAATTATTCAGTTGTTCTTCTGTTAGAACGATACATTTTCCGTGCGCTTTTACTCTTTCAAAAACCAGTTCTTCATCCAGAGGAATGATGGTTCTCAAATCAATCACTTCTACTTTACCATTGAAGTTTTTCACAGCTTCTTTTGCCCAGTAAACGCCCATTCCATAAGTGATTACAACAACAGTATTTCCTTTTTTAATTTCATTTTCGTCGGCTTCAATAACTACTTTTCCTTTTCCGAAAGGTAAAATATAATCTTCTGCCGGTTCGATGGTTTTTGCATCTTCCGTTCCCGGAACTTTACTCCAGTACAGACCTTTATGTTCCAGCATTATGACTGGGTTCGGGTCGTAATAAGCTGCTTTCAGCAAACCTTTAAAATCGGCTGCGTTGCTTGGATAGGCAATTTTTATTCCTTTTATATTCGCTAAAATACTTTCAACACTTCCACTGTGGTACGGTCATCCGCCGCCGTAAGCTCCGATCGGAACTCTGATGATATTGCTTACCGGAAATTTTCCGTTGCTTAAATAATTTGATTTTGAAATCTCCGTAATCAACTGGTTGATTCCCGGATAAATATAATCGGCAAACTGAACTTCAACAATTGGCTTTAAACCTACTGCACTCATTCCTGTGGTAGAACCGATAATGTAAGCCTCTTGAATAGCGGTATTGAAAACTCTTTTGCTGCCGAATTTTTTACCTAAAGTTACCGTCTCACGGAAAACTCCGCCAATTCTTTCTCCAACATCTTGTCCGTACAATAAAGCTTCCGGATGTTTCCACATAATCTCCTGAATGGCGTGAATGGCTGCGTCTACCATTACGATTTTCTCGCCACTTTCAGGTTCACGGGTTCCCACTTCTTCTGTAATCGGGGTTGGTGCAAAAATATGATGCATCACGGTTTCAGGCTTAGGATCTTCAGCTTTTTGAGCTCTTTCGAAAGCTTCTTCAGCTTCCAGTCTTGCCTTTTTAGTGATTTGCTTTAATAATTCTTCGTCTGTTCCAGCTTCCAGCAATTGATTTCTCAGGATTTCTCCCGGATCTTTTGCTCTGTGTTTTGTTAAATCTTCCTCATCTCTGTAGAATTCACGTCTCACTCCGGAAGTGTGGTGACCGATTAACACTGTTTTTGCACAAACAACCAAAGGTTTTCTTTCTGCTCTTACAAAATCAACAGCTTTTTTCATCACATCAAAGCTTTCTGCGAAATTGGTTCCGTCTACCCGCATTCTTCCCAAACCTTCAAATCCGGCTACGAAATCGTAGGCATCAACCGTTCTTGCTTCTTCCTTTGTAACAGAAATTCCCCATTCGTTATCCTGAACCAGGAAAATAATCGGTAATTGGTGCAAAGCGGCAAATTGAAGTGCTTCACTTACTTCACCTTCCGTTACAGAATTGTCTCCTAAACTGCAAACGACAACAGGGTTGTTTTCAAATTGTTCCAATTCAAAATCTTCAATATATTTGATTCCCTGTGCAACTCCGGTTGTAGGGATCGTCTGCATTCCCGTTGCCGAACTTTGGTGAATCATCTTCGGCATATTTTCGTTTCTGCTCGAAGGATGAGAATAATATGATCTTCCACCCGAAAAAGGATCGTCAGCTTTTGCCAGCAATTGAAGCATCAATTGATAAGGCTCAAAGCCAATTCCCAACAAAATACTTTCGTCTCTGTAATATGGAGAAACCCAGTCTTCTTTTTTTAACTGATAAGCCGTTGCCAACTGAATCGCTTCGTGCCCTCTTGAAGTACTGTGTACGTATTTGCAAACATTTCTGTTCTCCTCATAGATGTCTGCCATTGCTTTGGCAAGCATCATATGATTATAAGCCTTAAGTAAAATATCCTGAGAAACTTTTTCGTGAAGTGTATTTTCCATAGAAAGCAAAGATAAACATATTTTGGATTTTTGAAAATAATTGCCTAACAATTGATAGGGAAGTTGGAATGTTTTTTTAATCAATAAAGTTATCTTTTATAAAATATTGATTTTATTCTGATAGGTTTAAGTTAGGTGAATTCAAAAAAACAAGGTGTTCTAAATTTGTTAATAATTATCGCTTTACAGATCATTTTCAAATGATTTTTAAGTGTGAAATTGCTATAAAAAGCAAAATTTACACTAACTTTACATTCTTTTTTTAATTAAAAGTCAGACAATATTTATGTATTTAGTTTTTGACACAGAAACCACCGGTTTACCAAAGAATTTCAACGCACCACTTTCAGATTCAGACAATTGGCCAAGAATGGTTCAGATTGCCTGGCAACTGCACGATGATGAAGGTAATTTGCTTGAAAATCAAGATTATATTATAAAACCCGAAGGATACGATATACCATTTAATGCCGCAAGAATTCACGGAATTACCACAAAAATCGCCAATGATGAAGGACGGGATCTTCAGGAAGTTTTAGAAGAATTTTCTAAAGTTCTGGAAAGAGTGAGAGTAGTTTCCGGGCATAATGTTGAGTTCGATTACAATATCGTCGGCGCAGAATTTTTCAGAAAAAATATACAAGATAATCTTCAGGAAAAGCCTAAAGCAGACACCATGATTTTGGGCACAGAATATTGTCAGCTTGGTGGTGGAAGAGGAGGGAAATACAAATCACCGAAATTGGAAGAGCTGTATGAAAAATTATACGGTCACAAGTTTGATGAAGCCCATAATGCAGCGGCCGATGTAAATGCCACGGCTCAGGTTTTCTTTGAAATGATGCGAATCGGAATTATTCCGGCTGAGGTTTTGAAAACTTCTGAAGATCAGCTAGCATATTTTAAAACGTTACATCCAAATCCGATTAAGCCTTTTGGAATTATTATCAGAAGGCAGGTTGCAGATTTTAATAATAAGAAAAAGCAATCTGATGTCGGAAGTATCGACGATATTGATTTAGGAAGATATTTCAACTTCGATAATAAGAGTGTTTTTTCAACATTAACGGCGACTTCCAGCATTAATGATTTAATTAATAAGGCTACAGAAGATCAGTTTCCGGCAGTCGGAATGGTGGATTTAGGAAATATGATGGGAGCTTTCAAATTTGTTTCTGCCGTTGAATCTGCCAACTCAGACCGTTCAAAAAAGCATAAAGAATATGTGGCAAAAAAACAGGAAGCCGAAGAAAACGGAACGGAATTTAATGAAGCTGAGCCGATTTCTGAGCCTTTGATTCCGGTTGTTGGATGCGAATTTTATATTTCAGACCGTTACGAACAAAAACAATTTACGAAGGATGATCCCGACAGAAGAACGCAGGTTGTCTTGCTGGCAAAAGATTTTAACGGATATAAAAATTTAGCCAAACTTTCAAGTATAGGTTTTCTCAAAGGGTTTTATTTTGGAGTTCCGAGAATCAGCCGTGAATTAATTGCTGAATATAAAGAAGGATTAATTGCTTTAACTTCCGGTATCAACGGAGATATTCCAGATGCGATTTTAAATACCGGTGAACAAAAAGGGGAGGAGCTTTTCAAATGGTGGAAAGAAACTTTCGAAGATGATTTTTATGTTCAGATTCAAAACCATAAACTGCCGGAAGAAGAGCATTTGAATGATGTTCTCTTACATTTTGCCGACAAATATGACGTTAAAATTTTAGCACAGAACCAAACCTATTATACCAATAAAGATGATTCTAATATTCAGGATATTGTAAGTTGCATCAAGGATGGTGAGAAACTGACAACGCCTGTCGGAAAAGGCTTTGGAAAGAGAAGAGGATTGGCTACAGGAGAATATTACATCAAAAATGCTCACGAGATAAAGGAAACTTTTTTAAATTATCCTGATGCGTTTGATGCGTATGAAGAATTCACTGCAAAATTCAGTCCTTATACTTTAAAGAGAGATGTTCTCTTGCCTAAATTTGATATTCCTGAAGAGTTTATACATGCTGAAGATGAAGTTGACGGAGGAAAACGTGGTGAAATGGCATATTTAACGCATTTAACCTATGAAGGTGCGAAAAAAAGATATGCTGAGACAGGAATTACAGATGAAATTAAAGAACGTCTGGATTTTGAGCTTGAAGTTGTTGCCAATACGGGATATCCCGGTTACTTTTTGATTGTACAGGATTTTTGTAACGAAGCCCGGAAAATGGGCGTTTGGGTAGGACCTGGTCGTGGTTCTGCGGCAGGTTCTGCAGTTGCTTATTGCACAGGAATTACCAATGTAGACCCGATAAAATACGATTTGCTATTTGAGAGATTCTTAAATCCTGAAAGAGTTTCAATGCCCGATATTGATATCGATTTTGATGATGAAGGTCGGGATAAAATCATCAAATGGGTAGTTGAAAAATATGGTAAAAATCAGGTAGCACAGATTATCACTTATTCAGTTTTAGGAGGAAAATCAGCAATTAAAGATGCCGGACGAGTTCTTGATCTTCCGATTTCTGATACCAATAACATTGCAAAATTGATTCCTCCGAGTCCTGGGATGAATATTGCAAAAGCATTAGCAAAATATGATAAACTGAAGCCGGAAGACCAAATGCTGGTTGACGAAATGAAGTTTGTTTTAGGAAACCCGGATGATCCGCGTCATGATGTTTTGGGAAGCGCCAAAAAGATGGAAGGTTGTATCAGAAACACAGGAATTCACGCTTGTGGAGTGATTATTACGCCGGAGGATGTAAGTAATCTGGTTCCGGTAACCATTGCAGCAAAAGATGCTGATATTTTGGTATCACAATTTGATAACTCAGTTGCAGAAAGCGCCGGACTTCTGAAGATGGATTTTTTGGGTCTTCGAACATTGACCATTATTAAAGATGCTTTAAAACTAATCAAGCAAAGACATAATGTAGACATTGATCCGGATACGATTCCTTTGGATGATACCAAAACCTATCAATTGTTTAAAGAAGGAAGAACGGTTGGGATTTTTCAGTATGAAAGTCCGGGAATGCAGAAATATATGCGTGAACTGAAACCCACGGTTTTTGCAGATTTAATTGCCATGAATGCTTTGTACAGACCGGGTCCTATTAAATATATTCCGAACTTTATCAACAGAAAACACGGTATTGAAGAAATTGTTTACGATCTACCGGAAACTGAAGAATATTTAAAAGAAACCTACGGAATTACTGTTTATCAGGAGCAGGTAATGCTTTTATCTCAAAAATTAGCCAATTTTACAAAAGGTGAAGCCGATACTTTGAGAAAAGCGATGGGTAAAAAACAGATTGACGTTCTGAATAAAATGTACCCGAAATTCATTGAAGGCGGTAAAAAAAATAACCTTGCCGAAGATCCTTTAAATAAAATCTGGAATGACTGGAAAGCCTTTGCAGAATATGCTTTCAACAAATCTCACTCCACTTGTTATGCCCTCATTGCTTATCATACAGCGTATTTAAAGGCAAATTATCCCGCAGAATATATGGCAAGTGTGATGAGTAATAACATCAACAATACAGATTCGATTACGATGTTCATGGAAGATTGCAAAAGTATAGGAGTAGATGTTTTGGGACCGGATGTGAATGAATCTCAATACAAATTTTCGGTAAACGAAAAAGGTCAGATTCGTTTTGGTTTGGGTGCAATAAAAGGAATTGGGGAAGTGACCTAGTGAAGGTATTACTAAGGAAAGAACCAATGGAAGATTCAAAAGTATTTATGATTTTTTTGAAAGAATTTCACCTTCTCAAATGAACAAAAGGGTAGCGGAAAGTTTGGTTTTAGCAGGAGCATTTGATGAATTCAGCATCTATCACAGAGGTCAGTACTTTGATATCGATATGGCGGGAAGAACCAATCTGGAACGCCTTATAAGATACGGACAAAGCTTCCAGGAGAGTAAAAATGAGATGGAAAATTCCCTTTTTGCAGATTTCGCAGATGAAGTTCAGATTGAGCAACCCAAATTAGCACCGTGTCCGGAATGGCCTAATATGCATAAATTAAATAAAGAAAAAGAAATTATCGGATTCTATCTTTCTGCACATCCGTTAGATGAATTTAAATACCATTATCAGTTTATGCAAGGCAAGCTTTCTAAAAAAGCAGTTCTCGAAAAAGAAGATGAGATCAAAGTAGCGATTGATGATGTTCCTATTCTGGAAGTTGATGATAAAGATGAAGTGGTAGATATTGCTGAAATTATTTCTGATGATGTAATTGCAGGCGAAGAAGAAATTATAGAAGAAACTACAAAGAAGGCAGAGCCAAAAGGAAATTTCGGATTTTTGAATCTTGATGAGGTGGATGCTTACAAAGAACAGGCATTTGCCAATAAACCACCGGAATTATTTGAGGAAAAAAAGAAAGACTGGAAAACCCTTCAGAAAGAAAGAGAAAATGGTGGTGGCGGAAAAGAATTCACCGTAGCAGGTTTGATTACTGAATACGTTGTGAAAGATGGTTTTAAAAGTGGTGAAAAAGTGGCATTTTTAACTTTGGAAGATTACTCAGGATCTTATTCTTTCAGATTGGGTGACCGTGATTATATGCGTTTAAAAGAAAAACTTGAGGTGCAGCGTTTTGTTATTTTAAAAATAAAGTTTGCCCAGGTAAAAGACGGACGGGTTTTCGTTAATGTTTTAGATGTTATTGAGCTTCAGGAAGCTTTTGAAAAATATGCAAAAAGTATCTCTTTGGTGATGGATATTATGGATTTCAGAAAAGAAAGACTTAGAATTTTTCAGAAATGTTCTAGATCAGAATAAAGGTGATCAGAAGTTTAAATTTTTCATTAAAAATCCTGAAGAAGACTCTCATATTGAGTTGCAGTCTATGAAATATTCTGTTGATCTCAATGGAGATTTGATAAAAGAAATCCAATTGTTAAATAAATATGAATTTTATCTGAATTAATTTAGATTCATTATAAATTTAAATCTCAAAGCAGCTTGTAAAAGCTGCTTTTTTAATTCTTAATGTGTTTGAATTATTATATCCATGTAATTAATTAATTGAAAAACAGTATATTATGTTCTTTAAGAGTTATTTTGTAACAAAAAATAATTAAATGTTTGTTTGGTAAATACATAATAAATCAGTCAAATTTATAAATTGTGTTTAAAAAATTAAGTAAAATTTTGAAACATATAGTAATAATTGTGTAATTTCACCCCCTAATTTTAATTTAACTAAGTATGAAAAAACAAAATTTACTGTTTTTACTTTTGATGAGTGTTTTTGCTTGTCAATTGTATACGGGACAGAATTTTACGGTTCCTGTATGTTCAGGAAGTCCAAGTCTTGGTAGTAATGTCTATGGTCCCATGAATAGCGTGGCAACCGCTAATAGTAAAAACAGAACTGCTTTTATTCTCCCAGCATCCCAGTTGCTGGCTATGGCAGGTGGAACAATTACTTCAACTTATTTTAAAAGATTGACGGCTACGGGATCACTGCCAGCAGGAACAACTTTTAAAATTTATTTGAAGAACACTACAGCAGTAGACTATCCTACTGCGCCAGATTGGGCAACAGAAATTGGTACAGCAACATTAGTTTATGATTCAGACCCTGCATCTGTTGTAGGAACTACTGCTGGCTCTAAACAATTTTTAGGGCTTGCAAGTTTTGTATATACTTCGGGCAGTAATCTTGCCGTATTTATGGAGTATACCCAGACTACCGCACCTGCTGCTGCTATTACTTGGGAGTATGAGTACACTGGTTCTTGTATTAGTACTACTAATAGTAATACAACAAGATATTTAAACACTACTTCAGCTTTTACAGCTACCCTTACATCAGCTAATTATAGAAGACCTTACATAGCTTTTGATGTTACAATGCCTCCAGCTACCACTGTACCTGCTTGTACTACGGTAAGCGCGCCTGCAAATGCAGCTACCGCTGTTTCTCTTACTCCTACCATTACTTGGGCGGGGGTTTACGGAGCAAATGGAGCTTCCAGTTATTTAATTAATTTAGGAACTACTCCTGGTGGAACTGATATTTTAAATGGATTTAATGCTGGTAATTCTACTTCTTATGTAATTCCTGCGGGTGCATTATCATATGGCACGCAGTATTATTTAAAAGTGATACCAACGAATAACATTGGTTCTGCGACAGGTTGTAATGAAACTTCTTTTACAACATTGACGGTACCATGTCCTTCAGTAGGGTCTCCTGCAAATCCTACTCTTGGAACTTCTTTAAACCCAACAATTACTTGGACGGCTGTAAATGGAGTAACTGGATATAGATTGACAGTAGGAACTTCAGCAGGTGCTAGTAATATTTTGTCAAATGTAGATTTGGGTAACGTTACAGCATATACATTTGCTACTCCTCTTAATCCAAATACTCAATATTTCTATACAGTTAATTCTTATCAAGGAACAAATGTTTCTTCAGGATGTACAGAAAGAAACTTTACGACTGGATCAACGGTACCGCCAGTAAATGACAACTGTTCGGGTGCTATTGCATTAACGGTAAACCCAAATCTGTCTTGTGGTACTGTGACAGCGGGGAATACTCTTGGTGCGACTCTGTCTATGGCAGCGACTCCTTGTTTCGGAAATCCTGATGATGATGTTTGGTTTTCATTTGTTGCAACATCTACATCACACAATATTAGTTTGACTAATGTAGTGGCAACTGGAACGAGTACTTCTTTAGATATGTATTTTAATGTATTGAGCGGAGCTTGTGGTACAATGACTAGTGTACTTTGTAGCGATGCAGATTCTAATCTTTTGACTGGTTTAACTCCAGGTCAGACGTATTATGTAAGAGTATATAATTATGCGGGTGCTGGATCGAATAATAGCTTTAATATTTGCGTTGGAACACCACCACCGCCACCAGCGAATGATGATTGTACAAATGCAACAGTCCTAACGGTAAATCCTAACTACTCATGCGGAGTAATCACTTCTGGGACAACAGTAAGTGCAACGCAAAGTACAGAGACTGCACCAACTTGTGCGGCAACTGGAGTAAATGATGATGTTTGGTTTAAATTTACAGCTACTAATGCATCACACAGAATTTCACTTACAAATGTGTCGGGAACTACAGATATGGCAATGTCTGCTTACAGTGGTGCTTGTGGAAGTTTGGTGCATATAGTATGTAGCGATCCAAATACAATGGAGTTAACAGGTTTAACTGTTGGTCAAGAGTATACGATAAGAGTATGGACTTACACTGCGACAACGTCAACGAGCGCAACATTTGATATCTGTGTTGGAACACCACCACCACCGCCAGCAAATGACAATTGTGCTACTGCTGTGGTATTGACTGCAAGTGCTACAGGAACTTGTGGGACAACTGTGTCTGGAACTACACTTAGTGCAACTGCTTCTGTTGATGCAATTGCGCCATGTACGGGAGTTGCAGATGATGATGTTTGGTATTCTTTTGTTGCAACAAGTACAGCACATACAGTTACATTATCTAATGTTGTTTCAGTAGGATCTACATCAAGTACAGCATTGAACCTTCAAGTCCTTTCAGGTACTTGTGGTGCTTTAACAAGTGTACTTTGTGATACAACTTCAGCTTCTCCTGCAACATTGACAGGATTGACAGTAGGAAATACTTATTTTGTAAGAGTATATAATAATGCTACAGGATCACTTGCAAATGCAAATACATTTAATATTTGTGTTACTACAACGCCTCCTCCTCCAGTAAATAACGATTGTGCGGGTGCTACTATAGTTGTACCAGATAGTACACCAATTGCAGGAACGACTGTAAGCGCAACACAAAGTACAGGGACAGCTCCTACTTGTGCTGCAACAGCAATTGATGATGATGTTTGGTATAGCTTTACCGCTACATCTACAACTCATTTAGTAAGTGTGCTTTATTCTGATAATGCCACAGCAACCCAAGTCTATTCAGGTTCATGTGGAAGTTTAGTAGCTGTAGCTTGTTTTTCAGGTGCTTATGGTAATTCAAATATATTGCTTCCAGCTCTTACAGTAGGTAGCACATATTATGTGAGAGTTTATTCTACGAGTACAACTGTAGGTGTAAATTCTAATTTCACATTTGCTGTAACAACACCTACTGCACCTACTAATGATACATGTGCAACTGCAACTGCAATTGCTTGTGGTGGTACTGTAACAGGAAACAATGCTTTAGCTGCCGATGAAACTTTACCAACTTCTACTTGTGGTGGTACAACTACAACAGCAAGTTACAAAGGAGTTTGGTATACAGTTACAGCAGTTGCTAATGGGCCAATAACTATTGATGCTTGTGGTGCTAAGTTTGATTCTTATTTAAGAGTTTATACAGGAAGTTGTGGTACTCTTACTTGTTTTGCAAATACTGATGGTGTTGGTTATGCAGATACAGGATGTACAGTAACATTATATAATGCGCCAAAACTTACTTTTAACGGAGTAGCTGGTACTACTTATTATGTTTTATTCAGTAGTTATGCTGCAGCACAAATGGGTGACTACTCACTTGCTGTTACCCAAAACTGTACAGTATTAGGAACTTCTGAAGTCGTTAAAAATGAAAATCTAAAAGCTTACCCTAATCCATTTGCTGATGTGTTAAACATCTCAGATGTGAAGAACGTAAAATCTGTATCAGTTGTTGATATTGCTGGAAGATTAGTGAAAACTATAACAAAACCAAGTTCAGCGCTTCAGTTAGGAGAATTGAAATCTGGAATGTATATGGTGATCCTAAACATGAATGATGGTTCTAAACAAACAATCAAAGCGATTAAAAAATAATTTTTTAATTTTAAATAATGATAGCGACCATTTTGGTCGCTATTTTTTTTGTGAACAATTCAGAAATGTTAGTATAGTTAATTTGTCGACTTTTCAATCATTTTTCTTTTTTAACATAATAAATTAAAATTAGTTTATTTCCATTTAACGCAAATATGTTAATTTTTGATAATTTATTAATATTTAATTGTTGGTGTTGTTATTAATTATTAATTTCGATTTTTTAATCATAAAATTACTATAATGAAAAAAGTTTTATTCATGGGTTTTGCGGCATTAGGATTAATGTTGTCGGCACAGACCTATTGCACACCTAATTATTCGAGCGGTTGCAGTGGTGGGGATCAGATCAATGATTTCACGATTTCAACGGCAGGCTTCAGTCACTTAGGTACTGGTTGCTCATCAAACACATATGGTGATTATTTTGCGAGTCAGACCGTCACACTCTCTCCCACGATTCCTTATTCTTTTTCTGCAACACATGATTATCAGGGTCAATTTGTAAAAATTTGGGCTGATTTTAATAATGACGGCACTTTTGATGCAACAACAGAATTGATTGGTTCGGGGTCAAGCGGTACTACTACAACGACAAATGGGACAATTACCTTGCCTTCAACTGTAACAGCAGGGAATTATAGAATGAGAGTTGCAGACAGATGGAACAATGATCCAACACCTTGCGATATTACTGGATATGGTGAAGTTCATGATTACAAGCTTACAGTAACTCCGCCACCAACTTGTCTTGCACCATCAGCTCTTGCCACTTCTAATATAACTCCTACAACAGTAGATGTTACATGGACGCCATCATCTACAATACCTGGTCAAGGATATGATGTTTTTTATAGCAGTACAGGAGTTGTACCAACTGCTGCTACAGTTCCACTTTTAAATTCTGCTACACCAGCTGTTACTTTAACGGGATTAACACCTGGAACCAATTACTGTATTTGGGTGAGATCTAAATGTACTGCAACAGAAGCCAGCAACTGGATAAACACTTGTATGGTTACGGTATGCGTAGCTGCAAATGTTCCTTACACACTGGATTTTGAAAATGCTACAGTTCCGGGAATGCCTATATGTACTCAAGCTACAAACCCAGGATCTGGAAATAGCTGGGTGATAAGTAATGACCCTGGGAATGGTTTTACAAATAAAACACTGACTTATTACTACAATTTCCAAAATTCTGCTAATGCATGGTTTTTCACTCAAGGAGTAAATTTAGTTTCAGGAACTACTTACAGAATTAAGTATAAATATGGAAACAACAGTGCTTTTTATACTGAAAAAATGAAAGTTACTTATGGTACAGCACCTAATCAGGCATCTCAGACAAATGTGCTGCATGATTACACAAGTATCGTAGATGTTCTGACTCCGGTTACAGATTTTTACTCATTTACACCTACAGCAAGTGGTGTCTATTATTTTGGGTTTAATGTGTATTCTGATGCAAATATGTTTAATCTGTATGTGGATGATATCATTGTGGAAGTTAACCCTTCATGTGTAGAGCCTACTGCTTTATCTACCAGTGCAATTACAGCATTTACTGCAACGGTATCGTGGTCTGCACCAGCAACAGCGCCTGCAAATGGTTATGAATATTATTTGTCGACAACAAATACTGCTCCTACATCTGCTACTGTAGCAACAGGAACTGCAACTACAGCGACAACTGATCTTTCATCATTATCATCGTCTACAGCATATTATGTTTGGGTACGTTCTGTATGTTCGGCAACAGATAAAAGCTCTTGGTCTTCTGCTGCAAACTTTACAACTGAAACTTTCTGTCCGTCTGTTACAAGTCCTGCAAATGGAGTAACAGGTGTACCACTTTCACCAACGATTGAATGGACTGCAATGACAGGAGCTACAGGATATAGAATTACCGTAGGAACTACTTCAGGAGGTACAGATGTATTGAATAATTACGATGTAGGAAACGTTACTTCGTATACATTTACTTCTCCGCTAGCTAATAGTATTGAATATTTCTACACAGTCAATGCTTATGATGTCGGAGGTCTTACATCAAATTCTTGTACTGTAAGAAATTTTACAACAGAATGTGCGGCAATTACCCCAAATTACACCAATACTTTTGCTAGTATCAACACTGCGTGCTGGAACCAGTCTTCTGGTGGAACTGTAGGAACTGGTCCTACAGGTACGGCTTCAAATTGGCTTGAAGATGGTTTCCTTAATAACGGAACAACCGGAGCAGCTAAAATCAACCTCTATTCAACTAATACTACAGGATGGTTAGTTTCTCCTACTTTCAATTTATCTAGTGGATCTTATGATTTGACATTTGATTATGGAATGACAGAATGGAATGGAACAGCTGCGGCAACATTGGGTTCTGATGATAAAATCGAAGTTCTGATGTCAAATAATAATGGAGTTACATGGACGTCTATTCAGTCATGGAACGCATCTACAAATATTTCAAATACTTCAACTGCGTTTTCTTACACGATTACAGGTGGAACAACTCAAATGAAGTTTGCTATTTATGGAACAGATGGTACCGTAGATGATACTCCTGATAATGATTTCTTTATTGATAATTTTGCGATCAATCAATCTGCTTTATCAACAGTAGAAAGTTCGCTTAATAAAAACAATATCAAAGTATATCCTAACCCATTTGCTGATGTGCTAAACATCTCAGATGTGAAGAATGTAAAATCTGTATCGATTGTTGATATTGCCGGAAGATTAATAAAAACTATTGACAAACCAAGTTCTGCTCTTCAGTTAAGAGAGTTGAATTCAGGTATGTATATGGTGATTTTAAATATGAATGATGGTTCTAAACAAACAATCAAAGTAATTAAAAAATAATTTTTTAAACTTTAAATAATAATAGCGACCTTTTTGGTCGCTATTATTTTATTATGCTATTCTGAATATTATAATTAAATTTCACTTCATGGATCATTATTGAAAAGAAACATTCATATTCTTTTTGGAAATTAATTTTTTTTACAAACGTAATGTAATATTAATAGCGTAATAAAATATATGTTATAACTTTACCTATAATTGTGCTATTAATACTTTATGAAAAAAACTATACTTTTTATCGTCTTATCCTTTAATATTTTTTTAAATGGTCAAATAAATTTAGGTTCAGGAAGTACATCGGTCTCACCTGCTCCTGTAAGTACATATTACGGGTATTCTTATGTACAGCAAATTTTCACAAAAAATGAAATCAATGCAAATTCTTCAGGAAATATTACAGGTCTTAAGTTTTATCTGAATCCCAATTCAACGATTACCAACTCTTCGAGTTGGATTATATATCTTGGTAGCACTACAAAAAATAATTTCACCTCAATTTCAGACTGGATTCCTGTTTCGCAACTTAACCAGGCTTTTTCAGGAACAGTAACCAACGTTAACGGAGTAGTGACAGTAGTACTTCCTGCACCTTTTGTATATAATAACACAGAAAATTTGGTTTTGGCTGTGAAAGAAAATTCTGCAGGCTATGATGCAAATGGTTTTAATGACGCATTTTACGGTTATAATTCAGGTCTGAACTCGGTATTGTATTACCGAAGTGATGTTAATAATCCCAATCTTTCTTTCCCTCCAAATGGATTTTTAAGTGATCGGAAATCTGTAATTACCTTTAACGGAATAAATCCAAATTCAACAATTGCTTGTCCCGATCTCATCTATCCAATCAATAACTCATCTTTTATTCCTTTATCACCAACCATTGAATGGGTAACGGTTCCCGGAGCTACAAGTTACAAAGTGTCTATAGGTACTATTTTGGGTGGCTCGGATGTAGTTAACCAGCAATCTGTAAGTACAAACAGTTTCACAGTTTCTCAGACTTTATCTGCAAATACAATATATTATCTAAAAGTAACGGCTGTGAATACAAGCGGAGAATCTCAGGGATGTTCAGTCATTATGTTTAGAACAGCACCCGGACAACCCTCAAATGATGAATGCGCAAACGCAATTACTTTAACAGTTAATCCAAATGCCGTTTGCACCGCATCAACTCAGGGATATACTCTGGGAGCAACCAATTCAGGATTAAGCCCCACTCCGTGTTATGGAAATCCTGATGACGATGTTTGGTTTAAATTCACAGCTACAGCAACATCACACAAAATTTCACTCAATAATATTGCTTCTGTTGGCACCACTAACAGCAATGATATTTATTTTCAGGTTTTTAGCGGATCTTGCGGCAGTTTGACGAATATGTTATGTTCAGATCCTGCATCTTCATGGGTTACTGGTTTGACGGTTGGGTCCACATATTATGTGAGAGTGTATAGTTATGGTGGTGCAGGAAGCAATCAGAGTTTTGATATCTGTGTGGGAACAATTCCGCCAACACCTGTGAATGATACCTGTTCAGGAGCTTTATCTGCGAATACTTTTCCATATTCTTACACACAATCTGATGCGGCAGGAGCAACTAACAATACAGGATTTTTATCTACTTGCTCTGATGGAATGAATGACGGAACCTGGTTTAGTTTTACAGGAAATGGCGGTACTGTTGATGTCGTGGTGAATATGCCAACCGGAAGTTCTTTTGACCCTCAAGTCGGAGTTTTTACCGGAAGCTGCAGTGTTTTAACCTGTGTAGATACAGAAGATAGCGGAGGTGACGGCGAAACAGAGATTATGTCTGTACCAACAGTTGCAGGGACAATATATTATGTAAATGTAGGTCATTACAGCAGTTCTGATAATGAAATTGAAGACATTTTCACCATCAATTTATCAAGCAGTTTTCTTGCAACTTCTGAGGTTTCTGAGGTCAAGTCTAAAGTGAAAATTTATCCTAACCCATTTACAGAGAGTATTAATATTTCAGATTTCACCACTGTAAAATCGGTTTCTGTGATGGATGTATCGGGAAGAGTTTTGAAAATAATTGAAAATCCTAATTCGGTAGTTCGTTTGGAACAGTTGAATTCAGGAGTGTATATTTTGAAACTAATGATGAAAGATGGCTCATCACAGTCTTTGAAAATAATTAAAAAGTAAAAACAAATTTAGTGATAAATGAAAATTGGCTGCTCATAATTGAACAGCCAATTTTTTTATATTATAAATTGCTTTATTCGCTTGGTGGTACAGGTTTTATTTCTCCTGTGCTCATCAAATCAAATATTGTAGGGAAAAACATTACAAGAATGAAATAGATGATGATCATTAAAATAATTAAAGCAAATAGAATAATTACTAAACTGTTGGGTCTGTTTTTCTTTTGTGGTTCCATGATTTCTGTTGTATTAGATAAATAGATTGTTTCGATGAAAGTACTATGCTAATTTCTTGCCACACTGTTTGCAATATCTCGCATCATCATCAATATCTTCATTTCCGCATCTCTCGCAGATCAATTCCAGATTTTGTCTTTTATTTCTCATTTCGGCAGTTACTATTCCTGTAGGAACTGCAATAATAGAATAACCTGCAAGCATCAGAATGACGGCAAAAAATTTCCCCATCGGCGTAATGGGTGATACATCGCCATAACCAACCGTTGTTACGGTAACCACTGCCCAGTAGATTGATTGAGGAATCGTCTCAAAACCAGGTCTTCCTCCTTCCACCATGAACATCAGTGAACCGACAATTACCGAAAAAATAATTAAAAATAACAGGAAAATATAAATTTTTCTTGAACTGTTTTTTAAAGCTCTTACTATGACATATCCGTCATTCATAAAATCCAGTAAATTGAATACCCTGAAAACTCTCAGCATTCTCAACATTCTGAAAATCAAAAAGTATTTTGTAATCGGAAAAAAGAAACTCAGATAAAAAGGAACCAGTGAAAGAAAATCAATAATGCCAAAAAAACTGAATATGTAATTTTTTTTATTTTTTAAAACAGCAATTCTCAGAAAATATTCTGCAGAAAAAATAACAGAGATAATCCATTCTGAAATGATAAAATAAATATGAAATTTCTTATCAATCTTAGGAACACTCTCCATTAAAATAATAAAAGTGCTCACCAAAATCAAACACAAAAGTATGACGTCAAATAATTTCCCCAGACGGGTATCTGATCTGTAAATGACGCGGTACAAAAATCTTTTCCAAAGTTTGTCACCTGGGACGAGATTGTGTTCTTTTTCCATAATTGGTGTTTTTTTGTACAATAAATTACGCTATTTTCGTAACAAACTTACATAATAAAATGACAATACGCGAAGTAATTTCAGAAATAGAAAAGCTTATTGATATGCCACAAGCTGAAGACTTTGATAACGTAGGGCTTTTGTGCGGTCTGCCGGAAAGAAATGTCTCAGGAATATTGGTCTGTCATGATGCTTTGGAAAATGTGGTGGATGAGGCCATACAAAGAAACTGTAATTTTATTGTCTGCTTTCACCCGATTATTTTTTCTGGTTTAAAATCTCTCACAGGTAAGAACTATGTGGAAAGAGCAGTATTAAAAGCCATCGAAAATAAAGTTGCCATCTACGCCGTTCATACCGCTTTTGATAATGATTTTCATGGAGTCAATGCCGGAATCTGCAATCTTTTAGGTTTAAAAAACTTAAAAATCCTTCAGCCGAAAAAAAATAATTTGAAACAGCTTAATGTCTATGTTCCAAATGAATATTCCGAAAAGGTAAAAGAGGCCCTTTTCTCTGCCGGAGCCGGAAATATTGGGTTTTATGACGAATGCAGTTTTAAAATAGAAGGGAAAGGAACTTTCAGACCCATTGAAGGTTCAAATCCGTTTTCCGGGCAACACAATATTCGTGAAAATGCCGATGAAGATATGATTTCTGTGATTTTTGAATCTTTTAAACAAAATCAAATTCTTGCCGCAATGAAATCGGCTCATCCTTATGAAGAAGTTGCGCATCAGATGTATCAGCTAGAAAATGAAAATCAATATTCGGGATTGGGAATGTACGGTGAATTTGAAACAGAGATGAATGAAAAGGAATTTTTAAGTTTGGTGAAAGAAAAATTTAATTTAAATATTATCAGGCATTCGGATTTTAATCAAAAGAAAATCAAAAGAGTAGGGGTTTTGGGAGGTTCAGGAGCAAGCGGTATAAAATCGGCACTTTCAAAAAAATGTGATGCGTATCTCACAGGAGATCTCAAATACCACGATTATTTCCTGGCAGAATCTAAAATGCTGATTTGTGATATAGGACATTATGAATCAGAGCAATTGGTAAGTCAACAATTATTTGAAATTTTATCGCAAAAATTTAGTACATTTGCAATCTTAAAATCTAGTGAAAAAACAAACCCAGTAAATTATTTCCTATAGATATGGCAAAAATCACCGAAATTTCAGTCGAAGAAAAATTAAGAGCTTTATACGATTTGCAAATCATCGATTCAAGATTGGACGAGATCCGAAATACAAGAGGAGAATTGCCAATCGAGGTTGAAGATCTTGAAATCGAGATTGAAGGCCTAGAAAAAAGAGCGGAAAAATTTCATGCAGAGATTAAAGAGCAGAATGATCAGATCAATAATAAAAATGAAGTGATCAATCATGCAAAAACTTTAATCGATAAATACAAATCTCAACAGGATAACGTAAGAAATAATAAAGAATTTGAAGCTTTAGGAAAAGAAATCGAATATCAGGAACTTGAAATTCAGCTTTCTGACAAGAGAATCAAAGAATTCGGAGCTAAAATCGGTCACAAGGAAGAAACTCTTAACGAGTTGAATACTAAAATCGAAAATCTTAAAAATCACCTGAAATTCAAAAAAGAAGAATTGGAAGGGCTAATTTCTGAGACTCAAAAAGAAGAAGATTATCTGATCAAAAAATCTGAAGAATTTGCTTCTAAAATTGACGAAAGATTACTAGCTTCTTACCACAGAATCCGAACAAACTCTTCTACAGGTCTTGCAGTTGTAGGTCTTGAAAGAGGAGCTCCTAAAGGATCTTTCTTCACAATTCCACCACAAAAACAGATGGAAATTGCGCAGAGAAAGAAAATCATCATTGATGAACATTCAGGAAAAATTCTTGTTGACGACGAATTGGTGAACGAAGAAAATGAAAAAATGAATTCTATTATTAAATTTTAATACAGAATTTATATAAAAATACAAACGGCTTCAAATTTTTGAAGCCGTTTTTTTGTTCTGAACTTTTCGATGACAAAATTATAATTTCTCTTTTTTGGAATGGCGAAAATTTAGAATTAATTTTTGACGGGATGGTTTTATTTTACCTGTTGAAAATCTTTATGCTTTTTAAGTTTTCATAAATTTAATTTCGGATAAAATAATCCGTACAATTAGTTTTTAAACCAAAAAAAACCGCTTCAAAACTTAAACGGTTCGTTTATTTTAATCGTGATGATCATACATCTTGTCGTAAAGGTTTTTAAACTTCTCTTTTACCGCCTTTCTTTTCAGTTTGAGGGTAGGAGTCAGAAGTCCTGCTTCGATGCTCCACACTTCGGGTGTAAGCTCGATTTTCTTGATCTGTTCCCAATTTCCAAGATGTTCATTAATATCATCTATCTCTTTTTCTATTCTGGATTTCAGTTCCTGACTTTTTGCAATTTCCTGTGGCGTAGAACCTAAGGTAAGGTTATTTCTCATCGCCCAGTTTTTGGCAAATTCAAAATCTGGCTGTACAAATGCACAAGGCATTTTTTCGCCATCACCAACCACCATTATTTGCTCAATAAATTTGGAAGCTTTAGCTAAATTTTCAATCATTTGCGGTGCTATGTATTTTCCGCCTGAAGTTTTAAACATTTCCTTTTTGCGGTCGGTAATCTGCAGATATCCTTCACTGTCGATGTGCCCGATGTCTCCGGTTTTGAAAAATCCGTCTTCTGTAAAGGTTTCTTTAGTTTGTTCCTCATTTTTAAAATAACTTTTAAATACAGAAGGTCCTTTTACGGTTATTTCTCCATCCTCCTGAATTTTTACAGTTACATTATCCAAAGGATGTCCTACGGTTCCTACTTTCACTTTTCCGAAAGAGTTTACTGAGATTACCGGTGAAGTTTCCGTTAATCCATAACCTTCCAAAATAGGTATTCCTGCATTTTGGAACATTAAATTTAATCTTGTGGACAAAGCTGCCGAACCGGAAACTAAAGTAATGATTTCTCCTCCCAAACCCTCTCTCCATTTTTTGAAGACCAATTTGTCTGCTATAATTTCAGATAATCCTGAAGGTTTTGTAATTTCTTTTTTCTTTTGAATTAAATGTAACGCCCAGAAGAATATTTTTTGTTTAAATCCACCAGCTGAAGAACCTGTGTTGTAAATTTTATCGTACACTTTTTCTACCAAACGGGGAACCACGCTCATGTAGTGAGGTTTCACTTCTTTCACATTTTCACCCATTTTTTCAATACTTTCAGCAAAATAGATTGAAAAACCATTGTATTGGAAAAGATAGAACAGCATCCTTTCAAAAATATGGCAGATCGGTAAAAAGCTTAACACTCTGGTATCTTTATAATCTAAACTCTTTTTTCTAGGAATTCTTGGAAGTGAGCCCAATACATTAGAAACGATATTTTCATGCGTAAGCATCACCCCTTTTGGTTTACCGGTAGTTCCGGAAGTATAGATTAAAGTTGCTAAATCCTGCGGATTAATTGCCTTTGAAAGATCTTCAACCTCAATTTGAGTAGAATCATCTTCTCCCAAATCTAAAATTTCTTTCCAGTTGGCTGCTCCGGTAATATGATCAAACGTAAAAACACCTTGCAGAGAGGCTACGTTGTGTTTAATTTTCATCACTTTTGCCAGCAATTCCTTATCAGAAACGAAGCAGTATTTTATTTCGGCATTGTTGAAGATAAATTCATAATCTTCCGGTGAAATACTTGGATAAACAGGTACAGAAACGACTCCGATCTGTGAAAGTCCGAGATCCATTATTGCCCATTCTGTGCGAGAATTGGTAGTGATGAGTGCAATTTTGTCTCCGGGTTTTATTCCTAATTTCAAAAGTCCTCTCGAAATTTTGTTTCCTTGGTTTACAAACTCTTGTGTAGACGTCTTTTTCCACTCTCCCTGATGTTTTGTTGCAAACATTACATCATTAGGAAGTTTTTCTAAAGCGTGGTGAGGAATATCGAATAATCTTTTGATTGTCATAATTTGTTAAATATTTAATAAAGAATTTTAAATATAAGCATTTTTGTAAAAATAACATAATTCTGTTTACAATTTTCAAATGTCAAATATTTTTTCAGATTCGACTAAAAAGTGTTAATTTACGGCCATCTAATTATTATTTTTATGGACTTTAATTTATCCGAAGAACAGCTGATGATTCAGCAGGCAGCAAGAGATTTTGCACAAAACGAACTATTACCCGGAGTAATCGAAAGAGACCGCGATCAGAAATTTCCTACCGAGCAAGTAAAGAAAATGGGAGAAATGGGACTTTTGGGAATGATGGTTGATCCTCAATACGGCGGTGCCGGTATGGATAGTATTTCTTATGTTTTGGCAATGGAAGAAATTGCAAAAATTGATGCTTCTGCAGCGGTTGTAATGTCTGTAAACAATTCATTAGTTTGTGCAGGATTAGAAAAATATGCTTCGGAAGAGCAAAAAGTAAAATATCTTACTCCATTAGCAAGCGGACAGGTAATCGGTGCATTTGCTTTATCTGAGCCGGAAGCTGGTTCTGATGCAACTTCTCAAAAAACTACAGCAGAAGATAAAGGAGATTACTATCTTCTGAATGGTGTAAAAAACTGGATCACCAATGGTGGAACAGCTTCTTATTATATTGTAATCGCTCAGACTGATCCTGAAAAAAAACATAAAGGGATTAATGCTTTCATCGTAGAAAGAGGTTGGGAAGGTTTCGAAATAGGACCTAAAGAAGACAAACTGGGGATCAGAGGAAGTGATACGCATTCTTTGCTTTTCAACAATGTAAAAGTTCCTAAAGAAAACAGAATCGGTGAAGACGGTTTCGGGTTCAATTTTGCCATGGCAGTATTGAATGGCGGTAGAATTGGTATCGCATCTCAGGCTTTAGGTATTGCTTCAGGAGCTTACGAAATGGCTCTGAAATATGCTAAAACAAGAAAAGCTTTTAAAACTGAAATTATCAATCATCAGGCAATTGCTTTCAAGTTGGCAGATATGGCAACTCAGATTATGGCTGCAAGAATGCTTTGCTTTAAAGCTGCTGTTGAAAAAGATGCCGGAAAAGATATTTCTGAGATCGGAGCTATGGCAAAATTGTATTCTTCTCAAGTTGCGATGGATACTACGATTGAAGCAGTACAAATTCACGGTGGATACGGATATGTGAAGGAATATCATGTAGAAAGACTGATGAGAGATGCCAAAATCACTCAGATCTATGAAGGAACTTCTGAAATCCAGAGAATTGTGATTTCGAGAAGTATTGCAAAATAATCGATTTAAAATCACTAAATATCTATCATGAAAAAATCTTGGTTAATCACTTTGGGAGTCATTTTACTGCTTTTAGGTGTTTTTATCTGGTATAAATTTTTCTTCGTTTTCGGAGAAGGAGTGAAATCAGGTAATTTAAATTATGCCATCAAAAAAGGCTATGTTTTTAAAACCTACGAAGGTAAACTGATACAGGAAGGTTTTGGAAAAGGTACAGGTGGAACCATTACCAGCTACGAGTTTGAATTTTCTGTAGATAATCCGGAAGTTTTCAAACAATTGGAGCTCAACAGTGGCAAAAACTTTGATCTTCATTATAAAGAATACAAAGGGACATTGCCTTGGAGAGGAAATACAAGATATGTTGTAGATAAAATAGTGAACATGAAATAATCATAATCATAAAAGGCTCTCGCATTGAGAGCCTTTTACTTTACACCAAATCACAAATATAATATATGAAAATTCTTATTCGTTTATGGTTTGATGATGTTTTTCGAAAGAGGTTAAATCATTAAGAAAAGTTTTTTTTAAAGCAGATTTATTCTTAACATTCAGTCAATCTAACTTCCCGGCAGATTTTTATTTTTCTTCTCTATAAAAGTAATATCCAATTCCTGTAATCAAAAACAGAGGCCAAAGCGGAAGTATAAAAAGGAAAATCGAAGTGATGACATTCCAGCCGGAGGAAACTGCTGCCAAAGATTTTGCTCCGAAACCTTCAGGTTTTTTTTCATTTGCGAGAAGGTTGTCGTTTCCGTACAAAGTAATTTCGACATCGCAAAAAGTATTGTTGACAAAATCCTGACCCGAAACATCAATTCCTTTATTTTCAACTTCTCCAATATTGTAGCTCAAATCATCCATCAGATAATCAAACTTCTGAATAGGAACTTTTACTTTCAGATAAGCGATTTTTCTGTTATTGTTGTTTAAAGAAATATTTTCGCTTTTTATAATCCCATCGTATTTTTTAACTTGTTCTTTTACGATTTCTTTTGCCGTATCCGCATCGCTTACATTGATCTCCAGTACTCCGGTTTTGATCATTTTGTTTTTTGAAACAATATGCTCATAATGGTCATTTTTTGGTTTCTCTTTGTAGATGACTTTGGTTTCTTTAATGATTTTGGGTGCCGGAACATTCACGACTATCTTTTCAGAATGTCTGTCTGACGAATCTTTTTTCTCAATTTTAGATTCCAGTTTCATATTGGTGATTTTGTCCGAAAGAGAATCAATGCTTTTAGAAGTAGATTCTATTTTTTCTGTGACGTCACTTTTCGTTTTTTCAAAATCTTTAATTTTGATACTTGCAGAATCGAAAACAGCTTCTGCTTCATCACTCACATTTTTTGCTTTGTTGCTCATGTCTGTTGCCAAGCTGTCTACAGAATTGACTGAGTTTTCTAATTGAGATGTTGTAGATTCTCCTTTTTTACACATAATGAAAGTGCTTAATGTCGCAACTAGTAAGATGTACTTTTTCATAAGATTATTTTTTTGTTGAAGTAAAATTATGCGGTTATAATCATCATGATTTGTAAAAGGAAAGTAATAATTTAGTAAAATTTTATTTGTTTGATAATCAGTGTTTTGTAAAATATTTGTAATTATTTTACAAAAAAAAATGTTAAATGTTAAAAATGTTAAATAAAAATTTTCTTTGGAGATATAATAATATTTACCTTTGCTTTTTGAGACTTTAATAATGAAACGTACTTTCTTGTTTGTATTGTCATTTTTAGCATTAGCTACAGAATTCAGTTGTAGAAGTATTTCTGTTCAGAAAAATGAATTTAAAAATGAAACTGTCGTGAATGTACCACAAGATAATGTTGAATTTTCAGAAGTTCGGAGATTAAATCGTGACGTTCAACTGAGCGAATATATGATTTTGACAAACTTTGATGAGACTCTGAAATTGTATGCTCAATTAGAAGATAAAAGATTTTCCCGATCAGAACCAATACCTGCACTTGAGGAAAATGAGTTTTTTCTGATGATGAAACCAAAAATGAAAAACGAGCCTTTTGGAGATATTGAAGTGACGAAAATTGAGATGAAAAATTCTGTTTTGAATGTATATTTTAAAGAAATAAGTAACCAGGAATATTTATCAAACAAACAAAAGAACCCAATTTTGATCCTGAGAGTTAAAGGTAAAGCACCATCCGGCATCAAAATGATAACTGTAAACAAATAATAATTAAAATTATTTAAAATATGAAGAAAAAAATACTCATTCTGGGCAGCTTGCTGGTTTTTTCTGCAGCGAGCTTTGCACAGCAAAATAATTGGAAAAAAGTTACTTCGAAGGTCGATAGTGAAGTTCGTGAGAATAATAATGTCAGAATTTCTGATTATACGCTTTTCACATTAAATGTTTCTGATATCCAGAATCAGCTGAAAAATGCATCTGACACAAATGCATATCCTTCAAAACAAGGTATTCTTCTTAGTTTCCCAAATATTCAGGGAGGTTTTGATACATATGAAGTGTATGAATCATCAACGATGCATCCGGATCTGCAGAATAGATATTCTGAAATTAAATCTTATTCAGGGTTCAAAAAAGGAGATCAGTCTGCAAGTTTGAGATTCACAATTGATCCTTATTTCGGTTTTAACGGAATGATGAGAAATGAAAGCGGAATTTATTATATAGATTCTCATACGAAAGACAACAATGTCTATAAAATGTATGACAGAAAAAAAGCGTCATCTTCAAATCAATTTGAATGCCTTTTCAACGGAGAATCTCAGTTGAGTAATGCTGTTGCGCAAAAGACAGTTATAGACGGTTTAAAAAGAACGTACAGACTTGCAATTACGACCACTACAGAATATACAGCTTACATTGCCGGTCAGGCTGGTGTAGGTACAGGTACTGATGCCCAGAAAAAAGCAGCAGTTCTTGCAGCTGTAAATTTAGCGGTTACTCGTCTTAATGAAGTTTTTGAAAAAGATGTTTCTGTAAGATTGCAGTTGATTGCCAATACAGATGCGTTATTTTTCATCAGCACAGATACTTTCAATACACTGAATGCAAGTCAGATGCTTTCAGAAAATATTACAGTTACCAACAATATAATAGGAGTTGCCAATTATGATTTGGGACATTTGTTTTTCCAGGCTAATGCAGGGAACGATAATGGTCTTGCGCAGACACCTTCTGTATGTAGTAACAATAAAGCCGGAGGTGTTACCGGTTCTGCAGTTCCTGTAGGAGATCCTTTTGTGATTGATTATGTTGCTCATGAGATGGGGCATCAGTTTGGGGCAATGCATACACAAAACAATAACTGTAACAGAAATACACCAACTTCTGTAGAACCGGGAAGTGCAAGTACTATTATGGGTTATGCAGGTATTTGTCCTCCAAACGTGCAGAACAATAGTGATGCGTATTTCCATGCAATAAGTGTTGCTGAAATGTACTTAAGATTAACAACAGGTGCAACATCCGTCTGCGGTACTAAAACTAATATCGCAAACGCAGAGCCTATTGCAAATGCCGGTTTAGATAAAAGTATTCCTTACAGTACCCCGTTTTTGTTAACTGCTACGGCAACTGATGCTAATAATGATGCACTAACTTACACTTGGGAACAGTTAGACTTTGGTGTGGCTACAATGCCTCCTGTATCAACCAATGCAGTGGGGCCTCTTTTTAGATCTATAATGCCTACAGCATCGCCTTCAAGATATTTTCCAAAATTGGCAAACATTGTTAATCCTGCTCTAGCAAGCACATGGGAGGTGCTTCCTTCTATTGCTAGAACCTTAAATTTCTCAGTTCTTGTTAGGGATAATAATCCTTTAGGCGGACAGACAGGAAGAGATGATGTAAAACTTACAGTAGTAAGTACTGCAGGACCTTTTACAGTAACTTCACAAAATACAGCAGGAATTGTTTGGACGGAAGGACAGACACAAGTAATCACCTGGAACGTTGCCAATACAACAGCTGCACCAGTAAGCACCCCTAATGTAACAATCTTATTGTCGAAAGATGGTGGTCTTACTTTCCCAACTGTTATCGTAGCAAGTACACCAAATAATGGTACTTACACTTATACGGTACCTGGAGGATTAGGAAATGTGAGTAACGCAAGAATTATGGTTAAGGCTATAGATAATGTGTTCTTGAATGTAAATTCACAAGGAATACAAATTGTTTCTTCAGGTGTCATAGTTCCTCCGGGTACTCCTGGAACACCGGGCACTCCTGGGACGCCAGGAACACCGGGTACTCCTGGAACACCGGGCGCTCCTGGAACACCTGGAGCTCCAGCTTCACCAATTTTCCAGGGAATGATGATTTATCCGGTTCCTTCGTATGATGGTTATGTTTATATAAAAACTGATTTCCCACCGAAATTTGATGAAGGCAGAAAACCTGCACCATACAAAGTTACCTATGAGATCTATGCAATGGATGGAAAATTGGTAATTCCGAAAAAAACAAGATATATTTTCTCCAGAACTGTTGATAACAGAGCAGATGAAAAAATCGATTTAACAGATCTTCCTACTGAAACGTACATGATTCATGTTACCGTTGATGACGAGAAAATTGTTAAGAAATTGTTGATGTTTACGAAAGCTAAGAAGAAATAAATATCAATTCAGCTACATAAAAAAACCGTTCTTATGAACGGTTTTTTTATGTTTAAAAAATCAATTTAAAGTTTCATGCTGCTTAAATTCACTGATAAAATGCAGTTTCACATTAGGGAATTTCTCTTGTGTCATATGAATTGTAAATGATGAATCAGCTAAAAACACCAATTGATTGTACTTATCTCTGGCCAAAAATCGTTGTTTTAATCTTGCAAATTCTTTATACTCTTCAGACTTCTCATCAGCTTCTACCCAACAAGCTTTGTGCATAGAAAGGGGTTCATAAGTACATTTTGCTCCATATTCATGCTCCAGACGGTACTGTATAACTTCATATTGAAGAGCACCTACTGTTCCTATAATTTTTCTGTTGTTCATTTCAAGAGTAAACAACTGTGCTACACCTTCATCCATCAATTGATCGATACCTTTAGCTAATTGTTTAGCTTTAAGAGGATCATTATTATTGATATATCTGAAATGCTCCGGAGAGAAACTCGGAATTCCTTTGAAACTGATTTTTTCACCCCCCGTCAAAGTATCACCTATTCTGAAACTTCCTGTATCATGAAGTCCGACAATATCTCCCGGGAAACTTTCGTCTACAACTTCTTTTTTATCGGCAAAAAAGGCATTTGGAGATGAAAACTTCATCTTTTTACCCTCTCTTACCAACAGATAATTTTCATTTCTTTTAAATGTTCCTGAAACAATTTTCACAAAAGCCAAGCGGTCTCTGTGTTTAGGATCCATATTTGCGTGAATTTTGAAAACAAACCCAGTGAATGCAGATTCTTCAGGTTTTACTATTCGGGTTTCACTTTCTTTTGGCTGTGGCATAGGAGCAATTTCTATAAATGCATCCAGTAATTCACGTACACCAAAATTATTTAACGCTGAACCGAAAAATACAGGTTGCAGATCGCCATTCATGTATTCTTCACGGCTGAACTCCGGATAAACAGATTGGATTAACTCTAATTCTTCTCTTAAGTTCTGAGCTGCTTTTGTCCCGATAATTTCGTCAATTGTAGGATCGTTAATGTCGTCAAATTTGATAGCTTCACCTACTTTCTGTTTCTTTTCTTCTAAAAATAGCTGAATATTGTTTTCCCAGATATTATAAATTCCCTGAAAATCAGCACCCATCCCGATGGGAAGAGAAAGCGGAACAACGCGTAAGCCTAATTTCTGCTCAACTTCATCCAACAAATCGAAAGCATCTTTACCTTCACGATCCAGTTTATTAATGAAAACCAGCATCGGGATATTTCTCATTCTGCAAACTTTCACCAGCTTTTCTGTCTGTTCCTCAACACCTTTTGCTACGTCAATGACAACGATTACAGAGTCTACGGCAGTCAAAGTTCTATACGTATCTTCAGCAAAATCTTTGTGACCGGGTGTATCTAAAATATTAATTTTATAGCCTTTATATTCAAATGCCAATACAGAAGTCGCTACCGAGATTCCTCTCTGTCTTTCGATTTCCATAAAGTCGGAGGTTGCCCCTTTTTTAATTTTGTTCGATTTTACAGCCCCTGCTTCCTGAATGGCACCTCCAAAGAGCAGTAATTTTTCTGTAAGTGTGGTTTTTCCGGCATCGGGGTGAGAAATAATTCCGAATGTTTTTCTTTTCTCTATTTCTTTGATTAAGTCTGACATAGTGTATTTTGAATTTGCAAAAATCGTGATTTTTATCGGATTCTGAAAATCGTATTTATGACTTGTTGAAACTTGATTTTCTTTTAAGCAAATAAGCAACTCCAAAACCTATTAAAACCATTCCTGCGCTGAAAGGGAAAATATATTTCATTCCGAAAATATCAGCAACACCTCCAATTAACGGACCGGCAATACCTAAAGAAAGATCGATGAAAAGTCCGTAACCTGCCAAAGCAGAACCCTGACTTGATGGAGAAACACTTTTAATAGCAACCACTCCGAGTGCAGGAAAAATTAAAGAAAATCCTAAACCTGTAACTCCGGCTCCTAAAAGTGCCATTTCTGAATTATTTGCAAGAGAAATAATAATTAATCCGATTGTTTCTACAAAAAGGCAGGCAATTGCGACTTTAATTCCACCATACTTATTGATAACATTGCTGAAAATCAATCTCCCTGTAACAAATAATCCGCCAAAAATACTCAAACACAAAGCTCCATTATTCCAGTGGAAATAATTGTAATACAGGGTAATGAACGTGGAAATACTTGCAAAACCAATCCCTCCCAAAGCAAGACAAATTCCGAAAGGGGAAACTTTGCCTAAAACCTTCCAGAAAGATTGAGATTCTTGGGTGTTGGTATTGGTGTAATTCATCTTAGTTTTAGCAAAAAGAAAACCTACAATTCCTACCAAAATTGAAAGAATTCCAATCCCGTTAAGACCAAATTTATGTTCGATAACAATTCCCAGAGAGGCTCCGATCGCCAAAGCTCCGTAACAGGCAATGCCGTTGTAAGAAATAATTTTTGCGGTATGCTTTTCACCGACTGCCATGATTGCCCAATTGATCGGGCTTGCTCCAATCATTCCTTCACCGCAACCAGTAAGAAGGCGTGTAATTATTAAAAATCCGAGACTAACGAAAGGTGATAATTTAAAATAATAAGCCAAAATAAGAAAGACTCCGGTTAAGGAAAAACTCAGCATACTGAATATAACTGCAGGTTTTGGCCCGCTTCCATCAATAATTTTTCCGGAATAAGCTCTTAGAAAAAAAGTTGCCACATACTGTAAACTAATCACAACTCCTGCAATCACCAAACTAAAGCCTAAATTTTTACTGATGAAAATCGGAAGAACCGAAAGTGATAAACCGATAATGAAATATCCTAAAAAAGTGAAACCAACGTATGTTAATAAGGGTAAATTTACGTTTTCGGGACGTTTGACTGCATGATCCATATTCATAAAAAATTAAGTTGCAAAGATACTTCATAGAAACCGTTTAAGCTGAATGTTTCTAAATGAATGATTGGAATAGTAGTCCGGATAATATAAAATGTCGGTTTCTTTTATTCTCGTAAAATCGATTATCTTTGTTTTCGGAAATTTTAAAATAGTATGGAAAAAAGCAAATACCCGAAATTTATTTTTAACTGGATTGGCGGTTTGGTGCTTTTTTCGGGATATATTACCGGAAGTATTATTGTTGCGCTGTTAAGTGCTGTTTACACCATTGTTTTCCGTGTTGACATCATGCAGAAGTCATGGTTTTTGATGCTTGCCAACACGTTGGTTTTTGTTTTGGTAATTGCTTTTTTTGATTTTTTTGTGGTAAGACCTGCAACTAAAATGAAACTCAATTTTAATTTTTCGCCCACTAATTTTTACACGTATCTCCTTATTTTTCCAATGATGCTTGGGATGATGTTTGTAGGAGAATTTTTCACTTCCCAGATTCCTGTTTCGGGGCCGTTTTTCGGGAAATATTACGAATTTTTTACAGATTTAATGAGCCAGCTTACAAATGATCCTGTGGTAATGGTAATCACTGCGGTAATGATGGCACCGATTTTTGAAGAGATTATTTTCAGAGGGATTATTCAGAAAGGATTGATTAATAATGGAATGCAACCCTGGAAAGCCATTTTATTCGCATCTGTTGTGTTCGGATTGGTGCATGCAAATCCTTGGCAGTTTGTTGGTGCGGTTTTGTTGGGCTGTGTTTTGGGGCTGGTTTACTACAAAACAAAATCATTATTGTTGCCCATGCTGTTACACGGTTTTAATAATTTGTGTTCGTCAATATTGATTTTTTACACCAAAAACGAAAGTTTTTCTGAAGCATTCAAAGTTTCGGAATGGATGATATTAGGAATAGGAATGGTGCTTTTTTCTCTGTTTTATTATTTGTTTATGAAACAATATAAAGTGCATTACTCTGAAATTTAATTTAAATGAAATTGAATATGGAATTATTAGTTGCGACACACAACATACATAAAAAAGAAGAAATTCAGCAGATTTTAGGCGATCAGTTTGTCGTTAAAAGCTTAACTGATTATAATATTCACGAAGAAATCGTGGAAGATGGAGATTCATTCAACGCTAATGCTCTGATTAAGGCTAAATATTGTTTCGAAAAAACAGGAATCCCAAGTTTGGGAGACGACAGCGGTTTGGTTGTGGAATCTCTTGATGGCAGACCCGGAATTTTCTCGGCACGGTATGCCGGTGATCACGATTTTGCTAAAAATATTGCTAAAGTTTTAAGCGAAATGGAATCTCTTGAAAATAGAAAAGCCTACTTCATTACCGTTTTATGTTATTATGATGAAAATGGCGCTCAATATTTTGATGGCAGAGTTCATGGAAATTTACTGACTGAAAATAAAGGACATCAAGGTTTCGGTTACGACCCGATTTTTGTTCCTCAAGGATATGAAAAAACTTTTGCAGAAATGGATCCTGAATATAAAAACCAGATCAGCCACAGAAAGCAGGCATTAGATTTATTTTTGGTTTTTTTAAAAGTGAAGGAATAATTCAGGTAATATAAAAGCGAATAAAACAGACGAAAATTGAAAATTATAATGCTGGATGATAAAATTAAATCAATCTCAACCTCAACCTTACCGTCAAACTTTTATCGTACATTTACCCCAATAAACTATTGATTTGAGTACTTATTTAACTATTTTAGGATTTAATTCAGCAATTCCTACCGTCAATACCTCTCCTACGTCTCAACTTCTTGAGATGGAAGAACGATGTTTTTTGATTGATTGTGGTGAAGGAACACAGGTACAGCTGAGAAAAGCAAAAGCAAGATTTTCAAAGATCAATCATATATTTATTTCGCATCTTCATGGTGATCATTGTTTTGGATTGCCGGGTCTTATTGCGTCATTCCGTTTACTGGGAAGGGATGTTCCGTTGCACGTTTACGGTCCGAAAGGAATAAAAAAGATGCTGGAAACCATTTTTACCATTACAGAAACACATCGCGGTTTTGAGATTGTTTATCATGAGCTTGATGCAAACGAGTCAGAAAAAATCTATGAGGACAATAGGGTAGAAGTCTATACAATTCCATTAGATCACAGAATTTACTGTAACGGCTATCTTTTTAAAGAAAAAAAGAAAGACAGGCATCTTAACATGCAGGAAATTTCAAAATACAAAGAAATTGAAACCTGTGATTATCACCATTTAAAGGCAGGAAAAGATTTTGAATTAAGCGACGGATATGTTCTTAAAAATGAAATTCTCACCACAGATCCTGCACTTCCGGTATCTTATGCTTTTTGCAGTGATACAAGATATTTAGAATCTGTGATTCCCATAGTAAAGAATGTGACGGTCTTGTATCACGAGTCTACTTTCTTACACGATCTGAAAGAAATGGCAGATTACACCGGTCATACCACAGCTCTGGAAGCGGCAAGGATTGCAAGACAAGCCGAGGTCGGAAAATTAATTTTAGGTCATTTCTCAAACAGATACGGTGATCTTACTGTTTTTACAGATGAAGCACGAACGGTTTTCCCAAACACATTTTTACCTAAAGCATTAGAAGTTGTAAAAATTTAAATGATGATGTTGAATTTTGAAGAATTAAAAGAATTTCTGAATGAAAAGGCTGATGTGTATAATAATTCTGAATTCATTCAAGATGATCCTATACAGATTCCGCATCGTTTTTCTCTGAAGCAGGATGTTGAAATTGCAGGTTTTCTGGCAGCAACCATTTCGTGGGGAAACAGAAAATCAATCATAAAATCGGCAGATAAAATGCTCGAAATAATGGGAAATTCACCGTATGATTTTGTCATGAATCATTCTGAAAATGATTTGAAATCGATTGAAGATAAAAGCATTCACAGAACTTTTAACGGTGAAGATTTTGCATACTTCATAAGACAGTTTAAGAGGATTTACATCGAAAATAAGAGTTTTGAAAATTTATTTACAATAAAAGAAACTGAAACCAATTTTTACCATGCCATAGAAAGGTTTCGTCAGAATTTTCTGCAAACTGAAAAACACAGAAGCCATAAGCATGTAAGTTCGCCCTACAAAAATTCATCATCAAAAAGAATCATCATGTTTTTGCGTTGGATGGTGCGAAATGACAATCGTGGCGTAGATTTTGGGATCTGGGAAAACATTGATTCCAGATATTTATCAATACCTTTAGACGTTCACACCGGGAACATTTCAAGAAAACTGGGTTTAATTTCCAGAACGCAGAATGATTGGAAAACGGTTTTGGAATTAGACGAAATCATCAGAAAATTTGATGAAAATGATCCTGCTAAATATGATTTTGCATTATTCGGATTAGGAGTTACAAAAGAATTATTTTAAACAAAAAATAATGAAAACATCACACGAGAAAATAGAATTTCTTGAAAAAATGGCAGACGGAATCACCTCATGGATTGGTTCTATACCGTCTCTCATCATTCATACGTTACTATTTACCACTTCATTTTTGCTGCCTGCTTTTGGTGTCGTTGATTTTGATAAAATGCTTTTGGTATTGACGACGGTGCTTTCTTTGGAAGCAATTTATCTTTCCATTCTCATTCAGATGTCAGTGAATAAAAGTCGTGAAAAAATTGAGGACATTCAGGAAGATATTGAAGAAATAAGTGAAGACATTGAAGATATTCAGGAAGACCTTGAAGAGATCAGTGAAGATATTGAAGAGATCACAGAAGATATTGAAGATATTCAGGAAGATATTGAGGAAATCAATGAAGATGAGGATGACGAAGAGCATATAGAAAGAGCTAAAAATGCTATTTTGAAAAACAATGTAAGTACCAATAGAAACGAAATCAAATTACTGAAAGATAAAATAAACGAGCTTCAGAATATGATTGATCAGATGAAGAAAGACTAGTTTCTAAAATTGATGTGATAATTTTAATGATCATAAATCATATTAACAATTTGTTATTAATTTAAAAATCTGTAGGTTAAACTTTAATCAATTAAGATTATTTTTATTATTTTTGAGCAAACAATAATAAAATGTTAAATTATCGATTAAAAAATTACTTTAAGATTAGTTTTGTTCTGCTATTCTTTTTAAGCATATTTTCTTATGCACAGAAAGGAAGAAGGCCCAACGCAAAGAAAAACATTCCTATGAATGCCAAAGCTGGTGATTATATAGATGTGAATGTCGCTCCTTATCCACAAAGTAATTTCACTCCCACACAGCTTGTTACCGACGTACTTGTAGGAAGTTCTGCAGGATGCGGAACACCCAATATTTCTAATGTTTCTATTAGTCCTAGTCAACCCATTACAGATAATGATCGTTTTTGGGGTTACTTTAATAAATCAACATCAGCTTTTCCTTTTAATGAGGGAATCGTTTTAACTACAGGCTATGCAAGAGAGGCAGGAAACACAGCAGTTACAAATGTTCTTGGCGGAAGCACAGGAACGGCTTCTGATCCTGATTTAGTTGCGGCTATAGGAACCACACAAAACCTTTTTGATGCAGTAATTTTAGAATTTGATTTCGTTCCGTCCAGTTCTCTAATGAAGTTTAATTATATTTTTGCTTCAGAAGAATATACAGGTGGATTCCCTTGTTCAAATTATGATGATGCATTTGCTTTATTGTTAAAACCTAATACGGCAGGTTCTACGTATACAAATTTAGCAGTTTTACCGGGAGGAGCCGGGCCTGTTTCGGCTACAAATATTGTTCCTCAAAACCCACTTTTTTCTTGTGGTCCGTATTAATGGGCAATATTTCGGTTCTTTACCACCCAATCAAATTAATTATTACGGAAGAACAATACCATTAACAGCAGAAGCAACTGTTGTTCCTGGGCAATCGTATCACATCAAAATGGTATTAGCTGATGCAAGAGACGGAAGTTATGATTCTGCTGTCTTTTTAGAGGCGGGTTCTTTTGATATTGGTATCAGTATTGTTGATGGTGCAGGAAATCCTGTTCCTGAAACTCTGAATGTATGTGACAATACACCACAGGTTTTACAAGCGCAAGTGGCTGCAAGTCCGGGTATGACATTCCAGTGGTTTAAAGATGGAGTAGCCATTCCGGGAGCAACCAATATTCAATATACGGCTACAACACCGGGAATTTACACAGTAAAAGTTACAGTTCCGGGTGGCAACTGTCCTGGAGAGGCAAAAGTAACCATCATAGGTGGTACAACTCCTGTTGCACAAAATGCTACGCTCAAACTTTGTACAACACCAAGTGTCTCAACATTTGATCTTAATTTAGCAAAACCATCTATCAGTACGACTCCAGGTGCGGTGTTTAAATTTTATGTGAATCAGGCAGATGCAGTTGCTCAAAATAACAACTTCATTACATCTCCGGAAATTTATAATGGTGCTGATGGTCAGGTTTTACACGTTTTAGTTTCCAATGGAATTTTTTGTAGTAAAGTGGTTACTTTAACATTACGTAAAGAAGCTACACCAATTGCGGCTCTCACAGCATCAAAATTAAAAATATGTTCTGGCGAATCTGTAACTCTTACAGCTTCTGGTGGAGTTACTTATCAATGGGAAGGTTTTGCAGGTACTGGTGCAGTACGTACAGTCTCACCTACACAAAATACTACTTACACAGTGTATGCAATTGGTGCACAAGGATGTAAATCTTTGCAGCCGATATCAGTTGTCGTAGAAGTAGTTCCGGCAATTACCTCTAATCTTACAGGTGGATTTATATGTGTCGGAGACAGAATCACCCTTGATGCAGGAGCAGGACCGAATTATACATATTCTTGGAGCACTGGTGAAACAACACAGACAATATCTGTAGGTACACCGGGACCATATACGGTAACAATAAGTAATGGAGTTTGTATTAAAATTTTTACGACTCAAGTTCTTTTGGCAATCATTCCGGAAATCATCAATGTTGACTACAGTGAAAGCGGAACGATGGTGATTACAGCAAGTAATCCTAGTAACGGACAGTTAGAATATTCTATTGATAATGGAGTAACTTGGCAGTCATCCAATGTATTTACAAACGTTGGTAAAAATGTAATTGTGCCTATTAGAGTTAGGGTAAAAAATACAAGTTGTGTCGGTACATTAGAGTATTTTACATTTATAATGAAAAATGTGATCACTCCGAATGGTGATAATGTAAACGATATGATCGATTTTAGAGGAATTAGTGATTTAAAAGATTTCCAGGCTGTAATATCTGATCGTTACGGTAAAGCAGTTTTCAAAGCTGAAAAAATAAGACCTTTCTGGGATGGTTATTTCCAAGGAAAAAAATTACCTACATCCTCTTATTGGTATCAGGTAACTTTTGAAGATCCTGCGAGTAAAAAACTTACTGTAAAAACAGGATGGATTTTGTTGAAAAATTTTGAATAACAACTTAAAACATAACAAAAAAAGACCGACTGATGTTCGGTCTTTTTTTTATTTGAATAGAATTATCTTTAATATATTATGTTTCATAAGATTATGTTAATAATAAGATAAATATTTCTGAATTAAATTTTAATCAAAAAAAATAGTATTTTTGTTAAAAATAATGCAAAATGTTAAATAAAAGTACAGGAAGTATATTTTTGTCTTTATTCTTAGTTCTTGTTGGAAATTTTACATTTTCTCAGACTAGAGAAAAAGGTAAAACTATTCATAAAGCATCAGCACAATCTATGAAAGCAGGAGCTTTTATAGATGTGAATACTGCAACCTATCCTGAATCTTCATACAGCATTACCCAGTTGGTAACAGATGTTCTCATTGCTGGCGGTTCTACTTGTTCCACAGCAAATGTGAGCAATGTAGTTGTATCACCCAATTTGGCAGTAAGTAATCAGGCAAGAACCTGGGGCTTTTTTAACAGAGGTACTACAAGTTTTCCTTTTGCAAAAGGTATTTTACTAACAACAGGGCATGCCAGAAAAGCAGGGAATACTTATCAGGCAACCGAGCTGAGTGATGGTGTCCCTACACAAGGCGATATTGATTTGGCGACAGCTTTAGGAATATCAAATACTAATTTAAAAGACGCTACATATATAGAATTTGATTTTATTCCTAGTTCTACAGAAGTGAAATTCAGATATCTTTTTGCGTCTGAAGAATATGAAAATAATTATCCATGTACCATCGGTGATGGTTTTGCGTTGTTGCTTAAAAAAGTAGGTGATCCTACCTACACCAATTTGGCAGTATTGCCTGGTGGGGCACTAGCCTGTAAGTGTTACCAATATTCATCCTGCTAATGAATTTGATGGTTCTCCGCTTGTTTGCGGACCTTCTAATGCAAGTTACTTTGCAGGTTATAATAATGCAGCTATCGAAACAAATTTTAGCGGACGTACAATTCCTCTTACCGCAACTGCAACAGTAATTCCTGGTCAAACATACCATTTCAAGATGGTTTTGGCAGATTATCAGGATGCAGCATTTGATTCTGGTGTCTTTCTTGAGGCAGGATCATTTGATATAGGTGTTCAGATTTTAGGACCAGCTGGGGTTCAGCTTCCAGCTTCTATTAATGTATGCGATAATGCACCGCAGACTTTCACAGCATCAGTTCAGATTCCCAATGCTACATATCAATGGTTTTTAGGAACAACCGCAATACCGGGAGCGACAGGTACATCATATACTGCAACACAGCCAGGTGTTTATTCTGTTGAAGTACTGATTCCTGGAAATTCTTGTCCCGGAAAAGCTACCATTACAATTGTTGGAGGAACCTCACCTACAGTACAAAACGCTACCTTGACAAGTTGCTATACAGCTGGAAATGCTACTTTCAATCTTACAACTGCTCAGGCTTCTATAAGTACAACTCCTGGTGCTACATTTTCATTTTATTTAAATCAGGCAGATGCTAATGCAGGAAATACAAATACAATTCCGGCTCCTACCACTTTTTCAAGTGCAGGAAATCAAACTATTTATGTTTTAGTGAAAAATGGTTTCTGTTCTAAAGTTGCACAACTTCAATTGGTAAAGGCGGCTGAAATTACAGCTGTAATTGCAACACCGACAGCATTGACCTGCACTAATACTCAAGTAACATTAAATGCTTCTGCATCTGTATATCCTGCAGGTTCTACATTTGCATGGACGACAACAGGTGGGAATATCGTTTCAGGAGGTACAACCTTAAACCCTGTTGTAAGCGCAGCAGGAACTTATACTTTGACTATTTCAAATACATTTGCCGGGAACGTAACTTGTACTGGCGTAGGAAATGTAACTGTTGTAGGGGACAGCGCACCACCTGCAACCGGACTTACAGCGAGCAAAATATTAATTTGTTCAGGTGAATCAGTGATCCTTACCGCTTCTGGTGGAGCCACTTATAATTGGGGTGGAGGTCTTCCTGGTAATGGCGCAACTCAGACAGTATCACCTACTGCAACCACCACATATACAGTGACCGCTGTAGGAGCGAATGGTTGTATTTCAACAACTGCTGCCTCTATTACGATTGAAGTTTCACAACCTTTTACAGCTCAAAATGCAAGTCTTATAAAGTGCTTTCAACAAGGAAATATAACATACGATCTTACTTCTGCGCAACCTCAGATAAGTACATCTTCAGGATTAACATTTACCTATTATGTAAATCAAGCTGATGCTAATGCAGGTAACACCAGCAATATTACTACTCCAACTGCATTTCCAAGTGCTGGAAATCAGACGATTTATGTTTTAGTAAGCAACGGAGGATGTAAGTATGTGGTAACACTACAATTATTAACAACAGCAGTTACTACTTTAACCATTGCTGCCCCTCAAACCATCACGTGTACAAATGCTCAGGTTACTCTGAATGCTTCTGCTTCAGTAATTCCGGTAGGATCAACAATCGCATGGACAACAACAGGTGGTGGTAATATTGTGTCTGGTGGAAATACTCTTAATCCTGTAGTAAATGCAGCAGGAACATATACTTTGACCGTCACCAATATCACACAACCCCAAAATTTAACATGTACATTTACTGCAAGCGCTACAGTTATTCAGGATAAAGTTTTACCGGTAGCTAACCTTACTTCAACTTTTCAGCAGATCTGTCCAGGTGAGTCTGTTACATTAACAGCTTCTGGGGGAGTTACGTACAACTGGGGTAATGGTCTTACTGGAAATGGGCCTACTCAAACTGTCTTTCCAACGAATAATACAATTTACACAGTCTTTGCTGTAGGAGCAAATGGCTGTATCTCTGCTAATCCTGCTTCAATTACAATTGTTGTTGGTCCTCCAACTGCAATTATTGCTGCTTCTAAAAGTAAAATATGTGCAGGTGAATCTGTAACTCTTACAGCCAGTGGAGGTTTCACATATAATTGGGTGGGTCTTCCCGGAAATGGTAACACTCAAGTTGTATCACCTACTGTCACTACAACCTATTCAGTATTTGCATTGGGTGGAAACGGATGTGTATCAAACACTCCCGCAACCATAACTATTGAGGTGGTGCCGGCAATTGTTTCGACATTACAAGATGTTTATGCATGTGCAGGTGATAATGGAACTTTAGATGCAGGTGCAGGACCCAATTATACATATCTGTGGAGTAATGGTGCGACCACACAAACAATTACAACAAATATCCCTGGTTCTTACTCAGTAACAATCAGTAACGGAACATGTTCAAAATTATTTACGGCACAGCTTATTAATCCTGATCTTCCTCAATTTACGAACGTGGTTTTTGAGAATAATGTATTGACGATCTCTGCTACAAATCCTTCAAACGGATCGTTAGAATATTCTATTGATGGAGGTAATACGTGGCAGGCTTCTAATATTTTTTACAACGTTTTAAATAACACCAATTATAATCTGATGGTGAGAATTAAAGATGCAAAATGTGGTAATATGCTGCAATACTTTACCTTTGTAATGAGTAACGCAATCACTCCAAACAGTGACGGGATTAATGATTATATTGATTTTTCTGGAGTTAGCAATTATAAAAACTTTGCAGCTTCGATCTTTGACAGATATGGTGCAGAATTATTTAAAGCAGACAAATCAAATGTAATTTGGAATGGATCTTTAAAAACAATCAATCTCCCAACTGCCACTTATTGGTATAGAGTTCAATGGGAAAACCCTGCAAGTAAGAAACTAGAGTTAAAATCTGGATGGATTTTACTTAAAAATAGAAACTAAATATAAAAGTCTCCAATTTGTGAGACTTTTTTTATGTTAAAAATTCGACATATTTATGAAATTTATTTAAAAAAAAGCTAAATTTGTTAAAACAAAATTATTATGAAGAGATATCTACTGTTGTTTTCATTATTTTTAACCTATGCAAGTGTTTATTCACAAACATTAAAACCCAGGATACCGCAGAAAGAAAAAATTTCGGCTGAATCAAAAAAAGCAGGTGTTTACATTGACGTCAATACGGCCGCATATCCTGAATCTGCATTTTCACCTTTACAATTAGTTAAAGATGTTTTGATTTCATCAGGAACAAATACATGTATAACTCCTAATGTTTCTAATGTTACCGTAAATCCTAATTTACCAGTGACCAATACCAACCGATCTTGGGGATATTTTCACAGAGGTACTACCAATTTTCCTTTTAAAGATGGTATTGTCTTGTCAACAGGATATGTTAATAAAGCAGGTAACACTGCATTTGGAAATTTAAGTGATCAATTGACAACCGGGAGCGATCCGGATCTTGTCGCTGCAACCAATCCACAAGGAATATTGAATGATGTTGTATTACTAGAATTCGATTTTGTACCTACCACAAGCCAGATAAAATTTAATTATCTTTTTGCTTCAGAAGAGTATACAGGAGGTTTCCCTTGTAGTTTTTCTGATGCTTTTGCATTATTGCTGAGACCGGTGGGAAGTACTGCTCCTTACGTTAATATGGCTGTATTACCAGCAGGTGCAGGTCCTGTAAGTGTAACAAATATACATCCTGCTCTTCAGGATAATGGAGCTGCACTTAGTTGTGGGGCTGCAAATCCTACTTTTTTTGCAGGGTATAATAATGCCAATATTGAAACCAACTTTGGCGGACGAACAATTCCTCTTACTGCAACAGCAACAGTTATTCCCGGCCAGGCTTATCATTTTAAGATGGCTATCGCTGATGCAAGTGATAGAAGTTATGATTCTGCTGTTTTTCTTGAAGGAGGTTCTTTCAATATTGGTGTTGAGCTATTGGATCCTTCGGGAGCACAATTACCAGCAGAGATTAATGTATGTGATAATGTACCACAAGTCATTACTGCTTCTGTGAATGATCCTAATTTATTGTATCAGTGGTTTTTCAATGGGAACCCGATTCCCGGAGCAACATCGAATGTAGTTACCGCAATACAACCTGGAAATTATACGATCGAAGTAACCGTTCCCGGTAATCCTTGTCCCGGAACTGCAACGATAAAAATCAACGGTGGAACGACTCCGTTAGCACAAGATGCAAGCTTCTTGTTGTGCAGTACACCAGATATTACAACTTTTGACTTAAATAACGCAAAACCGCTGATTAGTCCAACACCCAATGCAACTTTCAGATTTTATGCAAATCAAGCTGATGCAACTGCTCAAAACAACAATTTTATTACCAATATTGCCAATTATAACGGTACAGACGGTCAAATTTTATATGTTGTAGTTTCTGACGGCGGTTTTTGTAGTAAAACCATCAAGCTTACTTTAGCAAGAGAAGTTACACCAATTGCTCAGGTTTCTACAACAAGAGTACGTGTTTGTCCGGGTGAAGTGGTAACACTTACTGCGACAGGTGGTGTTACTTATTTATGGGATAATTTTACCGGAAACGGGAATACTCAGACAATTCCAGTTTACCAAACAACAACATTTACCGTTTATGCCATTGGGGCGAAAGGATGTAAATCTCTAATTCCTGCAAAAGTAGTGGTTGAGGTTGTGCCGGAAATCACGTCACCTTTGCTGGATGTAGAAATGTGTATAGGAGATACCATCCTTCTAGATGCGGGTGCAGGAACCAATTATACTTATTTGTGGAATACGGGTGCAACTACTCAAACTATTACAGCTACACAATTAGGAATTTATACAGTGAAAATCAGTAATGGTATCTGTGATAAATTGTTTACCGTAAAAGTATTCGGTGCATCTTCACCGTTCTTCACTAATCTAAGCTATGAAAATGGTACTTTGACAGCGATTGCGACAAATCCTTCAATCAATAATATTTTCGGAACATTAGAATATTCTTTGAACGGGATTGATTGGCAAGACTCAAATATTTTTACCAATCTTGTAGACAATACGACATACAATGTTCAGGTAAGAATAAAGGGAACAACTTGCGTTGGTGCGATAGAATTCTTTACACTTGAAATCAACAATGTGATTACTCCAAATCAGGATGGTGTAAATGATGTTTTAGACCTTACTAACTTAAGAGACTTCAATAATTTTACAGGGTCAATCTATGACAGATATGGAGTGGAAATTTTCAGATTCTCAAAAGAAAGACCTATCTGGGATGGTACAATCAGCGGAAAAAGATTACCAACTGCTACATATTGGTATAAATTCAACTTTGAATATAAAAAATCAAAAGTGCAGATGGGCAGATCTGGTTGGATCATGTTGAAAAACAGAGAATAATATTCAATTACATATTAAATAAAACAGCCTTTCAAGATTTGAAAGGCTGTTTTTATCTTGAAAAAAGAAAATTACATATTTTCTTTCCAGAGTTGTGTGATATGTATAAAATCCGCAACACTTAATTCTTCTGCTCTTTTATCTAAAAATTCGTGATTAGTTAATGCTTCCGGAATATTGAGAACTTTCCAGGAGTTTGAAAGCTTTTTTCTTCTCTGGCCAAAACCAGCTTTAACAATTTGTTTGAAGAGCACTTCATTTCCTGCCAAACCTTCCTTCGGATTTCTTGTTAGTCTAATAACCCCTGATTTTACTTTTGGTGGCGGATTAAAAACATTCTCATGAACGGTAAACAAATAGGTGACATCATAATAAGCCTGCACAAGAACAGATAAAATTCCGTAATCTTTCGTTCTCGGAACTGCAGCAGTTCTCTCTGCAACTTCTTTCTGAAACATACCTACCATCTCAGGAACGAGTTGATAATAATCGATAATTTTAAAGAGAATTTGAGAAGAAATATTATATGGAAAATTACCTATTATGGCAATTTGGTCATTATTAATAAAATTAAAATCCTGTTTCAGAAAATCTCCTACAAAAATTTCTTCGGTAGCTTTTGAGTAATTTTTTTTGAGATAATCGATTGATTCAGTATCAATTTCTGCCAGATAAATAGTTTGTTCTTTTTCTAAAAGATATTTGGTGAGCACGCCCATTCCTGGTCCTACTTCCATAACGTTGCTGTAGTTTTCGTAGCTTAAGCCTTCTACAATATTTTTTGCGATGTTCTCATCGGTCAAAAAGTGTTGACCCAGATGTTTTTTTGCTCTTACACTCAAAGTTTATTTATGATTTCGTTAACAATGATTTTCTCTTATTCGTTCCAAATTTCGGTAGAATTTTTCTATTTTAGCCAAAAATTTTAATATTAATGGCGAAATCTGTAGAAGAGTTTAATAAGAAAAGGCTTCGGTCTAGCAATATTACTGTAGTAATAAGTATTGCCTTAGTGTTATTTTTATTGGGATTAATGGGTTTGATTCTAATCAATGCACAGAAATATTCTGATTATCTTAAAGAGCAACTGGTTGTAAATGCGTACTTTGATGAAAATTATGACGATAAAGATTCTGCAAAAATAGCAAAACAGGAAGCAGTTGCAGTAGAAGTTATCAAAGCGATGGAGTCTGTAAAGCGCACGAAATATATTTCTAAAAAAATGGCTACAGCTGAAGCCAAAAAAAGTTTAGGGATCGATACAGAAGCACTTTTTGATGAAGATATTTATCCGGCTTCTGTGGAAGTAGCCTTAAAACCGGAGTATACAGATTCAACTAAAATTGGAGCAGTCTTAACTCAAATCAAATCAGTTCCCGGAATTATCGACGTGAAAAACGATTCAGATTCTCAAAAGATATACGATAAATTAAATAAAATTCTAAAATGGATTTTGGCATTTTGCGTCTTGTTTTTAGTGCTTGCAATTGTTTTAATTAATAATTCGATCAGACTAAAAGTATTCTCAAAAAGATTTATCATCAAAACCATGCAGTTGGTAGGAGCGAAAAGAAGATTTATCTTAACGCCGTTTATCAAAGAAGCATTAATTCTTGGTTTATTGGGTGCGGTATTAGCTCTTATAGCTTTGTCTGGACTTTGGTATTACTTTACAACGACTATAAAAACTCCTTTCGTACAAGATACCAACCAATATTTCTGGTTAGTTCTTTTGGTATTCGGAGTTGGTATTTTCATCACAGTATTAAGCACAATCATTGCAACATGGAGATTCTTAAGATCAAATGTTGACGATTTATATTATTCTTAAAAAATGGGCAAAAAGACACATAAATTTTCCGCATCAGATTTTGGTACGGATACAGAAGTTGCAAAAGAGCAAACATTCTACTTCGGTCAGCAAAATTATAAATGGATGCTGATTGGTTTAGCCTGCATTGTTATTGGTTTTCTTTTAATGATGGGACCAGATGCAAACACCGTTGACGGAAAACTAGATCCGAATGTATGGAATGATGACATTTTTTCGATCAGAAGAATCAGAATTGCACCTTTATTGATCGTGATCGGCTTTGTAATAGAAATTTATGCAATTCTAAAAAGAAAGAAATAAAAATCAGGTAAAAAGATTTAATCACAAAAGTCGGTTGCTGTGCAATTGACTTTTTGTGTAAATTAAAAACGCTGAAAGCAATATTAATCATTATCAATTACCCATTACTCATAAATTATGGATTTAATCAAAGCAATCATCATTGCGATTGTAGAAGGACTTACAGAATATTTACCTATCTCGTCAACAGCTCACATGGGTTTTGCTGCAAATCTGATGGGCTTAGAAGAAACCGAATTTTTAAAAATGTTTCAGGTTTCCATTCAGTTTGGGGCTATTTTATCGGTAGTCGTTGCCTATTGGAAAAAGTTTTTCGATCTGAAAAATCTTCAGTTTTACTTTAAATTAGGTTTCGCAGTAATTCCTGCGTTGGTTTTAGGGTATATTTTTGATGATAAAATTGAAGCGGTTTTGGGAAATCAAATCGCAATTTCTTCAGTGTTAGTTTTGGGTGGTGTCGTTCTTTTATTTGCAGATAAATGGTTTAAAAATCCTGTCATTCATGATGAGAAAGAATTATCAATAAAAAAAGCAGTAATCATAGGTTTTTGGCAATGTCTCGCCATGATGCCGGGAACCAGCAGAAGTGCAGCCTCAATTATTGGAGGGATGACACAAGGATTGACCAGAAAAGCTGCAGCAGAGTTTTCATTTTTCCTGGCAGTTCCTACCATGTTAGCAGTTACCGTATATTCAGTTTTTGTAAAAACATGGGGAAAGGAAACCGGGAATCCAATGAAAGGTTACGAAATGATTCTTGAATCTCAAGATCACATCATGATATTCATCGTTGGGAATATTGTAGCATTTATCACAGCACTTATCGCAATCAAAGCGTTCATCGGAGTTCTGAACAAGTATGGTTTCAAACCTTGGGGTTGGTATAGAATTATTGTGGGAATCGCTTTACTGATTTATTTTTATTGGTTTAAATAATTAGTTCTTTGCATGAGCAAATTCGATCCTGATCATAAAATAGTTGAGAAAATAATTACAGATACAAGATACTTTGTAATTTATGTTCTAATAGGAGCTGTTATGTTCGGATTTGTATTGCAAAAGTGTAACAGAGATTCTGATGAAAGCCAATTACAACTAGCAGCCTTGCATAGAATTCTTGATTTTGAAAAAGAATCTTTTATTATTAAAAAAGGTATTGACTCTACCAATAGAAATATACCTTATATGATATTTTCTGATGGTGAAAAAGTAAATATTGACGAGAGATTTTACAGATTAATTAAATTAGATGATTCTTTATCAAAGAAAAAAAGTTCAACAATCTATTACATCTATAGAAATACAAGGGTTTTAACCTATGATTATTTATCTGAAAATTAATTACATCTGCTAGTCTATACTTTTGCTAAATTATTCATTACTCATTACCAATTACCCATAAAAAAAAATGACAGCAGAACAACTTCTCGAAGGTCAGATTCTTCTTTTAGACAAACCTCTGGACTGGACTTCTTTCCAGGCGGTGAATAAAATGAAATACAAACTCAAAAACGAGTTTGGTCTTCCGAAAAAATTTAAAATCGGTCATGCAGGAACTTTAGATCCGAGAGCAACAGGTTTATTAATTGTCTGCACAGGAAAATTCACAAAAAAAATTCCTGAAATACAAGATGCGCCAAAAGAATACTGGACAGAAATCAAAATTGGCGTTCAGACAGAATCTTACGACACCGAAAAACCTGAAATTCTTCAACAGGATATTTCGCACATCACAGAAAACGATGTGAAAAAAGCTTTAGATAAATTTTTAGGTGAAATAGAACAGAAACCGCCTATTTTTTCAGCCATTAAAATTGACGGAAAAAGAGCTTACGATATGGCAAGAGCAGGGCAGGAGGTTGAAATGAAATCAAGAAAAACGACCATCACGTATATTGAAAATATAGAAATCAATTTTCCTCTGATAAGTTTTACCGTTGGTTGTTCAAAAGGAACTTATATTCGCAGTCTGGCTCACGATATTGGTCAGGAGTTAGGAGTTGGTGCTTATTTAACTCAATTAAGGCGCACTAAAATCGGTGATTATAAAATTGAAGATGCAACAGCAGATTTTTTAGAAAACGAATACAGATTTGAAAATTTATGATTAGAAATTTATTTTTAACATTATTTTTACTGATTTCATTTAAAGTTTTTTCGCAAGTTAATTCTTCTGAAAAACCTAAAATGAATTTTTATTTTAATCCAAATTTGAACATAGGATATAATTTAGGAAACAAGATTAAAGACAATCAAAATAAAGATTCCTTCGATTATCAGCAAAACGTGGCGCCGTATCTTCCCAACGATTTTACTTACGGAATTTCTGCAGTTGGCGGTTACCAATTTCTTCCTAACTTTGCAATAGGTACAGGTGTAAAGTATAGTTATATCGATCCGAATTTTCATTTGATGTATTGGCTCGTTCAGCCTAAATTTATTTTTAATCCCGGTGATGAAGCATTTTTTATAGACGTAACTTACGGTGCACAAATAAATAAGTCAGTTATTTCAAATTCTATATTTTGGAGTCTGAAAGCTGGTCTTCAGGTTGCCTACTCAAAAAGACTGAGCCAGGAAGGCGGTTTGGTTTTAGAAGGCTTCCGATTGGGCAATTCGAGTACCGTTTTTGTAGGCTTAAGCTATGGAATTACCATTTTCAGCAATAAAAATTATACAATAGAAGGAATAGAATAATGGAAAAGACACGTATTAATAAATATCTTTCAGAAGTAGGCTTTTGCTCAAGACGGGCAGCAGATAAGCTTTTGGAAGAAGGAAGAATAAAAATAAACGGCATAGTTCCGGAAATGGGAACCAAAGTTTCTGACGAAGACGTTGTGGAAGTAGACGGAAAACCTATTCGTGAAAGCGAAGAAGCTCCAATTTATATAGCTTTTAATAAACCTGTCGGGATCGTTTGTACCACAGATACCAAACGTGAGATTGATAATATTATTGAATACATCAACCATCCTAAGAGAATTTTCCCGATCGGCAGACTTGATAAACCGAGTGAAGGTCTTATTCTGCTCACCAATGACGGCGATATCGTTAATAAAATTCTAAGAGGAAAGAACAACCACGAAAAGGAATATCTGGTAAGAGTCGACAAACCTCTGAACTCAAAATTTTTAGAAAAAATGCGGAATGGCGTACCGATTTTAGATACAGTCACCAAAAAATGTGAAGTAGAAAGAATTGATGACATGACTTTCCGTATTGTTCTGACTCAGGGTCTGAATAGACAGATCAGACGGATGTGTGAATTTTTAGGCTATGAGGTGAAAAAACTGAAGCGTATAAGAATCATGAACATCAAATTAGATGTTCCTCTAGGCAAATGGAGAGATTTAACTGCTGATGAGTTATCTGAACTCAATGCTATGCTGGATGGCTCATCTAAAACGTATGAGTAATTACTAAAAAAACATTTTCAAAATAATTATTTTTAGCGTTTTGACTTTTTTTAATTAAATATTTTATATATTTGTTTCATATTAGTGATTTTTATAAACACTAATGTAATGATGAGAAAGAATAATCATTAATAGCAGCTTTTTAATGTCTGCTATTTTCTTTGTTAAAATTAGGTTAGGTAGGGATAGAATTAGTTAGTTTTTAATAGTCTTTTTTTTAAAAGTGACTTTTAATATTTAAAATTAGAGTTAATTTTTTTATCATGTTTGTGTTTTTTTAACGGATGTGCATTTTGCCATCCGTTTTTTATTGTAACGCTTTGAAATACTGTTCAGTAATTATATTTAATATTGATGTTAAAACTATTGCTGTAATTAAAAAAAGTCGTACTTTTGCACTCACTTTTGTGAACGTACTTTAGGCGAAGTAAAATATTAACAATTAACATCTTCCATATTTTTCAGGATTCACAGCAAAGCCAAAGTCTGTAAGAATTGGAATACAAATTTTATTAGAAAATGTCAAAAGAGACAAATTCAGCAGAGGTTATTCTTAACCAAAACGTAGCACCGGAACAATTTGACTGGGATTCTTTCGAATCTGGTCTTGATGCAGATGCTAGAAAAGAAAAAAGCGATCTTGAAGAAATCTACAACGGATCTCTTAGCAGTTTAAATGATAACGACGTTATCACTGGTAAAGTTGTAAGATTGACAGACAAAGAAGCTATTGTAGACATCGATTTCAAATCTGAAGGTGTTATTTCTCTTAACGAATTCCGTTACAACCCGGGCCTTAAAGTAGGTGATGATGTTGAAGTAATGGTAGACAGAAGAGAAGACAAAACTGGTCAATTACAGTTATCTCACAGAAAAGCTAGAACGCTTAAAGCTTGGGATAGAGTAAACGAGCTTCACGAAACTGGAGAAATCGTTAACGGTTTTGTAAAATCTAGAACTAAAGGAGGTATGATCGTTGACGTACATGGTATTGAAGCATTCTTACCAGGTTCTCAAATCGACGTTAAGCCAATTAAAGATTACGATCAGTTCGTAGGTAAAACTATGGAATTCAAAGTTGTGAAAATCAACCCTGAGTTTAAAAACGTAGTAGTATCTCACAAAGCATTGATTGAAGCAGATATCGAAGGTCAGAAAAAAGAAATCATCGCACAGCTTGAAAAAGGTCAGGTTCTTGAAGGTACTGTTAAGAATATTACTTCTTACGGTGTATTCGTAGATCTTGGTGGTGTAGACGGATTGATCCACATTACAGACCTTTCTTGGTCTAGAGTGAACCATCCATCAGAAATCTTAGAAGACGGACAAACTGTGAAAGTGGTTATCCTTGACTTTGATGATGAGAAAACAAGAATCCAATTGGGTATGAAGCAATTAGAAGCTCATCCTTGGGATGCTCTTTCTGCTGACATGAAAGTGGGTGATAAAGTAAAAGGAAAAGTAGTAGTTCTTGCTGATTATGGTGCATTCGTAGAGATCGCTCCAGGTGTAGAAGGACTAATTCACGTTTCTGAAATGTCTTGGTCTACTCATTTGAGAAGCGCAGGAGATTTCGTAAAAGTAGGTGACGAAGTGGAAGCTGAAGTACTTACTCTTGATAGAGAAGACAGAAAAATCTCTTTAGGTATGAAACAATTATCTAAAGATCCTTGGGAAAATATCGAAGCTAAATATCCGGTAAGCTCTGAGCACGTTGGAACTGTAAGAAACTTTACAAACTTCGGTGTATTCGTAGAATTGGAAGAAGGTATCGACGGATTAATCTATATCTCAGACCTTTCTTGGACTAAGAAAATCAAGCATCCATCAGAATTCTGTGCAGTAGGTGATAAATTGAATGTTGTAGTTCTTGAACTAGACATCCAGGCTAGAAGATTATCTCTAGGTCACAAACAATTGACAGAAAACCCATGGGATAAATTTGAAACTAAATATGCTGAAGGAACTGTACACGCTGGTAAAGCTGTAGAAGTACACGATAAAGGTGCTTCTGTACAATTCGAAGATGCTGAAGTAGAAGCTTTCTGCCCTTCAAGATTATTAGAGAAAGAAGATGGATCTAAAATCAAAAAAGGTGAAGATGCTCAGTTCAAAGTAATTGAATTTAACAAAGAATTCAAGAGAGTAGTAGTTTCTCATACAGGTATCTTCAGAGACGAAGAGAAAAAGAATGCAAGAGAAGCTTCTAACAATAACAACAGATCTAATAATAACAACAGTAACACTTCATCTTCTTCTAACAACGAAGAAAGATCAACTCTAGGTGATATTGATGTATTAGCAGAATTGAAAAGAAAAATGGAAGGAGGTAAATAATCTCAAATCATTTTTATACATATGAAGCCACTCGTAAGAGTGGCTTTTTTTATGGTATGACATATCATAAGTAAAATTTAGTCACCTACAATTAAATTTTAAATATAAATTAATATTAATTCACTATTTAATAAATGATAATTATTGATATTAGTTAAAATTTTAGTTAAATTTATCATATTTATATTAAAAATATTTTTTGATTGAATATTTTTTGTAGATTTATACTTAAATAACAAAAATGAAAAAAATAACTTTACCCCTCTTATTTGCAGTTTATACAATTTTTCCATCTTCCAATCTGTTTTCACAAGATAAACAGAATCTTATTAAAGATTATATTTCAATGCATCATATCAGAGAATATAAAAAATCTGATTTGACTAATTTTGTAATTGATAATGTGGATACATCACAATCACTTAATGGCAATATTGTAAAATTTCAACAAATATATAATGGTTTGCCAATTCATAATTCTGTAGGCACTGCTTTAATTAAAAATGGTAAAATCGTATACTTTAATGATAATTTTTTAAAGAATTATAATAATGCAAATTCGAGCCTTGCAGTTATTAATAAAAATGCCGCTTTTGAAAATATTATTGCTGATTTAGGAAATACTGAGCTTAGAAACTATCCTATTTTGAATATCTTGGATCCTGAACCTGTACATGAAAATGTCGCTAAGCAGAGACTGATATATGTTGAGGATCAGAATGATTTAAAACTTGCTTATCAATTTACTTTTCAGGAACCTAAATCATCAAATTATTGGGAAGTTTTGGTAGATGCTCATTCAGGGCAGATTATTACTAAAACAAATTTAAACTTATCTTGTAATTTTCATCATGATGCCTATTCTCATGATCATTCACATATTGCTGAAAAAGAGTTTGTTGGTCCATTAAATGAATCATCTAATGAGTCAGTCTCACTTTTAGCTCCTGATAATGCTTCTTATAATGTCTTTCCATTACCCATAGAAGCTCCGACATTCGGATCAAGATCAGTAGTTACAAATCCTTGGATTTTAGCTTCTTCACCAGAAGGATGGCATTATGACGGAGTGACAAGATATACTTATACAAGAGGTAATAATGTATATGCCTATGAAGATTCTAGTGCCGCCAATACTGTAGGTGCAGTTGCCCAAGGAGGTGTAGCAAGAAATTTTAATTTTCCTTTTAATATATATGCCGATCCTTTTACTAACCAAGAGGCAGCAATTACTAACTTATTTTATTTAAATAATAAGATACATGATATTTTTTACAAATTTGGATTTACAGAAACTTCAAGAAATTTTCAACAGACTAATTTCGGATTGGGTGGTGTCGGAAATGATTATGTAAATGCCGAATCTCAAGATGGAGGAGGAGTAAATAATGCCAATTTTGCAACTCCTGCGGACGGAAGTAAACCAAGAATGCAAATGTTTTTATGGTCAGCTGTTAACAGAACATTTTTTTATAATGCACCATCACAGGCTGTTCTGCGAGAACCAGCTGTAGGAGTTGCGCAGTTTGGTAATCCTTTAGACGCAACAGGTATAACAGGGAATGTTCAGTTATCCACCGTGCTGGACGGATGTACTGCAATGCCAGCAGGCTCACTTACAGGGAAAATTGGTCTCATTGAAAGAGGCACCTGTGATTTTGTAATTAAAGTAAAAAATGCACAAAATGCAGGGGCGATTGCTGCTATAATTTATAATTTACCAACATCCGCAGCGGTTGGGGGAATGTCAGGCACTGATGCGACCCTCACGATACCTTCAGTTTTGATTAGCAATACTGAAGGAGAGTTTATTAAAAACCAACTTTCTGCAAATACTACAGTAAATGTAACTCTTAAAAATGACCCTGCTCTTGCAATTACTCCGGATGGAAGTTTTGACAATGGTATCATTGTTCATGAATACGGTCATGGTATTTCCAATAGATTAACCGGAAACGGATCAACCTGTCTTGTCTCTTCTCAAAGTAAAGAACAGATGGGTGAAGGTTGGTCAGACTTCTTTGCCATAATGTTAACAAACAAACCGGGAGATGATGCTTCCGTGCCTAGAGGTATGGGAACCTATGCAGCAGGACAGTCGTCTACAAGTACAGGAATCAGGCCTGCAAAATATTCACCGGATTTTGCAATCAATAATTATACTTATGGCGACACCAACGGTATGGAATATAACAACGGAACAGCAATTGTCCCGAATGTACATTCAATAGGGTTTATTTGGGCATCTACATTATGGGATCTGCATTGGCAGTATGTTGCTCAATACGGATATGCTTCTGATGTAACTGCAAATGCAGCCAGCGGAAGCGCAAGAGTTTTACAGTTGGTGACTAATGCGCTGAAACTTCAATCTTGTAATCCTACATTTATTGATGGAAGACAAGCAATTTTGGCGGCTGAACTAGCAAGTACGGGAGGTGCAGACAGATGTATGATCTGGAGAACTTTTGCAAAAAGAGGTTTAGGTGTAAATGCTTCAGCAGGACTTAAAGCCAATATTAATGATCAAATAGAAGATTTTACAGTGCCGGGTGACTGTGTATTGTCTACGGATGAAGTAAAATCAGTGAAGGACAATGGAATTTCAATTTATCCGAATCCTGCTAAAAACGAATTTTTCATTAATTTCCCTAAAAACACTTTAGGAAAAGTAAATGTTGAGATTTATGATATGTCGGGAAAACTGATTTCTACGGAAAACAAAATTTCGCCAGACTCTAAAAAGGCAATTTCAACCGATCAATTGATCAATGGAACTTACCTTGTAAAAGTGAAGGGTCTTGGAATTGATACCACCTCAAAATTGCTGATTAAAAAATAATGGTCTTTTAAAATTTATTTAAAAAGCTGTCTCACTTTGATACAGCTTTTTTTTCTTATTTCTGCTTTTATTTGATTATTTATTGATAATTTACCAAAATGTTCCTATTTTTATAAAGTATTAATAAATGAAATCATGAATTGTAATTTTATTGATAAAATAAAAACTCAGAGTATTCAAATACTGATGTTGCTATTTGTATTGTTTTCTCATTCTATGTTTTCTCAGCAACAGAAAAGATTGATTGCAAACTATATTCTCACAAAACAAATTCAGGATTTTAAAAAAGACGGTCTTACAGATTTTGAAATTGATAATATAGATCAATCAGCATCTTTGAAAAGTGAGATTGTGAAAATTCAGCAAAAATTCAAAGGATATCCTATTTACAATGCAGTAGGAACAGCGGTAATAAAGAATGGAGAAATTTCATATTTTTCAGATACATTTATAAAAAACTATCAAGTTTCTACTTCAAACACGGCATTTTTCAGCCAAAAATACGCCCTGGAAAAAATTGCTTTAGCTTTAGGAAAAAAAGAAATTTCAACATTTCAGATTATTGACAGGGATGCTTTAGAGCCTGATCATAAAAAATTTGTAAAACAAAACCTGACGTTTGTGGAAGTTGATTCTAATTTAAGACTTGCCCATCATTTTTCTCTTCGGGAACCAAAATCACAAAACTCATGGAATATTTTAATCGACGCTAACACAGGAGAAATTCTAAACAAAGAAAATCTCACTTTATCATGCAATTTTCACGCAGGAGCTTATGGCCACGATCATTCAAATGAATATTTTACAAAATCTCAAAATGTAAAACATAAATCATCAAATGTTTTTGCGCCAGATAATGCCTCTTACAATGTATTTCCTCTCCCGATAGAAGCACCTACTTTCGGTAACCGGTCAGTTCTTACAAACCCTTGGATATTGAGTTCTTCTCCGGAAGGATGGCATTCGACAGGAAATACAAAATATACCATAACAAGAGGGAACAATGTTTACGCTTATGAAGATACTAAAGATAAAGACGAACCGGGATATTCTCCCGATGGTGGCGCAAATAGGAATTTTAATTTTCCTTTTTCAATCAACGGAACTCCTTCATTTAATCAAAATTCAGCAATTACCAATCTTTTTTATATCAATAATAAAGTTCACGACATTTTTTATCGTTTTGGATTTACAGAATCTGCAAGAAATTTTCAACAGAACAATTTCGGAAAAGGTGGTGCAGGAAATGATTATGTAATCGCCGAATCACAAGATGGCGGAGGTTTGAATAATGCCAACTTTACAACACCGTCAGATGGTAGTAAACCGCTGATGCAGATGTTTCTTTGGTCTACAGCCAACAGATATTTTTTTTATAACGCTCCTTTATCGGCAATTCCGCGTATTCCTCAGGCAAATGCTGCCCAGTTTGGACCTGCGCTCAATGGAACGGGCGTCACGGGAGATGTTGTTTTAGCAAATGTAATTGATGCCTGTTCTCCATTAACAGCAAATTCTTTAACCGGAAAAATCGGACTCATAGAAAGAGGTGGCGGTACGAACTGCACTTTCACAGTTAAAGTAAAAAATGCTCAGAATGCAGGTGCAATTGCTGCAATCATTTATAACAATTCCGGCGCAGTTAATTTTCCGTCTTCAATGGGAGGAACAGATGCGACGATAACGATACCTTCAGTTTTAATTACAAATGACGAAGGAGAATATATTAAAACTCAATTAAATAATTCGGTAGCTGTAAATGTAACTTTAAAAAGTGATCCTGCAACTGCAATAACTCCAGACGGAAGTTTTGATAACGGTATTATTACTCATGAGTATGGTCATGGTATCTCTAACCGATTGACAGGGAACGGATTTTCATGCCTTTCCAAAAATCAAAGTAAAGAACAGATGGGGGAAGGCTGGTCAGATTTTTTTGCACTGATGCTTACCAACAGTCCTAATGATAATGCATCTGTGCCGAGAAGTATAGGAACGTATGCAAGCGGGCAGTCAACAAGCGGTGCAGGATTAAGATCCGCAAAATATTCACCAGATTTTTCTGTTAATGATTACACGTACGGAGATACAAACGGGATGGAAATTGAAGAAGATTCTGAAATCGTTCCCGATGTACACAGAATAGGATTTGTGTGGGCAACGATGTTATGGGATTTGCATTGGCAGTATGCTGCTAAGTACGGATATGCTTCTGATGTTACATCTGATATGAATAACGGAAGCTCACGCATTTTACAGTTGGTTACAGATGCCTTAAAATTACAGGTATGTAATCCTACATTTATAGATGGGCGAAATGCCGTATTATCTGCCGAAATGCTTACCACTAAAGGAGAAAACAGATGTATGATCTGGAAAACTTTTGCCAGAAGAGGGTTAGGGCTGAATGCTCTGGCCGGAAATAAAATGAATATTAATGATCAAAAAGAAGACTTTTCAATCCCGAAAGATTGTATGGATGGTAACTCAAATATCACAATTGATAAAAGTCTCATAGCCATCTATCCCAATCCAGCGAAGGATGAATTTTTTATTTATTTAAAAGATAATACAATAGGAAAAGTTCATGTTCAGATTTATGATATGTCGGGAAAATTGGTGTTATCAGAAAACAGATCTTCGCCCGACTCAAGAATTCCGGTTTCTACAAAAGATTTTGAAAATGGAGTGTATGTTGTAAAATTACGAGGTATAGGAATAGATATTTCTTCGAAAATAATAGTTAAAAAATAATAATTGAAAAAATATTACAGTCACTTCAGAAATTCTGGAGTGATTTTTATTTAATATTGAAACTCAATGAAACAAATTTTTAAATTGTAACTTTGCCGGCCGAAAAAATGGTTATGGAGAAGAAAAATATTTTAAAAGGAGTTTTGTTTGTTGGGGTAGGAGCGAGTATTTACGGGATGTTGGCAACTTTTGTAAAAATGTCTTACAAAGATGGGTTTACTACATCAGAGGTTACTACTGCACAGTTTGTTATGGGATTTGTAGGTCTTTTGATCTTAAATTTTATACAGACCATCACTTCAAAAACAACGTTGTCATCACCCACTTCGAAAGAGTTTAAGATGTTGCTTTTGGCAGGAACTTCTTTAGGCTGCACAAGCCTGTTTTATTATATTTCGGTTCAGTATATCAATGTGTCGATTGCTATTGTTCTGCTGATGCAATCTGTGTGGTTCAGTGTGGTTGTGGAAAGTTTTTTAGCTAAAAAATTACCTAATCTCAGAAAAGTAGTTTCAGTTTGCATCGTTTTACTGGGTACTGTTTTAGCAACCAATCTTATCAATTTAGAAGTGAAAATCGATTGGCACGGCATCTTTTGGGGATTGCTTGCAGCGGCTTCTTTCACGATGACGATGTTTACCTCCAACAAATTAGCGACTGGATTACCGGTTCTCAGAAAAAGTATTATTATGCTTTCCGGAGGTTCGGTTATTGTTCTGTTATTTTTATTTTTTGCACAGATTGGTCCCATGTATTTTGAGGGTTTGAAATCATTTTATTTAAATTTTACCGAAAATACGCAGCACATCCGATCATTCGATTACTCTATATTCTGGACATACGGATTTATTTTGGCCCTTTTCGGAACCGTTATTCCACCAATTTTATTTAATCTCGGATTTCCGAATACCGGTTTAGGTTTGGGAAGCATCATTTCATCATTAGAACTTCCGGTTTCAGTTACCATGGCTTATGTTCTGCTAGGTGAAGAGGTTGTGCTCATTCAATGGTTGGGAATTATTTTAATACTGTTTGCTATTGTTTTGATGAATCTGCCATCAAAAAATCAAAATATGGTGTCAGAATTTTCTTAGAACTTATAATTAAATTATAAATAACCTCAAAAACTGTTTCTTTTGAAGCGGTTTTTTTAAATTTAAGTTCTAAAATAAATTTTCATGAAATATTTTAAAAATGCAGTGGTTATAATGATGTTTTCAATGGCACCAGTATCTTTTTTTTCTCAGATAAAACCTCTGGATGCAATGCTTACCAATTACCAATATCCTTTTGAGGTTCATTTTAAAGATTTTAATTCGCAAAAACAGAACCTGAAAATGGCTTACATGGATGTAAAACCAAAAAAAGCAAATGGAAATACCATCATGCTTCTTCATGGGAAGAATTTTAACGGTGCATATTGGAAAAAAACAGCAGAAGATCTTTCAGATAAAGGTTTCAGAGTTATTATTCCGGATCAGATTGGTTTTGGGAAATCTTCTAAACCTCAAAATTATCAGTTCTCATTTGCACAATTGGCAAGCAATACGAAAGCGGTTTTAGATGATTTAAAAATCGAAAAAGTGATCGTTTTAGGACATTCAATGGGCGGAATGGTTGCTGCAAGATTTACCTTAATGTATCCTGAAACTGTTGGAAAATTGATTCTTGAAAATCCTATCGGCCTTGAAGACTACAAAACTTTGGCAAAATATCAAACCGTAGATGAAGCGTATCAGTCTGAACTTAAAAATACAGCAGAATCCTACAAAAAGTACCAGCTAACATTTTATTACGACAACAATTGGAAAGAAGAATATCAACCTTGGCTGGATATGATTGCGGGTTGGACGCTGCATAAAGATTACCCACAAGTCGCCTGGAATGCTGCCTTGACGAGCGATATCATCTTTAATCAGCCTGTCGTTTACGAATTTAAAAATATAAAAACTCCCACGTTACTTATTATTGGGACAAGAGATCGCACTGCAATCGGAAAAGACCGCGCTCCAAAAGAAATTCAGCCAACAATGGGACAATATCAGCAATTGGGAAAGAAAACGCAGCAGCAAATTACAGGATCAAAATTGGTAGAGTTAGAAAATGTTGGTCATCTTCCGCACATCGAAGTGTATGACAAATTTTGGACTGCATTGTATGATTTTATAAAGTAAAAATATCAGATTTTGTGAATGTGAGGAAGTCCTCCTGGCATAAGACAATCTCTTCCCAAAAGAAAGATTTAAATACTTCAAATGAACAAACTATCTTTGTAAATGATAAAAAATTTAAAAATGAAAAACGTCATTTCAGCTTTATTACTGATCTGCTTTTGTTCAATAAATGCTCAGAATTTAAAATCTTTTCGGTTTTATAATCAAAAAGGAAATAAAATAAAAACCGATAAATTAGTCAAAGAATTAGCAGAATATGATGTCGTTTTCTTTGGCGAAAATCATAACAGCTCAATCAATCACTGGCTTCAATTAAAGATCACCGAAGCATTATTTGAAAAGAAAAGCGGACAGATTATTTTAGGTGCCGAAATGTTTGAAAGGGATAATCAATCTCAATTAAACAATTATTTAAGTGGAAAATTTGATGCTAAAACCCTGAAAGATTCTGCTCGTTTATGGAATAATTTTACCACAGATTATAAGCCATTGTTAGATTTTGCTAAAGACAAAAAACTGAAATTTCTCGCAACCAATGTTCCGAGAAAATATGCTTCTCAAACGGCAAAAGAAGGTCTTGAATCCTTGAATAACTTAAGCCAAAAAGAAAAAACTTACATTGCCCAGCTTCCTGTTAAAGTTACGTTGGACACTCCCGGTTATCCTGAAATGAAAAAGATGATGGGTGAACATGCTGAAGGAACAAAAGTAATGAACTTCATCTCTGCACAGGCAATAAAAGATGCAACAATGGCAGAATCTATCTTGAAAAACAGGGAAGTAGGAAAAACATTCATCCATTACAACGGAAATTTTCACAGCAAAGAATTTGGCGGAATTTACTGGTATATCAAACAGAAAGCTCCGAATCTTAAAATGGCAGTTATCTCTGTATTTGAATCAGAAAATCCGAAGTTGAAACTTCCTGAAAAGGATTATATTCCAACCAATTTTAATCTGATCATTCCAGCGGATATGACGAAGACTTATTAAAAGTATATAAATAGGAGCGGGCTTTAGCCCGTTTTTAAAAGAAATACATCAATAGGCTTTAGTCGAAATATAAAAACATCTTTATATTTGTTTAAGATTCCAAAATAAATGAAAAAACTATCCTTTCTGTTCATGCTTTTTGTCGGGTTTGTAAATGCTCAGAAATTGACCCCCACTGAAATATCTCTGATCAATCAAGGCAATATTAAAACCTTATTACCCATCTTTCAAACGACAGATGCTCATCAGCATTCCACTTTATTAGGTCAATCAACAGAAATAGATCCTTTAGATCCAAACACATCAATTTTGGTTGCCAGAATGAAAGAATCTCTTCTTTCAACAGATGGCGGAGTAGGAATTGCCGCACCACAAGTTGGGATCAACAGAAAAGTAATCTGGGTGCAGCGTTTTGATAAAGAAGGCGAACCATTAGAGTATTTTATCAATCCGGTGATTACCTGGAAATCTGAATTACAGAATCTCGGCTCTGAGGGTGATCTTTCAATTCCTGAATTCAGAGGTGAATTTTATAGAAGCAAAGTCATTCAGTTGGAATACGTTGATTTGAAAGGGCAAAAATACTCAGAAATCGTAGAAGGTTTCACCGCAGTTATTTTCCAGCATGAGATTGACCATCTTTTCGGGATTTTAATTTCAGATAAAAAAGAGAAGGAAATGAATGTTGAGTATATAAAAGTGGATGCTTATAAGAGAAGTGATTCTGTAAAGAGATAATGAAAATTTTACGATTTTTCGAGAATATAAAACTAAATCCAATTGTAGAAAATACTATTGATTATTTCTGTAATTCTCAAGTAAATTATTTTGAATTATTGTATCATTTCTAAATATATATTCTATAGAATCACCTTTGTTTTTGGAAATGGAATCTCCTATTTGATAAGAAAATTCTAAAATTTCACTGCTTCCATTTGAGTATTTAGCATAACGGGAATTGTGTTGTTCTTTATTATTGTAAATATCAATTACGGAGGTGTTTCTTTCTATATTTAATAAAATCCTTTTAGTAATATCATCACCATAAAAATATTCTCGAATAACTAAAAAACCAATAGTCACCACAAAAAAAAAGCAACGATTGATAATTTGATTTTTCTTTCAATACCAGGTTCAAATTGTATATGACCGTAACTCAAAACTGTATGTAATTATTTATTCACCAATTCCGCTTCAAAAACATCCGCAAAATGCTTTTTGATCTTTAGTTTAATATCTTCAACTTCTTCAGAAGTCAATTCTCTCTCCAGTTCTCTTTTCAAAGAAGTCACCTGCTTATCTTTAATTCCGCAAGGAATAATATATTCAAAATAACGCATATCGGTATTAACATTGAATGCAAAACCATGCAAAGTGACCCAACGAGAAGCTTTTACACCCATTGCACAGATTTTTCTGGCATACGGTTTTCCCACATCAAGCCACACTCCGGTTTCTCCAGGTGAACGTTCACCATTTAAACCAAATTCTGCCATCGTTCTGATAATAACTTCTTCAAGATTTCGCATATATAAATGAATATCGGTGAAGAAATTTTCAAGATCTAAAATCGGATACCCCACGATTTGTCCGAAGCCATGATACGTTATATCTCCGCCACGGTTTACTTTTACAAAAGTTGCATCAATTTCCTTGAGTTTATCAATTCCGGCAAGCATATTTTCTTCATGACCACTTTTTCCCAAAGTGTAAACGTGAGGATGCTCTACCAAAAGAAAATGGTTTGAAGTTGTCAGATGATTTTCCGGGGATAAATCCCGGTTTTTGATTTTAGTATCAATAATGCCTTTCATCAGTTTTTCCTGATAATCCCAGGAAGACTGATAATCTTTGATGCCTAAATCTTCAAATGCAACGACTTTATTTTGATGTGTGTTCATGCCTTTAATTAACAGACAAATTTAGTGAATTTTAATTTTTTATAGAATGAATAAAATCTATGGCATTTATCTGCCAATCTTTATCATTTAGTAAAATATTGACAAAGGCTGTTCCGATGATTCCGCCATCTGCTTTTTCAGTAACATTTTCAAAATCTTCTTTAGATTTAATTCCGAAACCGATCATCACAGGATTTTTTAATGGAAGTGATGCAATTCTTGATAGATATTCTTCGTTTTTTAAAACAGTATTCTCACTCCCGGTTGTAGAAGACGAACTGACTGCATACAAAAATCCTGAACTTAAAGAATCTAAATACATAATTCTCTCATCCGAAGTTTCAGGAGTGATCAGAAAAGTAAAATTGAGATTGTATTTCTCTAAAATTTTCTGATAATTTTTTTCAAACTCAATGGGTGGGAGATCAGGAATAATTAATCCTGAAACTCCGCTTTCAGAACATTCTCTGCAGAAATTTTCAAACCCGAAACTTAAAACAGGATTGATATAGCCCATCAGAATCACAGGAATTCTGATTTCATTTTTAATGGATTTTAATTGCGAAAAAAGTTTTTCAATAGTCATTCCGTTTTTCAAAGCCAGTTCATGAGCTTTTTGAATAACCGGACCGTCGGCAACAGGATCAGAATACGGCATCCCGATTTCCATCATATCTGCCCCGGCATTTTGGATAAGTTTTATAATTTCAGCTGTATCATCCAATTGTGGAATTCCTGCTGTGAAATAGATATTGAGAAGTTTTTTAATTTGGAAGCTGGATGCTGGAAGTTTGATGTTTTGTGAATACATAATTAATTAAATTAAGGTTGAAAAATTCTAATTTTTAATGGAATTAAACTTCCGCCTTCTGACTTCCATCTTCCAGCATCTTTAAATACGTTTCCATATCCTTATCGCCACGCCCGCTCAGACAGATGACAACAATATCATTTTCATGAAAGTTCTTTTTAGTTAAAACCGCTAAAGCATGAGCACTTTCTAAAGCAGGAATAATTCCTTCGAGTTTTGTGAGCTCAAAAGCCGATTGCAACGCTTCATCATCATCAATACTGAAAAATTCTGCACGATTTTCCTGAAATAAATGAGCATGAAAAGGTCACTATTCCCGGATAATCAAGACCTGCGGAGATAGAGTGTGGCTCAATAACCTGTCCGTCATTAGTCTGCATCACCAGACTTTTGCTTCCGTGCAAAACACCTAAAGTTCCCAGAAAAGTAGTTGCAGCAGATTTCCCGGAATTAATTCCGAAACCGCCCGCTTCTGCGGCAATAATTTTTACATTTTCTTCCTCAACAAAATGATAAAAAGCACCTGCAGCATTGCTTCCACCGCCAACGCATGCAATGACATAATCCGGATTTTCTCTTCCAATTTGTTCGTGAAGCTGCTCTTTAATTTCTTTTGAAATCACACTCTGAAATCTCGCTACCAAATCAGGAAAAGGATGTGGTCCCACCACGCTTCCGATGACGTAATGTGTTGTCGTTGAATTATTAATCCAATCTCTTAATGCTTCATTTACAGCATCTTTCAAAGTTTTTGAACCAGAAGTTGCGGGGATAACAGTTGCACCCAGCATTTTCATTCTTCCGACATTGGGAGCCTGTCTTGCGATATCAACTTCTCCCATATAAACGATGCATTCCAGACCCAGCAAAGCACATGCAGTTGCGGTTGCAACACCATGTTGTCCTGCTCCGGTTTCAGCAATAATTCTATGCTTTCCGAGACGTTTTGCCAATAAAACCTGTCCCAGTGCATTATTGATTTTATGCGCTCCGGTATGATTCAGGTCTTCTCTTTTTAAATAGATTTTAGTTTTATATTTTTCGCTCAAATTTTTCGAAAAATAGAGTGGAGTCGCTCGGCCGACATAGTTTTTCAGTAAATCCTGATATTCATTTTGAAATTCTTCGGATTCTATGATTTTAAGATAGTTTTTCTGCAATTCTTCCACATTCGGATAGAGCATTTCCGGGATAAAAGCACCGCCGAATTCTCCGTAATATCCGTTTTGGTCTGGATTTTTATAATTTTTCATATAATTTTTTTATTTTTTCTACATCTTTGATTCCGGGTTCGACTTCAAATTTTGAGTTGACATCAATAGCAAATGGCTTTTGATTTAAATCATTCATATGATCAAAGTTTTCTAAAGAAATTCCGCCGCTTAGAAAATACGGAAATGGAATTTCCAGTTTATTTAATAAATTCCAGTCGAAAGTTTTTCCGGTTCCGCCAAAAGCTTTTGAATCGGTGTCGAAAAGGAGGTAGTCAATGGTTGATGGTTTTTGGTTGATGGTTTTTTGTAATTCATTCGAGTTCTGATTTCCAACTCTGATTACTTTAATCATTTTAATTTGTGCTTTTAGCTTTTTTCTTAAATCATAAATAAAATCTTCATTTTCGTCACCGTGAAGCTGGATGATATTTAAATCTGCTTTTTCTGAAATGTCAACTATTTTTTCAATACTTTCATTTACAAAAACCCCAACTTTTCCCTGATGATTGATTTCAGAAATTTCCTTTAAATTCAAATGATTTATAACAAATCTCGGCGATTTTTCATAGAAAATAAAGCCTAAAAAATCAATGTTCATAGCAATCAATTCCTGAATCTGATCCAGTTTTGTTAATCCGCAGACTTTGATTTTAAGCTGTTGGTTATCTGTGGGTTGTTGTTGGTTTTCTGTCATGACTCAATTGATACATTAGAAACAAATTCAGAGAATGTATTTCCGGGGTTTGTGTTTTTCATGAAATATTCTCCCATTAAAAATCCGTCAAAGCCTTTCTCTTTCAGAAATTTAAAATCTTTTTCATTGTAAATTCCGCTTTCTGCAATAGATAAAATATTCTCAGGAAGCTGATTTTTAAGGTTAACAGAATGTTGTAAATCAACTTTGAAATCTTTCAGATTTCTGTTGTTGATGCCTACAAAGTCAATATTTTTATTGATGTGTTGAAGTTCTTCCTCGGTATGAATTTCCAGTAAAACTTCTAAACCCAAATGGTGTGCAAGTTCTGTAAACTCAGAAACCTGATCGGGTGAAAGACAGGCCGCAATCAATAGAATAAGATCTGCTCCGATTGATTTTGCTTCATACAACTGATATTCATCCATCATAAAATCTTTTCGCAGAATAGGAATATTGATTTTATTTCTCACATTTAAAATATCATCAAAACTTCCTCCGAAAAAATGGGTATCGGTTAAAATAGAAACTGCACTCGCTCCGAAATTCTCATACGCTGAAACAACTTCTAAGGGAGGAACTTTGTCATTAATAATTCCTTTGCTTGGAGACTGTCTCTTAAATTCGGCAATAATTCCGGATTTTGAATTCAGTGTTTCTTTCAATGATAAAGTTGTTCTGTTAAAAAATTCTGAATCTTTCAACTGCTCAACAGAAATTTTAGATTTTGAATTTTCAATTTCCAGTTTTTTTCTTTCCGTGATTGTATCTAAAATGTTCATTTTGCTTTTGATATTTTTGAAAATGTTTTTAATGATTTTTGTAAATCCTGGTCTATAATTTTTGAAAACTAAATTTTCTATTGATGACTAAATTGCGACCCGACCTGAGTGGAGCTCTTTTTTCTGGCATTGCGATTGGATAATATCGATGAGAGATTGCTTCATTTTGTTCGCAATGACATAAAAAAAGCGAGAACGGAGGGCGGAAATTGTCGCCATAAACTGCCAATTAAAATTATCAACCATTAACTAATAACTTTAAACTATTCAAAGCTTTTCCACTCTCCAGACTTTCCTTTGAAAGTGAAATACAATCCTGATAAGAACCCCAATTGTTTGTGTGGAATAAAGCAGTTGCTGCATTCGCCAAAACAACAGCATTTTGATCTGCAGAGCCTTTTCCTTCTAATATAGTTCTGAAAATCTGAGCAGATTCTTCAATAGTAGAGCCTCCCAGAATGTTTTGTGGATCAACCGGGTCGAAACCTAAATCTTCTGAAGTATATATTTCTTCGCCGCTTTTAGTGATGATTTTGGTGTCGCCGGTAAGACTGATTTCGTCGTATCCGTCTAATCCATGCACCAGTATGAAGTCACGACTGTCTTTCTGAAGTACATACTGATAAATTCTTGCAATCTCTAAATTGTAAACTCCGATTACGGAGAATTGAGGTTTTGCTGGATTTACCAGGGGACCCAAAAGATTGAAAAAGGTTCTTAAGCCAAGAGATTTTCTCAAAGCTCCGACAGATTGCAGTGCAGGATGAAAATAAGGAGCGTGGAGAAAACAAATATTTGCTTTTTCTAAATCCTGATTGAGTTCTTCAGAAGTTTTTTTGAACTGATAACCTAAAGCTTCCAAAACATTGGATGATCCTGTAATCGCTGAAGCGCCGTAATTTCCGTGCTTGGTAACTTTTTGTCCGGTTCCGGCAACGATAAAGCTCGCTAAAGTCGAAATATTGATGGTGTTTTTTCCGTCACCGCCCGTTCCGACAATATCGATGGTATTTTTTTCTTCTACATCTACAGGTACAGCCATGCTTAATAATGCCTGTCTGAAACCTTCGAGTTCTTCTAAAGTAATATTTCGCATCAGGAAAATACTGATAAAAGCTGTCACTTCAGTCGCATTGAATTTATTTTGAGCGATTTCAATCATAATCGCTTTTGCTTCCGATTTCGACAAAGTATGATGATTGAAGAGGTATTCTAGGATTTCTTTCATAGAGTGGGTATTTAGTTGTTGGTTTTTAGCTAGATTGGTATAAAATAAATTTCTGTCAACAATCAGCCAAATGAATCAACTATTTAAAAAATTCTTAATAATCTGGTTTCCATCAGGTGTTAAAATACTTTCAGGATGAAACTGAACTCCGTGAACGTCATAACTTCTATGCTGCAAAGCCATGATCATTCCATCGTGATCTGTTGCTGTAATTTCCAATTCGACAGGAAAGTTTTCCGGGTTTACGGCCCAGCTGTGGTATCTTCCAACTTCAATTTCTTTGGGTAAATCTTTGAATAATTGTACGTTTTCTCTTGTGGTTGTTGAAGAGGTTGCCACTCCGTGAAATATTTCTGTCAGATTAATTAAGCTTCCTCCAAAAGCTTCTGCAATTGCCTGTTGACCAAGACAAACTCCCAAAATACTTTTAGTTGGAGCATATTTTTTTATTACCTCTAATAAAATTCCGGCTTCTTCAGGAATTCCGGGGCCTGGAGAAAGGATGATTTTGTCATATTTTTCGATTTCTTCTAATGAAATTTCGTCGTTGCGATAAACATCTACTTTTTGATTCGTCAATCGCTCAATCATTTGAACGAGGTTGTAGGTGAAGCTATCGTAATTATCGAACACCAATATTTTGGTTGTTGGTTGTTGGTTTTTGGTTGATGGTATATTTGTCATTTTATTTTTTTCTGTAATAATTAATAATCTGTTCAATAACTTTTGCAAAGTATTATTTGGTTTAAAATAATAGCTAATTTGTCATTATTGATAAATTCTAAATCGGGTGATAGGCAAATTTGTGTTTCCAATTCATAGAGAAAGCGTCTTGCAATAAATAAAAAGTGTATCGTAAACAAGTTTTGTAAGTTTTTTTTCTGCTATCCATACTTCTAAGTCTTTGTATTCCATATTTATGTTTTTAAAAAATCTATCAACTAAAAACGATCAACCAACAACCAGTCTTTCTGCCTTTTCCACCGCTTTTTTCAGTGCATTAAGCTTATTATTTACTTCTTGCAACTCGTTTTCAGGAATAGATTTTGCAACCAATCCTGCTCCTGCCTGATAAAATAAAGTATTGTTTTTACTTAAGAATGTTCGGATCATAATTGCCTGATTACAGTCGCCATTTAAACCAATCATCCCGATGCAGCCACCATAATATCCACGGGAATCTTTTTCGTATTCGTTAATTAATTGAAGAGCTTTATACTTTGGTGCTCCGCTTAATGTTCCTTGTGGAAAAGTAGCAGAAACTATATCAAAAGGATTGGTGTTTTCTTCCAATTCGGCAGTTACTTCGCTGACCATGTGAATAACGTGGGAGAAAAGCTGAATTTCTTTCAGCTTGGTTACCGTGACATTTTTTCCTATTTTTCCTAAATCATTCCGGGCCAAATCTACCAACATCGTATGTTCTGCATTTTCTTTCGGGTCTTTTTTTAAAGCTTCAGCAGATTGTAAGTCGATATCAAAATCTCCGCTTCTTCTGAAAGTTCCTGCAATCGGGTGAATGGTAGCTGTATTGTTTTTAATAATTAATTGACTTTCAGGACTTGAACCAAATAATTTGTAATTTCCGTAATCAAAAAAGAAGAGATAAGGTGATGGATTGATATTTCTTAAGGCACGATACACATTGAATTCGTCTCCTTTAAATTTCTGTTCAAATCTTCTGCTGAGAACCAATTGAAAAACATCACCTCTTTTGCAGTGTTTTTGTGCTTTGTTTACCAATTCCAAATATTCTTCATCCGTAAGATTGGATGTTTCTGAACCTTCTTTTTCGAATGGATAAACGAGTGTGTTTTTATTCTTAATTAAATCTTCCAGCAATCTCAATTCAGATTTTATGCCTTCAATCTGATTTTCTATCAAATGCATTTCATCGTTAAAATGATTAATTGCAATAACATATTGATACAATCTGTAACGCAGAATCGGAATTTCCACCTCTTTGCTCTGAGGTTTAAACTGAATATTTTCAAAAAGCGGGACGGCTTCAAAACTTGTATACCCGAAAAGACTTTGTGCAATCTCTTCTATTGCATCATGTGTTTTTTCGCAAACAAAAACTTTTGAAAAGTCATTCAATAAATTGGTCACTTGTATGTTTTCTAAAGATTTTTTCTCAGGATTTTTATTTGGGAATTTCACTTCAAATTCATGAAGATTCTTAATCTCAATTCCTGCAATGGCATTGATGGCAATAAAAGAGAAGTTATTGTCAAGATTCTTCGTGTCTGAGCTTTCTAGAAGAATAGTATCACGAAATTTATCCCTGATCTGCAGGTAAATATTCATCGGAGTCTGCAGATCGCCCAATGATTTTCTTGATGTGGTTTTAATATGGATTTTGTTATGAAACATTTTGATAATTTTTTTTAAATAATCGACAAAAAAAAGACTTCAACGCAATCGTCAAAGTCTCTGTATGTTTTTCTATAAGATTCTGGCTGTAATTAACAACAAGACAATAGCATCAGACTCGACGAAGAGTTTGAGTGCCACCACCAAAATTTGTTAACTGAATTATTCATGTGACAAATGTAAAACTTTTTTTCAGATCAGAAACAAAAAACCGAAAAAATAATTACGATTTAAAAAAGAATAAGAACGCTCTTATTTGAAACTTTATTTTTATATTTTTGTGACCAAATAAAAAATGAAATCTTTAGGCGATTTCAAGAAACAATTAATCTAAAAATCTATATATGAAAAAAGTATTAGCAATCGCATTTATCGGAAGTCTGTTTGCAGTAAGCTGTTCAAAAAAAACTGACAAATCTTTACAGGATAGCAACATTATGCTGGAAGAACCTGCAGCTCCAACTGTAGTAAGTGATTCTACAGCTAAAACCGATACAGCTCCGGCTACTGCAGTTCCTGCTCCATCACCATCTACAGATTCTACGGCTACTAAATAATGAAAAAACTATTTTTGACCGGATTTGTAAGCCTGCTTATTATTTCTTGTTCTAAAAAAGAAAATTCAGATATACAGTCTTCGTCAGATATTTCCACTCCTGTTGTGACTAATGTTTCAGGGCAAAGCCTTATAGAAGCGTCTGACTGTATGTCATGTCATAGCGCCGATGAGAGAATGATTGGTCCTTCGTACAAAGAAATTGCAGGAAAATATTCTGAAAAGGATATCGAAATGCTTGCTTCAAAAATTATCGACGGAGGAAGCGGAGTTTGGGAAGACGTTGCCATGCAGCCTCATCCGCAGATTTCAAAAGATGATGCGAAAAAAATGGTGGAATATATTTTAAGTCTCAAAAAATAATTGATGACCACCGAAAAATCAGTGCTGCACACAAGAAATCTTCACCGAAATCCTTATGATTTTGAACAATTGATTTCCTGTGTGCCGGAACTGAAACACTATGTTTTTAATAACACTTACGGAAATTTAACCATCAATTTCAGCATCCCAAAAGCGGTAAAATTACTTAACAAAGCTTTGCTGGAGCATTTTTATCAAGTTAGAAACTGGGATATTCCGGATGAAAATCTTTGTCCGCCAATTCCCGGACGTGCAGATTATATTCATTACATTGCAGATTTACTGGCAGAAAATTTTAAAGATATTCCGGAAGGTTTATCGGTAAAAGGTTTGGATATCGGAACAGGAGCCAATTTGGTATATCCATTAATTGCTCATCAGTCTTACGGTTGGAAAATGTTGGGAACAGATATCAATCAAAAATCTCTGGAGAATGCTCAAAATATTTTAGATAAAAATTCGGATTTTTCCTCAAATATTCAGCTAAAATTTCAGCCTGATTCCAATTTTATCTTCAAAAATATTCTTGGTTCTGACGACAGATTCACCTTCTCGATGTGCAATCCGCCTTTCCACGATTCTGAAGAATCTGCCATGAAAGGAAATATCAGGAAAACAAAAAATCTTAAAAAGTCAAAAACTCAAAAACCTATTCTAAATTTTGGTGGGCAACAATCTGAACTTTGGTGCGAAGGCGGTGAGCTTACGTTTATTTCAAAAATGATTGAAGAAAGTGTTTTATATTCATCTCAGATTCTGTGGTTTACATGTTTAGTTTCAAAAAAAGAAAATCTATTTAAACTGATTTCACTTTTAAAGAAATCAAAAGCAATTGAAATAAGAACCATTGAAATGACTCAAGGTCAAAAAGTAAGCAGGATTTTGATTTGGACTTTTGTTTCTCAAAAAGATCGAAAAAATGGGTTCTTGTAAATTTAAATATTTAAGATGATTTAAAAATATAAAAGGCCTTACAAAAATTGTAAGACCTTTTTGCTATCAATTAATTATAATCAACTTTGATAAAGAGATTATCATTATTAGCACCGTATGTTGCCCTTACAGTTTGAGAGCCTGAACAGCCAACTAGTCCCATAAGATCGATGCGGTATGTTCCTGCAGGAAGATTTGCATAAGAACTTGATGAATTATAATATGGACTATTCAAGTTTGGACTAGACGAAGTAGCGTTTGTATGTGAAACTGATGAATATCCTAGGTTGTCTTGTATCGTTGTGACACCTGTAGCATCTGATATTTTAGCCCAAGTGACTGAAAGCCTAGGAGTTCCATCGGAAATTACTCCCCCTGTATTTGTGGTAATGGCTAAGGAAATAGAATAAGATATGGAGACCAATGCAGGACGGGTAAGTGTAAAAGTAGTGTTATAAAGTGAACCGGTAGTTGATCCTACCGCTAAAATGGTACCGGCTGCATTTAATTGTACTGGCGTTGCATTAGGAATAACATTTGTGCTTGAGATTAATAATTCTGAAGATTTTCCTCTGTAAATATCACCGGTAGCGGTATCCATTACTAAAGGCACAGTACTGGTAGAAGGGCTTCCTACAGCAACTGGCTGCAGGTTGGTTACTCGTATAGGCGCCGGAGAAGCAGCTATAGCGGCATTTACATCTAATCTTCTTGCCGGAGCAGGCTGGTTAATACCTATATTTCCTGCGGGGGTAGCGAGGGAACCATTCATTCCTGTACCAAAAATAATGTTTCCAATATTCATTTGATTGCTTGCTGTAGCAGTCTGAAGCGATATATTATTTCCTAAAGCAATATTATTACTTCCGGTAGTAAGGGTAGTAGCTGAACCGTTTCCTAGAATTGTATTATTTCCTCCGGAGGATATAGCTGCTCCAGAATTTGTTCCTATAACTACATTGTTATTACCGGTAGTGCTACTCAAAGCACCATCTCCAATAGCTATATTTCTTTGTACCGTAGCAGATAAAGCACTGGCTAATGAGTTACTACCAATGGCAATATTATTGGATCCGCCACTAATGCCTTTTCCTGCATTAAAGCCTATACCGACATTTTGTACACCAGTAACCATATTGCTTAAAGAGTTGTTTCCCAATGCTACATTTCCGGAACCTGATGCTGTTGTAGGTAATGATCCAACACCAAACGCAGTATTATTGGTGCTTAGCCAGCCAGCTTCGATATTATTTCTTTTAAAAACAAGATCCTGATCGTCCAGAGTCCCGAGGAAATTAGTTCCCGCTGTTGTTCCTGAATTGCCCGTAAGATTCCAATCTTCACCTAATTGAAACGGTACCCATTTGTTTAAAGAATAATTATAGCTGTAATATCCTACAGATTTTACGTCTATGGTTTGCCCATCTGGAGCAGTATCTGCTGCTGTTACATAGATAATTGCACCATTTTGCTGGTCAGTGTAAGTTTTAGCTCTTAACTGATTTCCAGTTAATCTTGGAACTAATAATCCGTCTAATACGGCTGCTTCATCAGGCTTACCTGTAATATCAACAGTTGCTTGAGGAATTGATGTATTGATCCCTACCTGTGCGTTAATGTGTATGCCTAAACCGATCAAGGAAGACAAAATAATAATTCTTTTTTTCATAGTATTTTTCATTTGTATTGTAACAAAGATAGATTAATAATTTTATAAAATTTGATTTTTACATTAAATATTTAATTTTAATGTTAAATATTAAATGTAAAATTACTTTTTTTGAATAATTTGGTTGATTTTATTCATAATGTAGGCAAATGAAATATTCTGATTGTCTGTAAAAAAGTCACAATACATGCAAAAAAAGTTTTTGTAACTATACATTGTGGCTGAATGAAGAATTTTTTTACAGCTAAAATATTTTGTTTGACTCGAACCTACAAAAACAGTTATCTTTGCACGTTATTGAAATATAGAAAAATGCAATTATCAGAACAGGAAATCATTAGAAGAGAAAAGCTGAATAAGCTTGTTGAAATGGGAATCAATGCATTCCCAGCGGAAGAATATGTTATTACAGATACTACAGAATCTATAAAACAGGACTTTTCTGAAAGTAAACAGGTGAAGATAGCGGGAAGATTGATGTCCCGCAGAATTCAGGGGAAAGCTTCTTTTTGCTGAATTGCAGGATTCTACGGGCAAAATTCAGGTGTACTTTAACAGAGACGAAATCTGTACAGGAGATGATAAAACATTATACAATGATGTCTACAAACACCTTTTAGATATCGGTGATATTATCGGGATTGAAGGCAGTCTTTTCACAACTCAAGTTGGCGAAATGACCGTTTTAGTGAAAAACTTTACCTTGCTTACCAAAGCATTACGACCGCTTCCTCAGGCAAAAACTGATGAAAACGGAATCGTGCATGACGCTTTCAACGATCCTGAAATGCGATATAGACAACGTTATGTTGATTTAACAGTAAATCCGCAGGTGAAAGAAATTTTCGTAAAAAGAACAAAACTGTTCAATGCCATGAGAACTTTCTTTAATGACGCAGGTTATTTTGAAGTTGAAACTCCAATTTTACAATCGATCCCCGGTGGAGCTGCTGCAAGACCGTTTATTACCCATCACAACGCTTTGGATATTCCATTATATCTAAGAATTGCAAACGAATTGTATCTGAAAAGATTGATCGTAGGTGGTTTTGACGGTGTTTACGAATTCTCGAAAAACTTCAGAAATGAAGGGATGGACAGAACTCACAACCCGGAATTTACCGCAATGGAAATTTATGTAGCCTACAAAGACTACAACTGGATGATGGATTTTACAGAAAAATTACTGGAATTCTGTGCAACTTCTGTGAACGGAAATTCAGAATCAACTTTTGGCGAACATACCATTAGCTGGAAAGCTCCATATCCAAGAGTTTCGATGACTGATGCCATTATCAAATATACAGGTTTCGACATTACAGGAAAATCTGAGCAGGAATTGTTCGATTTTGCAAAATCTGTCGGAATTGACGTGAACGCAACGATGGGTAAAGGAAAGTTAATCGACGAAATTTTTGGTGAAAAGTGTGAAGGAAACTTCATTCAGCCTACTTTTATTACCGATTATCCGATCGAAATGTCTCCTTTGACTAAGAAACACAGAAGCAAAGAAGGTTTAACGGAGCGTTTTGAATTAATGGTTTGCGGAAAAGAAATTGCAAATGCTTATTCAGAATTAAATGACCCGATCGACCAGAGAGAGCGTTTCGAAGAGCAATTAAAATTAGCTGAAAAAGGCGATGATGAAGCAACAGGATTTATTGATGAAGACTTCTTAAGAGCCTTAGAATATGGAATGCCGCCAACTTCTGGGTTAGGAATCGGTATGGACAGACTGATTATGTTTTTAACGAATAATCCGTCTATTCAGGAAGTTTTATTCTTCCCTCAAATGAGACCGGAAAAAACTGCTGCTCAAATCGAATTGGGAGAAGACGAGAAATTGATTTTAGAAATTTTAAAATCCGGTGAACAGATGCCATTAAATGATGTGAAAAATTTAAGCAAATTTTCAGGTAAAAAATGGGATAAAGCTTCTAAGATTTTGACGAAACATAATTTGGTTAAGGTGGATAAAGTTGAAGATGTTGTTTTGATGAAGTTGGTTTAAACTTAACTGAAAGTAAATAATAAAATCCTGAAAAAGCTTCAGGATTTTTCTTTGATATAAACTATAATTAAGTATTTCTCGTTGTTAAGAAAAAGCTGATGAAAACCTTCATACTCTTTTTTATGTTTCTCATTGCCGTAACATTTGATGCACAAATGCTTACTTCCGTTTATTTTAAAACCAACAGTTACGATCTCAATCAGGAATCTAAATTAAGACTTGATAGCTTGTCTCAATTACAATCAAAGTTCACCTTCAGAATTTTTGGAAATTGTGATCCTACAGGAAATGTAGAACTCAATAAAAAATTATCAGAAAACCGTGCAAAATCAGTCAGTGAATATTTAAAAAAGAAAATCGGAAGCAATATCAAATTAGGAAGTTCAGTAGGATTGGGAATAGAAAAACAAATCAATGATAACAGTACGGAAGAACTGCGGAAAAAAAACAGAAGGGTAGATGTGTTTATTGAAAAAGCATTTGCTCCCGGAGAGAAAATCTCAAGGAAAATGTATCCTAGTTTTCTAAGTGCAAAGATCGCAATGATGAAAGTGAAAGATACTTTTTCACTTCCTGATGTCAGTTTTGTTGGTGGACGTCATATTTGGCTTCCGATAGGTAACGCCAATTTGTCGAAACTTTCTAAAATTTTAAAAGAAAATCCTAATCTGGAGGTTGAACTGCAGGGCCATATTTGTTGCGATTACGATAATTTTGATGGTGAAGATACCGATTTAAAAACTTTCAATCTTTCATGGACGAGAGCCAATGCCATAAAAGAATTCTTAATAAAGCAGGGAATTCATCTCAATCGAATTACAGTAAAAGGACTCGGTCATCTCAATCCCGTTGTTTATCCCGAAATTACAGAAGCCGACCGAATAAAAAATAGGAGAGTTGAATTAGTTTTAATTAAAAAATAACATTTAAGATCTATTTTTAGCTTTTGTGAATGAAAACATCAGATAAAATAAAAACGGCAAAATAAATACAGAACCCAGCATCAGCGCCCAACCTAAAGCTGTAATTGTCTTGGGAGCTGCAACATGTTCCAGAAGAGAAAGATGCTCGCCGTTTCCTAATAAGATGATATTTGGATTGTGCTGATACGTTGCCGCAACCAAAATCATGATGATTTGAAATCCAGCTAAAGCTCTTACCGGTAGGAATTTTCTATCATGCATTGCTTTTAAAATTAAACCTAAAGCAAACGTTGCAAAAGTAATTGCCATAACTCCCAATGGTTTTGAAAACACCCATTTTACCAATGGAATGCCCGAAAGGTATGCAGCTAAGAAAACTAATAATCCTGTAATAACAACAAAAATCATTGTTTGGTGAGATTTTTCAATCATCAAATTGAGCTCCAATCGGTCACTTATTTCTCTTAAAGAAAATATGGATGCTAAATAAGCGCAAAGTGCTACCACAAACAATCCTACAGCAACGCCGAACCAATTGAGCCAACTGAAGATGTATAAGTCTGAAAATGTCGTAGCATCAGGATTGATAGATTGTGAAACCGTTGCAGCTGCTATTAATCCCAAGAAAAAAGGGGTAAGAAGACTCGCATAATAGAAGATTTGGGTGTATAAAAACTGCCACTCATCTTTTACAGCATCATAATTTCTGAACGTAAATGCTGTTCCTCTTGCGATAATTCCTAAAAGCATCAATACCAATGGGATATGAAGATAAGTAGACATTGTGGTATATATTTCAGGAAATGCCACAAAGAGAATTACAATGGCAATAATCAGCCACATATGATTGGCTTCCCAAACGGGTGCAATCGAATCGTACATGATTTTTTCGGTATATTTTCTTGCTTTCTTTTTAGAAATTAATTCTACGATTCCTGCTCCGAAATCGGCACCGCCTAAAATTACATAAAGACATACGGAAAGCCATAGAAATCCAATAACAACGTAAATCATAACTTCTTGTTTTTAGGGTTAAACTGTGCATCGGTAGGATCGTAGAGTTTAGGAACCATTTGAATTTGTCTTCTCAGGAGGAATATAATAATTAATGATAATGAAATGAAAATTGCTGTAAAAAAATAAAATGAGTATTGAATTCCTGGCATTGGAGTAACGGCATCGACAGTCTTCATAATTCCGTAAATAATCCAGGGCTGTCGCCCAACTTCTGTAACGGTTCAGCCCGCTTCCAAAGCAATATACCCAAAAGGCGTAGCAAAAAGGAAAGTTTTTAAAAGCCAGTTTCTGCTCAGCCAGTCTTTTTTAAAAAAGAAAGCGTAAAGGTACAGACTTCCAATGCAAATCATTACCACTCCAAAGAAAATCATCAACTGAAAGGCATAATGTACAACTGCTACAGGGGGCCACAAATCTTTCGAAAAATCATTCAGGCCTTTTACTTCAGCATTAAAATCATTTGTTGCCAAAAAACTTAAAAGTTTCGGAATTTTTAAAGCATATTTAATTTCCCCTTTTTTTTCATCCGGAATTCCGCCAATGACGAAATCAGCACCTTTTTCAGTTTCAAAATGAGCTTCCATTGCGGCTAATTTTATCGGCTGTCTTTCAGCAACAGATTTTGCTGCGACATCACCACTTAGAGGAGCGCCAAAAGCACCAATCATTGCAAAGGCTGCCGCAATTCTAAACGCCTTGGTATGAAATTCTACATTCTTTTTTTTCATAATTAAAAATGCATGAACGCCCGCAACGGCAAATCCCGTTGCACAAAAAGCGGCAACCGTCATGTGTAAAGCCTGCGGAAACCAAGCTTCATTAAACATCGCTTTGATGGGATCAATATTCACGTATTCTCCATTAATATAATCAAAACCTGTGGGTGAATTCATCCACGCATTGGCTGCAACGACCAATATTCCGGAAGCTAAGCCGCTTAAACCCACTAAAAATCCGCAAAACCAGTGAAACCATTTGTTGAATTTGTCCCAACCATACAGGAAAAATCCAATAGCAATGGCTTCAATAAAAAATGCTGTACCTTCAAGAGAAAACGGCATTCCGAATATGGGTCCTGCGTGCTTCATAAATCCCGGCCAAAGTAGTCCTAATTCAAATGAAAGCATCGTTCCCGAAACAGCTCCTGTTGCGAATAGAATGGCTACGCCTTTGCTCCATGCTTTGGTAAGACCTTTGTAAATTTCATTTCCTGTTTTGAGATATTTCCAATGAGCAAAAGCCATCAGAAAAGGCATCACCATTCCGACACAGGCAAAAATGATATGAAAACCCAAAGAAAGCGCCATTTGTGCACGTGCAGCCAAAAAATCGTCCATAGTTTTAATTTTTCCAGCTTAAAGTTACGGATAAAATGATGGTAACATTATATGATTTAAAACATTACAATTAATTCAAATCTGCATTGTAACTTTATTGTTTTTTGTTGAACGAATCATTCAAATTTTAGGATAAATTCGGATATTTTAAGAGGTAAATTACTTTCATAAGTCGAAAAAAATCACGATATTTGTAAGAATTTTTATATAAATAAGGTGTTTAAAAAATCCTATATTGAATTGTTAAACAGGAAGGTTGCTTCAGCCCTTTTTCTTTTTTTTGCTGCATTTTCTTATGCTCAGTTTATGAATGGGCTAAATCGTATTTATATGCAGGAGAAGAAATAATTAATCTTCCTTCTGATTATAGTTTTTTTATTAATGAACAAAAAAAAAATTCCAAAGAAATTTTTTTTAAAAATCTTCAGCATTCAGATGGCAATGGAGGAAGTTTCAATTCTTTAGATTTAGTTTTCTTTGAAAATAAAATATATGATTTTCTTGGTACCGGATTTGTGATTGTGCCACAAATGAATAGTAAAATGATGGGAAAGTCTATTTCTACGGTATCAGTAAGGGCTAATAGTACTTGGAAGGCACCTAAAGGAACTGTAGATTTTCAGACTTATAATCCACGTAATAATACGACTAACTTCTTTTATATGAAGTTTTTTGGTAATATCACTGATGAGCAGCTTTTAGCTCATTTTTTCAATATGAAAGTAGCTAATTTTAACAGTAAAATTGATAATTCTGTACAGTTTATCAGAGATGTTAATAAGGCTAATAATATTCATATTGATGAAAATTTTGATAGTGAATCTCCAGGATTGATGAGAAGATTATGCAAGGAAATTAATAGCAAAATGCCAAATTCCGATTGTAATTTTGCACCTTATAAAGCATATTTAGCAACTTCTGATGAAGATAAAACCAGAAAGAATCTAAATGATTTTTTTAGTGGCATTTGGAATAATAGTGTGGAAAATGTGACTAATGAATACATTCTTCCGAGAGGAAGTATTGATATTCCTCAAAAAGATTTGAAACTGGAACTCCCAAATCAATTCTTTTATGAAAAAAATAAAAATGATAAATCAGATATCTCTTTTTATATCAATAAGATTGAACATAATTTGACTTATGATTTTAAATTGAAAACGTATGTTTTTATATTTAAAATCACTCCATTTATAGACAGTATGTCTTCAGACTTTAAATTTATAAGCAACTATCAGAACACTCTTACAGGTAAACAAGAAGTAGGAGAGATAGGAGTGAAAAAAAATGAGATTAAAGATATTGAACTTTTTCTTTATCCAGACAGAATGGAAGTGCAAATACATTTTAAAAAAGAGAATACATTCAATTATAATTATAAATTAAAAAATATATTTAAATTTAGAAAGAGCAATCAATAATATGAGTCAAAAACAATATACAGCTAGTAGTATCCAGGCATTAGAAGGCATGGAACACGTTCGATTAAGACCATCAATGTACATTGGAGATGTAGGAGTAAGAGGTCTTCATCATTTGGTTTATGAAGTAGTAGATAACTCTATTGATGAAGCTTTAGCAGGATACTGTGATACTATTTTAGTAACAATACATAAGGGAGAAAGTATCTCTGTAAAAGATAATGGTAGAGGAATTCCTGTTGATCTTCACGAAAAAGAACAAAAATCGGCTTTAGAGGTTGTAATGACAAAAATCGGAGCCGGAGGAAAATTTGATAAAGATTCTTATAAAGTATCGGGAGGTCTTCATGGAGTGGGTGTTTCTTGTGTGAATGCACTTTCAACTTTACTGGTCGCAACGGTAAGTCGTGACGGTAAATTATACCAGCAAAAATATTCTGAAGGAAAAGCATTGGCAGATGTTGCCGAGATAGGAACTACTGATGAAAGAGGAACTGAAGTTTTCTTTCAGCCGGACGGAACTATTTTTCAGGAATTAGTTTACAACTATGATACGCTTGCAGCAAGAATGCGTGAACTTTCTTTTTTGAACAAAGGAATTACGATCACACTTGTAGATGAAAGAGAACCTAATGATGACGGATCTTTTGCTTTTGAAGTGTTCCATTCTGAAGGTGGATTAAAAGAATTTGTAGAATATATCGACGGAAACAGAGAATCTATCATGGAAAACGTAATTTTCATGGAAGGTGAAAGGGATGACATTCCTGTGGAAGTTGCGATGCGATACAATACTTCGTTTAACGAAAATCTTCACTCTTACGTTAATAATATCAATACCCATGAAGGGGGAACTCACTTAGCAGGTTTCAGACGTGCTTTGACGAGAACCCTGAAAAAATATGCTGACGATTTAGGAATTCCTGCTAAAGAAAAAGTAGAGATTACAGGAGATGATTTCCGCGAAGGTTTAACTGCGGTGATTTCTGTAAAAGTGATGGAGCCTCAGTTTGAAGGTCAGACTAAAACGAAATTAGGAAACTCTGAAGTTTCAGGTGCGGTTGATAAGATCGTTGGTGAAATGTTGACCAACTTCTTAGAAGAAAATCCAAACGAAGCTAAAATTATCGTTCAGAAAGTTGTTTTAGCTGCAAAAGCTAGACAGGCTGCGAAAAAAGCTCGTGAAATGGTTCAGAGAAAATCTCCAATGGGAGGTTCCGGTTTACCAGGAAAACTTTCTGACTGTTCATCAAAAGATCCTGCAGAATCTGAATTGTTCTTAGTAGAGGGAGATTCGGCAGGTGGAACTGCAAAGCAGGGTAGAGACAGACATTTTCAGGCAATTCTTCCGTTAAGAGGTAAGATTCTGAATGTTGAGAAATCAATGCTTCACAAAGTGTACGATAACGAAGAAATTAAAAATATTTATACCGCTTTAGGTGTTTCCGTAGGAACTGAAGAAGACAGCAAAGCCTTGAATATGGCTAAGCTAAGATACCATAAAGTAGTGATTATGACCGATGCGGATATCGACGGTTCTCACATTTCTACTTTGATTCTTACTTTCTTCTTTAGATTTATGAAAGAATTGATTGAGAACGGATACATTTACATCGCTCAACCACCGTTATATTTACTAAAGAAAGGAAATAAAAAAGTATATGCTTATAACGAAAAAGAGCGTGAAGAATTTACTTTAGAAATGGCTCCAGATGGGAAAGGTGTTGAAGTTCAGCGTTATAAGGGTCTTGGGGAAATGAATCCTGAACAGCTTTGGGAAACAACACTCAACCCTGATCACAGAATTCTGAAACAGGTAACCATTGATAATGCTGTTGAAGCAGATTCTGTTTTCTCAATGTTGATGGGAGATGAGGTTCCGCCAAGAAGAGAATTTATCGAAAAGAATGCAAAATATGCGAAGATCGACGTTTAATCGGTTTTTTATAAAAAACATTTTAAAGACTTCATAAAAATGAAGTCTTTTTTTTATCTATAAAATAATATTTCTCATATTATAGATAATATTTTAACATTTTATTAAGATTTTTTATATTTTTGTAAAAAATTAATATTCATGGTGAAAATCCTTTGTTTAGGTGCTTTCTCTTAGGCATCTGTTTATTTTGCACAAAGTTATCCTGTCTCAGAAATTGGCGCAAATTTGAAGAAAAATGCCAGTGCTGTTATCAGAAATGAAAGTACTATTGTAGAAATAAATAAAATTGATGAAATCGTCTACAAAAATTTATCTGTAATTACGATTTTAAACAAAGATGCAATCAGTTTTTCTATTCCTAAGATTTTTTATGAGAAAGGAGATGTTGTTTCAAATGTGAAAGTAACAGTCTTTGATGAAAAAGGTGCTAAGCTGAAAAGTTATTCCAAAAGTGACTTTACAGATATGGCAGCGAATTCTCAAGGTACATTTTACTCAGACAGCAGAGTGATGGTTCTGCCTTTTACACCGACATCTTTTCCTTATACTGTAGAGTTTAGCTATGACCAGAAAGATCAGAACACTGTTTTTCTTCCTGATTTTGCGCCTTTTAATTCGTACAACATTTCTTTAGAAAAAAGCAGTTTTAAGATTATCAATAAATCAGGAATTAATTTACGTACTAAAACTTACGAATCGCCTTACAAATATACGGTAGCAACGGTTAATGATAGCGGAAACGAGAAAACGTATTCCTACCAGAATGTTCCCGCAATTGATCAAGTAGAATTAGTTCCTAATCCGCAGAAGATTTTGCCCAAAGTAAGTTTCTCTTTGGATCAGTTCAATTTAGTGGGTAAAAAAGGTAACATAACTTCATGGAAAGATTTCGGACTTTGGTATTATCAAAATCTTTTAACACCTGTTTCTGTTTCCACACCGCAGATCAAATCTGAAATTGCTGCACTCAATCTTTCAGGAAGTACGGAAGATAAAGTGAAAAAAATCTTTCAGTACATGCAGAGTAAAACCCGGTACATTTTTGTAGCATTAGGAATTGGCGGTTGGCAACCCATGATGCCGGATGAAGTTCAAAAAAAAGGCTATGGAGATTGCAAAGGTTTGAGTAATTATATGAAAACTCTTTTGGATGAAGCTGGGATTCCTTCTTACTATGCCATTATCAACTCAAATACTTCACCGATAAGTTTTGATGTCGACTTTCCTAAAATGGCTGGTAATCATGTGATTTTGGTAATTCCTACCGAGAAAGGAAATATTTGGTTAGAGAATACTTCTCAGGATATTGCTTTCAATCATTTAAGTTACAGTACCACAGACAGAAATGTTTTGGCTGTAAAATCTACAGGGATTGATATTATGGAAACTCCATCATACACGTCACAGCAAAGTAAAGAAAGACAGGTTCTGAATATTCAGATCAATCCGGATAAAACGATCTCTGGAAAAGGGAAATTTACGTACACTGGTAATCAATATGATTTTAATTTATCTTATGTTTCACTTTCACAGAAAGATAAAAACGAAGCAATGAAATCTAAATTTTCAAGTCTGAATTTTGAAAATGTTGAAGTAAATAACTTTGTTAATAATAAAGATTTGGCTTCAATAGATTTCGATTTAAATTTTAAAGCTTCCAATTATTCTAAAATGATGGGTGACAGTTATATCTTCAGAGCTGTACCTATTTATACCACAGGTTTTTTTCATGAGGATGAAAACCGTCTGTTGCCTTTTGAAAACAGGTTTTCTTACGAAGACGATTATGAGATTATATATCAAATTCCGGCAAATTATGTAGTAGAAGAAATGCCCCAAAACGGACTTCTGACATCCGATTTCGGTACATATATTATCTCATTTGAAAAAAAAGAAAGATAAAATTATTGTCAAAAGAAATATAAGTATAAAAAAAGGAATTTACTCAAAAGAAAAATATAATGAATATGTCAGTTTCAGAAAAAAAATAATGGGTGCTGACAATTCAAAAATACTAATATCCAAAAAATCGTAAGATGAAGAAGTGTCTTTTACTATTTTGTGCAGTCATGATAAACACAGTGATTTTTGCACAAAAACATGAATTCTTAAAAATGCCTAAGTTCAGCATTGAAGATTTGAATAAAACAAAATCTGCAATTGATGAAAAAGCCCCTGCAGAAATTCTTTATAGATCCGTACACTATCGGGTAGATCCTTATAACGGACTACTTATAAAAAAATACGCCTATCGGGTAAAAATTTACGACAAAGATAAATCTGAAGAATGGCTGAATCTTGATATTCCCTTACGAGAAAATAATTCTAATAGCCGCGAAACATTAAATTCTGTGAAAGCTTATGTTTACAATCTTGAAGACGGTAAAATTGCAGAAACTAAAGTCGATAAAAGTTCTAAATTCAAATCGAAGGAAAATAAGTATGTTACCATTACGAAGTTTGCTTTTCCTAATATAAAAAACGGATCGGTGATTGAATATCAGTATGAAGTGGCATCACCTTTTATGTATGAGCTTCCCATGATCTATATTGAAGTAGACACACCTTCGATGTACACAGAATATATACTCGATTCTCCCACAAATATGTCGTACCATATTGATTTCACTGGTAGTTTAAAGCCTAAGAATCAGAAAGTCGGTGAAGAGTTTTTATATGGAGCAGATTCTAAAACATACAGGTTCGCATATGAAAATGTAAAGGCATTTAAAACTGAAAAATTTGTTAAGAATAATGATAACTACAGAACCAAGATAAGAGCAGAGCTGCATTCTACATTCTTCAATAATGGTTTGAAGACATATACTTCGACTTGGGAAGACATCAGAAAAAAGCTTTGGGAAGATGAAGAATTTGGCTTGCAGTACAAGAAAGATAAACTTGTAAAAGATTTGCTTCCAAAAAATATTTCTGAGGAAAAAGACGAACTGAAAAAAGCAAATTCAATTTTTGATTTCGTAAAAAATACTTTCACATGGAACCACACGACAGGTTTTTATACAGAAAGCGGTCTCAAAGAACTGGCGAAAACCAAAACAGGAAATACAGGTGATCTTAATCTGATGCTGATCAATATGATGAGAAGTCAGGGCATAAAATCTTATCCTATTTTAATTTCTACTGTAGGAAACGGTCATGTAAATCTTACTTTTCCAAACGTAGGTAACTTTAATTACGTAATTGCAGCTGTAGAAATTGATAAGAATATTTACCTTTTTGATGCCACTTCAAAACAGTCGAAAGAAGGAATACTTCCCGGCAGAGTATGGAATAACAACGGAGTTTTGTTAAGAGATGATAAAGCTGAAGTGATCTCTTTAAATAATATTAAACCAAGCTATTCTTTTCATACTACAAAAGCAAAAATTGATGCTGATGGTACAGTTACAGGAGAATATCAAGATCAGGATGAAGGTTTGTTAGCCTTAAATGCTCAAGAAAGCTATGACGAAAATCCTGAAAAATACTCAAAACAGTACAAAGAAAATTTTTCAGTAGATTTTTCTAATATCAGTTCAAGGGTTTTGGATAATGGCGAATTCAGATCAACAATGAAGTTTACATCCAACAATATGATTGATAATTTAGGTAAGAGAAAAATCATTAATCCGCTGTTGTTTTTACATCAGACTAGCAATGATTTTGATCAGCAGGAGGAAAGAAAATACATGATCGATTTTATTTCGCCAATTTATAAGACGAAAGTTGTGGAAATAGAAATTCCCGAAGGTTATGATATTGCAGAATTACCTAAAAGCAAAAAAATTGTTACAGAAGACAAAGAAATCAGCTATTCTTATGTTGTGGAAAGAAAAGGAAATAAAATTTTGACGGTTTCGGAATTTAAAATTGAAAGCTCAGATTACCCGAAAGAATATTATCCTGCTTTTAAACAAATCTGGAAAGTAATTTCAGACAGTGAAAATCAGGTGATGAGTTTAATTAAAAAATAATGCTTCACATTTTTTTCAAAATATTTAAAAACCATTCATCTTTTTGAATGGTTTTTGCATTGTAAACAGAAATAAAATTTATGAAAAAAAATATCGCAGCTGCATTACTTTCAATCCTTTTTGTCTTTACATCGTGTAAGAAAACAGATTCGAAAAATTTTGAAGCAGAAACAAAAGAAAAATCTTCTCAGAAGTTTGTAATTGATTCTGTAAAAATTAATGATTCTGTAAAAGTGAATGATAAACTTTCAGTAAAATACGACGCCAAAATGCTTGTTTTTCCAAATATTGAAGACAAATCGCTTTTAGACAGTATCTATTATGACAAAAAAGGAATTGCAGACTTTTCAAAAAACGGATTGCAGACTTTTTTAAATAATGACAAAAATGATTATTTTGAGTCGGTGAAAAGTAAAAGTACTGAATGGATTAATGATATCCAATATCCGCAGACTTGGAATACAACTGCTTCTATGAAACTGAAATCTAATGCTAATGATTTTCTTCAGATTGAATATTTATTTTCATCATACGAAGGTGGAGCACATGAAAACTATGGTTTTGTTGAACGGGTTTTTGATTTAAAAACCAATAAAAAAGTTCAGCTGAAAGACATTACGACAATGCCGAAAGCCAGATTAGAAGCACTTTTGATGAAGAATATTAACAATATCCCAAGTGGAACGACTAAATCTGAAGGTGCGGTAAAAAATTCAGATATGCTTTTGTTGGAGTCAATTCCGGCAAATGATAATTTTTATTTTGACGAAAAAAACCTGTATTTCCATTACAGTCCTTACGAAATTGCGGCTTTTGCTGCCGGAGATATAATAATCCCTGTCTCGTGGGAGGAGTTAAAAGATACTTTGGCTCCCCAATTTAAAGAAAGAATGAAAATTAACTAATATTAATGCTTCCAAATCAGGAAGCATTTTTTACTTTTGTCACAATGGAAAAAGTAGCCTTTATCATCAATCCTTTTTCAGCGAAAAAGAATTATCAGCCATTTCTCAATGAGCTGAAAAATAAAGTTGAAAATCCGTTATACTATATTTCAGAATCGATTCTCGGAACTCAGGAATTTATTCAGCTACATTTTCTCCATATCGATGTTTTTGTAGCGATAGGAGGCGACGGAACGATTTCTACCGTTGCACAAAATCTTATCAACACAGATAAAATCTTGGCTATTTTTCCTGCCGGATCGGGAAATGGTTTTTCTAATGAAACACAGTTCAGTAAAAATTTAGATGAATTATTAGAAAAATTAAAGCAAAAGAAATCCAGAAAAATTGATACATTCACCGTTAATGATAGACTTTCTATCAATGTATCCGGAACAGGATTCGATGGAAAAGTGGTAAAAGAATTTGAAAAGACCAATCGTGGTTTTAAAAATTACATAAAGGTTTCACTCAAAACATTTTTTAGCTACAAGCCGATTAAGTTGAAATTTTTTGATGAAAAGTATCAGCAATATAATGGTAAATATTTGATGATCAATATTGCAAACACACGCCAGTTTGGTAACCATGCTTACATTGCACCGATGGCGAGTAAAAGTGATGGTTTAGTTGATATGGTCTTGGTGAAAAAATTTCCGCTTATTTATTCTCCGTTATTCGCTTTTAGAATGTTTACGAAAAAGCTTAAAGAAGATGAATACATTACCTATCTTCCTGTGTCTGAAATTGAATTTAAGGTCAATACAAAAAATTGGCATCTTGACGGGGAATTCAATAAAATAAAATCTCCGATTCACATCAAAGTACAGCCTTCCAGCCTTACAATTCTAATTTAATTTTTTGATTATTTTTAATGAATAATTTGTTTCCTCTTAGCAAATTGGATAAAATACTTATCAACCTACATCCTGCATGCTTTAAATAAATGTGATAGATTTGTTTGATATTTTTCAAATGTAGTTTTTAGTAAGGAATCATAATATTAAAACAAAAAAGCCTTCAATGAAGAAGGCTTAAAAACACAAATGATGAAAAAAAATTACCATTATTAAATGATAATGTAGTACAAATTTAATAAAAAAAAATTAATTCCTATTCCAATGTAGATTTTTTTCAAATATTATTTAATTTTTATATCTAGATTTTGTCATAAATATCCTGAATAAAAACATGGAATGATTATCTCAATCTTTCCGTATTTTTAAAATTAAACCTCAAGTTTTTCTTCAATTTTATTAGGATTATCCAGACAATATTGCAGCTGTTTTTTGTCTAATTGCTTTTCCCAATTGGCTACAACTACGGTTGCTACTGAATTTCCGACAACATTGGTAAGAGCACGACATTCACTCATAAATTTATCAATACCTAAAATTAAAGTCATTCCCGCTATTGGAATTTCGGGGACTACCGCCAAGGTTGCTGCTAAAGTGACAAAGCCTGCTCCTGTAACTCCGGCTGCGCCTTTAGAACTTAGCATAGCTACTAAAAGCAGCATCAATTGTTTTTCTAAAGAAAGATCAATATTTAAAGCTTGTGCGATGAAAAGTGAAGCAAGCGTCATATAAATATTAGTTCCGTCCAGATTGAAAGAATACCCGGTAGGTACTACCAAACCTACTATTGCTTTTGAACATCCTGCTTTTTCAAGTTTATCCATAATTCCCGGAAGGGCAGATTCTGATGAACTTGTTCCCAATACCAGAAGAAGTTCTTCCTTCAGATAATACATCAGTTTAAAAATACTAAAACCATTATACCAAGCAACAGAACCTAAAACTAAAACAACAAATAAAATAGAAGTGATGTAAAAAGTACCAACCAGAAAAATTAAATTTAAAACAGATGCCAAACCATATTTTCCTATTGTGAAAGCCATTGCTCCAAACGCTCCGATTGGTGCCAGTTTCATGAGCATATGAACAATTTTGAAAACAGGAGTTGCCAGATCCTGTAGAAAATCGGTAATTCTTTGGCTTTTTTCTTTCGTTAAGACCAATGCAACTCCCATCAGAATGGCTACTAAAAGTACCTGAAGGATGTTATCACCAACCAGCGGACTAAACAGTGTCTCAGGAATGATATTCATGATAAAACCTGTCAACGTTGTATCATGTGCTTTTTGTTGATATTGAGAAACGTCACCCGAGAGACTCGCCGGATCAATATTTAAACCCGAACCTGGCTGTAAGAGATTTCCGACAATTAATCCGATGATTAGAGCTAAAGTAGAGAAAGTGAAAAAATAAATCATTGCTTTTACGGCAATTTTTCCAACTTTTTTAAGGTCTGTCATGTGAGCTATTCCCAAAGTCAGTGTAATGAAAATAACCGGAGCAATGATCATTTTTACGAGTTTGATAAAACCATCTCCCAAAGGTTTCATTTTTTCACCCAGTTCTGGATAAAATTTCCCTAAAAGAATCCCTGCAATGATGGCGATAATTACCTGAAAGTAAAGCTGCTGGTATATTTTTTTTGTTTTCAAAAGATTTATGTATTGATGTTGAAAAGTAATAAAATAAGTTTTATATTCTGAATTTTCTCAGGTAAAATTTTAATTTCTTTATTAAATTTTTAAAGAGTTAATAATACCATCATTCCACAGCCACAGAATCGTCACCACGTCCATCCGCAACTGCATGAATATTTCCTTGATCATCAATCAAGATTATTTCTGTTCTGCCAATCTGTCCCCATCTTTCAGCTTTATAACCAATTTTTTCCAAATCTTTAATTGTAGTTTCGGGAAAGTTTTTCTCGAAAGCAACCATTTCAGGTAACCATTGATGATGAAATTTCGGAGAATTAACAGAGAGATTTGCATTCAGTTTAAAATCTACTACATTTACAATCGACTGATAGACAGAAGTTGGAATCGTTGTTCCGCCGGGAGTTCCCACAACCATGTAGGGTTTCTCATTTTTTAAAACAATCGTAGGAGTCATTGATGAAAGCATCCTTTTATTCGGTTGGATAGAATTTGCCTCACCGCCAACGGCTCCAAACATATTGGGAACGCCCGGCTTTACCGAGAAATCATCCATTTCGTTATTCAGGAAAAATCCAGCACCTGAAACAACGACTTTACTGCCATACAAACCATTTAAAGTAGTAGTTACCGCAGCTGCGTTACCGTCTTTATCTATAATCGAAATATGTGTAGTTTCTGTAGATTCTTTTGGTTGTCTGATGATTTTCCCGACTTCAGAACTTGGTGTCGCTTTATTAAAACTGAAACTTTTCCAGCGCTTTTTAAGATATTCATCAGAAATCAAATAAGAAGTTTTATCTTGGATGAAGTCAGGATCACCCATATATTCTGCACGATCGGCATAAGCTCTTCTCTCAGCTTCAACCATAATCTGAACGGCTTCCGTAGAATTTTGCTGATATTTTTCCAAATTTTCAAAACCGGACATTTTCAGCATCTGTGCTAACAGAATTCCACCGCTTGATGGCAAAGGCATTGATACGACCTGATTTCCTTTATAATTAAATTCTAAAGGCTTCCTTTCGGCAACTTTGTAGTTTTTTAAATCTTCCAAAGTAATGATTCCGTTTCCTTTTTTCATTTCAGCAACTAAAAGTTCAGCAGTTTTCCCTTCATAAAAACCTTTTAAGCCCAATTTTTGAATCAGTTTTAAAGTTTCTGACAAGTCTTTCTGAATAAGTAAGTCACCTGATTTCCAAAGCCTAACATTTACGAAAACCAGAGAAGACTGATTATGTGTCTGGAAGTTTTGTTTATTTGAATTTAATAAATTGGCTTCCTGTTCAGTAATGGCAAAGCCTTTTTCAGCCAGATCAATTGCCGGCTGAATCAATTTCTCCATAGGAAGCTTTCCATATTTTAAAGTTGCAAAAAAACCGGCAACACTTCCCGGAATTCCTACCGCTAATCTGCCGTTTTGAGATAAATCGGTATTGGCGTTTCCTTTCTTATCAAGATACATATCTCTTGTAGCTTTTTTCGGAGCTGTTTCACGATAATCCAGGCTGAATTTTTCCCCATTGTTTTTTACTCCAACCAAAAACCCGCCGCCGCCAATGTTCCCGGCTTGAGGGTAAACAACCGCAAGAGCATATTGTGTGGCAATAATCGCATCAAAGGCATTTCCTCCCATTTTCAGGATTTTTGCTCCGGCTTCGCTTGCTAAAGGGTGTGCCGAAACAACAACCCCTTTGTTTTTTACCTTTACTTCTTTTACGATGTTGAAGTCAGTAAATTGTGCTGAAACTGATTGTGAGACGATGAATAAGACGAATAAAACTTTTTTCATGATAAATATTATACCCGAATTTACAATTTTGTTTTCTTATAGTATTCAAAATCTTTATTTTTGCTTCTATTCATCTAATAATAAATAAAAAAATGGAGTCCTTCACGGAAAAAATATTGATTACAGGAGCTTTAGGTCAAATCGGAACCGAGCTTACGAACAGACTTGTAGAAATTCACGGAGCCGAAAATGTAGTTGCTTCAGGGCTTGACAGATACCAAAACGGAATGACCTCTGCCGGTTATTACGAAAGAATGGATGTTACCAATACACAATTGGTGAGACAGGTTATCAAAGATTACGAAATCACAACAGTTTATCACTTAGCATCACTTCTTTCAGGAACATCAGAAAAGCAGCCTGTTTTTGCATGGAAACTGAATCTTGAGCCTCTTCTTCATTTTTGTGAAATGGCGAAAGAAGGTTTGCTTCAGAAGATTTTCTGGCCAAGCTCTATCGCTGTTTTCGGCAAAGGAATTCCTAAAAATGATGTTGCTCAAGATGTTGTTTTAAATCCTACAACAGTGTATGGAATTTCAAAAATGGCAGGAGAAAAATGGTGTGAATATTATTTTGACAAATATGGAGTTGATGTAAGAAGCATAAGATATCCCGGATTGATCTCGTGGAAAACTCCTGCAGGTGGAGGAACAACTGATTATGCTGTAGAGATTTTTTACGAAGCAGTGGAAGAGGGGAAATATACAAGTTTCATCTCGGAAGATACAGCAATGCCGATGTTGTATATGGAAGATGCCATTAATGCAACTTTGAAATTAATGGAAGCTCCAAAAGAAAAGGTAACCGTTCGTTCTTCTTATAATTTAGGCGGAATGTCTTTTACTCCAAAAGAACTTGCAGCTGAAATTAAGAAAGTAATTCCTGAATTTGAAATTGATTATAAGCCAGATTTCAGACAGGCAATTGCAGATTCATGGCCTTCTTCTATTGACGATTCTATAGCCAAAAAAGATTGGGGACTTACTTACGATTTCGGAATTTCTGAAATGTCTCAAGATATGATTAAGAATCTTAAAGTTAAATTAGGTAAGTAATATCTACATAGATTTTACTTTAATTAAAACGTATTTTAACTATTGATTAATAATATTTTATAATTTTTATATAAAATTTAGTTTAAATGATTTTACTGACCTTTAATTTAATAAACATTGAATCTGAAACCAAAAACGGTATTCAGATTTCAGATGATGAAAGGTTGGTGATCACAGAAGCTAATACAAAATCTGTTTTAAGAATTTTGGACCTTCATGAAATAAAGGCAAGTTTCTTTATAGAAATTTCTATTGTAGAAAGAATTAAAAATTTGATAAAAGCAATTTCTGTTCGAGGGCATGAAATTGCTTTTTACAATAAAAACTCTTCAGCTTTACAAATTGAAGAAGCCAAAAAGAGTGCAGAAGATTTTCTGGAAAAACAGATTAAAGGCATTCGCCAGAAAGAGTTTAAAGCTGCCGAATCTGATTTGAAATTAATGGGATTCAATTATATTTCAAATATTGATAACGCTGATATTTTGTTTCCTTTTAAACGTCTTAAAAGAAATTCTGAAATCACTGAAGATAACGGAATCAGTATTGTTCCGGAAAGTATCTCACCATACAGCCAGCTTCCTTATAATGATTTTGTATTTCAGGTATTGCCTATGAAGTATTACCAGAATATGGTTTTTGAAACTTTAAAGAATGATGATTTCGTGTTGGTTTATCTAGAATCGTGGCAATTTACCGATGTGAAAAAACATCAGTTTAAAGTTCCGTTTTACAGAAGCTACAACTGCGGTAAAAAAATGGAAGACAAATTAGAAGATTTTCTAACCTGGATTAATGAAAAGGAGTTGGCGACTTCGAGAATGAAAGATTATATTTTTTAATCCAAAATCCAAAATTAAAAATTCAAATCCTGACAAATCCTGAATTGGATTTAAGATAGTTCCAACAAAGTAATTTCCGGTAAAACTCCAACTCTTCCTGGGTAACCTAAAACCCCAAAACCGCGGTTTACATACAATAATTTTCCTTCGCTCTCATATAAATCTGCCCATTTTGGATAGCGATATTGTACAGGTGACCATTTAATGTTCTTTAAATCCAATCCAAACTGCATTCCGTGCGTGTGACCGGAAAGTGTTAAACTGATGTCAGCTGGGTGTTTTTTAACCACATTATCGAAATGAGTAGGGTCATGGCTCATTAATATTTTTGCGGCGTTTTGCGGAACGTTTTCTAAAGCTTTATCGATTTTTCCAAATTGTGGAAATGGCTTCAGTCCCCAGTTTTCTACGCCTAAAATGTATAGTTTTTCTCCGTTTCTGTCGATCGCACGGTTTTCATTCATCAACATTTCAAAACCTGCCTGTCTTTCGTATTCAATTAATTGATCGAGATTTAGTTTTTTGGCAACGGGTGAATCCCAAGTCACGTAATCACCGTAATCATGATTTCCTAAGACTGCGAACTTGCCGTCTCTTGCTTTAATTTTAGAAAAAAGTGGAATAAATGGTTTGAATTCTTCAGAAACATTATTCACCATATCACCCGTAAATAATACCAAATCAGGGTTTTGCTCATTGATGAGATCAATTGCGTGTTCCAGTTTACTAGGGTCTGAAAAACTCCCACTGTGAACGTCTGAGATCTGAATGATTTTATATCCTTTAAAACTTTGGGGAAGATTTTTAATTTTTACTTTAACTCTTCTTACCTTATGTCGGTATTTTCCGAAAGTAATTCCGTCAATAAACAAACCGGAAAGCACTCCGCTTAAACCCAATCCTACCAAACTTAAAAATTTTCTTCTTTCGGGAAAAAAGTTTTCGTCAGGCTTTAAGAATCCAACAAAATAAGCACCTGTTCTGAAAATATCATCAATTAAGAGAAGCAATACGATGAAAATTTTAGGTAAGATAAAAATAAGAAACAGGCTGATCATCAAGTGGGGTCTGTTCGCATCTCTGTCTGACCTCTGGAAATGAGAAAGTTCATATGCAAAAACTCCGTAGACCGACAAAGTGATGACCCAGTAGGCAATTCTTAACCATAGATTATCAGTTAATGTTCTGATTGCCTGATAAATATAGACCTCAAGAAAGAGGAAGATTGCAGCAATGATTAAAATATTTTTTTGCATAATAAGTTTTAAAAAAGCACAAAAGAAACTCCTTTGTGCTTTTAATATTTTAAATTAATTTAAGTCTTAAGGAAATTTATAAACGATCGCATTGATATTCATTCCGGCACCTACCGAAGTCATCACAATGTTCCCTTTTTCTTTAAACGTATGACCATCCATTTTTCCTTTAATGATTAGATCAAACATGGTAGGAATTGTTGCTACAGAAGAATTTCCAAACTCCTGAATCGTCATTGGAGAAACAGCATGGTCGTATTCTTTGATATCATAAAGTTTATGAAGTCTGTCGATCATGGCATAATCCATTTTTGCATTTGCCTGATGAATCAGAACTTTATCAATGTCATTGATAGATAAACCTGCATTGTCAATGGTTTCTTTAATTGCTATAGGAACATTTTTGAGGGCGTATTCGTAGATTTTTCTGCCCATCATTCTGATATACAGTTTCTTTTCGTCAAAATTTTGATTGATTGATGCGCCGTTTCTTAGATATTCTAATTCAATACCATTGTCGCAAATGGTGTTGTGAGAAATAATACCCACATTTTCCTGATCTGTAGCTTGTACAACAACTGCACCTGCGCCATCTGCGAAAATCATTTTATTTCTGTCGTAAGGGTCTGTAACACGGCTTAACGTTTCTGAACCTACAACCAAAATAGTTTTTGCAACACCTGCTTTGATAAAATGGTCTGCGAGAATCATTGCTTCCACCCAACCCGGACAACCGAAAATCATATCATAGGTGATACATTTTCTGTTCTTGATGCCCAAATGATTTTTAACTCTTGCTGCCATGTTCGGCATAAAGTTGGCAGCTCCATTTACTCCTACTTCGCCAAAATTACTTGCATATATGATGTAATCTAGATTTTCACCATTTATTTTAGCATCTGAAATTGCTATTTTGGCTGCTTCATAGCCGATTTTGGAACTGGAAGTATCGTCTTCGATGTATCTTCTGTTTTCAATTTCGGTGATTTCTACAAATTTTGAGATGATTTCTTCGTTTGGCTTGTCTATTTTGTCGCCTTCATCGGTATAAAATTCAGAATTTAGAAAATAATCTCTACCAATAACTCTGTTGGGAATGTAAGATCCAGAACCAATAATAATCGTATTCGGCATTCGTTTAAATGATTTTATAAAGATGCAAAGTTAATAATTAATATTAATAAGAAAGAATTAAAAATATTATTAAATTTGCAAAAATAGTTCTCTAGAATCTATGAAAAACAATCCGGCCCTTAAAGGGTTATTAATTGCTGTAGCGGTCTTTGTACTTGCTTTTGGAGTTTACTTCTTTTTTTTAGCCAAAAAAAATTACTACCTTGTAGATAATCCTACACCGGATACCTATTATTATAAGATTAATAATGGTTCAGAAGGCATTGTTTCGGGTGGACAATACGTAAATGTTGATCTTAAAATGGGAAAAAACTCTATAAAAGTTTTTGATCAGAATAAGAAGTTGCTGTATGATTCTGCATTTGAAGTTAATAAAATAAGAGGTCTTATTAACATCGCTCACAAGGATTATTATGTTAATCGTCAATATTATGGGTACAATCTTAAAAAAGATTCATTACTTTTGGCGTTGGATAAAACAATCATCGACGGAAAACCTTATTTTGGAGGTGCAAAACACTTCAATAAGTTGTACACAGAAGATTTTTATTATAATGTAGATGAAGATTATGATCAATTAATAAAAAATATTGATAAAGTAGAATCCCGGTCAAAGATTTTCAGAAAGCAAGATTACCTTAATTATTATAAAGAATATTACAAGTTTTGACAAACGATATCAACAAAGTAACACCCTACAACTCTGAGGCTACGAAAAAAAGCCAGGTAGAGGAAATGTTCGACAATATAGCACCGAAATACGATTTGCTAAACCATGCTCTGTCTATGAAAATAGATGTGCTGTGGAGAAATACATTGGTAAGGATGATGAAGGAAGATGCTCCTCAGGAAGTTCTTGATGTAGCTACCGGAACAGGTGATCTCGCAATTGCTGTAGAGAAAGGCACGAATGCTCAGGTAATTGGTTTAGATTTATCGCAACAAATGTTAAATGTTGGCGTTATTAAAATAAAAAAACTTAAATTAGACGGCAAAATTTCTATGCAAAAAGGCGATGCAGAAAATTTACTTTTCGAGGACAATAGATTTGATGCTGTTTCCGTTGCATTTGGAGTAAGAAATTTTGAAAACCTTACAAAAGGTTTGGCAGAACTAAGAAGAGTGGTAAAAGAAAACAAGAGTGTTTATATACTTGAGTTTTCTAAAGTAGAGGGTTTTTTAGCACCGTTTTATATGTTTTATTTCAAAAATATATTACCGGCAATCGGAAGATTGGTTTCTAAAGACAACAGGGCGTATACTTATCTTCCGGATTCTGTAAATGCTTTTCCGTTTGGTGAAAAGATGAGACAAATCCTTTTAGATACAGGATTTAAAAAAGTAGAATATAAAAAATTAAGTTTAGGTATAGCCACAATTTATAAAGCAACAAAGTAACCTATGAATAAATTTCTATTAAAAGCTCTGGTTTTAGCCTCAGTTAGTATTGCAACTTTTGCAGACGCTCAATTTAGAACTCGTAACAGGATGGATAAGCTGGAAGATTTTGACCAGCAGAAATTCAGCTGGGGTTTTTATCTGAATGGCAATTTACTGGACTATCGTATTGTTCTTAACCCAAGATATGGTATGAATAATAATCAAAACCTTGTGAGATCTGAATCCAGTACCAGTTTTGGTGCAGGTCTGATCGCAAAATTCAGACTAAATGATTATTTAGATGTAAGATTAGAACCAGGTTTACAGTTTGCTCAGAGACAGTTGATTTTTAATACCCAATCGAACGATATTTATCAGAATGGAAATCCTCAAAATCCACCATTTATACCTGTTACTTTAACTGAAAAAGACAGAGTAAGAGAAATAAAATCTACATTGGTAGATGTTCCTGTTTTATTGGAATTTCATGGTGAAAGATGGTACAACTCAAGACCTTACGTTGCAGCCGGTGTAAATTATATCGTTAATTTACAGTCTAATTCAGATTCTGAAGATGATAACTTACAACAGGTTTTCAGATCTACAACGCACAATTTTGCATGGTCTGCAGAGATGGGAATTCAGTTTTATTTCAATAAATTTAAACTGACCCCTGCGATCAGAGGAACATTCTTTATGAACAACGAAATGGTTGCTGACAACGCTACAACGCCACCTTACTGGTCTGCAGCAGTTTCTACTTTACAGACAAGAGCGATCATGTTTGTATTGAAATTTGAATAATATAATAAAAAATTAATATAAAAAGGAGGTGCTTTGGCATCTCCTTTTTTGTTTTAAGTCAAAATATAGAGTCTTTTATTTTTGTTAGTCTTTTTATTTTCATATTTTTGCTATTAGTTAGAATATTAGAAACCTGAAATGCTTCAAGAATTAGAAAATAATTTTTCGGAACTGGAAAAAAAGATTTTGAATCTTCACAAAAGTCATCAGAATCTTTCAGAAAAGTTATCAGAACTAAGTCAGGAGCATGAAGATTTGAAGAAGAAATATGATGAAGAGAGAAAAAGAAATCAGGTATTAGCAGAAGAACAGAAAACGATAAAATTGTATTCGGCAATATCAGGAAATCCTGAACACAACAGACTCATGAAAAACCATATCAACAGACTGGTAAAAGAAGTAGACTTTTGTATTGCACAGCTTCAAAACAGCGGATTATAATGGAGGTAAGGAGAATAACCATCAACATTGCAGGAAGAGTATATCCACTGAATGTACCCGCAGCAGAGGAGGAAACTCTGCGTAAAGTGGGGAAGCAGATTGAAAATATGATTAAAGATTTTGAACAAAATTTCGATGTAAGAGATAAACAGGATGCTTTAGCAATGTGTGCCCTGAAATTGGGAACCAATGCAGAAGTTGTAGCTCTGAACAACGAAAAAAATATAAAATCAACCAACGAGAGATTAATGAAAATCAATCAAACGTTGAATGATGCCGGAAAATAAATTTTCCGCAAAAACCTGCCTACAGTAATTCTAACACATTAAGGTAAACTCAACACTAAACAATTAATGTTCGAAAGTCTTTTCAATGGCGTGCTGCACTACGCAGATTACAGAGAGAAGGAATCAGATCAAATCGTGGAGATCAGGAGTTTACTCTAAATCACTGGATTATTGTAGGTTTTTTTATTTTAAATTTAGACAATTAAAACTCAATATATATATGACAACAGCCATAATAGTCGGCATTATTTGCTTAATAGTTGGTGCAGCTGCAGGAATGTTTTTCTCAAAAAGTTCACTCAATACCAAAGCTAAATTTATTGTAGATGATGCAAAGAAAAATGCCGAAATACTTTTAGATAAAGCCAGTGTACAGGCAGAAACTATCAAAAAAGAAAAGAATCTTCAGGCTAAAGAAAAATTTCTTGAACTGAAATCTCAGCACGATGCAGATATTCAGGTTCGCGAAAAAAAGATGCAGGAAGGCGAAAAGAGAGTCAAAGACAAAGAAAACAAACTAAATGATGAGCTTAGCAAAGCTGGAAAATTAGAGAAAGATCTTGACAGACAGATTGCTGATTATGCTAAGAAAACAGAAGTTTTAGAAAAGAAACAACAGGAACTAGATTTAGCAACGGCAAGAAAAGTTGAAATGCTGGAGAAAATTTCAAATTATACCGCTGATGAAGCCAAAGCAGAATTGGTAGAAACTATGAAAGCTGAAGCTAAAACGAGAGCTCAGGCGCACGTTCAAAGCATTATGGAAGAAGCTCAGCTGAATGCTAAGAGTGAGGCGAGAAAAATTGTTATTCAGACTATCCAAAGAATTGGAACTGAGCAGGCAATTGAAAATTCAGTTTCTGTATTCAATATTGAATCAGACGAAGTAAAAGGTAGAATTATAGGTAGAGAGGGTAGAAATATCCGTGCTTTGGAAGCGATGACTGGTGTAGAAATCATTGTAGATGATACTCCGGAAGCTATTCTCCTTTCATGCTTCGATCCTGTAAGAAGAGAAATCGCAAGATTATCACTACACAGATTGGTTACAGACGGAAGAATTCACCCTGCGAGAATTGAAGAAGTTGTAGAGAAAACAAAAAAGATGATTGAAGAAGAGATCATCGAGGTAGGTAAAAGAACCATTATAGATCTTGGAATTCACGGTTTACACCCTGAGTTGGTGAAAATTGTTGGTAGAATGAAATACCGTTCATCTTACGGACAAAACTTATTACAGCACTCAAGGGAGGTAGCAAACATCGCTGCAACTATGGCTGCAGAATTAGGATTAAACGTAAAAATGGCTAAAAGAGCAGGTCTTTTACATGATATAGGTAAAGTTCCTGAACAGGAATCTGAACTTCCTCACGCTTTATTAGGAATGCAATGGGCAGAAAAATATGGCGAAAATCCGGAAGTTATCAACGCAATTGGAGCTCACCATGACGAAGTAGAAATGACTTCACTTTTATCACCAATCATTCAGGTTGCTGATGCAATTTCCGGAGCAAGACCGGGAGCAAGACGTCAGGTTTTAGAATCTTACATCCAACGTCTGAAAGATCTTGAAGCTGCTGCATTAAGCTTTGAAGGAGTATCCAGTGCATATGCAATTCAGGCGGGTAGAGAATTAAGAGTAATGGTAGAAAGTGGTAAAGTAAACGACGAAATCGCCTCCCAACTTTCTTATGATATTTCAGAGAAAATTCAGAATGAATTAACGTATCCCGGACAAGTAAGAGTTACGGTAATCAGAGAAACAAGAGCTGTAAATATCGCAAGATAATTTTTCATGCTTATCAATAGTAATCCTTTCAGAGAAATTTGAAAGGATTTTTTAATTCTATTAACCCTAATCAATGATGTAGCTAGACTATACTTTAATTAATAAAAATTAAATTGCGCTATACTATTCGTTTATTATGAACGTTATTATAATAAATTAAATAATTATAATTTAATATTGTTAAAATTATTATATTTGAATATTAACTTAAAACCAAATTACTATGTTAAATGAAATTCTAAAAAATGCTAAGAAATTAAAAAGTTCTGATCTGAAAGAGATTGTAGGAGGTGCCGGAAACATTGGTACTCCAGATTTGTCGCTTTGCGGATGTAGTTGTTCAGGTTCCGTTACAGGACCAAAATATTGCCCAACTTACATTGCCTGTCCACAAGTGTATACCTGCGACGATTTTGCAGTATAAATTAAGACCTTCATATTTTCAACTTAAAACCAAATTATTATGTTAAATGAAATTTTAAAAAGCGCTAAGAAATTAAAAAGTTCTGATCTGAAAGACATCGTTGGGGGTGTCGGAAAAATCGGCACACCAGATTTATCATTGTGCGGATGCAGTTGTACAGGTGCTGTAACACGAACCTAAATATTGCAGCCAGTACATAGGTTGTCCACAAATAATTACTTGTTAAGAAATTATAAAACTTTGAAAATAGAAAGGTCTTCCAGATGGAAGACCTTTTGTTTCATAAGAGATTATTTAAAGAAAAAATCGTTCTGATCGATATATTTTTTACTTATCGAAATACTTTCAAAAATATCTTTATTACTAGAATCTTGTTCCACAAACCAATATTCCAAACCTGCTTTTTGTCTGGCTTCAAAAATTCTTTTAAAATCAATAGTTCCATTTCCGATTTCTGAGAAATTTTCCGTTTGTTTCTGCATATCTTTTACATGCCACAAAGGAAATCTGCCCGGATACTTTTCAAAATAAGCCAAGGGATCATATCCTGCTTTTGCAATCCAATAAAGGTCAAGTTCCATTTTGACTAAATCTGCCGAAGTATTTTCTAAGATAAAATCATAAATCAATGTATCATGATCCATTTTTTTAAACTCAAAATCATGATTGTGATATGCAAACTGAATTTTAGATTTATTTGTAATTTCTGCTGATCGATTCAACAGTTCAGGTAAGTTTCTGTAGTTTTCAGTAGTTCTTTCTTCCGGAACCAAGTAAGAGCAAACCATATATTTTGATCCTATAAAATCCAAATCTTCTACAGTTCTTTCCCAATTATCAACTAAAGTTCCCAGTCCTTTTCCTATCACTCCGGTTTGGTGATGAGAGCTGATTACTTTTAAACCTGTATTATTTAAAATTGACTGAAATTCATTTTTATTTTTACCGAAAAAAGTTCCGTCATAACCATAGATTTCTACATCTTTAAAACCTAAACTTGCCAATTTTTCAAATGACCGCTCAAGATTTTTTGAGATAGCATCTCTTATCGTATAAAGTTGGATGGCTAAACGCTTATTTTTTGTCATTGAATGTGATATTCCGCAAGAATACAATCCCAGAAAACCTAAAGATGAAATTTTTAAAAAATCACTTCTCTGCATGATTTTTATTTAATAAAAGGTTTCATTTCGTCTTCAATCTGCGTTCTCAATTCCATCAGACGTTTGGCGTATAATTCCTGCTGCTTTTCTTCGTCAGTTTCGGGAATCCACTTTGGGACAGGAAGTTTCTTGCCGTTTTCATCTACGGCAACAAATACGATAATGCAATGGGTTTTCTTATCAAAAGTGGGCTGCTTAAGGTTTCTGGAGAAAACATTAATTGAAATGTGCATACTTGAAGAGCCTGTATAGATCACTTTTGCTTCTACCTGTACAATTTCGCCGATTTTTATAGGTTCGTAAAAACGAATTCCACCTACATAAACGGTTACAGAATAATTTCCACTCCATGTTGTAGCACATGCATATCCTGCTTGGTCAATCCATTTCATAACACTTCCACCATGTACATTTCCTCCGTAATTTACGTCTGAAGGCTCTGAAATAAATTGAAAAGTAACAGGTTTGTTGTCCATATTTTATAAATTTTAATAAAGATATTCATTAATTATCAGAAAGTGAAATTAAATAGCTGTTTTTCCAACTAAAAGTGGTATCTTGTAATAATATAGAATTTAGAACGTATAATTTAAAAAATAATTAATATATATATAGATGAAGAAAGTATTTTATCTTAATAGTTGCGACACGTGCAGAAAAATTTTAGCAAAATTTGATCTGAGAGATTGGGAAATGCGTGAAATAAAAAAAGAGCCTATTACCCAGGAAGAAGTGGAAGCGATGCATAAAATCACCAATTCTTACGAGGATTTGTTCAGTAAAAAATCAACACAGATCAAATTGAGAGAGCTTGATTTGAAAACAATGGGAGAAGATGATTTCAAAGAATTGTTATTAGATCATTATACTTTTTTGAAGCGTCCCGTTTTTCTTACTGATACAGAGATTTTCATAGGAAATGATAAGAAAAACATTGAAAATTTAAGAGCACACTTTAACGGAAATAACTAAATTTCCTATTCTTGTCAAAAAGTAAAAACCACAGAACAATCTGTGGTTTTTTAGTATAGTAAAGCGAAAGCCAACTGCAAAAAACTAAACGAATGGCATTTTCACCACTTTCGCAGGAATATTTTTATTTCTAACCTGAATAAAAATTTCTGATCCTAGTTTGAAATGTGGCTTATCTACATAAGCGATTCCCAAACCTATTTTCTTCATAGGAGACTGTGTTCCGGAAGTAACTTTTCCAATTACATTTCCTTCTGCATCTACCACCGGGTAATCATGTCTTGGAACTCCTTTATCAATCAATTCAAAACCAACTAATTTTCTGGTAACACCTTCTTCTTTTTGTTTTGCGAAAATTTCTTTCGATACAAAATCTTTATCAAACTTTGTAATCCAGCCCAATCCTGCTTCGATAGGAGAGGTTGTATCATCAATGTCCATTCCGTACAGGCAGAAACCTTTTTCAAGTCTCAAAGTGTCTCTGGCAGCCAGTCCACAAGGAATCATTCCCTCACTTTCTCCGGCTTTCAGAATCTCATCCCAAAGTAATTCTGCATTTTCGTTCTTAAAATAAATTTCAAAACCACCGCTTCCTGTGTAACCTGTGTTTGAAATAATTACATCACTTATACCTGCAACACTTCCTACAGTAAAGTGATAATAAGGAATTTCAGCAAGATTGGTTTCAGTTAATTTTTGAAGAATTTCAGTCGCTTTCGGACCTTGAACCGCCAAAAGAGACATCTCGTCTGAAGCATTCGTCATTTTCGCTCCGAAAGTATTGTATTTTGAAATGTGATTCCAGTCTTTTTCTATGTTTGAAGCATTTACGACCACAAAATATTTGTCATCTTCCATTTTGTAAACGATAAGGTCATCTACGATTCCGCCATCTTCGTTAGGAAGACAAGAATATTGAGCTTTTCCGTTCTCAAGAGCATCTACATTGTTGGTGGTTACAAATTGCAAAAGTTCTTTAGAACCTGCACCTTCAATGAAAAACTGCCCCATGTGAGACACGTCAAATAATCCCGCTTTTTCTCTCACGGCAAAATGCTCTTCCGTCACTCCGGAATACTGTACAGGCATATCAAATCCTGCAAAAGGTACTATTTTCGCTCCCAAAGAAACGTGCTTGTCATACAATGCTGTTTTGTTCATTTTTATTCTTACTTTTTTATTTTAAAACTGTCAAAAGTTTCGTTAAAAACCTTCATATAATTTCCGTTCCAATATTTTTGTTGGCAATTAATGCTTACAATGTAAAGATCTTTGCTTTTTTGAAATACTTTCGTGATCCAGAAAAGATTTTCATTTTCATCAAAGTATTCGTAAAAATATTCTGTATATCCTTTCCTTCCATTTCCGCTTTTTATTTTATTCTCTTCATCCGCTGAATTGTAGAGCGCAAGAATAAATTTTTTAGTTTCTTCTTTTGGAAGTTCTAAATCATGATATTCAGAGATGGTAATGGCACCAATCTGATTGGTCGGGAAAATATTAACTATACCCTCATCATTGGTTGCTTTCCAGGTATTGGGCATGGTAATTGAATAATTTTCACTTTCAAAAATTTCGGTGTCTGCTTTTTGGGCACAAACACTTAAAAAAAATAAGAAAGTAAATAGAAATAGTGTTTTTTTCATTATTTGTGTTAAAAATTGTGTTTATATTCTTCTAGTATAATTTTAAACCATTCTGTAAATTGTTGGGGATATTCAGTAATTTCTTTATCTAAATTTTCAATTGAAATATACCGAACTTCTTCCACTTCGTTTTTATTTAAATTAAATTCTTCATTGTATGTTCCTGTAAAAACATAATCAAGTTCATGCTCCCAAAGTCCGCCGCCAACATCTGCTTTATAGATAAAATTAAATTTTTCGGCAAGCTCAGCTTCAATTCCTAATTCTTCTTTAAGTCTTCTTTTTGCGCCTTCAAGATAAGTTTCTCCATCACGAGGATGTGAGCAAACTGCATTGGTCCATTGGTTGGGAGAATGATATTTTTCTGAAGCACGTTTTTGCAACAGCATTTCACCTTTGTCATTAAATAAAAAAACAGAAAATGCACGGTGAAGTAAACCATTGATATGCGCCTGCTGTTTTTCCATTAAACCCAAAACTTGATCTTCAGGATTTACTAAAACTACATATTCTTCCATTCCTACAAATTTAAGTTTAAATCATCATTTCGTAAAATATTTGTTTAAATTTTTTAATATTTATGAAATATTGGCATTTTTCCAAATAATATTTTGCTGCTAATTTTGTGAAAAATGCAAGAGAATAATGATTTTTGGTTATTTATAATTATTTTTATTGTTAAAATTTTAACATAAACTAAGATTAACATAAGCCTGTTCTACAAAATGTGTAACTTTGCGCTTTAAAAAATTAAACGATGGAGCTAGATTATATTGAGCATATAAGTCCGATTCTGAAAGACGGAGTTAAGAATTATCTTATTGATATTGATGGAACAATTACAGATGATGTCCCGAACGAGGAACCTGAAAGAATGGTCACTTGTGAACCATATCCGGATGCTTTGGAAACAATAAACAGATGGTATGATGATGGCCACCAGATCTGCTTTTTCACTTCAAGAACCGAAAACCTGAAACAGATTACCATCGATTGGTTAGACAAGCATGGTTTCAAATATCACAGTGTATTGTGCGGAAAACCAAGAGGCGGCAATTATCACTGGATTGATAATCATTTGGTAAAGGCAACGAGATACAAAGGGAAATTCACAGATTTGATTGAGAAACAGGTAACCATTGAGGTTTTTAAAGATTAAAATCTAATTGAAGATTTAATAATTAAACAAATAAAGTTTAAATAACTTGGATTTTTTAGTTTTTAAATCTTTCATTTTTAATATATAATAGTATGATGAAAGTTTTAGCAAATGATGGTTTAGACCAATCTGGGATTGATGCATTAACGGAAAAAGGATTTGAGGTAATTACGACAAAAGTTCCACAGGAATCTTTGATTGATTACATTAATGAGCACAAAATCCGTACAATTTTGGTAAGAAGTGCAACACAGGTAAGAAAAGAGTTGATTGATAATTGTCCGTCTATCGAAATCATCGGAAGAGGTGGAGTAGGAATGGATAATATTGATGTAGATTATGCAAGAGAAAAAGGAATACATGTCATCAATACCCCGTCAGCTTCTTCAGAATCAGTTGCTGAATTGGTTTTTGCACATTTATTTTCAGGAGCTAGATTTCTTCAGGATTCAAACAGAAAAATGCCATTAGTCGGCGATACAGAATTTGCAGGTCTTAAAAAAGCTTACGCTGCAGGTATTGAATTAAGAGGAAAAACCATCGGAATTGTTGGGATGGGAAGAATCGGACAAGAAGTTGCGAGAATTGCGCTAGGTCTGGGAATGAGGGTGATTGCCGCAGATAATAACGTTGGCAAAGCAAGTATTAAGGTAAAATTCTACAACAATCAGTTCATCAATGTAGATATTGAAACTGAACCTTTACTGGAGGTTTTGAAACACTCAGATTTTATTACGCTTCATGTTCCTGCTCAGAAAGAAGGTTATATGATTGGAAAAAACGAATTTGAAATCATGAAAAATGGTGTGGCAATCGTGAATTGCTCCAGAGGTGGTGTGATTGACGAAGCTGCTTTGATTGAAGCTTTAGATTCAGGAAAAGTGAAGTTTGCAGGTCTTGATGTTTTCATCAACGAACCAACACCTTCAAAAGAGATTTTAAATCATTCTAAGATTTCTTTAACCCCACATACAGGAGCCTCAACTTTGGAAGCGCAAGACAGAATCGGTCTTTCTCTTGCAGAGCAGATCTCAAGCATTTTACAGATTCATTAAGAAGAATTTCTTTAGATAAATAAAACTCGCCGCAAATTTATTTGCGGCGAGTTTTATTTTATAAATTGTTTTTGCTTTTTAGCAAATCTCTGATTTCTGTTAACAATTTCTGATCTTCGGTAGGTCCTGCAGGAACAGGCACTTCTTCTTCTTTTCTGTTCAATCTGTTAATTCCTTTAATCATCATAAACAATACAAACGCTACGATTAGGAAGCTTATTATAGAAGATAAAAAGTTACCATATTTTACCCCATTCCAGGAAAGTTCCGCAATATTTTTTACGTTCGCTTTTTCTAATGCCGGATTGAGTAATAATGGCGTAACAATATCATCAACAAATGATTTTACAATGGCACTGAATGCAGCACCGATGATGACACCGACAGCCAGATCAACCACATTTCCTTTAAATGCAAAGTCTTTAAATTCTTTTACAAATCCCATAATTTATATTTTTTTTAATGTTTAAAACAAAATTATAATTTATTAACAGTAATCTTGCAAATTTTCAGAATTTTTTTGAGCGGACATTTCAATTAATTATCCTTAAATTTAAATAAAACATTCTCATGAAAATTCTCACAGCAGAAAAAATCAAATCGGCAGATGAATTTACCATAAAAAATGAACCTGTTTCTTCTGTTTTACTAATGGAAAGAGCTGCATTAGCTTGTGCAGATTGGATTTTTCTGAACTGTAAAAATCACACAAAATTTGTAATCTTCTGTGGGAACGGAAACAACGGCGGAGACGGTTTTGCTGTTGCAAGAATGCTGTATTTGAAGGGATTCGATGTTGATGTATTTATTAATAAATCGAATGAAAATTTTTCTGAAGATGCCAAAATTAATTTTGATAGATTAAAAGAATTTTCAGGAATTTCCATTCATGATTTTAAAGAAACAGATCAATTTCAATTTCAAAAAACAATAATTATCGATGCGCTTTTCGGAACAGGATTATCAAGAAAGTTGGATGGAGCTTACGCTGAATTAATTGAGAAGTTGAATACAGTGAATCAGATTAAAATATCTATTGACGTTCCATCAGGTTTGTTTTCTGACAAAATTTCAGATAACGATCAAATTATTTTTAAAGCTGATTATACGTTGAGTTTTCAATTCTGGAAACGAAGTTTTCTTCATCCTGAAACCGGAAAATTCGCCGGTAAAATCACTGTTTTAGACATCGGTTTAGACAAGGAATTTATACAAAATATACCCGTACATTATTTTGTGACTGATGAGGAAATGGTACAGGAAATTTTCCAACCAAGAAGCGATTTTACCCACAAAGGAACTTTTGGTAAAGCAATAATCGTCGCCGGAAGTTATGGTAAAATGGGCGCAGCAGTTTTAGCAACCCAATCAGCCTTGAAAACTGGAGCCGGACTTACTTTCGTGCTTGCTCCAAACTGTGGCTATGAAATATTGCAGACCACTTGTCCAGAAGCCATGTTTATCTCTGGTGGAGAAAAATATATAGAACAAATGGAAGTTCAGAGTGATTCGGCTTATGGAATTGGTCCCGGTTTAGGAACCGATTTTTTAACGGAAAAAACATTATTGAATTTTTTGAAACAGACTGCTAATCCTTTGGTTTTTGATGCAGATGCTTTAAATATTATTTCTGAAAATAAAGAAAATATTAATTTAATTCCTGAAAATTCGATTATTACACCGCATCCTAAAGAGTTTGAAAGACTTTTTGGTTCAACTGAAGATTCGTTTGAACGATTAGAATTGGCTAGAAGAAAAGCAGTAGAACTGCAAGTTTTTATTGTTTTGAAAGATCGTCACACCCAGATTATTACGTCCGAAGGAAAAGTGTATTATAATATCACCGGAAACTCAGGTTTAGCAAAAGGCGGAAGCGGAGATGTTTTGACCGGAATTATTACATCACTTTTAGCTCAAAAATATTCTCCGGAAAATGCGTGTATTCTGGGAGTATGGCTTCATGGAAAGGCTGCAGATCTTGCCGCTGAAAAATTCTCAAAAGAAGCAATGCTTCCGACAGATGTCATTGATGAACTTGGAAATGTATTTTTGGAACTCAACAAAAAAGCCACAACAGAGTTGTGACTTTCGGTATTTTATTTTTGATATTTTAAAAAGTTTTGTCGGTTTCCGGAGCGATTTTATTTTTTTTAGAATAAACCATAATAACTAAACCTGCTATCATAAATGGAATGGAAAGAATTTGTCCGGTATTTAATCCTCCGAATGATATCACTTCATGACCTTGAGGTTCTTTTAAGAATTCTACAAAGAATCTGATTGCCCAAAGAACGAAAAAGAACAAACCAAATAACCATCCCTGTTGATATTTTTTGTCTGTTTTTCTATATAAAACCCAGAGAATAACGAATAAAGTTACGTAACCTGCAGCTTCAAACAATTGAGTAGGATAACGCGGAACTGTTACTCCATATTCACCACTTTGCTGTGGAAATAAAAGTGCAAATGGTGATGTAGGATCAACCGGTTTTCCGATGATTTCAGAATTAAAAAAGTTACCCATTCTTACAAATGCTCCGCCGATTGCTACTACAATTCCTAATCTGTCAAATACCCAAAGCGGATGTTTTTTCACAATTTTGTATGAATAATAGAGTGTTGTAACAATTACCGCAAGGGTAGCTCCGTGACTTGCCAATCCGGCAAATCCTGTGAATTTGATTCCGTTTTTGGTGCTTATCGGTAAAAAGACACTCCAGAAATCTTCTTTGAATAATTCTGGCTGATAAAAAATAACGTGACCCAATCTTGCTCCAAGTATCGTCCCAATTAAAGTCCATGTAAAGAAAGGCTCAACATATTTTGTATCTACACCGTCTATCGTATACATTTTGGTCATCAGAAAATAACCGATTCCGAAAGCGAAAATAAACATCAAACTGTAATAATGCAGAGTTATCGGTCCCAAATGAATTCCTGTAGAAGGATCCCAAATTTTAAAAGGAGTTTCAAGCTGAACGGTGTCAGATGATTGAATCGGGTTCGAAGATTTTACAGCATATTTTAAGGTTTCAATATTATCTTCAGTTATCTTAATATTTTCAACTAATTTAAAATCTTTGTCAAAAAACTGATAATTTGTGTCTTTAAACTTATTTAATATATTTAAGCTGTACTCGAAATGTGAGGTTTCCAAATTCGACTTATTGAGGATCACTAATGTGTTATTCGTCGTTTTAAGATTTGCAAAACTGTTCAGATTTCCTACTTCAGAATTAGTGTATATTTTGACAGGAATTTTTGTCGAATTTATCTTTAAAATTCCGTCTGATAAACTGTCTTGATTATCTTGCGAAAAAAAACTCTGAGCCATTAAGGCAAAGGCAAAAAGGTAAATTCTGAAGAAAAAAGTACTCATTTTTAATGTATTTATAAGTCGTTTAATAAAAAATATTTATTTTTTTGGAGGAACAGGATCATAGCCGCTTCCGCCCCAGGGATGACACTTAGCAATTCTTTTTATACCAAGCCACAAACCTTTAAAAATACCGTGTGTCTGCAGAGATTCTACCATATAATGCGAACAAGTTGGCTCATATCGACAGTTTTTTGGAAGTAAAGGTGAGATAAACCATTGGTAAAATCTGACCAAAATTACCAAAGGCGAAGTAATGATTTTATTGAATGTAAGTTTCAAAACAATGCAAAAATAGGCTAAAAAATTGAAAATTAGTTTAAATTTGTTAGAAGTTTCAGAGTCTTAAATAGGTGTTTGTTGATTAGATTAATGTGTTTGTCAAATTTAATTTTATTAACTGAAATACATTCTGTTTATTGAGAACCTGAACATTTTTTAAAATTAATTTTATTTAAATCAAATCATAAAACTTTGAGCCAAAATACTCCATTAGCCGAAAGATTAAGACCTAAAGCCTTAGACGAAGTCCTGGGACAGGAACATCTTACGGGTGAAAAAGGGACAATACGGAAAATGCTGGAGAATGACACCCTGAATTCTCTCATTTTGTGGGACCATCCGGGAACAGGTAAAACAACGCTGGCTGAAATAATTTCTGAAAAATCAGGAAGAAAATTTTATAAGCTTTCGGCTGTTTCATCGGGTGTAAAAGATGTGAGGGATGTGATTGAAGAAGCCAAAAAGCAAAATCTTTTTTCCGGAAAATCTCCGATTCTTTTTATCGATGAGATTCACCGTTTCAATAAATCTCAGCAAGATTCATTGCTTCATGCGGTAGAAAAAGGATGGATTGTCTTGATTGGTGCAACCACAGAAAATCCGAGTTTTGAAGTGGTTTCGGCATTGCTTTCAAGAAGTCAGGTTTATATTTTAAAAGCTTTAACGCACGAAAAGCTAGAAGAACTGATAGATATTGCTCTTGAAAGATTTAATAAAGACGAAAAAACTGATTTCAAAATTAAAGAAAAGCAGGCATTTATTCAGTATTCTGGTGGTGACGGAAGAAAACTGATCAATTCTGTTGAGTTGGTGCTGAGTCAGTTTATCAATTCTGATACCAAAGAAATTTCTGATGACGATGTGATGGAAGTTCTTCAGGAAACAATGGCACTCTATGATAAGAACGGGGAACAACATTATGATATTATTTCGGCATTCATTAAATCTATGCGTGGAGGAGACCCGAATGGAGCAGTCTATTGGTTGGCGAGAATGATTGCAGGTGGCGAAGATATTAAATTTATTGCCCGCAGAATGCTTATTTTGGCCTCAGAAGATATTGGTTTGGCAAACCCTAATGCATTGGTCATTGCGAATAACTGTTTTCAGGCGATCAATGTGATCGGAAATCCCGAAGCACGGATTTTATTGAGTGAAACTGCTATTTATTTGGCAGTTTCTCCGAAAAGCAATTCTGCTTATGCAGCGATTAATGATGCTTTGGCTTTTGTGAAAAAAACCGGAAATCTGCCTGTACCATTACATCTAAGAAACGCACCTACGAAATTGATGAAGGATCTCGATTATGGTAAAGAATATAAATATGCTCACTCTTATGAAGGTAATTTTGTAAGTCAGGATTTTTTGCCGGAAGAAATAAAAGATGTGAAATTTTATGAGCCCGGAAGTAATGCCACCGAGAAAAAAATATCTGAAGAGCTTAAAAAGAAATGGCAAAATAAATACTAAAAAAAAACGGATACTCAATCTGAATATCCGTTTTGACAATATTATTTTAAAATATTTATTTCTTTACTGTTGTAATTACCAAAGATTTTCTACCATCTACAGTATCTACTTTTATATCTGCAATCATATCTGCATATATGTTGGTTTCTGTGTTTTTGAATTCATATCCTTCAATGAATACAGGTGTATCTTTTGGAAGTCCGCTCTGAGTATTAAAATTAGCTAAAGACATGATATCCAAAGTTCCAAAATCTTTTTTAAATTTTACTTCAGCCAAACCGTTTTCAGCTAAATAATCATATTTTTTCAGACTCTGAGGAAGATTTGCTTTAGGCTTAAAGACATTTACACTTTGAACAGCTTCTTTTTTTCCTTCAAACATTGCTACAGTACCAACCGCATCGTTACAGATTGCAAATTTTACAGTAGGATTTTTTTGAGCAAATAAAGTTGCTGAAGCAAAGATTAATAAAGAGTATAGGATTTTTTTCATAAAGGTAAATTTTATTTTTAAGTTATATAAAAACGCTAACTTTTAAAATGATTTTATTCAAGCTTATTGATCGGCGATTTATTTTTAAACTGAAGTATTAAAAACGTGTTAAATATACTTATTTTTTACAAATTGTCAATAGAAAATTTTAAATAATTTAAAAAACAGTAACAGATAATAGGTTTTAGTGGTATTTCTATTGATTTTTATGAGGAGCTTCATCTCCTTTATCCACTAAGTTTTTTAGTATATTTTTAAACCTCTGAAACATGAAAGAACTTAGGAGTAAAATAATTCCAAGAATGATAAATGCGATTATTCTTGAGACATTATCCATTTGCCAGACATCGTAAAAGTATAGTTTTAAAATCATGATTCCGAGTAAGCTAAAGCCTATTTTATTGAACTCCGGAATTTCTTTTTTCAATCCGAAATAAATAAACGAACACGCCAAAACAGCCCATATTATGGGTAAATATAATATGCTGAAATGATTCTCAAGGAGATACATTTCATCTGATCGATCTGTATTCATCAATAAATAAGTACGGAATAATTCCAGACTGAAAGCCAAAACAATAATGAAAGAAACCAACCAATATGAGAAGCGATTTTTTATAAAATCTGATTTTGGAATTATTTTTAAGATGAGATAAACCAATGGAAAAATATACAGCAAATGAACAAAGAAAAACTCCGAATTTATTTTCTTAGTGATAATTTCTGATGCAACCTGCGATGTAGAAATATGTATCAAAAGAAGCAATAGAAAAAGATAGATCATCCCTTTCCTGAAATCTTTGCCAATGCTGATTTTCTTACCAAAAAGAATGAGTATAAATAAATAAAACAATGTAAATAAGAAACTGATGGTTATGACGAAAACCAAGCTTGCATCTGAAATATGGTAAATGATTTCAAATAACACTGAAAAATAGATCACTGAGATACATAATATTTTAAAAACACTTTCATAAAACTCAGGTCCGGAATTTTCTTCTTCAGAATTTTTTTTCAATAAAAATAAATTCATAAAACAACTTCCAATGACAACCAGACTTGTAATAAAAACAGGATTGAATATAACATTCAAAGAATCTGAATCAAAATATCTTGCCCAGGTTATCATTTGAGATAAAATTACCAACGGAAACAGGACATAGAAGAAAACTTTGAATATCTTATGGTTTGTTTTTTTCCAAATGTAGAGAAGCAGACTTGCTTCGATTGCCCAAACACTGGTGATAAGATGGGTTTTAAGCTCAAGCGCAAAAGCTAAAGTGATCAAACTAATGGTGATGCTTATGAAAACCGAATAATTAGTGCTGAAATTTTTCTTTTGATATTCTCTGTACCATCCGACAGAATTAATAAACGCAAAAGCAATAGGAAATACTGATGCAGGAAACATCTGCATCTCATTAAAAATATAAACCAAACCTGCAACTCCTGAAAAGTTGGTCAAAATAAGCATCAGAATATCAAGTGATTCTAAAGTATTTTTTTTGATGTAATTCTGAAGTGCAAATGCATAAAACAAAAGATAAGTAACCATGTAAAAAGGAATACTTGCCAATGCAGGCTGTTCCATAGTCCATGAGAAAAGATAGATTGAGGTAAAAATAAAAGAGATCCAGCCAATACTTTTCCAGTGTTTAAGATAAGCGATAATTAACATTCCGATATTCAAAACAGAAAGATAGGTAAACAGAAAAACATAATTGCTTTGTCCGGTACTGATCATCAACGGTGCTAAAAATCCACCAAACAGAGAGAAGATGAGTAGAATCTCACTTTTATAATAGTAAGAAAGAGCAATGGACAGAATGGTTATCAGACAAGTAATCAGAAATGCTGTGCTTTGTGAAAAAATCTCATATTCACGAAACGCAATGGTGGTTGTAAAATAGAGTACAGCTACACCGCCGCCTGTAATTATTGATGAGAAAACCGTATAGTTTTTTCTTAAAAAATGTCCTATTCCTATGATTAATACACCAGTGACGAATCCGATTCCTGCCCGTGAAGTTACTCCGATCCAGTTTTTGTCGATGGCATATTTTACAAAATATCCGATTCCTAAAACCAATGTAAAAATCCCGATTATGGTTAAAGCATTTTGTTTCAAAAAATCAAAAACGGGAGCAAGCCAGTCTTTTTGAGGTTCTGATTCTTTAAAATCGGTTACAACTTTATTTGGATCTTGAATCTGATTAGCAAAACGAACAGGTTCTGTAAGAATTCCTTCATTCTTCACTTCTTCACTTGAAGAAATTTCTTTCTTAGATAAATCTGCAATTTTTTGTTCTAAAATCTCGATGCGTTTATTCAGTTGATGATATACAAGTATCAGAAGCACTATCAATATTACGACTATAGCAAAAACAGAACTCATAGATTAGATTTGTCACCAAATATAAGAATTTGAGGAATAGGGTTTCATAAAAATCATTGTGTGAATTTTTCGAAATAAACTTTTAATTTTAATCTTCTTTCCAGTTTTCTTCGATAAGTTTCATTAAAAAGTCAGGACATTTGATGACTTTATTTGTTTCAGCATTTAAAAAGAATAGGGTAGTGCGGGCTTCTGTGATTTTTATTTTTTCTTCGTTATAAATTTCGTATTCAAATTCTATTCTTACGCCGGGAATTTTTTTTATATATGTATGAATTTCTAATTTTTGATCGTATAAAGCTGGTTTTAAATACTTAATATTGTAATCAGAAACCGGAAGCCAGATTCCAAGCTTTTCTATCTCGTCATATGATATTCCTATGCTCCTGAAAAGTTCGACTCTTCCCAATTCAAAATATGCAGCATAGTTGCCATAATATACGTACTTCATAGGGTCTGTTTCTGCGTAACGTACTCGTATAGTGTGGGTTGTGTGTATCATGTTAAGTTATAATTTAAACATACAAATATATTTTTTAATAATCAATACCTGCAATATTTTTTTTTAAAATTAAAAAATGACACCTTTGTCTTCCGAATAAAAACTACTAATCTCAGAATTAATCAGCATAAAAATGGACGAAAATTTAATGATGATCTGGCAGAAATGCCTTCAGTTTATGCGAGATAACCTTAATGCTGCTGAAGACAATTCTGACCTTAAAAAACTCGAAAAATCTTTCGACTTACTGTTTGATAAAGTACAGCCAATTTCATTGGTTGATAATAATCTTACGCTGATGGTACCGAGTGATTTTTACAAAGAATATATTGAAGATAACTATCTTTCACTACTTTCTGCTGCCCTGAAGAAAAACATCGGTAAAGGTGTTAAACTTTGGTATTCTGTAATGGAAAATAAACCAAGCGGTTTAGAAAAACCTGTTACCATGAATATGAAAGGCAAAACGGTTCCTACCCCAAAAATGCAGGAAACAATGCCACAAGGTTTCTCTTCAAACATCGTTAATCCGTTTGTAGTTCCAGGAATTAAAAAAGTAAATATTGACTCTAACCTGAAAGCTGATTTTTCATTTGATAATTATGTAGAAGGAGAAAGTAATAAATTCGCTTCAACGGTTGCGAGATCAATTGCAAAAAGACCGGGATCTACAGCATTCAACCCATTGTTTTTGTATGGAGGTTATGGTGTGGGAAAAACCCATTTAGGACAAGCTGTTGGTCTGGAAGTGAAAAGCCAGTTTCCTGACAAAGTAGTTCTTTATCTTTCTTCAGAAAAATTTATCCAGCAGTTTATTTCTGCTGCGAAAGCTCATAAACAGACAGAATTTGCCAACTTTTACCAAATGGTAGATGTTTTGATAATCGATGATATTCAGTTTTTATCCGGTAAATCGGCGACTCAGGATAGCTTCTTCCATATTTTTGATTATTTACATCAAAACGGTAAACAGATTATCCTGACTTCAGATAAAGCACCTGTAGATATTATGGATATTCAGGACAGAATCGTTTCCCGTTTCAAATGGGGACTTTCTGCAGAGATCAAATCTCCGGATTTGGATACCCGTAAAAGAATCATCGTTGATAAATTAAGCAGAGACGGTATTGTTTTAACAGACGATATGTTAGATTTTTTAGCGGCAGAAGCTAAAACCAACGTTAGAGAACTGATCGGAGTTATCAACTCAGTAATTGCTTATTCTACGATTTATAAGTCTGATCTGAGTCTTGAATTATTAAAAGAAACCATTAATAAAATTGCTGCCAATCAGAAAAAAGTCATCAACATTCCTTACATTCAGGAAGTGGTTTGTGAATATTTCGGCATCAAAAGAGAGCAGCTTTTATCTAAAACAAGAAAACGAGAAATCGCCTTACCAAGACAGTTAGCGATGTATTTTGCTAAAGAGTTTACCAACGCAACGTTTACCAAAATTGGTGAAGAAATGGGTGGTAAAGATCACTCAACGGTAATGTATGCTTGCGATACGATAAAAGACGTTTCTAAAATAGATAAAGAAGTTAAGAAATACGTAAAAGAACTGACAGAGAAGATCAAGCATTGATCTTAATCAAAATATAACTGAAAAATGGAGAATAGTTTTGTTCTCCATTTTTTATTTAATTTTGTCAGTCTAAAATTATTTAATACTAAATTTTTATTTCAATGAAGATACTGATGGTTTGTTTGGGTAATATTTGCAGAAGTCCGCTTGCTGAAGGAATAATGAAATCAAAACTTCCCGAAAATTTCTTTGTTGATTCTGCCGGAACTATCGATATGCATCAAGGTGGAACTCCCGATAAAAGATCCATTAAGATAGCAGAAAAGTACGGCATCGATATTTCTGACCAGTGTTCAAGACCAATTACCGTTCAGGATCTGGATGATTTTGATAAAATATTCTGTATGGATAAGAGTAATCTTAAGGATGTAATCTCACTTGCCCAAAATGATGCGCAGAAAAGAAAAATTTCTCTTTTGATGGAAGCGGCAGATCTGAAATATCTTCCGCAAGAAGTTCCGGATCCATATTGGAGTGAATTAGACGGATTTGAAAAAGTCTATCATCAGCTTGATGAAGCGTGTGAAGAAATCGCTAAAAAACTTCTGGTCTTAAAAATTCAAAACTCATAATTTTTTAACTCTTAAATTACTAAAATGCTTTTCCTTCTTCCGGCTTACCTTTCAGAAAATACTCCCATCACTCATTTTTCTCCCGTGATTACAGAATACATTATGCAAACTGATTTTTTCTTTGTTGAAAATGAAAAGACCGCGAGAAAGGTTATTAAATTTTTTGCACCCGAAAAAAAGCAGTCAGATCTGAAGCTATTCCTTTTAGATAAATACACAGAAAATTCAGATATAAAAGAGGCGCAAGACAGAATGCTGAATGGTCAGGATTTCGGATTATTATCAGAAGCCGGACTTCCGTGTATCGCTGATCCCGGTAATCTTATTGTAAAATGGTGTCATGAAAAAAAGATAAGAATTATTCCCATTTCAGGACCTTCTTCAATTATTTTAGCACTGATTTCAAGCGGATTCAACGGTCAGGAATTTACATTCAACGGTTATCTTCCTATCGAAAAAGGAGAAAAGAAAAAAAGAATTCAACATCTGGAAAGTGAACTTCAAAAAACTGGTTTTACCCAAATTTTTATGGAAACTCCGTATAGAAACAATGCGCTTTTCGAGGATTTGTGTAAATTTCTTTCGCCAAGTACAAAACTATGCATTGCTGCCAACATTAACGATTCTGAGCATGAATTTATAAAAACGTTAAGCATCAAAGACTGGCAGAAACAGAAACCCGAGCTTCATAAAGTTCCGGCGGTTTTTGTGATAGGTAAATAACCGAAATCTAAAAACTGACATAAGCAATCAATTTTCCTTAACGGATTCTTGAACAGACAGATTAATTGTTATTTAATAATTTAACACCCATTAACACATCGTTTGCATCATTATTGAGAGTATACGAAGTAACATTAAATAATAAATTATGTCTGATAAAAAATTAGCAGGTCTTTGGATCGATTCTCACAAAGCAGTGGTCGTAAAAAATCATGATGCTCAAAATGCATTTAAATTTTTTCTTTGCAGTCCGGTAAAAGCGACGATCCAACACGGCAACTCAAGTGAAAATGCAGGAAACAATGCTGAGCAAACCAATAAAATCAAGTTTTTTAAGGAAGTTGAGCATCTTCTTACAAATTCTCAGGAAGTTTTGATTACAGGTCCGGGAAATATTCAGGAAGAATTAAAACATTATCTTCATGATACTGCTCAATTTAAAGATTTAAAGATTACTTTAGAAACATCACAGCAAATGTCTGACGAGCAGGTTTTAGAAACTGTAAAGTCGCATTTTAACGCTTAGAATTTTTAATTCAATAAAAAAGAATCCGAGTATCAATTGATACCCGGATCTTTTTATTTACAATATTTTTTAACAAGATTCATCACAAAATGATGTTCCGGAATTTTCTGAAAAGGATAATTCTTTTTATAGATTTCTGGTTTAGAATCTTCCCAGTTAATTCTTACAATTTCATCAGACATCATACGATTGCTGCATTTAACTTCAATATAATATTCCGTTGAGATTTTTTTTGACGTTTTTTTTTGTTCTATATGCTCAATTTTTAGCCAGGTAAAAAAACCATTAGCTTTTTTTTTATCAAAATTATAGTACCATTTTTCACCTGTTTTATCAGATGCTAAATATTTATAATTAGTTTGTGCATTGGTAATTGCAAAAGAAAGTAAAAATATTAAACCTAAAAATTTCATTTGTGTAGTAATTTTTGCTGCTAATGTACAAATTATTCCGAATAAATGATACTGTAAAAGATATTTGTTATTCAAATTTTTAGTTCAGCTTAAAAAAATACTGAAAGTTTCCAGGTTTCTGAGCTTTCTTTGTAAGCTAAGTATTGCCATTATCCTAATAATTAATATTTTTATATAATGAAAACAAGTCTATTGGTATTTATCTTCTCTACATTTTTAATTTCTGCCCAGGAAATTCCGAAACTGACGGATGAGATGGCGATCAAACTATCAGAAAAACCACTGCACTGCATTAATCAGGAATATCCTAATAAAACTGCACATATTATTAATACTGCGAATGAAGTTACATTAAGCCCGAAAGATCTGCATCCCAGCTTTTATGGTTGTTTTGATTGGCATAGCTCAGTACATGGACATTGGATGTTGGTTCGTCTGCTAAAAACAAAACCAGATTTGTCGGTTGCAAAAGACATCGAAAATATTTTAGACAATTCATTCAAAAAGAAAATCTGCAAGTGGAGGCAGATTATTTTACGAAATATCAATTGACGACCACTTTTGAGCGAACTTACGGTTGGGCCTGGTTACTGAAATTAGATGAAGAACTGATGACCTGGAATCATCCGAAAGCAAAAATATGGCATCAGAATTTAAAACCTTTGACCGATAAAATTATTGCTTCATGGAAAACCTATTTGCCTAAACAAACCTATCCGAATCGAACCGGTGTACATCCAAATACAGCATTTGCCATGGTTTTTGCATTGGATTGGGCAAGGGCGAAAGGTGATCAGGATTTTGAAAAACAACTTATTGAAAAGTCAAAATATTTTTATTTAAACAATACGAAAACACCTGCCTATCTTGAGCCGGACGGTTCAGATTTTTTTTCTCCAAGTCTGGAAATTGCAGATTTAATGCGAAGAGTACTTCCTCAAAAAGAATTTGTAAAATGGTTTGATAATTTCTACGAAAAACGAAGCTTAGAAAATATCGAAAAAATCCCGGTGGTGAGTGATTTAAACGATTACCAAACCGTTCATTTAGTGGGCTTATCTTTTTCAAAAGCTTGGTGTATGAAAGGGATTGCAAAATCATTACCTGAGAATCATCCTTTAAAAAAATCATTTCAAAAGACTGCGGATAAATTTTTATTGAATGGTTTGCCGTTGTTGTTTCAAGGGAATTATGGTGGAGATCATTGGCTGGCAAGTTTTGCCGTGCATGCATTGGAAGAATAGCTTAAAAAAGCCTAACAGATTTAAAACTGTTAGGCTATATCATATATAATCAAATTTTAATTTCTCAAAAACTGTCCGATTCCCGCAGAATCGAAAGTATAGGCATTAGCATTTTCAGATTTATCTAATTTTTTGCTAATTGTTAATGCCCAAAGAACCAATTCTTTGCAGAAGTTTTGGTCTTCCATACTTAATAATTCTGAAGCGTTTTCTTCTACAAGATCTACCAAAGGGGTAATGCTGTTGAGTTTGCTGTAAAATTCTTCATCAGAATCTGTGTAATTAAGTTCAAGGTGATTTTTATTAAACCACTTAATCAGATCAGTATAAGGTGTTTTAATACCTTCTTTTTCTAATTTTGAAATTCTTGGAAATATGCTTTCAAACTGCACCATCACCGCTTTGTCGATTAATATTCTTGCAACATAATCTGCACCTTCCTGTTCGCCTTCATACACTAACTCGATTTTTCCTGTAATTGATGGAATGATCGACATAAAATCCAGCAAACGAACAGTTGTTTTAGAGGTATCAGATTCTATTAAACGCAATTTTGCTGCTGCAACTAAATTCTCCATTGCACTGATCGTCAATCTTGCACTTACGCCACTTTTTGCATCTACATATTCACTCTCTCGGGCTGCAAAAGCCACTTCTTCCAAAAGATCTTTTGCTAAATTCGGAATCTGAATTTGAGATTGATCTTCACTTGAAATTGCCGCTTCCTGTTCTGTAATTTGTCTTGCAAGCGCAATGGTTTTCGGATAATGTGTGAAAATCTGCGATCCGATTCTGTCTTTCAATGGTGTTACGATGCTTCCACGATTGGTGTAATCTTCCGGATTTGCTGTGAACACAAACTGAATATCCAAAGGCATTCTCAACTGAAATCCACGAATCTGAATATCGCCTTCCTGCAAAATATTAAATAAAGAAACCTGAATTCTCGCCTGCAAATCGGGAAGTTCATTCAATACAAATATCGAACGGTTGGCTCTCGGAATCATGCCGTAATGCAAAACTCTTTCGTCAGAATAGGGAAGTTTTAAAGTGGCAGCTTTAATCGGGTCAATGTCACCAATTAAATCCGCAACATTTACATCGGGAGTCGCCAGTTTTTCAAAAAAACGATTGGAACGGTGAACCCAGGAAATCGGAGTTTCGTCGCCCAGTTCTGCAATCAGATCTCTGGCAAATTTTGAAATTGGCTGAAACGGACTGTCATTAATTTCAGAACCTTTTACAATCGGCATATATTCATCCAAAAGATTCACCATGCTTCTTGCAATTCTTGTTTTTGCCTGTCCGCGTAAACCTAATAAATTGATGTGATGACCTGCCAAAATCGCTTTTTTCAATTGTGGAACCACAGAATCTTCATACCCCCAAAGTCCTTCAAATACAGGCTCTTTAGCTTTAATTTTTGCAATCAAATTTGCCTGAATTTCCTGACTGATCGTCTTATCGGTATATCCTGATTGTTTTAATTCTTTAAATGTAGTATCGTTTTTCATTTATTTTAATGATGTTATTATTGTGTTAAATGTGTGCGTTTTTTGCTGAAAATTATTTTAACGCAAAGTCCGCAAAGATTTTTTTACAACTAAATGTATTATTTTTCGTTCGCAAAGGCGTTTCACTCAGCAATTTCTGAAATATTTAATTTTAATCATAGTGAACTATTATATTTATTAGCCTTATTAGATGACTTAGGAAATGTAGGCGTTTAGAAATTTTAAAAAATTTCCGTTAAAAATTTCCAGTGTTTGAGTGGCGGCAAATATTTTAAAATCTATAAACAACATATCTTTCCGCCCGAGTTTGGAAATTTTAGGAAATTATTTAAAATTTTAGCCGGAGTTTCCAGTCTTGAATTTTTGGTTCTTTTGTTTTAAGACAAAAGAACATAATCAAATCCTCTTAATTCTATTTTTTTCGTAATCCTCAAAAATCATTTGTCCTAAACCTGAAAGTCCTGTGAGAAAAGCTTTTCCTTTATTTTGTGCAGTAAAAGCATTTACAAATTGTCGGAGATAAGGATCCTGCGCAATCATAAAAGTGGTGATCGGGATTTTCAGCTTTCTTGCCTGAGCGGCCCTGTTGAGACACTGCCCAACAATCATTTCATCCAAACCGTTGCTGTTCATATAAAATTCTCCGTTGGGTAACTGAATACAACTCGGTTTTCCGTCGGTAATCATAAAGATCTGCTTGTTGGTATTTCTTTTTCTGCGAAGAATATCCATCGCCAATTCAAGTCCTGCAACCGTATTGGTGTGATACGGACCGACCTGTAAATAGGGAAGGTCTTTGATTTTAATTGGCCAGGCTTCGTTCCCGAAAACGATAATGTCAATGGAATCTTTGGGGTATTTTCGCTTGATGAGTTCCACCAAAGCCATAGCAACTTTTTTGGCAGGCGTAATACGATCTTCACCATACAGAATCATCGAATGACTGATATCGATCATCAAAACCGTGCTCATTTGTGCTTTGTGCTTAGTTTCTTCTACGATAAGGTCGTCTTCAGTCATTCGGAGGTCTGCAATTCCGTTGTTGATTTGGGCGTTTTTCAGGCTTTCAGTCATATTTACGGATGAAAGATCGTCTCCATATTGAAAGTTACGGTTTTCTCCATCACGCTCATCACCAACTCCGATTTTGTTGGTTCTGTGATTTCCGATGCCGCTTTTTTTCAGCTTTCCGAAAATTTGGTCTAATGCAAATTCGCGTAAAGCAGCTTCCAGTTTAGCAGTCAGAATGTTTTTACCTTTTCCTGTTCCGGTATTTCCATCTTCAGAATCGTCTTCTTTTTTGATGTAACCTCGTTTTCTGAGGTCTTCTTCAAAATCTTCAAGCGAGTATTCGTCGGTGAAAATATCATATTCTTTATCGAGCATATCGAGCCACTCAAAAGCTTCCTCAATATCGCCGGAAGTATGGGTCAGCAAGTCTTTGAAAACGTCAAAAACACGGTCAAAATGCGATATTTCTTCCGGAATGTGTTTGCTGAATGTAAAACCCTGTTGAAAATTTAATTGTTTATCTGTCATGAGATGAATCTCGTTTTTAGAGTAGACAAGTTAGGGAATTTTTCCACGAATGAGGAAGGTTAAAAATAGAAAATGTGGATGATGGTGATTTATAATTTAGAGTTTTTAAAAGGAGAATATACTTTTGTTTTAATATTGTAGATACTGTAAGCAACTAAAGCTTTGTTTCTTGTTCGTTTATCATTTGATATAAATGCTTCACAAAAACTTGCGAAATATGCTTGATTTGAATCCCACAAACGAGCGTAATTAGATTTCTCGTTGAACTTGTCTTTCCAATAACCAATCATATCTAATAATTCAAAAACACCACCAAACCTATTATGTAATCCAAATGATTTTCCATTAGGATGTAACTCTACTCCTTTTTCAATAATTTCTAAAAATGAAAAACCTTCTAATATATCTAATTTTTTGTTTATATGTTGTATGACATCAATTGGTTCATAATTATTAATTTCTATTAAATTAATTCCAATGTACTTTCTAAAGATTTCTTTTTGATTTTCACTTACAGTATTTATCATCGATTTCATAGAATCTCTCGCAAAAGGAATTTGATTAATTGTTTCATATACAACTTTAGGAGATTCTAACTGTTCATAAACTATGTTGCTTGGAAGTTCATGAAATAAATATTTATTTTTCGTTATTTCCTTAATTGTTTGAAATCTTTTTTTTAGACGATTCGTTAACTCTTCTTTATTGTCGGCAGTAATTTCATTAAGTTCATGGATGTGAGCAGCAGAATAATAAATATCAGTAATTTATTCTCCCAAATTTTGACTTAATTCACTAATGTCAACCTTTCCCTGTTCAATATCGATAATTACGTTATTGTCTAAATACACTTTCATATATTATATTTTATTTTCAAAGCTAAATAACTTTTTAATAATTACATATAAGAATTATGTAGTGATTTTTTTTCATAAACTCTTTTTAATATTGGTAATTAGACATTCAAATAATAAATTATACTTTCAAAACATTTATCTTTGCCCCAATACAATTTATCATGAAAGACTTAATGGGACACGCAATCTGGGATTATTTTAAAAATGAAAATCCTGAAGATCTGCAGACTGAAACTTCAATTTCCGAACTTGATGAGCTTCCAGTAGACTATCTTTTCAGGGACTTTGAAGAGATGAACAAGATTGAGCAAAAAGCTTTGAAATTATCTCAGGGAAAAGTTCTCGATATCGGAGCCGGAGCTGGTTCACACTCTCTTTATCTTCAGAATGAAAGAAATCTGGATGTTACTGCTTTAGATATTTCTTCAAAATCAATTGAAGTTTGTCAGTTGAGAGGAATTAAGAAAACGGTTGCTCAAAATATGCTTGAATTCTCAGGAGAAACTTTCGATACCATTCTTCTGTTGATGAACGGAACTGGGATTTTCCAAAGCCTGAATGTGATTGATATCTATCTTCAAAAACTCCATTCATTATTAAACAAAAACGGACAGATCCTGATTGACAGCACCGATATTTTGTATATGTTTGATCAGGACGAGGATGGCGGAGTTTTGATTCCGGCAAATGGATATTATGGAGAACTGGATTATATCGTTCACTACAAAGGTGAGTCTGAAGATCCGATCAAATGGCTGTATCTTGATTTTAACACCTTAAAAAATGCTGCAGAAAATAATGGTTTCAAAATTGAAATAGTTTTACGGGATGAAGATTCTTACTTGGCAAAATTGATTAAAATATAAATAGAGATGCTTCGACAGGCTCAGCATGACATATCTAATACTAACTGTCTTATTAGTGATTCATTTGTAGCGTTGTCATGCTGAGCTTGTCGAAGCATCTATAAACCAACAAAACCACATGAATTTAATGTGGTTTTGTTTATCTAAAATATTAAAATTTATCCTATTTCAATACCGTTTTCTACCGTTTCATCAGGCGTTACAAAAGATAATTTTCCGTCAGCTTTTGTTGTTAAAAGCAACATTCCCTGAGATTCTATTCCTCTGATTTTTCTGGGAGCAAGATTTAATAAAATCATCACCTGTTTTCCGATTACTTCTTCTGTGGTGAAGCTTTCTGCAATTCCGGAAACTACGGTTCTTACATCAACACCTGTATCGACAGTTAGTTTTAATAATTTATCTGCTTTTTCTACTTTTTCAGCTTCAAGAATGGTTGCAGTTCTCAGGTCGATTTTTGTAAAATCATCAAATTGTATCTCGTCTTTCATTGGTTTGGCGTTAGGATTTGTTTTTTTATTGCTTTGCTTTGTATTTTCTAATTTCTGAATCTGAAAATCAATCACATCGTCTTCAATTTTTGAGAAAAGAAGAGATGATTCGTTGATTGTATGCCCTGTTTCAATGAGAACATTTTTAGTTTCAACATCGCTCCAGCTTGTTTTTTGAACATTAAACATATTCAGTAATTTTTCTGAACTGAAGGGCATAAAAGGCTCACACAACTGTGCTAAACCAACTGCAATCTGAGCTCCGACAAATAACGATTGTGCCGCTTTTTCAGGATTGTCTTTGATCGTTTTCCAAGGTTCTTCTGCCTGAAGATACTGGTTTCCGAAACGTGCTAAATTCATCAATGCTGTCAAAGAATTTCTGAATTCGTAATTTTCTAAGAAAGCTGAAATTTCTTTTGCTGATTTATTGATTTCCTGTAATTCCGGAGCATTTACATCACCTTGAGGAACAACTCCATCATAGTATTTATGGATTAAGACAGCAACTCTGTTGATGAAGTTTCCAAAAATCCCAACCAATTCTGAATTGTTTTTGGTCTGGAAATCCTTCCAGGTAAAATTGTTGTCTTTCGTTTCAGGAGCGGAAGAAAGAAGTGCATAACGCAAAACATCCTGCTGCCCCGGAAATTCTTCTACATATTCGTGTGCCCAGACTGCCCAGTTTCTTGAAGTTGAAATTTTATCGTTCTCTAGATTTAAAAATTCAAAAGCAGGAACATTTTTAGGCATAATGTAATCTCCGTGAGCCTTCATCATCGCAGGGAAAATAATACAGTGGAATACGATATTATCTTTTCCGATAAAATGAACCAGGTCACTTTCTTCGCTTTGCCAGTAATCTTTCCAGTTTTTTCCGTTTTTCTCTGCCCATTCTTGAGTGAAAGAAATATATCCGATAGGCGCATCAAACCAAACGTAAAGCACTTTACCTTCAGCATTCGGCAGCGGAACAGGAACTCCCCAATTCAGATCTCTGGTCATTGCGCGGGGCTTTAAACCGTCTGTTAACCAAGATTTTACCTGACCGTAAACATTGGTTTTCCAGTCGTCTTTGTGTCCTTCAATGATCCATTCATTTAAGAAATCTTCGTAATCATTTAAAGGTAAATACCAGTTTTTGGTGTCTTTTAAAATAGGAACATTCCCGCTCAACATTGATTTTGGGTTGATCAGTTCTGAAGGTGAAAGGGTAGAACCACATCTCTCGCACTGATCTCCGTAAGCGTTTTCGTTTCCACAATTCGGACAAGTTCCCACGATGTAGCGGTCGGCAAGGAATTCGTTTGCCTGTTCGTCAAAATATTGTTCAGAAACCTCTTCCGTAAATTTGCCTTTTTCATAAAGCACTTTGAAGAAATCCTGACTGGTATCGTGGTGTTTTTTTGAAGTTGTTCTCGAATATTCATCAAAAGAAATCCCTAAATCCGAAAAAGATTTTTTAATGATTTCGTGGTATTTATCGACAATATCCTGTGGGGTTACTCCTTCTTTTTTAGCTCGTATAGTGATAGGAATTCCGTGCTCATCTGATCCGCAGATAAAAGCAACATCTTTTCCTGATCTTCTTTGAAATCTTGCATAAACATCTGCAGGAATATACACTCCCGCCAAATGCCCAATATGAACTGGTCCGTTTGCATATGGCAAAGCTGCCGTAATCATCTTTCTGTTTGACATTTATAGTATAGTTTTAGGTCTGCAAAGATAAAGATATTTTGTTTATACGTATTTTTATAATAACATTCTGACTTTACTTACACATTTTTAATATATTTAACAGGTAATTAGTTAAACGTTCGTTTAAATATTAATGTATGAGAAACCAATACTATGCTATGAATAATTTTATATAATTAACTGAATATTAATTTTTTAGTTAAAATAGTCGCTTTAATTTATAAAAAATTAACTTAATTTAATGTAAAATTAATATAATTATAATTTTTTTTTATATTGCAACACTGCATTTGCAGTTTTAATAAGTATAAAAAACTATATAAAAACAATATTTGTGAAAAATTTTACAACAGTATTAAAAATTGCACCGGCATTTTTATTGGCTAGTTCAATGATGTATGCACAAACTGCAGACTCTACAACTAAAGAAAAAACTATTGAGGAAGTAGTTTTGATTGGTTATGGAAAACAGAAGAAAACTGATTTGACGGGTTCTATTACCTCTCTCTCGACAGCTGATTTCAATAAGGGTGCTGTAGCAACTGCAGAAGGGCTTATTAATGGACGCGCTGCCGGTGTGGTCATCACCCAATCTGGAACACCTGGTAGTGAACCGATTATTAGAGTAAGAGGTGGTTCTTCTTTAAATGCAAGTAACGAACCTTTGTTGGTTGTAGATGGCTTGCCTTTAGATGGAGTATCTTTATCTACTATTAACCCAAATGATATAGAATCTTTTTCTATATTAAAAGATGCGGCTTCTACTGCAATATATGGATCTAGAGGATCTAATGGAGTTATATTAATTACGACAAAAAAAGGAGGTAAAAGATTAAGAGTTTCATTAAATGCTTTTACAACAGTTAATACTTTAGCTAAAAAAATTAAAGTGTATAATGGTGATGAGTTTAGAGCGTTAATTAATCAATATGTTCCAGATAAAGTAGCTCAGTTAGGCACTGCTAATACTGATTGGCAAGACGAGATTTTTAAAACATCCGTAACGAATGACATTAATGCCTCCATTTCTGGAAGTTTGTTTGGTAAAATACCAACCCGTTTCTCTGTAGATCATTTAGAAAATAGCGGTTTATTAATTACATCTGGTTTCCAAAGAACGACAGGAAATATTGCAATCAGCCCTAGTTTTTTTGATGATCATCTAAAATTTAATATTACTGGTACTTATTCTTATACTTTTAAAAATAATGCCGATGAAGGAGCTATTGGTAATGCACTTTCTATGAACCCTACTCAATCTGTTTATGATGACAATTCTATCTACGGAGATGGTTATTATGAAAATAGCGGAGGTAATTTCAATCCTACAACAGGAACTTACAATCCTAATGGAGTTTCAAATCCTGTAGCACAATTAAGAAATAAGAGTGATATACAAAATTTCAAAAGATTTTTTGGAAATGTAAACATGGAATATAAATTCCATTTTTTACCAGAATTAAGGTTGATTGCTAATGCAGGTTTGGATAGTAAAGAATTAGACGGGCACGTAACAACAAATAAGAATTCCAGAAACGGATATTATTCTGTTGCCAATACTTTTGCTTATTATGGGTCAGAATCTTTTTCAGGCGAAAGTCTATTGAACAAAAATGCCAACATTCAATTGAATTACGGTAAAACTTTCGGTCAATTCAATTTTGATGTAATGGGAGGTTATGAATATCAGAATTACCATAAAACAAGTTTTTCAAGTGGTAATACATTTTTGTACACTTTAGATCCTGTTAATAATTTTTATAATCCAGATTCTAAACCAGATCTTAATTTACAAGCTTTTTTTGGTAGATTAAATTTAGGTTTCGCAAATAAGTATTTACTTACTGTTAATTATAGAAGAGATGGTTCTTCCCGTTTTAGCAAAGTAAATAGATGGGGAGATTTTGGTGGTGTAGCTGCTGCCTGGAGAATTTCAGAAGAAAGTTTTTTAAAAGGAAATTCTACACTATCTGATCTTAAATTAAGAGCGAGTATCGGTAAAATAGGAAATCAAGATATTGGAGATTTCAGATATGACTACTTTAAAACATATAATGTTTCTTCAACATTATTTTATCAATTTGGAAATACATTTTATCAGATTGCAAAAGCCAACGGATATAATGAAAACTTAAAATGGGAAGAAAGTATAAAATATAACCTAGGGTTAGATTTTGGATTTGCTAAAAATAGAGTGACAGGGACATTAGATTTTTATTTAGCAGATACAGAAGATCTATTATCTATTGTTCCGGAAGGTGCCCTTTAGAAAATTTAAGAATTATTGGTCCTAAAAATATTGGTAGATTACAATCAAAAGGGATAGAATTGGGATTGGATATAAAAGCTGTGAAAAAAGAAAATTTCACCCTAAATTTCAATTATAACGCAACCTATAATAATATTAATATTAAAGAATTAGAGTTAGATAATATTGATAAAGGAGGTGTTGGCTTAGGTGCTTTTATACAAACATTTAAAACGGGCTATTCTCCTTATGTATTTAATGTTTTCCAACAGGTATATGACAGCAATGGTAAGCCAATTGAAGGTGCTTATGTCGATAGAAATAATGATGGTGTAATAACTTCTGCAGATAAGTACATCTATAAAAAACCACAAGCAGATGTGACAATGGGCTTTATGACCAATGCAACTTTTGGAAAGCATATTGACTTCTCTATGGCTTGGAGAGCAAGTGTAGGAAATTATGTATATGATCAAATCTCTGCAGACAGAGCTCAATTGGGAAATATCTACAATACTGTAGATGGAACTATTAATAATGCTCCTGTAGATTTTAGCAATACAAATTTTAGATTTACTAATAAAGAATCTGATTATTATGTAAAAAACGGAAGTTTCGTAAAATTAGACAATGTAACCTTAGGATATACCTTTGATAATTTATTAAAAAATAATGGCTCCATAAGATTTTATACAGGTGTTAATAATGTACTTATTATCACTAAGTATAAAAACTTAGATCCAGAGGTATTTAATGAAGGAAGAGATGGTTCTATATATCCAAGAGCAAGAATGTTTACTTTAGGGATTAACGCAAACTTTTAAACTTTAAAAAAATGAAATTAAATATAATAAAATTAAGAAATCTGGCTATTGCAAGTGTATTTCTTATATCAGCAACTTCTTGTATCAATGATTTGGATGTTAAAGTAAATGATGATGAATTATATACATCAGAACAATTCTATTCCAATCCAGAATCTTATAAGCAGTTTTTAGCGAAAATTTACGCTGGTTTAGCGGTCACAGGACAGACTTCTCCTAATGGAAATTCAGATTTAGGACTAGAAGCAGATGGACTAACCCAACGAAGGTTTTTCACAATATATCAGAGGATATTGGCAATTACAAGAATTAACAACTGATGAGGCAATTATTGCTTGGGGAGAATCTGATAATCCAGGAATTAGAGATTTAAACTTCAATACTTGGAACGCAGATAATAAATTCAATGAAGCTTTTTTTGCAAGAATATTTTTCCAGATTGGCTTAGTCAATGAGTTTTTAAGAGAAACTACCGATGAGAAATTATCAACTAGGGGAGTTTCAGCGGATTTAAAAACTCAAATTAAAACTTTCCGTGCAGAAGCAAGATTTTTAAGAGCTTTATCTTACTATCATGCAATAGATATTTATGGTAGAATTCCTTTTGCAACAGAAAGTGATATTATTGGTTCTGGGGTAAAACCATCAGTACAATCGAGAGAATATGTTTTCAACTATTTATTAGAAGAGTTGAATGAGATAGATGGAGATTTAGCAGCTGCAAAAACCAATGAGTATGGTAGAGCAGATAAAGCTGCTGCTTGGATGTTAAAAGCCAAACTATACCAAAATTCCAAAGTATATACTGGTGTTGACAGAAGTACAGAAGCTTTAACAGAAATCACGAAAGTAATTGGTTCACCATATAAAGTGGCAACAATACCTTATGCTAATTTATTTAAGGCAGATAACAATCTAAACGGTGCTCAAGACGAAGCTATTTTCCCTATTACTTTCGATGGTATTAAAACAAAAACTTACGGGGGAACTACTTTTCTAATTCATGCAAGTTGTACCAATGCAGTGGGAGCTGTATTGGGAGTAGATGCAGGCTGGGCAGGTTTTAGAACTCGCCAGGAATTTATTCAATCTACAGGAACAGATGCCAGAGTAATGAAAGTAGCAGGAAGTACAGATCCTGCATCTATTTCAGATTATGCAAAATTTGAGGAAGGTGTAAAATTGATTAAGTTTTCTAACAAAACATCTAGCGGTGCAGGTGGAAGTGATGGTACTTTTACGGATGCAGATTTTGCTTTATTCAGAATGGGTGATGCTTATTTAATGTACGCAGAATTAGCAATTGTTAATGGAAAAGGTAGTATAGCTACTGCTTTAGGGTATATCAATACTTTAAGAACAAGAGGTGGTGTTACAAACATTGCAATGTCTGACCTCAATGCTCTTACTTCGACAGACGCTAAAGAAATGTTTATTTTGAACGAAAGAGCTAAAGAATTGTATTGGGAAGGGACAAGAAGACAAGATTTGATTAGATTAAATCATTACGTATCTAGCTATACTTGGCAATGGAAAGGAGGAGTCCAAAATGGATCTTCTATAGCTTCTACAAGAGTTTTATTCCCTATTCCGAATAAATATTTGAATATTAATTCTAATTTAACTCAAAATCCAGGTTATTAATTATTAAACTTAAAATAATGAAAAATATTATAAAATTTATTTTTGCAGCCATTGCTATAACAATGATTTGGTCTTGCGAAAAAGATGAAGATCAGGCGATTTTATCTTTAAAATCCGAGCCAACACTTAAAGCAAGTGCAACCACTTTATCATTATCTAGTGCAAATGCTAACAGCAACGCAGTTACTTTTACCATTACCCCTGCAGATTATACTCCCGAAGTAGAAATTACCAATGTCTTGCAATTTGCAGTTTCAGGAACTAATTTTGCTATGCCAAAAGAAGCGGGGTTAAGCAATGGCGTATTATCTAAATCCTACACTGTAATAGAATTTAATTCCTTAATGTTAAGCCTTGGATTACCAACCGGCATTGCTTCTGATATTGATGTTAGATTAAAAACTACTGTAGGAAAGGGAGTGCCTGTCTATTCGGCTGTACAGAAAATTTCTGTAAATCCTTATGCTTTGGTTTCGTATATGTACGCTCCGGGTGCATATCAAGGTTGGGATCCACCGACAGCTCAAGCTTTAAAATCTGCTACAAGCAATGGAATTTACATAGGTTATATTAATTTTACTACAGCAAATTCTGAATTTAAAATTACACCAATGAAAAATTGGGATCATAGTTATGGTACTAATAATAACGTAGATATCATATATGATGGAGGTAGCAATAACTTGAAAGCAGTAAATGCTGGAAGCCAAAAGTTAACTGTAAATATTAATACTAACAAATTTACTTTAGCACCTTATTCTTGGGGAGTTATTGGTTCTGCAACACCAAACGGTTGGAGTGATCCAGATACGGATTTAGTTTGGAATAGTAATACAGAAAAATGGGAAGTTACTGTTGCTTTAACAGTAGGAGAAATCAAATTCAGACTCAACAATGATTGGGGAACCAACTTTGGAGATGATGGAAATAATGGGTCTCTAGATGCTGGTGGTGCAAATATTGCCATTGGTATTGCAGGAACTTATAAAATTACTTTTGATGAAGTAAACTTAGTTTATACAGCCGTAAAACTATAATTTTATTTCAAGATGTTTTACATAAAAACTGTTGCTAAAAAGTAACAGTTTTTATATTTTTAAAACTTATAATATTCAATATGAAGAAAATGACAATCGGAGCATTTTTGCTCTCTATGATGTTTGGAGGTGCAAATGCACAGTCTTTAAAATCGCCGGATGGAAAATTTGAAATGGATTTCCAGTTGAAGCAAGGCGTTCCCTATTACAATCTGAAATTTAACGGTAAAACAGTTGTTGAAGATTCAAAACTGGGATTGAGAATCTTTAAAGATTCATCTATTAAGTTTGCTTCAGAAATTGCAAAACCAGAAGATGCTAAATTTGACTTAAATAGCGGTTTTACAAAAATTGATGAGAAAACAGATTCAAAAAACGAAACCTGGCAACCGGTTTTAGGTGAAAAGAAAAATTATATTAATCATTACAACGAATTGGCGGTAACGCTTAATCAGTCAGCTACTGACAGAAGTATTATTGTAAAATTCAGATTGTTCAATGATGGATTAGGATTTAGATATGAATTTCCACAGCAAAAAAATCTAAACTATTTCGTTATTCGCGAAGAAGATTCTGAAATTGACTTTCCTTCAGATATGAAAGCCTGGTGGATGGTCGCAGATTACGATTCACAGGAATACCAATATCAGGAAACAAAAATTTCTGAAATTCCGGGAAGATGGGCAAAGGCAGCTGATGCAAACGCTTCACAGACTTTAATTAAAAATGCCGTTCAGTCTCCTTTAATGCTGAAAAAAGAAGGAAAAGAACCTTTATACATCAATGTTGCCGAAGCTGCAGTTTTAGATTATCCTGCTTCTCATCTTGAAGTAGATGCTCAGAATTTTAAATTTAAAACTAACCTTACGGCAGACAGACAAGGCGCAAAAGGATATATGCAGACTCCGATGGTAACGCCCTGGAGAACCATCATCGTTGCTCCGAAAGCAGAAGATGTGATGGATTCTAAAATGATTTTTAACCTAAACGAACCCACAAAATATACCGATACTTCATACATTAAGCCTACAAAATACATGGGAGTTTGGTGGGAAATGATCATCGGAAAATCTCAGTGGGCTTATGGTCAGCCAGAATCAAACGTAAGGTTGGGTCAGACAGATTTTTCAAAATTAACACCAAACGGAAACCACGGTGCCAACAATACCAAAGTAAAAGATTACATCGACTTTGCATCTGAAAACGGTTTTCAGGGACTGTTAATTGAAGGCTGGAATGTTGGCTGGGAAGATTGGTTCGGTCGTTCAAAAGAGTATGTTTTTGATTTTATCACGCCATATCCGGATTTTGATATCAAAATGCTGAATGACTACGCTCATTCAAAAGGAATTGATCTGATCATGCACCACGAAACCTCAGGTTCTGCAACGAACTACGAAAGATGGGCAGACAAGGCTTTCCAGTTGATGAATAAATACGGTTACAAATCTGTAAAAACAGGGTATGTAGGAGACATAATTCCGAGAGGGGAACATCATTATTCTCAATGGATGATCAACCACTACTACAGAATTGCAGAAAAAGCAAATGAATACAAAGTGATGGTTAACTCTCACGAATCAGTTCGTCCTACAGGAGAAAGCCGTACCTATCCAAACTACATTTCCGCAGAGGCTGCTCGTGGAACAGAATACGATGCATTTGGAGGAAACAATCCCGATCATCAGACTATTCTTCCTTTTACAAGATGGATGGGAGGCTCAATGGATTACACACCTGGGATTTTTCAGACAAAATTAGACTACTATTTCCCTGGTGACAAACGTTTTGTGAAAACTACTTTAGTAAAACAATTGGCTTTGTATGTAACGATGTATATGCCACTTCAAATGGCTGCAGATTTACCTGAAAACTATAAAAAGCACATGGATGCTTTTCAGTTTATCAAAGATGTAGCTGCAGATTGGGATGATACCAAAATTTTGTCTGCAGAGCCTGGAGAATACGTGGTTACGGCAAGAAAAGCTAAAGGAACGCAAAACTGGTTTGTAGGTGGAATTACCGATGAAAATAAACGCGAGTATACGGTAGATTTTTCTTTCTTGGATAAAGGTAAAAAGTATGAAGCTGTAGTGTATGAGGACGGAAAAGATGCAGATTACATTGATAATCCTCAAAGCTACAATATTTATAAAAAACAGATTACAAGCAAGTCAAAAATACCTTTCAAGATGGTTCGAAGTGGTGGTTTTGCCATCTCGATCAAACCTGTAAAATAAAAATTACCTTCTCTGAAGGGATAGATTTTGAGCGAAGCGAAAAAACTGGGTAGATTTTAAATCTTTTTTTCAGAAGCTGTTTCCCGCTCTCCACTATATCTTTTTTGTTCCGGGCTTTTGCCCAAAACAAAAAAGGATGCCGTTTCGATCGGGGCTAGGAAAGTCTATATTTATTACAACTTTGTCAAAGTACAATCTTTGACAAAGTTTATTTAATCAATGTTTTTTTTCAATATTATTCTTATGAAAAAAATAATTTTACTCACATTAGTTTTTGTATTTCAGAACTTTTTTTTGCAGATTCAAAAAGTTGAACCCGCTTTTTGGTGGAAAGGAATGAAAAATCCTGAACTTCAAATTTTGGTGTACGGAAAAGATGTTTCCAAAAATGAGATTGTACTTTCGGACGGAATTTCCATCAAAAAATTAGAGAAAGTAGAAAACCCGAATTACGTTTTCATCACTGTCAATACCAATGAAATAAAGGTTTCAAAATTCAAAATCAATATAAAGAATCAGAATAAAATCATAGATTCTTACCATTATGAATTAAAGGAGCGAAACCCAAATTCTGCCAACAGAGCATCTTACACTTCAAAAGATGTGATGTATCTCATCATGCCCGACAGATTTTCCAATGGCGATCCTTCCAACGATTCTCAACCTGAACTTATTGAAAAAGCCAACAGAACTTTACCCAACGGGAGACATGGCGGAGATTTGCGGGGGATTATTAACAATATTGATTATCTTAAAAACCTTGGTGTAACAACACTTTGGCTCACTCCGGTTTGCGAAGATAATGAGAAAGCTTACAGTTATCACGGGTATGCACAAACCGATTTGTACAAAATAGATGCGCGTTACGGAAGCAATCAAGAATACCTTGAGCTCTCACAAAAGCTCAAGAAAAACAACATGAAATTGGTGATGGACTATGTTACCAATCATTGGGGAATTTCACACTGGCTTATTAAAGATTTACCGATGAAAGACTGGATTCATCAGTTTCCCGACAGCGAAAAAGGTTTTAAACGATCTAATTATAAAACCACCTCACAGTTCGATACCAATGTTGCAGAAATCGACAAAAAACTCGCGCTCGACGGTTGGTTTGATACGACAATGCCCGATATCAATCAAAAAAATCCATTTGTTTTAAAATATTTAACACAGAACGCCATTTGGTGGATAGAATTTGCTGATCTGGATGGTTATCGCGTCGATACCTATCCGTACAACGACAAGGAAGCGATGGCAAAATGGGCAAAAGCGATCACTGACGAATATCCGAATTTCAATATAGTTGGGGAAGCGTGGTTATATTCTGCGGCTCATATTTCAGCATGGCAAAAAGATTCAAAAATTGGCGAAGCAGCAAATTATAATTCCAATTTACCCTCGGTGATGGATTTTATGCTGTATTCCGAATTACCAAAAGCTTTGGCTGAAAAAGACTCTTGGGACGCAGGAATGAACAAATTGTACAATGTTTTTACCAGCGATTTTTTATATCCCGACATCAATAATATTCTCGTTTTTTTCGAAAATCACGACACCGAACGCTGGAACGAAATGTTCAACGGAAATCCTGAAACTTATAAAATGGCTTTAACCCTTATTTCTACAGTTCGGGGAATTCCGCAATTGTACTACGGCTCTGAAGTTGGAATGCGTGGCGACAAAAAAACAGGTGGTGATGCAGATATTCGCAGAGATTTTCCTGGCGGTTGGAAATCGGATAAACAAAACGCTTTCAATCCTTCCACACAAACCAAAGAGCAAAAAGAGTTTTACGATTTCAGCCAAAAAATTTTAAACTGGCGTAAAAATACTACCGTAATTCATACCGGAAAAACCAAACATTATATCCCGGAAAACGATGTTTATGTTTATTTCAGGTATGACGAAAAAGAAAGTGTAATGGTAGTTTTAAATAATAATGAAAAGGAACAGACGTTAGATTTACAACGATTTGCTGAAAGTTTAAAGGACTTCAAAAAAGGTATAGATGTACTTTCAGGAAAAGAATTGATGATAAATAAAAGTCTTACAATTCCGGCAAAAACATCTTTAATTGTAGAATTAAAATAATCTCTTCACAGCTTCTTTTTGAGATAAAAAATAAATAATATGAAAAAATTAACTTTCATTGGAGTTATTATATTGCTTTTCGGTTTTTCAGCAACACTTTCTGCCCAACAAAAAGGTTTCTACGAAAATGTTCAAAAGAAAAATATAGAAACCGTGCTCAATCAACTCAATGAGTTTGCAGCCAAAGCCGATTTCAAAAACTATTTTGCATTATTTGCCGAAGAATCTACCTTTATCGGAACCGATGCTACCGAAATTTGGAACAAAAAGCAATTTATGGATTATTCAAAACCACATTTTGACAAAGGAAAAGCATGGAATTTCACTTCTCTGCAAAGAAATATTTCGTTCAGTAAAGACGGAAAATACGCATGGTTTGATGAAATTTTAGACACCCAGATGAAAATCTGTAGGGGAAGTGGCGTTTTAGAAAAAATGGGTAATCAATGGAAAATAAAACAGTATGTACTTTCTATGACCATCCCGAACGATATTTCAGATAAAGTGGTTGATGAAAAAACAATCATAGAAGATACTCTGATAGAAAAATTAAAAACTAAAAACTAAAAATAGAACACAATGACAAAAAAAACAAAACCAAATCTGTCTATGGCTCAGATCATCAACATGAGCATGGGATTTTTGGGAATCCAGATGGCTTTCGGGCTTCAAAATGGTAATGCGAGTAGAATTCTACAAAATTTAGGAGCAGAAGTAGATAAATTACCATTGTTTTGGTTAGTGGCACCATTGATGGGATTGATTGTTCAACCCATTGTTGGACATATGGGAGATAATACTTGGAGTCCACTTGGTCGTAGAAAACCTTACTTTTTAATAGGCGCGGTTTTATGTGCAATTGGTTTAGTTTTCTTACCAAATGCTGCATCTGTAACTCAGTTTATGGGAGCTAATGTTTTGCTTTTAGCTGTTGTTTTTTTAGCATTGATGGATGCTTCTATTAATGTAGCAATGGAGCCCTTCCGAGCTTTAGTGGGAGATATGTTGCCAAAACATCAAGGAACTTTAGGGTTTTCGGTTCAAACAATATTAATAGGAATTGGTGCAGTTATTGGTTCAGAAATGCCAAATTGGCTTACAAAATTAGGAGTAACTAATTTTGCACAGGAAGGATATGTTGCAAATAATGTAATTTATGCATTTTATATTGGAGCAGCAGTTTTGATTCTTTCCATTATATATACCATTTTTACTACCAAAGAATATTCTCCAAAAGAATTTGCAGAATTTGAGGGTGAGAAAGAGATCGTACAAGAACATTCGAAATTTTCTGATATTTATAAAGATTTCGGAAATATTCCTTTACAAATGAAGAAATTAGGTATAGTTCAATTTTTTTCTTGGTTTGCCTTATTTACGATGTGGGTTTTTACGACAAGTGCTATAGCAACGCATCATTTTGGGTTACCTCCAGAAGATGGAAGCTCTGTTAAATTTAATCAAGCAGGAGATTTACAAAATCACTTATTTGGTTTATATAATTTATTTGCTATTCCATTTGCTTTTTTCCTATCTCCAATTGCAAAAATATTGGGTAAAAAGCAAACGCACGCATTAGCATTATTAAGCGGTGGTTTAGGTTTGATTTCTATGTTTTTTATTAAAGATACCTCAATGCTTTGGATTTCAATGGTAGGACTAGGATTTGCTTGGGCAAGTATTTTGGCAATGCCTTATGCAATGTTGATTGATTATATTCCACAAAGAAAAATGGGGGTCTACATGGGAATATTCAACTTCTTTATTGTAATTCCTCAAATTGTTAATGTGATTTTTGGTGGTATTATTGTAAAACAAATTTTCGGAAATATGGCTATGGATTATGTATTTGTAGGAGGTGTTTGTATGATAGTTGCGGCCGCAGTAACTATGTTTTTAATTAAAAATCAAGCAAACGAAACACCAAAAGAAATTGAAGAGGAAATCCAGCAGGTACATTTTTAGTTTAATTAGAAATTAGAAATTAGAAATTAGAAATTAGAAATTAGAAATTAGAAATTAGAAATTATTTTAATTAAAATTCAAAATTATTTCAATAATTGTTTCAATAGGAGCGGACTTTAGTCCGCTTTCTTGTTGATATAAATGGCTGGCTTTAGCCAAAAATTTAATATTCTTAAAATTTTAATGTTTTAAAAATTCATTTCAAAAAAAAGACTATTCACAATTAACACTTAAAATCACTTCTTACCTTACATCAACATTTTACAATCATACTGTATGTACATTTGTACTATAAATAATCAAAAAAAATTACAATGAAAACAGTATATCACAAAGCAGATTCAAGAGGTCACGCAGATCACGGTTGGTTAAATTCTTACCATACTTTCAGTTTCGCAGGGTACCAAAACAGAGAAAGATCAAACTTCGGAGTGTTGAGAGTTTTAAATGACGATACCGTTTCTCAGGGAATGGGTTTCGGAACACACCCTCACAAAAATATGGAAATCATTTCCATTCCGTTGGAAGGAAACTTAGAACATAAAGATTCTATGGGAACAACTGCTGTTATCAGAAAAGGTGAAATTCAGGTGATGAGCGCAGGAACAGGAGTAATGCACAGCGAATACAACCAAAATAAAGATGAAGCCGTAAAATTTTTACAAATCTGGGTTTTCCCGAGAGAAGAAAATGTAGAACCGAGATACGATCAGAAAAGCATTAAAGACGGTGAAAAAATCAACGGTTTCCAACAGATTTTATCACCCGATAAAAATGACGATGGCGTTTGGATTCATCAGGATGCATGGTTCAATTTAGCCAATTTCACCCAAGGAAATGGAAAAAACTATACCATCAACAAAAAAGGAAACGGCGTTTATGTATTTGTACTAAAAGGAAGCGCAAAAGTAGGAGATAGAATTTTAAGCGAAAAAGACGGTTTAGGAATTTGGGACACCCAAAGTTTTAACATTGAAGCAGTTGAAGACACCGAGATCCTTTTAATGGAAGTTCCAATGGATTTACCGGCATATTTAAAATAAATAATAATATTTTTGCAGCACAAAATTTCCCCTCCTCTGGAGGGGTGGCGAAATTCAAAGAATATAGACGGGTGGTTTCAATGTCATCCAACTTAATAATTAAATTTAAAACAATATATAAATGAAAATTCTAGCTATAGCAGGGAGCAATTCAGATACATCAATCAACAGGCAATTGGCAACGTATGCTACAACGTTATTCGACAACGCAGAAATAGAAATCGTAGATATGAACGATTTTGAAATGCCAATCTACAAACATCAAAGAGAAGTTGAAAGCGGAGTTCCACAGGAAGCCATTGATTTTGCATCAAAAATTGACAGTGCAGATGTACTTTTAGTTTCTTTATCTGAGCACAACGGAACGTATTCTACAGCTTTCAAGAACGTATTCGATTGGACTTCAAGAATCAAACAAAGAGCAGTTTGGAACGAAAAACCTATGCTGCTAATGGCAACAGCTCCCGGAGCAAGAGGTGGTCTAGGAGTTTTAGAAGCGGCAGAAAAACGTTTCCCTTTACATGGTGGGAATATTGTAGACACTTTTACGCTTCCTTTTTTCAATGATCAATTTGATAAAGAAAATCAAAAAATTTCTAACGTAGAAAAAGACAATGAGTTACGTGAGAAAGTAAACAAGATTTCGGCAGTTGAAATAATCTTAGAAAAATAGCATTTGAATATTAACATAAAATTAATATCTTTGCAAAAAGAAAATAGATGAAGATTCAGTCCACTTTCAAAGAATGTTTTTCAAATAACGGAAAAACTGTGGACTCTGAAACTCTCAGATAAAACATCAGCCGATAATCTACCAAGATTGTCGGCTTTTTTATTTTCTTTAAATCAAATTAAAAGTTAATATAAAAGATAAAAGATGTCAGTCTGTAATCTGAAATCTAGCATCTAAAAATCTAAATAATAATGAGCAATACGTACAAATCTGCAGGTGTAGACAAAGAAGAAGGTTACAAAACCGTTGATAAAATCAAAAAAGCGGTGGGCGAAACGCACAACTCCAATGTATTGAATCATTTGGGAAGCTTCGGTGCTTTTTATGAAATCGGAGGATACAAAAACCCTGTTTTGGTTTCAGGAACTGACGGAGTAGGAACAAAGCTTAAAGTTGCTTTAGATTCAAAAAGATACGATTCTATTGGTGTAGACTGTTTCGCAATGTGTGCCAACGACATCCTGTGTCACGGCGCAAAACCATTATTTTTTCTGGATTATTTAGCTTGCGGAAAATTAGATTCCGAAATTGCTGCAGAAATCGTTTTAGGAATGGTAAAAGCCTGTAAAGACAACAACTGTGCATTGATTGGTGGTGAAACTGCCGAAATGCCGGGAATGTATCAGCCGGGAGACTATGACGTTGCAGGTTTCTGCGTAGGAATCGTTGAAAAAGACCAGATTATAGACGGTTCAAAAATCAAAACCGGAGACAAAATTATTGCATTGCCAAGTTCAGGATTTCACTCAAACGGATTTTCTCTGGTAAGAAAAATATTCCCGAATTTTGAAGAAGAATTTGAAGGGAAGCCTTTGTACGAAACACTTTTAGTGCCTACAAGACTATATTACAAAGATATTCACAAAGTGATTGAAGAGGTGGAAGTTTCAGGAATTGCCCACATTACAGGTGGCGGTTTATACGAAAACATTCCAAGAATTATCGGAGACGGATTGTGTGCTTCCATCGAGGTATCAAAAATTCAGGTTCCAAGCGTGATGTTAGAATTAGAAAAAAGAGGAAATATTGCTCGTGAAGAGATGTTTGGAACCTTCAATATGGGGGTAGGAATGATCATTGTAGTTGATCCGGAACACGCTGAGAAAGTGCTTCATCTTCTAGATGACGCTTACGAAATTGGAGAGATCACGGAAGGAAGCGAAAAAATAGATTTGAAATTCTAAAAAGACATCAGATTTTAGATATCAGACGACAGACTTTTAGTCTGAAATCTAGTATCTGAAATCTATTATCTAATATTAATGAAAAACTTAGTTATACTTGTTTCAGGTTCAGGAAGCAATCTTCAGAGAATTATTGATACCATTGATAACGGAGAAATCCAGAATGCAAAAATATCTTTGGTTGTTGCCGACAGAGAGTGTTACGGACTCGAAAGAGCAAAAAACCACAACATACAAAGAGTGTTGATTCCGAGAGGAAAAAACTTCAGCAGTGAATTGGGTAAAATCATTCCAGAAAATACAGACTTAATCGTATTGGCAGGATTTTTATCCATCCTCAAACCTGAATTTGTCGAGAGTTGGGCAGGGAAAATCATTAACATTCACCCGGCTTTACTTCCAAAATACGGCGGAAAAGGGATGTGGGGACATCACGTTCATCATGCCGTAATTGAAGCAAAAGAAAAAGAAAGTGGAGCAACCGTACATTTTGTAACGGTAGGAATCGATGAAGGAGAAGCAATTCTCCAAAAATCATTCGAAGTTACAGAAAATGACACGCCCGAAACGTTAGCAGAAAAAGTTCATAAAATTGAATATGAAATTTTCCCGATAGCAATAAACAAAGTATTAGGAAATTAGTGATAAAAGGCTTCGACAAGCTCAGCCTGACGAAGCCGAAAAGCTACAATTAGTATTAGAGATATAAAAATTCCCCTCCTTTGGAGGGGTGGCAAAAATTCAAAGAATTTTTGACGGGGTGGTTTAAAACATTCAAAATTTGAGTAATCAACGTCTTAAACGGTGATTCTCAACAAGGATAAAAGGCTTCGACAAGCTCAACCTGAAGACGCTACAAAATTAAGATGAGTACTATAAAGGTCATGCTGAGCCTGTCGAAGCATTTCTTAATAAAAATAAAGACACACTTAGATTGATTAAAGAATATTTCGAAAAAGTAAAAAATCTAAGTAAAAGTAAGAGATCGGAGGTGAAAGAACCGGTCTACAGTTTGAAATAACTGTAAAAAGTAAAAAGTGAAAAGCCTCGAAAGGGCAAGTAAAATGAGTGAAAAACCGCAATTTTTTGCGGTTTGATCTTAAAAAAAATGAAAAATCTATGAGCAAGAGAGTTTTGATCAGTGTTTCTGACAAAAGTGGATTAACAGAATTCGCACAGTTTTTAGAATCCCAGAATTATGAATTGATTTCTACAGGAGGGACATTCAAACATTTGAAAGACGCTGGTTTAAATCCAATCCAGATCGATGAGGTTACCGATTTTCCTGAAATGCTTGACGGAAGGGTAAAAACTTTACACCCGAAAGTTCACGGCGGTTTATTGGCGGTTCGTTCAAACGAAGAACACATGAAAACTGTTCAGGAACATAATATCGGTTTGATCGACATGGTGATAGTGAATTTGTATCCGTTTTTTGAAAATGTAAACAAAGACATTTCATTACACGAAAAAGTTGAATTCATCGACATTGGAGGTCCTTCAATGCTTCGTTCAGCGGCTAAAAATTTCGATTCTGTAACGGTAATCACTGACGTTGAAGATTACGAAAAAGTAAAGATCGAAATGGAGCAAAACGGTGACACGTTCATCGAAACCCGTAAAAGATTGGCAGGAAAAGTATTTAATCTTACTTCAGCGTACGATGCGGCGATCTCAAGAATGCTTTTAGAAGAAGATTATCCTACGTATTTAAGTGCTTCTTACAAGAAAGTTTCAGACCTAAGATACGGAGAAAACCCACATCAGACTGCAGCGTACTACGTTTCAACTTTTGAAAACGGTGCCATGAAAGATTTCGAACAGTTGGGAGGGAAAGAATTATCATTCAACAACCTTCGTGATATGGATCTGTGCTGGAAAGTGGTAACTGAATTTAAAGAAGAAATGGCTTGCTGTGCTGTAAAACATTCTACACCTTGTGGAGTGGCAATCGGAACTTCAGCTTTAGAAACATATAAGAAAACATTCGAATGTGATCCGGTTTCTATCTTCGGTGGAATTGTAGCTGCCAACTTTAAAATTGATTCTGCAACCGCTGAAGAATTAAACAAAACTTTCCTTGAAATTGTCATGGCTCCGGAATTTGATGAGGATGCTTTAGAAGTTTTAAGAAAAAAGAAAAATTTAAGAATTATAAAAATCGTTAACTCGGTTTCAGATAAGCAAACTTGGGTGAAAGTTGATGGTGGAATCTTGGTTCAGGATAACGATAGTATTTTCTCAGATGATATTAAAGTAGTTACTGAAACTCAACCAACGGAAGAGCAGAAAAAGGCTTTATTATTCTCTCAGAGAGTGGTAAAATATGTGAAATCAAATGCAATTGTTGTTTCAAACGGTATCCAGGCTTTCGGAATTGGTGGCGGACAGGTTAACAGAATCTGGGCAACGCAACAGGCAATCGAAAGGGCAAAAGAAAAATTCACAGGAGATCTTGTTTTAGCTTCTGATGCATTTTTCCCTTTCCGTGATGTGGTAGATTTCTGTGCTCAGGAAGGTATTACGGCGATTATTCAACCTGGAGGAAGCGTAAAAGATCAGGAAAGTATTGATGCTGCTAACGAACACAACATTCCAATGATGTTCACGGGTGTAAGACATTTCTTTCATTAAAATTGAATTAAAATAGCGTTTTAAGATTGTATTTATAACATTCAAATTATATATTTGTAAACTAGACTAGAAATAACTAAAGTATGAGAATATTAATCATAGGTGAAGGTGGAAGAGAATCTGCATTAGCAGCGAAACTTCATAAAGACAACAGAGTTACCAAAATGTTTTTTGCTAACGGAAACGCATCTACAGATTCATTCGGGCAGAATGTTCATTTATCAGAGATTAAAGAATTAAGAGATTTCGCCATAAAAGAAAAAGTAGATCTTACGATTGTAGGTCCTGAAGCTCCTTTAGTAGCTGGTTTAAAGGATGAATTTAAGAAACACGATCTTAAAGTTTTCGGTCCGAACCAAAAAGTGGCAAGTCTGGAAGGAAGTAAAGCGTTTTCTAAGAAGTTTATGCAGACCTATGATATCAAAACAGCGAAAGCAGTAGTTTTTGATTCTTATAACGAAGCGAAAGCTTACGTACAGACCCAGGATTATCCTTTAGTGATTAAAGCAAGTGGTTTAGCAGGCGGAAAAGGAGTTGTTATTTGTGATACTAAAGAAGAAGCTGAAGCTACAATCCACGATTTTATGATCAGAAGAATTCATGGTGATGCAGGTATTCGTTTGGTTATCGAAGAATTTTTACAAGGTTTTGAAGCATCAATTATTGCTTTCTCAAACGGTGACAAAATATTCCCTTGCATTGCTGCAAAAGATTATAAAAAAGCTGGAAACGGTGACAAAGGACCAAACACTGGCGGAATGGGTTCGGTAGCACCAAGCCCGGAATTTACAGCAGTACATACAGCTGATTTTGAAAAAAATATTTTAGAACCTACTCTTAAAGGTCTTAAGGCAGAAGGTTTCAGTTTTAAAGGAATCATTTTCTTCGGATTGATGGTGACTAAAAACGGTACTTACCTGTTAGAATACAACATGAGATTCGGAGATCCTGAAACTCAGGTTTTAATGGCATTGATGGAAAACAATATTCTGGATGTGATCAATGACTGTATGGACGGCAAAGAATTGAATCTTAAATTTAAAGACGAAAAAGCTGTTTGTCTGGTAATGTGTTCAGGAGGTTACCCTGGAAATATCGAAACAGGATTTGAAATTACCGGAATTGAAAAAGCTAAGCACAGTCAGATATTATGTGCAGGAGCTGTTAAGAAAGGTGACAAAATAGTTTCTAACGGAGGACGGGTGATGAATATAGTTGCAACCGGCGCTACCTATGACGAGGCAAGAAAGAAAGTATATGAAGATGCACTTCACGTTCATTTCGATTACAGTTTCTACAGAGAAGACATCGGGAAATTTTAATAAAAATCACAAAAAAGATTTGGAAATTCTCCAAGTCTTTTTTTGTAAAGATTTCATCAATAAGAGCGGGCTTCAGCCGGTTTAAAAAAGTTTAAAGATAGAATTGGCTTTAGCCAAAACTTATATTAGATTTCATTAAAAATATTTGAGTTTAGTTTTATATTGACACAATGTTTTAACAACCAAAAATTAACTCATAATTTATAACTCATAATTCATCATTTAAAAAATGCACAACGGTATTATCATATTAGATTTCGGATCTCAATACAACCAGCTTATCGGAAGAAGAATCCGTGAGATGGGTGTATATTCTGAAATTTTACCATTCAATACGCCATTATCAACAATTTTAGAAAAACAGCCAAAAGGAATTATTCTTTCAGGTGAACCAAGCTCTGTGAATGCAGAAAATGCCCATTTGGTTGAAAAAGAATTGTACGAACAGGGAATTCCGGTTTTAGGAATTTGCTACGGAATGCAGTTAACCGCACATCTTTTAGGCGGAAAAGTAAATAAAGGTGAAAAAGGTGAGTATGGAAAAGCTCATCTGGATATTATCAAAGAATCTTCTCTGTTAAAAGGAGTGACGCAAAATTCAGTAGTATGGATGAGCCACTTTGACGAAGTAGGAAAATTGCCTGTAGGTTTTGAACTAAATGCAAAATCTGGTGTAATCGCTTCGATTTCTAATGAAGACAAAAAAATCTATTGCGTACAGTTTCATCCTGAAGTTTCTCACACAGAAGAAGGCGGAAAAATGCTGGAGAATTTTGTGTTCTCAATCTGTGATGCAGAAAAAAACTGGAAGCTGACCAATTATATCGAAAAAACAGTAGCAGAAATCAAAGAAAGAGTAGGTGACAATAAAGTGATTCTTGGTCTTTCAGGAGGAGTAGATTCTTCGGTAGCTGCCGTTTTGATTCATAAAGCAATCGGTGATCAGCTGCAGTGCATCTTCGTAGACACAGGATTGTTGAGAAAAGACGAAGACGTAAAAGTAATGGAAAATTATGGAGAACATTTCCATATGAACATCAAATTGGTTGATGCTAAAGAAAGATTTTTATCAAAATTAGCAGGAATCAACGATCCAGAGCAAAAAAGAAAAATCATCGGAAACGAATTTATTCATGTTTTTGATGAAGAGTCTCATAAAATTGAAGGGGCAAAATTCTTAGCTCAGGGAACCATTTATCCGGATGTGATCGAAAGTCAGTCTGTAAACGGACCTTCAGCGGTAATCAAATCTCATCACAATGTTGGCGGACTTCCCGAAGAAATGGAATTTGAACTTCTTGAGCCATTAAGAGAATTGTTCAAAGACGAAGTAAGAAAAGTGGGTGAAGAATTGGGTATTCCTCATCATTTGGTGCACAGACATCCGTTTCCTGGTCCAGGTTTGGGAATCAGAATTTTGGGAGAGGTTGATGCTGAAAAAGTAAAAATCCTTCAGGAAGCTGATGATATTTTCATCGAAGAATTATACAAAAATGATTTGTATGAGAAAGTTTCTCAGGCATTTGTAGTTCTTCTCCCCGTAAAATCTGTCGGAGTTATGGGTGACGAAAGAACGTATGAATACACAGCAGTAGTTCGTTCTGCCAACACCATCGACTTTATGACGGCAACCTGGAGCAGACTTCCGTATGATTTTTTAGATACCGTTTCTAGCAGAATTATTAACGAAGTAAGAGGAATCAACAGAGTAGCTTACGATATTTCAAGCAAACCACCTGCAACGATTGAGTGGGAATAATCTTGATTTAAAATTGAATATAAACCAGCTTTTCGAGGCTGGTTTTTTTTGTTACTGATTTTTAATATTATTTTCTACATTTGTTCAATGAAGATAGCGTACCTCGGTCCACAGGCAAGTTTCACTCAATTGGCAACATCTCAGATTTTTCCTAATGAAGAGTTAATTCCTCAATCGAGTATTTTAGATTGTTTCAATGCCGTGAAAAATAATGAAGTAGATAAGGCAGTCGTTCCTTTAGAAAATTCTATTGAAGGCACGGTTTCAATGACGCTCGATTATCTCTATGATTTTGATGTATTTATTGAAACTGAACTCGTAATGCCAATTGCACATCACCTGATGATTCATCCGGATAATGAAACATTTGAAAAGATAATATCACATCCGCAGGCTTTAGCGCAGACTTTTCATTTCAGATATGACCATGATAAAAATATTCAGTCACAGGATTACAGTTCAACAGCCGCAGCCGCAAAATTAGTTTCTGAAAATCCAAGTGAAAAATGGGCGGCAGTTGCCAACCGATATTCAGCAAAGTTGTATGGTTTAAAAATCATTCATGAAAATATTCAGGATTTTGAACAGAATCACACCAAGTTTATCGTGATTTCAAAAAAGAAAGAAAGTGTAAAACTTAATTTGCCACAAATTTCTGAAAAAACATCTCTTATCATTACACTTCCCGAAGATCATGCAGGAGGTCTTCATCAGGTACTTTCCGTTTTTGCCTGGAGAAGAATGAATCTCTCAAAAATTGAAAGCCGAACCTTGAAAACCGGTTTGGGAAATTACTTTTTCTTTATTAATGTCGCCAGTGAATGGCATAATGTACTGTCTCAAAATGCCATCGACGAGATTATTGCTTTAGGCTGTAATGTGAAGTTTTTAGGACATTATGATGAATATGTTTTTTATGAATAATTTCTTATGAAAATTGTTTTAATGTGTACAATTATTCTTATTTTTAAATAACAAAATTCACACACATGATGATTAAAGAAAAACAGAAAAGTTTCATTAATGAAGATTTCAAATATTTTGCAAAGCTTTTCGGAAGTGCAACCCTGAGCTTTTTAAAAATAAATTTGATCGCACAATTCTCCATTGCAATTCTCTGTGTGGCGACAATAATTATCATGATCCGACAGACCTATTCAAATGGCAGCGGATCCCTTCATTCAGATGGCGAAGCTGCCATTGTTGTACTTTTCATTCAACGACCATTTGCTTTTGGTTTGACGGTATTAAGTATGATGGCCAGTCCGTTTTTACTATTTTCAATGGGAAATAAATACGTCATGTTTAAAACGATCAACCGTCTGATTTCTGATAAAGGCGAAAATTTGTTGTTTCCTATTATTGATAAAATACTTTTAAAAGTAAGAGAGCATCAACCGGAATTGTTCAGACAAGGTGTAGACAAAACTAAGTTACAGTTGAGAATTTTGCAGGAAATAAGAGATTCAAAACAAAATAAATGGCTGAAGAAAATCATCACTTTTGGTTTTAAAAAAATTGACCTGAACGAAATTGATTTCAAAGACGAAAACGTAAATTTTACTGAAATTATTAAAGTGAAAATCATCGATCAGCTGAAAAATATTTCTGAACCTAGCAAATTGTTCTTCTGGGTAATTTTGGGATTTAATATTTTATTATTGGTCTTGACAGGTTTTAAAGTGATATAAAAATATCTGGATAATTCCAGTGTACTTTTCAATAGGAATAATTTTTGACGTTACTTTGCAATTCAATTCATCCTCAAAATTATGTTTGACAAACAGCAGCGAAAGCTGAAAAGATCTGCCCGGCTCATATCCGTTTTAAGCAAATACGGATTTAAAGATATGATTGCCAGAATGGGCAAAAAACCGGAAGAAAGTTCTACTCAATCTGATGAAATTATTTCAAAAGGAACCGTTTACGAAAGAATTCGATTGGTTTTGGAAGAATTGGGACCTACGTTTGTGAAACTCGGACAGACATTCAGCAATCGTGAAGATCTGCTTCCACCGGAATTAATTCAGGAGCTACAAAAACTTCAGGATCGGGTAGAAGTAATCGATATGAATGTTAAAGAAATTCTTGAAAATGAATTTAATATTTCAATTCAAGACTGTTTTTCTGAAATTATTACCAAACCTTTAGCAACAGCTTCGATTGCACAGGTGTACAGAGCCACTTTAATTTCTGGTGAAGAAGTTATTTTGAAAATAAAAAAGCCTGATGTTCTCAGTGTGATTGAAGATGATTTGCTTCTCATTAAAGATTTGATAAAACTCATTTCAACCTATTCTGAAATTGGTTCGAAACTTAACTTAAAACAAGCCATCACAACTTTTGAAAAGTCTTTATTAGAAGAAGTTTCATTAGTGAATGAAAGAAATAATATCAAACAATTCGCTCTAAATTTTAAGAACAATAAAGAAACTTATGTTCCGGTCATTTATGATGAGTTTTCCAACAATAATGTTCTTTGCATGGAATTTATTGACGGGATTAAAGTTACTGACAAAGATGAATTATTAAAACATAACATCGATCCGGTTGTTGTTTCCGAAGAAGGTTTAAGACTTTTTGTTTCCCAAATTTTAGATTACGGTTTTTTCCACGCAGATCCGCACGCCGGAAATATTCTGGTAAAGAGAGATGGAAAAGTTGTTTTTATTGATTTTGGTGCAGTGGGAAAAATTCAGCCTAACGATAAAGAAATTCTTGAAAGTTTAATCGTTGCTTTTGTGGCAAAAAATTCCAATAAAATAGTTCGTTACCTCAAGAAGATGGCAGTCAGCTACGAAATTCCTGATGAAAAGAGATTTGAAAATGATGTGCAGGAAGTTGTAAGTTTTGTTCACAGTACTTCCTTAAAAGATATTGATCCGCAGGTCATTATGAATAAAATGAAAGATGTTTTGAAAGAAAACAGATTGTACATGCCGGATTATTTTTATCTTTTATTCAAAGGAATTGGTTTGATAGAAGGTGTTGGAAGAACCATCAATCCTGATCTTGATATTGTAAAAAGTCTTCATCCTTACACCAAAAAAATACTGAAGAAAAAAATCAGTCCAAAAAAACTTCTCCAGTCAGGTATGGACAAAATGATGAATTTCACCGATAACTTAGATGAAATTCCAAAAAAACTCCGTTCTGTTTTGCAGAAATTGGACGATGATAAATTTACCATTTCCAGCGAAATTAAAAATATTGAAAAAACCAATCAGCTGATCAAATCAAGCATTGTCAATTTAATCTTAGCAATGATTTTAGGCGCAAATATTATCGCTACAGCAATCGTTTTTGTTTCAGAATCAGGACCCAGAATTGGAGAAATGTCTCTGATTGCGGTTTTAGGATTTATATTTTCTGTTTTTCTGATAGTTGTTCTTTTATTGAGAATTACAAGGAAATAGTTTTGTGCAGATAGTAAGATTAAATAGCTATTCAATGTGTCATTCTTAAGGAATCTTCACATAGCTGAAATATTTTTCTAGACTCCTTGGAATGAGAAATATTCTTATTTAAATTCGATTGAAGGAGCATCAAATATCAATTTTTCAACCATAAAAGTCAATCCAATTAATTGCCTATCTTTGCAAAATGGAAAAACTCACTTTTGCAGACTTTGACCTTCCGGTAAAAGTTCTTGATGTTTTAGCAGATTTAAATTTATTTGAGCCTACTCCAATTCAGGAGAAAAGTATCGGACCTATCCTGTCCGGAAGAGATGTGATGGGAATTGCACAAACGGGAACAGGTAAAACCTTAGCTTATCTTTTGCCGGTTTTGAAGACCTGGAAATACAATAAAACAGGAAATCCTACAGTTGTTGTTTTGGTTCCAACAAGAGAATTGGTGGTTCAGGTAACAGAAATCGTAGAAAAACTGACAGAAAACATCACTGCAAGAGTAATCGGAATTTATGGTGGAAAAAATATCAATACGCAAAAGCTTTTATTTAATGACGGTTGCGATATTTTGGTAGGAACTCCGGGTAGAATTATGGATTTAGCCATTGATAATGCAATCTCGTTAAGAGAAGTTCAGAAGTTAATCATTGATGAGTTTGACGAAATGCTGAACCTGGGTTTCAGACCACAGTTGACGCACATTTTTGAGATGATGAGAGAAAAAAGACAGAATATTCTTTTTTCTGCAACCATGACAGAAGCGGTAGACGAAATGTTGGATCAGTATTTTGCAGGACCAATAGAAATTTCGTTAGCAAAATCTGGAACGCCGCTTGAGAAAATTGATCAGACGGCTTACAAAGTTGAGAACTTTAATACAAAAATCAATTTGCTTGAACATTTGTTGAAAAACAATGAAGATATGTCTAAAGTTTTGATTTTCACAAACAATAAGAAGAACGCAGATTTATTGCTTACCAAAATAGATGAGCTTTTCCCGGAAGAATTTGATGTAATTCACTCCAACAAATCTCAAAACTACAGATTGAAAGCCATGAAAAGCTTTGAAAAAGAAGAAATCAGAGGTTTGATCACGACTGACGTTATGGCGAGAGGTTTGGATATTTCAAACATTACACATGTAATCAATTTCGAAACTCCGGAAGTTCCTGAACAGTACATTCACAGAATAGGTAGAACAGGTAGAGCAGATAAAGACGGTAAAGCCATCACATTTGTTGCTAAAAAAGAAGAAACTTTGGTACTTGATATTGAATTATTGATGGATAAAGAATTAAGATACATCGATTTTCCTGCTGAAGTTAAGATCAATCCTAAAAAGATTGCCTCTGAAGAAGATGTAATTCTGATGAAGAATCCTGCACAAGCCAAATTATACGATGGTGGAGGAGCATTTCACGAAAAGAAAGATAAAAACAAAAAGGAAAACTGGGGCGGACCGTCAAAAAGAAAAGAACCTAAAAAATTCGGAGCCAACAGATCACAACAGAAAGCAATCTCTAAATCAAAGAGAAAGAAATAAAAATAAAAGCGATTTCAAATTTTGGAATCGCTTTTTGTTTTTAATCATTTTTAAAAATATAATTCATCATCACTTTGAATGAAATCGTGAGAAATCAGGATGGATTGAGGATTCCCAATAATCATCAAAATGTATAGGATTAAATTTTGAAATACAATCTACAAAATAACCCGAAACTCTTGCTCGTAATTTAATTTTATAGTTTTATTTCATATAAGGTTTCATCACCTTTGCCCAAAGCTGATAACCTTTTGGAGTCATATGCAGCATATCTTCCACAAAAAGATCTTTCCTTACCTTTCCACTGGCATCATTCATTACTTTTGTGATGTCTATAAAATCTGCATTTTTTTCCTCTTTCATAAATTGGGCAATCTTTTTGTTTGCTTCTTTCATCTGCGGCCAAAGGCTTTCTCGACTGGGAGAATATTTTATTGAAACAAAATCAATCTGAATTTGAGGAAATTTTGCTCTTATCTTGGTGTAAAAGGTTTTAAATCTGTCAACGGCAACATCAGCTTTCAATTTAGCATCATCAGCAAAATCATTTTCGCCACAATAGATGATAATTTGTTTTGGCTGATAGGGATTTAATAAATCTTCGGAATAATAACTCAAATCTGTCAACCGTGATCCTCCAAACCCTCTGTTAATAATTGTTTTTCCCGGAAAATACTCTGAAACGTCTTGCCATTTTGTGAAAGAAGAACTTCCAATTAATAGAATGGCGTTTTTTAGAGGTGTATATTCTGAATTTAATGTATTGAAATCCTGAATTTCCTGCCAGAACATTGGTTTTTTTTCTTGTGAAAAAATAATAGTAAATGTAAGCAATAAAAATGCTGAGAAAATCTTCTTCATTGTTTTGTTAATTTTATTCTGGGAAATAAATAGAATAAAAAAACTCCCGAAATGTTCGGGAGTCTGTTAATTTATCTGACGTAATTTAAATACGTAAAATCAATGACCTGATCTCCGTCTTGGTCAATATTGTCAAACATTGTCATAAATCGCATTTCTGTACTGCTCAGGATAATAACTTTATACATTCTTGGCAAATCATTGTCATACTGAATGATTAGTTCTTTCTTTTCTGAATCGTAAGAATATTTACCTTCTGTTTTGCTGCTTGTACAGCTTGCTCCTATACCGGTAACTGCAGTGTATGCAGCATAATAATCGATTCTGAATTCGGTGATGCTTTTTGCACTGCATCCTGTAGGAACATCAGTAGAAATTACAGTTTTGTTGTCTGCACCGGAAATTACTTCCTGTTTTGTCATCTTCCATTCACCTTTTAGCATATCCAATTCATAGTTTTGAATATCATCATCTTCACAAGAACTCAGCGCCAAGGCCGAAAAGGCAAATAAAAGCAAATATTTTTTCATTTTCACAAATTTAATAATATGCTAAAATATAAATAAATTTGAAATATTTATAATGAAATAAAGGTTTTTTAAACTAATGTTTGTAAAAAAGATAATTCTTGAGCATGAAGGATGAAATCAGCAGTTATTGATCTTAACAAATTTCAAAGACTTTGAGCTCTCAACTATATCATTCTACTTAATAACTCATTTCTACAATCTTGTAGACATCTTGAGGTGTAAGATTTTTATATTCGCCCAAACCTAGCCAATTTCTTTCTTTAAAGGTCTTTTCAATACGTTCTGCCGTATTTTGGTAATCTTCTGTATAATCTGAAAGTTTTGTTTGAATTCCTAAACTATGGAAAAATTCTTCCATCTTTTTGATGGCTGCTTCTGCTTTTTCTTCTAAGGTTCCTTCAGTAATTTTCCATACTCTTTCTGCATATTGAGCCAGCTTCTCTTTTTTAGTTTCAAAATTATAACGGTAATGAGAAGGCGCAATCACAGCTAGTGTTCTTGCATGATCGATTCCGTAGTAAGCAGTAAGCTCATGTCCCATAGCGTGAACTGCCCAATCGGTCATTACACCTTTTTGTATTAAGCCATTTAAAGCCATGGTGCAACACCACATGAAGTTTCCGGCAGCATTATAATCAAAATTGTCAGCCATTACTTTAGGTGCTGTTTCTTGTAAACTGATCAAAATGCTTTCTGCAATTCTTTCCTGCAGATCAGCTGAAGATGGAGATGTCATGTATTGTTCTAAAACATGCGTGTAAGCATCGGCAATTCCGTTTGCGATTTGTTTTTTTGGAATTGATTGTATGACTTCAGGATCTAAAACCGAAAACTGAGGAAACAAGCCGGGACCTCCGGATGATAATTTTTCTTTGGTCTCTCTTCTTGAGATCACGTATCCCGAATTCATTTCTGAGCCGGTTGCAGGTAAGGTGAGGATAGTTCCGAAAGGCATTCCTTCACCTTCTAAAGTTCTCACCGGTTTTGTCAAAATTTCCCAGGCTTCACCATCGTAATTGGCTGCCGCTGATAAAAATTTCACACCATCAATTACAGAACCACCTCCTACGGCGAGTAAATAGGTAATGTTGTTTTCTTTGATCAATTGTAAAGCTTTTACTAAAACTTCATACTCAGGATTGGCAGGAACTCCACCAAACTCTTCAACATAATGGTTTTTTAAGGCATCTTTTACCTGATCATAAACGCCATTGGTTTTGATGCTTCCGCCACCATAAACCATCAACACTTTTGCATCTTGCGGCACTTCTTTTGAAATTTTAGCGATCTCGCCTTTACCGAAAAGTATTTTAGTTGGATTTTTTAACTCGAAATTAAGCATTGTTCTGAATTTATTTAAAGCCAAATTTACGGATTGATTGACGATATTTTAATGCTTAGAATTTTAAAGTTTGTATGATTGAATTTTATGAAAACTATTGTGTTTTTCAGAGATTAAAAATTATTATTTTTTCTCTGAAGAAAAATATGTCTCTCTCTCACTTTAATTTCGTCATTTATTCTTTTCAGTTTGAGCAGGGCAAAAATGAAGAAAGGAATGTAAACGATTGGAAGAAATGTGTAGATTGTAAAACTTTCTGTCATCGTAAAATATACAGCAACTCCTGTAAGAATAAGGAGTATTACTGTATGAATGATCATTCGGGTATTATATTTTTTCTTATTGACTTTAAGCTCTTCAAGACTTTGATCTGAAAGTATTTTCTTTTGCATTCTTAAAAATTATTAAGAAACAGTAAACAAATATTGTGCTATTCTCTTTAACAATTCCCTATGTGTAGATTATTTTAATCTCTAATTTTTTTTTAAATATCTTATAATAAACGTTTTAATCTATAGATAAATTCAAATAAAAGTAATTATTTATGATATAAATCATTTATTGTTGATTTCTAACTCAGTTTTAATATGATGAATATGAACAATCATGATATAATATTGAAATTGATTTTCTCTCTTACAAAATATTTCAGTTTTTCTCAAATCGTAAGATATTATGATGATTGTAATCGATTGTATTGATATTTTTTTTGTTAAAATCAGGATAATTTAAAGTTAATTTATCCAAAATACATTTAAAATCTATTACATTTGTTATATGAGACACGACCAGCGCGCAGAAAAATTCAGGCAGATTGTAGAGAATAAATTTCAGATCTACAACTCATTATTTATGAGCCTGCCTTATGACAAAATGACCAATATCGGGATGTTACTTCCATTTCTTTATGAAGAAAGCAAAGAAGGTTATCAGGCAGGGAAAACGCCGGAAGATATTGTAGAAGAATTCTTTACCAATCATACCGATTTAAAAACCGAGGAACAAAAACTGGAGTTGCTGTTTAAAATTATTCAGTATATTGAAAGACAGGTGGTTTTGTTTGATAGTATTGAAGATGCTGCTTTTCCAAATTTGCATTCTGAAAGCGACAGCGGAACAGTTACCAATCTTTTTGAACGCTCTTTACAGGATCATAAACTGGAGAAAGTACGGGAAAAATTGAGAGATTTTACGGTGAAAGTAGTTTTTACAGCTCACCCTACACAGTTTTACCCAAGTTCTGTACAGAGAATTTTACATGATTTGAGAAAATCAATCACCGATGATTCAATTACCAATATTGATATGCTTTTGCAGCAATTAGGTAAAACACCTTTTGTAAACAAAGAAAAGCCAACGCCGATTGATGAAGCCTTGAGCATCATTCATTATCTGAGATATGTATATTATGATAGCATTGGCGAACTGTTTACAACAATCAAAAAGACTTTTGGTAACGGACATTTTCATTTGCATGAAGATTTGATTCAGCTTGGGTTTTGGCCGGGTGGAGACAGAGACGGAAATCCTTTTGTAACAGCTGATGTAACAAAAAGAGTTTCTGAAGAACTGCGTTCTGCTATTTTAAAATCGTACTACGGAAATTTAAAAGATGTAAGAAGAAGATTGAGTTTCAGAGGAGTTTCAGAAGTTTTGGGATTGTTGAGCGCCGAATTGTACACTGCGATTTTTAGAAATGAAAGAATTACCGCTGAAGATATTCTCAAAAGATTACATGAAGCTGAAAAAATATTGGTTGAACAACACAATTCTCTGTTTCTTGATCAGCTTGAAAATTTCAAAGACCGTGTGAAGATCTTCGGAACTCACTTTGCGACTTTAGATATAAGACAGGACAGCAGAATTCATCAGCAGGTAATTGATGATGTTTATCAATCTAAATTCGGTGAATCTGCAGTGAGTAACGAAGAGAAATTTAATCAATTAATTCAGGTTTCGGAAAAAATAAATTCCGATGATTTTGATGATATTGTGAAAGATACTTTAATCAATGTCGCACAGATAAAAGATATTCAGTTTGCCAACGGAAACCGGGGGATGAACCGATATATTATTTCTAATTCTGATGCCGTGAAAGATGTTATGAATGTTTATGCGTTTTTCAAAATTTCAGGATATAACGATGATGAAATCAATATGGATATTGTTCCGCTTTTTGAAACCATGGAAGGTCTTGATAATGCAGAAAGTGTGATGACCGAATTGTACCAAAACCCAACATATCAAAAGCATCTTGAAAGACGAGGAAATCAACAGACGATCATGCTTGGCTTTTCAGACGGAACCAAAGACGGAGGTTATCTTAAGGCGAACTGGGAAATTTATAAAGCAAAGGAAGTTCTCACCAAATTATCAGAACAAAACGGAATAAAGGTTGTCTTTTTTGACGGTAGAGGCGGGTCCTCCTGCGAGAGGTGGCGGGAAAACACATGATTTCTATGCTTCTCAAGGGAAAACAATTGCCAATAATAAAATTGAGCTAACGATTCAGGGGCAGACAATCACCAGCATTTTTGGAAATAAAGAACAGGCAAAATACAATTTTGAACAATTACTGACTGCCGGAATTGAAAATGATGTGTTTAAAAATTCAAAAAAAGATTTAACGGAAAAAGAAAGAGCATTAATCCTTGAATTAGCAAATATCAGTTATAAAAAATATTCAGATCTAAAAGCGCACCCGATGTTTGTGCCCTATCTACAGGAAATGAGTACACTTGAATATTACGGGAAAACCAATATTGGAAGCCGACCGTCTAAACGGGGTGGCGGAAATGAGTTGAAGTTTGAAGATTTGAGAGCAATACCATTTGTGGGATCCTGGTCTCAGTTAAAACAAAATGTTCCGGGGTTCTTTGGTTTTGGTTTTGCGATGCAACAATTAAAAGAAGAGGGCAGATTTGATGAAGTGAGAGAATTATACAGAGGTTCAGATTTCTTTAAAACTTTAGTTTTAAACTCGATGATGAGTATGAATAAATCTTATTTCCCATTGACGTATTACATCAAAAACAACCCTAAATTTGGTGAATTCTGGAATGTGCTATTCAGCGAGTATAATCTTTCAAAAGATATTATGCTTGAATTAACAGGATTTAAAATGCTTCAGGAAGAAGATCCTTTATCAAGAAAATCAGTTAAAATTCGGGAGAAAATTGTACTTCCTTTGTTGAGTATTCAGCAATATGCTTTAATGAAAATTCAGAAAGGGGAAGGTAATAAAGAGGCTTATGAAAAACTGGTGACAAGGTCACTTTTTGGGAATATTAATGCGAGCAGGAATTCGGCATAAGTGATTCACTTTTTAGATAAATAAAGCCTTCTGATTGGAAGGCTTTATTTGTAATTTTATCTCGTTTATTCTTTCAAAAATTTCTCATAATAAACCTTATCCTTAACCTGAATTTTCAAGTAATATGTTCCCTTTGCAAAATCCTGAACATTAATTGATTTTTTATCTGATTTTAAAATAAACCTTCCAAGATTGTCATAAATTTCAAGAGAGGAAACATCACCTTCAGTAGCAATGTTTAAAATAGAGTGCACGGGATTTGGAAAGATGGCAATTTTTTCTCTTTTTACTAATTCAGAAGTATTCAGAACGGAATTGTATAAGTTCCCAAAATTTAAAATTCCATAACCCATTTGATCGGTATGAGTCGGGAACAGAGAAGCAGTCTGTCTTAATTGCATTCTCATCGTATTTCTGTTCATCGCGGGGAACGCCTGAATTAAACATGCAACTCCGCCTGCAGCAATAGGAGTGGCGATGGAAGTTCCTGAAACAGATGTTGTTGAATTATTATTTACCGTTGCGGCTGCTGTTCCTCTTGCACTTGCATCTGGTTTAATAATTCCGGCAGAATTGGGTCCGTATGATGAAAACCCTGATGAAAATCCTGCAGAATCTACAGAACCAATAGTGAAAACCTGTGCGTTATCACCTGGAGTAGTAATGTAATGCCATGATTCTTCTCCTGAGTTCCCGGCAGCGATTAAAACAAAAATTCCTTTGCTTACGGCAATTTGGCTTGCTCTTGCAATGAAAGAAGTCGTTCCGTTCATTTGAGCATACGTATAACTGTATTTGGGATCGTCAAAAATGTTGTAGCCTAAAGATGTAGTTATAACGTCCACACCTTTTCTGTCAGCTTCTTCTGCAGCTTCAATCCAATACAATTCTTCTTCAGGGATTTCTATCGTCGCATTTTCACTTCGATACAAATAAAAATCCGCATCCGGAGCAGAACCAACAAAACTGTTTTGAATATATCCGCCAATCGCTCCTAAAACAACAGTGCCATGATTATTCAGGGATGGCTCATAAATATTTGTGTTCTTCATGACAAAATCGTAACCGCCTTTAATCTTATTATTCGTCCATAATCTTGAAAATGCGGAACCTGTATTGACAGTCGGAAAACCGGTATCAATCACAGCGATTGTCACGCCTGTTCCTGTATAACCGGCAAGATGAAGCGGTCTTAAGTTAATTTGGTCAATTTGTGCAGAACCAGAACCGTAATCAAATGTTGTTAAAATCTTTTGGCTTTGTTCAAAACTTTCCCATTTATTAAATTTTTGGGTCTTTAAAACTAAAGAAGAATTTTTAGCGAAACTTTCTACAGACTGTACGAATGGCTGTGCCTTTATCAAATTAACCTGAGTCTGGTTGGCCATTACGGCAACTCCGTTCAGCCATTTCGAATAATCGGTAACAGTTAATCCTAAATTCTGAATGTTTTGTATAAATGCCTGTTCGATGGGGGCATCCTGATCGTTCAGAGGAATTCCTAATGCGGTTCTTCTGTTGAGTGCTTTCTGTGTTAATTCTGATAACGGATTGGCATAGAATGCGGCTTTATTGGGCTTGTCATTAAAATAGATAAAAACCAGTTCGCTCTGTGCTGAACTTAAGCTGTAACCTATTAAAAAACAAAATAGTAAAAGTTTTTTCATCTCTTTATTTTGTATAAAGATAAAACAAAATTCAATAAAATTTTCGGTAGGATTTTAAATTCCTTATTTTTACGGAAATATTTGTCTGTGAAATTGCGACACTGAATCAGTTTAATTATCATTAAAAACTGAAGCGATCTCAATAACATAGAAATAATAAATAACTACGTATGAAAAAAATACAGATGGTTGACTTGCAAAGTCAGTATTACAAAATAAAAAATGATGTAGATAATGCGGTTCTTAATGTGTTGGATTCTGCAGCTTTCATCAATGGTCCTGAAGTAAAATCTTTCCAGAATGAAATGGAAACCTATCTTGATGTAAAGCACGTGATTCCTTGTGCAAACGGAACAGATGCTTTGCAAATCGCTTTGATGGGTCTAGATCTGCAGGAAGGTGATGAGGTGATCACAGCTGATTTCACTTTTGCAGCAACCGTAGAAGTTATTCATTTGCTTAAATTGAAATCTGTTTTGGTAGATGTGGATTATGATACATTTACGATTTCTACAGATCAGATCAGAAAAGCAATTACTCCAAAAACAAAAGCGATTATCCCTGTTCATATTTTCGGACAATGTGCGAATATGGAAGAGATTTTAAAGATTGCTGAAGAACATAATCTATTTGTTATCGAAGACAATGCCCAGGCAATTGGTTCTCAGTTTACATTTTCAGATGGCAAAGTCAGTTATGCCGGAACCATGTCTACGGTTGGGACGACGTCTTTTTTTCCGTCTAAAAATTTAGGTTGTTACGGTGATGGTGGAGCGATTTTTACCAACAACGATGCTTTAGCTCACCGTTTAAGAGGAATCGTCAACCACGGAATGTACGAAAGATATTATCACGATGAAGTGGGGGTAAATTCAAGACTAGACAGTATTCAGGCAGCTATTTTAAGAAAAAAACTTCCAAATTTGGATTCTTATAATGACGCAAGAAGAAAAGCAGCAGATTATTATGACGAAGCTTTTGCCGGAAACGCAAATATTTTAACTCCGAAAAGAGCAGAATATTCAACCCATGTTTTTCATCAGTATACTTTAAGAATCCTGAACGGAAAACGTAATGAATTGCAAAAATTCTTAACTGAAAAAGAAGTTCCTGCAATGATCTATTATCCCGTAGCTTTAAGAAAACAAAAAGCATATTATCAGGAAAGTAACGATGCAGATTTTGTAAACACAGACAAACTTTTGGATCAGGTAATTTCACTTCCGATGCATACAGAATTAGATGAAGAGCAGTTGAAGTACATTACAGATGCGGTGTTAGAGTTTATGGGATAAAGATGAAAAGGAAAGTTTTCAGATATAAATGGGTGTATTGGTTTGCAATAGTTGTAAATCTCATGGTCATGATTTTATATTTAAATTATTCTTATTCGATATTTCTAAATTCGACATTCGAAACCAAAGATCTATTTTCAATCAGCTTAATATTTTTAACAGCATTATATTCAGTTTTCATAATGATTTTTTTAATAATGAAGCATAGAATATCGGTATTATTATATTCAATCTTTTTGATTTTAATTTTTATAATGTTTTTAAAAACGATAATTGAAGCTCTCGGTAACAATGAAAATTTCACTAAAGGAGTCGATCCGATGGATTATATAATTTCTTCCGTCATGTATTTATTATTCTTTGGGTCAGTTTTTTTTATAGTTCAAAAATATAAGTTTAAAAATATTTCTAATGGTTTAGAAATCGACCAAATAGGAAAACAATAGTAAAATATACATTACCAATCACACATTACTTATAAAAAACATGGCAATACTTGTAACAGGCGGACTAGGATACATCGGTTCTCACACTGTGGTTGAACTGATCAACAACAACTATGAAGTAGTTATTGTAGATGACTTATCCAATTCGGAAAAATTTATTTTAAATAATATCGAGGAAATTACAGGGAAAAGACCTCTGTTTTATCCTTTTGATTTAAAAAGAAAAGAACTTTTGCATCAGGTTTTTGATGCGCACAATATTGAAGGCTGTATCAATTTTGCTGCATTTAAAGCAGTTGGTGAAAGCCAGGAAAAACCGGTTGATTATTATGAAAATAATTTGTTTTCATTAATCAATATTCTGCAGGAATTTAAAGCAAGAAAAATCTCGAACTTTATTTTCAGTTCGTCCTGTACTGTTTACGGACAAGCAGACACAATGCCAATTGATGAAAATACTCCGTTGAAAATGCCTGAAAGCGTTTACGGTAAGACTAAACAGATGGGTGAAGAAATTCTAAAAGATTTTGCTCAGGCTTATAAAAGTAAAATATGTCTTTTAAGATATTTTAATCCCATAGGAGCTCATCCGTCATCATTGTTAGGCGAATTACCCATCGGAGTTCCGAATAATCTTGTGCCTTATGTGATGCAGACAGCAGCCGGAATTCGTGAAAAACTGAGTATTTGGGGAAATGATTACCCTACAGAAGACGGTACTGCAGTTCGTGATTATATCTATGTTGTAGATTTGGCAAAAGCTCACGTTGCAGCCCTGAAAAGTTTAATCAATAAAAATTCAGGCGAAACTGTTATTGATGTTTACAATTTGGGAACCGGAAAAGGATTATCAGTTTTGGAAGTGGTTAACGCTTTTGAATCTGCTAATAATGTTGCTGTACCTTATCAGATTTGTGATCGGAGAGAAGGCGATATTACCATTGCTTATGCTAATGCAGATAAAGCAGAGAAAGAATTGAACTGGAAATCTGAAACTTCTTTAGAGGAAGCATTAAAAACGGTATGGGATTGGCAGAAGTATTTAGAATCCAGAACAAGTTAATTTTAAACAAATCAACTATATTATATATGAAGACAGATAAAATAGGCATTACATTTTCCTCATTTGATTTATTACATGCAGGTCACATCAAAATGTTGGAAGAAGCCAAAACCGTTTGTGACTATCTGATTGTAGGACTGCAAATTGACCCTTCTCATGACCGACCGAATAAAAATAAGCCGACTCAAACCATTGTTGAGCGCTATATTCAGCTAAAAGCGGTGAACGCAGTTGACGAAATAATTCCTTACTATACAGAAGAAGATCTTGAAGATATTTTAAAATCCTTCGTGATTGACGTCAGAATCATCGGTGATGATTATATGGACAGAGATTTCACAGGAAAGAAATACTGCGAGGAAAAAGGGATCGAAATTTTTTATAACAAAAGAGATCACCGCTTTTCATCCAGCGATTTAAGGAAAAGAATTTATGAAGCCGAAATGGCAAAACTGAAATAAAAAAAATCCCGAAAAGTTATTTTCGGGATTTTTTATGTTTCTAAAGTTTATACTCTACATCGGACCCTGTTGATCGTCTCCTGTAGCATTAGCATTTACATCTTTCTTTCTCTTCGGCTGCTCTATTTTTTCACCTTGTTTAAATCTGTAGGTCAAAGAAACCGCAAACTGTCTCGGTTGCCATTGCATATAAGATTCTCTGCTAAATTCAGCAGTATTGGTGGTGCTTCTCATAGCACGCGTATTGAAGATATCCTGAATGTTGAAACTCACTGTTCCGTTGCCATCCCAAATTGTTTTTGAAGCTCCAAAATTCAAAGCATACATATCGTCTCTGGTTTGGTTTTCTGTTTTCTGAGCACCTCTGTAGAAGCCCTGCAGCTGGAAACTGAATGTTTTGTCAATCTTAAATGTCGACGTCAGTCTTGCTCTGGTAGAAAAACCTGTTCCTTCAAAAGATAAAGGGGTACTCACAACAGAAGGATCAGAGAAAATACCTGTTGTTTTATATCCAAATAGATCGACGTTTCCTAAGAATTTCAACCATTTTGTTGCATCCCAGTTAAAGTTTAAGTCTAAACCATAACGGTCATCTGATCCCAGATTGATAGGTTTGGTTTTAAAAATTCCATTATCAGAATATACCAGCATTTTTACATCATCAGTAGAATGTCTGTAATAAAGGGTAGGGTTGATCGTAAATTTACCTTTGGAAATACTGTAACCAAATTCGTAAGAATCTACATAAGATGGATTTAAATCAATGTTTCCTTCAAAGATATTCTGATTATCTGTATAACTCGGGTTTGGAATCAAAAAGAAAGATCTCGGTCTGTCGATTCTTCTGGAGTAATTCACTAAAAACTGATTGTCTTTTGCGATCTCGTAGCTTAAGAATACCGATGGGAATAAATTATTGTAAGTCTTTTTGCTATTAATATCTTGTGTGTAATAATCTAGGTTTGAATATTTAATATCAATTTGAGAATTCTCATTTCTCAATCCTAATTGATATCCTAATTTACCGATTTTACTTCTGAACTGAACATATCCTGCATTGAAAATTTCTCTGTAATAGGCATTATACGTGTAAACATTCAAAAAATGAAAATCAGAATTTGTAGAATATCTTTCTAAAACATCATTGTCGTAAATATTTTGATTGATATCTAATCTGTAACCCGCTTCTATTTTAGAATTTTCACCAATCGGAAGCTCATAGTCAGCTTTACCTACTAATGTTTTGTTTTTTGTATTCTGATTGATTGAATTCTGCAATTCAAAAACATTATTTTCAGTTTGGTCTACAAAAGTATCATTGTATGATCTGTTGCTTTGCAAGCTTGCAGATAACGATAGGTTTTGCCCTTTATCATCAAATTTATGATCAATACCAAAATCACCCTGGAAAGCAAGATTATCGTTAGATCCTGTATTTACCCTCTTCATGAAAGAATTCGGATCTTTTAAGAAACGGTAATCATAAGTAATTGTGCCTATGTTTTCACTTTCAAAAGTTCTTACAGTAGCTGATGCATTAACTGATGTTTTATCAGAAATATCATATACGATACCTGTAGAAGCATTATAATTATTGTTGTTGTTATCTGTTATAGACTCCTGATCGGTCGAACTTCTGTCATTGTCTAAAACGGCATTAAAGAATCTTGCGTTATTTCTGTTTGTATTCTTGGATTCACGGTATCCTCCACCGCCATTCAGGAACCAAGTTAAGTTTCCTTTTCTCCAGCTTAAATTGGTGTTTAAGTTAGTTTGAGGCAGATATCCCAAAGTTCCGATAATACTTCCGTTAAAACCTGTTTTTTTAGATTTCTTCAAAATAATATTTAAAATACCCGCTGTCCCGCTTGCTTCAAATTTTGAAGAAGGGTTGGTAATCACTTCAATTCTTTCAATCTGATCTGCAGGAATACTCTGTAAAGCATTTGCCCCATCGTCAATTCCCAGAAGAGCAGAAGGTTTTCCATTAATTAAAAAACGAACGTTTGAGCTTCCTCTCATAGAAACCGTACCGTCTGTATCTACAGAAACTGAAGGTACATTTGAAAGCACGTCCTGAAGATTTCCCCCTTTACTTACAATATCTTGTGACGGATCGTAGGTTCTTTTATCCAGCTCTACTTTATAAGGTTTTGTTGCAACAGTTATCGTCACTCCCTGGATTTCCTGAGTTTTGCCATTAGTTGCAGATCCTTCAGGTTCTATTGATAATGCACCAATATTTCCTGCTGCCGAAATCTGTTTGTTGGTAACAGTTTTTTTGTAATCGATTGCTTCGACTGAAATATCATAATTTCCGGGAGTCAATTCTAGGGTGTACTGTCCTTTTTCATCAGTCAGTGTAGCATCACTGAAGAGTTTATTCTGTTTATGGCCGAAAGTAACCGAAGCGTAAGGTACAGGTTGATTACTCTTGTCTACAATGGTTCCGGTTACGCCCACTTTTTCCTGCCCGAAAGCAAAAACTGCTGCAGATAATACAAAGGTAAGTCCTAGAGTTTTCTTTGTAAAAATGCTGATAATTTCCGTCTGATTCATAAGATATTCTTTAGATGAAATCATGAAAAATACATTTATAATTATGAAATTATTAAATGTATAATTTCTGTATTTTCATGATAGTTTATTATTATTTAATAAATAAGTCGCCTTTATCTACGTTTTGTTAATTATTAAATTGTTAAATTTTAGTTAAATATTTATATTATTTGATATTTTTTGAGTTCAGCCAATCCTGATACGCTTTAGCGTTGATTACATGCTCTTCTGCACTTGCTGTAAATTTGTGGTAACCCATTCTTGCTGGGTCTGCACACATAAAAATATATGAGTTTTTTTCTGCATCCAAAACTGCATCCACAGAAATTTTATCAACCACACAGATAGGCCCCGGCGGAATTCCTGCATTAGCGTATGTGTTGTACGGCGACGGAGTTTTCAGATGCTTGTAAAAAACTCTCTTGATGGGTTCTTTAAAGTTGGTTTGCTTGTTAATTGCATATATTACCGTAGGATCAGACTGGAGCTTCATTCCTTTTCTGAAACGGTTTAAATATAATCCTGCAATAGTTTTCATTTCATCGGGCTTTCCTCCGGATTCTTTATAAACAATTGCAGCTAAAGAATAAACCTGCTCTCTTGATAAGCCTGATTTCTGTTCTTTTGCTTTTCTGTCGGCGGTCCAGAATTCATTGTATTGATCTTCAAATTTTTTGAAAAATTCTTTTGGGGTTACCGTCCAGAAAAAATTATAGGTATCGATGAAAAAATATTTTTTAAGATCTTCAGCATTATTGTAGCCTTTTTCTGAAGCAATTTTATTTAAATCATTTACAAATCTTAAAGAATCAAGTTCAGTTTTTTTAGAAACTTTACCAACCATCTGGTAAACATCTCCGAAGTCCCCGATTCTGAAAGAATTTTCTGTCTGATTTCCTGCTTTGATCATATTGACAAGAGCAGTGTTGCTTGCCCCTTTCTCAAAACGGTAACGCCCCGGTTTAAAATACTGATCCATATTTTTATCTTTTGCCACTTCAACAAAAGATTCTTTATTATTAATATATGGAGTAATAGAATCTAAAATCTGGTTAAAATTTGCTCCGTGAGGAATCAAAACAAATCCGTTTTTCTGAATGTTGTTTGCGTAATATTTTTTATAAAATTTAAAACCAAAAAATCCTGCCAAAGCAAGAACAAAGAGGATGATAATGAGAATGACTTTTTTCATTATAGATAAGTAGGTTAAAAGTTTAAGTTTTTTTTAAAGCAGATCAATCTTACCTCTGAAAACTTGTTTTGCGGGACCTTCCAGCCAAATATTACGGAAAGAATTTCCATTTTTATCAGCATACACTTTAAGATCTCCACCCAAGGTTTTAACTTTTATAGAAGTTAGATTGTTTTTTTGAAGAAAAGTTAAAGCAGAAGCGGTAACTCCTGTTCCGCAACTGAAAGTTTCGTCCTCAACACCTCGTTCATAGGTTCTTACAAAAATCTCATCATTAGAAATATTTTCAACAAAATTGACGTTAATACCTTTTTCCTGATAGTTTTCAGAATTTCTAATGCTGTTTCCTTCTGCAAAGACATTAAAATTGGCAATATCTTCTACATATTTTACATAATGTGGTGAACCCGTATTCAAAACCGAATCATTTCCGTCATTACTGATGTTTTCAACATCTATCATTTTCAGCTTCACAATTCCGTTATGAATTTCAGCTTCATGTTCACCGTCAGTGGCAATGAACGTGCATTTATTTTCAAAAATATCAAGAAAGAAAGCAAATGCTACCAAACATCTTCCGCCGTTTCCGCACATGGTGCTTTCTCCGCCGTCAGAATTATAGTAGACCATTTTGAAGTCATATTGTTCATCGTTTTCCAATAAAATAAGTCCGTCAGCTCCGATCCCGAAACGTCTGTCGCATAATTTTTCAATGATTTTTTTGTTTTTAGGAAACTGCAGATCTCTGTTATCGATCATTACAAAGTCGTTTCCTGTTCCCTGATATTTATAAAATTCCATATTTTATTTGTCTAAAAACTGACATGCAAAATTACTGTATTTAAAACGGAAAAACGAACAGCTGGTGCTGTTCGTTTTGTTATTTAGAATAATTATTATCTGAATCCTCCACCTGATCTTGTAGAGTTATTCTGGTCGTTTCTCTGAGGTGTTGCAGGCGGAGTATTTTGGGTACTCGGAGTTGTATTTCTGAAACCACCGTTACTGTTTGATCTTGGTGTACTTTGTTGTTGTGGTCTTTGTCCGCTATTAGAAGTACCTTGATTTCTGAATCCGTTGTTTGATCTGGGATTAGTATTGCTATTGGTTCTGGGATTTGTGTAATTACCGTTATTAGTCGGTGTATCTCTGAAACCGCTTGCAGGTCTTTGAGACGAGCTTCTTTTTTCTATATAAACTTTTGTTCTGTTATTTCCATAATAGTAAGGTACACCATTGTCATAGTTGTATCTCATGTCGTTTCTGTAATAATATCCATCATTACCATAATATCCACCAGTGTTATAATAACCTTGTGGGGCATAATAGTTTCCATTATCGTAATACGGATCTCCGTAGTCTTGAGCATAGCCATTGTTGTATGACATGCAAGAAGAGAGACCAAATGTAGTCACTAAAGCAATTGTTATTTTTATTAAATTTTTCATATTCCAGGTTTTTATTGTTTTGAATTCGACAGTCTTTATTTTTTGTAAAAAAGATTTATGAACTTACTGTATTTTTTTCATTAAAGCTTTTTTTCCAGTTGAGGTAACCTATCACTGCCATAACTGTAAATACCAAATATTGAACCGAAGTGATCCCGAGTTCTTTATAAATTAACATAGGTATGCAAATTATATCTCCGATAATCCAGAAAATCCAGCTGTCAATACGTTGTTTAGCCATTAACCACATTCCGACCAAAAATATGGAAGTAGTAATTACATCCAGCCAATTTGCCCAGTCAAGATGATATAAACCTAAATGAACATCGTCGAAAGAGAATTTATTATCGATGTAAGGTTTATAATAATATAAAACAGTAACAGCAATGATACTCAGAATAAAAAGGAAGCCCGCAAAAATCCATTCTTTTTTTGAAGCCCAGGAAACTTCCACATGAATTTGATCTTCAGAATTCTTCGACCACAACACCCATCCGTAAACACTCATTGAGGTGTAATAAACATTAATCATGCAATCTCCCAGAAGTCCGAAATTAAAAAGAATGTAAACATAAATGATCGTAGAAATAATCCCGGTAGGATAAACCCAGATATTTTTTTTCACTGAAAAATAAACACTTAAAATTCCGAAAAAAGTTCCTGCTGCTTCAAGAAAGATCTGAAGACTTGTATAGGTTTCATAGGGTTTAAGAAAGAGATTGTACAAATTCATATCACCAAAAATAAACAAAAAATTAATGCTCATTAAATGTTTAATACAAGTGAAAATCAGTTTTTTATATTTTTTTATTCAAATTAAATCATGAAATTTTATTAATAAATGTTAATATCATTAAAATTTTTATATTTTCGTAAATCTTTAATTAAATTAAAAACTATGTCTAAAATTTGGGCTAAAAAGCCAATGAGTGCTTATGAAGCCGATATACAGAAGAGCGAGCTCAAACGTGTTTTGGGAAAATGGAGCCTTACTGCCATCGGAATCGGAGCTATTATCGGAGGAGGAATTTTTGTTTTGACAGGTACCGGTGCGTATTATAACGCAGGACCTGCTTTGGCACTATCTTTTGTAATTGCTGGGATTGCCTGTGTATTTGCAGCGTTATGCTATGCAGAGTTTGCCTCAATATTACCTGTAGAAGGTTCTGCTTATGCGTATGCTTATGGTACGGTAGGAGAGATTTTCGCATGGATCATCGGTTGGGGTTTGATTTTAGAGTACGCAATGGGATCCATGACGGTCGCCGTTTCCTGGTCGGGATATTTTGCAAAACTACTCAAGATGTTTGGTCTGCACTTACCGTATTGGATGACTACAGATCCGGGAACTGCTCATAAAGCCTTCGGAGAAGCTACAAAACAGCTCGCAGAAGGAAAACTTCCTGCAGATAAATTATTGGGTTTTCAAGAAACGATCACTAACTTCAATGCTGCTCCGGAATTATTTGATTTCAAACTTTTCCTTAATCTTCCTGCATTAGTAATCGTTTTATTTGTTATCTGGATTTTGCTAAGAGGAACAAAAGGTGCTGCTAAAGCAAATAACTTTATTGTAATCTTAAAGGTTTCTGCCATTATTTTTGTAATTATTGCCGGACTATTCTTTATCGATACAGCAAACTGGACTCCTTTTATCCCTGATGCTACAACGATTACAGAAAACGGAGTCTCCCACAAGGCTTATGGCTATGGTGGTATTGTTGCCGGTGCATCTGCTATTTTCTTTGCTTATGTAGGTTTTGATGCAGTATCTACGCAAGCAGGTGAGGCGATCAACCCTAAAAAAGATGTGCCTTTTGCCATTATCACTTCTTTGGTTATCTGTACAATTTTATATATTCTGGTATCGCTTGTTCTTACAGGTATGATGCATTATACTGATTTTAATCCTTTAGGAAAATATCCTGATGCTATTAAAGCTCCTGTTGCTTACGCATTTGATATCGCAGGTCAGGCTTGGGCAGGTTATATCATTACGATTGCTGCTACGGTAGGTTTAATTTCTGTTTTGATGGTAATGATCATGGGACAGTCCAGAATTTTTCTGGGAATGTCTAAAGATGGTCTTATTCCTGCTACATTTTCAAAAGTAAATGTTGCAACGGGTGTTCCTAGAAAAAATCTGATGATCCTGGGTACAGTGATTGCAATCGTTGCATCGCTTACTCCAATCAATGAGTTGGCTCACATGACAAGTTTTGGAACTTTATTCGCTTTCACCATGGTTTGTGTGGCGGTTTGGGTTTTAAGAGTGAAAGAACCTAACTTGGTAAGAAGCTTCAGAGTTCCTGCATTGCCATTAATTGCTTGTTTAGGAATCACAATCAACATCTATCTTATTTTTAATTTAAGCAAAGAAGCACAAATGTACTCTTTCGGATGGTTAGTTATTGGGTTTATCATCTACTTCCTTTACAGCAAGAGAAATTCTAAACTGCAAAATGGCGGTTACGGAGAAACTTTCAAGGCTGAACAACAACCTTTGGAAGACGTTGACATTAATATCGACAATAAAGAATAAATTTAAATTCCGCTTCATGCGGAATTTTTTTTGATTAAATTTGATACTATGAAAAAAACATTTCCATTGTTACTTCTATTCTTAGGAACTTTTCTCTTTGCCCAAAATGTAAGTTTTGAAACATTGCTGAAAGATAAAATAAGCATCAGAGCGATTGAAATCTGGGATGGCAAAGTCTGGTATAGCGGAACAGATTCTAAATTCGGATATGTAGATTTTAAAAATCCTCAAAATCAGAAGCAAATAAAGCTCTCTGAAAAGAATTTGCAGTTCAGAACTTTAGCGCAGGATAAAAATTCATTTTTCGCAATCAATATTGAAAGTCCGGCGCAGTTTTTCAAAATTGATAAAAAGAGCCTGAAATATAACGTAGTTTATAAGGATACAGCAAAAACTGCTTTTTATGATGCCCTATATTTTAATAAAAATAAATTGTATGCTTTTTCAGATCCTTCCACAGATTTGAAACTAAAACTAGTGCAATTCAGTTTGAACAAAGGAAAATTCGAAACTAAAAACTTTTCACATTTAAAATTGAATGTGGGTGAGGCAGCTTTTGCAGCAAGTAATACCAATATTTCAGGAGGACAAAGTTATCTTTGGATCGGAACCGGAGGAAATTCTTCAAGGATTTTGAGACTAAATCTAAAAAATGACAAATTAGAAGCTTTTAATACTCCTTTCGTCCAGGGGATATCATCACAAGGAATTTATTCAATTGATTTCTCAGATAATAAATTCGGCATTGCAGTAGGCGGAGATTATACAAAACAGGATGCGAACATCAACAATATCGCAACAACTAATGATGGCGGAGAAACCTGGCAAATTCAGGCATCAGGAAAAAATGCAGGATATACGACCTGTGTTAAAATAAGAATGGGATCAAAAGGAAAAGAGATGATCGCAGTTGGAGATCAGCACATCAGTTATTCCTCAGATTTCGGGAAAACATGGCGAAAAATCTCTGATGAAAAAGGTCTTTATGTCTGTGAATGGATAGACAGAAATACAGTAGTTTTTGCAGGAAAAGACCGGATTATAAAAATGAATTTCAAACCGTCGTATTTAGATTCATTATAAAAATAATACCTAACATAATTCATAAGGAAAAAGTCAACTGTAATGGTTAATTTTGCAGTTCAAAATCCTTCAAGGATTTAATCTTATTTAAATTTTCTGAATGAACTCTTTAATTGATAAATACAATATTCCGGGACCTCGTTATACATCTTATCCTACCGTTCCATATTGGGACGAAAGCACTTTTTCGCCTGAAAAATGGAAGGAGACAGTCGTAAGATCTTTCAAAGAAACCAATTCGAAAGAAGGAATATCAATCTATATTCATTTGCCTTTTTGTGAGGCATTATGTACATTTTGCGCTTGTCACAAACGAATCACGAAACAGCACAGCGTAGAAATACCTTATCTGGAAAGTGTGTTGAAAGAATGGAATCTTTATCTTCAGCTTTTTAATGAAAAGCCAAAATTAAAAGAACTTCATCTGGGAGGCGGAACACCCACTTTTTTCTCTCCGCAGAATTTAAAAACTTTACTGGAAGGTATTTTCTCTACTGTTGAAATTGCCGATCATCCTGAATTTTCTTTTGAAGGACATCCCAATAATACGATCCGGGAACATTTACAGACTTTGTATGATCTGGGATTCAGGAGAGCAAGTTTTGGAGTTCAGGATTATGACCCCAAAGTGCAGAAAGCCATCAACAGAATTCAGCCCTTCGAAAAAGTAAAAGAAGTTACCGAAATTGCAAGGGAAATAGGATATACAGGTATCAGTCATGATTTGGTTTTCGGGCTTCCGCATCAAAGCTGGGAAGCAATGGAACATACCATCAGAAAAACGATGGAACTGAAACCGGATCGTCTGGCATTCTATTCTTACGCTCATGTACCGTGGATAAAAGGTGTTGGGCAAAGAGGTTTTGATGAAAATGATCTGCCGAGTGGTGAAGAAAAACGCCGCCTGTACGAAGACGGTAAAACACTTTTAGAAAAACTGGGCTATATCGAAGTCGGGATGGATCACTTTTCTCTGGAACATGATGACCTTTATCAATCTTTAATTCAGAAAAAACTTCACCGGAATTTTATGGGATATACCTCAAGCAATACACAATTGATGGTAGGTTTAGGCATGTCTGCGATTTCAGATTCATGGTATGCTTTTGCCCAGAATGTAAAAACCGTGGAAGAATATCAGATAACCGTGGAAGAGGGCGTTATTCCTGTGGTGAAAGGTCATATTCTGAATGAGGAAGATCTGATTGTAAGAAGACATATTCTGAATTTAATGTGTCAGCTTGAAACTACTTTTGATGTCAATAATTCCTTTCCTGAACTGGAAAATGCTTTCGAAATGCTGAAGGAAATGGAAAAAGATGATTTAGTTGAAATCAATGGCAATGAGATAAAGATCACCGAAAAAGGCAGGGCTTTTACCAGAAATGTAGCAATGGTTTTTGATCTCAGAATGATGAGGAATAAACCGGAGACCAGAATTTTTTCTATGACAATATAGATTATGAAACGCAGGCTTCTTCTCATTCTCATCTATTTGTATGCACTTATTTTCAGTGTTTTAAAAACAATTAGACTTCCGAATGAGTGGTCAGAAGCACACTGGATGCTCGATTACCGTTTCGGGTTTATCAAAAGAGGTCTTGCAGGTGAAATATTCGGATTCTTTTTTGATAAAAATGAATTCAGTATTCTGGTTTTATCGGCTGTTATATTGCTTTGTCTTTATTTTGTCATGTTCGTTATTGCTATAAAGAATACTGATTTTTTTAAAGCCCGGCTCACAATAGATTTCATGTTTTATGTGCTTTTTTTTCTATCACAGTATGTGGTTTTTTCTGCACATCTTATTGGTTATTTAGATCATCTTATTTTTTTGATGACTTTTTTGACCATTTATTGTATCAGAAAGAGATTTTTTTTTCTGTCATCAATTATCATCACGATTGCTTTATTCATCCATGAAATCGCTTTTTTCATCACGATTCCTATTTGTTTTTTTACTTTAGTGGTTGTAGAATTTGAAAACAAAAAAAGATTGACAGAAAAGATTGTGATTTTACTGTTATTGCCTTTAATTTCAACACTTTCTATTATTTTTTATCAGGAAAAAAATGATGCCGCATCTTTTCAGACAATTTTCACTTATTTAAAGAATATTAAATTTATCAGTACAGAAGTTGCCCAGTCTGTTTCGTATGCATATACCAATGAATTTACGTATTACCTTAAAGAAGAAAGTCCTCATTTTTTTCAAAGAATTTTTGTTTCCAAATGTTCTGTTTTATACGGAATTCCTATTCTCATTATGATGTTTTTAGCATATGAAAAATTTCGCAAGATTAAGTTATTCATCTTGGTTTTGTTGGGAATTTGTACTTTAATTCCGTTGCTTCTGCATTCAATTGCGTGGGATACCTATAGAATCTGGGCATTTCCTTTTATGATTCTGTTTCTTGGGTTTTGGGTTTTAAGTTCTGAATATCAGAATGAAATTTCTAAAGAAAGATTATTTAATGTTTACATGATACTTTTTATATTGTCTTTCATTTTAATCACTATTTTCCCAAATCCGCTGTTTGATCATGAAATTGAAAGATTTTCACTGATTGAACGAATAGGTATTCTCATTCCATTTATCATTTTGGTTTTGTTATATACAAAAAGCCCCAAGAAGAATTTGAGGCTCGATAACTGAATATTTACAGAAATTTATTTGATGATTAACTTTTGAGTATATTCTTTAAAATCTCCTGATTTAATATTAACATAATAAACTCCGGGAGTGATTCCGGTAACATCAAAACTGTTTTCACTATCTAATTGTATATTGTCTATCACTTTTTTACCTTCTGTGCTGATCAATTCTACTTTGGCATTTAGCATTTTTAATCCTTCTACAAAAACTTTTTCTTGTGCCGGGTTCGGATGAATTTTTATTTCATTATAATTACTTTCCTGCGTACCTAGCGTAGAAGAGGTAATTTTAAATATTTTTCCGTTATTGACGGCAGCAATGTATAATTCTTTTGAACTGTCTTCGCCGAAGGTCGAAAAACTGTTATCAACAAAAGCAGGAGACCATGTGATCATATTGCTTGCATCTAAAGTACCAATTTGCTTAGAGCAAAAATCGGCAAAGAAATATTTCCCCTGAAGGCTCGGGTAAGCTGTTCCTCTGTATACATAACCTCCTGTTATGGAACATTTTCCTCCAGAATGATCATATACCGCAGCTGGGAATGTCATTGATGATGCAGGTGCGCAACCGGCTGTATTGTACGTGCTGTTTCCCTCGTAGCAACGCCATCCGTAATTTAAACCTGCTGTCGCAATTGGCATTTTATTGATTTCTTCAATGGCTCCCTGACCTACATCGGCGATCATAGCATTTCCTGTAGTTTGATCAAAAGAAAATTTCCATGCGTTTCTCAGACCGTAAGACCAAATTTCATCTGCTCCGTCAACTCCTATAAAAGGATTTCCTGCCGGAATGTTGTAAGGTCGTTGTAGAGTTTATATCAATCCGTAGCATCTTCCCAAGCAGCGAGTTTTTATTCTGCCCGTTATTGTTGGGGTCTCCGCCGCTGCCACCGTCTCCGGTTACAACCCATAAATTTCCGTCTGGTGCAAAATGCATACTTCCTCCGTTATGATTATCAAAAGGTTTGGGAATATTAAGAATGATTTTTTCTGTAGTATCATTTGCGACATTCGGGTTTGTAGAATTTACCGTGTATCTTGCAACCACAATATTGCCTGCTGCATTATTGTAATACACAAAAAAATATCCATTTGTAGCATATTGAGGATGAAAAGCCAATCCCAAAAGACCTCTTTCACCTCCGAAATTTACTTTTGAACTTATATTCAAAAAATCAGCTGCGTTCACAGTTCCGTTAGGTTGAATGATTTTAATAATACCGTTCTGTTGTACCACAAATAAACGGCTGTCATTAGCATGTGTAATCTCTACAGGATTTGAAAGTCCTGTGGCAAATTCTGTAAGAGTAATATTTTGTGAGCATAAAGGTAATGCAGCGATTAGTGCTGCAGACAGTAATAGTTTTTTCATAATATTTTGATATTTAGTGTATTATGCTCAATGAAAATTTCATACCAAATGAGATTTGAAAATTCATTATAAATTATTTAAAAAAATATTAAATCTATAAAGTTGGAAGAAAACAGATATGTCTGAAAATAAACGATTTCTGCTCTTAAAAATTCATAAAATATCAATAAAATCATTATATTTGCCGACTTAATTTAACGTAGTTATAACAAAATGCAAGGAAAAGGACTTATTACAATTGTTGCTATTGTACTAGGGTTAATTTGCTTAAATGAGCTATTACCAACATGGTACGCCAGCAAGATTGAAAGGCAGGCATCTGCTATTGCAGGAGACAATCCGGAAAAGTATCAGAAAGAAATCGCAAGACTTTCTAAGGATACACTTAATCTAGGTTTTACGGAACTTTATTACACAAAAGCGAAAGACAAAGAAATGAAATTGGGTCTTGACCTTAAAGGTGGGATCAACGTTCTTTTGGAGATCAACCAGAGAGATTTGGTGAATGATTTAACCAATTATTCTACCAATCCTATCCTGATTGAAGCTTTAAATAAAACAGATGAAGCTCAGAAAAACTCTACAAGATCTTATATCGACAATTTTTTTGTTCAGTTCGATGCTGTAAACAAAGCTAAAGGAGCGAATCTTAAACTTGCAGATCCTGAGATTTTCGGGAATACCAATCTTTCAGAGATTAAATTTAACACGACAGATGAGCAGGTACAAAGCATCATTAAGAAAAGAATTGATCTTTCTGTAGGTACTGCATTTGAAGTAATCAGAACAAGAATTGATAAGCTTGGAGCTATTCAGCCAAACGTACAGAGAGTTCCCGGTACTGCAAGAATTTCTGTGGAAATGCCTGGTATGAAAGACATCGACAAGGTGAAAAAAATGCTTCAGACTTCTGCAAAACTTCAGTTTTGGGAAATACAGCAAATTCCTGAAGTTCTTCCATATTTTGAGAAACTTCAGACGATCATCAATACTAAAAATGATTCATTAAATAACAATAAGACTGTAAGATTGGTTGAAAATCTTCAACTGAATTCTTTGAGATCAAATGGTGTAGGTAATGTAAAGCTTAGCGATACTGCAGGAATTATTAAATTATTAAATTCTGATATTGCAATTGCTGCAAGACCTTCAAATTTAAGATATACCCAATTTATGTGGGGTTATAAGCCTGAATCTACAAGTCCTGATGCTTTGGTTTTATATGCAATTAAAAGTAACATCAGCCAAAAGGCTCCTGTAGATGGTGCTGTAGAAACTGCTAATATCAGTTACGATAATCTTGGGAAAGTTGTAGTAGATATGCAGATGGATTCTAAAGGTGCGAAAGACTGGAAGACTTTGACAGAGAAAAATGTTGGGAAACCGGTTGCTGTAACTTTAGATAACAGAGTATATACTGCACCTAATGTTGTAAATGCTATTCCAAATGGTAGAACTCAAATCTCTGGTAACTTCTCACAAGAGGAAGCTAAAGAATTGGTGGATGTTTTGGGAGCAGGTAAATTACCGGCGGGAGCAAAAGTGGTACAGGCTACACAGGTAGGTCACTTCACTAGGTCAGGAATCTATTGATGCAGGAGTTATCTCATTTGCAATTGCATTTTTAATTATCATTGTTTATATCATTTTCTATTACGGTGGTGCAGGTGTGTATGCTGTAATCGCAATGATTATCAACTTATTCTATATTTTCGGAATTATGGATTCCGGAGACTTTACATTAACGCTTCCGGGTATTGCGGGTATTGTACTGACGATGGCAATGGCGGTGGATACCAATGTTATTATCTACGAAAGAACAAAAGAAGAATTATTCGCAGGGAAAAGTATTCTTGAGGCATACAAAGATGGTTTCAAACATGCATTAAGTGCGATTATTGATGGTCACTTAACGACTTTATTGACTGCAGCGGTATTGTTCTTCTTCGGAACAGGTCCTATCAAAGGATTTGCTATTACTTTAGGTATCGGTATCTTAATGACTTTGTTTACATCTGTATTGCTTTCAAGAGTGATGATTTTCAACAGGCTAAACAAAGGAAAGTCTTTATCTGTTTGGACGCCTCCAACTAAAAATTTATTCAGAAATACCTGGATCGATTTCATCGGAAAAAGAAAATATGCATATATCATTTCAGGAATTTTAACGGTTATCTGTTTTGCTTCTATTGCTATTAATGGGTTCAAATACGGAATCGATTTTACAGGTGGTAGAAACTATGTGGTAAGATTTGATAAAGATGTAAAAGCAGAAGATATTGAGGAAAATTTAACGAAAGTCTTCTCAACCACAGATGGTAAAAACTCATCTGTAGAAGCAAAAACCTTTGGTAACGACAAGCAGTTAAAAATCTCTACAGATTATTTAATTGATGACGAATCTTTAAAAGCTGACCAAACTGTAGAGCAAAAGTTATATGAAGGTTTAAAATCAAATTTACCTTCTAATTTAACAATTCAGGATTTTAAATCAGCAGAAAAAGATCACGCAGGTATTGTATCATCTGAAAAAGTAGCTAACCTACCGTTGCAGACGATATCAAAACTCATGGTATTCTTGCTGTGGTAGCGGCTTTAGCAGGTATTTTTATCTATATTCTTGTAAGATTCAGAAAATGGCAGTTCTCTTTGGGAGCAGTGGCAGCGTTATTCCATGATGCGGTAATCATTTTGGGAGCATATTCTTTACTTCACAGAATTATGCCATTCAACATGGAGATCAATCAGGATTTTGTTGCGGCTATTTTAACGGTTTTAGGATATTCAATTAATGATACCGTAATTATCTTTGACAGAATCAGAGAATATTTGAGAGAGAAAAAAGCACTTACATTATCAGGATTATTTGATGATTCTATCTCAAGTACTTTAGGCAGAACATTCAATACTTCATTCACTACAATCCTTGTAATTTTAGCAATTTTCATCTTTGGTGGTGATAACTTGAGAGGGTTTATGTTTGCAATGTTGATCGGTATTGCCTTCGGTACGTATTCATCCATATTTGTTGCATCGGCAATCGCTTATGATTTTCTTAAATCAGGAAAAGAAGAAGATGTACATGGAAAATCATCTTCAAGCAAAGAAGTTCTTGTTTCAAAATAAATTTAAACTACACTAAATAATAAAGAGTCTTTCATCCGAAAGGCTCTTTTTTTTGCTTAAATTTTTGCCAAAGCTCCACTTAATTTACACAAAATGTTGACTATTAAATTTTAGACATTGATTTTTTTGAATCCCAAATTTTCCCAATATTTCCTTACTTTTGCACCATTATGGAAAAATCGAAAAAGAAAGCCGCCATGAGCTTTATTTTCATCACTCTGTTAATCGATATTACAGGGTGGGGAATTATCATTCCGGTGGTTCCGGCATTGATTAAAGAGCTTATTCATGCTGACATCAGTGAAGCTGCAAAGTATGGTGGCTGGTTAGGTTTTGCCTATGCCTTTACTCAATTTATTTTTTCACCCATTGTCGGAAATTTAAGTGATAAATTCGGACGTCGACCTATTATTTTAATTTCACTTTTCGGTTTTGCAGTCGACTATATTCTTTTGGCATTGTCACCAACAATTATCTGGCTTTTTGCAGGCAGAATCATTGCAGGAATTACCGGCGCAAGTGTAACAACAGCAAGTGCTTACATTGCAGATATTTCAACTGATGAAGACAGGGCTAAAAACTTCGGTTTAATTGGTGCTGCTTTCGGTCTTGGATTTATCATTGGTCCTGTGATTGGTGGAGTTTTAGGACATTATGGAGCAAGAGTTCCGTTTTATGCAGCGGCAGTTTTATGTTTATTAAATTTTCTTTACGGTTATTTTATTCTTCCGGAAAGTTTAGACAAAGATAAAAGAAGAGAATACAGCTGGAAACGTGCAAACCCTGTCGGTTCTTTCAAATTTTTAGGAAAGCATCCTGAAATTTCAGGTCTGATTGTCGCTTTAATTTTAATTTATATTGCAGGTCATGCCGTTCAAAGCAACTGGAGTTTCTTTACAATGTATGAATTTGACTGGACAGAAAGAATGGTCGGGATTTCTCTGGGTGTCGTAGGGCTTTTAGTTGGTTTAGTTCAGGGATTGTTAATTCGTTGGACGACTCCGAAATTGGGTGAGCAAAAAAGTATTTACTATGGTTTAGCTTTATATGCATTAGGAATGTTGTTGTTTGCCTTTGCCACGGAAGGATGGATGATGTTTGTGTTTTTAATACCATATTGTTTGGGCGGAATCTGTGGACCAGCTTTACAATCTGTGATTACCAAAAGCGTTCCGGCAAACGAACAAGGTGAACTTCAGGGAGCTTTAACGAGCTTAATGAGTGCAACTGCTATTATCGGACCTCCAATGATGACCAACTTATTTTATTTTTTCACGCATGAGGAAGCACCTTTTAAATTTTCAGGTGCGCCGTTCTTTTTAGCTTTTATTCTAATGACGATTAGTGTAATTGCAACTTATTATGCTTTTCAGAAGAAAAAATCTTAATTTTTTTTTAAAATTAAACTTCAAAACATCATTTATATATAATCTTTTGTAATTTAGCCTCATGGAATTAAGCATTGGAGAAATGGCATTGATCGCCATTGCGATTGTAGTTTTATTCGGACCGGATAAGCTTCCTCAGATTGCCCGTGATCTGGGATCCGGAGTAAGAAAAATGCGTGGCGCAGTAGAAGATATCAAAACCGAAATTTTGAAAGAAACAGATAATCCTGTTTCTGAGATCAAACGTGAGATAGAAAAAGTAAAAGATGCTGCCAAAGATTTTGATCCTGTGAAAAATATTCATAATGATATTGTTGGTGAACCGTTGGTTGATAATACGCTAAAATTAAAACCTTCAGATGACGAAACTTACGAAGGGCCTGTAAGCAGATCATAATGGAAGAAATCATTCTTGAAGATAAAAAGGCTTTTCTGTACCTCAACAATTTAGGAGATACCCCTTTTGACCAATTTTGGATGATGATCTCCGGAACATGGATCTGGGTGCCGCTTTACATCATTTTCTGCTATTTTCTCTATAAAAATTTCAAGCTTAAATCTTTTCTTTACATTCTCCTTTTCATCGCAATCGGTGTTACGATTTCTGATCAGGTATCAGGAATTTTCAAATATGGAGTTGCCAGACTAAGACCTTGTCATGACCCAAGTTTACAGTCACTGATGAGATCTGTAAAATGTGGAGGAAAATTTGGTTTTTATTCGGCTCATGCTTCAAATACTTTCTTCTTAGCAAGTTATCTCAGTTTTTTGTTAAAAGATAAACTTAAGTGGTTTCCTTATGTTATATTTGTATGGGCAGTGGTAGTATCATACAGCCGCATTTATTTAGGAGTTCATTTCCCGATAGATATTTTGGTGGGGGCGTTTGTTGGAATTTTATTGGGAGCGGTATTTTCTATGCTCGCAAAAAAAGTCATCAACAAACAAACTATATAAAATGAAAAAACATTTACTCATTCTTACTTTAGCGTGTACTGCGCTTAATTTTTTCAATGCTCAGGATAAAAAGATTGCAGAAGAGTGCATGCAAAAAGCAGATTACAAATGTGCTGAAGAGCAATATGCAAAATTAGCGATGTCTGAAAAAATTCAGAAATATCAATCTGAATATTACAATAATCTGGGTACGGCACAGAGGAGATTAGGAAAAACTCCAGCGGCATTTAAATCGTATGAATCTGCTTTAAAATCTAATCCGCTCTCTGCCTCGGTGTATGCAAATTTAGGATCTCTGCATTATCAGAAAGGCAGTAAAACCAAAGCTTTGGAATACCTCAATAAAGGTTTGGTAGCAGATGATCAAAACGCAGAAATGTATCTGACCAGAGCAAAAGTTTATGAAAATTTGGGCAAAAAAGATTTAGCTGAAAAAGACCTCAATCAAATCTTAAGTTTTGCACCCGATAATATTTTTGCTCGAACAGGTTTAGCCAATCTGAAGAAAAGAAACGGCAATCTCGAAGGTTCTTTGCAGGATTATAATAAACTGCTTTCAGAAAAACCGGAATCTCTACTGTATAACGGCAGAGCTGATGTTTATTTAAAACTGAAAAAATACAAAGAAGCATTGGCAGATGTTAATAAAGCGATCTCAATTGATCCCAAATTTTCTCAATCTTATGTCACTAAAGCATTGATTTTGTTTGAATCTGCAAAAGACAAAGAAGCGTGCGCAAGTTTGGATAAAGCGGTTTCTACGGGATACGAAAAAGCAGCTCTGACGGAGCAGTATGCTAAGTGTGGCAAAAAATAAATTATCAGTTTCTTATAAAATAAATTAAAATTCATTCATGTTAAACATTGTTCTGGTTGAACCGGAAATACCTAATAACACAGGCAATATCGGAAGATTATGCGTAGGGACAGAAAGTAAATTGCATCTTATTCATCCGTTCGGATTTGTCATTGACGATAAAAACCTGAAACGTTCCGGTTTAGATTATTGGGTACATCTGGATGTAACTGAGTATGAAAATGTTGAAGAGTGGATGAAAGTTATTCCGGATACGTCACGTGTTTTTCTGATGAGTTCTCATGCTGAAAAATCTTATTTGGAAACTGATTTCCAAGATGGTGACTGGCTGGTTTTCGGGAAAGAAAGTGTAGGATTGAGCAAAGATATATTGAATTTATTCGAAAATCATTTAACCATTCCGATGTCGAAACTGATCCGGAGTTTTAATATTGCCAATTCTGTGGCTTTCGTGGTAGGAGAGGCAAAAAGACAGATCAGCCTAAAGGTTTAGTTAAAAAGTTTTTTAATCATTATGATAGGGTTTTCCCTGCAAAATCTGGTCTGCACGATACAACTGCTCAACGATAAATAACCGGATCATCTGGTGTGTAAATGTCATTTTAGAAAGTGACATTTTTTCGTTGGTTCTTTCATAAATTTCGTCTGAAAAACCATAAGCGCCACCAATCAGAATATGAATTTTTTTCACAGAAGAATTCATCCAGTTATCAATTTTCTGAGAAAATTCTCTGCTGGTAAACTGCTTCCCTTTTTCGTCTAAAATGGCAACCCAGTCATTTTTATCAATGTGATTTTGAAATAATTTAGCCTCCTCTTTTTTCAAAAGATCCGGTGAAAGGTTTTTGGCATTTTTGATGTCGGGAATTTCGATAATTTCAAAATTCCAGTGTTTTGGAAGCCGGGTAAGATAATAGCTGATCAGAGAATTGATTTCTTTATCGTCTGTTTTCCCGATACAAAGTAGATTGATGCGCATTGATAAGCTTTAAAAAAAGAAAGTTCAAAGATACTTATAATTAAAAAATCAGGAAATTATTTTAAAATATGTATTTTTACAAGATCACCAGATTTAAGATGAAATTTTGCTTTTTCACAATGTTGTTCTTAGGCTGTTCAGAAATGGCTTTCTGTCAGGAAGTTATTGATTCTGAAGAGAAAAAATATCTGGATGAAGACCGGAATAAAATTTCTATTGTTAGTGGAGTTAGTTATGTGAATAATTCCTTCGGTCTGTATTACGAAGGTCAGACTTTTCTACTAAAACCGAATGATTCTTTTTACACATAATTTTTCCTGAGATACAGGTGGATTGATGCAAGTATTTCTTTTGCTCCAAAGTTTGTGAGGATTAATAATGACGACAATACAAAAGGTAAAACAAAATACTTTAATCTCGGATTTGCTTTCTTTTTAAGTCCGAAGCTTAGACAATATGTTAATTACAATCAGGTCAGAGGGCTGTACTTGGAAGATACCAAGCGGTTTTTTGAAACTGTTGTCAATGATGAATTTACTGAAGCTTTAAGCGATGACTTTATGCAGTTTCCTGATGCAAAATATCAGTCTTTTACTGGTGAAACCAGCTATCTCTGGTTCGGAAAAAAGGAGAATTACAAAACATACACGAATATGACCTATAAACCTCTGAAAAATGATTTTGTTTTTCTCAGCGGTTTGATGTATCAGTATAACATAATGAAAGATACAGAGCATGTAAATACAGAGATATTGAAATTTCTGATCCTTCCTATGATTCTTCCGCAACAAAAGATGTAAGAGTGACTTTGAAAACAGGTGGCGGAATACAGAGATTGATTGGTAAAAATTGGTACGCAATTGTAGAACTCTATCCACAGATTCATTATGGTTATTTGATTGATGAAAATTATAATGAATTTAATTTTGGACTCAATTCATATTCCAGGATAGGATTTGATAATGGAAAATGGTTCTTTGGTGGCAGCGCACAACTCACTTGGATCAACAGCAATAATGATAATTTTTATTCGACAACCAATTGGTTATTCAGATTCGGAATGGGCTTTAGAATAAAATCTCCTCAATTTGTAGACAAGCAGTTTGACAAAATTGATCAAATTTTAAAATAATTTTTTTTAAACAGTTGATTCATTACTAAAGATCATTTTTGTGATCTATTTTTTGCCTTTCTTCTAAAATTTGTAAATAAATCCAACAGATATCTTTCAGATTTACCGCTATTTTGTCACAATCTTATACCCGGATGTCTATAATTTAGAATCCTTACTGTCATTTCAAATGCACGTTTATTTTCAGCAATATCTTTATATTTAGAGATGTGACTAAGATCATAGCACAACTCATACGTAAATGATAATTTAGACTATACTATAATTAAATAGAAATCTGATATTTATTTGTGCAGTAATTTCCACAAATATGAGATCAAATAAAGTACTAATTATGATTATCAATGAAAAAGTACTTAAAGCTTATGGAGCTAAATTATTAACTCTTAAGAAAAACGAACATTTGTTTTCTGTAGATGATATTTCAGAAAGCTATTTTCAGGTTAATAGCGGAAATCTAAAAATCACTAGCAATAAAAATGGAAAAAATGAATTTATACATAATTTTATAAATCCGGGAGATCCTGTAGGTGAAACATTTTTATTTTCAAAGGGTTTATATAATATTAATGCAATAGCATTAACCCAATGTATCATCTATGTCCTAGACAGAACTCAATTTAATCATCTTTTAAAGATGCACCCTGAAGTAGTAATTAAACTTTATCAAAACACATGTGATTTTGTAAACTACAAAATGGTGCTGATGAATAAAATTGCATTCGGGGATCCGAGTGAAAAGATTATTGCGGTAATGGATCATCTTAAATTTTTACAGAAGTTTTGCAAAACATCACGATACGAAGTGCCTGTTACCAGACAACAGTTAGCCTCACTGTCAGGTTTAAGGGTTGAAACCGTTATACGGGCAGTTAAAGTAATGGAATATGAAAATTTGGTAGAGATCATCAATGGAAAAATTTTTTATTAAAAGGAAATTGTTGATGATCATATTCCCGGAAAATAAAAGGATAAAAGATTAAAAAAAACTGAAAGCTGATCCTGAAACAGAAGATCTAACTGCAATATGGACAGGTACATCGAACACTGTTCCAGATGATGCCATCATTATCATGCAGACGGTGGTATTAAAAACTATTCGGTATTGAAGATATGTTGAAAGTTGCGGAAAGAATAGTAAATGACAGTTAACATCTGCTGAATTAACTGTCACATCATCACAATACTAAAATAGAATTTTTCGGTTTTTAATACGAAGCATTTTGTCCTTTTCCATTTTTTTTATCGTTCTGATGGTGGTTTCAAGACACAGACCTGTTAAAGAAGCTAACTGTTGTCTGGTAATGGGCAATTCGTATGTAAAGGGTGCCTTACTGTTCTTCTGCTCTTGCTTCATCAACTGCATCACTTCTTTTAATCTTTCAGCTGCACTGTGGCAGGATATTTTCTGCATCAGAACAAATTTGCGGTGAAGACGTTCTGAAAGAGATTTGCAGACATCTAAATAGATATCAGGGTTTAAATCTAAATAATTGAGCAGGGTAGTCTTACAAACTTTAATGATTGTACACGGAGTCAAAGCAATAGCGTTCATAGGATACGCCTTTTCCGTAAAAAGCATAGACTCTCCAAATGCATCCTGAGAAGTTAAAATATTTTGAATGAATTCTTTGCCCTCACTGTTATAATTATTCAGTTTCACTTCACCGGTTACTACTTGGTAGTAAAACTGAGGGCTGCCATTTTCATGGAAGATATAATCGCCAGGATTATAATTTTGTTCTGCAGCTCCAATGGAGTGCAGGATTTCTTCTTTAATAGACATATTAAATATTTTATGGTGGTGTAATAAATATCTTACAAATATAGTACCGATGTGTGACTTATTTTTATGTTTTGAATCATAACATTGTGAATATTTATTATACAAATAAAATTTTGGAAAAATTTATTGGTCAGTTAAAGTTGAAATAAATTATTAAAAATGAAGTTATTATCGATGATTAGATTAAAAAAAATATTTCAAAATATTGAGAATTAAAAAATGCTTTTATGTACTACTGATTGCAAGGAGTGAAAAAATAGTCAACAGATTTTACTGTTGACTATTTTTATTTTTTACTTACCTTACTGTATTAAAACTGTAATTTAAAAGGTCCTTCAAAATAAGTATCATAAGAATCTAGCAAATTGCCTTTTTCATCATATACCCCAATATTGATATTTTGTTTTGATAATTTTATTTCCTTCTCGGGGAAACTGATGTTGATAGAGCCTTTTGTAATTTTATCACGTGGTACAGCGATTGTGCTTGCGGTACTGTAAGTAATCTCACCATTGGCAGGTTCCAAAACCCTGATAGTTACCTTCTTATTCTCATTGGTTTTATTGAGAAAAGTGTAAGTATAAGTGTTGGTGATATTTCCATTTCTTACAAAAAAAGTACTTCCGGCAGGTTTGATGAATTTTACTTCCAAATCTCCACGGTTGTAAAACATAAAGCCCAAGAAAAGCTGTAATGCAACAAGGATTACTATAAAGCTCCTCATTCTGGTTGTGAATCTGGTTGGAGATTGCGTCTCAATTTCGTTTTCAGTTGCATAGCGGATCAAACCTCTTGGCAAACCAACTTTATCCATCACCTCATCACAGGCATCGATGCATGCAGTACAATTCACGCATTCTAATTGCTGCCCATCCCGGATATCAATTCCGGTGGGACACACTACCACACATTGGTAACAGTCGATACAGTCACCTTTTCCTGCAGCTCGGCGATCTTCACCTTTTCTCCATTTTGCCCGGTTTTCACCTCTGTTGAAGTCATAGAATACATTAATAGTCTCTTTGTCGATCAAAACTCCCTGAAGACGTCCGTATGGGCAAACCAATGTGCAGACCTGCTCTCTGAACCATGCAAATACAAAGTAAAATGCAGCAGTTAACAGAATCATAGCAATAAAATTGGTGGGATGCTCAAATGGACCTTCGGTTACAATTCTGATGACCTCCTTATAACCTACAACATACATAAACATAAAGTGGGTGAAAATTAATGAGAGTATGGCGTAAATTGTCCATTTTAAACCTCTTTTCCAGATTTTCTCAGTGTTCCATTCCTGACGGTCAAGCTTCATCTGTCTGTTACGGTCGCCTTCGATAGCATATTCTATTTTTCTGAAAACATTTTCAAGAAATATAGTCTGAGGGCAGATCCAACCACAAAAAATTCTTCCGAATGCAATGGTAAATATAATAATACAGATCAATGATACGATTGCACCTAGTGTGAGGAGAAAAAAGTCTTGAGGATAGAAAGATTTTCCTGCAATAAAAAACTGCCGGTTGATAAGATCAAATTGTAAAAAAGGATTTCCGTTGACTGTAACAAATGGGATGGTAAAATAGAATGTCAGAAGGGTATAGGCTACGATATTTCTATAGTTGGTAAAACGTCCTTTGGGTTTTTTTGGGAAAACCCATTTTCTTTTTCCTGACTGCTCCATCGTACCTATTGAGTCCCGATAAGTTTCGGGTTCTACCACTTGTCCCTGTCCTCCGCGAAATTCTTTATCTTCTGTGTCAGATATATTCATATTTGTAAATATTAAAGTAAATTTGATGTTTAGTAAAAGATAGAATATTAAGGAAAACTAATAAAAAATTTTACTGTTTTCAAGTTTCAGTATGTTCTCTTTTTCCATTTTTTTAATGGTTCTGATCACCGTTTCAATCCTCAGACCTGTAATTGATGCCAATTGTTTTCGGGTAAGATAAATTTCAAATGAGTATTTTTCCTTGTTATTGCTGTAGCTTTTAAAATAATCAAATACTCCCAACAGCCGTACATCTGGTTTTAGTGAGAGGTTGTTTTGCATCATTACAAACTTTTGGAATAATCTTTCAGATAAAAACCTGTTGATGTCTAAAGAAATATCCATATTCTCTGATATGAGCTTAAAGAAATTCTCTTTTGAGATTTTTATAATTTCACATGGGGACAAGGTTTCTGCATTCACAGGATATTTTTCATCAATAAAAAGTAAAAGTTCACAAACGCTTTGTCCTGGGACCAAAATACTTTGTATGATTTCTTTTCCGTCTTCATCCCAATGATTTAATTTTATTCTTCCGTTGATAATCTGGTAATAGTATTTTGGCTGATCACCTTCATGAAAAATTGTCTGAAGGGTGTCGATATGTGTAGTTTCGGCATTATATTTAAATAATAATTCATTATTGATGAGCATAATTTTGTATATATTTTTAGAATTGATTGATTTAGATTTAATGTTTTTGTTTTATTGAATGATGCAGATTAACCTGATATAATTTGAAAACATTTACTGACCATAACACTTTTTATTGAGTTTTAGTAAATTTAAAAGAAGACTTTGCCATTGATTATGACTTTGGTCATAGTAAAAATGTGTCGTAGTATTTTACTACGAAACCGGTGAAAAAAAAACCATCTCCGAAGAGATGGATAAACATAAGTGATGAAACAACATTAAACAAATTTCTATGTGCTCACAAATTTAACTAAAGAAAAAACGGATACATATGGTTTGAATCATATGAGGTAAAATTCGCAACAAAATTTTAAAAAAAGAGAGCAAAACGTGATGTTTTGCTCTCCTTCTCAATATAAACTCAAATAAAAACTATAACTACAACTATAAACAATTCAAAATTATTCTTGTTTTCATAAATAAATTTAATCATCAATAATATTATCGTAAAAATAGTTATTTAAGATCAACAATTATATGAGTAGACTCATAGTATAGAATATTGTAGTCAGGCAACTTTATGTATATCATCATCACATAAAAACCGAAGCCTTCTGACTGTTTTCAGAGGCTTTGATTGTAATTATTTGTTGTAATTTTAATTATTGATCTGCTATTTTTTTAAGATCAGACATGGCAGGTCCGTTCATCAACTTACCTTCAATACTAAACCGCGAACCGTGACACGGGCAATCCCATGTAACTTCAGAAGGATTCCAGACCACACTGCAACCCATATGAGGGCACACCGGACTCAGAAGATGAAGTTCGAATTTATGATCCCGATATGCTGCAAAAGTCTGCCCCTCATGTTTTATTATTTTACCTTCTCCTATAGAAATTGTATCAAGATCTTTCATTTTTTCTGCAGAAAATTTATCTTTTACAAAATGAGTCGATGCATTCAATATTTCCGATGCTACATTTTTTGCACTCGCAACCGGTTTTATTCTTCCCGGCGAAAGTAAATCAGAAAGCGGGGTGGTTTTGCCTTCCATTAAATCCGGAATTATTAGAGATGCCATAGATCCGAAAGTCATTCCGTTTCCATTATATCCGGTTGATATATAGATGTTTGTTTCTCCGGGCATTTGTCCTATATACGCCAGTCCGTCTGCAGGAACATAGTATTGAGAAGACCATTTTGCAACAATTTCTTTATACTTAAAATGTTCGTCAACATAGGCTATCAGATCTGTAAAATGTTTTTCCGTATCTTCTTCATTACCGGTCATATGATCAAATCCTCCTGCAATGAGAAAATATTCGTCACCAGATTTATGATATCGCAGATAATGATAAGGGTCATACAAATCTGCAGTTTGAGCCATTTGTGTGACAGGATTATATAGTCTTGCGGTAAGAGCGTAACTTCTGTAAGGAGATAATAATACGCTAAAACGATTATTGCCAGGCGGAATGTGAGTTGCCCAAACCAGATTATCACTGGTAAATTCATCATCCTGTTGGGTGAAAACTTTTATCTTTCCATCTTTATTTTCAAAATCTGTGACCTGAGCTTCAGTTAATAATGTTCCGCCTTCTTTTTCAAATTCCTTCAGCAGTTTGTTGATGTATCTTAAAGGGTGAAATTGTGCCTGTCCCTTTATCTCAATTGCATTTTCAAAAGGCAATGAAAAGGGAATATTATACGCTTTAATAGTTTCGATACCCACTTCCTGATGGGCGTCAAAAATCTTTTTTAACTGATCATTCTGATTCTCTTCTGCGCTGAATAAAAAGTTACTGCACTCAGAATATTCACAGGAGATATGATATTTGATAACATTAGACTTGATATACTTTACAGTCTCCTTTGCTGCGTCGGCAAGTGTTTTAGCTCCGTCATTACCAAAATTGGAAATGACCTCATCATAAGAAGAATCAAAAAAATTATTGATATGTGCCGTAGTTCCGCCTGTCGTTCCGAAACCTGCATTTGCTTTCTCAAGAATGAGACATTTTTTTCCTCTGTTTTGAAGCTCTTTCGCTAGAGTCACCCCGGTAATTCCGGCTCCGACAATGATTGTGTCAAAATGTTTGGAATCAGTTTCTTTTTTTACTTGATTTTTGTCAACAGTTGTTGTAGACTGCCAAAAACTCGTTGTGTTTCCGTCCCTATTCATAATAATTATTTTTGTGATTAGTGGTTGCTATCGTACAATCATGCGATGATCATTTGATTTGTTTTAAGAAATATGCAGTGTAATTATTTTAAATGATCTATTGATCATGGTTATACTTATTTAATTTTGTCATAAATCAGTTTTGTGACTAACGCACCAAAAATATAATACCCTACGGTCATCACTTTCTTTTTGTTATTTCCGGCAACAGGTTCTTCATTAAGACCCATTTTATTGGGCAACAATATAGCTCCTGCACCGGCCAGTAAACCGGAAGTCAGATTGTTTTTTGTTGCAGTGGTAGCATAATAAATCCCATTGCTTACAATATCACCCACCAATGTTGTAGCATATAAACTATTTTCTCCTGAGAAATTAATTGAAGTTTTATCAGTGAGCTTCAAAAGAGCTTCTTCTCCTAAAAGATTGATTTCAGGAACGTTGTCAAAATTTTTTCTGATGGTTTCGTGCAGAATATTCAGGGCAATCGCTCCACCCAAACCTGCTATTATTTTTTTATACATATTTTTATTTTTTGTGATTAATAATCTTAATGCTATTTTGTGGTGTTTAACAAGGTTCTAAGAATTTTACTTATAACATTTTAAATATATAACAGTTTTGGTTTTACAGGTATGATTTCAGTCATAACCCAATTTTTTATGCTAAGGTTTGCAAGACTTAATCATCTGTCTTTTTTCTATGTTTTTTATATCTTTGCTTTAATTAAAGTTTTTTTAATAAAAAATGGGTATTAAGGTTCCGGGTTTTCTTTTGAAGGTTCAAGATTTTTTTGATGATATACATATTCCACTTTTGGGAATATCGCTTTGGCAGTTGTTTCAAATTTATTTTGCAGGTGTTTTTAAAGGTAAAATCGGTAAAAAAGCAGCAGCAATCTCCTGGAGTTTTACGCTTAGTCTTTTTCCTTTCATCCTGTTTTTGCTGTCTGTAATTCCTTACATGCCGCATTATGACAAGCTTCAGTTCTATATTTTTGAAGTTTTAATGCACAATATTTTTCCTTCAAATATAGAAAGTGATGTAAGAGGATATATTGAAGACAGCATCATTCCCAATATGAAAGGAATCAGTAATTTAACAATTCTTATTGCTTTGGTTTTTGCAACCAACGGAACATTCTCTATCATCAATGGTTTTAACGAAAATTCTAAAGAAAAACTTCCGGATGTAAAAGAATTTATTCTGTCGTTTTTTATTACGATCGGTTTTGTAACGATCGTATTTTTAGCACTTTTCGGGGTCTACTATTCTGAGGTTGTACTTAAGCTTTTTACACCAAAATACAATATTTCATGGCTCGTTAATAACCTTTCAAAAATCATTGGTTTTGTTTCTTTTCCTATATTCTTTTTCCTTTTGCTGGCCATGTTTTACTGGCTGGGAACGGTGAAGATTATCAGATTCAGACAGGCGGTTCCGGGTGCTATTCTTACCACAATATTGTTTATTCTTACAACGTATCTGTTTACGCTTTATGTGAAAAATGTGGCAAGATATAACGTTTTGTATGGCTCTATCGGAAGTATGATTTTACTGATGGTCTGGGTGAATGTGAATGTGTATCTGCTTCTTTTCGGAAACGAACTGAATATGGCTCTGAGAAAACTGAGAGTTGAAAAACTTTTGTCTGATGAAATCAAAAAAGAAGCCGATCATTATCAATCAAAGTGCGAAGAGCCAAGCCTTGAATGTGATGAAAATCATACCCGCAATATCAACAGTGGAGAAAAAACAAACAAAAATAAATCTTAAAACTGATCTGTTTTTATTTAAATATTTTCACAAAGAAATCAATCTTCTTCCTCAGCTTCTTCTATCTTTTTAGAACTTAAATTTAGAACCACATAACCAGAAATTGCAGCGATGAATGAAGCAATTAAAATCGCAAACTTAGCCTCATCCTGAATCTGAATCTGACCTTTGAACGACAGCAATGCAATGAAAATCGACATCGTGAAGCCGATTCCCGCTAAAAGTCCTACCCCCAACATCTGCGTCCAGGAAGAGTTATGAGGAAGTGAACTGATCTTAAATTGAATGGCAATCCAGGAAAATAAATTGATTCCTACCAGCTTTCCAACTACCAGACCGCAAATAATCCCCATTCCCAAACCACCGAATAATCCGTCAACCATCCCATTGGTAAAGGTAATATTGGTATTCGTCAATGCAAAAACAGGCATGATCAGAAAGCTTACCGGAAAGTGAAGCTGGTGCTCGAGTTTTTCTAATGGTGAAATTTCTGTTGTGGAAATATTTGTAGGAATAGAAAATGCGAGAACAACCCCTGCAATCGTCGCATGAATCCCCGAATGATGCAGAAAATACCAGAGCAATATTCCGGGAATAAGATAAAAGATAATTTTTGTTACTTTAAAATAATTAAGTAAAAACAATAAAAGAGAAACTCCTAAAGAAAGGAAAATATACATCCAGTGAATCTGTTCCGTATAAAAGATCGCAATTACAAGAATTGCACCCAGATCATCTACAATTGCTAACGCAGCCAGAAATATTTTGATTGAATTGGGCACTCTTTTACCAAGCATTGAAATAATTGCCAGTGAAAATGCAATATCTGTCGCCATCGGAATTCCCCAGCCGTTACCATATTTTGTTCCGTGATTAAAAGCGGTAAAAATAATTGCGGGAATGATCATTCCGCCAATTGCTGCAAAGATCGGGAGTGAAGCATTTTTAAAAGATGAAAGCTCACCTTCAACAACTTCTCGTTTAATTTCAAGTCCTACCAAGAGAAAGAAAATCGCCATCAATCCATCGTTGATCCAGATGCTGACAGGGTATTTCAGATGAAAAAGAGCAGTGCCAATTTCCTGATCTAAAAAATTTTGAAAATTCTCTGCCATAGAAGAGTTGGCAATTCCCAAAGCCAATCCTACACATATAATCAGTAAAATTCCTGATGACTGGCTGCTCTCGAAAAACTTTTTAAAGTAAACGCTTAATTTCATTCTTAAATTCTTATCACTTTAGAAACACCATCTATATTTTTTAATTTTTTGAATGTTTCATCCAGCTGATTTCTGTTTTTAACTTCTAAATTGATGTTTCCGGTAAATACTCCGTCGTTAGACTCAATCGACATACTTTTCATATCCATACCCATTGCACCGCTGATGACAGTTGTAATGTCATTGATCATTCCCATCCTGTCAAGCCCTTCAATTTCAATTTTGATACGGTTTTTGAAACTTTCTTCATTGACCCATTTCGCAGGAATCACTCTGTAGTCGTACTGCGCTCTCAGGTTTATTGCATTCGGACAGTGATCACTGTGAACTTTTATTCCTTCCGAAATGGTAATAAAACCAAAAATCTTATCACCCGGAATTACTGTACAGCATTTTGCATAGCTGTAATTCAGTTTTTCTTCATCTTTCCCAAAGACAATCATATCAAGATTGATTTCTTTTGGCTCTACATAATGCTGAGTTTTATTCGGGGTACGCTTAAATCTTGAAAGTAAATTGTTGAACACATTCTTACTCTCAATGTATTTTCGTAAGCTGCTTGCATCCAGCTCATTAGTCTGGAATTTTAAAAACAATTCCTGAGACGTCTTCAGATTAAAAAACTTCTGAAGTTTGTTGATCTCTTCATCATTGAAATTAATCTTTGCATGTCTTAGTTTTCTTTGCAAGATCTCTTTTCCTTCGTCAACAAAAGAATTTTTCTCAGAATTTAAATATCCTTTGATTTTTGATTTGGCTTTGGATGTAACTACAAAATCTAGCCAGTCAAACTTAGGTTTCTGGTTTTGAGAAGATAAAATATCGACCTGATCACCATTTTGTAAAACATAAGAAATCGGAACCAGTTTTCCGTTGATTTTTGCTCCCAAACATTTCATTCCCAAATCTGAATGTACGGAAAAAGCAAAATCTAAGGCTGTTGCATTTGTTGGTAAAATTTTAATTTCCCCTTTCGGCGTAAAGACAAAAACTTCTTTTGAATATAAATTGAGTTTAATATTATCTAAAAGTTCAGAAGTAGAAAGATTTTGTTGCTGTTCGAGTACATCACGGATTTCGGTGACCCATTTTTCAAAATTCCGGTCGTCGTTGCTTTGCTTATAACCTTCTTTATATTTATAATGTGCAGCAACACCTTTTTCGGCAATATCATCCATCCGGTCTGAACGAATCTGAACTTCAATCCATTTTCTGTCCGGGCCGAGAACCGTCAGGTGCAGACTTTCGTAACCTGTAGAACGAGGCTGTGTAATCCAGTCACGCATTCTTGAAGGGTTACTGTGGTAAACATCGGTTACGATAGAGTAAATTTTCCAGGCAAGGAATTTTTCATTCTTGGCATCTGATTTATAAATGATTCTTATCGCATAATTATCAAAAACTTCTTCGAAAGAGACGCCCTGTTTCAGCATTTTTCTGTAGATAGAAGAAATTGCTTTTGCACGTCCTTTGATCGTTACATTGAGTCCTTCTTCGGTTAATCTTTCAGAAACTTCTTTTTTAAATTCTTCAATATAACGTTCTCGGCTCTCTTTTGCGAGTTCCAGTTTTTGGGAAATTTCATTAAAAACGTCCGGACTATTATATTTTAAAGAAAGGTCCTTCCAGTTCAGATTTAATGTTGTACAGACCTAAACGGTGTGCCATTGGAGCATAGATGTAAACCGTCTCGGAAGCAATTTTTTTCTGCTTGTCCGGCGCCATACTTTCCAGTGTTCTCATGTTGTGAAGACGATCGGCAATTTTTATTAAAATCACACGAAAATCTTCAGAAAGAGTTAACAAAAGCTTTCTGTAATTTTCTGACTGTACAGAAATATTCTGATGATTCATGATGGATATTTTAGTCAATCCATTCACAATCACTGCGATTCTTTCTCCAAAAATCTTTTTTAAATCTTCATACGTATAATCCGAATCTTCTATAACATCATGCAGCAACGCGCAGGCAATTGATGTAGCTCCCAAACCTATTTCCTTTGCTACGATCTTTGCAACAGCGATAGGGTGATAAATGTACGGTTCACCGGTTTTTCTCCTCTGATCTTTGTGTGCATCAAGCGCAATATCAAAAGCCTTTCGGATGAGTTTGTTATTCTCTTCATCCAAAGTTCTGTATGTGTTAGATATCAGGTCTTTATACCTTGCTGAGATTTCTTTATTCTCCTGTTCCAAATTGTAACTCATCTGTGTAAAAGGCTTTATTTAAACGAAAATACGAAAAATAAAGCTATTTGTCAATTCCTCAAACGAAAAATCCGCAGAAATAAATTCTGCGGATCATGGTTATAAGTCTTTAGTTGATTTTTAAACTTTTACTTCAGAATTCATTCCGTCATGCTGCACTTTAATCCTCACATCCGGACTGCTGTGAATCTCAGCTTTAGATCTTGCGTCGATGTATTTTTTGATGGTGCTGTATGAAGCCTGTCCGATATTCATGTTTTCGAATATATATGTTTTCACTACAGAGTTTTCATGAAATATATTCTGAGCCACTTTTGTCCTGTCACTATCCTTTACTTCTACACTTGCCATGTATTTGGAATGATGGTGATCTTCTGTAAGATAAACGATGTAATCAGAGTTCTCAAAACCGGAAGATTCCAATTCGTTTTCTAATCTTTTATAGTCACTATGTTTTTCGAATATTCCTGCTAAAATGTTTGACATAATCATCTATTTTTGTTCCATAAAGATAGTGAATTATTTAATATAATTATTAAAAATTCAAATAAATTTAATTTATATTGTTTTATCTATAAATATTTAATAAAAATTAAGATATAGTCTATTTTATTAAATTCTAATGGTTAGGTCATATTTTTAGCCTTAAAATAAAAAAACTCTGCACGGTAAAGTACAGAGTTAAAAATATTGAAGTTAGAGGTTAAGCTAGTCTTTCATTCATAATTTCTTCAACAATTTCAGGGTTCAAAAGGGTAGAAGTATCACCAAAATTACTAAAATCTCCTTCTGCAATTTTTCTTAAAATTCTACGCATGATTTTTCCTGAACGGGTTTTCGGCAGTCCGGAAACAAACTGAATTTTATCTAATTTTGCAATAGGACCGATCTGATCTGAAATCAACTGGTTAATTTCTTTCTTTAAATTATCTTTCTGACGATCTGCACCGCTGTCTTTCAGGATCACAAAGCCATACAAAGCACTTCCTTTGATATCATGAGGGAAGCCTACAATCGCAGATTCTGCTACAGCAGGATGTTCGTTGATGCTGTCCTCGATCGGAGCGGTTCCTAAATTATGTCCGGAAACAATCACTACATCATCCACACGACCTGTAATTCTGTAATAACCCACTTCATCTCTCAAAGCACCGTCGCCAGTGAAATATTTTCCCGGAAATGCGGAGAAATAAGTTTCTTTATATCTTTGATGATCTCCCCAGATTGTACGGGCAATACCCGGCCATGGAAAACGGATGCAGAGATTTCCTGTTACCTGATTTCCTGTAATTTCGTTGCGTTTATCGTCCATCAAAACCGGCTGAATTCCCGGTAATGGTAGTGTTGCGTACGTTGGTTTTGTAGGAGTTACAAACGGAATGGGAGAGATCATTATTCCACCGGTTTCAGTTTGCCACCAAGTATCAACAATAGGACATTTTTTTCTCCCAACATGATCGTTAAACCAATGCCAAGCTTCATCATTGATGGGTTCTCCAACTGATCCTATAACTCTTAGTGAACTTAAATCATGTTTGTCTACCCATTCTGCACTTTCCTTGGCTAAAGACCGAATGGCAGTCGGTGCAGTATAGAATTGGGTAACTTTATGTTTTTCAATAACTTCCCAGAATCTGTCGGGTTCAGGATAGGTTGGAATTCCCTCAAAAATAACGGTTGTTGCACCATTCAATAAAGGTCCGTACAAAATGTACGAATGCCCTGTAATCCAGCCGATATCTGCAGTGCACCAGTAAATATCGTTTTCCTGATAATTGAATACATTTTTAAAAGTGTACGCCGAATACACCATATAACCTGCGGAAGTATGAAGCATTCCTTTTGGTTTTCCTGTAGAACCTGATGTATAAAGAATAAACAAAGGGTCTTCGGCATCCATAATCACAGTGACGAAATCAGCTGAAGCTTTTTCGTAAAGATCATTCATCCAGAAATCTCTGCCTTCTTTCATTTTAACCTGGTTGTTGGTTCTTTTAACCACCAAAGCTTTCTCAACAGTAGGACATTTTTCTAAGGCTTCATCGATAATGCTTTTTAAATCTAAAACTTTACTTCCTCTGTAGCTGCCATCTGAAGTGATGATCATTTTAGCCCCACAGTCATTTACTCTTGAAACAACTGCAGAAGCAGAAAATCCGGCGAAAATTACCGAGTGAACTGCCCCTAGTTTTGCACATGCCAATATCGTAACCGCCAGTTCCGGAATCATGGGAAGATAGATGCAGACTCTGTCACCTTTCTCAATGCCCATGTCTCTCAATATGTTTGCTGTTTTATTGACTCTTTCATAAAGATCATTGTAGGAAATGTGCTGTACTTCTTCTTTCGGATCGTTGGGTTCCCAGATAATTGCCGTTTTTTCTCCTCTTACCGATAAGTGTCTGTCGAGACAGTTTTTGGTAATATTTAATTTAGCATCTTTAAACCATGTGATTTTTGCCTCATTCATATCATATTTTACCACTTTGCTCCATCTTTGGTACCATACAAAATTTTGGTCGGCTACTTTATCCCAGAATTTTTTCGGATTTTTTATTGATTTTTTATACTCTTCAAAGTAGTGCGGTAAATCTTCTATCACGTAATTTCTCATACTTTTTCTTTTTAGAATTGATATTAATTATTTTTGTTTTATTAAAATTGATATATTCATTTTCTGCGCATAACAATATTCATTCTCACAATTTATGACTGATATTGCTGTTAAAGATTAAGCAATTCTTCAATCTGCTGAATCAGTTTTTTAATCGAATATGGTTTAGTCACATACGCATCAGCGCCCATTTCCAGGCCTTTTTCAATATCTTTCGGGTTGTTTTTGGCACTAAGGAAGAGAACTTTTGTGTTGCTTAAGGCTTCATTTTTTTTGATTTCTTCCAAAGTGCTGTATCCATCAAGATTGGGCATCATAATATCCAATAAAATAACATCCGGAACAATGGTTTTTAAAAATTCCAAAACTTCGGTTCCGTCTCTGGCAATGAAAACTTCGTAACCAATTTTCCTGAAACTATATTCCAATGACATTAATATTTTGTGTTCGTCATCAGCAATCAATATTTTTTTCATGATTTTCTTCGTTAAGGTTCAACTTCATTTATTTTTCTCGGCAAAGTTATCGTAAATGTCACACCTAATCCGCTGTTTTCTGCCTTTATATGTCCTTTTTGGGCTTCTACAATTCTTTTTGAGATGGCAAGTCCGAGACCGCTTCCTGTAGGTTTTCTGATATTTTGATTTTTAGCCTGATAAAATTTATCGAAAATCATTTCCAGATCTTCTTCGGGAATATGTTTTCCGGTGTTGAATATTTTTATAATTAAAAAACTGTCTTTCTCTGAAAATTTAGTCTGAATTGTACCCTGTTCATCAGTGAATTTTAAGGCATTTCCCAAGATATTCTGAAACAGCTGAATCATTCTGGCTTCATCATATTCAAATTGATACGTATGAAGCAAATCAACTTCACTAATATGAATATATTTCTGCTGAATCAAATGCAGGATAGGATTTAACGCTTTTTTGTAGGTTTCCAGAATGTTGTTTTCCTGAATATGTAAAGCTATTTCTCCGTGCTGAAGTTTGTCAAGATATAAAATGTCATTAATGATTTCGCTCAGACGGTCAGATTCTGTGATGATATTGTTTAAAAATTCCTTTTTAATCTCTAAAGGTATATCGTCATCATCAGCTAAAATTTCTCCTGCCGAACGAATGGCGGTAATCGGGGTTCTCAATTCGTGCGCCACAGAATCCAGAAAATCATCTTTCTGACGGTCTTTTACGATTAAATTTTCGTTGGCTTCACTCAAGTCGTTGGAAAGCTGTTTCAATTCTTCAGATTTCTCGGTGAGTTTTTTATTGAGCGTAATATTTTCTTTAGATTCTTCCAGAATATTTAAAACTTCCTTTAAAGATATTTTATCTTCTTGGGTTACTCCTTCAATCAAAATTTTTGCAGATGCAGTGCCAATTCTTCCTGCCAAAAGGTTTTCAGAAAATTTGATAAACCTAGAATCGGCAGTTTCTGTTTGCGAATCAATGTTGTATTTGATATTGAAAATCCGCATGGCCTGTTCAGTTTTCTTCTTGCCTAAAAAACGTTCCAGAATATTCTGAATGTCAGAAACATAAGCCGTTCCTCTCCAGATAAATGCGTTTTCATGATTTTGAATGTATTTATCGATATCCACATACAGTTCGGCAAAGTTTCTTTCCCGATAATTTCCTTTCATACTTACAGAAAGTATGGTAAACAAACCGGTATTCACTAAAATCGACCAAAAGAAAATTTCAGGAATTCTGTTTAAAAAATAAATATCAAAAAACTGAAAAGTATCATACATCTCTCTCAAAATACCTTTCAATTCTGAATTGTATGAGAAATAATATTGTGGAATGATCAATCCGAAATAGCAGATCATTAATCCTGCTATTAATCCTGTTACTGCGCCTTTGTAGCTTCCTCTTCGCCAAAATATTGCTCCAAAAAAAGCAGGAGCAAGCTGAGCAATGATGACAAATGAAATCAATCCTACAGAATCTAATGAGGTTTTTAAAATAAAATATTTATAGAATCCGAAAGCCAAAATGATCAACCCAAATATTGAGAATTTACGGATATTGGTAATGTTTCTTGTATTTTGAATTTCATTTTCAGCTTTAAATTTTCCTAACAAGCCATACGGAATAATCAAATTGTTTGACAGCATAATCGATAATGTGATTGCTGAAATAATAATCATTGAAATACACGAACTTAAGCCTCCTAAAAATACCAAAACCGTGATTAGAGTATTATCAAAATGCTGCGGAATCAGAATAGAGTAAAATTCTGGATTTACGTTTTGTCCGGCGAAAATCAATCTTCCGCCCCATGCAATAGGAAAGATGAAAATTGTAAAAATCAAAAGATAAAGCGGAAAAAACCAAATGGCTGTTTTGATGTGTTTTTCCTGTCTGTTTTCTACAATTGCAGTGTGAAACTGTCTCGGCAAAATACAAATCGCCGTCCCGGAAATCATACAAAGAACCATCCAGTTCATAGCTCCTTCAATTCCGTTAAAAGTGTTTTTTGCTTTAAAATCCGGGAATTTACTTGCCTTTTGATACAAATCTGAAAATCCGTCGAAAGCGTAATAGATTACAAATAACCCAAGAATGATGATGAAGAATAATTTTAGAAAACTTTCCAACGCAATGGCAGAAATAATCCCTAACCGTTTTTCGGAAGCATCTACATATTTTGTCCCATAATACGATGAAAATAAGGCAATTAAAATAACTACAAAAGTTCCGCTATCCGTCAGAATATTTTGAGAAATTTTGGTTTCTGTGACCAAGTGAAAAGTCTCTGAAATTGCTTTAATCTGCAATCCGATATAAGGAATAATCGCAAAAAGACAAACCAATGTGATTATGGCGCTGAAGCTTCTGCTGTTTCCATATCTTAATGAAATAAAATCTGCTAAACTGCTTATTTTATTGACTCTTGAGATTCTTACGATTCGGGTATTGATGTAAATCCAAGCCGGGATAACCATGATGGGGCCAATGTAAATCGGTAAATAATTGAGCCCGCTTGTCGCTGCAACGCCAATGCTTCCATAATACGTCCAGGCGGTGCAGTACACGGCAAGAGACAATGCATAGATGTAGGGGTTATTGATCCAGATTTTACTTTTTTTCTTCTCTGCCAAATGAGCAACTAAGAATAAAAGTGCGAGGTAAATCAGCACAACGATAAATAATGCGAAACTACTCATCATGTTTTTTTATGATTACAAAAGAAATAATAATGGAAATCATCCAGACTGAGAACAGATAAATCAAAATCATCGGATAGCCAAAAACCTCTTTTTCACTGTTAAAAAGCAATGAAACAGGAATACTGAAAGCGATAAGTAAACCTATGCTAAGAATAATCAGTTTTTGCTCGTGACGTTTTTTCATAGATGATGAATGATAATTGATTGGTTCGAATGTTTTGTGCTCATTTACTCTAAATATCTTTGTTTTATGTATCTGAATAAATTAACTGAATCCAAATCCTCGTATTTCCTTGTTAAACAAAGTGCTATTGTTTATCTTAAAACTCTAGCAGTTTTCTGCTTCGCTTTAGCTTTGCGTTTAATTTAACGCAAGATTAGACAAAGATTTTGATTAAAATATTTGATGTTTTTAAAGTAAACAAAAGCGTTTCACTTATAAAAGTAATACAAATTTTAATTTACAACATGCTCAAAATTTAATTAAATACGTTAGTTCTATAAAAGATAATTGATGAACAAAATTATTCATCAATTATCAAATATTATTTATAATTATTTGTCATCGGAGTATTCTCCAATCAGAGAATAGTATCCGAAGATTGCAAGACCTCCTGTTACAATCGGTACCAATACAAAAAGTATGATAATACCGAATACCAAATCTTCCTGTTTTCCTGAAGTGATTTTAGGAACGCCCATCACTGTAATTCCGAAGTAGGCAACGATTAAGGCAACCAAAATCCATACAATGCCTAATATTTTTTTTAATCCGTTCATTTTAGTAGATTTAAAATTAATAATTTTTAAGTGATTATCCCTATTAATCGTGGATATTGTTGTTCTTATTTTTAAGATAAATCAATCCGATGATTAAACAGACTGCTGCGACACCAATCGGGTACCAAAGTCCTTCCAGATACCACGTAGGATGTCCTGCATCTTTTCCGGAAGTCACGAGATAAGTGGCAACTGCAGGAAGCAATCCTCCAAAAACTCCATTACCAATGTGATACGGTAAAGACATTGAGGTGTAACGTATTCTCACAGGGAACATTTCAACTAAAAATGCGGCAATCGGACCGTAAACCATCGTTACAAAAATCACCTGAATAAACACCAAAAATACCAAATACCATCTTGTGTCATCGTTCAGAGTAATTGCTGTTGAAACTTTTGGTTCTTCTGCTTTTCCGTCTTTCATTACCGGACCTGCAGCTGACCAATGAACAATACTGTCTTTCTTCATTAAGGTTCCGTCTGTAAAAGTGGTTTCTTTGTGGAATGTAATCACACTGTCTGATGCAATAGTTTTGTGAATTGCTGCCACTCTGGTTTCTTTGATGCCATCGCTTGCCACAGTTTTCGCTTCTATGTTCACACTTTTGTACATGCTGTCGTAGATGGGTCTGTAAGCTAAAATTGCAACCAGCATTCCGGTCATCATAATCGATTTTCGACCAATTTTGTCTGAAAGCCAACCGAAAAACACGAAGAAAGGGGTTCCCATCAATAATGCAGTGGCCATTAGATAATCGACCTGCATCGAGTTTATATTCATTACTTTCTGCAGAAAACTCATTGCATAAAACTGTCCTGTGTACCAGATTACTCCTTGTCCCATTGCTGCTCCGAATAACGCCAACAAGACAAATTTAAAATTGAATTTATTCCCAAAACTTTCTTTTAAAGGATTTTTTGAAGTTTTTCCTTCACTCTTAGCTTTTGCAAAAAGTGGAGATTCTTTCATGTTTTTTCTGATGAAATAAGAAACTCCTACCATTAAAATGGAAATCCAGAAAGGAACCCGCCATCCCCAAGAATCAAATTCTTCAGCAGAAAGTGTATTTTTTGTAATTAAAATAACAATTAACGAAATGAAAAGTCCTGCCGTTGCAGTAGTCTGAATCCATGAAGTCCAGTAACCTCTTCTGTGTGGCTGTGCGTATTCTGCAACATACGTTGCTGCTCCGCCGTATTCTCCACCTAAAGCCAAACCTTGCAAAAGTCTTAAAATTAAAACTAAAACAGGAGCCATAAACCCAATAGTTTCGTATCCAGGAATACATCCAATTAAGAAGGTGGAGAATCCCATGATTAATAAAGTTACCAGAAAAGTATATTTTCTTCCGATAATATCTCCCAATCTTCCGAAGAATAAAGCTCCGAAAGGTCTTACTACAAATCCTGCTGCAAAAGTTGCCAGTGTAGACAAAAATGCTGCTGTTGGATTGTCTGCCGGAAAGAATTTTGTCGCTAAAACGACTGCCAAACTTCCGAAAATATAGAAATCATACCATTCTATCAAAGTTCCGAGAGACGATGCAGTGATGACGCTCCAGATGGTGCGGTTTTTTTGCTTATCTGTCATATTCTCGTAAGCATCGTGGTGTTGTTCGCTCATATCACTAGATTTTTTTTGTGTAAATTATTATTATGGAAATTAATTTTTATAGATAAATCTGAAGCTGTACAATAAATTCTCCTTTAGAAGACGGGCTTTCAGTCGGGCTTGTGTAAACCGGTCTTGTAGAATATTGTGTGGTAATTTTTGCATGATGACCATCTAAAAACCAGTTGGCTCCTACATCAAATTGCGAAGAAGGTCTGTCAAATGCTTCAAAATCTTTATATGTGTAAGCTGCAAAAGGCTGAATTCTGATTTTCGGTTTCTCTGCCTGATTCGGCAGTAACAAACCTGCTTGCGCATAAACCACATTTCCGGTTCCGATCATCGGCTGAAGATTTCCGGGACCAGCCAAAGCCCGTTGTCCGACAAAATTTGGGTCGTTCGCTGCAATGTTCATAATTCCTAAATTTCTGACATAATTGGGTCCGAAATTATAGTTGTAAAAACCTGCGTAAGCAGAAACTGCCATTTTATTTTTTGCCTCACCCAAGGGAATATCGGCAAAAGCATCTACAGAAAGTAAAGTAATATTATGTTTTTCAATATTTGAATTCACTGAGGTTCTGGTTCCTTCCTTTTGATGGTAAAAACCTGCGCCAAGATTAAAAACTTTTTTGGTTCCTAAGTAAGAACCCACTTTGAAAGGAAGAAGATTAGATTCTGTATCTAAAAATTGGTATTCAAAATAACCTGCTTTAGACCAGTTCGGATTTCCGTTGTTATCCACAGCAACTTCATTTCCTGGAAATAGAGTGTTGGCTGGAGCTAAATCTGTGGCAAATGGTTTGTTTAAACTCATTCGGTATTCAAATTTTCCGTATTTACCTTTGGCGAAAACGCCCATCTGTCTTGCAAACTGATCAGAATTATCTATCAAAGGCCAACTGAAAATAGGAGAGTCTACTGTAAGAAAATTTAATGTTGAAGCCATCGTCATACGTGAAAGTCCCATGTAATAATGAAGTCCGCCTCCTAAAGTCAGGCTGAATTTTCCTGCTTCTCCGGGCAATATAACGGCATATTCGTTCCAAGCATCATGGAAGAAAAGCTGTGGCTTTTTACCATTTCCGTAGCCGCCTGTTCCTGTAGTTCCCGATCCTCCACCGTTGATGAAAGTCTGATTGTTGATCCCGAAATGTGTTAAAATCATGTAACGCTTGGTGATCTGAGCATAAGCTAAAATACGTGCTCTTCGGTTTCCTAAGTTCCATGTATTGTCGGTAGGTTCGCCGCCAACCATACTTCCCGGGTTCATATCTGTATTCCTGATCCAGAACTGATCCCATAAAATAAATCTCACATACTTATCTCCTTCAGGATTAATGTTGATTTTTAAACCATTTCCATAATCAGGAGAACCTTGAGCATATACAGAACTGCTTATTAAAGCTAATCCAATAAAACTTAATATTTTATTCATAAATTATTAATTTTTTGGCTGTTATTTTGTGAAAGCCAAATTGGAATTAATAATTTAGTTATAAAAATTTAATATATATTAATGGTTATAATATAGTTATAAGTTTTTAGTGATGAATTATGAGTTCTTAAAATGTTGAAATTTTAATCAATTTATTTTCATAATGTTTTAATTTACAATTATTTATTAATTTTATTTATGCAAAAAAACTCAAAATTCATAATTAAAAACTCATAACTTCTAAAAACCTATTTTTTAAATCTTTCCCATTTGATCAACATGTATTTATCTGCAAATTGAGTAATGATTAATCCGGAATCTTTAATGTTTTCTTCTTTAGAAATATAGTCAATCAGCTCATTTTGTTTTAAAATTTTATAAACAGGATGAAATTCAGAATGAGGAGGTCTTGTGATATTGTACTTTTTAATCCAGGAACTGATGGTAACATGGGAAACTCCAATAATCCTTTCTATTTCTCGGAAACTCAAACCTTCAAGGTAAAGTTGAAGAGCTTTTGTTACATAATAATCATCAATCTTTTTGCCTAATTTTTTGACAGTGAAATAGTATTTGCAATCTTTACAATGGAATCTTTGCTTATCGTTAATGATTCCGCTTTTAACTACTTTTTCACTCTTACATTTCGGACAAATATTTTCCATATATAGTATTTTAGCAAATATATAATAATTTAGCAAAATAAAATTTAATCAATAAGATATATTATCTTTAAATATGTTTTAAAACAATAATATTATCTTTTTAATTTGGTTTTTAAAGTAATTATGCTTTAAATTTGCCAAAAAATTCAGATAATAAATGGAAATACAAGTTTCCTCATTCGAACATTTAATGTATGTGAGTGAAATACAGCAGGAAATGTATGACTCTGCACAGCGACGAGGAACCGGAATTGCAAAACGTTCTATAGAATATTTAAGCAAGAAGATTTCAGAAGGCAATGCTGTAGTTGCCACTGAAGATGGGCATTGGGTAGGATTCTGCTACATAGAAACTTGGTCACATGGTCAATTTGTGGCCAATTCAGGACTTATAGTTTCCCCAAAATTCAGGGAGAGAGGAGCTGCAACTTTAATTAAGGATAAAGTTTTCCAATTATCCAGAGATAAGTATCCGAATGCCAAAATTTTCGGATTAACGACAGGTCTTGCCGTGATGAAAATTAACAGTGATTTAGGTTATAAACCCGTAATTTATTCTGAACTCACGCAAGATGAAGAATTCTGGAACGGTTGTAAAAGCTGTGTGAATTATGAAATTCTAATAAAAAAAGAACGAAAAAATTGTCTTTGTACAGCAATGCTTTTCGTTCCTGATAATAATAAAGTAAACGGTATTGAGAATAATCAAACCGAAAATCAATATAAAAATGAGCAAGAAAGTAATCTTAGCATTTAGCGGAGGTCTTGACACCTCTTACTGCGCCAAATATCTGAGTGAAACACTGGGATATGAAGTGTATGCAGTCACCGTAAATACCGGAGGTTTTTCTAAAGAAGAGGAAAAAGAACTGGAAAAAAAAGCCTTTAATCTGGGCGTGAAAGAATACAGGTGCATTGATGCTCAGGAAGATTATTACAATTCTTGTGTTAAATATTTGATTTTTGGTAATGTCTTGAAAAACAATACGTATCCTTTATCTGTAAGTGCAGAACGTACGATTCAGGCGCAGGAAATTGCAAAATATGCCATTGAAATTAAAGCTGATGCGATTGCTCACGGAAGTACAGGTGCTGGAAATGATCAGGTTCGTTTCGACTTGATTTTTCAGGTAATGTGCCCGAATGTAGAAATTATTACGCCAATTCGTGATCTGTCTTTGTCTCGTGAAGAGGAAATCGAATTTTTAAAAAATCACGGGTACGAAATGGAATTTCAAAAAGCACAATATTCTGTGAATAAAGGGCTTTGGGGAACTTCAGTCGGGGGAAAAGAAACATTAACTTCAAGAAATTATTTGCCCGAAGAAGCTTTTCCTTCACAAATTAAAGAAACTCAGCCGTCAGAACTGGAGATTGAATTTAAAAATGGTGAAGTTAAAGCCGTAAACGGAGAAAATTTTGAACATTCTGTTTATGCTATTCAAAAGATTGAAGAACTGGCTTCTGTTTACGGAATTGGCCGTGACATCCATGTGGGAGATACAATTGTCGGGATCAAAGGAAGAGTAGGATTTGAAGCGGCAGCTGCATCTGTGATCATCAAAGCGCATCATTTATTGGAAAAGCATACCCTTTCAAAATATCAGCAGATGATGAAATCTCAATTGTCTGACTGGTATGGAAACTGGCTTCACGAAGCACTTTTCTTAGATCCTGTGATGAGAAATATCGAGTCCTTCTTAGATGATTCTCAGAAAACAGTAAGCGGAAAAGTATTTGTAACGCTTCATCCCTACAGATTTATATTAAATGGTATTGAATCTAAACATGATTTAATGTCCGATAAATTCGGGAGTTACGGCGAAGCAAACAGAGCATGGACAGGTGAAGATGTGAAAGGCTATACCAAAATTGTAAGCAATTCATTAAATATATATCACCAGATTAACGGAGAAAAGATATGAAGACAGTAGGAATTATCGGCGCCAACGGTTACACGGGAAGCGAACTGGTTCGGCTTCTGGCTTTTCATCCCAATGTGTCATTGAGTTTTTTATATAGTCGTTCAAATTCGGGGACAAAGATTTCAGATTTGTACCCGGATTTAACGACGTTTTGTGAAATAGTTTTGACCGATCAACCCAAAGATGTAGACATTTTGTTTTTATGTCTTCCTCATAAAGAAAGCCAGAACTGGCTGACTCAAAATGCTGTAAAAGATGAAACGTTAGTAATCGATTTAGGAAATGATTTCCGTTTAGATGGAAACTTAGGAAACAGAAATTTTATCTACGGTTTACCTGAAATCAATAAAAAACAACTTTTAGGTACAAAAAGTATTGCCAATCCCGGATGTTTTGCAACGGCGATTCAACTGGCTCTACTTCCATTAGCTGAAAAAGGTTTGTTGAACGAAATTTATACAACAGGTATTACGGGCTCAACAGGAGCAGGTCAGTCTTTACAGCCGACTACGCATTTTACCTGGAGAAACGATAATATTTCAGCGTATAAAACTTTGACCCATCAACATGTAGATGAGATTTTACAACAGCTGGTTTCTTTTAATATGAATGAGATCAGTCTAAATTTTGTTCCATGGAGAGGAGATTTTGCCCGGGGAATTTTTACGAGTTCCACAGTGAAAACAGATGTAGAACTTTCTGAGATCAATCAATTGTATAGAGATTTTTATGCAGATGCGCCTTTTGTAAAGGTAAGCGAGAAAGCAATTGATTTAAAACAGGTTGTCAATACCAATCGCTGCGTGATTCATATAGAAAAGAGTGGAAATGTTGCAGTTATTCATTCAGCGATTGACAATTTGTTGAAAGGAGCTTCCGGACAAGCAGTTCAGAATATGAATATTGCGATGGGTTGGGAAGAAAATTCAGGATTAAACTTGAAGCCGATTGCGTTTTAAAAGGCAATTGTCAATAAGTCAATTGTGAATTTTAAAAACTCGAATCAAAAAACGACCTCTGAAAATGGAGCGTTAAGAAAATTGAAATTTAATCCGTTAAGAAATTCCCACTGTTTGAGCACGAGGCAAGCTTTCAACATAAGAACAAATCTTCAATTCGTGCGAGTTTTGGGGATTTTAGGATTTAATTTAAATTTTTAGCGGAAGTTTCCAGTCTTGAATTTTTGTTTCTTTTGTTTCAAGACAAAAGAAAAATTAAAAAAGAATTTTAAAGATGAATTTGTAGATCATTCATCTAACATCAATTATCATTTATAAATAGACATGAATTTATTCAACGTATATCCTTTATTCAACATCAAGCCTGTAAAAGCTCAGGGATCATTTCTTTGGGACGATAAAGGAGAAAAATATCTTGATTTTTACGGAGGTCACGCCGTAATTTCTATAGGGCACAACCATCCGCATTATCAGACTCAATTAAAAAGCCAATTAGATAAAATATCTTTTTATTCAAACTCGGTTCAGAATGATTTACAAACTGAATTGGCTGAAAAACTAGGCAAACTTTCAGGTTTAGAAGATTACAATTTGTTTTTATGTAATTCAGGAGCTGAAGCGAACGAAAATGCTTTAAAATTATCTTCGTTTCATAACGGAAAAAGCAAAGTGCTGTATTTCTCCGGTTCATTTCATGGCAGAACTTCCGCGGCAGTTTCTGTGACCGACAATCCTAAAATTGTGGCTCCGGTAAACTACGATGAAAGATTTATCAAGTCTGAATTTAATAACATCGAACAGCTTGAAGTAATTTTTGAACAGCAGGGAAATGAGATTTCATCAGTAATCATCGAAGGAATACAGGGAGTTGGAGGAATTATGATTCCAACAGTTCAATTTTTGACTAAAATAAAAGAATTATGTGAAAAATATAACACCGTTCTGATCTTGGATGAAGTTCAGTCTGGTTACGGAAGAAGCGGATATTTTTTTGCTCATCAGGAATTTAAGATTGACGCAGATATTATCACAACCGCAAAAGGAATGGGGAACGGTTTCCCAATCGGCGGGGTGTTGATCCATCCGAAATTTCAGGCAAGCAACGGTTTGTTGGGAACAACTTTCGGTGGAAATCACTTAGCTTGTGTCGCTGCGATTGCGGTTTTGGATGTAATGAAAGATGAAAATCTTATCGAAAATGCTCAGAAAATGGGCGAGTATATTGAAAATAAAATTAAAGATTTTCCGCATATCAAAATCATCCGAAGAAAAGGCTTAATGATTGGGATTGAACTCGACAGGGATTGTTCAGAAGTAAGGAATAATCTGCTGTATAATCATCGTATTTTCACAGGAAATTCCAATGATAAGGCTGTGTTGAGGATTCTTCCGGCGCTTAACATTAAAAAGGAAGAAACCGACCTATTCATCAGTGCTTTGAAAACTGTTTTAGAAAATCTTTAAAATTAATTCAAAATGAAATGGATATTCCTTTTGTCCCATTGAAAAAAAAATTACCAAATGAAAAAATTCACCTCTGTAAGCGATATTGAAAACTTACAGGAAATCATACAAAAAGCGTTACAGATTAAAGAAAATCCTCTTTTGGAAACTGAAAAGGGGAAAGGGAAAACAATCGGACTTGTATTTTTAAATTCAAGTTTGAGAACACGTTTAAGCAGCCAGATTGCAGCGCAAAATTTAGGTTTAAATGTTTTGACGTTAAACGCAGCTCAGGAAGCCTGGAACTTAGAATTCGCAGACGGAGCCGTCATGAATGGCGATACCGTAGAACATATCAAGGATGCCATTGAAGTATTAAACCAATATTGTGACATTATCGCAGTTCGTTGTTTTGCAGGAATGAAAAGCAAGGAAGATGATGTTAACGAAAGTATTTTAAGCCAGTTCGAGCAACATGCAAAAGTTCCGGTGATCTCTTTGGAATCGGCTACCCGTCATCCTCTGCAAAGTTTGGCAGATTGTATCACGATTACCGAAAACTGGAAAGAAGAACGCAAGCCGAAAGTGGTTTTAACTTGGGCACCTCACATCAAACCGATCGCTCATGCAGTTGGAAATTCTTTCGCAGAATGGATGCAGAAAATGGATGTTGAATTGGTTATCGCTAATCCTGAAGGCTATGATTTAGATAAAAATTTCACGAAAGATGTAAAAGTGGTTCATCATCAGGATGAAGCGTTGAAAGATGCAGATTTTATTTATGTGAAAAACTGGTCATCATTTGATGATTACGCAGCAATGCCTGAAGTGAAAGAAAACTGGATGTTGACGAATGAAAAACTGGCTAATACCAATAACGCAAAAGTAATGCACTGCCTTCCGGTTCGTCGTAATGTAGAGTTAAGTGATGAGGTGATGGATGGTAAAAATTCTATTATTTACCAACAGGCAAAAAACCGAATTTTCTCTGCACAGGCTGTTTTCTCGGAAATTTTAGATGAATTAAATTCAAAATAATACAATGAAGGAAAAGCTTTTTGTTGTAAAAATAGGAGGTGCTTTAATTGATGATGAAGAATTATTGAACGAATTTCTCGAGCAGTTTTCTGAAATTAAAGACAAGAAAATCCTTGTTCATGGAGGCGGAAAATTAGCTACAACATTGGCTGATAAATTGGGTGTCCAACAAAAAATGGTCAACGGACGAAGAATCACAGATAAAGAGACTTTGGATATTGTGGCAATGGTCTATGCGGGAGGAATCAATAAAAATATTGTGGCAAAACTTCAGCAGAAAAAATGCAAGGCAATAGGATTTTCGGGAGCTGATGCCAATTTAATTAAAGCCAAAAAAAGAGAACATGCAGAAATAGATTTCGGATTTGTAGGAGATATTGAGAAGAAAAGCGTGAACAAGAAATTGATCTCAAAATTCATTAAACTTAATCTGGTTCCGGTTTTTTCAGCAATTACACACGACAAAAAAGGAAATCTTTTCAATACCAATGCAGATACGATTGCTTCAGTAATTGCTCAGGCTTTATCTTCAAAATATAATGTTGAACTATTGTATTGTTTTGATAAAGAAGGTGTTTTGGAAGATGTAAACAATCCTGAATCTGTCATTAAAAATATTTCTGAAGGAGAATTTTCAACATTAAAAAATGAAGGAAAATTACACAAAGGAATTTTACCCAAACTGGAAAACGCTTTTGAAGCTGTAAAAAATAATGTAAATAAGGTATTTTTAATCAAAGAAACCCAACTGAAAAACCATACAGAAAATCATCATGCAGGAACTGAAATCTGTTTATAGTAAAGAAGAATTACTGAATAACGCAGTGGATTTGTTGAAAAAACTGATTGAGATTCCGTCATTCAGCAAAGATGAATATAATACATCTGTGGAGATTGAAAACTTTTTCAAAAAGAATAACATTCCGACAAAACGTTTTAAAAATAACATCTGGGCAGTCAATAAAAATTTTGATGTTTTCAAACCGTCAATTTTGCTGAATACGCATCATGACACCGTAAAACCAAATAAAGCGTATACTTTAGATCCGTTTTTAGCGATTGAAAAAGACGGAAAATTATTCGGATTGGGAAGTAATGATGCAGGAGCTTCTTTGGTGTCTATGGCGCAGGTTTTTTTGCATTTTTATGCTCAAAAAGATTTACAGTATAATGTAGTGATTGCTTTGACGGCAGAGGAAGAGATTTCAGGTTTTGATGGTATTGAAGCTTTATTTCCCCAATTGCCAAATATCGAGCTCGCTATTGTTGGAGAACCAACTCAAATGAATCTGGCGATTGCAGAAAAAGGATTGCTGGTCATTGACGGGGAAATGAAAGGAACTCCTTCTCACGCTGCTCATTCGAATGACGATAACTCGATTGTAAAATGTATGGAAGATTTGCAGCAAATTTTAAGCTTTAAATTTCCAAAAGTTTCGGATTATTTGGGTGAAGTTAAAGTTACGCTGTCGGGAATTCACGCCGGAGTTCAGCATAATGTCGTTCCGGAATCATGCACTTTCACTTTAGATGTTCGGGTTACCGATGAATATTCTAATGAAGAAGCATTTGAAATTATCCAGTCAAAGATGAAATCAACCTTAACGGCGAGGTCTTTCAGATTAAATTCTTCAAAAATAGAAATAGATCATCCGTTTGTACTGGCAGGTCTGGGAATCGGGAGGACAACTTACGGTTCGCCAACTTCATCCGATCAGGCAATCATTCCCTGTAGATCGGTAAAACTCGGTCCCGGCGACAGCAAACGCTCTCACACTGTGGATGAATACATCTATGTAAAGGAAATAGAAGAGGGAATTGAGATTTATATCAAGATACTTGAAAAAATTTTATAAAAGAAGTTAGATTTTAGAAACTAGAAGTTAGAGAGTAATACTTCTTTTTAACTATATCTAAATCTAAAATCTAAAATCTAAAATCTAAAAAGAGAATTATGAAAAAAATATGGCAAAAAGACGATAACGCCACTAATATAGTAGTCAACAAATTTACAGTCGGAAAAGATCTTGACTTTGATGAGCGTTTGGCAAAATACGATGTCAAAGGTTCAATGGCACACTGTACAATGTTGGCAGAAGTCGGTATTATTTCCAGTGAAGAATCAGAGCAGATGCTAATTGTTTTAGCGGAAATTTTAAAAGAAATCGAGAACGGAACTTTTGAAATGGATGAAAATGCGGAAGATATTCATTCACAGATAGAATCTGTTTTAATTGAAAAACTAGGCGATACAGGAAAGAAAATTCATACGGCTCGTTCAAGAAATGATCAGGTTTTGCTTGATATTAAACTGTATTTGTTAGATGAAATTCGTGAAATCACAGTGTTGACAGACGAGTTTTTTCAAATATTAATTAAACTGGCGGAACAGCATAAAAATGTTCTTCTTCCTGGTTATACCCATTTACAAATTGCAATGCCTTCATCATTCGGATTATGGTTTGGAGCCTATGCAGAAGCATTGTTGGATGATGTTGAAATGCTGTTTTCGGTGAAGAATATCATTAATAAAAATCCACTTGGTTCTGCGGCAGGTTATGGTTCTTCTTTCCCGATCGACCGTGAGAGTACAACCTATAATTTAGGTTTCCAGTCGATGAATTATAATTCGGTGTATGCTCAGATGACACGAGGAAAATCAGAGAAAATGTTGTCGATGGCAATGGCTACTTTGGCAGGAACGTTGGGGAAATTTGCGTATGATGTTTGTTTGTATTTAAGTCAGAATTTTGATTTTATAAGCTTTCCAAAGGAATTTACGACAGGAAGCAGCATCATGCCACACAAGAAAAATCCGGATATTTTTGAATTGGTTCGTGCGCGTTGTAACAGAATTCAGTCGTTGCCGAATGAATTTATTTTGCTGACCAATAATCTTCCTTCAGGTTATCACCGAGATATGCAGCTGACGAAGGAAATTCTTTTTCCTGCGATCGATTCTTTGAAAGAGTGTTTGGAGATTTTAAGCTATACATTACCCAATATTCAGGTTAAAGAGGGAATTCTGGAAGATAAAAAGTATCAATATCTTTTCAGTGTAGAGAAAATTAATGAAGAAGTGAAAAACGGAAGTTCATTCCGTGATGCGTATGTGAAAGTAGGGCAGGAGATTGAAAATAATGAGTTTGATTTTGAAATTAAAAATTTAAATCATACTCATCAGGGAAGCATTGGGAATCTTTGTCTGGATAAAATTGAATATCAGTTTAATAAATTGAAAAACAAATTATTGGGTTAGTAATTGTATCATGATAACATTCTCTTACTGTATTTTATTTTTTAATATATACAAAACTGAATTAAGTTTATCATCGTAATCAATGATCATAATAAAGTTTAACGATTTATCTAAAAAAGCTCTAAAGTCAGAGAATTCTTGAGCTTTCTTATCGTCACAAACAGATTGATTAGTACTTTTTAATTTTATTCCTGATGGTGACAGAGTTATAAAACATTTTCCTGTAAAGCGATTGCAGGGATTCATACCACCTCCATTTAGATACAAATTGAAGTTTGGTTTATTTCCTTTGATATATGTTTCAGAAGTTTTTGCAAAAAAATTATCAACTTTAAGAAAATCGTTGGAAGTTGCTACAGGAAGTTCTTTAAATTTATCTGAAAAATCAAAAGTGGTATTATTATCAATATCTAAAAAATATTCAGGTTGAATATTTTTTGAATAATTGAATTTCCGAAGCTTATTATTTTTAAAAGAAATAATAAAATTACAAGTATCGATATTGTCGTTTGAAGAATATTTTGATTTTGAATAAAACTTAACATCATCATTTTCAAATGTTTTAATTAGCACTTTTAATTTTGTTGTGTCCGATTTCGAAAAATAATTAATATTTTCAAGTTTTTTGATTTCCTTGTTGTTATCCACAAACCAACTGATATATGAATCTTTTTCAATTATGAAATTATTAATGATTGTGGAATATTTATTTATTATGATTGAATCAATAATATTTCCAGTAGAATCTAATTTTACGATTACATTTTTGTCTTTGTCTGAAGAATGATTTTTCTCAACATAAACATATTTATTATCAAAGAGTAATGGGGAATAAAAATGAAGATAATTATGATTGTTTGTGCTATCAGAAGTTATTATTTTAGAGATTTGTCCATCACGATAAAGTTCTGCGACAGTTTTGTATTTTGTTGTATCAATTTTATTATCGATGAGAAATTGATTTTTCTTCTCTATTTTCCATCGGGAGTCACGACATGAGACCAAAAAAGTAATTGCTATTAGTATTCCTATTGTTGATTTCATCTTACCCCAAATCAATCTTAAACTTAGTAGACTTCTTCACCTCATGCAACACAATAGAACTGTGATATTGCCCGATACTCGGAATATTTGAAATGACATTGACGGTAAATTCGTTATAAGAATTAATGTCTTTGGCAATGATTTTCAGCATATAGTCATACTCACCGGAAAGACTGGTGATTTCCTGAACTTCATCATGCTGCATGATATTTTTCTCAAACGTTTCCAACACTTTTTTGGATTGTTCTTTCAGACGAACATTGCAGTATACAACAATATTCAAACCCAGTTTTTCACGATTCAGAAGACCGACGTATTTCTCAATAACTCCCTGTTTTTCTAACTGTTTGATACGTTCATAGGTCGGAGTAAAGGTCAAGCCTATTTTCTCTGAAATTTCTTTCACCGAGAAAGTAGAGTCCTCCTGAATTATGCTGAGAATCATCCTGTCTTTTGCGTCCATAAAATTGTTTTTGAATTCTAACAAAAATATTAAGAATAAATGAGAATTACCAGGTGATTGAAGTTTTTTAATTTTTTTAAAATTTCACTTTGCCATGTTAACCAAATGTTATATCTTTGCACCTAATGAATAACACAGTATTTATATCATTAGAATTACCGGGCGTAGACGTCCTTTACGATATTTATTTATTTTAAGCGAAGATATTTTCTTCGCTTTTTTTTTGTAAAAAATTTAAGATATTATGTTTACGATTACAGAACTAAGCACTGAGAGAATCAACAGTATACTGGCAGAAGCGATGGCTTTTGCGAACGGAAAAACTGCTAAAATTGAAGGAGAAGTTTTTTGCTCAAATCTTTTCTTTGAAGACAGTACAAGAACCAAAACAAGCTTTGATATTGCCGAAAGAAAATTGGGTTTGCAGGTGGTTCCGTTTGATGCTTCAAACAGTTCTGTCAATAAGGGTGAAAGTTTATATGACACGGTAAAAACAATTGAAAGTTTAGGGGTAAATCTGGTGGTAATCAGAGACAAAAAAGACAGATATTTTGATGATTTAAAAAATATAACGATTCCTGTCATCAACGGTGGAGACGGAACGGGAAACCACCCATCCCAATGTATGCTAGATTTGATGACAATTTATCAGGAATTCGGGACTTTTGAAGGGTTAAAAGTAGGAATTGTAGGAGATGTAAAACACAGCCGGGTTGCCAATTCTAATGCAGAAGCATTAAGAAGATTGGGAGCGAAAGTGTATTTCTCCGGACCGGAACAATGGTTTGACGAAGGAGCTTTAATTAACGGAACTTATCTTTCTGTTGATGAGATGATTAAAGATGTAGATGTATTGATGCTGTTAAGAATTCAGCACGAGAGACATGATGCGAAAATGAGTTTTTCAGCTTCGGAATACCATAGAAAATATGGGTTGACGAAGGGCAGAGAAAAAAACATGAAAAAGGAAGCCATCATCATGCATCCCGCTCCCATCAACAGAGGAGTTGAAATCGATACTGATTTGGTGGAATGCGAACGCTCAAGAATTTTCAAACAAATGCAGAACGGTGTTTTCGCAAGAATGGCAATTCTGAAAAATGCTTTGGAAGAGAAAGGGTTTACTTTCAAATAAAAAACTGAAGGTTTAAAAGCCAGGTAAAAGTTCAAAAATAAATGACTCTAAAATTCCCCTCCTTTGGAGGGGTGGCGAAAATTCAAAGAATTTTTGACGGGGTGGTCTAAAGAGAAAGAATAAAATAGAAATAAAGATAAAAAGTTAAAATGAAGAAAAAATTAATACTGGAGTCCGGTGAAGTATTTCATGGAGAAGGTTTCGGAGCAGAATTGGAAACAGCAGGTGAAGTGGTTTTCAATACCGGAATGACGGGATATCAGGAATTGATTTCTGACCCATCTTACTGCGGTCAGATTGTTTGCATGACCTATCCGCTGATCGGAAATTACGGGATCAACCGTGATGACTACGAAAGCATAGAACCTGCAATCAAAGGTCTTATTGTAAAAGAAATTTGCGATTTGCCTTCCAATTTCCGTACTCAGATTACATTACAGGAATTGTTTAAAAAGAAAAATCTTTCGGGTATTTCAGGGATTGATACCAGAAGACTGACCAGAATTCTTCGTAATTCAGGAGTGGTAAAGGGAAAAATCGTTAATGCAGATGCAGACGAAAATACCACTGTTGAAGAATTAAAATCAACGACCTTTCCAACTAATCAGGTGGAGCAGGTTTCTACAAAAACTTCTTATGCAAACCCTGGAAGAGGACTTAAAGTTGTGCTTGTAGATTTTGGTTCTAAATTAGGAATAATCAGAGAGTTATCTCAAAGAAACTGTGACATCATCGTTGTTTCGCAAGACACTACGGCAGAAGATATTTTACTGATGGATCCGGATGGAATCATGCTGTCCAACGGTCCCGGAGATCCTGAAGATAACCAACATGCTTTAGACATGATCCGCGGATTATTAGGAAAAGTTCCCATCTTCGGAATTTGTCTTGGGCATCAATTGATCGGGTTGGCTTGCGGAGCTAAAACGTTCAAGTTAAAATTCGGTCACAGAGGAGGAAATCACCCGGTTTTAGATTTAGAAAAAAACAAAGTGGCAATTACTTCTCAAAACCACGGTTATGCTGTTGATCAGGAAAGTTTAAAAGGAACAGATTTAATTGAAACACACATCGCATTGAACGACAGAACAAATGAAGGTCTGAAACACAAAATTCACCCTTGTTTCTCTGTTCAATATCATCCGGAAGCAAGCCCGGGTCCTGAAGATGCGAATTATTTGTTTGATGATTTCATCACGTTGATGGAAGATTTTAAAAAATAATTTAGATTTCAGATATTAGACATCAGATAACAGACTTTACATGCACAATTTTGAGAAATTAATTTTTTGGCAGAAATCAATAGAACTTGCAAAAGAAGTTTATATAATTTGTGCTGAATTGCCAAAAGATGAAAAATTTGGTTTGATTTCTCAGATTAAAAGATCTGCAGTTTCAATTCCGTCAAATATTGCGGAAGGAGCAGGAAGGAACAATGACAGAGAATTTTACCATTTTCTTGGAATTGCAAATGCTTCTTCTTTTGAGTTACAAACTCAATTGATCTTAACTAGAGAGCTCAATTTATTAAATGCAGAAAAAGTCAACAGTTTAATATCAAATCTAAATGAAATTCAACGAATGATTTATTCATTTAAATCTAACTTAAAAAAGTAAACACAATATTGGAAGTCTGAAATCTGAAATCTGACATCTAGTATCTAAAAAAAAGAAAAATGGCAAAACGTACAGATATAAAAACAATTTTAGTAATCGGTTCCGGACCAATTATCATCGGTCAGGCAGCGGAATTTGATTACGCAGGAACGCAGGCTTGTCTTTCCCTGAGAGAGGAAGGTTACAAGGTGATTTTGATCAATTCAAATCCTGCAACGATTATGACGGATGTTGAAATCGCTGATAAAGTTTACATCGAGCCGATTTCACTTCAGTTTGTAAGTCACATTATCAGAAAAGAACGTCCGGATGCACTTTTACCAACTCTTGGCGGACAAACTGGTCTGAACATGGCGGTAGAATTGGAAAATTCAGGAATTCTTGAAGAATGTAAAGTTGAGGTGTTAGGAACTACACTTTCAGCCATCAACAGAGCGGAAGACAGAGATTTGTTCCGTGAATTGATGAGAGAATTAAATGAGCCCGTTCCGGAATCTGATATTGTAAACACAGTAGAAGGAGCACTTCGTTTTGCTGAAGAAATCGGTTATCCGGTGATTGTTCGTCCTGCCTTCACAATGGGCGGAACAGGTGGCGGAATTGCTGCCGACGAAATCGAATTAAAAGAAATTGCTGAACTAGGTCTAAAATACAGCCCGGTTACACAATGTTTGATCGAAAGATCAATCGCAGGTTTCAAAGAAATAGAATACGAAGTAATGCGTGATGCAAACGACAACGCAATTGTGGTTTGTAACATGGAAAATATAGATCCGGTGGGAGTTCACACCGGTGACTCAATCGTTGTGGCACCTTCTCAGACACTTTCCGACAGAGAATATCAGATGTTGAGAAATGCTTCACTCAAAATCATCAGAGCATTAGGAATCGAAGGAGGATGTAACGTGCAGTTGGCTTTAGACCCAGATTCATTTGATTATTATATCATCGAAGTAAACCCGAGAGTTTCCCGCTCATCGGCTTTGGCGAGTAAGGCGACAGGTTACCCGATTGCAAAGATTGCTGCAAAAATTGCCGTAGGATTGACTTTAGATGAAATCATGAATCCGGTTACAGGTAAAACGTACGCTTGCTTTGAGCCGGCTTTGGATTATGTGGTAACAAAATTCCCAAGATTCCCTTTCGATAAATTTGAGACTGCGGACAGAAGATTGTCTACTCAGATGAAAGCAACAGGTGAAGTAATGGCGATCGGAAGAAACTTCGAAGAATCTTTACAGAAAGCAGTACGTTCTCTGGAAACAGGCTTGAGACATTTAGGTTTAAAAACAAAACAGGCTGCAGCTTTAACAGACGAAGATATCGAAAGAAGAATCAGAGTTTGTGATGACGAAAGATTGTTTATCATCTGTGATGCCTTAAGAAGAGGCTATGATTGGGAACAGATTGTAGAATGGAGTAAAATTGATAAATTCTTCATCTGGAAATTAAAGAAACTCATTGACTTCGAAAAAATAATTGCAGCCAACAGATTTGATAAAGAAATTCTCATTCAGTCTAAAAAACTAGGTTTCTCAGATCAGAATATTGCTCATCTGTGGGAATCTACACAGCGAGAAGTATATAATTTCAGAAAAGAAAACGGAATTGTGCCTGTCTATAAAATGGTAGACACCTGCGCTGCAGAATTTGAATCTGAAACCCCATATTTCTACGGAACTTACGAAGAGGAAAACGAATCTGTAGTTACCGATAAAGAAAAAATCATCGTTTTGGGTTCAGGTCCCATCAGAATCGGACAGGGAGTTGAGTTTGATTACGCAACGGTTCATTCGGTTTGGGCAATCAAAGAAATGGGTTACGAAGCGATTATCATCAACAATAACCCGGAAACTGTTTCTACAGACTTCTCGATTTCAGATAAATTATACTTCGAACCTTTGACGGAAGAAGATGTAATGAGCATCATCGACCTTGAAAAACCAATGGGAGTTGTGGTGCAGTTTGGAGGTCAGACCGCAATCAACTTAGCAGATAAATTAGCAGCTTATGGAGTGAAAATCTTAGGAACTTCACTTGAAGATCTTGACAGAGCTGAAAACAGAGATAAGTTCGAAAAAGCCCTTCAGGAAATGGGAATTCCCCAGCCTTTAGGAAAAACTTCGACTTCAAAAGAAGAAGCCATTGTGATTGCAAACGAAATTGGTTATCCGGTTTTGGTTCGTCCAAGTTACGTTTTGGGAGGCAGAGCAATGGAAATTGTATACACTGAAGCAGAATTGGCTCACTATATGGAATTTGCGGTAGATGCGAGTCCTGACCAGCCTGTATTGGTCGACCGTTATATTACGGGAAGAGAAGTGGAGGTCGACGCAATCTGTGATGGCGAAACGGTAATTATTCCGGGAATTATGGAGCATATTGAAAGAGCTGGAGTTCACTCTGGTGACTCAATTGCGGTATATCCTCCACAGAATGTTTCTCCGGAAGAAATCAAAACGTTGGTAGATTATACCGAAAGATTGGCTAAAGGATTGAATGTGATTGGTTTAATGAATATTCAGTACGTTCTTTTCGAAGGAAATGTATATGTGATTGAGGTAAATCCACGTTCATCACGAACGGTTCCTTTCTTATCTAAAATTACCGATGTTCCGATGGCAAACTTGGCGACAAAAGCAATTCTAGGTCAGAAACTGAAAGATTTAGGTTACCAAAACGGACTGGTTCCAAATAAAGAAGGCGTTTTCGTGAAAGTTCCGGTATTCTCTTTCTCAAAACTAACGAAAGTGGATATCTCTTTAGGTCCGGAAATGAAATCTACAGGAGAAGTGATGGGGAAAGACACCACTTTAGAAAAAGCTTTATACAAAGGATTGGTTGCAGCAGGAAGAAAAGTTCCGATGCACGGGTCAATCTTGTTTACGGTAGCAGATAAACACAAGCAGGAAGCGGCAGATTTGGCAGCGAGGTTTCATGAAGTTGGTTTCAGAATCTGGGCAACCGAAGGAACGGCAAAATTCTTTGAAGAACAAGGAATTCCTTGTAAAATCGGGTACAAAATAGGAGAGGAGAGTGTCAATCTGATCGACCTGATTCAGAAAGGAAAAGTTCAATATGTTGTCAATACCATGACCAAAGGAAAACAGTCTGAAAGAGACGGTTTCCAGATCAGAAGAATGAGTGTAGAAAACGGTGTACCTTGTTTAACATCAATGGATACTGTGGAAGCAATCCTGAAAGTGATTGAAAGCATGACATTTAAGATGGAGGCAATGTAGCTTTCAGATTAAGAATATATTACAAAACGCATCTTTTTTAGGTGCGTTTTTTTTATGATCAATAGATAAGAAAAATTGTATAATTTAGATTTTAATAAAATGATTAAAAATGTCAACACAAAATTTCTCGTATACATTTTCAACTTCACGATCGGCAGAGGAGGTTTTCAATATTTTAATCAATCCAAAAAAATGGTGGGTTGGTTTACACAACGAGATCATTACCGGAAATTATGAAAAACTGAATGATGAATTTACTTTCAGTGCCGGAAATGGAGCGCACAATTCCGTTCAAAAATTAGTGGAATTAATTCCCAATGAAAAAATAGTTTGGGAAGTTGTTGACAGCAATTTATCTTTTTTAAAAGAAACTAATGAGTGGACAGGAACCAAAATCAGTTTCAACATTTCTAAAGAAAACAACCATTTAATAATTGTTTTTACTCATGATGGCCTAGTTCCACAATTTGAATGCTATGAAGGTTGTTCAGGCGCTTGGTCACAGTATTTGGAAAATTTAGAAAATATATTGAACAACTGACTCTAAAAAATAAAAACACAGTCATGGAATATCAAGCAGTATCAAAGAACTCTTTATATTTTGAAGTTTTGAAAGATGGAAAAGAAATTGGGCGCATTATCTATAAAAACTGGTTCAAATTTAATGCTGAAATAGAAATTTTACATTCAAAATACCAAGTCGAACCAAAAGGTTTTTGGGGAACAACTATTGAAATAAAAGATCATGAGAACGTACTTTTAAAGTTCAAAATGAATTGGAACGGAGAGATCGTCATTCAAACTTATTTTGATAATGCAGAAAAAGATTTCATCTTTAAGCATCAAGGTGTTTTCAAAGATTCTTATCTGCTTACCGATCAAAAAGGAACGGAACTTATGTTGATGAAGCCAGATTTTAAATGGAAAATCATGAATTATGAATATCAACTCTCAACGTCTGCTATTTTTGAAACATTTTCTCATAAAGAAATACTTTTACTATGTTCTCTGCATTGTGCCAATTATTATATGGCCATGATGGCATCTGCTATTGGCTAAGAAATATTATAAAAAAAATATATCCTTCAGAAATTAATACTTTAACAAAATTTATCAAGATCAGCCGATAATTTATAACTTCGATTTCGTAATTTTATCAAAATTAAAAAAAAGTGAAAAAAATATTATTTGCAGTTTGCATATCAGTTTCAGCTTTCGGTTTTGCACAGGATTATTCGGTACCGGCAGCAAGCCCGCGTCAGAAAGTTGAGCAGCAGTTTTCAATGTCAAAAATAAGCATCGATTACGGAAGACCGGGTGTGAAAGGAAGAAAAATCTTCGGAGAATTAGTTCCTTATGGCCAGGTGTGGAGAGCGGGAGCAAACTCTTCAACAAAAATTACATTCGGACAGTCTGTGAATTTTGGCGGAAAAGTTGTTCCGGCAGGAACTTACGGTTTATTTATCGTGCCAACAGAAAAAGACTGGAAAGTCATTCTAAATAAAGATTTTCAGCAATGGGGTGCTTACACTTATGATGCTAAAAACGATGTAGTAGACGTCACTGTTCCGGTTAATAAGTTAGCTGATAAACAAGAGTGGTTTGAAATTACCATCAACCCGACAGATGAAAACTCAGGAAATCTGGTCATCAAATGGGATATGGCTCAGGCAGAAGTTCCTTTAAAACCTGCAAAACCGGAAGCGGTAACAAAAATCGCAGAGAAATTAAAAGAAATTAAAAAAATAGAATCTGATGCTGCAAAAGCAAAAAGCTAAGATTCAAAATTATACCCATGAACTTTTCTATTCAACCTGTTTTAGAAAACGAAACATATCAATTAATCCCCTTACAGCAAGGGGATTTTGAGTTATTGTATGAAGTCGCTTCCGATCCTAAAATCTGGGAGCAGCATCCGAATAAAGACCGTTATAAAAGAGAAGTTTTTGAAAATTTTTTCAAAGGCGCAATGGAAAGTCGGGGCGCTTTTAAAATTATTGAAAAATCTTCAGGAGATATTTTAGGAAGTACCCGCTTTTACGATTTTGATAAATCTAAAAACAGCATTTTTATCGGATATACATTTTACGGAACTAATTCTTGGGGAAAAGGCATCAATCCTCAAATTAAAAAGCTGATGATTGATTATATTTTTCAGTTTACAGAGAAAGTTTATTTCCATATTGGCAAAGAGAATTTGCGTTCACAAATCGCTTTGGAAAGATTGGGCGGACAAAAAATTGCCGAAGAAGAAGTTGCTTATTTTGGTGAGCCTGCAAGAACCAATTTTGTCTATGAAATTAAAAAGAAATCATTCATATGAAAAAATATAAAATTCAAAAATCCCCGTTTGTAGTTCCGACAACTGATGGAAAATTAATTGAAGAACATTGGGGAAATTCTACCAATAACCCTAATATTTCGATTGCTCACATGGTTGCCCCTCCGGATTGGAGCGAGCCGCATCAGACTCCCGAGTTTGATGAGTTTACCCTGGTTATCTCAGGAAAAAAGCAATTTGAAATTGAAGGCGAAATTATAGTTTTAGAGAAAGGTCAAAGCATTTTAATTGACAAAGGAGCAAGAGTGCGGTACAGCAATCCGTTCTCAGAACCTTGTGAATATATTGCGATTTGCCTGCCTGCTTTTTCAATGGAATTGGTAAATAGAGAACAAGAAATCTTTTAACTATGGCGTTACAAATTTGTCCTGAATGCAAACAAAATTCATTTACATGGTTTATGAATGACAAGTCTAATATGACGAGTTGGAGCTGTTTTAACTGTGATTATGAAGCTAAAGAAAATGAAGTCGACGAATGTATATGTGAAAATTGCGAAAAGAAAACAAAAACGAAGTTGAAAGATAAACAAAAAGAATATTGGTGGTGTTCTAATTGTAATAAAACAACCGAAATATAAAAAAATAACCTCAGATCATTGAGGTTATTTTTTGATTGTGTCCAATTGAATTATTTCAAAATTTCTTTCAAAAACATCAAAGTATGATTCCACGCTCTTTTTGCCATTACGGGATTATAATCTGCAGATTTTGGGTCGGTAAAAGTGTGTTTTGAATTCGCATAAGTGATGATTTGCCAATCAGCTTTGCCTTCATTCATTTCTTTAACCAGATTGTTGTAATCTTCCGGCGTAACGCCCTTATCATCTGCAGGATTTTCCACTAAAATTTTAGTTGATATAGCTTCATTCGGTCGTGATTGATCTTTCCCAATGCTTCCATGAATCGAAACCACACCCACAACCGGTAGTTTTCCTCTTGCAGATTCCAGTGCTCCGGTTCCGCCAAAGCAATACCCGATTACTGCAATTTTATCAGCAATAGCTCCGTTTTTCTTCAATTGTTCCAGTGCCAAAGAAATTCTTTTCTGGTAAGCCACATAATCTTTCTTGTAAAAACCGGCAGTTTTCCCTGCAGAAGCATTATCGGTCGGGATATTTCCTTCACCATAAATATCGGCAATAAAAGCAATATAACCTTGCTTTTCCAAATCTGCGGCAGCGGTTTTTGCTTCCTCGTCAATTCCTTTCCAGGCGGGGAGAATCAAAACTCCAGGAAGCTTTTTTCCTGCATTGGAAGTAACCAGACCGTTGAGTTTTTGTGAACCGTCCTGATAAGAAACTTTTTTAAGATTTTGGCTGAAAACGGTTGCTGAAGCAAGCAATGTTGCGGTAATGAAAATCGATTTTATCATATCTTTTTATTTTAATTTTTTCAGAAGCTGTTTCCCGCTTTCCGCTACAATCTTTTTTTTTCAAAAAAAGGATTTCCGCTGCAATCGGGGCTAGAATTTCGTCAGATTTTCAAATTTCAATCATGAAATCAAAAGTCAATGACAAACAATGTGCCTAATTGATAATTGCAATTAAATTAACAAAAATAACTTACAATTTAATAAAATGGTATAAAATATTTTAAGGTTTATAAAACTGATATTCTCCATTTTCATAAGACGCATTGATATGCTGAAATCCATTGGTCAGCACAATTTCTTTTGCTCCAATTATTGAATTGTACCGTGCGGTTTGTTCAAAAGTTTTTTCGGTTAATTTTATTTGCGGAGCCTTACATTCTATCAGAATTTTTGGTTGTGCTTTTTCAGTGACGAGAAGATCAATCCTTTTGGTTAAACCATTCAGAACGATCTTTTTCTCGGTAATCAAAGCCGATACAGAATATGATTTTACCGTAAGATAATAATGAATCCAATGCTGTCGTACCCACTCTTCAGGCGTTAGCAAAAGGTATGTTTTGCGTACCAGATCATAGATAAAAAACTTATCTTTGTCTTTCTTGAATTTAAAATCAAAAGTTTCCTGAAAATTCAGTTTGGGAAGTTCCATTTATTACGATGAAAGAATTAGATTTAATCCTCAAAAATATTAAAAATAAAGAAGTTCTCCCGATTTATTTTTTCCACGGAGAAGAACCTTACTTTATTGATGTTGCTGTAAAAGCTCTTGAACACGACTTTTTGGAAGAGGACGAAAAAGCCTTTAATCAAACTGTGACTTACGGAAAAGACACAACGTATCAGGAAGTTCTTTCTTTGGCAAGACAGTTTCCGATGATGGGTGACAAACAGGTGATTATCGTAAAAGAGGCGCAGGATTTGAAATTTAATGACGAAGAAAGCCGAGCTTTAGAAACGTATGTTGAAAACCCGGTTCCTTCTACAGTTTTGGTTTTTGCACACAAACATAAAAAGTTAGACAGCAGAAAAAAAGTCACCAAAACTTTAACGAAAATAAATGCTCTTTTTTTGAGCGAATCTCTAAAAGACCACAATCTCCCAAAATGGATTGCCGATGAATGTATCAGACTTAAAATAAAAACAGCTCCGAATATTTCTCATCTTCTCGCAGAATACCTTGGGAACGACCTTTCCAGAATTTCAAATGAATTAGGAAAGTTAAAGATTATTCTGAAAGATGACCAGATCTTAGATGGAACTATTGTTGAAAATCACATAGGTATTAGCAAAGAGTTCAATGTTTTTGAACTTCAGAAAGCTTTAGGTACAAAAAATGCGAATGCAGCATTCAAAATTGCTCATTTTATGGGCAAAAATCCTAAAAATAATCCGTTTGTGATGTTGCTTTCCAGTTTGTACAATTATTTTTCTAATGTGATCATTTACAATACAATGATAGGTCAGTCACCACAAGTGATTGCATCGCAAATGGGCGTAAATCCTTACTTTTTAAAAGATTATGCAGAGGCAGCAAGATTGTATCCGCTAAAGCATTCTACCAGAGTGATTTCTATTTTAAGAGAATATGATATGAAAGGGAAAGGACTGGGTGCAGTTAATATGAGCGAAGCCGAACTGATCAAAGAATTGGTGTATAAAGTTATCAATGTGGATAAGATTAAAATGAAGGTGTAATTTGGTTGATCAGTCATTTGTCTATCATTTTATATCAATGAACACAAAACAATTAACGGCAACCATTGACTATTCACATATTAAATATTGAAAACTATCATTAATTTTTCTTTAATTAAATATTAAAAATTACGAACTTTGTCGTCTTAAAAATTAAATCTTTTTGAAAAGGGAATTATGGAAGAAAATATTTTAGATTGTGTAATTGTAGGATCTGGACCTTCTGGTTTTACAGCAGCAATTTATGCAGCCAGAGCAGACTTAAAACCACAGTTATATACAGGTCTTGAGCCGGGAGGACAATTAACGACTACAACAGAAGTTGATAATTTCCCTGGTTATCCTGCAGGAATCACAGGTCCTGAAATGATGATGGATTTGCAGAAACAAGCAGAAAGATTCGATACAAAAGTTCTTTATGAGATGATTACCAAAGCCGAGTTTTCTAAAGAAGTTGGCGGTGTTCATAAATTATATGCAGGAAATAAAGAGATTTTTGCAAAAACGGTAATTATTTCTACCGGTGCTACTGCAAAATATTTAGGTTTAGATGACGAAAAAAAATACAATGGGGGAGGAGTTTCCGCATGTGCAACCTGTGATGGTTTTTTCTACAGAGGAAAAGACGTTGTGGTAGTAGGAGCCGGAGACACAGCTGCTGAAGAGGCAACTTATCTTGCAAAATTAGTTAATAAAGTGACGATGTTGGTGAGAAAAGGTGAATTCAGAGCTTCGAAAGCAATGATTCACAGAGTGGAAAATACACCGAATATTGAAGTGAAATTCCATCACGAATTGATTGGTATTGAAGGTGAAAACAATTTGGTTGAAAGAGCAGTTGTCATCAATAACCAGACACAGGAAAAATCAACAGTGGATGTTCATGGAATTTTTATAGCAATTGGTCATAAACCAAACACAGATATTTTTGTTGGTCAGATTGATTTAGATGAAAATGGATACATCGCAACAGAAAAAGGTTCGACCAGAACTAATCTTCCGGGTGTTTTTGCCGCTGGAGATGTTCAGGATCACATTTACAGACAAGCAATTACAGCTGCGGGAAGCGGTTGTATGGCAGCAATGGATGCCGAAAAATATTTAGCAGAATTGCGTTAAATATTACAATTTGTATACACAAGCGCATCTGAATAAGGTGCGCTTTTATTTTGAAGCCTACGCAAATAAAATATTGATTGACCAATAACTTACTTTTTATATAACAAATCTTTAATCTAATGTTATTGATTTTTAGTGTTTTATTAATAAGTTTAAAGTTTTTGTTAAAATCATTTTGTCAGAATTTAAAAACATATTATATTTGCACCACCAAAAACAACGACATCATCGTAGTTATGGAGAGATGGCAGAGTGGTCGATTGCGATAGTCTTGAAAACTATTGACTGTAACAGGTCCGGGGGTTCGAATCCCTCTCTCTCCGCTGGTTGAGAAACTAAATTTAAACAAACCCTTGTTAATTAAATGATTAACAAGGGTTTTTTGTATTCATTAATATCAAAATTATTCATTTATGCGTAAAACGAAAGGGTCTAATTCGGTAACCATAAATATTTAGAATTCTGGGTAACCGAATTTTTAAAAAAACTAGATAGACAAGTACTTTAGAAGTAGTCTAACTGACTTATTCAGTATTTGAACATCTTGTGAACTGAAGAAGCTAAAATTATCTGACATTCCATACTTCAAGACATACTTTTGCAACGACTGTTATACTTTCGAATGGTATTCCGATTGAAAGCGTGAGCAAAATGCTTGGGCACAATGACATTAAAAACCACAAAGGAAATTTTGGAGAATTGTAGATGTTATGGCAGAAAATGTGATCCCTTGGCTGAGCAGCTACAGTGTTTTAATTCTTGTATTTACTGTGATCTAAGTAGAACTGCCAAATTTCATTTCTTTCTTAATAGTAAATCGCCCATAAATAGGCTCGATAATTATTCTAACGTAAATCCTTTTTAATAACCAAATACTTCAAATTGCTGTTTCCCGCATTACTTATGCCATGTTCAGCATTCGGCGGACAGTACAAACTTGTATTTGGATATGCTTCCACTGTTTTACCGTCGAGATAAAAAGTGGCTGTTCCTTCCAGTATATAAAAAAATTCTTCTTCAGGATGGCGATGGGGTGGGTGTGTCGATTTTCCAGGTTCTACGATGCTCATTTTCAAGGTATTTTCTTCAGTATTTTTTTTGTCGGCAAACCAATACTGATAACCTGATTTTGTTTTCGTAGCCTTACTCATATCAAATGCCTTGACACAGTCTTCAATCAAATACTTGGTTGTTTCCTGACTTGAGGCTGCTTTTTGAGCATATCCTTTCTGTATACACATAATGCTGATGAGCAGGATTAATATAAATTGGGTCACTCTTTCCATACCTTGATAATTTATGAAATCAAATTTAAAACCTTTATACAACAATTAAACATAATTTCTTTTTTTTCTCATCTGACGTTACCATTGTTGAAAATCAAATTTTATCTGCACTTCTATGAGGTATCTGCAGAAATATTGAAGGTTTCAGATTAAAATAATTTTTTACCAAGTATTTCAAATATCAAAAGATCAGAGAATTCCCTGATTTTCTAAAATTCAGTTTTTTCCCCGACTATTTTGTTGTTCCGATTGGAGAAATTTGTATCAGACAAAAGCGATAAACCAATATGTTGGAGACCAAAAAGGTAACAAGATTAGCGACTTAGAATTTGATAGTCTGCAACATGCAAAACTAAAATTAATAACCAAAAAAAATATTATGGCAGATACAGTGAATAATCAGACGACAGATGCAGTTACACAAACCAATGTAACCGTACTTGGGGAGTCTCCGGCGCAGGCGATGAGTATGCTTTATCAGATGGCGACACATGCCAGTGGAATCTCCATTCAGAACTCGGTAACCAATCAGCATAATTTAAATCAGCTCAATCCGGCAATTGTTGCAGATGCTATTAAGATTTTAAAAGGATAAATAAAATTTAGAAAATGGACGAGAATAAAAGTGAAACAGCAGAGCCTCAGGAAGCCGATGCAATGACTACTACACAAAAATCTGTACAGTTCATCAATGCCGAAGTATTATCGCCGCCTGCAGCAGATCCATTAGGAGGCATTGCAAAACTGATGATTGAGCAGTCTACAGGAATGATGGTTCAGGATTTACAGTCTTTTCTAAAAAGTTTTGAACAGCTTGGGCTTATTGCAATAAGCAGACTAGCCAATAATTTACTGACTTACGGAACATGGAGTGAAAATAAGCCTCCACCAGGAGATACCCTATCCGCAGAAAATTATAATCATCTACAAGGAAATGAAATGATACGGGATTTATTTAACATTGTAAGTGATTATGCCGATGCAAAGGCGAAAATCTCTAGTACCATGTATCATCCTGCGTTTCTTAATACGGATAATCCTACAGTTGTGCAGAATGCAAACGCCCGATCTGATGATCTCAAAACTGCTGAAGACAACGAAAAAAAAAACGAGTAACCGAAGAGGTTTCCCAACAGAAGGATAATGCTGAAGAAGGAATTCCGATCACGCAAGGCAATGATCTGAAAACAGAAAAACCGACAGATACAATTGATAGAACAAACCTACAGGAAGCCTTGAAGCCTATCGAAGTGCATATGAGCGAGGCTCCAAAACAAACACTATTCACAAAAATAATGAACAAACTTAAAAAAAATAAAATATGAATTATTCAAACGAAACAAAACCGGCAAAAATTTTAAACTTAAGCTCTCTAAAGGAAGTGAACGAAAGCCTTTATCTTACCAGAGACAGTGATACCGAATATTTTAGTGTAAAAAAGCCAGAAAACAACAGTGACCGTGTTACCTTTTCCCTTGCTACAGCAGATGTCAACATCCAGCCCATTATAAGACATGTGATCTGTACCAATAAAGGGAAGAGGTACAATAACTACCAGTCATTCGTGATCGAACCTAAAAGAAAATCTACAGGGATTGTGGTGATCATGATTAAACTGGAAGAGCAGCAGACTTTTTTCTGCAATGTGAGAATTCTCCCGCTTAGCAGCCTGAGTGACATTACAGAGCCTGAAATTGACTCTAAGCTTCTTACAGTAAATCTTGAAAAAGCGAAATGTATTGTGAAAACTGATATTACGATCACCTCATCCAATACAGGGGAGGCCTTGTATTCAGTTCATGATGTGGATGTTAGTGCGATATCGGATCTGGTCACCCAGGGTTTAATTGTCGAGTTAAAAAGAGAATTGGAATTTCAGGGATCAAAATTAGTTGCCCATTATTTTCAGGAGATCTTAGACATCATTATCAATGAAAACCCTACCAATACAGGAAAATTACCAGTTATTCCCGATGAATATTTATTAAATCTTCCTAATGACCAACTGAAAGAACTGATGTCTGCCAACGCTATCTCTGGATCCATGCTGCTGGAAATCATTGGAAGTAATGTCATTAAAGATCTTAACAGAGACTGGACTGCTGCAGAAGCTTTCATCGGTTATTTGCTTTAAAACATATCAATTCCTGAAAATCTGCCTTTAAGAATTTATATATAAAAAGTCAAATATATGCGCAGAATAATATACCAGAGATTAAAACCTCATAAACGTGTGGCTCATACTCATCCAATCATCATAGATGTAGAGCCCATCAAACCTGAAGCCGTGGAAAAAGAAACGATAATGCCGTTTGTGATCAGCCATGAAGAAGAAATTATCGCTTACATAAAGGAAAAAGCGATTAAAGAAATTTTCATTTATTTATCACCTCTGCTCGAAAAACTGGAAGAAGGGGTAAAACAGCAGCAGTCACAGCAGCAGGAATCTCAGGAAACTTCATTGCAAGGAGGTCTTCTTCCGATGGATAGTGGAGACCGCTTAAAAAGCCTTCAGGAATCTTTCAAAATGAAAGAGATGAAGGTGGCAAAAAGAATGAGCCAGCTTCAGGCAAAATTTGCGAATATGCGCAGATAAAAGTACAACCTCAAAAAATATAATATGACAGACAAACAAAATGAAATCAACGCTGAAGTTGTAGGAATGTCTTCTACGGTACCTTCCGCCATATTAATGCAGGTCAATTCGCATTCGACGGGATTAATGTATCAACATTCAGTCTTGAATCAGCAGAGAGATTCGCTCATCGGATTGAGTAGTTCTGCAATGGGGATTAAAAAAATGAGTTCTGTAAAATTAAAAAAAGAGCTCAAGATTTTTAGAAAAAGCCGTTTCGACTTTTAATTATAAAAGAAATAAGAAATGTGTTTTAAATGAAATATCACCTTCAATATCAGATAAAGTCTTTATGATATTTCAATTAATATGAAAACTAGTTTAACAATCAAATAATCATTAACCGAGATCAATCTCAAAAAAACATTTACATTATGACAGTGAACACACAAATCACAGATGCAGTAACGCAATCCAACGTAAAAGTTGTAGGAGAAGCACCTGCAATGGCTCTAGGTAACGTATACCAAACAGCGGCTCATTCTACGGGACTTATGTTCGAAAATGCAGTGAACAATCAAAATCAACAGAACATCCTGGGACAGGCAGCAACTACTCAGGGAGTAATGCAAATCTACAGCGTAGATACAGTAGCTGACGCGATGTCGATCGCCAGAATGCTAAATCCTAATCCGTAATCGGGTAGTTGAAAGCACGGTATTTCCAGCAGCCGGAAACCAATCCGGTAGCCATTAAAACAAAAAAAATCTAAAAAAACAACCGGAAAATCCGGTTTATTTAAACTCTAAACAATTTTAATTATGTCAATCGTAAATCAACAAGTCACAGATGCAGTAACGCAAACCAATGTAAAAGTAGTAGCAGAAGCTCCGGCAATAGCTATCGGTAATGTATACCAGACCGCAGCCCATTCAACAGGACTTATGTTTGAAAATTCAGTTAATAACCAGAATCAGCAAAACATCTTAGGACAGGCAGCTACAACTCAGGGAGTAATGCAAATTTACAGTGTGGATACGGTAGCAGATGCTATCTCAATTGCAAGAATGCTGAATCCTAATCCATAATCAGGTAGTTCGGGCAACAAATATTGGCAACCGGAAATCAACCCGGTTGCTTTAAAACCAAATCAAAATTTAATTACATAACCGGATAATCCGGTTACTTAAACCTTCAAAAAAAAATTAATATGGCATTCGTAAATGAACAAATTACTGACGCAGTAACGCAAACTAATGTTAAAGTAGTTGCAGAAGCTCCTGCAATGGCTTTAGGAAATGTATATCAAACAGCTGCCCATTCTACAGGGCTTATGTTCGAAAATGCGGTAAACAATCAGAATCAACAGAATATTTTAGGACAGGCGGCCACCACACAGGGAGTTATGCAGATTTATAGCTTCGATACGGTAGCAGATGCTATTTCTATTGCTAAAATGTTGAATCCCGGTTAATACTCCGATAGTATAAACAGTACAGATGATTAGTAACCGGAGATCAATCCGGTTACTTTTAAACCAAACTTTTAAAAAAAAAATTATGGCATTCGTAAACCAACAAATCACAGACGCTGTAACACAGACTAACGTGAAAGTAGTTGCAGAGGCTCCTGCAATGGCTTTAGCAAATGTATATCAAACCGCTGCCCATTCCACGGGGCTCATGTTTGAAAATGCGGTGAACAATCAGAATCATCAGAATATTTTAGGACAGGCTGCCACTGCACAAGGCGTCATGCAGATTTATAGCCTTGATACGGTAGCAGATGCTATTTCAATTGCCAGGATGATGAATCCCTCTTAAGTATGCTTTCAGGATCTTTTCAGGGAGGAGATTACCATTCTCCCTGATTTTTTACAATACACAAATTATAACAAATTAAATCATTTAAATATGAGAGAATTAATCACAGCATTTTTATTACGGCATCCACGCAATCTCCGGGCTCGCTGGGATCATGTTGCCCCTTTTTACAAACACTTTTTAAGGATAGAGAGTTATGCCCCTACAATTCGTGCTATTAACGAAAAAATTTATCCACCTACATGGAGGGGATTTCCGCCTTTCATCCCTTTTCGTATCCTAGGGAAGCGGTTGGGTTGGAGCGTTAATTATGGTGAACATAAATTTAATTTCAGAGTTTTGGCAGGAGAAGCCAGCCCACAATTTAATGCCCGTTTGCTTTATGAATATTCAAAGGCTTCCGTAACAAGGTCAGTCCCATTTTCTCTGATAGGAGAAGGAAATAGAATTTTTGGAGCGCGACCTCAGGGAGGGCTTACTACAGCGGGGATTGGTGGGCCGGTGCGTACGACACACAATGATCTGGAATTGACGATGACCAATGTAGCCGAGTCAGGGCATTTATTCAGCGGCGGGTATTTGGAGTTCAGATTTGTGGAAATTAACGGTTTTGTCTACACTGAAATCAGGGGGGGCGGATATAATAATTTTAAATGGATTAATCAGATCGTTGGAACCAGGTTATTTCCTTCTATGGCAAAAGCCGCCGCTGCTAAATTTAGGGAATTACAGAATCTTTCACGCATAGAACATAGTGTAAGAAAATTTTCTGACTATTCTGAAAGAGAGTAATTATTTATCTAACAAAACAATTTCATGTGCATTTACAATATCATTTTGTACAGCATAAATTACCAGTCCCGCACTATTTTTCACAGAGGTTTTAATCATCAGATTTGTTTTATGAGTTTCTACTGTTTTCGGGGAAATGCAAAGGGTATCTGCAATTTCTTTAGTGTTTAATTGTAAACAGACCAGCCTCAGAACTTCAATTTCACGTTCTGTGAGATCATCCTTCGAGAATGAATGAAATTCGGGAAGCTTGTTAGATAGCTGACTTCTCATCAACTCTACCTGCTCATTCGAAAAATAGTGCCCGTGATAATGTACAGCATTCATTACCTTTAACAAATCGTCAAGATCAATTTCTTTAGGCAAAAAAGCATGTGCTCCCATTTTTAGCATTTGTCCCATAAATGACCTTCTGTAAAAGCTTGATAATACAATGATCTTGGTTTCTGTGTTTCTTTGAGCCAAGACAGACATCACCTCAAGTCCGTCACCATTAGCCATTCGTAGATCCAGCAGGAGAATTTGCGGTAAGCTGGTATCAGTTTCGTTCAGGAAATGATTGCCGCTGGTTGAGGTCATTACCACATGATAATCTTTGGTAGTATTGATATATTTTGTTAAAAGTTGCACAAATAAAAGATCATCGTCCACGATGCCTACCTTAATTTTAGAGTGTTCCATTTTAGATGTATTAAATATTTGCAAGGATAATGAATTGTGTACCTTGTCGTGGTCCGGATTTATATTTATAAGTAGCCCCTATTTGTTTGGCTCTTAACTGAATATTACGCAGTCCGATTCCTGCTGCTTTTTGTTCAAGGCTAAAACCGCTGCCATTATCATACACTATCAGAATCATATAATTTTTCGAAATTCTTAGCGAAACGGTGATAAGCGTAGCATTGGCATGTTTTAATATATTATTAATCAATTCCTGAAATATTCTGAAGGTGTTTAATTTTACCGGATTACTGATGCTTTTTTTCTGTGAAACCAATGGATAATATTCGACACAAATACTTGTCTTCACTTCTTCAAGGTAATCGGAAATCAAATCTGCCAGTTCTATCTCACTAAGATCTGGAGGAGTCAGCTGATGAGAGAATTCCCGTATAATCTGCATGGATTTTTTTAAATCTGTATGAAGTTCAGTCATATCTCTGTAATTAACATTCAGCCGTAAGATATTCAGCCGGGATATGATATTGTCATGAATTTCTTCAGCAAGCCTTTCCCTATCTCTCTCCTGGAGATATAGGGTGTCTTCACCGTATCTTGTCTGTATTCTATCAATTAACGAGGCTGCTTTCCGCTTGTTTTTTTTGATATTTTTGATATAGCCAAGAATCAGAATAGTAACAAAGGTGGTAGTTAAGAGTAATAATCCGATACCAATCCAGATCCATAAGATAATTACGTCCTCACTTCGCCCGTTTTCCATCCTAAGTTAATAAAAGTAATATATAAGAACCATAATAATACACCACGAAAGAGCCAAACGGGCGCTACCCACTGCAAATGTTGACTGATAAGAAAGTTAAACGTTGTTGAAACAATACTTTCAATTGAGAAAAATAAAAAAATAAAAATATTTGCAGTAAGTAAAGCTTTGTCAATTCCCGGATTCTTGAATATATGCATAAAATACACTGCTGCAAAACTACAGATCACAATATCGGTAATAATATTTTGATAAAAAGTGATTGATTCTATACCTTGTCTGTGGGTGAAATTTAATAGGAGTGAAAATCCCGCAAAAAAATAAATGATACATTTTACAAAAAAAGGAATTTTAAAAAAATATTTGCTGTAAATCTCGGTCATCATTAGTAAACAAAAGCTTTGGCTGAATGGATAAATAAACATGTTCGCTGTATTTACTTTGATGAGCCGAAAAATAAGATCAGGCAATTCTGCTATCAGCTCACCCAAAAAGAAGATAAATAAAAGCTTTTTGGAGTGTTTTCTCCACATAAGGAGCGCAAATCCTACAAGCAGTGTAGCATTAATGACAAACTGTAGGTAAAACGACAGCTGGTTATAGGTAAGCATCACTCTTTAGTAATAATTTATAATTTGAGCTTGGATCTGAGGCAGTAAATGGCGGGCGTGGCGTAGAATAGTTTTCAGCGGTTTTGCTCATGCTGTTAATTTTGACATCTTTTATGGTGATCAATTCTATATGGTACCCATTGATATTGGTAGAATTTGCTTTTTCATTTGTAATTCCAAAGAATGAGATACATGACTGATCCTCCTCAAGCGACATTCTTTGAAAATCATCAAAAGGGATTGTGATGATACGGAAAAAATCTGTTTTTTGTGCTGCCATCCATGTACTGCAATACATATTGAAAATGAAGTTACGGTAAATTGCAGATTCTGAAGAAATAGGACGGACCGGAACTTAGCTGAATGTCAGGTACGCTGATCGGTGGCTTACGGTTCAGTTCTTTTGTTGTGATAAAACTGAAATCTTCCTGAGCATCACTTTCAGAGTCTATTAAGTATAATTTGAATACGTTATCATCAATACCTGCATACACATGTATAGAAGGGTTTGAAGTGTTTCCCAGACGTTTTGTCCATTCTTTGATTACAGAGGCTTCTGTGGAGAAATGTGAGCCTTGGTTTAAAAATTCTAGAAGCTGCTTCATGCTTTCTAAGTTTCCTTTCTGGTAGGAATCTACCAGCGTCTTCCAGTTCTTTATGGCCTGGTAAATAGGGTCGAGGTTCATGTTGAGTGATTTGATGGTTAATATTTTTTAAATTTACAAAAAAAGGCTCTTAACTTATCAAGTAATCAGTTTTTGGTGTATTGTTTTGTAAGGATGAGAAAATCTAGTGTTTAAATTATTTAAAAAATTAAATAAAATAGAGCTAACAGAGACCACTTATTTCATTTTATAGACTGTGAACAATAAATTCACTTTGAGTAGTTTATAAAAAAACTGGTCACGATAGTATCAATGAGATGTACACTTTTTGAATAAATCGCCATCATAGTGAGAATCATAAATTTAATCCATAATTAATGCTGACGTCATCTATATAAAACGACAATCAGATAGTTTAGCAAAAATTAAAAAACTAAAAACATCAAATTAATTATGATTCAAAAACCACGACTCCTTGGATGGATGCTTATGCTTGCCGTAACGAGTATCGGATGCCAGAACAATGAATTTGCTTCAGTTTCGATGGACGAAGAACTGTCTTCAGAACTCAATGTCGATAGAGCAGCCACAGACGTAAGTGTTAATTCTTATGTGGACACAAGTAGCTACATCAATTTTGGCTTTGGTTTTCTAAACCCATCTCAGATCAATAAAAACCGTCAGGCTGTAGGAGGAAATGCTTATACTGAAGTCTATGGATTTAATATTCCCGAAGAAAACAGAGTAAGAGGAATCCGTTGGAATACCGATGATGAAACGACATCGATCTGGAGACCTCAAGGGATTGCAGGATTTGCAAAAGATGGTATTCGTTATCTGTTGGTAAGCTGGTACGCAAAGGATGCTGCTGTGTATAAAGGTTCCCGCATTACTCTGATTGATATCAGTCCGAGTTCGAGTACGTATCTTACCTATCGTCATATTCTGCTGGTACAGCCCGATATTCCTGCAAATACATCAACCTATTCACAATACAGTTCATACGCTCCATTGAACGTACATGCAGGGGGAATTGCTTATTTTAACGGTAAAATATATCTCAGCAGCACGAATTTAGGTGTTCGGGTATTTGATTTGAATAAAATAATTGAGGTAAGTACAGGTGACACGACCAATGAAAAATGTGGTAAAGATGCCAACGGGAATTTATTCGCCTTCAATTATCGGTACATATTGCCTCAAGTAGGATATCAAAAGATCAATAATGGTAATCCTTTCTCTACCATTCAGGTCAATGACGAAGGCACTCAGTTCTGGACAGGGCAATACTATGCAGGAAGTGCTGACGCAACAATTGTTCCCAAAGTTTTTGGTTTTCCCGTTGACACGAATGGCACACTTCAAAATACAGGAATTGTCGCAGTAGCCCCAAAGAATAGTCTTTTTACAGATAATCACGCTCATGGAATACAGGGAGTTTTCCGAAAAGGGAACAGAACATGGCTTTCTTGTACCGGATCGCCAAGCAATTCTTACGGTTCAAATGCCAGATTAGCACGCTATACTGACGGAGCAGATGATACTGTACGTTACCGATGGCCGTATGGAGCCGAATCCCTTTACTACGAATCTCAATATGGTTATCTTTGGAGTTTGACGGAGTATGAACCTAATGCCGGAGCACAGAATGGAAGTCAGGTTAATCGATGCATTTTTGCGGTTGATTTTTCTAAATATGAATAGCATTCTGTTATTATGATGATCTAAATTGACCCAGATATTTCAATAAATCTAAACTGTAGTCATAATCAATAGCTATTTTTGAAACTGGATCCTCATTGTAGTCTACTATTTGAATTTACTTTTAAAGGTGAATTCAAATAGTAGACTAATTTTATTTATCCTAAAGAGTAGAGATGTTATACCGCATGAGCACCTGCCTTTTGTAATGTCATGTAACAAACTAGAGAATTTTCAACAAGGATATTATCATTTCCAGCTTATAAAATGAATGTTGGTAATACGGTTTCGTGTTGTGATAGTTCCGTGCTAAAAAAGATAGAAATGTAGTTTTTATTGTAATCACGAGTGAAGATTATTCATTTTGGTAAACACAATTTAACCAAAATGATCAAAGATTTACAAATTGATTTTATTTTCTGCTGATTTCATTTTCAAATGAAAATTTACTTTAACTCTATCCAGGTAGGTGCATGGTCACTGCTTTTTTCCCATCCCCGTACATGTTTATCTACCCCAGCGTCTATAAGCTCAGAGATTAAATAAGGGCTTAAGAGAATATGGTCTAATCTCATGCCTGCATTTCTGTCGTATGAATGATAGAGATAATCCCAGAATGTAAAAATCTGTTCGTCGGGATAGATTTGTCTTAAAGAATCAGTCCAGCCGCTTTTTTCAAAATCACGAAATGTTTTTCTCACTTCCTTTGTGAAAAGCGCATTATTAGTCCATTTTTCCGGTTTGTGAACATCTAATTCAGTAGGGATAATATTAAAATCACCTATAAGAATGGCAGGGAGATCCATCTTAATGAGTTGATTAGTTCTTTTTTTAAACCTTTTGATCCATGAAAGTTTATAATCAAATTTTGGTCCCGGATAAGGATTTCCATTGGGAAGATAAATGCAGCATATTACTTTTTTATCAATGATTGCTTCAATGTATCTGCTCTGAAAATCATCATCATCACCAGGCAAAGTATTTTGAACTTCCTGTATCTTATGATTTTTTGAAAGAATGGCAACACCATTCCAGCTTTTCTGCCCTTTCCAAATCGCATCATACCCTGCTTTATTAATTTCAGTTATTGGGAATTTATCATGAGGACATTTAAGTTCTTGTAAACACACGATATCAGGCTTAGATTCTTTCAGCCATTTGAGTAAGACGGGCAATCTGCCATTCACTCCATTGACATTGTAGGTTGCAATTTTCATAAAGCTAGATTTTTCGTTATTTTGCTTTTAATTTTCAGAGCGCTTTATACATTTGTTTTTTCCACGACCATTTTTAAGTAATATTCGCCATGGCTGTCGTATGGATTCCAGTATCAGGGAATAGATATCCAGTTAAAATATGCAACGCATCACTCAGTTATTATTGACCAAAATTAGATTTGACTCGATCATTCAGCTATAACTTATTGGAAGTGAATGTAGAATTAGTTTTCTCTTTTTACAATAGGTTGTCTGTTAAAATTCAGGTAACATTTAGATTTGTAAGTAGTACTATTTCAGAGTAATTCTATAGTGTCCTTTTTCGTCTGTTACATCAATACCCACCCCTTTAAATGTTAATTTATTAATCTGGTAACCATTACAGCCACTATTAAATTCAGACGACTGTATTGAAAAATCAAAAATTTTAACTGCAGAATAAAAAGTGTAATTCTTTGTACCGTCATAGGTACCTACATTTTCTAAAATGACTTTTCCGTCATCAGTTTTCGTCAGCTGTATCACGACTTGATTTTCGTCAGTGACCGAGAATGGATGCAGTGTTCCATTTGTTATCAGATTTTTGCCATCAATATCAACAAATTCAAACACGACCGGTTGAGGAGAATTATAACAATCTTCACCACAGGCTGTTAAAATAAAAGTCAGTATAATAAACAGAATCATTTTTTTCATGGGATAAAAGATTAATTCAGAGTAATGTAAAGTTAGCGATTAAACGTTCGTATGCAAATTATCAGAATAAATATTTTATTGATTATTCTTTCAGATATTGTGAAGTTTAAATAAAACTCCAAAGTACCTTATCATTAATTGATCCTTTAGAAATTAACTCTGATGTCCGTAGGGGTTTTCATTTTGATGGTTACTTTATTTACACATCAACAATTTCGTATTCTGCATTTGAGTACGTTTCATCATCTTGTTTTTCTAAAACTTTAATGTCTCCGTATCCCATTTCATCTTTCGAAATTTGAATAAAGTAATTCCTGCTTTTTCATTCCGACTGAAATGTTCTTTTTTAAAACCAATAACATCACAATAATAAAAGTTATTTGTTATGTACTAAAATATAACCATTCTGACCTTGAGAGCAATTTTTATGTATTTATGAAATGGTAGATATCAGATTATTATTTTAAATAAAAAAAATTATCATCTGAAATTCACCATCAATATATTCTAAATTAAAATAGGGAATATCCTGAAAATCATTATGTATATTTTCCCCTAAATTTTTGTCTTTTAGTCTCATTTTTATGTCTAATTCCATCATAACATATTCTTTTTTAAGCTTATTTGTGTATTTGTGTTCTCTCCGTTAAAAACAACAAATTTCAATTTACTATTTTGCTCAATGCCCACCTGATGAGAAATTGTAGAGAAATTTACTATTTCTTTTAATTCGTCAGCGGTGTACAATGTTATATCACTTTCACCCATTCCGTATTTTATTTTACCAGAATGATTTTATATGATTTGAAAAACTTTAAAAAAATGGGAGAAATTTTCTTATTCCAAAATATACTATTTTCCAGATTATCAGGTAAGGTATTAAGAAAAACTCCAAAATCGTTAGACTTTGGAGCAATGACTTCAGGTTTATAATAAAAAATATCTTTTATAATACTGTGTTAATTAATAATGATCTTCTTAGAAATAGTTTTACCTTCTATTTTTATCTTTAAGATATATACCCCTGTATGTAATTCACTAACTATGACCTTGACTGTTCCTTTTTTGAAGGTTTTCAAAGGTATTACTAACTTTCCGGACAAATCATAAATTTCATAGCTACCATTTCCCTGCAGATTAGATTCTATGGTAAAATGTCCGTTCGAAACAGGATTGGGGTAAATTTTTATAAGATCTAGATCTGATTTTACAACATCAGCCACAGATAGTAAACTCGCACAGTTACCCAGTCCTACTGCACACCAAGCATTCTCTACCTGCTGCAATTCATTTGATCCGGCACCATACAAATCAGTTGCTGCCTGTTTAGAAGCAATATACGCATTGGCATACTGACTATTTGCTGTCAGATAAGTCGCTAATGTTCGGTATGCAATTTTTTCAGCTTTTTGTATGGTTATTCCTGTAACATTATAACTGTTTCCAGAGTCATTGGTTCCACTACCTCCTGAAGATAACAAATAAAACCAATAATTTCCAACACCACTATTGGTGTGAACACCGCCGTTATCAGCAGAGCCAACAGCTGTATTTGCCCAATAGGTACCGAGATAGGTATCTGGCTGTTGTGATGCCAATGCTGCAGGTCCCGAATTTGGATTCGACATACTTCTTAAAAATGTAAAACCAAGGGCAGGGTTGGGAATTCCTTCACCTATATTCCAGTTGGGTGAGATGTTTGAATAAAACTCAATGGCAGCTCCAAACATATCTGCAAATGCTTCATTTAAGGCTCCCGATTCTCCCTGATAAGCGAGGTTTGCCGTTCTGCTAACCATAAGGTGAGAATATTCATGACCTGCAACATCTATTCCGACAAAAGGACCAAAATATCCTGCCTGTCCCTGGTAGGCTCCGTTTCCATAGATCATTCCTACAACATTGAAGCCTTGTTGGGTGATATCAAATGCAGCAGCATTGACTCCGTTGGCCGGTTGTAATGGTGCCCCTGTATTAGGATCTACATTAAAATTTATATCATAATAATTTTTAATTATTGATCCGTTACCGTCATAGCTGTTTCTGTTGTGTCTTGCAATATAGTAGTTTTTAGATTTCTCCATCGCCCAATGTGCTTCTACAGGTGCTTTGGTAGTATTGGCAGTAAAGTTTGCCGTGGTGCTTGTTATTTCTGTGATAGTTCCTGTTAACTCATTAGTGGCAAGGTTGGCACTGCCATCCCATCCTGCACCATTTCTGGTATGAATGTTTTTAGCATTATCCTTTAATCTGAATGCACCATTGTTGGAGTCGACCGTGACTGCCTGATTTCCTTTATAATAAGTTGCACTCGTAGAGGGGGTGTCGACCAATAATGGACTATAGTTGAAACTGTTGGTTGAATTTTTAGCGGGTAAATTCAACTTGAGCTGGAATTCAGGATTGTAATCATAAATCTTTGATATTTTATTTACAATCTTTCCTGTAGAATCATCAATAAAATAATCAAATGCTTTTAGAGATCCCAAAGCTTCAGCCTGAACTTTAGTAGCTGAGTATAGTTCAATTCCGTTTCTGGTGTTTACTTTAGCAATTACATTTTCGAAGTCTCCAAATGTTGTTTTTGTGTTTTTTATATCATTGACTATGATGTTTTTTACTGCGGTCATTGATAATGGCTGAGAAATATTAATTTTTATCTCACTGATCAGTTCTCCGTTAACATAGGTGACTTTACCATCCTTTTCATGAATATATAAAACATCATCGTTTACTTTAATTCCTTTGTATAAATGCTGATAAACGCTTCGTCTGAAACCGAGTTCATCCACAGCACTTTTTACAAATTGATAGCTATGATCTGAGCTAGTCTGCAACCATTTTCCCAATTGACTGACAAGAGTTTCCGTGGAAATATTTTGTCCTTCAAAACTTACGTGAAAATTTCCCATTGCAGACGTTGCCTTAATTGATGGCAGATTTTGCGCTGAATTTTCTGTCGGATGGGTTTGTGCATTTAGATATTGGGAAGCTGCACCCAGGGTTAGCACAAAAGCTAAAGATTTCACAATTGTAACTGTTTTTTTCATAATAGATTTGATTAAATTCGACAGTTAGTATAAAAAAAACAAAAATGTTACAAAAGCCTTTAATAATATTCTTTTCTGCAAAAGGATTAATAAAGGTTGTTAAGCGTTTGCTTCAAGGTTTGAAGATTGAAGAGATCCAATTTAACTCCGAGATAAATGATGATTAAAATGATGATCAGAAAAGAAATAACAATGAATATGTATCCTGATATAAACCATAGTACCGTATTAATAACATTTCCTTTTACACCCCATTTTCCAATCAAAAATCTCTGACTTCTCTCGAACAATGATTTTCCTCTGGGGATCAAAGGTTTTAGTTCTATATCATTGAGTTCGTCGATAATCTTTACCACATCATCAATGTATTTTCCATACATGTAGTACATCCAATATTTTAAAATAAATGAGATGACCAGAATGGTAATTATGAAAGAAAAAATAAATATGGCAAGATTATATTTAAAATCAAACTGAAAATTGATGTGGATCAGTGATAATAAAAATGCTAGAGGAATGTAGGAGATATAATATGAAATATAGATTTGTTTTGAAATCAATAACTGCGTCTTAAGAGTGAAAAGGTCATAATTAGTATTGGTATTGCCCTTTTTTAAAAGCTTATAAAGCTTGAGAAATCTTGAATAGTAATATAGAATGATCATTAGTGTCAATACAGAGACTAGTATAGAGATCATTCTGATATTCTGATCGTCGCTAACGGATGGGAGCCCAGTGAAGAGCAGAGGAAGCGTAATGATCATCAGCCAGAATTCTGTCTGCATATTGATTCGGAGCATCTGAAGAGGCGAGTGGATCTTATTCTGTCTCTCAAGAGATGTTTCAGGTGGAATCTGGCTGTTTTCTTTTTTCCAGAGTTCTTTAAAGTTATCTAAGTCCATGATGATGTATTAACTTTTAAAAGTTCGTCTTTTTTTCAATAATATCCTTAAGCTTTGTTTTTGCACGATTGAGTTTCACTCTTGCATTGATTTCGGTAATTCCCAACTGTTGTGCAATATCTTTGCCTGAGAAGTCTTCCAGATAGAAAAAAATTAAAGCTTTATCAATGGGGCTGAGTTGGTGAATAGCATCATACATAATCTTCATATTCCAGTCATCCTCCTCATTATAAATTTCATGATCGACCAAGAGGTTCTCAATTGGATGATTCTGTATAAAGCTGCGTTTTTTTTCACTTTTCAGAAATACGATCGCTGTATTCAGTGCTGTGCGGTAGAGCCATGTTGAGAAATTACTGTTTCCTTTGAATTCGTTGTATGATTTCCACGCCTGATAGATGATCTCCTGATAGAGATCATTCTGATCGTCAAAATTATCCATATACATCTTGGAAATCTTGAAAATTACACCTTTATGTTTTTCAATTTTTTCCAGAAACTCCTTTTCCTGTGACATTGTAAGCTGGGCTCAGCATAATTAGTATCATTATTCCAAAAATGTTACAGATTTTAACAAACTCAACAGTCAGAGGATATTAGGATTTACTAATTATGGTTATTTAAACGTGCTTTTTGTTAGTTTTATAATGATACGAGATTATCAGAAAATTATGAACTGCTAATGGCATCTAATACTGATATATGATCTGGCACGATATACTTTGACTTGGTAATGATTTGGTCATAGATTCCTTTACTAAAGATTAAATACTTTAGCAAAGTAAATGATATATTATATTTACGGGGTTCAGTTTAATCCTCTTTTAAGGTCGGGACTTTTATTTATTTTGATTTCAATGATAAAGCACATTATATATTTTTTATAACTTTGGTAAGCAAATGTATATAAATTTTAAAATCAGACCTTTTGTTCGTTCGTCCATATATTTCTTTGTAACCGGAACAATATACCTTGATCTCATTGACAGAGAATGGCCATTCACTAATGTAGTCCTGTTTGGTGAACTTGACAGGACTCTATCCAAACCATTTATTAGCGGATGTAGAGAATATTTTGAAGGTGTTAAATGACATATGAATCATCATTTGAAAATAATTGGCTGGAATTGAGTACTGCAATGAGGATAATGTTTCATACTCTGCATTGATTTCCTCATTCAGTTCTTGATAATCTATCTTTTAAATGGTAAAATAAATAATTTTGACTTATGATTTAAAATGCTTAGCTCTGTTCACATACAGATGCTGCATTTTTTATGTTACTTGTCTTGTCCTTTTCTGGAATAATTTTAGGGAAGGTCAAAAAACTGAGAATAAAAGTCACTGTCAACAACAGTATGCTGAGCCATAGAACATAATGAACTCCGTAATAAACACTAACTAGTCCTCCGAGAAATGCACCTAATGAAATTCCAATATTAAAAGAGGACGTCAGTAAGCTATTGACAAATTCCAGGGCATGATGGGGAATAAATTGTGTCGTCCGGATATTTGATACCAAAAAACCTCCGGTATGGATCATTCCCCAAAGGGATACAATGATGACCATTGGAATATAATTTCCTCCAAAATAGTAGGCTAGTATTTGTACCGTGATTAAGAGGATTAAAAAAAGTCTTGCAGTCAGTAGTACATTACGGTTCAATGCTAACCCCATGAGCAAGTTCCCTAAAGTTCCCATTCCACCGAAAAGGAGTAACATCATACTGATCTGTGCACCGTCCATTCTGGTAATGCGTTCCAGGTAAGTTGTCAGATAGGTGTAACTGGCAAACATTGCAGCCAGCGTGGTTATGGTAGAAATCAGATTAACCCATAGAAGAGGACTTTTCAAAACTGCTATCTGATTCTTGCCGGATATCGCAGGATCTGCCGGAATAGTTGGTATAAACAGCAGCAGGCCAATAAAAGCAATCAAACTTATAGCGCTGCTCAGGAAAAATGATGCCTGCCAATTATGAAAAAGGTCTACAGCATAGGTAGTAAGCGGAATACCGAGCACCGTGGCCACGCTTAATCCCAACATAACTGTAGAAACTCCTTTTGCGCCCTTTTCCCTGAATGCAATTGCGATGGCGATATTCCAGAATAGGGGATGTAGGATTGCAGGCAGTATTCTGGCGACCATAAGCATTGTGAAGTTTGTGGAAAAAGCAGAAATTAAGTTGGAAATAACAAATATGCTCATCACCAAACATAACAATAATTTACGGTTTATTTTGGTTGTAAATGACGTTATAAAAGGGGAAGAAATTGCTACCGTAATTGCAAAAGCACTCAGTAGCCAACCTGCCGTATCGATTGATACGTCAAATTGCCGACTGATAATCGGTAGGATACCCACGATCCCAAATTCAGTGGTAATAATGCCGAAGGCTCCCAGAGCTAGGACGTAAATTGATGTTTTCATTAATACTTAAAATTTATAATTAGCAAATATGAACAGAAAAATTGTAAATAATCAGTATATATTAATGATAAATAGGTATTTTTGTATCATGAAACGAGAGAATATAGATCAATTGATTAAGGTAGAATACCACCAGTCAGCAAGCTGTCCTTTAAAGGACCTCCAGTTCTCATTTTTTCAAATTGTATATGTCATTTCTGGGAAGGGGTTTTTGAAGATAAACAACAATATAGCTTCATACAGTGAAGGTAGCCTTATTCTCCTGACACCAGATGATCATCATCATTTGGAAATCATTGAAAGTACCGACCTTTTGCTCGTGAAATTCAGTGAACGCTATGTAAAGAAATACAAATGGAACAGTATTAATTCAATGGAGTGTTTATTGTATGGTGCTTCCTTTTTATCGGGCTGTATTTTGCAAAATAAGCCTGACGTTGTTTTGGTTAAATCTATTGTGGATTCATTGCTTCATGGCATCAATCATCCGGATCTTTACCAGGATGAGCTGACTTTGAATTATGTGAATGCATTGATTGTGATTGCGGCAAGGAATATTTCAAAGATGCGGGCTGAACATATTACTTCCAAAACGGATAAAAGAGTTATTAATATTATTGATTATATCCAAGGAAATATCCATGATCCGGCTTTATTGAAAGTCTCTAAAATATCTCAGAAGTTCGGATTTGCAGAAACCTATCTTGGTAGTTATTTTAAAAAGCAATCCGGAGAAACTATTCAGCAATATATAATGAATTATAAAATGAGATTGATTGAACATCGGGTCTTGTTCAGTGATATGCGGGTCAATGAAATTGTAACTGAGTTTGGGTTTTCAGATGAAAGCCACCTGAATAAGTTTTTTAAAAAGCGGCATCATATGAGTTTGACGGAATTTAAAAAGATCAAGATACCGAAAGCAATGGATAATTAGAAACTGGAATATTTATTACCTATTAAGGTATTTAAGGAAATAATATCTGGCAAAAGCAAATTTTAATTTACTTATTTTTGTAGTACAAAATATTATTATCATCAAACTCAAACCATGCCCGAACGAATTAAATTATCAGAGAATGTGCAAATTTTAGGTAGTGTTGTTATAGGTATTGCCAGTGGGATTTTAGCCCGATGGATTACGACTAAAATAAATATGACTAAATCAAAGAAACAAAATAAAAATTTCTTAGATTAAAATTTGGTGCATCCAGTTTATTCTTTAAAAATCTTTCTCTATCTCTATTTCCGCTAGCTGACAGTTACGCCGGTCGATGATTCTGATGAGATCTAAAAACCAGACGATATTGTAAATCTTAGATTATACGGAATATCAAGAAGGGTACGATTATTTCCTAAAAATCATAAACGTTTCGGGAAATGATGGTAGTCCCTTTTCGACGATTCCAATATTATCGTTCCAAGCTTATAAGATGAATGTTGGTGATACGGTTTCGTGTTGTGATGTCATATGTGCAGGTAAAAAAACCAAAATTTGGTTTACAACAGATGCCAGGAATCAAATTAATCATAAATGATATATATAACATTTGTCTCCCAAAGTTATAAAATATATATTGTGTTTATATGATTGAAATCAAAATAAAATCCTTCCCAGTAATTGAGAAGGATTAACCTAAACAACGTAAATATAATATATCATTTACATTACTAAAATATTAATCATGAAAAATGGAACCTATGATTCAGGTTACAATACTTTAGAAAATTTTAAAAAGATATCATAGATAATATGATTATTTATAGTGATATTTAGTTTTGCTAATATTTTTACCATAGATTTACTCAATTAATTATAAACAATATAATGCTTATAGATACAGATTTACTTCTCGACAGTGGCGGAACAATTCATTCTTATAATTCAAACGATTACATTTTTCAGGTTGAGGAAACTCCAAAATGCTACTATCAAATAATTTCAGGTGATGTCAAGTTAAACTACATTTATGAAAATGGAAAAGAGCTGATTCAAAGTCTTCTTACTGATGGAGACAGCGTGTGCGAATTGCTATTGTTTGTAGATGATGCTTATCCGGTTAACGCTGTGACAATGTCTGATTGTACTTTAATACAGGTTCCTAAAGATAACTTTCTAAAAATGCTTGATGAAAAGCCATCTGTAGCAATGGTTGTTAATAAATATATTGCTAAAACTCTTGCTCAAAAATTAGTGATGATGCAAAATATGGCATGCGTAAAAGCAGAAGACCGTATTATGGGTACATTAAGATATTTCAAAAGCTTTTATCACGATAACACGCCATTTTCATATGAACTGAAATTGACAAGACAACAGTTTGCCTGTATTACAGGGCTACGAATAGAGACGGTGATTAGATGTTTGAAAAAGTTCGAGACTGGAGGGATTGTAAAAATCATTGATCGAAAAGTGTATTTTTAAATAATTTGGTGTAATTTGGGGATTACCTAAAATAAATCACAGCTGGTAAATTTTAACGTCATTTCTTGATTTGTTTTATAATCCCTTTTTGAAATAAAATTTAAATATTTGGTTCCAATTTTATTAAAACAATCAAATTGCTAAATAAAAAAAGGTGTATTTTTCCTTTATAAATTCTAAATGTTTTCTAATTTTTCAGTTCACGATCACAACAATGAACGGGTACAAAAAGTTTTTGTAATTATATTTGTTAGAGTGGATTAAAGATTCACATCCTCAAGTTTAGTATGTTTTTATTTGTTTATTTTTTAATCCAATTATTGTATAGGTAAAATCTTGATCCTGATGATAAAATATGATGGTTAATGGAATACCTAAAATATATTCAGTAATGCAAATATTGTAAATCCTATTATTCTTGACAAAAAAAATAATTTCATCATTTATAAGGAATTTACATCTATTACGATTATAAAACATAATATCCTCATACTCATTACAGTGAATTTTTAAATCTTTTAATACCATTTCCTTTGGCATATTCAAATATTTGTTGAGGTAAAATTCAATTTTTTTTAACTTTCCTGTCATCATAAATAGATCTGTGTCTTAGTGCGCCCCAATTTCTTTCAGGATATAAATAGATTGGTACAAAATTGAACGATGGCTCAAATTTTTAACAACTAACAATAAAATATCCCTAATGCTGAAGCAATGCTACGCTTTTCTAAGAGCGGTAACAAATATATATAGGTTCATATGACTGAAAATGGATTGCCTTTAATATCATAACACGCACCTGATACTAATGGATTACTTATTAAACTCTGTTATCAACGCTGTTGAACTCGGTTTCTTCGGTATTGGTTATGTAAAAGATGGATTACCAAGGTATACAATTATTTTATTTTCATCCGTTACTTCTCATAATTCTACCATAAATACTGCACCTATATTAATGCAGAATCTTCTAATTACAAAAAAAATGACCGCATTATGTATTACAGGAATTATTGTACGGTTTTGCTATGCAACTTTCAAACGAGTCATCTTAACTTCTTTGTAGAGTTAGAGATCAATGGCTTATAACACAATTTTAATTTCTGCATTTCCCTACATTTAATTCAATTCTAAGGTGAAGATTCACTACTTACCGAACAAACCCAACAACATTTTACTATATGAAGATAATTTGAATATTAGCAACTTTAAATAACTTTATAAAGATTGGATAAAACTTTGTTTTAGTTTATTTGACTTTAACATATTTAGAATCCTTCACAAAAAAGCGCAAAGGCAAATTTGCGTGTTCCTTCGCATAGGCTATTCCTATTCTTGGAGTAATACTGATTTCTGATGCATTGTAGGATATATCACGATCCTCAACCCAGATTCGATCTCCTGTCAAAATGTTTTTATTAAATGAAGAATCGATCCCTAATGACTTGGCCACTGATCCCGGACCTGAAGAAATAACTTGACGATCTGCCGGCATTTTTCTTCTCATTTCCATAATCTCCAACCCCTCGAAAGGTTCGACGCTCCTGATGAGAATACATTTTGGATCGTCCTTTAGTGATGTAACGACATTGAAAAGATAATGAATACCGTAGCAGAGATATACGTAAGCTGTGCCTCCTCTGCTGTACATGGTTTCAGTGCGGGCAGTGCGCCGCTCTCCGTACGCATGGGATGCTTTGTCTCTGGTCCCGAAGTAAGCTTCTGTTTCTACAATAATTCCTGCAGTGGTGCCATCATCTGTTCGGGTAAAAAGTATTTTCCCCAACAAGTCTTTTGCAAGGAATTCCACATCTGGGTTCAGATAATATGAGGGAGGTAATTTCAAGCAGCTAAATTATAAAAAGTGCAGTAAAAAACTAAGACTTTAAATAAGCGTACATACAGACGGCTATAACAGTTCATTCAGCATTTTAAATAAAGTGAAAGGTTTTCCGGATATCCGGAAAACCTTTCACTTTATTGGATTTCAATCAGTCTTGGTTGCCGTGCCAGAGCACTTTCTTTTTTCGGAATAGTGAGCATTAAGACACCATTCTCATATCTTGCCTCAATATTCTCATCGTCTACAACATCTTTTGAAAGTTCGAAGCTGCGCTGAAAAGACTGGTAACTGAATTCCCGGCGGGAATAGTTGCCGTTGTTTTCTTCCTGTTTATCTTCTTTTGATGATGAAATAGTCAGCAAGTTTCCATCAAGAGTGATGCTGAAATCTTCTTTCTGCATTCCAGGTGCGGCAACTTCCACTTCAAAAGCTCTTTCAAGCTCTTTGATGTTAACTGATGGCAGCGTTGTGCGGGAAGCAGAAAAGTTATTATTACCCCAATTAAACAGTTCGCGGTTGAAAAAATCGTCGAACAGTGAACGCGGATTGGCAGGGAGTAAACTGCCGTTGGCTCTTTTTACGATCGTTGTCATAACAAACAAATTTTAAAGGTTAAACAATATTTAAATGATCTCATTTTTCCAATACACCAACAATATACCATCACGCTGAACAAGAAAAAATGTCAAGGTCATACTTCACATTATTCCAAAAATGTCATTTTGTAATGTCAGGGCCGGAAAAAATGTCACTCGGCATAAATTAAATAATCAAAAAAATTGAGTCATTTCATTACACCAGATACCTTACCACGGAATTATCATCTAAGTTTACCGATGTCCCTTGTTTTTAACAATGCCTTAATTAGAGGCAGTTCTATACTTTTTAAATTTATTAAAGTTTAATGTCTTCTGCTTTATCCATTGAACTGAAATATCAAAAGGTTCAGTAATGTTTTGAGAGGATGTATTGTGTCCTAATGTTGGAAATAATACATACTCGAACAGTTTACCTTGAACTTTAAGGATGTTTAACTGCTCTATGCATAATTTTACGGGAATTTGTATATCTTTTTCTCCATAAAGCCAAAGTCCCGGAATTGAAAGAGCATTCAAAGAAATTTTTGGGTCAGTCGCTACGAATTGATACTTGTCCGGGTCATTTTTAGTATGTTCACTAGCATCTTTATCTGTATGATTTTCCCAAAAATTATTATTTTCATTCGTATAAAACTGAAATCGAAGTTGTTCTAAAGTAGTTACCGTAGGACAACTAAATAAAACCATAAATTCAATTTGGGGGTTCTTGCTAGCAGTAATAGGAATTATCCATCCTGCCTGACTAAATCCAACTAAACCAATTGGTGTATTTTTATCTTTCAAATGGGTTCGGAATATTCGTACTGCTTCACTTGCATCGTCAGATAATAAATTAAGGTTATCAGGGTCAATATTATTCGTGCCAACAGATGGTCCAACATATACACCTCCAGACTCTCCAACTCCACGTTTGTCATAGGTCAATACAGCAATACCTTCTTTAGCAAGACGTTTTGCGAACTCTGTTTCTCTTTTTACAGGGTCTGACCCGTGAACAATTACAACAGCTGCGAATGGATTTTCAGGCTTTAAAATTGAACCTGCTAGAGTAATACCCTGGCTTTCAAACTTAACATCTTGAATGGTAAAATTAGTTGATTGAGAAAAGACCGTGCCTGGTAAAGTTATTAATACTAGCCAAAGAAATAGGGTACGAAAAAGGTTATTGTTCATTTTAGTTAATTAGGAGTTTTATTCAAAGGGTTTCGTTAGCATTTCCTGAACGTTCAAATTTAAGTATTTTATCAATCTGAATTATGTAACTTTCAGCAAGCTACTTATGTCGTAATATAAAATTTTATTATTAATTGAATATAATCGTTTGTTGAGATGAGGTTCTTCTATCTTCAATATATTTCACACTCACAATTTTATCTCGAATACATTCAGTTTTATTTTTCCGGTCAACAAACACGTCATCTGAAAGTCTGTGAAAAAATTCACTTTCAATTTTGATGTTTTGTTTAATTAGTAGGAGGTAAATTATCTGGAATTGATACCATTGTTAGGGCACAATTTTATATTCTTTATTATTAAGTGTTTGGAAGCTTGGAAGTTGGCATCAAAACCGGATCAGTTATTATTGCTTTTCCAAGTTATTAAAAAAAATATGAGGAGTGGTTGTCAAAAAAAGGAAAAGACTGAATCAATTTAATTACATCAAAATTTTAGTTTAATCAAATTGTTTTGAAATTAGAAGCTGAGAAATATAAATTGCATAAATTACTTTTATATTGATATCTTTAATCAAAATAATTATTTTGAAAAACTATTACTTTATCTACACCTTTTTTTTATTTCAAATTCTTACGGCACAATCAAATGTGATCAAAGTTGACACATTAAGGGATACTGATTTTTCTTCATTAAAAAACAAAGCATTCTATGAAGTTGATGATGCGTCGAAGCTGAAATTTTTCATCAATAAAAGCGATAAAAAATATAAAATGATATACACCTTCACAGATTGGTGTAAACCGTGCCGTGAAAAGTTTCCAAAGATTCTGACTTTTGAAAAAGACTTCAAAGAAATACTGGATGTCTTTTATCTTACAGATATTTACAGAACATCTTCTTTTAAGAGCACGGAGAATTATCTTGGTTCAATCAACTGTACTTCACCTATTTTTACAATTACGGACAACGATAAGAATAAAAACAGAAAAGGTAAATACGAGTATTTCGTTTATAATGCTGAGAAAAATAAAGAAAGTAAATCTGATCGGTATACTTTTTTCACACAAAATCTTGCTCCCAAACATTGGTTTTATGGCTATTCACTTGTTGTAGTTTATGATCAAAATGATAAAGTGGTCTATGCTTCAATGTATAATGAAACCCATCAGCAAGTTTACGATAAAATAAAATTAATACTTGAAAGCTAAAATTCTTACGTAGAATTCATTAATGAACAACGTCAGTTAACAAACACTTTGATCAGCGTTACGGGAAATATAGGGTCAAGAAAGATGATTCTTTTTTCTCTTTTTCTTTGTAAAACCTACTTCAATCGTCATAGGACCTTAAATTAATGAGCTTTTCGCCGAACTGTATTAAGATTATTCCAACAAGCGAAAAAGCAGCTAGAAATATGGTTTAAGAATACTGAAAATACAATCAGAATAAATCCTTATTAATGAAGCTGATAAAAAGTGGAAGACTAAACGATAAAATAGCAATAATCAACAACCCTTTTAATAAGTTCAGAAAGACATTACGGAAACAAATGGGGCAGATTTTTACCAAAGCAATTACGTCAGAGATTATTACGGATCTTTCGGTTTCAATATCACTTACAAATTTGGGAATCTTAGAGACGAGATCAAAAATATGAGAAGAAAATTGAAAATAATAATCTGACCGATTAGATTAGCTGTTTATAGCAGTTTTTTCTGGTTTTTATTTTATTGGTTTCAAATTAATTTAGACAGAAGATTGCCATAAGTATGAATCTATATACGTTAACAAAGGCTCCACTTATTTCGTATGAATCCTACAGCCTAATCCAGAGTTTAAGAGTTTTTTAAGGTAGCCTTAAAAACAGAGAATCTTTATGTAAGACAACTGAGTGCTTTGGTTTTTTTGTAAATGTTGAAATTATTCCAATTTTTATTTAGGGGTCATTTCAGTGAGAATTTTTTTGCCGTTTTCATTATTAGGATTTAGATCAATGGATTTTCTGTACATTTCAATTGCTTTGTTTCTATCACCCATTTTCAGTAAGATTTCCCCATAGCTGTCATAGGCATTCCAACTTTTCGGAAATAAATGAACATTGAGTTTGAAAATTTCCAAAGCCTCCTTTTGTTGGTTATTTGACATCATGCGGTATGCCCAATTATTCAGTTCATCTTCTTTGGGATCAAATTCCGGATTTGCATTTTGTTCTTTTTTTACAAATTCAATAGCTTTATTAAATCCTTTTTCCCGCAGATTTTTTCTTAAATAGGTTAATGGATCGGCTTTCACTATATCGGGGTTGTAACATCCTGCTATTTCCTCGATAAAGTCTTCAGGAGAACTTCCTGCCAGGTTGGTCAGGATGATGATTGCAAGATTATCCTCCGGATACACCAGGATTGCTGATCTGTTTCCTCCTGACATTCCAATCGCTTTATGATTTTTCCGAAGTTTTGCGATTCCCCAGCCACGTGCCCAATTGCTAGGAGCTCCATTATTGAACGTGCTTGGCGACCACATCATATTCAATGTTGATGACTTTTTAAATAATTTACTGCTTTGCAAAGCGATCAGCCAGTTCCCAATATCTTCAGCACTACTGTTGATACCCGCTCCTGTTCGGGTGAAGTCAGGGAATTCTGTGTAGGTATTGGTAAGTTTCGCTTCATCTTTTCTTCCGTCAAAAAAGGTATTGTAGCGATAAGATGGTGCATAGTTAGGAATAATATCTCTTGAGTCTCCAAATAACGTGTTTTTAAGATGTGCAATTCTAAACTGATTTTCATCAAAATTTTTTTGAAAAGTTTTTTGAGTAATTTTCTCAATAATTTTCCCCAACAAATAGTAATTTGTCTGATTGTAGCTGAATTGTTCTCCTGTTTTAAATTCCAGAGGAAGAGCCTTGAGTTTCTCCCAAATTGCTGCCTCCGTTTTTAAAGGTCATATATTCCCGGTCATAGGATCAAGAAGTTTCAGGATCTCCGGTAATCCGGAAATATGGGTCAACAACTGATCTACCGTTATTTTTTGCCATTCAGCCGGAATATCATCCAGATATTTACTGATCGGGTCATTCAATCTGATTCTATTCTGTTCGACCAACTGCATTACGGCAACGCCGGTGAAAACCTTCGTGTTGGAATTGATAGGAAAGATGGTCGTATTGCTTACAGGAATATTGTACTGCAGATTTGCTATTCCATAGGATTTGCTTAAAATGATTTTCCCTTTTTGTACAACTGCCAGTTGCAGTCCCGGGATTTTTCTTTCCTTCATTTCCCGGTTAATGATTTCATCAACACCGGGGTTTGTTTGCTGTGCAGCAAACTGTAGTGAAAATAATAGTAGTAAAAAGTAGATTCTCATAATTTTGAGACAATCATTACTGACTTTTTATTACGTCATGAGAAAAAAAGGGGAATAATTTATCATTATTTTATTTTTAGGCATATCGTGGGAGATAAATTCATTAAGCCATTTAATTCTTTCCCTAAGTTTTAGTAATTTTGAAGGACACGTCTGGATCCTATGTAGAGAGGTACTTGGCTGTATCGCAGAACATTCTTTCTTGTTTATTAATATATAATAAGCGGATTATAATTCAACTAGACTGATTCCATTTGAGGATACCTGATTTTCTATAGCAAATATATTCCGGTGTCCCTGCGGAAAAAATCTTTTTGGGTATCCGTACAGCGGAGCTTTTAAAACCCTCCGCAAAAATATTTCAAGGTACCATCAATGTTTTTTTTTATTGTTTTCAAGGTATTGATTGCAGTTCTCTTTTTGCCTGCCTAATGGTCATTTGCATAGAAAAGTCAGAAACGTCACAGGATGCAAATGCAGTTCATTAAAATTTAGATCCTTATTAATTCTCTTTTTATAATCAGCTGATATGATTTTATTATAAATCAATTCGCGTGATCGAATACTACATAAGCTTATTACGTATGACAATTAAGTAAAAGAATAGAAAAGGTCAAAATTTCCTTTAATCTGCAAATGACAGAATCAACAGGTTTTTTTAAATGTAAGTTCGGCAAAAACAGGTGTCCTATGGCTTTAAATAATACAAATATAGCCAGCGTTATTGCCTCAAAAATTTGGGATTTAATATTTTTTGCCAGTTTCGATCATCCATCTTTTTAATTTCTGCATTAATTTGCCAGTTTAAAACTTCTATATTCAGGTATAGTACCAACTTGAATTTCCGAAAAAGTACTATGCATTGAATAGTTGTTTATTTTATTTACGATTTCATAATATTATTACATAATATTTATTACTATCATATTCTTTTGTACATAAATAATTAGTATTGAATAATAATTAAAGTATTGATATTATGATTGATTATTCAATAATAACAGGCTGTTAATACAATTTTAAATATGTGTTAAATTTCACAATATTTAAGCGTTTTTTCACAATTCTACAATGCCAGAAAGGAGTAATTTTGCACTCGGAAACTTACTAAGAAACAATTAAACAATTTTAAATGAAACAATTCGTGATGGGCTCGTTAGCTCTACTAGGGTTCGCAACAGTTAATGCTCAAAATGTAACATTAAATGTGAGACTGAAGCCAATTCAAACTTTGGTTGTAAACAACGCTCAAAAAATCGTAAACCTTGACTACGTAACAAAAGATGACTATGCCAATGGGGTAACTTCTGTTAATGCAGATCACTTAAACGTATTCAGTACCGGAGGTTTTCAGGTAAAAGTAAAAAGTGCTAATGCAGCCATGCAGAATGGTGGAAAAAATATTCAGGCAAACACAATCCAGATTAAAGCAACTGCAGGATCTGAGGCTGTAACCGGAGCTCAGTATTCACAAAACGTGCAGTTATCAGCTAACGAATCTACTTTGGTGACATCTACAACTGGTGGTGTAAACAAAAAAATCAGTATCGAGTACAAAGGTGCCGGTGCTAATGCATACCTTGACAACTATATCGCAGGTCAGGATCCTACAGTATATACTACTGAATTGACCTACACGATCGTAAGCCAGTAATTGTCTTCCGATCAAAATTAAAAGTGTCGTGAGAAATTGTGACACTTTTTTTTATTAAAAAATACTTCTATTACCTTTATTATCCAGCAAATTCAATTGATGTACAAGATCGAATATCTACGAATATTAAATCGATTCATTGCCGGGTTACCTGTTTTGGGTTTCTACAAATTACTGATAAGGGTTTTAAAGAGCCTAATAGGAGCAACACCATTATTACTTGGCGAAGGTAGTTCGGTTTCACAACTCATGTTTAACGTTTTGCAAAGCTTTTGCTCCCATCATATCAGCCTCATTTTCTAATTTGGGGTCATCGTTGATATTTACCTCAGCTGTTGCAGGCAATGTAGGCTTGATCCTTTCTTCCTTTTGTTGTACAATATGCCAAGCTTCATGAGGCAGGTGTTTCTCTTGGTCGGAATCAATATGAATATCCGAGCCTTCAGAGTAAGCATGCGATTCTAACTGGGCAGGAAGAGCACTATTGTAATGTACTTTAACGTCATCCATTGAATGACCTGAGAGATTCTCTATCCTTGATTTTAAATGATCAGGCAGACCTGTCGTGTTTTTTTTCATTTGAATCGAACTAGGAAATATTTTGAGAATATAGTCATTTTAAAAATTGGAAAAGAAAAGTAAAAGATTAAGAATAATTTACATTGTTAATTTCTGATCTGCGTAATCTTAAATTTACAGAACTGATGTCGGTGCTTTTCCAAATTTCTTTTTAAAAGCATGTGAAAAATGGGAGAGGCTTTCAAAGCCTAAATCGAGATAAATGGAGGATGGCTTTTTCTTTTTATCTTCTATCAGATGTCGGGCTTCATTCAGTCTTTTGTCTTGTAACCACTGACGGGGCGGCATTTCAAAAACTTTCTTAAAATCCCGCTTAAAACTTGCGAGGCTTCTACCTGTCAACTGGGCAAACTTTTCAGTGGTCACATTGAACTGATAATTACTGACCATAAATTTTTCAAGGTCTATTTTATAAGGCATAGAAAAATTAAAAAGAAAGTTGCGAAGTTCAGGTACCGCAAGAAGCAATAATTTGACAACTTCTTTTACTTTTAAAATCCCTAATTCATCTGTCATTGCTGCTCCTGAGTTCCTCGCATACGGAACAATGGATTGGAAATATCCCTGCAGGAATTCGTTGGACGGAATCAGAATATTTGAGGGACCATGGTATTTTCTTTCGGCTTCAAACTTTTCTTCTAAAGCTATTTTTCGCAAAAGATCATCTTGCAGAGAAATCACGATCGTTTCATAATTTCCTCCAACAACCGGAGTTTTGGTTAGAGTTCCTAATTGATTTTTACCGATCAGCAGCATTTGCCCTCCCGTCATTGAGATGTTTTGAACGGAAGTTTCCAAGATCAGTTTCCCCGACACCTGTAGTATAAGGGTATGCTGATTCCAGATACATACTTTCTCTTTCCGCTCTGTGGAGAGGTAAGAATAGAATATGACACCGGGAAGGATTTCTGATGGACTTTCCATTTATCGTTGTAGATACGTGCCGCCTTGGATAGCACCTATTGCAAATGTAGTATTTAATATGTTAATTTCTTCGGGTGTGAATGTGATATCCATCGCTGCGATATTTTCCGGTAGTCGGGATCTGCGGCTCATGCTTACCAATGTCATTATATAATCACCTTGTTCTTTTACCCAAGCGATTGCCAGTTGAGTTGGTGTACAGCTTTTTACATTAGCTAACTGTTTCAGAACTTCAACTTTTTCCAGATTATGATTTAAATTTTCACCTTGGAAACGGGAAAAATGATTGCGGTAATCGTCATCTGGAAGTGGTGCCTTTAGTTCGCCGGTCAATAATCCTTCCGCTGTATTGGCGAAAGCGATGATGCCAATTCCTAATTCTTTTGCTGCCGGAAGCAACTCGTTCTCTATCTGGCGGTCTGCCAGAGAATAGCCGATTTCCAAAGCACTGATCGGATGAATGCTGTTGGCTTTGCGAAGCTGATCAGCATTAATTTCTGATACACCAATATAACGCACTTTACCTTCTGTAATTAGATCTGCAACCGTTCCGATGATGTCTTCCACAGGAACGCTGCCGTCCATACGGCTAGGCTGATATAGGTCGATGGTTTCAATTCCTAAGCGGGTAAGCGAATAGTTGACAAAATTCTTGATGGCAATAGGTCTCAGATCCATTCCCAGCCATTGACCATTGTGGAAAACAGCACCAAATTTTACACTGATAAAAGCATCGTTACGTCTTTCTTTGATGGCTTTTCCAATGAGCATTTCGTTATGACCGGCACCGTAAAAGTCTCCGGTATTTAAGAAATTGATTCCACTATCTAAAGCTTCATTGATTGTTGCGATGCTTTCTGTCTCGTCAGGAGTTGGGCCGCCCCAAATAGACGACATACGCATACAGCCTAAACCAAGATTAGAAACCAAAGGACCGTTTTGGCCTAACTGGATTTTTTTAATTGTTGACATTTGATTTGTTTTAATGATAATACAAAGGTCAGTATGTATGGAGTATTTTACTTTCGTGTGTGGCTCAAATTAATTGCTTGTACAGCTCACTTACTTTATGGAAAGATCGATTAGTGGAACTGATCTATCGGAAGGAAGGATAATTATCACTCAGTGCCAGATGATAAGGTTACTCTTAAAAGTGAATTATCCTTTTTACTTAATCAAATGACCAGTTGATTTACCGGATGATTTAGATTTCTAATCGTTCAGCATACTCGTTCTCACTGGTATTTTTTAAACATTTGAAAATTAGACTACAACAATTACCAATTGGGCTACTTTTCATAGAGCGACAATCCAGAATTTTGTGCTTGAGATTTAAGTCGGTCTTGGAAACAATTATAAAAAATTAATTATGCAAAAGAGAAAATTAGGAAATAGCGGATTGGAAGTTTCTGCATTAGGTTTTGGCTGTATGGGTTTAAACTTTTTGGATGGTAAAGGTCTTGATAAAAAAGAAGCCATTACTTTACTACATAACGCAGTTGAAAGAGGTGTCACATTTTTTGATACCGCAGAAGCCTACGGACCTTACACCAACGAAGAATTGGTTGGCGAGGGATTAAAGCCCTTCAGGAAAGACGTCGTGATTGCTACAAAATTTGGTTGTAAAGATGCCAGTCCGGCAATTGGTTTAGACAGCAGACCCGAAACAATCAGGGCAGTAACCGAAGCATCTTTGAAAAGATTAAAGACAGATTATATTGATTTGTTGTATCAGCACAGAGTTGACCCTAATGTTCCGATAGAAGATGTTGCCGGAATAGTGAAAGACCTGATACAGGAGGGCAAAGTAAAATACTTTGGTTTATCGGAAGCAAGTGCTAAAACGATTCGAAAGGCACATTCAATTCAACCGGTGTCAGCATTACAAAGCGAATATTCTCTGTTTTGGCGTGAACCGGAAGATGAAATTATACCAACCTTAGAAGAATTGGGAATTGGTTTTGTTCCTTTCAGTCCTTTAGGAAAAGGCTTCCTCACAGGGATCATCAATAAAAAATTAGAGGATATCGACCGTAGAAATGTAATTCCCCGTTTCACGGAAGAAAATATAAAGGCCAATCTGGTTTTAGTGGAAGCACTTTCGGAGATTGCTCAGCAAAAAAATATTTCAACCGGACAATTGGCGTTAGCTTGGCTGTTGGCTCAAAAGCCGTGGATAGCACCCATCCCCGGAACAACAAAACTGAATCGTTTGGAAGAAAACATTGCCAGTACAAATGTTGTATTAACGGCAGATGAACTGGTAAAAATTGACGAGACAGTCAATGGGATTACGCTTTTAGGTGACCGCTATCCGGAATTTTTAGAAAAACAAATAGACAAATAAAAACCAACAGCAATGCAAAATATTACAGGAAAAGTTATAGCCATTACTGGGGCTAGCAGCGGAATGGGTAAAGCCATCGCTATAGAATTAGCCGGAAACGGTGCAAAGATAGTTTTGGGTGCACGGCGAACGGAACAATTACAAAAAATTGTTGAAGAAATTAACAGCAAAGGTGGTGAGGCTACCTTTGTTCAAATTGATGTAAAGAATAAAACCGATTTAGTTCACTTGGTCAATACAGCAGTTGAGCAATACGGAAAATTAGATGTTATCATCAATAACGCAGGTGTTAGTCAGCTAAGCCGCATTGATGAATTGGATATTGATGGTTGGGAAGAAATGATAGACATTAACCTCAAAGGCGTTTTGTATGGGATGGCAGCTGCAATTCCGGTTTTCAAACAACAACAATCGGGGCATATCATCAACATTATCTCAACGTCAGGAATAAAGATTACGCCAATGCAAGGGGTTTATGCAGGAACCAAAAATGCCATTCGCACGATTGCAGAAGCGTTTCGTCAGGAGTCGGACGGAAATATCCGCATTACAGGGATTTCGCCCGGATTTGTGAAAACAGATTTTGCGAACAACATCAAAAACGAAGAAATGAAAACAGCAATTCAAAAAGGTATGGAAGAAATTGCTATTGATCCTTCAGCCATTGCCAATGCTGTGATTTATGCGATAAGCCAACCAAAGGATGTGGAAATTGGTGATATCGTGATTCGTCCGTCAAAACAAAATTGATTACATTCGTAAACGAATTATGCAACAACCATCTGACATCAATCATATTCAAAGTATATCGCAATTGGTGCGTGTGTTGGGATTTCCTTCGCCTTTGCACCCATTGATAACACTGGTTGACTACAACAATGTTCCGACGGATAGGTTTCCAAGGGGGCAGAAGGTAAGTCTTGATTTTTACAAGATTTCCTTTAAGTCTACTTTCACAGGAAAAATAAAATACGGACAGGGCTATTACGATTTTGAAGAAGGCGGATTGGCGTTTTTGAAGCCAAAACAGATTGTTTTTCCACCGGAAGACCTGGAAAGCTATGAAGGGATCGCTTTGTATTTCCATCCGGACTTTATCCGAAATTATCCGTTAGGAAAAACAATCAATCAATTAGGATTTTTCTCATACGATGTTTCAGAAGCTTTATTTTTATCTGCTAAGGAAAAAGAAATTATAGCTAATTTATTTACTACGATAGCCAATGAATTGGACAATAATATTGATAGTTTTAGCCAAGATGTTCTGGTGTCACAAATAGAATTGTTATTGAATTACAGCAATCGTTTTTACAACAGGCAATTTATTACAAGGAAAGCTGTCAACCACGACATCATCACTTCTTTGGACAAACTTTTATACAGGTATTTTGAAGAGAGAAAAGTCTGCAAAACGGATTGCCATCCGTGAAATATATCAGTACGGAATTAAAGCTGTCACAACGCTACCTGAGTGATATGCTGAGTTCATTGACAGGAATGAACACGCAACAATACATTCAGAACGCCATCATAGAAAAAGCCAAAGAAAAATTATCAACGACCAATTTATCTGTTTCAGAAATTGCCTATGAACTGGGCTTTGAGCATTCACAATCGTTCAGCAAATTGTTTAAGACTAAGACGAATGTTTCGCCTTTGGAGTTCAGAAAGTCTTTTAATTAAGATGTCAAAAAATTATTTACTTTTCTTTCTTACTATTTTAGGTTTATCATTAATTTTGAACTGATCGCTTGAATTATTTGATTAACTACTACATTATTTAGAACACTAATTAATTCCTTAAGTGTGTCTGCATATTTTTGACCAAATAATTCTTTAATAAAACCAATAGCTATACCGTGAGATTGTAGTAAATTTAACGCTTTCTTGCTTAAATCATCAACTATTCAATACCATGAATAACCCAATCAGATTTACTAACTCTGATGCAATGCAAATTGCTCCAGGCAGTCAGGAACAATGGGATAAGCATAAAAAAGATATACAGGATATCGGTTGGTTTTTTGATTACATCAAAAGTCGTTTTGGCTAAATCTGTTATCTGAAGTTGCAGCAACTTTGTTTCAATCAAAAAAGAGAAAATGGAAAACCATATTAAAAATTGGACAGCTTCAAATATTCCTCAAAGAAATAACGATTTAGCTGTAATAACTGGTAGTACAGAAGGTATTGGTTACGAAGATGCATTGGCATTATCTTCTGCGGGTTGGAACGTGATTGTTATGGGACGTAACCCTCAAAAAGGCGCTGAATCAATTGCTAAGATTCATCAGATTAATCCAACGGCAAAAGTGAGTTTTGAAAAAATAGACCTTGCAGATCTATCCTCAATAAAAGCTTTTGCTTCAAGAATGATTGCAAGAGACGAAGCCATCCATCTGCTCATCAACAATGCCGGCGTAATGACACCACCAAAACGATTGGAAACTGCCGATGGCTTTGAATTGCAATTCGGTACCAATCATATGGGTCACTTTGCATTGACAGCACAATTACTTCCTTTGCTTCGTAAAGCACCCAACGCTCGTGTTGTTACCGTTTCAAGCGTAGCCAATCGTAACGGGCAAATTAATTTTGATGACCTTCAGTCACGATCTTCGTATATTCCGGGGAAAGCATATAGCCAATCAAAAATTGCGAACTTAATGTTTACTTTGGAACTTCAGCGACAAAGTGAAAAGCACGGTTGGGGCATTACAAGTATTGCTTCACATCCGGGTGTTTCTCGAACCAATCTATTGATAAATGGTGCCGGGAAATGGAGTGTTCCTGGAATTATGCGAAGATTTTTTCCGTTTTTATTTCAGCCACAATCACAGGGAGCATTACCCACTTTATTTGCAGCCACTTCGCCGGAAGCTAAAGGCGGATTGTATTATGGACCTGACAAAATGAGCGAGACCCGTGGCTTTCCATCTATCGCAAAAATCCCTGAACAGGCAAATGATAAAGAAGTCGCTAAAAAATTATGGGAAGTATCACAAAAGTTAGCAAAGGTTGAGTTTTAGCATTTTGATAAAATTTAAAAGAATTCAATAAATTAGTAACGTAAGTTTTTAAAAAACAAAAACGATGGTAAAAAGTATAATTTCTTTGGTGTTGTTGGTAGTGTCGGTTTTTCTGGCATTCAAACACGGTTGGGAAACATTTAATTACAAAAAAAATCCCGAAGCGATGAAAATGATGGGCGAATTAGGCATTACCGAAACAATGATTCCCATTTTCGGTGGGGTTACATTATTAATTGGTGTATTATTGCTTATCCCCAGAACATTTTTCTTAGGTAATATGCTCAATGTTATTTCTATATTAATAATTATGGCATTGGCAATGTACATTGGGAGTTTTAAAATGGTATTGATGGAAATTCCGTTTTTAATGATGCCTTTGGTGTTGATCTGGTTGAAATATCCGTTTTTAAAAAATTAATCAAATCAGCATTATGGAAAAACCAATCCGAATAAAAACCATTTCTGAATTACACCAAATAATGGGTTTGACCAAACCACATCATCCCTTGATTGAACTCATTGATTTATCCAAACAAAAAAAGGATACAGGAATTTTTGCCGTACTATTTGATTTATATGTAATTACTTTAAAAAGAGGTTGCAATAAATTACTTTACGGACAGCAACAATATGATTTTGATGAGGGCGTGATGGCATTTTTATCGCCCGGACAAATTTTACGTGGAGAAAGTGATCATATTCCGGAAAATATAGACGGCTGGATGTTGTTTATCCATCCTGATTTTTTATGGAATACTTCTCTGGCTAAAAAAATAAAACAATACGATTTTTTTGGCTACACTGCCAATGAAGCCTTGTTTTTATCGGATAAGGAAGAAACGATGATAAATGGTATTGCTGAAAACATCAAAAACGAATATCAAACAAACATCGACCAATTTAGCCAAGATATCATCATTTCCCATGTAGAAACTTTGTTAAATTATTCGGAACGGTTTTACCAGAGGCAATTCATTACCCGTAAGAAAACGAACCATCAAATTCTCGATCGTCTAGAAGTACTGCTTTCAGATTATTTCAAAAGTAATGATTTGGTTTCAAAAGGATTGCCAACCGTTCAATACATTTCAGACCATTTAAATGTTTCGCCAACCTATCTGCGTAGTTTACTAAAAACACTGACAGGCTTAAATACGCAACAGCACATTCACGAGAAACTGATTGAAAAAGCAAAGGAAAAATTGTCAACTACGGATTTAAAGGTAAGTGAAATTGCTTATGAATTAGGTTTTGAGCATATGCAATCGTTCAGCAAACTGTTTAAAGACAAAACCAGTCAAAGCCCGCTAGAATTTAGAGCTAGTTTCAATTAATAAACATCATCCGAATTTTACTAAACTAAAAACATTCCACGATTTTGTTATAAGAAACCTCAATTGAGTTACAAACAGCATTTTAGATATAATGACCTTTGTTTTTCAAACATTTAAAATTAAAAAAATGAAAAACGCATTAATTACAGGAGCGAATAAAGGCATTGGTTTCGAGGTAGCAAAACAGTTGTTACAAAAAGGGTACTATATTTATCTGGGAAGCAGAGATTTAAAAAATGGTCAAGAAGCCATCGAAAAATTAAAAAATGAAGGGCTGAAAAATGTTGAATTGTTAGAAATAGATGTTACCAATCAGCATTCGGTAAACAATGCCCGGATTGAATTGGGCAAGAAAACACAGGTACTGGATGTACTGATCAATAATGCCGGTATCAATGGAATAGAATTTAAAGATGGCAAACCTGTCATGCATACTGCAACAGAAACGGATGTAGATGTTTACAAGAAAGTATACGAGGTAAATGTTTATGGCGTGATAAGAGTTACACAGGCATTTTTAGATTTATTGCGAAATTCATCAGCAAGCAGAATCGTCAATGTAAGTTCCAGCCAGGGTTCGCTCACTTTACACAGCGACCCAAATTATATTCATTATAATTTCAAAGGCTCAGTATATCAATCTTCAAAATCAGCCTTAAATATGTATACAGTTGTGCTTGCATATGAATTGAAGGATTTGCCTTTTAAGGTAAATGCTGTTAGCCCAGGTTCTACCAAGACAGATTTTAATCATAATTTGGGGCAAGGTTCTGTTGAAGATGCCGGTAACAGAATTGTAAAATATGCCATCATTGGCGAAGACGGACCTACAGGTAAATTTTTCTCCGAAGATATAAATACGGACACCGGCGAAATTCCGTGGTAGAAAATCACTAAATTTATGAGATGAAAAAGGACAAAAATATTCCTTACCATTACCATTCACTTACAGAATTGCATCGGATGCTTGGGTTACCTAAACCCTTGCACCCGTTAATTAGTTTTTTCGATAACACCAATAGAAAGATAGATTTCAGCAACATAGCAGACCTCCGAACTTCAGCATTTTATAAGATCTCTTATAAATCAAATCTTACCGGGCAGTTAAAATACGGGCAACATTATTATGACTTTGATGAAGGAGGATTGTTTTTTGTATCGCCTAATCAGGTTACTGCAAATAGCGATAATAACGGTGATCATTCTGGTTATACTTTATTAATTCATCCCGATTTTTTATTATCTTATCCTTTAGCAAATAAAATAAAGCAATATGGCTTTTTCGGTTATTCTGCCGACGAAGCGTTGCATCTATCAGAGAAAGAAAAAAATATTATTATTTCTATTTTCAAAAATATTGATGAAGAATTACAAAGCAGAATTGATGATTTCAGTCAGGACGTAATGATCTCACAAATAGAAACTTTACTCAATTACAGCAATCGATTTTACAAGAGACAATTTATAACCCGAAAACAAGTAAATAATGACCTTTTACAAAAAATGGAGAAAATTTTGGAAGAAGCTTTTAAAGATGAAAATCTGGCAATCCAAGGAATTCCGACAGTTCAGCATCTTTCCGGGAGCCTCCATCTTTCGCCAAGCTATTTGAGTGATATGTTGCGATCCTTAACAGGGCAAAATGCACAGCAACAAATCCAAAACAGGATCATTGAAAAAGCAAAAGAAAAATTATCTACTTCTGATTTATCGATTTCAGAAATAGCTTATGAATTAGGGTTTGAATATTCGCAATCTTTCAGTCGCTTATTTAAAGCTAAAACCAGTCAAAGTCCACTAGAGTTTAGGGCTAGTTTCAATTAGAAAACATGATTTAATCTTTGCTAAATTAAAACTTCCACGATTTTGTTATAAATCCAGCCTGAATCACTTTTCACCAAAGGGTCGACAAGCAAAGTTGCCTTGGTCGTTTCCATTTATTGGGTGTCGCTCAGGACAGTACACTTAATCCTACACATCAGCCTCTACTTAACATTATTTTGATTCTGGAATTTCTACCGTTTCCGAAATTCTGTCAGTATTTCTCGGGATGAAGTGATGAGAATCAGTAAAATCCATTGAAAAGCTACCTATCACAAATGCATGAAGCAACTTCATTCTTTGGGCTATATTGATTATTAGCCGTCTTACAATCCGTTTGTAGGAAGTCAGGTGGTTATGTTGGATTTTGCTGTGGAGTTGAAGCCTGTTGTTAAGCAAATAAGAAAATAAAATAATTTTTTCACAATAGCTATTTATATGATTGAAATAATAGTTCTAAATCTTATTGTTGTTGATTTTAATTAACAAGAAAATTCATATAAAAAATAATATATTTGTATTAAACCATTGAAAACTATTAAAGTGCTACAAAATCAATCAAATATTAATTTAAAATACTAATTTTATTTAGAATTAGGAATATTTGAGAGCTAAAAATATCCTATTTAATTTTGCTTGATTTTTTTATTTACTAATATATGCATTGAGCATTGAAAATCTCATTATTCTAATTTTCTATAACGTTTTTCTATATAATAAGAAAAGTTTTTATAAAAATTGTAGAGATATATGGTATTTTAACATTTACGGTTTTCCGTAAATGTCAGATAAAATAAATACTTAATTTAACAACTTCAATGGATGAAGTTGAAACTTAATTGATAATATGTCAACTGAAGAAAAATTAACTCAAAAATACAAGTCTAAACTTGGTAAGCTTTTCGTAGGAGATTCGCTTGAATTATTAACGAATGATAAAAAATTATCCAAACTAAAAGGGAAGGTTAATCTTATAGTTACGTCACCACCATTTCCCCTAAATAATAAAAAACAATACGGTAACGAGAAAGGAGATGAATATAAAGATTGGTTTATTAAGCTGGCACCAATATTTTCCGATCTTTTGACTGATGATGGTTCATTAGTTATAGAAATTGGAAATGCTTGGGAGCCAGAAAGACCGGTTCAATCGTTATTACATTTAGAATGTCTTTTAGGAATGGTTAAGCACCCCGAAGCTAATCTAAGATTAATCCAAGAATTTATTTGCTATAATCCTTCAAAATTGCCTTCACCAGCTCAATGGGTAACCGTAAATAGATTACGAACTGTGGACAGCTATACACACGTTTGGTGGATTGCCAAAAATGATTTCCCAAAAGCAGATAACAGCAAAGTATTACGTCCTTATAGTGACAGTATGAAGCAACTACTAAAACGGCAATCTTATAATTCAGGTAAACGTCCATCAGAACATCAAATAAGTGAAAAAGGATTTCTAAAAGATAATGGCGGAAGTATTTCTCATAACTTTTTTGAAATGGAGGCTCTGGATGAAAAAAGAGAAGTTAGATTACCTCATAGTGTATTGAGTTTTTCAAATACCAGTTCTAATGGTTATTTTCTAAAAACTTGTAGAGATAAAGGCATTACGCCACACCCAGCTCGTATGTCTGGTGGATTGGTAAATTTCTTTATTCAATTTTTAACAGATGAAGAAGATTTGGTGCTTGATCCATTTTCCGGAAGTAATACTACGGGATATTGTGCAGAAAAATTAAAGCGTAAATGGATATCGTTTGAGATTAAAGAAGATTATATTGAACAAGCTATCATTAGATTTAGTGATCCCGATTTAAAATCAACACTAAAATAAAAACTACTATAACTATGGAAAACTTAAGAGATGAATTTGAAAAAATTGCTAAAACCGATATTTTTGAGGTTGGAAAAGACTCCACAAATTTTGTAGGTAATCCTTTTAAAATAGACTACGATAAAACAAGTCTATTAACATGTGATGACTGGAAATACAACGTTGGAGGTATTGCTCAAGGTTGTTTTCTGTTGGCATTCTATGAAAATGACTTTGGGGAGGAAACCGTACATGAAGCATTATTATTAAGAGCGTTAAGACCTTGTCCTATCCCAAGTGATAATAGCGTAATCAGTTCAAGGATTGAGTATTTTAAAGAAAGAACTTAAAACAGCGGGGAAAAATAGACAAATTGATCAATTTACTAGGTTTGAATTCAGTTGCTCGGGTATGGAATGTTCTATACTTGGCACATTTTATAAAACTGCTGATGGAAAAGTAGAGTTTGGTGCAGATTTAGAAAATTTTTATTCTCCACATTTATACAAAGTTTATAAACCATCGGGTAAACACCTTCAATATATTGTAAATCTTAGGGATAATGATGGTCCATTAAAACCAGATTCTAATTTTCAAATAGGAACAATTCGCTACAGTTCAAGCAGAAAGAATTATTCCGAAAGTGCAAGTACAGATGAAAAAGTATATATGCACACGAAAGATATATTGGGAAAAAGAACAGCATTGTTTGGTATGACCAGAACCGGTAAATCAAACACCGTTAAAAAGTTAATTGAGGCTACCCAGGAACTTTCAACTAAAGCTATAACTAGTACTTCTACAGGTAGCTTTCAAGAAGATATTAACCCATATAATGAAAATGAAATTCCTAAAGCAAAAGTAGGTCAAATCATTTTTGACATTAATGGTGAATATGCAAATAAAAATCTACAGGATGGAACTGCAATTTTTGAGAAATATGAAAATGATGTTACTAGATATAGTGTGCTGGAAAAGACTGGATTTGAAGTGTTAAAGATTAATTTCTATAAAGATATCCCAGCTGGGCAAGAACTAATGCGTGGATATTTTAAGCAATTTGGAAAACAATCTGATTATGTTGAAGATTTCTTAGGAGTTAGTCTAGAAAAAAATGGAGATTTAAAAGGAGGAGAAAAAATCAGGTATGATAGAAAGTTAGCCGCTTACAAATGCTGTTTAAGTTTAGCAGGGTTTATTAAACCAACAAATAATAAACTTTTTTTTGATGGTCATAAAGATATTAATGGATTGGTTAAGGAAGGAGGTATTGATCCTAAAAATGGAATAACATATGATGAAGCAACTACTTGGTTTACTCAGGTATGGAAAAATTATGATGAATGGGAGTATTTAAAAAATTATGAACCCAAAAATGGAAAACAATGGGCAGATAATGACTTAAAAGCCATATTAAGGTTTTTAACTCAATATAGAAGTCCAGGAGAAAGAGGTCCTGTAAATAGTTTCATAAAATTACGCCCACTGATAAAATATCATACAACTTCTAATACAGATTTGTTTGAAGATAATATTTGCAAGCTTGTCAAAGAAGGAAAAATTGTAATTATCGATTTATCCCAAGGCGATCCTGAAATTCAAAATCTATATTCTGAAAAAATTTGTAGAGCAATTTTTAATTCATCAATGAAATTATTCATTGATGCTAAACCAAACAACTTTATCCAGTTCTACTTTGAGGAAGCACATAACCTTTTCCCAAAGAAAGATGATAAAGATTTAAGTCAAATTTATAATAGAATAGCAAAAGAAGGTGCTAAACTTAACTTGGGAATGGTGTACGCTACGCAGGAAGTTAGTTCAATTAGCTCAAACATTTTGAAAAATACACAGAACTGGTTTATAGCCCACTTAAATAATGAGGATGAAGTAAAAGAACTACGTAAATTTTATGACTTTAGTGATTTCGCAGATGCTTTAATCAAGTTTAGTGCAAAGAATGATAAAGGATTTGTTCGAATGAAAACTTATTCCAATCCTTTTGTAGTTCCTGTACAAATTGGACTTTTTAAATAACTGAATATGTCAAGCGAATACACAAATAATAGTTTCGAACGGGGTAGTCGAATTTCTCATAGTTACATTATTAACGATGAGGAAGTAAAACAGTATTTAAACAACTGTGAAATTCCTATTGAAGCAGAGGATGTAGAACTGAATGATGCTCTAAAGTATGATATTATTTATCCAGAGGAAAATACTATTGAATTTATAGTTGCTGTTGATGGCGAAAGCACAACTATTCCAGTAAAAAAGACTTTTCCATCTTCGCTGATAACCTTTTTTCAGTTTGGTTCATTGCTTATTAAAGGTGCCGATTTAGATGAAATGGAAAAGAAGCCATTTGTATCACCATCTGATATAAATAAATTAAAAAAGATAGAACGTGAAAAATTTGTATTACCTACGAAAAATGTAGCTCTTAAAAAAGATATTGATTTTCGAACGACCGTTAGAGAAGCAATTCACGAATTTTTCAAAAAAACACACTCAGGCACAACATCTATTCTAGCAACATTGTATTGGTTCATATTTGAGCAATATAACCCTTCTTCAACCAAGAGTAGCTATAAGCTTTCTCAATGTCCTCATTGTGGAACAAATAATATTGTTTTAGATAAAGGCAAAATAGACTTTAAAAATTATTCATGGACATGTACACACGATAAGTGTAATAAGGAAATATTAATAACTGATGTATTCAGGTTATTTGAGAAAGTTGATAATGATGCTGGAGCGTCTGGAATCATTACCTATCTGGAAAGTGTAACAGAAAGTTTTTTAATACTTCATTCGATTAAAAGATTACTAGAAATTCAGGATGGTTTGGTAGATCGTTTTTTATTTGTGAAAGATGGTCACTTTAAGTTTTGGTGGTGAAACAGCTAATATGTATAAACCAATGCAGGCTTTGATAACTTATCTTAACCAAAACAATAAGATTAATTTGATTGGAGTTGAAACTTCCGGTGCTTTTGTTGATCATGCTAGACAGATCAAAGACAAACTGAATCCTGGTCAGGTTTTTTTACTAAACAACGAGCATATTTACACATATATACAAGTTGGTAATCACAAAGAACAGCAGTATGGCAGTACATCGTATTACAGCGGTAAGTTTATTTATAAATCTTTCGACGAAAGAGTTTATGTCTTGACATTACCTGTTGAAAATCATATAACATATTATAATCAGCCGGAGCTCACTGATTTAAAGAATATTCAGGAAATACTTATGAATATTGATAAATTAAGATGTGATATTTACGAAAATGCATTGATTCCAGTTGCTGTAGCCAATAAATTGATTTCATTAACCAACCATCCGAGTTCAAATATATTGGAACGGTTTGCTAAAAAAACTATGGGAAGATGATTAAGATAGAAAAACAAAATGCTCCTGGCTTTCTAAATTCTTCAGCAGTTGATTTAGCCATTGAAAAAATGGAAGAATTTTTCGCATCTAAAAACAGAAGCCAAAAACGCTACGACTGGCCTTTTAATTCAGAAATAGATAAAGAGCTTAAAGGATATTTACATGAAGTATTCCACGGGAAGTGTGGCTATTGTGAAATTAAAATAGATTACCCAGAATCAGGAACTGTTGATAGATATAGGCCTAATAATGGAGTAAGAGATAAAAATGAATTTCATCAGGATTTATATTGGTGGTTGACATTTGAATGGGATAATTTGATTTATTGTTGTAAAGAATGTAATCAGTATAAAGGAAATTATTTTCCAATAAAAGGAAGGCGAGCATTAAATGAAAAAGATGATTATGAAAATGAACATCGAATGCTATTAAACCCATATCTTGATGAAACCGATAAACATTTAAACTATATACATAGTAATGATGGTCATATTGATGGATTAACAGATGAAGGAAATCAAACCATAGAATTATTACGACTAAATAGAACTAATTTATTAGATGGACGAAAAAAGGCAAGAAAAGAGATTATAGAAGCAGTAGAGTCTTTAATTAATGGGAAACAAATCGATAATCGTTCCGTAAAAAAACATATTGCTACCATTTATGAACTAGATGATCCAAGTATTGAATTTCTTTCATATAAAAGATTCGTATTGTTAAATGAGTTAGATACACAACCTTTTTTGGGGCAAATAATAGGTTTAGAAGATTATCAAACAGATGAAGATTGGTTTAGAGAAAAAGAAAAACCAACTAAAAGAGAAGGATTATGGAAAGATCTTATAAAAAGTGACTACTTCCCAATAGAGTACATTCATATCAAAAACTTTAAATCCATTGATGATTTAAGAATTGACTTTAAAGAAGATGATATAAATAAAAAATCATGGTTGTTTTTACTTGGAGAAAATGGTGTTGGTAAAAGTTCAATCCTTCAAGCAATCGCTATTGGGTTAAAATTGGATAAAAAATTTGTAAATGAAAAAATTGTTGAAGCTTTAATTAAGAAAAGAAAACAAACTTCAGAAATTACAATCAAGGAGAGAAATAGTGATAATATTGTACATACAAGACTAATACGAAAATCAGGCACAGTCGAACAAAGTGGGAAATTTAGTTCTTATTTGATTGGATATGGTTCTTTAAGGCTTTCAGTTGATGAAATTGAAAGTGAATCTGATAGGGATACTTCTAGAATAAGCTATCAAAATTTATTTAAACCAACTAAAGCATTAAATGATGTAACAAAATGGTTGAGAACTAAACATAAAAATGACATTGCTTTTTTTGATAAAGTAGCTGTTTCTATAAAGAAACTATTACCACATGATAAATCAGACACTAACCTTTCTATAAAAAATGGTGAAATTGTTTTGGGTGATTCGGAAAAGCTTTTTTCAGAATTAAGTGATGGTTATAAAAGTACAATTACTTTAGCCCTTGATATAATGATGAAACTTTCTGATGCTCAATCAGATATGAACGTAGTGAATGGAATTGTTTTAATTGACGAACTGGGCAATCAACTGCATCCACGTTGGCAAATGAGAATAGTAAAACAACTGCGAGAAGTATTTCCTAATATTAACTTTATCATTTCTACACACCATCCACTTTGTTTAAGAGGAGCAGAAAGAGAAGAAATTTTGTTACTTAGAAATTTAGATAATGAAGTTATTATCAATACAGAATTGCCAGATCCTGTTTCCTTAAGGGTAGATCAAATCTTAGCATCAGAATTTTTTGGATTAAACAGTCTTGTTGACCCTGAGATAGAAGCTTCGTTTAACAGATACTACGAGTTATTAGCTAAAAATGATGAAATTAATCCAAGTGAGAGAACAGAGATTGATCAATTAAGAGGATTTCTCAGAAATAAAAAACAATTAGGAAACTCTTTGAGAGATGAACTAATGTACACTGTACTAGACAGATTATTAGCCGAAAAAGTGATATTTAACAAACAAACTTTGGACAGGGATAATTTAAAAGAAGAAGCTGTTCAAAGAGTAAAAGATGTGTGGAAAAATCTAAATCTCGACTTATATGATTAATGTTAAAAGATTAGATTGTCCAGACATCCTTAAAATTGGAGAAAATCCAGAGAGTGAGGGCGAATTTGAGGCAAAAGATGCAATTGGCTATTTTCAAATAATTGCTAATCATCCGACTAAATATAAAAAAACTGGAAAGAGAGGGCTAAGAATTGAGCAAGACTATACAGTATATTCGGATAAAAAAGTCAGAAAATTGCTTGTAAAAATGTTTCATGGTAAATGTGCTTATTGTGAAAGCAAAATAACAGCAATTTATAATGGAGACATAGAGCACTTCAGGCCCAAAGGAGAAATTCAAGAAGCAACTCCTAAGAAACCCGGCTATTTTTGGTTGGCGGCAGAATGGGACAACTTATTATTTGCGTGTCCTTTTTGTAATCAAACAAATACCCATGAGTTTAAAAATGGAGACGATATAGAAGAAGCTGTTTTTGGAAAACTTGATCAATTTCCTTTAGACTCTGAAGGCAACCGATTAAATTATAACCATGGATTAATCTATTTTACAGACAAAGTAGCTTACCAAAAGGCATTTGATTTAGAAGAATCTGAAAGATTATTACTAAATCCATGTAAAGACGATAATATTCAAAAATATTTCAAGTTTGATGATGATGGAGCTATAATTACAAATGATAGTCTTACCGATTTCGAAGAAAAAAAAGCCCTGAAATCAATCATAACCTATGCTCTGCATAGGCTACCTTTAACCATTGCCCGAGAACAAAAAATTATTAAAATTAAAGCACAAATAAAGCGTGTTGAAAATGCAATAATTAATTACAATAAATATATGGATGTATCTGATTATGAAAGAGTGAGGTTTGAAAGTATTATGCGTGAAGAAATGAAAATACTAAAAAAATATAAAGACCCTGACCAAGAATATGCAGGCCTCGCAAGGTATATAATCGACAAATATTTTGAAGATGCAAAATTTATTTAAATTATAGTAACTATTTTAATAATTTTCATATAAAATTCAGTAATGCAGACTTATCGACAAGATGTAAAAAATGAGGCTCGTGAAAAGCTAGTTAAGCACGCTGTTCAATCGCTGACAGATGAACGGGATAAAAGTTTTCTAGTTTCTCAAGAACATTTCATTAAAATAACAGACCATTTTAATGAAATGTTTTTCAAATTTCTTGGAAACAAAAATTTTGAATACATCAATCAATATAATTTGCTTTTTTCAAGTGAAAAAAATAATTGGTTAGAATTTTATAAAGAAAAGTGTAAACCCAAACTGGCTAGTGAATTGAAAGTATTATACCTTTCTGGACCAGAGCCTTATAACGATATTGAAATTTTATGTAATAATGGTATTATCCTTGAAAACATCTGGGCTATCGAATCGGATAAGAAAATATATAAAGAGGCGCTAAAATCATTAATTGAAAATAGAATTCACATCAAACTACACCGTGGATCGTTGGCTGAATTTTTTGAATTAACAATCACGAATTTGACATAATGTATTTTGATGCTTGTACTCCAATTCTTTCAACACAACAGTCACCACTTGAAATAATTAAGCAACTTTTTGTAAATAAAGACTAACTGGCTTATCTACGTTTATTACAAATTTTGCAGAACCAGGTGATAATTATAATTGGGGTGATATTTTGGCTACCTGGTTTACAACAAAGGAATTTTATGAGGTTCCATCAGTAGATGATGAATTTAGAATGGCTCCATTAGAAAAATCCTCTTCATTTCCATTATATAGTAGTTTTATAAACCAACATTTAGACTCTTATTATGATACTTTTTTAACACATTTATACCAATAATAGCATCAGAAATAGTTCTAATGTGGCAATTATCTTCTTTAGGATCTGTTCAAAGCAATCATCTACTTAATGAACTGCTTTACGTCAATTTATCAATAGTAATCGAAAAGCAGAACGGTTAACAAGGAAGTTCTTTTTGTTTGGACAAATATTAACTAGTTTATTTTAACGGTGTTAGAACTCAAATATTTAACAAATATTTAATTGGTTTGGATGAAGAAGATATTGAATATACTGGTTAGTCGGGATTTTCTGAATTTAAAGCTATTGTTCAACATATAGATTTAAAATCCTTTTCTAAGAACAATTTATATCCCGATGTAAAAAGCTATACATTTTGTTAGGAGAAAATCTTCAAGAAAAACCTTTACGCAAGATTGTAAACATGTTAGAATTTCCCGTTTCAAATCGCAGACGAAAGTGGCTTACACCCTGTCAACAATAAACAAACAATTGTAGAAAGGGTCTTGGAAAACAAAAACTTTAATGCATTATTAGAGTTTTCAGCTGTAATAGTATCAGACAGCTAGATGCTCATAAAACTAATGACTCAAAGACAATACTTCATAAAGCACTAATTGATTTGGAAATACAGCCTAATGCGATTCAAATAATTATGCGGATGCCAATTGGCAAGTGTACGATAGTACTGATAATATGTTTGTGGATTTAAATATTTTTCTTTCAAATGCTTACAACTTTAAGTAGTTTGTAAGTAGTTAGCCTAACCTAATTTGTTTGATCATATAATATTTTTATGTCTTTTATAAAAATTGATTAATAGGTGCACAAAATAAAAATAGAAGCCAAAGATAGTTCGCTCCTAAGTGCAACTGCTAAATTCTGTCAAGATCAAGTTCTCTAGATTTTCAGAAAAATTTTTTGTGTATATTTTATACTCAAAAACTTTTTCCCAAAAACCTTGACAGAATGCCTCGCTAACTTTTCATAAGGCTTTATTATCTGATAGATAATAATAGTTTGGTTTACTATGAAAAAGTTCAATATATTTGTCTTATATCATATAATTAATTATAATCTTCAATGAAAAGATGTCAATCCTTATTGTTTTTGCTATGGATTCCCTTTGCAGTTACAGCACAGCAAAGTCCCACAGCTGATGAGTTGTTTTCAAAAGCACGGACAACAGCTTTTGAACAAAAAGATTATAATTCGTCTATTTCTCTTGCAAAAGAAGCACTGAAAATATCTCCCGATTACACTGATATTTCTATATTTTTAGCAAGACTGTATACGTGGAACAAAGATATTGTTTCTGCTAGAGAAGTGTTTGATGATCTGCAAAAGAAAGGAATTAAGGATGAAGACTACTTTGTAGCATATGCTTCGCTGGAATATTGGAATGATCAAAATACAGATGCCATCAAGATAATTGATGAGGGATTGGCTAATCATCCTTCGTCTGAAGCCTTATGGCTGTTGAAAGCAAAAGTTTATTTTGGAATGAATGAGTATGCCGAAGCACAAAAAGCCATCGCAAGTCTTCTATTAATCAATCCTAAAAATACAGAGGCAAGAGCTCTTGCGGTGAGAATAAATGATTTTTCTTCAAAAAATGAAGTAGGTATCACCTATAATTATTCACATTTTGACAAGCAATTCGGTGATGATTGGCACATTGTAGGAGTAAGTTATAAAAGAGTCACTTCACTCGGATCAGTAATCCTGAGAGGGAATTATGCCAACAAATTTGCACAAAACGGCACACAGATAGAATTTGAAGCTTATCCGAGATTATCTAAAACATTTTATTTATATGTAGGCGCAGGATATTCTGAGGATGTTGGCATTTTTCCGAAATACCGGACGGGAGTTTCTCTGAATGCCAATTTACCAAAAAGCTTTGAAGCCGAAATAGGATACAGACAACTTTATTTTACCAGTAATATCTGGCTGTATACCGCATCAGTAGGGAAATACTATAAAAATTATTGGTTTAATTTAAGAACCTACATTACTCCGAACAATAAAAATATATCACATTCGTATACCGCAACTGTACGATACTATACGAAAAGCAGCCAAGATTATTTTGCTTTTCAGATAGGAACAGGAATTAACCCGGAAGAAAGCCGTAATAATCTTTTGGAAAATGAAACCTTTAAACTGAAGACTTTCAAAATAGGGGCTTCATATAATTTTTCGGTCTACAGAAATTTATTTTCTGTGGGAACAATGTATTATAATCAGGAATATCTTCCGAATGTTAAAGGCAATCAGTTTGATGTTACATTAGGATACTCACGAAAATTTTAAAATTTAATCGTTAAAATAACAGACAAAAATTCATTTTGTTACTCAAAAAAAAGTTTATTGAATAGTGTTTCAATAAACTTTTTTTACTTTTTATAATTTAAAAAATCTTTTTTCAGGTTTCCAGAGTCTTGAAATGGGTAGAGGGGGAAACAGGTTGTCAGAGATTCATTCTATGAAAATCTTACTTTACTTTTTTCATGAAATTCACTATTACCGAATCTGGCATTAGTTTTTTAGAATCATAAAAGCGGGAATTCATTGTTTTAAATTGTTGGAATCTTACAGTGAGTTTTTGCAATTCTGCATCATCGTTATTGATGCTCTCTTCCAAATTTTTTGTGATAAACAGCTGTCCGTCATGAAGATAATAATTTTCAAAAACAAAATCGGTCAGAAGATTTTTGCTTTGCATCATAGGAATACCTGAAGTTACAGTTTCTGAACCTACAGAAAGCCCTCTTCCCAGCCAGGCAACCGTGGAAGGTGTGCGCACGCTATAATTATTTCTGTAATAAGACAATAAGGAAGGTGCAAGATCAAAATGGCTAACGATTTTATTAAATTTTTTAGACGTTTTGAGTAATGGTGAATATACCATGAGCGGGACATGAAATCTGTCAATTTTAGATTGTAAGATAATTTCAGGCATGCTGTGGTCACCGGTAATTACAAAAATTGTGTTTGCGAAGTCAGGACGCTTACTGTAATCTGCAAAGAATTTCTTTAAAGCATCATCAGCATTCAGAACAGAAATCAATTCTTTCTTATGCAGCATCGCCCACTTTTTCTGCTGAGGATTCAGAATCTTAGACTGCAACTTGCTGTTATACTGCTTTTCATAATAATTTCTATTATTTATCAAGAACGGATTATGGGTTGATAAAGTAAGTATCATGTTAAAATATGGTCGATTGCTTAGAGTCTGAACCTTAAGCATTTTATCAAACACTGCCTGATCTTCATATCCCCAGCTTTCTCCATTGTTTGCAGGAAGCTTTCGGTAGGGTTTGCTGAATAAGTCTTCATCAACAATATGATCTACTTTACTGTATTTCAAAAACTCACGATACCGGTCGAACTCGATATGCCCGCCATAATAAAAACCTGTTTCAAAACCGTTTGCTTTAAGTACGTTATATAAATTAAAATTTTGTGGAGTTTTTTTGATTTCTAAAAACCCGTTCTTGCCAAAAGGAAGAGAACCCGTCAATGAAGGCAATGCTCCAAATGTTCTTCCTGCTGAACTCAAACTGTTTTCCCAATAGAGACTTTTATGTGATAATGAATCCAGAAAAGGGGTGAAGTTACCGACATATCCTTTAGGAGAAGTATAAGCATGTCCGAAACCTTCCATTACAACAAAAATTAAGTTAGGGATCTTCTCAGATTTTGTGAGATATTGACCTAAAAAGTCGGGCGTAGTTTCTTTTCTCCAAAAAGGAAAGTTTTCATCCAGCATTTCAGAAGTGACCTGAAACTTGTGGTTGCCACCCCAAAGTGCAACGATTTCAGGATGATCGCTAATGAAATTATCTTCATTAGAATTAAAAAAGTAAACCCATTTGCTTTTTGAAGCGTCTTTATTAAATTCAGTGGAATTGTTCAATGCATTCGTGTCTAACACAAATGATGGAACAAGGAAAGCCAGCAATCCTATGATCAATAATGTGAGACCAGTGTAGATTGATTTGAGTGCTCTTTTCCCCATCATCCACAGAGGAATAAGTACCAATACGATCAAAATGCCCATTAACGCAAAATTTTTATAGTTAAGCATTCCGCTTGCCTGTAAAATCTGTTTTATTTCGTCTTTGCTGTAATAGAAAACCTCCGCTCCGAGAAGATTATGCGTTTCTGAAAAATAAAGAAACAAGATATAATGCGTAACTGCCGCTGTGAGAAATACTGCAGTGGTGAGAGTTTTTGCCCAGCTTTTTTTGATGAATGACAAAATAAGATAAATAATGCCCATCACTGATATAAGCCTTAAGGCAAATAAAAGATTTTCAAAAAACAGGTGACTGATTATCTGCGATGTGTCTATGGAAGGAAAAGAATACCAGTACCAAAGCGATTCTGCACCTATTCCTATAAAAAAGAGAATCAGAAATACTACAGCGAGAATTCCCCACTGCTTAAGTCCTGTTTTAAGGATTATTAAAATCCTTTCTTTTAAAGGTAAATTTTTTGTACTTTGATTAAACCCTTGTCTCGTCATTTCTCCCCAACCGTGAGAATTTCTGAAGTAATCGATAAACCCGTTAACACCCGCCTTTACAACGATAGGATGAAAATAGAACGGTTCGGAAAATGCAGTTGCAATAAGAGCAAAAAAGTCTTTTCTTTTGGTATAAACCTGGTAACTCACAAGATCAACAAGTATCGCATAGATAGAATACAAAAATCCCATGGAAATTACCAAAGCAAACAGAACAGTGAAAAATGGCCAACTGATAATGCCCAACAATAGAAAAATAATAAAAATAATATATCCCGAAAATTCTACCAACGGACCCAGCAGTTCAAAAAAGAACCAGTAGGGAAGGCTGATCATACCAAGCTTACCATATTTTGGATTGAACATAACCTTTTTATGTTTCCAAAGAGTCTCGATTGTGCCGCGCATCCATCTGTTCCTTTGTTTTTTAAGGATGTCTTTTGATTCCGGAACTTCAGTCCAGCACAAAGGATCAGGAATGGTAAGAACTTCATAGGGTTCGTTTCTTTCTTCCATATACATTCGCATACGGACTACCAATTCCATATCTTCTCCTACGGTCTTTTTATCATATCCACCACAGGCCAGTACAATTTTCCGGTCAAAAACACCAAAGGCTCCAGAAATTAAAATGAGTCCCGAAGCGCGTGACCAAGCCATTCGCCCGAGGACGAAAGCTCTAATATATTCTAATGCCTGAGTTCTTCCCAGAAGAGTTCTCGGCATATTGACACTGATGACTTTACCGTCTTCAATAACGCAATTGTTCGCCAGACGGATTACTCCGCCACATGCGATAAACTTTTTGTCTTTCTGTTCGAGAAAAGGCTTTGCCAGTTTCAGAATTGCATCCTGCTCCAAAATACAGTCTACATCTATACAGACGAGATATTGGCCGGAAGAAATATTAACACCAACATTCAGTGCATCTGCTTTACCACCGTTTTCTTTATCTACAACAATCAGCTTTTTGAAAGCCGGATTTTTACTTTTATAAACCCCTCTTACCTTGTTGGTCTCTATTTTTCCCTGTATGAAATAAGCGATAGATTCGAGATCATAGGCTTCAATCAGTTTTTGTACAGAATCATCTTTACTGCCATCATTTACAATAATAATTTCCAGGTTATGATAATAAAGAGATAAAAGAGAACGCACATTTTCTACAATGGTCATTCCTTCGTTGTAAGCCGGAGCAATAATACTAAACGTAGGAGCGTTGGGATTGGCTGCGATAATACTGTAATCTGTAAAAGTATTTTCTTTTTTGTATCTTAATACGGCTCCCAATGCATATGTTCCTATCCATCCATATATAGTCGTAACAGCTATACCATAAAGCAAAAACAGCCATATAACAACTTCGTAAATGATATGTGAGAATTCTGTCATATTTTTTCCTGCGATGCGTGTTTTATTATTTTTATTAATTCTTCTGAAGAAGTTTCATCATGAGCGATCTGTTCTAAAAATTCCTGTTGCCCCATTGAAAAAAGAACTTCAGCAGCGTAGACTTTTAGAGAAGATTCGGTAGTATGAAGTAGCTGTTCTTTCAGAAAATCGATACAGCTTTTATCTCCTGAACTTCTAATTGCTTTAAGAATTTCAAACTGAACTTCGATTGGCTGATCAGGATAAGTTTCAATAAGATAAGTAATCGTTGAAAAATTCTCCAGAGATAGCAAAGTCTGTACTGTTTCTATTCTTACTTCTGTGGAAGAATGTGTCATAAGTTCGGTAACTATCGAGTAAACTGAAAGTATCTGGAATTTCCTGATTAATTTAAGCGTGAAAATTATCACAGATGTGTTCGGGCTTTTAAGCCAGCCATTTATCAGGCCATCAGAATTTTCGGGAATGTGAGCTATTGAACCGAGCAGTCGTAACTGTTGCCATTCTGATATTACGGATTCAATAGTGTCTAAATAATGTAATCCTTCAAAACCTTTAAAATTCACCAAAGCATATTGAGCTTCCTGATAAACCTGTGGCGAAGAATGGGTAAGAAATTTGGAGATTTCCGGAAGGCTGTCTTCTACATTCATAGCAGTAAGTTCCTGTATTCCGCCCGTAATCAGATGAGGTTTCTTTTGGTTTAATTTTTTAAAGGCATCATCCTGAAGTTTATAATGTTCAAAAAGATGTTTAATTTTCTCTTTGGCAGCTCCGGAAAATTTCTTTTCAGAATCAACCAGTTTCTGTAAAAAAAGATTTCTAAACAGAGGATTTTTATTTGCCTCGTCAAAATTATGATCGGCAGACTCTTCATCTTCCTCATACACTATCACTTTTGTGATTTTTTTATTGATTATTTCAGACCATTCAAAAGTACGGACAGAAAATCTATACTGATAAATACCATAAATGATGACTATAATAATCAGCAAGAGTACCAATGACAGCATTCCCAAAAAAACCAGAAAAATAAAGTGTACAGAATCTAGCATCTCATGTCTTTATTTTGTAGAAAATCTTTTTATTCTTAACATCAATTCGTTAGGGCTGAATGGTTTTACAATAAAATCTGCTGCTCCCAGATCAAAAGCATTTAATACAACCTCTTCCTGTCCCATACTTGAAAGTATAATTACAGGTATTTTTTTACCCATTGATTGTATTGCAGATAGAATTTCAATTCCTGATGCAAAAGGCATCATAATATCTGTAATCGCAATATCTACACTTTCATTTTTCAGGGTTTCAATAGCTTCTTTGCCATTACGGCTCAAAATTACCTTGTGTCCTTCCTTCAGTAATTTGTGCTCAATCGTTTTTAATATAAGCTCATCGTCCTCAGCAACTAGAATTACCATAGTCTTATGTTTTTATTGAATTAAATTTCTGATTAATTGTAATCCTACCGTTATTTCATGTAGTATGTCGTGCTCCATAGAACTATAATCCATGTTTTCTCCAATGGATTTCTCCCAATTGGCAGTTTGTTCCATAAGTTTAATCAAACCGGCAGTTCCGGCAGTTCCTCTTAGCTTATGAAGAATCTTCTTAAGCTCTTCAGAATTGCTTTCTCTTATCCGTAATTGCATATTTTCTTTAGCCTGCTCAAGCTCCTGGATCACTAAGTTTAAAAACATGACTTTAAAATCATCATCATCACCCATTTGCTCACTCAGAAGATTCATATCCAGATACGTCTCAGGTTGTGGTAGATTTTCCGATAATTCCTGAAAGCCAGTGCCAATATATTTTTTCAGCATTTCCAAAAGATTATTTTGTCTAAGAGGCTTGGGTAGGAAGTCATTCATTCCCGAACTCAGACATTTTTCTTTTTCACCTAAAACGTTTCCTGCGGTCACGCCAATAATAGGAACTGTGGTGTATTCTGGCAATAACCTGATTTGCTTTGTGGCTTCGATACCGTCCATTACGGGCATCTGTACATCCATTAATACTATGTCAAAAAGCTGATCACGACAATGTTCCAGTGCCTGCAATCCATCAGTTGCTTCTGTTAGCTTTACATCCGGAATCAATGATTTCATCATTTTGTTATTCAGAACCATGTTAACAGGATTGTCATCTACAAGCAAAACATTTGGAGAAGGCATGAGTAAATGTTCTTCTTTCTGCAGCGGTTTAGCAACAGCCAGATCTTTTTCTGAACTTTTAACTGCACGTCGTAACGTCTTATACAATTCTTCAGATTTAATAGGTTTTAGTAGAAAATAGGAGCTTTCTTCCTTTCTGAATGAATTAATAACGTCATGTTCCTCAGAAGATGTGTGAAGAATAACGAGAGGGGAGACCTCATTTTGTTCATTAAATAGCTGCTTTATTTTTTCGATTGTTTCCAAACCTGATATAATCGGCATATGGTAATCTATCAAAATAATATCAAAACGCTCTCCTGCTAAAAGCATCTGAAGAGCTTCCATTCCGTTGGCGGCTAACATAGAATCTATATTTTTATAAGCAAGCATATGCTGAAGAATAAGCCTGTTTGCCTCATTATCATCAACAATAAGAACTTTGTTGATTTTCAGTGTTTCACCTTCGTCTTGATCAGAAACTTCATAAGGAATCTCAATATCAAAATAGAAAACAGAACCTTTTTCAAGTTCGCTTACTAAAGTAAGATTGCTTCCCATGTATTTCAAAATGTTATTCGAAATGGTAAGTCCGAGTCCTGTTCCTCCATAACGTTTGCTGATAGAACTGTTTTCCTGAGTGAAAGCATCAAAGATATGCTTCTGCTTGTCTAATGGAATACCAATTCCGGTATCTCTAACTGAGAATCGTAATTTTATATTTTTATCGTCTGAATTCAGTTTTTCTACTTTAAGCTCTATCTCACCGTGTTCTGTAAATTTCACGGCATTCCCAAGAAGATTGATTAAAATCTGCTTCAATCGTGTTTCATCAAGCCAAATTGTATCTGGCAATCCCGGTTCAATATTTAAAAGAAGTTCGATATTTTTTTTCTGAGACTGATATAGAACTGCATTGATGACCTGGCTCACCATATCATAAACATTGGCTTTCTCTATCAAAAGCTCCATTTTTCCTGATTCAATTTTAGAGAAATCAAGGATGTCATTAATGATATTCAGAAGATTTTCACCAGACTCATTAATGTAATTGAGATACTGTGTTTGTACTTCATTTAACGGAGTTTGAAGCAAAAGATCAGAAAAACCAATGACACCGTTTAACGGAGTCCTTATCTCATGGCTCATATTGGCTAAAAATTCAGACTTGGTTTTATTGGCGATATCTGCCATCTGCTTTGCATTTTTAAGCTCTTCATTGGTTCGTACCGACTCTGTAATGTTTTGTGCTGAAACAATAACGCCACCCATAACTTCATCTGAAAGATACCAGGGACTTACCACTATATTATAATGTTGTAATCCTTCTTTATGAGGAACTTCCAAAGTCATATCTTTATTTATGTAAGTTTTACCAGCCAGCGCATCTCTATATATTCTTTTTCTATCCTCCGGCACATTGGGCGAGACAGTAAACATATTTTTTCCTATAAGTTCTGCATCATGCATCTGGAACTCATTTTTCCAGCTGCTGCTTATTGACAGATAGTTGAGATCTTTATCAAACATCGCCACCGCAGTAGGAACATAGGTGACAAATGACTGAAGCATAGCCTCTTTTGTAGCTAATTCGAGGTAAATGTTTTTGAATTTATCGATATCCTGGATAATTCCGTACACTCTTGTGCATACACCATCATCAAACTCAGGAATTCCTTTTACTCTTACCCATATCATAACTCCATCATTACGTTTGAGGCGTAGCTCTTCATCATAAGGTATCCCTTTCTGTACAGCTCTATCAAATAATATTTCTATTTTTTTTCTGCTTTCTTCACTATAAAATCCTATTGCATTTTCAAAACTTGGCTGAAATGACTGGTCTATTTTATGAATCTCTCTGGTAGATTGTGACCACATGACAGTATTGGTTTTAAGATTAACTTCCCAGCCACCTACCTGTGCTACTGCGCTGGTTTGTTCCAGCATTTTTTTGGTGTACACCAAATCTTTTTCAAGCGCCATTCTTTCGGTGACATTCAGAGCTGTACTCACTACGTATGGCATTCCTTCTTTGTCGGTATCTACCAGATTATGATACATCCAGACCATTTCTTCTCCTTTCTTAGATTTAAGAATCATGGTTCCTAGATCTTCCTGAGTATTGTGGATATTTTCAAGATACATTGCAAGTAGTGGCCAGTTTTTTTCAGGAACGAGATCTTTTAAATTCAATCCTTTAACTTCGTCTGCAGAATATTGAAGTGTCTTTCTCCCTTTTTCATTCACAGCAAGGATGTTCCCTTGCATGTCATGCATGCTCATCAATCCGATTGCATTTTCGAAAAAGCTTCTGAAGCGACGTTCTGAGCTTTCAAGTTTCTGTTTTTCTTCGATCTGTTGGGTAATATTAATTCCAAAACAGAAAATCTCAGATTTTTTTTGATTCTGTTTTAAATACCATTCTACCGTAATTGATACATCCTCAATTTTTGTTGATGTTGAAAATTTAATTTCCTCCTCACTATCAGACAGATTTTTAACCAACGACTGTAATTCAATATAGTCTTCACCTACAATATCTAATAAATTTTTACCAGCAGTTTCAATTTTACTACTCTTAAAAATATTTTCAAAAGCAGGATTAATATCTTTGATTATCAAACTGTTATCTAGAACACAGATCAGATTATTGGAAATATTGAAGATCTGCTGAAAGTATTCGGCTTCAATGTTTTTTCTTTTTCCTATTAGCAGATTTGTGACAGCACTTCCAATTTTTTGAAGGACATTTAATTGTTTCTCACTTAATGTTTTAGGTTTAAAATCAATAACACACAAAGTTCCTAATGCAAAACCTTCATCATCTATTAGAGGGATTCCTGCGTAAAAACGGATACCACCTTCCAGTATTAAGGGATTCTCCGATGATCTCTCGTCTGATAATGTGTCTTCAATAACGACAACCTCTCCGCTTGCAATACTGTATTGGCATAAAGTGCTTCTTCTGTCTACGGAATCAAAAGCGAGCCCTATGCAGCTTTGGATGACCTGTGTTTCACTTTCCATCATACCGATAAGAGAGGCAGGACAGTCTGTAATTAAGCATGCTGCTTCAGCAAAAATATCTAACTGGGGATCTTTTTTTAAATTCAACAGATCAAAGAACTTCAGTTTATTGATCCGTTCGTTCTCGTTGGAGGGCATTGGATATTTATCCATAAATCGGCGATTTATTTTAGCTATTAAAAATGTTGTTAATTCTTTATATTTGAAAGCTTATTTATTATGAAGCAAGAATTTTTAATATTTATCCGAAATTACAAATTATTTCACACTAAATGCCATAAATTCTTTTTCTGCAGAAATCATATTGCATATTCAGATATAGGTACTGATTTTTGAATGTAAGTGCAACAAAAACAGGGTACCATTATCTCAAGAAAAAATACAATACATGATTTTTGAACAACGGAGCAAGATTATATATGCCGATTGGAAGATATTGCGGATCGTTTAAGTAAAAAGGACATAATTTTTCTCCTTGAATTCTATGAAAAAAGTGATTTGTTAATTATCTATCTTCTTAACTTCAGATTCACAGCAATTTGTGATTTCGTAGATGAAAGTTTATTTTAATTATATTTACTTACTCAACCGTTGATGCTGAACGGTTTTGCGAAAAATGATGTCTAAATATAATTTTAAAATTAAGACTATTGGCTGACAAGTACAAAATACAAAAACCAGATAAAGATATTTACGAGTTTGTGGAAAGTTTTTGGTTTCTTGAAAACCCTTCTGATGAAGAGAAAGAAATTATTGTCATTCCAGATGGAAGAATAGATGTATTTTTCTATTGTTCTGCTTCGGAACCGTTTCAGGTAATCTTAATGGGACTGGAGGATCAACCAGCAATTAAAATCCTAAAAGCCAAAGCAAAAATTTTTGCTATAAGTCTTAATCTTCTAGCCGTTGAATATTTATTACATGAGACAATTTCCGGTCTTCTCAATAAGTCAAAACTTTTGACCAATGGATTTTTAGATATTTTTGAAGATGACATCACAGATTTTGATTCATTTTGTGCCAAAGCTACTGCTAGAATAAAACAGCAGGCAGATGTGAAAATTGATAATAGAAGAAGGCAACTCTTTAAGCTGATATATTCGTCATGCGGTACTTCTTCCGTTGAAGAGTTATCTAAAGCAGTTTCATGGAATAGAAGGCAAATCAATCGCTATTTTAACCATCATTTCGGAATGCCTTTAAAAACATATTGTAATATTCTGCGATTTAAAGCTTCATTTAACCATTTGAAAAACGGAATTTTATATCCTGAGCAGAATTTTTCAGACCAGCCCCATTTTATTCGAAATGTTAAAAAATTCGCCGGAGTAATTCCAACAGAACTCGCCAAGAATAAAAATGACCGTTTTATACAATTATCAGTATTATAGAAGCCCTATTTTAGTATTGTAATTCGAATGAATCATCATACTTAACCAATAATATATCCTAATTTATTAACCTCATCATAGTTGCAATTAAGACGAAAATAGGGTTTAATTAAAAATGATTCTTTTAACTTATAATAATAAAATTATGAAAACATCTAAAAATTTTTTATCCAATGCGCTGGCAATTTCAGGTTTTATCTTCTGTATGATCCCTAATAAGTCAATGGCACAAACAGCAGGAATTAAACGTACTGAACTTCAACGACATGATCTTAGTGCCGCAGGTTACGAAGCCATTCAGGTTCGCGTTGATTTTGAGCCGGGAAAAGCTTTCGGAATGCACTTGCACCCAGGAGAGGAAATTATTAATGTCTTACAGGGTTCATTAGAATATGTAATTGAGGGAGAGCAACCTGTAGTGCTTAAAGCCGGAGAAGTGCTTTTTATTCCTGCAGGAAAAAACCACTCAGCTAAAAATATCGGTAAGGAAAAAGCATCTGAACTAGCAACTTATATAGTACAAAAAGGAAAGCCTCTTGTCGTTTTGAAAAAAGAAAATACGGTATCAAAAAAAGATTGATAATGCAAAATTCACTTTATACACTGCTCAATATTAACCTGGTATCAGGTTTCGAAGTTAATACAAGTTTCTCGTGGTGGTATATCGTGGGATTGTTTGTTGTGATCATCATAATTTGTTTAGGACTAAGAAAACGCTAATAAAAATAAATTCAAACTTTTTCGGAGGGCGTGCAATATAAAATTTCATTGCAAGCCCTCTTTTTTACTTTCTAACTATGAAGGGAAAACTTAAAGATCATCCTGAAAGACAATAACTTCGGCTTGGAGCATATTATCAAAACAACTGTTTATTAGATATGAAAAAAAGAAAAAAAATAATAGTTTAAGTAACCTGCTTTTTCTGAAACGATTTTGGTTTGATACCATAATGTTCCTCAAAAACTTTTGCAAAATGACTTAAATTAGAAAACCCTAAGCTGTAGCCGACTTCTGATACGGTCATTTTATTTTCTTTTAACAGAACTGCCGCTTCTCTTAGTCTAAACTTTTGGTAATAGCTAAAGAAACTATCTCCAAATATCTGTTTGAATAATCTTTTGAACTTAGACTCGCTCATTCCACTTAGATTCGCAAATTCCTTAATGACAGGTGCTTTATTGAGCTCGCTCAAAATTTTGTCTCTGACATGATAAATCTTTTTAACATCATTTTCATTAAGCGCATACATTTTATAATGTCCTCTTTTTAAAAGCTCTTTTAGGGTCAGACATATTAATTCTTCTGCTTTTATTCTAAAGTAGAAGTCACTTAAAGAATCAGGAATGTCTGATTCCAAAATTTCTAAAGCGACCTTCTGGATGTTGGGCGAAACCAATTCTTCAAACAAAATTGTTTGTTCGCTGTCGATTAAATTTCTTAAAATTTCATTATCATTATTCGAATCTAAAAAGCTTAATAAGCGGCCAGTCTCAATTCCTATAAAAATAGATTTGATCTTAGTATTCGCAGGATAAAAGGTTTCAAAATTCAGTTTACCTTTTACAATTTGGATAGTGGGTAAATCATTTGTTGTAGACTTTATTGTGGAATTCATGTCAGGGAAAATATTATTGTATGAAAAAATAACTTTATTCAGTGTACTCTGATTCCCAAATCTTTTAACCACAATATCATCATTAAATGCATAAGCACTTACAATCATATCAATAGAATTAGCCAGTCGGAAACCCCTTAAATAACCGGCTCCTTTATCTTTTGGTATCTCCAAGATTCCATTTTTAACCTCGGAACCCAGTAAGTTGGCGAAAATTTCTAAAAAGCTTGCTTCTTTTTTTAATTGTAGCTCTACCATATTTGACCATTTACAGCTATTATGTTGTCAAATATAGGTATTATGCCTGTTAATTTGAAATTATCTTTGTGTTATAAATTTTTAAACCTCAAAAGAAATGACAAAAAGTAAAAAAACAGCGATCATCAATACAAATGTATTTGATGGAACTAGAGTATTGGGTATTAAAACGGTATTATTTGAAGATGGGAAAATTTTAAAAATATTGGATTTTACACCACAGCAGTTAGAAATGAATGATGGTTTTTTTTCTGAAAGTGATACTGAGATCATTGATGGTACAGGGACTACTTTACTTCCAGGATTAATTGATGCTCATGTGCATACTTCAGAAGATTCACTTGCACACGCATTGAAATTCGGAATAACTACTGAATTGGAAATGCAAGGCGGTATGACAAAAAAAGGTCGTGAAATGCAGATAAAAGATTGGAGGAATGTTGCTGATGTCCGTTCATCAGGAATGGCTCTCACAGCTCCCGGAGGACATCCTGACGAGCTAATTCCTAAAGAAGACGGCATACCAAGTTTTATTTTGAAAAAGATGGAGAAAATGACAGAGCAGGAAAAACAGGATTTTATAACTTCTTTCGAAGAGAGCAACAAAGATGATGAGGTTAAGTCAGATGTTACAACCATTGAAGGTGCAGTGCAATTTGTAAATCAACAAATGGAAAACGGAGCCGATTATTTCAAAATAATGATTGAGGAAGGAACTGTTATGAATGCGCCAGGTTTACCAATGATAAGACCTGAAGTGCTGAAAGCGGCAGTAGATGAAGCTCATAAATTAGGTAAAATTGCAATTGCACACGTATTAACTGCTGAAGCCGCAAAAACAGCGGTCGAGGTTGGCGTGGATGGACTCGCTCACTTATTTATAGACAGACCTGAATGGACTCCGGATCTTATTAAATCTATTGCAGATAAAGGTATTTTTGTTACGCCTTGCCTGGTTCATGAATTCATCTATAATCGGGAACTCAGCTTGTCATATTGCTCAAGACGAAAGAGTACAAACAAAGCTGGACGAAGATTGGAAAATGACCATGTGCTCATGTTTCAATACTTTCCCGTCAGGTAACATGGAGGATAATTTCCATAATGTAAAAGATTTATTTGATGCAGGTGTCGATATCTTGGTGGGTACAGACGTATCCGTACCAATGGCACATCTTGGAGGTCTTGCTCATGGAGTAAGTGTTCATCACGAAATGCAGCTTTTGGTTAAAGCAGGCTTAACTCCTATTGATGCTTTAAGTTCGGCAACGTCAGTTACTTCAAAAAGATTCAGTTTAGATGATAGAGGTATTATTGCAGAAGGTATGAGAGCTGATTTACTTTTAGTAAAAGGCGATCCTACCGAAAATATTACAGATACTTTATCCATAGTAGGTGTTTGGAAACAGGGTCAATCTTGTCACAAATAATTTAGCTGTGATCTTAATCCGATTATAGATATTCATAGTGCCCTCTAAAGATTTACATTTAATTTTCATCATAAGGTTTATCCACAGGCTTTGACTGGGGCGATCCTTTTTCTCTTAACCATATTGATAATAAAACAATAGATGCAACAGCAAGGAATTCACTCTGCCAATTCTGAAAAGATTCAAACCAGAACTGAGAATTAAGAAAATATTCATTCCGTGTCACTGTGGGCATATGTTTTAAGATCTGCTCTTCATTATAATTGTTGAAACTTCCGATAAAATGAAAAATAAAGCTTAGCAAAAATAAAATCCCGAATGCAATAGAAAGCGAATGTTTATAAATTGATAAGATAATACCTCCTTTTTTTACAGGCCAGGGTGCATTTTGATGAGCAACCGGTTCTTTGTCTACGTCTTCAGTTTCTGTAATAGATTTGGATTCGGCAGATCCTCTTTGTCTTAAGAAAACTGTAAAGAGCACGTACATTCCCATCTGAAGAAATTCACTTTCCCAATTCTCGAAAGTGGCCTGTATAAAATGTGGGCTTTTTAGATATTGCAGGTAAGTAAGAGTAGGCAAATGATCTTCTGAAAGTTCATCATTTTTTACGTACCACCCTGTAAAAAACTGAAAGCTGAGAAACAATAAGAATAAAATAACAATTACGATGCTGAGACCGTTTCTCTTAAAGAAATTGTTTTTGTTGGTTGTCATTATGATGTGGTTTTATTAGGTTCAATATAAGAATTTTTTCAATAAATGTGAAGCTTATCCTGCACTTTTTTCTATCAGATCCTCGATTCTGATCATTTATTGTTCCATTTTTGTGAGTTTAAAACGTTTTAAAAATCTTACTTCAACAATACCCATTGAACTGCTTTTAATAGAACGGCAGTTTGGAATTTTATACTTAGAAATTAAAATCAGCTTTAGAAACAATTTAAAAAAATTATGCAAAAAAGAATTAGGAAACAGCGAATTAGAAGTTTCAGTATTTGGTTTTGGCTGTATGGTTAAAAGAAAGAACGATTTACTTATATTTGCCTCGCAAAGCAAATTCAAATGTTCAAAAAAGTAATCATTGTATTTATTCTTGGCTTTTATACGGGTTTTTGTTCGGCCCAACAGGTTCGGCCCTCAAAATCATCTGAAATTTACCGTGACCTCAAAACCCTTAAACATATTCCTAAAGTTTTATATTTGGCTGCTCATCCGGATGATGAAAATACAGGATTACTCTCATGGTTAATCAACGACCAAAACGTAGAAACGGGCTATTTGTCTTTAACCAGAGGTGATGGCGGTCAGAATTTATTAGGCACGGAGCAGGGTGTTGCATTGGGTTTAATCAGAACGCATGAGCTTTTAGAGGCAAGAAAGTTAGACGGCGCCCAACAGTTTTTTACCCGTGCGATTGATTTCGGGTTCTCTAAAAATACCACCGATACATTTAAACAATGGGATGCAGATGTCATTACAGCAGATGTAGTTTGGGTCATCCGTAAATTCCGTCCTGATGTGATCATATGTCGTTTTCCGCCAACTTCTGCTGCAGGTCACGGACAACATGCAGCATCGGCTGTGATTGCTGAAAAAGCTTTTAAGCTGGCAGGTGATAAAACTGCTTTTCCCAATCAACTAAAATATGTTAATGTATGGCAACCAAAACGCTTATTATGGAATACTTTCCGCTTTGGTTCGGTCAATACGACTGCTGAAAATCAAATGAAAGTTACCGTTGGGCAATATGATGCGCAACTGGGAATGGGGTATGGTGAACTGGCAGGATTAAGCAGAAGTTTACATAAAAGCCAGGGTGCGGGAACGCAGTCTGTAGCCGGTATCAAAACTGAATATTTTTCCCATGTTGTTGGCGAGCCTGCCAAAGCATCACTTTTTGACGGAGTTGTTAAAACATGGACCGCAAAAGGAAATCCTGATATCGACCAATCTTTGGATAAAATTATTTCCGCTTTCAATTTTAATCAACCTGACCTGAGCTTGCCTGCTTTGCTTGTTTTAAGAAAAAAAGTGATGGCATTGAAAGATTCAGATTTAAAAAAGGATAAAATTAAATTTCTCGATAATATTATTTTAAGTTGTGCAGGCTTCATGGGTGAAGTAATGACCAATCAGGCTGAAGCTGTTGCCGGAGACCATTACAATTTCAAATTAAATTTGATTTCAAGAGCTGAAAATCCTGTCGTTTTAGAAAATATAAAATGGCTAAATCAGTCAGAAAATTTAAGCAGGAAACTCTCAAAAGATTCTTTAATTACCATTCAGCATGATATTCAGATTCCTGCTGATGCTGCGCTTACAGAACCTTACTGGTTAGCAAAGCCAGCTACAAATGCAGCAATTTTCTCTGTTCCCAATGATACTTTAATCGGTTTACCGGATGCTGAATCACCACTGAATGTTTTGCTTGATTTAAAAATTGGTTCGGAAAAGTTTCAGGTTAAACTTCCTTTATCTTTCAAGAAATTAGACCCCGTGCGTGGCGATGTGGTTGAAGCTTTAAGAATTATTCCAGCCTTGGAACTGAAATTTACTCAACCTCTTTATTTAGTTAAAGAAAATGAAGATTTGAATATAAGTCTAAATTTTAAGGTGAATTCTGATAAAAACTTCAATAATGGAAAAGTAAACCTGATGTTTAATGGAGAAAGACTTGGAGGTGGTGATTTAAAATCGATCAATGGAAAATATTTTACGGTTGATTATATCATTCCAAAAACTAAACTTTCCTCAATAAAATCGAATCAGCTACAATTGGAAGCTAATTTTGTTGCTGATGGAATCACCTATAATAAAAAACAGATATTAATTCAGTATCCGCATTTATCTTCCTTACAATATTTTGCACCTGCAACGGTAACTGTAATGAAGGGCGATATTCAGGCAAAGGTTAAAAAAGTGGGTTATATACAAGGTGCAGGCGATTTCATTCCTGAGTTCCTGCGTATTGCAGGGATTCAGGTGGATGTCTTAAAAGATGAAGACTTTTATGGCAAATTAGATGAATCTGGAAATGGAAGTCAAAACAAGCTGTCGCAATATGATGCCATCGTATTGGGGGTTCGTGCCAATAACACAGAGAAAAAGCTAGCTCGCTGGATGCCTTTTTTATGGTCTTATGTAAAAGCCGGGGGTAATCTGGTGATGCAGTATAACACCAATCAGGATACAACTGTTAACCAATTGGGAATGTACAATTTCAGCATTGCAAATAAGCGGGTTACCGAAGAAAATGCTGAGGTTACATTTTTAAATCCAAATCATCAATTACTGAATTTTCCGAACAAAATTACTGCTGATGATTTTAATGGTTGGGTACAGGAGCGTGGCGCCTATTTTCCTGATCAATGGGATGCTGCATATGAACCGCTTTTTGAAATGCACGATACTGGTGAACAGCCTCTGCAGGGATCAACTTTATATGCAAAATACGGAAAAGGTAATTTTATTTATACACCGTTGGCATTTTTCAGACAGTTGCCTGCGGGAAATGTCGGAGCGGCACGTTTATTTTTAAACTTTTTATCTGCACAGAAAAACTGATGAACAATCAACTTAAAAACTGGAATACCTGGTACATACTATTGGCGGTTGCATTAGTATTACAGATCGCATTTTATTATTTATTTACTAAATTCTGGGCATGAGTACGATAGATTGGACCGTTCTTATTGTTACACTTGTTGCAGTGGTTGTTTACGGCGTATTGATCGGTCGTGGTCAAAAAAGCAACGAAACCTACCTGAAAGCAGATAATAAAATGCCTTGGTACATTGTGTTGATAGGTATTATGGCTACTCAGGCAAGTGCGATTACTTTTCTTTCAGCACCGGGACAGGCTTATATAGACGGTATGCGTTTCGTTCAGTATTATTTTGGTCTGCCATTGGCGATGATTGTGATCTGCATTACTTTTATCCCGATTTTCCAGCGATTAAATGTTTACACCGCGTATGAATATCTGGAAAACCGTTTTGATAAAAAAACAAGGGTGCTTACTTCACTGCTTTTTCTTTTTTCCAGAGGCTTATCTACGGGAATCAGCATTTACGCTCCGAGTATTATCTTATCAAGCGTTTTAAACTGGGATATTTATTTAACCAATGTTTTGACAGGTGGTATTCTGTTGATTTACACCTATGTAGGCGGTGCAAAAGCGATCGCTCATACTCAAAAAATACAGTTTCTTATCATTCTGGGAACCATGGCTTTTGCAGGTTATCTGCTTATTCAAAATATGCCGAATGGAATTGGTTTTAAGGATGCACTTTATCTGGCAGGGAAATCCGGAAAGCTTAATGTAATCACCACAGAATTTGACTGGAAAGATAAATACAATATCTGGAGCGGATTGATTGGCGGTTTTTTCCTGGCTCTTTCTTACTTCGGAACTGACCAAAGCCAGGTCGGGAGATATATTACGGCGAAAGACAATACGAATGCTAAGATGGGCTTGCTGTTGAACGGACTGGTTAAAATTCCGATGCAATTTGCTATTCTCCTGATCGGTGCTTTGCTTTTTGCTTTCTTTTCTCTAAAGCCGGCTCCGATTTATTTTAACGAACGGTCTTATCAATATTTAAAGGAAACAAAGCCTGAACAGGCTGCGGTTTTTGAAAAAGAACATCAGGATTTGCAGTCCAAATTTAATTCAGAATCTAAAGAAATTTTAAACTTAAAGGAAACTCATTCTCCGCAACTTAATAATAAAATTGAGGATTTTAAAAACACACAAACTCAGGTGAAAGCACTTCACGGCAGGGTAGAGGAAGCGATCAATCATTCAAACTATAATGCTGAGAAAACGGATACCAATTATATTTTCCTGTATTTCGTAAAAAATACATTACCTGTAGGGATGATAGGTTTACTGTTTGCCGTCATTTTTCTCGCCAGCTGGGGTTCAATTTCTGCAGCGCTGAATTCTCTTGCCGCTTGCTCCTTAAAAGATGTTCATTTGATATTTAAAAAAGAAATTCCAGACGATGCAACCGAATTGAAGTACAGTCGGCTGCACACTTTAGCCTGGGGTATCTTCTCAATCGGCGTAGCCATGTTTGCCACTCAGATGGGTTCTCTTATTGAAGCAGTGAATATATTGGGCTCTCTTTTCTACGGCCCAATATTGGGGATTTTTCTTGTCGCTTTTTACTATAAAAAAATCAATGGGAAGAATGTATTTATTTCTGCAATTTTATCAGAAATTACAGTGATTGCCGTTTATCAATTCGATATCGTTTCTTTCCTATGGCTTAATGTAATCGGGGCAGCGGCAGTTATTATATTTTCAACTATAGGATTACTGTTTTATAAACCGAAAGCAGTAAATTCGTAAACGAACAAACAAACAAAAATTTTATGAAAACAATGATTAAAACTGTTGCTGTAGTTTTTGCTACAATGACGATGTCTGTCAATGCATTTGCACAGGAGGATAAAAAACCTGCCAGTCCTGCAGCTACTGCAACGGGAAAAATTAACGAGGCAACCATTACAATCGCCTACAACAGTCCTTCTGTAAAAGAGCGTAAAGTTTGGGGCGAACTAGTTCCTTACAACAAAGTTTGGCGTGCGGGTGCAAATGACGCAACTACTTTCGAAACAGATAAAGATATTACCGTTGAAGGTAAAAAACTGCCTGCAGGTAAATATAGCTTTTTCTTAATTCCTAAAGAAAGCGGAACATGGACTGCGGTTTTTAACAAAGAACCAAAACAATGGGGCGCTTATAAATACGAAGAAGCTAAAGATGCTCTGCGTGTTGATGTTAAAACAAAAACTTTACAGGCAAAACAGGAAACGTTGGTTTATAAAGTAAACAGCAATGGATTTACCATGGATTGGGATAAAATCTCAGTTCCAGTAAATATAAAATAAATGTAAATATGAAATATTAAAATCCCGTTAATCCGGGATTTTTTTTGTTTAAAATCTGATCTTGTACCAAAGAGTACTCTTGTAAATTGCCTTATTGGTATTGAATTGCTTTCACAAAAAACATTTAAAGAAAATGAGATAAAATGATCAGAAAATTCAATTGATGGTATGACAGTTGTAAATACTACACCATAATAACTTAAAAATATTATTATGGACAGTACTAAAACGATATCAGTTTTAAACGATTTATTAAACATTACCAATGACAGAATTCAAGGATTCAGTAAAGTAGAAGATAAAGTGTGGGAAACACACTCACCTCTGAGAAGCGATTATGAACAGATGGTAAGAGAATCCCAAGAAATGAAATCTGACCTCATTGAGCTGATTACTGAGCGTGGAGGAGAGCCTGATGATACATCAAGCACAGCAGGAGCAATCCATAGAACATGGATTGATGTTAAAAATGCTTTTGCGGGAGATAATCCTGAAGCAACTTTAGAGAATGTTGTATTCGGAGAAAAGTCAGCGATTGCAGCTTATCAGGAAGCATTACAAAGTGATAAATTGTGTCCTCAAAGTACTGTTGTAGTTGCAGATCAGCTGGAGCAACTGAAATCTTCGTATAACAAATTTCAAAGTCTGGAAAAAACTACAGACTAAAAATTAGATTTTAAAATGTATACGTATATACAATACATTTTTATTACATCCTTCTGAAATTCATTTTTCAGGGGGATTTTCATTTTTTTGAAGTGATTGATTCAACGTTATACTCACTTTTAAATTGATAAGGAGAATATTTGGATCTATTACAGGCTATTTGAAACATAATGTCTTTATTATTAAATTTTTGGCAAACAAATTGTTACAGTTTGTGCGGAGTGAGAAAAATACAGCTCCATAATTAACCAAATCAAATTTTTATGAAAAATTCAATCTTAACTATGTTGGCAGTTTTTGCTTTAGCAGCTTGTAACAAGAAAGAAACTACGGCAGTTGATAACTCAGCAGATTCTGCAGATATGTCTTTACCTGCCGATTCTCCGATGACACGTAATGATTCTGCGACAGTATCTAATTCTGGTGTTACCGAAAATACTTTGAACGATCAGGACAAAAAATTTGTTGATGCCGCAGCAAAAGGCGGTATGATGGAAGTCATGATGGGTGAGCTTGCAGCCACTAATGGTACAAATGCTTCAGTGAAATCATTGGGTGCAATGATGGTAAAAGATCACGGAAAAGCAAATGAAGAACTAAAAAAATGGGCATCATCTGTAAATTATACACTCCCAACTTCATTAGATGCTGATCAACAAAAGATGCATGATGATTTGAAAGCGAAAAAAGGCAGTGAGTTTGATAAGATGTACGCAAATCTTATGGTAGAAGATCATAAAAAAGATATCGCAGCCTTCAAGAAAGAAGCTTCAGAAGGTTCTGACAATTCAGTGAAAACTTTTGCTCAGAAAACTCTTCCTACATTAGAACATCATTTAATGGAATCTGAAAAAGTGAAAGCCGCTTTAAAATAAAGCTGTAACATATATCCTAATAAATTTTAAAAGTCCGTATCACATTATTTGTGCATACGGACTTTTTTTGTTTTCATAATTTCTGAGCATATAAATAGGAACAGAAATTTGATTTGCCTTCAGACTGAATAAAATTTATAATTGCTTATTATTTAAAATTAATTTTTAAGCTGATAAATTCTTTAGTACAATTCATAATTAGATATAACTAACCTCAAAATAAAATGGACAAAATCCTGTTCGGAAGCTTCTCTGTTTATTAATCTGTTTTTATAATCATATGAGCTCAATGTTTTTACCAACTGCTCGTATATATTAAAATCATCTCCCTTCAAACGTACTCTTATATTACCGTCCCTTTTCTTAATGAGCTGATCATCTAAGGTTCTTACTTTTATCAAAACCTCAATCAATTTTGGATTGAAATTCATTTTTCCCATGTATCGTTCGATGATATTAACTTTAAACGAATCGAATAAAATGGTGTTAAATATTATCTTTGAGTGAGGTTCCTGTTTGTGGAGCTCAAGTTTATAATTCATAAATTGTTTGTACTAAAAATGATTGTATACTGGTTTTTGACCTTTTATTTAAAGGCAGAAATATAATAATTCTTTTTTTTTAAAATTATGTTTTAAAACATGTCCGGTTAAATAAATAATAATTTAGTAATCTCATTCAAACCATTTGTTGTTTCTAATTAAAATAAAAAAATTACACAAAAATAATCAAAAATAGTATTTTATTTTTGATTATCAAAAATTGAATTAATTTCACTAACTTTTTTATCTTTTTTCAGAGATTTTAGAATTAATAATTTTTATGGCAATTAAAAATAAAATTTGAAAATATTGGCTCAGGTTTTATTAAAAACTCTTGGCAATAAAATTATAATTATAAAAAAATGAACTTCATAAATATCAAAATCGAACTTAATCAGTTAATTTTTTTATTTTAAGAAGAACATCATCAATATCAAAAGGTTTCGGTATAAATTCATCTGCATTACATACATTAATAACGTTGTCTGCTTTAGCATGAGCGCTGATAATAATGACAGGGATCTTAGAAGTTTCCGGATTTTCTTTCAATTGATTGCAAAGATCTGTTCCTAATCCGTCAGGTAACATGACATCGAGAATAAAAGCGTCAGGCAAAGCAGATGCATCTCGTTCATTAAATGCTTTCACGCTTGCAAAAGAGCGTACATCATAATCTTCAAATGATAAGAGCAATTGTAATGCATCTCTGATGCCTGTCTCATCTTCCACGATAAAAATTGTTTTCATACCCATAGCTTGGCAAAAACAAAGCCAATCCATATACTTATAGAAATATTTGAATGAATATGCAGTATATATAATCCATCATTAGATTTTTTTGAAAATTTCAAAGTTTTTTTAATTAAATAGTTGTTTATTAAAATATTTGTTTTACATTTGTCGAATAATAAGGCAGATATCTGTATATTCTGAAATTTAAGTTTACTTTTATATCAGCATTCACAAGAAAGACGTTCAATTTTGTTACTAAGACTTAGGTGTACTACCTTTTAAGATTTTAAACTCTTAAATTAAATTCATCCATATTTTACACAAATAAATTATTATCGTTTTGATTTAAATATCAAAGCAAACGGATTTTAATGATCCAAAAAAAATAGAATATTCATTAATTAATACATATACAATGCAACAAGGAACAGTAAAATTCTTTAACGATACCAAAGGATTTGGTTTTATTACACCAACAGATGGTGGTCAGGACATTTTCGTACACACTTCAGGTTTAGTAGATAACATTCGTGAAAACGATGTTGTTACTTATGACTTAGAAAATGGTAAAAAAGGTGTTAACGCAGTTAACGTTAGAGTAGCTTAACTTCTGAAGATACTAATCTTCAATCGTGATATAGAGCAGATAATTATTTTATCTGCTTTTTTTGTTTTAATGACCAGATCATATTTTAATGGCAGATGACAAATTTTGTTGTCGTTATTGATGTTTATTTCCATTCCTGTTTCTGGCTTTTTATTTATTAGTAAATATTTCTTTTATCAGTGACCTAGGATATTGCATTTCCTTTTTTAGCAGCATTATCATACCTTTTACTATATATCTTTCCTAAAATTTATCCCAATAGAATATAGCAGATCTCAGGTTTATTAAAATTTTCCACATTATAATTTAACATGATTCATTTATTAATTTTATTTAATAAAATATATTTTTGTAATGTTTGGTTTTTTAAAATCAATTTTATTTTAATCATTTTTGAGTGATGTTTTTGTGTCCGTGAGTTTTCATAATTGAGTTCGTGGCTTTGCAACATAAATTGTATTTGTAATATTTATATTATAATATATCTATTTAAAATGAGTAATAAATTTAATTATGTTGCTACTTGGTTGTTTATAATGTATTATTTATTGTATTTTTGTAATATAACCATTTTAAGGACCAAAGATTTAATGTACACAATAACAAATCAGCTTCATAAAATAGGCTTTAGCATCAATCTGCTAAGTGATATTCTTAAACGAAATAATTATCAGAGAGAATTTAATACTTTAGATTATTACTGTATTTTTATAGTAACCGGTGATTTCAGAATTAAAGTAGCAGACAAGATGTATGATGTACAGGCAGGTAATTCTGTTTTTATAGCTGCCCTCAGAAGGATGTCGAGTTTGGCGATGTACGGAATAATGAGGTTTATGTGATTGCTTTTTCGTCAGATTTTTATGACCGGTCTACCAAAGACAGTATCTTTTTAAACTCCCAGGTTTTTTTCAATTATCAGTCAGAAATTTTCATTGCGCCCTATTTTGGAAATATCGAATACAATCACATTATGTTAATCGATAGATTATCGAATTTTAAAGATAGAAACGAAAGCCTTTATATTTCTGCAGCTCATAATGCTATAGAAGCTCTGATACTGGATGCCTTTTTGCACATTGGCTGCCCGCAGGCGGAAAATGATGAAAGATTAATGTTTGTCTCTCATGTTAACAGATTTAAGATTTTGCTTCAGCGAGATTTTAAGCATGCCAAAAAAGTTTCGTATTATGCAGATGAGCTTAAAATATCTCCAAGACGACTGACTGAAATGACTGAGTATGTATATGGGAAATCTGCCAAGCAAATTATTATTGAAAAAATAAAGCTTGAATGCGAAAAAGCAATAAAATATTCAAATTCTACACTGTCTGAAATAGCTTATGAAATGGGATTCAATGATGAAGGTAATTTTAGCAATTTCGTAAAAAAGCATACAGGCAAAAAACCATCAGAAATGAGATTGATGTTAGTGTAAAGGATTGTAAAATTGTAAAAATCTTACAGAATGCCCGTTTTTTTTATTTGAATTCAAATTATTCCAATAAAATTTCAGATATTTTTTTAAATAAAAGCTATGCTATGAATAGTTTATTGCAAATTATGATATTAAATAAAATAGTCCATAATTTTCATTTTATTAATTATTTGGTTTTCGTAACTGTTTCTTAATATAATATGTTTATTGTTTTGGTTTTATGGATGTTAATCATATAATTTTCTAATATTAACTGACTTTTACACGTTTGTTAATTTTCACAAAATATATGTGTTTTTTTACAATTGCTTCTGTTCAAAACTGAGTAATTTTGCAGCCAGAAACTTAGTAGAAACAATAACAACATTTTTTTAATGAAACAATTCATTCTTAGCTCCATAGCAATATTGGGCTTCACAACATTAAGCGCTCAAAATGTAACACTTAACGTACGTCTTAAGCCAATTCAAACACTAGTTGTAAACAATGCTCAAAAAATTGTTAACCTAGATTACGTAACTAAAGATGACTATGCAAATGGTGTAACTTCAGTAAACGCAGATCATTTGAATGTCTTCAGTACTGGAGGTTTTCAGGTAAAAGTAAAAAGTGCCAACGCAGCAATGCAAAACGGAGGTAAAAATATTCAGGCAAACACCATTCAGATTAAAGCAACTGCTGGTTCTGAAGCGGTAACAGGAGCTCAATATTCTCAAAACGTGCAGTTATCAGCTAACGAATCTACATTGGTAACATCTACAAATGGTGGAGTAAACAAAAAAATCAGCATCGAGTATAAAGGTTCTGGTGCCAATGCATATTTAGATAATTATATTGCAGGTCAAGATCCTACAGTATATACTACAGAGCTTACCTATACAATCGTAAGTCAGTAAGAATTATCTGATCCAAATTATGAAGTGTCACGATAACTGTGGCACTTTTTTTATTTTTTAACCGTTTCCTATGAATAAAATTTCGTTATTATTTTATTTTTTAGCCATACAATTGAGTGCACAGACCGGTATTTCTGTATCTCCGCCCAGAATTTATTTTGATACTTCTGCCGGAAGCAGCGGCACACAGAAAATAACCATCACCAATGTAAGCGCAAAAAATTCTTTAGATCTTGCCGTGAGTCTTGGAGACTGGGAATATGATGGAGTAGGAGAAAACATCATGCACCCTGCAAATAGTTTGAAAAACTCTTGTGCAAGCTGGGTTTCCGTAAAAAAAACCGATAATTATTTTTCCCTCGCTCCCGGCGAAAGAAAGGAACTGGATGTTACCCTTACCGTTCCCGGTGTTGCAAAAGATAATCTTTCTTCACATACTGCATTGCTTTATGTGAGTCAGATGAATCCTGTTGACGATGTTGATACCAAGGGTGCAAATATAAAAGTAAGCATCCGTTCGGGAATAAAGATTTTTCATAAATCCACAGATGCTGTTATCAAAAAAATAGAAATCGAAAATCTGAAGTTTGATCAATCTAAAAATAGTTTGGCTCTGCAATTTCAAAATCAGTCAGCAATTTGGGTAGACGGAAAAATCTCAACAGAGATTATTAACACCACTACCGGAGAAAAATTTTCTGTAGAAGATGTTATATTTTATACATTAGCGGGTGATTCCCGAAAAGTAAATTTACCAATCGTAAAAACAATGGCTAAAGGTTCTTATAGTGCTTCTGTGATGATTGATTATGGTGATTCTTCAGCTTTGGAGATTGCCGAATTAAATTTCAATTATGAATAAACTATTTATTTTTATATTCTTATTCATTGGTGCTGTAACTCAGGCTCAGATTTCTTTTACATCCTGGACGAACAGTTACATGCAGATTGATTCTTATAACGGAAATACAAACCCTGATGCCTACACGGTTACTTTTGCAGCAAACGGAAATTTAAATATACCTAATTGGAGGCTCTCTGCAAGATTAAAACAAAATATTACCTCTGCCAACGGTCAGCTTACCATTCCTGCAAACAAAATAGCTTTTCAGCCCATCTCATCAACAGGGCAGTCTTATCCGAATCCTATTCCTTCAATTTCACAAATAGGAGTTCCTTTAAACGTAATATTGCAAAACAATAACGAAGTTTTTTTAGTTCCTCAATCCAACGCACCTTTATATAATATGCCGGCTCAGCCGAATGGTTATTATAATCTTCAGTTGAAATTTGCCATTACGGTTATTGGCGGTTCATATCTTGGAAGTTTTCCTGCCTGGACCAAATTTACTGCACCAATAGAATTTACAGCCTACGATCAGAATAATTCAGTTATCGGGAAAATGAGTCATACCTTTCAGTTTCAGATAGGCAGTATTACCGGTACGCCGCCTGCCGCTGAAGAAATGTCATTAAAAATCAATATGAACGCAGCTAATGGTATTCTGGAATTCAAAAGTATGCAGGACTATAACAACGGCACAAGTGTAACGTATTCCAACGGGCTTGCTGTGACGAGCAATAGTAATTATCAGATCAGAGTAAGGTCTCTTCAAAATGAGCTGATCTCAGCAAACGGAAATACAATTCCTGTAGGAGTAATTCATCTTGTTTTATCACCTCTCAATACCGGCAGTCAGACAGTATTTCCTGTTACGTTGAGTGTTGCTAATCAGACTTTAGCTCAGGCAACCACTTCGCAATACACATCTTACAGCTATGATATTAAGTATTTTACGGCTCCGCAGGATGAGCGTCTGATCAATGCCAAACCTGAAGACTATTCTACCACTTTGCAATATGAAATTGTACCACAATAAAATCTGTAATGTATTTTTTCAAATCTAAACTGTTATTCAGCCTTGTTTTCTTTTTTTGCTTAAACAGTTTTTTTTATGCTCAAAACGTTGATTCTAATGTTGTTCTTGATGTCGAAAATAATTTGACTTCACAAAAATCACGGTTGATGAATTTAGTGGTTACGGTCAAGAATTTAAAACCAGAAACTTTCAAAGGTAAGCTACAGTTTGTGTCTCCGAAAGGATTCAAAAATATCAATGGAGAAGATCTGCAGATTGAGTTGGCTCCAAATGAGATCAGATACATCCCTGTAAAAATTATCATTGATGAGGGTGCTGTAGCAGGAACTTCGGTTATCACTACAAAATTATTCAATCAGGCAGATATTTTAATTGCCCAGAAAAATACTGAACACATGATTGAGGTAGATGCAAGTCTTCTCATCAATCCTTTGTCAACTACAATTTACAGATCTTCAGATCAAGAACCTATAACGGTTAAAATAAGAGTTGCAAACACCGGAAACGTCGATCAGGATATAACTTTAGTATGCAAATTTCCCGATCCTTCAGATTCCAATATATTTTTTGAGCAGAATGCAGTGATTTCACCTAAAAAAGATTCTGTTTTCATCTTCACCCATTTACCTTCAAAAAGCTTAGCGAGACAGTCTAATTTTATTGTTAGCATTTCAGGTTTCCGAAATCCTGATAAAGAAATATTTGGTTCCACCACAATAGGAGTACAGAATATATCGAGCAACCAAAAGTATCAGAATCCTGATTTATATAATTTTGTTGAAGAAACTAAAAATCAGATCACAACAAGTTACAGGAAAGTAGGAAAAGATGTAGATATTTTTCAGATTATAGGCTCTGGCGGAGTCAATTTATCTGCAGGATATGTTTTTATGAGAGGAAATATAGCTTTTTTGAATAGTCAACAAGATCCTTTGGTTACCAATACCAATGTTGTGTTTCGTCAGGGAGGAAATGAATATATCGTAGGAAGCGTAAATAAACTCCTTGATATGACGCTTGTCGGAAGAGGAGTAGAATACAGTTACACATTTTCTAAACATCAAAAGATTGAAGTAGGTTTTGTAGATCAGAATTTTAATCTCACAGAAAAAAACAGCTGGCTCAAAAACGGATACGGCTTTTTTACCAAAGGAACTTTACAGTCTAACAACAGCTCACGCAATATTTCAGCAACATATATTTACCGCTATGATCCCTTTGAAAAAGTAAAACACAGCGTTTTGGGAACTGAAGCAAATTATGACTTTAACGAGTTATGGAGGCTGAATGCAAAGCTGAATGCAGGAATAAGTTCTTACGAATCTAAAAATTTTAGTAAACCGTCATTTTCTGCAGAATCTAATTATTCGGGTAAGCTTAGTAATTTTTATCTCAACGGAAATTATTTTTACAGTTCTGATTATTATCCCGGGAACAGAAGAGGAAGTATGCTGATACAGCAGAATATTACGACGCAGATAAAAGAACAGAATCTTCATGCAAATTTTACCATATCAGATTTTTCACCAAAATTTTATTTTTTTAACAGAGAGCAACTTTCGCAAAACAAAAGGCTGGAAATAGGCAACAGATTTCCCAAACTGAAAGATTTCACTCTGAGTTTATTGTATCAATACCAAGATGAAAGCTCAAACAGTTATAACACTTTTTTGGGCAACTTAGACGATAGAGGGATTAAGCACATAACAGCACATCGTATTATAGAACAATTGTCCTGGGTGAACGCTCCGACAAGACAGACCATTGTGTTGGGAGTTGAGACAGGATTGGTAGAATATCCTATGTCTGAAAGCAAACAATTTCAGATGAAACTCAATGCCAATTACAGTTTTAAAAAGTTCAATGTCAACTCAATTTATCAGTCCGGAAGTTATTATTTATCCGAATACGCATTTTCTGCATTTCTCGGAGAATTTAATTATAAAAAAACAACATTCTCATTTTTCTATAACGACAACTTTATAAAAGATAAAATTACCTTCAGTGCCGGAGTTTCTTACATCAATGATACCGTCTACGGTGAGTCGCCCTCGGCATTTATCAATTCAAAATACAACGGTAAAAATTTCAGTGCTTTTTTAAATTCTTCCTGGTACAATTATTCTTCAGCTAATATCAAGACGAATATTATGACTTTTGAAGTAGGAGTGAGTTTGAATTTGCGGAAAAATGTTTTGGATCCGTCTAAGAAATCAGTCATCAAGGCATTTGCTTTTTATGATAGCAACGGAAATAATCTTTATGATGAAGGTGAAAAGCCTGCGGATGCATATATTCTCAATATCAATAGTATTGCATTAAAGACCAATAATACTGGTGAAGCCTCATACAGAAGTGTACCGTTTGGAAAATATCTTTTAAAGCAATTTATCCAGCAGGGATGGTATTATGATGAGTTAGAATTTAGTGTAGACCGCTATACGTACAACCTTAGTGTTCCGCTGCATCAGAATGGCTCAGTCAAGGGGAAAGTATCGTTTGATTACAATATAAAAAAAGCGGTAGAGTTTGAACGCCGAGGTTCAGCAATTTCATTCAGTGTTTTAAGAGAAGAGCAGGTTATTCAAAAATTTTACACAAACGAAGAAGGTGATTTTAATTCTTTTCTGCCTACCGGAGAATACACAGTGACCTTAAATGAAAATTCTTTACCCACAAATACTTTTTGTGAAGTGAAAAGCCAGAAAATAAAAGTTGCAGCCGGAAAAATAACGGTTTTGCAGGATTTCATTATCAGTGTGAAAGAGAAAAAAATCAATACAAAAAAGTTTGGGAATTAAAATTCATATCATTTAATCTTGTCTTTGGCGATACAATCTGAGAAAACAACTGGATAATTTAGGTTTTTCGGTATCAAAAATTAATATTTTATTTTATTTCTGAATAAAATAAGTATTCTTCAATGTACTTTGTTATCATATTTACTTGTACGGCATCATACATTTTATGTCGTGTTTTTTAAATACATAATAGATTTAAAGTTAGAGATTTGTCATAAAGTTTTCTTTAAAATTACGATAAGCTTATCATATAATATATACTTTATTAATTGTTGAAAATCAGCTTGTAATAGACTGATATTTAAATTGATAATATAATTTTCCATTTTTTTACCAATTGAATTTTTATATTTGTAATGTTGCAAAATGTTACTATAATATGAATCCGGATTTTATACATACTTTCGTTTCTGTTGACTGTGTTGTCTTTGGATTTGATCCCGAGAATAAATTAAATATATTATTGGTTCAGCATCATTTTGATGATTCTCAGGCTGAAATGAAGAAAAGATTACCCGGAAGCTTGATCTTTAATACTGAAGATGTTGACGATGCGGCAAACAGGGTGCTTCACGAGCTTACAGGAATAAAAAAGATGGTCTTAAAGCAGTTTAAATGTTATGCAGATCCTTTGCGGGCAAGTAACCAAAGTGATATACAATGGATGGGCAAAGAATATAAACATAATATTGACAGGATAATTACCGTAGCTTATCTCTCTCTTTGCAAAATAGATCATAAAATTAACAGCAACAAATACAGCAATGTAGATTGGTATCCGATAGATAAAATACCGTCTCTGCCGTTTGATCATAACAGGATTATCGCAGAATCGCTGATAGAAATCAGAAAGTGGATTGAGATCGATTTCTCCATTATTTTTGAACTTCTGCCAAAAAAATTTACAATCAGACAGCTTTATCAACTCTACTGTGCTTTGAGCGAAAAGAAAATTGATATTAAAAATTTTCATAAAAAAGTTTCTTCTTTCAGCTACATCATCCCATTGGATGAGATTGAAAAGAACGTTTCACATCGGGCAGCAAGATATTATAAGTTTGATGCCAAAGTTTTCAAGAAAAATAATTCAAAATTAATCAAATAAACCGTTTCGTTTATGTATTTATTAGGGTACGATATAGGAAGTTCTTCTGTGAAAGTCTGTCTCATTGAAGCATCCAGTGGTAAAGTAATTGCCTCAGATTTTTCTCCGAAAAAAGAGATGAAAATCATAGCGTCTCAACCTGGATGGGCAGAGCAAAATCCTGCTGACTGGTGGACTAATCTGAAACTTGCCCATGAATCTGTAATGCACCACGCAGGAATAGATTCAGAAGATATAAAAGGAATCGGGATCACCTGGCAAATGCACGGATTGATACTGGTAGATAAAGATCAGAATCTTTTGAGACCATCAATCATTTGGTGTGACAGTCGGGCGGTAGAATATGGAGAAAAAGCGTTTAAACAAATTGGAGCTGAAAAATGTCTTTCTCATCTGCTCAATTCTCCGGGAAATTTTACAGCATCAAAATTAGCATGGGTAAAAGATAACGAACCCGAAATTTTTGAAAAAATTGATAAAATAATGCTTCCGGGAGATTATATCGCCATGAAGCTGTCTGGAGAAATAGGCATTACTGTTGAAGGTTTATCTGAAGGGATCTTTTGGGATTTTAAAAATAATTGCATCTCACAGGATGTCATTCAGTACTTTGGAATACCAGAAAGTTTCTTCCCGGAAATTGTTCCTACTTTTGGTATCCAGTCGACGGTTTCAGCTGCAGCAGCCAACGAATTAGGTCTGAAAGAAGGCACACCGATCTCTTACAGAGCAGGAGATCAACCAAATAATGCATTATCATTAAATGTTTTTAATCCAGGAGAAATTGCTTCCACTGCGGGTACTTCAGGAGTTGTCTACGGAGTTTTAGATCAGCTTGATTACGATAAGCTATCCAGGGTTAATACGTTTGCGCATGTTAACCATAGCGAAGAACAGATGAGATTAGGCGTATTGCTGTGCATCAACGGGACAGGAATATTAAATTCTTGGTTGAAGCATAATTTTGCAACGTCACTTTCTTCTTACGGCGATATGAATGAGCTTGCTTCACTTTCACCGATTGGTTCTAAAGGTTTAAGCATTATTCCTTTTGGCAATGGGGCAGAACGTGTTTTAGAAAATAAAGATACACAATGTTCAATTCATGGGATTAATTTTAATATTCATTCAAAAGGTGACGTTCTCCGGGCTGCACAGGAAGCTATTGTTTTCTCTTACGAATATGGTATGAATATTATGAGAGGAATCGGAATGGATATCAACGTCATCCGTGCCGGTAATGCCAATATGTTCTTAAGTTCTTTATTCAGACAATCATTGGCAAGCGTGAGTGGTGCAGTAATCGAGTTATATGATACAGATGGCGCAGTAGGCGCAGCCAGAGCAGCAGGTATGGGGATCGGTTTCTATTCAGACTCTTCCGAAGCATTTGCATCACTGGAAAAAATTTCGGTAATAGAACCGGAATATGACAAAAAAGAGCAGTATACAGAAGCATACTCCAGATGGAAGGATTATCTTAAGAATGAATTAATTTAATATTTTAATGAGGATAAACATTGTTATCTTTGATTTTTAGAATGATAACTCAGTTATTATCTATTATATTTGATGTTTAAAGAGTGATTTTCCCGAAAGAATATAGATGATTTATGAAAGATATTAAGCTGATAGTAACGGATATGGATGGAACATTCCTCAATTCTAAACATGAAGTAAGCCCCGAATTTCCTGCAATTTATGAAGAACTGAAAAGAAGAAATATATTATTTGTACCTGCAAGCGGAAGACAGATGTCGGGCATTACCAAATATTTCGGAGAAATAGAAAATGAAATGGCTTTCATTGCTGAAAACGGTGGCTACATGATTTATAAAAACAAAGAATTGTTCGCAGATAAACTTGAAGAACAATATGTTGAAGAAATCATTAAAACGATAAGAAAAATTTCCGATGCGACAGCCGTGATATCAGGGAAGAAAAAAGCCTATTACGAAGCAAAAAATCAGGATTTTGTAGATTATATTGCCCAGTTTTATACTGGAAATCAGAAAGTAAGTGATCTTACAGAAACTTTGGATGACAGTATTTTCAAAATCGCAGTATATCATCCGGATGGTTCTGAAGAAAATTTATATCCAATCCTAAAACAGTTTGAGAAGTCTAATCTTGAGATAGTAGTTTCGGGTAAAAATTGGCTGGATATTATGAATAAAAACATCAACAAAGGAAATGCACTTGAAAAATTACAGAAAACCCTAAATATTACTCCTCAGCAGACGATGGTTTTCGGTGATTATATGAATGATATCGAAATGCTGCAAAAAGCAGAATATTCTTACGCAATGGAAAATGCGCATCCTTCTGTGAAAAAAGCCGCAAAATATGAAGCTTCCAGCAATAATAAATTTGGAGTTCTTACAACCATAAAAAACTATCTTAACATGAATTAAGATAGTTTTTTTAATATTTTTGATGGAGGTTATATCAGATATTTCTTTAATCCCTCCATAATTCCCTGCCAAAGCATACTGAAAAAACTTCTGTCGGCTTCTCTCTTTTTCTCAATCACGACGTGATCGGGTTCTCCGGTAGATTCATTTTTTACAAACCAGTTGGCAACTTTTGAAAGTAGCTTTCTTTCGTTACCTTTTTTATTCAGAAAATTCACATACATTTCATCGTATTTAAAATAGAAATTTCCTGCAATACCGGCATTGCTTCCATAATAATCAAATTTAAGGTAATCAATATTTCCGTCTAAAGTTACATTCAAATAAGGTCTTACAAAAAGATTGACATTGTCTGCAGGCAACTTCAGAATTTTTCCGTTGATGGTGAATTTATCCTCAAGATTCATCACGTCAAATTTCCAATTCACCTGAGTATCAGCTTTTTCATAGAAAGCAAACCTTGCATCAGCATTAATCGTAGTAGGTCGGCCTTTGATCTTTCCGTTGTTCACGTTGGTGATGTCAATTCCGAATTTGTCAAATGTAAGCTTCCCAGGAATATTACTTTTTTCGGCATTTTCTTCATATTCTAAACCTGAATTTTTTATGGCAACATTTTTTACAAACATCGGCATCTTCATCCCTCGAAGTTTTTTGCTGAAAAGATATCTCGCATCCGTATCATCGGGTGGTGCCAAATCGTGATAAATATTACACTGTAAGCCGTCAATGTCGACTTTACTAATGTCAATTTGTTGATTCTTAAATAGTTTTGAATTAAAATCTGTGATTCCTATTTTTTTAACGGTAATCGTATACAAATCACTCTCTTTAGCAATCACTTTGGTGAATCCTGCTCTCGAATATTTAGGAAGATATTGTAAATCTTTAATTTCAGTCTGTTTTCCTGAATTTTTCAGATGACCAACCTTCAGTGTGTAATATTTTCCTGCATCTAAAAAGACTTTCTGAGCAGCTATAAGATGACTTGAGAAATTGATTGGCAAATCTTTTTTCAATTGTTCATTATTTGAAACAATATTATTTAGCTGAATATCAAATTTACCAACAGCTAATTTTTCTTTTCCTAAACTTGTTTGTGAAATTTTACCATTTGAAATTTTAATAAAACCAAGTTGAGCGTTGAATTCCGGGGTTTCAGATTTTTCTTTTTTCTGTTTCGATTTTTGAATTGCAGAAATTACTTTAATATTTGGAGTTTTGATTTCCAAACCGTCAAATTGAATATTCAGTTTTTGCCCGATGTATTTTGTTTTGTTATTACTGATTTTAATTTCATCCGTAGTCACGTTGAATAAATCTTTATGAGCACTTTTCCCCAAAGCAATCATTTGAAATTTTTCAATAATAATATTTGAATTTCTAGAAGATATTTTTTGAATTTTCAACGCCTGCAGATTGCTGGCTTTAAAATAAATATGATCAGCCTCAATATCATGGTTGGTAAATCTGAAAGGAATTTTTTCTTTTACGGTATTTTTATCAAACACAATATCGGTAAGCTTAAAGTTGAAATTATCAACAGATGCCGTTTTCTCCTTGTTAGCTTGAATTACTGCAATTTTACCTTTCTGAAAGTCGATGTTTTTTAACCCGATTTTCATTTCAACTTCTTTAGGATTTTTATTTTGTTCAACTGTATTTTTCCCCGTTGAAGTTACTTTCAGATCAGGACTTGTAAAAATAATATCAGAAACGATCAAAGAATCTTTGCTGATGTTAAAATCTTTTGCCACAAGACGTTCAGATGCAAAATCAAAAACATTCTTTGCATTGTATTTTTCTGCTTTCCGAATAGGCTGAAGGTGAAATCTTCTGAGATCTAAAGTTTTATTGGCAGCAGTTATTTTTTCTGCATTGATCTGGTAAAATTCATTCACTCCGATATGAACATCATTGGCATCAATTTTAAATTCTTTAAATGCCAACGGAATTTTTGCTTCGTTGTCATTCTGTTCAATATCTTTCAGCCTGATATTGATGTCTTTACCAGTAAAAACGGATTTTCCTTCAGCATTTACAATGTCGGCAAATACATTACTCAGCACTATATTATTGATATGGAGATCAGTTTTTTTTGTAGATTTTTTCTCCTTTTCAGACTTGGGAGCCAATCGGATTTTCACCTTAGAATCTGTAAGCAGAAACTGATCGGCGTGATAAGATTTGCTGAAAACAGCTTTCCAGATACTGAAGTCTGTCAGCTCAACTTTTTTTATATTACCGTCAATCTGAGTAATTTTTTTATCGTTAGGATTTTTAGTCGAAATCTTAAGATCGGTTGCAGAAAAATGTCCGGATATTAAACTAAAATCAAAGTTTTTCAGCTGTAACTTATAAGGTGTTTTTTCATTTACTAAATCAGGCAATTTTCTTTGAAGGTAAAAATTCAGAGCAAAGGGAAAAGCAATAATTAACGCCAAAATTCCTAATGCTATAGAAAGAAACCATTTTTTTCGGTTAGATTTCTTAACGGGCTCGTTTTGTTTCATCAATTTTTTTGTTGAGATTAAGTTAGTTAAACAAAACGTATTCCAATTAATATAAATATGTTTATCAGTATTCAATTATGAATAAATATAATGAAATATTTGCATATTGAAAACTTACATTGAAAAATGGTGAATATTTGATATTATTCGAATAAAAATTTAATTATTTACATATTCATAGCATATAAATCTATTGTTAACATAATGCTGTGATTTTATTATTTTTTTTGTTCTTTTGCAGATTGTTTAAGAAAATCCAAAAATTACATGTCGAAGTTTGATGAGATAAGGTCTTATGATGATGCAGAAGTCAATGATGCGGTGCAATCTATAGTTCGTCATCCTATGATGAAAGCATTGATGGGCTTTACCTTTCCGGATACTGATGAGGAAATTTGGTCATCTCAGTTAAAAGAAACATCATCAATAAAAGATTTTCAGACGAATTTTATTTCGCAAACCATCAGAAAAATATTAGAAATCAGTTCTCAGGGTTTAACGTATTCGGGATTTGATAAGCTGGATCAAAATACTTCCTATCTTTTTATCTCCAATCATAGAGATATTGTTTTAGATACCTCGTTGCTGAATCTGATTTTGCTGGAAAATGGTCATATCATGACTTCTTCTGCAATAGGAGATAATCTTGTTCAGCAGACCTTTCTGCACAAATTGGCAAAGCTTAACCGTAATTTTTTGGTACAAAGAGGTTTGCCATTGCGTGAGCAGCTCAAAAGTTCTAAACTTCTTTCAGAATATATTTGCCAGCTTTTGTCAGACAATCGTTCAGTTTGGATTGCGCAAAGAGAAGGTCGTACAAAAGACGGAAATGATGCAACACAACAGGGAATCCTGAAAATGCTTGCAATGGCAGCCGAAGAAATTCCTTTAAAAGAGTTTTTTAAAAACTTAAGAATTGTTCCTCTTTCAATTTCATACGAATATGATCCTACAGACGTTTTGAAGATGCCTCAGCTTTTGGCAAAACATAATGATACAACTTATGTTAAAACAAAGGATGAAGATTTTAATACAATGATGAGCGGAGTTTTGGGACAGAAAAAACGCATCCATCTTCATGCATGCGATGTTTTAGAATCAGAGTTTGATCATGTATTTACCGAATTTAATCACAGAAACAGGCAATTGCAGGCTATCGCACAAATAATAGATGATTGTATAATTCAGAATTATCACTTGTGGCCTACCAATTACATTGCCTACGATTTGCTTCAGAAAACAGACCAGTTTGCAAACAATTACACTGATAAAGAGAAACAGCTTTTTGAAAGAAGACTCGAAATGCGCATTGATGTATCAGATCATATTTTGAGGGAAGGTTTTTTGGCAATGTATGCTAATCCGGTGATCAATAAAATGAAATATGAAAATCATCATTCGTAATAGAATATCATTATTCTTTTTCTTTTTTAAAGCTTACCACTTCATATAAATCATCCTTGCAATATTTTTTACAGCTCTCATCATCAAATTTTTCCGGATTTTTCATAAAATCTTCAATATACTTATAACTGTCATCGGTATTGGCAGGTGCGATGGTAATATGGTAAAGTTTTAAGATAGATTCGTCAGCAGTTGCAATCGATTCTTCTTTGTGTTTTAAGGCTTCTGTATAATTCATTTTTATAATTTTTATATTTTACTTACAGAACAAATTATGCCAAAAATATAATTGAAGTGACCAAATACTGATTTTTGATGTTATCTAAATTGTATTCATTTCAATTGTAAGTGTTAAGTTTGTGTAGATTGTGGTATTTTAAAAATGAAAATGATTAAATTATTGATTGTTTAAGATTAAAATAATATTTATTATTTATTTTCTTTTGTAGTGATTTATAAGTTGAATATTCCTAAAATAATCCTGTGATTTTTGAAAATTTGTAAGTATTTTTGATGTTTATCCAAATATGAACCTGATATCAGATTATTTTACGCTTTATGATCTTAATTGTTGATGACAACCAGAACAATATTTATTCGTTAAAAAAATTATTGGAGTCTAAAGATTTTCCGGTAGATACGGCAAATTCTGGTGAAGAAGCTCTGGGCAAAGCATTAAAAAATAACTATGCATTGATCATTCTTGATGTTCAGATGCCGGGAATGGATGGTTTTGAAGTTGCTGAGACTTTTGCAGGGTACAGCAAAACCAAAGAGATTCCAATTATTTTTTTATCAGCCGTTAATACCGACAAGAGGTTTATCACCCGAGGTTACAATTCTGGTGGAATTGATTATGTGACAAAGCCCATAGATCCGGAAATTCTGATGCTCAAAGTGAAAACTTTTTACAATCTGCAGGAAAATAATCTTGCAATGAAAAAGACACAGCAGATTTTGGAGCTTGAGGTCAGGGGAAGAAGAGAAGCGCAGGTGACGATGAAGTCTGAGATCGATCACTTTCATCTCATGCTTGAAGCGTTACCACAAATTGCATTTACTGTAAATGAAGAAGGAATTGTCAATTTTGTCAACAGAAAATGGTACGAATATTCATCTTCAGATCATGAATTTCCCGAAACGCATTTTGATGATCAAAACATTCTTGAGGAGTTTGAAAGATGCAGAAATAAAGGAAAAGCACTGGAATTGGAGGCCAGAATAAAAAATATTGATTCTGGAGAATTCAGGTATCATCTGCTGAGAATGTCACCGATTTATCAGGACGAAAAAATAAAAAATTGGGTAGGAACTTTTACAGATATCGATGACCAGAAAAAAGTGGAAAAAGAAAAAGATGAATTTCTGAGCATTGCAAGTCATGAACTCAAAACTCCTCTTACCAGCATCAAAGCGTATATGCAATTGCTGGATCGCAAACTGAAAGCCCATAACGAAAGTACAGAAGCTGTTTTTGTAACAAAAGCACTCAGTCAAATCGAAAAATTAAATACACTGATTACAGATCTGCTGGATGTTTCTAAAATTGATAACGGAAAACTGAAAATCAATAAAAAGCCAACAGATTTAGAAAAATTAATTAACAGCACTATTGATACTATTCTTCAGACCAACGACGATCCCAATGTAAAAATAGACCGTCATATCGGGAAGATCAATCAACTCATTCCTTTAGATGCAATTCGTATTGAGCAGGTTTTGATTAATTTTTTAACCAATGCCATCAAATATTCCCCGGAAAATAATCATGTCATCGTCACTACATTTGTAGATGAGGATCAAGTAAAAGTCAGTGTCACAGATTTCGGGATAGGGATTCCTGAAATTAAGCAGGACGCTGTTTTCCGTAAATTTTACCGTGTTGAAGAATCATCGGTACAGTTTCAGGGGATGGGGATCGGGTTGTACATCTGTTCGGAAATCATCAAGCAACACCACGGAACCATCGGTTTATCAAGCAAAACAGATGAAGGTTCTACGTTTTATTTCACATTACCTTTAAATTAATTTTATGCCGAAAAAAGTAATAAGGAATCTCCAGTTTGGAATCGGATTTTCTTTACTGGTTTTAATTGCGAGTTCGGTCGCATCATACTTAAGCATCCAAAACCAGATGGAGCATCGGGAAAGCGTTTCCAAAAGCAGACGATCAATGACCGCTGTAAAAGATGTGCTGATCGCATTGCTAGATGCAGAAACCGGTAACCGCGGTTATCAGTTAACGGGTCAGGAAAACTTTTTAGACCCCTACAAGAGAAGTATTGTAGAATATTCTAAATCGATTGATAGAGCAAAATCTCTAGATATTACTGAACCTTCTCAGCTTACCCGCCTGAAAGATTTAGAGCAAAACGTAAATGTCAATATCACCAATTTAAAACTTTTTGTTGAAAACAGAAGGAAAGGCATTGCAATGACTCAGGAGCAAATCTCGATGAGCAAATTCTCTATGGATAAATGCCGCAGGCTTGTTGAAGAATTTGTAAAATTTGAAGAAAACCAGCTGGAGACAAAAAGTAAAGATCTTAATAAATCATCAAATACAACGGTTTTATTCATTATTTTTTCATCTTTGGCAGCAATGATGGTGACCATTTTTTTCTACATTAAATTAAGAAATGATCTGATCCGAAGAGATAAGCTGGAAAAACAATTAAGAGCAAAAGATTTAGAAATTTCTAAACGTGTGAATGTTATTCAGCAGGTTGCCAACCGCGTTTCAAATGGTGATTACAGCCAAAGAGTGGTAGATGATTATGAGGGCGACTTGGGCGATTTGGTAGATTCTCTGAATCACATGACAGATTCTCTTCAGATTTCTTTTGATAAGATCAATAAAGACGACTGGCGACAGAAAGGTCTTGTATTACTCAATGATATTTTGGTGGGAAATAAATCTGTAAAACAGGTGACCGCCGATTCTCTCAGTCAAATCATTGAATACGGAAACTGTGTGAATGGTGCGATTTATTTAATTGATGACAATAAGCTGAAGCTCAGCAGTTCTTTTGGTTTAGAAAGCAATATGAAGCAATCCTTCGAGTTGGGAGAAGGTATGGTTGGGCAGGTTTTTGTTCAGAAAAAAGCGAAAGCATATAATGATTTAGATGAAAATGATTTTGCAGTTACTTTTGCAAGCAGTAAGTTGAAAATCAATGCAATTCTATTGGTTCCTATCATGTCAGACCGCCAAACTGTCGGTGTTTTGGAAGTGAGTTCAAATGAAAATTTTGAGCAGAACAGAATTGATTATTTTGTAGAAAGTTCAAGAAATATTGCCATTACTTTGCGTGCAGCAAAAGCTCGTGAAAAAGAACAGCGTTTGTTGGAAGAAACTCAGGCTCAGTCAGAAGAATTACAGGTTCAGCATGCTGAATTGGAAAATCTGAATACAGAACTTGAAGCACAAACTCAAAAACTGCAGGCTTCTGAAGAAGAACTGAAAGTGCAGCAGGAAGAACTCATGCAGACCAATACGGAACTGGAAGAACGTTCTAAATTATTGGAGGAAAAAAATCATTTGATTGCCGAAAGAAATATTGAAATTCAGAGAAAAGCGGAAGAATTGGCTCTCAGTACGCAGTACAAATCTGAATTTTTAGCAAATATGTCGCATGAATTGAGAACACCATTGAATTCAATCCTGCTTCTTTCACGTCTCATGGCAGAAAATCCTGACGAAAACTTAAATGAAGATCAGATTGAATCTGCAAAAGTTATTCAAAGCTCGGGAAGCAGTTTATTAACTTTGATTGATGAAATTTTAGATTTAGCTAAAATAGAATCAGGTAAAATGTCTCTTGAATATCAGGATGTTGTGATTGATGAAGTGGTGAAAGATTTGAAAAATCTAATGAACCCGTTAGTTAAAGAAAAAGGAGTTGATTTTAATATCAATATTGAAAAAGATTTGGCTAAAAGCTTTGAAACTGACCGCCTTCGTCTTGATCAGGTTTTGAGAAATCTTTTGTCAAATGCTTTGAAATTTACCAAAGAAGGAAGTGTAGAATTAAATATTAAAAAAGATCAGAAAAACAAAGACTTTATCGTATTCTCTGTGAAAGACACCGGAATTGGTATTCCGGAAGATAAGCAGAAAATTATTTTTGAAGCCTTCCAGCAAGCTGACGGATCTACGCAGCGTAAATTTGGCGGAACAGGTTTGGGATTGTCAATCAGCCGTGAAATTGCAAAATTATTAGGAGGTTATTTAGATTTAAATAGTAAAGTTAATGAAGGAAGTGAGTTCAGTTTAATCATACCGATGAGCGAAAAACTGAAAGGATTGCAGCCAAATTCGAATGTGAATTCCGATCAGAATTTAGTTGATGTCATTGTTGAAGATCTTGAAGAGATCAAAAACATCATCGATTATGAAGACAATAATATAACATCAGCATTTAATCATCTTGAAATTCCTGATGATGTAGAAGACGATAGAGAAAGTATCTCAAAAGACGATAAAGTAATTCTAATTGTAGAAGACGATACAAATTTCGCCAAAGCATTGCTGAAATATGCCAGAATGCAAAACTACAAGGGCGTTGTTGTAGTAAGAGGAGATCAGGCTTTGTCTGCCGCTCTCCAATACAGTCCTTTGGCAATTTTATTAGATGTACAGTTACCTGTAAAAGATGGCTGGAAAGTAATGAAAGAACTAAAATCTAATCCTCAGACCAAGCCTGTTCCGGTGCACATGATGTCTTCTTTACACGTTAAAAAAGAGAGTCTGATGAAAGGTGCTATCGATTTTATCGACAAACCGGTTGCCCTGGAACAGATGAATGAAGTTTTCAGGAAAATTGAAGATGCTCTTAAAAAATCCCCGCAAAAGGTTCTTATTGTTGAAGAAAATGCCAAACATGCAAGTGCGCTGTCATATTTCCTGAGTAATTTTAATATCTCGTTATCCGTAGAAGATAATCTTGAAGACAGTGTAAGAGCCTTCAAAACGGATAAAGTAGACTGTGTTATTTTAGACATCGGACCCGACCGAAGAAATGGGTATAAAATTATTGAGTCCATCAAAACATATGAAGGTCTGGAAAATCTCCCGATTATTATTTTCACAGAACGCAATTTGTCTACTTCAGAAGAATTGAAAATAAAGCAATATGCCGATTCTATTGTTGTGAAAACTGCTCATTCTTATCAGCGGATTTTAGATGAAGTAGGATTGTTTTTACATTTGGTTGAAGAGAAAAACAGTTCGGTGGAAACCATTAGAAACAAAACTTTAGGCTCATTAACAGAAGTTTTGAGTGGTAAAAAAATTCTGATTACCGATGATGATGTTCGTAATATTTTTTCTTTAACGAAAGCTTTGGAAAAATACAAAGTTGAAGTTGTTTTGGCGATGGATGGCGTTCAGGCATTAGAACAGATAAAAATACATCCGGATATCGACGTGGTGTTGATGGATATGATGATGCCCGAAATGGATGGCTACGAAACCATACAGGAAATCAGAAAGATGCCGAAGTTTAAAAGACTTCCCATTATTGCGGTAACGGCAAAATCAATGATTGGCGACCGCGATAAATGTATTCAGGCAGGAGCTTCAGATTATATTACAAAACCTGTGGATATGGATCAGCTGTTGTCTCTGCTACGTGTTTGGTTATATGAAAGTTAAATTACAGATTCTGGCATGCAAAAGAAAATTTTGATAGTAGATGATGATCTGCGTAATATATTTGCTCTGAAACTTACGTTAAAAGCCCGTGGTTTCGACATAGTAAGTTGTACTATGGCCAAAGAAGCAATTCAGATTTTAGAGAAAAATCCAGATATAGATTTGGTATTGATGGATATGATGATGCCGGAAATGGACGGCTATGAAGCGGTAAAATTGATTCGTCAGACGCCTGCCATCAAACATATTCCTGTGATTGCGGTGACTGCACAGGCAATGGAAGAAGACCGTCAGAAATGCCTTGATGCTGGAGCGCAGGATTATGTGAAAAAGCCGATTGATGTAGACCAATTATTAACTGCCATTGAAAAAATTTCATAAATGCTGGAACCGAGTATCGTAAAAGACGAGGAGATTGAATTTCTGATCAAAGATGTGTACGATCTGTACGGATATGATTTTTCTTTGTACAGCAGAGCATCTTTCAAGCGCAGAATTAATCGTATTTGTATGATCGACCGTTTTACAAGTTTTGCAGAATTGCGATACACCATCATCAATGATCCAGATTATCTCAAGCATTTTATAGAAGAAATTACGGTGAATGTTACAGAAATGTTCAGAGATCCTCATTTTTTCAAGAAATTGAGAGAAGAGATTCTTCCTCAATTGGGAACTTACCCTTTGATAAGAATCTGGGTTGCAGGATGTTCAACGGGTGAAGAAGCATATTCGATCGCAATTTTATTGAAAGAAGCCAATCTCTATCATAAATGTTTAATTTACGGTACAGACATCAATCCGTCGGTTCTGGAAACCGCAAGATCGGGTGTTTTTCCGATCCATCAGATGAAAATTTATTCGGAAAATTACATGCTTTCTGGCGGGAAAGAAGATTTTTCAGATTATTATACTGCAAATTATGACAGTGTAAGATTTGATAAAAGCTTGAAAGAAAAACTGATTTTATCGACTCATAATCTGGTTTCAGACAGCTCATTCAACAGTTTCCAGTTGATTATCTGCAGAAATGTTTTAATTTATTTCGAAAAAGCTTTGCAGGAGCGGGTTTTCAGTCTTTTTGATGCCAGTTTAGAAAATTTAGGGTATCTCGCTTTAGGCTCAAAAGAGACGTTGCGGTTTTCCAATTTAGATAAATTTTATCATCAGGTCGAGAATCAGAAAATTTGGAAAAAAGTAGATCATAATTAATTCTACAATAAATGGAAGAACAAACGGCCAGAACAGAGTTAATCGTTATCGGAGGATCAGCAGGAAGTCTGCAGGTCATTATGGATATGATTAAAAATCTCGACGAAAATATGAATTTTCCGATTTTGGTTGTTGTTCATAGAAAAGCTTATTCTACAAGTATATTGCCCACTTTGCTGCAGCAATTTACCGCAAAGAAGGTGATAGAGATAGAAGATAAAGCAGATATCCTGAAGAATACAATTTATATAGTTCCCTCAGACTATCATCTGTTGTTTGAAAATAAAAACACCGTATCGCTCGACAGCTCAGAGAAGATGAATTATTCGAGACCATCGATTGATGTCACTTTCAAATCTGCAGCAGAAACTTTTGGCGAAAACCTGATCGGAGTTTTGCTTTCTGGAGCCAATGCAGACGGAGTAGAAGGTTTAAAATATATAAAAAAAAATAAAGGAAAAGTATGGATTCAGAATCCTGAAACTGCAGAAGTAAATTATATGCCGAAGCAGGCAATGGAGAAAGTAGATTACGATCTCCTGATCGAACCGGGAAAATTAGCAGATCTAATCAATCGGCTACATTCAATATAATAATTTAAATAAATTAACTAAAAAATATGAACAAGAAGAAAATTTTGATTTTTGATGATGATAAAGTGATTCTTGAGGTAATCAGCATCATTTTCGAAGAAGGCGGTTACGAAGTAGAGATCTCAGAAACGTCGCACGACATCATACAGAAAGTATCACAGTTTCGTCCGGATGTCATTTTGATGGATAACTGGATTCCGAATATTGGTGGAGTAGAGGCAACCAGGCTTTTGAAAAACCATGAAGAATACAAAAATATTCCTGTAATTTATGTCACAGCCAATAATGATATTGTGGCTTTGGCTAAAAGTGCGCAGGCAGACGATTATGTAGCAAAACCTTTCAATCTTGATGATCTGGAAGAGAAAGTGGCGAAATACGTTAAAAATTAATAAAGCAAAGATTTTATTGTACATCATTAAATCCTCACTCCTACAAGTGAGGATTTGTCATGAACAAAATTTCATACAATTTAAAACACCATTATCCGTTTATTGACTTTTAGATCCATTCAATTAAAGCTTATCTTTACATTTAGATTTAAAAACTATTTTCTTAATAAACATTAAAGAATGCAAGCAATCTATTGTAGAATTTTTACCACGATCGGGCTGTCAGTTTTCAGCATTACCGCTTTTGCTCAGGAACGGAAAACGATCAGCGGAACGGTCAGAGACGGAAAGAATGGCGAACTCGTAATCGGAGCAACAATAAAAGTGGTGGAAGATCCCACAATCAATATCACAGCTAACGAATACGGTTTTTATTCACTTTCTCTTCCCCAGGGAAGTTATACCATTGCTGTCGCTTACGGAGGTTACGAAAATTACAGACAGACTGTACAGCTCGACCAAAACGTAAAACTCGATCTTATTCTTAGTCAGGAAAAAGAGAAAACTACACAGATTGACGAAGTCATCATTTCAGCAGTTAAAAAAGATAAAAACCTGACTTCAGCTCAAATGGGAACCGAAACTTTAAGCATAAAAAGTATTGAGAAGCTTCCCGTTTTGTTTGGTGAGAAAGATGTATTAAAAACGATTCAGTTGCTTCCTGGGATCAAAAGCAATGGCGAAGGCAGCAGCGGATTTAGCGTGCGTGGTGGTGCAACCGATCAGAATTTAATTTTATTAGATGAAGCTCCGGTTTACAACGCGTCGCATTTATTAGGATTTTTCAGCACATTCAACAGTGATGCCCTGAAAGATGCAAGCATTATCAAAGGAAACAGTCCTGCACAGTATGGTGGCCGACTTTCGTCGGTAATGGATGTTAAAATGAAAGACGGTAACAACAAAGATTACAACGTCAATGGAGGAATTGGTTTGATCAGCAGCCGGTTAAGCGTGGAAGGACCTATCCAGAAAGAGAAATCTTCATTCATCGTTTCTGGAAGACGAACTTATGCCGATGTTTTTCTAAAAGCAACTGATGATTTTAAAGACAGCAAGCTTTACTTTTATGATTTAAATTTAAAAGCCAATTATCAGATTAATGAAAATAACCGTCTGTATGTTTCAGGCTATTTTGGAAGAGACGTTTTAGGTCTTGGAAATACATTTGCTACAGATTGGGGAAATACTACTGCAACCGTACGTTGGAACAGCATTATCAACAGCAAATTATTCTCCAACACTTCATTTATTTACAGCAATTACGATTATAAAGTAAGTCTTTCGAGCAACGACAATGTATTTGGATTAGACTCACAAATCCAGGATTGGAATCTGAAGCAGGATTTCACATGGTTTGCAGGAAACAAACATTCTGTCCGTTTTGGTTTACAGTCTATTTATCACACCATTACTCCGAGCAGTGCTTCGGGAACGAGTGTAAGCAGTTTTCCTAGAAATTCCAGATATTCCTGGGAAAATGCACTGTACATCAATGATGATTTTAAAGCCACAGAAAAACTGACGGTTAATTACGGTTTAAGATTATCAATGTTCAGCGTTTTAGGCGGAGATAACTTTAATGTTTATGAAAACGGAGTTTTAACAGGCAGTCAATTTTTAGAAAAAGGAAAATTAGGAAAAACCTATGTTAATCTTGAGCCACGAATTACAGCCAACTACAGAATTAATGAAGTAAGCAGTATCAAAGGAGGGTATGCAAGAAATACTCAAAATCTTCATTTATTGAGCAACAGCAGCAGCGGAAATCCTACTGACCAATGGATTGGCAGCAGCTACACCGTAAAACCTGAAATAGCGGATCAGATCAGCGCAGGGTATAGTAGAAATTTCAACAATAATAATTATGAATTAAATGCAGAAATTTATTACAAATCAATGCAAAATCAGATTGATTTTAAAAACGGAGCAGAAATTACTTTTGATGCAGCAGCAGATGTGGAAGGAGAGTTGTTATTTGGAAAAGGCAGAGCTTACGGTTTTGAATTGATTGCAAAAAAGAAAAGCGGTAAACTGACAGGCTGGATTTCTTATACCTTATCAAAAACCGAAAGAAAAATAAACGGCATCAATGATAACAATTGGTACAACGCAAGACAGGACAAAACCCACGATTTATCAGTCGTAGCAACGTATGAGCTGAACCCAAAATGGTCTTTTTCCGGGCTTTTTGTGTACAGTACAGGAAATGCCGTAACTTTCCCAACAGGAAAATATGAGTTGCAGGATCAGACTATTTTCCAGTACAGCAACAGGAATGCAGACAGAATGCCTGCTTATCACAGAATGGATCTGAGCGCAACATATGAGCCTGGTAAAAATAAACGTTTTCAGAGTTCCTGGTCATTCGGGATTTATAATCTTTATGGACGAGAAAATGCTTACACAATTACCTTTGAAGATAATCCTGACAAACCGGGAACAACCCGTGCATTGCAGACTTCTCTGTTTAAATTTGTTCCGAATATAACCTATAATTTCAAATTTTAGTTCGATGAAATCGCCACAATCAGGAAACAAAAGCTCCCTCAAATAGGCGATAACACATGACCTCTGAAAAACAATATATAACTACATATGAAAAATATATTTTTAATAATCATATCGCTGTTTCTATTCATAAGTTGCGAAAAAGAAATTGATCTGGATCTTGAAGATCGAAGCGGAAACATCGTTATTGAAGGAAATATTACAGATCAACCCGGACCGCATTTCGTGAAAATAACAAAATCTGTAGCTTTTACGGCAGCCAATTCTTATCCGATTGTAAGCAATGCCGTTGTGATATTGAGTGATAATAGCGGGCAAACCGAAACTTTAAACCATGTTGGTGAAGGCGTTTATGAAACCATAAATTTCACTACAGTTCCGGGACGAACTTATACCTTAAAAGTTACCGCTGAAGGAAAAGAATATACAGCAAAAAGTACGATGCCTGAACCCGTTTTGCTTGAGGATCTGCAACAGGATTCATTCATGGTGGCTGGTGAATTGTCATACACGCTTTTGCCCGTTTTTACAGATCCGGTATTTTTGGGAAACAGATACCTCTTTAGTTACCGGGTAAATAATTCGGGCAAAACATTTGAAGCATTTTCAGACAATGTCAATAACGGATTAGTAAACCAAAGGCCTTTGTTACTACCCAATGATGATGAAGATGGTACCAACGAAAAAACAAAAGTGGGAGATACCATTTTTGTTGAAATGCAGTGCATTGATACCAATGTTTACACCTATTTTACGTCTCTACTGGAAATTATAGATGGTGGAGGTCCTGGTGGAGGTATAACTCCTTCTAACCCGACAAGCAATATCAGCAACGGAGCTTTAGGATATTTTTCTGCACATACCATCAGCAGAAGAAGCCATGTAATTCAATAAGCTTGGTAACGACTTAAAATTTAATCCGACAGAAGTAATTATTTTTGTCGGATTTTTATTTATTCTTAATTTATTTCGATTATAAATTGCGGTTGTTTTATCTTTATTCAAATACAGTTAATAACTTTTGCATAAAGTTTTCATTATATTTGATATAATTGAATTAATTCTTCAATAAGTATTTCAAATTAAATTTTTCCCCTTTTCAAAAAATATCAGATATGTCTGAAACAAATCAAAGCAGGAGATCCTTTCTGAAAAGTACGGCAATTGTAGCAATATTTGCTTCTATTCCTACCTCTGTAAAAGCTTTTTATCAGGATGTAAAAGACTTTATTCTTCCGAAAAAAAGTGTTTTGCCTATAAAAATTTCTGTCAATAAAAAAATATACGACATTAAAACAGACAGCCGCTCAACACTTCTGGATGTTCTGCGTGAAAACCTCAATCTTACCGGAACCAAAAAAGGTTGTGATCACGGGCAATGTGGTGCCTGTACCGTACATATTGATGGTGAAAGAGCATTAAGTTGTCTTACTTTGGCAGCAATGGTTCCCGGAAAAGAAGTGACTACCATTGAAGGTTTGTCCTCTGGTGATCAACTTCATCCTATGCAGAAAGCATTTATTGATTGTGACGGATTTCAATGTGGTTATTGTACTCCCGGACAGATCATGTCTGCAGTGGCTTGTGTAAAAGAAGGTCATACCAATTCTGTGGAAGAAATTAAAGAATTCATGAGCGGAAATCTCTGTCGTTGTGGTGCATACAACGGAATTGTTGAATCTATACAAAAAGTTGCAGCGTTATGAAACCATTTACATTTGAAAAAGTAAAAACTTCTGCTGAAGCTTTAAAATTAAAAATTTCAAACAGAGATTTTGTAGCAGGCGGAACAAATATCGTTGATCTTCTCAAAAAAAACATAGCACAACCGGACGGAATGGTTGATGTTTCCGGTGCATTGTCTACCGAAATTAAGTTGTCTGAAAAGTCGGTTACCATTGGTGCGATGGTTCGAAATACTCATCTGACTACAAATTCTGATTTGCTGAAAAACTATCCGCTGATTTCCAAAACTGTTCTTGCAGGAGCATCTCCTCAAATCAGAAACATGGCAAGCACCGCCGGAAATTTGTTGCAGAGAACCAGATGTCCATACTTTTATGACGTCACCACACCCTGCAATAAAAGAAAAAAGGGAAGTGGATGCAGTGCATTGAAAGGCGACAATAAAATGAGTGCAATTGTAGGTTACAGCGACCAGTGCGTTGCCGTACATCCTTCAGATTTATGTATTTCTTTGAGTGCGTTGGATGCTAATGTTCATGCGCTTGATTCTAAAAACGAAAAGGTTATAATTCCATTCAAAGACTTCCACAAATTGCCGGAATATACGCCGTGGTTAGACAATAACTTACCACAAAATGCTGTGATTACTCATATTGAGGTTCCTAAAAATGAATTCCATAAAAAATATGCTTATGTGAAGTTGCGTGAAAGAACTTCGTACGCTTTTGCGATGATTTCTGTAGCATCAGCTCTGGAAATGGATGGGAATACGATTAAATCAGCAAGATTAGCTTCAGGCGGAGTCGCTCACAAACCATGGAGATGGTACGAAGCAGAAGAATATCTAAAAGGTAAAAAAGCATCTGAAGACGTATTTAAAAAAGCCTCAGAAATCGCCGCTGAAAAAGTAAAACCTTTGGCTCATAACGGTTATAAAGTTCCGATGCTGAAAGGAGCTATCGAACTGGCTTTACAAAATGCTTCCAAATTATAAACAGTTTTATTTATAACAATTTTAAAAATTAAAAACATGGGATTTTTTGACGATGAAACTGATTTTGTAATTCCTGCCGAAGGTAGGGTTGAAGCAATTGCAAAGGTAAAAGGACAGGGGAAATATGCTGCCGAATACAAAGTAGATAATCTTTGTTATGGAGTTTTGGTGACGAGTGATGTCGCATCAGGAACAATCAAGTCTATCAATACAGATGTTGCAAAACAAGCAGATGGTTTAATAGATATTATTTCACACTTAAAGAAACCTTCAGTTCCGGGATTTGCGGATGAAGCTAAAATAAAAGAATCAAAATTCGGATTGCCCGTTTTTCATACGGATAAAATATTTTTTAAAGGACAGCCGATTGCTGTGGTTATTGCTGAAACCCTTGAGGAAGCCACTTATGCTGCATCTTTGGTTAAAGTGGAATATACAATTTCACCTTTTGAAGTTGATTTTAATACGGCTAAAAATAAAGTTGAATTAAAATCTGCCGGAAAAGAAAGAGGTGACGAAAAAAGCTGGAGTAACTCACCATTTTCAGTAGATCAACAATACAATATCGCTGCGGAGGTTCACAATCCGATGGAAATGCACGCAACAATAGCAGATTGGTATGCAGAAGATAAATTAAGATTACACGATAAAAACCAGGGAGTAAACAGCGTGCAAAAAACTTTTGCAGGTTTATTCGGAATTCCTGTTGACAATATTCAGGTCATCAGCGAATTTGTTGGGGGTGGTTTCGGTTCCGGCCTAAAAGTCTGGCCTCATGCTTTAGCTGCGGTTCTGGCGGCAAAACAGGTGAAAAGACCCGTCAAATTAATGTTGACCCGTCCACAAATGTTTCATTCTGTGGGTTACAGACCTGCGTCTTGGCAGAGAATAAAATTAAGTGCCAATCAGGATGGTAAGATTACAGGAGTTTTACATCAGGCAAAAAACGGCTGCGCAATGTATGATCAGTTCAGCGATGGAATCACGAGAGTTACCCGCTTAATCTATCAGTTTGACAATCTTAAAACTGAAAATGCAGTGGTTCCTTTAAATCTCAGTGCACCAACCTGGATGCGTGGTCCAGGTGATTGTACGGGCGATTTTGCAGTGGAAAGCGCTTTGGATGAGCTAAGTTACCAGTTGAAAATGGATCCTGTAGAATTGAGATATAAAAATTTAGCTTTAGAAAAGAATCCGGAAACAGGTTTGCCATGGTCAACTAATTTTCTGAAAGAAGCCATCGAAAAAGGGGCTAAAATGATCAGCTGGAATTTACGAAAACCCACAACGGGAGTAACAACAGAAGGAGACTGGAAGATAGGTTACGGAATGGCTGTAGGAATGTGGAATGCAGGGCGAAATAAAGCCGGAGCAGGAATCAAAATGACCAAAGATGGAAATATAGTTCTGCAAACTGCAATGACCGATATCGGAACCGGGACAGGAACCGGAATGATGAACATCATGCATGAAACTTCCGGTATTTCTAAAAGTAAAATAAAAATCGAATTAGGAAACTCTGATTTGCCGCCTGCAGGAAGTCAGGGCGGTAGTACAGGATTATCTTCCATCAGTGGAGCAGTAGTTGCGGTAGGTGATGCTCTTAAATTAAAGTTGGGAGAATATGCTTCAGCTTTTAATCAAAAGTTTAAAGATGCAAGTGCAAAAGACATCATCCTTTCAGATTCCGGGGTTTCATTTCAGAAAGAAGGTGAGAATTTTATTTCTTACCAGGATATTTTCACAAAAAATAATATCAATGTAATTGAAGTTGAAGCAACTTCCGGTCCGGGAGATGAAAAAAATAAATTTTCTTTTTGTTCATCAGCTGCACATTTCTGTAAAGTAAAAGTAAATACCAAAACCGGAAAAGTAGTCGTAGATAAAATGGTTGTCGTTGTAGACGGTGGCAAAATAATTAACGAAAAACCTGCTGCCAACCAAATTTCAGGAGCCGCTGTAGGTGGAATAGGGATGGCTCTGATGGAAAAAATGTCTCTCGATGAAAAATTGGGAAGTCTGGTCGCCAATGATCTGGCTGGTTACCATTTTCCGGTAAACGCAGATGCACCAATCATAGAAGTTGCATTTATCAACAAACCAGATTTAAACCTGAATCCTAGCGGAGCAAAAGGTCTGGGTGAAGTAGGAATTATAGGTGCTGCACCAGCAATCGCAAATGCAATCTATAATGCAACGGGTAAACGTTTCAGGAATTTACCGATAACTCCGGATCAGTTTTTTTAATTTAAACTCAATTAATTTTTTTTGCCTTTAAATTATTTTTAAAGGCATTTTTATTTGAAAATTATTTCGGAAGTACAGGTGGTTTCGGTCTCATTACAGGTGTACTCAGAGTTCCGAGAAATGCTTCAAGCTGCATAATTTCCTCTTTTGTCAATTCTAAAAGTTTCAGCATATCAGATTTTTCAGAATGTAATGAGATACTCTCATGTACAGTGGAACGATGTTTTGATGATTCCGGATTTCCTTTGCTGTAAAATTCGATTACTTCAGTTAAAGTATTGAATGAACCATCGTGCATCCAGGGTTCGGTTTTGGTAACTTCTCTTAATGTTGGAACTCTGAATTTTCCGACATCGGCCTGTTTTTTAGTGATCAGATATTGTCCTAAATCTTCCTCGTCTGAACCTAATAAAGAAGTTCCGTCATTTTCAAAAAGATTGTTAGAAAAATATCCTGAGTTGTGACAGTTGATACACTGTGCTTTTGTCCGGAAAAGGTGAAGACCCATCACTTCATCATTGGTTAAAACATCTCTTTCTCCGTCTATAAACCGATCAAATCTGCTTGGCGGACTTATTACTGTTCGTTCAAAAGTAGCAATGGCTTTCGCAATGCGTTCTTTGGTGATTTTTTTGTCGCCGAATGCTTTTTCAAAAAGAATTTCATATCTTTTTATCTTTACAATTTTATCTGTGGCAATATCGATATGCTCATACATCTCTCTCATGTCTTCAATAGGCATTTTCGCCTGATCTTCAAGGGAATTTGCGCGTCCGTCCCAGAAAAGAGAGGTAGCATAAGCGATATTCATAATCGTCATTGCGTTTCGGGAACCTAATTGCCTGTCGTGGCCGAAAGAAAATCTTCTGTTATCCGTCCATCCCAATTCTGGGTCATGACAAGATGCACAGGCGATTTGGTTAGAGCTAGAAAGCCTCGGATCATAAAAGAGAACCCTTCCCAACAAAGCTTTGTCTTCAGAATAAAGATTGTCTTTAGGAAACTCAACTTGTGGTAAATGACCAATTTCTGAAAACGAAGATACTGAAGCATCAATTATTGGTTTTGGCCATTTTGTTCTGTCACCAGTAGAATAAGCAAATCTTAGCTGATCAATAAAAGATTGCTTGTCTTTGATGTCTTTGTGAGTATTGTTTTGCAGACAGTTATTAAGCAATGTGATGGCTAAAAATGCTATCAAAACCCAACTTACTGCGTTCTTCATTTCGTCTTTTAATTTTAACAAAAATAATCATTCTTCATTATTTAATTCTAAATTTTTTGAAAGAAATTTATTTTGAAAAATTTGCTACGGAAATTACTATTTCATTGATTTTAAAGCCCAGGCTACAAGAACGGGTTGCATAAATAGTCTTGCAAATCTCTTGCTGTCAGTATTTAAGCCAAAGGCATCTCTTCTGTTTTTATATTGAGAAATATTTCCCGGGAAAACAGCAGTAAAAAATGCAGCTGTGAATTTACCTAAAGCTGAACGGTACTTTTCAGGAGTTGCAATAATACTAATACCAAGAGAAATTTCTGCAATACCTGAATATATCACCGTATCATCTTTTTCCAAAGGAACAAAATCTGGAACCTGAGCCTGAAATTCTTTTCTGGCAAAAGAGAGGTGTGCAATTCCTGCAGTGATAAGCATAGTACCAAGTGCGAGTCGCGAGATATTTTGAAGATTCATAATAATATTTTGAGGTAAATGACTCAAATGTCAGACCACTTTTTTAATAAGTAATCATAAAAAATACCAATTAACAATGATTAAAAAAGCTTTAAATTAAGCTTATATTATTCTGATAATGTGATCGGAATCATATTTTTCTCAATCAGATATCATTAACTTAGCATCAACCATCAAATCTAAATCTTATGGAACGAATAAAATTTTTTGTAGACGATATGCCGTTTCGAAATTCTAAAAAATCTGTTAATGAAAATGCAGTCAACTTTAATGAGATCAAAAATTTTTTATCTGAAGTTGATAATAAAAGTTTTGATCAGATAAAATTGCGACTGAAACCCAATCTGAATAAAATTGTAATTGATATTGCAACAGGAATACGTTATCCTGCATTTGATGATTTTATGACTAAAATCAAACAAAGCAAATACGGAAATTATTTTGATATAAAATAATAAAGATTCTTAGAAAAAAGCCCATAAGGTCCTGAAGCTTAGATATTGGTAAATCCAATTAAAAACCTTCGAATTTGTGTAGTCAGATTCGAAGGTTTTTTATGTGTAAATCTGTAAGTGGCTTACTATTTGAAATCTTAGTTTTTAAATTATTAGTTTATGAATCTCTCCGTATTATTAAGCCTGGATTTGAAAGAATTTTTGATGGGTACCGAAGAATGGATTTTTCTTCCTGAAATCGTGTTGCGAACAGTCATCATGTTTTTTACAATTGTCTTCGGACTTCGTGTTTTAGGAAAAAGAGGCGTTAAGCAATTATCGATTTTTGAATTGGTGGTGATCATCGGTTTAGGTTCTGCAGCAGGTGATCCTATGTTTTATAAAGATGTGGGCATTGCTTCATCTCTTGCAGTTTTTACAGTGATTATTTTGTTTTACAGTCTGTTAACGTACTGTATCGGAAGATTCAAAAAAATAGAAATTCTGCTAGAAGGAAAACCAATCTGCCTGATAAAGGATGGTGTATTTTTAACTGAGAATTTTAAAAAAGAAAATTTGGGAAGTGATGAGTTTTTTTCAGAATTAAGATTAAAAGGGGTGTCTCATCTTGGGCAGATAGAAACGGCAATTGAAGAAATATCCGGCGATATAAGTGTGTTTTTTCTTGCTGATCAGGAAGTGCGTTTCGGATTATCAATTATGCCAAATTCTGTAGATCATCATATAAATTATATTAATGATGCAGGTTATTACTCTTGTACTTTCTGTGGATATACTGAAAATAAAGAAACAGGCTCTGCCGGAAAATGTAAAAACTGTGGCAGAGAAAACTGGATACCTGCGATAAATAAGAAAAGAATAAATTAGATAAAATAAAAAATCTCTAACCGAAGTTAGAGATTTTTCTTGAAAGATATATAAATTTGATTGTGGTTCTAAGCTACTGCTTCTTTATTGAACAAATTTTTCATAGAAACACCTGTTTCTTTTCCGAATAGTGAAGAAAAGATATTTTGAAATTCATGGATATATTTACATTTGATTGTATTTCCATAAATTTTCAGTCCTTCAACAATCTTTTTTGAACTCAAATCAATATCATACTTGATAAACGATTCTGGTCTCTCGTATCGTATTCTGTGATCAGAGCTGTATGTTTTTGCAAAACCAAATTTTTCAAGCCAATCTTCATTGATGGTAATAGGCTGAATAGAATCTGCTGGTACAGCCAAACATTGATAGTCATTTTCAATCTTTACAGAATATTCGTTGTTTTCATTCTGAAAAATTTCTGTAATAGTGAAAATCTGGCCTCTATAATCTACCAGATTTTTAATTTTTAAATCTGTAACGTTCATAATATTTGTGGTATAAGTGAGTTGACTTAAATAGTTACAAATATTATGCCTTGCATTAATTATGTGGTATGTAAATAAATGTAATTTGAATACGTTTTCAGATTTTTGTCAATTTGTGGTGAAATTAGTCTTCATTCTCAGTAATTTCCTTCTTTTTAAACTTCTTAAAAAAGAATAAATTCCAAAGAATCATTTCGTAGCCGTATATTGTATCTTCGATCGGGATGGTGAAAATACGGATGCCGATAATTTTTTCAGGATTATAATTGACGATCGGTGAGTCTAATCCGCTTCCGGTGAGAATTCCGTTGACTGCAAGAAATCCGGGCATCAAAATCAGGTAAATAAGGGAAGCTTTCCCGAGCCAATTTATCTTTAAAATAAAATAAAGTACGAAAAGGCTGATTGCCGTGGTGAAGAATGTGACGAAAGGATAAATTTTCTGTCTAAAATAAACGGCAAGAAATAATAAAACAATAATAAATATTATAACGAAAATTCGTTCAAAATTGACATTCCAGTCGAGTTTGAAAAACTTATCTAAACAAAAGTAGGTAAACACACATGAAAACGGAATACAGATAAAAAACATCAGTTCTTCTATCGGCAATCCGAAAAGTCTGCTTCCAATCAAATATCTGTCATTAAACCACCAGACTCCCATTTTTGTAAACCATACATCCCAAACAATAAAAACTACGGCAACCAAAACAGAAGCCATCATAAATGCTTTAAAATGTTTGTGAAATTTTATTTTCGGATGAAATGAAAACAAAAAACAGATAATTACCGTGAAAAAGTTGATTGCAAGATATGTGTATTGCCACATAATTATTTTTTATTTTTATTAAAGTACATCTTAAAATATTTCACAGGAACCCAAAGAAATCCGAAACATTCTCCCATTTCTTTCCCTATGTGCTTATGATGCTGCTTATGAGCACGTCTTATTGCTAATAAATAGGGGTTTTGTGTGTCTCTTAAAAACTTAAAACGCTGATGTATAAAAATATCGTGAACAAAGAAATAGGCCATTCCGTATAAGGTAATACCGATGGCAATGTAAAAATAAAAATTAAAATTGTTCACGGTTCCATAGTACATCATTGCAATAGTAGGAATTGCGAAAATGGCGAAAAAATAATCGTTTCTCTCTAGTTCACCTTCGTTACTATGGTCATGATGATCACGGTGAAGAATCCATAAAAAGCCATGCATGACATATTTGTGTACCATCCAGGTTATACCTTCCATGATAAAAAATGTAGCAAATACTATTAAAAAATTCATTGTTAATCTTTTTTAGAATTAAACATTTTTTCCAGAATATTAAAACGATAACTGAAAATATGTTCTAATTTATTTTTTACAAAAACGCTGTGTGCAATTTCTCCTAAAAATCCCATAGGAAGTTCGTAATCTACAGTGTCTCTTATCAAAACTCCTTTTTCATTGGGTATAAATTCATGAAAATGATTCCAAAGTTTGTAAGGACCTTTCTTTTGGTAATCTGTGAAACTACGTTTACCGTTTACCTGAGTGATTTCTGTCTGCCAATCCATCTTAATTCCTAAAAGTGGTGAAACATAATAATCAATGATCATTCCTTCGTAGATTTCATCGTTTTCCAATTGAGTCCGAACGACAAAGTTCATATCTTTCGGAGTGATTTTTGAAAGATTATTGGCTGAAGAAAAGAATTTCCAGGCAGTTTCTATATCACAGTTGAGTTGTTGTTCACGTTTAAGTTGGTGTACCATTATATTTTTTTAAAATAAATTTTTGAATTTTATAAAAGAGAAATTTTGTACTGTACATAGCAGCTCATCATCAGTGAAAATTTTCTCCCGTTAGAAATCCTTATTCTTTGGTTGATGATTTTTTTAGCCGGTGTTCTTTTAATTTTTCTGAACAGTGAAATGTAATATCTGTAAGCCAGATAAACTCCAAATCTCGATGAATTGGGTAAATTTTTAATCCCTTCCAGCGCTTCTTTGAATTCCTGCTGAATATCATTTTCTATATGAGACTTCACAATATTGTCAAAATAAGTAATATCAACATCCGGAAAATAAGTACGTCCTAATACCTGATAATCATCTTTCAGATCACGGAGAAAATTCACTTTTTGAAAGGCCGAACCGAGTTTCATCGCAGAAGGTTTCAGAATTTCATATTGCTGTTTATCTCCATCTACAAAAATATGAAGACACATTAATCCTACAACTTCTGCCGATCCCAAAATATATTCTTTATACAAATCTGAATTGTAATCGATTTTCTGAAGATCCATTTCCATGCTTTTCAGGAATTGATTAATCAATTGTACGTCGATTTCATATCTGTGAATGGTCTCCTGAAAACACTGTAAAATAGGATTTAATGAAATTTTTTCTTCTAATGCCTGATTTGTTTGTTCTTTGAAGCGTGCAAGAAGAGTAGCACGGTCATAATCATGAAAGCTGTCTACAATTTCATCTGCCAAACGTACATATCCGTAGATAGCATAGATTGAATCTCTTATTTTCGGTGATAAAGCCAAAATTCCCAATGAAAAACTTGTGCTGTACTGTTTGGTGGTCTGTTTACTGATTTTGTAAGATAAATCGTCAAATAGTTTTTTCATAGTAATCTTAGTTTATTTAGTTGCTTCGATAGCGGCAATTTTTCCTGAAATAATAGAGGGCGGAACTCCTGGTCCGGGAACTGTAAGCTGTCCTGTATAGAATAAATTGCTGACTTTTTTATTTCTCAATGATGGTTTTAAAACTGCAGTCTGGGATAAGGTATTTGCCAGACCGTACGCATTTCCTTCATAGGCATTATAGTCTTCTTTAAAATCTTTAATGCAATAGCTTTTTTTGTAGTCTAATTTAGATAATATATTAGAAGTATTGGTATGCTTTTCAAGTCTGAGAATCATTTCGTTAAAATATTTTTCTCTTACTTCCTCGCTGTCTTCCAATCCTGTTGCAACCGGCATGAGCAAAAACACATTTTCACAGTTTTCAGGCGCAACGTTAGGATCGGTTTTGGATGGGCAACATACATAAAAAAGTGGTTTTGTAGGCCATTTTTTATCGTCATAAATTTCATTTGTATGAAGATCCAGATCGTTTTCAAAGAAAAGAGTATGATGCTTTAGATTTGGGATCTTTTCTTTAAATCCTAAGTAATAGATAAGACATGATGGTGCAAAAATTCTTTTTTTCCAGTAATCTTCTGTGTAATTTCTATATTCTTTTGGAAGTAAACTGTTTTCTGTGTGGTGATAATCTGATGACGCAATCACTGTATCGAATTCAATTTCAGAATTATTGACAGAAACAGAAGTTGCTTTACGGTCAGTAATTTTTATGGAATCAATATTTGAGTTTAAGTGAAATTGTACACCTTGTTGTTGAGCAACATTTACCATCGCATCAATAATTTTTGAAAAACCTCCCATAGGATACCATGTTCCCAACTTGTATCCTCCGTAATTCATAAGACTATATAATGCAGGAATGTCTTTTGGAGCTGCTCCCAAAAAAATCACAGGAAACTCCATCAGCATAATAAGTTTTGGATCTTTGAAATATTTTCTGACAAATTTGTGAAAGTTAGAAAGCAAATCTAATTTCAGCGCACTTTTTGCAATTTTAGGAGAAACAAATTCAAACCAGGAATTGCATGGTTTGTTGACAAAATCTTTCATACCGACTTCATATTTGTATTGCGCATCATTCATGAATTCATCTAATTTTTGTCCGGCACCTTTTTCAGTCTTTTCAAAAAGGCTCTTCATTTCATTGTAATCATGTGGGATCTGCATTGTACCATCTGAAAAAACCATTTCAAATTGTGGATTCAAAGGAATCAACTCGAAGAAATCTGAACTTTTTTTATTAAAATCATTAAAGAAATTTTCAATAATATCCGGCATCCAATACCAACTCGGCCCCATATCAAAAACATAACCGTTATCAGTAGTAAATTTTCTGGCTCTTCCGCCTAAACTGCTGTTTTTTTCGAATACGTGCACTTCATGACCCTTCTGCGCAGAGTAAGCCGCTGCAGATAAACCTGAAAATCCTGATCCTATAATTGCTATTTTCTTCATATTCGTTTAATCAAATGAAAATTCCTTATAAACCGTGTCTATAAGATTTTTGCTGTCAATATTTTGGGTGTAAATGGGATGATGAAATTGTTCTAATTTATTAAGAATACGGATCAAATCCATTTTTTCTGTATGATTGAGATTACCGGAAACGATCTGTGTAGCCTGACGAATCTTTTTCATCTGATTTTCTAATACAGACAATCCTTTTTCTGTGATGTGAATTAATTTCATTCTTTTATCTTCAGGTGAGTCATTTTGCTCAATCCATTCTTGTTTCATTAATCTGGAAATGATAAGATTACCCACAGATTTATCATGAATATTTTTTCTGATTAAATCGATTTTTGACATCGTTCCGAAAGTCTTCAGATTAATCAGATAAATAAAATCTTCCTGTGTAGAAAACTCAGAATCTAAAATTGCAGATTTTGAATACATTTTTGCATATCGATTGAGATGAACAAATAGTGTACTAATTGCACTTTCAACAGTTCTGCCATTTTCTTTACCTTCCCAGTCTGGCTCATCCTTTACCATTGGGTTTTTGTCAATTTCCTGATCAATAACCCAATTCTTGAATCCATCGATAGTTTTCGGATAAGTTAGCGTTTTATTAGAAGAATTAAACTCTTCTACTAAAGCAATAGTATCTTTTATTAAGTCAAAATCCATCTTTAAAATTTAGTGCATAAATATACAAATTAATAATTAAATTAGTATATTTGTGAATTAGTTATTATCAAAAATAATTCCAAAATATTTTTTATTTGAAAAATGATTTCTAAAATGTATGAAACAAATTAGACAGATCTAATTCTTAAAATTTATGATTAGAATTATTATGATGATTAAATATTTATTAGTTTATAACAAATAATTAAAATATTGATGGATTGATTTAATATAATTGAGTTTTAATTGAACAATTTGGAAGAATAAATTTTTATTCGTAAAAATAATTTTAAATTATTTTGATAATTAAACTCATTATGTTGTGTGGTAATCATCAGTAAATGAAATGCTTAAGTGGTTTTTTTAATAAAGTAATGATTTAATATAAAAAATTAAAAATATATCAGTTGAATTGCTAACTTTAATTGGTATAATTTTAGTGACTGAAAAAAAATAATTTTAAGTTATCCAGTGATTTATACGTTTATTTGTATTCACTTTTGAAATTCAATCATTGGATATAATTTATGATAACTGTTTTTCAATAACTGTTTATTATTGTATCATTTTCATCATAAAGCTTTTTATTTTATTAATTAAGCGTTTAAGTTTAGCCAAATCCAAATCAATATTAATATCGTACTTATTATTAGTCTTTTCAAAAATATGGGAAATCTTTTGAGCCTTTCTTATGATTTTTGAAATGATAATTTTTAATCTGTAATAAATGCTGATTTTAGAAAATTTTCTAAGTCTCATTTTTTTTAAAAATAACAAATAATTGACTGCTAATTGCAATATTAAATAATAGACGATGCCTAGAAAAGTTGTACAAGGCCCGATTAGGGATAAGGAAAAAACCAAACAAAAACTGCTGAATGCAGTGGGTAAAATTTTGAAAACCAAAGGGTATTCAGGATTAATGGTAAGTAAGATCGCAGCCGTTGCCGGTTTCGACAAAAAATTAATTTATGAATACTTTGGAAGCACAGATAAGCTTATAGATGAGTATATCAGATCTCAGGATTACTGGAGCAGAGTAGATGAAAAAGAGATGAAAGTTGATGTTTCCGACGGTGGAAAAGAAATGTCTAAAATGGCATTGCTTAATCAGTATGAAAGCCTGAGAAAAAACAAAGAACTTCAGAAAATTATAGTTTGGGAGCTTTCAGAAAACAGGGCGGTTCTTAAAAAACTCTTCGAACAACGTGAAGAAGTAGGAGAGGGCTTATTTACAAATATTACAGATCCGCATTTTGGTGATAAGTCTGAAGAATACAGAGCAATCACAGCTTTGCTCGTTGCAGGTATTTACCATCTTAATTTGTATACTGCACACAACGGAACAACTTTCTGCGGAATAGATACAAAGTCTGAAGACGGAAGAAAGAAAATTGAAAAAGCCATTGTAGATATTATCGATTTCGCATATCAGAAAAAATAATTATTTTCTCATAATTCAGCTTTATATCAGCCATTATTTGAAAATTTATATTTTCAGATTAGAACAATATTTCTTACTTTTGGGCTATGGAAAATTTCATCGTATCTGCAAGGAAATACCGGCCTCAACAGTTTGACACCGTTGTTGGTCAATCTCACATTACAGATACCTTAGAGCATGCAATTGAAGAAAATCAGTTAGCACAAGCTTTGCTTTTCTGTGGCCCTCGTGGAGTAGGAAAAACTACCTGTGCGAGAATCTTAGCGAGAAAAATTAACGAAAAAGACGGTTCGGTCTCAGAAGATGGATTTGCATATAATATTTATGAATTAGATGCAGCTTCCAATAACTCGGTTGATGATATTCGTGAACTGATTGATCAGGTGCGTTTTGCGCCACAGGTCGGTCAGTATAAAGTGTATATTATCGATGAAGTTCATATGCTTTCATCGGCTGCTTTCAATGCTTTTCTTAAAACTTTGGAAGAACCACCTGCTCATGCAATTTTTATCCTCGCTACGACAGAGAAGCATAAGATTATTCCTACTATTTTGTCCCGTTGTCAGATTTATGATTTTAAAAGAATTACAATTCTCGATATTCAGGAGCATTTGAAAGGTATTGCAGCAAAAGAAAATATCAGATATGAAGATGATGCTCTGTATTTAATTGCCCAAAAAGCAGACGGGGCATTAAGAGATGCACTTTCAATATTCGATAGACTATCAACATTTTCACAGAAAAATATTACCCTTGCTAAAGCAGCAGAAGTTCTCAATATTTTAGATTACGATCAATATCTGAAGATCATAGATTTTGCAAAAGAGAATAAAATTCCCGAAGTTCTTTTTGCTTTTAATGAAATTGTAAAGAGAGGTTTTGATCCACATATTTTCATTGCAGGTTTAGGAAATCATTTCAGAGATTTAATGATGGCTCAAAATGCCTCAACTATTGATTTGATTGAAGTGGGAGAACAGACCAAAACAAAATTTGTAGAGCAGGCAAAAAACTGGAATGCTCAGCAATTGATAGACGGAATTGAAATTTGCAATCATGCAGATATCAATTATAAAAACTCTAAAAATCCCCGACTTACAGTAGAGATTGCCTTAATGCAATTGGCTTCTCTGACTGCTGGTGGAGATATTGCTAAAAAAAAAAGTTCATAATATTAGCTCCATTTCTTCATGAGAAACAGGAGATTATACTGCCGTCAAAAGGAGTAGAAAAAAAAGAAGAAATAGCAGCGAAATCTGAGGTTACTGAAGATCAGCCATCTCAAGAACTTACGATTAAAACAGCTTCAAAACCATTATCAAGGCCAAAAGTTTCATCAGTTTTCAGTATCAATTCTTTTATAAATAAAGAAGAAAAGCAGGAAGTTGAAGAAAAGCTAACTGTAGTTAACGAGCATTTACAAGAGCATCATTTTACAGAAACTGATCTTCAGTCAGAATGGAATCTTTTATTGATGCAGCTTCGCGCCAAAGATCCTGTTATATTCAATGCTATCAAATCTTTCAAACTGGAAAAGATTGATGAAAAACTGATTCAGATTCAGTATCCTTCAGAATCTGCAAAAGTTGAATTTGACAAAATAAGTATTGAGTTTTTTAATCATTTTAAGCATAAAGTAAATAATCATGCAATTGTGTTTAATTTTAAGCACGATCCTCAAAATTTGAAACAGGAAGTACTTACAACCAAGAAAAAATTTGAGAAATTTGTCGAAATTAATCCACTTTTAAAAGATCTTGATGATTTAATGAAGTTTGATTTGACATAATTTTATATATTTGCCAAGTGATTTGTAGAAAATACGATTTTTACAAGTCTAAATTTAATTTAAAACTAAACAAAAAATTCTGACAGTCAACGTGGTAAAACTATTGTTCCCATATCTGTTTAATTTTGTACCTGCTAATCATTTTAGCAGCTATTTTAGTTTTGAAACTATTTATTATAGAAATTTCAGAAATTATTATCTGTTTTATTGGTATAGTTAACTGAATTTCTTTCTCAAAAAATACTGGAAAATCAATCATTTTCCATTTCCAATTTCACTGCAATTTTGTACCGGATTTTTTTGAAAAGAATTATAAATAAACTTTATAATGCTTATTCATTGAATATAATATTTAAATAAAAAACACTTTTAAAATGAACTTAATAGATTTAAAAAACGATTGGATTAATGAGTTTTCGCAGCCAATGATCATTGCGGGACCTTGTAGCGCAGAAAGCGAAGCTCAAATGCTGGAGACAGCCAAAAGAATAAAAGATACCAATGCTCAGGTGCCCATTTTCCGTGCAGGAATCTGGAAGCCTCGTACAAAACCCAATGGTTTTGAAGGAGTTGGAGTAATTGGTTTAAACTGGTTAAAAAAAGTAAAGCAGGAATACGGTTTTAAGACGGCCACGGAAGTAGCCAATGCGCATCACGTTTCCGCAGCTTTGGAAGCGGATGTTGATATTCTCTGGATTGGCGCACGTTCTACAGTAAATCCTTTTACGGTTCAGGAAATTGCTGAAGCTTTAAAAGGAACTGAAAAAACAGTTTTTGTTAAAAATCCTGTAAATCCAGATTTAGCGTTATGGATTGGTGCTTTAGAAAGACTTTTGGGTCAGGATATTAAGAATCTTGGGGTAATTCACCGTGGTTTTTCTACATACCAAAAGACAAAGTACAGAAATAACCCGAATTGGCAGATTGCTTTAGATTTTAAAAGTCAATTTCCGAACATTCCCATGCTGATCGATCCTTCTCACATTTGCGGAAACAGAACCGGCTTGGCAGATATTACTCAGGAAGCATTGAATGTTGGTTACCAGGGAGCAATTATAGAGTCGCACTCCAATCCTGACGAAGCCTGGAGCGATGCTTCCCAACAGATTACACCGGAAGTTTTGGCTGATTTAATTTCAAACTTAAAAATAAGAAATTCCGGGATTGCAGGTTTTGATGATGAAATGGGAAGACACCGGACGTTGATTTCAGATCTTGATTTTCAAATGATAGAATTGCTTTCGCAGAGAATGAAGATTTCAGAGCAAATCGGCAAACTGAAGAAAGAAAACGATATCGCAATCTTTCAGCCGGAACGCTGGAAAGTGATTACAGAATATGCAATTCAAAAAGCCAGAGAAACAGGAATGTCTCAGGATTTTATAGAAAAAGTTTTTAAGGCAATTCATGAAGAATCTATTGAAAAACAAAATAATATTATGATTGATAGAATGTAAAGAAACTGGAAATGGTAATAGGATTTGGCTTTGAAAAATCTAATGAATAGCTTAAACTAAATCCTGTTACCTAAATCCTAATTTCTTATATTTGCAGTCATATATATGAAAGGAAAAATCATTAAATCTACAGGAAGCTGGTATCAGGTTTTAGAAATGGAAACCGATAAGATTTTCGAAGCAAGAATTCGTGGAAAATTCAAGCTGATCAAAACAAGGCTTACCAATCCTCTTGCAGTAGGCGATTATGTAGAATTTCAGCTTGAACAGGATGATGTTGCTTGGATTACCAAAATTGATCCACGCAAAAATTATCTGATCAGAAAAGCGGTCAACCTTTCAAAAGAAGCACATATCATCGCATCAAATATTGATATTGCCTGCTTCATTTTTACTTTGAAGCATCCTGAAACTTCATTTGGTTTTCTGGATCGTTTTCTTGCCTGTTGTGAAGCCTATAATATAAAGCCACTTATTCTTTTCAATAAAATGGATGTCTTAAATGACGAAGAAATTGAGGTGGTGAAAGATATTCAGTTTCTTTATCAGGAAATCGGTTATGACAGCCTTGAAATTTCTTCCTATTCAAAATTAAATCTGAATGATCTTCAGGAACTTGTAAAGAATCAGACTTCAGTATTTTTCGGGCATTCTGGGTGTGGGAAATCTACTTTGGTCAATGCGCTGCAACCTGATTTAAATCTTAGGACTTCAGAAATTTCAGATACTCATCTCAAAGGAAAACATACGACAACTTTTGCACAGATGCACTTTTGGCATTTCGGCGGAAATGTGATTGATACTCCGGGTGTGAGAGAATTTGCAATGATTGATATTGAAAAAGAAGAGGTACAACATTATTTCCCGGAAATTTTCAGAAAGAGAAAAGAATGTAAGTTTCATAATTGTATGCACATTAATGAACCGAAATGTGCCGTTCTGAATTCTCTGGAGACAGGAGAAATTCAACATTCACGCTATTCTACCTACATCAAACTGATGGATGAAGCGGAAGAAAACTCTCAGAATTAAAAATATCTCACTTTTAAACTACAACACAAATTGCTCTATTAATTTAGAATAAAAGAGTTCGCTTATCTTAATTTAAATTTCCCTGTTTATTATTGCGAAATTTGTAAATTTTTATAGAAAAATTTACAAATAAAAAAAACCCAGCCGAAGCTGGGTAAAAACTAATAACCATGAAAACTCAAATTAAACATGAGAATCGAATTATTAATTGCAATTTATGTGCCAAAATGTATGGTAAATTTTCTTAATAAAAGTTATTTTGTGTTAAAATTAAATTAAAATTATATTTAGATATTTTTTGTAGTTTTGTGCCATTAAAAAAATATACATTTATGTCTAACATTACATTCACTATGATTAAGCCTGATGCGGTTGCTGATGGACATATCGGTGCTATTTTAGGGAAAATTTCTGAAGGAGGTTTCAAAATTAAAGCTTTAAAATTAACTCAACTTACAGTTGCTGACGCCAAAAAATTCTATGAAGTGCATGCTGAAAGACCTTTCTATGGAGAATTGGTTGATTTCATGAGCTCACTGACCAATCGTTGCTGCAGTTTTAGAAAAAGATAACGCTGTGGAAGATTTCAGAACTTTAATTGGTTCTACAAATCCTGCTGATGCTGCTGAAGGAACAATCAGAAAAATGTTTGCCAGAAGCATTGGAGAGAACGCAGTTCATGGATCTGATTCTGATGAAAATGCTCTTATTGAAGCACAATTCCACTTTTCAGGGAGAGAGATTTTTTAACCAGAATTCTTGTCAATAAAAAATCCGGAAATTATTCCGGATTTTTTTGTTATAATCAAATACTTCCATTTTTTGTGACATTTAGTCATAAAAAATAAATTGATTTATTCTTACTTTTTTGTTCATTCATCATTATAATTAAAATAAATAATTATTAGAATATTGTGAATAATGTAAAAATAATATGATACAATTATTTTCTAAAATTCATAATCAGTATATGTTGAAAAAATCCGTGTTTTTACGGATGTTTTCGTCTGATAAAAATTTCCATCTTTACAAAAGTTAATAAAGAATAAAAATATCATTAATCATCGTATAGAAACTAATAACCATCATACTTTCTCTTTACATGAGAACAAAGAGCAGCTTTAATGAGCTGCTTTTTTGATTTACATTTTTAGAAGTTCGATCGTTTTTTCTGGACTTTCAGCTGAGAAAACTGCATTTCCTGCGACCAATACATCTGCTCCGGCTTCGAATAATCTGGAAGCATTGTCCAGATTTACACCACCGTCAATTTGTATAAGTGCAGTAGAATTATTACTTAGAATCAAATCTTTAGTTTCTGCGATTTTTTTGTATGTGTTTTCGATGAATTTCTGTCCACCGAATCCTGGGTTTACACTCATCAATAGTACCAAATCAACATCTGCAATAATATCTTCAAGCATTAAAACAGGAGTTGAAGGATTTAAAACAACACCGGCTTTTGCCCCTTTACTTTGAATTAAATTAATTGTTCTGTGTAAATGAACGCAGGCTTCATAATGTACAGAAACCAGATCAGCACCATATTCTATAAATTCTTCAACATATTTTTCCGGCTCTACAATCATTAAATGTACATCTACGAATTTTTTTGCGTGCTGCTGAATTGTTTTCATAACCGGGAAGCCAAAAGAAATGTTGGGCACAAATCTGCCGTCCATCACATCAACGTGTAACCAGTCGGCTTGAGAATTGTTCAGCATCTCAATGTCTCTTTGCAGATTCCCAAAGTCTGCGGATAATAGGGATGGAGCGATGAGCTTAGTTTTCATTTTTACTTAGATTTCTTTAACTTTTCTTAAAATGGATTGACAAATAGAAAATAATACGAAAATATGCCTAAGATCAATATCGCTTCTATGATTGATAACTTAATATTATTTATTTTTATTACCAATAATCTATCAATGACAAACAATATCAATGGAACAATACTTATAATTAATAGTGTTTCAAGAATCATATTGTAGGCAGATCCTATTTTTGGAGGATTAAAAATTTTATATACCATTAAAAATAATATGTAGGCGAAAAATAATGTCGCTATAATTGATATAAAAGTTGGCTTTCGTATTAGATGCCTGAAAAAAAATTTCATCTTAATGATACTTCAGTTTCATTTCAGGAGTGATATTCAGAAGCGTCTCATAAATTAACTGAATGACATTTCCTACATCTTCTTTTGAAACCATTTCTACTGTCGTATGCATATATCTTAAAGGCAAAGAAATCAATGCACTTGGTACACCTCCGTTCGAATGAGCAAACGCATCAGTGTCTGTTCCTGTCGCTCTGCTTGCTGCAGCTCTTTGAAAAGGAATTTCTTTCTTTTTGGCAGTGTCAATAATCAATTCTCTGATCACATGGTGAACACTCGGTGCGAAAAAAACTACATGAACCGTCACCACATTTTTGGTCGCCTTCTTTTTTCTTCTCAATCATAGGAGTGGTTGTATCGTGGGTAACATCGGTGACGATTGCAATGTTTGGTTTGATGGTGTCTGCAATCATGTCTGCACCATACAGACCCACTTCTTCCTGTACAGAGTTGGTGATGTATAGACCAAAAGGAATTTGTTTTTTATTCTCTTTTAAAAGTCTGGCCACTTCGGCAATCATAAAACCTCCGATTCTGTTATCTAAAGCTCTACAGACAAAATAACGGTCATTCATTTCAAAAAACTCATCGGGATAAGTAATCATACATCCGACGAAAATTCCCAATTCTTCAACTTCTTTTTTAGTAATTGCTCCGCAATCGATGAAAATGTTTTCAATTTTTGGCGTAGGTTCATCTTGGTTGGCTCCTCTCGTATGAATTGCAGGCCATCCGAAAACTCCCTTTACTATTCCTTTTTCTCCGTGAATATGGACAATCTTAGACGGTGCAATGGTTTGGTCTGAACCTCCATTTCTGATCACATAGATTAATCCGTCATCTGTAATATAATTAACATACCATGAAATTTCATCAGCATGAGCTTCAATCACAACTTTAAATTCAGCTTCCGGATTGATGATTCCATAGCAGGTTCCATAGTGATCAACCTCAATTTTATCAACGTAGGGTGTGATGTAATTCATCCATACCTCCTGACCTTTGTGTTCGTATCCGGTTGGTGATGAAGTATTTAAATATTTCTCTAAAAATTTCAAAGATTTCTTCTCAAATTTCATATTTAAGGAATGATTTTTGTAGTTAAATTTTGTTATAATACGTGTAAAAATAATGAAATTTCATAAATTCACCTTTCTTTTTCTATTCTTTTTTGGAGTTGCTACATTCGGACAGCAGGGAGATTCTATTATTGCGAAGCCTTTAAGTCAATATCCTCAAGATCAATTGAAAATTGATGAATTTGGAAATCGATATTATTATGACGAAAGACAGAAAGCTAAAATCTATGAAATCAATGGCGAAACCGTGGTGGTGATGGATGAATTGGTTTTGTTAAATAAACCGAGATTTAATAATCAACTGGATAAAAATTATTATTATTTTCTCAATAAAAAATTATACAGAGTATATCCTTTATTTTTAACTGCATTGGAACAATATAAAGATATTCAGGTTGAAATGACCGTGATGGATACCGCTGCAAAAAGAAAATATGTAAAAGATCGTCAGAATATGCTTGCAGATCAATATGAAAAGCAATTAAAAGATTTAACCACAACAGAAGGGCAGGTTTTTGCAAAATTAATGAACAGAGCCACAGGAAAGAATGTCTTTGAGATCATTAAAGAAATGCGTGGCGGATGGAGCGCATTTTGGTGGAATGTGAAAGGAAAAATGGCAGATATTGATTTGAAAGATCAATACAATCCTCATAAAAACAGAACAGATGAGTTTCTGGAATCATTATTGCAATCCAACTGGAATTCAGGTTATTTGCAGCCTTATCCAGGTGCGAAAGATTTCAGAATTTCTAAATAAAAATAATTCCTGTAAAGTTAATTTTTACAGGAATTTTTCTTTTAATTTTTCAAAAACAATTTTGTCTACAGGGAGAGTAAAAGGATTTATCTCCGTATTGATTGGAAGCCATTCTGTTTTTTCTATGCAGGGATCAAGAATAAGGAAATCTTCTTCATTCACAATTTTTACCAGATAATATATTGTAAGAAGCTGTTCATTTTCTCTGAACCGAGAAACTAAAAAATTTTCCTGTGTATAAAGATGTTCTAAAATATCAATTTTCACATTAAGTTCTTCATCAAACTCACGATGAAGGCATGCTGTTAAGCCTTCTCCAAATTCTAGTCCGCCACCGGGAAATTTTAATAACGGCTGTCCTGCATATTCTTCAAACAAAGTCAAAACTTTATAATCTTTTACAGCACAAGCATAAACTCTCACGTTTATTTTGTCAATCATAGGTACTATTTTGTAAAGCTAAAATAGGGAAAAAAGATAGAAATTAAGAGTTATAAATTATGAGTCTACAAGTTTATACACTATTTCAATTATTACAACCTCTAACCCCCAACTTCTAACCTCTAACTTCTAACTTCTAACGTCTAAATAATAACTCATAACTTTATAGCATTGATCATTTCTCTTTTTCCGGGATTAGCCTTGTTTTTTTTCTACATTAAAATTAAGTTCTTTCAGTATTCTTCTTACACTGCCTTTTGATGAGTAGGTTGTTAACAGTCCGTTTACACTCATTTTGTCGGACACTATTTCAAACAGTGGCTTCTCCCAAAGATCTGGCTGCACTCTTGCACCAAAGCAATCGAAATAAACAAGGTTAATCTTGGGTAAGTCAATATTTTTCAGCTCAAAAAAATCACATTGGATTTTTTTCAGATTAAAACCTTTAATAATTTCAACGGATTTATCCCACTCAGTTTGATGAATTTTTTGATAAATATTTTTTAATTCTGGGTTATCAAAATGGTCGAAGTAGGCTAAATTTTCTATTTCAGATTCATTTATGGGATATTTTTCGAGCGTAAAATAATTGACTACATGATTTTTGTCAGTTTTTAAATATTCATTAATAGTTACCAAAACATTTAAACCTGTTCCAAATCCGAGTTCTAAAATGTTAATTTCGTAATCATTTATTAATATAAATCCATTATTGATAAAGACGTGTTCTGCTTCCTGTAAGGCACCGTGATGTGAATGGTAATTTTCATTTAAATCGCTGATAAATAGTGTTTTACTACCATCATTTGTAGTTATGACTTCTCTTTTCAAGGTATTTTTTTCCAAATTTACTTCAAAATTTTTATATTTGGAAAATTATGTTAAATTTGTGGAACATCATAAAAATTTTAAGAAATGATAATTCAAAAAACAGAAAACTCTAGAATTTCTACTTTCGATCCCAATAATTTTTCGTTCGGAAATACTTTCAGTGATCATATGATCATCTGTGAATATGAAAACGGTAAATGGGGCGATGTGAAATTGGTTCCTTACGGTCCTTTATTATTTACACCAGCGATGATGGGAGTAAATTACGGACAGGCTTGTTTTGAAGGCATGAAGGCTTACAAAGACAATGACGGACAGGTTTTCCTTTTCAGGCCCGAAAAGAATTTTGAACGTATCAATAAATCTGCAAAGCGTCTTGCAATGCCGGAAGTTACCGAAGAAATGTTTTTGGATGGACTTAAAGCATTGGTAAATATCGATAGAGAATGGATTCCGCAGGGAGACGGAATGTCTTTATATATCAGACCTTTAATTTTCGCTACAGAAGAAGCCCTGAAAGCCAGAGTAGCCAATAAATATATGTTTGCCATTGTTGCTACACCTGCAAAAAGCTATTATTCTGAACCTGTATCAGTGAAAATTTCTGATCACTATTCTAGAGCGGCAAGTGGTGGAGTAGGTTCTGCAAAAGCAGCAGGTAATTATGCAGCATCTTTTTACCCAACGCAATTAGCAATGGAAGAAGGATATGATCAGATTATCTGGACAGACGATGCAACACACGAATATTTTGAGGAAAGCGGAACAATGAATGTTTTCGTGAGAATCAACGATACTATTTATACGCCGCCAACTTCTGAGAAAATTTTAGATGGTGTTACCAGAGACAGCTTTATCCAGCTGGCAAACAAGAGAGGTCTTGACATGAAAATTGAACCTATTGCAGTGAAAGCTGTTGTAGAAGCCCACAAAAACGGAACTTTGAAAGAAGTTTGGGGTGTAGGTACCGCTGTTGTTACTACTGTATTCAAAGCCTTAGGACACCGTGGAGAAAAATTGCAGCTTCCAACACTTTCTGATGAAGAAAGTTATGCAGCACTATTGAAAAATGATTTGGTTAACTTGCAGAATAACGTAAGTGAAGATTCATTCGGATGGAGAGTACTGGTTGAAAAAGATGTTTTAGAAACAGCTTAATTTCGAATAATTAATTATTATATAAAGTCAGGATTTCTTCTTGGCTTTTTTTGTTTTTTTATATCCTTTGAAATGCGTATTTTCGCAAAAGTTTTATGAAAAAAATACTTCTCATATCTGCTTTAGGACTTTTAAGTTGTAAAAGAAATGCACCACAGGTTCATCCTCCTGTAGGTGGAGTATTGAGCCAGAATGATCTCGACGTTTCCAGAAACCGAATGAAAAATCTGAATGCTCTAGAAAGACAGCAGATTCAGGATTGGGTGAATAGTCAGGAGATTAAATTTTATCCTACTCAGCTTAATTACTGGACAACGGTAGAAAATTTCGACAAAAGACAGAGAAGACCGGATAATTCACCAATTTCCTATTCGTATGATCTCTATGATTTTGATCAGACTAAAATTTATGACCAGTCAATCAGCAGAAATAATGCGGTATTCGGACGTTTTGATGAATTGAAAGCAGTAGAAAATGCTTTAAGATATATGAATGACGGCGAAGAAGTAACGCTTCTCGTACCATCATCATTGGCTTACGGAACTTACGGTGACGAAAATAAAATAGATAACGATATTCCTTTAATTATAAAATTAAAAGTTCTATAAAATGAAATTGTTTAACAAAAATATAATTCTGGCAGCTGCAAGTGCATCGCTGTTAAGTTGTACACCAATTTATAAGAAAATGAACGTAGACAAAGAAACTTACGAAGGGCTTAAAGACGGACTTTATGCCAATCTACAAACTACAAAAGGTAACCTGATTGTAAAGTTTGAAGACAAAAAATCACCGGTTACTGTGGCTAACTTTGTTGGTCTTGCAGAAGGTAAAATTGATAACAAATCTAAAGCGAAAGGAGTTCCTTTTTACGACGGAACAATCTTTCACAGAGTGATCAAAGATTTCATGATTCAGGGAGGTGATCCTAAAGGTACAGGAACAGGAGATCCCGGATATAAATTCGAAGACGAAAAAAACGACCTTAAACATACAGGAAAAGGTATTTTATCAATGGCTAACTCCGGACCAAATACCAATGGTTCTCAGTTCTTCATCACCGAAATTGCTACTCCTTGGTTAGATGGAAGACACACCATCTTCGGGGAAGTTGTAAAAGGAGACGATGTGATTGACGCAATTGCTAACGTTGAAAAAGGAGCTCAGGATAAACCTAAAACGGATATCGTACTTGAAAAAGTAAGTATTTTCAGCAAAGGAGACGAATACAAAGGGTACGATGCTGCAAAAACTTTCACGGAAGGTAAAGCTAAAATTGCGGAGAAAAATAAGGAATTTTTAGCTAAAGAAGAAGCTGAAAAGAAAAAGAAAGAAGAAGAATTTAAAGCTAATCAGCTAAAGATGGTTGAAGATGCAAAAGCTGGAATGCAGGTTACTGAATCTGGTTTGTTCTATAAAATCACAAAAAAGACCGAAGGAAAAGCACCAAAAGCCGGTGATAATATTTCTGTACATTATGCAGGGAAATTAGTAGACGGAACTGAGTTTGATTCTTCATTCAAAAGAGGTGAGCCTCTTGAGTTTCCTGTAGGAACCGGAAGAGTAATCAAAGGTTGGGACGAAGGAATTCTTTTGTTGAAAGAAGGTGAAACGGCTACACTTTTGATTCCGCCGGCAATGGCTTACGGAGAAAGAGGTGCAGGAGGTGTTATCCCGGCAAATGCATGGTTAATTTTCGATGTGGAATTGGTAAAAGTTCCTTAGTCGAATTACGATAAAAATAAGAAAGCCGTCTCGTGAGAGATGGCTTTTTTTGATTTTGATTTAAAAATACTATTATTTTATTTGGTGTGAAAAATTGTGTTTTTTCAGTAATCCATTGATGAAATTTCTGAATGACGTACTCATTCCATCCAATAGATAATAAGAATCTTTTCCGCTTCCCGTTTTTCCTTGCTTTTGAGCTAATATGTCTTTGCTGGAATGTAACCTGTTACAATCCATACATACTGAAATATGGGCAACAGGTTTATTTTTCAAATAGTAAACAATACCAAGATGAGGATCAAAGCAGGCAGCAGTTCCCGCTCCATAAGATTTCTTATCGTCAAGTTTTGCATTCAGGATTTTTACTGTTTCCTTATCTAATGTAACTTTCTTTTTTGCAGTCTTCGATACATTTCCGTTTTCATCAATGATGTACATACTTTCTGCTCCTTTCCCTCCGATGAAATCATAGATGATCACCTTATCAAACTGAAATTTCGCAAATGTTTTATCCTGACCATCAATAGAAATGACAATAAGAATAATTACGGTGGTTATCAACTTTTTAAGCATCATATCAGCTTAACTAATAGGTTTAATCACCTTTCTTTCACCAATCTGCTGTCTCCACATCGCATAATACAATCCTTTTAAATCCAGAAGATTTTCGTGCGATCCCGTTTCTATCACTTTACCGCGTTCCAAAACATAAATTCGGTCTGCGTGCATGATGGTGCTTAGTCGGTGGGCAATCAATACGGTGATCTGTTCTTTTTCTTCAGAAATTTCTTTGATGGTTGTCGTGATTTCTTCTTCGGTAATGCTGTCTAAAGCTGAAGTTGCTTCATCAAAAATCAACAGGTTAGGTTTTCTCAATAATGCTCTTGCAATGGCAATTCTTTGTTTTTCACCCCCACTTAGTTTCAGTCCGCCTTCACCAATAACGGTTTCAATTCCTTTTTCTGCTCTTTCGATCAATGCCGTTGCACTTGATTTTTTTAACGCTAAATCTAACTCTTCATCTGTCGCATTTGGATTTACAAACAAAAGGTTTTCTTTAATCGTTCCTGCAAAAAGCTGGGTGTCCTGAGTGACAAAACCTATCTGATTTCTCAATTCATCAAAGTCGAATTCTTTTCCATTGATTCCATTATAAAAAATAGAACCTTCTTTCGGGCGGTATAATCCCACTAATAGCTTTACCAATGTGCTTTTCCCTGAACCACTCGGTCCGACAAATGCAATCGTTTCTCCGTTTTTTACCTCAAACGAAATATCGTTTAATGCTTTGTAAGATGCAGTTTGATGTTTGAAAGAAACATGATCAAAAGCTAGTTTTTCTACTGCACCAATCTGTTTTGGAGTCTGAGGCTTTTCTTCCACAGGTTTTTTCATTAAATTATCAAAATTATGCAGCGATGCTTCCGCTTCACGATATGAGATGATGATGTTCCCGATTTCCTGCATAGGTCCGAAAATAAAGAACCCGTAAAACATCAATGATAAATACTGTCCGGGTGTCACAATATTTCTGAAAATTAAATATAAAAGAGTAAGGGTAATCAACTGTTGCAGGAAATTCACCATCGTCCCCTGAATAAAGCTTAAAGAACGAATGCTTTTCACCTTCTTTAATTCAAGTCCGAGAATTTTGTATGTGTTATTGTTAAGACGTTTTACTTCCTGTTTTGTTAAACCTAAACTTTTTACAATTTCGATATTACGAAGACTTTCGGTTGTGCTTCCTGCTAAACCCGTAGTTTCTGTTACGATGGTTTTCTGGATGTTTTTAATTCTTTTACTTAATAAATTGGTAATGAATGCAATCAGGAAAATTCCTACCACATATACCGGCATAATCGACCAGTGCAAACGAATGGCATATACCGAAACGAAAATAATACTCACCAGAATTCCGAAAAATATATTGATGAAATTGGTGATAAATTTCACAGAATCTTCTCTTACTTTCGTCAAAATAGAAAGCGTTTCGCCACTTCTCTGATCTTCAAATTCCTGATAAGGCAATGCCATAGAATGCTGCAAACCGTCTGTGAAAATGTTTGCCCCAAATTTTTGGGTAATTACATTCACTACATAATCCTGAAATGCTTTGGCAATTCTGCTCACCATCGCAGTTCCTATCAATAATCCAAGAAAATAAAATGCTCCATGATAAAGATCGGTTCCGTATAAATATTCATCCAATGTTCTGGACATCTGCTTTTCTTTATCAAAAAAATTGGGATGCGTTACCAGCTGATCCAATATATTTCCGGTAATCGCAGGTCCGAATAAAGAAAAAACCTGATTGATCGTTGCCAAAACCAAAGATAAGATCAGCAACCATTTATGAGGTTTTAAATAATGTAATAATGTTTTCATGCTTAGTAATTCTTCGGTGCAAAATTACTGATATAAATCGGATGCGCTGTGGTAAAATATTGAATTGCAGGAGAAGATTTTATGAGAACGAACTTCAGAATTTTACATATATTTGAAAAAGTTCTCCGAAGAGACAATTATATCAACTTCAATTACAATTTATCATCATGAAATTAAAATTTTTCACCCTTTTACTGGTATTTTTCTCTCTTTCTTCCTTTGCTCAGGCTAATGCAACTCCCGATGGTTTGGCAATCAAGAAGACACTCACTTATTTTGCCAACAGCATCAAATCTAAAAATATTGATCAGGCGATGAACACTATTTATCCCAAATATTTTACCATCGTTCCCAAAGATCAAATGTCGCAGCTTCTGAATATGACCTACAACAATCCTTTTGTAAAAATCGATGTACAGGATCTAAAGTTTGGGAATATTGAAACCCCTGAACTCATCAATGGTGAATATTTTTCAATAACCAATTATTACCTGAAACTGAAGGCAAATGTAGGATCTATGGATGAGCCTATGAGAAAGAAAATAGGAGAGATGCTTACCTCAAGATACGGAAAAGCCAACATAAAATATATAGCCAATGAAGGTTCTTACATCATCAATGCTCCCATGAAAGCCTGTGCGGTAAGCAAAGATAAAAAAGCATGGAAGTTGGTGTTTGCAGACAAGGAGTTCAAATCTCAGCTGGTAAAGTTGCTGCCGAAGAAGGTTTTGGATAAGATTTGATTAAAAAAGCGATTCTCATGAATCGCTTTTCACACCTAGAAATCTTCTTCCGAAACATAAACATGAAATTTAGAAATAGCAAGTTAACATTCCGAAATAACCGTATACATTTTTTTAGAAGTCTCACTGCATATTAATAAAGAATAGTATCAAATATTTCACTATTTTAGTACAAATTACCGCTATGAAGAAAAGTGTATTCTTGTTTTTTATATTCTGTATTACGGCGTTATCTGCACAGGGGAAAAAGTTTTTTGAAAGTGGGGAAGCAGTGCTTACAAATCCTATTGAAAAAATTAATCTGAATTTTGCCAACGAATTGCCTTTAGTGAAAGTTTTCATCAACGGAAAATATTATCAGTTTCTGTTCGATACAGGTGCGCCAACCGTTATTTCCCACGCTGTTTACAACGAACTGAATCTTAAAAAGAAACACTCCAGCAAAGTAAGAGATTCGCAGAAGAACAAGCAGGAGCAGATTTTTACAATACTTCCTGAAATGACGATTGATCAGATTGTTTTTAAAGATATAGGGGCAGTAGTAATCGATCTTGAAGGTCCTGAATTTGGCTGTCTAAAGATCGACGGCATCGTAGGAGCAAGTCAGATGGCAAAATTATTCTGGAGATTCAATTATTCTGAAAATCTTCTTGAGGCTACAAAAGATCTTAGTCTGTTTTCTACAAATGGTTACGAAACGGTATTTAATTTTACGGTAAGACCTCAGAAAACTCCCATCATAGAAGGGCTGGTTTTAGATCAAAAGATCAATTTTACTTTTGATACCGGATTTACAGGATCTATTAAAATTGGAGATCACTATTACGATCCCAAAAACGGAAAAGTAAAATCTGTAGAAATGTATGGCGTCAATTCAGTGGGAGCATTCGGTACCGGAAAACCTCAATCTTCTTATAATTTCAGAGCTGAAGAATTACTATTGGGCGGAGAAAAATTTAAAAACGAAATTGTAATGACCGGAAATTCCAGTTTGCTGGGGAATGAATTCCTGAAAAAATTCCAATTCATCATCGATTGGCAGAATAATAAAATCTATCTACACCGTATCAAAAATACTCCTGCAAAAATGGAGTCTTTCGGCTTCGCTTACCGTTTTATTGATTATAAAGCTAAAGTAGTTTTGGTGTTTCAGGGAAATGATATTCCGGTAAAGGTTGACGATGAAATTTTAAGCATTAATGACACCAGTTTTGAAAATTTAAATCAGGATCTGTCTTGTCAATATTTACTGAACAGGGTTGAGAGAGCTGGAAATCAGATCAATATAAAAGTAAAACGTGACGGCAAAATTTTAGATTTTACGATGGATAAGAAGGAGTTTTTAAATTAATATTAATTTTAAACGCTTTCAATCCGAGTAGATTTTAAAGAAATCATATCACTAAATTCTATAAGCCTGAATATTTTTCATCTACCAATTCTTATCAATCATAAAAACCATCTGTGTCATCACAACCGCTCCTAAAAGCAATTCTCGTTTATTCACTTTATCGAAAGTATCTTTCTCAGAGTGATGATAGTCAAAATATCTTTGGGTATCCACCACCATTTCCATTAACGGGATGTCCAGTTTTTTAAGTGGAGCAATATCCTGGATGGCATCAGTTTGATCAAAATCATACACTCCGTAAGGTAGAAAATATTCTTTCCAGGGGAAAATCAGGCGTCGTCTTTGGGGAGACATATCAAGAGAAAACCCTCTCGGCGAATACCCCCCGGAATCTGAACCGAAGGCAAGAATATGTTTTTCCTCTTTCTTTTTTACTTGGGCGGCATAGATTTCTCTCCCTTGTCCACCGTTTTCGCTGTTGGCGTATAATACAACTCTTATGGTGTGATTATTATCGTAACCTAATGCCTTGAAGGTTCTTAAAACTTCCAGACACTGCACCACTCCCGAACCGTCATCATGAGCACCTTCCGCAAAATCCCAAGAATCGAGCTGCGCTCCCAAAACAATGACTTTAGCATCTTTCTTACCAGGAATTTCTCCAATGATATTATGGTTGATGGTTTCGCCTTTTGATTCGGCGGTCATATTGAGTTTTGCTTTTACAGTTTGTTTTTTCAGAAGTTTTTCCAGCTCGTCCGCAGATCTCACACCAATTGTAACGGCAGGAATTTTTACCTTATCATCAGGCTCGTAATAAATTTGTTTAGCATGAGGAATATCGTCTGACGCAGTTGTTAATGATCTTATAATCAAACCTCTCGCTCCTTTTTTGCCGATAACAGAAGCTGAAAGTAGTTTAGATTTAGCAGCAATCAGGTAAGAATCTACGGTGCTGATGATTTTCTGATCGATAGGATAATTGACAAAAATAATTTTATCTTTTACCTGCGCACTTGTCAGATTCACCAATTCCTGTACATCATTCACCAGGAGAATATCGTAAATCATGTCTTTTCCGCCGGTACCTTCAGAATTTCCGAAAGACAGCATTCGGATGTTTTTCCATTCTCCGTTTCCGGCTTTGATCTGTAATGATTCTCTGCCTCTGATCCAGACAGGAACTCTTACTTCCTGTTTCCAGATGTTTTCTGCACCTACTTCTTTAAGGTTTTTCTCTGCCCATTCGGCTGCTTTTGCATAACCGGGAGTTGCACTGAAACGTGCACCAACACCTTTCGTCAGTTCGCCGAGATTATCATACGCCGTTCCGTTGGTCATTATTTCATCAGAAATTTTTTTAAATTCTTCTATATAATTAAATTTCGGAATTGGTTTCGGTTTTCTGACAGGCTTCTTTTGAGAAAACAAAAATCCACTCAAAAAGAGTGGAAGTATGATGAGTAAGAGTTTTTTCATTTTTACTGACCTTTTTCTTTCGGTGCATAAAAATAAAGAAAAATTCACTAACTCTTATAAATATTGGTTTTTATTAATATTCAATTTAATACAAAGGCGCAAAGAGTTTTTCACTAAATATTTAAGTTCGTAAAGGAATCACTTTTGCAAAGACAACAAAAGTTTTAGATTAAATACTCATATTATTAAAAAATCCCCAAAATTATTTTCTTTTGCAGAAGAGTAATTTTGAGGATTTTTAATATTGAATTAATTTTTTGCAAAAAGCAGAAAGCTTTTATTGTTTCATATCGTACATTAATAATGCAGTAACCAATTTTGGTTCGATGAATGTACATTTTGGAGGCATACGAAGTTTTAAATCAGAAATTTTAATCATGTCATTAAAACTTACAGGATAAACGCCAAAACCTACTTTACCTTCACCGTTATCCACTTTTTCTTTCAAAAGCTTGATTCCTTCAATATTTGAAGTTCCTTTGCTGTAAGTGATCTGATCTGAACTGTCTGAATCTTCAATTTTTAAAATATCTTTAATGATATATTTATCTAAAAGATGGTGATCAAGATTATCTAAAGACATTTCCTGCGAACGAAGGTCATGTTTCACATGAAGAGAGTAGAACTTACCATCAATATACATAGAAATATGGAATTTCTGTGACGGATAGTATGGAGTTTCTTCTTTTTCGTGAATTAAAAAATATTTTTCAAGTCTTTTAAGGAATTCTTCAGTGGAAAGATCTCCGATGCTTTTAACGATTCTGTTGTAATCATGAATTTTTATAGATTGGTTGGAAACTATAAAGCTGTAGACAAAATTATACGCTTCTGTACCATTATGTTTTTTGTTTTTATCTTTCAAACGTTTTGCGTGAATCGCTGTGGAACCAATTCTGTGGTGACCATCTGCAATGTAGAAAGAATCGATCTGATCAATTACTTCTTTGAACTGCTGAAGTTTCAAACGGTTATCTATTCTCCAGATTTTGTGTCTGATTCCCACTGAATCAACATGATTGAAAATCGGAACATTTTTCTCCTCATGATTCATCAGTAACTCTATCTTAGAATTGGATGGATAAGTGAGCAGTACAGGCTCTGCCTGAAGGTTTACTTTATCTAAATAATGAGCCAGCTTCTCTTTTCGCTGAGGAATTGTACTTTCGTGACGTTTTATTTTACCTGCCCAGAAATCTTCTATGTTCGTTAGACCGAGAAGCCCTCTGAAAACCTGCTTATTAGGATAAATTTGCTCATACAGATAATATGACGAACTGTCCTGAACGAGTGTTTTATCATCCATCAGCTCTTCAAAAGTTGAACGTATTTTCCTTAAATTCCGGTCGACATCTTTAGATTTACTTACAACATAGGGTTTTATCATATTGATGTAAGTTTTCTCTTTTTGAGCTTTTTCAGTGATTTCAGCCTGAGTGAAATTATCTAAAGGATGAGTAGGAAATGTAGCCTCATGATCTTTATGAGGTCTTATTCCACGGAAAGGTTTAAAAACTGGCATATATAATTTATAGTTTCTTTTTAATCTCAATAATCTGTTCGGCAAGCTCAACACCTATTTTTTCCTGAGCATCAAGGGTGTTTCCGCCAAGATGGGGTGTAAGGGACAGGTTTGGATTCATTAATAAAATCAGTTCGGGAGTCGGTTCGGTTTCAAAAACGTCGAGTGCAGCTCCTGCAACTTTTCCTGATTCGATGTTATTGATTAAGGTTACTTCGTTGATGACACCACCTCTTGCAGTATTTACGATAAACACACCATCTTCCATTTTTTCAAATTGAGGTGTATCTATTACATATTCATTTGTTTTCGGAGTATTGATGCTGATAAAATCAGTGTCTTTGTAGAAAGCATCAGAATCGTTGGTTGATGTAACTTCAAAATCAACGGTTTGTCCGTCAAAAAAACTTAAACTGATTGTCTTGGTCTTTGGTTTTCTTGTCAGAACTTTAACTTTCATCCCCAAAGAAATTCCCATCTTCACCACTTCCTGACCAATACTTCCAAATCCGATAACTCCCAAAGTTTTACCAGAAAGTTCGTAAGCATTGTTGAAAGATTTTTTCAAAGCATTGAAATTCGTATCTCCTTCCAACGGCATTAATCGGTTGGATTCATGTAAGAATCTTGCTAAAGAAAAGAAATGCGCAAACACCAGCTCAGCCACTGATCTCGAAGATGCATTGGGAGTGTTGATTACGTAAAGACCTTTTTCAATGGCATATTCAACATCAATATTATCCATGCCGATGCCGCCTCTTCCGATAATTTTCAAACTCGGACAAGCATCAATCAATTCCTGTCTTACTTTGGTAGCACTTCTCACCAAAAGAACGTCAACGTTATTTTCATTAATGAAACTGATAACGTGATCCTGCGCAACTCTGTTATCGAGCACTTCGATTCCTGCTTCTTTTAAAGCAAGCTCACCTGCTTTGGAAATTCCGTCGTTAGCTAAGACTTTCATATTGTTGTTTTAGATGTTTAGATTTCAGAACTTAGATTTCAGACAATTTTGTCTTTCATTTTAAATCTAAAAATCTCTTAATCTTTTTAATTTTTTGTGTTGCCTAATTTAAGTTATTTTATTGACTTCATCACATCCACCAAAACCTGCACGCTTTCAAGAGGTAAGGCGTTGTACATACTTGCTCTGTATCCCCCTAAACTTCTGTGACCGTTCAATCCGCTGATTCCGGCAGCTTTCCATGCAGCATCAAATTCTTCTTTTTTGCTGTCGTCAATTAATTTAAATGAAACATTCATCAAAGAACGGTCTTCTTCAACACAAAATGTTTCAAACATTGGATTGGTATCAATTTCATTATATAAAAGTTTTGCTTTTGCTTCGTTTCTTGCTTCAGCAGCGGCAATTCCTCCATTGTTTTCTAAATGCTGTAATGTAAGTAAAGATGCATACACAGGGAAAACCGGTGGAGTATTGTACATTGATTCTTTAGAAATATGCTCAGAATAATCTAAGATCGAAAACATATTTTCTCTGCCTGTTTTTCCTAAAATTTCTTTTTTGATTACCACTAAAGTTACTCCTGCAGGTCCCATGTTTTTCTGAGCTCCGGCGTAGATTAAATCAAATTTTGAAAAATCTAATTGTCTTGAAAAAATATCAGAACTCATATCGCAAATCATCAAAGTATCTACTTCAGGAAAAGATTTCATCTGAGTTCCGTAGATTGTGTTGTTTGAAGTACAGTGGAAATAATCGTATTCTGAACCTACCGTATAATCTTTTGGGATAAAAGAGTAGTTGTCTTTCTTTTGAAGAACCTACAACATCTACTGTTCCTACTTTTTTTGCTTCTTTTACAGCTCCTGCAGCCCATGTTCCTGTATCAAGGTAAGCTGCTTTTCCGCCAACCTTCATCAAATTGTAAGGAATCATCGCAAACTGAAGACTTGCGCCACCTCCTAAATACAAAACTTCATAATCGTCACCCAAATTCATCAGTCTTTTTACGATTGCCCGAGCTTCATCCATCACCGCAACAAAATCTTTGCTTCTGTGCGAAATTTCAAGAAGAGATAATCCGATACCGTTAAAATCTAAAATCGCTTCTGCTGATTTTTCGAAAACTTCCTGAGGTAAGATACATGGTTCGTGCGCTGAAATTGTGCTTTTTGCTCATAATTTTACTTTTTGTTTATTGGGATTGTGCTGATTTCTCAATCTGCTATTCAGTATTTGAATTAAATTTAAATATAAAGAAAAAAAAACCGTCTCAACAAAAATGAGACGGCGTATTTTATTCACCGTGTAAAAATGCTTTTTTATTAAGCAAAGTTTCTTCAGACTCTACATGATCTTCATCCGGAACACAGCAATCTACCGGGCAAACTGCTGCACACTGTGGCTCTTCATGGAAGCCTTTACACTCTGTGCATTTGTCTGTTACAATGAAATAGACATCATCATTTACCGGTTCTTGTGGTGCATCTGCATCAACAGTTAATCCTGATGGTAATGTCACAGTACCTTTTAATTCTGTACCTTCGGAAGCTTTCCAGTCTACCGCTCCTTCATAGATTGCATTATTCGGACACTCCGGTTCGCAAGCGCCGCAATTGATGCATTCATCAGTTATTTTAATAGCCATCGCTAATTTTTTTTAAATTTGCACAAAATTACAAAATATTCCCCACTTTTACAGTAATTATGAATATCGAAAAACAAGTTTTGGGACTTATTAAATTAAGTGATTATATAAAAAGCTATTTGTCAGAAAATAATGAAGATTTTAATGAGAATGATTCTGAATTTGAATCAGTCATTAAAAAATCTGAAATCGAAAATCCTTGGTTTACCACAGAAAATCAAAGATTTGCATTGAAGCAATGGGCAGATTTGTTAAATGAGGAAAATCTTAATTCCTGGTTAAGCAATTATTCTCCTTCAAAAACGACAAAAAGAGTAGGATTAATTCTTGCCGGAAATATTCCTTTAGTCGGATGGCATGATGTGATTTCGGTGGTTTTGAGCAATCATGTTCCACTGATTAAATTATCTTCAAAAGACAAGCAGATGATTCCTTTTTTATTAAAAAAATGGAAAGAATTTTCTGATCATGAAATTGAATATGAGTTTGTTGAAAGACTGACCGACTTTGATGCCGTAATAGCTACAGGAAGCAATAATACGGCGAGATATTTAGATTATTACTTTAAAAATCATTTAAGTATTATCAGAAAAAACAGAACTTCGGTTGCCGTGATAAAAGGTGATGAAACAGAAGCGGAATTAAAACTTTTGGCTCAGGATATTTTCCGGTATTTTGGGTTAGGTTGCAGAAATGTGACGAGACTTTTTATTCCGGAAAATTTTATTATTGACAGGGTTTTTGAAAGTTTTATTGATTTTAAAGAAATCATTAATCATAATAAATATGCCAATAATTATGATTACAACAGAGCAGTTTATCTTTTGAATCAGGATCAATTCTGGGATAATAATTTTGTTATGCTGAAGGAAGACGAAAAATTGTTCAGTCCGTTGTCTGTCATTCATTTCAGTAGATATTCTTCTTTGGATGAAGTAAAAAATTTCATCAGTGAAAATGAAGAAAATATTCAATGCGTGGTTGGTAAAAACGACTTGGGAATTGAAACGATACATTTCGGCGAAGCTCAGAATCCGGGACTTGATACGTATGCTGATAATGTAGATACGATGAGATTTTTGGAAGTTATATAATAATTATCATTAAATTTACCTGTCAACCAAAATCCATGATATGAACAAGATATTAGTCATACTTTCTTTTTTAACGTTCCAGCTGTGTTTTTCACAGAAGGTAAAAAAAGCAGAAGTAGTAAAAGATAATCGAACAACTGAGCAGAAATTAGAACTCAGTAAAAGTCAGAAAGAACTTTTTAACGGAAAATTTGAGGAGTTTATCTCAGCTTTAAAAGTTTCGGATAAAGCTAAAGTAGAAAGTCTGCTTTCTGAAAAAGCAAAACCATCATTTACAGAGAAAGTTTATCAAAAGCTTTTGGAACAAATTGATTTTACGAGAAAAACGGAAATTTATAAAACAGGATACAAATCTTTGATGAATGGTGAAAATTATCCTATGATTCAGTATAAATATTCTGATGATAAATCTAAATCTGATCCGAAAGAAATTATCACCGCAGTTTTTCAGGAAGACGGGAAAATATTAGGCGTGAAACCTTACAAACAAATCAAGTAAAATTAAAAAATTTTCTCCTGCTGATTTTAAATGTTTTAAACAGAAAGAGTTAAATTCAATACACTAAACTAAAAATCCTGATGTATTATGCATCAGGATTTTTTTGTTTTAAGAATATGAACTCTTAGAATTTTATTATTTGTCGATTGATCCTAAAACCTTTTGAGCAAAAGAGTTTAAAGCATCTTTTTCGCTCATGCCATTTTGTACATTGGCGTGAACTTCTAAAGCTCCGCAGATGTTGGTAATCAATTCTCCGGCAACATTTAGATCTTCTTCGCTTGTTCCTCTGAACTCACTGAAACTTTCTAAAACCTCTAAAGTTTTTTCCAAATTTTCAGGGGTCTGATTCTGATAAAATTGTCTGATTACAGGTAATTTCATGTGTGATTTTATTTTTTATATGGATTCGCAGAATTACGAATTCATATTATAATTCATTGAATAAGTTAATTAAACTTTCCGCCTGATTAGACTGAACCTGATTCACCAATTCGCCGTTTTTAAAAATAGCAAAGGTTGGTAGATTGTCAACTTTAGCTAATTTTCTGCTTTCAGGAAGTTTTTCAGCATCTACATACAAAAATGGGATTGCATCATTTTCCGAAGCCAGTTTTTTGAATTTAGGCTTCATAATTCTGCAGTTTCCGCACCATGTTGCTCCGTATTGTACCACTACTTTTTCATTGTCGCTCACAATATTTTGCAGCGTATCTTCTGTTAATTCTGTATACATAAGTTTATTTTTTAAAGAAAAAAAATAAACAATGTAGCAATCAAATAATTTATCAATGTACCAATTAAAAAAGAGATTTTAAAATTGGTATACTGCTAGATTGCTACATTGTTATATTAAAATTTAGTTCTTTGCTAAATATTCAGCAGTAGAAGTTCTGTCTGCTTTCATAGCATCTTTTCCTTCTTCCCAGTTTGCAGGGCAAACTTCACCGTGCTTTTGAACGTGTGTGTACGCATCGATTAATCTTAAATATTCTTTTACGTTTCTTCCCAAAGGCATATCATTTACAGACTCGTGGAATACTTTTCCGGTCTCATCGATCAAATAAGTTGCTCTGTATGTTACATTTGAACCTGTGAAATACTCATTTCCTTCTTCGTCAAATTCCAGATCCTGATCAACAATATCTAATAAGTTTGCCAATTGTCTGTGAGTATCAGCTAAAAGCGGATAAGTAACTCCTTCAATACCCCCGTTGTCTTTTGAAACGTTTAACCATGCAAAGTGTACTTCGTTTGTATCACAAGAAGCACCGATTACTTTCGTATTTCTTTTTTCGAATTCACCTAAAGCCTCTTGAAAAGCATGAAGCTCAGTCGGGCAAACGAAAGTAAAATCTTTTGGATACCAGAACAAAATCACTTTTTGCTGGTTTTTTGTAGTTTCTTCAAAGATGTTGATTTTAAGATCATCACCCATTTCAGACATTGCATCAATCGTTACGTTTGGAAATTTTTTACCTACTAAAGACATAATTTTCTAATTTTTGATTTATAATTTAATGGTGCAAATATACAATTTTTATCTATTGAAATTATCCATATCGATAAATAAAATCTATAATCATTTACTGAGTTTATATATTGAATGTATAGTTCATCATCCTGACAGCATCTTAAAATTATTTAAATTCTCCGAGACTACATAAATTGCTTAGATATTTATAGATAAACGTGTTATAAATATTTATTTTATATGTGTCAACTAAATGAAAAACTATACAAATCTATCTTTCAAATTTAAGCAGGAGAGTGGGCAACACACCACTCATAATTTTATTAATTCGCGTACTTAAATAAATCTATTGCACCTGAAGATCAAGAACTTCTATCTCCTATTAAAGTGGAAAAGTTTTTTCTTCATTCTAAATCAATCTTTTTCATTTAGTGTGCCTTTATTCCGAAAAAATAGTGAAATAATCGGTGGCTTTTTGGTACACTTCACTCCAGAGCAGGGTATGATAATAGAATCCCAAACTTTTTACATACGCCGACTTCCCAAGTTCTAGATCAATGTTTTCGCAATCAGTTTTGATTTTTGTAATCATTGCACCACACACAAAATGGTTTCCCAGGTCATCGGAAAAGCAGATTCCACGATGGGGATCTAAATACAGGTAAGCACTGGTCTCCGAATTATACAGCAAATATGACTGAAACTTATAACGCACCAACACGACAGGCGCTTGGTAGGTTAGTGTTTTAAGATCTGTTTTTTTATGGTGCTGCATTCCTGTTTTATTTGCAATATTATTCCAAACTTTTAAACCAATTTTTTTCCATACTTTCTGACCAGCCAAAGATTCTTATACTATCCGTTTTCAAAGGCTGATTATTAAGAAATACCTCTACAGTATTATTATCTTCTGCAATCTTCACCCGCATCTCTACTGTATTGCCTGCTTTCTTGAATGCTTCATTGGTTTTTTCCCAATCAAAGAAAATATTTGTCTGAAAATGTTCTGAACTCTCTTTTCCGGTTTGCCAAAAAACATCAATCTCTCTGGGAATTCCTTTTTCCCGTATTGCGGGCTTGGAAACCCACGGACGAAGCATGTTATCTTTCTCACCATTGTAATAGTCGTTCATAATTTCCATCAGTTCAAATTTAGGATGCTTTGAAATAACAACAGGTTTCCACTGATAACGTATCCTGTAATTGTCCCATTGTTTTGGAGAAGCATCGGGAATTTCCAACTCTTTAATAGCTTCATTGTATCGTTCCTGTGTTATTCTATACGTTTTCAAATATTTTTCTTTCGCTTTGGCGATTTCGGCAGCATCTGTAAGAGGCTCTGCCTGATATCGGCCTAGTTCGATCTGGGTTCCGCCAGAACCAAAACGAAGCCATACCACGACCATGCCTTTGGGCGCAAAACCAAAAACCAAAGCAGAAAAACTACTATACGCTTTGCCGCCACCCGACTTAAAACCTCTTCCTAACCTTTTATATTCCTCAGTAGCTCCTTCTTTGTCATCTATCCTTGAATATGCCCGTTCCATATAATCTTTTATGACATCTATAGGAAAATCTACATCTAAGCGATAAAAAGTTTCATTTCCTTCGTAACGGGAATAGTATGTAATATCTGCTCCTATGGGAGTTCCGTTCTGCTCTGTCCAACCTTTTCCGGAATCGCCCCAACTACCGGATGAGCCACCATAAGGGAAGCCCGCATGGTTTCCTTCCAGAGTCTTGATTTTATCGAATACAGGTTCTATTCTATATTTTGTTGCCGGTGAAGAAATTTCCACCTGAAAGTCTAATGTTTCATTTTTCATTTTCTGGCATTGTGCTAATTGAATGCAAAGTATAAAGCATACACTCGTAAGTAGTAAGGATTTAGTAAAGTTTTTTATGTTATCCATCCTGTATATTTCTTTTTTCGTTCTTTCCCATTCGTTACTTTTCCTATTCTTGGTCCTAAACCAAATTTGGTAATACTTGCTGACCACTGAAGATATTGATTTCTTAAAGTCTTTAGGGGAAATAAAAAACCTTTTTTATCTTGGAAAAGGTTTTTATCTTACTTATAACTTTCCTTATAATCTCCTTCCCATTGGTAAATACGGATGCTGTCTGATGCTAAAGGTTTACCATTAAGCAAAATCTCAATTGAATTATTGTCATCCGAAATTTTTACCTGCATATCTATTTTACCCGTTTCTTTTTTAAAAGCTTCATTCGTTTTTTCCCAATCGAAAAATGCTCTCGCATTAAATTTTTCAGACTTTTCTTTTCCCGTTTCCCAGGTAAAAACCATTTCCTGAGGAATAGCACGCTCTTTATACGGCATATCCAAAGCCCAGGGTCTTAATGCGCCCTCTTTTTCACCATTAAAAGTGTAGTTAAGAATTTCAAATAATCTGAATTTAGGATTTTTAGATGAAACCACAGCACGCCATTGATAACGTATTCTGTAATTATCCCATTTTTGAGGCGTTTCTTGAGGGCTTGGATATCCACCAATTTCTTTCATGTTTTTGTAAGTTAATTCGGTGGTTATTCTATATATTTTAGTGTAATTTTCTTTTGCTTTAGCTATTGCTTCTTTATTATTGACGATAATTGCCTGATAACGCCCTAGTTCAATACGTGTATTCCCAAAGTTCAGCCACACTACAACCATTCCTTTTGGAGCAAAACCGAAAACCAATGTTGAAAAACTATCGTAAGAATTAGTACCATCAGAAGCTTTGTAACCTCTTCCCATTCTTTTATATTCCTGTGTTTCACCCTTAAGGTCATCCCAAATTGAATAAGCACGCTCCATATAATCTTTTATAGTTTCTACAGGGAAATCGACATCTAACCTGTAAAAAACATTCTCATAGGGAGAATAATAGGTGATATCTGCACCAATAGGTGTTCCGTACTGTTCTGTCCAAGTTGATCCGGAATCTCCCCATCGTCCGGAAGAACCACCATAGGGCAGTCCTGCAGGGGTAACTTCCAATGTTTTAATCTTATCTGCTACCGGCTCTATTCTATACTTCGTTGTTGGAGAGCATATCTCCACCTGAAAAGCCATCTTTTTATCTTTCATTTTTTGACATTGCATTAGTTGAATACAAAATATAAAGCATACAATATTTTGAAATATGTATTTTAATTTTATATTATCCATCCTGTATATTTCTTTTACGTTCTTTCCCATTGGTGACCTTACCTGTCCGTGGACCCAAACCAAACTTGGTGACACTTGCTGACCAGTGAAGGTATTGGTTTCGGAGGCTTTTAAGATCTTCCGGGTTTATAAACTCATCGTAATGCAGCGTTTTTATTTTTTCACAATAATCTCCGGAAGAATTGGTTTTATTATACTCCTCAATATAGGTACTTCTCAAAGTGTTGCAGGCATTCAAATAATTAAGAAGCTGATTGTATATCTTCCCTAAAAAAGAATCCTGAATCTGATGACTCTTTATAAGAGTTTCATCATACTTCACCTCAAATTGCTTGGAGTAATGGAACATGGTATTGAGCGAGACTTTATCATAGGTATTGTGAAGCTGTCGCCTGCCTTTTAATATAAATCTCGAGTCTACCCCATGTACGTGAGGAGATAGCCTTTCTATCCAGATCTCTTCGCGGCTATCTTTATACCAGCCTTCTTCGATAAGGATTTTTCGGAATTTTTCAATTTCGGCACCACTTCCTTCTTCTTGGTATAAATCTACTATTTCTTCTGCCATTTCCACGTAGCAGCCGCCAATATCTGAGTGCACACCGGGAAGGGTAAATTCAAGGCCTTTTAGCCCCGACATTTTAATATTGGTCAGATCAAAATTATCCCGGTGCTCATCATCTGCCGCTAACTGCAGTACAAAGTATGCTTTTTTTACCGCATCCAAACCTAACTGCTTGGTATCATCATCTATGATGCTCACACCTGCCACACTTTTTCCCCTATGATCCATCCCGTACGCAGCAACCGTATCGTATAATCCCACAAAATTGAAACTGATCTTGTAGGGAATTACTTCCCAATATAGTAAACAAGCCCCAAAATAACCGTGCTGTTCTACCAAAGGGTCATCCAATGCTACTTCAATACGCTTATCTGGATCATCAAAAGGCGCTAATGCCATACCTTTTTTATTGTTCATTTTCAATACTCTTGCAGGATGGGTCGCAATATGTACAAAATGTCTTGCCGCAGTAGCGCCTCTGCTGAATCCGTACACATTTACCTTCAGATGAATACCCTTTTTACCCGCATATTTATTTAGGACTTCAGCACCTTTTATACAACCTTTGGTAACTTTTCCAGGTACTCCGCGTGATCCTGTACCAAAAGGTATTCCTGCGTTGTTGGGTTTCGTGGTGAATGGTATTGATTCACTTTCTAAATCTTCTGTACCAATACCTTCTATATAGTAGCTTACTTGATTTTCAGCATTGGGTTCTACGGCATCAAAACCTCGGGCTACGTTGGAAAAATCATTGGTATAGCTGTCATCTTCGTGATTAGAATTTTTATGATCTTTCCCGGCTTCGGTATTGGTTTTGTTGTTCTGTGTACCGTCAAAAAAAAGATTAAGGCTTACTTCTATAATATTGACGGGCTTATCATCCGGATTTATTTCTTTTGGCTTTTTATAGCTTACGCCGTTTTCTTTCCCCTGTTGCACTACCGATATGGCACTGCTGTGGATAATATTTTCTTTAGAATACGTCAAATAATCTCCTCCTACCTCAAATTTTACCTCGCCTTCTACAAAATATTCAATGCTCATGCTAATGGCTTTTAGATTGTTCACCGCTGTTATTTTCCACCTGCTTTTCGGCATGATGTTCTACTTTGCCTTGACTGGCAACATTAATTCCTTTCAGACTGGTGAGTTTATGCTCTTTTTCAGCAAAAGTTTCCAGATTGCCTTTTACATAATGTGTAAGCTTTCCAATAACACTGGTTACAAAATCAGTTCCTACATTGAGCATGCTCATCATTCCTACACCAACCGTTTTATTCATTCCTACGGTTTCAGAACAATTCATTCCCACCGTTGTCGTCATATTTTGACCAACATTAATGTTCATATTTTTTCCGGCAGTAAAAGTCATGTCATTGGGTGCATTCACATTAATATTTCCCTGTCCATCCATCAAATACGTATTTCCACTCGGATCTTCAATGAAAACAGAACCTTCTGCATCATTCAGAATAATCTTGGTTCCGCTTCGTGTGTGGATTACTTTCTTATCATTGCCAGAAGTGTGGTACGAACTCGTTTCACTCCCATTATAATGCGTTCCCATCACAAAAGGTTTTTCTGCATTCTAGGCTTCGTGGCTTACCAGAACTTCCTCACCGATCTCCGGGATAAAATGGAAACCTTTGCCTGATCCTGAGTGTGGTTGTATCAACCTGATCCAAGGCGTTTTCTGTCCTTTATCTTCCTGCCACGGAAATTGTACCCGTACTCTTCCCATTCCCATCGGGTCGTTGTTGTCCATCACTCTTGCGGGTTGTTCTTCGCCTTTCGGTACGGCTTCGGTATCAATGTAAGGGGAGGCATTGAATAAATCGGGGATTCCGACAAACTCGTTGTAATATTCACCCGGCTCATAAACGTGCTTGATTTCTATAATCCGGTAGGTTTCCATCGCTTTGCCGTTGATATCCGAAAGCTGGGCTCTTCCGCCTATTTTCAGTTCGGGAGTTTTACTTCTGCCTTTTACCTGCATCAGGTTCTCCCGCTTTTCTTTTTCCAGCCGAACTGCTTCTGCCAATTGCCCTTCTGACCGGTTTTGGATTCCGGTATGGTTGAAGTGCATTTTTGGTTTTTTATTAAAAATGGTTTTCGAAGCAATGACCGCAATTGCCTGAAAAGGACTTTCCTTGAACTCGCTTTGTACACCATTGCTGTGTTTTTCTATTTTGGCTCCGCTCTGCGTGTCATACCCTGTGAAGGTAAATTCCTGCGCCTGCATCCGCATCTCAAATTCAACATCGATCAGGTCCATATTTTCCCTAAGCTTCAAAACAGGCTGTACCTGACCTCCAAAAACCAGCTTTTCACCGTTGTAATACAAATATTCTCCGTGACGAATAGCGAGTCTCCGGATAAACTGATAATCAGATTCTTTGTATTGAACGGTGTAAGGAAGGGCTTTTTTGTTGTAAGCATTCAGGTGATTGGAAGTAATCTCTACCTGTGCTTCTGCTGGATATTCTTCGTTAATTTGCTTGATGATCTGTTCCAGTGTTTTGTCTTCAAAACTTTGACAGTCTTTTCCGCTTTCTAACAAAATGCCTGGTGCAAATCCTGTAATGTGCAAATCTCCGTAACCGCCACCTTCGTCTTTTTTGTTGCGGATTTTTCCGATGATGCCTCTAAAATAATACCGGGATTCGCCAAAACGCCAATAGGTAATTCCTATTTCTTTTCCGAGTAATTTCCTGGAATTTTCCATTACATACCCTTTGAATGTGTCTAAAGCATCATCCGGAACGGTAATGGTAAAAGTATCGTGGTCATTGGTTTTCTGGTGAAGTTCTACTTCATAGCTGTTTTTTCTCAGAAATTCTTTTCCGTCTATGGTCAAAAGACAATAAACCATAGAGTTGGTTTTGTCGTGAAGCCAGTCTTGAAAAGAACGGCAAGTGCCGAATACAGAGGGATCGAAATTTTCGCTTTCCATAAATGTGTTTTTGTTGTGTCAAATATAATTAATTATTGTATTCGATGTAGTTTTATCACGGTAATTTTTGAAATAAAGAAAAGGTATGAGTTACTGTCATCCTTGTGATATGATTTAAAATCAAATTCACCAGTTCCTGTTGTATAAAATAATCTCTATAAAAAGTTTCCTTTACTTTTTTGTGAAAATTTCTTTTATAATATGTTGATTATGAAAAAAATAAATTTAAATTAATAAAAATTATTTATTAATTTTAGAAAATAGAAACTGAAAAATTTTATAAACAACCAAATACTATTATTATGAAAAATTTAAAAAGTCTGTCAAGAAAAGAACTGAAAACAATTAGAGGAGCAGCAGTTACTTCAAAGTGCCCTCCTGGAAGGTATTACTGCCCCGAAGCTGATGTTTGTGTCGCAATTAATGAAGAATGCTATATTATAGTACCGGAAATACCTGTAGAAGGTGGTTCTCTTTAGATTAAATTAAAAAAGTTCTTCCTCAGGAAGAACTTTTTATTTTTTATACGTTCATTAGTAATTGTTTAATTCTTCTCATCGCTTCACGCAAATCGTCTTCTGAAGCTGCGTAAGAAAACCTGATACATTCAGGACTTCCGAAAGAAACTCCGCCAACACATCCTACATGGGCATTTTCTAAAATAAACATGGCAAAATCATCAGCATCTTTAATTTCGGTTCCATTTAAAGTTTTTCCTATGTAATAGGAAATGTCCGGGAAGAAATAGAATGCAGCTTTTGGTAAAAGAACCTTAAATCCGGGGATTTCTTTTATTAAATCAAACATGACATTTCTTCTTTGCTCAAAAGCATCAATCATGTATCTGTATTCAGAAGGATCTGTTTTTAAAGCGACAATCGAAGCTCTTTGCGCAACCGTATTTGCACCGCTTGTCATTTGCCCCTGAATTTTTTCACACGCTTTTGCCAGCCATTCGGGGCACGCAGAATATCCTATTCTCCAGCCTGTCATCGCAAAGGCTTTAGACATTCCGTTGATTACTGCGGTTTGTTCGTACACTTCCGGAAACTGAGCAATTGAAGTCGATCGGGTTTCATAGTTGATGTATTCGTAAATTTCATCTGAAATTACAGTTACATGAGGGTATTTTGCAATCACTTTTGCCAAAGACTTCAATTCATCATAGGTATAATATCCTCCGGAAGGATTACACGGCGAACTGAAAAGGACAGCTTTGGTTTTATCATTAATTGCTTCTTCTAATTGTTCGGCAGTGATTTTAAAATCAGTTACATACGAAGTAGGAAGCATAACAGAATTTCCGCCCATCATTTTCACCATTTCATCATAGCTAACCCAATATGGAGTAGGAAGTATCACTTCATCACCGTCGTTGATGATTGCTGCCAAAACATTTATGATTGCCTGTTTTGCGCCGTTTGAAACACAGATTTGTGTTGGTTTGTAATCTAATTGATTGTCTCTTTTTAATTTATCTGAAATTGCCTGTCGAAGTTCTAAAAATCCCGGAACGGGAGAGTAGTGGCTGTAATTTTCGTTGATGGCATCAAAAGCTGCCTGTTTTATATTGTCCGGAACATCAAAATCTGGTTCTCCCAATGTTAAAGAAATAACGTCAATTCCGCTGGCTTTCATTTCTCTAGCCTTATTTGACATGACGAAAGTCTGTGAGTATCCTAACCTGTTTACTCGGTCTGAAAGTTTATTCATGTATTCTTTTTGTCGTTTTAACAAATATAGATAAAAAACTTTATGTGGATGAAGTTTGAACTTATTGTGTTTTTTTTGAACAAACAATTTTGAAAATCAGGTGATTACTATAATCTCTCAAAAACATTATTCTTACTATGAAATAAAACTTATTTTTGCTATTTATATTCAATCGTATGTCAGTAGCGTTAATCCAGAAATATTTCCCGGAACTTTCCGAAAAACAAATCGAGCAGTTTTCAAAATTAGAAAGCCTTTATGGTGAGTGGAATGAGAAAATCAACGTAATTTCCAGAAAAGATATGGAATCACTTTATGAGAAACATATTTTACACTCTTTAGGGGTTGCTAAAATCATGGGATTTGCTCCCGGAACTAAAGTTTTGGATATTGGAACTGGCGGAGGTTTCCCGGGGATTCCTTTGGCGATTTTGTTTCCTGAAGCACAATTTACGCTGATAGATTCTATCGGTAAAAAAATTACAGTGGTGAATGCTGTTGCAGAAGGTGTTGGTTTAACAAACGTAACCGCCATACACGGAAGAGCAGAAAAAGTGAAGGAGAAATTCCATTTTGTAGTGAGTCGTGCTGTGACGCAAATGCCGGAATTTCTGAGATGGCTGAAAGGAAAATTTGAGAAAGAACAATTGAATACAAAACACAATGGTGTACTGTATTTAAAAGGCGGAGATTTAGCTGAAGAGTTAGCCGGATTAAAATGCGAACTTTTTAATTTAAAAAATTATTTTGATGAAGAATTTTTTGATACTAAAAAAGTAGTTTATTTATCAAAAGGTAATTTTAATTCGTAAATTAGCATTGATAATTAATATTGTTTACAAATTTTATTTTAATTTCTAAATTCAAAGGCATGAAATCTATCTTAAAATTGAGTTTTCTGATCATCACTCTTCCAGCAATTTTCACTTCATGTAAAGATGATGATGATTACGAAACTATTGAATTTGCAGATAAAATTAAAATTGACAGTGTGAAAATTGTTAATGATACGATGTCTGTTATGAGTGTTCAAAGCATCAGAACTTATTCTAAGTATGCTTCAAAATGTCAGGGATTTTACGGATATGATTATATTCACTCCGGTAATTTCTCCAGAGAGGTAACTGCATATCAATATCATACGAACGGATCCTGTACAGAAGCCAACTATGTTTCTGCCAATCAGATTAATTTTAGTCCGCAGCAAACAGGAACATATACTTTTAAATTTTGGAATGGTGATAATACCTGGATTACCAAAACAATTGTTGTAGAATAATGAAATATGCGTTAATAGTTTTTCTATTGATTTCCAATAGCTTATGGAGTCAGCGAATAGAGTGGAAGGAAGATGGTAAGTTGGTCTGGAGTAATTTTAAAAGTAAAATCAATAGCCAGCACGGAAAAGATATTGTTGCTTATACGCATTGCGGTTGGGCTTATTCTGTGATAAAATCTTCAGATCCGAAAGGTGCAGCGAAAGTAACCGTTGAAACCATTTTCAATGAAGATAAATCCTGGAAGGACGACAAAAGAATTAATGACTATATTCTGAACCACGAGCAGAAACATTTTGATATTGCAGAGATTTATGCCAGAAAAATCAGAAAAGAAGTTGCTGAAAAAATAAAGACCACAAAAGATTACGATAAGTATTTTCAGACAATATACAATCGGATCGTTAAAGATTACAGAAATTTTCAGGCATTGTACGACGGAGTTACGGAACATGGCATGAATAAAGAAAAACAAGCCGAATATGATGCTTTGATTTCGAATGATCTTGAACAATTAAAAAACTATCAAAAGCGTTGAAATTTCTCAATAAAATCATTGATGAATTACTGTCGCAAAGTGCAGATTTATCTCAGTTTAATATTGTTTTGCCCGGTAAAAGACCTATTGTTTTTATCAGGCAGATTTTAGAAGAGAATAATTACTCCGGATTTCTTCCAAATTTTGTTACGATTGAAGAACTGATCGTTGATATTGTAGATCAACAGATCATTCAGGGGATCGCTTTATGGCTTTTTGCATTTGATGTTTACAAAAGTCTAAACCTGATTCCCAACGATGATTTTGCCGAATTTTTAAAGTGGTTTCCTACACTTCAGAAAGACTGGGATGATATTCTGAAATTTTCAGAAAGTGATATAGCAGTGTTGCAATATATGTTTGATGAAGAAAGAATTAAAGACTGGGCTCAGGATTTGGGTGATGAAGAAGAAGTTCCCAGAAAAAAGTTTCTGAATTTCTGGAGAAATATGAATATTTTTCTCCCCGTTTTAAAACAAAAATTAAAAGACAAAAACTGGGCAACTCCGGGAATGATTCATGAATCTGCGAAGGCAAAAATCGTGGATTTTACAAAAAATACGGATAAGCAGTTTGTTTTTTGTGGATTTAATGCTTTCACGCCGGTTGAAGAAAAATTAGTCAGAAACCTCTTGCAATGGGATAAAGCACAATGTTTTTTCCAGGCAGATCATTACTATTTTGATGATGAAAGGCAGGAAGCAGGAAAGTTTCTCCGAAATCATAAAATGTGGAAAGAATTCAATGACAGCAGATCTTTTCACTGGATTGAAAATGATTTTAATCAACCGAAAAATATTAAAATCTACGAAGTTTCAGGAAATGTTACGCAAACGAAAGTTCTTCCTGATCTTTTCAAAGATATTGATAATAAAACATTTACAAATACTGCGGTTGTTCTTCTGGATGAAAATCTTTTGCCTGCAAGTTTGGATGTGATGCATGACGTTGAAAATCTGAATATTACGATGGGTTTTCCTTTGAAAAATCTTTCCTTTTCAAATGCGGTTAAACAGCTTTTTTATCTTCAGAAACAATTAGAAAAAAATAAATCTTCTTATTATTACCGGGATATCTTTCCGATTCTCGAAGAACTTCCTAAAACGGACGGTGATGAAAAGGTCATCAATGAATTTAAATCTAATATTGAAGAAAGAAATATCGTCTACATTTCGTCAAATCTTCTGTATGAATTATTGAATGATCTGTCCTATTTTAATCTTCTTCAAAAAGCAAATTCCGGTTATCACTTTTTAGATATTTTAATTGAATACTGTCATCAAATCAAATGGATGCAACTTGATGATATACAGTATGAAAACGTATCTCACTTCGAAAATGCATTTAAGATTATAAAAAACCAAATTACCCCTTATGGTTTTGAAATAAAAATGGATACTTTAGAGATTCTGATCAATCAGCACATCAATACAGAAAGTATCGATTTTCAGGGTGAGCCGTTGAAAGGACTCCAGGTTATGGGACTTCTGGAAACACGTTTGCTCAACTTCGAAAACGTGATTTTGCTTTCTGTAAACGAAGGTAAATTGCCTTTGGGGAACTCACAAAACACTTACATTCCTTTTGATATAAGAAAACATTTTGATCTGCACACTTTTCTAGAAAATGACAGTATTTATGCATACCATTTTTATCGTTTGATTCAGGATGCGAAGAATGTTCATTTGCTTTTCAATGCTTTAAGTTCTGGTGTAAATACGGGTGAAAAAAGTCGTTTCATCACACAAATTGAAATGGAAAGCAATCACGATATCGAACATTTGATTGTGGAAAATACCTCTGAACCAATTTCTAGTCAGCCCATCGAAATTGCAAAAACAGCAATCGTTATGGAACAGCTGGAAAAATGGAAAGAAAGAGTTTCTGCTTCTCACCTCACGAGTTACCTCTATAATCCGATCGATTTTTATTTATCTAAAATTTTAAATACCTCAGAAACAGACGAAATAGAAGAAGAACTCTCCATAAGAAATTACGGAAATCTTGTACATTACACCCTTCAAGAGATATATGAAGTTATAAAAGGTAAAGTATTAAAAACAAAGGATTTAGAAAAATCAATTCAACAAATAGATGAATATATAAATATCGCTATTGAAAAGCTGAAACACCAACCAGAATTTTATAATAAAGGAATGAATTTCATTCATAAAGCTATTGCCAAAAAAGTAGTTGAAAATATTTTGAATAAGGATCTGGAATTAATAAAACAAGGCAGTTCTTTAGAAATCATTGATATTGAAAGAAGATTTGAAAATGTAGATTTCTATTTGGATGAAACTAAAAAAGACAAAGTTTCTTTCTTCGGATTTATTGACCGAATTGACCGGCTGAACGGAACTGTAAGAATTATTGATTATAAAACGGCAAAAATCAAAAATTTAACGGTTAAAATCGATGCTGAGAATATGGAAAATTATTTTCATAAAGATGATCGAAAACAGGCTTTACAGCTTTGTATTTATCAGTATGTCGTTCAAAGTTTGCCGGAATTTTGGGGCTTCCCGATTGAAACGGGAATCTGGAGTTTTGCGGATGCCAAAAAAGGTGTTGCCTCTTTAGAATTTGCTCAGGGAAATCTCGATGATGCGATGCAATCGGTAAAAAGTCTGATCATGCAAATTCTAAATCCGGAAATCAGTTTTACCGAAAAAATAAAAATGTATAATTATTAAAAAAGTCCGGTTATAAACCGGACTTTCATTTATTTAAAAAGCATTAAAGCCTGTAATATCTAAACCTGTTATCAGCAGATGAACATCATGTGTACCTTCGTAGGTAATCACTGATTCTAAGTTTGCAGCATGTCTCATCATCGGGAATTCACCCATGATTCCCATTCCGCCAAGAATCTGACGAGACTCTCTTGCAATGTCAATCGCCATTTTTACATTGTTTCTTTTTGCCATAGAAATTTGAGCAGGTGTTGCCTTGTGGTCATTTTTCAATGTTCCTAATTGAAGGCAAAGCAATTGAGCTTTTGTAATTTCAGTTAAAAATTCAGCCAGTTTTTTCTGCTGTAGCTGAAATGCACCGATAGGTTTACCAAATTGTTTTCTTTCTTTAGAATACTGAACTGCAGTACAATAGCAATCAATCGCAGCACCAATTACGCCCCATGAAATTCCATATCGAGCAGAATTTAAACAAGATAACGGTCCTTTTAATCCTGTAACTCCAGGAAGTAGGTTTTCTTTAGGAACTTTTACATTATTAAAAACCAATTCACCTGTTTTAGAAGCTCGTAAGCTCCATTTATTATGGGTTTCCGGGGTAGTAAATCCTTCCATATCTCTTTCAACAATCAGACCCTGAACTTTTCCATCTTCATTTTTAGCCCAAATCACAGCAATATCGCAAAGAGGCGAATTGGTGATCCACATTTTGGCACCATTCAGAAGATAATGATCTCCCATATCTTTAAACTGAGACTCCATAGAACTAGGATCTGAACCATGATTAGGTTCGGTCAACCCGAAAGAACCAATCATTTCACCGGAAGCTAATTTGGGTAAATATTTTCTTTTTTGTTCTTCAGAACCAAATTCGTTAATAGGGAACATGACCAATGAACTCTGTACAGAAGCTGCAGAACGTACGGCAGAATCTCCTCTTTCCAATTCCTGCATAATCAAACCGTAAGAAATCTGATCAAGTCCTGAACCGCCATATTCTTCAGGAATATAAGGCCCTAAAGCTCCGATTTTACCCAATTCTTTCATCAAGTTTGGTAAATCGGTATGATTTTGAGCAGCCTCATCAATATTGGGTATGACAAAACTTTCTACCCAATCTCTCACAGACTGACGGATAAGCTTGTGTTCTTCGGTAAGTAAAGCATCGATTCCGAAGTAGTCGGGAATGCTTGTAAGAGGATAATATGACATGTAATTTAATTTTCCTAAAAATAATACTTTTCAGATTGTCTGGGAAAAATTTTTAAGAAAAATATCAAACACTACTTTTTAATAAATTTGTAGAGGTAAGGCGCTTTGTTGGCAGAACCATCGAACAGTTTTTCCATTCTTTCCAGTGAATTCATGCTCAGTATTTTACGCTGAAAATTATTGCGTCTGAATTTTTCGCCCAAGATCGTTTCATAAAGCGATTGTAAATCTTTCATGGTAAACTTCTCCGGCAAAAGATTGCTCGCAGCGATCTGAGTATCAATGTTTTTACGCAAATATTCAAGACCTTCTGTAATTACTCTGTCATGATCAAATGCCATATTTGGAAGTTTGCCCACTTCAAACCATGCACAGGTTTCGTTAAAAGCATCCGGAAATGTGTTTGCTAAGGAAAAATCAATCAGACTGCAATATCCTACAGTGATGAATCTCTGAAGAATCCAGTGATCTTTTGGAACATCCAATCCTTTATTTTTAATTAAAGTTTTGTGAACGTTATTTTCTGTACGATTTAATCTTCCAAATGTATGAAACTGCTCCAGGAAAAGACCCTTTAAATGGGTTCTTTCGTATAAAACACGATCTGCAGCTTCTCTGAGATCTTCATCAATAAAAACGAAACCACCAGGAAGCGACCATAAATCGAGATCATGATATTTAAGTAACAAAACTTTAAGAATATTATCATGAAAACCAAAAATAGTACAATCTACCGAGAGGTTTGGGATAAAGTCTTTACTCTCTACAAGTTGTTTTAAGGTTTCTATGTTTCTGTTATGGTCAGTTTTCATGCAGTAAAAATAAAATTATTTTTTAAATTTTATGAATACTAAGTTTAAAATAACAATATGCCAATACAGATACCATAATCACTGCTCCTAAAATATATAATGAATAATAGGTAAGTATTTGATTTCTAAATAATAATGAAATAGTTATGGAGTTGATTGAACTGCTTACGGAAGATACAATTACTATGAGAGAAGTAAAAGTATTGATTTTATCTTTATCAATTTTCGCAATCATTTTTGAATTAATTACCGGATATAGAGGGGATAAGAACAAACCGATGACCGGAAAAAGAAATAATAGAACTTTCGCATTTTCTACAAAGTAAAACTGAATTGTCGAAATAATGATCAGTAAAAATATGATCAGAAACACACAGGTCATAAAATATCCGGATAATGGAAATCTCTGAATAATCTTGGAAGTGATTGTTCTTCCTGTAAAAGAAAACAATGCTAAAAATGAGGAAGCCTGAAGTGCGAAAAATGAATTGACCTTCAAATGGTCTTTGTAAAATGCCGGAAGCCAGGAATTAAAACTTTGTTCTATGAAAATGATGAAAAAACTCACGGCAAAAAATAAAATAAAAGGCGTTTTTCCAAAACCTGATAAATCGGGGAAGATTCTGTTGCTTTTGCTTTCGGGTTCAACAATTTTAGATTTAATAAACAGGTATGCTGTGTAAAAAGAAATTAAAGAAATAGACATGAATCCAAACTTCCAGTATGCACCGTACTGACTGGAAATAAGCCATCCAAAACCTGTGTTCACTGCAAAAATACCAATCATGAACGATGCTTCTACGCTGTTCATGGTTTTGGCTAATGATTTTTCTTCGGTCATATTATTTCGGATAATTCCATAGACACATATTTTTCCAATCGCAAAACAGGTTCCGATAATTGCAAACCATAATTTAAAAAACCAAAACATTTCAACAAAAGGTAAAAATAATGAACAAGTTCCTACCATTATTAAAGCAAATATCAATGATTTTTTTGTCCCGAATCTGCTGATGAAGTTGACTGCAAAAAGTGAAAATATAGCAATTGGCAGATCTTTAAACGACTCTAAAAATCCCAGCTTATCATAGGTTATTTTCTGTTCAGAAAGTTGCAAAATTACAATTCCCATACAGTTTAAAACCATAGAGAAAACAAGGAAGGTAAGCTTCAGCGGAAGAGAAATATTCGGATGCTTAGCACTCATTTGGGGAAATTTTTCATAAGTTTTTTGTGAATTTTAACTAAATATGACCATCTCTTTATGTCTTTGAGACCCCAAAAATAGTGGAAATATTAAAATAATTATTAAATAAATGTTAATTATTCAAAAAAAAATATATTTTTATTGTCTCAATTTGAGAATTAAAAAACTAACTGTATATGAATGTAAAAATATCAAGAAGTTTAGGGGCAATTGCGGTACTTTATTTCACTGCAAATTTCACTGCACAAACTACACCTACGGATACTGTTCAAAAAGAACAAAAGATCGAGGAGGTAGTAATGATCGGTTACGGTACTCAGAAGAAGAGTAATGTAACGGGAGCAATATCAAGTATTAAAGCTTCAGACATTGAAGACATCCCAGCCGGAAGACCAGAGCAGGTTTTGCAAGGTCGTGCTGCGGGGGTAAATGTAATTACAAATTCTGGTCAGCCAGGCTCAGCTGCAACGATTCGTGTAAGAGGGATAACCAGCTACTCATCAAGCAATGATCCGCTATGGGTTGTAGATGGTATAGTTGTAGACGGAATTGGCTGGCTTAACCAATCAGATATAGAAAGTATTGAAGTGCTGAAAGACGGAGCATCATCGGCTATCTATGGAGTTTCAGCAGCAAGAGGAGTTATTCTTGTTACCACTAAAAAAGGCAGAAAAGGTAAACTCAATTTATCTTATAATGGTTTTTATGGTTTTGGAAGTGCTGCAAAAAAACTTGACTTGCTGAATGCAAGTCAATATGCATCAATTATTAATGAAGGTTTCATTAATGACGGCAAAGCACCACGCTACAGTGATCCTGCAAGTTTAGGCACAGGAACCGATTGGCAGGATGTAATTTTTAATAATGCAACAAGATCAAATCATGAGGTAAGTATAAATGGAGGAAGTGACAAGTCTACTTTTTATGCTTCATTTGGTTATTTTGATCAAACAGGTATTGTACTCAGTGATATATCTTTTTATAAAAGACTTACAGGTCGTCTCAATTCTACACACAAAGTAACAGATTGGTTAACGTTAGGTCAAACTTTTGCCTATACCAATATAAAAAACCAGGGGATCAATGCTAATGGTGAATTTGGCGGACCGCTTAGCTCAGCCGTAAATTTAGATCCAACAACGCCTGTACTTGTGGATAATATTGCATCACAACCATTTCCGAATGATTATTCGAATCCATACATAATCAGAGATCCAAATGGAAATCCTTATGGTATATCACACTATGTAAATCAGGAAATGTCAAACCCAATGGCATTTAAATATACACAACAAGGAAATAAAAGTTGGTCTGATGATTTTGTGGCAAATGTATACGCAGAAGTAAAGTTTTTGAAAAATTTCACTTTTAAACCTTCATTAAATGGTAAAAAAGCTTATTGGGGAAGCAAAAATTTCACACCATTATTTTATCTGAATCCGAATTACACCAATTTAAGTGTAAACAGCCTGAGCAGAACTACGCAGCAAAAGTTTGAGTGGAGTTCTGAAAATACAATTAATTATCAAAATAAATTCGGCAAGCACAGTATCAACGCATTACTAGGAAACGGATATTACGAATATAATATTGGATTCGGGCAAACTGTTACTCATACTGATCTTCCGGTTAATAATTGGCAGGATGCATCGTTTAACTTTTTTGTTGCGCCAAATAAACGAAATACCAATGCATGGGATTATATAAATACCCATAAAACGTCATATTTTGGAAGAGTTATATATGATTATGATAACAAATATTTGTTCACTGGGACAGTTAGAAGAGACGGTTCTTCAAAATTTGGAGCAAATAATCATTGGGGGACTTTCCCTGCTTTTTCAGTAGGATGGAATGTTAATAATGAGACTTTTTGGCCACAGAATTCTGTTGTAAATACTTTAAAGCTTAGAGGTGGATATGGTGTATTAGGAAATGACGGAATTGGTGATTTTAAGTTTGCTAGTTTCTACGTTTCTGGAGCCAACTATACATTTATTAATGCTTCAGGTCAAGAAGTTATTTATCCTGGATACATACCCAATACGTTAGAAAATCCAAATCTAAAATGGGAAACTACATCTCAGTTGAACATCGCCGCAGATATGAAGTTATTTAATAATTTTAATCTAACTGTAGATTATTATAAGAAAAAGACTTCAGATATCCTCAGAGAGATTTTTATACCTGGCTACGTAGGAGTTACAAATGCTCCGACTGCCAATATTGGAGATATGGAAAACGAAGGGGTTGAAGTAGAATTGGGATATAAGAAAAACTGGGAAGATTTTGGAGTTTCTTTTAACGGTAACTTTGCTTACTTAAAAAATACTGTTACAAGCTTAGAGAGAGGAAAAGAATATCTTGACGGTCCAGGTTTCCAATCAATGGGACCTATTCAAAGAATTCAGGTAGGCGATGCTTACAATTCTTTTTACGGTTTCCAGACATTAGGAGTATTTCAAAATCAAGCTCAAATTGATTCTTACGTGACTGGTAATGGACAGAAAATTTTACCTAATGCTAAACCGGGAGACTTTATTTGGGCAGATTCCAATGGAGATGGTCAAATTAGCGATTTAGATAAGGTAAATTTAGGTAGTTCAATTCCTAAATATACGTTTGGCTTAACTGCAAATATAAATTACAAAAACTGGGATTTTATGGCTTTTGCTCAGGGTGTGGCAGGAAATAAAATTTTTCAGGGTCTGAGGAGATTAGATATGCTTGATGCCAATTATCAAACCACAATTCTTGATAGATGGACAGGTGAGGGATCAACCAACGATAATCCGCGTTTGACCAGGGATGATGCTAATAAAAATTATTCCAGAATGTCAAACTATTATCTGCAAAAAGGCGATTACATAAGACTAAAATTGGTTCAGATAGGATATACTTTACCGCAGAATGTCACAGAAAATTTTGGAGCAAGTAAGGTTCGTTTTTATTTGACGGCAGAAAACGTTTTTACTTTTACAAAATATACAGGTTATGATCCTGAGATCGCAGCCGGAGACAGTTTTGGTATCGACAGAGCTTTTTATCCACAGGCAAGATCTTTTCTTTTTGGAGCAAATATCACTTTCTAAATAATAATAAAATGAAAAATAATTTTTATAAAATAACTTTTGCTGCCTCACTTCTATTAGGAGTGGCATTTACCAATACTGCGTGTACCAATAGCAATATCGAAGATGTAGAATATGAAGGTGCTTTCGAAACAGAAAATTTTTTCAGAAATGAAAAAGAATGTTTTTTCGCTCTCGTAGGAGCTTATGACGGGATGAGAAAATATGCAGGAGGCTTTGAAAATATGGTTACTTTTTTCAATGCAGGTTCAGATGATTTTTACGCCGGAGGTGGAAGCTCTACAGATGGCGCAGGAATACAAGGTCTGTCAAACTATACGATAAACTCTACAGTGATGCCTGCAACTTATTGGAGAGATTATTATCAGGGAATTTCAAGAACAAATGTTTTAATCCAGAAAGTTCCGCTTGCTGATATGAGTGATGCTATAAAAAATAGATTTGTTGCAGAATCAAAAACATTAAGAGCATTGTATTATTTTGAACTTTTAAAGATGTTCAAAAACATTCCGCTTATTCTGGAACCATTCAAGGCTACAGATGATTATTATAATGTTCCACAGGTAGCTCCAACTGCAGTTTATGCGCAAATGGAAGCTGATTTACTAAGTGCAATCCCTAATCTTCCTGTTTTAGCATCTGCTGACCAGAAAGGACGTATGACGCAGGGTGCGGCAAAAGCATTGCTTGGTAAAATATATTTGTATCAGAATAAGAAAAGTGAAGCAGCAGCTCAGTTTGCAGATGTAAACGGAACTCCCGGCAGTACTAGTCAATATGGATACAAACTGGTAGCAAATTTTGCAACACTTTGGAATACTGAAAATAAATTCACCACAGAATCAATCATCGAGGTCAATCATACGAATTTGGGTAATTCTGACTGGAGTTTTTGGGGACAAGGTGCTGATGAAGGCAATTCTATTAGTATTATGACAGCAATAAGATCATACAATAGAAAAAACGTTGCAGCTCCTGATTATATTGCAGGTTGGGCGTTCAATCCCATCACAGAAAATCTATTTAATTTTATGCAGGGTGATCCTCGATTGGATGCAAGTATTTTTAATGCCAAATCTTTAAAGCAACAAGAATATATTGATTATTCTCCGGCATATATGGATTCTGGATATTTCTTAAAAAAATATATGCCTACAAAAAATGAAGTAACCACACTTCCTGGTGCAGGTGAATTAAATTATCGAAAAAATTATATTTTAATAAGACTTGCAGACACCTATTTAATGGAAGCAGAGGCATTAAACGGAAGTGGAGCAAGAGCTCAGGCATTACTTGATGCAGTGAGAGCCAGAGTAGGTTTAGCGTCTGTACCTGTATCTATTCAGGCGATTAAAGACGAGAGAAGAAGAGAACTTATTGGTGAAGGACACCGTTGGTTTGATTTGGTACGATGGGGAGATGCACCAGCAGTTCTAGGATCCAGAGGCTTTACAGCCGGTAAAAATGAAATTTTACCAATCCCTTTAACTGAACTTACAGGAACTGCTTTAAAACAAAACCCTGGTTATAACTAACATGAAGTTTAAAAAATCATATAGTTTCTTTTTAAAGAGTACTGCACTGCTATTCAGCGGTGTGGTACTTTTATCTTTATCATCATACAAAACTTTTTCAAATACTGAAAATAAAGTTCACATTTGGCTAACGAAAGGTGATGAAAGCGTAAAATTACAACAACAAAATTCTATTAGTTTTGTAAATAATTCCAATAACGTTCAAAATATTGAAATTGATGACACTCAAAAGTTTCAATATATTGATGGTTTTGGTTTTACATTAACCGGAGGAAGTGTTGAAGTGATCAATCGTCTTTCTCCCTCAAAAAGAAAAGCTTTGTTGCACGAACTTTTCGGGAAAGATGAAAATTCTGTCTCCATTAGTTATTTAAGATTAAGCATCGGAGCATCAGATTTGAACAGCGAAGTCTTTTCTTACGATGATTTACCGGAAGGACAAACCGATCTCTCACTTTCAAAATTTAGTTTGGCAAGAGATAAAGATTTGATTGCGATGTTAAAAGAAATTTTAGTAATCAATCCGAAAATAAAAATCATTGCAGCACCTTGGTCGCCACCAGTTTGGATGAAAGATAATAATCAATCAATTGGTGGAAGTTTAAAACCGGAATATTACGATGTTTACGCAAAATATTTCGTAAAGTATATTCAGGGAATGCAGAAAGAAGGAATCACTATTGATGCCATCACTCCTCAAAATGAACCATTGCACCCGGGAAATAATCCGAGTTTGCTCATGACTTCTGATCAGCAGAGAGACTTCATTAAACAAAGTTTAGGACCTGTTTTTAAATCTAATCAGATTAAAACTAAAATTGTCGTTTACGATCACAATAGTAATAAGCCTGAATATGCCATCAATATTTTGAATGATGCTGAAGCCAATCAATATATCGACGGTTCCGCTTTTCATTTATATGAAGGTGATATTTCAGCTTTGAGTACTGTTCACAATGCTTTTCCAGATAAAAATTTATATTTTACAGAACAATGGACGGGTGCAAAAGGTACTTTTAATGAAGATTTAAACTGGCATACCAAAAACGTAATCATCGGATCTATGAGAAACTGGAGCAAAATTGCACTGGAATGGAACTTAGCCAATGATCCCAAATTCGAACCTCACACAGACGGAGGTTGTACAGAATGCAAAGGTGCAATAACAGTTTCAGACGGCGAGAATTTCACAAGAAATGTTGCATATTATATTATTGCCCATGCTTCAAAATTTGTTCCTGCAAATTCTCAAAGAATCTCTTCTACACAGACCGACAAACTTTCAACAGTTGCATTTAAAACTCCAGAAGGAAAAACGGTTTTAATTGTTCAGAATTACAGCAAAACTGATGAAAATTTCAATATTAAATACAACAGCAAAGTAGCGCCGATAAATATTCCGGCAAGTTCGGTCGCAACTTATATTTTTTAAATTAGTGTACTTAATTTGACATAAAATAATTGTAGACTTTATAAGTGAGACAGCAACTTGTAACCTAAAAGCAGTAATTTTTTTTAAAACTTTGTACACTTTGTCTTTAAATTTACTGAGCAGCTTAAAAATCAATTAAAAAATGAAAAAACTTTATTTCATACTTGCATTTACAATATTTGGGTTCAATTCTTTCGGACAAAAGACCATTGACCAAAAAGTTTCTGAGTTATTATCTAAAATGACTTTAGAAGAAAAGGTTGGACAGCTCGTTCAGTACAGCGGTTTTGAATATGCAACGGGTCCGCAAAATTCCAATTCTGCAAATGTTTTGAATGAAATAAAACAAGGAAAAGTGGGATCAATGCTTAATGTAGCAGGAGCAGAAGAAACCAAAAAATTTCAGGAATTAGCTTTACAATCAAGGTTGAAAATTCCTTTATTGTTCGGACAGGACGTGATTCATGGTTACAGAACAACATTTCCTGTCAATTTGGGTCAGGCTGCAAGTTGGGATTTAGGATTAATCGAAAAATCCGAAAGAATTGCTGCAACCGAAGCATCAGCGTACGGAATTCACTGGACTTTTGCACCCATGGTAGATATTGCGAGAGATCCGAGATGGGGTAGAGTGATGGAGGGTTCTGGTGAAGATACGTATCTGGGAACACAAATCGGTTTAGCAAGAATTAAAGGTTTTCAGGGAAAAGGTTTAGGCAATCTTGATGCAATAATGGCTTGTGCTAAACATTTTGCAGCGTACGGAGCAGCAGTAGGCGGGAGAGATTACAACTCTGTCGACATGAGTTTGAGACAGCTCCATGAAACCTATTTGCCGCCTTTCAAAGCGGCTGCAGAAGCTGGTGTAGCTACTTTTATGAATTCATTTAACGATATCAATGGAATTCCCGCAACGGCTAACAAATATATTTTAAGAGATCTTTTAAAAAGTCAATGGAACTATCAGGGTTTTGTGGTTTCAGATTGGGGAAGTATCGGTGAAATGGTTCCTCATGGTTATGCGAAAGACAACAGAGAAGCTGCCGAAAAAGCAATCATTGCCGGAAGTGATATGGATATGGAAAGCCGTGCGTATATGGCTGAACTTCCTAAATTGGTGAAAGAAGGAAAGGTTGATCCTAAATTAATCGATGATGCCGCAAGAAGAATTTTAGTTAAAAAATTCGAGATGGGATTATTCGATGATCCTTATCGATTCAGCAGTGAAAAAAGACAGAAAGAGCAACTTAACAATCGGGAAAACAGGAAATTCGGAAGAGAATTTGGTTCAAAAAGTATTGTTTTACTGAAGAATGAAAGAAATATTCTTCCGCTTTCAAAAACCACCAAAACGGTTGCACTGATTGGGCCTTTCGGAAAAGAGACTGTTACGAATCATGGCTTTTGGTCAGTTGCCTTTAAAGATGATGATCAAAGAATCGTCACTCAGTTTGATGGAATTAAAAATCAATTGGATAACAATTCAACTTTATTATATGCAAAAGGTGCGAATGTTGATGATCAGGACAAATCTATGTTTGCTGAAGCCATCGAAACGGCAAAAAAAGCTGATATTGTGATCATGACTTTAGGCGAGGGTCATGCCATGAGTGGAGAAGCGAAAAGCAGAAGTAACCTTCATTTTTCAGGCGTTCAGGAAGATCTGTTGAAAGAAATTGCAAAAACAGGAAAGCCGATCGTTCTGATGATCAATGCAGGAAGACCTTTGGTTTTCGACTGGGCAGCAGACAATATTTCTACGATTGTTTACACTTGGTGGTTGGGAACTGAAGCAGGGAATTCTATTGCCGATGTTCTTTTTGGAGCAGTTAATCCGGGTGGAAAATTGCCAATGACATTCCCAAGAGCAGAAGGACAGATTCCAATTTATTACAATCATTATAACACCGGAAGACCGGCGAAAAATAAGACAGACAGAAACTATGTTTCAGCTTACATCGATCTGGATAATGATCCCAAATTTCCATTTGGTTATGGTTTAAGTTACACTCAGTTTAAATACTCGGATATGAATCTGAGTTCGACCAATCTTAAAGGTAATCAGACATTAAACATCAGTGTAAATGTTTCTAATACTGGAAATTACGATGGGGAAGAAGTGGTGCAATTGTACATCAGAGATTGGGTTGGAAAAGTGGTGAGACCTGTGAAAGAATTGAAAGCTTTTCAAAAAGTATTTATAAAAAAGGGAGAAACTAAAACCATCAAATTCACTTTAACTCCGGAGAATTTAAAATTCTATGACGACTCATTAAATTATGACTGGGAATCCGGAGAGTTTGACATTATGGTGGGAGCCGATTCTCAAAATGTTGAGACAAAAAAAATTAATTGGGAAAAATAACATGATAGTTTTTTCAAAACGAGCGTAATCCCTTCAATTTTTTTTTTAATACGGAACAATTGAGGTTCTTGCTAAATTTCTGAAAGGTCGAAGAACATAACCTGTCATTTGGATGAGCTAAAATATAAAAGCACCTGTGCACTCTATAAAGAACGTAATTTTATAACATCATATTAACATTTTTATTAAGTATCTGCGGCACCTTTGGTGCCGCAGATACTGCTTTGGAGTTCCTAGTTAATCTAGAGTTTGTCCCGCATATTCTATCTCTAAAAAATATTCCTGTTCACTGCCTTCTTTAAAATCATCACCTTTTTGGCGTATATTATTTTCCCTTTTGGATCAGAAGTTTGGGCATTTTGAGTTGTTAAAAGAAATGATTAACGTTTTAAAATATCATTTTTTATGTACCTTAAATCCCAATTTTATTAATTTATTCTGTGCTTCTTCAGGCTTTAAAGTAATAGTTTTAGTATAGTAGAAGTTTTTTATCTTATACATTTTCATGATTAATTCATTTTCATTATAACTTTCATAACCATCTATATAAGTTTTTGAATAAATGAAAAGAGTGTCTCTACTTTCTTTTAGATTGCATTTATATTTAGTGTAAAATTGAAAACCCGTACCTTCATAATTACACGAATTTTTTGATTTATAAAATTATGTTCCCAGTACATTTTAGGAGCATAATTTCTTTTCCTTGAAAAGGTTAATGAATAATTTCCAAACCATTTAGAAGAGATTTGTTCTTGTGCAAAAGTTAAAATATTTAGTAGAAGAAATAAAAAAGTGTACAAATAATTTTTCATATTTTTTTATCTATAATATTAAAATTAGTAACAAAAATTTAGTTTAATAAGTTTACAATTACCCTTCTTCCATTTTATCCATTTTGAAACATCTTTGTAGTCTTCGACATAATCACAATCAGTTTTAGGAACTGATTTTATCAACATAGAATCAATATTTATTTGTATGGCTTTATACCAATATTTTTTTTCTTCTTCATTAATATTAACAATCTTTGAGTCTAACTTTATAAAAGCTGATTTTATATATTTATCCCAATTAAAAAAAGTATAATTTAACTTTTTTTTCTTTATTAATTTCTGTTCTTTATTAAGATAAATTATTATGAAATCATCATCTTTATTTGGTTGTTCTGAATCAAAATCAAAAATTCGAAATTCTGAATCAGGAATAATTTCTCTTGAGATAACATTTGGGGGTAAATTAATATCATAAGGAATTAAATCATTGTTACTTGGAGAAATACTTCCATATATTGTCTTATCCAAATTAAGTATTTCTATTTTATCATTTACAGATATTTGAATTACACCTTTCCCTCTCATTGTATCTTCAGAATAAAAGGTTATACCATTATATTCCGAAGTTTTCATTTTCACAGAATCAATTTGACAATCATTTATAGCATCAGTAATTTCTAAATTTTGTCTATCACTTTTATTTTTGATATCTGTTTTATCTACTTTTTTACATGAAAAAAATATTATAACTAATAATAGCAAACTTGATATTTTCATAAACTTATTCTTTCATAAACATGTTTAGGGATTTTATTTAAATCTTTGTGTTGAATTTTCATCAAATCAATATATTTTTGATAAGTTTTTTTGGCTTGGCTCTTATTTTCAACTCCCCAATAAGCATCTGCTAAATTTAGATAAGCTACAACTCGCATTGGTTCTTTTTTTATAATGTTTTCTAAAATAAAAATTGCTTCATCATAAATTTTAGCTTCTCCTAAATAATACGCTATGTCATTACTGTTCTCTATATCTTGAAAATTGATGGTTCCAATTTTGAATAAGTTTACAGGATAGTCAATAAAAAAATTATTATGTTTATAATTAAATATCAAATCAAAAGCGTTCTTATTATGAAAAAAAACATTGTTTTTCAGTTTGGTTTCTGAAAGAATAGAACTTTTATTATTCATAATAATATTTTTTTCGTCCAATGTTTCATAATCCATATTGGTTACTTTTACTGGAACTGTATAATTTTTTGATATAGAAATATTACTTTTATTTAGAGTAACTTGTTCTTTGCTTATTAAATATAAATCCTTTTTACTAATAAATAAATGATAAGTAATTTGTGTTTTAACAGTACTTGCATCATTTTGATACAAAAGGAAAAAATCATTACTTTCACCCTTATAAAAAAAAGTGTTGAGCAAATCATAATTCCTAATAAGCTTATTACTATTATAAATTATTACTGAGTCAGCGGATTTTATCATTAAATTTTCATTAATCAATTGAATAGTATATTCTGAATCCATTTCAACCTCATCTGACTTTTCTTTAATCTGTCCACTTCCATTACAAGCTTGAAGTGAAAGTATAATTAATATGAGGGTTTTTAATCTTTGCATTTTTTTATTTTTAAACATTTTTCAATTTTTTCTGCATATTCTTGAATGGTAGTTGCTTTATCAGTTCCATTTATTACTCTTCTTGCATTGTAAAAATCGGTTTGATTGGAATTTATAAAATCATTTAGTGATTTTCCTGTAAATGAGCCTTCTTCGCTCCCATATATCATTATTTTAATTGCGAGATCGTGTTCTAAAGCTTTTTCCGGAGAACTGATTAAATCCACTACGAATTTTTCGCCCATTTTCTATAATTTTTTTTCCAAGTAAGTTGTACAAATCCCCTTCCGCAATATTTCACTCCATCACCTTGTTCTTTATTTTCATTTTCTTCGTGTATTCTATCTCTGCAAATAATCTTGTTCAAACTTTATAATCATCTATTTATTTTCAAATTTTATTTGTTCTATAGTTTTTGGTTAATTATTATTGTAGCAACTTTAGCAAAATTTATGTTTAAATATTACTATCTTTCTTTTTTTAAAATATATTGGTGTTTTTTTCCATTTTTAAAACTTTCATCAATATAAGGACAAGTCCAAATGTATTTTTTTCCATCATATCTGATTGTTCCAAAATCTTTCGTTTTCTTTAAAGCCCAACTATCAGTATTATCTAAAGCTTTTTGAAATTTTAAGATTAAATTCTTGTTATTTTCTAAATATGAAAGATTATATAATTCATATAATTGATAGCCTTCGGCTAAATATCTAATAGAGTCATTCTTGATCATTAAAGAAAATTTATGAATATTTCTCCAATCATCTGAATCTTCATTTATAGAAAATGAATAAGTTCCATTCCATCTATTATTTGATTGCTTTAAGGTTACTTTAAAGAAAATTCTAGAATAACTATTAAATATTTTCTGTAATCTTTCTTTTGTTTGAGATGAAGTAAGAAGATTTTCTTTTGTATGGGATTTTATTTTAGGAATTGAATTGACATAAATAGGTTCACTATACCTATATGTATTGCATTCTCCAGTTTTTAATTCTTTATTAAAAATGAATTTGTATATTGATTTACCTGTTTCGCCCAATACTTCACTTTCTATTATAGAATCTTTTGTAATATTATTTATTGAAAATTTAACATCTTCACCTTCAGAAGAATTTACAAAAAGAATTGTATCTCTTATTAGCCTTATAGAATCTGTTCTTATTTTATTTATATTTGAGTAAGATGTTACTTCTTTAAAATTGTTATTTTTTTTGCATGAAAGCGAAATGAAAAATAAAATAAGCAAACATATAATATTGATTGTATTTTTCATAGGTTTATAAAGGAATTTTGTTTGAATCATTATTATTATCTTCATATAGTTTTCTTAATTCTGAAAGTGATTTACCAAACATCATTTCAAAATGTGGTTTATCTTTTAAACTTTTCCAATCACCTCCCCATTCAAATCCCCACTTCTTACCTATTGGAGCAATTTTTGGCAATACCTTTTCTTGTTCTGCCCAATCTATTTTTCCATTTTTAATCTCCGCCACATCAATAGCTAAGCCAAAATTATGATTGCTTTGTCCTCCTCTAGCATTAGTTACTTTACTTCCTTTTTTGGTCACTTCCTTGTGCATAAAGATTATTTTGTTCATCATATGTTCTATAACCTTGTATAATTCTTAATTGAATTCCCATTTTTTCTTCAACTTCATTAATGAAATTTTTTGCAGAACAACGAATTTTAGGATGTAATTTTTGTATTTTTTCATTTGTAAATTTATCCCAAGTATCTAAACAGTTACCCTCTTTTTTATTTTCTTCATTTTTATTTATATTGCAAGTAAATTTTTTCACTTTATTCATTAAACCTTTTGTATATACCTCTTGTGCGGCTAAGGCAACTTCCCATACATAAGTTTTACCATTATCTTTAGGACTTCGCACTTTTCTAACTTTTCCTTTAATTACTTTAGTTGTCCATTCATCATCTTCTTTAAAAAAGAAAGGATTTTTTTTATAAGCTGTATTCTCCAATACAATATAATTTCTTTCGGATCCATGACCACAAGCAGTAGGATATAATACTGCTAAATATAGATCTGCTAATGTTTTGTATTTAGTCTTATTTTTTGTTAAATGTTTTTCAACATAATCCATTTGATCAACGAATGACATTTTAACTAGCTTTTTTTGATCAGTTCCAGCATCTTTAGCAGCTCCAGAACCAAATTGAATAAGTCCAACATAACCAATTCCATTATCAATTGAAGGATTAAACGTTTCTGCTGTTTCTATAGCTATTACTGTCATAAGCCAATTTGGATTAACTCCAATATTTTTTGCAACTTCTGCTACTTTTTTTCTTTCATTACATCCTATTTTTCCACCCCAAACTAAATCTTGTTCTTGACAAATACAAGTTCCTTGTTGCTTTTGCACTTTCGTTTTCCCAACTCCCGAAGTACTCACCCCACTATCCACTTTAATCTTTGGTGCAGAATCATTTACATTAACAACCTCAGAATCTACACTTTGTCCTGCATATTCTATCTCTAAAAAATATTCCTGTTCACTGCCTTCTTTAAAATCATCACCTTCTGTGCGCATATCATTGGTAAGATTAAGCGTAGCATAGCTTTCATCACCACTTAAAATATAATTATGCTCATAAACCAATTGATCAGAAATATCATCTTCCCATATGTTCAGTTTTATGGTTTTTCCTTTCATGTTTCGGGAAACAATTTTGACTTTAACATTTGTTCCAAACTTCATATTTTTATAAGGTTTTCCCATAAAATCTACAAATTCAACACTTATAATTTTCCCTTTTGGATCCGCAGCTTTAGTTTTTGCCTTTGGAGTTACGGGAGTTTTATAAGTGCCCTTTTTTGGAGCTGGTGACGGTGGAGTAGGTCGTTTGTTTACTTTTGGCTTTTGGGTATCTTTCTGTTTTTGTAATTGATCTGCTTCTATCCTTTTTAGAATATCTTCCATGCTTACCGGTGTCAAAGAAGAAGCTGCTTTAATATTTACATTATTACTTGCTTCAAGTTTCCCGTAATAATCTGCCGTTACATAATATTCATGGTTTTTGCCTTCGCTTTTATCACCCTTGGCCAATTGCATATTGGCAATCATTGATGCCTGAGTATAAAAAGCCATATTGAACCTTGCTTCTGCTTTACCTCTTTTTACGGTTGCAGAAATTGGGATCGGATTTATTTTATTGATCTCATTCATTTTGTTGTGTCCCTCTTTTAAGGCATCATCTTCCCAGAGCGTAAAATGAAGCTTTTCACCTTCCATATCTGTGCACTGAGCTTTTGCAATCAGGGTGTCAAAATAATGCAAAGGTTTTGTGACCTTATGATAATTCGCATCCAGAAGATCTACTTTCAGAATTTTCGGCTGTCCGGCCTTTTTTGTTTTAATAATTAATTCTCCTCTGTCGTTTCCTTTTGTAACGACAATTTTTATTCCTTGCCTGGAAAGACTACTTTGTTTGAAGGTATAAGATACACTTTCGCCCTGCTTGGTATTTTCAGATGTTTTGCGCCATTTTCCGTTTTCCAGAACGAAGATCTGCCATTGCGGAATTTCTGAAATAGGATTAAAAACACTGATGTTATTGGATAACCAACCAAAACCGGCAAGAGAAAGAGAATATTTTGTTTCCTTTCCTGTTTCGGGATTTGTCTGCTGAGGTCACTAAATAAAATTATTCTTCTTACTTTAATTTTTTTTAAGCAATATTTCTACGTTATAATTCCAATTTTTATCTGCTATGATTGGACTTTTTATATAATATTTATTGTTTTTTGATATTAAAATGCCAAGGGTATCCATTGTAGAACGATTTGAAAGTTCATCTCCAGCAATTGTTTTTTCATATTTTAATATAAGATTATTATTATTTTCTTCGACAATACATTGATCTGAGAAAAATGTTTTATATCCTAATCCCGAAAATGTACACTTATAGTTTATAATTTCAATATCATAATTAATGGACATTTCTGAAAATTCATCTAATTTCCCATAGTCAATATTGACTGAATAATTACCTTGCCAAAATGTTTTTTTGAATTTTTTGTTATTAAATTTCCATGACTTTAGTATTTCTTTTTGATATATTAAATTAAGTGTATTTTTAGATATTTGTTTTTCTATTTTTAATTTATCTATTAATATTTTATTTTTAATATTAAGAGTATCTATTATTTTATATTTCTCAACATCGTCATTTTTTAATAATTTTTCTAATGAAAAAACATATCTTTTACTATATTTATCTTGATAAATACTATAAAAAATGCTATCTTTAGGAGTCTTATTGGTATTAATAAAGTCATAATTATTTAATTCGTCGCCTGAAAAAAATTCTTTACCTATATAAATATCATTTGATAATTTTTTAGAATCTTTTCTAATTTCTAGTCTATTTTTACTTGCTTTTTTCTCTTCTTTTTGTCCCTTACAGCCAACTGTAAATAGTAAAAGAGAAATAGTAAATGTATAAGTTATATTCTTTATCACGGTTGATTTTCTTTTTTAGGATTTTTAATTACTTACTTGTATAATTTTTATCCATTTCTATCCAGTTGTTAATAGTACCTTCACCGCCTACACCTTTGATGTAATATTTTCTGTTTACAGTTTTAATAAAAAATTTAGGAGCTATTGAAATACAATCCATATCTTCTCCCGAATAATAAACATTTAAAATCCCATTTTCTTCAAAAGAATAATAAGTGCCCTCACAATTTATAGATTCATGATATGTATTTTTGTCTAAAAAAATTTTATTTTCAGAGATAGAAAAGTTGTAAGTAATATTTGCGATTCCTGTTGTTGTTGCTTCTGTATTTACAGATGTTGATAAATTACCTTGATACTTTTTAGGTATTTTATTCTCTTTATAATGATGCTCTTGTATAAATTTTATATAATATTGAAAATCTTTTTTTGGAATTTTATTCGTATTGGTTTTTCCAACTTCAATCCATTTATTTTTTTCGTAGAGATAAAAAGAGGTTACAGCATTTTCTTTAATTTCAAAATCTTCATTTTGGTTTTCAGATTTAATATACTGTGATGGCAAAACAATAGCAAAAATATAATAATCCTTTTCATTGATCAGCTTCTCAATACTTTTTGAATCAATAGCTGCATCTTCAGGATTTGTATATTTTGAAAAGAACCCTTTAACGTTGTTAACATTCCAAAAATATTGTGTGCTATCATTTCTACCTATGTAATTGACACTGAATGAACCAATAGATTTCTCAAAATAACTGTAAGATGGATACAGATTTCCATTAATATCATCTGGAATTGAAAATCCGTTTTTCTGATATTTTTTATCTAAAAAATTAATTGTGGTTTTATCTGTTTTTTCTTTTTTTATTTTTCCTTTTATCGAAATTTTTGAAATACTTTTTTGTTCGCTTTCTTTCTGTCCTTTACAGCTAAACAAAAAGAAAAGTATAAATACATAAGTTATATATAATTTATTCATGATTTTTATTTATATCTATAAGATTTTCTACTACTTAGATATCGTACTGAGCCGTTTATATTTCTATATAGTTATCAAAAGACCTGTTGTGGCTCTGGGTTTATTTTATTTTCATAAGGGTCAGATATTTTTGGTCACATTGTGTAAAATGATTGTATCTATTCATTGAATTGCCATAATTTTGTATAACAATACTGTCTCCATAATATATACCTTCAATTTTACCTAAACTAATTTGAACTTGTTGATTGGTTTTATTCAGATTAACACGCCCTTGTGAAATAATTTTTTTCCTGTCAAATATTATGAAATTCAATTTCTTCTGAAAATTTTTAATTTCAATAGAAAATCTAGAATTTTCACAATAAGCCAAGATGTATTTTCCTTCCAGATTATTCTTATTTTTCAGTTTCTTTTGGACTTGTGTCTTTTCAGTAAAATATTTATTTTTCTTATTACAATTGAAGGAAAAAAAAACAATAAATAATAGACAACATAATGACTTTCTATTTACATTTTTCATGAGCAATATTTCTTTTATTTTCCATATTTCAATTTCTCTTTAATTCAAACCAGTCAATACTCAAGAATCTTTTACTTCTAATAAAATAAGCATTGTTTTCTTTTTTAATATCAAAACTACTATCTTCTAAATCACTTGTGCATATACTTTTTTCCCCAGTATGTATTAAATGAATAAAATCTTTTTTTTGAATTACAGAATAATCTCCTTCGCAATATGCTTCTATTGAATTTTTAGTTCCAATACTGAGAATTGCATTATTTTTATTAATATTTATAAAATATTCCATGTCAATTTGATCTTCACTTTCAATACTTTCTACTTTTGTTTTAATGTAATAATCTCCATCCCAATTTTGTATATTTTTACTTTGAGAATTCAACTTATACAATTCAGGAAAATTCTCGATAAAAAATTGGTTATTAGCATAAGATGGTAAAATTTCTACTCTAAATTGTTTTTTAAAATTCCACTTTTTTGAAATGGGATTGTATAAAAATAAATTTGCAAAACATTCTTTTTTGATATTGATTCTCTCTTCCGTACAACCATTAGAAGTATCCAAATATTTTTTGTCTATTTGAAATGAAAATATATTGTACGAATCAAATTTCCCGTCTAATAGATTTGTTATAATTTTGTTTTCTTTTTTTAAATTATCATAATCATATTTATTTAATTTAAAATATTCACTTTCCCAAAAAGTAAATAGAGTTTGCTTTTTGGGTATAAAGTGGATAGAAAAATATCCTTCTTTATTACAATTCAAATAACTATAATATGGATGATCAGCCGGTGTTGATTCATCGATAGACATTTTATATCCTGTAAAATATTTTTTATTGAAAAAATCATTCACAAAAATTTCACTTTTTATTTTTGTTTCTTTTTGTTGTGCTTCTCCTTTACAAGAAATAAGTAGAATTAAAATAAATATGTACAGTATTTTATTTAATCGCGTTTCCATTTTCGTCAAATTTTGTTTTCATATAATTTTCTGCTTTTATTCGATAGCTACCCAAATGATAAAAGTTATTATATCCATCACCTTTTGTAGCTGCTTCAATATGAACGTGCCAATATTTTTTCTTTATTCCGTGTCCTATTTTACCATTTGGTAATTCTGAACTTGAGGCATTTCCTGTTGAACCTGATAAAGCTACTTTTTGCCCATGCTTAACTTTATCACCTTTTTTCACATATATTTTATCCAAATGACAATACAAAATAAAAACTGTTTTTCCTTCTTTATCTTTAGATTTTATCATTAAGGTATTTCCTAAACTATGTTCTCTATATTCATTTGTTTTAAAGTTATTAACAATTGATACAATTTCGCCACACATTAACGAATGCACATTTTTATAAATTGGTCCAGAAATTATATCTATTCCTTTGTGGCCTCTTGTTGAATTATAGCCAAACCTGTTATTATTTTTACCAAGGTTATCTGAACTTATCTCTGGGTTTTCCCATACATCAGCATAATCAAAACATTGTGAGCAATCTTCGGAACATTTATTATTAATTAAAGGTCTTTCTTCTTTAACATTATTACAAGCAAATTGATTTTCTTTATTTATTAAACCTTCTGTATAGCTAGATCTATATCTAGATAATATTTCAACTCTTTGTATAATACCATCATTATTATTTTCTTCATCTACACTTTTATTGGCATTATAGTTTCTGGTGTTTATTTTGTTTTTTCCTTCAGTATATAGTGGGAAGTTATTTTCTTTTCCAACTCCGATTGGAGCAAAAACATGAAGATATATGTCTTCAGGATTTTTAATCTTTTTATTTGCTGTATTTAATTCAAAATATTTTCTAACATATTCTAATTGCTCTATTTCTGTCATTAGTGCAAGCTTTTTTTTGGTTAAGTTTAAAGAAAATTGTTTGTTTATTTCATTTATTGCGGCTGGAGTAAATTGTATTAATCCTACTGCTCCAGAAAAATTATCGTTTAATTTATTAACTTCTTCTTTAGAAAGACCAATATATTTTTTCTTAATTTTGCCTTTTGAATCTTTATATTCCTTTAATACAATTTTTGAAGATGAAAATATGTGTGCTGATTCAACGTACATCACAGCCATCAATCCATTTGCCATTTTTATTTTATTCTCTTCTCCCCAAAGATCTTTGCAAATTTCAACAACTTTCTTTCTAAAATCGCAGCTCACCTTATTTCCCCAAATCAGATCATATTGTTTACAAACACAGGAAGAGCCTTTTTTCTCTTCTCTCTTCTTTCTCCCAACCCCCGAAGTACTCACCCCACTTTCCAATTTAATCTTTGGTGCAGAATCATTCACATTAATCACCTCAGAATCTACACTTTGTCCCGCATATTCTATCTCCAAAAAATATTCCTGTTCATTGCCTTCTTTAAAATCATCACCTTCTGTGCGCATATCATTGGTAAGATTAAGCGTAGCATAGCTTTCATCACCACTTAAAATATAATTATGCTCATAAACCAATTGATCAGAAATATCATCTTCCCAAATATTCAGTTTTATGGTTTTTCCTTTCATGTTTCTGGAAACAATTTTGGCTTTAACATTTGTTCCAAACTTCATGTTTTTATAAGGTTTCCCCATGAAATCTACAAATTCAACACTTATAATTTTCCCTTTTGGATCCGCAGCTTTAGTTTTTGCCTTTGGAGTTACGGGAGTTTTATAAGTGTCCTTTTTTGGAGCTGGTGACGGTGGAGTAGGTCGTTTATTTACTTTTGGCTTTTGGGTATCTTTCTGTTTTTGTAATTGATCTGCTTCTATCTTTTTTAGAATATCTTCCATGCTTACCGGTGTCAAAGAAGAAGCTGCTTTTATATTTACATTATTACTGGCTTCAAGTTTCCCGTAATAATCTGCCGTTACGTAATATTCGTGATTTTTGCCCTCACTTTTATCACCCTTGGCTAATTGCATATTGGCAATCATCGATGCCTGAGTATAAAAAGCCATATTGAACCTTGCTTCTGCTTTACCTCTTTTTACGGTTGCAGAAATTGGGATCGGATTTATTTTATTGATCTCATTCATTTTGTTGTGTCCCTCTTTTAAGGCATCATCTTCCCAAAGGGTGAAATGAAGCTTTTCACCTTCCATATCTGTACACTGAGCTTTTGCAATCAGGGTGTCGAAATAATGCAAGGGTTTTGTGACCTTATGATAATTCGCATCCAGAAGATCTACTTTCAGAATTTTCGGCTGTCCGGCTTTCTTTGTTTTAATAATTAATTCTCCTTTGTCGTTTCCTTTTGTAACGACAATTTTTATTCCTTGCCTGGAAAGACTGCTTTGTTTGAAGGTATAAGATACACTTTCGCCCTGCTTGGTATTTTCAGATGTTTTGCGCCATTTTCCGTTTTCCAGAACGAAGATCTGCCATTTCGGAATTTCTGAAATAGGATTAAAAACACTGATGTTATTGGATAACCCAACAAAACCGGCAAGAGAAAGAGAATATGTTGTTTCCTTTCCTGTTTCGGGATTTTTATCTCCTATGATTACTAATTGTGACATAAGCAGTAAGTTTTAAATATAAAATTGTTCTCCGTCCAGCTCATCAACAAACTCCTCCAGATCCACTAAAGGATTAATATAACTGTGCACTTTTGCATCTGCATTCCTGAAATTATGTTTGCTGAGCTGAGCTTTCTGCCCGTGATCCATCACCTTTATTTTTCCGCCTACGGAGCATTGCAGTTCTGAGATCTCGGTGAGTAAGGCGTGATCCATCACTTTTACGCCTTCATAAAACTTTTTCCATTTTCCTGCAGGGGCAAAAGTGCAGGGCTGTCCGTTTTTTACAGAACAGTTTCCGAAGGGAACGGCAGGAGGATTAAACTGCAGGTCATTTTCCGTTACCGCAAGATAATCTTCCGTACCTTCTCGATCATTGATGTAGTGTTTTTTGTGGCTGCTTACCTTAAACTGTGGAAACTGTGTTCCTTTATCACAAACAGCTTTCCCTTTTTGGGCAACGAAAAGTTTTCCTTCGTGTTCTCCCGCAGATTTTTCTTTTGATTCTTTATCTTCTTCTTTTTGCTGTTCAGAATTCTCTGGAGATTTTCCGAAAGAAGTTTCTGAATTTTTATTTTCCACTTCAGCAATATTTTTATTTATGATTTCTACTTCATGAGGTTCGGGGATCGTGAGAATCATTCCCGGTTGAATATCGGATCCGATTCCTCTTTCGATGGGACCATTGAAGTTGTGAAATGATTGTAAGGCGTAGGCACTTGGCACTCCCAGTTTTTCGGCAAGATGAGAAAGGGTGTCACCTTTTTTGACTTCATATTCTTTCATTTTTGTATTTTTTTGTGTTCATTCAATGGGTAAATTTATTTTCTGTCGATCTGTATTTGTTTTGTTTCCTGATTATTATAGAGATATAAATCTATTTTTATATCTGCTTTCTGCAGAGACTTATTTTGTTGATCAAGGTAAAAATTCGCAGATATTTCAGACTCAGGCAATTCAGAATCTTCAGAATTTTCCAAAGGATTTTTCAGATAACGGATAATCTCTTCCTGGTTTCTGGGATCAATGGATTGGGAGAACTGACTGATATGGATATCATCTTCTAAGTTGATTTCATAATGGTTTTTATACAAAATCCGGTATTGTAAAAACCTGGAAGTATTTTCTAATTTTCCATCAGAAAATGTTTTAAAGTAAGGGGAGAAGTAACATTGTATAAACAGCTCTTTATTCAGGTCGTTGAGCAATAATTCTCTGTCTTCTATTCTCATATCCACCCGATCAATATATTGAAGTGAGTTTTGATCCTTATACTTTTGAAGAAGACGCTGTCTGTTTTCTTTCCATGTATTTAAAATTTGTCTGTAATTGTAAATGTTTTGTATTATTCCGTTATTATCTATCCCTAGCTCTACAGTAGAGAGTGCAGAAGAACAGTCTATTGCCAATTCATATGCTTTCGTATCAGGAATTTCTCCATTAACCAAGACTGATTTTTTAGTCAACCTGAAAATATAATGCTGTTCATCTTTTCCAAGGTTGTGTATGTTAATATCAAATTCGGTTTCATTTTCTATATTACCGTTATTGAGATCTGTGATTTTAACCATGTAAGTCTGGTTAATTTCTGAAAAATCGGGTAGGAGAACACTATTCTTTATTAATGAATGGGATTGTTCTCGTCTACTTTCTGCAGCCTGTTTCCGTTCCGCTAAGATATCTTCGATATCCTGGCTCTCGGGTATGAAAATTTCCTGTCCTTCAAACAGGCTATGACCTAAATGATTGCTGTTTTTGGGAATATGCTGATAATGATAATATTTCAGTATTTCCACACTCGGAACATTGTAAAGGACTGCGATCTGCTCCAATGTTTCTCCTTTTTTTACAATATGGTGTAGCAGGAATAATTTCATTTAGAATCAATTTTTAAAATGAAATTAAAATTACATGTAGAATACATGAAGTTATCTGAGAGAGAAGAGGCTGATAAAGGGTTAACCTTTTGTAAATATTTTGTTTCATATGTTTGTGTTTTCTATTCAAAAATAGAAAAATAAATTACATAAAAATTAGTTTTTCAAAAAAAATAAAATACTTTGGCTTCCGAACAGAAAAAACCCAAAGTGAATTTTCACTTTGAGTTTATATTTTAAAATAATAATCAGGATTAATTATATTTATTCAAGATCATATTTGCTGATAACTTTTTGAGTAACACCAGTGTTGCTAAATCCTCCGTCGTGGAATAGATTCTGCATGGTTACTTTCTTGGTAAGGTCTGAGAATAATGTTACACAGTAATCTGCACACTCAAGAGCTGATGCATTTCCTAGCGGAGACATATCTTCAGCATATCCTAAGAAACCTCCGAAACCTTTCACTCCGCTTCCTGCGGTAGTTACAGTAGGAGACTGAGAAACAGTATTTACACGTACTTTTCTCTCTCCCCAATAATATCCGAAAGTTCTTGCAATACTTTCTAAATATGCTTTATTGTCAGACATATCATTATAATCAGGGAATGTTCTCTGAGCTGCGATATAGGTAAGTGCTAAAATACTTCCCCACTCATTCATACAGTCTTTTTCCCAAGCCATGCGCATTACTTTATGGAAAGAAACTGCTGAGATGTCCCAACCTTTTTCTGTCCAGTCGTAATTCATTTCTGTATAATGTTTCCCTTTTCTTACATTTACGGACATTCCTATTGAGTGAAGGATAAAATCTATTTTACCAAATTTTGCTATTGCGGCATCAAAAAGTTTTCCGAGATCTTCTGTAGAAGTTGCATCTGCACCTATTACTTCAGAGCCTGTTTTTTCTGCTAAACCATTTAATTCTCCCATTCTCAAGGCGATAGGAGCGTTAGATAATATAAATTCTGCACCTTCTTCATGACATCTTTCTGCAACTTTCCATGCGATAGATTGTTCATTAAGGGCTCCAAAAATAATTCCTTTCTTCCCTTTAAGTAAACCGTATGACATAATTTTTTAATGTTTAATATTTACAAATGTAGGAATAATTGTGTTTAGAACATAATAAAAAACGGAGCCTTTATAAAAAGGTTCCGTTTTCTTTTGAATATATATAAAAGACTGAATTTTCTAATTCGTTTTCTTGTTCCATTCTGCTTTCACATCTTCAGCGGCATCTTTTGTCTTTTCCCATGCATCGCTCGCTCCATCCTTAATGTCTTCCCATGTATCTGAAGCATTAGCTTTCACTCTGTCTAGCCAGTCTTCCTGTGTAGCTTCCTGATCATTATTTCTTTTTTCATTGATATAATCTCTTGCTCTGTCAGCTAAATCACTTACTTTCCACTTTGCATCACTTGCAGTATTTCTTAATGAATCTTCAGTGTTGTCAACTGCTCTTTCTGCTTTGTTATAATCTTGATTGTCCATAATAATATAGTATTTAAGTGTTATATATTTTAGAATAAACAAGAACTATTCCTAAAGAAAAAAAAGCGTTGTTAAAGTTTTCATAATGTTTTATCACTAGTTTAAATATATATACTCGTTTAACATCTGTATTTTTGAAATTTCCATTACCAATTGATCATATTGTTCATTTGAAATATATATAGAGGTTTGATGCAAAACTTTTTTAAAACCTGTCTTATCATCTTCTTCAAAAAAATATACTTTACCAAAATAATTATCATCGGTAATAATTAAATTTTGAAGATAGATGGTCAAATCTTTATATGGCTTAGATATAAGTCGGCTCTGTATAAATCCGAAATCATATTTATAACTGATTGATTTATTATTGATGATTAGTATTTCAGTTCCGAATACATTCCACCAAGCATATTTAAGAGGAAATAAAAACCATAGAATAAGAACAGTTAAACTTACCATGATTGAATCCGGAGAGCTAAAACCGATAAAGATGAATGGTAATACGAAAACTCCTAATGTAATTACCAACAGTATGTAAGCATAAAACTTAGGTTTTACACTTGTTGTCAGATAGATTGTATGGTCTGTTTTTTCAATTTTAAAATGATTGTCCAAATTGTATATTTATAATTATTTGGGGAAATTAGCTTTAGAAATAAATCATAAAATGATCAAAATTGTTATTAAAAATAAAGATAAATTTTATATGTTCGTAAAAAAATCAAATAACCAATTTATTACTGCCCATGAAAAATTATATTGCTGCAATTCTATTGTCTTTTACAACAATAGTTTATTCCCAAAAAACAGATAAGAAAAACAGTGAATACGCTCCTGTGGAAATTACAAAAAGTGACGGAACTAAAATGAAGGTTCTTTTTAAGCGCATCACTCTTCCCGGATTAAGCAATTTTAAACAGGTTTTTGGCGGAAACCAAAATTCTAATGTAAAGATTGAATACAAAATCTCTGAAAACGGACCTACAGAAAAAATAAATTCGAAAGATATTGTATTTTTAAAATTTCTGGACAAAAACCAGGACGAAATAGGAGGCTATGAACGTCTTTCAATAAGAATGTTTGACAGGAATAATATATTAAAAGACACCAAACAGGTACTTTATATGCCTCAAGTCTATGATGGTAAAATCAGTATTTATGGTGAAGCAAATTTTATTTGTCAGGATGTGTCTCGTGCTCCTTTAAATGGAAACAAAAATTTCATCAACTGCGAATATGCCTATTCTACATTTTATCTGAAAAATAATGAAGAAAATTTTGCTGTAACACCTTTAGATATTAAACTTTTTAATACGAAAAGAAGCTATGATAATTTTGTGAATGCTTTTAAAGCGGCAGGAAAAGAATGTCCTGAGTTTACTAAATATCTTGAAGATTTTCGTAAAAAAATGGATGATAAGGAATTTGAAAAGAAAATAAGAGAGGACGCTATCAGTTACAGAAAAGAAGTAAAGAAAAAATCGCGTGAACTCGATCTGAGTAAAGAAGAGAGGTTAAATTATGTGGGTGAGAAATTATTTTTTTATGAAGCACAATTTTATATAGGCATCGTAAAAGAATATGAAAAAAACTGTCAGAATTAAATTGCAATAAAAAAAGGATTTCAAAACTTTGAAATCCTTTTTTATTTTTAAATAACCCTCTCCAAAACCCATTCAATCAAATTCTTCTCAGACTGGTGATGGTTAGTAGAAAATTCGCCCCGTCTTCTGTTGGCAATCACATTGTTGACGGTAATCGCCTGATGACCCAAAAGTTTTGAAAATGCATAAATGGCGGAAGTTTCCATTTCAAAATTGGTAATTCCGAGTTCATTTAAAGTTTCAAGAAATTGGTCATCGAGTGCTTTTAAACGAAGTTCTCTTCCCTGAGGTGCATAAAAACCCGGGAAAGTGGCTGTATTTCCGAAGTATTTTGCATCTTTGAAAACTTCACCTAAATCTTCTGACCATTCAGAGAAATAAAGCATCGGTTTGATTTTTTCGTATGGAAATTTTTCTAAGAAATTCTTAGAAAATTCATTTTCAAAGCTGTAATCCTGATAAAAATTCATCAGTCCGTCAAGACCTACGACATTTTGCGTAACCAACATATTATCGACCTGTACATCAGGATTTACACTTCCACAAGTCCCCATCCTGAAAAGCTTGAGAGATTTGTGTTCGGTTCTGAATTCTTTTTTCTGAAGATCAATATTCACCAAAGCATCGAGCTCATTCATCACGATATCAATATTCTCTGTTCCGATTCCTGTGGACATTACAGAAATTCTTTCGCCACGCAATGTTCCGGTGTGTGTGTAAAATTCTCTTTTATTTTTTTTGATTTCTATCTTGTCAAAATATTTCGAGACTTTCGGTACACGATCGGGATCTCCCACCAGGATTATTTTCTCGGCGATATCTTCCGGTAAAAGATTTAAATGGTACACGCTTCCGTCTTCATTCAGTATAAGCTCTGAAGCTGTAAGTTTATTTAGCATAAAATGTTTTTGTATCGTTTGATTTTGTAATCTGTAATTTATTTTTTAGAAATTTAAAATTAACAAAAATTAAATGAAGCAAAATATAAACATTATTTAATTTTTCGTTAAAACTACGGTAACGTTGAGGTGATAGTTTTGCAGATGAAAAATTTTACAAGATTCTTTCCCATACTTATCATTGTATTTTTCTTCGGAATCGCTGCAATGTCATTCAATCCCACTGATAAAGGATCAGAAACAAAAAAAACTTTCGTAGAGCAGGGTTTATTCAATTTTAAAAATCATCTTGAAAAGTTAAAAACAGACGTTTATCTCTTTAAAGAAGATAAAATCAATACAGAACAGCTTCAGAAATCATTAAGAAATACCCGGAATTCTTATAAAGAAATAGAATTTTTCATCGCTTATCATTATCCCGAATTTTCTAAAACACACATCAATGCGGCTCCGTTATTCAGAATTGAAGCTGCCGGAACTTCTGCATACACACTTCCGCCGGAAGGTTTGCAGGTTTTGGATGAATTGATTTTCTCTGATGAAATCACAGAGCAGAAAGATAAAATCATAGAAATCACAGATTATCTTTACAATAATTACAATAATTTTTACCTGAGTTCAGTAACCAACGGTCTGAGCAAAGGAAATAATAAGACGCTGCCTTTAAGGATTGAGTTGATCAGAATTTATACTTTAGGTTTAACAGGCTTTGATACACCCGGATCGTTGAATATCTCCGAGGAAACATCTTTTGCGCTTAATGGAATTAAAAAATACATTCAGGACGACTTATATTTCAAAAATTATCAAACACAAAAAGCGAATCACTTATTGTCTGGAAGCACAGATTATTTGTCAAAAAACAAAGATTTTGAAACCTTTGACAGAATTGAGTTTTATAAAAAATATTTGCAGCCTCTCTATGAAGAATTAGGAAACTGGGACGGAAATTCAGATGATCTCAAAGAATTTTCGGGTTGGAATGTTGCTAACAAAAACTTTTTCAGCAGCGATTTTTTAGATCCTTATTTTTATACGATTCTAAAAGGATCAGAAGATAATGATGATCTTAGAGCTTTGGGAAAAGAGATTTTTTATGATCAGAACCTCAGCGAAAACGGAAAAATGAGTTGTGCATCCTGTCATCTTCCGGAAAATGCTTTTACGGATCTTAAGACAAAATCTCTAAGCAATGTAGAAGGAAAAACGGTTCTCAGAAATTCACCATCGCTGTATAACGCAGTTTTTGCCAAAAGATTTTTCTATGACATGCGAGCTTTCTATTTGGAACAGCAAGCTGAACACGTTATATATAATAATGAGGAATTTAATACAAGCTACGAAAGCATCATTAAAAAATTAAAAATCAAACCTGAATACAAAAAAGCTTTCAGAAAAGCATTTAAAAACGGAGAGGTTGATAAGCAAAGTTTTTCAAAGGCTTTAAGTTCTTACGTTGCATCTTTATATTCTTTCGATAGCGATTTTGACCGTTTTATGAGAAACGAGAAAGACATTTCTGATGATGCTAAAAAAGGATTTAATCTCTTTATGGGAAAAGCCAATTGTGCGACCTGTCATTTTGCACCTCACTTTTCAGGATTGGTTCCGCCGTTTTTTAATGAAAATGAATCTGAAGTCCTGGGAGTTACTAAAAAACCTATTACAATTTCTCCTTTGGAAATTGATTCTGATCAGGGGAGAATAAAAAGCAATGTAAAAAAAGAGAACTCATGGATTTATGAAAATTCATTTAAAACCATGACGGTAAGAAATATTGCTCTAACAAAACCTTATTTCCACAATGGGGCGTTTACAACTTTAGAAGAGGTGATGGATTTTTACAATGAAGGCGGAGCAGAAGGTTTGGGATTAAAAATAAATAATCAAACATTACCTGCCGATAAATTGAATTTAACAGATGCAGAAATTAAACAGATTATAGCATTTCTAAATTCTCTGACCGACATCAGCAAAGCAAAAGGTAAGTAGAATAAATAGCATTCGCTTTTTCAAAATATTTAACAATAAGTTAATCCCCGTAACATTAGATTCGAGATTTATTAATATTCGGGAAGGTTTAATTAAAACCTTTTTAACAGAGGGCTCACCGCAATCTTATAGTTTTGCAATGTAAAAATAAAAGTATTAAAAGTGAAAACAAAACTATTCTCAATTGCAGCTCTCGCATTCATGATGAGCACTGCATTTCAAGCACAAACAACGATTTTTGGTCAAGGTTCTTCTTGGAAATACAATGACAATGACGTAGCTCTTGTCAGCACATGGAAAGATGCCAACTACGATACATCGGCATGGCCTTCCGGAATCTGAACCTTTGGGTTATGGTGATCCTGTAACAACATCTTTCGTTACAGGAATAGATACTGCTTATCTTACAAAAGATTTTACGGTAAACTTAGCTGATCTTACCGATACAATGGAATTTGGTGTAAGAAGAGATGACGGTATTATCGTTTATCTGAACGGGGTAGAAGTGATAAGAGACAATATGCCTGCAGGTGTGGTTTCTCACGGTGATTTTTCCAGCACTATAGTTGATGGTTCTGCTGAGACAACTTTCAATGTTTTTTCAATTCTTAAAAACAAATTTGTACAGGGTAATAACAGAATTTCAATCCAGTTGCACAATAGAAGTGCAACGAGTTCAGATTTAACAATTGATGCGTATCTTAAAACTACACCCGTTGTAACGCCTCCGATAACTACGACTTGTACAGGAACACACATCAGCTGTTTTACGTCAATCGTACCTACTTCACAGACTTCAAAATTAATTATTCCTGCTGAACACAGATTTCAATTAATCTTAAAAGAAGGTGATGCATATACAGAAGGTGGTGGTCTTGTAGGAGGTCAAAATGATTTCACAGGATATGTACCGAAAACTGCAAGCAGCACAAACGGATATCTTTCTGTAAATCATGAAACCAGTCCTGGTGGAGTGACGATGGCAGAAATCAATTACAACGCAACTACTAAACTTTGGGCATTAACCAAATCTAGAGGAGTTAGCTTCTCTGCAACAAGTTTGGTTCAGACTATCAGAAATTGTTCTGGTGGAGTTACACCTTGGGGAACAGTTGTTACTGCTGAAGAATCTGTAACAGGAAACGACACTAATGCGGATGGAAACCATGACTACGGATGGTTGGTAGAAATTAATCCTGCTACTGCACAGGTAATGTCTCACAATCCTTTAGGAACTCAGGATAAGCTTTGGCAAATGGGTAAGATGAACCATGAAAATGTGGTGGTCAACAATGCAGGAACAATAGCTTACTTCGGTGAAGATGGAGGTACAAACTTAGTGTACAAATATGTGATGGATACTCCAAACAATTTGACATCAGGAAACTTGTATGTTTTACAGCTAAATCAACCTCTTTCTGGTGGTAATCCTACAGGAACTACGGCAAACTGGGTTCAGGTTCCGAATAAATTAAAAGCAGATCAAAACAATACACAAGCACTCGCATTGTCTTTAGGCGGTACTGCATTCAACGGTGTTGAAGATATTGAAATCAGCCCGCTAGACGGAAAAGTTTACTTTGCAGCTAAAGGTCTAAACAAGGTTTACCGTTTACTGGATAATGGGACGACCGCTTCTCAGGTAGAAGTTTTCGTAGGTGGAGATACAACACAATATTCTTTCAATACAGCTCAGGGTATGAAAACTGAATTCTGGGGAGACGGAAATGATAACTTAACTTTTGATGAGCTGGGAAATCTTTGGGTACTTCAGGATGGTGGTAAAAACTATATCTGGGTAATTGCTCCGGATCATACTGCTGCAAATCCTAAAGTAAGATTATTCGCATCTATGCCTGCAGGTTCTGAGCCAACTGGTCTTACATTTACACCAGATCATAAATTCGGTTTCTTCTCTATTCAACATCCAAATTCTACAATCGATACAGATATTGATGCTACCGGAAACGTGATTGATTATAAAGGAAAATCTGCTACAATGGTGGTTGCCTTACAACAGTTTTTAGGCTCTTCAGCAGTTTTAGGTACAACAGAAATAATTAAAGAAACTGAAGTTACCGTTTCTCCTAATCCTACATCAGGAATAGTGAAAATCAACTCACCAAAAGCTTTGAAAAATCTTGAAATTACAGCATATACTATGGATGGTAAAATTGTTTACAGCAAGAAATTTACTGGCAGCAATACATCTTTAGAATTAGATTTTACAAATCAACTTCAGGTTTCAAGAGTTTTAATGCTAAACATTGAGGCTGAAGGATTCCAAAAAACCATGAAAATTCTTAAAAAATAATTACTGATTTTCTTTCTCAGCTGCCGGCAGTTTCTTTGCCGGTGGCTTTTTTATTTTTGTAAACTCGCCTAAAAATAAATTTTATAATAGATTTTTGTTAAATGAAAAAACTGATTTTAATCTTCACTTTCTTATCTGTTGGTACAATAAAAGCACAAATTGACCCCATAAAGTATCCTACATTTACCAATATGGAAGATGCGTTGAAAAGCGACAAACCGGTTTACAGTATGAGTTTCAGAGAAAAAGCACTATTTAATATACCTTCTGATCTTACAAAGATGAAATCTCTTTTTTTTCTAAATCTCATGGCGAATAATTTAGAAAAAATGGAAGCCGGAATTTTTGAACTAAAAGATTTAGAAATTCTAAATATGAATTCTAACAGTATAAAATTTATCCCAAACGATATTGGTAAACTGAAAAACCTGAAGGTTTTTTCAATGAATTTGAACAGTTTAACAACTATAAATCATAATCTCACAAAACTTCAGAAACTAAAAACAGTTCATTTTGATGCCAATAATCTGAATGTTTTCCCTGAAGCTTTAATAGAAATTCCAACTTTGGAAGAGATAAATCTCAGCAGCAATCAAATCAGTTTTGTTGCTCAAGATTTAAATAAGATTAAAAATTTAAGCTATTTAAATCTTGCATCAAACCAAATCAATGATCTTACGAAAGTGAAGTTTCCTAAGAAATTAAAATATGTAGAACTTCAACAAAATATGCTGGTAAGACTTCCTGATGATTTATTCAAATCTGAAAATCTGGAATTTTTGAATGCGAGCGATAATCATCTGAAAGAAATTTCGCCAAAAGTAAAAGGTTTAAAGGATGTTGTCAGCATGAATCTGGCAAATAATCAACTCACAGATCTTCCAAAAGAATTTCAGGAACTGAAAAATCTTAGAACATTAATTCTTAAAGGAAATCCTATCGAAAAATCAACTGTAGAAAAGTTGAAAAAATTAATGCCTCAAACGCAGATATATTTTTAGGATTATCCGCCGACTCTTTTTGTTTTAAATCCCATATTCTTTAAAATATCCATTATTTTATCCCGGTTATCCCCTTGAATGATAATGGTTCCGTCTTTTTCAGAACCACCGATTCCCAATGTGGTTTTTATTTTCTTTGAAATTTTCTTTAAATCATCCTCACTGCCTTCCCAACCTTCTACAATCGTTACAGGCTTTCCGTTTCTTCCTTTCTTTTCAAACTTACAAACCAGCGGTTCATTCTGTTTAAATTCTTCTTGGGGCATCTGAAAATCCTGCTCTTCGTGTTCAGGAAAAAGGTTTTTAAGTTGGTCACGTAAATCCATACCGCAAAATTAATAAAATATTTGTTTGACAAAGAAGAAGTTTTTTAATTAAAATTTAAGTCTTTCAAATTCTTCAATTCATTTCTAAATCAATAAATTTGTTTGTAAAAAATAAATTTAGAATGTCAAAAAAAGCAATACTGGCAATACTTGACGGATGGGGTTTAGGTCAAAACCCTGAAGTTTCTGCATTAGCTCAGGCAAACACACCATTTATAGATAGCTGCTATCAAAAATATCCACACACAACATTAGAAGCAAGTGGTCTTGCGGTAGGTCTTCCGTTAGGACAAATGGGAAACTCGGAAGTAGGACACATGAATTTGGGTGCAGGAAGAGTAGTTTATCAAAATCTGGTAAAACTCAATATGGCGGTTGAGAATGGAACTTTGGGTCATGAAGAAGTCATTCAGGAAGCTTTCGCTTATGCTAAAACAGAGAATAAAAATGTTCATTTCATCGGATTGGTTTCCAATGGCGGAGTACATTCACATATCAATCATTTAAAAGGATTATTAACCGCTGCAAGTGAATTTGGTTTGCACGAAAACGTCTACGTTCATGCCTTTACAGATGGTAGAGATTGCGATCCTCATTCCGGATTAGGTTTTATTGAGGAACTTCAGGATCACATGAGAACAACCACCGGAGCATTGGCAACGGTAATCGGAAGATATTTTGCAATGGACAGAGACAGACGTTGGGAACGTGTAAAACTGGCGTATGACGCAATGGTGAGCGGAATCGGACACAGAACTATGGATGCAGCATCTGTGATTCAGAATTCTTATCATGAAGGAGTTACCGATGAGTTTATCAAACCCATTATTTTAGTAAAAGATACACAGATTGGAAACGAAGTTCCGGTAGGGAAAATTGTGGATAATGATGTAGTGATTTGCTTCAATTTCCGAACAGACAGAGGCAGAGAAATTACCGAGGTTCTTTGTCAGCATGATATGCCCGAATATTTCATGCGAAAACTAAATCTTCATTATGTTACTTTGACCAATTATGACAAAACGTATGAGAATGTAAAAGTGGTTTTTGATGAAGATGTATTAAGAGAAACGATGGGTGAAATTCTTGAAAGAAATGGAAAAAGCCAAATCAGAATTGCTGAAACAGAAAAATATCCGCACGTTACTTTTTTCTTTTCGGGAGGTCGTGAAGAGCAGTTTGAGGGGGAAAGAAGATTGTTGTGTCCTAGTCCGAAAGACGTTCCGACCTATGATTTAAAACCTGAAATGTCTGCTTACGAAATCACGAATGCCATTCTTCCTGAATTACAAAACGAAACGGCTGATTTTATCTGTTTGAATTTTGCCAATACAGATATGGTGGGTCATACAGGAGTTTTTGAAGCAGCCGTGAAAGCAGCTGAAACGGTAGATCAGTGCATCGAAAAAGTTGCAACCACAGCGTATGAGCACGGTTATGCTGTTTTTATTTTAGCTGACCACGGAAATTCTGATGTGATGATCAATGCAGACGGATCACCAAATACACAGCATTCAACCAATTTAGTTCCGTTAATTGTGATGGATAAAGACCGTCAGTGGAATTTAAAACCCGGAAAACTAGGCGATATGGCTCCTACAATTCTTTCGGTAATGGGTGTTGAAATTCCTGCAATCATGACAGGTGAAATCTTAACCAGCTAATAATTAAAATATTATTATACAATACTATTGTTTTATTCAAATAACGGTATGATTTATGTCAGACCTATTATGACAAGCATAGAACGATATGCTACAAATAGTAAAATATTAATATATTTGCAATTCATAAACGTATCAAAATGTACAACAAGCTCGTAAGGAAAGAGGTAATGGGTATTTTGGAAAAGGAAGTAGGTTCTTTTCTTGAAAGATTTTTAACTCCAATTGAAAAAATCTGGCAGCCGTCAGATTTTCTTCCGGATCCTTCAAGTGATGATTTCAAATACGATCTGGATGAAATTCAGACATTCGCCCGGGAAATGCCTTACGATTTGTTCGTAACATTGATTGGTGATTGTATCACTGAGGAAGCTTTACCATCTTATGAATCTTGGTTAATGGGTGTTGATGGTATCAATCAGGAAGACAATAGAGTTGGCTGGGCAAACTGGATCAGATCTTGGACGGGTGAAGAAAACAGACATGGAGATTTACTGAACAAATATCTTTATCTCTGTGGAAGAGTGAACATGAGACAGGTTGAGATCACTACACAATATTTAATCAGTGATGGTTTCGATATCGGTACAAGTATGGATCCTTACAGAAACTTCGTCTATACAAGCTTTCAGGAAACAGCGACCAATATTTCTCACAGAAGAGTAGGTACTTTAGCAAAACAATCTGGCAATACAAAACTGGCTAAAATGTGTGCAGTAATTGCCGCAGATGAAGCAAGACACGCCAAAGCATATAAGCACTTTGTAGCAAAGATTCTAGAACTTGATCCTTCAGAAATGATCTTGGCATTTGAAGATATGATGCGTAAAAAAATTGTAATGCCTGCACATATGATGAGACAGTCTGGTCAAAAAGCTGGTGAACTTTGGGGACATTTTTCAGATGCAGCGCAAAGATGTATGGTTTATACAGGTCAGGATTATATCAATATCATGAAAGATTTGTTAGATGAATGGAAAATCGAACACGTAACAGGTCTTACTGAAAAAGCAGAGAAGGCTCAGGAATATTTAATGAAGCTTCCTTCAAGATTACAAAAAATCACAGACAGAGTTTCTACTCCGGATTTACAATTTGAGTTTAGCTGGGTAAAGCAATAAAATTTCAATTTAATAGTAAATTATAATTCAGAGTGTCGGATGTTTTTTCGACACTCTTTTTTTATTTATTATCTTTGCCAGGCTAAAAAGAACAAAATGATTAGTAATAAAAAAATTGCAGTAGATTTTGACGGAACAATCGTTGACGATGCATATCCCGGAATAGGAAAGACAAAAATTTTCGCATTTGAAACTTTAAAAAAATTGCAGGCTCAAGGTTACAGATTGATACTCTGGACGTACAGACACGGCAAAACCCTTGATGAAGCGGTAGAATTCTGTAAAAAAAACGGAATCGAGTTTTATGCAATTAATTCTAGCTTTGAGGGAGAAGTTTTTGACAGCGAAACTCAATCCAGAAAACTCGATGCAGATTGGTTTATTGATGACAGAAATTTGGGAGGCTTTCCGGGATGGGGAGAAATCTATAATATTATTAACGATAGAATTGAGTTCCGTGTTGAAGGCAAAGAAGTTTTAGCCTATTCAAAACTAAAAAAAGAAAAGAAAAAAGGTTTATTCTGGTAAGATTTAAGAAATTAGAAGTTAGATATTAGAAATTAGTTTTTAAATCAGCTTTTAATTTTAAAATTTTAATCAGAAAATATTAGATGTTATGAAAAAAATGCTAGAAGCTTTTAATCTAATTTTTAACATCTAAGTTCTAATATCTAAACAAAACAATGATTCAATTAAAAACAATAGACGAAATTCGTCTTATGAGAGAAAGTGCTCAGCTGGTTTCCAGAACATTAGGAATGTTGGCGAAAGAAATCAAACCTGGGATTACTACTTTATATTTAGATAAATTAGCTCACGATTTTATCAAAGATCATGGCGCAGAACCGGCATTTTTAGGATACGGAGGTTTTCCGTATTCATTATGTATTTCACCTAATGAGCAAGTTGTGCATGGTTTCCCGAATAAAGAAGAAATCAAAGAGGGTGATGTACTTTCTGTCGATTGCGGAGCTATTTTGAATGGTTTCGTAGGCGATCACGCTTATACTTTTGAGATTGGTGAAGTAAAACCTGAGATCAAAAAACTACTCAAGGTTACTAAAGAATCTTTGTACAAAGGCATTGAACAATGTGTGAGAGGAAAAAGAATAGGAGATATTTCTCATGCTATCCAGTCACATTGTGAGAAGCAAGGCTATGGTGTCGTAAGAGAATTGGTAGGTCATGGTTTAGGCAGAAAAATGCACGAAGAACCCAACGTTCCCAACTACGGAAGACAGGGCAGTGGTAAAATCATTAAAGATGGTTTAACGATTGCCATCGAGCCAATGGTCAATATGGGAACTGAAAAAGTGAAATTCCACAATGATGGTTGGACGGTAACTACCTTAGATAATCTTACTTCAGCACATTTTGAACATGATGTTGCGGTTGTAAACGGTAAACCTGTTTTACTTTCTACATTCAAGTATGTTAACGAAGCTTTAGGCATTGAAAGTGACGATGAAAAGCCATTTCAATTTGATTTTTAGATGCTTTGAAAGGATGAAGACTTGAAGTGTAGATAAAAAATATTGCAATTAACAAAATAATAAGGCGCGCAGCGCCGATATGTTGGACACAACATCATCAATAACTACCAACATATTGCTGCTTCGCAGCTTTTTATAAAATAAAAAGTGAAAAAACTTACTAAGCTTTTGCTAAATAAAATCCCTCGTCCGATGCTTATTCAGATGAGTGTTTGGGCGCGTCCTTTAATTTACCAGTTTTTTAAAGGAGATCAGTTTTTCGACCCGATTGATGGAAGGTCTTACCGGAAATTTCTACCGTACGGTTACGGAAAACAAAGGGAAAACGCTTTATCACCGGGAACTTTAAGCTTAGAGAGACACCGTCAAATGTGGTTATATCTTCAGAACGAAACCGATTTTTTCATTAAAAATGCCAAAGTTCTGCACATTGCTCCTGAACAGGAATTTCTTAGAAAGTTTAAAAGAATGAGCAATCTCAATTATATTTCGGCAGATTTGTATTCGCCGATTGTAGATGTGAAAGCTGATATATTAGATTTGCCTTTTGAGAACGAAAGTTTTGATGTGATTTTCTGTAATCATGTTTTAGAACATATTGAAGATGATGCAAAAGCAATGAGCGAGTTGTATCGTGTTTTGAAACCGGGAGGATGGGGAATTATTCAGGTGCCGATGAAAAACTCTTTGGAGAAAACCTATGAAGATTTTACCATAAAAGATCCGAAAGAACGTCAGAAACATTTCGGGCAGTACGATCATGTTCGCTGGTACGGAATGGATTATTTTGACCGTCTGAGAAAAGCGGGTTTCGAAACTGAACCTAATTTCTACTCAAAACAGTTCAGCGACGCTGAAATTTTAAAATACGGACTCAATCACAACGAAATTTTACCTGTTGTTTATAAAAAATAAAAAACGTCTTCAATTTTGAAGACGTTTTTTTATAAGCAAAATTGTAAATTAATCTTTTATAAAAAACTCAGGTTTCAAATTTTCAATCATCAGAATATATTGGCCTTTTTGAAAATGACTTACATCGATCTTAATTGATTTTCCCGAAGTCAGAGTTTCATAAACCAGTTTTCCTGAAGTTTCATAGATCTTGAGATTCAAATTTCTTTCAATATTCTCAATAATCAAAAAATCTTTTGAAGGATTTGGGAACATTTTGAAATTCTTTTTCAGCACATCTTCTTTTGTACCAAGTATCGAATTGTTGTAAAATATTTGCGTTCCCGATGTCGGGTTTGTAATTATTAATGTTTTTGATGTTCCGTTATTTATAATTTGATAATTGTATAATGTTCCTGCCGGAACAGGTACAGAAGGATTCCCAATATAAAAGTCGCAGTTCTTTTGGTCAAAACCTTGTACAGCAGTCATATTTGTTCCCCAATAATCAGCCAATGTACATCCTCCGCCATTTTTTGTGAAATTGCTGAGTGTTGGCGAAAAAGTAATATTCGATGTTGCCGTATTAAAATATTTGGAAGTAAAAACGTATTCGGAGCCATTTTGCAAAAACATTGAAGCCGGAGTACTAAAATTCATTGCAGGAGTGGTTACGCTTTGACCATTAGTGATTATTTGCGAAATGTACCAACTGTTGTTAAAAAGTTCAGCACTTTGTGCAAAAACAAGATGACTCGAAAAGGTTAAAATGAATAAAGATTTTTTCATGGAAAATTTTATTTAAAGATATTAAATAAAAAGAATCTACAGATGGTGATATGCGTTAAATTTAATTGATACGTTTTTTATTTTAAAAATTAATGAGAAACAGCTTTCAGACCGATAACAGAACCAATCAATGTACAGATAAAGAACATTCGCCAGAAACTTACAGGGTCTTTAAAAACAAGAATACCCATTAGAACGGTTCCTACAGCACCAATTCCCGTCCAGACGGCATAAGCTGTTCCTATAGGAAGTGTTTGTGTTGCTTTAATTAATAAAAGCATACTGATGGTAAGACAAACTAAAAATCCTCCAAACCAAAGATACATTGTCGTTCCTGAGGTTTCTTTTACTTTTCCTAAACAAGAAGCGAAGCCCACTTCAAACAGTCCTGCAATAATTAAAATAATCCAATTCATAACCAAATAATCTTTAAAATTTATCCTAAACGGTAAAATTATGTCTTTTAAATGTAATATTGAAGAAAGTCAATTTTTGTTTTACTAACTTTGCAAATCGTAATAAAAGCGACTTAATTTTTTTATATGCATAAAGCAGGATTTGTAAATATTGTTGGAAAGCCAAACGCCGGAAAATCAACCCTTTTAAATGAATTAATGGGTGAGAAACTGGCAATTGTTACCCAGAAGGCACAGACAACCAGACATAGAATTTTTGGAATTTATAATGAAGAAGATTTACAGATCGTATTTTCTGACACTCCGGGAGTTTTAGATCCAAAATACGGTTTACAGGAAAAAATGATGGATTTTGTGAAAGATTCTTTACAGGATGCAGACGTTTTTCTTTTCATTGTAGATGTTACGGATAAATCTGAACAATCAGAATTTTTAATTGAAAAATTAAACAAAATCCCGGTTCCGGTTTTATTATTATTAAATAAAATTGATCAGACTAATCAGGAAGGTCTTGAAAAGATAGCTACCGAATGGCACGAAAGAATTCCTAAAGCCGAGATTCTTCCTATTTCTGCATTAAAGGCTTTCAACACAGATATTATTTTACCAAAATTAAAATCTATGTTACCGGAAAGTCCGGCGTACTACGATAAAGATATGTACACCGATAAGCCGGAAAGATTTTTTGTAAACGAAGCGATTCGTGAGAAAATTCTTTTGAATTATGACAAAGAAATTCCTTATTCTGTGGAAGTTGTGACTGAAATGTTCAAAGAAAACGAAGGAATTATTTTCATTGATTCAATTATTTATGTGGAAAGAGATACCCAGAAAGGAATCATAATCGGACATAAAGGAGAGGCTATCAAAAAAGTAGGAACAGAAGCAAGAATAGATCTGGAGAAGTTTTTTTCTAAAAAAATACATTTGAATCTGTTTGTAAAAGTGAAAAAAGACTGGAGAAAGAACGACAGAGATCTGAAGAATTTCGGGTACAGATAGACTAAAAAGTCAATATACATCGTTGTATCAAAAGATTTTATTATCTTTAAACTAAATTTTTAATTTAATGGGCTACTTAAATTCAAAAACTAATCCCATCATTATAGACATCGTTTTGTGTATTGTGAGATTATTTGTAGGTTTTGCCATGCTTTCTCACGGTTTTCCGAAACTTCAGCAATTATTGAATGGAGGCGAAATTCAGTTCTACGATTTCATAGGATTGGAACTGAAGATTTCTTTAATACTGACTGTATTTGCAGAATTTGTCTGTTCAATTTTCATCATCTTAGGTCTTTTCACAAGAATTGCCGGCGGATTTTTACTGTTCACGATGGGAATTGCAGCATTCGTAGTTCATGGTTCAGACCCTTTTGATAAAAGAGAAATGAGTTTATTGTATCTTTCAGTGTATGCACTCATCATCACATTCGGGGCAGGAAAGTTCTCTATAGATCATATGATAGAAAAGAGAAGAAGGGCATCAGAATGGTAAACTTTATTTTAAATATATACAAAGCGGTAATTTATTGCCGCTTTTTTTGTGATTGAATGTCTGGTGAATGATCATATCAATTATTTTATGAGAGTATTTTGTTTTGTATAGGTTGTCCCTTTTGTGGTTAAATACTTTTCATTAAATTCGTATCAAATCAAAAAGTAATGAAGATCAAATTAACCATTTGTTTATTGGCGTTTCTCAATTTTTACGAAGCACAGGAAAATATTTCTTACCAAAAGCCTTCTGCGGAAATTTTAAAACTCGCAGATTATGACAGACCACCAAGTGTTTTAACCAATTCCAAAAAAGACTGGGTTGTTTTTGTATACCGTCCGACCTACAAAACATTGGATGATCTTAATCAGCAGGAAATGAAACTGGGTGGTTTGAGAATCAATCCGGTAACTAATATTTCAAGTTCAACATCATATTCTTACAATCTGAAAGTGAGAAAGATGAATGACAAAATGGAAATTCAGGTAAAAGGTCTGCCGACAAATCCTAAAATCACCAATACTTCCTTTTCACCTGATGAGAAAAAATTAGCTTTCACAAACACTACCGATAAAGGAGTTGAACTTTGGGTTGTTGATCTTGAAACCGCAACAGCAAAAAAGATAACTAAAGATAATCTGAATGCCAATTTAGGAAATCCTTACACCTGGATAAAAGATTCTCAGAGTTTCCTGATTAAAGTTCTTCCCGATAACAGAGGTAGATTAACAGATTCTTCAAAAGATCTTCCTACAGGCCCTATTGTTTCTACAGCTGACGGAAAAGTTTCTCAGAACAGAACGTATCAGGATTTGCTTAAAAATCCGCAGGATGAAAAGAATTTTGAAATCCTTACGGCGTCTGAATTATATAATGTTGATTTAAACGGAAATTTAAAAAAGATAAAAGATCAGGATTTATATAGCGGAATCAGCTATTCTCCAGACGGAAATTATCTGATGTTGACCACTGTTAAAAAACCTTTTTCATACATCGTTCCTTTGAGCAGATTTCCTATGACCACAACGGTTTATGATGCTAAAGGAAATACGGTAAAAGTTGTGAACGAAATTCCGTTAAATGAAATAATGCCGAAAGGATTTTCATCTGTACGCACCGGGAAAAGAGACATGAGCTGGAGAGCCGATCAGCCTGCCACTTTAGTTTATGCTGAAGCACTGGATGGAGGAGATCAGTCGAAAACAGTGGATTTCAGAGATGAAATTTTCACATGGGAAGCACCGTTTACTGCACAGCCGAGATCTTTCTTCAAAACTAAACAGCGCTATGAAGGGACGAGCTGGACGAATAATCATTACGCAATCGTTTCCGAAGGTTGGTATGATACCCGAAATACAAAATCTTATCTGGTAGATTTAAATGACGGAAAATCGCAGATCATAGAAGATAGAAATTACCAGGACGTTTACAGCGATCCGGGAACTTTTAATACCACTAAAAATAATTTCGGAAGATATGTTTTAGATATGAAAAATGACAAAGCTTATCTCATCGGTGCCGGATTTACCAAAGAAGGTCAACATCCATTCATAGATGAAATGGACATGAAATCTTTAAAAAAGAAAAGACTCTACATGTCTAATCTCAAAGGTGCCAAAGAAGAAATAATCGATATCATCAATCCCGCAAAAGGAGAGGTATTAATGATTCAGCAGTCTGCAAGTCAGTACCCGAATTATTTCAAGAAAAATATTAAAAACAATAAAACTGAAGCGATAACCAATTTTGCGAATCCTTTTGAAAGCATTAAAGATGTTTACAAAGAAGTGATTACTTATAAAAGAAATGATGGTGTTACTTTAACAGGAACACTTTATTTACCAGCGAACTATGACAGAAAAGCGAAAAAAGAAAAACTTCCTTTGTTGATCTGGGCATATCCTACAGAATATAAAGATAAAAACACGGCAGGTCAGAATACGCAAAACCCGAACGACTTTACATTCCCATACTACGGTTCGTTTGTGTATTGGACAGCCAAAGGGTATGCCGTGCTTGATGATGCCGCATTCCCGATCATCGGTGAAGGAAAAACAGAACCGAACGACACCTTCATTCCACAGTTGGTTGCCAATGGAAAAGCTGCCATTGATGCAGTAGATCAGTTGGGATATATTGACAGAAATAAAGTGGCTGTTGGCGGACATTCGTACGGTGCATTTATGACTGCCAATCTTTTGACACATTCTAAAGATTATGCCTGCGGAATTGCAAGAAGTGGTGCCTACAACAGAACTTTAACACCTTTTGGTTTCCAGAGCGAACAGAGAAATTATTGGGATGTTCCTGAAATTTACAATACGATGTCACCATTTATGAATGCGGATAAGATGAAAACACCATTGCTGCTGATTCACGGTGATGCAGACAACAACCCGGGAACATTTACTTTACAGACCGAAAGATATTTCCAGGCTTTGAAAAATTTGGGAGCTCCCGTGAAAATGGTTCTTTTACCAAAAGAATCTCATGGTTATGCTGCAAAAGAAAACATTTTGCATTTGCTTTGGGAACAGGATCAGTTTTTGGAGAAATGTCTGAAAAAATAATGACTGAAACTCGTTCGAAAGAACGAGTTTTTTTATGGAAGATATATGAGAATAATTCACATTATGTTCACGTTAGTTTTTGTAATTTTCAAGGACAAAATTCACTACAAATATTAGATTCCGAAAGGTTATCTTTCTCACAAAAAAGTTATGTTAAAAACAAACCAACCATTTTTAGATTATTTAGAAAAAATATATAATAATCAGGAGAACAAAGGTAATATCATTGTAGATTCTTTTGAAAAAGGAGAAAAAATATTGACCCAAAACGAAGTTTCTACTAAGATCATGCTCATTAAAAGTGGAATTACAAAATGCTTTTTCACAGAAAAAAATGATCAGGAATACATCGTGGAATTCCTTGGTAAAGGAGAGATTGTCGGCGAAATAGAGGTGATGAAGAATGTTCCGTGTATCTGTAGTATAGAGGCTATCACAGAAGTTACAGTTTTTTCAATGACGATCCCGTACTTTCAGTCATTGATTAAAAGCAATATTGATTTAAACAATTTATTGCTTGATGTTTTTGCTGAACGTATTGTTAATACTTCAAACCGATCATCTTATCAGCAGCTTCATTCAACAGAACATACTTTGTCTCAACTTCTCGAGCTTAAAGCGAAGGAAATGAAGATTTCAAAAAAAGACATGGCGGCTTATCTGGGAACTACCGTCAGAAGTCTGAACAAAGCTTTGAAAGACTTTAAGGAAAAGATGGTGTGATTTAATGATTATACAGGGTATCTTCATTTCCTAAATAAAAATTATCTTAGAAATGCTTAAAATGACAAAACCTCGTTCATATTGAGCGAGTTTTTTTATTTACTTTTTAATGAGCTGATAATTTCCTGCAATTGCTGGATCATCTTATCCTTGTCTTTCAGTCTCTCTTCGTATATAGATTCTATCTTTTCTGTTTTGTCTTTGTTTTCCTGATATAGAAGTCGGTCTACCGTAAGTTTGGTTTCGTTCTTTTCTCATAATAATTTCCAAAATATATTTAAGAATTTTTTACCGCTAATCAGATCGCTTTTATTTTTGCTAATTATATTTATTGCTATGAAATGATTTTTCACAATACAAATTTCATCATAATATCCGTCTGCTCTTCGTTTCCAAACTTAAAAATATGCTTGTCAAATTCCACAAAACCATTTTTCTTATAAAACTGTATGGCTCTTGGGTTCTCCTCCCAAACGCCCAGCCAAACATAACGGGCATTTTTTTCTTTGGCAATTTCTAAAGCTTTGTCGTAAAGAATTTGTCCGACCTTTTTACCGTGAAAATCTTTTGAGACATAGATTCTTTCGATTTCTAAAGCATCACTGTCCTGTAACTCTGTTTGTGCATTACCGATATTTACTTTTAAATAGCCAATCACTTTATCTTCTGAGAGAGCAAAGAAAAATTCTGAACCTTCGTTTTGAATTTCAGCAGTAAGTTTGTCAACCGTAAACCCTTCCTTCATGTATTTCGCCATATTTTCTTCCGTGTTGTGCGGGGAGAACGTATCGAAGAAGGTCTGTTCTGCAATGGTCTGAAGCTCTTTGATGTCATTCAGACTGACTTTTTTAATGATTATATTTTCCATGTAATCCAATTAAGTTAAATGGATGAATCCTGTTTAATTCTTCTCGCAGACATATCGAGAAAACGTTTCACCAACATAAATGCTGAAATCGTTAATCCCAATCCAAGCGCAATCCACATTCCGAAAGCGCCCATTTTTAAAGTTACACAGAGAAAATATCCTAACGGAATTGTAATCAGCCAATACGCAATAAATGTAATGATCGAAGGGATTTTCACATCCTGTAAACCTCTCAACATTCCCAAAGCAGTCACCTGAATGCCGTCTGAAAGCTGGAATAGCGCTGCGATAATCATGAGTTTTGAAGCCAACATAATCACTTCAACTTCTTCCGGTTTTGTAAAAAATGTAGGGAGAATATTTCTTCCTAAGATGAAAATGATTCCACAAAGACACATGAAGAGAAATGCGATTTTTAAATTGTTGATGCCTATTTTTCTTAGTTCCACAAAGTTTTGTTCGCCCAGTTTTCTACCGATCATCACCGTAGATGCTACACTGAAACCTATACATAAGTTAAAAGTAAAAGATGCCATGCTCAATGCAATTTGATGAGAAGCGATATCGTGAGCCGAAATTAATCCACAGATAAATGCTGCTCCTGCAAAAGCAGTTACCTCAAAGAACATCTGCAAAGCGGTAGGAAAACCTAATCGTATCATTTTTTCAAACATATTCTTAGAGAAAACCTGCATTTTTAATGAAAATTCTTTGACGTATAATCTGGTTTTAGGTTCTTTCATTAAAACAAAATAAAGGAAAACCACCATGAAAATTCTTGCAATCAAACTTGCCAAAGCCGAACCTTTTACACCCATTTCAGGGAAGATCCACAGTCCTTTGATCAAAACATAATTCAAAACAATATTGATGACGTTGGCGATAATCGTTGCTTTTGTAACTCCGATCGTGTATGATAATCCTTCGGAAACCTCTCTCAAAGTCTGAAATGCCATAAAAGGAACAATGCTGATTGCCATAATCCATAAAAAATCTACCGTATCAGGAATGATTTTCTCAGGCTGACCCGAATGATAGAGTAGCGGTAATCCTAAAAATAAGACCAGCATCAAAATAACTCCCACGGTCATATTGATCACAAAACCATGGCTGAAAACTGAATTGATGGTTTTATGATCATTCTGAGAGTGCGCTTCTGAAACCAATGGCGGAATGGCAAAAGAAAAACCCAGTGCCAAAACAAACATGGAGAAAAATACCGCATTCCCCAAAGAAACAGACGCCAACGCATCTGCACCCAATAATTTCCCTACAATAATGTTGTCGAAGAGGTTAACAGAGACTTGGCCGACTTGTGTAAGCATGACCGGAAGTGCCAATGCAAGGGCTTCTTTCGTGTAATTTTTATTTAAAAAACTCATAATTGATGACAAAAAAAATTTGCAGTATAGTTACTGCAAATTTTTATTTTATATTTTAATTAATAATTAAATTATTTTCTCACAAAACTTGCAACATCCTTTTCGGAAACCGTAGTTCCTCCAAGAATAATTAATCTCTCCACAACATTTCTCAACTCTCTGATATTTCCTGTCCATGACAGGGCTTTCAACGCATCAATCGCAGAGTCGTCAAATTTTTTCAGAGCAGTACCGTGTTCGTCAGAGATCAATCCTGAAAAGTGATCGACCAACAGCTTGATGTCTTCTTTTCTCTCATCCAAAGGCGGAACGTAGATCTCGATAACAGACAATCTGTGATACAAATCTTCTCTGAATCTTCCTGCTTCAATCTCAACTGCCATATTTTTGTTGGTTGCTGCAAGCACTCTTACATCAACTTTTATTTCTTTATCGCTTCCTACCGGAGAAACTTTGCTCTCCTGTAAAGCTCTTAAAACTTTAGCCTGAGCAATTAAACTCATATCACCGATTTCATCTAAGAAAATAGTTCCGCAGTTAGCCTGTTCAAATTTACCCTGCTTATCTTTAATGGCACCGGTAAAAGATCCTTTTACATGACCAAAAAGTTCAGATTCTATCAGTTCGGAAGGGATTGCAGCACAATTTACCTCTACCATTGGACCTCTTGATCTCTCGCTTAAATTATGAATCGCATGAGCAACCAATTCTTTACCTGCACCATTAGGACCTGTAATCAAAACTCTTGCGTCAGAAACTGCCACTTTTTCAATCATCTCCTGAATTTTCTTTAGTGGAGCAGATTCACCGATCATCTGATATTTTTTGCTTACTTTTTTCTTAAGCGTTTTATTTTCGGTCTGCAGATTTTTATTTTCCTTTTTTAATGTCTCTTTCACCAAAGCATTTTTTACACTGGTAATCAAACGGTTAATGTCAATTGGTTTAGAGATGAAATCATAAGCACCGTCTCGCAGGCAAGCCACCGCAGAATCAATATCTGCATGACCGGAAATCATGATAAAAGTGGTTTCAGGTTTTAATGCTAAACTTTGTTTAAGAAGTTCTGTACCAGACATTTTGGGCATCTTAATATCAGAAATCACGAGAGCAAAATCTTCTTTTTCGATTTGTTTGTAACCTTCAAGACCATCCTCGGCAATTACAAATTCATAATCAGCAAGTTCGTCCGAAAGAATGCTGTGTAGCACTCCGGATATTGCTTTTTCGTCTTCTACTATCAGTATTTTTAGCATAGTTGCAAATTTAGGTAAATTTTGCGTGATTTGCATCAAAAACCATTCCCAAATATATTATATAGAATAATCTCTTCGCCCGAAAATTGCTGAACCAACGCGTACAGAATTGGCTCCACACTCTATGGCAAGAGGAAAGTCGTCACTCATTCCCATTGAAAGGGTTTCTAATTTTTGGGTCTGACTTAAATCATCAAAAAGACTTTTTAATTTTTTAAATTCCGATTTCACCTGATTTTGATCATCAGTGAACGTTGCCATTCCCATTAATCCTGTAATCTTTACGTTTGGAAATTCACCGGAAATAAATTTTTGAAATAAATTCACCGTTTCTTCTATTTCCAAACCGAATTTAGTTTCTTCCTCTGCAATTTTTACCTGAAGAAGAACTTTGATTTTTCGGTTGTGCTTTCCTGCTTCTTTATTGATTTCGTTTAAAAGCTTTTCAGAATCAACACTTTGAATGGTGTCAATAAATTCTGCAATGTATTTTACTTTATTCGTCTGAAGATGCCCGATCAAATGCCACTGAATATCTTTCGGAAGTACAGGGTATTTTTCAATCAATTCCTGAACCTTGTTTTCACCAAAAACTTTCTGTCCCAAATCATATACTTCCTGAATCGCTGAAACAGGATGTGTTTTAGAAACCACTACCAATTCAACTGTCGACGGAAGTTGATTTTTTATTATGTTGTAATTTTCCTGAATACTCATGGATGCAAATTTCTGAAATTTCGAAAAGAAAAACTATTAAATTCTGGAATACTTTGGGAAGAGAAGTTTTATGAAAAAATTATTCCACAGATCCCACAGATTTTCACAGACATGTCTTATATTTTTAATTACACAAAACCATCTGTGAAATCTGTGGGAGATTACGTTTAATTCAAAACCTCATTGATTTTCGGATATTCTGAAATTTTCCTGAATACGAAACGATTGGTTTTCTGTAGTTTTTCAATAAATAGATCAAGTTCGTTAACAGAATCTGCATCTGTAAGATACTGGTCATGCGTGAGAAATACCAAATGTCTTGAAGTTTTTTCTAAGTCATTGTAAAATATACTGTCCACTTTTTTGAGCATTGCCTGATGATTATCTTTGAGTTGCATTTTATGGGTGGGCTTCCATTCTAAATCCCAACCGATTATTTTATAGCCTGCTGTTTTTAATACATTCGCAGCTTCGTCTGAAGTTTTGATGTCGGTACTTGTAATGTTATTAAGTCTCCAGATATTTCTTCCCGGAGTTCTTGCTATTTTATTCAGCAATTTTAAACTGTCTTTTGCCGTATCAAAATCATGAATTACAGCCGCAGGATTCTTGTAGAAATCTGTGTATCTGTTATGAGCATGGGTGTGGCTGTGATTGGCTAATTCTATCAACCTGTCTCTCCTCAAAGATTCAAGGTCATCTTTTTGTTTTTTGCTGCCATTAGCATGTTGTCCTACTAAAAATGCGGTTGCACAAACATTTCTTTTATGAAGGATTTTAAGAAGATTTTCAGTTCCACGATTGGGACCGTCATCAAAAGTGAGATAAATTACTCTTTTGTCTGAAATAATATCTTCATCATTTGATTGTAAATTTTGCTTTGCGACGGGAGGATCTTTGGAGATGATCTTTTCAGATGCTTTCATGTCTTTTTTCTGATTACAACTCGTAAAGAAAATTGATGTTGCGCTTATTACTGCAATCATCCCTAGAAAAGTCCCGTTAAAAGACTTTTCCGCAAAGGTTTTTTTCATAAAAAATGTCGGATATTAAATTGTTAAAAAAATGTTAAATTCTATTTTTACAATTAGCAAATTTAATACCAATATTTGTGAAAAAAAATGATGATTTAATTAAATTTTAATGATAATTATTTAGACAATATTTTTTGAAGATACAATCCGTTTTTAATAGCAGATATTCCCCAGGTATTGTTGAAAAATATGAATGTTTTTCTGTCTGAAATTTTGATTGTATCAGCTAAATCATTTAAAAATTCATCTGAATATTCTGATTTATACAGAATGGGTTTTCCGTGAAGTCTGTAATAAAGAAAATCATCAGAATTGAGAATCACTTCTTCCGGAAGGTTTCCCGGGAAGCTTACGCCGGAAAAAATAATTTTGTTGTCTTTCAATGTCTTGAGAATTTCATCAGTCCACCACGATTCATGACGAAATTCGATAACGTTTAAAAAGCTAAAATCAATATTTTCCAAAATAAGTTTCAAATGTTGATCGGTATTTTTAAAAGATGGCGGAAACTGGTATAAAAATCCGGAAAGTTTTTCTTTTAAATGGGTATGAATATGATCACAGAAATCACTGATTTCTTCTTTGCAGTTTTCAAGACTTTTATCATGTGAAATAGCCTTTGGTATTTTAATAAAAAACTTAAAATCATCAGGAGTTTCATCAAACCATTTTTGAAGTGTTTTTGCGGTAGGTTTTCTGTAAAAAGTTGAGTTAATTTCTACCGCATTGAATTGTTGAGAATACAGTATAAGAAAGTCTTTACTTTTTGCATCTTCAGGATACAGCGAACCCTTCCAATCATTGTTGTAAAAGCCGGAACAACCAATGTAGAGATTTTTTTTTTCATGTCAGATTTTAACATTTTAAGTTTAGTAAAAGCTGTGAAATATTATCTTTTTTGATGGCTCAAGTTTTATTTAATATTTAAATCCACAGAATTTAATCTTAATGAATTTAAAATTACCGATAATGAACTGATGCTCATTGCAGCTGCTGCTATCATCGGAGACAGCAAAATTCCAAAAAACGGATACAACAATCCTGCCGCAATCGGTATTCCCAGAACATTATAAATAAATGCAAAGAACAGATTCTCTTTAATGTTTTTTAGAAGTTTTTCGCTCAGAATTTTAGCTTTGGCAACTCCCATAAAATCACCTTTTAATAAAGTTATTTCAGCAGTTTCGATGGCAATATCGGTACCTGTTCCCATCGCAATTCCGATGTTTGCCTGTGCCAAAGCAGGGGAGTCGTTAATTCCGTCACCGGTCATGGCTACGATTTTTCCTTGTTGCTGCAGTTTTTTTACTTCATTTAATTTATCCTCAGGAAGACAATTTGCTCTAAATTGTTTAATTCCCAGTGTATCTGCAACGGCTTTTGCCGTGTCTTCATTGTCGCCTGTCATCATAACGACATCAATTCCGTCATTGATCAATAATTCAACTGCTCTTTTTGAGCTTGCTTTAATTTTGTCGGTGAAGCTTAAAAATCCTAAGACTTCATTTTCCTGTGCAACATAAGAAATGGTGTGCGCTTTTGATTGGGTTTCAATGGCTTTCTGTTTTAAAATTTCAGGAATCTGAATTTGATTTGAAGTCAGAAGGTTTTCATTACCTAGATAAACTGTTTTTCCGTTAATGATTCCTTTTACACCTTTTCCTGAAATGTTCTCAAACTGACTTACTTTTTCAGCAGAAATATTTTTTTCTTTAGCTTTTTTAATGACCGCATTGGATAATGGGTGTTCAGAATTTTGGTTTAACGAATAGGCCAGTTTTAAAATTAAATTTTGATCATTACTTACAGTTTCAATAGCCTCAAGAGAAGGTTTGCCTTCGGTTAAAGTCCCTGTTTTATCGGTAATTAGAACGTTTACTTTATTCATTTGTTCAAGTGCTTCGGCATTCTTAATTAAAATACCGTTCTTCGCACCCTTTCCGATTCCCACCATTAAAGACATCGGTGTTGCAAGTCCTAAAGCACATGGACACGCCACAATAAGAACAGCAACTGCATTTACAAAAGCAAACAGACTTTTTTTACCTTCAGGACCAAAAAATTGCCATAAAATAAATGTAACTACCGCAACAAAAATAACAGTCGGAACAAAAACTTTTGCCACTTTATCAGTCAGTTTCTGAATCGGAGCACGGCTTCGGCTTGCGTCGTTCACCATTTTAATGATTTTTGAAAGCAAAGTTTCGTCGCCCACTTTTTCAGCTTTCATAATGAAAACCTGGTTTCCGTTGATGGTTCCTGAACTTACCTTATCATCCAGGTTTTTTTCAACAGGAATGGGTTCGCCGGTGATCATACTTTCGTCAATCACAGAATTTCCTTCCGTAATTTTTCCGTCGACAGGAATTTTTTCGCCCGGTTTTACTTTTAATAAATCTCCAATTTTTATTTCGGATAATGGAACTTTTTTTTCCTCACCATTTACTATTAAATTGGCCTCATCCGGAGAAAGACTCATCAGTTCTTTGATGGCATTTCCTGTTCTTTTGTGAGCGGCAGCTTCCATAAGCTGACCTAGGATCACTAAAGTAATAATCACGCAAACCGCTTCAAAATACAATGGGCTTTCATGACTGTGACCTCGAATTTCGTGAGGAATAATATCCGGGAAAAGCAAAGCAATAATGCTAAACAAAAACGCAGCTGAAACACCTAAAGCAATCAGACTGAACATATTTAAGTTCCAGGTTTTGAAAGAAATAAAACCTCTTTTCATCAAAAACCAACCGGAATAGAACAGAACGGGAATTGTTAAGATAAATTCAATATAACCTTGAATTTGATGTGAAAAAGGAAAGTCAATCAACATTCCGCCCATTGACAAAATGAAAACAGGAATTGTGAATGCTAATGAAGTGATGAATTTTCTCTTTAAAATATTGAATGTTTCATCTTCTTCGCTATTGCCATTTTTATCGGGATATTTTACGAGATCCATCCCGCAGACCGGGCAGCCAACATTGGAATCATACGTTTTATCTCCCTCACAAAACATTGGGCAATAATATTTTCCCGCCATATCATCAGTAACTTTTGGAGCTTCATGATGTTGATGAAAATGTGAATGATTTGTAACGGAATTTTTAACCAGATCTTCTGTGATCTCTTCAAGATGCATATGGCAAACCGGGCAATCGCCTTTTTCATCATAAATTTTATCGCTCTCGCAGAACATCGGACAGTAATAATCACCGATATGATCTTTAAAATTTTCGGGTAAATTGGTTTTGGAAAAAGCAGGTTTGAAGTTCGGGTCTTTTGCCAGTTTTTCCTCAATAGGAACTAAAAACATATGGCAAACCGGGCATCTTTCACCTTGTTTAAAATATACTTTTTCGCCTTCACATTCCATCGGGCAATAGTAAACCGAAGATGGGGAAACTCTATCTTGTGGCTTTAGAAAAGTTTTTTCGGGATGATTGGGATCTTCCAATTTGTAATTTCCTATTTCTTCTAAAGCTGTGTTTAATTTTTCTAAATTAATTTCTTTATCAGAATTGACGGTTGCTGTGTTGCTTTCTAAATTGACATCAGCTTTTATATTTTCCAGACTATTAAGTTTTTCTGAAATTTTCTTCTGACAACCTGAACAGGTCATCCCAAATATTTTAAACTGCTGTTGCATGATTTTTAAATTTATTCAACAAATTTCCAAAATGAATATGGAAGACTGTTATAAATTTAAGGATAATAGTTATAGAATTTGGTGTTTTTCGTGAGAGAGAGAGAACCGGAGAGTTTGAGTGAAAGAAAGTTTAAGGATTACGAGAATCTAAACTCTAAACTCTAAACTCTCACACTTGATCCAGAGGTTTTCTGTCCAAGACTTTAAGTTTTTTAAACTCAGTAGGAGTGTGGCCTGTAGTAGTTTTAAATTGGGATGAAAGATGCTGTACACTTTTGTAGCCCATATGTCCTGCAATTTCGGTCAGCGTAAAATCGTTATTGAAAAGCAGTTCTTTTACTTTTTCAATTTTCTGAAGAATATAATATTGTTCTAAGGTAATATTTTCGTTTTGTGAAAACACCTTTGATATGGCACTATAATCTTTGTGAAGTGCATCGCTAAGAAAATTAGACAATATAAAGTTTTCGTCAGTATCTAATCTTCCAACTTTTAAAACAATCAGGTTTTTAATTTTCTCAATCAGTTGATGTGCAGAATCTTTAATTCTTTCAAAGCCAATTTCTTCAAGCCTTTTCTCAATATCAAAAAGTTGATTTTCTGGAATTTCAGACTCGGTCTCAACTTCACCTAATGTGATGGCTTTTATCTTAATTTCCTCTTTTTCAAAAATATTTGCCACAGCAGAAATACAGCGGTCACAAACCATATTTTTTACTGAAATTTTCATAACGGATTGCTCAGTCTGTCTTTTACAAATTCTACTTTTGTTTTTCCGTGTGGCTTAGGATTTCCGTCTTCATCAAGATTTACCATTACGATTTTTTCAACGGTAATGATGGTTTGGTGGGTCATTTTATTTCGTACAGCACATTTTAAAGTAAGTGAAGTTGATCCGAAAGCCGAAACCTCGATACCAATTTCGATGATGTCACCTTGTTTTGCAGAACTTACGAAATTAATCTCTGAAATATATTTGGTGACCACCTTTTTATTTTCAAGCTGAATTACAGCATATAGGGCAGCTTCCTCATCAATCCATTGCAGAAGTTTTCCTCCGAAAAGTGATTGGTTAGGGTTTAAGTCTTCAGGTTTTACCCATTTTCTGGTATGATAATTCATATTATAGATGATTAAAAATACAAATTTAAGGTTTAAAACTGGATAATTGAATTTAATGGAAATTATAGCCATATTAAAGACTTTGTTGATGTTATTATAGCAGAATTGCCTAATTGTTTTGATCTTTAAATGGCAGTTTACGACCGCAATGACTTGATTTATACAGGCATTTTATTAATTGAATGTTAAATTTGATATAATCGATGAAATACTTCAAAAAATGTTTTGATATATTTAATTTAATTGTATCTTGCAAGCGTTTATATTAGGAATCAATATCATGTTCATTATTATGTTGCTTTTCTTTTATACCAGAATTTATATTAATTTTTAATTTTTTTTTTACAATGAACATTTTTGTTTCAAACATCAATTACGCAACTAAAGAATATGAGTTGCACGATTTATTCGCAGAATTTGGCGATGTATCATCTGCTAAAATTGTTACAGACAGAGAAACTGGTCGTTCTAGAGGTTTCGGTTTCGTAGAAATGGGTGACGAAGAAGGAGCTCAGGCTATCGAAGCGCTTAATCAAAAAGAACTTAACGGTAAGATTCTTAACGTGTCTGAGGCTAAGCCAAGAGAAGAAAAACCAAGAAGAAGTTTTGATAATAACAGAAGCGGAGGTGGAAGTTATGGTAACAACCGTGGAGGAGGTAACAACTCTGGAGGTGGTTACGGAAACAACAACAACCGTGGAGGTAACGGAGGCGGCGGAAGTCGTTGGTAAAAAATTGAAGCGGCTTTTTAGCCGCTTTTTTTATGAGTTAAAACAAAATACAAACAACCATCACTCTTTTTTCTTCTTCTTTTTCTTATCCTTTCCTTTTTTCTCTTTCTTCGGATTTAAAATTTCTTCAGCTAGTTGCAATGTCGGAGATTTTACTTTTACAGGTTTCGTTTCAGTTTCGAAATATTCTTTGAAATCATCCTTTGAAACCAGATTTTCTTTAAACAAAAATTCTAAAATTTCTTTTCCTGAATTGTTGAAGAAATCTTGTGTAAGTTCTTTCAGTAAGAATTTTTTATAGTCATCGAACGGAATACCAACGCTGTACTTAAAAATTCTGCCTTCTTTTTCCGTAGATAAATAACCTTTTTCAACCAGTATTTTTAAGTAAGTAGAAACCGTATTCTGATGTGGTTTGGGCTCAGAATGTTTATCCATAACATCTTTAAGATAAAAGGAATTGAGATCCCAAAAAAGCTTCATTAAATTTTCTTCTGCTGATGTAAGATGACTTATTTTCATATTTGAATTTAAAATTATAATATAAGTATTTTTATAAAATGCTTATTTAATCGTTGTTTCCACAGGAATCACTTCAGTTGGCAAATCGTTGCGTTGATACTTATTGTTGCAATAAAGATAAATAAAAGAAACCAAAACAGCGATACCGGCTCCCATAAATACTTCTTTTACAGTATGTCTTTTCAGAATAACTCTTGTAATTCCTACCAAGATTGCAATCGCTAACCACACAAATCCGATTTTTATATCAAATGCAAAGAATAAAGCAGCTACAAATACATTGAAGGCAGTGTGCATCGAGCTTTTGATATATAAATTACTGAATTGTAAAGCGAATAAAAGGATCAGAATAAACAACATTACAAAATCTATAAATCCGTTTTTTATATAATTGAATGTCAGGTAAGAGATAATACAAACAGCAATGAAGATATACAGGCTTTTTCTCTGAACACGATTGGATACATCCATATTCGTGTAACGACCGGTTTTTACGTTCCAAACAATCCATAAAATGACAGGAAGAATGGTTATCAGCAAAATGGGTAAAAAGTGTGTTAGCGCATCTTTAAAAGTGTAATTCTGAATACTGAAATACACAAAATAAATAAACAGAGAAACCAGCGGATTAAAAAAATCTGAAATAATTCTTGAAACAATTTGTAATAATGAGGTCTTTTTTTCTTCCATATTGAAGTTTGTGATGTAAATATAACATTATAACTAAAAAAACAATTGGTATGTATATAATAAAAACAAAGTTTTTTTTATATTTTTGCTCAACTATTTCATAATAAATAAGCAAGAAGCTAGCACATGAAAGAATTTTCTAAAGAGATATACCTGAAGTGGTATGAAGATATGACAATGTGGAGAAGGTTTGAAGACAAATGCCGTTCTCTTTATTTAAAACAAAAAATCAGAGGTTTTTTACATTTGTACAACGGTCAGGAAGCTATTCCTGCTGGTTTTACTCATGCAATGGATTTAACTAAAGACAGCATGATCACTGCTTACAGATGTCATATTCATCCAATGGCAATGGGAGTAGACCCAAAAAGAATCATGGCAGAACTTTGTGGCAAAGCTACAGGTACTTCCGGAGGTATGGGAGGATCTATGCACATTTTCAGTAAAGAACACCGTTTCTATGGAGGTCACGGTATTGTAGGAGGACAAATTCCTTTGGGCGCAGGTATTGCTTTTGCAGATAAATTCTTTGACAGAAAAGCAGTAAACATTTGTTTCTTCGGAGACGGAGCTGCAAGACAGGGTTCTCTTCACGAAACCTTCAATATGGCAATGAACTGGAAACTTCCTGTAGTATTTGTGGTTGAAAACAATCAATATGCAATGGGAACTTCTGTGAAAAGAACTGCTAATCACGAAGATATTTACAAATTAGGTTTAGGGTACGAAATGCCTTGCCTTGCTGTAGATGCAATGGATCCTGAAAAAGTGGCTGAAGCTGCTTACGAAGCAATTGAAAGAGCAAGAAGAGGTGACGGACCGACATTTATCGAAGCCAGAACTTACCGTTTCAGAGGTCACTCTATGTCTGATGCAGAACCATACAGATCTAAGGATGAAGTTGCTATTGCCAAAAAAGACGATCCTATTGAATTGATCAAAGCGAGAATCTTAGAAAACAACTGGGCGACAGAAGAAGAATTGGAAGCTACAGACAACAAATCAAGAGAATTTGTAGAAGAATGCATCGAGTTTATGGAAAATTCTCCATACCCTACTGCAGAAAAAATCTATGAGTATGTTTACGCTCAGGAAGACTATCCATTCTTAGACAAATTAGAAAACTAAAAAATAATAATTAATTTGATTTTTTGAATTTGGGATATCTAATCTCAAATCTCGAATCTCGAATCTCAAATCAATATAGATTATGGCAGAAGTTATTACAATGCCACGTCTTTCCGATACGATGACGGAAGGTAAAGTGGCAAAATGGCATAAAAAAGTAGGAGATAAAGTAAAAGAAGGAGATATTTTAGCTGAAATTGAAACAGATAAAGCTGTTCAGGATTTTGAATCTGAAATTGAAGGAACCCTTTTATTTGTTGGAGTTGAAGAAGGTGCTGCTGCGGCAGTAGATTCTGTTTTAGCAATTATAGGTCAGGAAGGTGAAGATATTTCTGCATTAAAGGGAGGAAACCCAACAACATCAGAAGGAGCTTCTGAAGAAAAAAAATCACAGGAAGAAACTAAAACTGAAAATGAATCTACAAGTGTTGAAGAAACTTCGGCCGAAGTTCCTGCAGGAGTAGAAGTGATTACGATGCCAAGACTTTCTGATACAATGACAGAAGGTAAAGTTGCAAAATGGCACAAAAACGTTGGAGATACAGTAAAAGAAGGAGATCTTCTTGCTGAGATCGAAACAGATAAAGCGGTTCAGGATTTTGAATCTGAATTTAACGGAATCCTTTTGAAACAAGGTGTTGAAGAAGGCGGCGCTGCACCAGTTGATACTGTTTTGGCGATTATTGGTCCTGAAGGAACTGATGTTTCAGGTGTTGGAGCTGCAAAACCTACAACTAAATCTGAAGATAAACCTGCCGAACAAAAATCTGAAACGAAGACAGAAGAGAAATCGGTTGCACAAACTGTAAATACTTCATCTTCAGATAGAGTAGCAATTTCGCCTTTAGCTAAAAAAATGGCTCAGGATAAAGGTGTTGATATCAACAGTCTTCAGGGATCTGGTGAAAACGGAAGAATTGTGAAAAAAGATATTGAAAATTATCAGCCTTCACAAAAAACCGAATCTGCTCCTACACAAAACAATGCAGCAGCTCAGGTTGCGTTGAGTTTTGTTCAAGGTGAAGATACAGAGACACCAAACTCGCCTGTAAGAACTATTATTGCAAAACGTCTTGCTGAAAGTAAATTCTCAGCTCCTCATTACTATCTGATGGTGGAGATCAACATGGATAAAGCGATCGAAGCGAGAAAAGAAATCAACTCATTACCAGATACTAAGATTTCATTCAACGATATGATTATTAAGGCGACAGCAGTTGCTTTAAGAAAACATCCTCAAGTGAATTCAAGCTGGGCAGGAGATAAAGTGATTCACAGAGGAAACATCAACGTTGGAGTGGCGGTTGCGATTCCTGACGGATTGGTAGTTCCGGTTCTTAAGAATACAGATCAGATGAATTACACCCAGATTTCTGCTGCTGTAAAAGATATGGCCGGAAGAGCAAAATCTAAAGGTCTTAAAGCAAACGAAATGGAAGGATCTACATTCTCTATTTCAAACTTAGGAATGTTCGGAATTGAAACTTTCACGAGTATCATCAATCAACCGAACTCTGCAATTCTTTCAGTAGGTGCAATTGTGGAGAAACCAATTGTAAAAGACGGACAGATTGTTGTAGGAAACATCATGAAACTTTCTTTAGCTTGCGACCACAGAGTTGTTGACGGTGCTACAGGAGCTCAGTTCTTACAAACTTTAAAAACATATTTAGAAAGTCCATTAACTTTGTTATTGTAATCTTCTTTCTATATAATATTCAAACCTCTCATTTTGAGAGGTTTTTTTCGTTAAAATTATATTACGTTTCAATCATAAATTTTCCAAAATAGTAAAAAAAAATGCTAAAATAATAATCTCCTGGAATTCGAATTATTACAATAAAAAACGCCCGAAACTTTAGTTTCGGGCGTTCATATTTAAGTTTAAAATTTATGCTAGTTTCTGAGAATCTGCAACAAACTGAGCCAAACCGCTTTCTGTTAAAGGATGTTTCAATAGACTCAAGATCGGAGGAAGTGGAGAAGTAATTACATCTGCACCAATCTTCGCACAATCGATGATGTGCATCGAATGACGGATTGACGCAGCCAAAATTTCAGTTTCGTACATATAATTGTCGAAGATCAAACGAATTTCCTGGATTAAATTTAATCCGTCTGTAGAAATATCATCTAATCTCCCTAAGAATGGAGAAACGTAACTCGCACCAGCTTTCGCAGCCAAAAGAGCCTGCCCGGCAGAAAAAATCAACGTACAGTTAGTTTTAATTCCCTTATCAGAAAAATATTTTAAAGCTTTGATCCCGTCTTTTATCATTGGAATTTTCACTACAATGTTTGGGTGAATCGCCGCCAATTCATCACCTTCTTTGATCATTTCTTCGTAAGTTGTAGAAAGCACTTCCGCAGAAATATCTCCGTCTACAATTTCACAGATTGCTTTGTAATGATCTTTGATTGCTTCAGCTCCGCGAATTCCTTCTTTCGCCATCAATGACGGGTTGGTTGTTACACCATCCAAAATTCCAAGGTCTTTGGCTTCTTTAATTTGCTCTAAATTTGCAGTGTCAATAAAAAATTTCATTTTGTTCGATAGATTTATTCCCGCAAAGATAACGAATACTTTGTAATTGAGTGATCGATTATCGGCTATGAATTATCAGTTTTAAGTATATTTGCTGGTAATGGAAATCTCAATTACAGATTTTCTGTCAGGAATTTAAAATTGTATTAAATGAACATCATATTAGCTTCAACTTCCACACTTTTTGGTGGAAATTATCTGGAATATTTAAAGGAAGAGTTAATTAAATTATATCAGGGAATTGATGAAATTGTTTTCATTCCATTCGCAAGACCCGGCGGAATTTCTCATGAGGAGTATACGGAGAAAGTACGTTCTTTTTTTGCAACCATAAACATCAAAGTAAAAGGTTTACATGAATTTAACGATAAAAATGAAGCTTTAAATCAGGCAGAAGGCTATTTTACAGGTGGAGGAAATACGTTTCTGCTCGTTAAAACCTTGCATGAAGAAAATTTGATGAATATTCTAAAGCAAAATGTAGAGAACGGAAAACCTTATCTGGGATGCAGTGCCGGAAGTAACATTGGTGGGCAAAACATGAAAACCACCAACGACATGCCTATTGTTTATCCGTCAAGCTTTGATTGTATGGGATTGGTTCCTTTTAATATCAACCCGCATTATTTAGATCCAAATCCTGAGTTGAAACATAATGGCGAAACAAGAGAAACGAGAATTAAAGAATTTTTAACTCAAAACGATAGTAAAGTTGTAGGGCTTCGTGAAGGAAACTGGATTCGCAAAATCGGCGATAAAATTATAGTCGAAGGAAGCGAACTGACCAGAATTTTTGAGAAAGGAAAAGAACCTTATGAAATTGAATCTGGCAGTCAGCTTTAGTTTGTATTCTTAATTTTATATTTGAATAAGTATTTCTGAAATGAAAAAATCGTTTTCAATATTTGCACTTTCAACACAAGTTTTTTTTGCACAAAATATCAGCCAAAAACTGGATGAAGCTACAAAAAATCTGATGAACTCCCCAACAGCAGTTTCATCGAATCTGTCATTCTATGTTTCTGATGAGAGCGGAAATGTAGTCTACGATTATCAGGGAAATAAAGGACTTTCGACAGCCTCAACGCAAAAAATTTTCACAGCTGCTGCTGCCTTAGAAACTTTAGGTAAAAATTATACTTACAAAACAAATGCAGGCTACTCGGGAACGATCTCCGGAGGAAATTTAAATGGAAATTTTTTTATTACTTCAAATGGAGACCCGACTTTAGGAAGCTGGAGATATGAGAGTTACAAACCGGAAAATTTTAAACAAAAGCTTTTAGAAGCCATCAAAAAATCAGGAATTACAAAAATTTCAGGTGATTTAATTATTGATGATTCTTATTTTGACCATCAGACGATTCCCGGAGGCTGGCCTTGGGATGATTTAGGAAATTATTACGGAGCCGGAGTCTGGGGCGTAAACTGGCGTGAAAATCAGTTTGATATCAACATCAACGGAACAGATATTAAAAGTTTTTCATACCCGTTGGCTAATGTCAAATGGCTTAATGATCTGAAAGCAGCAGGAAGTTCAGACCAAAGCTTGATTTTTACAGCTCCACATTCGGATGTGGCGTTGATCAACGGAAGTTTGCCTGCAGGAAAAGTAACCACTGTTTCTGGTTCTGTTCCCAATCCGCCATTACAGCTGGGTATGGAAGTTCAAAAATGGCTGAAAGATTCAGGAATTGATTTTTCAGGAAAAGTCTTAACAAATTCTCAACTAGAATTAGATGGGAAAACAGCACTAGAATTTCCTAAAAACAATAGTATTCTTACCTACGAATCTCCGACTTTAGATAAAATTATCTATTGGTTTCTGAGAAAATCTGTGAATTTGTATGGCGAAAATTTAATTAAAACTTTAGGTAAAGAAAAAAAAGGAAACCCTAGTTTCAAAAGCGGAGTTGCCTATCTTAAAGAATTCTGGAAATCAAAAGGAATTAATTCTAATATGATTAATTTCGCTGACGGAAGCGGTCTTTCACCTCAAAATTATGTTTCTGCAAAAGCAGAAGTTCAGGCATTAATTTATGCCAGAAAACAATCTTGGTTTGAAAGTTATTATGATGGATTTCCCACTCAGGACAACGGCATGAAGATGAAAAGCGGAACGATGAGAGATACAAAATCTTATGCAGGTTATCACACTTCCAAGGATGGAAAAAAATACGTTTACGCAATTATCATCAATAATTATCAGGGAAGCGGAAGCACCGAGTTGCAAAAAATTTTAAATGTTTTAAAATAAATTCAATTGAAAAAAAGATCCATTTTTTCCAGATTCAACAACTGGTTTATTTTTTCTCTGATGACTTTGGTAGTCGTCGCTATCGTAATTGCTTCTACAATGGTAGTCAATTACTTAAGAAAAGAAGAAGTGAAAAGGGTTGATATTTTGGTTAAAGCTATAAAATTTCAGCAGGATATTACCCCGAGTTTAGAAGTTCAGGAGCTCCTTCTTGCAATTTACAGTTCCAACACTACAATTCCTGTGATTATTTTAGATAAAAATGATCAGATTATAGAATACAAACATTTACCAAAAGAGATTGGTGATGATTCCAGCGAAATAATTGCATTAGCAAAAGGAATGGCAAAAAAATACCCTGCGATAGAAATAATAGTGCAGGGTGGAAATAATCAGTTTGTTTATTATGACAATTCGGAAATGCTTAATAATCTGCAATATTTTCCTTTTTTGCTTGGTTTTTTTGTGTTGTGTTATTTCCTTTTTTCATTCTGGTTTTTAAGAACGGTCAAAAAAACTGATGAAGGCTACCTTTGGGCTGGTTTGGCAAAAGAAACCGCACATCAAATTGGGACACCATTATCTTCAATGATGGGTTGGATGGAAATTATGAAGCTTGATAATCCTGATTCGGACGGTGTTCAGGAAATCGAAAAAGATATTGAGAGATTGCGAACCATCTCCGAAAGATTTTCTAAAATCGGTTCGGTTCCAGAATTGAATGACAAGAATTTTAATGAAACAATTCGTGAAAATTATGATTACCTGAAAACAAGAATTTCAAAAAAAATCGACTTTACACTTTTGCTTCCCACTTACAATATTCTCGTTCCTCATAACAGAATTCTGATGAGTTGGGTCATCGAAAATTTAGTTAAAAATGCCGTAGATGCTATGAAAGGACAAGGAACTTTACAGATGTCGGTGTTTGAACGCAACAAAAATATTTTGGTTGAAGTAAAAGACAATGGCAGCGGAATGACAAAATATCAAGCTCAAAACGCGTTCAAACCAGGATATTCTACAAAAAAACGTGGTTGGGGATTAGGCTTATCATTAGCAAAAAGAGTGGTGCAGGAGTATCACAATGGCGATATTAAAATTTCACAAACCGAAATAGGAAAGGGTACAACTTTCAGAATTATTATTAAAAAAGCATAATATATTTTTCAAAATCTACAATACTAATAGTATAATTCAGAAGCCAAAAGCAAAAAAAAATCACTATTTTTGAAACATGATTAAAGCAAGTAATATCCATAAATCTTATGGAAATCTGGAGGTTTTAAAAGGGGTTGATCTTCACATCAAAACCGGTGAAGTGGTTTCTATTGTTGGAGAATCGGGAGCGGGAAAATCTACTCTTTTACAGATTTTAGGAACGCTGGACAGCCCGACGAATCCTAAAAATTATCATACAGAAATTACTCTGAATGGCGAATCTTTTATCAATATGAGCGACAAACAGATTTCAAAATTCAGAAATCAGAATATTGGTTTTGTGTTTCAGTTTCATCAGCTTCTTCCGGAGTTTACGGCTTTAGAAAATGTTTTAATTCCGACAAAAATTGCAGGAGCCAATGAAAAAGAAGCTATCGAAAAAGCCCATGATTTGTTTGAAGATCTGAAAATCGGACAAAGATTACATCATAAACCTAATCAGCTCTCTGGTGGTGAAGCACAAAGAGTAGCGGTGGCGAGAGCTTTGATAAATTCACCAAAAATCATTTACGCAGATGAACCGACCGGAAATCTGGATTCAAAAAACGCAGACGATCTTCACAGATTATTTTTTGATTTAAGAGATAAATACAATCAGACTTTTGTGATTGTAACGCACAATCCAAATTTGGCAGAAATCACAGACAGAAAACTCGTCATGAAAGACGGAATGATTATAGAATAGAGCTACTCTTGACTATTTTATAAATAATCTAAATTTTTAAAATTTGAACACAATTTCTGATGAAACACTTTATTTTACTATTTCTTTTTATTATTTCATGCTCCAAAACCCAGTCTCAACAGAGTCAATTGGCTTTGCCTGCATCTAAAATTTCGGAAATCAGAGAATTTGTAAAAGAAAAAAATTATAATCAGAATATTGCTGTATTTATCAATTTTAAAACACATTCAGGAAAATACAGATACTATGTCTATGACCTGAAAAACAATAAGATTTTACAGAAAGCGATCGTCTCTCACGGTTCAGGTTCTGTTGTTGCAAAATCTGCCAAACTGAAATTTTCTAATGTAGAGGGCTCTTATCAATCATCTTTGGGAAAATATGAGATCAGGGAAAGTTACGTCGGCAAGTTTGGCAAATCTTACAGATTGCAAGGTCTTGATTCTAGCAACAGCAATGCAATGCAGCGCGCTATTATCCTTCATTCTTTTGATTGCATTCCCAATAAGGAATCAGAAACACTGGCTTGTTTAAGTTTGGGATGTCCCATGCTTTCTAAAATTGCATTTGATCAAACTGCAAAATATATCGACCAGTCAAAGAAACCGATTATTTTGTACGCATTTTACTAAGCCTAGAAACTAATACTCATTAGATCATGTCCATAAAATTTCTAGCCGAAGATGACAGACCCAGAGAAAAGTTTTTACTGAAAGGTAAAAATTCGCTTTCTGATTCTGAACTTTTGGCAATTATCATGGGAAGCGGCAGCAGAGATGAGACAGCGGTGGAATTGGCAAGAAAAATTCTGGCATCGGTCAATAATAATTGGCATCATTTGAGTTTGCTGACGATAAAAGATTTAACAAAATTCAAAGGTGTTGGTGAAGTGAAAGCAATTTCAATTGCTGCGGCTCTAGAAATCGGACGAAGAAGAGCGGGACAGGAAATTCCGGAAAAACCTCAAATCTCAAGCAGCAATGACGCTTATCAAATCCTGAAACTTCATTTGTCTGATCTTAGAACGGAAGAATTTTGGGCAGTTTTTCTCAATCAAAGTAACAAAGTTATTCATATTGCCCGGCTTACACAAGGAGGAATCAATCAGTCGATTGTGGATATCCGGATTGTTTTTAAAACAGCGTTAGAACATTTTGCTACAGGAATTATCATTTCTCACAATCATCCTTCAGGTAATTTAAAACCAAGTTCTGAAGATATTAATATTACAAAAAAAATAAAAGCTGCGGGAGAGTTTATGAGTATTCAACTGCTCGACCATCTTATCATTACTCAAAATTCTTATTTAAGTTTTGCAGACGAAAACATATTATGATCAGAAGATTAAAATACAACGAAATAGATTTTGATAAATACTCAAAATGTTTAGAAGATTCTGAACAAAGAAAATATTCTGCGGCAAAAGATTTTCTCGATATTACTTCAGGCAAGCAATGGGAACTATTGGTTTATAATGATTATGAAGCGGTGATGCCCATTCCTTATGTTAGAAAAATGAGTTTAAAATTGGTAATTCATCCAAAACTTTGTCAGCAACTTGGAATTTTTTCTGAAAAAGATAATATTCAGATCAATGATCTGTTTTTAGATTTTATTAAAAAAAAATACAAAATCTGGTATTATGCATTCAACGATGCCAATCAGTTCACTCAAAAATTGAAGACAAGAAAAAATTATTTGATATATCCTGAAAACTATGAAGCTGTAAAGCAGAGATATTCGCCCAAAAGGAAAAGAAAACTCAGACTTGATGATGAAATAGTTGCTCATTCGGAGATTAAAGAAATCAAATTCAGACAAGCTGAAAAGTTTATATCAGAAAATTTCATCGGTGCAAAAAATAAAGATGATAAAAAGAAATTTCTAAAGATATTCTCTGATTTGGAGAAAGCAAATCTTTTAAAAATAAACGTTTTCATTTATAAATCGGAAATAATTAATGCATTGGCATTATATTCAGATCAAAATACAGTTGCCTTGCTGGGTACTTTTAATGATAAAAATTACATCAAACTATCGGGATCAGCTGTTTTGATAGATTATATTATTTCCAGAAACATTCATTCTAAAATATTTGATTTTGAAGGAAGCGAAATTCCCTCGATAGAAGAATTTTTCACTGGTTTTCGTCCAACATTAAAGACGTATCCTGTTATTAGAAATTCAAAAAAAGATCTTGTCAAGATGTTTTTAAAGCTTTAATAATTAAACTTTAGCTGCCATCAATACTGAGTGTTCTGCGCTTTTGATTTTAAAACCAAAAGGTTCTAAGTCTTCATTCAAATCTTGCTCTGAATAAGGATGATGAATTTCTATAATAATATTTTCCACGCTCGAAAGCCATGAATTTTGTTTACTTAATAGTTCGGTTTCTCCGCCTTCAATATCTATTTTCATCAAATCTATCTTACTAATATTGTATTTCTGCCTCAAGCTTTCAATAGAAATAGCTTCAGTTGAAATTCCTTTGTCTGATATTTTCTGATTGTAAGAAAGTTCATCATTACTGAAATTCACAAATCCGTCCTCAAAGTAGGCTGCAGCATTGATGCATAGTATGTTATTGAATGATTTCGTATTGGTTTTAAGCAGTTCAAAATTTTCACGCGAAGCTTCAACAGAATATATTTTTGCACTTGGATATTTCAGAGACAGATAAATAGAAGTCACCCCAATATGCGCTCCAAGATCAACAATTATCTGCGGTTCTTCTTTCAAAAGCGAAAGATATTCTGAATACGTTTTTTTCCAGAAAACTTCGTAGAAAATATCAATATCTCCTTTAAAAGTTCTCATGTAAAAATCAAAATTTTTCTTTCCTGCTTTTAAATGATAAACAAATGTTTCGTCATTTTTTAAGTCTAATATGTTTTTCTTGAATTTTGTACTGTATCTTTTTGAATTTACAATAAGAGAAATCCAGGATTTAATATTCTGACTTATGTTTGAGGTGAAAAAAAATTTTGAGAGATAATTTTTAAGAGGCATTTTAGGATATTTTGTTGTTCCGATTGGTAAAAATACTTTTAATTTCGATGAAACTTTATCTAATTTAATGATTTATTTTACTCGTAAACCTTTAGTATAAGAGCTTTTATTAAAACTTGTTAAAATAATGATTAAATAACAAATATTTAGTAATTTTGCTTCCTCAAATTATGACAGATTTTTCAGATTATTTACCGTATGCTTTTGCATTGATTGTAGCAATTCCTTTTTTGGTTTTGCTGAGACAGTTTGTCTACACTTATATTAATTTAAAAAATCAGGAAATCAAATTACTTTCTGTAAAATCAAATTCTGAAAACAAAACGCATTCTTACGAAAGAATGACGCTTTTTTTAGAACGAATGAAACCTTCAAACCTTATTCAGAAATTTGATAAAAATCTTGCTGCTCACGAATTTATATTCTTAACAGAGAAAACCATCAATGACGAATTTGAGTACAACTCATCTCAACAATTGTATTTAACAAAAAACTCATGGCAGAATATTGTAGATTCTAAAAATGCCATTATCGATTTGCTCCACAAAACCTACGAAAGTCTCAACAACAATCCTAATCTTGATGAATTCAAAACTGTATTCATCATGAATTATATAAACGGAGACGATTATATCGTTGCAACCATCGAAGATTTACGAAGAGAAATTTTAATAATTGCTTAAACTATAAAAATAAATATAAATAATGATTCCAAATTTTAAAGCACATCCATGGCATGGGATTTCTGCGGGAGAAGATGCGCCAGAAGTTGTTAACGTTTTCGTGGAAATTGTTCCTTCAGATACTATTAAATACGAAATTGATAAAGCTACAGGATATTTGAAGGTAGACAGACCTCAGAAATTCTCTAATATCATCCCGGCATTGTACGGTTTTGTTCCAAGAACATATTGTAACGATGAAGTTATGAAATTAGCTGTAGAAAGCGGAGCAGACGACGTTACAATGGGAGATCATGATCCTTTGGATATTTGTGTTTTAAGTTCTCATAATATTCATTCTGGCGGATTGTTGATGGAAGCTATTCCAATCGGTGGTTTTAAAATGATTGACGATGGTGAAGCAGATGATAAAATTGTTGCGGTAATGGTGAGTGACCATGCTTTCGGACATTTCAGAGATATTTCTGAGCTTCCTGAAGCTGAAGTTAAAAGATTAATGCACTACTTCTTAACGTATAAAAATCTTCCGGATGAGCCTGCAAAATGTAGAATTCAGGAAGTTTACGGAGCTGATCACGCAAGAAAAGTGATTGTTGCTTCACAAAATGATTACGCTAGTAAATTCGGAGGATAAAATTCTCAAAATCATACAATCTAAAAGAGTAAATGAGTGATCATTTGCTCTTTTTTCGTTTTAATTTTCAATAATATATTGACAATTTACATACTCTGGAAGCATAAAATTTCTATACAAATTAAAGCTTAGTGTAAAATTTTTAAAGACTTTTCAAAATTTTTAAATTTATGAATAGAATAATTTGGTATATTTATTAAACTATTATCAAAAAAATATTAAACTATGAACTTATTCTATTTAGTACCTATTTTTGGTGTTATCGCATTACTCTACACATTTCTGCAAAGCAACTGGGTGACCAAGCAAAACGCAGGAAATGAAAGAATGAAAGTTATAAGCGGACACATCGCTGACGGAGCCATGGCGTTCCTGAAAGCTGAATACAAAATCTTAACTTATTTCGTTGTCATTGTTGCCGTACTCCTGGCAATCATGGGAACCACTAATGAAAATTCTCACTGGAGCATCAGTATTGCTTTTGTAATTGGAGCCGTATTTTCTGCATTGGCAGGATTTATCGGAATGAAAATCGCTACGAAAGCCAATGTAAGAACTGCAGAAGCTGCAAGAACTTCACTTTCCAAAGCATTGAAAGTTTCTTTTGCCGGAGGTTCTGTAATGGGAATGGGCGTTGCAGGGCTGGCTGTTTTAGGTTTAGGAGCTTTGTATTTAATTATTAAACAGATCTTTGCTCCGGATGCAATGGTTGATTCTCACGAAATGGAAAGAACGATTGAAATTCTTACCGGATTTTCTTTGGGTGCGGAATCAATCGCTCTTTTTGCTCGAGTTGGTGGTGGAATTTACACAAAAGCAGCAGACGTAGGAGCCGATTTGGTGGGTAAAGTAGAAGCAGGAATTCCTGAAGATGATCCAAGAAACCCTGCAACTATTGCAGACAATGTTGGGGATAATGTAGGAGATGTTGCCGGGATGGGTGCCGATTTGTTCGGTTCTTATGTCGCAACAGTTTTAGCAACAATGGTTTTAGGCCGTGAGACCATGTCTAATGATTCATTTGGTGGTTTTGCACCCATTCTTTTACCGATGCTCATCGCCGGAACAGGAATTATCTTTTCAATGATCGGAACTTTATTTGTAAAAATAAATGACGATGAAGAGTCTTCTACTTCAAGTGTTCAGAATGCTTTGAATCTTGGTAACTGGGGAAGTATCGTCATTACAGCAATATCTTCATATTTTTTGGTTAATTACCTGTTACCGGAAACGATGGTTTTACGTGGATTGGAATTTACTAAAATGGGAGTTTTCGGAGCCATCATGGTAGGTTTGGTTGTAGGTACTTTAATGAGTATCATCACAGAATATTATACAGCAATGGGAAAAAGACCGGTTAAAAGTATTGTAAAACAATCTTCCACAGGTCATGCAACCAATATCATCGGAGGACTTTCCGTTGGTATGGAATCTACATTTTTACCAATCATTGTTTTAGCAGGAGGAATCTACGGTTCTTATCTCTGTGCAGGATTGTATGGAGTTGCTATTGCAGCAGCAGGAATGATGGCGACTACAGCAATGCAGTTGGCTATTGATGCTTTCGGACCTATTGCAGATAATGCGGGAGGAATTGCCGAAATGAGTGAATTACCAAAAGAAGTTCGTGAAAAAACAGATATTTTAGATGCCGTAGGAAATACTACTGCAGCAACAGGAAAAGGATTTGCAATTGCTTCAGCAGCTTTGACGGCTTTAGCATTATTTGCAGCCTTTGTAGGAATTGCAGGAATTGATGGGATTGATATTTACAGAGCAGATGTTCTTGCAGGATTATTTGTAGGAGGGATGATTCCTTTTATCTTTTCATCGTTGGCAATTACAGCAGTTGGACAGGCTGCAATGGCGATGGTGGAAGAAGTGAGAAGGCAATTCAGAGAAATCCCTGGGATTTTAGAAGGCAAAGCAGAACCGGAATACGAAAAATGTGTTGCGATTTCTACGGACGCCTCCATCAGAAAAATGATGCTTCCCGGTGCGATTGCAATCATTTCACCTCTATTGGTAGGTTTTATATTCGGGCCTGAAGTTTTAGGTGGATTTTTAGCAGGAGCAACTGTTTGTGGAGTTTTAATGGGAATGTTCCAGAATAACGCCGGCGGAGCTTGGGATAATGCCAAAAAGTCTTTTGAAAAAGGTGCGAAAATTAATGGCGAAACGTATTACAAAGGTTCAGAACCTCATAAAGCTTCGGTAACCGGAGATACTGTGGGAGATCCTTTCAAAGACACTTCAGGACCGTCGATGAATATTTTGATTAAACTTATGTCAATTGTTTCATTGGTGATTGCACCCACTTTAGCAGTAATGCATAAAGATAAAATTGACGCTAACCGTCAGGCAAAAATCGAAAGCCTTACAAGAATGGCAGGAGTTTCGATCAATCAAAATACAGCAGGTGCAACCCCTGTAGTTGTTCCTGCAGAAGTAATGGGTCAGCTTAATGAAAACGGTGATTTTGTTTACAATACAGGAACTCCCCAAGAGATTAAACTGAAAGGTGGTAAAACAATTTCTTTAGGAAACCAAAGTCAGCTTTTTGCGATGTATGATAATATCAATAGAAAAGATCAGAAAGTTTTAGATCCAAATTCGTGGTATACGATTGAGAACTTGTATTTTGAAGCAGGTTCAAGTGATCTGAAAGCAGGATCTGATAATCAATTGATGAATTTAGCTGAAATATTAAATGAATATCCTAATCTGAAAATAAAATTAGGTGGCTACACAGATAATTCAGGAAGTGAAGAAGCTAACAAGCAATTATCTAATCTGAGAGCGCAGACAGCAAAACTTAAATTATTAGAATTGGGAATCGCAGCAGACAGAGTAGAAGCAGAAGGTTACGGTTCGCAATATCCTGTTTGTCCTGCAAACGACACAGATGAATGTATGGCGAAAAACAGAAGGATTGATGTGAGAGTTTTGTCTTTCTAATGAAAATCAATAAATAAATAAATAAAATGAAACACCGCAATTTATATGCGGTGTTTTTTTATAAGTGAAAATCTGCGTGATCTTTGGGAACGTTCACAAATTCTTTCTCAAATGCTCCATCGCCTGAATAATCAAATCGTCTTTTTTAGCAAAACTAAATCGAATGTAATCCGAATCTTCCTTCGATTGATAAAATGCAGAAAGGGGTAAGCAGGAAACTTTCTTCTCAACAGTCAGCCATTTAGAAAACTCAACATCGGTCATCGTTTTAGAAACACTTCTGAAATTGACCAGTTGAAAAAAGCTGCCTTCAGATTTTTGTTCAACCAGCAGCGGAGTTTCTTTAATCATTTCGTTAAAAATATCTCTTTTATTCTGCATGATTTTTTGATTGTCTGAAGGATCAAAAACTTCCAAATACTTTGCTATAGCGTATTGACAGGGAGCATTTGAACTGTAAGAAATATATTGCTGATGACTTCTGAAATTTTCTAGCAATTCTTCCGAAGCTAAAAGATAACTTACTTTCCAGCCTGTAGAATGAAACATTTTACCAAAAGAAAAAATGGAGAATGTTCTTTTTTTGAGTTCAGGATGTAAAAAAGGACTGTAATGTTCGACTTCATCGTAACAGTAAATATCATAAATTTCTTCTGAAATGAGATAAATGTCATGATTTTTAATCAACTGGTACAACTGTTCCCAATCTGAAGCAGTCCACATTTTCCCAGTAGGATTTTGGGGAGAATTGATGATGATTGCTTTAGTTTTATCAGATATACAGTTTTGAAGTTTTTCCCAATTGATGGCAAAATCATTATTAAGATCATAATAAACAGGAATCCCTCCATTCAATACAATAGATGGCGCATAAGTGTAATATGATGGCTGAATGACAATTACTTCATCACCAAAATCCAATATCGATTTCAAAGAAGTATATAAAGCAAAAGTGGAACATGGGACAATATTTACTTCCTCTTTTTTCAGCAATAAGCTGTTAGTCCTTTTGATGTTGAATTTTAATATATTATCAATCAAAAGAGAATTTCCGGCAAGTGATTCGTAGCTGTGACTGATGATATCGGCAGATTCTTTGAGGTAATGGCGCAGACGCGGATCGATCTCGAAATCGGGAAGACCTAATGATAAATCATAACTCTGATGTCTCGAAGCGAGCTCAGACATTTCAGTAAAAAATTTAAAATCATTAAATCCGTAATTTTTTTTCATCGTGGTTATCAAATTTATAAATATTGATTCTGATCTAAAGTTAAATTATTTTTATTATTTTTAAAGAAATAATTTACGAATGAAATTGCCACGGTTGGTTTTGATCCGCAAACACCGATATAAAGGCAATAACCTGTGATCTTAAAATAAAATCTGCATATGAAAAAAATTCTTTTTCCGATATTTTCTTTGGTGGTTCTGGCAAGTTGTGGAGCATCAAAAGTAAGTCCTACTCATCAGACTACTCAAACTTCTGCAACTTCAAGTTCTCTTAAAAATGACAAGGCTTTTCAAGCTGCCTATCAAAACATTAAGCTGGAAGATTTAAAGAAAAATCTTTATGTAATTGCAGCTGATAATATGGAAGGCAGAGATACAGGAAGTCCTGGTCAGAAGAGAGCGGGTGATTATATGATCAATTACTACAAAAGTATCGGTGTTTCGTTTCCGAAGACTTTAGGTTCTTATTATCAGAAAGTTCCTGCCGATTATATGAAAAAAAGAGGTGGTGAAAATTTACCAGATTCAGAAAATATTCTGGCATTTATTGAAGGAAGCGAAAAACCTGAAGAAATCGTAGTGATTTCTGCACATTATGATCATGTAGGTACTCAAAATGGTGTCGTATTCAATGGAGCAGACGATGACGGAAGTGGAACAGTAGCTGTAATGGAGCTTGCAAAAGCTTTTCAAAGTGCAAAAAAAGCAGGGAACGGACCGAAAAGATCCATTTTGTTTCTTCATGTGACGGGCGAAGAGCATGGCCTTTTCGGGTCTGAATATTATTCTGATAATCCTGTATTTCCTTTGGCAAATACGGTTGTAGATTTAAATATTGATATGATCGGTCGTGACGATCCTGAAAACAGAGGTAAAAATTATGTCTATGTGATAGGGTCTGAAATGTTAAGCTCAGAATTAAAAGTCATCAATGAAGCTGCCAATAAACAAACAGTTAATCTGGAACTGAATTACAAATATGACGATCCGAAAGATCCACAGAGATTGTATTACAGATCAGATCATTATAATTTTGCTAAAAACAATATTCCGGTAGCGTTTTACTTTGACGGAATTCACGAAGATTATCACAAATCTACTGATGATGTCGAAAAAATTGATTATTCGATGTTGCAGAAGAGAACACAACTAGTCTTTGCGACAGCTTGGGAATTAGCTAACAGAGAAGCAAGAATAGTGGTTGACAGAAAATAAGTCATGTTAGATATTAACATTAAACCTATAAGAAAATTCTTGTAGGTTTTTTAAATTGAAATTTCAAATGAATATTAGAGAAGCTAAGATTGAGGATATTGCACAAATACAAATCGTAAGAAATTCTGTAAAAGAAAATGCATTATTTGATCCGAAGCTTGTTTCGGATAAAGACTGTGAAGAATATCTCACGAATAGAGGGAAGGGCTGGGTTTGCGAAATAGATAATGAGATCGTAGGATTTTCAATTGCAGATGTAAAAGATAATAACATTTGGGCATTGTTTATTCATCCTGATTTTGAAAAACAGGGAATTGGAAGAAAACTTCATGATGTGATGGTTGACTGGTATTTCTCAAAATGTATGGAAACGCTATGGCTCGGAACCTCACCCAACACGAGAGCTGAAACATTTTACAGGAAATCCGGCTGGGAAGATGTCGGAATGCACGGCAAAGAAATTAAATTTGAAATGACTTTAGATAACTGGAAAAAACAAATATCAAAAAAATGAAACAGAATATAAAATCAATCCGACCTTTTATAGGAGCTGAAAATTTTGAAGTGAGCAGAGCGTTTTACAGAGATTTAGGTTTTGAAGAAGTGATTCTTGAACATAACTTTTCAGTATTTAAAAAACAGGAAATCGCCTTTTATCTGCAGGATTATTATGCAAAAGAATGGATCGAGAACACCATGATCTTCATCGAAGTGGAAAATACTGATGAATATTATCATGAACTTTTATCATTGAACCTAAATGAAAAATATGAGAGTGTAAAATTAAGTCCAGTGAAAATAATGGAGTGGGGAAAAGAGTGTTTTCTTCATGATCCTTCAGGGATTTTATGGCATTTTGGAGAATTTTTTAATAAATAATCACTGATGATTTACGCTTTTGACACTTATTATTACGAAGATTCTGCGAAAACCGTCTGTATTTCATTTGAAGACTGGATCTCTGAAGAAGAAACAAAAATTTTCACAGAAAAAACTGAAATCAGTTCAGATTATAAAAGTGGTGAATTTTATAGAAGAGAATTGCCCTGCATTTTGAGCCTTTTGAAAAAGATTGAATTAGAACATAACGACATCATCATTGTAGATGGTTATGTTACATTAAGTGATGACGGGAAAATCGGTTTAGGAGGTTATCTTTATGAAGAACTTCATAAAAAAATTCCAATCATCGGAATTGCAAAAAATGAATTTTCATCGCCAGATTCAGATCGGAGAGAAGTTTATCGGGGAGAAAGCAAAACTCCTTTATTTATTACTGCATTGGGAATTGATGTAGATGAAGTAAAACCGAAAATACAGCAAATGCACGGCGCTTACAGAATACCAGCTTTGTTGAAGAAACTTGACCAATTGACCAGAGAATGATATCAATAAAAGAATCCGCCCTTTAGAGGCGGATCCAGTAGATAATCTCATTTTTTTTTAATTAGACAACAACAAAAAAGCACAGCCGACGATGCTGTGCTTTAAATTTATTTCAAATTTAATTGCAATTCCGAAAACGAAGAGAGCAAAAATTGATTTCATTTCAGTTTTATTACATAGTAAATGTAAGAATATTTTTAATATACAAAATGAATTTAATGTTAAAATTAACAGGTTATCCACATTTTTTTGTTGATAAGGTTATATTGCTATTTATATTTAATCGCTTCACTCTCAAAACGTGCTATCCTTCTAACATTATAAGAATGATAACCTAAACTGTCGATGTCTTGTAGTAATTTATAAATATCAAAATTCTTAATCGTATCATTCTCAAATGAAAAAGATAAATGATTTAAACTAACCCAATTATTTTTCAATTCTTTAGCTACAGTTTTTTCTTTTACAAAATTCAAAATTTCTCTAAACTGAATTTTTTGTAAACTGTCTTTGGACAATGTTCTTTTAATAGGTTTTAAGTTTCCTAATCCATTTCCACACATTATTGTAAATAATTCTTCTTGATAATACAGGATGGAACCATCTTTTAAAAAAATAAAATTAAATATTCCTTTAGGATAATCATACAATTTTGGTTGTTTAATAATCGATATTTCAGGATTTTTAATAAGTGATTCCTGAACATGTTTTTCAATATCATTATTAAATTTAGAAACGATGAAAACTTTCTCTTCAATACTTTTCTTATCATCATTTTTACAAGATGAAATAATTAAAGTTATCAGTATGAAAAAGAAAATTTTCATAGAATAGACTTACAATTTCTCAGCAATATATTTCGCCGTATGCGATTTCTTATTTTTGGCTAAATCTTCCGGAGTACCTGCAAAAACTACTTCTCCGCCATGTTTTCCGGCTTCGGGTCACTATGTCGATGATGTGGTCTGCAGATTTCATAATATCGGGTTGATGTTCAATGACAATCACAGAATGTCCTAATTCAATTAATGCCTGAAGAGATTTTAATAATTTCTGAATATCATGGAAATGTAATCCGGTGGAAGGCTCATCAAAAATGAATAAAGTTTTATCAGTCGTCACACCTTTTACCAGAAATGATGCAAGTTTCACACGTTGCGCTTCACCGCCGGAAAGGGTAGAAGAACTTTGTCCGAGTTGCAAATATCCCAAACCAACTTCCTGAAGCGGAGTCAGTTTTGTTGCGATTTTATCTTCTTTATTTTCTCTGAAAAATGCCAAGGCTTCATCAACTGTCATGTGAAGAATATCTGAAATGTTTTTTTCGTCAAATCTCACTTCAAGAATTTCATTTTTAAAACGGGTTCCTTTGCACACTTCACATTCAAGTTCAATATCTGCCATAAACTGCATAGAAACATTGATCACGCCTTCACCTTTACATTCGTCACATCTTCCGCCGTCGACGTTAAATGAGAAATGCTTTGGCTTGTAACCCATCATTTTCGAAACCTTCTGTTTCGAATACAGATCTCTGATATCGTCATATGCTTTCAGATATGTAACAGGGTTTGAACGTGATGATTTTCCTATTGGGTTTTGATCAATTAATTCAATATTTTTCACCAGTTTTTTTGGAAATTCCACAGAATCATAATCTCCTTTTTTTCCGCCCATTCCCAGCTGAATCTGAATCTCATTGGTCAGGATTTCCTTCATTAAGGTAGATTTCCCACTTCCTGAAACTCCTGATATGACAACCAGACTTTCTAAAGGGACATCAACATCAATATTTTTAAGATTATTGGTTCTTGCACCTTTTATATGAATAAATTCTTTAGCTTTTCTGCGTTTTTCAGGAACTTTAATTTCTAATCTTCCTGTTAAATACTTTGAAGTCAGCGTATCTGCATCCTTTAATTCTTTATAATCGCCTGCAAAAACCAATTCTCCACCGAGATAACCCGCTTCAGGACCGATATCAATAATATAATCGGCTGCACGCATCACATCTTCATCATGTTCTACAACAATTACGGTATTTCCCAGATCTCGAAGATTTTTTAAAACTCCGATTAAATTTTCAGTATCACGGGAATGCAATCCGATAGATGGCTCATCTAAAATATAGATAGAACCCACCAAAGAACTTCCTAAACTTGTTGCAAGGTTAATCCTCTGACTTTCACCTCCCGAAAGTGTATTTGAAGTTCTGTTAATTGATAAGTATCCTAAACCGACTTTCAGTAAAAAATCAAGTCGGGTGGTAATTTCGTATAATAATCTTTTGGCAATATCTTTATCGTGCTGAGAAAGCTGCAGGTTGCTGATCATCGGTGACAATTCATCCAGAGGAAGCTCAATCATTGACTGAATATTGAGACCGTCTATTTTTACCCAAGTAGTTTCTTCACGTAAACGCAGACCTTCACAGGTAGGGCAAAGCGTTTTTCCACGATAACGGGACAACATGACACGGTATTGGATCTTATACAAATTTTCCTCCAGCATATTGAAGAAATTATTCAAAGATGGGAACGTTTTGCTGCCGTCACCTTTCCAGAGATAATTTTTCTGCTCTTTGGTTAATTGATGATAAGGCTTATGAATAGGGAAATCTTTGGCTTTTTTAATGAAATCTTTTTTCCATTCGCTCATCGTTTCGCCTCTCCAAGAAGCCACAGCATCTTCAAAAACAGACAGCGCCTTATTAGGAATGACTAAGTCTTCATCAATTCCTATTACTTTTCCATAACCTTCACAGGTCGGACAAGCACCATAAGGATTATTAAAACTGAAAAAATGAACATTCGGCTCAAGAAATTCAAGTCCGTCAAGTTCAAATTTATTAGAGAAATCTTTCCTTTCTGCGGTCTGTATATTTTTCAATGAACAATATCCCCGACCTTCATAAAAAGCCATTTGAATTGAATCTGCCAAACGCTGAAGAAAACTCTCGTCGTCTTCATATGAAAAGCGGTCAATAACAAGATTAATAATCATTTCTTTTGAAGGTATAAAGCCAAAGCTTTCCAGATCTTCAATACCTGCAACGTTTCCGTTAACTTCAAGTCTCGTAAACCCTGCAAGTTTTAGAATATTTAAATTTTCTGTAAAATTTTCAATATCATATTGCAAAGGAACTGTCAGTAGAAATGTGGTCTCTTTTTTTGCTGATTTAATGTAGTCAATAACATCTGAAACCGAATCTTTTTTTACTTCTTCACCAGAAACCGGAGAAAAAGTTCTCCCGATTCTTGCAAAAAGCAGCTTCATATAATCGTAGATTTCCGTAGAAGTTCCTACAGTAGAACGTGGATTGGAGGAGATTACTTTCTGTTGAATCGCAATCGATGGTGCTAAACCTTTGATGTCATCAACTTTTGGCTTTTCAAGCTTGCCTAAAAACTGACGGGCGTAAGAGCTCAAACTTTCTACATAACGTCTTTGTCCTTCAGCATAAATGGTGTCGAAAGCCAGAGAAGATTTTCCGCTTCCGGAAACTCCTGTAATGACGATCAATTTATTCTTAGGAATTAATACATCGATGTGTTTCAGGTTGTTAAGATGTGCGTTTTTAACGAAAACCTGCTTTTTTATATCTATTTCTGTAAGTGGAGTCATAGTAAAATTAAGACTAACAAAAATACGAATTTTAAATTGTAATTTTCGAAGTAATTTTAATGCGATTTTAGAATGTCATATGACTTTTACGCATCAAGAATTCAAAATAATTCTTAGTAGATCTGTTAAAATTTCAAACAATAATTCACCTTGTTAACATTTTTTTTGACCATGTTAAAATTTAATTCCTTAATTATCAATTCTGTCAGAAAAATTTTAAAAAAAATAATTGCATTTTGTTGTAACATATTGTTTTATGTTTGAATTATATGTAAATTGCATATACCATAAAAATCTTAAAATATGAAAACATTGTTTAAACAGTTTATTACATATTTGATGAACAAAAGATAAATTTTCCCGTATTGCCCCTCAAAAAAAGACACAGATTTCTGTGTCTTTTTTTATGATAAGAATCATTTCTGATTTTCGAAGATCTCGTGTACTTTTGGCTTTTGATAATACGAGAAACTCATCAATATGATTAAAAGATTAGTAGCCATTTTATTTCTTGGGAATTTAGTCAGTGCACAGGAAAAAATTTCAGCAATTGATTCTCTGGAAATTCAGGGGAAATTTATTTCAACACCTTATAAAAATGCCAATCAGAATATTTCTGTAATTACAAAAGCAGATATTTTGAATTCACCCTCAACCAGCATCGATGAAATTCTTCAGCAGATTCCGGGGATGGATATCAGAAGGAGAGGAGCAAATGGTGTACAGAGTGATATTGGCTTCCGTGGAAGTTCTTTTGAGCAGGTTCTTTTGCTTCTTAATGGGATAAGAATGAATGACTCTCAAACCGGTCATAACTCACTGAATATACCTGTAGATCTGGAAGATGTTGAGAGAATTGAAATCATCAAGGTGCCCTGCAGCAAGACGTTTCGGGCAGAATGCTTTTGCAGGAGCAATCAATATTATTACGAAAGCCAATCCCGGTAAAAGAGTGAAGATAAGAGCGGAAGCGGGCGATTATGAAACCTATGGATTAGGACTGAATGCCAATTTTGGAAATGAAAAGTTTTCAAATTTATTACAGGCCAACTCGAATTCTTCACAAGGTTACAGACATAATACAGATTTTGAAATAAGAAATGTTTTCTATCAGAATCAATTAAAAATTAAAGATGGAAACATACGATTGCAAGCAGGGTTTTCTGAGAAAAAATTTGGAGCAAACGGCTTTTACTCTTCACCTAATGCCACTGAACAGTATGAAGAGCTTCAGGCTTCTATTGTAAGTCTGGCTCATCAGCAAAGTTTTGGGAAATTTAAATTCAACTCAAATGTTTACTGGCGAAGAGGGCAAGATATGTATCTGTTTAACAGAGAAAAGCCTGAGATTTACAGAAACATGCATATTGGGAATAATGTAGGCGGAGAAGTGAATTCCAGCTATACTTCAAGCTTGGGAACAACAGGTTTAGGAGTTGAGCTGAGGAAAGAATTTCTGGCAAGTAATAATTTGGGACAGAGAGAAAGATTTGTTTCTCAGGTCTTTTTTGAACATCACTTTTCTTTTTTAGATCAGAAACTGAATATTACACCGGGAATTTCCTGGGCAAATTATTCTAACGAAGGAAACTTCTTTTATCCGGGGTTAGATGTGGGATTTGATTTTAATTCAAACCATAAAATTTACGGAAACATCTCCAAAGTTCACAGAGTTCCGACGTTTACAGATTTGTATTACACCAGTAAAACAGAGAAAGGTAATGAAAATCTGGATCCGGAAAATGCTGTCTCGGCAGAAGTCGGATATCAATTTCAAAGAAATGGAATTCTCATTAAAGCGAGTGGATTCATGAGAAATTCAAAAAATGCTATTGACTGGGTGAAAAAATCGTTACAAGACCCAATCTGGTATGCACAAAATGTTGGAGCGATAGATACAAAAGGTGTGGAATTGGAAATTAATCATCAATTAACATCATGGTTGAAATATTCTTTGGGATATACTTATTTAGATACAGAATTTAAGCAACAAAATCAATTTGTCTCAAGATATGTGCTTGATAATCTGAAACATCAGGTTGTCACCAAATTACAGACTAAATTTCTTACTTACTTTACCAATGAATTGGTTTACAGATACAACGATCGTGTAAATTTGGGAAGCTATCATCTTCTGGATGAGAAACTGAGCTTTAATAAAAATGATTTTTCTGTATATGTTTTAGTAAATAATGTGACTAATTCGGATTATACAGAAACTTTTGGTGTACCGATGCCACAAAGATGGTTTCACCTGGGATTTACTTACAATATTAATATTAAGTAAACTTAATATTACGATACTGTTAATTCGTTTATTTTTGCAAAAATTTTTCGGATGAAGTTTATTACAAGTCTTGGCTTAGTTTTGATGGCAGCTTTTTTTAATGCTCAGGAGCATATTTCTTCTTTCAATGCATTGACTGTGACCTATAAATTTCATCCGAAATTTTTCTTATATGCAGAAGGTCAAATGAGAGGTATTGAAGAATACACTTATCCCGATTATTACGAAATCAAAGGTGGTTTAGGATATAATTTGACTAAAAATCACAAACCATTTGTTGGTTTAGGAAGATATGCAACATACAAAAATCACGCAATTGATAAAGAGAAGAGTTCAGAGTGTGGTTACAGGACGTCATTGATTTCAGAAAAGGAATTGTAAAATTCGAAAATCGTTTCAGAGCAGAGAAATCATGGTTTTATGAACCCAAAACCGGTAAAAATTCTGATAGAATGCGTTATCGTTACCGATTGAATATTTCAGTGCCTTTAAATGCCAAAAAAATAGAGCCAGGAACTTTATTTGCCAATGTTTACGATGAAGTTTTCTTTGTAACACCTATGAAGCCTACATTTGCCCGAAACAGATTATATGGTGGTTTCGGATATCAGGCTGACGAAACTTTCGGTATTGTGAGCGGTTATCTCTGGCAAAGAGAATTTGACGCAAAAGGAAATAAAAATGTACACTTTGTTTACTTAGCTCTCAACATCAATATTGACGGAGCAAAAGGTGAGGAAACGAAAACCTATCATTTCCCGGGAGCAGATTAATATTTCTCTGATAAATATCGGTAAGCTTTTAAATATTTATTGAATCTCTGAATATCTTTTGATGTAAGCTCACGGTTTACTCTTCTTAGATCCATATTATCCCGTAGATCATTAAGCTTTACTGCAACAGAAAGTGGGGATCTTTCTGTTCGTTTTACAAAATCATCATATAATTCGTCAGGATCATATTTTGTAAGACAGCTGATCGCATAAAGAATGTACTCAGGAAACCCCTCATCACGTAGATAATCTATACTGAAATCCTGAGGATTGTCTTCTACTACATCATGCAAAACTCCTACAATTTTTTCGTCCATCGTTTTCCCATATTCCATCACACGCATTACATGAGCGATGTAAGGAGCATGATATTTGTCTTTTTGACCTTTGTGTGCTTTATCTGCAATTTTTATCGCTTTATGTAGAAGTTCTTCTTTTGTCATTGTATGTAAAGTAGAATACAAAAATAGAAAATGCCTTAAAATCTGAGACATTTTTTTACTATTATTTTATATAATATTTACGTTTGCCTTTTATATTTTAATTAAGTATTTGAGCTATTGCTTTTTGAAGATAAACCGGAAACAGTAAAAAAATAACAGGCAGTAATTATTTTAACTATAAGTGGAAGGAAGCTTCATTAAAACATGATTAAAATCATAAAAAAATATTTCTCATCAATATAAAATTATTTAAATTTGTCACTTAATTAAAAACACATTTATGAAAAAATTGATTTTGACTGGGGCTATTGCCCTTTTCGGGTTGGTAAGTGCCCAAAAAAACACATTATTAGTTGGAGGTAACATAGCATATAGCTCTACCAAGGATACTAATGATCTCAATGATTCAAATACTTCAAATAAGTTCGAATTTTCGCCGACAATAGGATATCAGTTTGCAGACCATTGGACTGCTGGTGTTAATGCTTTTTGGGGAAGCGATAAAATATCGGAGGTTTATAAAAAAAACACCGATAAAATAGGAGCGTTTGTAAGATATGCCCAACCTTTTAATGAAACTTTTGCCATATATGGCGACTTAGGGGTTGGATATCAAGGTCAGAAAACTACACAGACATTGATGGATCAGGATCTTGTTACTAAAGCTAATGGGATGTATGTACAGTTTACACCCGCTCTATTCATTAATTTTAAGAATAGTTTCGGACTCAACTTTAATATCGGAGGTATTGGATACAACAATTTAAACGATAAGAATTCTGATCTAAAAACCAGTACATTCGATTTTTCTTTTGGTAAATCTATTAATGTAGGGATTTCTAAGAATTTCAAACTTGGTAAATAAGAAATAGATAAGCATGTATATCATAAAGCCGTCTCAATTGAGACGGCTTTTATATTTACAAAATAAGAAAGCAGAATAATGATTTTTCCCACTGATTTGTATATTGGTTAAAAGATAGATAAGTACAATAAATAATCAGAAGATTCTTTAGATATCAGACAGCATAAAAAAAACGCCTCAAAAATGAGACGTTTTGGTTTAAATAATGTTGTCTTTATTTATTAAATTTAGTATTGTATTTATCGTTAGAAATAATGTATGTTCCTTCTAGGTTAAAATTAAGATTAATTTCTTTTGACCTACTGTTTCCATACTGCATCAGTTTACCGGACATATCATAGATTTTATAATCGCCAATTACTTTATTGCTTATCAATTTGTTTTCATCTTTAGAATAGGTAATAACAAATTTATTATTTACTACCTTTTCATAAGTTTTTAAAACAGATGCTTGTTTAAGAATGACCGTATAGTCTTCCACCTGTCCTTGAGAAGGTGTTGTACAAGCTCCGGTTTCTCCGCTGGCTCTTACTCTGAATCGTAGCGGGGTATTAAGTGTAGCAGTAGCAGGAGGTGTTATTTGGGACATCCATACAGCATCAGTTGCAAAGCCATTAGGTGTAGGAACCTGTGTTAATGATGTTGCAACCAATTCAGATGCTTCAAAAGAACCATTATTGTTATAGTCTATCCAAGCCTGGATATATTGAGGATTGCCTTTAATATTTATCTGGAGTGTATAACTTTGTCCTATTGTAAGATCAGTATATGCTCCGGGGTTAATACAATTTTCAACAGAATAATCAGTATAATAAATATCATTGTCTGAATCTCTACCGCCACTTATATTATTTATCGTTCCTAATTTAACCAGTCTAGGACCTTTACCATAATTAATACTATTATTGGGATTTGCTATTGTACAGCTAGTAGCTGCTAATCCGCCAATTCCAGGATTAGTCACAATATCAGTGGCTCCTAAAGATTGAGTGAGATTTTCTCTATATGCTAAAAACTGTACAAGCGCTCTATCTCTTTGCCCCGGAGTAAATTTTCTACTGCTATTATAGCTCATCATATTGTACTGTATCCCATCATACACCTGGTTGGTACATGGGTTAATCATAGTATTATCAGGAAGAGGATTTATATAAGCAGTGTTAGGAGAAGTATCACAAACTTTATCATTATCAATATCACAATTATTGTTAGTTGAACAAACAGTTCCATTGCCACTAAAAGTATGCAGTAACCCTAATGAATGTCCTATTTCATGGGGCAAAATTCCTAAACTAAAATCACTGGTTCCAGTGACTAAGCCGCTTTTCATAAAAGCATGATAATCTGAATTAGGAGAGTTGGGGAAACCTGCAAAACCATTCTTTGCTGTGTAAGCGAAATTTCCGTCAAATCCTTTAACAACATATATGTTATAATATGATGATTCTGACCAATGAGGTGCTAAACTTGTAATCTGATCTCTTGATACCCCCGTATTATTATTTATATTAACACCATAAGTAGCGTAGTTTGCCAAAGAGCTGCCATCGTATCTTACTATCCCTGTTGTCGCAGTGCAATCTTTTTTTCTTTTAGCTAAAACAAGTTGGAAGGGAATAACTGTACCGTCATTATTTCCAATCCCTTCAGCAGAGAAGATTCCACCCTTGGTAGTTGCAAATATTGCATTTGTATTATTGATCCATGTTTGAATTTGTGCATCTGATGGATTAAACTCACTGCCAAGAGCTTCACCGTTTGGCACTATAATATGTACGACCACAGGTATTGTATAAATTGGCCCCACATATTTTACAGATACATCTGTTTTAATTTTTCTTGAACTTAAAAATTTTTTAATATCCAAAGAAAGTAATTTTTTTTCGGCATCTTCTCTCTCTTTTATAAGTGAGGGATTTCTGGATTCTAATTTTTTTTGTATTTCATCAGTCGCACAAAAATCTTGGGCATTTGAGAGGGAAAAAACATTTAAAAGGATTCCAAAGATTAGTAAACTTTTTTTCATTGTAAGTAGTTTTTTAAAGAATTAATATTGATTTTCTAACAAAAATAATAAATAATATTCATTATAATACAAAACGTCTCAAAAAATGAGACGTTTTGGAATTAAATTATGTGTAAAAGACTAATAAGATCCTTTTGCAATATAATGAGCAGCAACTTTTTCAGTTAAAGCAACTACATTCGGGTTGTTGGTGTATTTTGTAAACCTTCTCAATCCCGAAAGCATCATTCTCTGTTCGTCGCCTTCTGCGAAAGAAATAATTCCTTCTTTGGCAGCAACAATGATTTTTTCTACCGCTTTATAAAGATTAAGCTGTGCCATTGCAACTTCAACAGATTCTGCAGAAAAATGTTTTTCAGCTCTTAAGACTGCAGATTCTGCTAAATAAATCTGATTTAAAATTTCTGAAGCATTCAACAATAAATGTTGTTGTTTCTCAATATCCATCATGAATTTCTGAAGAGCAGCTCCGGCAACCATTAAAAATACTTTTTTGAGATTTGCCAAAATCGACTTTTCTTCACTCATCAATTCAGAATAATCAGGAACTTCAAAACTTGGGATCCCCATTAATTCTTTAGAAATCGCCATTGCAGGAGAAAGTAAATCCAATTCGCCTTTCATCGCTTTTTTGATTAACATTCCAACAGAAAGTAAACGGTTGATCTCGTTGGTTCCTTCATAGATTCTTCCGATTCTAGAATCTCTCCATGCTGCTTCCATCGGCATATCTTCCGAGAATCCCATTCCGCCATAGATCTGAATTCCTTCATCGGCAGTATGTTGTGTAAGATCTGAAACGAAAACTTTCAGAATAGAAGCTTCCACCGCAAATTCTTCAACACCTTTCAATTCTGCTTGTTGGTGATTCATTCCACCTGCAACCAATTCTGCAATTTTATCTTCTACATCTTTTGCGGCTCTGTATGAACCTGCTTCAGATACGAAAATTCCAGTCGCCATTTCCGCTATCTTTTTTCTGATAGCTCCGAAAGTCGAAATAGAAACTCCAAACTGCTTTCTTTCGTTAGAATATTGCAGGGAGTGATTTAAAATTCTTCTTTGTCCGTCAAGGTTTGCAGCAGCTAATTTAATTCTGCCCACATTCAAAGCATTCAAAGCGATTTTGAAACCGTTGTTTCTTTCACCTAAAAGATTTTCAGCAGGAACTTTCATATCATTAAAGAATACCTGTCTTGTAGAAGACGAACGGATTCCTAATTTATGCTCCTCTTCACCAAAAGAAAGTCCTTCAGTTCCTTCTTTTTCAACAATGAAGCCTGTAATGTTTTTATCGTCGTCAATTTTAGCAAAAACAATGAAAATCTCTGCAAAACCTGCGTTTGAAATCCACATTTTCTGTCCGTTAATGATATAATGTTTTCCATCTTCAGACAATTTTGCTCTTGTTTTTCCTGAATTTGCGTCAGAACCTGCATCTGGTTCAGTCAAACAATATGCTCCAAATTTAGTTCCTGTCGCCAGATCCGGAAGATATTTTTGCTTTTGCTCCTCAGTTCCGTAGAGTAGGATAGGAAGTGTTCCGATTCCTGTGTGAGCTCCGTAAGCTGTTGCTAATGAACCATTTGCTCCCGAACAATAATCGCAAGCCAGCATGGTGTTTACAAAGCCCATTCCAAGACCGCCGTATTCTTCGGGTACGGCAACTCCAAGAAGTCCCATCTCACCCAACTGACGCATCTTCTCCTCTGTTAAAGCATAATCTTTATGCTCAAATCTTTCTTTTTGAGGAATGACTTCTCTATCGATAAATTCTTTTGCAGAATCACGAAGCATTTTTTGTTCTTCTGACAGTTCCTCTAAAGTGAAGATTTCTTTTGCAGGAGTTTCTTTGATTAAGAATTCTCCTCCTTTTAATGATTTATTAAGTGTATCACTCATTGTTTTGTTTTTTTTTAGATTGAAGAATAAAGAGAAAAGAATAAAGACTTACAACTTTAAGGTTTTTTGGAAGCCAGAAATCATTCTCTGCAATTCTGTGATTTTAATTTCTATATTTTCAAGTTTAGATATTTCAAAATAATTTCTGTTTGAAGAAATTATTATTTGAGTCTGCAATTCATAAAGAGAGCCAAGACTGATTTCTAAAAAACGATTAAAATCTTTGTTAGAAGTTCTGCTTGAACCTTCAGCAATATTAGAAGCGATGGAAACTGAACATCTTCTAATCTGAGATTTAAGTCCAAATTCTTCGTTTTTTGGAAAACTATCTGTAAGAATATAAATTTCGTTTGCTAATTCTATTGAAAGCTTCCAAATATTTAAATTCTTAAAATTATGCTTCATCTGGTCTTTACTCTTTATTCTTTGTTCTTTTATCTACAATAACTCAAAAATTGAAGCCGCACCTTGCCCTGTTCCTACACACATAGAAACCATTCCATATTTGTTTCCGCGTTTTCTCATTTCGTCAAGCAACTGAACGGTTAATTTTGTTCCTGTGCAGCCAAGCGGGTGACCGAGAGCAATTGCGCCGCCGTTGACGTTCAGAATATCAGGATTTAAGTTTAATTCTTTTTTAATCGCCACCGATTGAGAAGCAAAGGCTTCATTCAATTCGATCAATTCGATGTCTTTTAATTCTAAACCAGCCTGTTTTAATGCTTTTGGAATGGCATAAATTGGTCCCATTCCCATAATTCTTGGCTCCAAACCTGCTGCTGCATATGCCACTAATCTTGCTTCCGGTTCCAAACCTAATTCCTTGACCATCTCTTCCGACATCACAATTACGAAAGCAGCTCCGTCACTCATTTGAGATGAGTTTCCTGCGGTAACCGAACCTCCGTTTGCAAAGACTGGTTTTAATTTTGTTAAACCTTCAATTGATGTATCTTTTCTCGGCCCTTCATCTACAGAAAAATCGAATTTTTTGGTTTGCATTTTCTGGTTTTCATCCAAGAAATTATATTCAACCGGGATTGAAACGATCTGATTGGCAAATTTTCCTTCTTCATTGGCTTTTAAAGCTTTCATGTGAGACTCAAAAGCAAACTGGTCTTGTTCTTCACGAGAAATGTTGAATTGTTTTGCAACTTCTTCTGCCGTGTAACCCATTCCCCAATAATAATCGGGATTTGACTTTGCAATTTCAGTTTCAGGAACCGGTTTGTAACCACCCATCGGAATGTAAGACATAGATTCTGTACCACCTGCGATGATACAATCTGCCATTCCTGCCTGAATTTTCGCCGATGCAATCGCAATAGCCTCACTTCCGGAAGCGCAATATCTGTTCACAGTAACACCGGGAACTTTGTCGGTTTTCAATCCCATTAAAGAAATTAAACGCGCCACATTTAAGCCTTGTTCAGCTTCCGGCATTGCGTTTCCAACGATTAAATCGTCGATTCTGTTTTTATCCAACTGCGGAACGGCTGCCATCAGTTTTTCGATAACTGTTGCCGCCATTACGTCGGGTCTTGTAAATCTTAAACTACCTTTTGGCGCTTTTCCAACGGCAGTTCTGAACCCTTTTATGATATATGCTTGTTTCATTTTTGTATTAATTAAGAAGTTAGAAATGAGAGGTTAGAATTTAGACTAACCAACCATTAGATTTGTTTTAAATTTGTAAATCATCTTTTGAATTTCTGTTAGGACATTTATTAAGGACTGAATTTCCTCTTCACTTTTAAAATTTAAATCAACTAATAAAATTAACTGAGTTTCCAGTTCATAACTCGAACCATTTGCAATTCCTAAAATTGATAAAACTCTTTAGTATTATTTCTTCCGGCACCTTCAGCGATATTAGAAGGAATAGAAACTGCACATCTTCTGATTTGTGAAATCAATCCGTACTTCTCAGTCAAAGGAATGTTTTTAGTTAAGAGATAAATATCTTTAACCAATCCCATTGATTTCTGCCAAATAATTAGATCTCGTAATCTGTGCGTTTTCATCTAACTTCTAATATCTAATATCTAATTTCTAACATCTAATTTCTCAACGGTTTCCCTTTTTGCAACATAAACTGAATTCTTTCCAAAGTTTTTCTTTCACCACATAGTTGAAGGAAGGTTTCTCTTTCAAGATTCAAAAGATATTGTTCGGTTACCACTGTTGGCTCAGAAAGATTTCCACCTACCAAAACATTAGCTAATTTATCTGCGATTAATTTGTCATGTTTTGAGATAAAATTCCCGGTTAACATTTGATCGGTACCAACGTAGAACATTCCTAAAGCATCTTTTCCAAGAACCTTTACAGTTTGTTCGATCGGTTGTGTGTAACCGTGTTCTGCCAAACTTTTCGCCATCATTTTTGCGGTCATAATCTGGCGTTTTTTGTCAACTACTACCACATCTTTCCCTTTTTCAAGAATCCCCATATCGTAAGCTTCGTAAGCTGAAGTGGCAACTTTTCCCATCGCAATATTCATGAAAGCTTCACGAAGGCGGTTGTTTTTTACATCATCGCTATGGAATTCTCTTGAAGTTCTCAAGGCAAATTCTTTCGTTCCGCCACCACCAGGAATTACACCAACTCCTGTTTCAACTAATCCGATATAAGTTTCTGCTGCTGCGACAACCCTGTCTGCGTGCATGGTCATTTCGCATCCACCACCAAGTGTCATTCCGTGAGGCGCAACCACAACAGGAATTGATGAATAACGAACTCTCATCATCGATTTCTGGAAATAAGCAATTGCCATATTCAGATCATCCCAATCCTGTTCGATTGCCATCATTAAAATCATGGCTAAGTTGGCTCCCACAGAGAAGTTTGCTCCTTGATTTCCGATAACCAAACCATCGTATTCTTTTTCAGCTAAATCAATGGCTCTGTTTAAACCATCTAAAACTTCACCTCCAAGTGAATTCATTTTAGAGCGGATTTCAAAATTGATAATTCCGTCGCCTAAATCTTCAATAGAAGAACCTGAATTGCTCCAAAGCGTTTTGTTTTTTCTGATATTATCTAAAATAATAAGTGATTCCTGACCCGGAATATTATTATAATTTCCTGTGTTTTTGTCGAAGAAAATGCTTTGTCCGTCTTCGTTTACTTTATAAAAAGATTCTACATTCTTCACCCAGTCAGAAACTTCGTAACCAGCTTCTGTGGCTAATTCGATTCCTTTTTGAACTCCAACTGCATCCCAAATTTCGAAAGTGACCGTTTTCCCAACCGAAACCGGCTCTCATCGCATCATCGATTTTGTAAACTTCATCAGAAATTTCCGGAACTTTATGAGAAACATAAGCGAATAATGCTCCTAAAGATTTTCTGTATAATTCTCCGGCTTTATCTTTTCCTCCAATTAAGACTTTAAAACGGTCAATTGGTTTGTCGATATTTTTCGTTAATTCTAAAGTAGGGAATGAAGATTTACCCTGAAGTTCGTATTCTAAAGTATCCAGATTTAATCCGTGAATTTCAGATTTTCCGTCTGCTCCTTTTACTTTTTTATAGAAACCTTGCTCGGTTTTTGATCCCAGCCATTTGTTGTCTACCATTTTCTGAATATAGTCAGGAAGAGCAAAAACATTGTTGAAATCATTCGCTTCTGCACCGCTTTGACGAACGCCGTTTGCAACCATTACCAAAGTATCAAGTCCTACAACATCTGCAGTTCTGAAAGTTGCAGATTTTGGACGACCAATAACGGACCTGTCAATTTATCAACATCAGAAACATTTAAACCTAATTTCTGAACATTGTGAAGCAAATCCATCATTGAGAAAACTCCGATTCTATTGGCGATAAATGCGGGAGTATCCTTTGCTAAAACGGTTGTTTTACCTAAAAATTTTGCACCGTAATTCATATAGAAATCGGCTATTTCAGGATCAGTTTCCGGCGTTGGAATTACCTCTAAAAGTGGCAAATATCTTACAGGATTAAAAAAATGTGTCCCTGCAAAATGTTTCTTAAAATCATCGCTTCTTCCTTCGATCAGAAAGTGAATAGGTATTCCTGAAGTATTGGAAGAGACCAAAGTTCCCGGTTTTCTGAACTGCTCGATTTTTTCGTAAACCGATTTTTTGATGTCCAATTTTTCCACAACAACTTCAATAATCCAGTCAGTATCTTTTATTTTCTGTAGATCATCATCAAAATTTCCTACTTTGATTCTTTCAGCAAATTTTGGAGAATAGAGTAGTGCAGGACTTGCTTTCTTAAGTTTTTCAAAGTTTTCGGAAGCAATTCTGTTACGAATGGCTTTATCTTCTTTGGTCAAACCTTTTTTCTGTTCGGTTTCATTCAATTCAAACGGAACAATATCGAGCAACGAAACCTGCACACCAATATTGGCAAAATGTGCAGCAATACCGCTTCCCATGATTCCTGAACCTAAGACCGTTACGTGTTTGATTCGTCTTTTCATTTGATTTATTTTCTATTATTAATATCTGTTGCAATTTTCATAATTTCTGTCATCACTTCTTTGAACATCTCCAGTTTTTCGGGAGCAATTTTTTCCATCACCTTTTTGTTGAAATTGACCACGACTTCTTTAGACATATTTCGGGAACTTAATCCTTTATCTGTAAGTTTAATAATGACTTCTCTTTTGTCAGTAGTGGTTTTTTCTTTATAGATATATCCGTTGTCTTCGAGTAGTTTGATAATTCTTGTAAGTGAAGTGGGCTCGATTGCCATTTTTCGGTACCTAAATTGGTACTTCTGGTACCTTCTTTCGGATCAATTTTCAATAATGTTAATGCCTGTACAGCAGTAGAATCGTGTTCTTGAGCAAGCTCTGTGTACATTTTAGAAACAGCCAACCAAGTCTGTTTTAAAATGAGATCAACATTTTCTGTTTTTTCTTTATTATTATCCATCATATTTTTTGCTAATCGGTTTTATCAAATTTAGTAAATATTATGCATGCATAGTATTTATTAACATTAAAATTTGTTAACAATATGATTTACAGATAATTAAAATGTATGACAAGCATAATACTATGCATGCATAGTATGTAGATATTTTAATGAAAAATGAGAATTAATGAATGTTTGAGATTAATTTAAGTATATTTTCAAAAGATTCGCATTGGTATACTTTGCCATTATAAGAAATCTCCCAGAATGTTCCATCAAATTTAAAATTTAAGTTTGAGAGATCTTTTTCAAAATTTTTCTGAAGTAATGAGTATAGCATTTCTTTTTGTACTTCAGGTGCTGAAATCTTTGGTGCTGCAAAACCTTCATTCACCTGAAAAAGTGAAACATTGGTGAGTTCATCATGTTGTAGTAAAACATCTTCAACCAAACCGGAAAACAGTTTTTGATCTTTAATGTACCAGATTTTATCCGCAAATTCTTTTGCCAATCGCCAATCGTGAGAAGAAAACAAAATTAATTTATTTTGTTCTTTTGCTAATTTTCTCAGTGTTTTAAGAATAATTAATTTATTTTTCTCATCCAAATGAGTCGTGGGCTCGTCAAGAATAATGATGGCAGAATTCTGTGTTAAAGCTCTTCCGATGAATGCTTTCTGAAGATTTCCATCCGACAGATTTTGGAGTAACGTGTTTTTATATTGTGTTAAATCTAGCTCATCAATAATATCAGCAACTTCTTTTCTGTCTTCATTTTTCAGTTCAAAGTAATAGGGATAATAAATATATTTTCCTAAAGAAATCAAATCTTCAACCGTATAATTCTGCGGAATCACAGCCTTTGAAAAAACCACTGCAATATTTTCAGCAATTTCTTTAACAGATAAATCTTTTATATTTTTACTATCAATTAAAATTTCTCCTTGCAATAGAGGATTTTGATGAAGTATTGATTTAATTAAAGTTGTTTTTCCTACACCATTATTACCAATGAGCAGGCATACATCTCCTAATTTCAAAGTAGCTTCTACATTTGAAATTAAAGATTTATCATAACCGATGTTGGCCAGGTTAATTTGCAGGTGCATTGTTTATCTTTTAAACATTATGTTTGTCATGCTGAAAGCATCTCTACAAAGTTAGTTTAGATTCCTACCGGAATGACAATAATAACGTATTATTTTAATTTTAACTTCTTTAAAAATTATTAATTCATTCATGGGTTTTATTATTATTTTAAACTTTATTCTGTCTCAAAAGCATCATCAAAATTACAGGAATTCCAAAGACGGAACTGATTACATTCAATGGAATTTGAGATTTTTCTGCGGCAATAGAAAATAGTAACATGATAAGCATTCCTAAAAACATATTCAGAATCCACTGTTGCCATAATTTTGCGGGATTGTAAATGAGTCTGCAGAAGTGCGGAACAATAATTCCGATAAATAAAATAGGTCCTAAAAATGCTGTTATTGAAGCCGAAAGCAATGATGAAGTAGCAATAATTAATAACTTCAGATTCTTTGAGTTAACTCCCAAACTCTTCGCATATGAAGTTCCCAGAGAATTTCCAATTAATGGCTTAATAGTTTTAAAACAGATCACTAAACCCGTTAAAACCAGAATAGACAGCACAATAATCTGACTTCTAGACACCATATTATTGGCTCCAAAAGACCATAATATATAATTTTTCAGACTTTGATTTTCTGCATAAAACTGCAATAAAGAAACGATTGCTCCTGCAAATGCTGAAACCAAAAATCCAAAAATAATTAAATACGATTTATCCTGAAATTTATTGGATAACGACAGCAAAACGAGCATCAAAAGTAAACTTCCTATAATTGCAGATAAACTCAAAAAACTATTCTGCAAAAATTCGGGAAGCAAAATGCTGTGTGAAAAGAAAATGTAAAATGCAACAGATAAACTCGCAATCGAAGTGATTCCTAAGATATCCGGTCCGGCAAGTGGGTTCTGAAAATACTCCTGCATCAGAAATCCGGAAGTAGGAATTGAAATTCCCGCCAAAAGCATGACCAAAACTCGATTAACACGAATCTCAGCAATCTGCCCGTTTTCAGAAGTCAGAAAAAAATCCTGAAAATTTAAATGTAAAAATCCTGTGTTCAGATTCATAACCGCTGTAAATACAATTGCGATGATAAATATTAAACACAGGATTTTAAATTTTTTAGACATGATGAAGATAATTCCAAATAGAATTATTTGATAAATGAATTTATTTTTGAATTGAGTAATTCTGAGGTCATCATTCCTAAATATTCATCAGTTTTATCTCCTTTTCTCATGTAAGTAAAAGGAATTGCACCGCCATCCCAATTTTTAAAATTATTCTTAAAAAAAGTCTCGTCTAACAAACCGCCATCCAAGAGAATTGTATTATTTCTGATGCCTTGTTTATCAACAAATTTAGGAATCTCAGTATTCCAGACCTCTTTCGTATCTAAACTTATAAAAGTGATTTTTACAGGCTGATCTTTTAATTCTGCAATTTTATCTTTGAAATGCGGAATTTCTCTTACACACGGTCCACACCAGGTTGCAAAGAAATTGGTTACATACAGAGTATCATTTTTAGTCTGTAAAAAATCTGTTGTCTGTTTAGGATTAAAAGTTTTCAAAGTAATAGCTGCAGGTAGGGACTCCGGAGTTACATTTGAAATCGAATCGTTGACAACTGTATTTTCTTCCGTTTTTTCGGCTTCTTTTTTACAGCTGAAAAGAGTAGCAGCTAAAAGGGTTGATAAAAATATTTTTTTCATAGATAAATCTTCTTTTATTACAGTGAAATATACGATTGCTGATTCTTACCGGTTTTATAATTAATAAAATTACATCAGCAGCAAATTCATAATTATTTTTTATTTATTTTTGAATTGAAGTATGGAACAACAAATCTATAAAGGTAAACTGATGCAGTTTCACCGCCTAAAAATAGTTAAAAAGGAAGACCTGACCAAAAATAGTTTTTCGCTGGAGCTCGAAGTTCCTGAGAATCTGAAAGAGAAATTTAAGTTTGAGGCAGGGCAGTTTGTAAGTGTCAAATTCATTTCCAATTGTGATGAAGTGATCAATGATTATTCGATGACATCGGCTCCGTACGAGGAAAAAATTGCTTTAGGTATAAAAATAAATTCATTGAATGGCGCCACTTCACAATTGTATGAAAATTATCAAATTGGTGATGAATTGCTTATCAGTGAACCCAGCGGAAGATTTACATTGGTTTCCAAACCGAGTGAATTCCGTACCATCATTGGTTTTGCTGCCGGAATTGGGATTACCCCTATAATCAGTCATTTTAAAAATATTCTTTACAACGAGCCCCGCACAAGATTGTTCTTATTTTTTGGAAATAAAAATTCTGAAGAGATCATTTATCGTGAACTTCTTGACAAACTTGCGCAAGAACATCATCATAGGTTGCAAATTTTCTATTTTTATTCTCAGGAAAAAACTGCAGATCATTTTTTCTATGGAAGATTAGACGCAAAAAAATTGAATTTAATTATCAATCAAATCCTCCATTTAGATGACACAGACGAAGAATCTACGATTTGGGATGCCGTAGACGAGGTTTTAATTTGCGGAAAAGGAGAAATGATCAAAACGCTTGCAAATGCATGTTATCATCATGGAATTCCGAAAAAGAATATACATTTTGAATTGTTTGAAGAGTTCAATGATGATATTTATCCTGTAGAACAAGAATTTGCGTTGATTGAAAATGTACAGGTAGATTTTAAAATGCTGGGGAATAATTATCAAACGGTATTATCAGATAATCGTGAGAAGATTCTTCAGCAACTTTTAACACAAAAATTTTCCGTTCCTTATTCATGCAAATCAGGAATCTGTGGAAGCTGTGAATGTACTTTGGAAGAAGGAGAAGTGGAGCTGTTAGAAAATGAATATCTTACCGAAAAAGAAGAAGCGCAAGGCAAAATTCTTGCCTGTATGTCGATCGCAAAAACTAAGAAAATAAAGCTTAACTTTGATTTCAGTTGAGAATTATCCGAAACATATTTAAGCTTATTATTTCATCAATAGAACTGGTTTTTCTATTGATCTGCCTTTCTAATGTCTGGGTTTTTGGTTTGACAAATGGAAGAACGTACAATAAAATTTCAAAAATTCCGCCAAGAGAAATAGCTTTGGTTTTAGGAACTTCGCCGAGGATGAGATCAGGTGTTTCCAACCCTTACTTTACAAAAAGGATGGATGCTACAGCACTTCTTTACCATCATGGGAAGATTAAAAAAATCATTGTAAGCGGTGAAAAAAGCAAAGGTTACGATGAACCGGCTGCGATGAAAAATTATCTGGTGTATCAGGAAGGTGTGCCTGAAGATATAATCATTGAAGATCCTAAAGGTTTCAATACCTACAAAAGTATTTTGCGCTGCAAAGACGTTTATAAAATGAAAAATGTGATTATCGTTTCACAGGGTTTTCACAATCTTCGAGCGTTATTTTTTGCAAGAAATAATAATATGAATGCTTTAGGATTTGATGCTCAGGATGTCAATAAACCACAGAGTTTCTACAGAAATCAATCCAGAGAAATACTTGCCAGAGTGATTGCTGTAGTTTATTTTTTGCTGGGGATTTCTCCTGATTAAAAAGGATATCCGAACGCAATATTTAACGTAGGTTTTAGAGGTTGAAACTGGCTGAATCTCCATTTTTCTCCATCAGGTTTATTAGGATCATAAAGTTTATATGCCAAATCTACTCTCAACGTGATATAAGCGACATTTACTCTCAACCCAAAACCACTTCCCACACCCATTTCACGAATGAATCTGTTAAATTTAAACTGATCTCCAAAACCATTGTTTTCAGTATTCCAGACATTCCCAACATCCGTAAATATTGCGCCTTCATACATATCATTAAAAGGAATTCTATATTCTAAATTGGTTGTGAGCTTCACATTTCCCATCAAATAAGTTCTCACTCTTTCATCCACCTGAGAACCTCCGGGACCCAAACCTCCAAATGCAACCCAAGCACGAATATCATTAGATCCGCCATTAAAATATGATCTTACAAATGGCATTGAAGAAGAATTGCCGTATGGAATTCCTAAACCGATAAATTGACGGAGAACTAACGTCTGATTTCCATTGAATTTAAAATATTTTCTTACATCAAAATCAAATTTCACAAACTGCGCATAAGGAATTCCGAAAATTGTACGTTCAGGGTTTCTCAAGACACCTCCGTCATCTTCTCTTTTCTGATTAAATAAACTCGGAATATTACCCGCAACTTCCATTTTACCGTTAAAATAAAATGCATTGGGATAATCTTTTTTTCCGATTTCGTTATAGATAAAATTATAAATGAAAGATGAGATGATTACATCCTGCGTCTGTCTGTCTTTATTGATAAGTGTTCCCAAAAATGCAACCAATCGATCAGCTCTGTCTTTATCAAGTGTTCCCACATAACTTGCATCTTGTATAATCTGCTCAGAAACTTGATCTCTCGTCAATGCTCCGGAATTAAACTGTTGCTGTACCTGCGGATTAAAACTAAAATAATCTGCAAATATTTCTTTACGAATATTATCATCGTTGATAAAGAAATCATAGTAACTGTCTTTATTTTTAGTTAAACTGAAGAGGGTATTAAACAATGTTAATCTATGTGATGACTGATCATTGACGTTGGCAAAGTAATTTAATCCTGTATTAAAATTAACTCTTCCCAAACCGATATTATTCTGAATAGATGTACCCAATACAATTGAAGATGTTGGTGTATATCTTTTAGGAATCAGTTTGTAATAATTAAAAGGCAGCAATAAACGCGGGAAACTCAAAGATGCCTGAGCAGAAATTTCGTAGGCCAAAATTCTTCTATCCAGATTTTTAGGATTTCGGATGGAACCAAATGTTCCGGAAAGACTTGTTGAAAGGTTTTCTGCACCTCTGAAAACGTTCCTGGTAGTGAGATCAACAGATGGAGAAATTCCCAGATTCAGCAATTGAGAATAGTTAATATCTGTACCCACTTTCAGCTCATATTTTGGGAGAGGTTTTAATAGGTACAACACATCGATGATACTGTCATTAGGTTTTATTGCACCTCCTTGTCTTAAAGAATCTTTTGCTTTCAGAATGCTGAAATTGTTCATTGCAATAAAGTTTCTTTTTGTTAAATCGAGTTTATTCTGATCATAAACAGATTTATTATCAATTATTATGGCTCTCCAGATAGAATTGGTTTTGTAATCGTCGTTCATCTTATGAAACCTAACTCTTCTTAGACTGTCTTTAACTGTTTTTCTGCCAAAATCACGCGGCTCATCTACAATTGCAACATCAATATTTCCTATAGTGGCCACTTTATAAGGAGAATCTGCAGAATCTTTGTGAATTTCAAGAGTCAGCGGAATTTTTTTTCTATTCTTTAAAGAATCTGCAACAAAATAAACTTCGTCATTGGCATTATTGAATTTATAGTAGCCATTTCTTCGCATGAGGTCGTTTATTCTGGTTACCTCTTTTTCAAGAACTGTTTGATCCAGAACTTTTCCAGACTTTACAAGAGTTTCATTGATGTTTTGCTGATATATACTTTTAATTCCGGCATCAGGAATATTGTAATAATATTCTTTGATGTTTGTAGGGCTGTTATGAGTAATAAAATAGGTAACTGCAGCTTTCTTTGCAGTGGAATCTAGATCATGCTTAAACTTCACTTCAGAATCCCAGAAACCTCTGTAAGTCATTCTTTTTTCAATAGATTGTGCACTTTTCTCTGTTCTTGTCTGATCCAGAATTACAGGAGGGGTTCCCCAATTATGAAGAATTCTGTCCCACAATAAACTTTTCCCAACGCTCTCCGGCATATTGTATTTTACAAATAGTGAATCCCTAAGTTTCTGATTTCTCATTTCACTCGGGTAGGTCATGTACTCGCTAAAGATCGTGTCATATTTCGGATCTGCTGCATTGTGAAACCATAGACTGAGTGGCATGAAAAGAAATTGTTTTTTATTGGGCTTCTGCTGAACATAATTCTTGAGCTCATCATCAAAAAATTCTTTCTTATCTTCAAAATTAAAATTGTTTTTGGTGAGTAAAAATTCACCTTCCGGTACTTTCTTGGTTGTACTGCAAGCATAGAGTACAACCACAACAGTTGCAAATGATAGAATTTTATAATATTTTTGAGGAGAATTCTTAAAATGCTTACAGCTCATACAATAAAAGTTTTACAATCTTTAGATAAAAAGAAGTTCAGGCAAAAATACAATTTGTTTTTGGTTGAAGGGAATAAAATCATTTCCGAACTTCCCAATTCTAAGTTTAAAATTAAAGAAATATTTTCTACGAATCCTGAAAATTTAGGTTTAAGGGAAACAAACGTTCATCAAATCACTGAGAATGAACTTAAAAAAATAAGTTTTTTACAACATCCTAAAGATTCTGTTGCAGTTTGCGTTCTGAGTGAACAACAAAAATATGATGATCAGAATATTCAATTGGTTTTAGATGGAATTCAGGATCCCGGAAATTTGGGAACAATTATTCGTTTGGCAGACTGGTTCGGGATTGAGCAGATTATTTGCAGTGATGATACGGTAGATTTTTACAATCCAAAAGTAATACAGGCAAGTATGGGTTCTTTCACAAGAGTGAATATTGCTTATTGCAATTTGTTTGAGTATTTATCTGAAACAGAAAATACAAATGTAGGAACAGATATGGATGGAGAAAATATCTATTCATTTGAAAAACCTAAAAAACTCAATTTAATTTTAGGAAACGAAGGAAACGGAATGCGTGAAACGACAGAAAAATTGCTTCAAAATAAAATTTCAATCCCGAGATTCGGAAAAATCAAATCTACAGAAAGCCTGAATGTCTCTATGGCAGCAGGAATCATTTTAGGACAACTTTTCAATGTGGGAGAGTGATAGAGTTTTAGAGTAGGAAAGTTTAAAGTTACTTTTAAAAACTAAATTCCAATTCTAAAACTCTACAAACTTATATAAGTTGCTCCATGCTGGATACACTTTTTGTTTTCTGATAGGCCTCTAATTTTGTCCTTACAAATTTTAAAGCCATTGGAGCTACATAAATTAGTACGGCTCCTAAAATTTTCTTTTTCCAGTTTGAGCTAGTCATGTTTTTCTTTGCATAATTCGCAACAAATGCCGTGATCGCAATTTTTACAACAGTATCAATAGCATCTCCTTTAAAGGCGCTGCCTGCAATTCCAATTGCTGTATTTCTGCTAAAAAACAAATCTTTTACTTCTGAAGTCAGTTGTTTTGCAATAACATCTTTTCTGATAACCGTAGTTTCTTCGCCGTCTTCATCTATTTTCTCTTTTAAATATTGATCGGTCAGTCCGTTGGTAAAAGCACTTAAACTTTCTTTTGTATTTTTAAATGTCAATAAGCCTTCCAGATCCTGAACTTCATTTTGCAAAAGTTTTTTCTTTCTCCTCAGTTCTTCCAAACTGCTGTAATTTCTGCTCATATTTAGTGATTTAAAAATTCTATTACTTTGTTTGCGATAACATTTACAATGCTCTTTTTAAAGGTAATAACTAAAATTGTAACCAGCAAATAAAATGCTGCCACGATTAAAAAGCCATACGAAGTATTATTGAGAGCCTTACCGATAAGAAATGCAACTCCAAAATTAAAAAGGATTATGAAAAAAGTAAAAGCTACTAATAATACAACCAGATAAGCAATAATTCCTGCCGAAAGTGAAGATTTTTCTGTCGCCTGAAGTTTTAACAGATCTATCCTCTTTGATGCGTATTCTTTTAAAGTTTCTATCATTGTTTATATTTAAAAGTTACAAAAAAAGGAACTTTAATTTGGTCAAAGTTCCTTTTATTATTTAAATTAAGGTCTATTTATCTCTTAAGATCGTTCAAACCAGTTTCTACATCTTTTACAATGTCTGTAGTTTTAGAAACTATCTGATCTTTATATTTATCGTAACCATCTTTTACAGTATGGGCTACGTTACTTGCTGTTTCTTTGAAAGTAGAAGAGATATTTCCATACTGATCTTTTACTTTTTCAGAAACTTCTCCGTATTTGTTTTTAGCTTCCTCTTTTAAGTCGTTAGCTTTTGTTTTAATCTTTTTTCTTGTTTCTTTACCTTCTTCAGGAGCATATAACATTCCTAAGATTACTCCGGCTGCAGCGCCTGCTAAAAGTCCTGCTAAAATACCTGCTGTATTGTTCTCTTTTCTAGACATTTTTTGTTTTTTAATAGTTAATAAATATTTATATCTTAAAGGTTACAATTTATGTACCAAATGGTAATTTTGTCCTATAAATATTATTAATTTTTTATATGTGACAATATGCTTTCTATAGTCTCCTTCTTAGTGAGAAGGGTATTATCAATCACAATTGCATCTTCGGCACGTTTTAATGGTGCAATCTCGCGCTCACTGTCAATTTTGTCTCTTACGATAAGGTTTTCCTTTACTTTTTGTTCATCAGTATCTATTCCCAAGCTTAGTAATTCCTGATATCTTCTCCTGGTTCTTTCTTCAATACTCGCTGTCAGGAAAAATTTAAAATCTGCGTTTGGCAGTACAATTGTGCCAATATCTCTGCCATCCATGATGATGCCTCCTTTTTCTGCCAAATTGCGTTGGGATTCAAGTAAAAAATCTCTTACCTCTTTTTGTTTGGCGATAAAACTTACATTGTTTGAAACTTCGTTGGAACGGATTTCTTTTGAAATGTTGATATGGTTTAGAAAAAGAACCAATTCACCATCGTCATTTATAAATTCAAGGTCGATTGAAGGAAAAGAATTAAAAAGCTGCTCTAAATTGATTGTTTGATCTTCATTCAGACAGTTTTGCAAAGCAAACCAGGTTATACCACGATAAAGTGCTCCTGTATCAAGATGCACGATTCCCAATATATCTGCAATAATTTTTGAGATAGAACTTTTTCCTGTAGATGAGAATCCATCAATCGCTATCACTGGTTTTTTCATGCTACAAATTTCAAAAATTTTTCCGAAAATCCAAGAAAATCTAAAGATTTAATCTTAAAATTTTAAGTTTTATGTATGAAATTATTCTCCTTGGCGACCGCTTAGATCTACAGATATACCGATTTGATTCACATTTGAAGAATTATGATACCTTACATGTGCATAATCGATACGGAATCTTGAAACTTTAAGTCCGAAACCTGCTGAAAGCCCGGAGAAATTTCTTTGATCTGCTACAGCTAATTCATTTCCGCGTCTTACATTATACCCCAATCTGAAGTTGAAACTTTTTTCAGGAAAAAGCTCTGCACCTAAAGAAAAGTGATCGGCGATTTTTCTGCCAACGTTTACTTCCTGTCCGTTTACATTTAATTCTGAAGAAATATCAAATTCCTGCAGATCATGAGCTGTTATGGTAATCGCTAAAGGAAAAGCTTTTAAAATCTTGGTATATCCTAAATCTATTCTGAAAGGAAGATTTTCTCTTTCACCATTGAACGATTTAAACTGATATCCGAAATTTCTTAAAACTACAGCAACAACTTCTTTACTTTGTTTTGGATGATAAGTAACGCCTAAGGTTCCTGCCACCGCAGAAGAAGTGTAGGTGTCAATTTTTGAAGTGATAAAATTCAATCCTCCACCGATCGTCCAGTCTTCTTCAAACTGGTAAGCATATCCACCACCGATTGCAACATCTGAAGCGGAAAATTCTCCCATTTCAAAACCACTGTCATCCGTTCTCGGGATGTTTCCGTAGCTCATGTAACGTGCATTTACGGTTACCATGTGACCATTATCAAGATCTTTTGCAAAAGCTATGGTTCCATATTTTGAATCTGCAAGATATGCTGTTGCGTTCACAGAAAGTTGTTTGTCAGATTCCTTATTCAACAAAGACGGATTGGCAATAGCAAACGAAACGTCATGATCTCTCATTGTAATTGCGTCGCCCCCTAAAGCAGCCTGTCTTGCAGAAACCGGAATGTTCAGAAACGGATATACGTTTGTTCCAGTTTGTGCAAATGAAACAATTCCCGAAAGAAATAGTGAAAAAATTAGAACTTTCTTCAAATCAGTAATTAATTAATGCAAAAATAATCCTTTTTCGTACTTATCAAAATATTTACTTCATTATTTACTATTAAATATTTTTCTTTTTTCAATATTTTTAATGATTATATTTGCAAAGTTAATTTCTGAGGAAATTAATTCTCAAAAACTATTATAAATTTAAAGATGAAATATAAAAGAATCCTTCTAAAACTGAGTGGTGAGGCATTGATGGGGAACAGACAGTACGGTATCGATCCTGAAAGACTGATGGAGTATGCTGAAGAAATTAAAAAGGTAGTAGACTTAGGTTGCGAAATTGCTATCGTCATTGGAGGAGGAAATATTTTCCGTGGTGTTGCCGGAGCTGCGGCAGGAATGGACAGAGTGCAGGGAGATTATATGGGAATGCTTGCAACTGTAATCAACGGGATGGCATTACAAGGCGCTTTGGAAGATGCAGGAATCAAAACAAGACTGCAATCTGCTATAGAAATGAATAAAGTAGCCGAACCTTTCATCAAAAGAAGAGCGGTGAGACATCTTGAAAAAGGTAGAGTAGTGATCTTCGGGGCAGGAACCGGTAATCCTTATTTCACAACAGATACTGCAGCAACTTTGAGAGCTATCGAAATTGGAGCTGACGTTATTTTAAAAGGAACAAGAGTAGACGGAATCTACGACAGCGATCCTGAGAAAAATGAAAATGCAGTAAAATACAATTCATTATCTTTCGATGAAGTTTTTGAGAAAAATCTTAAAGTGATGGATATGACTGCTTTTACTCTAAGCCACGAAAATAAATTGCCAATCATCGTTTTTGACATGAACAAAGATGGTAATCTGGTGAAAATTGTAGAAGGAGAATCTGTAGGAACTTTAGTAAATATCTAGAAAGTAAAAAGATAAAAGGCATTGAAATTGCTGATTGCCAATTACCTATTACTTAAACATGTGTAACTTATCAAATTTTTATTATATAATGGAAGAATTAGATCTTATTGTAGAATCTGTAAAACATGATATGGAAGCAGCTATCAAGCACTTGGATCATGCATTTCAAAGAATCAGAGCAGGACGTGCGTCTACAAATATGGTTCAGGATGTGATGGTAGAATATTATGGTGCTCCGACTCCTCTTAATCAGGTTGCCAATGTATCTGTACCTGATGCAATGACAATCTCTATTCAACCTTGGGACAGAACTGCGATTGGAGCGATAGAAAAAGCAATTATCAATTCAAATTTAGGTTTTGCACCTTCTAATAATGGTGAAAATATTATTCTTAATGTTCCGCCTTTAACCGAAGAAAGAAGGAGAGAATTGGCTAAGCAGGCTAAAGGAGAAACTGAAGACACTAAAATTGTTGTAAGAAACGCCAGACAAAACGGTATCAAAGAACTGAAAAAACTGGAAGGTGTTTCCGAAGATGCAATAAAAGGTGTTGAAGAAGAAATTCAGGTACTTACTGACAAGCATGTAAAATTGTGTGATGATCATCTTAAAACAAAAGAGGCTGAAATTATGAAAGTATAATTTTCAGTTTAAAATAATAAAAAAAAAGTGGCTTTGAATTTTTTCGAAGCCACTTTTTATTTTACAGACATTTAATAGGGTCTTTTTTATCTTTATTTTTAAGAATTAGATTGAATGTTTTCAGCAATTCTGTATCTGAACAATTTTCACTTTCGCCGTCAGAAATATTTTCCTGTTTTGAATTATTTTTTGATCTTATTGTATATTTTTTATCTCTGCAATACTCCAATTTATTATTTACGTAATAATATCGGTTTTCTCTAACATCATCTTTTGTCTCCGGTTTCTCTGGTGTTCCGCCATCAAAGCTCCAAACTGTTTCTTGTTTAAAGATAAAATAGGGTTTTCCATCATTTACAAAATAATTCTCAATTGATGAAAAATGGCTGTCTGCAGAGAAATGTTTTATCACTTTCAAAATTCCGTTTTCAGAATAATAAACGACGTTACCAGATATTTCTTCACATTCATAATCGAAACTTACAGAATCAAATTTTTTTGCACTCAGTTTTGAATTTACCAAATTGTATTCTTCTTTTATTTTATCAATTGAATTGATCTCTTTACTTTTTTTTAGAGTATCAACCGCTGTTTCTGAACTCAAACTGTCTATAGAAAGAGACTTTTCAGCATTTTTATTTTCTTTCTTGCAGGAAATTATAATAAGCAGACAAAAAATTATAAGAAAATTCTTCATTTTAATAATGTTTGATAGATTATCAACAATAATTGTGCAACTCAGTTTTTAACTTAGAATTTTGCATCAAATCCCGCTTTCAAAGCTTTTTTTTCAGGTTCTGTCAAATTTCTTTTATTTATTTCTTCCCATATTTTCACAGCCTGATCAAAAGATTCAATACCTATTATTCTTACGTTTGCGGCCCAAAGTACAATTGCAAAATCTTTTTTATCATAGAGTATATTACCGAAACGGATAGAAGGAGCATCACGGTATTTTTCTTCGATCATTTTAGTAAAATCTAGTTTGCCATTAATGCTTTCTTTTTTAATGTAAGCTTCTTTATCCAATTGTTGAGCAAAACTAAAAATGCTTAACAGTAGAGTTGAAATGAGCAATGCTTTTTTCATGATATATCTATTTACAGTTTTCATTATAGTCTAAAATCACTTCATCAATAATTTGAGGAACATTTGACATTACATCGTCAATTTGGCTTTTAATCAATTTACCCAAACCTGATCTCTTTTTCTCATCATTTTTTAGTGAACCGTAAGAGCCACTTGCTATTTTATCTTTTACGTAAGGACAATCTGCAGTAATGATTTTTGATTCTTTTAAAGTCAGTTCTTTAAGTTTGCTGCCTTTTTTTGTAAATATATAAGATGGGTTTTTTCTCATTCTTTCGGTTTCCTGATCAGCCTTGTCAATTTGGCTTTGTCCGGCAGAAAATGTGGTTGGGTAACCATATAATTTATATACTTTTATTTTACCATCTGTTACCACTTCTGCAAACTGATTGCTTTTGGTAAGGTTATTAAACGCTTTGATATTTCCGCTTAATCCGCCGGTTGCTGTATTAAAACCTTCTTTGGTATTGGTATATTTTACCACTTCAAAATGCCTTTCGTTATCGCTGTCATCATACGCAACATATTCTTTCACGTCGTCAGAATCCATTGTTTTAAACTTTTGCCTCTTTTTAGATTTGTCAATGTCTGATGTAGCAACAAATTTTACTTTTTTCTGATTGACCCACGGATTCATATCATCTCCTGCTAATCTTACAATTCCTTCAGTTTTCTTTCCGTTTTTATCGATTATATAACCGTATTTTTCATTGGCTTTTAATTCGTAATCGGTATTTTCTTCCTGTGCGTAAACGCTTGAAGTGATCAAACTGAATAAGCCAAACAATAAAACTTTTCTCATTAGAATTTTATTTAAATTAATTTTTATAAATATGAGATTTTTTTTTGAAAGTTTGATGTTTTATCATGTACTGATTTAATTTTCAGAAGTATTTCTCTTAACCTTTAAAATTATTTCTGCAGTTTTAAAACAAAAAATCCGAAGATAAACTCCGGATTTTTTTTACTGATATCTTTTATGTTCTTTATCTTTTATAAAAAGTTTAGTAATCGGTTTAAAGAATACTTTATATTTTTCAGAATCAAATAACTGAGAATCTGTCAATGCTTTATAGGTCATCAAAACTCCGAAAGGAAACAAAATCATGTTGGGAAGCCAGGCTGCCAAATAAGGACTCATCTTTCCTGACCATGCAACGTTTTCAAAACCGACATTGATGACATAAAATATAATAAAAATAACGATTGCAACAATCACAGGAACACCCATTCCACCTTTTCTAATAATAGATCCCAAACTTGCACCAATCATAAAGAAGATAATACAGGTAAATGAATACGTAATCATTCTCTGCTGATAAATCACCACTTTATTGAAATATTTGATGCTGGGATTAAGTTCCTGGTTTTTACTATCCAGTGTAGTTTTCAAATTATCCAATCTGCTGTGAGCATTGTAAATCATTTCAAGCTTTTTATCAATCTTGATGGTATCTAATTTATACTGGGCTTTTACAGGAGCTTTTGATTTATTTTTATCCATGTAACTAACGACGGAACTTGTTTGAGATAAAACTTCATTTCCAATATTGGTGGTTAATTTTACATTATCTTTTTTTGTTCTATCGATGTCCGTAAACAATTCATTAAAATTCTGAAAGCGGTAATCTTCAGTGATTTTTTCTTGTTCGATGGCTTTATTAATGATTTCACTAATATCGAAATGGGTAACAAGTGTATCGAATTTTATGGCTTGATCTGGTTGTTTTAATCTTACATTTTCAGATTTTCCGGCATAACTGTCTTCAAAAATATAACCGTTATAAAGGATAAGCTGTTGATAATTTTTATTTTTAGCCAACGCAAATCTTCCTTTTTGCGCGGTTATCGTTTGTTGGTTTTCGAAGGTGCTTGCTTTTTTATGAATAAAAACTCCCTCCAGATCACGGCCTTCTTCACCTTCAATCTTATCAAATTTTACCATATATCCAGGTAATTGATCAATAAATTGTCCGGGTGTAAAATTCAGAGCAGGTTTTGTCTGTGCAATATTGAAAAGCATATTTTTTGCCTTCCTCTGAAAATCAGGAATAATGTTACTCGAAAAGAAATAGAGGAGAATTGCCATTACGGTAACGACTCCCAAAAGCGGGATCATTACTCTCGTTAATGAAATACCGGCAGCTTTCATGGCAGCTAATTCATAGCGTTCCCCAAATTCCCCGAAAGACATAATACTTGCTAGAAGTATCGTCAAAGGTAAAACCATACTCACTACATTCACTCCCAAATAAAAGAGAAGCTTCATGATCTGCATTGTAGTAAGACCTTTTCCCATAAACTGCCCAAGCTGAATCCAGACAATGTTTACAATAAAAATGAAAAACAATACACTGAATATAAAAAAGAACTGGACCAAAAAAGGTCTTAATGATATATCGGTCTAATATTTTAAACATTTGCCAAAATTAATGAAAAAGCCACAAAGTTTCCTTTGTGACTTTAAATTTTAATATATATTTAGAATTATAATTCTGTAACTAAATAATTTTTGAATTTATTCTTATCAAATACAAACATATTGGGGTCTAGTTGCTGGTTTTCTTTATATTCTTTTATCGAAATCACCGCAATATCTTTGTTGTTTCCGTGTTGCTCTAGTTTTAGCATCTGCTTTTTTGCACCATCAATATAAATATAGATAGATTTTAATCCGTTTGCTTTCACAGGAGTTAATGTGATGAAATCTGCGCTCACACCTTCAATAGTTTTTTTACCACTGTATGTAACGTTGTAATCATTTCTGTACGACGTCAGATAATTGATAGGAGAGAACATCGTAGAACTTCCGTTTGGTTTTGCTACAGTTACTTCCTTATCTTCAGTATTGATATTATAAATCTTACTGCCATCGAAAATCTGTTCTGTTTCCATGATTTTCAGTTTGTATTTGTCTCCGGCTGTGTAATAAATTCCGGGTTCGTTTTTACTAACTGTACCGTTTACACCAGTTCCAAAAGCAAATTTAAAATAAGAGTTCTTTTTAGATTTGTAATTAGCAGTTACATCGTCTAAAATTTTCTTCGCTTTGGCGTCAATTTTTTGAGCCTGAACAAAAGAAAGACTTCCTATTACAAAACTTCCGAAAACTATTTTTGAAATTATTTTTTTCATGTTTTTATTTCTAACATTTCTACTACTTAGACACTTTCAATGATCAAAAGTTAAAATTTAAAGTGTACTTGATTTTTAACTTCGTAAATCTTCCAAAAATTGTTCCAAAGAATGAAGATCACTGATCAGAACTTCTCTTGCCTTTGCTCCGTTAAATCCGCCAACGATACCGCTTGCTTCAAGCTGATCCATAATTCTTCCGGCTCTGTTATATCCCAATTTCAACTGTCTCTGAAGCATTGAAGTAGAACCTTGCTGAGTCGAAACGATTATTCTGGCAGCATCATCAAATAAAGCATCTTTTTCATTGGGATCAAAAGCTCCGACTGTACTTGTTGCCTCTTCATTCACATATTCAGGAAGCATAAATGCAGAAGCATATCCTTTTTGCTCGCCAATAAATTCTGCAAGTCTTTCAACTTCGGGCGTATCAATGAATGCACATTGCAATCTCAAAATTTCGTTCCCGTTAAAATACAACATATCTCCTTTTCCAATCAACTGATCCGCTCCCGGAGAATCAAGAATGGTTCTGGAATCGACACTTGAAATTACTCTGAATGCTGCTCTTGCAGGGAAATTGGCTTTAATCATACCCGTAATTACATTTACAGAAGGTCTTTGTGTGGCAACAATCAGGTGAATTCCCACCGCTCTTGCCAATTGTGCCAATCTTGCGATAGGAAGTTCAACTTCTTTTCCTGCGGTCATAATCAAATCTGCGAATTCATCGACTACTAAAACGATATAAGGCAAATAGCGGTGCCCGTTATCAGGATTTAATTTTCTTTCGCTGAATTTTTTATTATATTCTTTTAAATTTTTACAGAAAGCATTTTTCAGCAAATCATAACGCTGATCCATCTCTACACAAAGAGAGTTTAAAGTGTTGATTACTTTATGAGTATCGGTGATGATTGCATCATCAGAATCCGGAAGTTTCGCCAGATAATGTCTCTCGATTTTTGAATATAACGAAAGTTCTACTTTTTTAGGATCAACCATCACAAATTTCAATTCGCTCGGATGCTTCTTGTAGAGTAGGGAAGTTAAGATGGCATTAATACCAACCGATTTTCCCTGACCGGTAGAACCAGCCATCAAAAGGTGAGGCATTTTCGATAAATCTGCCATGAAGACTTCATTAGAAATTGTTTTCCCAAATACAACAGGAAGATCCATATCGGTAGTCTGGAATTTTTGTGAAGCAATCACCGAACGCATCGATACCATGGTAGGATTTTTTCTCGGAACTTCAATTCCAATCGTTCCTTTTCCCGGCATTGGCGCAATAATCCTGATTCCTAAAGCAGAAAGATTCAAAGCAATATCATCCTGCAGCTTTTTGATTGCAGAAACCCTGATTCCTGCTTCGGGTACAATTTCATACAAAGTAACTGTCGGTCCGATGGTCGCTTTGATCTCAGCAATACCAACGTTGAAGTTCTTCAGTAATCCAACAATCTTATTTTTATTTTCTTCTAACTCTTCTTTATTAACTGAAATTTCTTCATTTCCATAATCTTTCAGCAGATCTAACGTAGGCATCTGGAATTTTGCCAAATCCAAACGGTGATCATACAGACCATGCTTTTCGACCAAATCATTTGACTGCATTTCAGAATCCGTTAAAATCTCTACAGCCGGAGCTACTTCTACATTAAATTTAATTCCGTCAGTTGGCGTTGATGCAGGTTTTAGATCGAATGCATCTTCAGGTTTTGCAACAGGAATTACAGGTTTTTTATTTAAATCTAAATTCAAAGATTGAGAAAAATCCTTTTTTTCATCAAATGAAGTCTGATTAGGCGTTACAATAGTTTCCAGATTTAATGAAGTCTGGTTTTCATTGGAAACTTTTACAGCCTTTACTGTTTCTTTACTGTTTCCAGAAAGATCGGTTACTGTAACATTTGAAGCAGGATCTTTAACTTCTTTTTCCAGTTCTTCATCAGCTTCAAAATTTTCACTGGAATTTGGCATCATCGATTTTACTCTGCCAATTGTGTTTTCATTGATCTCCTCAAATTTTGCTTTGATCGAACTTGGTCTTAGATTAAATTCCAGAATAAAATACAACGCAATACTTACTACCAAAACTAACCAAAGACCCACACTTCCGATGATTGCGTTCAAAGAATCCATAATTTGGTAACCGTAAACTCCGCTTAAAACTCCGGCTTTTCCCTGGCCTTTAGTAATAGCTCCAAAAAGAACAGGAAGCCAACAGATAAAGAAAAGAGAATGCCCAAAAGTCATCCAGGGTTTAAAGATTTTTTTCTTCAGAATCATCGTCCCAAAAACCAGAAAAAGAAATGCTACAATGAATGATGCAACACCAATGCTTTCAAATATAAAAATATTGCCCAGCCAGTCACCCAGTTTTCCGAAAATATTGGAAGACTGTATGCTTTTATCGAGCATGGTTCCTGCCTGGCTTTGGTCTGATTTCCAATTCATTAAATATGAAATGAAAGATAAAGCCAGAACCCCGGAAAAAACGATGAACGTCAATCCGAAGAATATGCGTGGTTTTGATAAAAGATTGCCTTTTTCAGGCGAATTGGTTTGTGGTTTTTGTGTTTTCTTTTCCATAATGTCAATCTCGGCAAATTTAGTGTTTTTTTGATATTGTGGCTTTTTTTTTTCATCAAAACAGAGTCTTTACTTCTACACTGATTCACAGATATTTTAGATTTTCAACAATGAATTAAAAACTATTAAGAATCATTCAAAATAACAGTATTACGACGCTCAAATGACAAAAAACAGCTTTTTTTATCTGCCTTTCGTTTTATCATCCTTATTTTTGCATGTCAAGTAAAAAAAATCATGAAGAAGATCCAGGATATTCTTATTTCAACCAGAACAACGGCAGTTCTATTGCTGGTTTACGCATTTTCTATGGCGTATGCAACATTCTTAGAAAACGACTATGGAACGCCCACAGCGAAAGCATTAATCTATGAAGCTAAATGGTTTGAGCTAATTATGGTTCTTCTTATTTTAAACTTCATCGGAAACATTGCACGATATCGTCTTTGGAAAAGAGAAAAATGGCCGGTTTTGGTTTTCCACCTTTCTTTTATTTTAATTTTTATCGGTGGTGCCATTACAAGATATATCAGTTTTGAAGGTCAAATGGTCATAAGAGAAGGAGAAACTTCCAATGAAATTGTAACTGACAAACATTTCTTTAAAATCCAGATTGAAAATAAAGGTGATGTACTGAATTACCAGGATGTTCCTTATCTAATGTCTCCTTTGCACAAAAACTTTAATGCGACCTATGATTTCCATGGAAAAGACATTAAAGTGAAGACATTAGACTATGTTCAGAGAAAAAAAGACAGCTTAATTGCCGATCCAAACGGAGCAGAATATCTTCATTTAGTTTCTACGGCTGAGACGGGAAGACAAAATATTTATATCAAACCAGGCGAAACAAAATCTATCAACGGAACTTTGGTAACGTTCAACAGAGCTATTGACGGTGCAGTTGAATTTAAAAAAGAAAACGGACAGATTTTAATTAAAACTCCTGTTGATGCCAATTTTATGACGATGGCAACTCAGGCTACCGGAACCACTGTAAAAGATCAGTTCCAGCCTTTGGTTTTGAGAAGTTTATATACCATTAACGAATTAAAACTGGTGGTACCTGAAGGACTCAGAAAAGGTAAATTAATGGCTTTCGAAGGTGACAGAAAAAAAGACCAAAATGTTCCTGATGTAATGACCATCGAACTTCAGGGCCCAAAAACAAAACAAATCGTTGATTTATCGGTAGAAAGAGGAAATCCAAACGCTTACAAGCAAGTAACGATAGATGGTCTGAATATTATGGTAGGCTTTGGTCCGAAAATTTACAACACACCTTTTGCTATAAAACTAGATGATTTCGTGATGGAAACGTATCCTGGAAGTTCATCTCCGAGTGCTTACGAAAGTCATGTAAAAATCATAGATGAAGGAAAGCAGACTCCTTATAAAATTTATATGAATAACGTTCTAAATTACAAAGGTTACCGTTTTTTCCAGTCTAGTTTTTCACCGGACAGAATGGGAACTGTTTTATCTGTGAACCATGATTTCTGGGGAACTTTGATCTCTTATATAGGATACGCATTTTTATTCGGAGGAATGTTCGTCATGTTCTTCTGGAAAGGAACGCACTTCTGGAAATTAAATAAGATGCTGAAAGACGTCAACAAAAAAAGAGCAGCAGCTGTTTTATTGTTATTTTTAAGTTTTGGATTCAATGCTCAAAAAATAGAAACCCACGGAACTTCAGACGGAAGCAGAGAGCATGTACATGTAGAAGGCGATGGTCACACACATGACGCAGCTCCACAAGCAAGTCAGCCAGAAAAAAGTATACAGCAGAATTCAGTGGCTGCACCTTTGACGAAAATGAAAATGATTTCTCCAGACGAGATCATTGCAAGAAATAAAATCAGTAAAGAACACGCAGACAAATTTGGATACCTTTTGGTTCAGAATTATGAAGGTAGAATTGTTCCTATTAATACGCAGGCTTTAGACGTTTTAAGAAAGCTTTATAAAAAAGATGCTTTCCGAGGAACTGATGGGAAATATCTTACCGCTAATCAGTGGTTTTTATCAGTTAATACAGACACACCAAGCTGGACAATGGTTCCGTTGATTAAAATTGATTCAAAAGGAGGAAAAGATCTTTTGAAAAAAACAAAAGCTGACGAGGATGGTTATACTTCTTTAATGAATCTTTTCCCGGCAGATGCTAACGGTAACCTGACGTATATTTTAGATGAAGATTACAATACGGCTTTCCGAAAAAAACCGGCAGAACAGTCTGAATACGATAAACAAGTTATCAAAATAAACGAAAGAGTACAGATTTTTAATGAGTTTTTCAGCGGACAGTTTATGAGAATTGTTCCGGTAAAAAATGATCCAAACCATACTTGGCATTCTTGGCTTGACCAAAAAATGGAACCGGATATGGAATCTCAGCAAGTAATGGGGCCATATTTCGCAGAAGCGCTTCAGGCTGAGAAAACAGGAAACTGGTCTAAAGCAGATACAGAATTAGCAAAACTATCAGAATACCAGCAGAAATGGGGGAAAAGTGTTGTTCCTTCAGAAAGCAAAGTCAATCTTGAGGTTTTCATGAATGAAGTGAATCTTAATTTTAAGCTTTTAATTTTCTACACAATTGTAGGAAGTTTATTACTGATCTTGGGTTTTGTGGATTTATTTAAGCCTAGAAAAATGCTGAGTAAAATCATCAAAGCGATCATTATTATTGGTTCAATTGGTTATTTCTTTCACTTTTTGGGATTGGTTGCAAGATGGTATATTTCCGGTCACGCACCTTGGAGTAACGGTTATGAAGCAATTATCTTCATTTCCTGGGTCGGAATTTCAGCAGGTTTAGCTTTATACAGAAATTCGAATGCACTTATTCCTGCAGCAGGATTTATGGTTGCTGTAATTATGATGGGCTTTGCTCACGGTGGTTCGTCTCTTGATCCACAGATCACCCCATTGGTTCCTGTTTTAAAATCATATTGGCTGATTGTACACGTTGCCATTATTACCTCGAGTTATGGCTTCTTTGGTTTATCGATGATTATTGCGGTAATTTCACTGGTGTTTTATATCATTTCAGATAAAAATATTTTTAAAATTCATAACGATACAACGTTAAAAGAATTGGCAATTGTTTCTGAAATGTCTTTAACGATAGGTCTTTTTGCTCTTACCGTAGGAAACTTCTTAGGAGGAATATGGGCCAATGAATCTTGGGGAAGATACTGGAGCTGGGATCCAAAAGAAACCTGGGCATTCATCTCGATTATGGTGTACGCTTTTGTTTTACACATGAGATTGGTTCCTGGTTTGAGAAGCAGATGGGCATTCCACGTTGCAACAATGTTTGCGTTTTGCTCAATGGTGATGACGTATTTTGGAGTCAATTATTACTTAAGCGGACTGCATTCTTACGCAGCAGGTGATCCGGTTCCTGTTCCGGCCTGGGTTTATATCGGCCTGGCTTCAATGCTTATTCTATCTGTGGTTTCTTATATCAGATTTTCAGCTTTAAAGAAAAAATAGATATTAATATATAAATTACAAACTCCTGAAAATTAATTTTTCGGGAGTTTTTTTATTGTCAAATTTAATAACTCAGAGAAAAACATTATGAAAACTTATCATTCATAATTCAAAACTTATAAATATCTTTATGATATCAAATTAATATCACTTTAAAAATTAAAAAATCATGGAAAAAACTTTAAAACCTATGTCTGGTTATCTTGCTTTAGTGATCTGCCTTCTTTTGATGGGAGTTTCTGTTTACCTTTTTATCATTGGTGTGAATGACAGGATAGATAACAATATTACATTTCTTGTTATCTCGATTATCTGTTTTGTTCTTACGTGTTTCTTTATGAAAGGTCTAATGATTATTCAGCCAAATCATTCCAGGGTTTTGAATTTCTTTGGAAAATATGTTGGTTCGGTAAAAGATAACGGACTGTTTTTTATCAATCCTTTGTACTCTTCGCAGAAAATGTCACTTCGCTCAGAAAATCTTCAGGGACAAACTTTGAAAGTAAACGACAAAATGGGAAATCCCATTGAAATTGCTGTCGTAATGGTTTGGAAAGTAGGAGATACTTATAAAGCAGCATTTGATGTTGAAAGATATTCAGATTTTGTAAAAATGCAGAGTGAAGCGGCAGTCCGTCATTTGGCGATGAGTTTTCCTTATGATAATTTAGAGGATGATCATGCTCCGATTACGTTAAGAGAAGGAGGAGAAAAGATCAATTCTATCCTTGAGCAGGAATTGACAGACCGACTTTCAAAAGCCGGAATCATTATTCAGGAAGCAAGAATTTCCCATTTAGCATATGCATCAGAAATTGCGGGAGCAATGCTCCAAAGACAACAGGCAACAGCAATTGTAGCAGCAAGAACTAAAATCGTGGAAGGAGCTGTGGGAATGGTAGATTTAGCGTTGAAAAAACTTTCAGAAGAAAATATTGTAGAATTGGATGATGAAAGAAAAGCTGCAATGGTTAGCAATTTAATGGTCGTTCTTTGTGGTGAAAAAGCAGCACAACCAATTCTTAACGCAGGAACTTTGTATAATTAAGATATGAGATTGATAATTAGGGGGATTTTTTTAAATTTAATTATTGTTAATCTTTATACTTGAAAAATCCTTTGTTCTTCGCTAAGTGAAATGCCTTTTTGAACCTTAAAACAGTTAGAAGTTAAAAATAATCTTTGCGAACTTTGCGTTTAAATTAATTTCTACATTAAATCTGTAAAATCAGTTGGAAATAAAAAAATCAATAGAATAAGTTAAAAAAATGAAATCTCAGAACCCAAAAAATTCATCAGAAACTCCTGCAAAAGGCAAAAAATCTTTTGTCATCAGAATTGATGAGTCTACTTATAAATTACTGGAAAAATGGGCAAATGATGAGTTCAGAAGTGTAAACGGACAAATAGAATATTTGCTCAGTCAAAGCTTGGTCAGTTCGGGAAGGAAAAAGAAAGAATAAAATAATTTTAAATGAAAAGCAGAGATCGTTTCTTTGCTTTTTTTATTGAAAAATTCCGGAAAAATAGTTACTGATAATCGTCCAGAAATTTTTCCCAAGAAAATAAATCAGTGTAGAAGTGATAATTCCTTTCACTGTAAAAAAGATAATTCCGCCAATTCCAAATTTCTTCAGCATCTTTTTCCATTTTGATGTTTTCTCTTCTTCAGGTTCTTGCACAGATTTATTGATTTCCATTTCTGAAAGTTTGCAAATTATATCACAAAGGTAAATATATTTAGATTCATTCCAAATAAAAACAAGTTTAAATCATAAAAATTTCACCAGTACCATAATTATTTTTATCTTAGGCAAAACGAAAAGTAACATTTATGTCAAAAAAAATCAAAGATTTTGGAATTGAAAAATCTTTAAAAAATCTCGGAATAAAAGCTGAAAATAAAGGAACTTCTATGGGAGGTAAATTTTTCGCTTCCGGGAAAACTATTGAAAGTTATTCGCCGTCAGACGGAAGATTAATCGGAAAAATAAAGACTGCAGCAGAAAAAGATTACGACAAAGTAATAGAAACTGCACAGCAGGCTTTCAAAGAATTCAGAATGATTCCGGCTCCCAAAAGAGGAGAATTTGTAAGACAATTGGGTCAGAAATTAAGAGAATATAAAGATGATTTGGGTAAACTCGTTTCTTATGAAATGGGAAAATCTTTGCAGGAAGGTCTTGGTGAAGTTCAGGAAATGATCGACATCTGTGATTTTGCAGTCGGACTTTCAAGACAGCTTCACGGTTACACCATGCATTCAGAAAGACCGGGTCACAGAATGTACGAGCAATATCATCCGTTGGGAATTGTGGGTGTGATTACTGCTTTCAACTTTCCGGTTGCCGTTTGGGCCTGGAATACTGCTTTGGCTTGGATTTGCGGAAACGTTACGATCTGGAAACCGTCAGAAAAAACTCCTTTCTGCGCAATCGCCTGTCAGAATATCATGATGGAAGTTTTAAAAGAAAATAATCTTCCAGAAGGTATTTCAAGTGTTTTGGTAGCAGATCACGAGATCGGACAGTTATTGGTTGATGATAAAAGAGTATCATTAATATCATTTACAGGTTCAACCAAAGTGGGAAGAATGGTTTCTTCTAAAGTGGCGGAAAGATTCGGAAAATCTATTCTTGAATTGGGCGGAAACAATGCGATCATCATTTCTAAAGATGCAGATCTGGATATGTCTATCATCGGAGCGGTCTTCGGAGCGGTAGGAACTGCCGGACAAAGATGTACTTCCACCAGAAGACTGATTATTCATGAAGATGTATATGATGAAGTGAAAAACCGTTTGGTAAAAGCTTACGGACAATTAAAAATAGGAAATCCTTTAGACGAAAATATGCATGTAGGACCGCTTATCGACGTTCACGCTGTAAATCAATACGAATTGGCCATTGAAAACTGCATTCAGGAAGGCGGGAAATTTGTTGTAGAAGGCGGAGTTTTGAAAGGGAAAGACTATGAATCAGGATGCTACGTAAAACCTTGTATCGCTGAAGTTGAAAATTCTTTTGAAATCGTACAGCACGAGACTTTTGCTCCGATTTTATATTTAATTAAATACAAAACTTTAGAGGAAGCAATTGCAATTCAGAATGATGTTCCTCAGGGATTGTCATCAGCAATTATGACGCAGAACTTGAGAGAAGCAGAATTATTCCTTTCTCAGGCCGGATCAGATTGTGGAATTGCCAACGTCAATATCGGGACTTCGGGTGCTGAAATTGGCGGAGCTTTTGGTGGTGAAAAAGAAACCGGTGGTGGTAGAGAATCTGGCTCTGATGTTTGGAAATATTATATGAGAAGACAAACTAACACCATTAATTATACAGCAAGTCTTCCTTTAGCTCAGGGAATTAAATTTGATTTATAAACAAATCTAAGTAAAGTTTGATATTAAAATTAATCATTGCTTATTACCAATTACTCATTTAAAAATATGGAACACACACTAACAAAAATAAATAAAGTAAAGGAAATCGTAGGAAAACACGTTCTTGCAGACGGATTTGACTTTGTAATGGATATTGAAAATTCTCACGGCTCGTGGATTCATGATTCAATTACGGGTAAGAATTATCTTGATATGTTTTCGATGTTCGGTTCTGCTTCTATCGGTTACAATCATCCTTATCTTGTTGAAAGATCCGGATGGTTAGGTAAAATGGCTATCAATAAGCCTACTTTGGCAGACGTATATTCTAAAGAATATGCTCAGTTTTTAGAGACTTTTGAAAGAGTTGTAATGCCGGAAGAATTGCAGTATGCTTTTTTTATTGAAGGAGGAACAATGGGTGTTGAAAATGCAATGAAAGCCTGTTTCGATTGGAAAACAAGAAAGAATTTTGATAAAGGTCTTGATATTGAAGCAGGGATCTGCATCCATTTCAGACAGGCATTTCATGGTAGAAGTGGTTATACTTTGAGTTTGACCAACACTTCAGATCCGAGAAAGTATCAATATTTTCCGATGTTTGAATGGCCGAGAATTCTAAATCCGAAACTCACGTTCCCGATTACTGAAGAAAACCTTGAGGAAACGATTAACAATGAAAGATTAGCATTACTCAACATCGGCGAAGCCATTATATCACATCCTGATAAAGTTGCCTGCATTATCATTGAGCCAATTCAGGCTGAAGGTGGAGACAATCATTTCAGAGACGAATTTTTTGTAGAGTTAAGAAACCTTTGCGACGAACATGAGATTTTATTAATTTTCGACGAAGTACAAACCGGGATCGGAATTACAGGAAAAATGTGGTCTTTTGAACATTTCAGCGTAAGACCGGATATTATTGCATTCGGTAAAAAAACTCAGGTTTGCGGAGTATTGGCAAACAGAGAAAAGTTTGATGAAGTTCCTAATAATGTTTTCAGAGAAAGCTCAAGAATCAATTCTACTTTTGGCGGTAATTTTATTGATATGCTGCGTTTCCAATTGGTAATGGAAGTTATTGAAAATGAGAATTTAGTTGAAAATGCTAAAATCGTTGGTGAGTATTTATTAGAAGGTTTACAAAATTTAGCTCAAAAATATCCTGAAAAAATTTCTAATGCAAGAGGAAGAGGATTGATGTGTGCGATTGATTTGCCTACTCAGGAACAGAGAAATCAACTGAGAGAAATCTTATTTGATGACGGATTAATCATTTTATCATGTGGCGACCAGTCCATCCGATTCAGACCTCATTTGAATGTAACAAAAGAAGAAATACAGATTGCAATAGATAAAATCGAAAACAATATTAATAAAATTTAAAACTCCAAAATTTGGAATTCTTGAAAAAACGTCCTATATTTAGTTACTCAAAATGTATATTATATGGAACGCAACACAAGAGTATCAGTTTTTGAAAGCGATAAACCTTCAGAAATTCAATTGATCAAGTCTAAGTTAGAAGAAGCGCAGATTACCAATGATGTAGAGAATAGTTATCTTACTTTCACTACAACACCCACAGCAACTTCGTTGAAGGTGATGGTAAATTTAGAAGATGAGAAGAAAGCATTTGATGTGATTGATGCGTATCTTCAGCAAAACCAGAATCAATAAAAACAATTTCATAATTTTAAATTTTACTACTTCGAAACCGAAAATTAATACAATTAGTTTTCGGTTTTTTATGTCAAGTTTAAAAGCCATTTGACAGAATTTGAAATAAAAAATCATTTCAAATAAAATCATAAAATAGTTAAACTTCAAAATATCATAAAAATCAAACTTATGATTCAGGAAAATAAAACAGAATTCCGAAAGGCTGAAATTTCAGACAAGGAAAAAATCTGGGAAATCATACAGCAGTCAATCGAAAGAAGAAGAATAGACGGCAGTACACAATGGCAAAACGGTTATCCAAATGAGCAGACGATTGAACATGATATTTCAAAAAACTTTGGATATGTATTAACCGTCGATAATAAAATTGCGGTATATGTTGCATTGATTTTCAATGATGAACCTGCATACAGTACGATTGACGGAGCATGGTTAACCAATGGTGAATTTGTTGTAATTCATAGAGTTGCGGTATCAGAAAGCTTTGCAGGACAAGGTTTAGTAAAAAAACTTTTTGACAGTATTGAAGATTTTGTAAAGTCAGAAAATGTTTCAAGTATTAAAGTTGATACAAATTATGATAACCTGGCAATGCTAAAGATTCTTGAGACGAAAGGCTATATTTATTGTGGTGAAGTATTTCTTGCTGGTGGTATGAGAAAAGCTTTTGAGAAAATATTGATTGAGAAAGACAAAAAGGTTAAATCGGTTCCAATTGATTCTTTATGAAACTATATATTCATAAACTCTATTGAGTTTGTTCGTTTAGTTCCGAACTAAGTTCTATATTTGCCTAAAATTTTATATGATGAAAAAAAGTATAGAAATTGATGAGAAGATTTTTCAGAATTCTGTAAAGTTTTGCAGCACGATGTTTAATCTTCCTCCATTGGCTTCTAAAATCTATTCCTACCTTATTTTCGATTTTGAAAAGGTGGGAATTACTTTTGATGAATTTGTTGACGTTTTTGCGGCGAGTAAAAGTTCAGTTTCTACCAATATCAAATTGTTGCTTAATGCTCAACTCATTATTGATGTAAACAAAATTGATGAAAGAAAACGATATTTTTACACAAATAGCGAATACAAGAAGATTAGGTTTGAAAAAATTGTTCAAAAAATGCAGGATGAGCTCAACTTGATAGAAGATCTGCGAAAATTCAGAAAATTAAGGAAAGTAAATGACAAAGATTTTGAAGATAAAATGGCAGTCTACAAATCTCTTTTAAACAAAAATATCGTAAATATTCAGGAATCTCTTAATAAACTATAAAAATGACAAACAAGCTTATACTACTTTCTGTAGCTGCATTTTCTTTGACAGCCTGCAAAAAAGAAGCTCCCGTACAGGATGGTCCAAAAACATATCCCGTAATTTCGGTAGAAAATAAAAATATAGTAGGGTACGATACCTTCCCTGCGAGCATTGAAGGTAGAGTAAACAATGATGTGAGAGCAAAAATATCAGGTTATATCACACAGGTTTTAGTAGACGAAGGACAATACGTAACAAAAGGTCAGCCTTTATTTCGTCTGGAAACCAATACTTTAAATGAAACTGCAGCGGCAGCTAAAGCAGGAGTTGGTGCGGCACAATCAAATATTGCGGCAGCTCAGGCAGCAGTAAATGCAGCTCAGGTTGAAGTCAACAAGCTGAAACCTTTGGTTGCAAAAAATATCATCAGTAACATTCAGCTTCAGACAGCCCAGGCGAATCTTTCACAGGCTCAGGCTCAGGTGCAGCAGGCGATCGCAGCAAGACAACAGGCAAATGCCAATTACAAAGGAGCAGCTGCAAACGTTGATTATTCGATTATTCGTGCACCGATTTCTGGTGTAATCGGTAAATTACCTTTAAAAGTAGGAAGTTTAGTCGGTCCAACAGATCAGACGGCTTTAACTACAATTTCAGATACTTCAGAAGTTTTCGCCTATTTTTCAATGAATGAAAAGGAATATTTTGATTTTCTTGAAAAATCTGTCGGATCAACTCTTCCAGAAAAAATCAAAAATCTTCCGATGGTAGAGTTGCAATTGGCCAATGGAAGCTTATATCCTGAAAAAGGAAGAATAGAAACCATTACAGGTTCGATAGATGCTACAACAGGAACTATTCAGTTCAGAGTGGCTTTCAAAAATGCACAGAAACTGTTAAGCAACGGAAACAGCGGAACTATAAGATTTCCTAAGGCTTATGATAATGTTTTAGTCGTTCCTGAAAGCGCAACTTACGAACAACAAGGTATTGTTTATGTTTATAAGGTTGAAAAAGACACTGCCAGAAATACAGTTGTGGAAGTAATCGAAAGAATAGACAATTTAGCTTTGATAAAATCTGGCATCAAAAAAGGTGAAGTAATTATTGCCGCCGGAACCGGAAATATAAAACCAGGTACAGCCGTAAAGCCTAAAAAAATCAGCATGGATAGTTTAGTACAATCAGTAAAACCGAAATTCTAATGATAAAGAACTTTATTAACAGACCGGTTTTATCGACCGTAATCTCCATAATGATCCTTATTCTTGGGGTTTTGGGGCTTACAGCACTTCCGGTTACGCAATATCCGGACATTGCACCTGCAACGGTGAGTGTAAGAGCGAATTACTCTGGAGCCAACGCTGAAACCGTAATGAAGAGTGTCGTTATTCCTCTGGAAGAACAGATCAACGGGGTAGAAGGTATGGATTATATTACCTCCTCCGCTGGTAATGATGGTTCGGCTCAGATTCAGGTTTTCTTTAAACAGGGCGTTGATGCAGATATTGCAGCGGTAAACGTTCAGAATAGAGTTTCAAGAGCAAGTCCGTTGCTTCCGAGTGAAGTTACCCGTGCAGGAGTTGTAACGCAAAAACAGCAGACCAGTGCGTTGATGTATTTATCTTTTTATTCTGAAAACAAAAATATTGATGACGTTTATCTTCAGAACTTTTTGAATATCAATGTTATCCCAAATCTTCAGCGAATTAATGGAGTAGGTGAAGCTAATGTTTTTGGAGGTAAAAACTATTCCATGAGAGTTTGGCTGGATCCTGCTAAACTTGCAGCTTATGGAATTACTCCAACTGAAGTTACAGCCGCCATTAATGATCAGAGTAGAGAAGCTGCTGCTGGTTCTTTAGGACAGAACAGCGGAAGTTCGTTTGAATATATTATTAAATATGTCGGGAAATTCAGTGAGAAAGAGCAGTATGATGATATCATTATTAAATCTCTTCCTGACGGACAGAATTTAATGCTGAAAGATGTCGCAAAAGTTGAGTTAGGAGGTCTTTCTTATTCAGGAGTTGGTGAAAACGGAGATAATCCGTCAATCAGTATGGGGGTTTTTCAAACTCCGGGATCGAATGCTCAGGAGATTATTGAAAACATAAAGACACAGCTTAAAGAAAATGAAAGCTCATATCCTGAAGGTGTAAAATATACATTTAACTTTGATACCAACGAATTTTTGGATGCATCCATCGAAAAAGTAATTCATACTTTGATTGAAGCGTTTATACTGGTTTTTATTGTAGTGTATATTTTCTTACAGGATTTCAGATCAACCTTGATTCCTGCAATTGCGGTTCCTGTTTCTATTGTGGGTACTTTCTTTTTCCTCAATTTATTTGGATATTCATTAAACCTTTTAACACTTTTTGCATTGGTACTGGCAATTGGTATTGTGGTAGATGATGCAATCGTCGTCGTTGAAGCTGTACATGCCAAGATGGAAAACGGAATTTCAGATGCTAAAAAAGCAACTGTTGAAGCAATGGATGAGATCACGGGCGCAATTATCTCTATTACTTTGGTAATGGCAGCGGTATTTATTCCCGTAACTTTTATTACAGGTCCGACAGGAGTATTTTATCAGCAGTTTGGGATTACATTAATTATTGCGATCATCATTTCTGCGGTGAATGCATTAACGTTGAGTCCGGTTTTATGTTCATTATTCCTAAAACCACATGAAGATCATCACCAAGATTATAAGAACAAAAATTTCATTCAGAAATTCTTTTATAAATTCAATATCGGCTTCAAAACAGCAACAGACAGATATGGTAGAGGGTTTAATTTCTTGATTAAACATAAATGGGTGACTTTAGTAATTCTGATTGTCACGGGAGGAATCATCTATTGGGCAAACGGAAGTATGAAGAAAGGTTTTGTACCTACAGAAGATAGAGGTATCATCTTTACCGATGTACAGCTTCCGCCGGGAGCGTCAATGGAAAGAACGTACAATGTTCTTAAAACTTTGCAGAAAGACGCATTGAAAATCCCTGGAATTCAGAATGTGACCATTTCTACAGGCAGAGGATTATTGTCTGGTAATGGAAGTAATAACGGACTTGCTTTTGTTAAATTAAAACCTTTTGACGATAGAAAAGGGGACGGCTTATCGTCAGAAGAAATTACCAAAAGATTATTTGGTCTTGCAGGAAAAGTTCCGGATGCCAAAGTTGTATTCTTCCAGCCGCCAAGTGTACCGGGATTTGGTAACAGTGCAGGTTTTGAGATGGTACTTTTGGATAAATCGGGAGGAGATTTTGCTCAGCTTGATGCAAAAACCAATGAATTTATTGGGAACCTCATGCAGCGACCGGAAATTGAATTTGCTCAGACTTCATTCAATACAAAATATCCGCAATATATGATGGAAATCAATGTTCCGTTGGCAAAACAAAAAGGTGTCTCTGTGAACGACATTTTGGCAACGATGCAGGGATATATCGGTGGAATTTATGGTGCTGATTTTACAAAGTACGGAAAACAGTTCAGAGTAATGATTCAGTCACTCCCGGAAGACAGAGCGAGTGCAGAAAATCTAAATCAATACTACGTTAAAACAAGTTCTGGAGAAATGTCACCCATTTCACAGTTTGTGACCTTAACGAAAACATATGGTCCTCAATCTGTAGGTCGTTACAACTTATTTACTTCAGTGAAAATTACCGGAGCCAACAAAGCAGGTTTCAGTTCGGGTGATGCCATCACTGCTGTACAGCAAGTCGCAAAAGAAACACTGGATCAGAATTATGATGTTGAATTTACAGGTCTTACCAGAGAAGAATTAAGTTCAGGATCTCAGACTTTAATGATTTTCGCTTTGAGTTTGGTATTCGTTTATTTCATTCTTTCTGCCCAGTACGAAAGTTACATTCTGCCTTTAGTGGTAGTTATTTCACTTCCTTTGGGGGTGATGGGAGCTTATTTCGGACAGAAAATAATGGGACTGGAGAATAATATCTACTTCCAGATTGCATTAATTATGTTGGTAGGTTTATTAGCTAAAAATGCGATTTTAATTATCGAATTTGCTGTCCAGAGAAGACATCACGGCGAAACCATTGTAGAATCTGCCATTAACGCAGCCAAGGCCAGATTACGACCGATTTTGATGACTTCACTAGCCTTTATTTTCGGTTTATTACCTTTAGTGTTAGCCAGCGGAATTGGTGCAGTAGGTAACAGATCAATTGCGACAGGTGCTTCGATCGGATTATTGATAGGTACCATCTTAGGAGTATTTGTAATTCCTGTTTTGTATGTGGTTTTCCAGACTTTACAAGAGAAAATAAAACCGATCAAACCAAAAGACATCAATTTAGCTGAATAAGAAATTAAATAATGAAAAAATTATCAATAATAAAAGGAACGGCTTTTTCAGTACTTACCGCAGTTGTGATCTCATCGTGCCACGTAAGAAAAGAGTACGAAAGACCCACAACAGTTGTAGATGAAAAATTGTTCCGAACCGATATGCTTCCTCAAGATAGCATCAGCACGGCAAATGTTTCCTGGAAAGAAATATTTACCGATCCTATTCTTCAGAAACATATTTCTAAAGCTTTAGAAAATAATTTAGACATAAGAATTGCATTGCAGAACATTAATTCGGCAGAAGCCTATTTAAGACAGAGTAAAGCTGCCTATCAACCGACTTTAACGGTGGGTTCGGGTTACACTTTTCAGACTCAGTCATTAAATACGCAATTCGGACAGATCATTGGAGAAAGGAGATATGTCAATCAGTTTGATATTACCGGGAGTATAGTCTGGGAAGCCGATTTGTGGGGTAAATTAAAATCTCAGGAAAAAGCTCAGCTGGCAAATTACCTGGGAAATGTAGCTGCTCATCAGGCGGTAAAAAGTGATTTGGTATCTTCTATTGCTTCAAGTTATTATCAGTTATTAACTTTAGATGATCAAAAAAAGATCATTCAGGAAACGATAAAAATCCGTGAAAATAATCTTGAAACCACAAAGGCTTTAAAGGTTGCCGGAATTCTGACAGAAGTTGCAGTACAACAAAGTGAGGCGTTGGTTTACAATGCACAGTCTTTACTCATTGATATCGATACACAGATTCAGCAGTTAGAAAATACAATGAGTCTTCTAATGGGTGAGCCATCTCAAGCAATTGAGAGATCAACTTTAGACAGTCAAAAACTTCCTGAAAACTTTGCTTTAGGGTATCCTGCAAACTTACTGGCCAACCGACCGGACGTAATGCAGGCCGAATTTAATCTGATGAATGCTTTTGAACTGACAAATTCAGCGAAAGCACAATTCTATCCAACTCTAAGGCTTACTGGCAGCAGCGGAGTACAATCTGTCGATATCGACCACCTTTTCAGTGTTAATTCCCTATTTGCGAGTATCGTTGGAGGATTGGCTCAACCTATCTTAAACAGGAGACAGATCAAAACCAATTATGAGGTAAGTTTGGCGAATAAAGAAACGGCTTATTTAAACTTTAGAAAAACGGTTCTTACTGCAGGAAAAGAAGTTTCCGACGCAATCAGAGTATTTTCTGTTCAGGATTCTTTTATTGATTTAAAAACAAAAGAATTGAACGCCTACAAAAACTCGGTAGAATACTCTCAGGAATTGGTGAATTACGGTATGGCAAACTATCTTGAGGTGTTGAATGCCAATGTAAATTCATTGAATGCCGAACTGAATATTTCTAATGCACAATACAGTAAAATGAAAGCGGCAGTAGATTTATACAGAGCTTTAGGTGGGGGTTGGAAATAATTCAACTATCATAAATTATTAAGCGTATGCCATAACAGGATACGCTTTTTGTGTTTTTCTGAGCAATTTTCACCAATGGATGATAATTCTTCATATAATAATTATTCTTTAAATAAAATTTAACAAAATATTTGCAATTATCGTTTAATTACTTACTTTTGTACCGCTTCGTATGAAAAGTACAAAGATTAAGGGGAATTAGCTCATCTGGCTAGAGCGTTAGACTGGCAGTCTAAAGGTGGTGGGTTCGATCCCCATATTCTCCACAAAACAAAACTTTATCAAACCATATAAAAAGCTATGAAGAAACTTTTTTTACTTTTAGTGACAACTTTTTTATTAATTGGATGTACTGCTGATGACGAAACAATTTACGATTACATCGGAACTTGGTCAGGAACTTACAGCGGAAATGATAAAGGATCATGGAATTTTGTAGTAGCAAGCGATGGTAAGGTAACAGGAACAATGCATTCTGACGATAATAATGAAAATTATAATATCTCAGGGCGTTTAGATGCTTCTGGACAGCTTACTGCAGACTTGGGCTTGCCTGCTGACGGTCAATTTTTAGGAACCTTAGCTCGTGATAAAAAAGGAAGCGGAAACTGGACCAACGCAGTACCGACTCCACCAAGAAGTGGTGTTTGGATCGGAGAAAAAAATAAATAATATTTTAAATTATAAAATCTAAAAACCTGTAAGCTTTTGTTTACAGGTTTTTTTGTTTTCTAGACAAATCCCATTTGGATAATTTTACGGTCTTTCTTTAAAACTACAAAATGAATTTGCACTTCCTCAATAAATTGTTTTTGAAATACATATTCGTTTAGTGTTTTTTCTACGGATATAGTTTCACTTAAATGATTTGACTGATATTCCTCAAAATCAATATATAAAGTCTCTAATGTTATCTCATCAACATTGATGCTTTTATCCAAAACCAAACTGTAATCCCACAAACCAGTAAAAATAGACAAAGCATTTTCAAGATTTTGAATAGTTCCAAATTGAAAATTCTTCAGCATCTGTTTTCCTGGTTCAGAAATTATCCCATTTTTTACAGTTCTTTTTCCTTTTTCTGAAACCAGGTCCAAATCTTTAATTTCAGTCATCAGCTTGGCAAACTTCTGATAGAGTAGGGCATCGTCACATTCTCTAATGTAAATCTCGAGACATTGCCTGATAATTTTTCCGATTTTTGAGCAATGACCAAATTCTGAACTGTTTTGACGAACTTTTTCATAAGACGGACTTTTCTTAAAAGCATTTTTATTAAATCCGCTCTTTTTACGAACGACATTTTTGCCATTCAGATTATAAAAAACTAAATCTCCTACAGTTCCGTTAAGTTTTATGAAGCTTTCGTATGTTGCCATTCCCAAAAATAATTTTCAAATATACTAATAATTTTATAGACTTATAATTTTAACATATAATTATAGTATAGTTGTAGTATAGTTATTATATAATTAAAATTTATTATTTATATTTGTACTATTAATTACAGGGTTAATAAAATCTACAGGAATGAGTCCCAAATCAGTAAAATACAGATCGGTTTTAAAGCAAACTGCAATTTTGATAATTTTGACTTTTGTTATATCATGTGGAAGTTCAAAAAATGTAACAAATTCAAAGAATTCATCGGCGAAAGCAGTTTCAAAATCAGAAAATCTGAGGAAATTAGACTCTAAGTTTGACGGTAAAATTTCCGGCTCAATGAAAAGTATTTTAAAAGATGCTGAAAATTATCTGGGATCACCTTATAAATTCGGAGGAAATACGTCTTCCGGTTTTGACTGTTCAGGATTAACAACAAAAGTATTTGATGAAAATGGTTTAAAACTGCCAAGACGATCAGCTGATCAAGCCAATGCAGGTAATAATATTGATATAAAAGATGCTAAGCCGGGTGATCTTTTATTTTTTGCAACAGCTGGTGGAAGCAAAGTTTCTCATGTAGGAATTGTTCATACCATTGAAAACGATGGTGAAGTAAAATTCATTCACGCTTCCACATCAAAAGGTGTTATCATTTCATCACTCAACGAAAAATACTGGAACAAAGCTTACCTTCATGCCCAAAGAGTTTTGTAATAAAAATTCATCCTATTTTAAAATAAATTTGCTTTCAGAATCGCAACTTTCAAAGGCTTTTGCTCAACTTTTTGTATATTTGAAAACATATTTATTAAACTGATTTAAACTAAAAACATGTCGTTACAACAAACTATTGAAAATATCTGGGATCATAGAGAATTATTACAAAACGAAGACAGCAAAGCAACTATCAGAGAAGTTATTTCTCTTTTAGATTCAGGCAAGCTTCGTGTTGCTGAACCTACAGAAAACGGATGGCAGGTAAATGAATGGGTAAAAAAAGCAGTAGTAATGTACTTCCCGATTCAGAAAATGGAAACTATTGAAGTAGGTCACTTTTGAGTTTCATGATAAAATGCCGTTGAAGAGAAATTATGCTGAAAAAGGGGTAAGAGTTGTTCCTCATGCTGTTGCTAGAGAAGGTTCTTTCATCGCATCTGGCGTTATTTTGATGCCTTCTTATGTAAACATTGGTGCTTATGTAGATTCAGGAACGATGGTTGACACTTGGGCAACTGTTGGAAGTTGTGCACAGATTGGTAAAAACGTTCACTTAAGCGGTGGTGTAGGAATTGGTGGTGTTTTAGAACCCCTTCAGGCAGCCCCGGTTATCATTGAAGACGATTGTTTTATTGGTTCAAGATGTATCGTTGTAGAAGGCGTTCACGTTGAAAAAGAAGCAGTTTTGGGAGCAAATGTCGTATTAACGGCTTCAACTAAAATTATTGACGTTACCGGCGAAACTCCTATCGAAATAAAAGGTAGAGTTCCTGCACGTTCTGTTGTAATTCCTGGAAGTTATACAAAACAATATCCGGCAGGAGAATTTCAGGTTCCTTGTGCTTTGATCATTGGTCAGAGAAAAGAATCTACAGATAAAAAGACATCATTGAATGATGCTTTGAGAGAGAATAATGTTGCGGTTTAAATTGTAATAATGGCAATTCCAAAAAATATATTTCAAACATTTAAAACCTCTGATCTTCCTTGGATCACGAGGTTTTATATTGGGAGAATGAAAAAGAAAAACCCCGAGTGGATTTATCATTTTTATGATGATGAAAAAATCCTGGAGTTTTTTGAAAAAGAATACAGTCCAGAATATTTAAGAGCCTATAAAAGCTTGACCATTGGTGCTGCCAAAGCAGATTTTTTCCGATATGCTGTTTTATATAAATACGGGGGAATATATATAGATATAGATTCCTATGTAAAAACTCCGTTTAATAATTTCTTACGACATGATGATACCGCTGTGATAAGCCATGAAGGTAATCCTGGATTATATTGTCAATGGGCGCTTATATCAGATAAAAATCATCCTTTTTTAAAATTAACATTAGAGAAAGTTGTTGATAATATTAACACACACAGGTATCCAAACGATGTGCACAGTACTACGGGACCACGAGTTTTTACAGAAGCCATAAATGAGGTTTTAAAACAGGATCCCAATACACCTTACCGTCTTTTGGGAACAGATTTTAAAGGGCATCTTAAATTTAAGTATAAACTGGGACGAATTTTTCTTTATGGAAAAAAATCTGAACACTGGAAGAAAAAACAGCATTCTCAGGATATCATTAAGCCCAGTGAAGAGTCATGAAGATAGCATTTGATGCAAAGCGTTTCTTTCACAATACTTCGGGTTTAGGAAATTACTCGAGAGATTTGGTGAGAATTTTATCACAATATTTTCCGGAAAACGAATATCTTCTTCTCAATAAAAATAAATCTGATCGAGGAAAAGAAATTCTAGAAAAAAATAATGTTCATTTTATAGAATCTTCAAAAGGAAAATTCTCACGTCAGTTTAAAATGGGGAAAGATGCGCAATCGCAAAATGCCGATATTTTTCACGGATTATCTGGCGAATTACCTCTAAAATGGGACAAAACTCCCATCAAAAAAGTGGTGACCATTCATGATTTGATTTTCATGCGTTATCCACAATATTATTCTTTCTTTGACCGAAAAATTCACTTTTGGAAGTTTAAAAAAGCAGCTGAAACGGCTGATAAAATTATTGCCATTTCAGAACAGACCAAGCAGGATATCATTCATTATTTAAAAGTTCCTGAAACCAAGATTGAAGTTATTTTTCAAGGTTGTCATCATACATTTAAAGATAAACAATCACAGGAATTCATTCAAAAAACCAAAAAAAAATTCAATTTACCAGAAAGATTTATCCTGAATGTAGGAACAATTGAAGAGCGTAAAAACCTTTTAAACATTGTAAAAGCAATTGATAAAACTGAGATTCCTTTAGTTGTAGTTGGAAGAAAAACAAAATATTTCAAGAAAATTCAGGATTTCATCCAAAAAAATAAAATGGAAAAACAAGTTCATTTTTTAGAAGGGGTTTCTATGGATGAATTGGCGGCGATTTACAAGCTTGCCGATATTTTTGTCTACCCAAGTTTTTTTGAAGGCTTTGGAATTCCGGTAATTGAGGCATTATTTTCAAAAACTGTAACGATTACAAGTAACACAAGTTGTCTTTCTGAAGCAGGTGGAGCTGATTCTGTTTACATCGATCCTAAAAATTATTTAGATTTACAGTCAAAAATAAAATTTCTCTGGGAAAGCGAATCAGAAAGAAAACGGCGTTCTGATAAGGGTTTTGAGTTCGTTCAGAAGTTCAATGATGAACCAATTGCTCATAAACTGATGAATTTTTATCAAAAATTATTCTGAATTATTCTGAAATTATTTGGCAGTTTAAAAATTAGCCCTACATTTGTCACACAATATTTCAAAAATGAAACCGAATTTTTTAACACTTCATCATTATCATCATCTCTGCTAAGACGGAATTGATTGATATTTGTGTTAAAATAATATTATAAAAATTAAACCGTCTGAGTATACAGACGGTTTTTTTGTTTCCAGATTTCTCTTCAGAAATTTTACAATGATTCCAGTTAATACTCAGACACAACAAAAAGTGAAATGAGTACAATAAAAATTGCAATTCAAAAAAGCGGAAGACTGTATGAAGAATCTCTGCAGCTTATGAAAGATTGCGGGATTTCTATCAACAACGGAAAAGACCAGCTGAAAATATCGGTAGACAATTTTCCCATGGAAATTATGTTTCTCAGAAATTCAGATATCCCTCAGTATCTGGAAGATGGAGTGGTAGATATTGCCATCGTTGGTGAAAATCTTTTGGCAGAAAAGAAAAAAAACATTTCAGTAATCCACAAACTTGGTTTTTCCAAATGCCGGGTTTCTCTGGCTGTTCCAAAAGATGTCAGTACAGATCAGCTAGAATATTTTCAAGGTAAAAAAATAGCAACTTCTTATCCGAATACTTTAAAAGATTTTTTAGATAAAAATAAAGTCTCTGCAGAAATTCATGTGATTTCGGGTTCAGTAGAAATTGCTCCCAATATCGGATTGGCAGATGGAATTTGTGATATTGTGAGTTCAGGAAGCACGCTGTTTAAAAATGGTTTAAGAGAAACATTAACGATTCTTAAATCAGAAGCTGTTCTTGCCAAAAATCCTAAGCTGAATAATGAAAAGGAAATCATTCTCGAAAAATTTCTATTCAGAATTAAAGCTGTTTTGAAAGCTAAAAACTCCAAATATATTTTGATGAATGTTCCTAATGAAAAGATTAAAGCTGTTGCAAATGTACTTCCGGTTTTAAAAAGCCCGACGGTCATTCCTTTAGCTGAAGAAGGTTGGAGCAGCCTTCATTCCGTGATTGATGAAGAACGTTTTTGGGAAGTCATTGATGAATTGAGAGAAAACGGTGCACAGGATATACTCATAATTCCAATTGATAAAATGGTTATTTAATATGAATACTTACAAAAATCCAGAAAAAACAACTTGGTCTGAACTTACAAAAAGACCGGGTTTCAAAAAGCAGGAAATTTCAGAAATAATCAAAGAAATTTTCGAAGAAGTTGAAAGATTTGGAGATCAGGCTTTAATAAAATATGCAGAAAAGTTTGATTCGGCAAAGATTAATGAACTGTCGGTAAGTTTAAATGAAATAGACAAAGCTGCAGATTGTATTTCGGAAGATTTAAAACTAGCTATTCAGACTGCCAAAGAAAATATCACAAAATTTCACGCTTCTCAGGTAACTGAAATTCAGAAAATAGAAATTACAAAAGGCGTCATCTGCTGGAGAGAAAACCGTGCTATAGAAAAAGTAGGAATTTACATTCCCGGAGGAACTGCTCCTTTATTTTCAACAGTTTTAATGTTGGGAATTCCTGCAAAACTGGCTGGCTGCAAAGAAATAATTTTGTGTACACCACCGGATAAAAATGGAAACATTAATCCTTCGATTTTGTACACAGCAAAGCTTTGCGGAATTTCAAAAATATTTAAAATTGGTGGAGCTCAAGCTGTTGCAGCCATGACTTTGGGAACAGAGTCTGTTCCGAATGTATATAAAATTTTCGGTCCGGGAAATCAGTTTGTGGTTGCGGCAAAAGATTTTGCTCAAAGTTTTGGCGTTGCCATAGATATGCCTGCAGGACCGAGTGAAGTTCTGGTTATCGCTGATAAAAATGCAATTTCGGAATTTTGTGCAGCAGATCTTTTGTCTCAGGCTGAACATGGAAGTGACAGTCAGGTGATTTTTATTGCAACAGATTTGAAAGTTTTAAAGTATACCATTGAGGAAGTCAAAAAGCAAATCAAAGAACTTCCGAGAAATGAATTTGCTCAGGAATCTTTGAATAACAGCCACTTTATTTTGTTGAATTCAATTGATGAAGCGTTAGAATTCAGCAATTTGTATGCTCCGGAACATTTGATTTTAGCTATTAAAAATTTTGAAAACTATATTGATAAAATTCAAAATGCAGGTTCGGTTTTTCTCGGAAATTATTCTTGCGAAAGTGCAGGAGATTACGCTAGTGGAACCAATCATACACTGCCAACAAATGGTTTTGCCAAAAATTACAGTGGAGTGTCTTTAGACAGTTTTGTGAAGAAAATTACATTTCAGAATTTATCGAGAGAAGGATTACAGAATTTAGGAAAAACCATAGAACTCATGGCGGAAGCAGAAGGTCTTTTAGCACACAAGAATGCAGTATCCATTAGATTAAAACAATCAGTATGACCACAGAAGATATACAGAATTTAGTCCGAAAAAATATATTGGAGTTGAAACCTTACGTCAGTTTCAGAGATCAAAATCAGTTTGAAAATCCTTTATTAATGGATGCTAACGAAAGTCCGTTTGGTGAATTTAATCGATATCCGGATTCTACACACAAGAGCTTAAGAGAAAAAGTTGCGAATGTTAAAAAGATTTCAGCCAATCAGATTGCAGTGGGAAACGGCAGTGATGAATTGATTGATTTAATTATAAAAATTTTTTGTGAACCAAAGCGGGATTCTATTTTGGTGATGAATCCATCTTTTGCGATGTATGGATTTTATGCTTCGATTAATGAAAATAGAATTGTACAACTCTCTCTTAATGAAAATTTTGAAATCATGAAGGAAGAGTTTTTAAGCAGTATAAAAGAAAACCAACCTAAGATTTTATTTCTTTGTTCGCCCAATAATCCCACTGGAAATTCTATTGAAGATATTGAATTTTACATCAAAAATTTTAAAGGAATTGTAGTTGTCGATGAAGCCTACATTGAATTTTCACAGCAGAAATCTTGTTTAGAATTGATTAAGAATTATCCAAAGTTAATTGTATTGCAGACTTTTTCCAAAGCTTGGGGATTGGCAGGAGCAAGAGTTGGAATTGCATTTTCTTCAGAAGAAATTACCAATCTTATTTATACAGTAAAATCACCTTATAATGTGAATTTTCTGAGCCAGAATTTGGTTTTGCAAAAGCTGGAACAAATTGAAGATTTTCAAACCCGGTTAAATGAAATTTTAAAAGAAAGAGAATGGCTTAAATATCAGTTTGGAAATGTAGAATGCATCGCAAAAGTTTTTCCGACGGACGCCAATTTTTTTCTTATTGAATTTAAAGATGCTGAAAAAGTTTATAAAAAATTATTAGATCATGAAATTCTGACAAGCAAAAGATTTCCGCAAATTCCAAATTGTATCAGAATAAATGTCGGAAAACGAGATGAAAATGAACTGCTAATATATGCTCTAAAAAATATTTAAAAATGAAAAAAGTATTATTCATAGATCGCGACGGAACATTGATTATTGAGCCACCATTTGATTTTCAGGTTGATTCACTGGAAAAACTTGAATTTTATCCTGGGGTTTTTCAAAATTTATCCAAAATTGCGAAAGAATTTGACTACGAATTGGTCATGATTACCAATCAGGACGGTTTAGGAACTGAAAGTTTTCCTTTTGAAGATTTTAATAAGCCTCAAGAAAAAATGTTGAAAGCTTTTAAAAATGAAGGAATTATTTTCGATGATATTCTGATTGATCAAAGTTTTGAACATGAAAATTCACCGAACAGAAAGCCTGGAGTTGGAATGCTTGGAAAATATATTTATGGAAATTATGATCTGGAAAATTCTTACGTGATTGGAGACCGATTGACAGATATTCAATTAGCCCAAAATTTAGGTTCAAAAGCTATTTTTATCAATGAATTCAAAAATAAAAATGCTGAACTCACAACAAAAGATTGGAGCGAAATTTATCAATATTTAAAACAAATTCCAAGGAAAGCCAAAGTCTTCAGAAAAACAAATGAAACAGAAATTGAGGTCGAAATAAATCTTGATGGAAGCGGAAATTCTACAATTTCAACAGGTCTGCATTTTTTTGATCATATGCTGGAACAGATTTCAAAGCATGGAAATTTAGATCTGAACGTTATGGTAAATGGTGATTTGCAGGTTGACGAGCACCATACGATTGAAGATACAGGAATTGTTTTTGGAGAAGCGGTTTTACAGGCTTTAGGAAAGAAAAAAGGGATTGAAAGATATGGTTTTTTACTTCCGATGGACGATTGTCTTTCCCAAGTTGCCATTGACTTTGGAGGCAGGTCCTGGTTGGTTTGGGATACTGATTTTAAAAGAGAAAAAATTGGCGATGTGCCGACGGAAATGTTTCAGCATTTTTTCAAATCGTTTACAGATTCTGCGAAATGCAATTTGAATATAAAATCGGAAGGAGAAAATGAGCATCACAAGATAGAATCTATCTTCAAGGCATTTGCTAAAGCGATAAAAATGGCAGTCAATCAGAGCGATCAAAACTACAATTTACCATCTACAAAAGGAAGCTTATAAAATGATAGCCATTATAAAATACAACGGAGGAAACGTGAATTCTGTTCAGAATGCATTAGAAAGATTAGAAGCAAATTCTATTATTACCGATAATTTTGATGTGATAAAAAATGCTGAAAAAGTTATTTTTCCGGGAGTTGGTGAAGCTTCATCTACCATGAAACTCTTGCAGGAAAAAGGTTTAGATCAATTAATTCCAAGTTTGAAACAGCCTGTTTTGGGTATTTGTCTGGGAATGCAGCTGATGTGTAAAAATAATGAAGAAGGAAATACGGTCGGTATGGGAATTTTCGATATTGATGTAAAGAAATTTCCTGCAAAAAATATTGTTCCACATATGGGTTGGAATACAGTTTCAGATTTAAAATCACCATTATTTTTGGAAATTTCTGAAGAAAATGATTTGTATTTTGTTCACAGTTTTTATTGCGAATTATCAGAAAATACAACTTCTGTTTGTGATTATATTTTACCTTTCAGTGCATCATTACAGAAAGATAATTTCTTTGCAACTCAATTTCATCCAGAAAAATCAGGTAAAACAGGAAATAAAATACTTGAAAATTTTTTAAAAATTTAAAATAAACAATTAAAAATGAAAATAATTCCTGCCATAGATATCATCGACGGAAAATGTGTGAGACTTTCAAAAGGCGATTACAGTACAAAGAAAATTTACAATGAAAATCCTCTTGAAGTTGCCAAAGAATTTGAAGATAACGGAATTCAGTTTCTGCATTTGGTTGATTTGGATGGTGCAAAATCGAGACATATAGTGAATCAAAAAGTATTGGAAAGTATTGCAAAAGAAACTTCATTACACATTGATTTTGGTGGCGGTCTGAAAACTGAAGAAGATATTGAAACCGCTTTTAATTCTGGTGCACAACAGATTACAATCGGAAGTATCGCCGTTCAGAATCCTGAATTTTGTTATCAACTGATTGAAAAATATGGAGCTGATAAAATAATTCTCGGAGCAGATTGTGAAAATATGAAAATAAAAACTGCTGGCTGGCTGGAAGAAAGTGATAAAAATGTAATCGATTTTATTCTTGATTTTCAACAAAAAGGAATTCATAATGTGATTTGTACTGACATTTCAAAAGATGGAATGTTGCAAGGTGCATCAAAAGAATTATATCTGGAAATTCTAAATAAAACATCTATTCAATTAGTTGCAAGCGGCGGAATTTCCTGCATTGAAGATGTGTATCTGATGAAAGAAATTGGCTGTGCCGGAACAATCATCGGGAAAGCAATATACGAAGGAAAAATATCGTTGAATCAACTTGAAAATTTTATTCAGAATGCTTAAAAAAAGAATTATACCTTGCCTGGATATTAAGGACGGACAAACTGTAAAAGGAATCAACTTTGAAGATTTGATCAATGCCGGAAACCCTATTGAATTAGCAAAAAAATACGAAAATGAAGGTGCTGACGAATTGGTTTTTCTAGATATTACCGCTACGATTGAAGAACGCAAAACTTTTGCAGAACTGGTCAAAAATATTGCAAAAGAATTGAGTATTCCATTTACCGTTGGCGGCGGAATTTCTTCTGTTGATGATGTCAGAAAATTGCTGGAAGCGGGAGCAGATAAAATAAGTATCAATTCTTCTGCGGTAAAAAATCCGAATCTGATTTCTCAGTTGGCAAAAGAATTTGGCAGTCAGTGTATCGTTGTGGCAATTGACACAAAATTCATCGATGATTCTGATTGGGTTTTTGTGAAAGGCGGTAGAGAATTGACTCATTTACAAACTTTGGATTGGGCAAAAAAAACAGAAGAATTTGGTGCCGGAGAGATTCTTCTAACGTCAATGAACGGAGACGGAACTAAAAATGGTTTTGATTTGAGATTGACAAAACTCATTTCTGAAAATGTAAATATTCCGGTTATTGCTTCCGGTGGTGCAGGAAAAATTGAAGACTTTGAAGATGTTTTTAATCTCACTAAAGCCACCGGAGCTTTGGCAGCAAGCATTTTTCATTTTGGTGAAATAAGAATTGATGATTTAAAAAACGAATTAAAGAATAGAAATATAAACGTACGATGAAAATAGATTTTTATAAAACAGACGGATTGGTTCCTGTAATTATTCAGGATGACAGAACTTTACAGGTTTTAATGTTGGGTTATATGAATGAAGAAGCATTCAATAAAACAAAAAATGACGGAGTCGTTACTTTTTTCAGCCGTTCAAAAAACAGATTGTGGACAAAAGGTGAGGAGTCGGGAAATTTTCTTACCGTAAAAAATATTCAGATAGATTGTGATCAGGATACCATTTTAATTAAGGTGATTCCAAAAGAGACGGTTTGCCATACTGGAAGTTTCAGCTGCTTTGGTGAAAAGGATTTTAAAGGATTTCTGTATGAGCTCGAAGAAAAAATTTCACAGAGAATTGATGACAAAGTAGAAGAATCTTATACGTATTCTTTATTTGAAAAAGGCATCAATAAAATCGCCCAAAAAGTAGGAGAGGAAGCTGTAGAATTGGTGATAGAAGCTAAAGATAACAATGATGATTTGTTTAAAAATGAAGCTGCAGATTTGCTCTACCATTATTTAATCTTACTGAAAGCTAAAAACTTTTCACTCACTGAAATTGAGAAAATACTTCTTGAAAGAAATCAATAAAAAAAACCTGCAATTTGCAGGTTTTTAATCTTAAGATATTATTTGATCATCACTTTTCTTACAACGGTATGATGATCTGTTTTTATATGTCCCAAATAAACTCCTTTTACAATTCCGGAGATATTTATTTTAGTCTGATTATCCGTTTTCAAAACAGTATGACCGACTAAGTCTGTTAATTCGAAAGTAAAATCTTTTACACTCTTTGGTAATTCAAGGTGAATGAAATCTTTTGCAGGATTGGGATAAATCGTAAGATTTTCTAATTCATTTACAGAATTTTCATTTGTCGCTAAAATTGAGGTTGTGGCTACAGCGAAATGCTGAAGAGCTCCTACAGATGCTTTTCCGACATTATAAATATATACAGGATCTGTATTGGCAAAAGTATCGCTGGATGTGTGAGGATGATTGCTTCTTATTTTCTCAAAGTAACCTGTAATCACTTCACCTTTCAGTTCAAACGGAATATAATCTGTATTTTCTGCTTCGTCAATATCTGTCAATAAAGGTGAATAAAGACCTGTAAGTGTAACCAGCTCTTGAGTTACGGCAGCTGAAGCTAAAGTATTATTGGGGTTTCCGCCCATGTCTTCGTCACAAAAAATGGTGTTATTATTATTACCTACTTTACCACCTACCTGATCTAGATTGAAAACCAATTTTATATCCAGAATACGATTTGTTCCCTGATAAGCAACGGTATTTGCATAATGGCTGCTTCCTCTCAAACCTTGTTCCTCTCCTGAAAAATGAATAAATTTAATAGAATATTCTGTGGGTACATCTTTTAATATTCTTGCCGCTTCTAAAATTATAGATGTTCCGCTGCCGTTATCATTTACTCCATGGACCATTGATACTATCGAAATGCCCGCAGATAATCACAAATGTATTGGGATAAACTGTACCTGTTTTTGTAATTACTAAATTTTTTGAATTAATTGTATTACCTCCAGATGTATAAGAAAAAGGGTCTTCAACTATTTGGCTTGCAGAATATCCGTATGACAGATATTTATTTTTAAGCCAGTTTAAAGCGTTTGCATTATTTGCAGAACCTGTAGTTTTAACACCAAAATTAGAAAACTCCTGCAAATTTGTAGTGATATTGGTCTGCGTAACCAGATTCGCTCTGTTTTGATAAGCCTGAATAAAGCTTTGAGCGTAAGAAAAGTTTAATCCGAAAGATAAAATTAAAAAACCAAATATTTTTTTCATCAAAATTTTTTGCAAATATATCAATAAAATAATTCCAAACAAAAGCCTGGAATTATTATTTTAAATTTATTAAAAATAAATGTTTTATAAATAGTCTGTAATTAAAAAACAGAATTTTAGAAAATTTACTTTTTGACAACTATTTTTCTTGTTGTACTCTCTTTATCTGTTTTTACTACGCAAAAATAGGCTCCATTTTCTAACCCTGAAATATTTATTTCTGAACTGTTTTCTGATTTTAAAACTAATTTTCCACTTACATCTGTAATTTCAACCTTGAAATCTTTGATGGATGTCGGTACATCAATATTCAAAATATTTTTAGCAGGATTTGGATAAATTTTTACAGATTCTAGCTGATCGGTTTGAGTTTCATTTGTTCCTAAAATTGTAGTTGATGCGATGGCAAAATGCTGTAATGCACCCACTGCAGCTTTTCCTACATTGAAAACATAGGTAGGATCTACGTTTGCAAAGGTATCATTGACCGTGTGTTCGTTGAAGCTTCTTTGTGTTTCGTAAAAACCGGTGATGATATCACCTTTTGATTCGAAAGGAACATAATCTGAAGCAAAGGCATTTGCCATTGTCGTTTGCAGTGGAGAATATAATGTAGTGCAAGTTGCAAGCTGTTGGGTAAAAGCTAAAGATTGTGCATTATTAGCAGACTGTCCGGCTTGGTCACTCTCACATTTAACATTATTGTTGATATTTCCCAGCAGTCCGCCAACCTGGTCAATATTGAACACCACCCTAAGATTAAGTTGACGAACATTATTTTGAAAAACTACATTATTAACATAATGAGTGCTTCCTACAAGACCTTGCTCTTCGCCTGAAAAATGGATAAATTTCACCGAATATTCTGTTGGTACATCTTTTAAAATTCTTGCCGCTTCTAAAAGAATAGATGTTCCGCTTCCATTATCACTTACTCCGGCGCCTGCAATAGTATCGTAATGCCCGCAGATGATAACGTAAGTATTTGGATATAGGGTTCCTGTTTTTGTAATGATCAGGTTTTTTGAAGTAACGCTTCCAAATGTAAAAGTGTCTTCTGTTATTTGAGCGGCAGTGTAGCCATATGATTGATATTTGGCTTTGAGCCAGTTTAATGTATTGGTATTGGCGACTGATCCTGTAGTTTTCACACCAAGGTTTGCAAAATCCTGCAAAGCACCTGTAATATTTGTTTGAGAAACCTGATTAGCTCTTGTCTGATAAGCCTGAATAAAACTTTGTGCCTGAATTTGACAAACTGCTAAAGCAAGAAGAAGTAGAGTAGTTATTTTTTTCACTTTTAACGGGAATTTAAACTTTTAAAATTATTTAAGCAAATGTATATAATAAAAAAATCCCGAGCAAAAAACTCAGGATTTATATTGATAACAAAAAATTTTACATTATTTTACTTGATCTACAACTGCTTTGAATGCTTCAGGATAGTTCATTGCTAAATCAGCTAAAACTTTTCTGTTCAATTCAATGTTGTTCTTTTTAAGAGCTCCCATAAATTGAGAGTAAGACATTCCGTGTTCTCTAGCTCCTGCATTGATACGCATGATCCAAAGTGATCTGAAGTTTCTCTTTTTCTCTTTCTACCACGGTAAGCATATTGCATTGCTTTTTGTACCGCGTTTTTAGCAACAGTCCAAACGTTCTTTCTTCTACCGAAAAAACCTTTAGCTTGTTTCATTAATTTTTTTCTGCGAGCTCTAGAAGCTACGGCATTTACTGATCTTGGCATAATTTAAATTGTTTTTTTGAAAAGGGCGGAACTAAAAATAATTGATAAATGATAATTGAAAGATTTTCTCTACAATTCTCAAACTCGCAGACTTTATTTCTCTTTGGTGCACCGTTTCAGGGTTAAAATGTTGAATTGTTATTCTTATAAACCGAATAAAGGATTTATAAAAACTACTTAATTGCTAATTGACGTTTAACGCTTTTTTCGTCCACTTTTGCAACATAAGAAGTTTGCGTAAGATTTCTCTTCTGCTTAGTTTCCTTTTTTGTCAAGATGTGGCTTTTGAAAGCACCTTTTCTTTTAATCTTACCAGTTCCGGTAAGCTTAAAACGCTTCTTAGCACCTGATTTCGTTTTTAATTTTGGCATTGTTTGCTTTTTTATGTTTTGTTATCAATATTTTAGCTATCCCTAAAAGCTTTTGGCTATTGGCTTTCAGTTAATATCTATACAGATATTTGGTTTGCAAAATTACGAAAAATTATCATACAAAAAGAGACTTTCATTAGAAAATCTCTTTTATATGTTTATGAATAATAATGAGTATGAAAACCCATTATTACACTGTAATTATTTAGCCGGTTTTTTAGGACTCATCATCATAATCATTCTTTTTCCTTCAAGTTTAGGAAGCTGATCAACTTTCCCTACATGCTCAAGTTCCTGGGCAAGTTTAAGAAGTAAAATTTCACCCTGATCTTTAAAGATAATAGAACGTCCTTTGAAAAATACGTAGGTCTTTAATTTTGAACCTTCTTCCAAAAACTTTTCAGCATGTTTTTTCTTGAAATCATAATCATGCTCGTCAGTCTGATGGTCCAAAACGGATCTCCTTCACAACTACTTTGATTTGTTTTGCTTTAAGTTCTTTTGTTTTTTTCTTTTGCTCGTATAAGAACTTTTTATAGTCTAATATTCTCGCAATGAAAGGTTCAGCTTTGTCTGAAATCACGACCAAATCAAGTTCCTGTTCTTTGGCAATTTGTCTCGCTTTATCAATCGGGAAAATTCCCGCTTCTACGTTATCGCCCACTAAACGAAGTTCCCGTACACGGATCTTATCGTTTATCATGTGTAAGTCCTCCTGTGGTGGACGTCTCTGTGGGCCTCTGTTGTTAAATCGTTGTGCTATCGCTTTATAATTTTATTGGTTAATAACTATTTAATAATATAAAAGATTTTATAAGAACTTTTATACTGTTGCTTCTTTTTTGAAGTACGCTGCAAATTCATCCATGCTCATTACTCCAAGATCGCCTTCTCCACGTCTTCGTACAGAAATTGTGCCATCTCTTTCTTCATTTTCTCCTACTACAAGCATGAAAGGAATCTTTTTTAATTCTGCATCACGGATTTTTTTACCCGTTTTTTCATTTCGCTCGTCAATCAATCCGCTAATATCGTGATTTTCTAAAAATTGTGAAACTTTTTTAGCATAATCTACATATTTTTCACTGATTGGCAATATGGTAAACTGATCCGGACTCAACCATAATGGGAAATCTCCGGCAGTATTTTCTAATAATATAGCAATAAAACGTTCCATAGAACCGAATGGCGCTCTGTGGATCATGATCGGTCTGTGCTTTTCATTATCGCTTCCAATATAAGTAAGATCAAATCTTTCCGGTAAATTGTAATCTACCTGGATGGTTCCCAACTGCCATTTTCTTCCTAAAGCATCTTTCACCATGAAATCTAATTTAGGTCCGTAAAATGCCGCTTCACCATATTCTGTGACAGTGTTTAGCCCTTTTTCTTTTGCTGCAGTCACGATAGCATTTTCTGCCTTCTCCCAGTTTTCATCAGAACCGATATATTTTTCTTTATTGTCGGGATCTCTTAACGAAATCTGAGCAGTGAAGTCTGCAAATCCAAGTGAACCAAAAACATAAAGAACCAAATCAATTGTTTTTTTAAACTCATCCATCAACTGATCGGGAGTACAAAAAAGGTGAGCATCATCCTGAGTAAAACCACGAACTCTTGTCAAGCCGTGAAGTTCACCACTTTGCTCATACCGGTAAACCGTTCCGAATTCTGCATATCTTTTGGGCAAATCTCTGTAGCTCCATTGTGAAGTTTTGTAGATTTCACAGTGATGAGGACAGTTCATTGGTTTCAGCATAAATTCTTCTCCTTCATTTGGAGTTTTGATCGGCTGGAAACTGTCTGCACCATATTTATCCCAGTGACCGGAAGTCACATACAATTCTTTTGCACCGATATGGGGTGTCATTACGAATTCGTATCCTCCTTTTTTCTGAGCATCAGAAAGGAAATTTTCTAATTTTTTTCTTAAAGCAGTACCTTTTGGCAACCAAAGTGGTAAACCGGCACCTACTTTTTCTGAAAAAGCAAAAATCCCTAATTCTTTACCTAATTTTCTGTGATCTCTTCTTTTCGCTTCTTCTAATAACTCTAGATATTCAGTCAGTTCTTTCTGTTTTGGGAAAGAAATACCGTACACTCTTGTCAACTGAGGATTTTTCTCATTTCCTCTCCAATAAGCTCCTGCAGCATTCAAAATCTTTACTGCTTTTACAATTCCGGTATTTGGAATGTGACCGCCACGACAAAGATCTGTGAAATTATCATGTGTTACAAAAGTGATTTCACCATCATTAAGATTAGAGATCAATTCTACTTTATAAGGATTGTCTGCATATGTTTTTAAAGCTTCTTCTTTAGAAACAGGGTATAGTGAGAAGGTAGAAGCTTTTTTAGCATTTTCTAAAACTTTCTTTTCAATTTTCTCAAAATCTTTTTCAGACAAAACTTCGTCACCGAAATCTACGTCGTAATAAAATCCGCTTTCTATTGCGGGACCGATCGTTAATTGAGCATTCGGATAAAAATCAAGGATTGCCTGCGCCAAAAGGTGAGCAGAAGAATGCCAGAAGGCTTTCTTGCCAAGATCATCATTCCATGTCAAAAGCTGTACGGTAGAATCTGTAGTAATAGGCGTGGTAACTTCGACTTGTGTGCCGTTTACAACTGCGGAAATGGTATTTCTAGCCAATCCTTCGCTTATCGATTTTGCCACATCCAACGGAGTGACTTCTCCCTCAAATTCTCTGACGCTATTGTCTGGAAGTGTAATTTTTATCATTGTTTACTAAGAAATTTTAAGTTGCAAAAATACGCATTTTTTACATCTTTGAGAAATCGTAGCACGATAATTCACAAAAAATACAATTTATTTTAAATTTTGACGTTAGCGAAATTTTCAATTAATGATTTTCATTATTAATGAAACAAAAAAATACTAAGCTTTCACTTAGTATTATCTGTTTTTCCGGATTTGTTTTCTGAAGATTTTTTGATATCTTCTTTATCTACATCCGGTGGATTTTGTTTTTTTGAAGATGCCGGTAAATCACGGAAATCCTCATTTTGCTTTTTAGTTTCTGCAGAGTTTGCAGGCTCTTTCTTTTTATCTTCGTTTGAGTCCATTGTTTTGAATTTTAGAGTCCAAGAACACCGAGTTTTCCGGTTTTATCTTCTATGGTATAGTTCAAAGCCTTTGCCAAAACGAAAATATTATTCAAATTTTCCAATAATTGCTGTTTGCCTTCATTTCTCAGCTTATTTTGATCTACAGAATTAATAGCAGTTTGTTTTGCCTTTTGCTGCACATTTTTAATATCCTTTTCTGAAATCCTATTGATAAAAGAATCGTCTAACGATTGAATTTCTACACTTGGGGTAATTCTGATATCAGCGTTCGGGAGATCTGTAATAATCAGTTTTTTATTAACAGAATCTACCTCAATTTTCATTTTATTTAAATCATAGGAAACCTGCGCATTGGTTTTGGTGTAGGTAATAACGCTATTGCTTGTCATTTCTTTTCCTAGAAATTCATAACCGAATTTAGTTTTCTGCATTGCAGAAAAATCCTGTTCTAAGACGACCATTTTGTTCATCTTTGAGATTTGGTTGGTCAAAATATAGTAATCAGATTTTTCGGTTTTTTCAGTAATGCTTAAGCATGATCTGAAACTGAAAAACAGAATCAGCATCAGAAGAATTCCTGCAACAAATGGAATAACAAGTTTTAAATTTCTCAATTTTCTTTTTTAAATATTTCTTTAATTACCGATTTGTCATCTTTCTTTAAGATTTCCACAAGATCTCTTTCGATATATCCTGTAGTCGGCATTTCGATAATTCTTCCAATTTCCTTGCCATATTTTTCAACGATAATGGTCGGAACTTTTTGAATGTTATACTTAGATTCGTCGCCGGTAGGAGATTCTTTTTTACGGTTTACCGCAATGATTGTTAGTTTGCCTTCCGGATATTTTACTTCTTCTAAAATCTTCATTAATCGTGGAAAATCTCTGTGGCTGTCTTCACACCAGGTTCCCATGAAAACAATGAGATTATAAGAATTGATTTTGTTTTTCTTTAATTCTCCGACAGCTTTTTGATCCAAAGCATATTCATTGAATTCTTTTGTGTACCACTCAGCATAAGGTTCTTTTACAAACTGATCTTTAAGCTGATGTCCTAAAAGCATCTTGCCGTCATTGGTGGTTTCAACCTCACGATTGACAACAACTTTCTGTGCACTATATTCCTGAATTCCCAATACAATGATTGAAACCGCAAGTGTTTTGGTAATAAATTTTTTACAAATCATATTTCTACTATTTTTCATTGTATTTGTGAATCTTTGATCTCATCTTAATTTTCAATAATTGTTTTTAGGTCGGCAGGAGAGTAGTATTTGTTTTTTAAAACTTTATGATCTGCCTTTCTGTATACATTAAATTTTTCTCCGGATTTTTCGTAAAAAGATTCAACCTCTTTTTCTTTGTAAAATTCGACTGTTTCGTTTGCCTGAATTTCATTATCACAAGCTTTAGACATATTAGAACGCTGAACTTCATTGAATAATTCTACAAATTTATCACCCAACCCGAATTCTAAAACAGCTCCGCTTAAAACATACTGCAAATCACATAATGCATCAGCAATTTCTACCAAGTTTTTATCTTCAATTGCCTGTTTCAATTCATTTAATTCTTCCTGCAAAAGCTCAACTCTCAGATTACATCTTTCCTGAGAAGGAATTTGTGGAGTTTCCAAAATAGGAGCTTTGAAAGTGGTGTGGAATTCTGCTACTTGATTCAGACTGTCAATTTTGTCCATGAAATTTTAAATTTAAAGCAAATATAGTGATTTTGGGAAATTGTTGTTCGTTGTCGGTTTTTAGTTTTTAGTTTCAAAATTACTTATTACAGATTATTCATTACTCATAAAAAAAGACCGCCATTTCTGGCAGCCTTTTCAAGTTTAATTTTTCAATGGTTAATTTTTGATAAATCTTTTTGAGATTTCTCCAATCTGGATCGTGTAAGCTCCTGTTGTAAGTTCGCTTACATTCACTGTGCCTCTTTCGAGTTTTCCTGAGCTGATTAGTTTTCCACCCATATCGAAGATTCTATAATCTTCTGACTTCGTGTTTGATATATTTAAAATATCTCGTACAGGATTTGGATATAATTTAATGTCAGTCACTAAATTTTCGACATTAAAATCTTCACCTCTTCCTGATGACAGAATATTCAAAGTATAATCTTCAACCTGCCCGTAAGTATAAGATCCGCAAGATGATGAAGGAACAGAATTGTATTGCATCATTACTCTCATTCTTGTACTTCCAAGTGCTGCTGTTGCAGGAATTATGATTGACCCTGTAACCGGAGTTGTTTGCGAACCTGTTTTTGTCCAGGCTAATTCTCCGCTATCTGTAAAATCACCGTCTTTATTATAATCAATGTAGACTGCATAAGCTTCATTGTATTTAGTAGATGTCCAAACCGGTGTGATGGAGATTGCATTTGCTGTTCCTCTAGTTACATTGGTGGAAACAGAAGTGAAATTTTCGTACCCTGCAGTTCCTATTGAAGTATTGTTGATGCTACCAAATGTCACGTTTCCAATTCTTTCATCCGCAGTATTTGTTGCAGTTGCTGTACAATAAGTAACTGTACTTCCTGCAAGTGTTGTTACGCTTACCGAGTTACTTGAAGTAGAAATATTTCCGGCAGCATCTTTTGCTCTTACTGAAAAACTGTAGGTCGTAGATGGGCTTAAACTTGCAACTGTGTAATTTGTAGAAGCTGTATTCCCAATCAATGATGAACCCTGATAAACATCGTAACCTGTTACACCTACAGCATCTGTTGCACCAGACCAAGAAAGATTGGTGCTTGTAGAAGTAGTTCCTGATGCGGAAAGAGTAGGCGCTGTTGGAGCAACTGTATCTGTACTTCCAGAACCTGCATTCACAGAAATATTAGCATTATTCACATCAAAGAAGATATGATTGCTCCCTTTCACCATAATTCTTCCTGTTGTTGTTGTCACATTAGGAATAACCACAGCTTGAGATCCGTCATTAGGAGTTCCTGCTAACAAAGTAGTCCATGTGGTGCCGGAATTTGTTGACCAAAGAATATCAACATTGGCAGTATTGACACCATTTGCAGTTGTTCCGGCAACGTTCCATGTTACGTTTTGAGAACTTCCGCCTGTATATGTTGTTGAAGTACCTTGAGAAGTAATGATGAATGGTCCATGCAGTTGAGTTTACAGTTACTTTTGTATCATCAGAATTGTTTCCGGAACCTCCGGCTCTGTTATCACGTACTGTAAATCTGAAATTCAAAGATCTGGCAACAGAAGAAAGTGCTTCCACATTGATCTCAGCACCTGCTGTTGTTGTTGCGCCTGCTAAAAGAGAAGCCATTCTCGGAAAATATCTTACAGGAGTTGTGGTCGGCGTAAAAGATCTGAATGTAGGACCTGTAGCTTTCGTAGCAGTTGCAGCAGAACTTGCACCTGTTTGGGAAGATGAAGCGTTATCAACCTGTTCCCAGATGTAAGTTAAAGAATCTCCGTTAGCATCTGTTCCTGTACCAGTAAGCATAAAGGGTGTACTTTTCGGAATCGTGTAATCTAAACCGGCATCTGCAGTAGGAATTGAATTGCCAGTTGAAGTACTTACGGGACAGGTTTTAGCTTTGATATTATTTGTAATCTGCTGAATGCTTATTGCATGAAAGAAAGAATCTGAGTGAGCCTGGATGTCTTGTCCGGTAATCCCTGCATAACCCATGATTGTTGATCCTGAACCGGGCTCCATATTGACACCTGTGCCTTCATTGGCATGAGAGAATGTGTGATTTCCTCCAAACTGATGTCCTAGTTCATGAGCTACATAATCTATATCAAAATTGTCACCTGATGGAATTCCGTCTGATGGAGATGTGTAACCGCTGCCTTTGGAACCATTTACACAAACGCATCCGATACAACCGGCATTTCCGCCACCACCGGAAGCTCCAAATAAATGCCCGACATCATAATTGGCTTCACCGATTACTGAGGTTAAGGTAGATTGAAGCTGAGAATTCCAATTGTTCATCTGCGCAGCTGCAGAATAAGGATCTGATGAAGCACTTGTATAAATTACCGCATCATTATTGGCAATCAAAACCATTCTTGCTGCAAAATCTTTTTCAAAAACACCGTTTACACGAGTCATTGTGTTATTCATTGCTGCTAAAGCTAGAGCTTTTGTACCTCCGAAATAGGTTGTATATTCTCCAGTTGAAGAAAGCGCCAAACGGAACGTTCTTAATTTGGCATCATCTGCATTTGGTCTTGCAGCGAGAGTTGATGTAGTGATTCCTTTTTGAGCAACATCGATAACGGTACATTCAAAAGCACTTAGGTTATCTTTTTTGTCTGATTTTTTATACACAACATACGACGAAAGATCTTTTGCATAAGGCTCGATAAAAACAGCAGATTTATCTCCGTAAATTTCCATTGAAGATAATCCTAATGGTGAAATACTGAAATAAACTGTAGAATTGGGATCATCAAGACCTTCACCTACATAAGATTGAATATCAGGATATTTTGCTGCTAACTGAGGATCGAAGTTTGAATTTTCTCTTACCTTAAAGTTTTCTAATCTCCCTTCAGAATTAGGAAATGAAATGATGATCTCTGATTTTTCTCCTACAGACAATCTTTTAGGAGCTTTAGCAAGAACGCTTTTTAATCCGTTAAGATCTAGCTGATAGATTTTCGGATTGAGAATATTTGTTTTGTTTTCAAAAATTTCAGAATTGGTTTTTTTAGAACCTTCAGACCAAAGTCTATCAGTCTGAGCGAAAGAAATGCCTGATACCAGCATTCCAATCACCAATAGTTGTTTTTTCATATAAATAACATTTTGATTGTGGAATACCAAAGCTAATAAAAATTATATTATGAAAAACAAAATTTATTAAGAAATTTTTAGACAATTAATTTAAAATATTATGCAACACATTAAATAAATGATAAAACGTTCATTAATAAAACAAAAATAGCACTCACAAAAATGCAAGTGCTATCATATATTTGGATGTTAAAAAAAATTATTGAGTAATATCTCTTCCAATAACCAATCTCTGAATTTCAGAAGTTCCTTCTCCAATGGTACATAATTTTGAATCTCTGTAAAATTTCTCAGCAGGGAAGTCTTTTGTATAACCATAACCTCCAAAGATCTGTACTGCGTTGTTAGAAATTCTTACACAAGCTTCAGAAGCGTATAATTTTGCCATTGCACCTTCTTTGGTCATTTTTTGCTTGGCATTTTTCAATGTTGAAGCTCTTTGAATCAACAATTCTGCAGCATCAATTTCAGTTGCCATATCAGCTAACATAAAGTTGATCGCCTGGAAAGTAGCAATAGATTTTCCGAACTGGTGTCTTTCTTTAGCATATTTTAGAGCAGCTTTGTATGCACCTCTTGCAGTTCCTAAACTTAGAGCAGCAATAGAAATTCTACCACCATCTAATATTTTCATTGCCTGCTTGAAACCTTCACCTACTTCTCCTAAACGGTGAGAATCTGGTACACGAACATTATCAAAAATAAGCTCAGCAGTTTCTGAAGCACGCATTCCTAATTTATTTTCTTTTTTACCTGAAGTAAAACCAGCCATTCCTTTTTCAAGAACGAAAGCTGTAGAATTATTTTTAGCACCAATTTCTCCGGTTCTTGTCATTACCACAGCAATGTCTCCGGAAATTGCATGAGTAATAAAGTTTTTAGCTCCATTGATAACCCACTCATCACCATCTTTTACTGCAGTTGTAGACATTCCTCCAGAATCAGATCCTGTATTATGCTCTGTTAAACCCCAAGCTCCGATTACTTTTCCGGTTGCTAACTGAGGAAGCCACTTATTTCTCTGCTCTTCATTTCCGAATTCATAAATATGATTGGTACATAATGAATTGTGAGCTGCTACAGAAAGCCCGATTGAAGGATCAACCTGAGAAATCTCGTCCAAAATAGTCACATACTCATGATAACCCAAACCAGAACCACCATATTGCTCAGGAATAACAATTCCCATAAAACCCATATCACCTAATTGATGAAATAATTCTTTCGGAAAAGTCTGACTTTCGTCCCACTCCATAATATTGGGTCTGATATTTTTCTCAGCAAATTCTTTTGCTGTTTCAGCTATCATTTTGATGTTGTTGATCGTTTCTGTATTCATATTAGATAATAGTTAATGCCCAAAGATACTTAAATTGCGGAAATACTAAGAAAAATTAACATTTGCTTTATTTTTTTTTCTAATCTTTTATTTATCAGAATTTTACAATGCTAAACTTAATATATTATTAATAAAGTTATTCTCCTAAAATTACAAATAAATATTAATTTAGCAACCAATTTTAAAGTATGAAAAAACTCTTACTTCCTCTTTTACTGATTTCATCGTTTGCATTTTCTCAGATTCCTGTGGGATATTATAATGGAACGTCAGGACTTTCGGGTTATGCATTGAAATCTAAAGTACATGATATCATTGCTGAAAAAAATATCAATTGGAATTACGGTGATCTTACCAACTACTATAACCAGACAGATCTGGATAAATATTACGATCATGGTGCTTCAAACACTACGATTTTACTGGATATGTATTCTGAAATTCCTACAGGAGCGGATTCTTATGAATATACTTCAGCAAACATTATAGGCAGCGCTTCGGCAGAAGGACAGGGCTGGAACAGAGAACACATGATGCCGCAAAGTACATTTTACAGCAATTATCCGATGTACTCTGATTTGTTTTTCGTATTGCCTACTGATGCAAGAATCAATCAGTTGAGAAGTAACTATCCTTATGGAATCGTGGGTTCTACAATATTTCACACCTTCACAAATTCTTCAAAAATCGGGAATTGCGCAATTCCTGGGGTTACTTATACAGGACGTGTTTATGAACCCATCAATGAATTTAAAGGTGATGTAGCCAGAAGTATCCTTTATTTCGCAGTAAGATATGAAGGGAAACTGGGAACTTTTAATTTTAATAACAATATAAATCCTGCGTCTGACACGAATCCTTTAGACGGAACAGAGGAAAGAGGTTTTGATCCTGCTTATCTTACCATGCTTCTACAGTGGCACGCACAGGATCCTGTTTCTCAGAAAGAAATTGACAGGAACAATGCAGTTTATACCATTCAGAAAAACAGAAATCCTTTCGTTGATAATCCTTCCTGGGTTAATGCAATCTGGTCACAAATTTCTGATGCTGTTGGCCCGCAAACTCCGACAAACTTAACGGTGACTCAAAACAGTGCATATTTTGTGAACTTAAGCTGGTCTCCGAGTACAAGCACTGATGTCATAGGTTATAAAATTTATCAGAACGGAACTTTAGTTGCTTCCACAAAAGGAACTTCAATAAGTATTGATCATTTAACGCCATCAACTGCCTATCAGTTTACGGTTAAAGCTTATGATAACGGATATTTATTTTCTCCCGACAGTAATATAGTTACTACAACAACTTTAGCAAATGATATTTATGCAAAAGATTTATTTGTTTCAAAATATCTGGAAGGAACTGCAAATAATAAAGCCTTAGAAATTACCAATAAAACAGGACATCCGGTTAATTTGAGTGATTACAGACTGTCGATTCAGTTTTTCAGCGGATCAAATTATTATTTTGTAGATCCTTATGAATTGGAAGGAACAATTCAGAATAATGAAGTTTTTGCTGTTTTGAATCCTTCTGCCAATTTTTCATGTTACACAATCAATCAGGCAAAATTTGTAACGGCTGCTCCGCAAATGACTTTTACAGGAAGCAATTACATCGAATTGAGATATAAATTTGCAACTGTAGACGGAATCGGATTACCGGGACAATCAAATACTTCCACATTGTCAAACGTATCTTTATATAGAAAAGGTACAATCAACAATCCAACAACGATATTTAATATTTCAGAATGGGATTCTTATGCAAGCGATTATTGTCAGAATCTGGGAACACTTTCCACTTCGGATATTATTTTAGCCAATAAAGAATTTAAAATTTATCCAAATCCTGTCAATGAAAATATTTATGTAACCGGAAATACAGATCCAATTAAATCTGCAGAAATTTTAGATAGGTCCGGTAAACTAATTTATTCTGAGAAAAATCCTTTTAAAAACAAAAAAAATATATTTGTTCAGTATCTACAGACAGGAAATTATTTACTGAAATTAGATGACAAAATCTATCAATTTATAAAAAGATAATTTTGATATTCAATCAATATTGACATGAGCAGATTCATTAATAATTAATATCTATAAGTGGGTCTGCTTATAATTTTTACATATAAGTATTTATGCTTATATTTGCAGAATGATAGCGGTCATCACCGGTGATATTATTAATTCGCAACATGCAGACACTGAAGTTTGGATCACCAGACTAAAAAATCTTCTTGAAAAGTGGGGAAGTGCTCCACAAACATGGGAAATCTACAGAGGAGACGAATTTCAGTTCAAATGTAATATTGATGACGTTTTCTGGCGTTTTTTAGCCATCAAATCTCTTATCAGAAGTCAGGAAAATTTAGACGTAAGAATTGCAATTGGCATCGGAGAAGAAAATTTCTCATCGGAGAAAATCACAGAATCCAACGGTACAGCTTATGTGAATTCCGGGAGACTACTGAATGATCTTAAAAGTGATGGACATACTGTTTCTATCAAAACCTCAAACGATTCTTTAGATCGTGATCTCAACATTCTGCTTAAATGGTCTTCAAAAGATTTTGATAACTGGACGATGGCAACTGCCGAAATCATCCACGAAATGATCATGAATAACGACATAACTCAGGAAGATCTTGCCAAAAAATTTGCAATCTCACAGTCATCCATCAGCCAAAGACTGAAACGTGCCAACTACGAGCTTATTGTAGAAACCAACCAATACTTTAGAAAGAAAATCTCAGAACTGTAACATGATATTTACTCAACTCATATTGGCGCATCTACTCGGAGATTTTATTCTTCAGCCAAATTCTTGGGTTTCAGATAAAGAAAACAGAAAACTGAGGAGCAAATATTTGTACCTTCACATTCTGATTCACACCATTTTAAGTTTTATTTTTCTATGGAATCTTGAGTTGTGGTGGGTAGCCGTTTCTGTAGGAGTTTCACATTTTATCATTGATGCAGCAAAGCTTCAGTTTCAAAATATCAAAACAAAAAGAAGATGGTTTTTTATTGATCAGCTTTTGCATATTGCAGTGATTGCAGGCATTTCTTTTTATTTTAATGAATTTAATTTTGAGTTTTTAAAAGACCAGAACTTTTTAAAAATATTAATTGCAGTTTTATTTTTAACGGCTCCAGCGTCGATTATCATTAAAACTTTATTGTCCTCATGGACGCCGGTTGCAGAAGCTCAAAGTAAAATACAAACCGAATCTTTATCGAGTGCCGGAAAATATATCGGAATATTAGAACGCCTTTTAGTTTTTACTTTTATCATAGTCAATCACTGGGAAGGCGTAGGATTTATGGTTGCTGCAAAATCTGTTTTCAGATTCAGTGATCTAGCACAGGCAAAACAGAGAAAGCTGACAGAATATGTACTCATTGGCACATTGCTCAGCTTTGGAATAGCTGTTTTAACAGGAATTTTAATTAAATAATATAAATCTAATACAAAAACGGAAGCCGTAGATTCGCGATTTCCTTTTAAAAAAGTAAAAATTATGAGTCAAAAGAAAGAAATGTTGTATGAAGGTAAAGCAAAACAGGTATTTGCTACCGATAATCCTGATGAGGTAGTAGTACGTTTTAAGGACGATGCTACAGCATTTAATGCTCAAAAAAGAGGATCAGTTGATCTGAAAGGTGAGATGAATAACGCCATCACCACTTTGATTTTTGAATATTTAAATGAAAAAGGAATCAAAACTCATTTCATTAAGCAATTGGACGAAAGAGAGCAATTGGTAAAAAAAGTATCTATTATTCCTTTGGAAATGGTGGTAAGAAACTATTCTGCAGGAAGTATGGCACAAAGATTAGGAGTTGAAGAAGGAATCAAATCTCCGGTTACCATTTTTGATATCTGCTACAAAAAAGACGAATTAGGAGATCCGCTAATCAATGATCACCACGCAGTTTTCTTAGGAGCAGCGACTTACGAAGAATTGAAAGAAATGTATGCATTAACAGCAGATATCAACGAAATTCTGATCGATCTTTTTGATAAAATGAATATCATCCTGGTAGATTTCAAAATCGAATTGGGTAAAACTTCAACTGGTGAAATCATCCTAGCTGACGAAATTTCTCCTGATACTTGCAGACTTTGGGACAAAGACACGATGAAGAAACTGGATAAAGACAGATTCAGAAGAGATCTTGGCGAAGTGACAGAAGCTTACGTTGAGATCTACAACAGACTGAAAACTTTACTTAATAAGTAAGATTGAGAAGTTAGAAGTTAGATATTAGAGGTTAGTATGAAATCGCACAGAACAGAAGATCTTAAAGTTTGGAGTAAATCAATGGCTTTGGTTAAAGAAGTTTATATGGTTACTGCAGAATTAAAGAATAAAGAAAAATTTGGTTTGCTTTCTCAAATCAGAAGATGTGCAGTTTCAATACCTTAAAATATTGCAGAAGGAGCGAGAAGAAATAATAAAAATGAATTTTATCAATTTCTTGTAATTGTTTTTGGCTCACATATGAGCTACAAACTCAATTACAATTATTAATAGATTTAAATTTTATTTCTGAACTAAAATATTCCTTTAAAACAACTTTTAGCTGAGATACAGAAAATGATTTATTCATTGACAAGTTTAAAATTATAATTGAAGTTAACTTAGACTAATTTCTAACATCTAATATCTAACTTCTAATTTAGAAAAAATAAAAATGAAAAGTTTAGACATTCATAAAAGTGAATATTTAAAACAGTTTGAGACTCAAACCTACGGAAGAAATCTTTTCAGAACGAAGGAAGAAGAAAGACTGGATGCTCCCAATGAGGAGTGTGGTATCTTCGGAATGTATTCTGATAATGATCTTGATACGTTCTCACTTTCACAGTTCGGGCTTTTTGCTTTGCAGCACAGAGGTCAGGAAGCTTGTGGTATTTCTGTTCTTAAAGAAGGGAAAATCACCAACATGAAAGATGAAGGTTTGGTTTTGGATGTTTATAAAGAGATCAATGATCCTGAAACTTTTATGGGAAATTCTGCAATCGGGCACACTCGTTATACGACTGCAGGAGACAAAAAGAAATATAATTTTCAGCCATTTTTCGCCAAAAACGAATACGATCAGATTATTCTTTCTATCGCTCACAATGGTAATTTGACCAATGCGAGAGAACTAAAAAATGAATTGGAAGCTGAAGGTGTAGTTTTCAGAGCCACTTCAGATTCTGAAGTTATTTTAAGATTGATTCAAAAAAATCTTGATCTGGGGTTACGTGGTGCTATCAAAGCAACCATGGAAAAAATTGAAGGTGCATATTCTGTGGTCGGAATGACGAGAAATAAATTTTTCGCTTTCAGAGATTTCAACGGAATCAGACCTTTGGTTTTAGGAGCAGTAGATGAAAAAACATATGTTGTTGCTTCAGAATCTGTAGCATTAGACGCTGTTGGAGCACAATATGTACGTGATATTCTTCCGGGAGAAATCATTTATACCAATGAAAATGAGCCTGGAAAACTGAATTCTTACATGGTGAATGAAGAAAAAGGAAAACAAAGAATATGTTCGTTTGAATATATTTACTTTGCAAGACCCGATTCTACATTAGAAAATATTAATGTTTACGAAATCAGAGAAAAATCTGGGGAGAAAATCTGGGAACAGGCTCCTGTAGATGCAGATATCGTGATTGGTGTACCAGATTCCGGAGTTCCGGCTGCGATTGGTTTTTCTAAAGCTTCGGGAATACCTTTCCGTCCGGTTTTGATTAAAAACAGATACATCGGAAGAAGTTTCATTGTACCGACTCAGGAAATGAGAGAAAGGGTAGTGAACTTGAAACTCAACCCCATTATATCTGAAATTAAAGGTAAAAGAGTAGTAATTATCGACGATTCAATCGTTCGTGGAACGACTTCAAAAAGACTGGTTAAAATCTTGAAAGAAGCAGGAGTGAAGGAAATTCATTTCAGAAGTGTATCTCCACCAATTATTGCACCGTGTTATTTAGGAATTGACACACCATCAAAAGACGATTTGATCTCTGCCAATATGACCACTGAAGAATTGAGAGTTTATCTGGGAGTAGATTCTTTAGAATTTTTGAGTACAGATAATCTGAAAGCAATTTTAGGATCTTCAAATCATTGTTTCGGATGTTTTACAGAAGAATATCCTGTAGCGAAAGGAGAAGAAATAGAATTGTTTAATTAAAACAATAATTTAATATAAAAAGGTCAGACTTAAAATTAAGTCTGACCTTTTTTATTGAATAAGATTTATTTAAATTCTTAGAATTTGTAAGCTAAACCAACTTGGAAAGTATTGTTTCTTACAGCATCAGAACCGTTTGGTCTGTCTTTAACAACATCTGTTACACCAGCAACATATCTTGCAGTGATACCGATATTATCTGTGAAATAATAACCAGCACCTAAACCGATACCTAAGTTTACAGTATTCAGATTATCTTTGTTGATATCATCTGTATAACTAGCTGTACTTGTTGAAGTATTAGATCCACTTGTAACTGTAGTAGTTCTGTCACCTTTATTTTTAGCTGAAATCATAAATCCAAGTTCTGGACCTGTCTTCAACATAGAAATTTGGTACAAAGTTATATTGGAACATTACCGGTACAGTAATGTAATCAAAATTTGTTGAGTAAGATTCAACATTTCTAGTTGTTACACCAGCAACAGTAAATTCGTCTCTGCTTTCGATTTTAGCTCCATACTGGCTGTATAAAATCTCTGGTTGAATACTAAAAGATGCAGCAATTGGAATATTTGCAAAAACACCTGCGTTAAAACCGATTTTTGATTTTTGATCTTCAAGACCTGCATCTTCTGATAATGAAGATACGTTCATTCCTGCCTTAGCACCAAATCTAATGTCTGATGAAGATGTTTTTGTTGTCGTTGTCTGAGCGAATGCTAATGAACTTGCTGTAACAGCTAGTCCTAAAATTAACTTTTTCATAACTTTAAATTTTAATATTTATTATTTTTATTTCTAAATCTCTGTCAAAACTATTTTTCGAGTTTGACGAGTGGTATCTTTCAAATTGTTTGCCAAAACTACATTTTGCACCCTAAACCAGACATGATAGAAATCAGTAAAATAACAATAAAAAATTAAAACATTGATTTTCAGTAATTTAAAGAACAACAATAAACACTATGTATTAAATAGTATTTCTTTAAATTTCACTAAAATCCACTCCTTTTTTTATAAAAATTAATGGATGTCAGTATATTTTCTGTTGTACATTCATAGTCAAAAACGCAATGACCAATTTCAGAAAGTAACGAAAAATTGATTTTTGTATCTGTATTCTTTTTGTCATTAAGTAATACATTGAACAGATCATCATCTTTAAACTCATCCAAATTGATAAATGGAAAATATCTCTGAATGTTCTCAATAATTTTTTCAGAATCTTGTTCAGAAATTAAACTTTCAAGAAATGAAAGATAAGTTTCACAAATCATTCCTAAAGCTACAGCCTCACCATGAAGAATAGGATTTCCTTTCTCCAAGCATAAACTTTCTACCGCATGACCGATAGTATGACCGAAGTTCAGCGTTTTTCTTATATTTTTCTCGTGAAAATCTTTCTCTACAACTTCCTGTTTAATATCCATCGAAGTTTGAATATGTGGAAATAAACTTTCAGCATCTATTTTTTGAATGGTGACCAAATTATCCCAATGTATTTTGTCTGCAATCAATCCGTGTTTCAGCATTTCTGCAAAGCCACTTCGTAACTCTTTATAAGGAAGAGTTTCTAAAAATTGAGGAAAAACAAAAATCTGTTCCGGAAAACTGAAAGTTCCCACCATATTTTTATAATGCATTAAATCTATTCCTGTTTTTCCGCCAATGGATGCGTCACACATTGATAAAAGTGTCGTAGGAATATTAATGAACTTAATACCTCTCTTATAAGTAGAAGCCACGAAACCACCCATATCTGTAATAACACCACCACCAAGATTAATCATCAGTGCTTTCCGATCAGATTTCATTTCCGTTAAAATTTCCCACAAATGATTGGCTGTCTGAATGTTCTTCATTTCTTCACCCGCCTCAATTTCCAGAATTTCAAAGCTGATATCGGTTTCCAGATTGCCTAAAAGTTTAGGAAGACAATATTCATGAGTGTTTTCGTCTACGAGAATAAATATTTTCGTGAATGTATTTTCGGTAAGAAAATGGTTTAACTGAGAAAAATTATCGTCTAAAAAAGTAATCATTTTTTTAATTTTAATGACATTAATAAGCATACAATCGTACAAAGTTATGATTCTTAATTTCTAACTCGTAACTAAATTACTATCTTTGCAAAAATATTTAGAATGAGCAGAGACAATAATAATTCAGGAAGACCAAAAAAACCGAGATCTTCAACAAGAAATTCGGATAGTCCTCGCTCTCCTAAATCTGGAAATTCTTCAGATTCAAAATCTTTCAAAAAGCCATTTTCAAAAACGGGTGAGAAAAGTTTTGAATCAAAAGATAGAAATGAGAACGGCTCATCAAACTTTGAGAAAAAGCCCTTCAGCAGAAGTGACAGAGCGACAGACAGCTCTAGACCTTTTAAAAAACCTGATTCTAGGAGATCTGATACAAGCTATGAGAGTCGAATGGAAAAAAAATACTCAAAAACTGAAAAAGAACCATTTGTATCCAATAAAAGCGAAGAGAGAAAGTCTTTTGGCCAAACCAACTTCAAGAGAGGTGGTGAAGGAAGAAGCAGCTCAGATGTAAGAGGAAAATACGAAAGAGGAAGCTTAAAATACGGAAGAAAACCTGGCAGTGAAAATGACAGAGATGACGACAGAGCAAGATCTTTTGTACAGAAAAGAAGATTTAAGAAGGTTGAAAAGGACGTTCACAAAGATACAATCCGTCTTAACAAATATATCGCAAACTCGGGAATCTGCAGCAGAAGAGAAGCTGATGAGTTGATTACTCAAGGTTTGGTAGAAGTGAATGGAAAGGTAGTGAATGAAATGGGATACCAAGTCGAAAAAACTGATAAAGTGGTTTTTGACGGACAAAATATCACACCTGAAAAACCGGTTTATGTACTTCTTAACAAGCCAAAAGGTTATATTTCTACAACAAAAGATGACAAGGCAAGAAAAACAGTGATGGACCTTGTTGCTAACGCATCTCCCTATAGAGTTTTCCCGGTTGGAAGACTGGATCGTTCTACCACAGGAGTTATTCTTTTAACCAATGACGGACACATGACCAAGAAACTTACGCATCCATCTTTTGATGCTAAAAAAATCTATCATGTGACTTTGGATAAAAAACTGACCAATGAAGATATGAAGCTTATTGTGGAAGGTATTCGTTTGGAAGAAGGAATTGCAATGGTAGATCAAATTTCATTCATCGAAGGCAAGCCCAGAAATGAAATCGGAATGGAAATTCATATTGGCTGGAACCGTGTGATCAGAAGAATTTTCCAAAGATTAGGATACGAAGTGGAAGCTTTAGACAGAGTAATGTTTGCAGGATTAACCAAGAAAAACATCAAAAGAGGGCACTGGAGAATCCTTACGGATTTGGAAGTGAATACTCTGAAAATGCTTTAAAACCGATGAGTTTTGAATGATGAATTATAAGTTTAATTCATTCATGAAATCTAAAAATAAAAAGTCGCAGAATTGATTTCTGCGTCTTTTTGTGTTTTATAGTTTTAAAGTGAACAGACTCTTAACTTCATGAATTATCCTAAAACCGTCACCCCTTTCTGAATCATTTCAAAAATAGCATCTTTTCCATTATCCGGTTTTACGTTGACAGCTTTTGTTCCGTTAAAGTGCAGACAGGTTACATAACCATTGGCAACGGCATCCGTAGCTGTGAATTTCACACAGTAATCCATCGCTAAACCAACAATTTCTACCAACTGAATATCATGATACTTTAAGAAATCATCCAAACCGGTTTTCATAAAATGATTGTTATCCTGAAAACCACTGTAAGCATCTATCTCAGTATTTTTCCCTTTCTGTATGATATGAGTTACCTTTTCTCTGTTTAAATCTTTATGAAATTCTGCTCCGAAAGTTCCTTCCACACAATGATCCGGCCACATAAACTGCGGAACTCCGTTTAAAATAATGCTTTCACCAACCTTTTTCCCGTTGTTGCTGGCAAAACTTTTATGATTTGCAGGATGCCAGTCTTGAGTAAGTACAATTTGATCATATTCATTCTCTTCCATCAGAAGATTGATATAAGGAATTATTTCATTTGCTTCAGGTACAGCCAGAGCCCCACCTTCACAGAAATCATTTTGTACGTCAACTATTATTAATGCTTTTTTCATATTTAGCTATTTAGTTTTCTAAATTTAAACTATTCCACTCAAATAATTGTCCAAGTTCAGAATATCGGACAAAACGGCATTCGTCATCATAAAAATGAGTGAAAAACAATTTGATGACTATAACCCAATGGCAATAGCTTATCTTTGCATTAAATCAATATTTATGTCATTTGAATCTTTAGGATTATCCCACAATATCATTCATTCTGTTAACAAACTCGGCTATTTAAAGCCATTTCCCATTCAGGAGCAGGCGATTCCTGTTATTTTAAAAGGAAAAGATCTGATAGGAATTGCACAAACCGGTTCAGGAAAAACAGCTTCCTTTGTAATGCCGATTTTAGAAAAATTGCAGAATGCAGAAGTAAAAAAAGATCGGAATATTCAGGTTTTGATATTGGTTCCTACACGAGAATTAGCCATTCAGATTGATGAAGTTTTCAGAGCTTTTACAGAAAATCTAAAGCGTGAGATACGTACAATGGCAGTTTACGGCGGTGTTTCTATCAATCCACAAATGAAAGGAATGTTTGGAGTAGAAGTTCTTATTGCAACGCCTGGTCGTTTATTAGATTTGATTGATCACAATGCATTGAGTATTTCAGGAATTCAGCATTTGGTGATTGATGAAGCAGACAAAATGTTTCAGCTTGGTTTTGGTGAAGAGATGAATAAGCTTTTCGGGATGATGCCTGTTATGAAACAGACCACTTTATTTTCTGCAACTCTTGATGACAAAGTTTCTGAAATGAGACAGCGTTTATCAATGAATCCTGTATTGATTGAAATTAAAAAAGACGAGGTTGAAATCGAAAATATCGAGCAAGTCGCTTACCACGTTTCTCCTGAAAACAAAGGTCCTTTTTTGCGTTATTTAATTAAGGAAAAAAAAGTTGAAAAAGCTTTAATATTTGTTTCATCTACTAAATCAGCAGATAATCTGGTCGAAAAGCTGAAGAAAAACAAAATAAAAGCTGTTGCTATTCACAGTCAGAAATCACAGGGTGCCCGTAGAAATAATCTTGAAGAATTTAAAGTAAACGGAGCTCAGATTTTGGTGGCAACCGACTTAATTGGTCGTGGTATTCACATTGAATCTTTGCCTTGTGTGATTAATTACGAATTGCCACGTTCGCCTTTAGATTACATCCACCGTATCGGCAGAACAGGTAGAGCAGGGGAAAAAGGAATCGCAATCAATATTCTGACGGATGATGAATTGCAGCATTTCAGAGTGATTCAAAAGAAAATGGGTAAAAAAATCACCTTACAAAGAACAGAAGATATTGATTTACATGGTTATTAATAGTTTAACTTAAATAGAGCTGGAGCTTTTTTGCTCCTAAATTCTATGAGTAATATCTCTAAAAATTATACTTTTTACTCTATTAAATTCTTGAATTTTTGATAAATTTACAACAAACAAAACTGCAAGAATCATTGATAATTGCTGATTTAAATTAAATTTAAAAATGAATAATTTAGATATAAAGAAATTTCCAATCGGTGATTTTCAGCAAGGCGATACCAGTTGTGACATAGAACTGGAAAATCACATCAAAGTCATCAAAAATTTTCCTGAAAAATTAAAAAAACTTATTGAAGATTTTTCCGACGAACAACTGGACACACCATATCGAGAAGGCGGATGGACAGTAAGACAACTTGTCAATCATTTAGCAGACAGTCATGCAAACAGTTTTATCCGTTTTAAACTGGCTTTAACTGAAGATAATCCTATCATAAAACCGTATGAGGAAGCCAAATGGGCCGAACTACAGGACAGCATGAATATCCCGGTAAAACCAGCAATGAGAATGTTGAAAGGTATTCATCAAAGATGGTATGTTTTATTGAAAACATTGACCAATAGACAGTTTGAAAGAACTTTCCGTCATCCCGAAAAAGATCATGATTACAATTTAAGATATTATTTAGCACTTTATGCATGGCATTGCAACCACCACTATGCCCATATAGAAAATTTAAGGACAGAAAAAGGGTGGTAAAAAAAAGCCTGCACAATAGAAAAGATTTTGACGAAATTATAGAAAGAATTTCTCAGCTTTCAGAAAATTCTCAAAAAAAATGGGGGAGTATGAGCGCAGCGCAGATGCTGACGCATTGCGAGCTTATTTTAAAAATTCCTTTAAAAAAAATAGATATTCCCAAACCTAATTTTGTTATCCGGGCAATCGGAATTTTAACGAAAAAAGAAATTCAGATTTTCAATAACGGAATTCCTCCAAATATGCCGACTTTTCAAAAACTAATCGTTAATTTTGAATGTGAATTTGTGGTAGCAAAAAATAGCCTTCTGAAAATACTTCATGAATATAGTAAGGCTTACGAAAGTCACACTTTACCAGACGATCACGTACTATTCGGTAAGATGAAAGAAAAAGATTGGGGATTTTTGGAATATAAACATCTCAATCATCATTTAAAACAATTTAATGTATGAGCTTTTTAAATAAAATATTTGGCGGAAAACAGGAAGAGAATCAATCCAAATCTTTTTGGAATTTAATTGAATCTGAAAAAGATTTAGAAGAAGCAATAAAAAAATCTCATTCAGGAAAAATTGCAATTTTCAAACATTCTACAAGCTGTTTTATCAGTAAAACTGTTTTGAGAAACTTTGAAAAAGAAATTGAGGAAGCCGAAGAACATGGAGCAACTCTCTATTTTTTAGATCTTTTGGCTCACAGAAATATTTCAAATAAAATCGCTGAAGATTTTGGTATCAGACATGAAAGTCCACAATTGATTGTCATAGAAAACGGTAACGAAATCAACAACGAATCTCATCAGGATATCACTTTAAGCCAGATTGTCTCATGAGTAATATGACTACCTACTTAGCAAAAGTGCTTGAAGTGCCTGCGGAAAGGCTAAGTCTTTGCAGCATTCATTACGAAATCAAAAAATTTTCTAAAGGAGATCTTTTGTTACAGTACGGAGAAGTCTGCCGCAATACTTTTTTTGTAGAAAAAGGACTTTTAAGAATGTATTCGATTGATAAGAACGGCAAAGAACACATTATACAGTTTGCTCCGGAAAATTGGTTAATTGGTGACCGAAGCAGTCTTTACTTTAGTGAAAAATCAAATTACTATATTGAGGCAGTAGAAGATTCTGAAGTTTCGATTTTACCTCGTGATTTTTTTAATAAACTTCTGGAAGAATTTCCGAACAGCATCGAAAAAAATGATCTCGTACTTCAGAAACACGTAAAGAGTTTGCAGGACAGAATCAATTCTTTACTGGGAGAAACTGCTGAAGAAAGATACTTAAAATTCATCAAAATGTATCCTGATTTATTGCTCAGAGTTCCACAATGGATGGTGGCGTCTTACCTGGGAATTACTCCTGAAAGCCTGAGCAGAGTGAGAAAAGAACTGGCAAGAAAAAATTTTATGCCAGATTGATCATCACGTCAGTCATTCAGGATTAAGAATATTCACGAGTCTGTTCAGGTATTCCTGTTCTCGCATTACTTTTTCAAAAGACTTTTTTGCAGCTAATGGGCAGAGTCTTACGCTTTCATTTTGATGAGAATAGATATCATTTTCTACAAAACCATCAAAGTTCAATGCATATTCCTGTATAAAGTTGTTAATAGTATTCTTCTTTATCTCACACAGCGTACTGCTTTGAATTTTTTGCAAAGAGGTGAGAATAAAAGATTTATCACCAGTAAAATTGATGATATTGGTAATAAACTTTAAGTTTTCGTGTGGCATGCTGCCCAATTCCTGGTGAACAGCATGCGGTTGATCTTCAAAAATCATGGTTTATATTACTTTTTGACTTTAAACAGTTGCATTACCTTCCACACCATCAGAATTATCCGTCTTATTTCCGGTAACTGCTGCTGCAACAAAACTTAGCATACTCACCAGTTTTCCTGCTTTTGTATCCCAATAATAGCTTTCTTTTGGCTCAACTCTTATGATGGATACATTAGGATCATCTTTACCATCGAACCAGGCATTTGCCATTGCAGACCATTTTTCTTCGATTGTAGATTTATCTTTATAAATGGTAGCTTCACCATAGATTGAGAGATATTCAGAATTACTGTTGTTCATAAAGAATAGCTGAACTCTGCGGTCGTCTTTGATTTCAAAATTTTTGTTGCTTGCATCACTGCTTATGAACCAAAGATTTCCGGCTTCATCAGTTTCCTGTAGTGACATTGGTCTTGAAGTAATGGGTAAGGTTTCTAGATCAGTTGCGAACATACAAATTCTGGCTTTTTCTGAAAGCTCCTTAATTTTCTTGATAGCATCTGAATGCATAAGATTTTCTGTCGACATAATTAATATTTTAAGTGTTGGTTTAAATAAAAAAGAGAAAGTTGTAATTTCTCTGCGTTACAGAATTTGATCCTGTAAAGATTCAGCTTCAAAAATCTAACCAAATTATTCAAAAAAATCAAAATAATTACAATTATCTCAAAATAAGGTTTAAAACCAATATAATTTATCTGAAAAATCTTGCTTTATGATTCTAATCATAATCAATAATGTCTTAAATTTGATGAAATCAAAATCAGTTTAACTTTTTTTACTGATAGAACACAAATACGAAAAGGATATTATCAATGCATATCAATATAGAAATTTGGCATACATTTGTCTAGAAATACAACAAAAAAACTATTCTTAAAACAATGAAAACAATCAGCTGCACAAAGTTGGATGAAGACCTGTTAAAATCTTTTGGAGGCGAAATAAAATTTTACGAGGAAGGAGAGAAAATTTTTAATCAGGGAGATATTCCGATGAATTATTTCCAGATTGTGGAAGGTAAAGTGAAAGAAAATAATCAGGATGATGAAGGGAGAGAATTTATTCACAATATTTTAGGTGAAGGTCAGAGTTTCGGTGATTCTATGCTGTTCATCGATAAAAAATATCCGATAAATGCAGAAGCAATTACCGGATGTAAAGTAATTAAAGTTTCAAAACCAAATTTTTTGCATCTTATAGAAAAGCATCCCGAAGTTTCTGTTCAGATAAATTCTTGCATGTCTCAACGGATGTATTATCAATCTATTATGATGCAGAATTTAGCAGCAAATGATCCTGTGATAAGACTGACGGGACTATTGGAATATTTGAAAAGTTTTCACAGTGATGATATTCCTCTTTCTTTTCAGATACAATTAACACGACAACAAATTGCAAATCTTACAGGATTGCGTGTAGAAACAGTCATCAGAACTATCAAAAGAATGGAAAAAGATAGTTTTTTAAAAATAGACAAAAGGAAAATTTTCTTTTAGATCATAAAAAAAAATATAATTTATAAAGTTGAAATCATGCAGTTAGAAAACAAATCGGTACTGATCACAGGAGCAGGTTTTACATCCAAACGGAGAAATCATTGTGAATGGATAAATAATTCTAAATAAAACACCTTCTAAACATTCATGGTTTCTGTGATTTCGATCATAAAAAAATGGCATAAAATTCTAATATATTTGATTATTAATTTGATATAGCTCAGATAATTCTCATTTAAAAAAACTGAATCATTCAGTCAGAAAGAAATATTTAGTGTAATGATTATCAGATTAATGAAAATTTAATGTAATTATTATGAAGAATTTAGCAGAAGATGAAATTTTAAGATTAGCAAAAGAAAACTCTCCCCGTCTTTTAAGTAAATTTAAAGTTTTATATCCTGATTTTTTTGATAAACTAGCTTTGATACAGCCCAATCTTCAAAATTCGGAATTGAGTTTCTGCATTTATCTGAAACTTAACCTAAGTACAAAAGAAATTGCAAAGTACACGTATGTTACTCCTAAAGCAATTCAAAACAGAAAAAACAGAATCAGAAAAAAATTAAATATCGAATCATCTGTAGATATTTACAAATGGTTTGATGAACTTTAATATTATCTAAATTTCATAAATTTCAGAATCAGTAAAAACAAAATACATTCCTTTTTTAGGGATGTTTTTTGTATCTAATCCTGTAAATTCACTGAAGGCAGGCAATAATAATTGATTGGAAGTCTGAGCAAAACAAGGCAACTTAATCTTTTTCACCGGAGAATTAATCACAAATCCAGGATGAATATGTCCCGTAATCTGAAACTTCGGGTTTGAACGGTCGAAATCGTGAACAAAGGCAATGTCATCAATTTCCAGAGATTTACTTCTTACATCCAGACACAATTTCTTTTCCAGAGTTTTTGAAATTCTGTCGTGATTTCCTTCCACCAGACAAAATTTGATGTGTGAGTATTGATTTTTCCAGGTGCAAAATTCATCCACTTCAGAATTGTTTCCGGCATGAAGCAAATCGCCAACGATGATAAATTGTTCCGGCTGAAAAAATTCAATCAGTAAAGATAATCGGTCGAGATCATTTTTCATCATATGATTCGCCAAAGCAATTCCGTTCTTCCGAAAGTGAGCTGTTTTACCGATGTGAAGATCTGAAAAAATCAATGCTTTTTCTTTTTCCCAGTAGAGAGCACGTTGATTGGTAATTGTAAAAGTTTCGTTTAAGATGGATATATTTTTTGTCGCTATGTTCATAAATAAGTCGTCGGAAAAGGTTAAGTTTTTTACTCATCCTTAATGTTTCTTCCGGATTGTTTAATTAATTTTTGAATTCTCGCATCCAGATTTTCGCTGGTCAAAGTCTGTCGCAAACTATCCACTTTAATCGGAAAACTTAAAGGCGTAAATTTATTGGAATATTTTAGAATTATTTTAGATTTTTCAATTCTTTTAAAAGCTTCTACCAGACGTTGTTCCTGCAGCTGCATATTGAAAACCTCTGTGTAAGCCTGTCTCACAAGGAAATGATTCGGATCGTAATCTTCCAACACTTTGAAAATTAATCCGGCAGAACTTTGCAACGCTTTATTAGAACGCTGTTGCCCTGGAAAATTCTGTACGACCATTCCGGAAATTACGGCAATGTCTCTGAATTTTCGTCTTGCCATTTCCGCCGAGTTGATACTCGAAATTACATCGACCATCAGATTTTCTCTTGTTAAAATTTTCTCCAAATTATCTTCATTCAGCAGAATTTCTTTGTCGCTAAATAACTCAAAACCATAATCGTTCATCGCCATAGAAAAGGAAATCGGAGCCAGTTTTGAAATTCGGTAAGCAATCAGTGCAGCCATCACTTCGTGTACCAAACGCCCTTCAAAAGGATACATAAACAAATGATAGCCTTCACGGTTTTTAATCAATTCAACCAGAAACTCATCTTCTTTTGGAATGTGGGAACGTTCTTCTTGCCTGGATAAAAGTGGATGCAGAAATTTCAGTTCTTTCTCAGAAGCTTTTGGATTTAATGCGCCAGATAATTTTTCTCTTAAAAAACGCCCGAGATTTGAACTCAAAGGCAATCTTCCGCCCAGATAACTCGGAGCCTGCGCTTTTCCTTTGGAAGCACGCACAAAAACAGTCATATCTTTGATCATTGCAACCTCCAGCACCCTCCCGGCCAGAATAAATTTTTCTTCTTTTTTCAATCTTGAAATGAAATATTCTTCCACCATTCCGATGTAGCCGCCGGAAATAAATTTTACTTTCAGCATCGCATCGCTTACAATCGCGCCCATATTCATTCTATGGAGCATTGCTATTTTTCTGGAAGTTACTTTGTGCAAGCCGTCTTCCATCACGACAACCTTATGATATTCTTCGTAGTTTTTCAATGCGCTTCCGCCAATGGTGAGAAAATCAATCATTCCTTTCCATTCTTCATCTCTGATCTCCTGAAAAGTGTACACTTTTTTAATTCTTTCATACACTTCATCAGGAATAAAACCATCACCGACCGCCAAAGTCATCAGAAACTGAACCAAAACATCAAAGCATAAAACCAGCGGTTCACGAGGTTCAATCACTTTTTGTTTTACGGCTTCCTTCAGCGCAGCAACTTCAATTAATTCTAATGAATGGGTAGGAACACAGAAGATTTTTGAGGTTTCAAAAGGGGAGTGACCGCTTCGTCCGGCACGCTGCAGAAATCTTGCAACGCCTTTCGCAGAACCAATTTGAATTACCGTATCGACAGGTTTAAAGTCGATTCCCAAATCTAAAGACGATGTAGAAACTACGGCTTTTAGTTTTCCGTTGCTTAAATTTTCTTCTATCCAAATTCTCAAATGCGCATCAATCGAACTGTGATGGATGGCGATTTGTCCTGCAAAATCAGGATAAGCATTGAGCAAAAGCTGATACCACATTTCGCTTTGACTTCTAGTATTTGTAAAAACAATTGTCGATTTTGATTCCAGAATAATCGGCACTACTTTATCTGCTAATTTTTGTCCAAGATGTCCTGCCCAAGGTAAAAGTTCAACTTCATCCGGAAAAACCGATAATATTTCTATTTTTTTCTGCTCTTTAGCGGTAATTTTTGTTTTTTTAATATCGAAAGGAATCAGAACATGCATTGCTTCTTCCAAGTTTCCGATGGTTGCCGTAATTCCCCAAATCTTTATTTTTGGAACATAATGAACGAGTTGCGAAATGCCTAATTCGAGCATCACACCACGTTTTGAACCTAACAATTCGTGCCATTCGTCCACTGCAACACAATGCATATTGGTAAAGAACCGCTGATTACTTTTCTGTGCTAAAAGCAAATGTAAACTTTCAGGAGTAACGACTAAAATTTCAGGCATATTTTTGACCTGTTGCTGACGGACTTTCGGGTCTGTGTCACCATTTCTCACACCCACCGTCCAATCCAAACCAATCTCGTCAATCGCTTCCTGCATTGCTTTTGCGATATCTTTTGAAAGTGAACGGAGTGGTGTAATCCAGATCATTTTCAGACCTTTTTTATACTTGTCGGGATACGTAAGGAAATCTGAAATTAAAGCTAAAAATACCGAGAATGTTTTCCCGAAACCTGTCGGAGCAATGACCATACCGCTGTAGCCACTGCCAAATTTTTTCCAGGTATCTAACTGGAATTTGAATGGGGAATTGCCTTTTTCCATCATCCAGTTTTGAATGATTTTAAAGCCTTCGGTATTTTCGTAGTTGCTCAAATTGTTTCTTATTAAAAAAGTCTTCGACTCCGCTCAGACTGACATCTCTCAAAACAATTAGTATTTAGGATTGTCACGCTGAGCGGAGTCGAAGCGTTACTGTATCAGTTTCTTAATCTCTTCAATATCATCAATATCATTCACGGTTTTGTCTCTTCGCCATCTTAGAATTCTCGGGAAACGCAGTGCAACACCGCTTTTGTGGCGATTGCTGAAACCAATTCCTTCAAATGCAATTTCGAAAACCAACTCAGCTTTCACGGTACGAACCGGCCCAAATTTCTCGATCGCATTTTTATTGACAAACTTGCTGACTTCCATAATTTCTTTGTCGGTCAATCCGGAATACGCTTTGGCAATCGTAACCAGTTTATCACCACTTTTCACGGCAAAACTGTAATCGGTGTAATAGGCGCTTCGTCTTCCGCTTCCTTTTTGGGCATAGATTAAAACGGCATCAATCGTCAACGGACTGATTTTCCATTTCCACCAATCGCCCTTTTTTCTTCCGGAATGATAATGAGAATTTTTCTGTTTCAGCATCAGGCCTTCACTGTTGATTTCTCTTGAATTTTCTCTGATTAAATCTAATTTATTCCAGTCATCGAATTCAATTGCCTGAGAAATTTTAATATTTTCCGGAGCTTCATTCAGCAGTAACTCTTCCAGCATTGCTCTTCTGGCTGAAATGGGTTTTTCTCTTAAATCAGTTCCTTCCAATTCTAAAATATCATACGCAAAAACTTCAATCGGAATTTCACCCAACATTTTTTTGGTTAAAGTTTTACGGTTGAGACGTTTTTGCAATTCATTAAAATTTAAAACATCTCCATCTTTTACAGCTAATATTTCTCCGTCGATAACAAAATTCCCTTTCATATTTTGAACGGTTTCGGCAATTTCAGGAAACTGTTCGGTAACCAATTCTTCACCACGGGACCAAATAAAAACTTCATCATTTCGTCTGATGATTTGTCCACGGATTCCGTCCCATTTATATTCGATCAGCCATTCTTCAGGCTTGCCCAAATCCTCCAAATCTTTTTCCAAAGGGTAAGCCAGGCAAAAAGGGTAGGGTTTTGAATTGTCCGGGTTGATATTTTCTGCTGAAATAAGTTCATTAAAAGAAACTTCATCCGGCTGCCATTTTCCCATCAGACTGTGCATCAATGTACTTGCTTCCTGTCCGGAAAATTTGGTTAAAGAATTAATCAGTGTCTTTGATGAAACACCAATTCTGAAGCTTCCGCCTAATAATTTATTGAAAATCAAACGTTCTGTATAATCCAAACCATTCCAGGAATTGAGAACGAATTCTTTTTTCTCAGCTTCAGTTTTGGCTTTAAGTCCGATGATTTCCGTCATCCATTCTGACAATGTTTTTTCGATTTTTTCTGTTGGTGGAGGGAGAATCAAAGAAATCGTTTCCCCTAAATCTCCTACAGAAGAATAGCTTTCCTGAAACAACCAAAACGGCAATTGAATAATTTCCAATGCCCATTCTTTCATATAGTTGGTGTTGACATTTCGCTTAGGTCTTTTTCCCGTAAACAGGGCAATAAACCACAGTTTATCATCATCCGGCGCACGTTCAAGATAATCGACGATGGCATCTATTTTAGCATTCGTTTTATTGGTGCTTTCCAAAGCGTTGATGAGTTCTGCAAAATGTCTCATTTATTTAATTTTCAATTATATTGGCTGTTTTTTCGCCTACAGTTTTCAATTTTTGCCAGACGTTTCAGATTTAAATGGCTTTTAGTTTGCTAAAAATTCCGCTCAAAAGTAATTCGATGAATGAAAATAAGTGCCGCTCCTACGGAGCTCAAAGATATTATTACCTCATTGTTACAAACATTTCGCTCCTATGGAGCCCCAAACATATTATTACCTTATTGCTACAAATATTTCGCTCCTACGGAGCTCAAACTTATTGTTAACGTATTCCTACAAACATTTTGCTCCTACGGAACTCTCCAATCTAAAAGCTTTCAAAAACCTCGAAGATTTAATTTAGTAATCACTATTCCTCTTTTTTATCTGATATAACTTCCTTTTCAATGACTTCATCGTCATCATCTCCGTACAACGTTTCCACAACATCAGATTTAATACCAATTTCATTTAAATATTTTGAAAAAACTTCGGTTTGCCCGTGTGTGACGTGAACTATTTCTGCTTCGGTCGCTTTTATGGCTTGTAAAAGACCTTTCCAGTCGGCGTGGTCGCTCATGGGAAAACCTGCATCCATACTTCGCCATCTTCTTGCACCACGTACCTGCATCCAACCGGAACAAATCGCAGTTGCCGCATCCGGAATTTTTTTAATTACATTACTGTCTACCAAAGCAGGGGGAACAATAACGATATCGCCCGCAACGTGTTTGATGTTTTCTCTAAAATCCGGAACTTCATAATCTGGAAGGATGATACCTACTTCTTCAAAGGCTTTATTTAATTTTCCAATAGAGTAGTGAACGTGGATTTTTCCCATTCCTTCAACTGCCTTCATAATTCGTTGTGCTTTGCCCAAAGAATAGCCGATGAAAACGGAAGTTTTTTGATTTTCCTGATTTCTTAAAACCCAATTCTGAAGTCTTTTATTTAAATCCGGAACTTCGAGCCAATTGTAAATAGGAAGTCCAAAAGTACTTTCTGTAACAAATTCATTACATTTCACCAATTCAAATGGGGTACTCAAACCGTCATCCCGTACTTTATAATCACCGGAAACAACACTCACATAGCCTTTATATTCTAAACGAATTTGAGCCGAGCCAATGATATGTCCGGCGGGATGCATTGATAGTTTAACACCGTTAATATCTAAAACTTCGCCATATTGCAAAGTCTGACATTCGATATCCGGAGAAATTCTTTGATGTAAAATGGGTTTTGTAAAATGATGACAAAGATATTTTTTCATTCCCCAACGGGCGTGATCGGCGTGACCGTGCGTGATAACCGCAAAATCAACAGGTCGCCACGGGTCAATATAAAATTTCCCCTGCGGACAGTAAATACCTTTGTTTGTGAATGTGATGAGTTTCAAGAGTGCGATGATTAGTGTGTTTCTGAATATTCAAAAACCTAACCAAATTACTTTAAATCCAGACTTTTCTGCAAATCGCTCCAAGCACCGCCGTTGTAAACTCTTTTAAAGCCTTTTTCCTTTAAAATATGCTCAACCTTTACACTTCTCAAACCGTGGGAACAAACTGTAATGTAAGTTTTGTCAGGATCAAGTTCAATATATCTTTCACGAATTGTTCCTAAAGAAATATTCTGTGAACCAGCGATATGTCCGGTTTCAAATTCTTTTTCGGTTCTTACATCTAAAATTATTGCTCCGTTTTTAATCAATTTTCCTAAACCATCGTCTAAACTTTGATATTTATAAACTCTGTACACAATGTAAATCAACAAGATTACTCCGCAGAAAATCAAAATATTCTTCATAATTTGTTTAGTATTTTTTTATCAATATAAAATGTTCCGAACGGAATGATGCATGCCAAAAGTACTTTCCAGGTTGTTTCTTTGAATTTCCAGTTTTGTTCGACACCCACACTTAAGGTCATCAATAAAAACAGCAGAAATAACGAGCCGTGAATTGGCCCCAATATTTTTACAAAAGCAGGGTTATCAAATCCATATTTTAAAGGAACTGCGATGAATATTAATGTTAATAATGAAATTCCTTCGAGTATCCCAATGATTCTTAAGCGTCCGATTTTAGTTTTAAATAAATTAATCATAATTATCTGAAATAAGGTCTGTTAGCAAGAGGTGAAAATGGCCACGGAATGGCGATGAAAATAATCAGCAGAGCAATCGAAAAGTAAATCAGCATTGTTTTAAACTTCTCCTGATCCTCTGTTTTTCTTTTGGAAATTGCTGAACCAATTGTTATTAAAATAATTGAAATCAACATCAGAAAAATGTGAATCAACCCAAAAAAAAGTAAATCAAACGACTCTTTAGCATCATCAAAATTCTTCCAAAAGTATTTGATAATAGGACTTTGAGAATATAATGTAATTCCTAAAACCAATTGAATATGAGCAATTGTCGCCGTCCAGTGTCTTAAGGAATTATCTGTTTTTGAAAAAACTTTATTCGAAAAAGATCCTTTGTAAGCTCTGAAAATTGAGTACAATAAACTCAATAAAACCAACCATCGAAAAGTAGAATGCAGAAAAGTAAGCGTCTGATACATTGTTAAAAAATTCTATGAAGCAAAGATAAATCAAAAACATACTAATTAGTATGTTTTTAGTCAAAAAATTATTTTAATGCATCAAAATAATTCTTAAGTCCTTTTAAATAAATAAGATAAACTGATTTTGAATTCTCTAGTTTTCCTAAATTACGGACTCCCCAATAACCTGACATTAAGAAAACGGCGACTTCTTTGGCATTGACATCAACTTTAATTTTACCATTGAGTTTTCCTTTTTCTACAGCATCCATCATTGCCTTTTCCCATTCGAGAGAAAGTCTGTTTAAAACTTTTGTAAATTCACTATTCCATGGAGCCATTTCCTGAGTAAAATTGGAGGCAGGACAACCATATTCAACTTTTAAATCTTCATTTTCCATTAATAAATAATGGATGATCTTAAAAATGGTATCCAAAGGATTTTGATCACTTTGAAAAGGCTCAATAAAAGTACTTTTGAAACTCGGAATCATCAATTCATTGAGAATCGCCAAACCCATTTCGTCTTTCGTTTTGAAATGATAATAAAATGCACCTTTTGTCACCTGAGTGGTCGCAATGATTTCATCTACACTCGTTGTCTGATAACCATGACTGTAGATTAGTTCAAATGCTTTCTTAAGGATATTCTGACGGGTAAGTTCAGATTTTTTCATAAAATACTAATTGGTTTGTTTTCACAAAGGAACAAATTTTATCAATCAAAAAAAAGAGCTGCCTAAAACAACTCTTTTTAAGTTAAATATTTAAGGAATGATTTTTTCTTCTTTTAATTTTTCAAATAAATCAATAAAGGATTTTTCTGTGTTTTGATATTCCAAAAACCCTGCTTGTCTGCTGTTCGACATGTCTGTCATTACTTCGAGCGGTCTTCCCAAATCCAGATCTGTATGCCAAGCTGATGATAATCGGTTTAATTTCTCTTCTTTCAGCCCATACTTCTGAACAATTTTTTTCCAGATTTCTTCATCGTTCTGCATTTCTTTTTCGAGAGGTTTTATTTCTTTGTCAAAGCCTATAGCCTCAATACCAAACCAATCTGCCAATCTGTACCAGAGCCATTGCCATCGAAAAATATCTCCATTTGTGATATTAAATGCTTTGTTTTTTGCAGATTCAGTTGTTGCTGCCCAAATCAATTGTTTTGCTAAAACTCTAGCATCTGTGACATCAGAAATACCGTTCCACTGTGCAGCAGATCCCGGCCAGATAAATTTTCTGCCTGTTTCTTTACAAATACTTGCGTAAACTGCCAAAGTGGTTCCCATATTCATTGCGTTACCAACTGCATAACCAATCACGGTGTGCGGACGGTGAATACTCCATGTAAAATCATCTCTTTCTGAAGCACTATAAACCTCATCTTCCTGAGCATAATAAAAATTGGGCAATGGAAGTCTGGGCTGCTCTTCTCGTAAAGGAGTTTCGGGAAGTTTTCCTTCTTTTGCATACGTTTCGAATGGTCCCAAATAGTGTTTTAATCCGGTTACCAAAGCAACATGCTGAACTGATTTTTTCGGAGATAAAACATTTAGCAAATTTCTTACTAGTGCACTGTTAACCCGAATATTTTCTTCTTCTGTATCATTTCTCATCCAGGTTGTAAAAAAAACATGAGTCGGAGATATTTTTTCTAATGCAGCTTTCAAGCTTTCTATATCTAAAAGATCAGCTTTAATTGAAATTAATCCGTGAATGTTATCGTTTGTATTTCTGGATATTCCGTAAGTTATCCAGCCCTGAGCTATTAATTCGTTCACCAGATTGCTTCCTGTAATTCCGGTAGCTCCAACGACCAATGCTATATTTTGATTATTTTCCATATTGTAAAATTTCTCTTACAAAATTAGGAAGGAGAAAATCTAAAACGCTTGATCTATATCATGAGTTTAAATGATTCAGGGCAATCCAAAATCAGACACATGAGTTTTGAACTTTTTAATTAATCACTTTTTAATTCAGCCTTTCAACAAGATTTTCTTACGAATTCTACTCACTGTTTCAGGGGCTAAACCTAAATAAGAAGCGATGAGATTATGGGGAACCCTTTTTACAATTTCAGGATTGCTCTGCGCCAGCTGCAGATATTTTTCTTCGGCTGAATAACTGTTTGAAACTAATAATCTGTAATCTTTCGTTACAAGACTATTCTGATATAAAATTCTGAAATAACGATTCATTACAGGAATTTTCATCATTAAATTTTCATAATCTTCGTAGGTAATCATCAGCAATTCTGTGTCCTCAACAGCCTCAATATGCAATACTGCAGGTTCCTGATTGATAAAACTTTTAAAATCTGAGATCCACCATCCTTCCAATGCAAACATGTTGATATTCTCACCTCCTTTTTTATCTGCAAAATAAGATTTCAACAAACCTTTGGAGACAAAAGAGAGATATTGGCAAACATCTCCTTCTTCTAATAAAAACTGTTTTTTTCTAAGTTTTTTTATAGTGAAAAAAGACTGGAGACCAAATTTTTCCTCTTCAGTAAGATTTATTTTATTCTGAATATGGAGAAATAAGATATCAAACATGATAAAAATATTTTACAAAACTAAGGTAATACAAAAAATGAGAAATATATTCAAATTTATGATCTGAATAAGTATCCATCAAATTTAAACCGGAATTAAAAAAGCAGTTTCAAAACGAAACTGCTTTTACTAACTATTAAAATCAAAATTAATACAAAACGCCCAGACTTTCTGCTGAAAAATCAGAAATTTTCTCTGTACTTCCGTCTTTTATTTTTCTTACCCATTGGTGATCTGCCAGTAATGCTCGTCCTACAGCCACCAAATCAAAATCCTGACGCTCAAATCTGCGCATTAATTCTGTAAGATCAGATTTTTCACTTCCTTCACCGGCAAATGCACCCATAAAATCACCTTTTAAACCAACTGAACCAACTGTAATCGTTGGCTGACCTGTAATTTTTTTTGCCCAACCAGCAAAATTTAAGTCAGAACCTTCAAATTCTGGTTCCCAGAAACGACGCTGCGAACAATGAAATATATCCACACCTGCTTCCTTCAAAGGTAACAGCCATTCTTCCATTTCAGAGGGTGTATTCGCAAGTCTGCTTTTGTAATCCTGCTGCTTCCATTGAGAAAGACGGATAATAATAGTGAAATCTTCACCTACGGCGGCTCTGATTGCCTTAATTACATCTACAGCAAAACGGCTTCTTTCCTGAATATTTTTTCCGCCGTATTCATCTGTTCTCGTATTGGTAACTTCCCAGAAAAACTGATCAATCAGATATCCGTGAGCTCCATGAATTTCAAGACAATCAAATCCTAAATCTTTGGCAGACTTTGCAGAGGCAGCAAATTGAGCAATGGTATCCTGAATATCTTCTAAAGTCATTGTAGAAGCTTTTTCCATCGGGATTTCAGGATAAGACTCTGAACTTCTTGTGTCACCTACATGCCAAATCTGAGGTCCCATTTTACCTCCGTTATGATGTACGGCATCAATTACATTTTTCCATCCACCCAAAGCTTCAGTTCCATAAAAATCCGGAATGTTTTGAATGTTTTTTGAAGCAGGACGATTGATGACGGTACCTTCAGACAAAATCAAACCCACATCTGATGCTGCTCTTCTTGCATAATAATCTACTATATTCTCTGTAGGAACTCCATTATCAGATTGTGCTCTGGTCATGGGTGCCATTACCAATCTGTTTTTAAGGTTCAGATTTTTATAAGTAAACGGAGTGAATAATGTGTCTATATTCATTTTTTTAAATTATTTTAATGTTTAAATTCTTAATTGTTACACAAAGTAACTAATAATAGTTTACTTTTGTATCACCGGATTAAAAAACATATCAGCAAGTCAAAAAATACTGGTAACTTAGCAGTAACTAATGCCAGTAACCTAAAAGTAACCAATTATGAGACAACAGAAGATTAAGCACTGCAGTTGCCCGCTTGGTAAGGCAATGTCGACATTGGGTAGTAAATGGAAGCCCATTATTATTTTGGTCATTAAAAACAGGACATTAAGATTCGGGGAGATTGCTGCAAGAATTTCTGTAATATCGCGAAAAGTTCTTACAGATCAATTGAGAGAAATGGAAGAAGATAGTTTATTAACCCGTGAAGAATTCAAAGAATTGCCACCGAGAGTGGAGTACAGACTTACAGAAAAAGGACTTGCATTATTGCCTATCCTCGGCTTACTAGAAGAATGGGAAAATGATTTTGAATTGAAAGAAAAAAAATTAGAAGTAACCGTTTAACTTACTCTATACAAATTTTAATAAAATCATTCACTAGATTCTGAATTAAGTTTTGAACTTATTTGAATTAATTAAACAATAAAATATTATAATCAAAAAGAATCACAAAAGTTTTTCATTTGTGATTCTTTTTTCTGACTCAATGGAATCGGAATATCTCTTTTCTTTTCTAAATTCAGACTTACCAGTTATTCAATCCGTTTTCAAGAGCTTTTTTATAATTTTCTTCGTTGAAAGTGTATAAGTCTGGAGATTTGTGAGCTCCACCGCGACGCTGTTCATCAAGTTTTGTAAGAATTTCCAGATTTTTAATTTTTCTGTAAAAATTTCCCCTGTTCAGTTCTTTTCCTAAAATTGTTTCGTAAAGTTTTTGTAATTCTGAAAGAGTGAATTTTTCAGGTAAAAGATTATAACCAATAGGTTTATAAGCAATTCTTTCTCTCAAAGTCATCAAAGCTTTTTCAATAATCTCTCGATGATCCATTGCCAGTTCTATCTCCGGAAGCTGACTTAGATAAATCCATTCAGATTTATCACTGAACTCATCAACAATAAGATTGGCGTTATCCGGATTGTACAAAGCGTAGTATCCGATAGATACAAAACGCTGCTTGTGCCAAAGTGTATCATCAAAATCTTCAAAGTAAAACTCGCTTCTTTGATTTTTGCCGAAAACAGCAAACTCTTCAAGATAAACATCTGAAATTCCCACTCTTTCTTTCAAAACTCTTTTTGCTGCATCATCTACATCTTCATCTTTCTGCACATAACCACCAGGCAAAAGCCATTGTTTCCGATAAGTCATTTGTACAAGAAGAACTTTCAGCTCATTTTTATCAAAACCAAAAATTACCGTGTCAGTGGAAATGTGAGGAAGAAATAAATGTTTAAGTTCTTCAGATTTTTGTAAAAATTGTTGTTGTGAATCCATAAATGTTTGTGAATACCTGAGATCACAAATTTAATATTAAAAATTAAGAAATTATTAAAAATCAGTTTACAATCGAGTTTTGTAAAAAAAAGATCAGGAAAACTACTTGATTAAAATTTTTCAGATCTCTCTATTTTCAGATTTTCTGGAAGTGAAAAACATATACGCTAATCCTAATGTAACTCCTGCCACCATTGCCAATTTTGTTTTTTTGCTTGGAACAGGAAGAATCGTTTCACCATAAATCTGGTGAGGTTCAGATGAGGGATTCAGAATATTTCCTGAAGTTGGTTCGCCATTTTTCAGTTTCATCATCAGTCGCATTCCTGCGGAAGCTGTATTGATGACAGCTTTTGGGAATACACCATATACTGTTTTGAATGCTCTTGATGTAAAGTCGGGGAAAAGATCTTTTTTCGGATCCTTGGCAAGCTGTACAATTTTTGCAGCTGTATCACGAGGATCGGCTGCAAATGGAGGAACTTTAAAATCAAGACCAGAATACTTTGCAGAATGTGCATTTCCTGTTGAACGTTGAATTTGCGGGTAAATATTGGCAATGTGAATGTCTGTAAAATCTGAAATTTCACCCTGAAGACATTCCATCATTCCACGAATCCCAAATTTGGTAGATGAGTACACTGCGCTGTATGGTGCAGGCATAAATCCTCCGATGGACACGTTATTGATAAGAATTCCCGCATTTTGTTCCTTGAAAACCGGAAGCACGCTGTATGCACCATGCATATATCCGAAAAGATTGGTTTTGATAACCTGCTCGTGAAGTGACATCGGGATTTCTTCAAATTTTCCGCTTGCCATAACGCCTGCATTGTTTACCCAGATGTCGATTCTTCCAAATTCTAATATTGATTTTTTAACAAGATTGTCTACATCTTCAGCGATCGATACATCAGTAGGAACAGCAATAGCTTTCACTTCAAGTTCGTTGCAAAGATGTAAAGTTTCGTCTAAAGCTTGTTGTCCTCGTGCTGCAATTACGATATTACAGCCTTCCAGAGCAAATGCTTCTACAGTTGCTTTTCCTACTCCGCTACTTCCGCCGGTTACCACAACAGTTTTACCGCGAAGGCTTCTTTTTTCTAAAATGTTTTCTGATTTCATATCGTGATGATTTTGATTGAATGGGGTTGATGCCTGTAACCTATCTATTTTTACACCAAAGGGATATGAATGAGAATTTATTTTGAGAAATTATTTCACAGAATGATATAATCTTTAGTTCTAAAAAGAAAATTCCGCAAAGTTTTTAGCATTGCGGAATTATTTTTCCATTGATAAAGAATTCAATTAATTCATCTTAAATCCAAGCGGAGCCTGTAATTTTGCTTTGTCATACATATTCAGATAAATAATTACCGTATCTTTTTTGCCTTCATACGTTACCGCATACTTATCGAGAAGGCCCATTCCGAAAGGGCTGTTTTTAGATTTAAATTCGCAGCAGCTTCCACGTCTGTCAAAAGAAACTTTTTCGCCATTGGGACCTGTGAGAGAATTCAGATATTCTCTTTCATTGATAGGGCCATTTCCAACACCTCCAACCTTAACAGGATTTTTTTCTGTGAATCCATAGGTAGAATCTGTAGAAACCTCGGTAGTATTTTCAGTCATAGTTTTTGCTGTTCCGCATGATATTGCGATCATTAGCAGTGAGCTTAAAATTAGTTTTTTCATGGTTTTAAATGTTAATTTTTATGGTATTTTATTTATTTGTTTCAATATTCCATTCATGCTCGATATTGTTCATCAGTAAAGCATTATCAAATTTCACTGATCCTTTTGGAAATATGTTCTCATCTTCAAAAAAACTGGATTGTACATTGGAAACATAAAGCGGTTTAACTTCCCAATCATACACAGTAAGCCGAAGTCCTTCGAATTGTTCCTTGTTTGGAGAATATCCCAAATCACCTTTTTCAAAAAAATCAGATGCTTTTTCTAAAGTTTCAAAAATTGATTTTTTATTAAACAATTCCGTTTTGCGAGCATCAATCGAAATCTCCGTATTATCCGAACTTCTAAAATTGATATGATGATTTCCGTCCTGTTCATCTACATTAAATGTAGCCAGATAATGTTTTCCCGGGAAAATTTTCCCACCTACAAAAGCATTCAAATGGGAAGAAGTATCTCTTCTGGGAATATAAACTCCTGATTTTATTTTACCGTTCTCGTCCCATTCAACAGCAATTCTGTGTGCTCCGTTTTCAGAACTAATACCGATGAAATCAGGAAAACCTTTAGGTTTGATATTTTTTAGCCGAATTAGACAAATGCCTACAATTGCTTTACCCTTGTAAATCTTAGGACGAAAAGGGTAGGGTAGAATTTTTTCAACATCTTTGGGCTCAGCCGTAAAATTGATCAAAATTCTACGGTCGATATATCCGTGGATAACAGGAATTTTCATAGTCAAAACGTTTAACTATAAAGACGAATAAGCAGGCCTATTACTTTACATCAACAAAAACAATTATAAAAAAAAATGATTTTCTAGACAACCAAAGTGTTTTCTTTGTAATTGTATGTAATAAAATCGCTTTCTTTTTTTACAGTTTTGTGACAGTCTTTACATCAATTATTTTAAAATTTTTGCTATTGTAAATCTTCATTGTAATCGTAGTTCATCTAGAACTATTCTTTCTGCACTTTCAAAGAAATAAACTTTTATCTGATTTTTTTAAGAATAAAAATAATAAATAAATCACGATGAATTGATAAATAGATGTTAATATTTTAATAATTTTTAAGTAAGCCGGAATTGATAATTAAACATTTAGAATAAACCTTTGTTTTGGCTACAACAATCTTTGATTCGGTCACAATTTCTATTTCTACATTTCCCAACTTTGCATTGTAATCATTAATCAATCAAAACAATTAAAATGGAAACAAAAAAAGTATGGTTCGTGACAGGAGCGTCAAAAGGTTTAGGTTTAACTTTAGTAAAAAGATTATTGGCAGAAGGACATTCTGTGGCGGCAACATCCAGAAAAATTTCAGATCTTCAAAAAGCCATCAGTGAAGAAAACAGTCAGTTTCTTCCGCTTGAAGTTGATTTAGTGAATGAAAACTCTGTAGAAACTGCAGTTTCTGCAACGATACAAAAATTCGGAAAATTAGATGTAATAGTGAATAATGCAGGGTATGGGCAATTAGGAACTCTTGAGGAATTGACTGACCAAGAAAGCCGTCAGAATTTTGACGCAAATGTTTTCGGTTCACTGAATGTGATCAGAAAATCGATGCCTTATTTAAGAAAACAAAATAGCGGATTTATCATTAACATCGCTTCTATTGGCGGATTGACGGGAGATTTTGCAGGATGGGGTGTTTATTGTGCAACCAAGTTTGCTGTTGTAGGTTTTACAGAAGCTTTGGCAGCAGAAATCAAAGAATTCGGAATCAATGCAACGGTAGTCTATCCCGGATATTTCAGAACAGACTTTCTTACCGGCGGATCACTTCGCACACCAAAAAATGAAATTGATTCTTATACGGTAGCAAGACAACTTCAGGCTGCTCACGAAGACGATATCAACGGAAATCAGCCGGGTGATCCTGAAAAAGCAGCTTTGGCATTGATAGAACTTGCAGCAATGGAAAACCCACCGGTACATTTAGTTTTAGGCTCTGATGCGTTTCAAATTGCAGGGAATAAATTGAATGCCCTACAAAATGAAATTTCTGACTTTAAAACGCTAAGTACATCTACAGATTATTAAATTTGTAAAGGCAACAGTTTCTTGCTGTTGCCTTTAATTTTTAAAGTTATGAATAACAGAAAATTATACACCATCAATACAATCTCTGAATTACATAAAATTTCAGGATTGCCAAAACCACAGCATCCGTTAATCAGCCTTGTAGATTACGGTTTGGTAGAATACCAGATTGATGAGCCTGAAATCAGCTGGATTCAGGATCTCTATTTCATGGGTTTTAAAAGAAATATTCAGGGGAAACTTCACTATGGGCAGAGTCAGTACGATTTTGATGAAGGCTTAATGTGCTTTATTGCACCAAGGCAGGTAGTAAAAATGGTGATCAGTAAATATGATGTAAAACCATCCGGATTTTTGCTCGCTTTTCACCCTGATTTTATCTGGAATACACCCTTGGCAAAAACCATTCACAAGTACAAATTTTTCGGATATGATGTGAATGAAGCTTTATTTTTATCTGAAAAAGAAGAGGAAACTTTGATCTCACTTTTTAAAGGCATTGAAAAGGAATATCAATCAGGAATTGATCAGTTTACTCAGAATATCATCATCTCACAAATCGAAGTTATACTCAATTACTGCGAGCGTTTTTATCAAAGACAGTTTATTACAAGAAAAAAAGGGAATCACCAGATTTTAGAGAAAGTAGAAGTTATTTTGGAAGAATATTTCTCCAATCTCGTTGTAAGTAAAGGTCTTCCAACCGCTCAGTTTATTGCTGAAAAATTAAATATTTCTACCAATTATTTAGGAAGTTTATTAAAATCCTTAACCGGACAAACCACGCAGCAGCACATCCACGGAAAACTGATTGAAAAAGCAAAAGAAAAACTGTCAACAACTGCTCTTTCTGTGAGTGAGATTGCTTACGAACTCGGTTTTGAACATTCTCAGTCTTTCAGCAAATTATTTAAATCAAAAACTGAAATTTCTCCATTAGAATTTCGAAAGTCATTTAATTAATCTGCAATTTCAACACAAATAGAAGTTTGAATTTCTTAACTTTGCAAAATGAAAGAAAAGGTCGTAAGAGTTTTATCTGAGTTTAATAGTCAATTGAAACTTCAGGGTTTTAAGGCATTTCAAATTGAAGATGACAGCAAAGAAACACGTACCTACAGCAGAAAGGAGTTTTATAAAATCTGTCTTACAACAGGGAAAAGTAAAATTCATTATTCTGATAAAACGTACGAACAGGAAGGGACAATTCTATTTTTCGGAAATCCTCATATTCCTTATTCCTGGGAAACTATTTCGACAACTTATGTAGGTTATACCATTCTTTTCTCTGCAGAATTTTTTAAAAACTCTGAGCGTTCTGAGAGTCTGCAACAATCGTCATTTTTTAAGATTGGCGGAACTCCTGTTTTGAAAATTACTGAGAAGCAACGTGATTTTCTCAATACTATTTTTCAGAAAATGATTGCGGAACAGGAAAGCGATTATCTGTATAAAGATGAGCTGATTAGAAACTACATCAGTCTCATTATTCATGAATCTCTAAAGATGGAGCCTTCTGAAAATTTTGAGCAAAGTAAAAATGCATCTTCCAGATTATCATCCGTTTTTCTGGAATTACTGGAAAGACAATTTCCGATTGAAACCACACAAAATCCGCTTCAACTGAGAACTGCACAACATTATGCCCAACATTTGAATGTACATATCAATTATCTGAATCGAGCTGTAAAAGAAGTGACTGGAAAATCTACAACTTCACATATTACAGAGCGAATAATTACAGAGGCGAAAGCATTGTTGCAGCATACAGACTGGAGTATTTCGGAAATTGCTTATGCACTCGGGTTTGATTATCCTACTTATTTCAATAACTTTTTTAAAAAAATTACGGGTACCAATCCAAAATCATTTCGCTTGACAGAAGTTTGAATTTCTTAACCTTTGGTTTGATATTCGTTACTGCCTAGTCTTGAGGTCATACTATCTTTGTAATTGATTATAAAATCAATTCAAGATGTCAAATTCAAATTATATTTCCATACCTGATCAACCTCAAAAAGACATTTTTGAGCGATTGCTGAATGGCGAAACGGTACTTCCTGACGATGCACAAATCAGTCGATTACAAGAAGAAGCGGTCGCAATCAAAGAATTACTTATAAAGATGAATCATTCTTCAGATCCTGACGAGGTTTCGAAATTGCTGAGCATCATTTTAGACAAGGAAATTCACAATGTTTCCGTTTTCACACCGCTTTATATCAACTGCGGAAAGCACATCAACATCGGCAAAAATGTCTTTATCAACTTCGACTGTACATTTCTGGCATTGGGTGGAATTACCATCGAAGATGATGTTTTGATTGGTCCGAAAGTGAGTCTCATCACTGAAAATCATCCATTAAATCCGCACCAAAGAAAAGGAATAACCGGCAAATCAATTCACATTAAAAAAAATGCATGGATCGGAGCCAATGCCACCATTTTGCCAGGAGTTACCATAGGCGAAAATGCACTGGTTGCCGCTGGAGCGGTCGTTTCAAAAGACGTTCCGGACAATACGGTTGTAGGTGGAATTCCGGCAAAAATTATCAAAGAGATTGAATTTTAAAACATCATCATTATGAAAATTATCTGTGTTTTTTTCTTGAGTTTAATGTGTTTCCATCTTTGTGCCTGTAGTAAAAACGACGAAATGGAACACCCCGAAAATCAAACAACTATGAGCTTTTCAAAAATGAAAATAACAATCGGAACGGCTGTTTTTACAGCAACACTTTACGATAATTCAACAGCCAAGGTATTCAAAGCAATGCTTCCACTCACCATCAATATGAGTGACCTGAACGCCAATGAAAAATTCTACTATTTCCCGACAACATTCCCTACGAATTCTTCAAGTTTGGGAAATATTCAGTCGGGAGATCTGATGCTGTATGGTAACAATTGTCTGGTTCTGTTTTATGAAAGTTTCGATACTTCTTACACCTATTCCAAAATAGGAAAAATTGATAATGTTTCGGGACTGGCAACAGCTTTGGGAACGGGAAATGTAACGGTAAAATTTGAAAATAATTAAATGAATATACAATGAAAAATAATTTTAAAAAAACACTGCTGTTTGCATTTGTATTAACAGCAATCACATCGTGTAACAATAAAAATCAAGAAAATATGAAAACAGATCAAAACGAGTTAAATGCTATTTTTCCAAAAGGTGAAAAAGGCTCAAACGACTTATTTACAGGAAATGTTTATAATATTGGTTTGGTGGATAGCGATTCGGTTTTTACCACGGCGGTTGGAAATGTGTATTTTGAACCTGGAGCAAGAAGCAATTGGCACAGTCATCCTGCAGGACAGATTCTGATTATCACTGACGGTATTGGTTATCATCAGATCGAAGGAAAACCCATTGAAATCCTTAAAAAAGGAAGCATTGTAAAATGTCCGCCAAATATTCGTCATTGGCACGGAGCAAGTGCTGATGTAGGTTTACAACAATTATATATCGTTCCCAACACCGAAAAGGGAATTGTGAATTGGGACGAAGCGCTGACAGATCAGGAATATTCATTTGATAAAAAATAATCGAAAACATCATGAAAAAATTATTGGCAACTGCAATGTTGTTTCTAGTGATAGGACAATCATTTGCACAAAATGTAAAATCAAATTCAAAAACAATGAACACCTCAGAAAATTATAAATTTAAATTAAGCGATAAAGTTTTCCGACAAAAAGTAAGCTTTAAAAACCGCTACGGCATTACACTTTCTGGTGATTTATATCTTCCGAAAAATGCAGGAACTGAAAAATTATCGGCATTGGCAATCAGCGAACCTTTCGGAGCTGTGAAAGAGCAGTCTTCCGGATTGTATGCCAATCAAATGGCAGAACGAGGTTTTGCAGTAATTGCATTCGACCCATCTTATACAGGTGAAAGTGGAGGAGAACCGAGAAATTTGGCTTCACCGGAAATCAATACCGAAGATTTTAGTGCAGCAGTAGATTTTTTAGGGCTTCAAAAAAATGTGGATCGAAATAAAATTGGGATCATCGGAATTTGTGGATTTGGAGGTTTTGCATTGAACGCAACTGCCATTGATAAACGTGTAAAAGCTGTTGCCACAACAAGCTTATACGATATGACGAGAGTGATGTCAAAAGGTTATAATGATGCAACAACTTTGGAACAACGTACAAAAACATTGGAAGCTTTAGGACAACAACGCTGGAAAGATGCCGAGAACGGAAAACCTGAAAATGGTTCAAGAAACTTACCCGAAAAACTGAGTGGCGATGAACCTCAGTTTGTAAAAGAATATTTCGATTATTACAGAACGCCTCGTGGTTTTCATCCGAATTCTGTGAATTCTAACGGAGCCTGGTTGATGACCAATCCTTTATCATTCATGAATATGCCAATTTTGACATACGTAAAAGAAATTTCTCCAAGACCAATGCTTTTGATTGCAGGTGAAAATGCACATTCAAGATATTTTAGTGAAGATATTATTAAAGTCGCCAATGAGCCGAAAGAATTAGTGATTATTCCAAATGCTGTTCATGTGGATTTGTATGATAAAATTGATGTAATTCCTTTTAATAAATTAGAAGAATTTTTTAAAAAGAATTTGCATCAATAATTTTATTGTCAAATTATTTATAGTAAAAAAATATGAATTGAAAATGTTAATATGCATCTCAGGTACAGTGAACCCATGATTTTTAGAAAAAATCTCAAATGCAGAAAAAAACACTATTTAACATAATATAAATTATAGGACTTTTTGAAAACTTATTAATCTAGGTTTTGTAAGCTCTGATTTTTGTATAAACTCTTATTTAACATTATTAATTTTTTGATCAGCAGTAAATCTGTTCAGATAAATATCATCCATCAAAAGCTCAGCGAATAGAAAATGAAAATTATATAATTAAGAAGCAATAAAATTTAATATAAAGTAAAATTTGAAAAGCAAAATAATTTGTACATTCACGTTATTCTATTAAACTAGAATTGCTAAACATAACAGAGAATATTTATATTATGAAAAAATACATTTTATTAGGTTCGCTATCACTTATTTTGATGAACTGTAACAAAAAAGTTGAAACCCAAACGCCTGTGACCGATTCGGATACGACTGCAGATACCACAAAAACTGTGATCGACACTTTAGGACCAAAATCTTACTGTTATTTGGGAGTAACCGGAAAAGACAGTGTTTTCGTAAGTGTAGATGACAATCTGGGTACGGTAACCGGAAAAATGATGTATAAAAACAGTGAAAAAGACAGCTCTAAAGGCGATTTAACCGGCTTTAAATCTGGTGATACCCTGAAATTAACCTATGAGTTTGCTTCAGAAGGAACAACCAGTAAGAGAGATATTTTCTTTATTCAGAAAAACGGAAATTTAATTGAAGGTATTGGTAATCAAAAAGATGATAATGGTCAAATGAAATATGCTGATGAATCTAAAATTACTTATAAAGATGACCAAAAGCTAGAAACTGCAGACTGCAATGTCATCGCAAAAGCTTTGAAATAATATTTTTTAAACATAAAATGCAACTTGAAAGAGTTGCATTTTTTTTATTTATAAATGTTTATTAATAATTTTTATAAAATCATCTACAGCTTCGTCACTGGTATTCCAGGATGTGATTAATCTGATTGCCGAATAATTTTCATTAACATTTTTCCAGATATAAAACTCAAATTTTTCAGATAGAAGTTCAATCAACTTATGGTTTAGAATTGGGAAAATCTGATTGGTAAATGTTTGGGATAGAAATTCTATACCTTTATCTGACAAAGCTTTTTTAATTTTCATTGCCTGTTGATTTGCATGATTGGCCAAATTAAAATACAGATCGTTTTGCATCAACTCCATAAATTGAATTCCTAACAGTCGTCCTTTTGCCAGCAACGCACCTTTTTGCTTAATATTAAATGCAAAATCTTCCTGTAAAATTCGGTTATTAATGACAATCGCCTCTCCTATCAATGCACCGTTTTTTGTTCCTCCAAGATAAAAAACATCGGTAAGTTTTCCTAAATCATTAAAGTATAAATCATTAACCTCAGATGTCAAAGCATGTCCCAATCTTGCGCCATCCATAAAAAGATACAGATTATTTTTTTTGCAGAATTGAGAAAGTTCTTCAATTTCTCCTTTAGAATAAATGGTTCCAAGCTCTGTAGAATTTGAGATATAAACCAATTTCGGCATCACCTGGTGAGGAATATTTCTGTGATTGTCTAGAACAGGCTGAATATCTGATGGTTTTAATTTTCCGTCTTGCGTTTCAACATTTAAAATTTTATGTCCGGTTGCTTCAATAGCTCCTGTTTCATTATTTAGAATATGACCTGTAGATGCAGAAACTACACACTGATAAGGTTTTAAAATTGAAGAAATTACAATAAGATTTGCCTGTGTTCCTCCAGAAACAAAATAAACCACAGCATCAGGATTTTCTAATTTTTTTCTGATTAAATCTTTAGCCTTTAAAGAATATTCATCTTCTCCGTAACCGGCTTGCTGATCAAGATTATAGCGCATCAGAGATTCCAGAATTTTAGGATGGCAACCTTCAGAATAATCGTTTTTAAATGAAAATTTCATTCTGTAAAATTAAAAAAACTTAAAATAACAAGACTCAACTTTACATAATATTTTGTTAGATTTGTCATGAAAATCATCTAACATTTTGAAAACGACATTAACAGAAGAAAATTATCTGAAAGCATTATTTCATTTAGTTGACGATGAAGGCAAAGTAACCATCAATGAATTAAGCAAATTTCTGAATGTAAAAATGCCGAGTGTGAACAACATGATGAAAAAATTTTCAGAGAAAAACTGGGTTGTATACGAAAGCTATAAACCGTTGAAAGTTACTGAGAAAGGCAGAAGAGAAGCCGCTTTGGTTGTAAGAAAACACAGGCTGACCGAAATGTTTCTGGTTAAGAAAATGAATTTTGGCTGGGAAAATGTACACGAAATTGCAGAGCAGCTGGAACACGTGCATTCAAAAATATTTTTCGATAAAATGGACGAAATTCTGGATCATCCGAAATTTGATCCTCATGGGGAACCTATTCCCGATAAAGACGGAAATATTATTTCTCAGGATCTGCAGAAACTGAGCGACTGCAAAGTTGGAGAAAATGTAGTTTTTGCTTCTGTAACATTATCTGACGATGCTTTTCTAAACTATTTGACAGAAAGAAAACTTCTTCTGAACACAAAAATTAAAATCATCAAAATTGAAGATTTTGACAGATCTGTGACGATTGAGGTTGATGGGAAACGTGAAGTGCTCAGCAGAAAAGCTACCGATAAAATTCTAGTAAAAAAACAAGCTTAATACAACAAAAAATCCCGAAAACATTGAGTTTTCGGGATTTTTTATTTAGTTATTATCATTAATCTAAAACGCTCCAGCCTCTTTTCGGATTGGTATTGGAAGAAACTTCCTGCTCGTTGACGATGATATTTTCTTTTCGCTGACCGATATAATCCAGTTCGCTCAATTTAGAGAAAATAATTTCCAGACTTTTCAGCATCTGCTGAATATTAAGAAGCGGTTCGCCACAATTGTGATGATCGTAATTGATTTCTGCTACAGTAGATAACTGGTTGAGTAATGTATGAGGTGCAATTTCGCTCCATTCTAAGCTGTAATTCAACATTTCCTCCAGTTCTGCAGGTACAAGAACTTGTGTTGCGTTGTACATTCTTAAAGCCAGTTTCGCAAAAGATTCAATCAGAAAAACAGGCGGTTGATAAGGAATAACATTTCTGAACTGGAAATACATATCACCAAAAGTATTCACCAAAACCGTACACAGTGATTTGACGTTCAATGCCAACGCAGTATTCTGATTTTTATGAGAAGCTTTCTGAATAATTTTAAAAGCATACTGTTGAAGATTTCCAATTGATTTTGCATATCCGTTGTAATAATCTATCAAAGACGGATGACTTTGTACAGAGGTACATGGAGGAATAAAATGGGTGTTAACCTGAGTAATATTTCCTTTAAAATCAACTTTTCCTACCACCAGATAATTTCCACCGGAATAATTGCTGTTCAGTGAAGAGACAGGTAACAATTCGATATGATAATTGGCGTGGGCGTTCGGATGTCTTGGCGGAATTTCTTCCGGGTCAATATCCCCGAAAGGTACTTTGTCAAAAGGATTTACCGAAATCAAAATATAATATTCACCGTCTATGTTATCTTCCTCAAGGTTCATAGATTTGGCAAGAGATTTCACACTCACTCTCCTGTCTCTCAACTCAATTCTGTATCCGGCAAGAGTAACGGCACTGCAATGTTTGATAACCAGCTGTACATCGTTGGTTGCTGTATTATGAACATCAAAAACCGTTTTATCCGTAAATTCGTTCGGAATAGGCAGTAAACCGTAATTATATGATGTAATGGCCAAAGAATTGGCATCTCTGATGGTGTCTATTAAAAAATTATCCTGATCGTTAAGGTGTCTCTGAGAAACTTTCATCCCATCAACCCAGTTGATTGCAAAATGTTTGATTGGCTGTATCATAGTAATACTTTTTTAAAATTTGGTGTTATGATGATCTTCTTCCTTCTTCTTCATGCTGAATCACCCTTTTACAGATGACCACTTCGTTTTCTGAAATACTGTTGGTGCTAATATCCTGATCGAAATCAATATATTTTCTGAAGCTGAAAAAAGATTTCTTTGTATAAAATATCCAGTAATAAGATTCTCTTTCTGCATTCGATAAATGAATGACAGACTTTGGATTTTTATGGTTATAATCGTCTACCACGCGGAAAAACCAGTCACCGAAAGTAACTCCTGTCGGCAGAGTTTTAGCTTTAATTCTGAATCGGTTAGCATCTTCAAGATTTTTGCTCAGTTCAACATTTAAAACCATTAATCGGTCAAAATCAGCGCCTTCAAAATCAGGCGGCTTCTGATCCGGAGAATATCTCCATGTTTTGTAAATATCAACAGGAATACTGATAAACTGAATATAACAGTAGTGAAATACCATGGGAACAAAAAAGGTTAAAGCACTTGTAGCGGACATCACAGGATAACCCTGCCCTTTGCTGATCCAATCAAAAATCAAAACAAATAAATAGGATCCTAAAAGAACACAAGTGATTGAAAGAATAGATTCAAACAAAACACTCAAACCAAATGATTGAATATGTTTTCTGAAAAAACGATGCATCAGATTGACATGAATAATACCAAAACCTAAATAAACAGCCTGAGAAATCAAATACCAGTACGGATTAAAAAGATTTCCCGAAAAACCGAAAAATCCGGGAATTGCAAGACATAAGCTGCACAGCAATATATAAATGATGATTACTCTAATCTTAATTGCCGGCTGATTTCTTCTGAGAGCACCTAAAATACCCATCATAATCACTGCCAGCAATGGCACTAAAATATATCTTAAAAATACACCTTTTACTGATGAAAATTCCATTGAGTTCTATTAATATTGATTGTGATTGATGACTGTAAATATAATAAAATATTTTACAGAAAAGTTGAGAAACCAAGCCTGTTAGAATTTCTTTCGTCATCTTCAAGCATAAATGAGTATTCTTTCTTTTCGGTTACAAAATTTTCTTCAATATCTGCATTCACCGGCAGGCAATAATCATACAAAGCCTGAAGCACTTTTCTGAAAGGACTACCGGGAATATATTTTTTCATTTCGTCATAAGGAATGGGACCAATATTGACCACCCAATTTCTTTCGCCATCCATGTGCTTTCCGCTTGGAATATAGGTAACTCCCAATCTTGAATTCCCCAATAAAATAGAATCATCCTCCTCTTCTATTCTGTCTATGATATTTGGCGTAAAGGTGATTTCTACCGGAACCTTTAAAAATGAGGTCATACAACGTTCAAACCATTTTTTGTCTCCCTTTATCTGATGAAAAAATGGTAAAATATGAATGAAAATATATGCATTTTTTTTATCGAGCATCTTCACAACTGGGCCAAAGCTCTGAGAAAACTTTCAGGAGAGAATCTGTTTCGCTTGCCAGATCAAAATCAAATTCTTTCAGCAAAGCACCAATTTCTGTAAAGAAAATCTCAAGCTCAAAAGGTCTGAAAAATTTTCTAGCATCTTTCTTCTACCCTTTTTTGCTTTCTGATTTCATTAACTACACTTTCAACATTTTTTCTTGAAGCATTGAGTGAAGGAGGATGAAAAATTCCTTCAGGTAAATAGTCGTAAATCCCTTCCCTGTAAGTCTTTATGCTGAGAACTTCTTCGTCAAAACCAAGATACTGACTGGAAATACTTTTAATATCTTTCAGATAAGCACGGTCGTTGATGCCGATTCGGTCGATAAAAATATTGCTTACTGCTCTATGGTATTTCAGAAGATTCACTGCAACAGCTTCAGCTTTAAAATCGGTCTGAAGCTTATTATAATGCATATCTACAATGCTATTGTCGTACATATTCGTTTTCTGTGATGTGGTGATTAGTATAAAACAATAAATCTCTTAAAACTTGAAAAATAATTTTTTCTCAAATATTAAAATTTTATTAGTCCAATTTAGTAATAAAATTAAGATTTTATCGGTAAAAATTAAAATTTTTTTAATTTAAAATTGAAGATTAAATTTATTTAACAAACCGTGCATTTTATAATAAAAGATCCTGATTTTAATCAGATTTTGAAAAGTCTACTTATCTTTGCGCATCTAAAATTATTCATAAAAATGAAAAGTATTTATTCTAAAATGCTGCTATTATTAACGGTTGCAAGTTCTGTATACTCGTATGCATGGGGATTAACAGGTCACCGGGTAATTGCAGAAATTGCAGAAAACCATTTATCTGGTAAAGCAAAAAGAGAAATAAGAAAAATGATGGGTCAGGAGCGTCTTGCCTATTGGGCTAACTGGCCGGATTTTATTAAATCAGATACCACAGGAGTCTGGAAACAGACATCATCTTGGCATTATGTAAACATTGATCCGCAGACAGATTTAAAGGCATTTGAGCAAAATTTGAAAGCGCAGTCGGGAGCAAGTCTTTACAGCCAGATAAAAACATTATCTGCACAGATAAAAGACGAAAAAACTTCTGAAAAAGACAGAAAAATAGCTTTAATTTTTCTTATTCATATGATGGGAGATCTTTCTCAGCCTATGCACACCGGAAGATCTGAAGATCTAGGAGGAAACAAAATAAACGTTACGTATTTTGGAGAGAAAACAAATCTACACTCAGTCTGGGACGGAAAACTGGTTGATTCTCAAAAATACAGCTACACAGAGTATGCTAAACTTTTAGATATTAAAACGAAAGATGAAGTAAGTAAAATTCAATCAGGAACATTAGAAAACTGGTTATTTGATTCTCATCAGATTGCCAATAAAATTTATGCGCAGACACCAGACGGATCGAAACTGGGTTACGATTATCAGTATAAGTTCAACGATACGATGGAAAGACAACTTCTTTATGGAGGTTTGAGACTGGCAAAAATGCTGAATGACCTTTTTTAAAAGTCAATTTTTAATTCTAAATAGATAAAGTGAAACTTCGGTTTCACTTTTTTCATGCCTTTCTTTTGGAGTTTTTTCGCAGCAAAGTGGAGAAAAATGTATTGAGAGCCCATGAATTTCACACAGGCTTTAAATCACAAAATTCTCAGTATAAGTTTTTGTAAACTTTACCCAAACTGATGAGCGCTGTATTATCTGATAAAAATAAGAGCGATAATTTACAACTAAAAATCCGATCTGGTTTTAACGCAATAAAAAATATTTAAAACGAGTGTAACCTTTTTATAGTTTCAAACGTATAATATATAGTAACTCTATTTCTGAGATAAAATAAATGAGACAATTAAAAATAACCAAGCAGGTAACCAACAGGGAAACTGCTTCACTAGACAAGTATTTGCAGGAAATTGGTAAAGTAGAATTGATTACCGCAGACGAAGAGGTAGATTTGGCACAAAAAATCCGCGCCGGCGATAGAGTCGCATTGGAAAAATTGATCAAGGCCAACCTTCGTTTCGTAGTTTCAGTTTCTAAACAATACCAAAACCAAGGTCTTTCTCTTCCCGATTTGATCAACGAAGGGAATTTAGGATTGATGAAGGCTGCAAAAAGATATGATGAAACAAGAGGTTTTAAATTTATCTCTTACGCCGTATGGTGGATTCGTCAGTCGATTTTACAGGCTTTGGCTGAACAGTCGAGAATTGTAAGATTACCTTTGAACAAAATTGGTTCTATCAACAAAATCAATAAAGCATACGCTCACCTTGAGCAGGAAAACGAAAGACCACCTTCTCCGGAAGAATTGGCTGAAGTTCTTGACATGAGTGAAGAAGACATCAAAGAATCAATGAAGAACTCCGGAAGACACCTGTCGATGGATGCACCGTTGGTAGAAGGTGAAGATTCTAACTTGTATGACGTATTGCGTTCAGGTGAGTCTCCAAGTCCTGATAAAGACTTGATGCTTGAATCTCTTCAGATCGAAATTGAAAGAGCATTGAACACGTTGACACCGAGAGAGGCAGATTTGGTAAGATTATATTTCGGACTGAACGGTAAACATCCAATGACGTTGGAAGAAATCGGTGAAACTTTTGACCTTACGAGAGAAAGAGTTCGTCAGATTAAAGAAAAAGCGATCAAAAGACTAAAACACAATACCAGAAGTAAGATTTTGAAGTCTTATTTAGGTAAATAATTTTAGTTTAAATAATTATTATGCGGAGTTTGATTTTTCAGGCTCTGCTTTTTTATATTTGTATTATGGAAGAAAATAAATTTTATGAAATTATAAATAGTGATTCATTCACTTCAGTTTCAGATATAGCAGAAATATCATTAGATAGTTTTACAAATAATGATATTATAAAAGATATTCCTGTAGTTGGAACAATTTTAAGAGTACTCAATATTGGGAATACTATAAATGATAGAATTTTTACTGAAAAATTAATTCATTTTTTAAAAGAATTAGATGATTTAGACCAAGAATTTATTCTTAAAGAAATTAGATATATTGATGATTCTGGAGAATATAATCATAAAGTAGGTGAAAAAATATTAGAAATAATAAATAGAATTGATTCAGATGGAAAACCTAAAATCATAGGGCAATTATTTAGAAATTTTATTGCTAAAAAAATAAATTATTCAATGTTTTTAAAGTTGTGTCATATTGTGGAAAAAGTGTTCTATTATGATTTAATGTTGTTGAAAAATTGTATAAATGGTAAATTTTATATTCCGTTAGAGGAAGAATTATATAATTTAGGATTGCTCCAAGAGAAAGGAGTTGGTTTATTTAATCCGACAGACGAAGAAAAATTTGAATATAAGAAAATAACATATTTAATATCAAGTAGAGGAAAAATATTGTTAGAAAATGGGCTAATGTAAAATGATCACAATCTCATAATAAAAAACATAATTATGGACTTACGCATAAATAATCTAATTTATATTATCAGAAATCTTTTAGAGTAAATCAGAATAATTGAGAGATTACTTATTCCGGCAAAACTTTGTAGGTTGGATCTTCGTGAATATTCACTTCTATAAATCCACTTGCATTTTGCAGTAATATAATACAGTCTGCACTTAGATGTCTTAAAACGACCATTTTATTGTTACTTTCATATTTCTCAATGACTTTTTTCAAAGCTTCGATAGCAGACATATCTACAATTCTGGATTCTTTAAAATCAATAATAATTTTTTCCGGATCATTGATACTGTCAAATTTCTCAGTAAACACAGCTGTACTTCCGAAGAATAGCGGTCCGTAAATTTCGTAAATTTTATGACCATCAACGTCAATAGATTTTCTCGCTCTAATTCTTTTGGCACTATCCCAGGCAAAAACCAGAGCTGAAATAATGACTCCAATCAAAACTGCCAAAGCTAAGTTATGAAGTAAAACAGTAATCACAGCGACCGTTATTCCTACAAAAATATCAGACTTTGGCATTTTTGTAATAATCCTGAATGATGCCCATTGAAATGTTCCGATTGCCACCATCATCATAACGCCGACAAGTGCCGCCATGGGAATCTGCTCAATCACAGAACCTCCTACCAAAATGATGATAAGTATCGTGGATGCTCCCACAATTGCAGAAATTTTGGTTCTGGCTCCGGCATCAATATTGACTAAAGTCTGTGCTACCATTGCGCAGCCACCCATTCCACCAAAAAATCCGTTGGTAATATTAGCAACTCCCTGTGCCACAGCTTCTTTATTTGATTTTCCTTTCGTATTGGTAATTTCATCAACCATATTTAAAGTTAAAAGAGATTCTATCAAACCTACACCCGCCATAATTGCAGCATAAGGAAAAATAATTTGTAAGGTTTCTATCGAAAAAGGAATATTAGGAATATGGAATTTAGGTAAAGATCCGCTTACGGAAGCAATATCAATCACTTTTTTAGTCTCAATATTTAAAAAGTAAACCAAGGCAAACACAACAATGATCGCAACCAAAGAAGCGGGTACAGCCTTTGTGATTTTTGGAAATAAAACTACAATACCAATCGTTAAACCCGTCAAACCAAGCATTGTGTAAAGTGAAACGCCTTGCATTAAGGAAATTACTCCATTTTCTACTACTTCAAACTGGGCAACCTGCGCCATAAAAATAATAACTGCAAGACCATTTAGAAAACCGTACATTACAGGCTGAGGAATTAATCTAACGAATTTTCCTAGTTTTAATACACCAACCAGAATTTGAATCATTCCTGCCAAAACTACTGCAGCAAACAGATATTCTACACCATGAGTGGCTGCTAATGCAATCAAAACGACCACAGTTGCACCTGCTCCACCTGAAACCATTCCGGGACGGCCTCCTAAAAAAGCTGTTACAATTCCCATTAAAAAAGCTGCGTAAAGCCCTGTTAATGGTGGCAAACCTGCCAATATTGCAAAGGATAATGACTCAGGAATCATAGTCATTGCAACGGTGAGTCCTGCTAATATTTCATTTTTGAAGTTTATATTTTTTAATGATTGAAAACTCATTGTCATGTTTTCCATAAAGTAAAAGATATATAATATTCCACACTAAAGTGTTGTGAACAGATGATTAAAAGTTTTTTTAAAAGAAGATTATCCAAAAAAATGGATATGGGGAAATTATTAAACTAAAATCAAGGTGGTGTAATGTGCGATGCAGGATTAGATTTTTTCATAAGAATTAACAAAGGTATAAAAATTCTTATCAACCTTTAATTTTATATATCTCGCAGTAAATTTACGCTCATCTGAAACCAAAAAAAAAGAAACCCAATGAGTTTCTTTTCTAATGTATTTATCTTGATAAAATTATTTAATTTCAGACTTCACAGAACCGCAATCAAGCATCGATTTTCCGTAATAAGGATTGACAATCTGTTTTTCATTGCTTAGCCAACTACCTTTTGCCATCGGACAATACTGAACAAAAATGGTTTTGTCAGACAATTTATTTTCTTTTGCCAAAGCAATCATTACATCAGATAGATTATAAAATGATTTTCGTTGGGCATCAATACTTTTTGCCTGTGCGATTATTTTTGCATTTGATTGTAATACAATCAAATTCTTTTCTGCAATCATTTTTGAATTTACAGTTTTCGATGTTTTCAAAAATTCTCCAGCTGCAATGGATGTTTTTTTGATATCATCAGAAGCCAGGGCAGATTTTACTGAAATATAATTTTGGTATAGTTTTGTCAGTTGCGGACTTGATTTTGTTTGTGCATTTGCTGAAACAAAAGATACTAATGTCAACAGAAATACGATGATATGTTTTTTCATTATTTTTAATTCTAAATTTATTCTTATTTAATTTTGAATTCAAGCTTCACATTAAAGAATCTACCCGTTAAACGTACAGGAACAGGATACATCACACTGCTATTGGCATCTGTAATCCACTGATTGGCAACCGTATTATTGATATTAAAGGCATTGAAAACCTGAACTCCCAAGATAAGTTCTTCAAAATTACCCCAGAATCCGTATGTTTTTTTATTGTCTTTTCTGTCGATGAAAACTTTAGACAAACCAATATCTACTCTTTTGTATGAAGGTAAGGTTTTTTGATATTGATAAGGATCTGTAAAAACAGGCGCTCCGTTTGGTAATCCCATTGCATATGTCAATGTTAAATTCACACGCATGGATGGAAATTTAGGCATATAATCCTGATAAAACATGGCAAATCTGAATCTCTGATCGGTAGGTCTTGGAATATCTCCTCTCCCATCGATATTCTCATAAATTCTGGCATAACTTGCAGACAACCAAGAATCTACCCCAGGAACAAATTCACCAAACAATCTCGTATCAATTCCATACGCATATCCTGTAGCATTATTTTTTCCCGAATAGCGGATTCTCACATTATCCATGTAATAAGGAATGAGGTTATCCATTTTTTTGTAATATGCTTCTGTAGTCAATTTAAACGGACGATTATCGAATTCAAATTCAAAATCATTCGCAACAATTGCCTGAATTGAGCGCTGAGATTTTATATTAGAGTTAAAATTTCCATTTAAATCTTTAATTTCTTTGTAAAAAGGAGCCTGATAATAAATTCCCCCGGAAATTCTGAATAACATATCGGTATCCCAGTCGGGTTTTATCGCAAACTGAGCTCTTGGTGAGAATATAGTTTCATCATTAAAACTCCAGTGTGCAACTCTTGCTCCGGCATTAACAAACACTTTGCTTGCTCCCCAATAAAATTTCTGAGAATATTGTGCGTATGCAGATAATCTGGTTGGTTCTATCTGATTATTGCCCTGGATGCTGTAAAATAAATCTAATTCTGAAGCATCTGGAAATCTTGGGTCATCAATCGGCCTTGGAATGCTGTATCCTGAAGAATCTACTAATTTATACTCATTAGTAAGGTCGCTCAGGTTTTCTTTTTCAAATTTAAAACCCACTTCAATATCTGTATTCACATTTGGTGAAAAACGGGTTCTGAACTGCGTTCCGTAGGTTCTTACAAAAAGATCATTTCGTGCATGCTCAATCTGTCCTCCAATATCGTAAGAAGTAATCGGATTTCCGGTAATCGGATCAAAAGTTTGCAGAATATAACTTGATGCTATCGTGTAATACTCTCTTTCTCTATTCTGATAGGCAAAACTGTCTAAGGTAAATCTCCACTTATCAGATGGTTTGTAGTTCATAGAGAACGTTCCCATCATGTTTTTATACTGATCGTTTTCTTTACCATTATAAAAAACTGAAAGATTAATAGGTCTCTGCAAAGATCCAAAGTCTACACTTCGCTCTTTAGGAACCATATCGTAATCATTCTTTGAATAATATCCGATAAACGACATCGTAAATTTATCACTCACATGATAATTCAGATACGTCTGAAAGTCATAATAAGTCGGGTTAAAATCGGTATCTTCATTTAACGTATTCAATACGAGATTTGTATTTCTATATCTTCCGGAAAATAAAGCTGTCAGTTTTTGATTTTTTGAAGCTAAACCTGTGGTTAATCTCCCTCCGATTAAACTTGCCTCACCAGAAAGTTCAAATTTCTCAGGCTCACGGTAATAAATATTCAATGCTGAAGACATTTTATCACCATATCTCGGTTCAAAACCTCCGGCAGAAAAATTGACCGTAGAAACCATATCGGGATTAATGATACTTAAACCTTCCTGTTGAGAATTCCTAATCAAAAACGGTCTGTAAATCTCAATATCATTAATGTAAATAAGATTTTCATCATAGTTTCCACCACGTACCATATACTGCGAAGACAGCTCTGTATTTGAGTTTACAGAGGGAAGAGTTTTAATAATTCCTTCGATACCTCCGGAAATGCTTGCCACATTCTGAGCATCTTTTGCAGATATTTTTACAGTGGTAAGGTCATTCGTACTTCCCACTACCTTTTTCTGGAAAACGACTTCCTCAATATCTGTTGTTCTCGTTGTATCTCGCTTCTTGTTTTGAGAGAATACTAACATGGGAACCATGAGGCTCAGTGGTAAAACTATTTTTTTCAAAAGAAATTATTTAGAATTCTAAAATTAAGTATTTTTTAACAACTACAAAATGGATTCTCTCACTCTTGTTAATTTTTGTAACAAATCTTCCAATAAATCCAGTCGAAGCATGTTGGCACCATCAGATAAAGCAGTTTCCGGTGTAGGATGAGTTTCGATGAAGATTCCGTCTGCACCTACCGCAATTCCTGCTTTGGCAACGGTTTCTATTAAATCTGGTCTTCCTCCGGTAACACCTGAACTCTGATTCGGCTGTTGAAGAGAATGCGTCACATCTAAAATAACGGGAGCATATTCTCTCATCGTAGGAATTCCTCTGTAGTCAACGATCAGATCTGTATATCCGAAAGAATTTCCTCTTTCAATGATAGCAACTTTTTGATTGTCTGAATCTGTAACTTTCTGAACAGCAAATTTCATCGATTCCGGTGAAAGAAACTGTCCTTTTTTTAATGAAACACATTTTCCTGTTTTTGCTGCTGCAATCAATAAATCTGTCTGACGAACCAAAAATGCAGGAATCTGTAAAACATCCACGTACTGAGCCGCCAAAGCTGCATGGTCATTTTCGTGAATATCCGTCGTAGTTGGAATATTAAAGTTTTCGCCAACTTTTTTAAGAATTTCCAAAGATTTTTCTTCACCAATTGTTGTAAAAGAATCTACTCTGCTTCTGTTGGCTTTTTTAAAACTTCCTTTAAAAATATATGGAATATTATATTTATTGGTCAGTTCAATTACTTTTTCAGCAATTCTCAAAGCCATATCTTCACCTTCGATGATGCATGAACCTGCAATTAAAAAAAAGTTTTTTGAATCTTTGTGTTGTATGTTATCTAAGTACTGAATCATTTTTATTGTATTGTTTATTTTTTAACCTTTCAGGTTTGTTTTATCTCAGAAGATTTTGCAAATATATATATTTCAAAAGTCAATATTCTTTAAATTAAATTTTCACTTAAACTTAGCAATAATTTTCTCAAATGTATTGATATTTCTGCTTGTAAACTGATCTTTCATACTTTTCTTCCCTAAAATTTTCCCGAATGTTGAATCTAATGTATTTCCTTTCAATACTTGCCAATAGAAATTTCCGTTGATTATTTTTGTGTCTTCATTTTCAGACTTTACAGCGTTTTCAAATTCTTTCATCAAAACATTTTCAACATCTTTACTTCCTATAAAAGTATAAACGTGCACGTCTTCATTTTTATTAAACGGATTTGAATTCCAAAAATTTTCAATTTCTGCCTGAGATTTTACAAACAAAAAAGCTTCATAATTAAAATGTTCAGACATTGCTTTTTCGAGAATAACCTTCAAATCTTCAACCTTTTTATCAGATGAGAAAATAATGTTACCAGAGGCTAAAACAGACAGAACATCTTTCATTCCTGCGTTTTTAAAAACTTCGCAGACTTCCGCCATTTTCATGTTGGTTCCTTTTACATTGACGCCGCGGAGGAAAGCACAGTATTTCATGGTTTAGAGTTTTAGAGTTTTAGAGTAAAATTTAATCTTTAATCTTTAATCTTTAATCTTTAATCTTTAATCTTTAATCTTTAATCTTTAATCTTTAATCTTTAATCTTTTCATATAAATTATAATCAGTACCCGAAGGTTTCAGTTTATAGATTTTCTCCAGAATTTTATGATCACTTTGCAAGTGATTTTTTATTCTGAATTCATTCAACAATTTGTAATGAGTTTTGTAGTAAAGACCGTCTTTTCCTTCAAATAAACTTTTATAGGATAAAAGATATTTTGGTTTTCTTTTTTTAGCGGTATTCAGCCAATAATTCTGTTTGTCTTTTTTGATTTCTTCCTGAATTTGTTTGTCAACCAACCCAACTTCATCAATGGTTTTTAACCCTGAAAAATAAGGAACATAGCCCGCTGGTTCAAGAAGAATCCATTGTTTTTTGTCTTTTTCATAGTTGTTTAAAAATATTCCTATCGATCTTCTGTAATTCCATTCACCGTTTCCGGTTGCGACAGAATGTATCGTTTGGAAAGCCAGCATGGGTAAAATATAGAATACAATCAATGCTGAAAGCCACCAGTTTCTTTTTAGTTTTTGTTCTAAAACAAATATTAAAATCGGAACGAAAAGCAGAATCTGCGGAACCCAGTAATACCAGTCGAAAAGACTTTTTTGTGAAAGAAAAATAATTTGTTTAGCCCAAGCAAACAGGAAAATAATCCACAAAAAATAATTTCTTTTTTCTCTTTGTCTGATTAAGTAAATGAAACACAATAATTCAAAAATCACCATCACAATAGTCACCGGATTGAAGTCACCGGGAAGTTTCAGCATTCCCCAAAAGTTTCCGTAATTTAATCTGAAATATTCGAAATCCTGTTGTAAAGTGTACACCCTATCGTACGCTAACTTTTTAGCAACAATCGTATTATTTACAATTTCACCAAAGTAAAACCAGTTGAAAGCTAATGCAGCAGAAACTCCTAACATTCCACCTAAAACATAATTCCATTTTATTTTTTTATTCCAAAAAGTATCGACTAAAAAAACAATGCCCAGAAAAATTACGGTGTCAATTCTCGTGAATAAAATTAAGACAGGAAATACAATCAGTGCCCATTTTTTCTCTTTTTTAAAACCATAGTACAGTAAAGACATTTCGAGGAAAAATAGAATTCCGTACTCCATTCCGAGAATTGAAATTTTGATGGAAGGGGGTAAAAGTGCGAACAGAAAGATAAAAATTGCTTTATGCCAAGGAGTTTTCAATAATAAATGAGAAAGAAATAAACTTCCTATTGTAAAAAGAATCGTATTGAGAATCAAAAGCGGTTCTATGAAGTTTTCTTTTCCGAAAATCAAATTAAAAAAATAAGAAACAAAAACGTACAAATGCGTTGTAGAAGCTGAAATTTTTGTTTCACCATTGAAACCAATCACACCATAATCCAATAAATTTTGGGCAACCCGCCATGTGATAAATGCGTCTTCTTGAATGTGGTGCGTCAAGAGAAAATAAAGTTTTGCAATTACTGTAAAAATTACAGCATACAGGGGAAGATTCTTACTGGTATTTCCGGACATCGCGTTTTTTTGATGCACAAATATAATCCTATTATTCTTGAATATCAACAATAAAAAAAACGGAACCGAAGTTCCGTTTTAAAGTATAAAAAAATGATTTTTTACTGTGTTGCCTTTATGATTGCTGAAGTTATCTGATCTTCTTTTTCTTTCGAATAGGTAGAATCAAATGGTTCCATAACATCAAATAAATACTGATAGAAAGGCGTAATGTTCTGTACTTTTTCAGATTCTTTCATCGCTTTCTCTTTGCCCATTTGCTGAAGATCTTTCACAAAAGCATTGAACTTCTTATCAATTGGCTCAATAGATTTCACCAGATATGCGTAAGCTTTTTCGTTTTGCCCTATTTTTTTGTAAGCATCTGTAACGGCAGTTACCACAAGAGAATATTCCATAGGTTTTGATCTCATCTGTCTTCCTGCAAATGCTTGTTCAGACTTGGTCAGGCTTAAATAATAATCATATTCTTCGAAGATACCTTTCTTTAATATTTCGGCTAACTGTAAAGCTTTTTGCTCCTGTCCGGCAACGATGTAACCGTAAACCATCGAACTTAAAGAACGTGGATCATTGTACTTTTCTGCAGGGATTTCTTTAGCCGCTAAATCTAATATTTCTAAAGCTTTTGCTTTCTGTCCGGATAAAGCTAGTGCTGCTGCCGCTCTGCTAGCCGAACCTCTGTAACTGATAATATTTGAAGTAGCCGTTTCATCAAAATGAACATTCAGGTCTTTAAAATTACCCCATTTGAAATTTTTAACCACATTATATAAAGAGTTTGCATCTACTCTGCCCATTTCTCCGTCACTGCTTCTTGGCGTACGAATCGGAACCAATCTGTAACTGAATCCGTCAAACTGAAGATACTCATCTAAAAAGAAAATATTTTCACTGTCATAAACGCCGCCTGAGGAGAAGTTTATCGGACGTTTCCAGTCGAAATTTGCCAAAATATCAAACATCATCAGGTTATTTTTGTATAAAGTTCCCGATTTATAATTGATCGTAATTTGATCAACTGTATTTGAAATATCTGAAGCGTTAATGATTCCTGATTTTAAAGCGTTTTGCTTATTGACCGGCAAAATAAATTTGTTTACTGGAAGGAAATTGTATTTCTCAAAACGTTCTTCACCGAAGATCATTTTCAAAACTTCATCTTTTGCAGGAGATTTTATTTTAAGAAAATTCATCGCTTCCTTTAAAGTCATTGAATCCTGAACTACATATTTTTCAAAAGGTTTCAATAAATTATCAGGCATTCCTGATTCTTTAAGATTGGATAAAACATTTTTCCAGTCATCTTTTTTCATCAGATAAATCTGATCGTTCACACCGTCTCTGTAATCCTCGTGCGTCAACTGACTTGGAATTGCATTGGCATTGTAGGTTTTTCTTTTTACCTGATCGATATTCCAAGGTGTTGAAAGAAGGGTAAAGTTCACAACTTTCACATCATCACGGAATCTTTCGGTCTCCTGCATTGCCCAAACCGGATACGTGTCATTATCACCATACACAAAAAGAATATCATTTTTTGGTAAAGATTTCAGCATTGAATATGAATAATCATAAGCCGTATATCTTCCGCTTCTGTCATGAACATTATAATTCTGGAAGCCCATCATCAAAGGGATAGCCATTAAAATAACTCCAAAGCCAATATTGGCAGCGTTTGATTTTACTTTAGACTGCAAATACCAAAGAATTGCTCCGGCTCCGAGACCTATCCAAATGGCAAAAGCATAGAAAGATCCCACCAATGCATAATCTCTTTCTCGTGGCTCATAAGGTTTCATTCCGGTGTAGAAAACAATTCCGACACTCGTGAGTACAAACAAAGATAAAATGGCGTAAAACCTTCCAAAATCTCTCATAAACTGGAAGTAACATCCTGCAATTCCTAATAATAAAGGCAGGAAGAAAAATGCTACCGTACTTTCATTGTTAAATTTCGCAGGTAGCGCATCTTGGCTTCCTAAGATCATATTATCAATAAATGAAATCCCAGAAATCCAGTTTCCGTTGGTGTTTTCATTATGTCCTTCAAGATCATTCTGTCTTCCTACAAAATTCCACATCAAATATCTAAGGAAATAATACCCATTCTGGAATGTGATAAAATAATCCATATTCTGAGCCAATGAGGGTCTCTGAACGGTAATTAATTCATAAGGTTTTACCTTTAAATAGTCAGCTGCGGTAATGCTTCCGTCTTCATATTTACCTCTCAGTTCGTCAAAAATTTCTTTAGCCTGAGGATCATCTGCAATCTCTTCGTTTGCATAATTAAACTGAAAATCCGGAGCTCCGTACATTGAGACATAATTTGCCATTACGTCTTTGTCTTCGCTAAACATTCTCGGCATCAAACTTACATGATCCTTGCTGAAAACATAATTAAAACGGTCACTTGTCTTTAAATACGTACCTGTTTTCTCATCTTTTTCGTAAACTTCTCCAGTTTTATCTGTTTTAAAACTTCCGTCCTCATTTTTCTGAATTCCACTGTTATCCAGGAAAGCAGTATAGTTTTGACCATAGATTGTAGGCCAGTCACCGTACTGTTCTCTGTTGTAATAATCAAGCATACCAATCGCAGTATCAGGATCATTTAAGTTCATTGGTGGATTGGCATTCGCTCTTATCGGAATTACCATCCAGCAAGAGAAACCGATCATCATATACACAACCGACAAAGCAATCGTCTGATAAATATTTTTCTTCGCCTGTCTCGCATATTTTAAAATGAAATAGCAAATCGCAATCAAAATAACGAAACCAGCAATTGTTCCTGAATGGAATGGAAGACCTACTCCATTCACAAAGAATATTTCAAGTTTTCCGAATAATGACATGATTACCGGGAAAATAATTTTGAAAACAAGAATTAAAATTCCTAATGTGATGGCATTTGCCCACAGGAAATTCTTCCACGTAAATTCATAGTTTCTTGAATAATATACTAAGCAAACTGCCGGAATTGCCAACATACACATCATGTGAACACCCACAGAAAGACCGACAATAAAGAAGATTAAAATAATCCATCGTTCATTATCAGATTCTTTATATTCGTTTTCCCATTTGGTAATCAGCCAAACCAAAATTGCAATAAACAAAGACGCCATAGAATAAACCTCTCCTTCTACCGCTGAAAACCAAAAAGTATCTGACCAGGTAAAACATAGAGATCCTATTACTCCGGCAAACAGAATGGCAATTTCCTGATGTTTTGTAACTTCTTCAAAATCTTTGTTCAGAAGTCTTCTCACAAAATGAGTAATCGTCCAGAATAAAAACAGAATCGTCAATGCACTGAATAATGCAGACATTCCGTTAATTACCACAGAATAATTTTCACCATTTCCAAAAGCAAACATTGCAGCAACAGCACCCACAATCTGAAAAAGAGCTGCTCCCGGTGCGTGTGTTACTTCTAATTTTACTGCTGAAGAAATGTACTCACCACAATCCCAGAAACTAAAGTTGGGTTCTATCGTTGATAAGTACGTGAAAAATGCAATGACGAAAACCACCCATCCGATAAGAGTGTTCCATTGCCTAAAAGTCCAGTTTTTCATAGTATAAAATCAATTGGTGCGAAAATAAGGTTTTTACTTCATTTTATTTTGATTTTAACAAAATTTAAAAGATTGGCTTGCTTTTTGTGAACGTTTTGCGGCTGTTTATGAAACGCTTAAAACAGATAATTCTACTTTCAGGACTTATAATTTCTTAAAAGTTTAAAAATTATTTATTTTTTTGTATTTTTGCGGTCAGATTTTTATTTGAAAAATAACAAATAATGAGTAATGTTTACGATAATATTCTTGGCTTGATTGGGAACACCCCTTTAGTAAAACTAAATACAGTAACTAAAGAAATTCCTGCAAAAGTTTATGCCAAGTTAGAATCATATAATCCTGGACATTCCACAAAAGATAGAATCGCACTTCATATTATTGAAAGCGCTGAGAAAAAAGGTTTATTAAAGGAAGATTCTGTAATAGTAGAAACTACTTCCGGAAATACAGGTTTTTCACTTGCCATGGTTTGCATCATTAAAGGATACAAATGTATTCTTGCGGTAAGTGACAAAACAAAAGCTGAAAAAATTGCTTATCTGAAAGCTCTTGGTGCAACAGTATATATATGTCCTGCGAATGTACCTGCGAATGACCCGAGATCATATTATGAAGTAGCAAAAAGAGTTGCTGCCGAAACCCCCAATTCTGTATATATCAATCAATATTTTAACGAATTGAATATTGATGCTCATTACCAGACAACTGGTCCCGAAATATGGGAACAGACAGAAGGTAAAATTACTCATCTTTTTGCATGTACAGGAACTGGCGGAACATTATCCGGTTCTGCAAAATTTCTAAAAGAGAAAAATCCAAATATTAAAATCATTGGTGTAGATGCTGACGGATCTATTTTGAAAAGTTACCACGAAACCGGAGAAATTCATAAAGAAGATGTACATCCTTACCAAATTGAAGGAATGGGAAAAAATTTAATTCCTTCTGCCCTTCTTTTTGATAAAGTGGATGAATTTGTGAGAGTAAACGACGAAATGTCTGCATACAGAACCCGTGAGATTGCTTTAAAAGAAGCCATCATGGGTGGTTATACAACCGGAGCTGTTACTCAGGGATTAATTCAATATGCACAATCTCATGACTTAACAGAAAATGATTTCGTTGTGATGATCTATCCGGATCACGGATCACGTTATATCACTAAGGTTTACAGTGATCAGTGGATGGCTGAACAAGGTTTCATCAACAATTGTGTACACAACTATGATGAAGTATTCAAAACGGAATACATCAAATAAAAAAAATATATCAAACAGATCAAGCCTTTTTGTACAATACAAAAGGCTTTTTTACATAAAACTTACTCAATACAATGGTAGATATTTTTGAAAGAATAAAACAAAATCCTGGACCATTAGGTCAGTTTGCTGATTATGCAGAGGGATATTTTGTATTTCCAAAATTGGAAGGTCCGAATCGGTCCTAGAATGAAATTTCAAGGTAAAGATGTCATTTTCTGGAGCGCAAACGACTATTTGGGATTGTGTAATCATCCTGAAGTTTTGGAAGCTGATGCAAAAGCTGCTGCAGAATTCGGAATGTTCTATCCGATGGGTGCAAGAGCAATGTCCGGAGAAACTCAGCAACACCAGCAATTGGAAAAAGAATTGGCAGAATTTACACAAAAAGATGCTGCTTATCTTCTAAATTTCGGTTATCAGGGAATGGTTTCTTGTATCGATGCGTTGGTTACAAGACACGATGTTATTGTTTATGATGCAGATTCTCACGCCTGTATCGTAGATGGTGTTCGTCTTCATATGGGGAAAAGTTTTACCTTCAAGCATAATGACATTGAGAGTTTAGAAAAAAACCTTGCCAGAGCAACTAAAGTTGCTGAAGAAAACGGCGGCGGAATCTTAGTGATTACCGAAGGTGTTTTCGGAATGAGAGGAATGCAGGGTAAACTAAAAGAAATTTGTGATTTAAAATCTAAATTCAATTTCAGACTTTTAGTGGATGACGCACATGGTTTCGGAACTTTGGGTAAAACCGGAGCTGGAGCTGGAGAAGAACAAGGATGTCAGGATCAGATTGATGTTTATTTCTCAACTTTTGCTAAATCAATGGCTGGTTTCGGAGCTTTTCTTTCGGGAGATGCAACGATCATCAGATTTTTAAAATACAATCTTCGTTCTCAGATTTTCGCTAAATCTCTAACGATGCCAATGGTAATCGGAGGTCTGAAAAGATTGGAATTGCTAAGAACACGTCCCGAAATTAAAGATAAATTATGGGAAAATGTGTACAAACTTCAAAACGGATTGAAAGAAAGAGGTTTTAATCTTGGTAACACGAATACTTGTGTGACACCGGTTTTCATACAGGGAACAACAATTGAAGCAACACTTTTAGCTAAAGATTTAAGAGAAAATTATGGTGTATTTACATCAGTGGTGGTATATCCTGTAATTCCAAAAGGAATGATTTTGCTGAGATTAATTCCTACCGCTTCGCACACAGATTCAGAAATTAATGAAACTTTAGCTGCTTTTGATGGCATCAAAGAAAAATTAAAATCTGGAGCTTATACAGAAATGGAAAAACAAATGAATATCGAGTACAAACAAATGTAATTTGATTTTTATTTAAATATAATTATAACCGTTAGAATTATCTAGCGGTTTTTTTAGTTTTTTATCAGAAGAATAAGAGTAGAAACTTATTTTCTATTTGCACAATCTTCTCAACGATATATTTGTCATTCCGTAGGAATCTAAGTTTTGATTTTCATTGTTGAGATTCCTGCGGAATGACAAACTAGTTTAGAATATTATTATTCAAAAAAATATATTTTATTAAATCATATAAAAACTTTTCTTGCTTTTGGGCTTAAACTCTTAAATTTGCAAAAAATATCTTTTGAAAGATCTTCTTCTTATCACTCCGCCTTTTACGCAACTCAACACGCCATATCCTGCAACAGCTTATATTAAAGGTTTTTTAAATACCAAAAACATATCAAGCTATCAAATCGATTTGGGGATTGAAGTGATATTGCAGTTATTTTCAAAAGAAGGAATCCAAAGTATTTTTGCTAAAAATATAGATTTAAAAAGCACGTCTGAAAACTCTCAAAGAATTTTCGCTTTACGAGATGAATATATTAAAACCGTCGATCAGGTTATTCTTTTTTTACAAAATAAAAATCCAACTTTAGCAAGACAGATTTGTTCGATGAATTTTCTTCCTGAAGCTTCCCGTTTCAATCAACTTGATGATATGGAATTTGCATTCGGAAACATGGGTTTACAGGACAAAGCTAAACACTTGGCTACATTATATTTAGAAGATTTATCTGATTATATGGTTGAACAAACTGATTCTGATTTTGGTTTCAGTAGATATGCAGAAAGATTAGGAAAAAGTGCCAATTCTTTTGATGAATTATATGCTAAACTCAATGATCAGCCAACTTACATAGATCATATTACTTTAAAAATTCTGCACGAAAAACTCGAATTTGTTCAACCGAAACTGGTTTGTTTTTCTGTCCCATTTCCGGGAAATTTATATTCTGCTTTTAGATCAGCAAAATATATTAAAGAAAATTACCCGAACATTAAAATAGCCATGGGTGGCGGTTTTCCAAATACAGAACTTCGTGAAGTAAAAGACAAAAGGGTTTTTGAGTTTTTTGATTTTATTACTTTAGATGACGGAGAAGTTCCGCTTGAATTGGTTTACGAAAATGTCTGTCGTCCTCAATCAAGCGACAACTCTCAATTCAAACGTACTTTTTTAATTGAAAATGGAGAAGTTACCTATAAAAATAATACTGCTAAACACGATTATAAGCAGGCACAAGTAGGAACTCCGGATTATTCTGATTTACAACTAGATCAATACATTTCGGTCATTGAAATTGCCAACCCGATGCACAGTTTGTGGAGCGACGGAAGATGGAATAAACTGACAATGGCACACGGTTGCTATTGGGGGAAATGTACGTTCTGTGATATTTCTTTAGATTATATTAAAATTTATGAACCTATTTCAGCCAAAATATTGGTTGACCGAATGGAAGAACTCATCAAGACAACCGGAGAAACAGGATTTCACTTTGTGGATGAAGCTGCACCTCCTGCTTTGATGCGTGAAGTTGCATTGGAAATTTTGCGAAGAAATCTTGTGGTAACCTGGTGGACAAATATCAGATTCGAAAAAAGTTTCACCAAAGATTTGTGCTTTCTCTTAAAACTTTCAGGTTGTATTGCTGTTTCGGGCGGACTTGAAGTAGCGAGTGACCGATTATTAAAATTAATTGATAAAGGAATTTCTGTAGAACAGGTTGCGCAGGTGACAAGAAATTTCACAGAAGCCGGAGTCATGATTCATGCGTATCTGATGTATGGTTATCCTACTCAGACGATTCAGGAAACGGTAGATTCTTTAGAAATGGTTCGTCAGCTTTTTGAAATGGGAATTTTGCAAAGTGCATTTTGGCATCAGTTTGCAATGACCGCTCATTCACCCGTGGGATTGAATCCTGAAGAATTTGGAGTTACCCCTATCAAGCAGGAAATTTTATTTGCCAACAATGATATTGATTTTACAGACAAAACCGGAATTGATCACAATAAATTTAGTTTCGGTTTAAAAAAATCTTTATTCAACTATATGCACGGAATTAATTTTGAATTGTCGTTACAGGATTGGTTTGATTTTAAAATTCCTAAAACTACAATTCATCCATATTATATTCATGATTCGCTTCTGGAAGAAGAAAATTTCATATTTAAGCCTAATTCTAAAATTATTTTTCTGGAGAAAAACGTAATCGCTGAGAATTACATAAAAACAAAAAAACAAAACTCTTGGGCGTACACAAGAATGACATTCCATTTAAAAACCAATATTATCAAAGTAGATTTTGAACAGGATAAAGCAGAATGGTTGATTAAAGTTTTACAGGAAAACACTTTAGAAAATTCTAAACGCATTACATTGCAGCAATTGAAAACAGATTTTGAAAATAGTTTTGAAGATTTTGAATTATTTTGGTTTTCGAAACCAATGCAACAGTTGAAAGATAATGGGGTTATTTTAAGTCTGTAACCTGAACTCGATTAAAGCTTTATGCTTAAAATTCGGCAAAGGCAAAAGTTAATATATTTAATAACTTAACTAAATTATAGCTTATGATTTGTATTGATAAAAAAATTAGCATATGGTCTATTAATTGAAATCAGTTGATGAAAAATTTACAAACATATCTTTAAGAATCCTTCAGATATAAAAGTTTATCTTACCAAATAATAAAATGAGCGTAAAATAAAAAAACCCCGAAAAAATTGATTTCGGGATTTTTTTATTATTTAACAAACTAACTTATACTTCCAATTTCAGGATTAGATTGTGCATTCATTATATGTTATATTTGAGTTTTTTGTAAGCTTAGTTGGCAGCACGTATCTGCTCAATCTTCAGAAAAGCCTTTGTGTTAGTACAACTGCCTCCTGGACAGTTTGTTGCATTTGCAGGTCCAAAATTTGAAGCTCCCAGCATAAATGTTAATGAATACATGGTTTTATCTGTTGGGTCAGTATTGGTCCAAGTATATCTTCTGAATTCAGGAGAATTAAAATAAACATCAGGATCTCCCCATGCATTAGTAATACCTCCGGTCATAGCTGTACCATTTCCCCCGCTGTTTCCATACCAAACTCCTTGTGCCGGAAACGTCATTCCGTTATTACCATATACAATTTGACCGTTCGTTACATATTCAGACGCACCATTCCACATAATAGTTGGTGTACCCGAATTACTTCTTATCTGTAAATCTGATAAATCATAGCCACTTCCTGAGCCAATCACTACTCTCACTGAAAACTTCCCATCAGGTGAAGTCAGAGTTCTATCATAGCCAGCTGATGGATCGCTTGTTAATTTTAACGGACCTATAGTTGCTGCAACTTTAATTTCTGCAATATCCTCTCCTCCAACTGCAGCACTGCAGCTTCCCGTATAAAATGGTACTGTGGTACTATTGATAGGTACTGTAGTAGTTGTAGGAGAAGTAACGGTAGGTGTTCCTGATACATTAAATATGAGTTCTCCAGTTCCGGCAGATAATTTCCCTGCTTGTAATTGAAAACTTAATCCATTCACTGTAACAGAACTACCTCCGGGATAGTTTCCTTCATTTCCTCCAGCATATGAAATCTTCAGAATACCATTAAAAGGCACTCCAGTGGTATACACCGATGGACTTAATATTGCTGTCGTACAATCTATACTGGAAACAGCGGGAGCTACAGAAGTAGAATTATCTATATTTCTCCATTCCAATCCATTCCAGAAATAATATCCTTGAGGAAGAGTCGTCCCACTATTGTAAATCAATAAACCGGCAGCCTGTCCTGCTGCACCATCCAGATCCATTGTTGATGATGTAAGATTAATTCTTGGTGCTAAAAAGCCTTTTGTAGATGAAACTACATCCAATACAGAGGAGTTGTCCGGAGTTACAGTATTGATTCCTATTTGTGCAAAGATTGTATTAATTGTAAAAAATGTAGTTAAAATGTAAAATGCTTTTTTCATTATTTATGTTTTTATTTATGCTTATATTTAATTATAAAATCACCACAAAAACTTATAATAAAAAATGAATATCATAATTATCAAGAATAAAAAATTATTTAGTAGCGGATCTAACAATGAATATCAAACTATTATATTCTCCAACTTTTTTATTTTTTGAAATGATAACGAAAACATCAAATATTATATAATTACGAAAGTGATATTTATTAAAAAAACAACTAATTATCACCAAATATATAAAATATATGCCAAATAATATGAATAATTATTAATAAAATAGATAATTTACATATGAATACATAATAAAATATAAAACTTATTTTTTATTAATAAATTAATTATGTAAAAATTTCTTCAATTAATTTACATTATTTTAATTAATACTTTAAGATAATATTAAATTTTTTGATTTGAATATAGTCATACTATAGGCGAATATTCTTTAATAATTTAACCAAAAGTTAAATTTCAAAGAATAATAATTACTATTTGAAAGAAATAAAATTAAATGAATATTGCAAAAAAATTCAGAATTAAATGATTTGAAGTTTATTTTTTAATAAAATTAGGATCTAATATTGCCATTCTTTCTGCAATGGCTTTGTAGGTTGGAAATTTCAGAATGGAAGCTCTGCCGGACATTTCTCTGTATAATGTAAAAGATTTTCCGCCAGCAGTTTTTATCTGTTTTGTGGTAGTGATATACTTTCCGATATACTTACTTTTAGCATCATAAATCTCAATGTCGATAAAAGTTTTGTCGGTTATTCGATCATCTGAGCCAAAGCTTACAGGCAAATTAGTAAAATATCCCACCGGAATACCATTACTCAAAATTTCTCCAACGCTATTGACTTCTATATTTAATTTATCAATTTTTGTGCGGGTAGTATAAGCTTCTTTAGTTTTATTATCAAGTTTCCGTTTAGGCATATTTTTGAAAAGCTCGTCTAAATTTTTGATATTGATTCCTCTTTCATCAATAATTTTCAAACTTTTTATACAAGTGTACACTGCAGATTTTTCATCACCCGAAAATGCAGACGGTGATATGTAATCTGCATCTAATGTCTTCTCCCGATTGTATATCCTATTGATTTTCACATAACTGTCACGTACAGAATCTACAACGCTTTTATCAACAAATTCAACAGTGAAGATGGGTGTTTCCTTTAAATCCATAAAAGTGTATTCATTAGATTTATTAGAAATTTTTGCTACGTGAGTTCCGTCTAGAGTTACAATTCCTCTTTTTGTTTTGATAATCTGGGCATTGAATATACAGCTCAGAACTACAAAGAATATGATTAAACTTTTTTGCATAAATCAGATTTTCCAAGGCATAAAAAAAGTGTAACAAAGTTACACTTTCTTGAAAATATATTTAGCTTCTCATTTAATTATTCGCAAAGGATAATTCCTTTATCGTGATTAAATTCTATCACACCACTTTTGATAGCATAAGAAAAAACAGAGTCTTTTTCATTTTCTTTAGTAAAGTTCTTTGCGTACGATTCATTAATAGAATTCGCATACAATTTTACCTTACCTCCAACCAATGAAGAAACAATTCCTGCGTGATTTTTCATGATGTGGAATTCACCATTTTTACCAGGCAACAATACAGAGTTTACCTCTCCTTCAAAAACTACATATTCTGGTGTTAAAATTTTTATATTCATTTTTCTCAGATTAAAGAGTAAAGAGAAAAGAAAAAAGAGTAAGAATTTTCTTTTCTCTTTTTTCTTTATTCTATATTTCTAATTAAGCGTTATCAGCTAACATTTTTTGTCCGGCTTCGATCGCTTCTTCGATAGTTCCTTTCAGGTTGAAAGCAGCTTCCGGTAAGTGATCTAATTCTCCATCCATAATCATATTGAATCCTTTGATGGTATCTTTGATATCTACCAACGATCCTTTAAGACCTGTAAACTGTTCTGCAACGTGGAAAGGCTGAGACAAGAATCTCTGAACTTTTCTAGCACGGTACACTACAGATTTATCTTCTTCAGAAAGTTCTTCCATACCAAGAATTGCAATGATATCCTGAAGAGCTTTGTATCTCTGAAGAATTTCTTTTACTCTCTGAGCACAGTTATAATGTTCTTCACCGATAATTTCCGGAGCCAAGATTCTTGACGTAGAAGCCAATGGATCTACAGCAGGATAAATACCTAATGAAGCAATTTTTCTATCTAGTACAGTTGTTGCATCTAAGTGAGCAAACGTTGTAGCAGGAGCCGGGTCAGTTAAATCATCCGCAGGTACGTAAACCGCCTGTACTGAAGTAATTGAACCATTTTTAGTTGAAGTAATTCTTTCCTGCATCGCACCCATTTCTGATGCCAATGTTGGTTGGTAACCTACCGCAGATGGCATACGACCAAGAAGTGCAGATACCTCAGAACCAGCTTGTGTAAAACGGAAGATATTGTCTACGAAGAACAATACGTCTCTACCTTGTCCGCTTTCTCCACCGTCTCTGTAGTACTCAGCTAATGTAAGACCAGATAGTGCTACTCTAGCTCTTGCTCCTGGCGGCTCATTCATTTGTCCGAAAACGAAAGCAGCTTTAGATTCTTTCATTACCTCAAGGTCAACTTTTGAAAGATCCCAACCACCGTTTTCCATAGAGTGCATAAAATCATCACCGTATTTAATAATACCTGATTCTAGCATCTCTCTCAAAAGGTCATTTCCTTCTCTCGTTCTTTCACCTACTCCGGCAAAAACAGAAAGACCACCGTGTCCTTTTGCAATATTGTTAATCAACTCCTGAATCAGTACCGTTTTACCAACACCTGCACCACCGAACAAACCAATTTTACCTCCTTTTGCGTAAGGCTCAACTAAGTCGATTACTTTAATACCTGTAAATAAAACTTCTGCAGAAGTTGAAAGTTGATCAAATTTTGGAGCTGGTCTGTGAATTGGAAGACCACCTTCTTTAGAAATATTTTGAAGCCCGTCGATAGCATCCCCAACAACGTTGAATAGTCTTCCGTTTACAGCTTCACCAATTGGCATCATGATAGGATTTCCGTATCCGATTACTTCCTGCCCTCTTTGAAGACCGTCTGTAGCATCCATTGCGATACATCTTACGGTATCTTCACCAATATGTTGTTCTACCTCTAAGACTACTTTTTCACCGTTCCCTTTGATAATCTCTAACGCATCATAAATACTGGGAATTGCTTCCACATTATTAAAAACTACGTCGATTACAGGACCAATAATTTGAGAAATTTTTCCTTTAATTTGGTTTGCCATTGCTAAATTTTTTCTTGGTGCAAATATAATGAATCTTAACAAACCTGCAATTCCTAAAAAAAAGATTTTTATCATGCTTTTTCAATAATTTACCAATGTAACAGTTTACCAATCTACCAATCATTTTGCGGCTAAAAACATTGGTAGATTGTTATATCGATACATTGTTACATTATACTTATATTTGCTGTCAAAATTTTTCCGTTTTGAATATCTTCAAGAATTTTAAAGATTACTACTCCACAAAGCCTTTAGCATTGTCTTTGGGTATGTTTGACGGTGTACATCTTGGTCACAAATACATCATCAACGAGTTAAAAAAAGTGGGTTCTGAGAATGATTTAGAAACAGCAATACTTACTTTTTGGCCGCATCCGAGATTTGTTTTTAATCCCAATGAAGATTTAAAACTTCTTAATACCATTGAGGAAAAGAAAGTTTTAATGGAAAGATACGGCATCAATAATTTATTTGTAAAAGAATTTGATGACGAATTCAGAAATCTTACCGGAGAAGAATTTGTACGTCAGATCTTGATTGGTCAATTAAATGTAAAATATTTAATCATTGGCTACGATCATTCTTTCGGAAAAAATAAAAGCGGAAATTTTGAATTGCTTCAAAAATTATCTAAAGAATTAGATTTTGAGGTTGAGCAAATGGAAGCCATCAATATTCACGAGAATAATATCAGTTCTACCAAAGTTCGAAATGCTCTTTTAGCAGGAAAGATTACTGAAGCTAACGAAATGTTGGGTTACACTTACTCCATTTCGGGAACGGTTGTGCATGGGAAAAAATTAGGCCGAACAATCGGTTATCCTACTGCCAATATTGAAACCGATACTATTAAACTTTTACCTAAAAAAGGTGCTTACATTGTTGAAGTTTTTGTGAACGAAAAACAATACAAAGGGATGTTGAGCATCGGAACCAACCCAACTGTTAATGGTGAAAAATTAACCGTTGAAGTGTATATTCTTGATTTTGAAGGAGATATTTATGATGAAAATATCACGGTAAAATTCAGAAATTTCCTGCATGAGGAAATTAAATTTGAAGGTCTTGAAAAACTGATTGAAAGACTGGATGAGGATAAGAGACTCACCGAAGAATTTCAGTTTTAAGAATTCTCAACTTCCTCCTTAGCTTTTTTTGTTAATGATTTAAATACCAAATCATAAGAATGGTCTATCATTTTTAGAACTAATTCTTTTTTCAGACCATCTAAAGAAACAGAATTCCAGTGGATTTTATTCATATGAAATGCCCCTGTAATCTGCGGATATTGCTCACGAAGTTCTGCGCTCCATTCCGGATCTGTTTTTACTGCGATTGTTAAAGGCTGTTTTTCTAATGACATTAATAAAAACATTTTTGTTCCAACTTTCATCACAAGCGTTTCATTATCAAAAGGAAAAGTTTCCGTTACGCCTTTTTTGGACAAACAGTAATCTAAAATCTCGTTCGCATCCATTTTATGAGTAATATTTATTGTAGTAAAATAATTAATTTTAAACTTTGGTCTAAATTTAGTAAATTTAAGAAAGAAATCTCATGATTTTTTAACAACCATAAATCAAGATTTTTATGAAAGCTTTGGTCATTGGTGCGTCGGGCGCTACAGGAAAAGATTTGGTAAAACAATTACTGAATGATAATGATTTTGAGCAAGTAGATGTTTTTGTAAGAAAGCCTTTAAATATTCAGAACGAAAAACTAAAAACTCATGTTGTGAATTTTGAAAAACCTGAAGAATGGAAAAATGACGTGAAAGGTGATGTCGCATTTTCATGTTTGGGAACAACACTAAAAGATGCCGGAAGTAAAGAAGCCCAAAGAAAAGTCGATTACGATTATCAATTTCAGTTTGCCAAAGCCGCAAAAGAAAATAATGTAGAAGATTATATTTTAGTTTCTGCTTATGGAGCCAATCCATATTCTAAAATTTTTTATTCTAAAATGAAAGGAGAATTGGAAGTGGCAGTCAAAAATTTGCATTTCAATAAAATCACCATTTTTAAACCGGGAATGCTTGAAAGAAAAGATTCTGAAAGATCAGGCGAAGTTTTAGGAAGCAGAATCATCAAATTTGCGAATAAAATCGGACTTTTTGAAAGTCAGAAACCTTTACCTACAGAGATTTTGGCAAAAGCAATGATCAATTCATCAAAGATTAAAAGCAATGGATATTCGAGTGTAAAACTTGGGAATATTTTTGCATTTGCAGAAAAAAACAATGAATGATCTTCAGTTATTATGAATTCAAAACAAAAACTCCGCTTAGAACATTTTCTAAGCGGAGTTTTTTGTTTATTATTAGAACTATTTTTTACTTCAAATATTTTGTAATTGCCTCATCAGTAGGTTTCGTTGTACTTACAAAAGAATCAACCAACTTACCGTTTTCATCCACCAGAAACTTTGTGAAATTCCATTTAATATTGGTGTCTTTTACTCCGTTTAATTCCTTTTCAGTCAGATACTTAAAGATTGGAGCGGTATCATCACCTTTCACGGAAACTTTTGAAGCTAACGGAAAAGTTACTCCGAAATTCTTCTGACAAAAAGCTCCGATTTCAACATCTGATCCAGGTTCTTGTCCGCCAAAATTGTTTGCAGGAAATCCTATAACAACAAGTTTATCTTTGTACTCGTTTGATAACTGCTCAAGATCAGCATATTGTGGTGTAAAACCACATTCTGATGCAGTGTTGACGATCAGAATTTTCTTTCCTTTGAAATCGGCAAAATTAATTTCTTTACCTTCCTCAAGTGCTGCAACTTTGTAATCATAAATTGTTTTTCCCATGAGTTCTTTACTTTTAGCTTTTGACACCTCTGTTTTCTTCTGCGCACAGCTGTTGATAAAAGCAACAAAAGAAAGCATTATTAAAAAAATCTTTTTCATAATATAAATATCTATAATTTGTTAAAATCTAAAACTTAAAAATATTGGCTGGAAATACTTTATTAATCTCAACTTTATTTAAAAGAATAACGTAATCACCATCTTTTTTTGAACTTGAAGATTCTATTCTGAAAGGCATGATCAGATTACCTACTTTTTTATAATCTGAATAATTCAGAGTTTCATCTTTTTTGGTTTCTTTTAAAAGCATAAAAGATTTGGTATCAAAGTAATATAAATTTTTATTCACATTTTTTGTCAGTTCAACTTTGTGACAATAGATGTCTCCCACTTTTTCTTTGCCTAGATATTTTGCCTCAAAACCTTTATTTTCCCAATCGATAAAATCGTTATCAAAACTTTCAGAAACATATTCAGGATATACCTGAAGTTTATTGGTTGCATAATTCATTGCATAACCTCTATTGCCGTCATAACCTTCAATTGCGGTATCTTTTCCGTTAATTGTAAGAACAGTTTTGGTCAAATTTGGGCGTTGCTGATAAATTTTTATAGGATATTCATCTTTTATACCTAAAATTACTTTTCCCTGAAGTAATACTGAATTTAAAAGCTTCCAACTCGTTAATCCTCCGGACAATTCGATGTTTTTATCAATAATTTCTTTAGCCGTCTGAGCGAAAGACCATTGCGAAAATATAAGGACGAAAACCAAAAGTAATTTCTTCATTCAATCAATTTATAAATTCAAATATAAGCTTTTATTAATTTACCAATGCATCAGTTGAGCAGTTTACCAATTAATTGGATAGTAATTTTCTGGCTTTTTCAAGATCTTCAGGTGTATCGATTCCAACTCCTATGAAATTAGTTTCTAGCAGCTTGATTTTCATGCCATATTCCAAATAACGGATGCATTCTATTTTTTCTGAAATTTCTAAAGGCTTCATTTCTAATTTTGAAAACTGTAGCAAAGCATGTTTTCTGAAAGCGTAAACGCCAATATGCTTAAAATAATTAACATCATAAGAGGTTTCACGATGAAAGGGAATTACGGAGCGACTGAAATACAATGCAAAGCCATTATTATCGGTAATTACTTTTACATTATTCGGGTTTTCAATCTCCTCTTTTTCAGTCAATTGTATTTTTAACGAAGCTAAAGAAATTTCCTGATTTTCATCTTCTTTAAAAACTTCGATTAATTGCTTTAAAGGTTCTAATTTTAAAAATGGTTCGTCTCCCTGAACATTGATGACGATATCACAATCAATATTCTGAACGGCTTCTGCAATACGGTCACTTCCCGTTTCGTGTTGCCCTGTCATGACAGCTTTTCCGCCGTGATTTTGAATTTCACTGAAAATAATTTCAGAATCTGTTGCTACAAAAACTTCATCGAACAAACCTGTTTCTACAACATTTTGATACGTCGTTGCAATGACTGTTTTTTCTCCTAAAATCTGCATCAGCTTTCCGGGAAAACGGCTGGCTTCGTAACGTGCAGGGATGACAGCGATGATTTTCATAAGTTTTATTCTTAAAAAATGCTTCAAATCAATTCTGCACAACAATTCCAAAATCATATTATAAGAATCGTCTAGCTGAAAAAAGCTGAAGCATTTTTATTTTAAATTATTGCAAATTATTTAAAGCATTCTCCAATTTCGGCATCATCAGTTCAATTTCGCTGATATCTAAACCTCCTACTGAAGCTCTGAACCAAGGTTCGGTTTTATCCTCCCCAAATGCGGAAAAAGGAACTAAAGCAACTCCTGCATCATTGATTAAATAAAATACTAAATCAGATGAATTTTCAATAACAGAACCGTCGGGTTTTGTTTTTCCAATATAATTTAATTTGATGGTCAGATAAAGAGCTCCCATTGGCTCGATACTTTCTACCGCCAAGCCTTTGCCTTTCAAATTCTGAATTCCGTTGTGAAGGACTTTTAAACTCGCTTCAAGTTTACCTTTAAATTCTTCTACAAAAGTATCAACGTTTTCTGCATTTTCATAAAATTTCGCAGTGGCTTCCTGCTCCGGTTTTGGTGCCCAAGCTCCAACATGGGTAAGAAGTGCTTTCATTTTGTCGATGATATGCATCGGACCAAATCCCCAACCAACACGAACTCCCGTTGCAGCCAGACATTTAGAAATTCCGTCAATGTAAATGGTATATTCTTTCATTTCAGGGAAAAGTGATACAGGATCAACATGTTTTGCTCCGAAAGTCAGATTAGAGTATATCTGATCGTACATCAGGTACAATGGCTTTTCGTCTGCACCTCTATTTTTGTTTTCTTCCAATACCATTTCACAGATTTCTCTTAGTTGAGCTTCTGTAAACATCGTTCCGGTAGGGTTTAGAGGTGAACAAAGTGCTAATAAAACAGCACCATCCAAGTGAGGTCTAAGCTCGTCTGCAGTTGGAAGGAAATTATTTTCAGGCGTTGTTTTTACTTCAACAGCATCAGCAGAAGTTAAGTACGCATAATGATTGTTATTCCAGGATGGTGTCGGATAAATTACTTTATCACCTTCGTCAACGATTACTTTATAAACAGCATAAATCAATGGTCTGGAACCTGCTGTGATCAAAATATCATTCGCATCATAATCAAGATTCCATCTCCTTTTCAAGTCTTTAGAAACCTCTTTTCTTAAAGATAAAAGTCCGTTTGCCGGCGGATAATTGGTTAAATTATTTTGATATGCTTTCTGAATTTCTTCCTTCAACTGTGCAGGAATCGGATACAGATTAGAATTCAGGTCGCCAATGGTAAGGTTGGCTATTTCTGCTCCTTTTGCCTTTAAATCATTAACTTCATTACCAATTTTTACAATTTCAGAACCGATCAGGTTCGCCGCTAATTTTGAAACTTTCACTTTATTTATTATTAGATGTTAAATGTTATAAGTTATTAATTATGAATTATGAGTTTTTACTCTTTGTAGTTATAATAATACTTCTCAATATTCTTAAAATTTCTATCGCAGGATTTCTTAATTTTTCAAATTCTTCTTTTGAAATATATTGAGTTTCAAATAAAAGTTCTAGCCAATAAATTGTTTCGTCACATTCTTTTTGAGAGATGGATAATTTATGTATAAAATCTAATCTACTTTGTGCATTTAAAGCTTCACGAACATTTGCTCCTACTGAAGTTCCAGAGCGTAAAAGTTGTTTAGATAAAACATATTCTTTTTTATCAACTGTAAACTTTCTATAAAAATTGACAATAATTACAGCGAAATCAAAACTTTTTTTACCAACAATGCTTTCACTCATAATTTATAATTCAAAACTTATAACTAATTATATTAATTTAACTGAAGATCTTTTCTTACTTCTTCTATTTTTTCTTTCAAAGATTTTAGGGTTGATTCAAAATCTTCTTTTGAGTTTAAATTTTGTTTTACAGAAACATAGAACTTAATTTTCGGCTCTGTTCCTGAAGGTCTTACGCAAACTTTTGTTCCGTCTTGTGTATAATAAATCAAAACATTAGATTTTGGAATATCGTCCATCACATGTTTTTTATTTTCAGAAACTATATAATTCGTTTGCTCTTTAAAGTCTTTTACTTCTTCAACTGGCGAACCTGCCAATGATTTTGGCGGATTTTCACGGAAATTCTTCATCATATTCTGAATTTCCTCTGCACCGTCTCTGCCTTTTTTCGTCACATTGATTAATCCTTCATAGTACATTCCGGTTTCCTGATAAATCTCAATCAGGTATTCGTACATTGTTTTTCCGTTGGCTTTACACCACGCTGCAATTTCGCAGGCCAAAACAATACTTCCGCAAGAATCCTTATCGCGAACGAAGTCTCCGGTCATAAAACCGAAACTCTCTTCACCACCACAAACAAACTTTTCTTGACCTTCAAAATCACGAATCATTTTCCCGATCCATTTAAAGCCTGTTAAACCCACTTTACAGTCGACACCGAATTTTTCAGCAATATCAAAGAAGATGTCAGAAGTTACAATGGTAGAACCAATAAATTCTTTTCCGGTAATTCTACCCTGCTTTTTCCATTGGTCTAAAATATAGTATGTTAAAATCGTATTACATTGGTTTCCATTCAATAACTGAATTTCTCCCTCCAGATTTCTAACTGCAATACCCAATCTGTCACCATCCGGATCTGTTCCGATGACGATGTCTGCGTTGGTGATTTTAGCTAAGTCCATTGCCATTTCCAATGCTGCAGGTTCTTCCGGATTGGGAGAAGCTACCGTTGGGAAATTACCACTTGGAATCATTTGTTCCTTCACCAAATCGATTTTCTTGAAACCCGCTTTTTCTAAAGCCTGAGGAACTGTTGTGTAAGTTGTTCCGTGAATTGAAGTGAAAACGATATTCAAATTTCCTTTTTCAACATTCTGATACGATGAATTTTCGATACAAGCATCAATATAAACTTCATCCTGCTCCTCTCCGATCCATTCGATCAAATCATCATTTCCATCAAATTTGATTTCTTCAAACTTTACAGAATATACTTCATTAATAATCGCTTCATCATGTGGCGGAACGATTTGTGCACCGTCATTCCAATATACTTTATAACCGTTATATTCTGGCGGATTGTGAGAAGCCGTTAACACAATTCCTCCATTACATTTCTTGTCACGAACTGTGAAAGATAATTCCGGAGTCGGTCTGTGGTTTTTAAACAAAAGAACTTTGATTCCGTTTGCCGTTAAAACATCCGCAACCAGTTTTCCGAATTCTTTTGAGTTATTTCTTACATCATAAGCAATCGCAACACTGATGCTTTCACCTGGAAATTGCTGTAACATATAATTCGCAAGTCCCTGTGTAGCTTGACCTAACGTGTACTTATTTAAACGATTAGTTCCAACACCCATAATCCCACGCATTCCTCCTGTACCAAATTCTAATTCTCTGTAAAAAGAATCTTCTAAGTCTGGAGAATTGCTGTCGATTAATAGTTGAAGAGCGTCTCTCGTTTCTTTATCGAAGGTATCACTCAACCAAAGTTGTGCTTTTTCTAATGTTGTCATATTGTAGTTTGTAGCTTTATATTTTGTATTTTATCAATTATCTTTTATCAAATTTGGAAATCCAATTTCGACAGATTCAAAATCTTTTTTATTTGTGTCAAATTTATATTTTTTTGAAATCTGATATGTTGTTTTTTCAATAATATCTTCGTCAAAAATCAGATAATTTTTATCTAGATTATACTTTCCAAAATAATGACAAGTAACATGAGGTGAACTTGCAACAATCTGATAAGTTTTATTTTTATATAAATAAACTTTAAGTCTTCCGTGGATATTACTATCAACTAAAAATCTTTGCTCAGGTTCTTTTTCAGAATTAAAATAATTTAAAGAAATATGAACCGAAAAAATAAAAACCATAGCGAACAAAACATAATTGGTTATTTTATATTTTTTTCTTCTAAAATCAATACTATAAAGAATTATTATATTAATGATTATAAGAAATACAATACATGGAACAATAAACATATTATAAACAGTCGTGCAATAATCACCAGCATAAAATCTTGTGACAATTATTAATATCCAAAGCAGAATAACTAGAGTTGAATATTTGAGAATGTTTAAAATTATTTTATTCAATTTAAACAGTTAGCGTAATTTCTTGTTTTCTACCCTCGTTGTTTTATCAACCTTAAATGCTCTTATCGGATCATTATAATAGACGAACTTCGCAGTATTCTTTACTGTTCCTTTCAGCGAATCTTTTACATTGACTTCTGCATAATTGCCGTTCTGAGAATCCAAATTCAGATTGGTAATTTTCCAGTATGGAGCAATCAAACTTGCTGTATCAGAGATCTTTATCATTGCATCTTTGGTCGCACCTAAAAAATTAGCACGGCTTCTGTTCAGCATTTCCACTTCTGCTCTTCTTGTGTTCACTGAACCTATAAAAGTAGCATTATTTTTTAAATTGAGTCTAAAATTATCGGTTTTAATTTCGCTCGAAATATTCATTTCAACAGAATCTGAAAGAGAAACTTTTTCCAGATTATACTTAGAATAAATCGTCACATTATAGAAATCTACACCTTTTGTTCCTCTGCCTTCTCTGATAGAAAGTGTTTTATCATCTACGTCAACATCTAGATTATCAGCGATATTGGGATAAGTTTCAATCTCAACAAAATTCTTCAGTCCGCGCGCATAAAAGACACGGAATTTTCCGTCTAAATCTAAATTAACAAATTCTTCGACATCAATTTCCTTTTTTTCTAAATTGCCTTTCGGAGAAATGTTTCCGCACGAAACTAATGCGAAAAATGCTAATAGAAAAATAACTTTTTTCATTTTATATCACTTCATCAATATTATAATTCTTATGCTCTCTGTTGGTTCGGATAATCATTTCACCCAAAAATCCTGCAATAAACAGTAAAGTTCCCATCAGCATCATCGTCAATGCAATAAAAAACCACGGATTGTTGGTAATCAGATGTCCGTAAATTCCTCTTGCCACGTCAATTAATTTTGAAATACCCAACCAAAATGCTGAGAGAAAACCTACAATAAACATTAAAGTTCCTACAGCGCCAAAGAAATGCATCGGTCTGCCACCGAAACGACTTACAAACCAAAGGGTTACCAAATCTAAAAACCCACGAACAAATCTTTCGGTTCCGAATTTTGAAGTACCGTAAGGTCTTGCCTGATGCGGAACTTCTTTTTCTGTAATTCTTCTGAAACCCGCATTGGCAGCCAAAACAGGAATATAACGGTGCATATCTCCATATACATCGATCGATTTTACGACCTGTTTTTTATAGGCTTTCAAACCACAATTGAAGTCATGCAAATACACTCCGGAAACTTTTCTTGCCGCTGCATTGAATAGTTTTGAAGGAACATTTTTGGTCATTACATTATCAAAACGTTTCTTCTTCCAGCCGGAAACGATGTCATAATTGTCATCAACCACCATTCTGTACAGTTCAGGAATTTCTTCCGGAAAATCCTGTAAGTCGGCATCCATTGTGATAATGACATCACCGTTTGTTCTTTCAAAAGCCGCATGCAAGGCCTGAGATTTTCCATAATTTTTGGAAAATTTAATTCCGTGGATCTGTGGATGCTGAACTTTTAAATTCTCAATAATGCTCCACGATAAATCTGTACTTCCGTCGTCGATAAACCAAACTTCGTAAGATAAATTACTGGTTTTACATACATTATCAATTCTTGTAAAAAGCTCTTCGAGAGATTCTTCTTCGTTTAGCAACGGAATGACTATAGATAAATTCATTTAATTTTAATAAAAATTATTCTTCGATGATTTCTTCAGGCATTGTTTTCTTTCTGAAAAATGCCCCGAAAAATACTGACAAAACTACGTAAAATATAAGAATTGCCGCAAAATATCCTGAAAAATGACTTGCCGTTAACATATCTTTTCCCTTAATTCTTTTAGGATCAAATCTCTGAAGACCTTCCTGATATTTTTTCTCAAGTTCATCGATGTCTTTTTGATGTTTCAGAATTTTTTTTGCTGAAAGATATTCTTTATCCAATTCTGATTTCTGTCTCTGAACATATTGATAATTCAAAAGATCTTTTGCATCGGTATCAATGAAATTTAGGAAAGAAAAAATGCTTACAATTGATAATATTCCTCCTACAAACATCGGAACAAAAGCTCTTTTGAATGCTTCTTTAAAACCCATTCTGTATTTATTCCAACGGGATTTTACTGACCAAAAAGCAGCTAAGGCATAAAAAATTGGTAAAACGAAAGCATTGACTTTCAATGAAGTGTCAAAATATTCAACACCGGAAAAGAGAAAATAAACTACAAAAAAGATCAACATTGTAGCTGCATACAATAAAATTCCTAAGGTTACTGGACTTTTCGTCATAATTCAAATTTTTAGAAAAATTCTTAAAAAATATGACTCTAAATTTCAGCGATTTAGCTTTAATAAAGAGATTTTCTAGGATTTTTTCTTTAATAATATTTTTAAGTTTACAATTAATTCCTATATTTGCAACGGCAAGTCCTAAACAACCAGCTCCTGAGAACCCTCCAGGGTGGGAACGCAGCAAAGGTAATTGGTCGTAGCGGTGTGATTTAGGTAGCTTGCCATTTTTTATTTTTATAAATTAAGAGATTAAGATGATTTGATTTAAATTACTTAATCTCTTAATTTTTTTTGTTATATCTCGAAAATTTCGCCCAGTTTTGGAAGTATCAATTCCACATTTTTCTTTTTAAATTGATTCAAAGCATTCTCATGATCAATTTCGATTGCAGGAAAAGTATCAAAATGACATCCGATAACTTTTGGAGTTTTTAATAATTCTGAAGCTGCAAAAGCTGCTTTTCTGGAGCACATCGTATAATGACCGCCAATCGGAAGAATTGATAAGTCTAAATTTCCGTATAACTGCGGAAATAACTGCATATCTGCCATAACTCCGGTATCCCCTGCCAAATACACGTTTTTACCTTCCGGAAGTCTGAAAATATATCCTACAGGAACTCCACCATAACTTCCGTCCGGGAATGAGCTTGTGTGATGAGCAGGAACCATTGAGATTTTAAGATCATCAATTTTTGCAGATCCTCCTAAGTTTACATCATCCTTATTTTTTGCATTTTTATAGTAAGCACAGATTTCTGGCTGACCGATCACTGTAGCTTCAGGATAATGTTGCAAAACCTCTTCTACATCAGCAATATGATCGCCATGAGCATGAGTTATAAGAATATAATCGATTTTTTGAGCAGAAATATCAAATCCTGATTCTGCTTTTTTGTAATTGTAAAAAGGATCACAAAGTATTGTTTTGTCTTTGTATGTGAACAGGAAACAGTTTTGTCCTAAGTATTGTATTTTCATTTTATATTTGTTTAGAGTTTATTTAAAAAATCTGTATTGTTGTATTGATCCAAGAATATATTAACTAAAAAAATTGAGTCCAATAGCGGTAAAAACAGCCATCATAAAAGTGATAATTCCGACTTGTTTTAAGAAAGGATCAAGCTCTCTAGGTTCTTTTACTTCCATTATTTTTCTTCTCAGTTTTGCCATTGGAATAATCAGAATCATGACGATAAAAACATAATATTTCTGTGATTGGATAAAACCATTTATTCCCAAAAAGATAAGAATTAAGATCAACGGAAACTGCAACAAAATCATTTCGTAAATCATTGCATTTTTAATGCCCATTCTAAGCGCCAAACTTTTTTTACCTGATAACCTGTCGCTTTCGATATCGCGCATATTATTGAGGTTCAAAACTGCCATACTTAACATTCCAACAGCTGCTCCGGGTAAAAGTATGTCCCAACTGAACGTTTTGGTGAAAAGAAAATAACTTCCGCAAACAGAAACCAGTCCAAAGAAAATAAATACAAAAATATCTCCTAATCCCATGTAACCATAAGGTTTTTTGCCTACGGTATAACCAATTGCTGCCAAAATACTCGCAACACCCAAACCAATGAAAATATAAAATTCATTCATATGATCCGGAATGAAAGCCAAATATAAAAGTGCTACAGTTGCCACAAAAGATAAAACTGAAAAAAGAATGACTGCATTTTTCATCTGCTTTGCTGTTATTTTTCCTGATGCTACAGCTCTGGACTCTGCTTCATTCATTCTTTTTGCATCTGTTCCTTTCACACCATCACCGTAATCATTGGCGTAATTTGACAAAACCTGATAGAGTAAAGTGACCAATAATGCCAAAGCAAAAATTTTCCAGTCCCAGGTTCCACCTTCTCCCCAGAGTCTCCATTTTGCGATGAATGATCCCATGATTATCCCGCTCAGAGAAAGCGGTAACGTTCTAAGCCTTGCAGCTTTTATCCAATCTGACATTAAATTTTTTGTTTAATTATTCTTAGAATTTTCAATTTTATACACACAGTAATTCAACAGTTTTTTAAGTTTAAAAAAATCTAATGCGACAATTTTAAAACTTCCTGCAGACGTATAAAAAGTGATACTTCCCAAGTTTGTTTTCTTTTGCCAAAAATACTGAGAAATTTTCACAGTCTGAAGCTTTTCTATCTCAAAAGTTCGGTTATCAATGTCCCAAATTCCTGATTTAAGCCTGATCAATCTTTTGTTGTAAAACAATTTTAAATTTCTGAATGAAATCAAAATAATCAATTCTACCAAGACTACATATATTAGTACTAATAACCAATAGTTTAACAATAAATCTCTGTTAATGATGAATACCAAAATAAATGGCATTGCAATCCATACAAAAGTATTTACAATGACCAATCTGAAATTAGGCTTTAAACCCTCAGTAAAATTTGGGACTTCATGGTATATTGCTGAAATAAGTTTTGTTTTTTCATTTTTATTGATTCCCGGAACTGCAGAAACATTTTTTCCTTCTTCGTTTTTTCCAATCTGCAAAAATTTCACAAAAGAAACATTCATTTTTTTCTGAATCCAGTTTTGGGTCTCGGTAATCACCTGAACTTTAGATTTGCTTACAATTGAATTTCTGGTATTGAACAAACCGTATTCGAAAGAAAAACTTTTATCGTTTTCGGTAATTTTAAAATTGAAAAATTTAATGATCGTACGGATGGCGTTAATAAGAATTCCTAAAATAATGACGACTAAAATAATGCCTAAAATGACAGGAACAGAAAATGCCAAAAACTGAGATTCTACCGTATCATAATCTAGCTGTGTCTCAAATTCTGCCTTTTTGAGAAAATTGGTAAGCTCTGAGAAACCGTAAATAATCAAACTTATTAAAGCAAAAAAACTTTGAATATAATTAGCTGTAATTCCATATTTTAAGATACTTAATGTTGAAATTTTTAAAGAACGAATATCCTTCACTTCTTCATTTACAGAAGTTTCACCAAATTCTTCGCTTTTCTTTTCAAATTGTTTTTCCGACAAAAGATATTTCTTCAGATCTACAGCATTTTCTTTCGTTAAAGCAGAAATCTTCACTTCTTTATCAGAACTTCCCGGTGTATCAATTTCCAATTTATAAATATTGAAAAAACGATGGATAAAAGGTTGAGAAATATTTACTTCCTGAATATTTTCTTTTTTTATCTTAGTAACAGAAGTATTGATGATTCCTTCATGAATAACAAATTCATCATTTTGTTCGTCAATATAATATTTAAAATGATAATACTGTAATACTGCAGAAACGATTATAATTAAAAGTGCCAAACCTATTGTAGACAGAATAATCCAAGATTCCATCTTATCTTTTCTTACAAAAAAAAGGATAACAAAAACCCATAAGTTTTTGATCACCATTCCCACATTGTAAAGAAAAAGCAAAACGATCCCTGTTTTGGATTGTCTTTGGGGCTGAAAAAAAGAATTAAGATTCTCTTCCATCTTCTGTTTTTTCCTGCAAAATACTTTGACGAATCAAATTGTTGATTCCTTCTGCAATGTCTTCCGGTAAACCACTGATAGAAATATCTCCACCATTAACTCCGGCTGTGTATACCGTCACAGATTTTAATTTCAATATTTTGGAGAACCACCCTTGCTCCACTTTGATGTGCTGAATTCTGTTGAAAGGAATGATCATTAAAGTTCGCTTCAACCATCCGTGCTGATACACTAAATCTTTTTCACGGAGGGCATATTTTCTAAATTTAAAACCAATGATCGCATTCAGAAAAAGAAAGCTGATAAGAATAAAAACAACCGCAATGAATACCCAAATCTGAATTAAATTAAAACTAGAATAAAGGAAATAAAAAGCCACCGAAATTGCTCCGATGATAAAAATCGAGAATAAACCAAGATTCAATAAAACAATCTTCAGATATTTTGGTGAAACAGCCATTAATTTCAAATCGCTGAAATCAGGAATTTCCAGATCAAAAATCTGAGGATTCTGAAAGTTTTGTTCCATAATTTGTAAATATCTCGCAGATATTAGAAATATTAATATTTTTATCTTCTATGATCTGCGAGATGATATTTAAAGAAAATTTTGAGGACTGAATGATCACGAAATCCATTGATCTTTTCCGAAATCAGGTTTTCTTTTTTCTAAAAATGCGTTTCTGCCTTCTTTCGCTTCTTCTGTCATGTAAGCCAAACGTGTAGCCTCACCGGCAAAAATCTGTTGCCCAACCATTCCGTCATCTGTAAGATTCATGGCAAATTTCAGCATTCTGATCGAAGTCGGAGATTTAGCTAAAATTTCCTGAGCCCATTCGTAAGCGGTATCTTCTAGTTCTTCGTGAGGAATTACAGCATTGACCATTCCCATTTCCAGAGCTTCCTGCGCAGAATAATTCCTTCCTAAAAAGAAAATTTCACGCGCTTTTTTCTGTCCGACCATTTTTGCCAAATATGCAGAACCATAACCACCGTCAAAACTCGTCACATCAGCATCAGTTTGCTTAAAAATAGCGTGTTCTTTACTCGCTAAAGTTAAATCACACACCACATGAAGTGAATGACCACCACCAACTGCCCAACCCGGAACAACTGCTATCACGGCCTTTGGCATAAAACGAATCAAACGCTGAACTTCCAGTATATTCAATCGATGTCTACCATCTTCACCTACGTAACCTTGCTGACCTCTTGCGTTCTGGTCACCACCACTGCAAAAAGCCCAACCTCCATCTTTAGAACTTGGCCCTTCTCCGGAAAGCAAAACGACACCTATCGAAGAGTCTTCGTAAGCATCATAAAAAGCATCGTATAATTCTGAGGTTGTTTTTGGCCTGAAAGCATTGCGAACTTCAGGTCTGTTGAAGGCAATTCTTGCTACACCATTACATTTTTTATAGGTAATATCTTCGTATTCTTTGACGGTTTTCCACTCGATCATTCTGTAAAAATTTTTCTCAAATATACGGAATTACAGAGAAATTTAACATTGATTTGTTAGGATAATTCTGAAAATACGCTTTACATTATCTATATAAATTACTTATTAAAACTAATAGAATTTTATGGTTTTCAAAATTCATATTAATCATTACTAAGTTTAAATGATATCCAATAAAAAACCGAAACAAAATTGCTTCGGTTTAATATTTAAATAAAAACTTAATTATTGTTTTGGCTGCTTAGCTTCAAGCTCAGCTTGCTTCGCTTTCATTTCAGCAGCTTTTGCCTGGTTTTTTGTAATTACATAGATTTCTCTCAAAGTTGTAACAGAATCGATGTTTTCAGGATTTAACTGATACCATTTTTCTGCATAAGGCAATGCTTTGCTAAATCTTTCTTTTCGCGCTTCTATTAATCTTGTAGCTTCATCAGGGTTAGATTTTCTTGATACATTTATAAGCTCAACTGCCTTCGCATCATCACCTATTAAAGTAAACACTAAATTTTGGTTAGCATTATTGCTTAATGTAGGATTATTTGTTGCGAGACTTATTGCTTTTTGAAAAGAAGCAATTGCATCTGCTTCAGTTGCAGGGTTTTTTGATTGTAAAACCCCTAAATTATACCAATTTGTAGCATCATTAGGATTTTTGGCCAATTGTTCTTTTAGATTTACTAAAAATTTATCGGTGTTTCCTGTTGCATACAAGGCTGAACCTTGATATTCCTTTAATTTTGCATTATTAGGAAATTTTGCTAAACCTTTTTCTATTAATGCTAAAGCTTCATCGTTTTTCTTTGCATTTAGTAGCAGAGTAGATAAAGTTTCATAAATTTCAGGCTCAACACTTTTAGTTTGTTCAATCTTGAAATCTGTGTAATCTTTAGAACCTGTTTTCTTTAAACCTTCCCAAATTCCTTTGTTCAGTGCAGTGACTTCACCGGTTTTAGTTTCTTTTGCAGTATATTGAGTTTGAACGCCAGTAAATCCAGAATTAGCAAGTTCAGTGTAAATTTTTATTGCTTCATCTACATTATTAGCAAGAGCATAACTCAGTCCACTATAATACATATAAATCTTATCGTCCTGGCCACTGTTCTTCATCAAGTTGTACATTTCCAAAAACTTGGGTGCTGCTACTACATAATTTTTTGCGTTATACGCATCAAATGCTGCTTTATTAGAAGCCTGTAGTTGCGCATTTACATCTTTAGCATCCTGTTTTTGTCCAAAAACAAATGCTGAAGAAATGATTGCTATACTTAAAATTAGCTTTTTCATAATAAGAATTTTAATTATTTTATTTACTCTTCAGTTTCAGAACTTTCACTAGATTCTTCTGAATCTGGTTTTTCTGAATTATTTTCTATTTCCAAAGCATCTTCATCTTCAGAAATGATTGCAGTTTCTGTACCTTCTAAAAGTTCGTCTTCTTCCACTACATCTTTATCCATTTCTACCTTTGCGATGGCTGCAATTTCGTCATTCTTTTTCAGATTGATCATTTTTACACCCTGAGTATTTCTACCCATCACACGCATCTCATTCATATTCATTCTGATAGCGACACCAGATTTATTGATAATCATCAAACCATCATCGTCCGTAACATTCTGAATAGCAATAAGATTACCTGTTTTTTCGGTAATATTTAAAGTGATAACCCCTTTTCCGCCTCTGTTGGTAATTCTATAATCTTCTACCGCAGTTCTTTTACCATATCCTTTCTCAGATACGACAAGAACCGTATCATTTTCCAAATCGTTCACAACAATCATACCAATTGCCTCATCATTATCTTCCATGCTGATCCCGCGAACTCCGATAGAACCTCTGCCGACTTCTCTCACTTTTGCTTCAGGGAAACGGATACATTTACCGTTTTTTGTAGCAATCATGATTTCAGAAGTCCCGTTGGTTAAATATGCACCCAACAACATATCATTGTCTCTGATTTCAATTGCATTTACACCATTTATTCTAGGACGTGAATAAGCTTCCAAAGACGTTTTCTTAATCGTACCATTTTTGGTTACCATTACAACGCTCATTTGGTTTACATACTCAGTATCTTTTAAATTATTGGTTCTGATGTATGCTTTAATCTTATCATCAGGCTCGATGTTGATTAGGTTTTGTACCGCTCTTCCTTTTGCAGTTTTAGAGCCTTCAGGAATTTCAAATACTCTTAACCAATAACATTTACCTTTTTCGGTAAAGAACAACATATATTGGTGATTGGTCGCAGAAACAATATACTCTAAGAAATCTGAATCTCTTGTCGTAGCAGCTTTATTTCCTACACCACCTCTGCTTTGAATTTTGTATTCTGATAGCAACGTTCTCTTTACATATCCTGCATGAGAAATTGTAAGAACTACCGCTTCATTCGGAATAATATCTTCGATAGACATTTCACCTCCTGAATAATCGATTTCTGTTCTTCTTTCGTCGCCGTATTTTTCTTTAATTTCAATTAATTCATCTTTGATAATCTGGAATCTTCTTGGTTCGTTTGCCAGGATATCTTCCAAATTATTAATTTCTTTCATAATTGCTTCATATTCATCACGGATTTTGTCAAGCTCCATTCCTGTTAAACGAGCCAAACGAAGATCCAGAATTGCCTGTGCCTGAATTTCAGACAGATCAAATTCCTGAATAATTCCCTCTTTCGCAGCCTGTGGATTGGCACTGTGACGAATAATTGCAATTGCTTTATCTAAAGAATCCTGAGTTCCGATCACCTTCATGAAACCTTCAAGAATGTGTGCTCTTTCTTTAGCTTTTTTAAGCTCGTACTCGGTTCTTCTTACAATCACCACGTGTCTGTGCTCAACAAAATGGTGAATAATATCTTTTAAATTCAGCTGTTCGGGTCTTCCGTGTACCAATGCAATATTGTTGACACTGAAAGAAGTCTGTAGTGAGGTATATTTGTATAGTAAGTTTAAAACTACATTAGGAATTGCATCATTTTTCAATTCATAAACAATACGCATTCCGTTTCTGTCAGATTCATCTCTTATTTCATAGATTCCTGGGATTTTTTCATCCTTCACCAATTCAGCAGTTCTGGCAATCATTTCCGCTTTGTTTACCTGATAAGGAATCTCCGTTACAATGATTGCATTACGGTTATGCACTTCCTCAAAGCTCACTTTTGCTCTTAGAACAACTCTTCCTCTTCCTGTGTGGAAAGCATCTCTTACCCCATCGTAACCGTAGATAATCCCACCTGTAGGAAAATCGGGTGCGATGATGTGCTGCATTAATTCATCAATTGTAATTTCTCTATTGTCAATATATGCAGTAATTGCATCTACAGCTTCAGTTAAATTATGCGGCGCCATATTGGTCGCCATACCTACTGCGATACCAGAAGTACCATTAACCAAAAGATTTGGGATTTTTGTAGGCATTACGGTAGGTTCCGTTAAGCTGTCATCAAAGTTATTTTGAAAGTCTACTGTTTCCTTGTCAAGATCTGATAATATTTCGTCTGAAATTTTCTTTAATCTTGCCTCGGTATAACGCATTGCTGCAGGCGGATCTCCATCCATTGAACCAAAGTTACCCTGTCCGTCAACCTGTGGATATCGCAAACTCCATGTTTGAGCCATTCTTACCATAGCATCATATACAGAAGAATCTCCGTGTGGGTGATATTTACCTAAAACGTCCCCTACGATTCTTGCAGATTTTAAGTGTTTTCTATTTGAAAAAACGTTCAGACCATACATCCCGTAAAGTACTCTTCTATGAACAGGTTTCAAGCCATCTCTTACATCCGGTAAAGCTCTTGAAACAATAACGGACATTGAATAATCAATATAAGAGGACTTCATTTCATCAACAATGTTGATAGGAATCAATCTTTCTCCTTCTCTTTGCATATATAACTTTTATTGTAATGATAATCAGATGTTTAAAAAACGACCCGAAAACTATTTATTTTGAATATTTAATAACGGGCTAATTTACGAAATTTTTACCGATTTTTGTCGAACTATTTATCCAAATAATCTTAAAAAATCTAAAAATATGAGCGTATTGAGCATTACCTTCCATTGTACCAAAGACAATATCGGAGAATGGGAGAATTACGTGGATGATACTCTGATTCTGATGACCGAAAATCTCATGGATGTAGAAAAATATATCTTGTCTGAAGTGCACAGCGAGTATATTGAAGACGGCAAAAACTACAATCTTCTTTTAATTTTTGACAGCGAAGAAAAACGTGAAGAATTTATGGAAAGTGAGCTGAAAAACATCACTGAGATTATAGAAAAAAAATTCGGGCAGGAAGTAATGATTTTCAATACTTTTCTTAACCCTAAAAAGACAAGGTTTTAAAATTTGAAATAAAAAATCCCCAATTATTTTGGGGATTTTTTATTTTTTAACGCCTTCCGTGATGATGTCCTCTCTTTTTAACCTGTCCGGGAGCATAGTGTTTTGCACTCCCGCCATAAATCTTTTTAGCGTGTCCCGGCGGCATTGGTCTGCTTCTGGGATGAGGCGGTGCTATGCAGGATGCTAACATTGCTATTATTAAAAATATTCCTAAACCTTTCATTAAAATTTTCATATTCCTTTTTTTAGATTTACATTCAGAGACAGGCAATGATAATGCCAAGTTTGAATTGAAAGATAAAAGAGTTTTAGTATAAAAAAATAAAGCGAATAACTTAATAGACAACCAATATTCATCAAACTATCACTTCACTTCTTCTTTCAAGCATTACGAGATCCTTCCATTCACCATGAAGTTTACCCACTTTTTCTCTAACTCCTACGGTTCGGAAACCATTTTTTAAATGAAATTTTATTGAAGCTTCATTTTCAGGAAAAATATTTGATTGGAGAGTCCAAAATCCATGGTTTTCGCTGTCAGCAATCAGCTTTTTCAACAAAAGTGTCCCTAAACCTTTGCCAACATAATTTTGATCAAAATAAATGCTTACCTCAGCAACTCCTTTGAAACATTCTCTTTTGCTTACAGGCTTTAAAGCACACCACCCTATCAATTCGCTGCTTTCGTTTTCCAAAACCCATCGGCAATCGTTGATGAAGCTTGTATTCCAAACCTCAACATTGGGAAGCTCGGTATCGAAAGTTGCAATTCCGCTTTCTATTCCCTGCTGAAAAATTTCCATCACCCGAGTTTCATCTTCAGGAAGCATTTCTCTTATTTCGTAATTCATTTTTAATGATATTTTCTTTTATTTTTTCCTTTAATTCTGGAGTAATGTGTTTGTTTATCCTTTTCATCTTCAGATATAACACTGATATTTCCGTCGACTTCCAAAATTGAAAGTTTTACATTTTTAATATTTTCCACGCCGTGTTCTCTGATGGCTTCATTGAGTTCATCAAAACTAATCTTCACTTTTCTCAAAGCCGTGTGATCTGCAATACCGTCTTTAATCAAAACTACAGGATCAGCTTCCATAAAACTTGCAAAAGATTTGTTGGAAAACATGAATCTTTTCATTGTAAAATTGGCTGTAAAAAGTACCAAAGCCGCAATCAATCCGCCCTCAAGTGAAGTATTCTCACCCACCATTGCATTTTGACTGCATTGGAAATTAAAAGTAATAAAACAACATCTCCCGCGTTCAGCTGTGAGAGCTGGTTTTTCCCAAATAAACGAATTGCAGCTACCATAAAAAGATAAACGCAGATAGAACGGATGACCACATCAAGAATAGGATTCACGATCTGTAAAATTTAAAATCAAATGTATACAATAATAGTAAATAAAAAAACTGCTTTTTCAAGCAGTTTAAAGAAATTGGATATCGTTTGTTTTATCAATTATTGCTCATTATCTGTGCGTAATATCAACAGTTACCGGCATTACGTAAGAAGATGCAATCATATTTTCATTTAGCCTTCCTGTATCTATCTTATACTGAAGATGACTTAAAACATTTTCAATTTCTTTACTCACATTTTTACAATCACCTTTTGAACGTACATTCACGATTTTCCCGTTTTCGGAAACATCAAATTTCACCTCTGACTTTACAATTCCTTCTTTGTAGTCTGAATTTGTAAAATCAAACTGATCCATCAACAAGCTTCTGATCTCATTGAATGCATCATTTTTATTGATCTGAACTTCCTCAATCGTATTGTTTGAAGTTGTCTGAGCTTTTACATTTCCCATGATTGCTGTTAATCCTAATGCGAATAGTGAAGCAACAAATATTTGGATTTTATTTTTCATATGTCTTTGATTTTAAATTAGATATTAAACTTGTTATAATTTCTATATCAAAGATATGCAAAATATTAATACAAACTTCATATTGAGTTAACATTGAGTTAACATTGAAATATAAATTATTGTTATTCAAACAATTAAATTTTAAAATAACTGAATTGTTAACATTGGGGTTTACTATTTGTGTATAAAAAAGGCTAAACTTTGTCAGTCTAGCCTTTTTATATTGTTTAGATTCCTACGGAATGACAAATATGTTTTTAAATTTAGATTATTAATCACATCTCCTTCTTCAAATACTTCCCTGTCAAACTCTTCTTCGACTTAATAATCTCTTCTGGAGTTCCTTTGGCAATAATCTCTCCACCATATTTTCCACCTTCAGGACCAACATCAATGATGTGATCTGCTAACTTGATGACGTCCATATTGTGTTCGATGATAATGAATGAATTTCCTAATTCCACCAATTTATTAATGGCATCCATCAGAATTTTTACGTCTTCAAAATGAAGTCCGGTTGTGGGTTCGTCAAGAATATATAAAGTATTTCCGGTTTGTCTTTTTGCCAGTTCTGTTGCCAGTTTGATACGCTGCGCTTCGCCTCCGGAAAGTGTAGTCGACTGCTGTCCCATGGTGATATATCCTAAACCAACATCCTGTAAAGTTTTCACTCTTGCAAAAATTTTAGGAATCGGCTGGAAGAAATCTACCGCTTCATCAATCGTCATTTCCAATACATCGGAAATTGATTTTCCCTTGTAACGAACTTCTAAAGTTTCTCTGTTGAAACGTTTCCCGTTGCAGGTTTCACAATGCACGTAAACATCGGGTAAAAAGTTCATTTCGATAACCTTTAAACCGCCTCCTTGGCAAGTTTCGCATCTTCCACCTTTTACGTTGAAAGAAAATCTTCCCGGTTTGTAGCCACGGATTTTAGATTCCGGCAGTTCTGAAAATAAATTCCTGATATCGGTAAACATTCCGCTGTAGGTTGCAGGATTCGAACGTGGCGTTCTTCCGATCGGAGTCTGGTCAACATCTACGATTTTATCAATATGATCAAGACCTTCTATTTTCTTGTAAGGCAAAGGTTCCTGAACGGCTCTGTAAAAATGCTTGTTCAGGATTGGATACAAAGTTCCATTGATTAAAGAAGATTTTCCGCTTCCAGAAATTCCTGTGACAACTACCAGTTTTCCTAACGGAATATCAAGGGTTACATTTTTAAGATTGTTTCCCGTAGCACCTTTCAGTACGATACTTTTACCATTTCCTTCTCTTCGTACTTCCGGAATGGCAATTTTTCTTTTTCCGTTGATGTAATCTGCAGTAATAGTGTCTGCTTTCAGTAAATCTGCAGGTTTTCCCTGCCAAAGAATTTCTCCACCTAATTTTCCTGCTCTCGGACCAATATCCAGAACCTCATCGGCTTCCATGATCATGTCTTTGTCGTGTTCTACAACCAAAACAGAGTTTCCGATATCACGAAGATTTTTTAGTGATTTGATCAGTCTTTCATTGTCTCTCTGGTGCAAACCAATACTCGGTTCATCCAGAATATAAAGAACGTTGACCAATTGTGAACCAATCTGCGTTGCCAGACGAATTCTCTGAGACTCTCCTCCTGAAAGGGTTTTCGAACTTCTGCTCAGACTTAAATATTCTAAACCGACATCCAGTAAAAACTGAAGTCTGGTTTCTATTTCCTTTAAAATTTCATGAGCAATAATCGCATTTTTCGGCGAAAATTTATCTTTTACATCTCTCAGCCAATCTTTTAAATCTGATAAACTCAGACCATTGATTTCAGCAATATTTTTTCCGTCGATTTTAAAGCTTAAACTTCCCGGCTGAAGACGTGTTCCTTTACAATCCGGACAGGTTTCTTCGGTCGTGAAATGTCTTTCCAGCAAAACACCTTCATACGATTCTTTCTCATCAATGATTTCTTCCATGAAAGGAATCAAACCATCGAAACTGATCTTTATTTTCTTGGTAATTCCTGCATATTTCAGGTCTTTATTAAATTCTTTGTGACAACCGTTGTACATATAATCCAACGCTTCTGCCGGAATATCTTTAAACGGAGTCGTCATGCCTAAACCGAAAATTTCCAGAATACTTTTAATCTGTGCTAGAATCCATTTATTCGATTTAATATCTTCCAAAGGCAACAGACCTCCCTGGTTGATCGACAATTTAGGATTTTCAACAAAATAATCAGTGTTGATTTTCTTGATTGTTCCTAATCCTTTACAGCTTGGGCAGCTCCCTTTCGGAGAGTTGAAAGAAAATGTATTCGGTTCCGGTAAAGCTAATGAATGTCCTGTTTCAGCATCCATTAAATTTTTTGAAAAATATTCGATTTCTGTACTTCCCAGCTTTTGAATTCCGATTACCCCTTCACCCATTTCCATTGCGGTTCTCAGTGATTTTTCCATTCTGGTTTCAGAGGCAGATTCACCAATGATCCAACGGTCTATCACGATGTCGATATCGTGGGTTTTGTAACGATCGAGTTTTAAATCATATTCAATATCCTGCAATTCGCCATCAATTCTTGCCTGTCCGTATCCTTTTTTAGCCATCTGTACGAATAATTCGTGATAATGACCTTTTCTTGAACGGACAACCGGTGCCATTAACATCAGCTTTTCGCCTTTGTAATTTTCTTTGATGGTATCAAGAATCTGATCTTCCGTATAGCTCACCAATTTCTTTCCTGATGACAGTGAATACGCATCAGAAACTCTTGCAAACAATAGACGGAGATAGTCATAAAGCTCGGTTACGGTTCCAACCGTAGAACGTGGATTTTTGTTGGTCGTTTTCTGTTCGATTGCAATTACGGGAGACAATCCTTCAATTTTATCCACATCCGGACGTTCCAGACCTCCTAAAAACTGACGTGCATAAGCTGAAAATGTTTCGATGTAACGGCGTTGACCTTCGGCAAAAATCGTATCAAAAGCCAATGAAGATTTTCCGCTTCCGGAAAGCCCGGTAATTACGACCAGTTCGTTACGCGGAATTTTGACATCAATGTTTTTAAGATTGTGTTCTCTGGCTCCGTAAACTTCTATATATTCTTTGGGTTCGTTCATAATTTAGGGTGATCTTACATGAAAATCACGATTTGCAAAATTACGGAATTTTATGGAATTTCTTTAGTTAAAAATAGTCTTGATTTCTACCATAATGACATAACTATCTTCAAAATTTTAAATAGAAATCCAATTACAACATCCCATTTTATCTTCATCAAATTTATTTAAATTTACAGTGCATTAATTCATATTCATGAACAGATTACGAAAGCATATCGAAGAAATAACTCCCGTCAGTGATGAGGAATTTGATTATATAAAAACATTTTTCACATTGAAAAACGTCCGTAAAAACCAATTTCTGCTTCATGAAGGCGACAAAGTAGAATTTGAGTTTTTGGTTTTGGAAGGAATTTATAAAGTATTTTATCTTGATGAAAACGGAAAAGAACATATTGTACAGTTTGCAAAAAAAAATTGGTGGATGAGCGACTACCCAGGCTTTTTTAAAGAAAAGAATTCAACAATGTTTGTAGAATGCCTTACAGATGGAGAAGTTCTTTGTCTCACTTTGGTAGGCAGAGAAAAATTGTCCTCAGAATTTCACAAAATGGAACATTTTTTCAGAGTAAAACTCACCAACGGATATGTCGCTCTACAGGAAAGAATAAGAATTTTGTTATCAAGTACACCACAACAGCGATACGAAGAATTTTCAAAACAGTATCCTGATTTCATCCTTCAGATTCCTAAAAAATATGTTGCGGAATATCTTGGCGTGAGCAGAGAAACATTGAGCAGACTTTATTCGAATACCAAATAGTTTATTTAAATTATTATATATGTGTAATTTTTCATAATTCTTTATTTAACGCAAAGTCAAACAAAGAATTAGAGATTTTGACCGTTTTTAAGTTATACAAAGGCGTTAACTTAATAAAGAAATACAAAGTGTTTTCAATTATGATAAAGACAATCGTAAATGATTTAAATATTTAAAGATGAGTGTGATTTCGATCACACTTTTTTTGTGACTTCCCTCCTTCTCTTCCGCATTGCAACCGCCATACATTTGCTATAGAAATTTAAACAAAATAAAATCAATTAAAATTTTAAATATGAAAGCAAAAGTATTAATCATTGTATCGAACGCAAACGCAATAGGACCCAATAACAAAAGAACCGGTACTTTCTTGCCAGAAGTCGCACATCCTTACGCAGAATTCGAAAAAGCAGGTTATCAAATCGACTTTGCAAGTTTGACAGGTGAATCACCGTTTTTAGATGCATTAAATTTAGCCAATGATCCTGAAAATTTAAAATTCTTAACCGGTAAAGGTTGGGAAGATATGCACAAAGCGACTCAACTTTCAGAAATTGATGTCAACAATTATGATGCAGTATTCATCCCCGGAGGTTTGGCTCCAATGGTTGATATGCCTGAAAATACAGAATTAAAAAAAGTAATCGCTGAAGTGTATGAAAGAAATGGTGTAGTAGGAGCTGTTTGTCACGGTTCAGGTTTCCCTTTTAAATGTACAATTAAGTGACGGAACTTATCTGGTAAACGGTAAAAACATTACTTCTTTCACCACAGAAGAAGAAGATAACTATGCAAAACTTGATGTACCGTTTGATTTGCAGACTGCATTGACCGATCAAGGTGCAATTTTTCATGCTGCTAAAGCCTGGTCTGCAAACAGTATTGCAGACGGAAATCTTGTAACCGGACAAAATCCTGCTTCTGCAAAAGGTGTTGGTGAAAAAATAGTTTCTGTTTTAGAATCTAAAAATTCATAATTTAACTTTAAAATTAAAAAATGAGTAAACAAGCAGTGTACGTATATGCCAAATGGCAGGTAAAAGAAGGAAAACTAGATGCTGTATTGGGAATTTTGAAAGAAGCCGCCCAAAAAAGTTCTGAAGAAAAAGGAAATTTATTTTATAAAATTCATCAGAGCAAGACCGATCAGAATACGTTGATTTTATTTGAAGGTTATGAAAACGAATCGTCGATAGAATTTCATAAAAACTCAGAACATTACCAGAGTTTGGTTGTAGAGCAGATTGTTCCTTTACTGGAAAGCAGAGAAGTGATTTTAATGGATCAGATTATTTAATTTAAAATTCCGAAAAGCTTTAGTCATATATAAAGTTTTTCGGAATTTTTTCTTGAGATTAATTTAAATCAATTTTCAAAAAAATCTACGTCTTCATTATTTATTATGACTAAATATTCAATTCCGTCAATTGCTTTAGAAATAATTTGGTTGCGGAGAATGTTTGCCATGTTTTCCCAATAAACCCTTCCGTAGAAAGAATAATTTTGGGGAATAATTTCTACTTCAACGGTGCGCACAAAACCTTCTTTCGGTTTGTTGCTGATAATGGTTCCTCTTTTTACACGGACATCTTTCAGCTCGTCTTTCAGTACCATTCGGCAGTAATTTTTTACGTCTTCCAAAGAAATTATTTTATCCCTGGTCGTCAGCGCATATTTGTATGCCTGAATGCTGTCTGAACCTTTCTGTTCTTCAGCTCCACCGATGGTTTCCGTTAAAAGCACCAAAGACTGAGACTTCAGTTGATTTAAAAGTTCAGTTCCGGGACGCATATGATTGGCAAATGTACAGTGTGTGATCCAGAAAGAAGCATAAGTATGATCGGTTTTTTCCACAGGTTCCATGATGACGTAATTCAGTTCCTGCTTAATATTCCTTTTAGCATTATTAACTTTCTGCACCATCGATTTCATCTTGTCAGACATTTCGCTCAGCATTCCTTTTACATTATCACGGTTTAGCAGTGAAAAAGCTGCAATCTCGTCTCTGGTCAGTTCAAGCACATTGGAAATCATATCAACAGCATTTCTGTTGTTAAAGCGTTCCATTCCGCCTTTTCTTACGGTATAGAGTCCTTTCTTTAAATCATCTGAAGGTGTAAAAGGAATTTCTGTATATTTTCTGCCGTCTCCGTCCTGAACTTCATCTACGTAAAGAAAATGTTCGCCTTCTTCGGTAATCAGCGGAATATTGTTTCCCATGATGTCTAAACTGTATTCCGTCTTTTTCCAGCCACGGTTGTAAATAGGAAAAGCATTGAGAACAAAAGTGAAATTATCTAAAATTTCAGCAGAAAACTGTGGCGGAAACTCAAAAGTTAACCAAAGAAAAGATTTTCCGTCGATGTATTTTTCAATTTCTTCTTTTCCGTTTAGAAAATCCAAATCCTGCGGAAGTTTTCCACCGTCTGAAAATAAATCTCTGGAAAGTCCGGTTACCTCGATAAATTTATGATGATAAATACTTTTGATATCTTCAATAATTTTCGTCTGAATCGACTGTTCATGAAATAACTGCTCATATCCTTCCGCCTGTTCTTTTTTTAGATACGTTAAACCTTCTTTCACAAAAAGAGGATTTCCATTACTTGAAACCGAAATGTAAGGAAGTAGTTTGTAGACAAAATCCAAATGCTCAAAGGCCGGATTAGAACAAAATATTCCAAGAGATCTTGGGAATTTTTCATTCGTATATTTTGAGACATCAATTCCTATGGTCACTTTTCTGTAATCGGAGGGTCTTCCCTGAAATCTTGAAATCGGAATTTTATTTAAACGGTCATCAATGCTGTAGCAGGTATTTCCCACGAACATGATGGCAGTTTGTGCTTTGTTGGTTCTTATGCTTCCGACCGGAGTAAAAGGAATATTCAGTTGTTTGTCTGATTCAGTTTTCACCGTTGAATTCATCTGTTTTTTAAAGAAAAACTCGCTGTGTTCCATTAAAACCTCCGAAGATTCAAAAGGAGAAATGAAAGCAATTGCATGTGCAGGAATCGGATGTGTATAAATAGATGGTGTTAAAAGCTTTGCCAGTTTTTCTAAAATTCTCGCATTGACGGTCTGAATCTCATTATTAGCTTTAAAAACTTCGGTACTGAAAGCATCAATTAAGAGTTTAACAAAAGGATCCAATGACTGCGGACTTTTAAGACCCCAAATTTTGGTTGCATTTTGCAGCATTCTTGCTTTTACAGATTCTTTGGAATATATATTCTGGTCTAAATTCATTTTTTGTGATAAGGAAGGTGATTAATCAATTGACATCGGGCTGAGAAAAAGTTCGGTTGAAAAGCTGAAACGCTCTCCTGTAGTCTCCATTTTTGCATTGATGGCTATTCTTACTTTTTTCTTAATTTCCGTGTGTTCTTTGGTGTCGTAGCTATGCTCTACTACTTCGACATGAGCATCGACCTGCGGCTGAACAATTCTGGGCTCAAAATCCAGGATCTGCCTTTTGAGACTTTTAACAAAAACATTTTCCCATACGGCTGAAGTAACTCCGTTATCAAATTCCAGATTCCAAACATCGTTTCCGTAATTTTCGTCATATCTGTTTTCGCCTTTTTTTGTTGTGATAAGCAACATGATGTTGTGGGCAATACTTTCACCCATATCGCAGGTGTCTATGCTTGCTCCTTCAGACATCAGTGTAGATGGCACAAAAGGCATTCTGTAATTTGGTGTATCCATAGATTTTAATCTCTATTTAGTATTTTTGGTGTCATTATTTAAAATGAAATACCAAATTAATCATTTTTGGGAAATAATTTATGATAATCTGCTGAAACTTTAATTGGTTGTCTGTCTTAATGGCTAAAAATTAATTTAGTCGCAAAGTTCACAAAGATTTTTTGACTACTAACTGTCTTTAAGATATACAAAGGCGTTCCACTTATAAATGAGCACAAAGTTTTTAATTCTTAAGATAGTTTAGTTGAAAAAATGATGTTTTATTTACAATGCTTTTTTACATGATTTAAAGATTGCTTCGTCGCTGCGCTCCTCGCAATGACTATATTTTGATTTATATCGAATTTCTAGCCCCGATTGAACGGCGTGTTTGAGCTCTTTTCAGATTTTGTGCGGCGGCTTTGCCGCCGCACAAAATCTGAAAAAGCGAGTAGTGAAAGCGGGATTAAGCTTCTAAAAACTTATAGATCTGTACTCTTCCTGTTAATCATATAATAAACAGGAAGTCCTAATAAAACAATTAAAAATCCCGGCCAAGTGTATTGTTGTTTATAAATTAAAAGAAGAACACAAAAAACAGTTCCTATCAGCAGATAAATGATTGGAGTTACCGGATAAAGCCAGGTTTTGTAAGGTCTTTCGAGATGTGGCTGTTTGATTCTTAAATAAATAACTCCGAAAACGGTAATCATATAAAATAGAACGATAACGAATGAAATCATATCTAAAAGATTTCCGTACTGTCCGCTCAGACATAAAACAGAAGCCCAGATTCCCTGCATCCAGAGTGCATTTGAAGGGACATCATTTTTGTTATTCTTGATCGCAGATTTGAAAAACAAACCGTCTTTTGCCATGGTCTGGAAAACCCTTGAACCCGCTAAAATCAATCCGTTATTGCATCCAAAAGTGGAAACCATTACAAGGATGGCGATGATTACCGTACCTGCGCTTCCGAAAATGTTTTGCGATGCCGAAACCGCCACTCTGTCATTGGCTGCAAATGCGATGGAATCTCTGTCGATGGCATTTAAATAAACATAATTTACAGCAATGTATAAAAGCATTACGGCAGAAGTTCCCAAGATCATAGCTTTAACCACATTTTTCTTTGGATTTTCTATTTCTCCGGAAACGAATGTCACACTTTCCCAGGCAACAGAACTGAATACAGAACCTACCATTGCAGCAGCGATTCCGCCCATCAAAGTCATTCCGTCGATCGATTCCCAACCAGTTTTCAGGAAATTACCTTTTGCATCTTTATCTATATTATTAAAAGCATCAGTTCCGAGGCTGAAGTTTTCTGCTAAATGTGAAAAATCTACGAAAATAAAGCCTGCCGCAATTAAACCTAATAACGCTAATATTTTTGAACCTGTAAATACATTTTGAAGCAATTTTCCGCTTTCAACACCTCGTGTATTGATGTATGTGAGCAGTAAAATAATGGCTATCGCTAAAATTTGAATCCAGGTGATTTGAAATTCTCCACTCTGAAAAATTGGTGCAGCATCATTGAGCGACGGAACGAGATATGCTGTGAATTTCCCAAATGCCATCGCAACAGCAGCAATCGTTCCGGTCTGAATTACGGTAAATAATCCCCAACCGTAAAGGAAGCCCATTTTTTTACCGAAAATTTCTGTGAGATACGTGTATTGTCCGCCCGCTTTAGGAAACAGCGCAGAGAGTTCGCCATAGCTGATTGCTGCAGCTACGGTCATGATTCCTGTGATAATCCAGACTACAATCATCCAATATCCTGAACCGAGATTTCGCATCATGTCGGCACTTACGATAAAGATCCCGCTTCCGATCATTGAGCCCATCACGAGCATTGTTGCGTCCCAAAGTTTTAGTTTTTTTTGCATATCCAAATATTACCTTCAAATATAGATAAATATGCAATTGTTTTTCATATTTGTTTTGAAATTTGAAATGAAGTGTTTTTTATCAAGCCATTATTCATTATCAATTCAAATTTTATTATTACTTTTGGAAAAATATTAAAGAATGAAATTTAAATCCATCCTATTTTTAGTCGCTGTAACTGTTTCATCATTGACATTTGCACAGGAGCAGAAAAAATCTGGTCCACCGGCAGGTAATGCAATCGTGGGTGATACTTACGGCTCAGTGGTTTCTACAAAAGAATCTAAAGCAATAAGCGTAGATAAATTGTCTAAAAAACTAAACAAAGACAGCAAAAAAGTTGAGAACGTTGCTATTAAAGGTAAAGTAGTTGACGTTTGTGACAAAAAAGGTTGCTGGTTAACGATTCAGACTGAAGATGATACTCAGTTTTTTGTAAAAATGAAAGACTACGGATTTTTTGTACCGACAGCTTTAGAAGGCAAAAACGTGGTTTTGGAAGGAAGTGCCGAAAAAAAGGTTACCTCTGTTGATGAGCAAAAGCATTATGCTGAAGATGCTAAAAAACCACAGTCTGAGATTGATGCTATCACAAAGCCAAAAGAAGAAATCAGATTTGTAGCGAACGGAATTAAAGTAGTTAACTAATACTCGATAAAATTTAAAAGAAAAGCGGAACCAATTGTTCCGCTTTTTTTATTCTTCTATTTTAAAATTGACTTCTGCATCCAATTTAGGATATTTTGTTTCGCTCACAAATTTTTTCACCTCACAATCAATTTCCAGCCAACCTTTTCTTTTCTTAATATCTCCCACTTCTACTACAAAAGGAATAAATGAGATTTCGTCATTTCCTTCCTCTAAAATTTCTCTGTACTGAACGGCAATATCGAGAATACATTCATGATCGGTATTTAACTTTACATTTCTGTACACAATATCGTAATGTGTTTCCTGATTTTCCGGGATTTCCAGATATTTTTCCCAGCCTGTACTGTCAGATTTTAATTCACTGATTGCCTTCAAGGCGTAATACAGAGCAATTGTATAATATTTTCTCGTTTCTTTTCTTGCGTAATCATCAATAAAATGACCACCTTCAAATAAAATAGTCGGCATTCCGGCTTTGATGAAATTATCGCCGGTTGAAGTGGGATAAAATTCATCAGAATATCTTCCAATCTGATCAGGAATTAATTCTTTTAAATTTTCATATATCTGAGCAATTACCGCCATACATTTTTTTCTGTTCTCGGTAATCGTTCTTTCTTCGTTTTCAGAAGGAGCTAAAAAGGAAAGTGTGGCAGGATGCATTCCGTCTGTTGTAAAGATGGTACGCTGCTCGTGAAGGTTAAGCGCATAATCATAGTTTTTTTCAGAAACCAATTGCTTTAGGTATTTGATTTCTTTACTCGCTTCATTATGAAAATCTCTGTTTAAATCAATATCTGCAGCAGTCAATCTTGTCCATTTTTCTGAGCCATCTGGATTTAACATAAAAATGAAATCTAAATTGATTAAGCTTAGAAGATCATTCTTTAATTCTGGATGCTTATCCAAAGTCACCAAAAGATCCAGCATCGCATGAGTTGCATTCGATTCATTACCGTGCATCTGTGACCAGGCTAAAACTTTAATCTTCCCAGTTCCTACATTCAATTTGTAAATAGGTTGATCTAAATAGGATCGTCCTATCTCCTGAATATAATCGCTGAGATTGGTCTGTAGGTAATTAAATAATTTTTCAGGAGAAATATAACGATTTTGGAAATCGGGATTTTGGATATACAAATGTTCAAAATTCATTGAGAAGAAATTTACATGAGTCAAAAATAAGAATTTTTAAGGAGTAAATAAAATTAACATTTGTAATTTCATTAAACGATGTAAATTGACAAAAAGTCTGTTAGTTAAAATGTGGATTGCTAATAATTTAATTTATATATTTCAAATATTTGAAATTCAATAAGTTATAAAGTTTATTTAAATAATTAGATCATATATACTTTAAGTCTGTAAAACTACTTTTTTACCCATTTGAGTGTTATTTTGCTAAACATTTAAAATGTGGATTATGTGGGTAATTTAATACAATAAACAAATGTAAACAGTCTAAAATTATTTTAAATTCTTAAATATATATCGCTAAAAAAGTTTTAATTAATGAGTCTAAATGAATTTTAAAATATTAAAATATAATACCCGTAAGAAACCAAATTCTGCTGAAACTTAACGTTATTAATGTCTGTTGAATACTATCAACGATAAACATAGTTTCTAATTCTCCATATAATCAGCCTCGTAACATCTCTCCCACTCCACATGGTTTATTATCCAGAAAAATATTTTTAGCAAAGTGATCTAACAAATATCAATCTAAATCCAATGAATATTATGGAGAAAAATTTTTTTAAAGATCTTATCTATAGTTATACTTTAACTCATTATGTATTATAATGTATAAATTTATATTAATGAATAATAGGAATAAATTCATTATATATTTTATAAATAACTGAAATTTAGTGACATATGTTAATTTACTTTTGTATATAATTTAATTTCAGATAGTTTACTTTTGTATTTTGCAATTGTAAATTTTATATTTACATTTGTAATTGGTTTAATATCTTATTTTTATGAGTTTAAATGAAAGAATTTCAAAGGTTATAGAATATTCTAAACTAAGTTCCTCAGAATTTGCAGATGAAATAGATGTGCAGCGATCTTCCATTTCGCATATCACTTCCGGAAGAAACAAACCTTCTTTAGAATTTATCATTAAAATCAAATCAAGGTTTCCTGAGATTTTGTGGGATTGGCTGGTGAATGGCGATGGAGAAATGCTGAAATCTGAATTGCCTGAAACAGAAATTAATTCTGAAAATGAAGATTCTGAACAAAAAGCTAAACCTACTTCACTTCCAGATTTATTCACGATGATGAATGATGATGATGATTTTGGAAGCGAAGAAAATATAACAGAAGAAATTCTCTCTGGGCGAGAATCTGTTATTTCACATGAAAGTAAAGCATCAGAGAAAATATCCGATTCTCAGCCATTAGAAAAGTTGAATGAGAAAATCATTAATGAAGTCATTGAAAATCAAACTAATAAGATAAAACGTATTGTTTTGTTTTATGATAATGGAAAATTCGAAAGTTTTGAGCCATAAAAAATCTGATTATATTCAATAATCAGATTTCAAATTTTATTTTAAACGACTTACTTTTTAAGCAGCTTTGTAATCTTCGTAGATTGATTGCTGATAATTTTTAAAAAGTAATTTCCTTTTGGCAGGTCAGAAATATTATATTCTTCCGAAGCTTTTAAAATTTTTACCAATTTTCCTGAAGTATCCATAATTTCAATACTCGTAATTTTAATTTTTTCAGGATTGCTTATTCTAAATGATTCTTGGACAGGGTTTGGATATACCTGAATTCTGTTATCATATTGTATCACTTCATCTGTACCTAAAACAGATGTATAGGTTATTATAAAAGGTATATCTACTGGAACATCTGGTGCAGTAATCGGATTTCCATCGTCAATAATAGATACCCAGGATGTCGGAACTACAGCGTTAAACTGTTTTGCATTAAATGAGGCAAGACCTCTGCTTCCCGGGATGGTAACCGATGGTAAAAAGTTGGCAGTAGAAGTTGCATTTTGCAATTGAAACTTCACCCAGTAAGTACCCGGTGTAAGGGTTTTTGGAACGTTTGCAGTAACTTTCCATATCTTCCTTGTTGTACCCGGTAGCGATACAGTAGTAGGAACTAAACTGTTAAATATTCTGTACATATTAGAATCTACACTAGAAGAAAATCTGTTGGTTGTATCATCTCCAAAAACACTTACAGCTCCTGCAACGGACGGGTCTGAGCTGAAGATATTAACTCTCACCGTATTGAATGGACTTGTGGCACCTGTGTAGCCTGTCTGATAAGCAAAAAAATCGATTGTTGAAATTTGCCAGGCATTTGCACCAGGCGGAACAACAAAATCATCAGCTAAAAATAAGTTATTTGTTGCTGAAACATAACTTCCCGAAAATCCTGCACTTGTATTCGATTCGGTTGTGTTTCCTGTATTATTCTGAACTTCAGACCAAGTATAACCTGCAGGTGCTGCAGTTCCGCTGTTTGACGTCGCTCCGGTGCTTAAACCTCCATTGTTATAAGTTTGTGCAATTACCAGATTTGCTAATAAAAAAATAGCAATTTGTAGATTTTTTTTCATTTTATAAATTTTAAGTTCACAACGAATTTATAAAAAATATAACACATTACTAACAAATTAAAAATAATTTTACAGTATTATCATATAATTCAATAATAAATACAATTTCAATTAATTTTATAAATAATCCTAAAAAAGAAAAAAATCCATCAATGATGGAGTTTCTCTTATTTTTTTTAATATAAACTACTTCTTTCTTCTTTCTAATTCTTTTTTAATTAACCCTAGTTCTCTTCCGGTTTGTCCGGCAACAGAAGTATTTTCTCTTGCTCTTCTCGTAAGATACGGTACAACGTCTTTTACAGGTCCGTAAGGAAGGTATTTCGCAACATTATACCCTTTATCAGACAGATAAAAACTAATGTTATCACTCATGCCATAAAGCTGACCGAAATAGATATTAGGATGACCATTTTCAAGATTTTTAGCTTTCATTTTGTCCATAACCAGTTCAGATGATACTTCATTATGCGTTCCGAAAAACGCTGAAACTTTGTTCAAATGGTTCATCACAAAATCAATTCCTGCGTTATAATTCTTGTCTGAAGATTCTTTATTAGGCTGAATCGGATCTGGATATCCTTTTTCAGCTGCTCTCGCTCTTTCTTTCTCCATATAGGCACCACGAACAATTTTGTAGCCTATGAAATAGTTCTTTTCTATTGCCCGCTGAAGATTCGCTTCCATATACTCCAACCGGTGAGTTCTGTACATTTGAATGGTGTTCCAGACAATTGGTTTTTCCTGATTGTACTTTTCCATCATCTCTTCGCAAAGCTGATCTGCAGCTTTCTGCATCCAAGATTCTTCTGCATCAATCATTACTTTTTTATCATGCTCATGGCATAGCTTACAAACTTCATCAAATCTTTTTACCACTCTCGCCCATTCTTCTTTCTGGCTTGAGGTTAGTTTTGCATTGTTTCCAACAGCTTCATACAAATCAATTCTTCCGAAAGCAGTAGGCTTAAAAACAATAAAAGGAATTGCAGGATTTCCTACTGAAAATTTAATAATATCTTTGATTTCCTGACAAACTGCATCGAAAGTTTCCTCATCTTCTTTGCCTTCAATCGAATAATCAAAAATACTTCCTACACCTCTTTTGAAAAGCTGTTTTACTGCTTTCATACTTTCTTCACGCGTTTCACCACCTACGAACTGCTCAAACAATGTATTTTTTACAATTCCGTTGACGAAAGGAAAGTTATTGTGAACCGTGAAATTAAGAACAGAAGTTCCGATATTGGTCAAGGCAGGCTGCTCAATCATCTTAAACATCCAATATGCTTTTCTCAATTGAGCATCTGTTTTGTCGGCAAATGCGACTTTAGTATCGTTAAAAATGGACATTCTTATTTATAGATTTAATTTTGGCAAATGTAAGAATAACCTGAATGTTATTAAAATATATTTCTACAATTTACCCTCGATTCCGTTCAGCAACATAGAAATAATGCCTATAAAAACCCAGAAACGTAAAATATTGAGTGTGAAAAACTTAGACTTTTTCGAAGAATTTAAGAGTAAATAAATACATAGAATCAACACAAATAATCCGGAAGCAAAATAATATGCCATAAATCCTGAAATTCCGGTTTTTGCAATGAGTTTCATCGAAACAATGATTGTAATTATTAATAAAGAAACGATAATTGTTTTAGTCATTTTACTTTGAAAGTAATTGGGAATTGTAATGTAACCAAAAGTTTTGTCAACGCTTTTGGTTAAAGTATCTTTTACAATATCAATACATAAAAGAATCAGAAATAAAAAGATTGCCATCAGCAAGACCTTTTTCGAAAAAGTCTCGTAATAAACCATCATTCCGAAGAAAGGATATAATGTAAGACTGACGAATGTAAGGTTATTTAAGATTAGAATTCTACTCAGTTTGTGACTGTAAAACCACATAAAAAACTGATAAACAATGAAAAAAATAAGAACTCTGTATGAAATGAAACTTGCAACACCTAAAGAAATAATGCTTAAAGCCAGATACGCATACAAAAAATATTTTTGCTTGATAAACCTTTGAATTCGCATTCTGAAAGGCTTTACAATATAATCTTTTTCGAAATCGTAGAATTGATTGATTATCCCCCCGGAAAGTATGGAGAGAACGGTACAAAAAATAATCCCATGAACTTTAAAATCAAAGACAAAGTTGCTAAAAGATTCTTCCTGATTAAATAAGAAAAATGTAGAAACATATAATGCAAACGTGAGCAATAGAGCCACAAAAAATCTTGCTCCTAAAAGAAAACCGACAAATTGTGAAAGTCTGTAAAACAGAGATTTGGAAACAAAATTCTCTTCCTGGAAAGTTTCTTTTTCACAATTCATTTCCGGTGATTTTAAAATCTGTAGATCACTTCTTTTTGGAAACCTTCCAACATTTTTTCAGCTTTTTCGTAATCTTTGGTAAAACCTAAAATATAACCGCCACCTCCGCTTCCGCAAAGTTTGAGATAATATGCATTAGAATCGAGTCCTTTTTTCCACACATTAAAAATACTTTCAGGAATCATCGGACGGAAATGTTCATACGCCCAGTGAGACAATTTTTTAAGATTTCTAAAGAACGGATTCATATCTTTTTTCAGAAAAGAATCTATGCAGGCATTGTTGTAACGAATAAATTCTTCTTTCAAAGTTTTACGGAAACCTTCTGTTTTCATTTTTTCGAAGAAAATCTGAACCATCGGTCCGGTTTCGCCGATACTTCCGGAATCAATTAAGAAAATCGCCCCTTTTCCTGCTTCACTTTTTGGGATCGAAACTTTATCTACGTTTTCCTTATTTTCGATAAGAATAGGCAGATTCATATAGCAGATCAGAGGGTCAATACCGGAACTTTTTCCATGAAAATAACTTTCCATTAAACCGAAAACCTTTTTAAGATTTTTCAATTGATCTTTAGAAACAGATTCGGGAATATATTTTGTGATTGAATATCTTTCAAAAATTGCAGCTACCAAAGCTCCTGAACTACCTATACCGTAACCCTGAGGAATGTTACTGTCAAAGAACAGACCTTTTGAAATTTCTTTTTGAAATTCAACAACATTTAAATCAAAACCTTCGGGAAGTTCTAAATTTTGTAAGTATTCAGAATATTTGATCATGTGACCGTTAGACTTTTTTTCGAATTCTGAATCTAAAGATGAGAATTTTAAAGTCCCTTTATAAAAGCTGTAAGGGAGTGTTAAACCCTGAGAATCTTCTATTATTCCATATTCTCCGAAGAGAAGGATTTTTGCGTAAAATAGAGGGTTTGTCATTGTGTAATAAATCTTTTTTGCAAAGTTAATATATTCTGCTAACTAAAAGCAAAATCTACGCCGCAATTACAACTTATTTTAACAGAAAAATTAATTCCTAATATAATGATCAAGCCATATTGAATGTCAAATAATTATTCTATAAAGCCAAGCCTTTTTAGATTATTATTATTTTATTAGCTTTGTATAAATTTAAACACAATTATGATGAGAATTAAAAATTTATTATGTTTATCAGCTTTTTTCTTTATTAATTCAACTTTAATGGCTCAAACCTTTATTTTTGATCAAGAAATAAAAGAAGATAAATTAGACCGCAGTAAAAAACTGAAGCACGTTAATCACGGAATGTTCAGCAAATTAAAGTATTGCAAACAATTCCCTTTCGCACTGGATAAAGATCTTCAAATCTCTTTGTTTGATGGACAATCAATTAATATCAAATATGCTTCTAATCCAAAACTAGGGCTAGGTACTACTACTTACAAGTATACTATCGAAGGAGATAAAGAGGGAATCGCAGTTTTTACTGATTATAAAGGCTGGATTGATGGCTCCATTATTCTTGGTACAGGAGAAAAATTTCATATTGTAAAAACAGCTGACCATATTTTTTCAGTATCAAAAATTAATTCTAGCTATTTTAAAGATGAAGCTTGTAAAGCAGATGAAACCCATCTTAAGGAGCTAAAAGATAATAACTTGAATAAAAATCTACTAGTGCATCCAAATATTTGTGCTTCATCTCCATGCGCCAATTCAGTAGTTGATATTATGGTTTTATTTTCTAATCAGACCATAGCCAATATAAATGGAGGAGCACCTGCCGCAATAGCTGCTACAGCTAATCAGGTTGTGTTGCTTAATCAATCATTGGTAGATTCGGGCATAAATAATCTTCAGTATAATCTGGTTCATGCTCAGGCAATTAATCACAATGATCTCACTGATTTGAGCGACGATAAAGATGAGATAAAGTATGGAACTTTAAGTGCTTCTGTAAATGCTCTCAGAAATCAATACGGTGCAGATTTGGTGTCTATATTTTGTAATTACGGATCTGGAACAGGAGATATAAGTACAAATCCCACTAATTTTAGTTCAAATAACGCTTATTCAGCAATCAATTATGATTATGTAGTTGGAAGCTACTCATTATCTCATGAAATAGGACATAATATGGGAATAAGACACGATTGGTATGTTTATATAGACAGACCTGACCATACACGTGCGTGTGAACATTATCACGGTTATGTCAATAAGGTAGCTATCCAACAAGGTACTACAAGCCCTGCAAATAAAAGATGGAGAGATATAATGTCGTATGGGAGTGAATGTTCATCAGTGGGAATTACCTGCACTCGTCTTAACAGATGGTCTAATCCGGATCAATCTTATAATGGTGATGCTATGGGAGTGTCTATAGGTTCTGCAGATCCATCTGATTCCAGACATGCTCTTATGAGAACCGGATGCATAGTAGCTGCTTACAAAACAGCTCCTCTTTTGGGAGTTCAGAATACTCAAGATCAATCAAATAATTTTCCTTACTATCCTAACCCCGCAAAAAACAAACTTTTTTTGTCTAAAGAAATAAAAGGCTATACAATTTTTAATGCTGAAGGCAGATATATTGAAGGTACTAATAATAAAGTTAAAGAAATCAATATTTCATACTTACAAAAAGGAGTATATATAGTAAATACTACCCTTCCTGATAATAAAAAATACAGTTTTAAGTTTATAAAAGAATAGGAAAAGAAATCCCAGATGAATAAAAATTGCCACTCAGATTTAATTTGAGTGGCAATTTTTATAAAACATTTATGCTAATACGTTAGAAAAACATTTCCTTCTACCTAATATTTTATTTTGACTTTAAAAAACGGATTAATATCAACCCTGTAGCAAAGAATAATGTCATTGACAAAGCTGCAATACGCATATTATTAAAATGTTCGATTAAAGTTGCAAAAATAAATGTTCCTATAATAATCGCTATTTTCTCCAAAACATCATAAAAGCTGAAGAATGTCGTGTTTTCCATAGAATTTTCCGGCAAAAGTTTTGAATAGGTAGATCTTGACATCGCCTGAAGACCTCCCATTACCAAACCTACCACTGCAGCAACTCCGTAGAACTGATATTCTACCGTTGGGTTTTCTTTATTCAAGAAAAATGCCCACAAACAAGCTACGATCCATAAAACGATGGCAATTGAAATAACATTTCTATTTCCTATTTTTCTGGATAATCTCGAGAAAATAACAGCTCCGATAATCGCTTCAATCTGAATAATTAGAAGAGTTCCGATTAACTTATCCTGGGCCAGATTTATTTCACTCTTACCAAATAATGTTGCCATTAAGAAAATCGTTTGCATACCGACGCTGTAGAAAAAGAAACTTGACAGGAAAAATTTTAAATTTCTATCCTTAAACAATAAGTTTCCGGCTTTGAAAAGTTCATAAAAACTTTCTTTCGCAATGTCTTTATAAAAACTGATGTTATCTTTAAATACTTCAAAGAAGCCACCCTGCTCTTCATGTTTTTTGAAAAGATTCTTATAGTTTAATAAAACAAGATCTTTAGGTAATTTCTCTTTAACATCTCCAAATTGAGGTAAATGTTTGAAAGTATACTGAGAAAAGCCAAACCACCAGGCTGCCGTTAATAAGAAACTGATTCTTGTAAACAATAGCTGTTGTGCATCATCTTTCGCAAAAACTTTAATTAATACCAGGCATAAAATCACTAAGACTACAGAACCTATATACCCATAAACATAGCCTTTTGCAGAAAGAGCATCCTGTTTATCCCGTGACGCAATATCCGGCAAAAATGAGTTATAGAATACCAAACTTCCCCAGAATCCTACACTTGCTGTGATACTGAAAAGAAGTCCAAGAAAGACATTATGCATTCCTGTGAACATCGCCAATCCCATACAGGATGTAGCTCCCAAATAACAGAAAAACTGTAAAAATGATTTTTTATTGCCAATCGTATCTGCTAATGATGATAAGAACGGAGACAATAAAACCACGATAAAGAAAGATATCGTCAATGAATATCCATACACTGCATCCGGCTGATATTCTTTCCCGAAAATCGTTATCATGTGTCTTACCGGAACATCAATCCACGTTTTAGTTTCTGCTACATATTCCTTTTTTTCGTACGCCGTTGTAAGAATGGAGTAATAAATTGGAAATATGGTAGATGTTATCACCAAAGAATAAACAGAATTGGCCCAGTCGTACACTGCCCAGGCTTTCATAATCTTCGGATTGTTCTTTATGTTTTGAGTTTCAAGTTCCATGTTTCGGGTTTAATTGCACAAAAATAGAAAAACCATTAAGATTATGCTTAAAAAAAGAATAATTCTTAATGGTTTTAAATATTAATTTATGGTAATGTTTTTATTTATTTAAAAAGTCTTTGAATTTGGAATAGGTAAGAACTTTAAAAATAATTAGCAATATGCCTAAACTTTGAATGACAGACCCGATCGTTAAACATATATTTCCATTGAAGCGTCCTAACGAAATATGGGTAATTTTTAGCCAGGCACCTAATAAATTGATTAAAAAGCCTGTTAAAAATACAAAAATGGCATATTTAGCTTTCATAAAAACATCATTACATATTTTCAATAACTATAGCAGAAGCTCCTCCGCCACCGTTACAGATTGCTGCAGCACCGTATTTTCCGTTGTTTTGTTTTAAAACATTGATCAAAGTAACGATGATTCTAGAACCTGAGCTCCCAAGTGGATGTCCTAAAGCTACTGCACCACCATTTACGTTTACTTTAGCAGCATCTAATCCTAAGATTTTATTGTTTGCCAAACCAACTACAGAAAATGCTTCATTAAATTCAAAAAAATCAATATTTGAAATTTCTAAACCAGCTTTTTTCAGAGCGATAGGTAAAGCTTTTGAAGGTGCTGTTGTAAAATTTTCTGGTTCATGAGCGGCATCGGCATAAGAAATTATTTTCGCTAATGGCTTTAATCCTAATTCTTCCATTTTCTCTTTCGAAACAAGGATTAAAGCAGAAGCACCGTCATTTAAAGTAGATGCATTCGCTGCCGTAACTGTACCTTCTTCTTTTTTGAAAACAGTAGGAAGAGTTGGAAGTCTGTCAAAATTAACCGCTTTGTATTCTTCATCTTCAGCAAAAATTACAGGATCTCCTTTTCTTTGCGGAATTGAAACAGGAACTATTTCGTCAGCAAATTTTCCTTCGCTCCAAGCTTTTGCTGATCTTTTATAAGATTCTATAGCAAAATTGTCCTGGTCTTCTCTTGTAAAACTGTAATCTGTAGCACATTTCTCTGCACAAACACCCATATGAACTTTGTTGTAAACATCTGTAAGACCGTCTAAAACCATACCGTCCTGCATTTTTACATCTCCTAATTTGGTTGCATTTCTTGCATTGTAATAATGAGGCACCATAGACATATTCTCCATACCACCTGCAATAATAACATCTGCATCACCAGCTTTGATCGCCTGTGCAGCCATCGTTACAGCCTTCATCCCTGAAGCACAAACTTTATTGATCGTTGTAGATGGAGTTTCGTTTGAAAGTCCTGCACCCAAAGCAACCTGACGAGCCGGAGCCTGACCTTCACCTGCCTGTAAAACATTCCCCATGTAGATTTCCTGAACGTTTTTCGGGTCAAGATTAATTTTATCTAATGCGCCTTTTACTGCTGTTGCTCCCAATTTTGTAGCCGGAACTGTTGATAAGCTTCCCATAAAACTTCCCATAGGAGTTCTTACTGCGGAAACAATGAATACTTCTTTCATTATATAAATTTTAATTTTATTTTATTCTATTTTTTCAAGGACAAATTCATCTGTTTTATTATAATATTGAGATGAAATTTTAATAAACTGATGATCTGTTTCTATAATTTTATTGGTAATCACATCACCTATTCTGACAGGATTTTTAAGATCAGACTTCCCGGTTACTGTCATTGTATAGGTACAGTCATCACGGTATTCAATTTTATATTTGATGTAATCTTTACCGTTATTGGTATACTCTCGCTGTGTATCCTTTTTGATGACCCAATTCCATTTTTTGGCTGAATAACCCTCCCTTACAAATTTTCCCTCTTTCATCAAATGACATTTTGTGGGATTATCCGGCAAGAGGAAATGTTCCTGAGCTTTTATTTTAGATGTAAAAAAAAGCAATATCATTAGAACCATACAGGATGCTTTCATACTTTTTTCTTAGCTGCAAATAATAAAATGACGGCTCCCAAAAACTCGACAATCCAGCCCCATTGTAAGGTGACAGTAGATGCTAAAGTCTCTGTCCAAGATTTAAAAGGGAGAAAACTGAAGTAGCTAAATGCCTGATATTTTGTAGCGAAAATAGTAAAAAGAAATAGTAGGATCAATAAAATACTAAAAACCTTAACTATTTTTGGATGGCTGTTAAGAATTCCAAACAATGCAATGGCAGAGAAAACCCAACAGGCAATCGCCAGATAATGATCAACTTTCCAATAATTCCAGTTTCCAATAATCGGAACGTGAACGAGTGGCAGAAAACTTCCGACCACTACTAAAATCAATCCAATTAACTGTATATTTTTCATTTTTTTATATCATTCTTCTGTAGCCAAAGTACGAAAAAAAACACATTTATAAAAAGTGTGTTTTAAAATCAAATATTTGATTATTAGTATTTAAGATTAATAAAATATTTAATGAAAATTTAATAAATTATTAATAAAAATAAAATTTAGATGTATAATTAGAAATTTAGGTAAAGTAATTCTAAACCAATCTGAAAACCATATTTGTTATTTATTTTGACATCATCACCAAAAAACGGAGTAAAGTCTTTTTTTACAAAAACATTAAGCGCACCAAATCCTACAGATATTTTTCCTCCAAATAAAAAATTATTAACCATACCAGGTATATTTTCACGGTCAACCGTTCTGTGGTCATCAGCATTTTTATAAATAATCTGATTTTGGGTTAAAACACGTACACCTCCGTATATACCAGCTGTCACCCTCAAGTTTCCTTTGGTATTATCTAACATTTTCTCACCGTTTTCAACTATGTATTTAGGATTTAATACAAATACAAAATCCAACGGTGCAATTATATAGTGATTGGTAAAACGAGATTTCTTTAAATTACCTTTGGTGAAGTCTGTTAAAAAAATTTCATTGTTATTAAAATCAGCTATTTGAGAATTTTTTGGAACAAATGTATCACCTCTGTACCCGAAACCAAAACGATAAAACACTGGGGAAGTTAATGCTCCTAATTGTCTTGCGAATCTGAACTCTATTACGCCCGAAACTGATTTACCAAATTTCATCTGAGAAGATTTACTTCCTAATGCAAATGATGCTGCTGATTTTGTGAGATCTATATAACCCAACGCAATATTCATATCAGAAGTTTTTAAAAGCTCTTTTTTAGTCCGTTTAGGATCTTTCAAGCTAAATAGGGAGTTATTTTGTGCAAATCCAATCGCATTATTAGCTTTTCCCAGAACAGAATTTTTCACAATTTCTTTAGTTGCATTTTCAAGATCAGATTTCTGATTATCAACCTTGTCATTGATTATTCCTTCATATTTCAAAGCGATGTCTGCCTTTTGTTTTTGTTTCTCTTCAGAAGATATTTTTTTGTTTTTAAAACTTTCATCGAGATCATTAAGCTCGCTATTCATTTTAGATTTCTCAGACGTAATGATACTGTCTATCTTTTCTGAATAGATTTTCATTTGAGAATCCATAGATGGGTTTTCCTGAGCAAATCCAAAAGAGAAAAGCAGGACGGTGACAAGTGAGATGAATTTTGTTTTCATACCTAGTTGTTTATTATTTTGTTTTTAATATGTGATTTTTAAACAATACAAGAGTTCTGTTCGTTTTCCAGAACAGTTTTTTTATCTGCTAAAATTTTAAGTTTATCTAGTTTGAAGAGAATCTGAATAAACAGTAAATCCCAGAATTTTAAATGAATGTGGACCCTTAATTTTTCTAATATCTAATACACCAAATTTCCTTTGTTCATTTAGATTTTCTTCTCTGGTTTTATCTAATTCTCTTCCCAGCAACAGTTGTTCTGCATTGGTATAATTCACTTTTTTATGTTCGGCAATCGTTGGTTTTTGATTTAAAGAATTATCGATTTCTTGAGCAATTGAAATTTGAATATTTTCATTTTCTTTCAATTTTTCCTCAACAAAAATAGGTTCAGAAATATTTTGTGAGTTTGCTGAAATTGTTTGCTTTAAATTTTCTTCTTTGTTTATTGAATTTACACTAGAATCAACATTGTGAGTTTCTGCTTTTACTAAATTTTCAGCTATAGGAATAGATTCTCCATTGATACTATTCAATTTTTCAGCTTTATCTTTAATAACAGATTTCGTTAATTCTTTTTTATCATCAGCATCGTTATCAAAGTAAAAAACAGCACCGAAAGAAATTAAAAGAATCACCACAGCTGCATATTTCCACCACTGAAAAGTGGTTTTCTGAGCAGCAATTACTTTCCCATCAAGTTCTACTTCAATTCTAGACCAAAGATCTGCAGAAGGCTTTATTTCGAGGTCTTCGTAATCAGATTTTAATTGTTTCTGTATGTTTTTTTCCATTTTCTTTGGTTTTTAAATAATCGGCAATCCACTTTTTGGCTTTACTTAGCTGACTTTTGCTGGTACCTTCTGAAATATTCATCATTTCAGCAATTTCCTGATGCTTTTTTTCTTCGAATACGTAGAGATTGAAAATCAGTTTGTAACCTGTAGGCATATTCGAAAATATCTCTTCAATATTGATTTCAGATATGCCCTCATCACTTTCATCATCCGGAAAGTCATCTGCAATTTCAATATCCGAATACAAGATATTTTTATTTTTCCTGACGAAGGTTATTGAGTCATTAACAACAATTTTTCTCAGCCAAAACGGGAAACTTTTCCATTCTTTACAATCCCCTATTTTATTAAAACACTTCAGAAAAGCATTTAACAGAATATCTTCTGCATCATGAATGTTATTTGTATAAGAATTTGCAACCGAAAGCATTTTAGCTGAAAACAACTCGTAAAGAGCTTTCTGCGCTCTCCGATCCTGTTTTTTGGCAAGTTTAAAATTCTCTTCTAAATTCTTCATGTATCAGTTTCTATATATAAGACGGCAAATGTGTAAAATGGTTGCATTAAAAATAAAAAAAATTGCACCTTGGTTAAAAGTGCAATGATTAATATGTTTAAAAATACAAATAAAATTAATGATTAACGGTAGCTATTTCATTTGGATCATGCTTATGTTTGAAGAAAATTGCAAATAAAATGGTAATGATTAATGCATAAACGGCGAAAAGCAACCATATTTCCTGCCACATTTTATCACCGTTTTCTAAAGTGAAAAATTTTGAAATAATCCAGCCACTTCCGAAACTGCCTACAATAGCACCAAAACCATTGGTCATCATCATAAACAGACCCTGTGCAGAAGAACGAATCTTATAATCTGTAGTAGTCTCTACAAAAAGTGAACCTGAAACATTGAAAAAATCGAATGCCATTCCGTAAACAATGCACGAAAGAATAATCAAACCTAATCCAAATCCATAAGGATCACCATAAGCAAAGAATGCAAAACGTAAAACCCATGCAAACATAGAAATCAACATTACTTTCTTAATACCGAATTTTTTTAGGAAAAACGGAATAGCCAAAATAAATGCAGTCTCAGAAAACTGGGAGATCGACATAATGAGCGTAGATCTTTTCACAACAAAACTATCTGCATACGCCGGATTTTTACCAAAATCTGATAAAAAAACATCTCCATACATATTGGTTAACTGTAATGCAGCACCCAAAAACATAGAAAATACAAAGAATAAAGCCAATTTATAATTACCGAAAAGTTTAAAAGCATTCAATCCTAATTTTTCAGAAAGAGGTGCATCTTTAGGAATAAGACTCTGAGGTTTACAGGCAGGTAATGTGAAAGAATAAATTGCCAGAACTACCGCAAAAGCTGCTGCAATATAAAATTGGTTTGCGGATGCCTTATTGTCTGTCAAATTTGTAATCCACATAGCAGCAATGAAGCCTAAAGTCCCCCAAACTCTTATGGGTGGGAAAACTTTTACCACATCGAAATTATTATTTTTCAAAACATAATACGCAATAGAGTTGGATAGCGAAATGGTAGGCATATAAAATAGCATTGCAACCAGCATCACCCAAAAAAAGGTGGTGGGATTATCTACCAAAGGTAGGCACACCAAGGAAATAGCATATCCTAAATGTAAAATTCCGTATAGTTTTTCTGCATTCATCCATCGGTCAGCAATGATCCCTGTAATTGCAGGCATGATGATGGAAGCAATTCCTAACGTCATGAAAACAATGCCGAACTGATCTACTCCCCAATGCATTGTTCCGAACCAATAATTGGCAAATGTAATAAGCCAGGCTCCCCAAACGAAAAACTGCAGAAAGCTAAGGATGGTCAATCGTAATTTTAAATTCATCTTTTATGTAAAAATTTCTTAATCAATTTTCTTTTTTCTTCTTTTGATCTCTTCCTGAATTTCCAGAGCGGTATCAAAATCTTCTTCTTTTACAGCATCCTCCAACAATTTCTGCAGTTCTTCCATAGAAACATTCTTCAAATCGTCTTCTTCTTCTCCTCCAATAGTTTCGGAAAAAACATCTTCTTCTTTTGAAGTATCATCCAGCTCAAGTAAAATCCCGGCTTCATTTAATACCTGCTGGGTTGTAAAAATAGGTGCATCAAATCGTACTGCCATTGCAACGGCATCAGAAGTTCTTGCATCTAATATCAACTCTTCTTCAGTTGCCGAGTTTTTAAAATTGATGTTTGAAAAAAATACGCCGTCAACGATCTGATAAATGATCACTGATATCAATTCAAAATTGGCAGAAACTATAAATTTAGTAAATAAATCGTGCGTAAGAGGACGCGGCGGATGTATGTCTTTTTCTAAGCCTAACGAAATGGATTGTGCTTCAAAATTCCCTATAACTACGGGCAATTTAACGTTTGTTTCTTCATGTTCTAATAACAAAGCGTACGCTCCCGATTGGGTCTGGCTATACGATATTCCGCGAATGATTAGTTGCTTATAATCCATGGCTACAAATATAAATTAATTTTTTATTGTAGGTTTTAATTTTTAGACAAAAAATAAAAGCCCGGAAGCCGAGCTTTTATCTATATTGTTTATGCTTGTGAAAGGGCAATAGTGAATTTTGCTTCGCAAGTGAATTAATTTATTTAAATTGACAAGCAGCGTAGCAAATTGACTATTCACAATTCACTCTTTTATCCCTTAATTGCTTTAATTTTCTCTGTTAATGCAGGAATAATTTGGAAAGCATCTCCTACTACACCGTAATCAGCTGATTTGAAGAACGGAGCTTCAGCATCATTATTAATTACAACAATAGTCTTAGAAGAATTGACTCCAGCCAAATGCTGAATTGCCCCGGAAATACCGATTGCAATATATAAATTTGGTGAAATAGCTTTACCAGTCTGCCCAACGTGTTCTGAGTGTGATCTCCATCCGATGTCAGAAACAGGCTTAGAACAAGCAGTAGCAGCGCCTAAAACATTTGCCAATTCTTCTACCATTCCCCAGTTTTCCGGACCTTTCATTCCTCTACCTGCAGAAACTACTACTTCAGCTTCTTTAAGGTCTAGTTTTCCTGAACTTTGCTCATGAGAAATCACTTTAGTATCTTCATTAACCACTGAAAGATTTTTCACTTCTTCAGAACCAGAAACGGTATTTTCTTTAACACCGAAAGCATTTTGAGACACGGTAAGAATTACTCCGGTACCTTCTGCTTTTGCATGCATAAATCCTTTTCCTGAGAAAGCTTTTCTTTTTACCTGAAATGGAGACTGGCTTTCCGGTGCTTCCAAAACGTTTGTAATTAAAGAAAAATTCTTCATTACAGCCAACATTGGAGCTACTGAAGAAGCATCTGTAGTATGAGGAAAAACAAGAATATTTCCGTCTGCAATTTCATTTACAGCCTGTGCATATGCTTTTGCCGAGAAATTCTTAAGACCTTCGTCTTTGATGTTGATTACATTTGTCGCTCCATATTTATACAATAAATCTGAAGAATCTGTAGGGTTTACAGAGATTGCCGTAACGGTTTCTCCCGCTTGGTCTGCAACCGCTTTAGCATACGAAACTGCTTCAAAAGCTGCTTTTTTGTAAACTCCGTTTATATTTTCTGCGTATACGAATACTGCCATTTTAAAATAACTTTAAAGATTAAAAAATTTAATGATTATAAAGATTAGATAACCTTTGCCTCCTCGTGAAGAAGTCTTACCAACTCATCCAAATTATCTGCAGAAACTATTTTCACTGCTGCTCTTGGCGGAACACTGTCATAAGAAACTCCCTGTACTTTCACTTCAGACGAAGTAGGCTCAATAACCTGCAAAGGTTTTGTTCTTGCAGACATAATCCCTCTCATGTTTGGGATGATCAAATCTTTCTCGTCTACTAACCCTTTTTGTCCTGCGATTACTGCAGGCAATTTAACTGAAATAGTTTCTTTACCACCTTCAATTTCTCTTACAGCCGTAGCCTCACTTCCATTAACATCTAAACCAACAGAGGCATTCACGAAAGGCTGATTCAATAACTGAGCAACCATTCCCGGAACAGAACCACCGTTGTAATCAATAGATTCTTTACCACAAAGAATTAAGTCATAACCACCATTCTGAGCTACAGAAGCAATTTCTTTTGCTGTAGAATAGCTGTCTTTAGGATCAAGATTTACTCTTACTGCGTCATTCGCTCCAATTGCCAAAGCTTTTCTGATAACAGGCTCTGTAATAGCATCACCTACATTCATCACGGTTACTGTTGCACCTTGAGATTCTTGCAATTTAATCGCTTTTGTAAGTGCAAATTCATCCAGGGGATTGATCACCCATTGAATTCCGTTTTTGTCGAAAGCAGATTTATCTGCTGTAAAGTTAATTTTAGAAGTAGTATCAGGAACACTACTAATGCAAACTAATATTTTCATATGTTGTTTAAATTATTTTATTTGAGAGACATAAGCTTTCAGCTTTTATATGTCCGTATATATTTCTTAAGCTGAAAATATTGCCGAAGAAATTTTGTTTGTTAAGTTTTGTAAATATAAATAAAAAATATATTATGCATGCATAATACTTATATAATTATTATTCAGCGCATTATATGTTTTAAGATTTTGGTTTTGAAGCCCTAAACTCAATCTTACTTGGTAAAACCCTTGGATTCATTTTTAAAATATCAAGCACTAAATTCCCCATATCTTCCGGTTGAATTTTCCATTCATCTTTTTCCGAAGGCGTATTTCCGTTGAAATTTGTAGCCACCGAGCCCGGCATTATTACTGTTGATTTGATATTATACTTCCTTAAATCAATCATAGCTGCCTGTGTAAAGCCTAATACGCCAAATTTAGAAGCATTGTAACCCGTTCCGTTTTCAAAGAAATTGGCTCCTGCTAAACTTGAAATGGTGATGTAATAACCTTCGCTTTTTTTCAATTCACTGACTGTAGCTTTTAAAGTATGGAAAACACCTGTAAGATTGGTTTCAATCATAGAATTCCATTCTTCTGTAGTAAGTTCGTCCACAGGCTTAAAAATCCCTAAACCTGCATTAGCAATCACAAAATCTAGCCTTCCGAATTTCTCAATAATATCTTGAACTACTTTCTCTTCGTTTCCCAAATTTCTGACATCAGAAACTAGCCCTAAAACATTTTGAGAAAACTTTTGTAATTCAGTTTCAGTTTTTTTTACATCATCTTCATTTCTTCCTGAAAATGCAACTGAAATTCCATTTTTTAATAAAATTTCAGCGATACCGAAACCTATTCCTTTGGTTCCGCCTGTAATATATGCGACTTTATTTTCAATCATAATACTATAATTTTTTTTCTCTAAAATAACAAAAACGCCCCAATTGGAGCGTTTTAAATATACTAAGATTTGTCAGTATTTATTTCTTAATGAATTTCTCAGTAGAAATACCATCTTTAGTTTCAATATTGATTAAATAGTTTCCTACAGGAAGTTCTCTTACATCAACTTGATTCCCTTCTAATTTTACATTTACTTTTCTACCCGTCATATCTACAACAGAAACTGCGGTGATTTTAGAGTCTGTTTTAATGTTTAGGATGTCTGATGTTGGGTTGGGATAAACAGCTATCCCTACATTTCCGACTATTTTAGTGTCCTGCGTTCCTAATGTCGCAGCATTAGTATATATTAAATTAAAGTTATCTACCGATGCCTGATTAGCTACTGTATTTCCAGTCAAAGTTGAAGATACAAAATCATACTCTACAGGATCTAGCCCCGGAGATAGACTATATAATGTATTTGTAAAAGTAAATGCTCCTTCGGGAGTATACCAAGTATATGCACCTGTCGTTTTGTTATAAGTGAATGATACTGATACCCATGTATTTGCAGGATAAGTATTTAATTGAGTTAACGTAATTGTAAAATAAGAAGTAACACCTGTAGAAATTAATGTTAATCTTGCTTTACCAACAATCTTTTTTGTTGCATAATCATATCCTATTCCAACAATACCATTGGTTGCGTCATACAAATCCGCAGAAATTCTACCAGCACCAGTAGCTGGACCTGTATAAATTTCAACAGACCCCTTCAATATATTATTTCCAGTACTAGCGGTAACAGGTGTTATATCTTTAAACGCAAAACGATTAAATGTGTTTGCAGTTGAGCTAAATCCGCTCCCACTTGTAATTTGTAAAGAATTTGAATGTGCAGCATCAATTGTTGTAACCTGAAAGTCTGCTGGTGTTCCATTAAAAATCTTATAACCACTTTGACCTGCTGTAACACCTGTAACATCAGTTGCTAAATTACCAGAAGTAAGTGTACTGAAATTTTCACTTACTAAAACTTGCCCGAACATCATCATTGTTGCAGAAGTCAACAATAAAGAAGATAGAATTTTTTTCATATTTTTAAATTTAATTATTTTTGGTAAATATAATAACTTTAAGAGACATCTATGAAAAATAAAGTGTTAAAATTAACAAATCCTTAAGAAAAAATTCTTAAGGACTCATATTTGTTATTTTGAATAGTTTTCAAAGAATAAAGGTATACTTTCAATTCCTTTGTAGAAATTGAATAATCCGTAATGTTCATTAGGTGAATGTATTGCATCAGAATCAAGCCCAAAGCCCATTAATACTGATTTTGCTCCCAGAACCTGCTCAAACATTGAGGTGATAGGAATGCTTCCCCCACTTCTGTATGGTAAAACTTCTTTTCCAAAAGCAGTTTCCATGGCTTTTTTTGCAGCTAAAAATTCTTTTGTATCACTTGGTAAAACATAAGGCATACCGCCGTGATGGGGAGTTACTTTTACCTTAACGTTATCCGGAGCTATTTTTTCGAAATATTTGGTAAACTTTTCTGTAATCTCATTGGGAGTCTGGTAAGGAACCAAACGCATAGAAATTTTCGCAAAGGCTTTAGAAGGAATTACTGTTTTTGCACCTTCACCTGTATAACCACCCCAAATCCCGTTACAATCTAAGGTTGGGCGAATGGAAGTTCTTTCTAAAGTGGTGTAACCTGCTTCACCTTCTACTCCGTTTAAACCTATTGATTTTTTGAATTCTTCAGGATTATCTTTCAACTTATTCATTTCAGTTCTTTCTTCATCTGAAACATCTTCTACATTGTCATAAAAACCATCAATGGTGATTTGTCCGTCCTCATCAATCAATTTAGCAATCATTCTGGAAAGCACATGAATAGGATTTGGAACAGCTCCACCATACAATCCTGAATGCAAATCTCTGTTTGGTCCCTCTACTTCAACTTCTACATAACTTAAACCTCTTAAACCCGTAGTCACAGTAGGTTGTTCATTACTGTAAATATGGGTGTCAGAAATCAAAATACAGTCACAAGCCAGTTTATCAGTATTTTCTTTTACCCAATCACCTAAACTTACGGAACCAATTTCTTCCTCACCTTCAAAAATAAATTTAATATTACAAGGCAATGTATTAGTATGCATCATCGCCTCAAATGCTTTGATCTGCATAAAAAACTGTCCTTTGTCATCTGCAGAACCTCTTGCAAAAATTGCTCCATCCGGATGAATTTCGGTTTTCTCGATACAAGGTTCGAAAGGCGGCTTTCTCCATAATTCTAAAGGATCCGGCGGCTGTACATCATAATGACCGTACACTAAAATTGTGGGTAAATCTTTATTTATGATTTTTTCTCCGAAAACGATGGGATAGCCTTTTGTCTGGCAAACTTCAACTTCATCTGCACCTGCATTTTTAAGATGTTCTGCTACTTTGTCTGCACATAATAAAACTTCGCTTTTATAAGCCGGATCGGCAGAAATTGAAGCTATTCTTAATAATTCAAACAATTCATCCACGAAACGCTGTTTATTTTCGTTGATGTAATTTAAAGTCTCTTGCATTGTCTATTTAATTTTGATAAATTTAAAAAAATTGGGCTGTCTGAACAAACAAAAACAAGGTTTTATCTGTGAGGATCATTTAAAACAAAAAAATCCCACACAAGTGCAGGATTATTATATTTTTTAAGAGATAATTAGTGTTGTTCAACAGAAGGTTTTTCTAATCTTGAAGTGGTAACCTCCGGAGACTTTTGAGCTCTCGTACTGTCAGTTTTTAGAGTATCAACTTTATGTTCTTCATGAGCAGCATCAGTATGCTTATCAGCAAGATCTTCTTCACGCCCGCTTGTTTGCTCGTCGTCAGAATATCTTTCTACCCCTTCTTCCAACTTCAAAGTCGCTTTATTTCCTCCAGCCTGAATTTTTTTACAGCTTACTGCTACCGTAGCAATTGCTAAACATATAATTAGTTTTTTCATTTCTAAATTTTTGATTGCCCAAAAGTAAGAAATATTGCATTTTTCGGCAACATTTTCAGACTGATTTTAATATTAATTTTCCTTTTTTGGATTGTGTAAAAATAACATAGTCGTTTCCGCCATCTTTCAGACCATATTTTTTCTTAATTTCCTCTGGTTTCAAAGGATAATTTTTTGAAATAATGTTAAACTGGCTTTTCTTTTTAATTTGCTTACCTTCAACAACTTCCATCTCAAAAATTCTTCCCGGAAAATTTTCCATTCTAATATCTGAGGTGTAAATATGTGTATTCGGATGTAATTTTTTAAGACTTAATTTTTCTGAAATTAAATTAAAAATTCCGGCTTTTAAAACGGTATTATTGGGAATATAAATAAATTTTTCCGGTTCAGAATATTCTGCATTAGCATTTTCTTCACCTCCGAATTGAAATTGGAATTCTGATTCTTCACTTTCAAGATTAACGCAATGACAGTGAATAGCTTCTGAGTTTTCATAAAAAAGTGAAACAACAATTTCTTTCACATCATTTTTCACAGCAATAATATCAATTCTGGAAATGTTTTTCAGCACTGAAACGAGATATTTCAAATCAATCAAAGGTGAAAGTTTGATTACCACTTGTTGAGAAATAGAAAGCAGTGTATCCTGAATATCAAGAATATTGGGCGAGAGATCTTCTAATAAAAAAACTTTATTTTTCTGATTGTCCCTTCGCGCAGGATCAAGGTAAATGACATCAAAATTTTCTTTGTTGTCAAGAAGAAAATCTTCAAGTTTCTGATTGATAAATTGCGTTTTTTTATTTAAAATATTCCAGTTATGTTCTACGATTTGTAAAAGTTCAGGATTTTGTTCGACCAAAATAACTTCATCAAAATGTTTGGAAAGATAGTATGCATCAATTCCAAAACCGCTCGTCAGATCAATAAATTTCTTTCCTTTTAAAAGTTCAGATTTATAAACGGCTGTTTTTTCTGATGAAGATTGCTCTAAACTGAGCTGTGGCGGGAAAATAATTCCTTCTTTTAATAGAAACGGAAACTTTTTCTGTGCGACTTGTTTGCCTTTAATTTGCTGAACAATCTCTTGCATAGAAACTTCAGGAAAGGGTGATTTTTTTAATAATAAAGTATGCAGATCTGAATGTAGATTTGCATTGATATAATTTTGAATCTCTTTGTTTAAAATTGGAATTTTCACAGACTTACCTTTTGTAGAAAATATAATCTGTTAAAACAGGTTCAATTCCATTTTGCTTTAAGAGGGAATTAATTTGCCCGCGGTGATATGTTGAATGGTTGATTGCCTGAAATAGTATTTCGAAAATAGTATTTTCAAACTTGGTTCCTTTTGAATTTTGATATTCAATTCTTTGGTCAAAATCTGAGTTTTCAATAATTTGAATACTTGTTTGAAAATTTCGATTGTTTATTTCTTCTAATTTTTCAAACAAATTAATTTGCCAGACCTGAAAAGATTCTTCATTTAAAATCCTCGAATTCCAAACTTGTTGAGCGTTTAAAGTATGATTGATTAAACTGATTATTTTATCGTCAACTTTTGAAATATTTTCTGAAATAATTTTTATCATTTCATTATTGAAATGATGGGTATATTTAAACAAATCAACTAGTTTTTCTTTCATTTTATTTTTAAAATTTAAAGAATAAAATCATCAAATCTGCGGATGAAGCTTACTCAAACATTTCAGCCCAACGAACCGCTTTAATTTCTTTTACATCATAAAGCTCTTCTACAGATTTTTTAACATTCAATTTTGGATATAAATTGACTCCAATCAACTTTATTTTTCCTTCTTCAACCCATTTTTGCTCGTTAATAGCTTGATCATAGATTTTCTTCTGAAGAATTCCTTGCTTTAAAGATTCCAGATAACCGCCGTTTGCTTCTATTTCTAAAAAGAACTGCCATGATTTTTCTGCGATTTGCTGTGTGATGTCTTCAATATAATAACTTCCGTTTGATGCATCTTCGAACACGTTGATGATACTTTCGTAAGCAAGAACAATCTGTTGCTTGAATGAAATTTCTTCAGAATTTTCGGTGTTATTTCCTATTTGATAATTGGTACTAAAAACAGCATCTGCACCACCAATCATAGCCGAAGCCAATTCTAAAGTAGAACGGATCAAATTATTTTCACTATCTGAAACAGATTTATTTCTCGAAGAAGTTTCCGCAAATATGTATGGGATATCATCTAAATTATACTCTTTTGAAAGTTGATTAAAAACCAATTTAAAAGCACGGATTTTTGCCATTTCAAAGAAATAATTTCCTCCAACAGCTAATCTGAATAGAATTTTTTCTAGAATTTCTTCTCCATACACTTCCACCAATTCTTTTGTTTTTGACAAAGCAATACCTAATTGCTGAACGATAGAAGCACCACCGTTCTGATGAATTGAAACATCAACACCAATAGATCTTTTGAAATTTTTAGCTAATAATTCTTTCACCAACTGATCATCAATCGCCGCATTGTTTTCATCAAAAACATCAATCAGCGAAAAATACTGGTCGTTATCTTCTGGACTGATATGTTCTGCCAAAGCTTTGTTGTTGATAAAAATAGTTTTTTCTACCAGATTTTCAACATTCTCATTTAGTAGAAATGCAAAAACATCATCTTCTAAAGTTTCGTGATACGTTGCTACCAAATGTGTATTTTCTTCCACTTTCGGAAGATTGACCAATGGTTTTGCAACAGAATTATAAAAAGGTTTTACATCAATTCCTTCTAAATTTTCTTTTTTCAGAATGGTGTAGATATCTTCAGTTTTGAGTTGTTTTTTAACAAGATTTTCCCAGTTTTCAAATGTATCTTTTGACATAGGTAATAAGTAATAGATAATGAGTAATTGTGATTCGCAGATTATTTTAAAATTGACAGCAAGGCTAAATGATTATTCACAATCACTTTGATATTATTTCTTGGCGATATTGGTGCTGTCTACGACTAAGATGAAAATTTCTTCATTAGGTTTTTTCATGAAATAATTTTCTCTGGCGTATTTCTCTTTCTCAGATTTATTATTCATCAGTTTTTTGTAGAATTTATCATTCTTTTCATATTCTGTTTTATAATAATCGAGTTGCTCTTCGTATTTATTAATTTCCCCGTTGAGTTCGTTGATTACCAAAAACGAAGTCTTGTCGAAGAATACCATCCAGACCAGAAAAAGACATATCGCAATCACATATTTATTCAAAACATATTTCTGAAGAAATTTGATTGTTTCCGATTTGGGTTGAATTTCTTTAATTAATTCTTTTTCGGCCATTTTTCTAGTGTTTTCTCAGTGAATTTTTAATAACAGTCGTTAGAAAATCTATTGCCACAGAATTCTGTCTCATATTTGGAATAATCAAATCGGCTTCATTTTTTGAGGGTTCGATGAATTCCTGATGCATCGGCTTCAAAGTTGTCTGATAACGGTGCAAAACCTCGTTCAGATCTCTTCCTCTTTCCTGGGTATCTCTTCTGATTCTTCTGATCAGTCTTTCATCTGAATCTGCGTGCACAAAGACTTTTAAATCAAATTCTTTTATCAGTTCTTTATTCGTTAAAACCAAAATTCCTTCTACCACCAATACATTTTTTGGTTCAACTATAACATGATCACCCGTTCTGGAATGGGTTACAAAACTGTAAACAGGCTGATCAATCGCTTCATTGTTTTTTAATGCTTTTACGTGTTTCAGCATAAGTTCAAAATCTATTGACTTAGGATGATCGTAATTCAACGCTTCCCTTTCTGTCAGTGTAAGATTGTGATTATCGTGATAATAATTGTCCTGAGATAAAATATTCATCCCTTCAATGTCAAGCTGCTGAATGATTTTATCAACAACCGTAGTTTTGCCGGATCCTGTTCCTCCCGCAATTCCTATTACAAGCATTCTATATAGTTTGTACAAATATACTATTTTAGATGAAATGAGATGTCAGAAATAAGAATTTAGAATTGAGTTTAGATTCAATAAAAACTCCGACAAAATTGCCGGAGTTTTTATTATACGATTTCGCTTGTTAAGCTTCTTGAAATTAATTTCTCATGCATAGGTTTCAAAACATCCATTGATCCTGTTTTTACCGTGCATTTGCCTTTGTAATGAACAAGCATTGTGCACTGCTCGGCTTGTATGAGATCATGTTTGCAAATTTCTATTAATGCTTCTATCACATCATCAAAAGTATGGATATCATCGTTGTGCAAAATCAATTTGTACACTTCATCGGTCTCATCCAAAACCAGAACTTCTTCTTCGTACTGACGTTTTGGATCTTCGTAATCTTTTATGGTATTATAAAAAATCATTGTATTAAAATTTTAATCTTCTCCTAATTTGTCTAAAATATCATCAACGATATTGTTAGGTTCAATATAAATCAATTCTACCATTTCAACACTCTTGTTATTCATTTTTAAGATTTTGAAATGATAATTTTCCAAATCAAATTCCTCATTTTCTTCAGGAATATCTTCTAAAGCGTGCAAAATAAAGCCTGCTAAGGTATTGTATTCACTTTCTTCAGAAACAGTCAGTTTCTTAGGCAAAGATTCGTTAATTTCATCCAAAGGTTGCGTAGCTTTTACCCAAAAAGTGTTTGGTCCCACTTTGTCAACTAATTTTTCTTCATCATCTTCTTCATCCTGAATCTCACCTACCAACTCCTCTAAAATATCTTCTAGTGTAATAATTCCTTCAGTTCCCCCAAATTCATCAATAACGATCGCTAAATGTTGTTTTTTTTGCTGGAAAATCTTCAAAAGATCTGAAATTTTCTTGCTTCCGACCACAAAGAAAGATTCTCTCATCAATTCATTCAAGTCTTCATGACTGAGAACTCCTTTTCTTTTAACGAATTCCCGGATAATTTCTTTGGTGTAAAATACTCCAATAATATTATCGATTGAGTTTTCATATACCGGAATTCTTGAATATCCGCTATCCATGATCTTATTGATGATTTCATTTAAATCATCCGCAAAATCTATCGACGTAATATTCTGTCTCGGAACCATGATTTGTTTTGCAGAGTGATCTGTAAAATCAAATGCATTTTTAATAATTTCGTAGTTTTCTTCTTCAATTTCTCCGCTATCGGCACTTTGTTTTACCAAAAGCTGAAGTTCTTCTGTAGAGTGAATTTCCTGTTCGGAAGCAGGATGAATTTTCATTAATCTTAAAACTCCGTTTGACATCAAATTCATCAACCATATAAATGGTTTGAAAACTGTATAAAAGACTCTTAAAGGAACTGCTGTAGCCATTGTTGTAGCTTCAGCTTTTCTGATTGCGATAGATTTTGGAATCAATTCACCAAAAACAATGTGCATTACCGTAATAATCAAGAAACTGATGACAATAGAAATTGTTGTAACTGTAGATTCAGCAAAATTTATATTCAGAGAGTGAAACAAATTGTCTATCACATGATGCATTGCACTTTCACCAACCCAACCTAACGCCAGAGATGCCAATGTAATCCCCAACTGTGTTGCAGAGAGATACTCATCAAGATGCTTGATGATGTGCTCAGCTTGTTTTGCCATCGAATCGCCTTCGGCAGCTTTGATCTGGATTTGAGAATAACGAACTTTAACGATTGAAAATTCTGCGGCCACGAAAAAGCCATTTAATAAAACAAGAAATAAGGCTAGTAAAAGCCTGACTATGTCAGAGTCCATTTAGAAATTATAATTTATTATACAAAGATATACAAAATAATACTAACAAAAAAAGCACCGAAGATATCGATGCTTTAATATTTTTTGAATAATTTGTTACGAATTTTTCAAAGCTTCTGCTCCTGAAACGATTTCTAAGATCTCGTTTGTAATAGCTGCCTGTCTTGCTTTGTTGTAGAAAATAACCAAGTCATTCTTTAGCTCCTGTGCATTGTCTGTTGCTTTGTGCATGGCTGTCATTCTGGCTCCGTGTTCTGAAGCTACAGAATCTAACACTGCTTTGAAAACCTGAGTTTTGATTGATTTTGGAATCAAATTATCTAAAATCTCTGCTCTGTCCGGTTCAAAAATATAATCTGTTTCTGTTTGAGTTTCTGTAGAAGCTGTTTCTGTAGAAGCTGTTTCTGTTTCTACCATAGAAATCGGAAGAACTTTCTCTGTCATCACTTCTTGCGTAGCAGCATTGATGAATTTATTGTAAATTACATACACTTCATCAAATTTACCTTCTCTGAAACTACTCATCACAGATTCTGTAACATTTGAAACTACATCAAAACTTAATTTGTCAAAGACATTGCTTTCATTAGAAAAAACAGTTCGTCCTCTTCTCACAGCATCATATGCTTTTTTACCAATGGTAAGAACTTCAATTTCGTATTGAGCATTGTTTTGAAACTGAATATTCACTTCTTTCACAATATTTGAGTTAAAAGCACCTGCCAAACCTCTGTTTGAAGTTACAGCGATGAAAAGCACTCTTTTAACTTCTCTTTTTTGAGCATAAATAGAAACCTGATCAGGATCTGAGCTAGAATTTACATTCTGGATAATTTCCTGCAATTTTTCAGAATACGGTCTTAACATTACGATGGCGTCCTGTGCTTTTTTTAGTTTCGCTGCCGAAACCATTTTCATAGCACGTGTGATTTGCATCGTAGATGAAATTGAACTGATTCTTCCTCGTATTTCTTTTAAGTTTGCCATTTTGTAACAGTTTTTAGTGTTTAGCGTTTAGTGTTTAGCTTTAGAAAATTTTAAAACTAAACACTTAACACTAAAAACCAAATATTAATTATATTTAGAAGCTAAATCATTAGCAGCCTGCTTAAGAACACCTGTGATATCGTTATCGATTTTCCCGGCTTTAATAGCAGCCATCGTTTCAGGATGCTTAGATCTTAGGAAAGCGATATATTCAATCTGGAATTCTTTTACTTTTTTAACAGGAACGTTTCTCATCAAATTCTCTGTACCTGCATAAATCATCGCAACCTGAGTATCTACAGGAAGTGGTGAATTTACCGGCTGCTTCAATAACTCCACGTTTCTTTCACCTTTAGAGATCACCGCCAAAGTAGAAGCATCAAGGTCTGAACCGAATTTAGCAAACGCTTCTAATTCTTTATACTGAGCCTGGTCTAATTTAAGAGTACCAGAAACTTTCTTCATAGATTTAATCTGAGCATTACCTCCAACTCTGGATACCGAGATCCCTACGTTGATTGCAGGACGAACCCCTGAGTTGAACAAGTCTGTTTCCAAGAAAATCTGTCCGTCTGTAATAGAGATTACGTTTGTCGGGATATATGCAGAAACGTCACCCGCCTGAGTTTCAATAATTGGAAGTGCAGTTAATGAACCTCCACCTTTTACGATTGGTCTTAAAGACTCTGGTAAATCATTCATTTGACTTGCAATTGTATCATCAGCGATTACTTTTGCAGCTCTTTCCAATAATCTTGAGTGAAGATAAAAAACATCTCCAGGGTAAGCCTCACGTCCCGGTGGTCTTCTCAAAAGTAGAGAAAGCTCACGGTAAGCTACTGCTTGTTTAGACAAATCATCATAAATGATTAGTGCAGGTCTACCAGTATCTCTGAAGAACTCACCGATAGAAGCACCTGCCATTGCAGAATAAACCTGCATTGGAACCGGATCTGAAGCATTCGCAGCAACGATTACAGTATATGCTAAAGCTCCTTTATCAGCAAGAGTTTTAACAATTTGAGCTACTGTAGAAGCTTTCTGTCCGATTGCAACATATATACAATATACTGGATGACCAGCATCAAAAAATTCTTTTTGGTTGATGATTGTATCAATAGCAACAGTAGTTTTACCTGTTTGTCTGTCACCAATGATTAATTCTCTCTGACCTCTTCCTACAGGAATCATAGAGTCAATCGCAACGATACCTGTCTGTAAAGGCTCAGTTACCGGCTGTCTGTAGATAACACCAGGAGCTTTTCTTTCCAATGGCATCTCGTACAATTCACCGTCGATAGGTCCTTTACCGTCGATTGGGTTACCTAGAGTATCAACTACTCTACCCAACATTCCTTCTCCTACTTTGATAGAAGAGATTCTGTTTGTTCTTCTTACTGTATCTCCTTCTCTTACCAATTTACTTTCACCTAAAAGAGCCACCCCTACGTTGTCTTCTTCTAAGTTTAGTACGATACCTTCTACATCGCTAGCAAATTTTACCAACTCACCGTACTGTACATTTTCTAACCCGTATACACGAGCAATACCATCACCGATGGTCAAAACGGTACCTACTTCCTCAACATTTGATTGAGTGTCGAAGTTGGCCAACTGTTGTTTTAAGATCGCAGATACTTCTGCCGGATTTATTTCTGCCATTATATGGTTGTTTTTTTCTTAATTTAAATGAAAATCTTTTTTGATATTATTCAGTTTAGACTTTACAGATGCATCGATCTGCTGGTCACCTACTCTTAAAATATATCCTCCTAAAATATCAGGATTGATGGTAAGATTTAAGTCAAAGTTTGAACCTGCTTTTACTAAATCAGTAGATTTTAAAATCTGATCAATATTTTCTTTAGAAAGCTGAGTCGCTGTAGTAAGAGTAATTCTCTGTACTCCATTGATATCTTCAACCTTATTGATGAATTCCTGAGCAATATTTTTCAATTGATTTTCACGACCCTGTCTGATCACTAAAGTAATCAAATTCTGAGAAACCGGTGAAAAACCTTTGAAAATCTCTTTTGCAACGTCCTCTTTCTTTTTTGCATCAATGTAAGGTGTCTTGAAAAATTTGTTTAAATCCTCAGATTCAGACATCACTTTCTTAACATCTTTCATCTCAGAAAATACAGCAGCAGTCTGTCCGGATTCGTTTGTGAAATCCAGCAAACCTTGTGCGTATCTTTTAGCTACTTTAGATGTAAGCATTCTTAGTTAAGATTAGATTTGTTTAAATAATTTTGAACCAACTCGTCCTGAGCTTCAGTTTTCTCTAAATTTTTCTGCAAGATAGATTCTGCAATATTTACAGATAATGCACCAATCTGAGTTCTGATTTCTGACATTGCAGCATTCTTCTCAGTCTGGATGGTTTGCTTAGCAGATTCGATCATTTTATCACCTTCAGCTTTAGCAATATCTTTCGCTTCACCTACAATTCTGTCTTTAATTTCTCTAGCTTCTTTAAGGATAGAATCTCTTTCAATTTTAGCTTCACGAATAATTCTTTCGTTATCAGATTTAAGATCTTCCATTTCTTTTTTAGCCAATTTAGCCTGATTCAAAGCATCAACGATAGAAGCTTCTCTGTCATTTACTGCATTTACAATTGGTTTCCAGGCAAATTTAGCAAGGATAAATAACAGGATAACGAATGTAAGCGTCATCCAAAACAAAAGTCCAATTCCAGGTTCTATAATTCCCATATCTGTAATTCTTTTTTTAATGTAATAATTTATGGATATCTTTTTTTAAAAATTCTTAGCAGCAGCCAACCGCTTCACTGCTAAGAATATTTTTTCTGAGGATAATTACTTGATGAAAGCACCAAAGATAATCGCAATAAGACCAGCACCTTCAATAAGACCTGCAGCAATAAGCATTGCTCCTTGAATCTTACCAGCTTGTTCTGGTTGTCTAGCGATAGCATCCATAGCGTGCCCACCGATTTTACCAATACCAAGACCTACTCCTAATACTGCCAAACCGATACCTACGTAAATTAATCCTGTTCCAGTTGTGATGTCCATAATAAATAAATATTTAGTTAAAATTATTTTAGTTTAATTAAGCTACCATTGTGTCGTGACCTACACTGTCATCATCATTGTGTGCATGATCGTGATCGTGTTCTGCAACTGCAATACCAATAAACAATGCTGATAATACCGTGAAGATATAAGCCTGTAATGCAGCAACTAAAAGTTCCAATACAGAAACAAATAATGCCAATGGTACAGATGCAAATCCTAAGAATGGAGATTTAAAGATAAAGATCAAAGAGATAATCGCTAAGATCATAATGTGACCCGCAGTGATGTTAGCGAAAAGTCGCATCATCAAAGCAAAAGGTTTTGTGAAGATTCCGATGATTTCGATTGGAACCATGATCGGGTACAATAACAAAGGAACCGGTGGCATAAAGATGTGTTTCCAATAATCTTTGTTTGCACTGAATAAAGTAATCAATAAAGTAATGATCGCTAATACTGAAGTAATTGCAATATTCCCTGTTAAGTTAGCTCCACCCGGGAAGAAAGGAATCAATCCGAATAAGTTATTGAACCAGATAAAGAAAAATGCTGTTAATAAATAAGGCATATATCTTTTATATTTTACCGATCCGATATTTGGGATTGCTACTTCGTCTCTTATAAAAACGATTACCGGCTCTAATAATTTCCCTGCTCCTTTTGGTAGTTGAGATTTTTTATAATTTTTAGCCATTCCTAAGAAAATAACCAACATAAAAATCACTGATAAAAACATTGAAGCTGTATTCTTTGTGATTGACATATCAAAAAATACGTCGCTTGCTTTTTGTTTTCCTGAAATCACTGCAAAAAGAGTTGCTTTTTCTACCCCTTTAGTAGAAACTACTTGTCCTTCATGAAGTGTGTAACCATCGTGCTCATGCCCGTGAGCAATATCTTTTGATAAGAAAGTATGCCATCCTGCATTATCTTTAATAATGATCGGTAATGGGATAGAAACGTGATCTTCTTTTCCACTTTCATCCTTAGTAGTCCATAAATGCCATTCGTTTGAATCACTGATGTGTTCCATGATCATTTTTGTAGCATTAAAGGGCTTATCGCCTTCTGCATGCTCTACTTTTTCAGCTGATTTTTCACCCTCGGTTTCGTGCTGTGCAGATGCAAAACTGCTCAAAAACACAAATAAAAATGCGAAAAATAATGAAGAAACTTTTCTGTTCATATCTCTTTTTTAATCGTGTGCAAATATATTGATTTTATTAAACTCTACCAATATTAAAAATTGATATTTATCATCAAAAAAATCATGATTTGTTAATCTTCCTGATAACGGGTGCATATATAAAGACTGATGCAACAATAAAGCAAATTACTATCAATAAAAAATTATCTTTTGTCTTATCTATTATCAATAATGAAATAATGATCCAAAGTAAATCTTTTGAGATATTTATTGTCAAAAACTTCATCCCTGCATTTTCCTTCCCATAGAGATACTTTTTAAATATTATAAAGACAATAATATTTAAAATCACTATTAAAAATATGACAATAAAACTATCTGAAAAATTCATTTTGCAAAAATAAGATTATATTGATATTCAAAACAAATCTATTCACACTATATATTAATTATTAAAAATTCCTTATTTTTGCACACTATAATTTACAATCAATATGTTCAATAGTTTACAGGATAAATTAGACAAAGCACTTCATAATCTTTCCGGACGTGGAAAAATCACCGAAATCAATGTTGCGGAAACCGTAAAAGAAATCCGTAGAGCATTGGTAGATGCCGACGTTAATTACAAAGTTGCTAAAGATCTTACAAAAAGAGTTCAGGATAAAGCTTTAGGGGAAAACGTACTTACATCGCTTACTCCGGGACAGTTGATGACGAAGATTGTTCATGACGAGCTGGTAGATTTGATGGGTGGTTCTCAGGAAGGAATCAATCTTGCGGGAAAACCAAGTGTTATTCTGATTGCCGGTCTGCAAGGTTCTGGTAAAACCACTTTTTCGGGAAAGCTTGCTAATTATTTAAAAACTAAAAGAAGCAAAAAACCTTTGCTGGTAGCGTGTGATGTTTACCGTCCCGCTGCAATCGATCAATTGAAAGTTCTTGGCGGACAGATCGGTGTTCCGGTTTACACAGAGGAAGGCGCAACCAATCCTTCTACGATTGCCGAAAATGCAATTAGTTTTGCTAAATCAAACGGTCACGATGTAGTTATCGTCGATACGGCTGGTCGTTTGGCGATTGACGAGCAAATGATGAATGAGATTAAATCGGTTCATTATTTTATTAAACCAAGCGAAACTCTATTCGTTGTAGATTCAATGACAGGTCAGGATGCTGTGAATACGGCAAAAGCATTTAATGATGCTTTGAATTTTGACGGTGTTGTTTTAACCAAATTAGACGGTGATACTCGTGGTGGAGCGGCTTTAACGATTCGTTCTGTGGTTGAAAAGCCAATCAAATTTATCTCTACCGGAGAAAAAATGGAAGCTTTAGATCTTTTCTACCCGGAAAGGATGGCAGACAGAATCTTGGGAATGGGAGACGTTGTCTCTTTGGTAGAAAGAGCTCAGGAACAATTTGATGAAGAAGAAGCAAAAAAACTTCACAAGAAAATTGCTAAAAACGAATTTGGTTTTGATGATTTCTTAAAACAGATCAACCAAATCAAAAAGATGGGTAATATGAAAGACTTGATGGGAATGATTCCCGGAGTCGGAAAAGCTATTAAAGATGTGGAGATCAGTGATGATGCCTTTAAACACATCGAGGCGATTATTCACTCAATGACACCTGAAGAAAGAAGAAGACCTTCAATTATCAATACTCAAAGAAAGAACAGAATTGCAAAAGGTGCTGGAAGAAAAATTGAAGATGTGAACGCTCTGATGAAACAGTTTGACCAAATGGGAAAAATGATGAAGATGATGCAGGGCCCACAAGGAAAACAAATGATGCAGATGATGAGCAAAATGCCAAATATGCCTGGAATGGGCGGAATGTTCGGAAAATAGATTCAGAATTTCAAAAAATATATAAACTCTCAGAAATTTTCTGGGAGTTTTTTTATATATATGACCTAATTGTTTCAGTTTAGAACAAAAAAATCCTGAGAAAAATCTCAGGATTTATATCAATTATATTTTTACCAATTATTTAGCAAATACATATTTAACACCGATACCTACGTTAGCAAGGTTTAATCCGAAGTTAAAGTTGTTTACGTTCTGAGCACCTTCTACATCATATTTAGATGTATTGTAACCAAACTCTCCGATTGTAGCTTCGATAGTCCAGTTTTTGTTTAAGAAATAATCTAAACCTGGTTTTACAGAAACACCGAATGAATTGTATTTTACTTTTTCAGAGAATGAGTTGTTGTTTTCAGTTTCTTCATATTTCTCAGTACCAAACTGCATAGGAACTGATAATTGACCGAAGAAGTATAATTTATCTCCTAAAGTCCAGTATTTTCTTACGAAAGGCTCTACTACAAATGCAGATAAAGTTTCTTTATCGTAACCATTCTCATAAGTTGTTTTGTCAATAGTTGAAGCATAACCAACTCCTAAACCTACAGCTAAGTTTGGTGCAACAAAATAACCTACAGTTGGAACAACTGCAAAGTTGTCAACTTTATTATCATTATTATTATTTTCTACAGAAGAATAACCTACTACACCAGAAACATAAGTAGTTCCTTTAGCAATCTGAGCGTTTGATAAACCGAAAAGTGCAACAGCACTAGCGACTAATAATTTTTTCATTTTGAATAATTTTATACTTTCTTGGCTGCAAATTTAGAACGGTAAATTTTAATATTAAAATTTGTTAACATGATAAAAATCACCATCGATATTGACTTTTTTTGACTAAAATCGCAATTAAGAGAATTAATTATCTTTTTTTTAATGAATTGAAATAAAAAACTCCAATCTTTCAATCGGAGTTTAATATAACCTGTTTTAAATGTAATTTACTTCAAGAAGAAATTAACCCCGAAATTGATGGCTCCGAAATTATTTTCAATTCTTTCTCTGTCAAAATCACGTCTGCTTCCTATTGTTTGAAAACCTATGTATAATTCTGCTTTCGGCATTTGGTAGCCAAACTTCGGCTGAGCATACAAACCGCCATCTACTCCATCTTTCACGGAAACCGCATATCCTAAATCTAACGCCACAAAAATAGGAGCTTTAGCAAATCTGTATTTTCCTGCAACAGCAATCGGTATAAAACCGAAATCATCAGACTTATAACGATCTCCTTTAAACTCATAATCCTTTCCAACGAAGTGAGAATAACCTGTAGCTACCCCTAAATCGAAATTTTTAGCAATATTCCACATATAAGCTCCATCTACACCAAATGTAAAAGAAGAATATTTGCTTGCATCTCCCACTGGTACACCAATATGACCTCCCAGCTTAAGACCTTCCTGTGCCTGCACCGCTCCTCCAAAAAAAGCAAATGCTCCTAATAATAGTAGTTTTTTCATTTTTAATTTAATTAAAGTTTGATTATCGAAATTTCCACTTCTACAGCAAACGCAATGCCGCAAGATACCACATCATAAAAAAAGCAGGACAATATGCCCTGCTCTATATTAATTTTTAAAGTTTATATTCTAGTTTCCACCAAATTTAAAACCTACGCCAACTTGTAAAAAGCTATTTTTAGCAGTTTCATTAAATTCTGGATTTTTAGCCAGATTAGAAACTCCCAAGTTATATCTTGCATCAAAGAATAAACCATTTTCAAGCATATATTCTGCGCCGATAAAAGGAGCTATATTTAATGTGTTTGTCTGATTTTTGATATCTGTTTCATTATCTGCACCAATTTCCAAACCAGGAATATTAAAACCTGCATCAAATACGGTCTCTTGTTTAGCTGAAAGAATTACTCCAAAACTTGCACCTGCAGAAACAGATAGATTTTCAGTTATAAAATACTTTGCTGAAACAGGGATTAACAACGTACCTAATTTAGTTTTTGTTTTTAGATTAAAAAAAGTATCCGGATTATCTTCATCCTCTTCTTTCATTACATATTTTCCTCCTAGTGGTGAGTACAACACCTCCCCTTGAATACCAAATTTATCGCTGATTTTATATTCTACCAAACCTCCAACATAAAAAGTATGTACAGGATCACCACTTTCTGATCCTAAATCACTCTCATACTTAATAGTTGACATAGAATATCCGGCTTTTGCACCAAATCTAACTTCTTGAGCTTTCACAGTAATTCCCATTAAGATCACTGAAGCAACCAATAATAATTTTTTCATAGTTTAAAGTTTTAACAAATTTTAAGAGTCCAAATATATCACTTTTTATAGATTGACCAAATATTTTGAAAAAAAAACTAAACCAAAAAAAATTATTCTCTTGCCTTTTTGTCTTCTTCGTTGTACGCCAGGATGATTTTCTTTACAACCGGGTGTCTCACTACATCTTCCTCGGTTAAATAAACGAAACCAATTTCTTTCACATCTTTCAGAATTCTCATGGCTTCTTTTAAACCGGAATGCTGTTTTGGGGGCAAATCAATTTGTGTAGGATCTCCTGTGATAATAAATTTAGCATTCATTCCCATTCTTGTCAGAAACATTTTCATTTGGGCATGAGTGGTATTTTGAGCTTCATCCAAAATCACAAAAGCATCATCTAGCGTTCTTCCTCTCATAAATGCGAGTGGGGCAACTTCAATGATTTTCTTTTCCATAAAACCTTCCAGTTTCTCATGAGGAATCATATCACGAAGTGCATCATATAAGGGTTGTAAATACGGGTCAAGCTTTTCTTTAAGATCTCCCGGCAAAAACCCAAGACTTTCTCCTGCTTCCACAGCAGGTCTTGTTAACACAATTCTCTTAACTTCTTTATCTCTCAATGCTCTTGCAGCCAAGGCAACACTGGTATAAGTTTTCCCTGTTCCTGCAGTGACCGATGGCAAAAACCATGTCTTTTTTCTCGGTTTCTTTGACGAGTTTTTTGAGATTGGTTGTCTTTGCTTTAATTATTTTGCCGTTGACACCTTTCACAATAATGTCCTGATCAAACACAAAATGTTTTTCATTCTCATCTTTCAGGTTGAGGAAGTTTTCAACATCTTTAAGTCCTATAGAATTGTTTTTTGAAATAAATGAGACAATATCGTCCAGTTTTAGTTTAAATATATCAAGAGCCTCCTGATTACCCATCGCAAAAATATGATGATCTCTTCCTGTAATTTTAAGGGTTGGAAAGCTGGATTTTATTAAATTGAAATATTGGTTGTTAACTCCGTAAAAGTTTTTTGAATCAATACCTTCTAAATCATACGTTAATTCAAACATGCAAATATTTTTATTATTAGATTTTAAATTTAAAAGTTTTTTTTCAGATTTATATCAAATTCTTATCCACAATATTTAATTCTTTCCTTTTATTTTAGATAAATTTGCAGCTGTATTAGATTATTCATGTCAATTATTACCCTCACCTCAGATTTCGGACGTTTAGATTACAGAGTTTCGGCTATGAAAGGGAAAATCATGTCATTAAACCCTGAAGTCAACAGCATAGATATCAGCCATGATATTCAGGCATATAACCTTATTCAGACATCATATATTGTAAGAAATGCATATCGGTATTTTCCGAAAGGAACGATTCACATTGTAGCTGTTGACAGTTTTTATCACAAGTCTAGAAAAAATATTTTATATAAAGCAGATGGCTCGTATTTTTTAGCAGCCGATAATGGATTACTGAGTTTGGTTTTTTTTGACATTAAACCTGAAGCCATTTACGAAATCACCCTTAACAATAGATTCGATGATGTTGTCAATTTCACTTCGACTGATGTTTTTGTTCCCGTTGCAGTTCATTTGGCAAACGGTGGACTTCCGGAAGTAATTGGGAGAAAAATTGATGACGTAAAGCAGCTTTTATTTCCAAAACCAGTTTATAACGAGCCAGAAAAGATGATCATTGGCGAAGTAATGTACATTGATAATTTCGGAAACATAATCTCAAATATCAGTCAGGAATTCTTTGAAACTTTAGCAAAAGGTTTCGAAAAATTCACCATAAAGTTCAGAAATTTGAGTTTATCGAAAATCTACTCAAGCCATACCGAAGTAGTCGCAGATTGGGACAGAGAAACCGAATATCACGGGCAATCGGCAGCTATTTTCAACGACAGTCAACAACTGGAACTCACCATTTACAAGGGCAGTAAGAAGAACGGTGCAAAAACCCTTTTCGGATTAAATGTCGGTGAAAATATTTACATAGAATTTTTCTAAAATTATCTATTTCATAAAAAAACCGATTTTTTTTATATATTTGTCAAAATCTAAAATTAGAAAATGGCAGAATACAAATTATTGCTTCCTTCTATGGGTGAAGGCGTGATGGAAGCTACTATTATCACATGGTTATTCAATGAAGGTGATCATGTAAAAGAAGATGATTCGGTAGTAGAAATTGCAACAGACAAGGTAGATTCGGATGTACCAACACCGGTTTCGGGGAAAATTGTAAAAATCTTAAAACAGAAAGACGAAGTTGCAAAAATAGGTGAAGCCATCGCCATTTTAGAAATTGAAGGAGAAGGCGCAAGTACAGCATCTGAAGAAGTTACAACAGAAACTTCAGCTCCCGATGCAGATACCATTAAAGCGATTGAAGAGCCTTTAAATCCAACAGCAACCTCTCATGTAGAATTTTCTGGAGACCTTTATTTATCTCCACTTGTAAAATCTATTGCTCAGCAGGAAAACATTTCTGAAACTGAACTGAAAACCATTAAAGGTAGCGGTTTAGAAGGAAGAATTACGAAAGAAGATATTTTATCTCACGTTTCCAACAGAGGAAACCAGCCTCAGCAAGCCGTTCAGCAACAAGCAGCTCCTGTTCAGACAGCTACTGCTCCACCAGCTGCAACTTCAGCCCCGGCTTCTACAATTTCTGTAGCTGCAGGTGACGAAATCATTCCTATGGACAGAATGAGAAAAATCATCGCTGAAAACATGGTGAAAGCAAAACATATTGCTCCACACGTAACCTCTTTTATCGAAACAGACGTAACCAACGTTGTAAAATGGAGAGCTAAGAACAAAGATATGTTCGAAAAACGTGAAGGTGAAAAACTAACCTTCATGCCGATTTTCGTGAAAGCGATTGTAAAAGCTATTCAGGATTTCCCGATGATCAATGTTTCTATCAATGGTGACAATATCATCAAAAAGAAAAACATCAACATCGGTATGGCAACTGCTTTACCAGATGGAAATCTTATCGTTCCTGTAATCAAAAATGCTGACCAGTTATCACTTTCAGGTTTAGCAAAAGCGATCAACGATTTGGCTTACAGAGCGAGAAACAAAAAATTAAGACCAGAAGACACTCAGGGAGCAACTTATACAATTTCTAACGTAGGAAGTTTTGGAAACTTAATGGGAACTCCTATCATTCCTCAACCACAGGTTGCCATTATGGCAATTGGAGCGATCGTTAAAAAACCTGCAGTTCTTGAAACAAAAGACGGAGATGTAATTGCAATTCGTCAGTTGATGTTCATGTCTCACTCTTACGATCACAGAGTTGTAGACGGTTCTTTAGGTGGAATGATGCTTAAACACGTTCACGATTATCTTCAGAACTGGGATTTGAACACTGAGATATAAGCAATGAATAATTGGTAATGAGTAATTGCCAATACTTTTAAATATAACCTTCGATTTTTTTTTCGGGGGTTTTTTTGTGCATTTTCTTTCATTTAAACTTCATATTTAAAATTAATTCAGAAAATTTTAAACTGAAGTTATTATGAATTTCAAAATTAATTTATCAAAATCACTATTAAAATTTTAATATTCGTAAAAATTAAATTAAATTTGGAGTATGCGTAGAATAATCATCTACTTCCGAACAAGTCTTAAAAAATCTTTCGACAACATCCGAAACGAACATCTGAAACATAATCTGCTTCAGGCAATACCCTTTTGGATCGGTTCGGTGATTACAGGCTTTTTTGCAGTGATGTATGCGAAAATATTTGCCTGGGGTGAAAATTTATTGCATTTCATTCTCAACTGGCACGACTGGATGATTTTCATCATCGCTCCTATAGGTTTTGTTTTATCTTGGTGGCTGGTCAAAGAATTTGCACCGTACGCAAAAGGCAGCGGAATTCCTCAGGTGATGGCAGCAGTAGAACTGGCAAATCCGAAAGAGCATAAAAAAATACGCAGTCTTTTAAGCTTAAAAATCATTGTTTTTAAAATTATATCATCCGTAGTTTTAGTCATTGGCGGTGGCGCAGTGGGGCGTGAAGCTGCCTACGATACAAATTGCCGGTTCAATCTTCAGAAAGGTCAATGAGTATCTTCCGGAATGGTGGCCAAAAATTTCAAAGAAAAACATGATTATGACGGGTGCAGCAGCAGGATTGGCAGCAGCATTTAACACACCTCTCGGCGGAATTGTATTTGCCGTTGAAGAACTTTCAAAAACGCATATTAATTACTTTAAAACCGCACTTTTTACGGCGGTAATTATTGCAGGTTTAACGGCACAAACTTTAGCAGGTTCCTATTTATATTTAGGTTATCCGAAAACAAATGACGTTTCATTGATGGTCATGTTTCCGATTATTTTGGTTGGAGGAGTTGCAGGAATTCTAGCAAGCCAGCTTTCTGTAACCATGCTGAAAATGAATGACTGGAAAAAAAGAAAACTGAAAACCGATAAAGCTAACGTGTTATTTCTTATCGGTTGTGCTTTACTAATCGCTTGTATATCTTTTTTTATCAGTCGTGAAATATTAGGTTCAGGAAAAGAAATCATGGAGCGTGTACTTTTCACTCAGGATAAGCATGAAGATTGGTATGTTCCGATATTAAGAATGCTTGGTCCTGCATTATCGTTCACCTCTGGTGGTGCAGGTGGAATTTTCGCTCCGGCTTTAACGGCGGGAGCAAGTATTGGTTCGGTAATATCAGGAGCAATCCATTTAACACCAAACGAAACCAACGTCGTTATTCTTGCAGGAATGGTTGCTTTTTTAACCGGAATAACGAGAGCTCCGTTTACATCAGCAATTATTGTTCTGGAAATGACTGACAGACATTCTCTTATTTTTCATCTGATGTTGGCGGGTATGGTTTCTTCGATATTATCGATTTTGGTCAGTAGACATTCTTTGTACGATGTTTTGAAAATGAATTTTCTTACAGAAATCAGAAATAAGGAAGAGTAAAGAATATTTTGAATTTAATAAACTTCCGACAGATCTCTCAAATTTTCAAAAATAAAAATTGAAAATTAATTTACTTAAATTTATTACTATCACAATTACTAGAATTTAAAAGATCTGTGAAAATCTGTGTGATCTGCGGGGCAGAAAATCACTTTATAATTCATTTTATCTTCAGAACATGATTTCAAACGTATTTTTTTGGTCGTTTAAATCAAATTAAATTCATCATATAAACGCTGGCTTATTGTGTATTATAAATATAATTCATATTTTTGCACCTCGAAATAATTAACAAATTCATTTACATTATGAACAATTACGAAACTGTTTTCATTTTAACTCCCGTTCTATCTGATGCTCAGGTGGAGGAAGCAGTGAAAAAATTTGAAGATCTTATCAAAGAAAAAAACTGTGAGATTGTCACTAGAGAAAATTGGGGATTGAAGAAATTAGCTTATCCTATTCAATTAAAAAAGAATGGATTCTACACTTTAATCGAGTTTAAAGGTGAAGGAACTGTAGTTGCTGACTTAGAATTGGCATTCAAACGTGACGAAAGAGTAATTCGTTACCTTACTACAAAACTAGACAAGCATGCTGTAGAGTACGCTGTAACTAGAAGAACTAAACTTAAAGCTTCAAGAGCTTAATTACTAACCCAAATTTAAAAAAGACAAAGACATGGCAATAGATGATATGGCTAAACAAGCCTCTGCTGGAGGTGAATCTGAAGTAAAATTTCTTACTCCACTTGACATCAATACAAAAACTGATAAAAAGTACTGTAGATTCAAAAAATTCGGAATCAAGCATGTTGATTACAAAGACGCTGATTTCTTATTACAGTTCGTTAATGAGCAAGGTAAAATTTTACCAAGAAGATACACCGGTACTTCTTTAAAATACCAAAGAAAAGTTTCTTCGGCAATCAAAAGAGCAAGACACCTTGCAATGATGCCTTATGTAGCTGACTTATTAAAATAAGAAAAAGAAACAAGAGAAAAGAGAAAAGATTTTCCGTCTTTTTCTCTTTTTTTAAGTTGCTGAATAAATAATTAATTCTAACGATTTTTAGATTGAAGAAAAGAAATAATTTTTAAGACAAACGTCTTTCTTCTTTTTTCTTTTTTCTTTTCTCTAAAACTAAAAAACGGACAACAACAATGGAAATTATCCTTAAAAAAGACGTAGAAAATTTAGGTCTTGAATTCGATACAGTAAATGTAAAGCCAGGTTACGCAAGAAACTTCTTGTTACCTCAAGGTATTGCTCTTTTGGCTACACCTAAAAACAAAGCTACTTTGGAAGCTACTTTGGAAGCTAGAAAAGAAGAAGAAGCAAAATTGATCGCTGCTGCTAATGCAAAAGTAGATCAGTTGAAGAAAACTTCTATCACAATTCCTACAAAAGTAGGTTCTGGTGATAAATTATTCGGATCTATCAATAATGCAGATCTTTCTGCTGCTCTTGCTAAAGCAGGTGTTGAAGTAGATAAGAAATATATCAAAATCCCAGGAAACACGATTAAGAGAACTGGTAAAGTAACTGCAATTATCAGATTACACAGAAATGTTGAATACAATTTTGAATTTGACATTGTATCTGATGCACCTCCTGCACCTGCGGCTCCTAAACCGGCTCCAAAAGCTAAAGTAGAAGAAACTCCTGCTGAAGAAGCTTAAGACTTTCAGAGATTTTCTCTAATATACAGACCACTTCGTAAGGAGTGGTTTTTTTGTATATTGACTTTGGCATATTTTTTAGCACACTCTGTTACCAATAAATTATAAAGAATGAATCACCAAGATATACTCTACTCTCAAAGGGAATTTTTTAAAACTCAAAAAACCAAGAACATAAAATTCAGAACAATGTATCTTGAGAAACTAAGAGATTTAATTATTGAAAATGAAAATTTATTGTATGAAGCAATTGATAAAGATTTTAGAAAATCGCAATTTGAAACGTATGTTACAGAGATTTCATTTGTTTTAAAAGATATTGGTTATTATTTAAAAAATTTAAAGTCACTTTCAAGACCGAAGAAAGTTACCACCAATTTATCCAATCAGATTGCGACCAGTAAAATCTATCCTGAACCTCTTGGCTGCACTTTAGTCATTGGAGCATGGAATTACCCATATCAGTTATCGTTATCGCCTTTAATCGCATCAATAGCTGCCGGAAACTGCTGTATCTTAAAACCCAGTGAAATTGCCGAAAACACAATGAAAGCAATGGCAAAAATCATCAATGAAAATTTTCCTTCAGAATATATTCACGTTTTTGAAGGAGGAATTGATGAAACTACCGAAATTTTAAAATTAAAATTCGACAAAATATTTTTTACCGGAAGTACTAAAGTTGGTAAAATTGTTTACAAAGCAGCTGCAGAGCATTTGACACCTGTCACACTAGAACTCGGTGGAAAATCTCCTGTGATCGTTACAAAAGATGCAAATATTGAAGTTGCCGCTAAAAGAATCGTTTGGGGGAAATTTCTAAATGCCGGACAAACATGCGTTGCTCCAGATTATATTTTGGTTGAAGAATCTGTAAGAGAACAGTTTTTAGAAATGCTTAGAAAATATATCACAGAATTTAAATATGAGACAAATTCTGAGCAATACACAAGAATTATCAATAAGAAAAATTTCGAGAGATTGACACAATTAATCGACACGCAGAAAGTATATTTTGGAGGAAATTTCAATGAAGATCATCTTCATATTGAACCCACTATTTTAAATAATGTGAGCTGGGAAGATGATATCATGCAGGAAGAAATTTTGGGCCTATATTGCCAGTAATTTCATTTACCAGTTTCCATCACGCATTGAATTCAGTTTTAGAACTAGAAAAACCTTTATCAGCATATATTTTCACGAGCAATGATGAAGAAAAAAATCTTTTTACACAGAAATTATCATTTGGCGGAGGCTGTATCAATGATGTAGTGATGCATTTAGGAAACGACAATCTTCCGTTTGGAGGAGTCGGAAATTCAGGGATGGGAAGTTATCATGGGAAATTTGGCTTTGAAACTTTTTCGCATCAAAAAGCTGTTCTTGACCGGGCAACTTGGGGAGAACCAGATTTGAAATATCCACCTTATTCTGATAATAAAATAAAATGGATTAAGAAACTTTTATAAAAAATAAAAACCGAGAAATTTCTCGGTTTTTTTATTATGATTTTGTAGTCCAGGTATTGAAAAATTCTTTTACTTTTTCAAGGCTGTATCCTTTTCCTTCTTCCAAAACATCACTTTGCTGTACATGGATCATTTTTCCATTCTGATCTAAAACAATGAATACAGGATAACCAAATTTGTCACCGGGATTTCCATATTTCTCGAAAACTTTTTCGTTTTTATTATCCGGAGAATAATTTAAATGATAATAAACATAATTGTCATCCACCAATTTTTTCAACTCTGGAGTGGTCTGCACATATTGGTTGAATCTTAAACACCAGATGCACCAGTTTCCTCCGGCCTGGATCATGATGTTTTTCTTTTCTTTTTTAGCTTGTGAAACTAATTTTTCAATATCACTTTCTGCGTTCGCTTTGGGATCATAAGGTTTAGGCAATTTGGCTTTCTCCTCGGCAGATTTTTTCTTGGCTTCAAGTTCTGCATGTTCAGTTTTTACAATCAAAGCTTTACTGTCTGAGTTTTTAACCTCTGATGAAGCTTTTATATTTTGGGCAAATGCTAAGCTTCCGAAGGTAAAAAAAGCCAATATTGCTGTATTTTTTGAGATCTTTTTCATGTGTAGATTATAATTGTTTAAGGTAATATGTAACTGCGTAATATGAATTGATATTTGTACTTCAAATCATGGCGATTCCATCCTATAAAATTAAAAAAATAATACTTATTTGTAGCAAATATAAAACCATAATTTTATTATTCCTAAATTTGTAGACTTTATGAATTTTCTGATTAAAATACTTTACCTCATTTCAAAAATGCCGCTAAAAATATTATATATTTTTTCGGACATCATTTTCTTCTTAAACTATTATTTTGTCGGGTATCGAAAAAAAATCATCACTCAGAATCTTAAAAATTCTTTCCCAGAAAAGTCATTCGAAGAAATTGCAGAAATAAGAAAAAACTTTTACAGGAATTTTTCTGATTATCTGGTAGAAACTATAAAATCTTTCACCCTTTCAGAAACTGAGACTAAAGTGCGGATGCAGCATATCAACCAGCATTTATTTAAAGAAGCTAAAGATGAGGGCAAGAATATTATTTTGCTTGCGGGTCACGTTTTCAATTGGGAATGGATGAATACATTAGCCACTATAGTTCCTCAGACTCACTGTCATCCGGTTTACAGAAAAGTAAACAGCACTTTTTGGGAAGACCAGATGAAAAAGGTAAGAAGTAAATTTGGAAACACCGCTTTGGAAGCCAACGAGGTGATTATGAATATTTTGAGAAATAAAAACAATGGGGATGCTATTTATCTGTTTGTTGCTGATCAGACGCCCCATTCATCACACGTCAATTACGGATTAGAATTTCTGAATCAGAGAACACCGGCTTTTATAGGATATGATAAATTGGCAACAAGGATGGATCTGGTTTTTATTTATTCTGAAATGAAAAAAGTAAAACGAGGTCACTATCAGATCAATTATCATAGAATTCAACCTGAAGGCGAGAAATTTGTAACGAATGAAGTAGTCAAAAAATTCCACCAGTTATTAGAAAATACCATCAAAAAAAGACCTGATAATTATCTTTGGTCACACAGAAAATGGAAATATCAGGATTCTATCAAAACTTTTGATTCTGAAAAATTATAATTATCAATGTCAGAAAATTTAGCTATTGTCATCCTCAATTGGAACGGTAAAAACTGGTTGGAGAAATTTCTTCCATCGGTAATCAATCATTCTCAAAATGCTGAAATTTACGTCATAGATAATTTTTCTGATGATGATTCTGTAGATTTTATTAAAACTAAATTTCCTACAGTAAAAATCGTTGTAAATGATAAAAACTATGGTTTTGCAGGTGGGTACAACGAAGGTTTAAAAAAAATAAATGCAGAATATTATTGTCTGTTAAATTCTGATGTAGAAGTCACTGTAAATTGGATTGATCCTGTTTTAAATTTATTTAAATTGAATGGTCAGATTGCAGCTGTACAGCCAAAGATTTTATCCTATTCAAATAAGAATTATTTCGAATTTGCAGGAGCCGGAGGTGGTTTGATCGATAATTTAGGCTACCCATATTGCAGAGGAAGAATTTTTGACAGTGTAGAAAAAGATGAAGGACAGTATGATGATGAAGTTGAAATTTTCTGGGCTTCAGGATGCTGTTTTTTTATCAGATCTAAAGATTTTTGGGTGCAAAATGGCTTTGATGCAAGATTTTTTGCGCATCAGGAAGAAATAGATTTATGTTGGAGATTGATCAATTCTGGCAGAAAAATATATTACACCGGAAAATCGAAAATCTATCATGTTGGCGGCGGAACTTTAAATAAACAAAGTCCGCAAAAGACGTTCCTCAACATCAGAAATAATCTTTCGATGATGCTTAAAAATCTGCCTTTTCCCGAGCTAATCTGGATCTTATTTTCCAGAATGATTTTAGACGGAGCTGCTGCTTTTTATTTTGCTTATAAAAATGGTTTCTCTCATCTTTGGGCAGTTTTAAGAGGACATATGGGTTTTTATATGCAGATTCCGGGAACTCTGAAACTTCGTCAAAAAAATCAGTTCAAAAAGTATTATCAAACTGAATGGCTGATTTTTAAACATTTTTTAGGTGGTAAAAGAAATTAGATTTTCATTTTATTAGAATATTCAAGATTAAAACATTTAACAACAAACTTTAAGCATTTAAATGGATTTCTGCGCAATAGATTTTGAAACGGCTACTCACGAAAGACATTCAGCTTGCGAATTAGGAATTTGTGTTGTAGAAAATTCACAGATTGTTTCTACCAAAACATGGCTGATAAAACCTCCGAGTTTTCCTTATTTTAATCAGAGAAATATTGATGTACACGGTATTTTACCCAGTGATGTGAAAGATGCTCCTACTTTTGATGATATTTGGTACGAAGTACAGGAAATGATGTATGGCACTTTAATGATTGCTCATAATGCCAGTTTTGATGCGGGAGTTTTGAGAAGCTGTCTTGATTACTACGGAATGTTTAAACCAAATTTAAATTATCTCTGTAGTATTCAGGTTGCTAAAAAATCATGGAATTATCTGCCAAAATATGGTTTGAAAAACTTAGCCGAACATCATCAGATTAAATTTAACCACCACAGAGCCGGCGATGATGCAGAAGCCTGTGCAAAAATTGCTTTGTTAGGTTTTGAAAGATTATTGATTACAAGAAATGAAGAAATTCATGAAAGTTTTCAAGCAAAACTGAAAAAACTGTAATGACTTGCTTCAATTAAATTTATATATTTTCTAAATCAATTGATCAAAACTGCAGAAAGCAGATTAAATTTAGGAATATCAATTTCGAAATTATCATTTGTTTCTTCATTTCGAACGAGATATTTCCCGCTCATATTTCCAACTCCGGAACGCAGCATGACATTTGAAAAATAGGCAAACTGTTCATTGGGCTGTACATCCGGAGTAAGACCTATTACACCGTCTCCTACCACTTCAGTAAATCCGAACCCTACATCGAAGATGAGCCATTTTCTTTTAAGAATTTTTATTGTAAAATCTCCTTCATTTTCTATGACAATATTATACTTAAAAACAAATCTGTTTTCAGAGGGATAAGAATTTTTGCTATCATATTCAGGCGTTACAGAAACCTTAATATTCGAAGTAATTTTTGTATACATTTTTTGCATTTTATTGTCTTATACAAAAATCTCGCCTTTTTTTGGAAGGCGAGATTTTATATTTCTATTGATCTGATCAATTATAGTTCTAAACCTTTTTTCTCATCACCTCCAAGCAAGAACTCAACAGGATTGTCGATACCTTCTTTTACAGCAACCAAGAATCCTACAGATTCTTTTCCGTCAATAATTCTGTGGTCATAAGACATCGCAACATACATCATTGGACGAATTACAACTTGTCCGTCAACCGCAACTGGTCTTTGGATGATATTGTGCATTCCCAGGATTGCAGATTGTGGCGGGTTGATAATCGGTGTAGACAACATTGATCCGAAAGTACCACCGTTTGTAATCGTAAACGTACCACCCGTCATTTCGTCAACCGTAATTTTACCGTCTCTTACTTTTACTGCAAGATCTTTGATGTTAGCTTCCACACCTTTGAAAGACATGTTTTCAGCATTTCTCAATACGGGAACCATCAATCCTTTAGGACCTGAAACCGCAATTGAAATATCACAGAAATCGTAATTAATTTTGAAATCTCCGTCGATAGATGCATTTACATCCGGATATAATTTAAGCGCTCTGGTAACCGCTTTCGTAAAGAAAGACATGAAACCAAGTCCAACTCCGTGTTTCTGAGCAAATTCTTCTTTATACTGTTTTCTCAATCTGAAAATTTCAGACATATCAACTTCGTTGAAAGTCGTCAACATTGCAGTTTCGTTCTTTACAGAAACCAATCTCTGAGCGATCTTTCTTCTAAGAACTGAAAGTTTAGTCGTTGTAGTAGATCTTGCACCTGTAGCTGTTAATGAACTTCCGCCCATTGCAGGAACAGCAGCTAATTCAGCATCAGATTTAGAAATTCTTCCGTCTCTACCAGATCCTGAAACCTGAGCAGCATCAATTCCTTTTTCGTCAAGAATTTTTTTAGCAGCAGGAGATGGAGAACCAGTTGCATAAGATTGAGGAGCAGCAGGAGCAGGTTTTGGAGCTTCTTCTTTTACAGGTTCAGCAGCTTTCGGTGCTTCTTCCTGTTTTGGAGCTTCAGTTGCCGGCGCAGCACCACCTTCCGGTTTTGCAGCATCCACATCAATTAAACAAACTACCTGACCTACCTGTACCACATCACCTTCTTCAGCTTTCAAAGTAATGATTCCACTTTGTTCTGCAGGCAATTCAAGAGTTGCTTTGTCTGAATCTACTTCAGCAATAGGTTGATCTTTTTCTACGTAATCACCATCTTTTACAAGCCAAGTTGCAATTTCAACTTCTGTAATTGATTCGCCCGGTGAAGGAACTTTCATTTCTAAAATTGACATATTGAGTATTTTTTATTTTTTAATTGGATATTATTTTATATTAAGCAGTAACAGGTCTTTTAGCCGGAGCATCATCTCTGTCAAAAACTCTGTTGATCACCAGGTTTTGGTTTTTCTCAAACATTTTGTGACTTCCAGGAGCCGGAGCACCACTTGCAACCGGAGAAATTACCTGAATTCCTGTATCTCTGAAATTTCTTAAAATGTAAGACCAAGCTCCCATGTTTTCCGGTTCTTCCTGAGCCCAAACGATTGATTTTTTGTTTGCGTATTTTGCAAAAACAGCTTCGATAGCGTCATTTTGAAGAGGATATAACTGTTCAAATCTCACCAAAGCAACATTTTCACAATTCAATTCTTCTTTTTTAGATAATAATTCGAAATATAATTTACCTGAACACAATACTAATTTTTCCACTTTCGCAGGATCTGCAGTCGGATCATCTAAGATAGGCTGGAATCCTTTGTTTGAGAAATCTTCAAGCGGAGAAACCACTTTTGGATGTCTTAACAATGATTTCGGACTCATCACAATCAAAGGCTTTCTGAATGTCCATTTCAGCTGTCTTCTCAACAAGTGGAAATAGTTAGCTGGTGAAGTACAATTTGCAACCACCATATTTTCATTGGCGCAAAGTGTAAGGAATCTTTCTAATCTCGCTGAAGAATGTTCTGCTCCCTGTCCTTCCGAACCGTGAGGCAATAACATCACCAAACCATCCTGAATCTTCCATTTTTCTTCTGCAGCTGCTAAATATTGATCAACGATAATCTGAGCTCCATTTACAAAATCTCCGAACTGAGCTTCCCAAACCGTCAATGTATTTGGAGATGCCATCGCATAACCATAATCAAAGCCTAAAACTCCATATTCAGAAAGGTGAGAATTGTAAATGTCAAATCTGCTTTCTGAAACTTCTTTTAAAGGAACATATTCTTCTTCTGTATCTTCAGTTTTTACAACGGCGTGTCTGTGGGAGAAAGTTCCTCTTTCAACATCTTCACCAGAAATTCTGATGTTGTGACCTTCCACTAGAAGTGTAGCATAGGCCAACCACTCACCTAAAGCCCAATCAAGAGAATTTCCTTCAATAGCTTTGATTCTGTTTTCAAAGAGTCTCGTGATTTTATTTAAGAATTTTTTATCCGCAGGAAGTGTCGACATTTTGAGTGCCAATTCTTTCAGCTTATTTAAGTCGTATGAAGTATCAACAGCATTCTGAACAACTCCTCTTTTTGCGATAGGGAAATTCGTCCAGTCATCTGCCATGAAAATATCCATCACATTTTTCTCGATTTCCTTAGAAGCGTCAAAATCTTTATCTAAAAGTGCTTTGAATTCAGTTTCCATTTTTTTAAGAACATCATCAGAAACTACATTTTCCTGAATCAATTTCTCTTTATAAATTTCTCTTGGATTTTGATGCTTTGAAATTAATTTATACAAATTAGGCTGCGTAAATCGTGGCTCATCACCTTCGTTATGACCATACTTTCTGTATCCTAATAAATCAATATAAACATCTTTACCGAACTTAGCTCTGAAATCAGCAGCAAAATGAATCGCATGCACTACAGCTTCTGCGTCATCTGCATTTACATGCATTACTGGCGATTCTGTTACTTTAGCAATATCCGTACAATATGTAGAAGATCTTGCATCAGCATAGTTGGTAGTAAATGAAACCTGGTTGTTAACAACGATATGAACCGTTCCACCTGTTTTATAACCTTCTAAAGTCATCATCTGAGCTACTTCATAAGCAATACCCTGACCTGCCAACGCACCGTCACCGTGGATAACTATCGGTAAAATTTTAGTGTAATCTCCTTTATATTTGTCATCAATTTTAGCACGGCAAATACCTTCTACCAAAGCTGAAACGGTTTCTAAGTGTGACGGGTTCGGAGTAAGGTTAATTGCAACTTCTTCTCCAGACGCAGTTTTTATTTTTTTTGATGACCCTAAGTGATATTTTACATCACCTGAAAATACATCTTCTTCAAATTCTTTTCCTTCAAATTCTGAGAAAATCTGTTTGTAAGATTTTCCGAAAATATTGGTTAAAACATTCAATCTTCCTCTGTGAGCCATCCCCAGAACAACCTCATCAACTCCCAATTGTGAAGATCTTGAGATCAACTGATCCAAAGCAGGAATCAAAGATTCACCACCTTCTAATGAAAATCTTTTCTGACCTACAAATTTTGTGTGAAGGTAGTTTTCAAATGCTACTGCCTGATTTAATTTAAGTAAAATCTCAGTTTTTTCATTTGCAGAAAGACTTGGGTGGTTTTCGTTCACCTGAAGCCACTGCTTGATATAATCTTTTTCCTGAACGTTATTGATGTACGTATATTCTACACCAATGGAGTCACAGTAGATATTTTCAAGATGAGTAATCAACTCTTGAAGCGTTGCACGGACCTTTCATTCCTGTTTCAACAGCACAGTTGAATTTTGTATTCAGATCCGATTTGTCCAGACCAAAATTTTCTAGATCTAAAGTTGGCGTATAATGCCTTCTTTCGCGGACAGGGTTGGTTTTAGTAAATAAGTGGCCTCTCGTTCTGTAAGCTTCGATAAGATTTACCACCTTAAATTCTTTTTTGATGTGCTCCGGAACTTCACCATTGGCTGCTGCCTGAGAAATTTGCTGAACTGCAGGTGCAGAATTTACAGAATTCTGAACAACCTGAATGCTGTCGTCATCACTGTAGTTCTCCAACGCAAAATCAAAGCCTTGAAAAAAGGCTTTCCATGATGGTTCTAAAGAATCCGGATATTTTAAGTATTGTTGGTATAAATCCTCAATTAACTGAGAATGAGCTGCGTTTAGGAATGAAAATCTGTCCATTATTACAGTTTATCTTTTATTAAATTTTGTTAAACGTATTAATCTTCAAATTTAATAAAAAAAACCGACTTGGGACAGCCTCAAACTATTAAAAAAAACATAAACGAATGATTTGTATCATATTTATTTATAAACAGATAGAGAAAGCTTCATATTGACGTCCTGACCTTCCAGAGGCTGCTCTATGAAAGTCTGATAAATGTCTCCATATCGCATTTCGTCGGCTTTGGCTTTTTGCATCAGCTGTTGAATTGCTTTTACTCTTCCGGGATAAGTTCCTTTATAATAAATCACATAATTTTGAGTAGAACTCACCGATCTGAAGCTAAAATTATTATCATTAACTCCAATTTTTTTAGACAAAGGAATTCCAAAATAATAAGAAACTTCATTATCCTTAAAATTATCTGCATCGGTAATCAAAATAGGGTAACCCAATTCATCATCTTTTTTGCCTAGATCCATCGTGACAAAATTGTAGACTTTATTGTAATTCATCACAATATTTCTGTACAATGCATCTTTTTTATTAGACGTGCTTACGCTGATTCCCAAAAGCATTCTGGCCTCTTCTTTCTCAACCATCAGCGTGTCATATTTTATGGATGCCATCTGATTGTCTTTTGAAACTTTATTGCCAAGAACATTTTTGAGATTCACCATACTTTTATCAATATTGTCGGTAAATTTATCTTCGGTCCAGAAATTCTGAGCTCTTGTGAGAACAGATAATTTCGGAGTATGTACAAACCATGTGATCTTTGTCTTTTCTGCAGAAACCAGGGTAAATTTCACATCAATTAAAGTTGGGTTTTCATCTTCATCCTCAAAAAGCTGATATCTTAATGTTTTATTGGGATTTTCGTAGCGAATAAACATTTCACCGCCATCTTCACTTTTAGGATCATTGTAGCTGATTGCACTTCCCTGTCCTTCATACGGCGTATAATAATCAATCGTAATCGACTTTGATTGGGTGAAAAAATTATTCCATCTTGTGAAATTCTGCAGATTATTAAACTGATTAAAAACTTTTTCTAAAGGAAAATTTACTTCTTTTTCTATTTTAAAACTTTTGCTTTCATCCACAAAATAATACATAGAAGCTGCATAAGCTCCCACAAGCAAAGTGATAATAACGGCTAGAAATTTGAAAAAACGCATCATACAAAAGTAATACAAATAAAAAAAGTGACCAATATATTGATCACTCTTGTTGTTATGTTTTTGAATTACTATCCGATATGAGTTCCGGGTTGTAATACTGCTCCTTTTTTCACGCAGACAATTCCGTCCTGTACAGAATAGGTACCGTAATCTCCGTCTTTCAGATGTCTTCCTCCGATGATTCTTACGTTATCGCCAATGTAGCAGTTTTTATCTAAGATTGCTTTTTCAATATAACAGTATTTTCCGATTCCCATGTTGGGTTGTCCTTTGCTGTCATTGTGTACAATTTCTGTTGTTTTTTGATAAAAATCTGCTCCCATCACATAAGAATTGACGATGGTGCTTCCTTTATCGATTCTTGTTCTGTTTCCGATTACAGAATTTTCAATTTTATCTGCTAAAATGATACACCCATCGCCAAAAACAGCCTTACTCACGTAAGATCCGTTGATCTTTGAAGGGGGAAGCATTCTGGCTCTTGTATAAATCGGTGAAGATGAAAACAGATTAAACTGGGGGAAATCCTGACAAAGATCGATATTGGCTTCGTAGAAAGATTCTATGGTTCCGATATCTGTCCAGTAACCTTCATATTGATAACTTAGAGTACTGTACTTCCCTATTGAACTTGGGATAATGTCTTTTCCGAAATCGTCACCTGCACCATCTTCAAACATTTTTTTCAAGATCGTTTTAGTGAATATATAAATTCCCATTGATGCCAAATATTCTTTTCCTGCAGCTTTATTTTTCTCAGACACTTCAGACTGCAAACCATTTAACATCTCATAGCTTGGCTTTTCTATAAAAGAAGTGATATTTCCTTCTTCATCAGATTTTAAAATTCCGAAACCTGTAGCATCTTTTGCATTTACAGGAATTGTCGCTATAGTTACATCGCCGCCATTTTCTATATGGAAATCCAGCATCGCATTAAAATCCATCTGGTACAATTGATCTCCTGAAAGAATTAAGATATAGTCATAATCATATTTTTCTAAGTGTTTCATTGATTGGCGGACTGCATCTGCCGTACCCTGAAACCAGCTTTCGTTTTCCACGTTTTGCTCTGCAGCTAAAATATCTACAAATCCTTTGCTGAAAATATCAAAGTGATAGGAGTTTTTAATGTGTGAATTTAAAGATGCTGAATTAAACTGTGTTAAAACCAAGATTTTATTAAGTCCTGAATTTAAACAATTAGAAATAGGAATATCCACTAATCTGTACTTTCCGGCAATAGGAACTGCAGGTTTTGATCTCGAATAAGTTAACGGGAAAAGCCTTGTACCTCTTCCTCCTCCCAAAACGATTGAAATAACATTTGGATTCATAAATTTATTTGTGGTTTATCTTATTATTAGTAAATTTCTTTGACTTATTAATTTTTTCAGCTCTTATATAAAGCCAGGTATTTTTCTGCTGATTTCTCCCATGCAAAATCAAATTTCATATTGGAAAGCACCAAGTCATCCATAGCCTTTTTTTGATTGTAAATTGCAAGTCCACGAATCATAGCATGAATAATATCATCGACTCCTGGGTAAGTAAAATTCAAACCTGAACCGCCGGTAGAAATATCTTTTACAGTATCTCTCAATCCTCCGGTATAACTTACAACCGGAACCGTTCCGTAGCGCATTGCATACATTTGATTAAGACCACAAGGCTCTACTCTGGAAGGCATCAACAAAAAATCTGCCGAAGCGTATATTTTATGAGATAAATGTTCTTTATATCCAATATCTGTTGCAAAATTGGCATAAACGTAATTTAATTCTTTTAATTTATCTTCAATATAAGAATTTCCTGAACCTAAAACAATGATGTTTAAAGCCCCATACGTTTGCTTGATACTTCTCCAGACAACTTCGGGAAGTAAATCTGCTCCTTTTTCTGTAGCGAATCTTCCGATGAAAGCAAAAAGTGGCAAATCAGGATTCAGACCATATTCTTTACAAAGTTTTTCTTTGTTTTTCTTTTTGATCTTAAGTACATTTTTCTCATTATAATTAAAATCAAGCATAGGATCGATTTGGGGATTCCAGACGTCGGTATCAATTCCGTTGATGATTCCGTAGGCTTTTCCAAACTCGTCACGCACAAGACTTTCCAAACCTTTAAAACTTACAAACAGCTCTTCCAGATATCCTTCTGAAACTGTTGTGAAAGAGGTACAACACTTAATCATACTTGCCAGAGGATTGATAAACCCGTTCCAATCTAACAATCCCCATTTGTGATGGTCAAATACAGGCATAAAATGAATCATATCCCAACGCATCATTCCCTGATATTCACCATTGTGAATGGTTCCGATGGTTTTTGTACCTTTTAAAAACTCAAATTCAGGACAATGTTCTACCATAAAAGGAACCAGACCTGTATGATAGTCGTGGCAATGTAAAACATCCGGACGAATCTGCATAGCAGTCAGCCAATGCAAAACACCGTGCTGAAATGCTAAAAACTGAAAACTTTCATCCTGATATCCATAGGGATTTTCCCGATCCAACAGTCCGGGAATTTTAACCAAAAACAATTCAAACCCTAAAGTATTGGTTTTTTCTTTCATGACCTGAACCTGGAGCATATTTTGTCCCTGATGAATGAAGCCATCAAAAACAACATCAAACTCGTGGTCGTACACAAAAGATTTATTGTACCAAGGCATCACCACTTTGGCGTCAACATCTTTCATCTTGTTCTGATACTTCGGCAAAGCTCCCACAACATCAGCCAAACCTCCTACTTTGGCAACGGGATAACATTCTGTACTAAGGTGATAAATTGTCATTATTATTTTTTGTGTTGTTTTATTCTTAGAATTTTATATTTCTTATCTTTTTTCATTTTCAAAACTAAACCGGCAAGTGGCGGCAGCTTTAGGAAAATAGATTTCGGGCGGTTCATCCATTCTTCATTTTCTTCTTTAAATATGGTAGTTACTACCCCACTTCCGCCATATTGTTCGTCATCAGAATTGAAAATTACTTCCCATTCTGATCCGGCATTTACTCCTATTTTATAATCAAATGTATTGGGAGTAAGATTTAAAATAACCATCAATACATCATCTTTTTTCTTTCCTTTTCTTAAATAAATTAAAACAGAATTATCTGTATCATCAGCTTCTACCCATTCAAAACCATCTGAATTAAATTGATTTTCATAAAAAGCTTTCTGATCTTTATACAAAAAATTTAAATCTTTAACCAAATTCTGCAGACCTTTATGTACAGGAAAATCAAGCAAATGCCAGTTGATACTTTGTTTAAAATTCCATTCTGAGGTTTGCCCGAACTCATCACCCATAAAAAGCAATTTTGCACCCGGATGCGTATACATATATACAAATAGTGCTCTGAGATTGGCAAATTTTTGCCATTCGTCACCTTTCATTTTATAAATCAGGCTCGCTTTTCCGTGTACCACTTCATCATGAGACAGAGGCATCATATAGTTTTCATTAAACATATACATGGATGCAAACGTAAGTTTATGATGATGATACTTCCTGCTTTCGTGCTCTTCTTTAAAGTAATCTAATGTATCGTGCATCCAGCCCATCATCCACTTCATTCCGAAACCTACACCGCCGTCATGAACAGGTTTTGTAAGCAACGGAAAATCTGAACTTTCTTCTGCAATGGTGATGATACTGTTTCCAAATTCTTTATAAACGGCAGTATTAAATTCCTGTAAAAAAGCTTTCGCTTCAAGATTGACATTGTCACCGTAAATATTAGGTTCCCATTCGCCTTCATTTCTTGAATAATCTAAGTGAAGCATAGATGTTACCGCATCTACACGCAACCCATCCGCATGATATCGATCAAGCCAAAACATGGCATTGGAAATCAAGAAAGATTTAACTTCATTCCTTCCGTAATTGAAAATATAAGATTTCCAATCCGGGTGAAAACCTTTTCTAGGATCTTCATGCTCGTACAAGTAACTTCCGTCAAAACGGTGCAGACCATTGGCATCACCCGGAAAATGTGAAGGAACCCAATCCAGGATTACTCCGATGTCATTTTTGTGAAGTTCATTAATTAAAAACATTAAATCCTGTGGCGAACCAAATCGTGAAGTGGCAGCGAAGAAACCCGTAATCTGATATCCCCAGCTTGGATCATATGGATATTCCATCACGGGCATAAATTCCACATGGGTAAAACCCATATATTTGACATAAGGAATCAATTTGGCAGCAATCTCTCTGTAATTTAAAAAATCTTCAGGATGTTCTGAATCTCTATACCAGGAAGCTAAATGTATTTCATAAAGAGATAAAGGTGCTTCCAAACTGTTGTTTTTCCAGCGTTTTTCCAGCCATTCTTCGTCATCCCATTCATACCAATTGGTTGAAACTAATGATGCAGCCTGCAGATTCTGTTCCCAACTTAAAGCATAAGGATCGCTTTTTTCTAAAATTTTGCCTAAACTTTCTATAGCATATTTATACAGAGTTCCCCAAGTAAGCCCTGCAATAAAGCCTTCCCAAATCCCCGAACCGTCCCATCGTGGGAAAAGAATGTGATCTTGATGATTCCAGTTGTTGAAATTCCCAATCACTGAAACTTTTTTGGCATTAGGAGCCCAAACTGAAAAATACACGCCTTTCACTCCGTCTTTTTCCACAGAATGCGCCCCGAATTTTTCGTACAGCCGATAATGTTTACCTTCACGAAATAGGTAAATATCATGATCTGTGAAAAGAGAATAGGTTTTTACCGAGTTCATCATAATGTTTTTCAGTCAAAAGATCATAAATAATGATTGCTGAAAGCTGAATATCATTTTATTCAGACATTTTATACAAAACATATCGATGACTATCAAATATATAAATAATTCCTTTGTTAAAGAGCGTTTTTTATTAATTTTAATTCAAGTATATAAAAAGATTTTTTATACATTTATGAGTTAATATAATTACATACTTTTCAACACAAATATGAAGTTTACACTTTACACCGATGAGGCGGACGAAAGACCAATCTACATAACCGGAAATTTCAACACATGGAATCCTAAAGATTCTCGCTATCAATTGATACAGATAGACCAGAATAATTATTACATAGAAATATTTGATGATTTTCTTCCTGAAATTATTGAGTTTAAATTTACAAAAGGCGGATGGGAAAATGTAGAGCTTGATCTTTATGGAAGCATTACACCAAACAAAAAGGTGGCAAAATCTACAGGAGAATTTTCTCATAAAGTTGAAAAGTGGAGATACAATTGGGGACCTTTTAAAGAAGAATTTTATCCGATTGTTGAGATCATCTCTGACGAATTTTATATCCCACAATTAGACAGACATCGTAAGGTTTGGGCACTTTTGCCTTATGACTATTATGTTTCAGACAAAAATTATCCTGTACTCTATCTTCAGGATGCACAAAATTTGTTCAATGAAGGAAGTCCTTACGGCAACTGGGAAATTGACAAAAAACTTTCTATTCTGGCAGAATATGGTCGCGGAGATGTAATCATTATTGCTGTAGAACACGGTAGCGAAGAAAGAATTAAAGAATACATTTTCGATAATGATAATATTGCGAACGGTTCTGAAGGAAAAAAGTACATCCGTTTTATTACCGATACCTTAAAACCTTTTGTTGACGAACACTACCGCACCAAAAAAGATCGTGATAACACAGGAATTGGCGGGAGTTCTTTGGGTGCTTTAATCAGTATCTACAGCGGATTTTTATATCCTGAAGTATATTCAAAACTCTTAATTTTTTCTCCGTCACTTTGGGTAGAACCGAATAATAATTTCCCTATGATGAGTTTCAGAGTTCCTTTTAAAACTAAAATTTATCTTTACGGCGGAGAACAGGAAGGCTCTAAAATGGTCAAAAGAATACAGGTTTTCGAAAATTATCTGAAAAGATGGGGAAAGAAAAATCTTTTTGATTTTGAATTCAAAACCAACATCAATCCCGAAGGCTCTCACAACGAATTTTATTGGTCTCAGGAATTTCCGAGAGCCATAGAATGGCTTTTTTACAACAACACAGAAAATCCGGTGGAAGTTACACCGCATCAGGAAACAATTAAAAATTAAAAAATGAAGCTACTAAATAATATAAATAAAAACTACGCACAAATTTTCGAATTATTCACAGAAGAATCGTGGACAAAAAACAATAAAAATTACAATAAAAATATATCGCTTCTATTTTCAGGTAAGAAAAATGAAGTTTTCGTTGATGCAAAAGAAGATTCGATTACCTATTTTATAGGACTTGGAAAAGCCGATATTCAGAATTTTGAATTTCAACAGGTTGCTATGAAATTTTCTCAGGCTCAGAAAAAAAACCTTCAACCTGTTTCTACTTTAATTTTAGCTGATTTCATTAATGAAAAACAGTTTGAAGAATTTATAAAAGGGCTTTTTCTCGGAACTTATAACTATCCATTTGAAAAAAGCCACCCTTTCTGGAACGAAAAATTTGAATTTCATTTTAAAAATCTAAGCCAGAAAAAGCTGGATGTCATCAGAGACAAGACAGATGCTATCTGTGAAGGACAAACTGCATGTCAGGATTGGTTAAATAAACCTGCGAATTTTAAAAAACCCGATTTAATTAATTTATATCTTAAAAATTTAGCTAAAAAAAATAAGCTGAAATACACTGTTTTCAACAGAAAAAAATGTGAAGAATTGGGATTAGGAGCTTTCCTTTCTGTTAACCAGGGAAGTGCGCATGATGCAGCATTTACTATTTTAGAATATAAAACAACCGTAAAAAATGCAAAGACTTTCGGATTGGTGGGCAAATGTGTGTTGTTTGACACCGGCGGAATTTCCATCAAAGCCTCAGACAATATGCACTACATGAAATCTGACATGGGCGGAGCAACGGCAGTGATTGGAGCATTAATCTATGCCTCACAGATGAAATTACCGGTAAATATCGTTGCAATTTTACCAATTACAGATAATGCAGTTTCAGAAAATGCTTATTTACCGAGCGATGTCATCACCGCTTACAACGGAAAAACAATCGAAGTTTTAAATACCGATGCTGAAGGAAGAATGACTTTGGCAGACGGACTTTCTTATTTGTCTAGAAATTATAAAACAGATATTCTTATTGATTTGGCAACGCTCACGGGAAGTTCGGTAAGAATGTTTGGAGATACTTGTGGAGCTCTGTTTTCTAATAATGAAAGATTAAAAAATCTGTTGATAAAATCTGGAGATAAAACGAACCAGAGAGTCTGGAATTTACCACTATGGGACATTTGGAAAGATGATTTTACATCTGATGTTGCCGATTTTAAAAACATTTCTATGAAACCTATCGGCGACTGTATTGTTGCTGCAAAATTTTTAGAACAATTCATTGAGGCGCATCCCAACTGGGCACACCTCGATATTGCAGGAGTCGCTTTTGGAAATGTAGGATATGCTAAAGACAAGGCCGCAACAGGCTACGGCGTTCAATTATTAGCCGATTTAATTGAAAATTATCATTAAAAATTAGTTTATTTCGAAATTTCTCTGTATAATTGATTAGTGATTTTCAAATACGCATTAATAGTTGACTTTTAGCATTAAAACATCAACAATGAATAGCTTTTATTTTTGAATATTCATCAAAATTAAAAAAACATTATATGGAGGAGAAAACTATTGTATGCATTTCGTGCTATTACAAAGGCTACGACTTTATGGATGAGATGAAAAGACTCGGAAATAAAGTAATTTTGGTAACATCGGAAAACCTCAAAGAAAAGAACTGGCCGTGGAAAGCCATTGACGAAGTTTTTTATATGCCCGAGATGAAACCGTCTGTCTGGAATTTGGATCATCTTGTACAGGGATTTTCACACTTGATGAAAACCCGTAAGGTTGATGCTGTGATCGCATTAGATGATTATGATGTTGAAAAAGCTGCATTAATACGCGAGACATTCCGTATTCCCGGGATGGGACAAACCACTCACCGTTATTTCAGAGACAAACTGGCAATGCGCCAAAAGGCTAAAGATACCGGAATCAATGTTCCGGAATTCACCGCTGTTTTTAATGATCATGAAGTTGAAAATTTCATCAATAAAGTTCCTGCTCCTTGGGTTTTGAAACCACGCTCTGAAGCTTCGGCATCCGGAATCAAAAAGCTAAAAACTAAAGAAGAACTTTGGGATGCTTTAGAAAAATTGGGAGAAGAGCGTCATTTATTCCTGCTAGAAAGTTTTAAACCGGGCGATGTTTATCACGTTGACAGTTTAACTTTTAATAAACAAATCGTTTTCACTTCTGCCTCAAAGTATCTTGCACCACCAATGGAGGTTTCTCATGAAGGCGGAGTTTTCAGAACTAAAACTTTAGGAAGATATTCAGAAGAATTTAAAGCACTGGATGATGCGAATACAAAAGTTCTTATGAATTTTGGCTTACTCAACGGTGCAACTCACACAGAATTTATCCGTGGCAAAGAAGATGGAAAATGGTATTTCCTGGAGACATCTTCAAGAGTCGGAGGTGCGCATATTCCTGATTTGGTAGAAGCTTCCAGTAATATCAACATCTGGCGTGAATGGGCAAAAATAGAAGATGCACTTTTAAGGGGAAAGAAATATGAAGTTGCAAAACCTACAGGATATTATTCAGGATTAATTGTGGCTTTGATTAAAGATAAAGAACCCGATTATAATCAGTTTGAGTGTGACGAAGTGGTGAAATTTCTTCCCATTGATTATCATGTAGGAATTGTTTATAAATCAACAGATTCTGACAAAGTGATAGAAAGACTTGACGGTGCTGCTGAAAAAATTCATGCACATCTTCTCAATATAATTCCACCCAAAGAAAAACCGTCTGCGTAATGATTAGTTATGAATAATTTAATTGATATTCAAGAAATAATTAACCTTATAAAACTAAATTTACCACAAAATTTATATCTAACTAAAGATTTAAAAGCCGAAAACGGAAGTTGGGAAAGCAGGGCTTATTACATCTACAAACGCAAATAAGTTGGGAGCAGAATGGCAATTTCAGGAAAACGTAATTCTAGAACATAAAAAATTCGGAACAATTGTTCTGGACATTTTAAAAGATAAACGTGTTGGCGGAATCGAATTTATAAAGTTCATTTAGTTAAAAAAACTCAAAAATTAAATTAAAATGGCACATATAGAACATACAGATTATTACTCAAATATATTAGGAATAAGCCTTAAAGTAGAAATTACAGGACATTTCGGTTATCCTATTATTATGTTCCCTACTTCTCAAGGACAATATACTCAAAATCATGACTTTCATCTGAACAGCAGCATCAATTATTTTATTGAACAGGGAAAAGTTAAATTATACAACATTCAAACGATTGATGCGTGGAGTTTTTATGACGAAAATATTTCACCACAACAGAGAATCAGAAATTATGAAAAATATGTGCAGTTTCTTATTCAGGAGTTTGTGCCTTATATTCAAAAGCTTCACGGCACTCATCGAGTAGCAGTGGCAGGAGCTAGTTTTGGTGGCTATCATGCTGCTAATTTTGCATTCAGATTTCCAGATGTAGTTTCTCATTTATTCTGTCTTTCAGGAGCTTTCAGCATAAGAAATTTTATGGACGGAATCTCTGACGAACTTATTTACTTTAACTGCCCAAGAGAGTTTCTAAAAAATGATGAAGCATGGAAATACAAACACATGCACATTGTTTTGAGCACATCAGATGAAGATATTTGCAAAGATAAAAATGTAGAAATGGCGGGAATTCTCCGTTCAAAAGGAATTGATTTCTGGTATGATGAAAAAAAGTGGATCAATCACGACTGGCCACTCTGGAGAATGGCATTTCCTAATTATATAGGGACTTTCTTTTCTTAAAATTTAAATAATTATAAATAAATAATACACCACTAAAAAAGACAAATTATGGCAAAAAAAGTAGGAATTTTATTCGGAATGGAAGATACGTTTCCGTGGGCATTTATTGATAAAGTAAATGAGATGGGAAAAGGAGAAATCATAGCGGAAGCAGTGACCATAGATAAATTGGAACAAGGTGCAGATTATGGATATGCTGTAATTATTGACAGAATTTCTCAGGACGTTCCTTTTTACAGAGCTTATCTTAAAAATGCAGCATTAAACGGTACTTACGTTATCAATAATCCATTTTGGTGGAGTGCAGATGAAAAGTTTTTCAACAATGCTTTAATGTCTAAATTAGGTATTCCGTTACCAAATACAGTTTTGTTGCCTTCACACGAAAGACCGACTGATACTTCGGAAACATCATTTAGAAACCTGAAATTCCCTCACGATTGGGATTATATTTTCAACTATGTAGGATTTCCTGCCTACATGAAACCCCACGACGGTGGCGGCTGGAAAAGCGTTTACAGAGTAGAAAGTCCGGAAGATCTTTGGGATAAATTATCTGAAACCGAGCAGTTAGTCATGATGGTTCAGGAAGAAATTGTATTTCAGGATTATTACAGAGTGTACTGTTTGGGCAAAAAATATGTTCACATTATGCCTTACGAACCTAGAAATCCTCATCATTTAAGATATGCTACAACTCATCAGACAGAAGGTAAAGATCTGGAAAAACTGTTAAAAGTAATTCATGATTATACCATAAAAATGAATGAGGCTTTAGGATATGACTTTAATACGGTAGAATTTGCTGTGAGAGACGGAATTCCTTATGCAATCGACTTCTGTAATCCTGCACCGGATGCAGACAGAAACTCTGTGGGTGAAGAAAACTTTGCCTGGATTGTAGAGCATTCTGCAAAATTGGCAATCGAAAAAGCAAAAGAATATGTTCCGGGGAAACAGAATATTTCTTGGGGAACTTTTGTGAAAGATTCAGTAAAATAAACTAAAAAAAACACAGAAAAAAAATGCATCAGTTTACTATTGGTATAGAAGAAGAATATCAGATCATCGATTTAGAAAGCAGAGATTTGGTATCTCATGTTTCAAAAATTATTGAAGGTGGCAAAGCGGTTTTAAGTGAAAACTTAAAGCACGAAATGCACGAATCTATGATTGAAATGGAAACAGGAATTTGCCAGAACATTCAGGAGGCTCAAGCCGAATTAACCAATCTGAGAAGGCATCTCATCAATACCGCTCATGAGCAGGGACTACGTGTTTCCGGGGGAGGAACGCATCCCTTTTCAAACTGGGAACACAATACCATTACAAATGGTGAGCGCTATAACAAGATTGTAGATGATATGGGTGATGTTGCCCGTGGAAATCTTATTTTCGGACTGCACGTTCATATTGGTATTCCTAATCGTGAAGAAGGAGTAAGGATCCAGAATGTGATGAGGTATTTCCTTCCGCACGTTTATGCATTATCTGTGAATTCTCCTTTTTGGATTGGAAGAAATACTGGCTTCAGATCTTACAGACAGGAAATTTTCGTGAAATTTCCAAGAACAGGAATTCCTAGTTATTTCAATTCTCTGGCAGAATTTGACAGCTATGTCGATCTTCTTGTAAAAACAGGAACTATAGACAATGCTAAAAAAATATGGTGGGATTTGCGTGTACATCCCTTCTACCCTACAATTGAGTTCAGAATTTGTGATATGCCTTTGAGAATTGACGAAACTGTTTGTCTGGCTGCAATTATGCAAAGTTTGGTTGCTAAAATTTATAAACTTCACCAGCAGAATTTAAGTTTCAGAAGTTACAGAAGATTATTGCTTAATGAAAATAAATGGAGGGCTTCAAGAGACGGAATTCATTCTCAATTAATTGATTTCGGTAAAGAAGAATCGGTTCCTTATGCAGATTTGCTAAAAGAATTGCTTGAATTTATTGATGATGTAGTAGATGATTTAGGATGCAGAAAAGAGGTAGAATATGCATGGACAATATTAGAAAACGGAACGGGTGCAGACAGACAACTTGCAGTGTATAAAGAAACAGGTGATCTTAAGAAAGTCGTTGATTATATGATCTCTGAGACAGAATACGGCATTACCCACAGTCAGTCTGCTCTATAATATTTTTAATAACTTTGCATAAAATATGAAGTTATGAAAGATGTAAAAATTGCTTTGCTTGACATGAATAACAACAATGTTAACCAGGGATTTAAAAATATTAAAGAAATTTCTGAGGCATTCAAGCAGCAGTCTGAAGAAAATATAAGCATTGAAATTTTTGATGTAAGATTTAAAAATGAAATGCCCAACGTAGAAGATTTTGACATCTTCATTTCATCTGGAGGTCCGGGAAATCCGCATCGTGAGGGGTTTGAATGGGAAGAAAAATTTTCTCGTTTTTTGGATTCGGTTTACGAACATAATCAAAAAAATGAATCGAAAAAATATTTGTTTTTAATCTGCCATTCATTTCAGCTGGCGAGTATACACTGGAAACTGGGAAACATCTGCAAGAGAAATTCTTATTCTTTCGGTGTAATGCCGATGCATAAGACTGATGAAGGTAACAAAGAATTTTTATTTAAAAATCTTCCGGAGCCGTTTTATGCGGTAGATTCCAGAGCTTACCAGTTTATAGAACCTGATCTTGATCGTTTTGAAGAATTGGGGATGAAAATTGTGGCAATTGAAAAATTTCGTCCTCACATCAATTTTGAAAGAGCAGTAATGGCAATACGTTTTTCAGAGGAGATTTTTGGCACCCAGTTTCATCCGGAGGCCAATCCTGCAGGGATGATTGAAAATCTGAAAGACGAAAAGAATAAAGCAGCTATGATCGAAAATTTCGGCATGGAAAAATATCTGGAAACTATTGACAGAATGGATGATAAAGAAAAAATTCTTTTGACACAAGCTCAGATTTTGCCTAGATTTTTAAGGTTTGCAAAAAAAAACATTTTGAATGAAACTGAAGCTATGGCTTAAATTTTAATTCAGATAAACCAATTATAAGAATCGAGCATCAAATGCTCGATTTTTTAAAATCACAAAGAAAAAATTATGATTCCAAAATACAGAAAACAATTTAATCAGGAGTTTACACAGGAAAAATACAAGCATTTTAATAAAATTCTTGAGCAAAAAAGCGGTTTAACACCCGGATTCAGGCTTTCTGAAAGTCCGATGTTTCTTTCCAACGAATTCAAAAATAAACTGATTGATGCGAGTGAAAGTATAATTGACCAAATCAAAGCTTTACCTCCGGGAACTTTAGAAAAAGCCATTCCCGAAAATTGTAAAGTTCCCAATGATACAGCACAACCTCATTTCTTTACCATTGATTTTGGAATTTGCCGAAGCGAAAATGGTGAAATTGAACCTCAGCTTATAGAATTGCAGGCTTTTCCTTCTCTGTATGCTTTTCAGCAAGTTTATGAAGATACTTATTGTGAAGTCTATCCTTTTTTAAATGAAATAAGAAGCAAATTACCTCATGAAGAATTCCGTAGTTATATTAAAGATTTGATTGTTGGTGATGAAAATCCTGAAAATGTTATTCTCCTGGAAATTTTTCCTGAAAAACAAAAAACCTCAATTGATTTTGCTCTCACAGAAAAATTATTGGGAATAAAAACAGTATGTCTTACGAAAGTAAAAAAAGAAGGTAAAAAGTTATTCTACGAAAATAACGGTGAAAAAATTCAAATCAACAGAATTTACAACCGTGTGATTTTTGATGAGTTGGATCGAATTCCTAATCTTCAACTCGAATTTGATTTCCGTGAAGAGGCTGATGTAAAATGGATTACACACCCAAACTGGTTTTTTAAAATTTCTAAATTCCTGTTGCCAATGCTGAATCATCAGTTCGTTCCGAAAAGTTATTTCCTGCATGAATTTCCGGAAGGTGAAAATCTTGAAAATTTTGTTTTGAAACCTTTGTTTTCATTTGCCGGAAGCGGAGTCAATTTAAATCCTACAAAAGAAATTACTGATGCAATTGAGGATAAAGAAAATTATATTTTGCAAAGAAAAGTGACCTACGAACCTGTTTTTGAAGACATCAACGGAGAATTTTCAAAGGCTGAAATCCGTCTGCTTTATATTTGGAGAGATCAGGATGAGCGCCCGATTCTTCTGGAAAATTTGGGGAGAATGACAAAAGCAGCCATGGTGAATGTAGATTTTAATAAAAAAGATGCAATCTGGATTGGAAGTTCTAATGCGTTTTTTGTAGATTAATAAAAACAATAAAACCTTAGAGATCTCTAAGGTTTTATTGTTTTTATTTTCTGGGGCGGGCTAAAGCCCGCCCCAGAAATATTTTTAAATCTTACCATCCTCAAGCAACTCTCTCGCCTGATATTCCTGTACAAGATCAATTGCGTTCGAAATAACATCACTCAAAGCAGTAATGAAGGTTCCTTCTTCTGCCATTCCCATAGCATGTTTCAGGGCTTCAATTTCTTTAGGAATGGTCTCATAACTTACATCTCTTCCAGAAGTCTGCATTCCTTCGATAATCAAGCCGTTGATTTCTTCTTCAGTTCTTCCACGAAGATGTTTTTCGTTTCGGATAATAATATGATCAAACATTCTTCCGGCAATTTTTCCGCACAGTCTGATATCTTCATCTCTTCTATCTCCAACTCCAGAAATAATACCAATTTTTTTGGTTGATTCAACATTTTTAAGATAATCTTCAATCGCCTCGTATCCTGCAGGATTGTGAGCAAAATCTATTAAAACTTTAAAGTTTTTAAATTTAAAAATATTCAATCTTCCTGGTGTAAGTTGCGCACTCGGGATAAATGTTCTCAAAGAATTTGAAATATCTTCAATCCCGAAACCTTGAAGGTAACAAGCTAAGCTCGCTGCCAAAACATTATCGATCATGAATTTTGCCTTTCCTTCCATTGTGATCGGAAAATCTTTTGCCTTTCCGATTCTGATTTTCCAGTCGCCTTTCTTAATCGTTACAAAACCTTCTTCGTAAACGCAGGTTATTTTACCCTCTTTTGCGAACTTTTTGATGTATTCATTATTCTCATCCAAACTGAAAATAGCTACATTGCTTGGTAAATCATTAATGATTCGCATCGAATATTCATCCTGAGCATTTAAAACGCTCCATCCGTTTTTCTTTACGCTATCGAGAACTACCCTTTTTACTTTCGTTAAATCTTTAAGATTATGGATATCATTTAACCCTAAATGATCTTCTTTAATATTAGTCAAAACACCAATATCACATTGAGAAAATCCTAAACCGGAACGGAGAATTCCTCCTCTTGCCGTTTCCAGAACCGCAAATTCTACTGTTGGATCTTTTAAGATAAATTCTGCAGAAACAGGACCTGTAGTATCCCCTTTCGTCAACATTGTATTCTGAATATAAATACCGTCGGAAGTTGTAAAGCCTACTCTGTATCCATTATTTTTAACAATATGAGAAATCAATCTTGTTGTGGTTGTTTTACCATTCGTTCCTGTCACAGCAATGATCGGAATTGTAAAAGGTTTCCCTGGAGGATACAACATATCTACAACAGGTGCAGCTACGTTTCTCGGAAGACCTTCACTTGGAGCAAGATGCATTCTGAAACCAGGAGCAGCATTTACTTCGATAATGGCCCCACCACTTTCTTTTAAAGGCTGGGTAAGATTTTCTGCCATAATATCGATTCCGCAGACATCTAAGCCGATGATCTTAGAAATTCTTTCTGCCATCGTGATATTTTCCGGATGCACCATGTCGGTAACATCAATAGAAGTTCCGCCTGTAGAAAGATTTGCGGTTGATTTTAGATAAACAACTTCTCCTTTCTGCGGAATGGTTTCTAAGGTGTAATGCAGTTTATCAAGCAGTTCTGTAGTATCTTTGTCAATGCCTATTTCGGTAAGCACATTTTCGTGCCCATATCCTCTCCTGGTATCTTGATTTTCTTTATTAATTAATTGCTGAAGATTCATCTCACCATCACCAACCACATGAGCAGGAACTCTTCTTGCTGCGGCAACCATTTTATTGTTGATCACCAAAACTCTGAAATCATATCCTGTAATGTATTTTTCAACAATTACTTTATTAGAATATTTCTGAGCGTGTTCTAAACCAATTTTTGCAACCTCCCAATCATTCACATTAATAGAAGAACCTTTGCCATGATTACCATCCAGAGGTTTAATCACAACCGGATAGCCAATTTTATTGATAACACTTTGCAGCTGATCTTCATCTATCACTAAATCACCTGTAGGAACCGGAATTGCTGCGTCGTGGAGCATCCTTTTAGTCAATTCTTTATTGCAGGCAATATCTACAGCAATCGAGCTGGTATTTCCGGTAATTGTAGCCTGAAATCTCTGTTGATTGACTCCGTAACCTAATTGCACCAAAGAATTTGTGCCCAATCTGATCCACGGTATCTTTCTCGAAACTGCTTCTTGTACGATACTTCCGGTAGAAGGTCCCAGACGAACACGTTCCCTGATCTCTTTTAACCTTTGAATACACGCATTGATGTCATATTCCTCACCGTTTATTAGTGCATTGGCAATTTCTACAGCTTGTTCGGCTGCATATATTCCTGTATTTTCTTCAATATAATCAAATACAACATTATAAACACCCGGAGTTTTTGTTTCCCGTGTTCTTCCAAAGCCAGTTTCCATTCCTGCGAGAGTCTGAATTTCTAAAGCAATATGTTCAATCACATGACCCATCCAGGTTCCGGTTTCTACACGATGAAAAAAACCGCCATGTGTACCTTCAGAACATCGGTGAGTGATAAGTGAGGGAATGAGTTTTTCTATTCTTTCTCGAAAGCCTTCAATTTTATTGGTAGGAAAATTTTCCAACTCTTCAAGATCCAAACGCATTTGTATCAGCTTCTTTCTTCTAATACTCCAAATATTAGGACCCCTTAAAGCTTGTATTTTCTCAATTTTCATATTTTAATGACGTAATTTGTATTAATAAAAAATATCTTTTAAAATCAAAGATAATGTAAAAGCTTAAAAAAAACCACAGTCTGTTTAAAGATTTATTAAAAAAGTTTAAATTTCGTAATCAATTCAGAAGCAAAGCAAATACGATAAAAACCTCTTAATATTTCCGCAACAATTAATAATTTTCTAACTTTGCAAGCTATGAAACCTGTTGGAAAATTAATTATTATCGGTGGTGCTGTTAATAAAGGCAGTTTCTCCGAAACCGATTACGATCAGAACATTGAAAAAAATCTTAATTTTTTTGAGAGAGGAATTTTAAGAAAAATTATCACTGAGTCTAAAAACAAAGAAAATTCAATCATTGAAGTAATCACTACTGCATCACAGATCCCTCAAATTGTAGGTGCCGAATATAAAAAAGCTTTTGAATTTTTAGGAGCTAAAAATGTAAATATTCTTGATATTCATAACCGTGAAGAAGCTAATTCTGACGCTATTGTTGCACGAGCAAACGCTGCAGATGTAGTTATGTTCACAGGTGGCGATCAGCTGCGATTAACTTCTATTCTCGGAGGCACGAGATTTCACGATATTATTCTCCTTAAATATCTGGAGCAGGATTTTATCTACTCCGGAACTTCCGCAGGAGCTGCAGCAGCTTCTGAAAATATGATTTATCAGGGAAGCAGCTCTGAAGCTTTGTTGAAAGGTGAAATAAAAACGACACAAGGTTTAGGATTGATCGATAATGTTATCGTTGATACTCATTTTGTACAACGTGGAAGAATCGGACGTCTCTTTCAGGCTGTAGTCAACAATCCCAGGACTTTAGGAATCGGTTTAGGTGAAGATACCGGACTTTTCATCTACAACGATACCATGACTGCTGTCGGATCCGGACTTGTAATCATTGTTGATGGAAGATTTATTAAGGACACCAATCTTACGAATATCAATCTTGGTGAACCAATTTCTATTGATAATCTGACAGTTCATGTAATGTCGATGAATGACCATTATGATTTAACAACAAGAAAATTAACGATAGAAAATTCTCAATTTAATCCGATCCCGCAAACGTAAATTATGAGTAACAGTTGATGGTAATAAATGATTTTATTCTATTATAAATCATCAATTGTCTCTTATCAATTATATTTCATCAACCATCAATTATATTTTATGAAAATCATCATCCACGGAGGTTTTTTCTCTGAAAGCGACCAAAGCAATGAGGTAAAAACTGCCAAGCAAAATTCTTTAAAAGATATTGCTAAAAAATCATTTCAATATTTAGAATCTCATTCAGCTTTTGAAGCGGTTGCTTATGCTGTCTCACTTTTGGAAGATGATGAATTGTACAATGCCGGAATCGGCTCACAAATTCAAAGTGACGGTATTATACGAATGAGTGCAGCGATAATGGATGGTGCAACTCAAAAAATGAGTGGTGTTATCAATATTCAGGATGTGAAAAATCCGATTTTTGTGGCTAAAGATTTAATGAAAGAAGAGGATCGTGTTTTAGGTGGAAGCGGTGCCAAAAACTATGCTTCTGAACATGGTTTTAAAAACTTTTCAACTGAAATTCCTCAACGCAGAAAAGAGTACGAAGCAAAACTAAACAACGGCGGAAAAGGCACAGTTGGCTGCGTTGCCATGGATAAAGACGGTAAATTGGCAGTGGCAACTTCTACAGGTGGCAAAGGTTTTGAAATCCCCGGAAGAATTTCTGACTCTGCAACCGTAGCAGGTAATTATGCCAATGAGTTTTGTGCGGTTAGCTGTACAGGAGTTGGAGAAGATATTGTAAGTAACGCAACTGCAACAAAAATTGTAACCCGAGTTACTGACGGAATGGATATTAAAGAAGCGTTTGAGAAAACTTTTTCAGAACTAAAAACAATAGATGGTTTTGCAGGTGCGATTGCTATTGATAAAAAAGGAAATATTTATCATCAAGACTCTTACCCTACTATGGTTTTTGCAAGTTTTGACGGAGAAAATTTTGAAATGTTTAATTAAATTTTAACATTTATTTATCAATCCCAATAATTTTTTGGCACGTATTTTACATAGTAAGTTGTATAACAATTTAATATAACTTAAAATCAAAAATCATGGGAAATAAGACAAACGGTATTTTAGCTTTATTAGGATTAGGTGCTTTAGCTTATTGGAAATACAAAAAATCTACTCCGGAAGAGCAACAAGCTGTAAAGGACAAGATCAACAGTGCGAAAGACAACCTTAACAAATGGGGAAATGATTTGAAAACTAAAGCAAACGATGTTGCTTCACAGGCTCAAAATAAATTTGATGAAACGAAATCTAAAGTTGAAGATACAGCATCAAATATCTAATTTTAGATAACAAATTTTAATATTATTTACATTCATATAAAAGAAGTCATCATTACGATGACTTCTTTTTGCTTTTAATGCGTAAACTAACGGAATTTTGTTTCCGAATTTTTTGATTCTCCATTTGCCTTTTTCAAACTCTTCAACGTGCCTGAAACATGAATAGGGCGACCAGTCAAACTCGCTGAAGTTTTCCAGTATTAAATTTTTATTGATTAAATTTTGCAGGACATCAGACAAAGGATGATTCCATGAAATATAGTCCTGAACAATATCTGCGGAAGTATCTGCATATGTTCCTTCTGAGGTTTCTATCGGTTTTTCGTTAAAATAATTATAGGCCACTGCATTAAAATCATCATCGTACATCCAAACTACAGGATGAAATTCTGCCATGACAAATTCTCCTTCCGGCTTTAAAAAATGACTCACTACATTTGCCCATTTATCCAAATCCGGCAACCAGCCAATCGTTCCGTAACTTGTAAAAACGATGTCAAATTTTTCTTCTAAAATATTTGGAAGATTATACAAATCTGTGCAGATAAATTGGGTATCTGTTCTACACTGTTCTGCTAAATTTTTTGCCACATCAATGGCCTTATCAGACAAATCGATTCCGGTAACCTTAGCTCCCATTCTGGAAAGGGAAATAGAATCCTGACCAAAATGACACTGAAGATGCAAAATACTTTTACCTTTTAGGTCGCCTAAAAGTTCAAGTTCAATAGAATTAAGCGAAGTTCTTCCGTTCAGAAATTCATTGACAAAGTAGAAATCTGACTCCAGATGAGGTTCTACTCTAGCGTTCCATGAGTTTTTGTTAATTTCTAAATAATTTTTCATTGGTTTTTTTGTAAATATAAATTTTTTCAAATATTTACACAATAATATTTATCGAGTATAAATATCTTCAACAAAGCAACTATCTTTGAAAAAACGATAATGATGTGAAAAATCCGGCTCATAAGCCGGAATTTTAATATATTCATTATGAGAAATTTAATTCTTATTTTATTAACCGTTATCTTAAATCTGAACGGAATATCCATTAATAAATCTGATGTCTATCTCTGTGACAGTTCTGGAGGCAAGAAATATCACTACACAAAAAATTGCAGAGGTTTATCAAATTGCAAGCATGAAATCATCAAAGTGAGCCTCAAAAAAGCTCAGACTTTAGGGAAAACGCTTTGTGGCTGGGAAGATTAAAAATTACCATCAAGAAATTCTTCAAGAGAAACCGTTTTCTGTTCACCTGCTTCTAAATTTTTAAAAGTAACCGTTTTGTTTTTCATTTCTTCCTCGCCTAAGAAAACAAGATTTTTAATCCCTTTCTTTTCAGCATAAGTAAATTGCTTGTTGATTTTTGCACTTTCAGGATAAAGTTCAGCTGAAATTCCTTTTTCTCTTAATCGGATGATCAATTTTAAAGCTTCCAAAGTTTCTTCACCACCAAAATTGGCGAACAAATATTCTACGTTTGATGTGGCATCTTCAGGGAAAAGATTGAGTTCTTCCATCACAAGATAAATTCGATCAAGACCGAAAGAAATTCCGATTCCGGGAATATTTTTCACTCCAAAAACTTCCGTAAGATTATCATATCTCCCGCCACCGCCGATGGAACCCATTTGTGCTTCATCAGCTTTCACCTCGAAAATTGCTCCCGTGTAATAATCTAAACCACGAGCTAAAGTAATATCGAAAACCAAATTCTGAATATCGACTCCCAAATTTACAGACTGAGTGATGACAAATTCCAACTCTTCAACACCTTTTAATCCAATTTCGTTTCCTGCAAATTTTTCTTTTAACTGAAGAAGATTTTCTAAAGCATCATTCGACTGTGTGAAAAGGAAATCTAATTTATCAATCGATTCCTGGGAAATATTTTTTTCTAAAAGCTCCTTCACGACTCCATCCTTACCAATTTTGTCTAATTTATCTAAAGCGACTGTGAAATCAATCAACTTATTTGTAATTCCTGCATATTCTGCCAAACCAGAAAGTATTTTGCGGTTGTTGATGTGAATGGTAACCGAAACTTTTAATTCAGCAAAAGATTTCAAATACAATTGTACCAGATCAACTTCCTGCCAAAGACTTTCGCTTCCTACAACATCGGCATCACACTGATAAAACTCTCTGAATCTCCCTTTCTGTGGACGATCTGCTCTCCAAACCGGCTGAATTTGATAACGTTTGTATGGGAAAGTCAGTTTCCCGTGATTCATGGCTACAAATCTTGCAAAGGGAACAGTGAGGTCGTAACGAAGTGCTTTATCAGTAAGACTTTCTGAACTAAAAGGTTTATCTAAAGCCCTTTGAAAATCATTTTGCATCTGAATTTTCTTATCCTCTTTAGCCTCGTTGATGCTTGAATTCAAAATCTTAAAAATCAAACGATCCCCTTCTTCACCGTACTTCCCCGTCAAAGTGGAAAGATTTTCAAAACTCGGTGTTTCCAAAGGCTGAAACCCGAATAATTCAAAATTCTTCTGTAATATATTGATGATGTATTTTCTTCTTGATACTTCAATGGATGTAAAATCTCTTGTTCCTTTGGCTAAGCTTGGCTTCATATTTTATGGGTAATATGTAATAAATAATGAGTAATTGCCTGCAAAAATAAGGAATTGAAAGGACTTTTAAATGAATAAAAAGCCGGAGATCATATTTCTCCGACCTTTCATTTAATCATTTGTGTTTTATGTTTTTTAAATTTCAGACATTTTCTAAAATCTCTAAAATCTCTTCACCATAATTTTCAATCTTATGTTTTCCGAAACCTTTAATGTCTAGCAGTTCTTCTTTTTTTGCAGGTTTATATTTTGCTACAGAAATTAATTCTTTGTTGGTGGCAATAAAATAAGACGGAAGATTCTGTTCTTTTGCTTTTTCGGAGCGCCAGATTTTTAAGGCTTCCAAAATTATTATTTCGTCCGGGTTCAGTATTTCGTCTTCGGCTGAATATTTGACTTTTTTAGAATCTTTGACAACATTTTTGTTCGCCGTGTTTTGATATTCGTTGAAACATAAAACAACAGACCAAAAGTTTTCATCATGAACAAAAGCAGTTTCTACTTTCAATATTTCATGATTATTCAAAAAATCATCAATCATTTTCTGATCCTGCAGAAGATATTCGTCTGCAATTCTCACTTTTAAAACTTTTACTTGCATCATTTGTGATATTAGAATTCAACATCTATTTTCCTCCCAAAAGCAGAATTTCATCTACTCTTATTTCGGTAATATATCTCTTCACACCGTCTTTGTCGTCATACGATCTGTACGTAATTTTACCTTCAACAGCAATCTCCTTTCCTTTCGGAACATATTTCTGGAAGATTTCAGCAGTTTTCCCAAACGCTACCAAACTGTGCCATTGCGTTTCTTCCACTTTCTCACCTTTTGCGTTGGTGTAATGATCATTGGTTGCTAATGATACTGATGCTTTCATACCTCCATTTTCGAAGTTTACTGTTTCAACTTCTTTTCCTGTAAAACCGATTAAGGTAACTTTGTTTCTTAGTGACATAACTTTATATTTTTAAGATTAGTAATTTAGATAAGAGACGTTCACTGTTTTCTCAAATCTCTGTTGCAAAGATTCGTCAGATTTGAAAATATAATCGGTTTAAAACTATTTAAATTCGTTTGTAGTCGTTTGAAAATGAAATTAATCCTAATAATCATAACGTTACGTTATTAAAATAATTTTGATAAAACTATAGGTATTGCGTAAATTTGAGAGTTAACTACAAGCGTATCATGAAAACACACACACCATAAACAATGAACAGACAGATTTTGAGACATTATATAGACGAGTATAAACTCAATTTTGACAGAGTAAATCAAGAAGAAATTTACAAATGGAAAGCTGTAAAATGTTACCAAGACAATTGGAACATTGAAGCTGAAAATTTCTATGAAATGTTATTGTCTTCATTAAGTAGAACAAAAAATCTTTTAGACAGCGGATCGTATTTTCCATTACGAATGTTAGTTCAATATGCTGAACATAAACCCCATGAAGTTCAACAACTTTTTAGAAAGTTGTATGATGAAGAAGAAGATTTGTGTGAGCGAATTCAAAATTTTCAAATAAGCATTAACACAATAAATAATGAATTATTTGAGAACAAAAAATCATACCAAGACACAAGAGCAATAATTGTATATTTAGTTTTGCGTTATCCTGAACGATACTTTTTCTACAAGTTTGAAATGTTCAAACAGTTTTCTGAAAAATTAGAGTTAGTTTACAAACCAGTTAAGGGACATCTTGAAAACATCGGACACTTTAATAGCCAATGTGAACTAATAAGATTTGAACTTTCGCTCGATCAAGAGTTATTAAAACTTCATAAAAACCGAATAACTTCTGACTGTTATTATGATGAAAACATTAACATTCTAACACAAGATTTTATATATGCAGTTGCGAGACATTTGTTCCAAACGATTTTGGTTGATACGACAGAAAGAATAGAAATAATAGAAACCAATGTTTTATCAACTGACTTAGCAATTTATGATAACCAAATTAGTTTCCGTGGAAGAAATGTAAACTTTATTCAAAACGGAATTGAAAATAAAAGATTAGGCGATTTAGGCGAACTGTGGGTTATGAAATACGAAATTGAGAAGTTACAAAACGCCAAACTTTATAATCTAATTGACAAGATAAAGCATACATCAAAAGACGAAGGAGACGGAACAGGTTTTGACATACAATCATTTGATATTTACGGAAATAAAATTTTCATAGAAGTTAAAACTACAAAAGACGGACAGAACTCAACCTTTTTCGTAACAAGAAACGAACTTGAACGAAGTAAAATCGAAAAAGAGAACTATTATCTTTATCGTTTATACAATTACAGCGAACAAACAGACACAGCTCACTTACTAATAATTCAAGGCGACTTAACAAATATTTGCGAGTTCCCAACAATATATAAAATTAACTTAAACAATGACTAACGAAAACGCCAACAAGTAATAGCAGTTTGGCAAAATGCGGTGCTAAATCCAAGTTGAACTTTTTGTTAGATTTATCCGTTGTTATGGTTCCATTTCGCAAATAATTTATATTTTGTTGATAGTTTTAGCTTCTAATTTCTCGCAGTTTTAAGTCCAAAAAAGATATAATACATTTTGTGAACAAAACATAAAAAAGATGAATATAAAAATTGAAAATAAGGAAATAATTTATTTGGATAACTTTAGCTTAGGCTGGAGGTTCGATAAAATTCATAATCCTTTAATCTCAGAAAGTGAGAAAAGCGAAATTATACCTTTGTCAGAAACTGAATCAAAAAAATTAAATAAGATTATAGATTATTTTGAATCAGAATCAACCCTTTTTGAAAAATATAGTGAAACGGATTGGTTTTCTGCAAATTCTGAAAGTGAAGAAAAGATTGAAAAGTTTAGAAATAAAGTCGGGAATTTTCTAAAGCCGTTTAATGAAGACCTTATAATTTCCTGGGAACGAAAAATCACTTTGAAAACTACCAAAGAAATCTTCTTAAAATATTGGACAGATTTTCTTTATCCAGGTTCGGACAATGTGACAATAATCTCTGAAAAAACCAATTGGATATTATTTTATCAACATGTAGAGGTTGCGAATATGTGGATAAAAAAATAAAAAAAAGCATTTGTTGTAATAATTAAACTATTTCAAACTCCCTCCTAAAATTAGAATGCTGCGTCGCCGTAAAAAAATCACAAAAAATCTGATAAACTTCAGAATCAGTATGTGTCGCCCGAAGTCCTAATTGGAAATAAATTTCCAAAATCTGATGCGATAAGCTTTCTACCAAATCATTGGCAAAGCTGTGAATTTCTGATTGTTTTTCAGGACTTATTAATTGAAAATCATTCAGCAAAACTTCAATTTCGTTGGCAAAATGTATTACATTTTCTTTTTGCTCATCGATCTTTTGGTTGAATAAATTCAAATCTAAATGCGGACGAATTTTAACCGCTACTTCCGAAAAATGCTTCGCCATCCCAAGATAATTGACCAGTAATGTCAAATCTGCAAAAATCCTGAACGGAATTTTATCTAAAACATCATCTGTGAAAAATTCATCGTAAATAAAACTGTAATCTTCCGAAACTTTTGCGTTCTCAACTTTAAAAGAATACGTTCCCGTTGCTTTCATGCCCATCGATTTCCAGTTGGGAATAATTTCTGCATGATCTTTAAAAATAACAAATGACCGAATGATTTCAGAACCAGATTCATCCAGCAAAGGATTTCCGTTTTCAGTTAATGCAGCATTTAAAGTGAAATGACTTAGATGTGGAGCTCCCGTTGCAAAATGCCAAAGTCCGTTGATCAGAAAAGTTCCGTCATTTTGTTTCTCGGCAGTTCCGCCAATCATTCCACTCCCCCCGAAACAGGTTTTTGGGTCAGAGAATAATTCTTTTGCAATATTGGGTTTCAAATTCCGTGAGAAAAAATTGGCTCCCGAACATAAAGTGAGCATCCATCCCAAACTTCCGTCAATTTTTGACCAATCAAACAGAACAGATAGTCCTTCTTTCAAGCGATAACCTAATCCGCCATAGATCTTCGGAACCCAAATTTGCAGCAATCTTTCCTGATGAATTTGATCAATTATCGATGGAGAAACTTCCGTAGCTCCCAACATTTTATCTCTGATTTCTTCAAGCGTAAGCATCGACTCTTTTTTTAATGATTTTCCTCCACTCCATATATCCTGAAATTGCAACGATGAATAAGAAAGCCGTCAAAACTGCATACAGATACAGATCTTTGTGAATCAACAACGGAATTGCGATGATGTTACTGATATTGAGTAAAATCCAGTTTTCAATTTTTCTTCTTGCCATCAACCACATTCCTGCCCATGCAAAAGCACTGACTAATGAATCTAAAACCGGAACATCAGAATCGGTAAATTGCGTCAGAAAAAACCAGAAAAGACTAAATGTTCCAATCACAATTCCTGCTGTGATTAATTTTTCCTGATTGGTAGTTTCAGAAATCACCGTTTCCGATTTTCTCTTTCCAAACTTCCAATACATCCAGCCGTAAATGCTCATTACCAAATAGTAAAGATTGAGCGTAAACTCTGCGTAGAGTTTAGACTGAATCATCACATACAGTGTGAGTGAAATTCCGGCAATCCCAAAAAGATAATTGTTCGAATTGTTTTTTCGGGCCAAAAGGACCTGAAAAATTGAAAAGAAGACCCCAAACCATTCCGGCCAGGTTGTCTGTTGTAAAATTTCCTGCATCAAATTAACTTATATAAATTAAATGATGAGATGATAAATCAAATTCCCTACGCCGGCATTATCCGGATCAGGTGTGGAAGATTCCCGGGTATCATCTCAGCCGCAATTGTGCAGCACCCCATTGATAGCGCAAAATTGGAACTTTTTTCTGAGAATAAAAAATTAATTTAAGCTAAATTTATTTGTCAAATGAAATTGCCATTCGTTTTCAAATGGATATTTGTATCTTTAAATTTTAATATAAAAGCTGTGAAGAAAACGCTGAGAAGAACCTACCGTGTATCAAAATATGTGATCTATAAAGAAACCCTGGTTGATTATAAAGAACATTTCTGGTCTTTTCTAGGTGCTTTTTTCGGAATCGGAATTATTGCTTTTATGCAATCACACTATTTGTTGGAACAGGAAAATATTTTCTTAATTGGTTCATTCGGAGCCTCAAGTGTACTGATTTATGGTGCCATTCAAAGTCCGTTGGCTCAACCGAGAAATCTTATTGGTGGTCATGTACTTTCAGCTTTGACAGGAGTTACCATTTATCAGATTGTTCCGGATATCGTATGGCTTTCCGCACCTTTGGCAGTAGCTTTTTCTATCGTTTTAATGCAATATACTAAAACACTTCATCCTCCCGGTGGAGCAACCGCTTTGATAGCCGTAACTTCTCCCGGAAAAATTGCTGATTTAGGATATTGGTATGTACTTTCTCCGGTTTTATCGGGTTGTATAATTTTACTGTTGGTAGCCTTATTTTTTAACAATATCACGAAAAACAGAAGTTATCCTGCAAGCAATAAATGGAAAAAAATTCTACATAAAAAACACAATCAACGTTTGAAAAACTAATTATTATGGAATGCCTGGAATGTGGTGAAAAAATCATTGAAAGATCAGATAAAAAATTCTGCAATGACGCCTGTAGAAATGCTTACAACAACAAACAAAATAAAGATTCCAGCAATCTGATGCGGAATGTTAACAACAAACTCCGCCGTAATTATCGAATTTTGAGCGAAACCAATATTGAGGGAAAAACCAAAATCACAAAATCTAAACTCGATGGCTTAGGATTTGATTTTAATTATTTTACACAAATAAAAGTTTATAAAAACGGTTCGGAATATAAATTTGTGTACGATCAAGGCTATAAATTTTTGGATGATGATTATATTTTAATCGTTAAAAATTAAGTGATTCATTTTAATCAATTTCTACCCACCACTTTAAGGCATAAATTGTTTCAATATATATTTAATAAGACATAGGCAAATCAATACATGAAAGAAATCGTAGTCATCACAGGAGCGAGCGGATCTGTCGCAAAAGCTTTAGCAAAAAAACTTGAAAACGAGTATTCTCTCCGATTTTTAACCCGGACTAAAAAGCATGAAAATGAGTTTGAATGGAATATTCAAAAGGGAGAAATTGATGAGAAAGCTTTTGAAAATGTAAGCCATATCATTCATCTTGCCGGAGCCAATATTTCAGAAAAACGCTGGACTGATGAGCGAAAAAAAGAAATCATCTCAAGCAGAGTTGATTCTGCAGATTTAATTTTAAAAACTTTACAAAAGAAAAATATTCAACTGAAATCGTTTATTTCAGCTTCGGCTGTAGGAATTTACGGTGCAATAACTTCAGAAAAAATTTTCAAAGAAGATGACGAAAAAGCAAATGATTTTTTAAGTAAAGTCGTTATTCTTTGGGAAAAAGCTGCAGACAAATTTTTGGAAAATGGTGTTGCAGAAAGAGTGGTTAAAATAAGAACTTCTATAGTTTTGTCAGATAAAGAAGGTGCATTAAAAAAGATGTCGGAACCTGTAAAATTCGGAATCGGATCACCCATCGGAACCGGAAGACAGTATATTCCGTGGATTCATATTGATGATCTTTGTTCTGTTTATGAATTTGCATTAAAAAACCCAAATATGATCGGAGCTTACAATGCATCTGCACCTCAACATACCGATAATGAAAATTTCACGAAAGAAATTGCTGAAGTTTTAAATAAACCTCTATTTATGCCCAATATTCCGGCATTTATGATGAAGATAATCTTTGGTGAACTGGCTGTAGCTTTGCTTGAAGGCTCGAGAACCTCATCCGAAAAACTCCAAAATACAGGATTCCGATTTAAGTTTCCGAATTTGAAAAATGCGCTGGAAGATTTACTCAAAAAATAAATTAAACAAAATATAAAACAAGATTGTAAAATCTATGCAAAATACAAACATATCTATTGAAAATACAGAAATTTTATCCGATAATTGGTATACTTTAAAAAAGATCACTTTCAATATTCTAAAAAAAGACGGAACAACTGAAACTCAAAGCAGAGAAGCCTACGACAGAGGAAACGGAGCAGTGATTTTATTGTACAGTATAACCACAAAAAAGGTAATTTTGACGAGACAATTCCGTATGCCGACTTACATCAACGGAAATGCTGACGGGATGCTGATCGAGGCCTGTGCCGGTTTGCTGGATAACGACAATGCCGAAGAATGCATAAAAAGAGAAACTGAAGAAGAAACCGGTTATAAAATATCGAAGGTTGAAAAGGTTTTTGAAGCATATATGTCACCCGGATCTGTTACAGAAATTCTTCATTTTTTCATTGCTGAATATTCCAGCGAGATGAAAATCACAAACGGTGGTGGTCTGGAAGAAGAAGGTGAAGACATTGAAGTTTTGGAAATCGCTATTGACAAAGCTCTTGAAATGATTGATGCGGGTAAGATTAAAGATGCAAAAACCATCATGCTACTTCAATATTTACGCCTTAAAAATTTACTGTAGATTTATTTAAAAACATAAAACTATGAAACTGCAATTTTCTATTATACTTTATTTATTGTTTTCGGTCATTACTTTTGGTCAGAAAAAAGAAGTATTGAGTACAAAAGATCAACGTGCTGCTGAACATTTTAAATTTGAGTATAAAAATAAAAATTATAAAAAATTTGAAGATCAGATCACCGCAAAAGAAAATCAGGTTCTGTTTGATAATAAAGTAATTTTCTTTGATAATAAAGATCAAATAACTTTCTCAATTCTAAAGCAGGGATTAATCTATCCGCAACTTTTGACAGACTATCAAATGCAGAAGTTTCTGGATGAAACCACAGATAAAACTCAAAAAAGATTTTTAAAACTGCAGAAAGACCCAAAAGCTTCTTTCGATGTAAACAATATTACGGTAAATATTTCTGAACTTCCTTTTTTGAACATTAACGATAAGGTAAAAAGATTTAGAATGACTACCAAAAACAGAAATCTGCCGAATCCTATTATTTATTTTTTTGAATTGACGAATTCTAAAGCAGTTAAAAATATGAGTGTCGAGGAGTTTGTAAAAGATGCTAAACTTACTTATCTGGATCAGGAGTAAATAAAAAATAACCTTTTTGAAATAAATTAAAATCTCTGTTAGAATTTGTATTTCAAATTATCAACAGAGATTTTTTTTATTTTTAAGTTTAAACAAATCTTTGCAAAAAACTATTTTGAATCTCCTACCGGAACATCGTACTGATTTTTCGTAAGTACCGGAAACAATTCGTCGGCAACTTGAGAAGGCGGAATTCCGTTGTCTCCGCCAATTTGAGCAGAAAATTCTGTATTAACTAATAGTGAGTGGGTATACTTCGTCAATCTGAACATTTTCCTGCTCTTCGTAAGTTTTTTTTTAATGCTTCTGTATAGCCGTGTAAAGCTGCTTTAGATGGGGGGATTTTCTAAAATCTGACGAGAAAATAGCGACCAATATTCTGGCTTCACGTCTTTTAATGCTTGAAGGAAATGGCATTATCAGCAAACAAGATAATCCTGACAGCAAAGCAAAAGTTTTATATAAACTCACTGAAGAAGGGATTAATCTTCCTCCTTTGCTTATAGAAATTAATCTATGGGCTGAAAAATATTGTGAAATTCCTAGAAGCCAGAAGATGATTTTGGGTGTGATGAAAAAGGATAAAGCGGGGTTTATTGATGAGAAAATTGAGGAGTTGAAAAGGGAGGTTTAGTTATCTTCTTTTTTATATTGAATATTTTTAAAATAAAAATTATATTTTTGAGGACAAAATAAAAATATTCTTTATTATGGCAAATAAATATGTGGAATTTGTATCTGATGAACATTTATTACAGTGTGTGAAAAATCTTCACAATTCATATTTAAAAGCCAAAAATAATATTTCAAAAAAAAGTTTTTATTCAAATAAAGTTGACACTATCAAGCTAACTTTTGATTCAAAATTCAATGATATTACTGAGGAAGATTTGATTCAATCTGAAATACTTAGACAAATAGATAAATCCATCAACAATTCGATTGGAACCTTTCATGAGCAAGTTTTAGGAGGAATTACTGGATTTGAAGTTGGAAACTTGAGCGGTTTTGATGTGAAAGCGACAGATAATACATTGTTTGCAGATATCAAAAATAAACATAACACCATGAACAGTAGCTCTGCTGAAGCATTATTTCAAAAATTAGCACGTTACGCAGATGATTATAAAAAGGCAAAATGTTATTGGGTGCAAATTTTAGCGAAAGGTAGTTTTGAGGAAAGCTGGAAAGGCGATATTAATGGTAAAGAATACGGTCACAGCAGAGTATTTAAAATTTCTGGAGATCGCTTTTATTCACTTCTTTCTGGTTGTGATGATGCTTTATTGCAATTATATAAAGCTTTGCCTTTAGTAATTTCAGACCACTTAAACTCTATCGAGAAAGGAGATTTAGTAAAGGAAAATTCAGCTTTAGAAGAAATCACTTCTGAGACCGAAAAATCTAAAAAATCAATATTAGATCAGATAACTTTTGAAAATTACAGCTATTACTTAGGTTTTGATAAATTATAATAAGAATTTAAAAATTTAATAATAGAATATCCTACTTCACGTCCCAAATTCACAGGGACTGCATTTCCAATTTGTTTGTATTGCTGCGCCAAAGAACCTGCAAATTCCCAATTATCTGGAAAGGTCTGAATTCTCGCATATTCACGAACTGTAAAAGGTCTGGTTTCATCTGGATGACATCTTTCGGTTTGCTTCTGAGCAGGGCTGCATGTTAATGTCAAACTAGGCTCATCCCAACCAATTCTTCTTGCCATTCCTGTTTTTCCTCCGCCCAAAAAGAAACTTCCGCCCATATATTCTTTTTGAATTTCTAAAGGTAAATCTCTCCAATAGCCTTTGGGAGGAACTAAATCTAAAACAGCTTTTTTGCTTTGAGGATATTTTGCACCTCCGGAAATCGGGACATCGGTATCAAATAATTCTCCTTTTTTCAAAGCGTCTTTTAAATTATAAATTTTATTGAAAGGTTTTGGATAACTAAATTGAATATTGATGTCTTTTCTAATTCCGACCAAAATTAATCGTTCTCGTTTCTGAGGAACTTTAAAGTTAATAGCTTTCAGAACTTCTACTGGAACTACGTTATATCCAATTTCATCTAAAATAGAAATCATTCCTTTCAACGTGTTTCCATTTTCGTGGCTTAAAAGTCCTTTTACATTTTCACCGATACAAATTGGAGGATTGACTTCTTGCACAACTCTGGCAAATTCATAGAAAAGTGTTCCTCTGGCATCTTCCAAACCTAATCTTTTGCCTGCATAACTAAAAGCCTGACAAGGGAAACCACCAGTAACAACATCAATTTTATCTTTAAATTCTGAAAAACCAAAATTTTTAATATCGCCTTCAAAAACTTTCCAATGAGGTCTGTTTATTCTTAAAGTTTGACATGCGAATTTATCAATTTCATTCAATGCTTCACATTTCAAACCTGCTTTTTCAAGACCAATTGCCAAACCACCTGCACCAGCAAAAAGTTCTAAAACCTTATAATCATTATATGGTTTTACATAGTTACTCACTTCATTTTTCTTTTCAACTAATAAATCTGGAAATAAATTCTGAATATCATTTTTGTTGTACACACGGTAATTGCTCATTGGTTCTCGCACAGCAACCAATTTCCCATCTTCATCCCATCTTCTAAGTGTTTTTGTGCTTTTATTTAAAAGTTCAGCAGCTTCAGAAATTGTGTAATATTCTTTCATAACCAAGTTGTACAACATTAGACATTGGTTACAAATTTACATGAAATTTTATTATTTCGCAATGATTAATTCTGACATTTTTTTTGTATAATCATAGTAAAAATCATGATTATTATTAATATTTTAATTCAAACAAATTAATAATCAAAAACTTACGATTTTCTCAATTAAAAAGCCTAATTTTGCATCCCGTAAAAAGGATCATCCATTATGAAAAGAATAGGCGAACACAGAAAGCTTCTCGGCGTTGATAAAACGGCTACTTTAAAAGATTTAAAAACAATTTACAGAAATACAATGAAGGATACACATCCTGATAAATTTGTAAATGATGAAGAAGGGAAACTGGCGGCTGAAGAAAAAAGCAAATCAATCATTGAAGCCTATCACTTTTTGGTAAGCATCAACCCAGAAACGCAGGAAAAATATAAAGAAGAATACACGGAAACAATCACGAAATCTAATATTCAGGATTTTTATCTTGAAAAATCGATTTTGAAAGTTCAGCATCTGAACGGGAAAATGTTTGAATACATCGGAGTTCCAAGAAATACCTATATTAAAATGGTGAATGCAGATTCTCCAAGCCGTTTTGCAAGAAGACATATCTATGGAAATTTTATCTTTAGAAAGTCTGGTGAAGTGATGGCAGACTAATTTTTCCAAATAAAAATAAGTGAAAGCTTTCGGTTGATTCCGGAAGCTTTTTTTATTGATCTTTAGTTTTAATTTTTAAAGCATAGGCGTAAAGTTTATTTAAATTAATTGAATATATTTTCGTTCGAAAAGAGGGATCTAAACAATGTTTTTAGAGAATTGTTGGAAGATTCGTGTCTAGATACGGGATGATAGAGATCCTGCTTATCTTTGAGATTGCTTCTTCGCTTTGCTCATCGCAATGACAAAAAAAGCGCATCAATAAATCGATGCGCTTTGAGGTTAATTAAGGTTATTATCTTAGTCTGTGTGTTTCGGGGTGTAACCGTCTTCACTCAGTTCTTTTTCTTCATAATCGGCTCTCATTTCAGCGTCATAATCAACTGTTTCATGTTTACCCATTCTTCTCAACAGTGAGTCGAACAGTGAATAAACCGTGGGAACAATAATTAAGGTAAGGAATAACGATGAAGTTAAACCACCGATGATTACCCAAGCCAATCCGTTGTTCATCTCCGCTCCTGCCCCTTTTGCAATCGCAATCGGAATCATACCGAAGATCATCGCAATCGTTGTCATCAAAATCGGACGCAGACGGGCGTGGTTTGCCTGAATCAAAGCATCATGCGTACTTGCGCCGGCAGCTTTTCTCATATTGGCAAAATCGACAATCATAATCGCATTTTTCGCCACTAAACCAATCAGCATGATCATCCCCAACATTGTAAAGATATTAATCGTATTTCCTGTAATAGCAAGAATCAACATTACTCCGATCAATGCCAAAGGAATTGAGAACAATACTACAAAAGGATACACAAACGAATCATAAAGAGAAACCATTACCAGATAAACCAGTACAATAGCCGCCAGTAAAGCGATTCCTAACGTACCCATCCCTTCTGTCTGGTTTTCCATATCTCCACTCCAGAGGTAATTTACTCCGGCTGGTTTTGTTTTTTCGTTGTTCATAAACTGGTCTGCCCATTCGTTGGCAACATCAGCCATTGCACGTCCTACCACTTTAGATTTCACTTTTACTGAAGCTGTTTTATCTCTACGCTCAAGCAAACTTGGTCCTGATCCCATTTTCACATCAGCAAACTGACTTAGTCTTATTTGCTCGCCTGATGGGTTGGTGAACATTAAGTTTCTTACGTCATCAATCGACTGTCTGTTGGCATCTCCAAAACGGATGTTGATATCATATTCGTATTCTCCGGCTCTGAATTTTCCGTCCGTATTTCCTGAGAATGCAGTCTGCATGGTCTGACCTACACTTGAAAGATTTAAACCTAAAGAAGACATTTTATCTCTGTCGATATTCACCTGCACTTCAGGATTTCCTGAGTCGGAAGATAATTCTGCATCTACAGCTCCCGGAACTTTTTTAAGCAAAGCAAGAATTCTGTTGGCTTCTTTGTTTGCCGTTGCATTATCAGGAGCGGTAACTACCATTTCGATTGGTGCAGCATCTGCTCCCATTAATCCGATTGGTGCTGTTTTGAACTCAACTCCGGTGAATTTTTCTTCTAAAGCTCTTTTAATTTTCGCAGATTTAATATCTGTACTTTCGTTACGTTCAGATTTATCAACTAAAATAACCTGAATTTCTGATTGGTATAAAGTTGCCTGCGCTCCACCAAAACCTGATGACTGCTGACCAACCGTTGTAATCATATCGACTACATCTTTATCATTTCTCAGGTATTTCTCAACCTGTAAAGTCAATTGGTTTGTTTTTTCAACGGAAGCATCTTTAGGTAATTCCATCTGAACAAGGAACTGACCTCTGTCCATTTTCGGGAAGAATTCTCCACCGATAAATCCGCCCCCCATTAATCCCACTGATACTACAATCAGAAGTACAAACGTAAGAACGACCGTCATTACCCTTCTTAAACCAGTTTTTAAAACCCATTCCAGAATTCCCGTAATCCATTGAGTGAATTTATCTAATTGCTTTTCGAACCAAAGAATAAATTTCTCGAAAGGATTTTTACCCGTTAAATGCACCAATTTTCCAAATCTAGAAGACAGCCAAGGAATGATGGTAAATGATGCCAGTAATGAGAACAATGTTGCAATAACTACCGTGACACAGAACTGCGCCAAGATGTCTGAAACCAAACCTGAACTCATCGCAATCGGCAAGAATACCACCACGATTACCATTGTGATTGCTGTTACGGTAAAGCCAATTTCTGAAGCTCCATCGTAGGCTGCACGGATTCTGCTTTTTCCCATCTCCATGTGACGGTAAACGTTCTCCAATACCACAATTGCATCATCCACAAGAATACCTACAACCAGTGAAAGTCCCAGTAAACTCATCAGGTTTAAAGTATATCCCATCAAATACATTCCAATTACCGTTGCAATCAACGATACCGGAATGGAAACCATTACAATAAATGCGTTTCTGATGTTGTGAAGGAATAATAGCATAACTACAGCAACCAAAATAATCGCCAAGAATAAATCGAAAATTACGTGGTCTGCCGCTTCAAGCGTAAAGTCTGTATTGTCATCTACAATCGTAACTTTTAATCCCTGAACTGTATAATTGGTCTGAACCTGCTCGATTGTCTTCTTTACTGCTTCAGAAACTGATACTGCATTGGCATCAGACTGTTTTTTCACCTGAAGTAAAATGGTAGGATTTTGATTAAATCTCGCTACTTTTTCAATATCTTTCTGAGTATCGAAAACTGTTGCAATATCAGATAAACGAACCTGAGCTCCGTTTTTATTGGAAACTACAAGACTGTTCATTTCAGCAATATTTCTGTATTTCCCTGAAAGTCTGATGGTAGATCTTGAAGTTCTCGTCTTCAAAGCTCCTGTTGGGAAATCTAAGTTAGAAGAAAGAATTGCCTGCTGTACGTCTGCAATCGCAACACCATAACCCTGCATTTTCTTTTCATCTAAATTCACCTGAATTTCTCTCTCCTGTCCACCCACAAGGTCAACCTGAGCAACACCGTTTACACGGGAGAAAACCGGCTCTACTTTTTTATCTAAAAGATCGTAAAGTTCTTTATTATTTAACTTATTACTTGAAATACTCAACGTCATGATCGGTAAATCATCCAGCGAGAATTTCTGTAACGATGGCGGATCTGCATCCTCAGGAAGGTCTGCCAAAATAGCATTTACCTTTCTCTGTGCATCATTCAAAGCGTAGTTTACATCGGCACCGGTGTTCAGCTGAACCATGATTACCGATAAACTTTCATAAGAAGAGGACTCTACTTTTTTTACGTTTTCCAAAGAACCAACAGCGTCTTCAATCTTTCGGGTTACCGAAGTTTCCACCTCAGAAGGCGAAGCTCCCGGATAAACCGTAGAAATTGTTACCATATTGGTTTCAAATTTCGGAATCAACTCGTACCCCATCATGGAGTAACTTAATAAACCTCCCAACGTCAGGATCGTAAATAATACGATGACAAGGGACGGTCTTTTAATGGATATTTCTGCTAACTTCATTCTTCTGTTACTTTACGATGTTGATTTTTGAACCGTTATCAAGGTTGATCTGTCCGCTGGTAATTACCTGCTCACCACCGTTCAGTCCGCTGATGATCTGTACTTTGTCACCATATACTTTTCCTGTTTTCACAGTGATCATTTTTGCAGTACCATTCTGAACGATGAAGATTTGTCCTGAGCTCACTCCATTTGCGAAAGCTTCTGCAGGAACCGTCAGCATATTCTGAGTTTCAGCGCCGTTATTTGTTTTAAATAAAGCCGTTGCGTACATACCGGCTTTCAACTTTCCGTTATTTGAAACTTCGATTTCGACTGGGAAGTTTAAAGAAGAATCACTTTTTGGAGCGATAAAGGTAATTCTTCCGCTGAAAGATTCTTCTGGCAAAACATTTACATTGATAGAAACATTTTGACCCAATTGAATTCTTCCAATCTGGCTTTCGTCTACCAAAACTGAAAGTTTTAAGCTGTTGATATTAACGATTTCAAACAAGGCTGTTCCCGGTGCAACCACCATTCCCGGTTCTACCATTTTTTTGTTGATAATACCGCTGATTCCTGCTCTGATGCTTGTATCATTTACTTTTACACCTTGAGCTCTTACTGCAGCCTGCATATTTTTCAACTGTAATCTGGAATTGTCTAGCTGTTGTTTGGTAACACCTCCTGTTTTGAAAGCATTTTCGTAACGCTGGTTGTCTGCAATTGCATTCTGTAGATTGTTCCGAGCCTGAGTAACATCTACTTCAATCGCATCTCTTTTTATGGTTGCTAAAACCTGACCTGCTCCTACTCTAGAACCTTCTTTCACCAAAACGCTCACGATACGTCCTGAAATTTCAGAAGACTGATTGGATTCCTGTTTTGGGATAAAAGTTCCGTTTGCAGAATAATCTGTGTTAATATTTTCTCTTGAAACAGTCACTACATTCACATTGATCTTGTCAACCTGCTTCGCTACTTCTTTTACTTCGGTTTCCTGTTTCTTTTTGTTGTCCGTAATTTTCCAGGCTGCTAAACCAATAAGCACTGCAGCTACGATGATATATATTAAAGTTTTTTTCATTTGAAGTTATTTATTATTTTAAAAGTAAAATGCAATCGCCACATTTTCATAAGTTTTTGTACTGTAGTTCATAGCGATTTCATTTCTATTATGGGTTTTGTAAAGTATTAAGTTCTCCTTTAGCTTTAATTAATTTAATTTCAGCCTGTTTGTAATCTAATAATGCCGTTGTATAGTTTTGTTTTGCATCGGTTAAAGCATTTTCAGAATCTAAAACTTCCGTCAATGTTGCCAAACCATATTGATAATTAGCCTGTGTATCTCTCTGAACTTTTTCAGCCAATGTTACGTTATTTTTCATGCTTTCTATATTGATCAGAGAATTTTCAATATTGGTGATGGCATTTTTATAATCTAAGCTTAAAGTCAACTGAGTATTCTGAATATCCTGATCTAAATCTAAAATATCAATCTCAGCCTGCTGAATCTTTGATTTCGTAGCTCCACCCGTAAAAATCGGAATATTAATATTTAAACCAATCGCAGAATAATCGCTCCAAAGAACACCATTATTGATACCGTTTGTTAAAGGAAATTTAGAACCCTGACCGGCCCAACCGTAGTTTGCCTGCAAACCAACCGTAGGATATAAATAAGCTTCTGTTGCTTTTTTATTAAATTGCAGAAGTTCTCTGTTTTTCTGCAAAACTTTCACTTCAGTTCTTGTATCTAAGTCTACATTTCCTGCAATCAATTCAGGTTTTGGCTCAATTGTTTTTTCCTCCAGATCAATTGGTGTATCAATAGGAATTCCCATGTAGAACTTCAAAGAGTTTTTAGATAACTCAACAGCGTTCACCAATTGTTGTCTGTTTGCGCTGATATTGGTCAACTGTACATTGGTACGGTCAAGATCAATACCTTTTGCCAAACCGTTTTCAACTAAACTTTTGATTACGTTTCTTACTTTTTCAGTATTCGTATAGCTTACATTTAATGTTTTAAGATTTTCTTCCTGCACAAAAACCTGATAATAGGCAGTTGCCACATTTTCTATAATCTGCTCATTAGAAAGCTGAGCGTTCAAAACGTAAAATTCTCTTGTAGATTTCGCAGCTTTAAGACCTGTAAAAACTCTTTGGTCAAAAATAGCCTGATTCACTGTTACGACAGCGCTTGAGCTCCATGGCTGTCCCAATTGAGCACGAATTCTTTCTCCGCCGAATTCTAAAAGTGATTCCTGAATGATCGGGTTATACGTCAAACCCGCAGTAGCACTGATTTGTGGCAATGCACCCGCTCTCGCTTCGGCAATCTTGTATTCGGCTTTTTTGATCTGCAAAGCCGCTTTTTTGGCTTCAGCTTTATTTTGCAAAGCCTGTTTGATGGCTTCCTGTAAAGATACCTCTTGCTGGGCAAAGGCAGATGTAGAGCCGAAAATCATAAATGCTGCAGCTATCCCAATTTTTAGCTTTTTTGCAGTTACAAGTTTTCTATTCATAATATATTACTTCGTTTATTTTTTTTAATAGTTTTGATTATTTAGCTTTTATTGCTAAAGGACGATTCAGTTTTATAAATACTTTAACACTTTTTGATTAATTTTTAAAAAGAATATTCATAATGATTTCTTTTCTGTCAGCAATGAGTAAATCAAATTCCTCTTCACTGATCATCATATTTTCTAAGAACAAAGGACGAACAGCACTTGGAAAAACCAGCAATGAGATCATGTTGAGTACAAACTGCACAGGTGCCATTTTTTCTATATTCCCCAAATCCATTTCTATTTCTATCTCTCGATACATTTTTTTCAGATCTTCTTCTTCCACATCTTTTTTGTGGCAGCTTCCCTTATTGATTTGTGAAACAATATAAGTTTCCAGATAAGGATATTGAAGACTTGTTTGTAAACTTCCGTCTATGAAATTGGATATTTTCTCTTTAAAAGGCAGATCAGAATTCATAATCAATTCAGATTTTTCTTTTTCTACTCTGTGCGCTTCATCAAAAATAATCTGAATCAAGTTATCTCGAGAGCGAAAATAATAGTTGATGAGCGTTCTGTTGACGCCGGCTTCGTCTGCGATCTCCTGTGTTGTTGCATTAAATTTCCCCTGCACGAAAAACAAATTCTTCGCAGTCTCTTTGATTAATTCTTGTGTTTGATCTTTTTTTGTTTGATTTGACATTATTGTTAAACAATTTTGTGCAAATATAGATCAAACAATTGTTTTGACAAAATTGTTAAACAAAATAATTAAGAGAATTTTGATGATTTGTATCATATTATTTATCAGCTCACTTATGATATTTCAGAAATTTCTGTGATAAAACTACATCGAATACAATAATTAATTATATTTGACACAATAAAAACACATTTATGGAAAGCGAAAACCTCGACCCCTCTATATTCGGCACTTGCCGTTCTTTTCAAGACTGGCTTCACGACAAAACCAACTCTATGGTCTATTGTCTTTTGACCATAGACGGAAAAGAATTTCTGAGAAAAAACAGCTATGAAGTAGAGCTTCACCAGAAAACCAATGACCACGATACCTTTACCATTACTGTTCCGGATGATGCTTTAGACACGTTCAAAGGGTATGTGATGGAAAATTCCAGGAAATTACCCGGAAAAGAAATAGGAATTACCTATTGGCGTTTTGGCGAAGCCCGCTATTATTTTAGAGGCATCGTCGGGAAAATCCGCAACAAAAAAGACGAAGGTGGCGGTTACGGAGATTTGCACATTACAGGATTTGCACCAGGCATTTTGTTAGAAAGCGGTAAGGATTGTCAAAGTTTTGAAGACAAAACACTGGAGCAGATCATCAAACAAATTAACGAAGAATATCCGGAGGAAGCACAGGTAGAGATTACTGCCAATCACCTGAATGCTTACAACAAAAAATCCCTTCCCTACACCGTTCAATACAAAGAATCTGATTATCAGTTTATCCGGAGACTCGCCATTCGTCACGGAGAATATTTGTATTACAACGGTGAAAAACTGGTTTTTGGAGGTCAGGTACAGCCTGTTTTGAAGCTTAGGGAAAATATGGATCTGATCGATGTTGAATTTGAGATGCGGATGCAGGCACAGGAATTTACCTTCACTGGTTATGACTCGCAGAGCGGAGCCAAAATAGAGAAACACAGCAATGGTGTACAAAGCGAGTTCAAGGAAAGTCCTTTTCAGGCAATTGCGGTCATTGCTTCGAAAACCATTTTTAATAAAAAACCAAAAATGCACTTCAACCATACAGGAATCCAAAAAGGGTCAGAAGGGCAATTGGCAGAAGCTGTCCGTCTGGAAAAAGAAAAGCGGGAGAACCTGATGCAGGTAAAAGGCAGAAGTAAAACTCCCGAACTGAAAATAGGCGGGAGAACCCAGCTTTCGGATATCAACGGTAAAGCAATGGAAACCTACCGCATTATAGAAATCAAGCACGTTTATGAGCCGGGTGAATATTACAACGAGTTTGTCGGAATTCCCGATTTATTCAATGCCTCTCCTTACATCGATACCGAAGCCGTACCGAAAGGCGAAGAGCAGCCTGCAAGAGTGATGGATAACAACGACCCGATGGGAATGGGAAGAGTGCGGGTACAATTCCCGTGGCAGGAAGATAAAGGACAGAAAACCCCGTGGATAAGACTGATACAACCCCACTCAGGATCAGGCAAAGGTTTTCATTTTATTCCTGAGATTGGCGAGGAAGTTTTGGTAAGCCACGAATCTCAAAATGCAGAAAAGCCTTTTGTGATGGGAACTCATTATAATGGGAGTGAAACGAGTTCGTACCACACTTCTGGCAATGATAAGAAAGTAATTCACACAAGATCTGGAACCAAGATTATTCTGAATGATGCTGAAGGAAGTGTTTTCATTGAAGATCCGAGCGGGAATACGTATTTGATGGATGGACAGGGAAATATTAATGTGAATGCACCCAAGAATATGAGTTTTACGGCGGGTGAAAACGTAACAATTACGGCAGGCATGAATATTACATCCAATGCAGGGATGAACATTTCTGAAACTGCTGGTGTAAACCATTCTAGTTTTGCAGGAGCCATGATGATGCAGAATGCGGTTGCAGATTATTCTCTGATGGCGGCGAATATTATGGAAGTTGCGCAGGGAGAAAGGAAATCAAAAGCAAAAGAAGTTACAGATCAATCCCAAGAAAAGAAAGTTATTTCAGAAAATAAAAATGAAGTGCATACAAAAGGAACTTTTGACAATAACAGTGGAGAAAAATCTAAAATGCATTAATTATGGCAGGAGGAAAAATAACTCGCATTATTGGTGGAACCAATAGTATAGAGTGTGAAACCTGGAAGGTTTATACGGATCAATTTTCAGTCTTTGGAGAAAAAGGTAGTCATTTTACGGCAGATGAAGGAACTATTATCGGAGAGCCGAAGGAAGCTCCTCTTTCATATCGTTATTTTGAAAAAGGTTGGTGGACTGATAAAGATGATAAAGAAATAAAGGAAGCACAAATAGGAGATCGGGTAAAATTTCATTTAAAAATGAAGAACATAAAATCTCCTAAAGGAAAAAAAGTTAATCTTGAATTAAGAGAATGGGATGATTTTAATTTTCTAATGTATATTTTGGCACTTAGCAACAAAGAACTTATAGGGCATGATAATACTAAAGGATATGAAACGATAAACATCATAACCAACACACCGGATGGTAATCAAATATTAACCGACTGGGAGCTTAATGAAAACTCTGAAATAACAGTAAGTTTACTGCTGGATGATGATAGTTTATCAAAAATGATTGCCAATGATGATGCAAGAAATATAGAATTATACTTTCGTTGCAGATACATTGATGAAAATAATCAACCTGAAATTGCTGAATTTCCAGATGAATCATGGAATTATTTAAAAGTAAAACCAAAACCTGTAGTTGAGCCTATCATTTTTGTGCATGCTTCAAAAGAACATTTATTACCGGCAATTTACTCGGCGGTGGATGGAAGCCCTTGGTATATTTCAGCTTTTAAAAACGCAATGTATACCATAAAGATAGATGGTTTTATGAAACCATACGAACTGGCTGGAAAAAAAGAACTGACTTTTTTTGAGAAAAAAGCTTATAAAATAGCAATTAGGAAATTAGAAAAAGGAGAACTTATTTTTAATACAGGAAGAAAGGGTACAACTTCAAGGTTTCATGAATATGATATTGTGTATATTGATGGTAAATACAAAGACAAAATAAAGATGGGTGTCAACCGCGGAACAGGAATAGCAGGTGAAACTTCCAAAGGAATCAACCAAATCGAAGCACAATCTCAACGTGGAATTTCAGGTACCATAAAAACAGTAGGTGAAATCGCTGGTATTTTCGGTGTTCTTTCAGATTTAACTGCTCTATTACGAGGTGTTGCGGATCATCAAATTCCAATGCCGTCTATTGTACCGCCTTTTATAACAATGGAAGTTGATCGAATGATGAAAGAAAACGATGAGTTTATCATTGAAAATTGGAATATAGATCTTGAAAAAGCAATTAGAGAAGGTAGAGATTTTACTAAAGACTTTTTTGAAACAAATAATATAAATAAAGAAAAAAATCTAGGTTTCAAAATCATTGATATGTCAGAAGAAGGGATCAGAAAAGTTTTGAATAAAGAAATTAATGCTATTAATGATCCAACAAATTCTGATTCTCCAAAAATGTTAGAATCATTATGTAATATAGGAGAAGGTAACCGAGACTCAGGATTGTTAATTCAATCAATGGAAAGTTTAGATAAATATAACAGACTAACGGTTTTCCATTATATTCATGCCATATTTGTAAATGATTTAAAAATTTAACAATGAAGTTTTTGCAATACATATTTTTTATATTTCCACTACTTATATCATGTCAACAATATAATAAACAGCCCTATGACAAATCTGAAGAAACTTTAAGAGCGTTTCCTACTTCTACCACTCAAATTATTTTTGATAGTCTTTGGAAAAAGAGAGATTCGCTCACATATTTAAGACTTGAAAACGTTCGTAGTATATATCTTTCAGATACTGATTCTATTCCAATTTGGATTTCAAATTTTCAGCAATTAAAAAGTATCCAATCTTTTTCTGGAAGTAAAAAGATAACTGATATTCCGGAAGAGATTGGAAAAATTGTTAATTTAACTCATATTGAGCTCCCAAATAATAGTATCACTAAAATACCACAATCTTTATATAGCTTAAAAAAATTGGAAAGGCTAAACTTGAGTGATAATGATATTAAAAATATTGATGTACAAATAGGAAATTTAAAAACTCTAAAAATTGTTTTCCTCTCAAACAATCATTTTTTATTAAATCTTCCTAAAGAAATCTGTAACCTTTCAGGTTTAGTTAGTTTACCCATTAATGACACGAGTATATCAAATCTCCCTAAGTGTTTGAAAAACATGAAAAATCTTGAAAGGATAAATATATCAAACACTCGGATAAAAGAATTTCCTATCGAAATTTTAAATGCTCCAAAACTTGAAACCATTCATGCGAAAGGCCTAAAGCTTAAAAACTACAAAGAAGTAAAATCTATCTGCGAAAAAAGAAACATTGATTTTTATTATGATGAAGAATAATTTAAAGAGCTGGTATTTTCGGTGTTCTTTCAGATTTAACTGCTCTATTACGAGGTGTTGCGGATCATCAAATCCCAATGCCGTCTATTGTACCACCTTTTATAACAATGGAAGTTGATCGAATGATGAAAGAAAACGATGAGTTTATTAGTGAACAGTGGAATATACTTTTAAAAAAAGCTATTGCAGTAGGAAAAGATGAAGTAAAAAAAGCAATTGATAATCCAATTAACAAGGACTATAATTTAGGTTTTACCCTTACAGACATCTCTGAAAATTTACTTATAAAGTTATTAAAAAAAGAAATATCTGAATATGATAAGAAGTCTCTGAATTTTGAAACTTATTTGATAAATAAAAGCCAAGGAAAAAAAGATGCATCAATATTAATTCAAAGCATTGAAGAAAATGACAAATATAATCGTGTGACAATTAATCATTATATTCATGCATTGTATATAAAAGATTTGAAAATATGACAAACATTATAGCTATTTTATTATTAGTTCCATTATTATTTTCATGTCAAAAATATAATAAAGAGCCTTATGATAAATTTGAAGAAAATTATAGAAAGATATCTGCCTCAAATCCTAATAAGATTTACTTAGATAGTTTGTGGTCTAAAAGAGATTCTTTAACCTATTTAAACATGAAAAAAGTAGAGCTTGTTTTACTTAATGAAACGGATTCAATTCCCGATTGGCTATTTAGTTTTCGGAATCTTAGAATTGTATTTACAAATAATGAATTGAAAAAAATAAAAAAAATACCCAATAATATTGGTAATTCTCAAGGATTAGTACAATTTGACATTCCAAACAATGAAATAAATGATATACCAAAGTCATTTTATAAACTTAAAAATTTAGAAACAACAGATTTTTCACACAATCCAATAAAAGAGTTATCCCCGGATATTAAAAATTTGATTAAGCTTAGAAGTTTAACATTAAGAAATACTCTCATCCATAATTTGCCAAGAGAAATTTGTGAGTTAAGGTTGATGAAATTTCTTATTTTAGAAAATACTAAAATTTCAAAATTGCCAAAATGCTTAGGGAATTTACAAAATTTAGAATGGATAAATGTTTCAGGTACAAAACTTACAGAATTCCCCATTAAAATTTTAAATGCTCCAAAACTGGAAACCATTCATGCGAAAGGGCTAAAGCTTAAAAATTACAAAGAAGTAAAATCTATCTGCGAAAAAAGAAATATTGATTTTTATTATGATGAAGAATGAATGAAGGATATTATCGATTTTTTGCACGAGCAATTGATAGAATATGGCCAAGTACTGCGGTATGGGTCGCAAGTGTAGGAAGAAAAGATTTGGCAGTAAAAGATTATTTAATGATAGCAGACTCAACGTGGAGAAACTTAATTAGCCATGTGTCAGATTTTATAGTTAAAAACGGAGGTGCAACGACGATAATGACAACTGAAATGGATAGAATTACGTTCAAAAATTTCAATGATAAATACTATAAAACTACTGTTTGTCATGTAGGAAATATCCCTCAGTACAAAAAAATTAGTGAAGATGAAATATAGATTGCTCATAATTAATGTTTTGTCTTACATAGTTTTATTTCATTTAATATTTGAATCTTTGGTTACCTGTTATGATTTTGATGAAAAGAATAGAAATATACTCACGCCTATCGGCCGTGTTATTAGAAAATATCTTCTTTGTCAAAATAATATATTTTCAACATATTCCTTAGGTGACTTTTTATTTTTATTTTTTAATTTATTCATTAGTGCTATTTTATTTTATGTTGCAAATAGATGGTATGGTAAAGAAAATGTTATTAAAACCATTGTTAGATTAATAGTCTCTTTTATAATCATAAATATAATTATTATTGGATATACTTTTATAGATAACAGATTGGCATTAATTTTTGGATATGTCGTTTATTTCTTTTTCCAATGTCAATTATGTTAATATTATTGCTGCCTCTTTTTTGGTTAAATAAGAAAATTGCCGAGAAAATTTTCATTAAAAATAAAAATTCTAACATATGAAAATAACTAAACTTGTTATCCTTTTCAATTATCAAAAAATATTGCTTGGGATTTTTGTTTCTATAATTGTTTTTGTGGTTTCAACTCAAATAAACTCTACAACTTTTAGTCTTTTGCTGAAGACTTTAAGTGCATTAATATTAATAAATATAATGGCATCAATTTTAGCTTCGTACATTCTTTACGATAAGTCGGATTTGTATACGTTAAATAATTTAAGAGGGATTTTAGATTTTGAAAAAATCGAGAATGTAGTTTTAATTCATGCAAGTTTTGACCCATTGTCTAGACAATTAGAAGATGAATATCCAAATTTGAATTTAAGTGTTTGTGATATTTTTGAGAACAGACACGAACAAGACAGAGGAATTATAACATCTAAGAAAGTATTTCCACCAAATCCAAAAGAAATTAAGATAATTCCCAGCGAATTACCCTTTGAAGATAAATCTCAAGATGTAATCCTTGCAATTACAGCTCTTCATGAAATTTTAGACCATAAAGAAAGAGTTTTATTTTTTAAAGAAGCAAAAAGAATTGTGAAAAAGGGCGGTTTAATAATGGTTTCAGAACAATTTAGAGATATTACCAATTTTATTTTTTTCAATATTGGAGCATTTCATTTTTTAAGCCAAAAGAAATGGGAAAAAGCAATCTCAGAAGCAGGTTTAAAAATTGTTAAAAATGAAAAAATTACACCGTTTGCAAATATGTTAATTGTAAAAGAATAAACAGATAACAAAAAAGTTTGGGAGATTACCTTTTTAATTACTCAGGGAAAAGAAGATAAAACAGAGCAAGTGATTTTGGATGGAAAACAGGTCAAGTTTTGAAAAAGCTACAAGGGATTTATACAGGGACTTAGATATTCATGATCTATTTTACTCTGAAAATTTTAATTAAGAAATCATTTGAATGGGACGGAAAATACAACTCTGCTCCACTCGCCACAGGAAATTATTGGTATACGATAAAAGTTTCAGATGGAAGGGTTTATAATGGTTGGCTATTGATCAAAAACAGGAACTAAAAATAAAAGAGCAGAAATTTCTGCTCTTTTTTATTTTACACCAATCTTATCTTATTATCCAAAATATCAATAATTTTATCTTTGTACAAACCACCGAGTGCTTTTTTGAAATTCTTTTTACTCATCTGGAGTTCATCTTTGATTTCTTCAGGTGAAGATTTGTCTGATAAATGAAGTAAGCCAAAATTTTCTTCAAGCTTGTTAAGAATTTTTTGTCTGAACTCATCAATATTTTCAAAACCTTCCGGCTGAAGTGAAACATCTATTTTCCCGTCTTCCCGGATGGCTTTAATAAATCCTTCCTCTTCAGAAAGAGGATATAATTTTTTGTAAACATCTGAAACATAAATCAGCCCAATGTACTTTTTGTTGATCACCACATTCCACCCCAATTCACTTTCATTCATCATGATCAATTCTACTTTATCACCTTTTTTAAGCGGTAAATCTTCGTATTGTGGGTTTCTTTTAAATTTCGTAGTTCCTGTAATCAATCCCAAATCTTCATCTACATAAAGATTAACCAAATATCTTTTGCCTTCAAGGATTTTTGATTTCTGCTGTTTGTACGGAATAAAAAGATCTTTAATAATTCCCCAATCCATAAACGCTCCGCTTGGAAGACTTTGCACACAGCTCATCACAGCAAATTCACCTACTTCTGCCAAAGGAGTTTCTGTAGTCGCTTTCAGTTTGTGGTCATCCTGATAAACAAAAACTTCTATTTCGTCACCCAGTTCTTTTTCTTCATGAACGAAAACTTTAGACAAAAAAGCGGTTTCGCCGGTTTCTGATTCAAGCATCCAACCTGAACTATTTTTTTCTGAAATTTTTAAAGTCTGGGTTTTTCCGAGTTGCATGTAATGATAAATTTAATGGGCAAAGGTACGGAAATTAGTTGGAGAGTTTCAGGATTTGGAGGGTTGGAGTTTTATAATAAGTTACCAGAAGATGAGATTAGCTTTTCCTTTCTGTAATAATATCTGGATTCTGAAAGCTTTTTAGGAATTTTTAAAATAACCATTTCATCGATAATCTGATTTTTTTACAAAAAAAGAGAGACAAAAGCCTCTCTTCTATTTATATTAAGTTGATGATCTTACATATGCAATGCTCTCTTTCCTGTAGCATCCAAAGCAGCTTCTTTTATGGCTTCTGCATAAGTTGGGTGAGCATGTGAACTTCTTGCGATGTCTTCTGCACTTGCACGGAATTCCATAGCAATCACACCTTCAGCAATTAGATCTGCTGCTCTTGCACCAATCATGTGGAAACCTAGAACCTCATCAGTTTTTTCATCAGCGATAATTTTCACAAGACCGTCGATGTCACCACTTGCACGGCTTCTTCCTAATGCTCTCATTGGGAAAGTTCCGATTTTGTAAGCTACACCTTCTTCTTTTAACTGCTCTTCAGTTTTACCCACTCCTGCAACTTCAGGCCATGTATAAACTACTCCAGGAATTAAGTTATAAATGATGTGAGGTTTTTGTCCGGCTAAAGTTTCGGCAACGAAAACGCCTTCTTCTTCAGCTTTATGAGCCAACATTGCACCTTTGATTACATCACCGATTGCATAAATATTTGCAACATTAGTTTGTAAGTGGTCATTTGTTTTCACTCGTCCTCTTTCGTCAAGCTCTACACCTGCTTTTTCCAATCCAAGTCCGTCAGTAAAAGGTCTTCTTCCTACAGAAACCAAACAGTAATCACCTTCTACCGTAACTTCTTCTCCTTTTTTGTCTTTTGCAGTAATTTTTACAGTGTCTCCATTTCTTTCAACTGCTGAAACTGCTGTAGAAAGCATGAACTTCATCCCTTGCTTTTTAAGAACCTTAGTCAATTCTTTGCTTAAAGCTCCATCCATGGTAGGAATGATTTTATCCATAAATTCAACCACAGTAACCTGAGCTCCTAATCTTAGATAAACTGAGCCCAATTCCAGACCAATCACTCCACCACCGATTACCACTAAATGCTTAGGAATTTCTTTTAAATTCAAAGCTTCTGTAGAAGTGATCACTCTTTCTTTATCTAAAGTGATAAAAGGCAGAGATGAAGGTTTAGAACCTGTTGCAATGATTGTATATTTAGAATCGATCGTTTCCGTAGAACCGTCGTTTTTAGTTACTTTAACCTGAGTAGCAGATTCAAAACTTCCAAGACCTTCAAAAACAGTGATCTTGTTTTTGTCCATCAAAAAGTTGATTCCCTTTGTTGTCTGATCTACCACTTCATTTTTTCTCGCAATCATTCTTGCGATATCCGCTTTTGGCTCATTAATGATAATTCCGTGGTTTTCAAAATTGTGTTTTGCGTTTTCGAAATGCTCAGAACTGTCAAGAAGCGCTTTTGATGGAATACATCCCACGTTAAGACAAGTTCCGCCTAAAGTTGAATATTTTTCAATAATTGCTGTTTTGAAACCCAGTTGTGCAGCGCGAATTGCAGCTACATAACCTCCAGGACCAGAACCTATTACGGTAACATCGAATTGACTCATTTTATTATTATGATTTATTTATTATTCTGATTAATTAATTCTTACAAATTTACTGATTAATTGCTAAGCGACAAAGTGAGTTTTGTCAAGTTTAAATATGAATTTGAAGCTATAAAAATAATTTTACTAAGTGTTGTTTTGGTAAATTTTCAAGTGGAACTCTATAATCTTCAATATCTTTCCAATTAATTACATTCCTTTGTCCACTTTTTCTATTTTTAGTTAATGCTATGGTCCAAGGCAACTTATAAAATCTTTTTAACTTATAATCTTCATAAAATACAACAATTATTAATTCGTCTACATTTGCATCAACATTATTCTTTACTGCAGACCAACTTGCAGAATTTGTCGAAGCTTTTGAATGGCTTTTAACTTGTATTTTTTTCTCACCAATTTTAATATCCCAATCCTTTTCAATTCCATTTGTTGAACGTTGTCCGTTATATAAGTTTGCAATTAACCATTCTCCTATTTGACAGGTAAAATCCTTTTTATTAATCAAAACATCTAATTCTCTAAGATCCGTAAAAGATTTATATAAATTCTTCAATGCAATTTCTACATTCTTAAATTCATCCATATTTAAAATTGATTTTTTAACTGAAAACTTTTTTTTTTTATAAACTGAAGGAAAATAAATATTATAATTCTAAATTAAATTTGCCTTGCCCAAAGACTTCTTTGTTTCCGAAAAATTCTCCTCCGCAAATATACCATTCAAGATTTTCAAGATAATCTGCTGCGTTTTCAGATTTCATTCCTGCAACTTCTTTTTTTACAATAATTCCTTTAAACCACCTGTTTAAGTTTTGAGAATCTTCAGATTCAACAGAATATTTCAACCAGATTCTCTGACAAAGTCTGCATTGAATTATGCTTACTTCTGCATTTCTGCCATTGGTTTTGTCGGTTCCTATTTTTGAAGTTCTAAAGTCTGAGGAACTTTGGGAAGGTTGTTCGCAGCCACATCCTAACTTTGGGATTTTTTTCATGAATGAAAATTGATTTTAAAAGAATTTAAGGCTCAAATGTAAGGAAATATAAGCTATTTTTTAATGAAAGAAAAATGATTATCTCTTCATCAAATCCAACAAAATCTTTTCATATCTGTCTAAAATAATCTCTTTTGAAAATCTTGATTTAATAGAATTGATAATCCATTCTTCATCATAATTCTGTAATAAAAGTGTTTTGATTTTCTGAGCAAAATCTTCATGATTTTCAATATTTCCTATTTCTCCGTTGATGTCATTCTGAATGATTTCATTGATTCCTCCCGGACAATTATTGGCTAAAGAATACGTTCCGCACGCTCCGGCTTCAAGTAAAACGTTTGGAAATCCTTCGTATCTTGAAGAAAGTATAAACAAATCTGCATATTTTAAAAACTGATAAGGATTGTCTTGTCTTCCATGAAAAACTACATTTTTCAAGCCTAAAAAATCTTTCATCTGATGAAGAATTTCTTTGTCTCTGCCGTCTCCTAAAATATGAAGGATAATTTTCTCGTTTTTTAGTCTGGAAAAAACTTTCAGTAAATTATCAAATCCTTTTCTTGCAGATAAATTACCAATGGCAACCACGTTTTTGTAGTTGTATTTAAAGCAGTCAGGTTTTCGGGCAAAAAGTAATTTTTCATCAATAAATTCAAAATCAACAGGATTATTGATTTTAATAATTTTTGACCGGTCAATTTTAAAATTTGTAACCAGATCATTCATCATATCATCGCTTTGTGCAATAATCTGCTGGTAATTATTATAAAAATTATAGAAAAATTTAATTTCTTTTTTTGTAACGTGCTGTGAAACTACATTCGTTTCTCTTGCAATGAATTTAACCTTCGGAAAAAGCTTAATAAACATTGATAAATAGGCATTAACTTCTCCAAATCCGGAAAATACGATATCCGGTTTTCTTCTGTAAATTTCTTTTAAAATAGGCTTCAGAGAATGTCTTATTCTTTCAGTATTAATGTCTATAATTTCTACATCATCTTTCAATACATTGAGATAACCGCCTTGTTTGCGCAAAAGCAAAATCTTAGGCTCAAACCGATCACGGGAAAGATGATTTGCAATGGTGGTAATGATTCTTTCTGCACCTCCGGTTTCTAAATCCGGCAGAATAAACATGACAGAAATTTTCTTTTTCATGAGTAAAAAAATGCTAATCTATTCCTTCAGCACTAATAATTATTTTTTAATTGGCAACATCACTGATGAACTTAATTCTCAGCATTCTCACTTCTTCGTCTGAAAGTTCGTCTCCAAACTCATCAAGCAGAACTTTCATGCTGTCACTTTCAGATTCGGTCATAAATTCCATGAACTCATCAACCATATCTTCATCAAAATTTTCTTCAATATAATAATCGATATTCAGCTTGGTACCTTGGTAAACGATACGTTCCATTTCTTTTAACAAATCGTTCATTGAAAGGTTTTTGGCTCTTGCAATATCTTCAAGATCAATTTTTTTGTCGGTGCTTTGAATAATGAAAACCTTATGGCTGGATTTATTCGCCACATTTTTCAGCACCATATCCTGAGTACGTTCTATATGATTGTCATCAACATATTTTGAAATAAAATCTGCGAATTCTTTTCCGTATTTTTTAGCCTTTCCTTCTCCGACTCCATAGATTTTTGCAATTTCTTCAACGGTGATCGGATATTGGACGGTCATATCCTCCAAACTCGGATCCATAAAAACCGTATATGGGGGAATTCCGTATTTTTTGGCTACTTTTTTTCTTAATTCTTTAAGCTCACCAAACAAATTCTGATCTAGACATCCGCTTGCCTGCATCTGAACCTGATCACTGTCTGCTTTGGTTTGTGATAAATCAAATTCTCGGTCTTCGGCAATTAAAAAAGACTCTTTAAATTTACCGTTGATCATCTCATGACCTTTTGGAGAAATTTTTAAAACACCGTACGTCTCAATATCTTTCAGTAAAAAATTTTGTACCGTTGCCTGTCTTAGGATCGTTTTCCAGTAATTGTCTTTCTCATGTTTTCCAAAACCGAAAAATGAAGTCTGCTCAAGTTTGTAAGATTTTGTAACTGCATTTTCTTTTCCTGCAATGACGGAAATAAGATCTTTAGATTTGAATTTTTCTTTTGTTTCATTAATAAGCTCAAGCACTTTTTCCAGATCTTTTGTTGCATCTTTCAGCTTCGGCGGGTTCGATGCATTGTCGCACATATTGGCTCCTTCACCCGTGACAGGGTCAAAAATTTCACCAAAATAATATAAAATATATTGTCTGCGGCTCATAGAAGTTTCGGCATAACCCACGACTTCATTTAATAACTGTAATCCTATTTCTCTTTCTGATACAGGCTTCTGAGCTAAGAATTTTTCTAATTTTTCAATATCTTTCGGGTCATAAAATGCCAGACAGTGACCTTCTCCTCCATCACGACCTGCACGACCGGTCTCCTGGTAATAACTTTCCAGAGATTTGGGAAAATCGTAGTGAATGACAAAACGAACGTCCGGCTTATCAATTCCCATCCCAAATGCGATGGTAGCAACAATAACATCTGCTTCTTCCATCAGAAATTTATCCTGATTGGTTACTCTCACTTTCTGATCTAAACCAGCGTGATAAGGAAGTGCGTTAACGCCATTTACCTGTAAAAGCTGGGAGAACTCCTCCACTTTTCTTCTGCTGAGACAATAAACGATACCCGATTTTCCTTTGTGCTTGTTGATAAACTTTACAATTTCTTTATCTACATTCACTTTTGGACGGACTTCATAATACAAATTGGCTCTGTTAAAACTTTCTTTAAAAACCAAAGCATCCGTCATCCCAAGAGTTTTCTGAATATCATCCTGAACTTTCGGCGTTGCCGTTGCTGTAAGAGCAATAACAGGAACATCTGCAATCTTGTCGATAATTGATTTTAAGTTTCTGTATTCAGGTCTGAAATCATGACCCCATTCGGAAATACAATGCGCCTCGTCAATCGCAACAAATGAAATTTTTACCTCTCTGAAAAATTCAAGATAATCTTCCTTTATCAGAGATTCCGGAGCTACATAGAGAAGTTTTGTTTTTCCGCTTTTTATATCGTCAAATACCTGTTTGGTTTGAGTTTTGTTTAGAGATGAATTAAGAACATGGGCTACCCCGTTTTCAGATGAAAGACCGTTGACGGCATCTACCTGATTTTTCATTAAAGCAATCAATGGGGAAACCACAATAGCAGTTCCTTCTGAAATAAGGGCGGGAAGTTGGTAACACAAAGATTTTCCGCCTCCGGTAGGCATCAAGACAAATATGTCTTTCCCTTCTAACAGCTCTTGTATAATAAGCTCCTGCTGACCTTTAAAAGTAGAAAACCCGAAGTATTTCTTTAACTCGCCTGATAAATTGGCTTTTTTTGCGCTCATCTAATTTTGTATTGCTAAATTTGCATCCTACCCAAAGTTATAACAATTTTACTGAAAATAAAAGTAAACCGTTTTATAAAAAATAAAACCCGCATTAAAGATTCTTAAATAATGCAGTTTCACTTTGGAATATTTAAGATATAAATTATACCGGAAAAATGGAGTTATCAAATATTATTTCAATCGCTAAGAGTACGCTAGCCATAGAAATTGCTGAATTAGAAAAACTAAAAAACAGAATCGATGATGACTTTGTAAAGGCAGTAAAAATCATCAATTCTGCAAAAGGAAAATTAATTGTCGTAGGAATCGGAAAATCTGCTCATGTCGGGAATAAAATCGTTGCTACGTTAAATTCTACAGGAACCCCTTCTCAATTTTTACACGCTTCAGAAGCAATTCATGGTGATTTGGGAGTTATTCAGAAACAAGATGTTGTATTGTGTATTTCCAATTCAGGAAATTCTCCTGAAATCATTAATCTGGTTGCCTATCTTAAAGATTACTCTTCCGCTTTAATAGGAATGACCGGAAACAGGAAAAGCAAACTGGCAGAATATTCTGATGTGATTCTGGATACTCATGTAGACTTGGAGGCTTGTCCGAATAAATTGGCTCCAACAAGTTCTACCACTTTACAAATGGCATTGGGTGATGCTTTAGCGATTTGTTTAATGGAATTAAATGATTTTAGAGAAAATGATTTTGCAAAATTTCATCCCGGTGGAAGTTTAGGGAAAAATTTAACGGCGAGAGTTGAGCAGTTTGTTTCGTCCCAAAAACCACAGGTTGCTGAAGAATCTTCAATAAGAGATGTCATCATTTCTATCAGCGCATCAAGCCATGGAATTACGGTTGTCACCAACGAAGAAAAAATTCTTGGCGTGATTACGGACGGCGATTTGCGAAGAATGTTATTGAACGGTGACGACATTTCTAAAGTTCTGGCTAAAGATATCATGTCCGGAAATCCTAAAACTATCGAAAAAGATTCTTTGGCAAAAGAAGCCATGAAAATTTTGAAAGACAATAATATCGGGCAATTGATCGTCACTGAACACGGTCAGTATTTCGGTATTATTGATATTCATAAATTATTAGATGAGGGAATCAACTAAGAGATTCTGAAATTGAGAGAAGTGAAATGTTTTTGTAGCAATTTTTAATTTAGATTATTAATTTAATTAACTTTAAGTTTGATGCTAAACTTCGCTTTTCAGCTTCCAACTCCCCGCTTTTTTTCTTACATTTGAAACCATTAAAAAAAAATCTGTGAGTGAAGGTAAAGAAATGTCCTTTTTTGGGCATATTGGTGAACTGAGAGGTCATCTTATCCGTTCAATTATTGCTATCATTATTGCTGCTTTTGTAGTTGGATTCAATATCAACTGGATCATGGATCACGTTTTCTTCGGACCTACAAGAAATGATTTCCCCACTTTTAAAGCGGTTAATCACTTTTCGAGAATGATTTTGGGTGAAGACAGCATAACTTTGCCAGCAGAATTTCCTGTGCGTGTGCAGAGATTGTATCAGCAATTTAATGTGATGATGGCGGTTTCTATTTTTGGCGGTTTGGTGATTGGTTTTCCTTACATTGTTTGGGAGTTATGGCGTTTCATCGGTCCGGCTCTGCATCCTAACGAAAGAAAAAATTCTATATTCATCATCAATTCAGTATGGATTCTGTTTATAATGGGAGTTTTGTGCGGTTACTTTTTGATATTGCCGTTCGCCGTTAATTTTGGAGTTATTTTCAAAATTTCTGACATCATTATACCGCTATACGATTTAAGTGATTATACTACTTTATTTTTACAGGTAGTTTTGGGAATGGGAGTTGTATTTTTATTTCCGGTGCTTATTTATTTTCTTACAACAATCGGAATTCTGAATCCTGCTTTCATGAAAAAATACCGCAGACACGCCATTGTTTTGATTATGGTGATTGCAGCAATTATTACTCCAGCAGATGTTTTAAGTATGATGATGGCAGCTTTACCTTTGTTGTTCCTTTACGAAGTAAGTATTTTGATGTGCGGTTATACATTTAAAAAAGTACAGAAAAGAGAAGCTAAATTGCCGGTTGTACAGAAATAAATTAAGGTTAAGAGCAAAATAAAATAACCAAAAAAGAGGCGGGAAAATCTTCGATTTTCCCGCCTCTTTTTTCTTTAAATTGTAAAAAAAATACCCTAAAATCTATTTTAAATTACATTTTTCGCACACTTTTTCATACAATTCATATTAATTTTATATTTTTGGTAACATCAAATTTCACATAGTATATTATGAAAAGAATTTCATGTTCGATATTGTTGATATCCGGATTAGCTTTCGGACAATTTTTTGAAAAAAATAAATCGTTCACCAGACAAGATACCTTAAAAGGTTCTAATACCGAATTCCGAAATTTTTGGGATGTAAAAAAATATGAATTGTCTGTTGAACCCAATTTCGAACAAAAAAGCATTCAGGGAAATAATAAAATCAGTTTTGAAATTCTGAAAGACATTACAAACCCTGTTTTTCAGATTGACCTTCAAAATCCTATGAAAGCTGATAAAATTGAATGCAGTTTTCCCACAAAAAATAATTTTAAAAGAGACGGCGACTTTATATTTGTAACCGCTAATAAAACATTTAAAAAAGGAGAAAAATATACCATCGACATTTCATATTCCGGAAATCCGGTGATTGCAAAAAATGCACCTTGGGACGGCGGTTGGGTTTTCACGAAAGACGAAAAAGGAAATCCCTGGATGAGCGTTGCAGATGAAGGGATTGGCGCATCTGTTTGGCTTCCCACAAAAGATATCTGGAGTGATGAACCGGAAAGCGGAATTGTGATGAAGATTATTACTCCATCAGATTTAGTAGGTATCGGGAACGGAAAGTTAATTGATAAAAAGACTGAAAACGGAAAAAATATTTTCACATGGGAAGTAAAAAACCCTATTAATGCATATTCTATCATCCCAAATATCGGGAAATATATAAATTTTAAAGATTCTTATAATGGAGAAAAAGGAAAACTGGTGCTTGATTATTGGGTGCTTGATTATAATTTAAATAAAGCAAAAAAACAATTCCAGCAAGTAAAACCAATGCTTAAAGCCTTTGAATACTGGTTCGGACCGTATCCTTTTTACGAAGATTCTTATAAACTGGTTGATTCTCCTTATTTAGGAATGGAACATCAGAGTAATATTGCCTACGGAAATCAATACGTGAACGGATATTTGGGAAATGATCTCTCAGGAACCGGAGTTGGATTAAACTGGGATTACATTATCATTCACGAAAGTGGTCACGAATGGTTTGCCAACAATATCACAGCAAAAGACCAAGCGGATATGTGGATTCATGAGAGTTTTACGATGTATTCTGAAGTGCTTTTTACCGAAAATTACATAGATAAAAAATCTGCAGATATTTATGCTCAGGGAATTCAGAATAATATTGAAAATGATATTCCAATTATTGGAAAATATGGCGTGAGAAATGAAGGCAGTGGCGATATGTATCCGAAAGGTGCAAGCATGATTCACACAATGCGCCAAGTTATTAATGATGATGTGAAATTCAGACAGATTTTAAGAGGCTTAAATAAAGATTTTTACCATCAAACCGTTACTACCGAACAGATTGAGAAATACATTTCTGAGAAATCAGGAATTGATTTTTCAACAGTTTTTAATCAATATCTTAGAACCACAAACGTTCCGGTTTTAGAATATTCGCAGAATGGAACAGAGCTTAAATACCGTTTTGCAAACGTAGTTAAAAACCTAAATCTTCCTGTTAAATTTAATAACGAGACGATTTCTCCGACAGAATCTTGGCAGAAAATCACTTTAAAAAACGGAACTCCTGTTGAGTTTAATAAAAACTATTACATTCGATATAAAAAGGTTCAATAATCATAATTAAGACAAAACTATCCAGAAGTTTTGTCTTTTTAATTTCAAAATTAATTGCATATCAATTTTCAATTAATTTTTAATGAACCTGTAACAAAACCAATTTTCCATCAACTACTTATCTATAAAATAAACCTAATGAAAAAAACAGCACTTAGCTTAGGAATTCTTGCCGCAGCTTTTGTAAATGCACAGTCGATTAAAACTAATATCGACCTGGTGAATGTAAAAGACGATAAAGTAGCCGTAACCCTGGAATTCCCGAAAATGAAATCGGGAGATGTGAAATTTCACTTTCCGAAAACCGTTCCGGGAACATATTCTGTGGATGATTACGGAAGATTCATTGAAGGAATCAAGTTTTTAGACAACAAAGGAAAAGAATTGGCCTTCACAAAAGTCGGTGACAATACTTATTCTCTAAAAAATGCGCAGGCTTTAACTAAAGTCTCGTATTTGGTGAATGACAGTTTCGATGAAGAAAATGAAACAGGGAAACATAAAGCAGTATTTTCACCTTCAGGAACAGATATTGAGCAAGGCAAACTGTACTTAATCAATACTCACGGGTTCGTAGGATACATCGATAATATGCAGGATGTTCCTTATCAGTTGATTATTCAAAAACCAAACGATTTCTACGGAACAACAGCTTTGGTAGATCAGGATAAATCTGAAGCAACAGATACGTTCACTTTAGCCAACTATGCTAAACTGACAGATTCTCCGCTTATGTATTCAAAACCTGATTATATCACTTTCAACGCTGGCGGAATGGACTTGGTTTTAGGTGTTTATTCTCCGACAGGAAAATACAAAGCTGCAGATTTTAAAGAAAATTTAGAAAAAATGGTCGTTGCTCAGAAGAAATTCCTGGGCGATATGAATACCAATAAAAAATACGCCATCATGCTTTATCTTGGTGGAACTGAAGGTCCTCAGATCAAAGGTTTCGGTGCTTTGGAACACCATGAATCTACGAGCGTTGTGCTTCATGAGATGATGCCTAAAGAAGCGATTGATGAAGCGATTGTAGATGTAGTTTCTCATGAATTTTTCCATACAGTAAATCCTTTAAAGACGCATTCTGAAGAAATACATTATTTCGATTATGCTAATCCTAAAATGTCTCAGCATCTTTGGATGTATGAAGGCGGAACGGAATATTTTGCCAATTTATTCCAGATTCAGGAAGGTCTGATCACTAAAGATCAGTTTCTGCAGCGAATGAGTGACAAAATCAAAAACTCAAAAAGCTACAATGACACGATGCCATTCACAGTAATGAGTAAAAATATTCTCCTGGATGAGTACAAAGATCAGTACAGAAACGTTTATGAAAAAGGAACTCTTTTGACGATGTGTCTTGATATTGAACTGAGAAAATTGTCAAACGGTGAAATGGGTTACCGTGATATGATCAGAAAGCTCTCTCAAAGATTTGGAGAAAACAAACCTTTCAAAGATGACAAATTAATCGATGAACTTGTAACGATTACAGGATTTCCTCAGGTGAAAGATTTTTACAACAAATACATTGCAGGAAGCCAGCCAACACCTTATGCAGAATATCTGAACATGGCGGGTGTAGAGATCAACAAGCAGGAAACGCCGCCAATTTTCTGGATGATAAAAGATCCTAACCAGACAGGATATAATGATAAAAACAATACTTTTGTGTTTGACGAAAGCTCAGCTTTGTCACCATTCGCTAAAAGTATCGGATTTAAAATTACTGATGAGGTAGTTGCTTTGGATGGTAAAACTATTAACATTCAAAACGTGCAAGAATTCATCAATTATTCTAAAACCATCAAAGACGGACAAAACGTTACAGTAACGGTTCTGAGAAAAAATGGTGATAAAACTGATAAGATAGATCTTAAAGGAAAAGCGATTTTAGATAAAATGACGATTGAAACGCTTCAATTTAAGGCCAATCCTACACCAGCTGAACTGAAACTTCAAAGCCAATGGCTAACAGGTAAAAAGTAAAATTAAAAATGCGGGGAAAATTTTTCCTCGCATTTTTTTATGAATGTATCGAAAATTTCATCAAAATGAATTTCCCAATCCCTGAAAGATGTAATTTTTATTTATACAAATCCGGCTCGATCTGGTTGTTGTTCTTTTTAAATCCTTCTTTTGTTTTTTTCTCCATTTCTCTGAAAACCTGATTAGGATCTGAAATTTCCTTTCCGTCTGCAGTTCTTGTTCTGAAAGTAACTTTGTTTGACTCTGAATTTTTCATCATCATTTCACGCATATTTTTTGTGGGATCATTCACGTAAGATTTCCAGACCTTTTTAAATTGGTTTTTGTTCACTTCAATATCTTTTCCTCCCATTCCGAAAATCTGGATTCCCTGTGGAAGTTCGGTTTCTTTTTCAGATAAAATCTGAATTGTTTTATTGCCGACCAAAGTCATAGAATGCGAACCCGTTTTATCTTCTAATTTTACAATTAAACCGGGAAGTCCGTAGAATTTATACGGTCCGTCCTGAAACGGAAGATCTGTAGAAAACCAGGCCGTCCATTCTCTTCCACCGAAACTTGTTGTAGCCTTTTGAGTATTGTATTCTCCGATTTTTTGCTTCTCCTGAAGAATTTTCCATTCCGGTTTCTGATCTTCAGAAATTTTGTAACTATCTGTAGAAACCCGAGTGAAAAGATAGGTTGTAAAATCAGGATATTGTTTGGTTACTTTATAAGAAACTTGCCCGCTTTTCTCAGTCCTGTTGATACTGATATTGCCTGAGCTTGATTTAAGCTGCTTTTCTAAATCTGCTTTTGAGGTAGAATCTGAAACAAATTTATCATGACTGTAATAAGTAGAACCATTTTTATCAATATCCAAAAGCATCATTTCTTTGATCACTTTTGCTTTATCTGTAGAATCCGGGATGAATTTATATTCGTAGAAAAAACGGTTTTGTGCAGAAGCTCCAAATCCTGCTATTAAGAGAAAGGAAAGAAATATTTTTTTCATGCTATTTATTATTATTAATTTCTATTTTGTTGTTGTCTTTTTTCATTTTAGCTTTTATGCGTTCTTCCTGATCTTTCATGTGATTGTTTTGTCCGTCGATCATTTTCATGACGATACCACCCATTTGAATCTGCTTAAGACCTTTTGTGGGATCATTTTCATACTCTTTCAACAACCTGTTGTATTGTTTTAAACTGACTGATATTTCTTGAGCATCAAAAACATCTTCAGGAATAGCATTCATATTTTTAATTCCCTGTAAAGTAAAAGTATGAGATTTTGTTTTGTCCTCCAGTTTTACAATTAAGCCGGGAAGTCCGTGAAATTTATACGGACCGTCCTGAATGGGTATATCAGTGGTAAACCATGCAAACCAATGTCTTCCACCAAAATCGGTTTCTGCTTTTTGCGTTGACCATTCACCGATCTTCTGTTTTTCAGAAGATATTTTCCAGACAAACGGTCTTTCTTCTGCAACTTTATATTTGTCTGCTAAAATTCTGGAATGCAGATCAACTTCATACTTAGGATATTTTTTTGTAACCGAATATTTGACCAGACCTTTTTGCATATCAGATCGAATATTGATCGCACCCGTAGCAGCAAGTTGCTTATCTAAATCTACTTTCATCACAGAATCTGAATGATAAACGGCGTAGCTGTAAAATTTTGATCCAAATTCTGTAACATCCAGATTCATCATTTCGTTTTTCACATCAGAAATATTCGTAGAATCGGGAATGAATTGATAGTTATAGGTAAAACGTTTATTCTGCGCGTGAATAGAAATTGCAGATAAAAGAAAAGCCAGGATGAATATTTTCATTTTGTTTAGATATGATCTTTTTAAAAATGCTTTCTAGTTTTTTGTTTTGATGTGAATTTCCCCTGCTTCTTTCCCATCAGAATTCGATTTGTTGACATTTATTGATGCTATTTCGTTCGGATTCAGATCATTCATATCATTTTTAGAAGCAGATTTACCGTTGATGTAAATTTTTGTATTTTCATTAAAATCGGTTTTAACAAGATTTTTAAAAGCATCTTTTTGATAACTTTTGGCAATTGCAATAGCATTTTTATTACTTTTATCACTATTCCTATAAGTTCTTGTACCTATAATTTTAACATCGGGTTTCGCATGAGCATCAACTGAAATGATCCAAGGATTTCCCTGCACTTTGATCTGTTCTTTTGTAATTTCCGCTTTCTTTCTTGCAATTTCTGCTTGTTTTCTGGTAAGTTCAGCTTTTTCTTTGGCTAATTTTTCAAGCTTACGAATTTCTTTTTTAGAAAGTTTTGAAGTGTCTTTTAAGAAAGATTCAATTTCAACCTTTGGAAAATTACTATCTGCAAGCATGTCTTTTCCATTGAGATACAATTGATTGATTTTGCTTAATTCTTTCAAGTCAGTATTTTTAAATTTTTCCTTCAAAGCTTTTATTTTTTCTTCGCTCATTCCGGAATTATTTCTAAACTCTTTTGAATCGAATAATTTTTCAATATCCTTATTATTATTATTCATTCTGATTTTATATTGATCCCCATCAGGAAAAACTCTTCTCAGCTCCAGGTTTTCTAATTTTATTTTAGGATGATCAGAAAGGATATTAGATCTCAAATTTTCAAGACTTTCAAAATCAAGATGGTATGCCAGATCTTTATCGACAATTTTATCCATTTCACCTGAAAGCTGCTTCAGTTCTTTGGCTTTTAATTCAAACTCGTAGCTTTTATCACCTTTTTCCTGAGCAATTTTTCTCAGCTCTTCAGCTTTTTCCTTTGATTTTTCACTTAAAGTTTTTAGTTTTTCAGATTGAATCTTCAACTTTTCGTTAGCCTTCAAAATTTTAGCCTCCTGTTTTTCTACAATCTGATCAATATTATTTTTAGGACTGATGGTATCTTTTTTAATCTCAGAAACTGCGTTGGCAATTTCAATGTTGGTTTCTGCAATCTCTTTGTTTTTCGCATTCACCATATAGGCGAAAGCAACAGTAAATAAAACCGGTAATGCAAAAATTCTACGCATATATCCGAATTTGGTTTGTGGTTTTTGTAACATTTTGAGTCGTTTTTTGAGGTTTGAACTTAGAAACGGACTGGTTGCAGGCAACTGGTTTCCGGAAAAGTGGCTTGCTAGAAGCATCTGCGCAAATGCTTTTGTGTCCGATTGTTTGACGGCTTTTTTATCAGCCAGATATTCGTGAATTAAATTGATTTCTTTTTTGATGATATGAAAAAAAGGATTAAACCAAAAAACAGAGGTAATGATCTCAATAATAATCTTATCATATGAGTGTTTTTGCTCGATATGAACCATTTCATGCTTTAAAATCTGTTTTCCGATATCAGAATTGATGATGATAGAATTCTTCCAGAAAAGGTTTCTGAAATAAGAGAAAGGAGCTTCTGAAAGATCGGTCTGGTAAAAATTAACACCTTCAAAACTCTCCTTTTGAAACTGTCTTTTTAACTGATTGATTTTAAAAATTCCGTAGATTAATTTTCCTAAAAAATAGAAAGAAACCAATCCCAAAGCTGAAAAAATAACTCTAAAATAAGTGTAGTCATTGTGTATGTTTTTATCTGTATTTAAATTCTGAAATTTATTAATAAGCAAATAGATATCATTGCTCACCTCTATTGTAAAATATTCTATACTGATGAGTGGCAGCAAAATTGAAATCAACATCGCAGCCAGAAGATAAAATCTGTTGTAATGATGAAATGTCTTGTCCTTTAAAGACAACTGATAATACAAAAACATTACACCCGAACAGAGGATTACTTTTCCGAAATATAAAATCAGTGCTTCCATATCAGTCTTTATTTTTGAGTTCGTTTAATAGCATTTCCAGATCTTCTACCGTCATCTCATTTTTTTCCACTAAAAAAGAAACGGCGCTTTTGTAAGAACCTTTAAAGTAGTTTTTCACCAGGCTTTTCATCGTTTTGCCAGAATATTGCTCTTTAGAAACCAAAGGAAAATATTCGTGCTGTCTTCCATATAAAGTATAATCAACAAATTCTTTATCCTTCAAAACTTTTAAAATCGTAGAAACTGTATTGGTGTGAGGTTTCGGTTCCTGAAAAAGGTCAAGCACATCTTTTAGAAAACCTTTTTCTATTTTCCATAAATACTGCATCACCTGTTCTTCTGCTTTTGTTAGATTTTGAATCTTCATATTTTTCTATTCATTATTTTATCAGCAATCCTTATATCACTAATAAATTAGTTATACAAATGTAGAAATTAAATCCATTCCAACAACTAATTTTTTAGTGATAAATTATAAATACCTATAACAAATTGATTATCAACACAATAAATTTCATTAAAATATGTAAGATTATCAAAAATCTGTGTTTTATGTATCATTAACTCATATAATTTAACTTTAAAGTTGTAAAATCCATAAAACTTGTTAAAATTTATTAAATAAAATTAAAATCTACTTGCTTAAACTGAGAAAATATATTTATTTTAGTGCTTTAAAAATTTCTCATGAAAAGATATAATCTACTACCTGTTTTATTATTGTTTATTTTTGGCTTAACATCAGCTCAGATGTCATCAGTTTTCGGCTCAGTTACCGAGGCAAAATCTAAAATTGAAGCTACGGTTCCTATCGTATTAGAGCACTTGAAAAAAGTAAGTGACGCACAAGGAAATACGACGGTTTTAGATAACGGAAAAGTTGCTCTTAGAAACGAGTACAACAAAGTATCTCAGGAATTTGATCTTTATAAAGGAAATATGGCAAGCTGTGTTTTGGGCAAATCTAAAAAAGCAACAAAATGCATGAATTATCATACGCTATACTTCCGTAATACATTGGGCATTTATGAAAATTACATCACCTATGTTACTAAAAAAAATGGATACTTAGGAGTTGCTGATGACAGTGTAAAATTAGATTTTAAACCTACAGAGATTGCAACCAAAATCGACAAAGATTTCATGGGAGCTGTAGGTGCTGTAAAAAAGATGAAAGGAAACAACAAATCTACTTATTTCGATCAGTTAAAATCTGATGAGTATAAGCTTCAAAGTTTTGACACTTTAGTAAAATAATTAAAAAATCCCGTTTCTGTCAGAAGCGGGATTTTTTTGTTTAAAATTTTAGACAAAAAAAGAGAACTACTTTCGTAATTCTCCTGTTGGTAGCGGGAACCGGACTCGAACCGATGACCTCCGGGTTATGAGCCCGACGAGCTACCTACTGCTCTATCCCGCGGTGTATCTTTAGAGTGCTTACCGAAAGCACTTGACTTAGTAGCGGGAACCGGACTCGAACCGATGACCTCCGGGTTATGAGCCCGACGAGCTACCTACTGCTCTATCCCGCGGTGTATTTTTAGAGTGCTTACCGAAAGCACTAACTTAGTAGCGGGAACCGGACTCGAACCGATGACCTCCGGGTTATGAGCCCGACGAGCTACCTACTGCTCTATCCCGCGATATTGGATTGCAAATATACGAATATATTTTAATATTGCAAGTTTTTCTTTTAAATACGGTACTTTCAGAAAATAATTTAAATATTTGTATCTTTGTTTTATGGCAAAAATACTGAAAATTTACCCCGATAATCCACAGGAAAACCTTATCAATGAGGTTATTAAAACCCTGAATAATGGCGGACTGATCATTTATCCGTCTGATACTGTATATGCATTGGGCTGCAATATTTTCGATATTAAAGCGATGGAAAAACTCGCCCAGATCAAAAAGCTCAAACTTGAGAAATCAAAATTTTCAATTATATGTAACGACCTAAGCCATCTTTCGGATTTTACAAGACCTATTGATACATCTGTTTTCAGATTCCTGAAAAGCCATCTACCCGGTCCGTTTACATTTATACTTGAAGCCAATAAAGGCTTACCTTTAGCATACAAAAATCATAAAACAATCGGAATTCGTGTACCGGACCATCCCATTCCGCAATTGATTGTTGAAAAATTGGGACACCCTATCGCATCGACATCAATAAAAGATGATGATGAAATTATTGAATATTCTACAGACCCCGAATTGATTGCTGAAAAATACGATCATTTGGTTGATATCGTCATTGATTCCGGTTATGGTGATAATATTGCTTCTACAATCGTTGACTTGACATCAGGCGAGCCGGAAATCATAAGACAAGGGAAAGGAGAAATTTAGAAGTATTTTACGATATGAGTCTGAACGGAAGATACGCTGTCGGGATTGTACTTACTTTTGTATTGCTGGTCCTCTCAATGCTTTATTCAATTCCTGTAATTAATTTATATTTTAATTCAAAAATCTTAACAGCAGAACTTTTTTTCTACAACAGATTATCTCTCTGGCTGGTTTTGATTTTGATATTATTCTATAATTTTTTTATCGAAAACAGGTCATTCTTCGCTTGGGAAGACAGAAAATATCCACTATTGTTTTATATCGGATCTATAATCTCATTATATTTAATTTGTGTTTTTGGCGGAGCAATTCTGAATGCGATTATTATTCTTTTTACTGAAGAAAAAATTAGCAGAAGGCTTTTGGAATTTAAAATTTTATTCAAAAACAATTATTTGCTGATGATTTTCACTTGCTTAACAGCAGCGGTGACTGAAGAATTATTGATGAGAGCTTATATTCAGCCAAGAATTGAAAAAATTTACAACAGTCCGGTTTTAGGAATCTTAGTTTCTGCATTATTATTCGGAATTCTTCACAGCACGTACGGAACCATTGGTCAGGTTGTTATTCCGTTTTTTATTGGGATTATATTTGCTTTATTTTATAAAAAATATTCCAACATTAAAATATTAATAATCTGTCATTTTCTGATAGATTTTATATCCATTATGGCAATGAATTTCATTGATCCTAAACATCTATCACTATTCAACGTATGAAAATCATAACATCTCCTGCAAAATTAATGAATACTGAAATCTCAACAGATCTGTTGAGAAGCACTAGCCCCAAATTCATTGATGATGCAACATTTATACATTCATTTTTAAAAACTAAATCTCCAAAATATCTTTCTGATCTGATGGAAATTTCTTCAAAATTAGCAGACGAAAACTGGGAACGAAACCAAAAATGGAAGGCAAAACCTACTGCAAAAGAGTCTGCTCCTGCAATGTTTGCTTTCACAGGAGAAGTTTACCGGGGTTTGGATGCTAAAACTTTAGATAAAAAAGCTGTAGATTATTTACAGAAAAACTACAGAATAATATCCGGATTATACGGTTTACTGCGACCTTCGGATAAGGTCATGCTTTACAGACTCGAAATGGGACGACCATTTGAATTTGATGAATACAAAAATCTGTATAGTTTCTGGAGCGATAAAATCACAGAACACCTCAATTCTGAAATGAAAAAAAATGAAATCCTACTCCACCTTGCCAGTAATGAGTACGGAAAAGTGATTGACCGGAAAAAACTCAATCACAAAGTCATCGACTTTGAATTTTATGAATTGAGGGAAGGAAAGCTAAAAACCATTGTTGTTTATACCAAGCATGCACGAGGTTTGATGGTAAGATTTTGTGCTGAAAACAATGTGAAAACATTGAATGATGTAAAAGCTTTCAACTATGAAGGCTACAGGATTGATGAAGAAAAATCAACAGATGTTAAATTGGTTTTTACGAGATAAATGACAATTTCAGCATTAAAAAAATATTTCAAAAAAGAACTTTCAGAATTGTATACAGAATCTGAAAGTGACTTTCTCTATTCGGTTTTTATTGAGAAAATTTTAGAATTAAATCCGGTTCAGCAAAGAATATTTTTCGAAAATGAAATATCAGATGATCATCAAATTCAACTTCAAGATATTATTTTAGAGTTAAAAACAGGAAAGCCATATCAGCACATTTTAGGTGAAACAGAATTTTATGGGATGAGTTTTTTTGTTAATGAAAATGTTTTGATTCCGCGTCCTGAGACTGAAGAATTGCTTGAATTGGCGATCAGTAAAATTCAAACTTCAGGGTTTGATGTTCAGGGTTTAAAGATATTGGATATTGGAACAGGTAGCGGAATGATTCCTTTGGTTTTAAAAAAAAATTTTCCAAATGCAGAAATTACATCCATAGATTTTTCGGAAAAAGCTTTGGAAGTTGCCAAAAGAAACGCAGAATTTCATCAGCTTGACATCAAATTTATTCATGCAGATTATCTGAATTTGAATTTGAGCGAAATGTATGAGGTGATTATTTCAAATCCGCCTTACATCGGAATTGATGAAGAGAACGAAATTGCAGATTCAGTAAAAGAATTTGAGCCTAAAATGGCACTGTTTTCACCAACTGCAGACGCTTTAATTTTCTACAAAAAAATTGCTGAAGACTCAAAAAAATATTTAAACAAAAGCGGACTGTTATTCTTAGAAATTAATCAGAAATTAGGTCAGGAAACCTTGGAATTATATCAAACAAATTTCTCAAAAGCTGAATTAATCAAAGATCTGAGCGGAAATGACCGTTTTATTTTTGGAATAAAATAAGGTAATACAAGAAATAAATTTTTATAATATTTAAATCTTAAATTAAAAAGAGCCTTATGAAATAATTCACAAGGCTCTTTTTTTATTATTTTAAATTATCTAAGAGCAACTTTTACAGATTTTTCACCTGCCGCAGATTTTAAATGCACGAGGTAAAGACCACTTTCCAGATCAAAATTCATTTCTGAATTAGATTTTGCAGTTTTAACCAAACTTCCTGTTGCTGTATACACTTTCACTTCTGTGTTAGTGTTAGTTGGGTTAGATACAAATAGAGAATTTCCTTTTGTATAAACTGTTGCTTGCGCTTTTTTCACTCCGTCATGTATTCCTAAGGTTGCAAGTGTGGTTGTGCCTACATTGTTTGAAACCTCAATTTTGTAAATGTTCATCGCCTGATCGCCTGCCACATAAATAATTCCAGCACCACCAGTATAGTTAGCAGTTAATACCAAAGGATCTGAAGAGCTTGAACTTCCTAAAGAACCAATAACGCTGGTTCCATTAGTAACATATAAGGTTCTTGTACCTGAGCCTCCGCTTTTGAACCACACTTTTACCGTGCATGCGCCCGTTACTGCAAAATAAATGTATCTTTTAGTAGGCATTACAAAAGAAGTTGCCCCCGTATCCCAGCTACCGCCGTTTAGTTTGAAACGTTTTGTTGCAGTATATCCGTCAAGGAACGTAGCGCTGTTTGCTTCCACCGCACCCAGATTGGTAACACTTGATCCCGGAATCATCGCTAAATTATCCAGTAATGTATCTGTAGAGTAACCGGAAGAAATCGGCCAGGTAGCACTGTTTCCAAAATCCCAGGTTTTGCTTTGGGCGGTGAATAGGTTCGTAAAAAACAGACTGAACAGCATAAATAAAGTAAATGTGTTTTTCATAATTAAAGACTTTTAATGTTATTATTATATAAATTTAATGTTAACGCAATCGATTGCATAAAGTTAAATCTAATTTCGATATACGCAAGAAAAAATTTAAATAAATTTTAATACACCAATTAAAATCAACAAAAAATAAATTTTTGATAACAAATTTTGTTAAATTAAAAATATTGCTATATTTACGTGCAATCGATTACATTCTTAAAAACTATTATCAATCTATTTTAATAATAAATTCTATGAAGAAAATAATTATATTTTTTGTAATGTTTATGGGGTTTTTAAACATGCATGCACAAAACGTCACTATTACCCAAGCAGTCGGCTGGATGGAAACAGCTTATGTTAAATGGACACCTGTAAGTGGTGCCGATAGCTATAAAGTGTATTACACGGGAGGAAATTTAACCGATAAAATCATCGATACCCAATTAATCAGAAATTACGGTACCTACTATAGAGCTGACGTTCTTGGCCTGACTGCAGGTGTATATACCATAAAAGTGGTTCCCGTTACTGCTAATGTTGACGGACCGGCAACTGTATCTGCACCTATTACTGTAACTGCTCATGACAGATCGGGGTTTGCCCATAGCAATGGAAGAATACCTGGAGCTTATAATCTTGACGGAACTCTAAAAGCCAATGCAGTAGTTTTATATATTACTCAGGATACAAAAAATACTATTTCAATGAATGTTACGGGGGCCAATGCAAATCCCTGCGTAGGTTTACAGACGATCTTGGATGGTTTCAAAAAAGGATTTGACACCCGTCCATTAGACATCAGAATGATTGGAAATGTTACCGATCCTAATTATATGCTGAATGGTGATATCGTCATAGAAAACAAAAAAATTGCAGCAAGCTCTATCACATTCGAAGGTGTAGGATCTGATGCATTGGTAAATGGTTGGGGCATCAGAATAAAAACTGCGACCAATATTGAAGTTCGGAATTTAGGATTTATGCTGACAGACGCGTCTGAAGGTGATAACCTCAGTCTTCAACAAGACAATTCTTATGTGTGGGCTCATAATAATGATCTTTTTTATGGTGCTCCGGGATCTGATGCCGATCAGGCAAAAGGTGACGGCGCTCTCGATTCAAAAAAATCTACTTATGTAACATTTTCTTACAATCACTTTTGGGATAACGGAAAGAGTTGCCTTTTGGGTTTAAGTGAAGGAACTACAACGGATCTTTATATAACCTATCACCACAACTGGTTTGATCATTCAGATTCCAGACATCCACGTGTACGTTATTTTTCTGCACATGTTTACAACAATTATTATGACGGAAACTCAAAATATGGTGTAGGATCAACTTTAGGATCATCAATTTTTGTAGAAGGAAACTACTTCAGAAACTGTAAGTATCCAATGTTGATTTCTAAACAAGGAACTGATATTGCCGGAGGTTCACAGGGAACATTTTCTAATGAAGACGGTGGAATGATCAAAGCTCATAACAACTTCATGACGGGCCAAACCGCTTTTGTACCTTACAGTTCATCAGCACTAACTCAGTTTGATGCTTATGTTGCTACTAATAGAAATGAAGTATTAACCAGCAGTATTACAGCTGTTCAGGGAGGCGCAAACTATAATAATTTCGATACAAACGCAGCTTTATATATCAATTCTTTAGTGATTGATAATCCGGTGCAGGGAAGAGATAAAACAATGCAGTTTTCAGGTAGAGTTTCTGGCGGAGATATTAGCTGGACATTCAACAATGCAGTAGATGACACATCATCTTCTGTAAATACAGGACTAATGGCTCTATTACAAAACTATACTTCGCAGTTGGTTTCTGTACAAGGAATTACTTCACCTCCGGTTAGCTCTCAAACATTAACGATCCCAGCAAACAACGACCAAACAGTAATAACTGCAACTGCAATGGCACCTATGATATTTACTTGGGGCGGAACTGCAACCGACGTATCAGTAACAGGATTACCTGCTTCGGGAGTCAGCTTTGTAAAAAATACTACAAACAAAACAGTGACAGTCTCAGGAAACCCTACAGATGATGTAAGTTTTACTGTAAATACTGTTGGCTCAGCGGGAACACCAGTTTCAGGAACAGGAGCCATCAGTGTGATTGCGCCAGGAACTGCACAAGGAAACGAAATTCATAATTTCACAACATCAGCATTAAGCAGTTCATTCTATACATTTACATCAGCCAACATCAATTCAACTGACGGATCAGCTACTTATGATGGGCTTACTTTAACAAAACGTCTAAAATTAGAATCAGCAACTTCTATAGCTTATAACACTCTGCAGGCTTCAACGTTAACAATGGTTTTTGATCCTACATTCACCGGAACCGTAAAGTTTGATAATGTGAATTACACTGCGTCGGCTGGTCTCGTTACCATTCAGAATATTGCAGCAGGAGCACATACGATCACAAAAGGAAGTGTTGCCAACTTGTTCTACATTAAGACAGTTTTCAATTCGGGAACTTTGGGAACACAAGAGAATAGCAAAGGAAAACTGACTGTTTATCCGAATCCTGTGAGTTCAATACTTACTATTGCAACGCCTGGCAACAATTTGGCAGAGCAGGTGATTGTAACTAACTCTGCGGGACAAGTAGTTAAAAAAATAAACGAAACCACCACTAAGATTGATATGAGTAACTTGAGTAACGGGGTTTATTTCTTACAAATTAAAACCAAAGAAGGAATTTTCAATCAAAAAATTATTAAAAAGTAACCAGAAACATTTACCATGTTAATCGAGAGTCCGTCTTCACTGACAGTGAGACGGACTTTTATTTTTATTGACCTTTTGTAGAATTGATATTTCAATTTAAAAAAATCCACTTTTATTTATTACGCTGATTAATATCTGTTTTAAGTAAATCTAACTTTAAGCAAAATAAAAACCAATGAGATTCATTCATTGGTTTTGATATTTTAATCTTTAAATTTTATCCGATTTTTTTTCTGATAAATATTTCATAAGATAAGTACAGAAGAGGTAAAGACATTGCTCCCAGATAAATAATATTACTCATTGCTAATTGAGGATGTAATGCTACAGAATAAACCAATCCAAAAAAAGCACCACCTAAATGTGCAGCGTGTCCTAAATTATCCCATTGTTTAGGATTGAGCATCATATAAACAGAATATCCGAAATACAGTGTTCCGAAAAGCCATCCAGGCAAAAAATTGACACTAATATCATTGGGAGCCATTGCAATCGCTGCAAAAATAACTCCTGAAACAGCACCTGAAGCTCCAATTGCGGAGTACCATGGCTGGTTTTTGTAAATAAACAAACTAAATAAATTACCCAAAAACATAGATGCAAAATAAATAATCACAAATCCTATCTCACCAAAAAACTGAATCACAGCACCCTGAAATAGAAATAGTGAAAACATATTGAAAAACAAATGCATGAAATCAGCATGAAGAAAACCTGAACTGATCAATCTAACATATTCTTTTCTGTTATTTATTGCAGCTACATTAAATTTATATTTTTCAAATATTGCCATATTATTCAGTCCAAAATAACTGATAATACATGTAATAGCAATAATGATGATAACAATTATACTCATATTTTATTTTTTAATTTTAAGCAGTTCCATCTTCAAACAAATCACCAATTGTACCACCTTCATCATCTGCAGAAGGAGTAAAATCTAGTTCGTCATCAACTTCCGGTTCCTCTTCTTCCGGTTCGGGAACTGTGATATTGATTGTTTTTACTTTAAATTTTGTAAACTGATTTCCGATGGCTTTAATTCCTTTTACACCGATGAATTCGTCTATGTTTATAGTTTCAGGATCACGCTCTTTACCTTTATCTTTTGCAAAAATGATTTCGGCAGTCGATCCGTTTGATACTAAAATTCTTTCTATGAAAGACTTGGGATGTTCAGACGGCATAAATGTCTGCGGGTTAGTTGTATTTTCAAGCAAAAACCGTTTGATGAAATACATATCTTTTTCTCCGTCATAATAAATACAGGTGATCGGTTGTTGCGGTCTCCACTTTTCCAGAACAATATATTCATCATCAAAACGGTTTCCAAGGTCAAAACTGATCAATTTTGCTTCGCCGTGAGAATTGATGGTTAAAATTTTATCATCGCCTTTAAAGCTTCCCAGTAAAGTTCCTCTCACGTCTGCATTCAATCTTCTGACGGTATCATCAAACCAGATTTTTCGGGGTGCCAAAGTGGAAACACCTTCTTCTTTTAAATCAACTTTTTTCACAGAATACTTCGTGACCAAATTCCCTTTTGAGTCACGACCTTTGATTCCTATTTCAGAGAAATCAATATCCATTTTATTTTTTCTGATTCTTGGGTTTGGTTTTAAAAGAACCGTTACAGTTTCTGCTTCTCCGTTAGGATTTGCCGAAAAATAAAGGGTTTCTGAACCTCTTGCATCTGATGCCAAACGATAATCTGTATTTCTCGTCACGCCTGTTACCGAAAAACGTTTCATATAATAAGGACCTCTGCATTCCTTCACGGTAGATCATGTTGTAGACTGTGCGCTTATCGTTTTTCTTCCAGATAGCTACGTGCAGAATGTCTTTTCCGATGAATGTTTTGGCTTCCACCTTTACGACTTTCATGCTTCCGTCTTTTCGGAATGTAATGATGTCATCAATATCAGAACAATCAAATAAGAACTGATCTTTTCTTAATGAAGTTCCTACGAAACCTTCTTCAAAATTGGCATAGAATTTCTCATTCGCTACGGCAACTTTTGAAGCATCTATGGTATCAAAAATCCTCAGTTCGGTTTTTCGCTCTCTTCCTTTTCCGTATTTTTTCTGAATATTCAGATAATAATCAATGGCATACGCAATCAAGTTTGCTAAATGATGTCTTACCTGCTCTATTTTACCTTCGAGGGATGCAATATTTTCTTTAAATTTATCTAAATCGAATCTGGAAATTCTTTTAATTCTAATTTCTGTCAGTCTCAGAATATCTTCTTCCGTAACTTCTCTTAAAAGATGTTTAGTGTGAGGTTTTAAACCGTTTGCAATAGTTGTCAAAACATCTTCCCAGCTTTTTACTTCTTCAATATCGTGATAGATTCTGTTTTCGATAAAAATCCTTTCCAATGAAGAAAAATGCCAGCTTTCCTGTAATTCATTCAGTTCAATTTCCAGTTCTTTTTTTAGCAATGAAACCGTATGATCGGTATTCATTCTTAAAATCTCGGAAACATTCAGGAACATGGGTTTATCACCAACAATTACGCAGGCATTTGGCGAGATCGTTACCTGGCAATCGGTAAATGCGTACAAAGCATCAATCGTTTTGTCGGGCGAAACTTCGTTGTGAAGATAAATCAGAATTTCAACTTTATCTGATGTATTATCTTCAATTTTTTTAATTTTAATCTTTCCTTTTTCATTGGCTTTAATGATCGAATCAATCAGATCACCTGTATTTTTAGAAAAAGGAAGTTCAGAAATCATCAAAGTATGCTTGTCTACCTGAGAAATCTTGGCTCTGGCTCTTACTTTTCCGCCTCTGTGCCCGTCGTTGTATTCTGAAACATCAAGAAAACCTGCCGTAAGAAAATCAGGGAAAATTTCAAATTTTTTCCCTTTTAGATGAGCAACAGATGCATTAATTAATTCATTGAAATTATGCGGAAGAATTTTTGTAGAAAGCCCAACCCCGATTCCTTCAACACCCTGCGCCAGAAGCAACGGAAATTTCACCGGTAAATCAACCGGCTCATTATTTCTGCCGTCATATGATTTTGACCATACCGTAGTTTTTGGATTAAAAACTACTTCAAGAGCGAAAGGAGTTAATCTTGCTTCAATATATCTTGCCGCCGCCGCAGAATCTCCTGTGTAAATATTTCCCCAGTTTCCCTGAGTGTCGATCAGAAGTTCTCTCTGCCCTATTCCTACCATTGCATCGGTAATAGAAGCATCACCGTGAGGATGGTATTTCATCGTATTTCCGACGATATTGGCGACTTTGTTGTATCGGCCATCTTCCAATTCACGCATCGAATGCATAATTCTACGCTGAACAGGTTTGAAACCATCATAAACAGACGGAATGGCTCTATCTAAAATTACATAAGATGCATAATCCAGAAACCAGTCTTTGTACAGTCCTGAAACTTTTTTTAAGCTTTCGCCTTCGTGAGCGTTTTCTTCTATCATTAAGGTCTTCTTTCTTTATTTTCTTTGATCACTTTACTGAGTGAAAATTTCAAATCGTTGATTTCTTTTTTCGTTAAATATGCGATTTCATATTTCAAGATAGTAGCACCATTGTTTTTACTGGAAATATGAAGATACAATCTCTTGATAAATAAGATATTTATTATCTCATAGCTTATCAATTTATATTTCGGAAACTCGTCGCTGAGATCTTTATTCAAAAACGGAATGATATTTCGGTTTCTGAGATGAAGCACTTCACCATCACTGTCATACTCAAAAATATGCCGACCTGCGAGGTAGTAAAATATTAATAAAATAAATGGAACTATAATCAGTAAATAACTTTCTATTCCTAAAATATCAAACTTGTTTTTTTCTAATATAAATAGGGTAATACCCAGTAAAAACATCATTATCAGGAAGCTGTTAAAAAAATTATAAAAAGGCATTTTGGTTCGGTTACTTAATCTCATCTTTGTTTGTGTTTGTTTGTGTTTTTGTTTGTTGTGTTTATGTATTCTATCTAAATTTCTTTTTCTTCGCTCATTATTTCTTTTACATCTATATTTGTATCTTCCACAACCAGATTTTCCAAAATAAAAATCTGTCGGTCTGGTGTATTTTTTCCCATATAAAACTCAAGCAACTGCTCGATTGTCTGATCTTTCCCAAGAACTACAGGTTCTAAACGAATATCTTTTCCAATGAAATTTTTAAATTCATCAGGCGAAATCTCTCCCAAACCTTTAAAGCGTGTAATCTCAGGATTTTTGCCCAACTCATTCAATGCTTTCACTCTTTCTGCTTCAGTATAACAGTATCTCGTTTCTTTTTTATTTCTGACTCTAAATAGCGGAGTCTGAAGGATGTATAAATGACCATTTTTAATCACATCCGGGAAAAACTGCAGGAAAAAAGTAATCATCAATAATCTGATGTGCATTCCGTCTACATCGGCATCCGTAGCGATAATCACCTGATTGTACCTTAAATCTTCAAGACTTTCTTCAATATTCAAAGCGGCTTGCAGAAGATTAAATTCTTCATTTTCATACACCACTTTTTTAGTTAAACCATAGCAGTTCAGTGGTTTTCCTTTTAACGAAAACACAGCCTGAGTTTCTACATCTCTTGATTTTGTGATAGAGCCAGATGCAGAGTCTCCTTCGGTAATAAAAATCTGGGTTTCAGCTTTTCTTTCGGCTTTCTGATCGTTGTAATGTTGTCTGCAATCACGAAGTTTTTTGTTATGGAGCGAAACTTTTTTTGCTCTTTCTCTTGCCAGTTTCTGAATTCCTGAAAGCTCTTTTCTTTCTCTTTCTGAGATTAATATCTTCCTTTGAATGGCCTCAGCAATCTCTGGATTTTTATGCAGGAAATTATCTAGCTTACTTTTTAGGAAATCAATAATGAATATTCTCACCGTAGGGCCATTGGGGCCGATATCGTTGGAACCTAATTTTGTTTTCGTCTGAGATTCAAAAACCGGCTCTTCGACATTGATGGAAATTGCTGCAACAATAGATTTTCTTATATCGGAAGCGTCAAAATTCTTATTAAAAAACTCACGAATGGTTTTTACATACGCTTCACGGAAAGCATTCAAATGAGTTCCACCCTGCGTTGTATTTTGTCCGTTAACAAAAGAAAAATACGTTTCCGTCTGAGATTTATCGGTATGTGTGACTGCCAATTCAATATCTTCATCTCTTAAATGAATAATCGGATAAAGCACATCGCTTTCTAATTCTTCTTGCAACAAGTCTTTAAGACCATTTTCAGAAAAGAAAGTTTCACCATTGAAGAGAATTTTTAATCCCGGATTCAGATAAGAATAATTCCGGAGCATTCTCTCGATATATTCTTTTCTGTATTTAAAATGAAGAAAAATATCAGCATCAGGAATAAATGAAATCTCCGTTCCGTTTCGGTCTGAAGTTTCTTTTTCGGTATGATCTTCGGTAATGATTCCTCTTGAGAATTCTGCTATTTTCATCTTCCCTTCACGGAAAGAGCGTACGCGGAAATAATCTGAAAGTGCGTTCACTGCTTTAGTTCCTACACCATTCAGACCTACTGATTTTTTGAAGGCTTTGCTGTCGTATTTTCCACCCGTATTCATTTTAGAAACGGCATCAACCACTTTTCCCAAAGGAATTCCACGGCCAAAATCACGAATCGTAACTTTCCCGTCGTCAACTTTTATTTCAATTCTCTTACCAGATTTCATTCTGAACTCATCAATCGAGTTATCGAGAATTTCCTTCAGCAAAATATAGATACCGTCATCCGCAGACGAGCCATCGCCCAACTTCCCGATGTACATACCGGGACGTAAACGAATATGCTCCTGCCAATCGAGGGTTCTGATGTTATCTTCAGAATATACAGGGTTTATTTCTTGTGACATAAGTAATTTCAGCAAACATACAAAAGTACAAAATAGAACAAAAATATCCCAATAATTAGCTTCGTTTTTTACTATGTTGATATAAAACAAACTTTTAATTCTATTATAAAACAAATTTTAATAGTACACCTCATTAAATTTCAAAAAATAATGTACATTCGAATGAAGTAAAAATTTCCAGTTCATGATACACCTTCCTTTTTCTAAACTTTCAAATGTCGGAACCACTATTTTCAGTCAGATGACACAATTGGCAAACGAAAACGAAGCCATTAATTTATCTCAAGGCTTTCCTGATTTCATGCCAGATTCTGAATTATTGGATTTCGTGAATCATTATATTCAAAAAGGGTTTAATCAATATGCTCCAATGGGAGGAATGATGGGTTTAAAGGAAGAAATTGCAAGAAAAATTGAAAATTCTCATCAGGCGATTTACCATCCGGATTCAGAAATCACGATTACTGCCGGTGGAACTCAGGCCATTTTTACTACCATTGCCACATTTATAAAAAAGGATGATGAAGTCATCATTTTCGAACCTGCGTATGATTGTTATGAACCCACGGTTGAACTTTTTGGAGGAGTCGTAAAACGTTTTGAAATGAAAGCTCCGGATTATGAAATCGATTGGAATGCTGTGAAAAATCTGGTTTCGGAAAAAACGAAAATGATCATTTTAAATAATCCAAACAATCCATCAGGAAAGATTTTAAAAGAAACTGATATTCAGGAATTAATTAAAATTGTAAAAAACACTTCAATCCTGATCTTAAGCGATGAAGTGTATGAAAATATTATTTTTGACGGAAAAGAACATTTAAGCATCTGCAAATATCCGGAACTTAAAGAAAGAAGTCTTTTAATAGCATCTTTTGGAAAGCTTTTTCATGTTACAGGCTGGAAAATCGGATATTGTGCAGCTCCGAAAGCGCTGACAGACGAGTTTAGAAAAATCCATCAGTTTAATGTTTTCTCCGTCAACACACCGATTCAATTGGCATTGGCAGAATACATGAAAAATGATGAACATTATTTAGATTTACATAAATTCTTTCAGACAAAAAGAGATTTTCTGAGAGAAGGATTAGCTCAAACTTCATTTGAGCTGCTGGATTGTGAAGGAACCTATTTCCAGGCTTTGAAATATGATAAAATTTCAGATCAATCAGATTTTGATTTTGCCAAAGAATTAACGGTAACCCATAAAGTGGCAACAGTTCCGTTTTCTTCTTTTTACAAAAATAAAATGAATGAAAATGTGATCAGATTATGCTTTGCCAAAAAGCAGGAAACTTTGGAAAAAGCGATTGAGAATCTAGCTAAATTGTAATAAAAAATCTTTCACAGATTGAGTGGATTACGCAGATTAATTTCAAAATCTACTTCATTGCTCAATCTGTGAGAGAAAATAATTTATTTAAAAAAACATTCCGCCCGAAGCTTCAATTCTCTGTGCGGTAATCCAGCGAGCGTCTTCTGTACAAAGAAATGCTACTACTCCACCAATGTCATCCGGTAAACCCGCTCTGCCTAAAGCTGTATTTCCTGCGATCATGGAGTTTATGTTTTCATCATCTCTCGTTCTGCCACCGCCAAAATCGGTTTCAATTGCTCCGGGAGCAACGACATTGACTTTTATTTTTCTGGAACCTAATTCTTTCGCCATATATTTTGTCAGCATTTCAACCCCTGCTTTCATCGAACCGTAAACCGATGATCCCGGTAAAGCAAATCTGGCTAATCCTGAAGAAATATTAATGATTCCGCCACCATCATTGATGAACGGCAAAAACTTTTGTGTTAAAAAGAACACCCCTTTGAAGTGAATATTAAACATATCATCAAGCTGCTCTTCAGTTGTTTCCATGATGGGTGAATACAATGCCGTTCCTGCATTGTTGATCAGATAATCAATATTTGCATTACCGTTAGCTTCTTTTAAATGACTGGTTACATTTTGAATGAATGGCTCAAAACTTTTAATATCTCTTGTATCTAACTGAAAAGCTGCTGCATTTCTTCCCAGAGCTTTTATTTCGTTTACTACATTTTCAGCTTCTTCTTTGTTACTATGGTAAGTGATGATCACATCCAGACCTTTCTCAGCTATTTTCAATGCTGAATTTTTTCCTAATCCACGGCTTCCGCCCGTTATTAATGCTACTTTTGCTGTATTCATTGTATTAATATTTTTATTGAGACAAAGTTCTGCAATTTGATCATCCATTTATTTGCTTCAATCAATCTGAAATTTGCATAATTCAAATCATGAACGAAATTCCAAGGGTGCAAATGAAGTTTTTCGCTTAAAAAAATTGGAAAAATGAGCAATCTCTTCAAATCCCAAAGCGTATGAAATTTCAGAAACGTTCCATTTGGTTTGCTTTAAAAGAATTTTTGCTTCCTGAACGATGCGGTCTGCAATAAATTCAGTGGTTGTTTTTCCTGTACTTTCTTTTAAATTTTTGTTTAAATAATTTACATGAATTGCCAGTCTTTCCGCATAATCTTTGGCAACTTTCAGCTGAATTCTCTGGTCGGGAGATTCTATGGGGAACTGCCTTTCCAGCAATTCGATAAACAAAGAAACAACACGAAGCGAAGCATTGTGAGAGGTTGAAGTTTTTGTGGCGGGCTGTAATTTTTGTCCGTAATGAATCAATTCAAAAACATAATTTCGAATCAAATCATATTTGAAAGCATAATCAGAATCGATTTCTTTTTTGATTTTTGAAAACAGCATCTCGATTTCATCTGCCATTTCATCATCAATTTCAAAAACAGGGAAAGCTCCCGGTTGAAAAAGAGGAAGTTCCTCTAAAACATTCTGAGATTGGTTTTTATTAAAAAAATCATCGGTGAAAACACAAAAACTTCCCTTCTGATTTTCATCTTCAGGAACATAATGATACGGAACTTTCGGTGTTGCGAAAAGTAAAGCATTCTTTTTGATAGAAATCACTTTATCAGCATATTCAGCTCTGTTTTTCCCTCTGATCAGACTGATTTTATAATATTTTCTTCTGTTGTAAGGCATTTCAGAAGTTTTCTTAACATTGGCAATCGTTTGAGCAATATCAAAGACATTAAAATGACCGATATCTTTGTGAAGACCTTTTGGAAAGATAGTTTCCATATCTTTCCCCAGCATTTTTGCCATTTCACCGTAAAAATCTTCTAATGAAGCGTGAGCTATTTTTTCCATGATGCGGAATTTGTATAATTCAAATATACAGTGTTTAAGTAAAAAACAATTATTTTTAAATTATATATCCACCGCCAATTTTCAAAATCCATTTCCCATCTTTGTATTCCGCAGAATAATCGCTCATACTGCTGGTTCCCCAAGTTTTAATATAAAAAATATCAGGATTGTTTTTATTTTTCCTGATTTTATCGATTCTATGTCTGGACACATCAGTAATTTTCACATAGCTTGTTTGTGATTTTAAATCTTCCGGTGCAAACAAAACATGGTATTTAGGATTTATCTGATGAAAGTAATCGCAATCACTGATAAAAACTTCAAAAAAGTAACTGTGATCACGAAGGTTTTCATCCCCATAATCGGGGAGTAATTCTTCGTAAAGTTGGGTGAATTTATTTTTTTCAGATGCAAACATCGGGTTGAGATCTTTAAAATCAACAATTCCGTCGCCGTCTGAATCTTTATTATTCGGTTTTAAACCAAAACTGTTTTCAAAAATATCATTATAACCGTCTTTGTCAGAATCTTTCATTAAATCTTCCAATCTGATCTTAAACAATTTACCGTCTTCGATAGCAGAATAATCATCATATCCCGGAAGTCCTGCAACTTTCACGATTTTTACCAAGCTCCCTTCAAGTTCTAAAAAGCCATTATTAATAATTGGTTTTGTCTGGATTTTGTTAAGATAATAATGGCTGAAACTTAATCCTAAAAAATAAGCATCTGCTTTACTCTTATCTATTTTTAACAGCCAAAAACCTAGGTTATTTTTCCCTAAGCAATATTGAGTATTTCCGACACGCTGTTTATAAGAAAATGAAAACTGACCACTAAATTTCTCTTTAAAATATTGATACTCTTCCTTGTCCTTTTTCCATTGAATCTCATCTAATTTTTCGTCCTGAAAATTATATTCACTTTCGATACTGTCCTGCTTAAAAGGCCTATAAATTTTTAAACTTACCACCTCAAGATAATCTGGTTTACTTTCAAGTATTTGCTTAGACGTAAATGGCTTTTCTTCCTTGTAAATATTCTCTTCTTTCTTTTCAATAAAACAATTTTCTTCAGGAGTTTTTGAGCATGATACAAAAAATAAGATCAACAGTAAAAACATCGAATATTTCATTTAAAAATTTTTATAAATATAGCAAAAACGCTCCCAAATTCATGGAAGCGCTTTTTAAAATACTATAACTAACTTTTAATACTTTTAAACATTAAATCTGAAGTGCATAATATCACCGTCCTGTACGATGTATTCTTTTCCTTCAACAGAAAGCTTTCCGGCTTCCTTTACCTTGGCTTCAGTACCGTAATTCACGTAATCGTTGTACTTGATTACTTCTGCACGGATGAATCCTTTTTCAAAATCGGTGTGAATGACACCTGCAGCTTGAGGCGCCGTCCATCCTTGTCCGATAGTCCAAGCTCTTACCTCTTTTACTCCAGCCGTAAAATATGTTTGAAGCTTTAATAAATCATACGCTTTTCTGATCAGACGATTGACACCCGGCTCTGTTAAGCCCAATTCTTCCAAGAAAATTTCTCTTTCTTCGAAAGTATCTAATTCATTAATATCTGCTTCAATCTGAGCAGCTAAAACAACTAATTCAGCTTTTTCTTTCTGAGCCATCTCTTCGATCTTGGCAATCCATTCGTTTCCGTTTTTGATAGAATTTTCGTCTACATTACAAACGTAAAGTACAGGTTTGTTGGTCAACAACTGCACATCTGCTATAACGGATGCTGCAAAATCATCCATCGGGAATTCTCTTGCATTTTTACCGTCTTCGATAAATTTTTCAAGATTATGAAGCGTTTCATAAGTAAGAATATCTTCTTTCTTTCCGGATTTGATGAATTTTTTAGCTTTTTCGACTGCTTTTCCAACAGTTTCCAAATCTTTCAGCTGAAGCTCGATGTCGATAATTTCTTTATCTCTCAACGGATCTACAGAACCTTCAACATGGATAATATTTCCGTTTTCAAAACATCTTAAAACATGAATAATCGCCTCGCATTCTCTGATGTTGGCAAGGAATTGATTTCCCAGACCTTCACCTTTGCTCGCTCCTTTTACCAAACCTGCAATATCAACGATCTCTACAAAAGCAGGCAAAACTTTTTCAGGATTTACCAGTTTTTCAAGCTCAAATAATCTCTGATCCGGTACAGAAACCGTTCCTAAGTTTGGCTCAATTGTACAGAATGGATAATTGGCTGATTGCGCTTTAGCATTGCTTAAGCAGTTAAAAAGAGTTGATTTACCTACATTGGGTAAGCCTACGATTCCACATTTCATAACGAAATTTTATTTTAATTTATGGTTATGCAACCTTTCGGTTTCATATTTTAAATTGCTTTTGACAATCGGCTCATGGCTTTTTGCTTCTGACAATTAAAGGTGTGCAAAGATAGTAATTTTAAGCGATTTTCATCCGTAGATATTTATTGTTTTTAAAAATCATCTATAATCTACCATCGTCATTCGTATTTATATTTACCAATCATTGCGATTTCATAATAAAAAAATCTGCCAAGAAATGACAGATTTTCAAAAATAATAATTTATCGTTGTGCTTTTATGGGTTTGCACCGGTAGCATCTTGTGCCAGTTCGGCATCATCCGGAAGGGTTTCCAAAGTTTTATCCAGTGTGAATAAAGATTCGTCACTTGCTCTGTCTCCACCTGCAATTTTCAGTTTATCAATTAAATTCATGGCAAATGTTTCCTCTTCAATTTGTTCTTTTACGAACCACTGTAGAAAATTCCAGGAAGCCCAATCTTTTTCTTCAAAAGCAATATTGACTAAGTTATATATTGCCGTTGTATTATCTACTTCGTGTTGAAAAACAAGGTCGAAACAATGAGTAAGGCTTGTAGGTTCTTGACCTGGTGAGGGAAGTTCAGTTATTTTCGGCTTTCCGCCTCTGTTGAGAACGTACTGCATAAATTTCACGGCATGATCTCTTTCTTCCTGAGCATGACGGAAAAGAAAGTTTGAAATTCCACCATACCCTTTATCAGCAGCCCAAATTCCATAAGAAAAATAAACTCTTGATTGTAAATCTTCGGTATTCATCTGGTCGCTTAGAGCTTGTTCCAGTCTTGGTGAAAGTCTGTTTGTATTCATAATTGTATATATTAGTGTTTGCAGGATAACAGATACAAAAATGATTCCGAGACGACAGTTTTAAGTTATTATTAAAAATGATTGATTCATAAACAGTTATCAATCATTATTTTAAACAGATAATTTATAGTGAGTCTAAATGTAAAAGTCAGCTCAATGGAATGAACTGACTTCTGATACTATTTTTTAGCATAAAGAATTTTTTTTGAAGCAAAAACTCTAAAATCCTCAAACTCTACAATCTTATACCTCTAGTTTATTTTCTTCGCCATGTAATCACTTTCATTTCCCAAACGATCGATGGCTTTTATCGCAATGGCATTGAGAATTTTCCCGTCTTTGCTTTTTGGGATTTCTTTTGAAAGCATTTCTAAAGTTAAAATTTCGGTTTCCCAGACTCCGTTGTATTGGGTGAAAAGAACCCACTGAAATATACTTCCTATTTTTTTTGAGCTCCAGCTTGTCTGAATAAAACTTCCAATATCATTGGTAAATAAAGTCGGCTTTTCTAAAGGAATTGCTTTTATCCACGGACTTTTCGGAGTCAGTGCTTTTTCTTTGTAAGGTCCGTTTTTTAAAGTGGGAAGCATATTTTGGTTTTTAGTTAAACCCGCAATGCTCCAGTGAATTTCGCCTGTGGATTGAGGAAGTATTTGTCTTGTTAATTCAATCTGATTTTTAATTTCTGTCGGTCGGTCAGAAACTTTAATCTCTACGGTATTTAATCCCGGCCAAAGATGGCGGTTCATGGTATTTTCAGATTTCCACCAGTTTAATAATGAAGCAAAAGGTTGTCCCTTAGATTCAATCGGCCAGTATAATTGTGGTGAAAAATAATCTACCCAACCTTTATTTAACCATAACTTTGCATCAGCATACAATTCGTCATATTGAGATGAACCTACAATTCCTTCAGGAAAGCCCGGTTTCCAGATCCCAAACGGACTGATTCCAAATCGAACGTAGTTTTTTTCTGCGTGAATTTCTTTATAAATTCTTTCAACAAATTGATTGACCTGATCTCTTCTCCAATCTGCTCTCGAAAGTGTCCCTCCTGAGCTAAGGTAAGTGTTCCAGCTTGCGTTATCCGGGAAATCTGCGCCTCTGTTGTAGGTGGCATAAGGATAAAAATAATCATCAAAATGAATGGCATCAAGATCATATCTTTTCACTAGATCTTTCACAACATTAGAAACATGACCCTGAGTTTTCGGATTGGCAGGATCAAACCAGTACATTCCGTTTTTTAATCTAATGGTAAGATCAGAAAGTTTAGTCACCATCGATTGGCCGGAAACCGAACCTCCATTTGAATGATGCGCTCTGTAAGGATTTAACCAAACATGAAGCTCCATCCCTCGTTTGTGAGATTCTTCAATCCAAAACTGTAAAGGATCATAGTTTGGATAAGGCGGCTCACCTGTTTTTCCTGTTAAAAAATAAGACCAGGGTTCTAATTCACTTGTGTATAAAGCATCTGCGGACGGACGTGCCTGGAAAATCACCGCATTAAAATTGTTATCCTGAAGCATATTCAACATGCTAATGGCTTCAGCTTTTTGCTGCTCAACCGACAAATTATTTCTTGAGGGCCAATTGATATTTGCCACACTTGCAACCCATGCACCACGAAATTCTCTTTTGATTGCAGGAAGGTTGACTTTAAAATCTTCTTCGATTACAATATTTGGTGATGGTTTTACCGTAAGAATTGAATCTTTTACTTTTGGTTTGTAGTGGTTTTCTTTACCTGCATTTTTTGCTGTGGATGAATTTTTTTGTACAGAACACGAACTGCTGAATGAGGCAAAAAATCCTAACAACAGCATTATTTTTATTTTATCAATCTTCATTATTTGACAGATTATTTAATTTTAATTTAAAAAAATTCAAGATAATAAAAATTAAGCTCAGCATCAAAAAAAATTGATCATAACTAATTTGGTTCTAACCTGTTTTCTAATACAAAACCTTCTGCGCCGTCAGATGTTTTTACATGAAACCATTTATCTGTGACCGCTATGATCTTAACCTTTGTATTCTTCTCTATATTTTTTAAGATAGCATATTCTGTTCCCGCTCCGGCACGCAGATTTGATCCTGATTTAATCAACATCATTGATTTAAATTTCTTCTGTTTCTGTGTTTTCGGGATCTCTCTTGTACGAATATATGGATAAGGATCTACCGCTCCTCCTGTATAAATTCCGAAATGCAAATGAGTTGCTCCACCAGCGGCGTTCCCTGTATTTCCTACTAAACCTAATGTATCACCAGTCTTTACTCTATTTCCACTTTGAGTTAAAATACTGTCAAGATGAGCATAGTAATACGAATTTTCTGTAGCTGCATCACGTAGCCAAACTTGTTTTCCTCCCAAACCTTTATTATCTGTCCGTACCACAAATCCGTCTGAAACAGCAACAACCGGAGTTCCTTTCGCAGCAAAAATATCGACACCTTCATGACTTCTGCCACCTCCATCACGACTCGCACCCCAAAAACTCTGTACATCACGATTGCCTTTTCCTGCAACCGGAAATTCAAGAGACGGCTGCGTATAAATTTTTAGCTGAAGATTTCCTTTAAACTCGATTTCCGGCTGAATGATAACGGTATGTGAGCCATTATTTTTAATCAATCGTCTGAATTTATTATTCTGAATTAATTCACTTTGAGAATCATCAGTATTTACGTTTCCATTGATCACATCAACAAAAATTTTTGACTCCTGATCTTCTTTAAGAGTTTCAATAATTAGCAAATCCCCTTTTTTAAGTTCAAAAGAATAACCAAGTGCATTGAGATTAATACTATCCGAAAACACATTTAACGAATACCCATCTGTAATTTTAAGCGGTGTGTTTTTGGCATTGGAGTAATTGATCTTCCAATTGTTTATCAGACTATCTGCGCCTGAAAAGCTTTTTTCATATTTTGTACGGTCGGAAGTTTCAAATATATTCTTGGGTATTTTCAAGCCGTCACAAGAAATGATGATGAAGAATGATGATATAATTATTAAAAATGATTTTATTCTGATCATGTCAGATTTCCTGCAAAAATTTAGCCGTAACAATTTTAAAATAAAAAAGCCCCGAAAATTCGAGGCTTTGTATAATTGTCAGAATGAAATTAAGCTTTTGCTCCTCTTTCAATTCTTTTTCTTTCTTCTTCAGAAAGTACTTTCTTTCTCATACGGATGAAGTTAGGAGTTACCTCGATTGCTTCATCAGACTGAATATATTCCATACATTCTTCAAGTGAGAATAAGATTTTTGGTGCAACACCGGTATCTTTATCTTTACCTGAAGCTCTCATGTTATTCAACTGTTTTGCTTCAACGATGTTTACTACCAAATCTCCCGGCTTGTTTTGCTCACCGATCACCATACCAGCGTAGATTTCCTCGCCCGGATCTACATAGAACTTACCTCTATCCTGTAATTTTGCAATAGAATATTCTGTAGCACGGACCTTGAGTTTTACTGATTAGTACCCCGTTACTTCTTCCAGGAATTGCACCTTTGAAAGGCTTGTATTCTGTGAAACGGTGTGCCATAATAGCTTCACCAGCAGTAGCAGTTAACATCTGAGAACGCAATCCGATCAAACCTCTTGAAGGAATTTCGAATTCCATGTGCTGCATTTCACCTTTAGTTTCCATAATGTGAAGATCACCTTTTCTCTGAGTAGCTAAATCGATCACTTTAGAAGCATATTCTTCCGGAACGTCAACAACCAAAGATTCGTAAGGCTCACATTTTTCTCCGTCGATTTCTCTTAAGATAACCTGTGGCTGACCAATGGTCATTTCGTATCCTTCTCTTCTCATTGTTTCAATTAAAACCGATAAGTGAAGAATACCTCTACCGAATACCAGGAACGTATTTGCATCACCCGTCTGCTCAACTCTTAATGCTAAGTTTTTCTCTAATTCTTTAGTCAGTCTTTCTTTCAGGTGGTTTGAAGTTACATACTTACCATCTTTACCGAAGAACGGTGAATTGTTAATTGAGAACGTCATGTTCAGTGTAGGCTCATCAATTGAGGTTCTTGGCAATGGTTCAGGATTTTCTAGATCTACGAAAGAATCTCCGATCTGGAACGCATCAAAACCTACTACAGCACAGATATCTCCAGCTTTTACTTCAGTTACTTTTTTCTTTCCAAGACCTTCGAAAACGTATAGTTCTTTTACTTTTCCTTTTAAAATTTTTCCGTCTGCCTGAGCAAGACCAATCCATTGAGATTCTTTGATCTCACCTCTGATTACTTTTCCGATTGCGATTCTTCCTAAGAAAGAAGAGAAATCCAGAGAAACAATCTGCATCTGCAGGTTACCTTCCTCAACTTTAGGCTCAGGAACATATTGTAAAATACCGTCTAACAATGGGAAAATATCTTCAGTCTGCTCCAATGAAGTGTTGAACCAACCTTGTTTTGAAGAACCGTAGAATGTAGGGAAATCCAACTGAGCTTCAGTAGCTTCCAGGTTGAAGAACAAATCAAATACCTGATCGTGAACTTCTTCAGGACGACAGTTTGGTTTATCTACTTTATTGATAACAACTAAAGGTCTCAAACCTAATTCCAAAGCTTTCTGCAATACGAATCTAGTCTGTGGCATTGGTCCTTCAAAAGCATCTACCAACAAGATTACACCGTCTGCCATTTTAAGAACTCTCTCTACTTCACCACCAAAATCGGCGTGACCAGGAGTATCTATAACGTTGATTTTAACGTCTTTATAAGTAACAGAAATATTTTTTGATAAAATGGTAATCCCTCTTTCTCTTTCAAGATCGTTATTATCCATTATTAATTCTCCACTTTCCTGATTTTCTCTGAAAATGTTTGTAGCATGAATAATCTTATCAACCAAAGTAGTCTTACCGTGGTCAACGTGTGCGATAATCGCAATATTTCTAATGTTTTGCATGAATGATTTTTACGGGTGCGAAATTAGTGATTTTTAATGAATTAACCATAAAAAGATTTAAAAATTAACAAATTCATAATGAATAAGTTTCATCCAATTTTAAGTTTTGAATTATGAATTTAGAGTCTTCGAGAGGGTTTTTGCAATAAATAAGAAAATGATTTCTTTGATAAAAAAGTTAGATAAATTTCTCACACAACCTATTTATCTAAACATTGAATATTGATTTTCATAAAAAAAGACTCAGATACAATATCCAAGTCTTTTACATTTTCTAAATCAATTTATTTAATCTATAAATTTTGATCTTCATGTGGACCTTCATTAATTTCCTCAACCAGTTTGGCATTAAAGGCAGGAAGATCTTTCGGTGTTCTGCTTGTTACCAAGCCATTATCTACCACTACTTCACTGTCTTCCCATACTGCTCCGGCGTTTTTTAAATCTTGGCTGATCGAATTTACGGATGTTAAATTTCTGCCTTCGACAGCACCTGCATTGATTAAAATCTGCGGTCCGTGGCAAATTGCAGCAACGGGTTTGTGCTGTTTAAAGAAATCCTGCACAAAGCTCAAAGCTTTTTCGTTGGTTCTCAACTGATCCGGATTGATAACTCCGCCCGGTAAAACCAAAGCGTCATAATCTGATGCTGAAACTTCATCCAACGTTTTATCCACGTCATATTCTTTTCCCCAGTCTTTTTCTGCCCATGCTTTGATCGTCCCAGATTCCGGACTGATGATATGGGCTGTCCAGCCCTGCTGTTCTAAATGCTCTTTTGGAGATTTTAATTCACTTTCTTCAAAACCATGTGTAGAGAGAATTGCGATTTTCTTAGACATAATATATATTTTTGGTGTTAATTGCTTACTTAAAAGAAAATATGATGCCGCGCTGCTTAATGGAACTTATAAAAATTTGTTAAATGATTTGGCGGTGTTGGTTCTTGGGTGTTAGTTGTTAGTTGTTAGTTTTTGGTTTTATGGAAAATGATGATGATTAATATCTGTATTAAAATGATGAGTCCGATTTTGAGGAGAAAACTTTTCTTTGAGGTTTTATGTCTGAAAATGAGTATACCGAAAATGGCTCCAACAGTACCGCCTAAAAATGTCATTACATAAAGTGAACGTTCTGAGATTCTTCTTTTGTGTTGTATAGCTTTCCATTTATCCAATGCAAAGATTGTGAAAGTGATTAGATTGATTATTATAATTAAGTACAGCATAATAGCAAATCTAATCAAAAATAAATGTCATAAAAACACCTCATCCTGATCTCAGCAGGATAAAAGTTTCTACATTTGTTCCCCATAAAAATAAATCTATGACAGTACAGGATTTGGCAGGCAACTACTCTATTCAGGGCAGTAACCAGGAAGAAACGGATCACATTTCCTATCACGGCATCCTGACTCTTTCTCTTGACGAAAACAACCGCATCCTCGCCCAATGGATGATTGGTGATCACGAACAAAACGGAACAGGATTTTTTAAAGATGATATTTTAGTAATCAACTTTCAATATGAAGGTGATGAGCAGAAAATCTACAAAGGAACTGCTGTTTACCGTTGCCGTTCTAAAGATATTTTAGAAGGTTTCTGGTCTGAGAAGCATGGTGATCCGAGGTATTTGGGGAGTGAGGATTGTGTGAGGATTGGTACGGTCATTGCGAGCGCAGCGAAGCAATCTCATTAAATCGTTTTTCCCAATCTTAAAGGAAGCAGCTTCCGTTTTCGTGATTACTCACGGATTAGAAATCCGCGAGATCAGGGAAAAATCGTATTGAGAAGTTGGTGTTTTATGGAGTCTTGTTAATAATAACTTTATTTATGTGACTGGTTTTTTTTGAATTAATAATTTATTTAATCAATATTTACAGTATAATATTACCTTTGTTAATAGGTCTCTCATAAACGTATATTGGAAACAACATGAATAATAATGTTATCCTCAAAAAATGTATACATGATTATGAGCTTAAAAAAGTTAATTTTATAGATAAAGATATATCATAAGATTACTCTTATATAATTCCTAACATAATTTTATCAATTAAATCTACGATATGCCTTGCAGATTCTTGACTAAATTCGTCTTGAACAGTTCTGGTGTCATTTATTCTGTAGTTAGTTGCTTTAATCAATCTAAAATTATGCTTTTTCGCTTCTAAAGATAAATAGCTACTAACATCATTATATACTCTACTTGCAGCAATGATAATATCACATTGTAAAAAACAGTCGTTCAGATGAGAGCGTAGTTGTGTTTTTAATACATCACCCATTGATGATACACCTATCACAAAACCGTTGGAATTAAAAATTTCATAAATCTCACCATCTGGTAAAGGCAATAAATAGGTATGATTAAGATTGATGTATTTTTTTTCTAATTCTTGTCTAATAATTTTGATCGTTGTTGTTTTACCACTTCCTGCTTTACCCCATATTTGTAACAGTGTTTTTTGTTTCATGGTTTTTTAGTTTTTAATAACTATTTAGTTTTAGGTGGTTTCATATTAGTTGGAGCTATAGTTACTCTTCCAAGAGTGATCTTGTCACCTGAAATTATTGTTTTGGAAGGTTGCGGTTTTGATGGTAGTTTATCTTTATCACTCATATTATTTAGTTTTAGGAGGTTTTACAACTGCAGGTTGGGGAGCCACTCTGCCTTTTTGGTCTTGCGAACGTTGAGGATCACCTTGTGTTGTCTTAGGCGGGCTTTGAGGTTTTTGATTTTTATCAGACATAGTATTTAAGTTTAACGTTAAAAATAGTGTTACCAAAATAGTTCCTACTATGATAGAACCTAAAGAGGCTTTATTTAATATTCCTATATAGCGATTTCTTTTTTTAAAATTATTCCATAGATCCTTATTTTGAGTGTCAATTTCAGAGATTGTTTTTTCATTAATCTTAATTGCTATAAAATGAGAAATTAGGTTAGTAAGTAAGCATAGAACAAATAAAAAAATACCAGTTACAAGCATCCATTGATCATTATAAATTATATTTTTTTCAATTAAATTACTTAGTAAAGTAAGCCCAACTAATAATCCGCCACTACCAAAAATATTTAGGTATTTTTCGAAGTCATCCTCACTTTTCTCTATTACTTTGCATACATCATTTCTAAAATTATTCCAGTAATCATCAGAATCATCAGGATAGTTTATTTTCCCTATTTGGTTAGGATAGTAGTCATTGCTACCACTGTATTTTTCAGAATTCATACTAAAAGATATTTAAGTAATTATTTCAAAACGAGTTTATTCTTTTCACTTTCAAACTTATAGTTTATAATTCCTCCACTAATAAATAATTCAATAGCCTCATTCAAAACATCGATGGGAACAACAAACCACTCTCTTGGTATAAATCTTTTTCCATCTGCATTATATAAATCAACATCCAAACAAACAGATGCAAACAGTCGATGGAGAAGACTTTCAAAATACTGAGTGTTGATATTATAACAACTGTATTTTGCAACGATAATTACATCTTCATACAAATACGTTGCTTCCTTACTAGCATTTTTAATTCTAGTTTCTACTGGAACGGTTGAGAAACCAATTTTATAAAGATTTTCTATATTCTTTATTTTGGGATTCTCAGACCTAGATTTTAAAATATAAATCCAGCCACTTTCCACATCATCCTCTTTTACCATCCCTGCATTTACCGCTAAATCTTTCTCAACTTCATCAATTGGTTGAGTTATTAGTTTACCATTTTTTTGAATAGCTTTTGCCAACGAGCGGAACAATAAATTAGATACAGTTCCATTTTCAAAGATGGTAAATGTTCGGACCATCAATCCTTACTCTGTCTCCACTTCTATTTTCCTTTAACACTTTTTCTGCTTCAGAAGATTCTAAATATGCTAAAAGTCCATCTACTAAATAGAAATTTCCTTGTCTAAGATTGGTTTCTCCATCATTAAAAGGAAGCATTTTTCTTCTTCCTGATTTTAAATCCCGATGCACATTCTGAAACATTCTTTCATACTTTGCAAATTCATCATCTGATAATGATTTTCTTTGAGCAATAGATTCTGCTTTCGCTCTTTTATCAATCTGGGGCGTATGCTTGAACTCAAAAATAGAATTGTCTCCATCCGAATCAAGCAATCCCAATTCATCATCGTTTAAAATTTCATCAATTGATGGAGTTTCGTACTCTACTTCCCCAAGCAGATTAAACCTATCAAATGGTTTTACAATTCTTCTTTTGTTTTCATTACTTCTAAATTCTTTTAGCCTCGCTAATAGAGAATATTCGGCAATGGAAGAAGTAGACGGTTCTCTCTCGTTTTTTTCAAAGAAACTATTGATTTCTTCAAACGATTCTAAAAGACGGTCATCATCTGTTTTGAGGACAGATTTTTTCTCATTGGAATCTAACAATCCAAAGTCATCATCATTAAATATGTCATCTAAAGTCTTAGCCATTTTGCATCTTTTTTCTTTTGGCATCTTGAATGAACAGAAGTGCCTGAGCTAATCTCTGCTCAATTGGATTAGTAGATTGAATACTCGGTTTTTCGCCAGTTTCCTTTACCCAAGCATTTATTTTAGGCCAAAGAATAATGGCTTCCTGCTCAGTCATTTCAATTTTTGTGATATTTATTGTGTCTTGTATAGCACGCAAAACTGAAGTAGTAACACTTTTAGATAGAATTTCAAAAGCTTTCTGAAAAGGATTTACTCGGTCAATAAGTTCAATATTAATATCATCGATGTTCACAAAGCTTCCTGCCATCTTAATAAATTTCTTTGAGCCTTGTTCTTCAACGGTACTATTTTTTATCACCGAATCTACAACTACGTATTGTCTAACCGCTTCTACATCCTCTTCAGACAAATCAGGATAAATCTCCCTGATTATTTTAGGAATCAAAACCGTATTGATAACTTCGGGTTCTAAATTTCCTGGCAATGCTTTCAACATTGTATCATTTTGCAAAATTCGTGCTTTCAAATCATTTAAATCACTTTCTATAATATCTTTTGCACGTTGAGAAGTTGGAGTTTTAAATCCTCTTATTTTAATGGTTGGTTTCTCGTCATCATCTTCATCATTTTCCAAATCCTCATCGTTATTATCCATTGGCTTGAATTTGAAGTTAGGGGCAAGAACCTGTTCCATAAGCAATGATGCTGTAATGGCTTTCAGCATATTATTCACTGCCAATTTCACATCATCATCTACCGCATCTGGCTGAGCAATTAAATTAGTAAACTGAGCGTGTTTTTTATTATTACTATCACGTGTAGCACGGCCTATAATTTGAATAATTTCCGTTAATGAACCTCTGTAACCTATCGTAAGTGCGTGCTGACAAAAAGGCCAGTCAAAACCTTCTTTTGCCATTCCCAACGCAATAATCATATCGATATCATCCGGCGAACTTACGCCCCGGAGATACGCAACAATCTTATCCCTTTCCTTTGGATTGTCATTTACCAAATCAGCAATTTTCAAAATCCTTCCACTGCGTTTGCTCTTCACAAACAAAACTCCAGTTTCTGAATCCTGATATTCTAAATCGCCAATGCAGTCTATAACGTGATTTACTTCTTCATATTTTTCTTTAGATGATTCTGCCGAGTTTACGCTTGGAATGTGAATTATCGTTTTCAAATCTTCATCTAAAATCTCTTCCAATGCAGACATATTACGCTCTGGCTGAACTTTGTAATATCTACCTTGATAAAAATGATAACCGATTCCGAGAGACTTTAAATATTCGTAACCGTTGAGCTGGTCGTAATAGTTATAAGTAACTTTAACAAATTTCTCCTCATCTTCTGGCAAGAGTACAGGAACACTATCTCCACGGAAATACGAACCAGTCATTGCCACAATATGAGCGGTTGAATTTGCCATTATATTGCGCATTACATTCCCCAATTTGTTATCACCATCTGCAGAAACGTGGTGGAACTCATCAATAGTAATAAGGCAGTCATTCAAATCTTTTTCGTCTAATCCTTCAGCTGCAAAACGTAAAGTAGCATGAGTACAAATCAAAACTTTCTCATCACTTTGCAGAAATTGATGAAATGCTTTCACTTTCCCAGAGTCACTTCCCGGAGTACAAAGGTTGTATTTTTGATTAGGTTCCCAATTGGCATAGAAACCATATTTCTTTAATTCTGTAGGACTGAAGGAATTCCCAATTGAGCGTTCGGGAACAGCTACAATCACTTTTTTAATACCTTGATGATTTAATTTGTCTAATGCAATAAACATCAAAGCCCTCGATTTTCCCGAAGCTGGTGGAGCTTTGAGCAAAAGATATTTTGCAGTTCTCGCTTCATAAGCTTTTGCTTGCATTTCCCGCATTCCAAATTCGTTGGTCTTTTTGCTTTGACCTGTCTGGTCATATTCAACTTTTACCAAGTTGATGGGTTTTATGTAATCGGTGTTGTTATCTTTTTCCATTTCTTCTTTAAAGTTACTGATTGGCTATGATTTAACTAGGTCTTCGACAAGATCAGACTGACATCCTTAAACTAAGACAAATCTGATTTTTTCTTTCTCGTTTTCTTTTGCTTGGCAAACAAAGTATCCTTTTTAGTCATTTCATCATAGCGTTTAAACAAATGTTCCAAACGCTCTGCATCAGAAGTAAAAGGATTACCCATTCTGTATATTTCTTCTATGGCTTTATCCAGATTTTGATGTGCCTGTTTTAAATCCTTTGGCATTGTTTCGGGATTATAAAGCCAGGCCAATGTTTTTTCTGAATATTTGGAACGCTCATCTAAAATAGCAAATACATACTCATTAATGGTTAATTTTTGTTTCTCGCTGATTTCAGGAAACGGAAAAGTATTGTAACAAAGTTTTGCTGAATATCTATAATCTGTTTTAAGTTTTCCACCAATTGCATCTACCCAAACCATATGCATTTTGGAATGGAGAATACCGAAAAGCCAAGGCTGAGAAGTACAGATAATCATAGCAGAATCACTTGCCTTTTTTTGTGAGTCAAAAAAGCCCAATGGTATATATTCTCGTTCTTCTGAGGAATGTCTAGGTATGAAAATAAAATCTGAATTGGGTGGTTGTGTTATTTGAGCAAATAAATGAGGAATGTTCGCCAATTGAGGCCTTGAAGAAATTAATCTCTCATTGTAAACTTTGTTTACCCTTTCTTTGACGTTGGCTAAATCATTTAATTCTTCTTTATCTATATCTTCTAACCAAAGACAATATCTTTTTTTTCCATTCAAAAATTCGTGTGCAGAAATTAATTCTTTAAACCATTTTTCAGAACCTGGTTCATTTTTAATAAATGAAGCTTTTTCTTCTTCTGTAAATAGTAAATATCCTCCATCTGCGGGCATATTTCCAAAATTCATTGGAGGGAATTTAGATAATGGCTGATTTAAGCTATTGATGTAAATATCTTGAACATCCAACAAATAAGCATTTACATTTTTAGCCTCTCTGCGAATATTATTACTATAAAGGTATTTCGGTTTTGTAGATTTATTTCTCAAACCTAAGATAATTACTGTCACTCCTGCATTCCCAATTGCGCTATTCGTCCACTTGAATGATTGATGAGCGAAAGAGATTTCAATATTATCATTTAAAATTCTTGGCCAAGTAAGTGCAACTAATAATCCTTGGCAAACAGAATTGGTTGAAACCAATGCTAATTGCGCATTGAAGTTTTCAATAAACTTTGCACCTTTATAAAACCAAATGGAAACATAGTCTAAGCTTTTATAATCTTTTCGGAATACAAATTCCATGTCAGATTTTTGCTCAGCATCTTGGTTTCTACTTCCTAGATATGGCGGATTTCCAATAATGTAAATTTCGTCGCCTTCATTTTTGGGACAAACCTCTTCCCAATTTTTGCGTGCTGCATTTCCTGCCACAATATTCCCCGCTTCTTTTAAAGGTAAAATAGGTTCAGATTTGCCGAAGCCTTCCAAGATTTCATCAAAAACCAAATTCATTTGATGTTCTGCCAACCAAAGAGAAAGAATCGCCATTTCGTGAGCAAAATCTTTTATTTCTATTCCGTAGAATTGCGAGAGTTTGATATTGCTGACAAAGCTTTGCCCTCCAAACAAATTAGCTTTTTCCAAAGAAATGATTTGTTGGATGATTTTAATCTCAAGATTCCGTATTTCTTTGTAAGTAATAATGAGGAAATTTCCGCTTCCACAGGCAGGGTCAAAGAATTTTATTTTGGAAATTCTGTCAATCAACTTCCGTAAACCTTTGGCATTATCCATATTTTTATCAAACTCATCTTCGAGTTCATCTAAAAATAAAGGCTTAATCAATTTCAAGATATTCTCAACAGATGTGTAATGCATTCCCAAGTTGCTTCTCTGTTCAGGGTCTGCAACAGCCTGAATCATTGAACCAAAAATATCCGGATTGATTTCGCTCCAATTCAGTTCGCCAGATTCTACTAATATATTTCTCGCTTTTTTACTGAACTTCGGACTGATGATATTATCTTTAAAAAGTCCACCGTTTACATACGGAAATGAATTGAGATATTCTGGAAAATCACCAGTTTTGCTGTTTAGTTTTTTGAATAATATGTTCAAAAATTCATCTACATCAGAACCATCAGCATTGGTATTATTAACTAATGTTTCAGTAAAAATATTTTCTACTTTGAAAATTCCTGTATCTTCAGCAAAGAAACAAAATAATAATCGAGATAGAAACATATTAAGGTGATGACTTCCTGCTGCAACCCAATCCTCATTATCATTTACTAATATGTCATAAAGTTGCGCTAATCTATAAGCAGCTTTTCTATCTGCGTCATCATTTGGCGAAACTTTGTAGATTTCCGCACCAGAAAGCGGCAAAAAAAAATCGGCTTGCTCAGGAAGTTCGGCAAAAGAAAATCTTTTGTTTACTTTTAGTTTTACATCTGTTGCTACAAAACTTTTAAAATCTGTAACTACTATAAATCTTGGATTATGCTTTAAAATCTTATCGTCTTTAGCCGCTTCATCTACGATATGAAAAAGATTATCAGCATTTTCCTCTTTGAAGAAAATTTTATTTTTATACAAAAGTTCACCTTCCTTTTTTGAAAGATTAGAATCTCCTTTTCTTAATCTAGTAACTACATTCTTAGAAACACCAAAAGCCATCAGGAAATCATAAATGAAATTTTCCTTATCTGCGTTTGTTGCAATGGCTGATAGTTTTTCCTTAATCTCTTGTGGTTTCATTAGTTTTTAAAATTCAACCTCAAATATAACTAAAAAACCTATTCAACCCTCTACGGTAATCCGTAAAACAAAAAAAATCACCCTTTTCAGTGAGTTCTTTTTAACATCTGCACAGTCTGAATAATGCAAATCATTTCTCGGCGATTTTTGTACACCTTCAGCAAAAAACTGTATATGAATACTATTTATTTCTACACCGTAAGAAAAAAATGTATTTTTGAAAATCATTTCAAAAACGCAAATAAAGAATGAGTATTTATTTATTTAAAAGAATGGCTTTAGTGCTTACATTATCTGTCGCAACGTATGCCTACACCCAAAACAAACCGGAAGAAGCTTTAACCAAATTTCAGGAAAACTATCCACAAGAAAAAATCCATTTGATTTTTAATAAAGATCACTATGTAGCCGGAGATAACCTTTGGTTTAAGTCTTTTGTTTTTGAAGGGTACAACCGTTCAGATATTTCCACTTCCCTTTTTGTAGAACTTTATGATCGCAATAAGAAGTTAATAGACAAAAAAATGATTCCTCTCCTCAAAGGTGAAGGAAGCGGAAGTTTTTCTTTAGCACCCACATTACAGGAAGATGTTTATTTTATCAGAGCTTATACAACCTGGATGACCAATTTTAGTGAAAATTTTAATTATCTTCAGTCTGTTAAGGTTTATAATCCTGCATCTGCCCAAAAATTAGTAGCCGACACAGAAGCTTCATGGTCTGCAACAGTGCATCCTGAAAGCGGAACTTTTATTGAGGGGATTGATACAAAATTTTCGGTTAGATTACATTCAGATGGTTCAGCATCAAAAAACTGGAACGGCCATATTACAGATTCTGCCAATCCAGAAACTCCTTTGGTGAAATTTACAGATTATGATCAGAATGTAGCTTCATTTACGCTGAATCCTCAAAGTGGAAAGAAATATCAGCTGACTGTTCAGGACGATAAAGGAAAAAAATTCAATGTCGATCTTCCGCCCGCAACTTCATCCGGACTTCATCTTCAGGTTGAAAGTACCGAAGCCGCTGTAAAATACACCATTAAAACAAAAAATATTTCTTCAGAAAATCATCCTTATAAAATATTGGGAACGATTAATAATGTTTTGGTATACAAAGCTTTAATGCAGAAACTTTCTGATACACAATCTGCCTCAATCCCTACCAGTAAACTCATCAACGGAGTTTTAAGACTTACTGTTTTTGACAGTAAAGAAAATGTAGTGGCTGAACGTCTTTGCTTTGTGCAGCCTCAAAAATTAAACCTTAAAAAACCAAGCCTAACGCCTAACTTTAGTACGGGTTCAAAGATGAAAAATTCTTTGACTATAGGAAAAGATGATACTCTCAGTATGTATACTGTAACAGTAACAGACAGCGAAGGCAGTACTTCAGAAGAAGAAAACAGTCTTCTCAGCAGTCTTTGGCTGACCGGAGATTTAACTTCACCTATCGACCAACCCGCACAATACTTTACAAAAAACAGCAAACCTGAAGCTTTAGATGCTCTTCTGATTTCTGAAAAATGGAAACGTCTGGACTGGTTCAGTATTATTTCAGGAAATTATCCGTTCATAAAAAACAAACCTGAATCTTATATTTCCTACAAAGGAAAAGTTTTATCACAGGGAAAACCAGCTCCGAACTCAGATTTGAATTTAATTTTTAAAACGGCAGATTCAGGAACGAGGTTTCATCAGATAAAAACAGATGCCGCCGGACTTTTCAGCTTAAATAATTTGGTTTTTGAAGATACCATGACGTTTTCTTACCAACTCAATACCAGTGACAAGGCAATTGCAAACAGTACACAGGTATATTTTCAGCCGGATTTCAGTTTTGTACCTTACAGAAAAGAGCTTCCAAAAACAGGAATGAAATTAACAGACCGAATTCCTGGAGAAGTAATTCCTGAGAAAATAGCCAATTCAATATCAAATCTGACATCTGAAAAATTTATTAACGAAAAAATCACTGAAATTGAAGAGGTTAAAATAAAAGTCGACAAAAGAAATAAAACCAAAAAGCTGAATGATGAGTTAAGCAGCCCAATGTTTAAAAGTGCCAATGAAATGGTTTTTGATTTTGTTAATGAAAATAATATTATCGGCGGAACCAATATCCTTCAATGGCTGCAGGGAAGAGTTCCCGGTATTCAGGTCAGTTCGCAGGGATCAAATGCAACTGTCACAATGCGAGGAGCGACCTGTACAAATTTTTTTGGACGAAATGAGAACAGAAGCCTCACAGCTTTCTATGATTTCTGCCGCTGAAGTAGCTATGATTAAAGTATTCAGAGGTTCTTTTGCAGGAAGTTCAGGGGGAGGAAATGGTGCTGTAGCCATTTATACAAGACGTGGCGGAATCAGCGGAACAATCCCTGATAACGGACAAACAAAATCTTTAAAAGAAATGAAGCTGAAAGGGTATGACAAAGAAGAACCCTTCAAAAACGAAATATATGAAAATGTTGAAAAAGACGTTTTAGGAAAAGATACCCGAAGCACTTTATACTGGAATCCTAATTTGCTAAACGATCCTAAAGAACCAACAACGGTAAACTTTTATAACAATGATAATGCAAAAGCTTTCAAAGTTCTCATCATAGGATTCGATGAAGAAGATACTCCACTCTACTATTATGAAATTTTAAAATAACAAGATAAAAATTTTTGAAAAACCAATTGCATTTTGTAGTTGGTTTTTTTGTTTTAAATCAAAATCCATCATTAAATAATTTAAAAAAACAGTATTTTAGCACTTCTAAAAATGCAGAATGAACACTACTGAATACATCAGAACTTCTCTCAATATATCCGAAAAAAGCATCACCTCAACTTTAAAATTACTTTCTGAAGATTGTACGATTCCATTTATTTCCCGCTATCGAAAAGATGCTACTGGAAATTTGGATGAAGTTGTGATTGAGAATATTTTTAAATTAAATAAGCAGTTTGAAGAAATTGTAAAACGGAAAGAAAGTATCTTAAAATCAATTGATGAACAAAACGCTTTAAGCACAGAATTAAAAAATAAAATTGAAGGAAGTTTCGACATTCTGGAGTTAGAAGATTTGTATCTGCCATTTAAAAAACGCAGAAAAACAAAAGCTGATGCTGCCAAAGAAAAAGGTCTGGAACCTTTGGCGAAAATCATTATGAGTCAGAACGCAAATGATTTACAGCATTTGGTTTCAAAGTATCTCAATGATCAGGTAGTATCAGAAGACGAAGCTTTGCAAGGCGCAAGAGACATCATGGCAGAATGGATTAATGAAAATATGTACGTCCGAAAAAATCTTCGCCGCCTCTTTCAGCGTAAGGCAATCATCACTTCCAAAGTGGTAAAAGCAAAAAAAGATGATGAAGGCGCCCAGAAATTTTCGCAATATTTTGAATGGGAAGAAAGTTTAAACAGAACTCCTTCTCACCGACTTCTGGCAATGATGAGAGCAGAAAGTGAAGGTTTTGTGAAAACCAATATCGGAATTGATAAAGATGAAGCTATAGATTTTATAGAAAACGCCATCATTAAATCTAAAAATGAATGTTCTGAACAGATTGCTTTGGCGATAAAAGATTCTTACAAAAGACTTCTCGAACCTGCAATTTCTAACGAGACCCTGCAGGAAGCCAAAGAAAAAGCAGATAAAAAAGCCATTGAAATTTTCTCTGAAAACTTAAGCCAGCTTCTCCTGGCTCCGCCTTTGGGTGGAAAAAGGATTTTGGCGATTGACCCGGGGTATAAAAGTGGTTGCAAAATCGTTTGCTTAGACGAAAAAGGAGATTTACTTCACAACGAAACCATTTACCCTCATGCTCCGCAAAACGAGAGCGGAATGGCAATGAAAAAAATCCGTTCCATGGTGAATGCTTACCATATTCAGGCGATTTCTATCGGAAACGGAACAGCAAGCCGTGAAACTGAATTTTTCATTAAAAAAATTGCATTTGATAAGCCTTTACAGGTTTTTGTAGTTTCAGAAGCCGGTGCTTCGGTATATTCTGCGAGTAAAATTGCACGGGATGAATTTCCGAGTTTTGATGTGACGGTTCGTGGTGCAGTGTCTATCGGGAGAAGGCTGGCTGATCCGCTGGCTGAATTGGTAAAAATAGATGCTAAATCTATCGGTGTAGGACAATATCAACATGATGTAGACCAAACTCAATTGAAAAATGAACTGGATTCTACCGTGATGAAATGCGTGAATTCTGTCGGAATTAATTTAAACACCGCAAGCAAATCGCTTCTAAGTTATGTTTCCGGAATCGGTGAGAAAATGGCAGAAAACATCGTGAATTACCGTGCAGAAAACGGTGCTTTTGAAGATCGGAAACAGCTGAAAAAAGTTCCTAGACTGGGTGAGAAAGCATATCAACAAGCGGCAGCTTTCATCAGAATAACCAATGCAAAAAATCCTTTAGACAACTCAGCAGTGCATCCTGAAGCATACGGAATTGTTGAAAAAATGGCGAAAGAGCTAGGCATAAAAACGGATGAACTGATTGCCAATAAAGAGAAAATTAATTTAATTCAACCTGAAAAATACACTACAGAAACGATTGGTATTTTAGGCATAAAAGATATCCTGAAAGAACTTGAAAAACCGGGATTAGATCCTAGAAAAGCGGCAAAAGTTTTTGAATTTGATCCGAATGTGAAAAGCATTAAAAATTTAAATATCGGAATGATCCTTCCCGGAATCGTCAACAATATTACGGCTTTCGGATGTTTTGTAGATTTGGGAATCAAAGAAAGCGGGCTGGTTCATATTTCTCAACTGAAAGAAGGTTTTGTGTCTGACGTAAACGAAATTGTCAAACTGCACCAACACGTTCAGGTGAAAGTGACCGAAGTGGATGAAGCAAGGAAAAGAATTCAGCTGAGCATGATTCTGTAATAAAAAAATCATGAGAATTTCAGAATTAAAAGAAAGAAAAATAATTCGCAGAGCAACCCGAAATTTTGATACTGAAGGAAAGCGCATTTATAATGAAATCGAGTATGATTTACCATACAAAGCAGATTTTCATGGAAGTGACCCAAAAAGAAAAGTTGCAAAGTTGATTGATATGACAGTATTCTTTTTACTTTTATATTTTATTTTCCAACTGCCGGTAATTTATTCTTTCATGGTTGCGATCCCTTTGGTAATAGTATTTGGAAGTATTACCGAATCTCTTTGGGGAACAACTTTAGGAAAGAAAATATTTAAAATAAAAGTAATCGATGATCATGCAGATTATCCGGAATTCTCAAAATCTTTAAAGAGGAATTTTCTTTGTATAGCAAATTTTTATCCTGAGTTCTCAGAACAAACCATGAAAGATATTGCTTTTGGAACTCAAACACGTTTTAGAACGAATTTAAGTATGCATATCAATAATAAAATCTGTAATACTTATACCGTAAAGGAAAGTCAGGTTTGGAAATTTAAAAAACTGCTGGATCAATCAAGAATTAATCAGCTTCAATAAAAAAGCCGGCTTACGAGCCGGCTTTGTCTGTCTTATTTTTTAGATTCTTCTACAGAAACTTTTCTGAATTCTTTGAACAATTTGCTCAATTCCAGAGCAGATTTACGAGCTCTTGTACCCGCTGCTTTGTTTCCTTTTTCAGATTGTTGGTTTGCTTCAGTTGCAAATGCTTCAAATTCTGCGTTGATTTTTTCAATAAGTTCTTTCATGTGTATATAAATTTAGGCTGCAAATATATGTTTTCAGACGGTTCTAGCCTAACATTGGTGAAAAAATTTGACGCCAAACATGAATTATTTAATATTGACATCCTAATTTTTAAATTTAAAACTACAAAACGTGCTGAATTAAAGAATAATTGTTCTTTTAAAGTTCATTCAGTCGTTTTCCTTCCTGGTCTGAAAAACGTTCATGTTTGGGTTCTCCTATTACTTGTCGTCCGTAGATGCTATTGTGTCCTGAGATCAAATAAGAAATCACACAAGCAATGGAAACATACACACCACATTCCGCTCCAAACAGTTCAACAGCCATTATGATACAAGCAACAGGAGTATTGGTGGCACCTGCAAAAACAGCAACAAAACCCATCCCTGCTAAAAGACCTGTCGGTAAAGGAATAAATAAACTTAAAGCATTTCCTAAGGTAGCTCCGATAAAGAAAAGTGGAGTCACCTCACCGCCTTTAAAACCTGCAGAAAGCGTTATAATGGTTAAAATCATTTTTATTGCAAAATCATAAGCCGGTAATTGGTGGTCAAAAGACTGAACGATAGTAGGAATACCCAGTCCAATATATTTTGTTGTTCCCAATGTATACACTGCGATCATCACTATAGCTCCACCCACAAATGGACGCAATGGCGGATACGAAATTCCGGATCTGAAAACAGTATTTGTCTGATGCATTACTTTGCTAAAAGTTTTCGCACACAGACCAAAAAATATCCCGGCAAATAGGGCATAGATAATATTCAAAAAAGAAATATCCGGAATTGTATGTATATGATAATGCGTATGTGGTGTTTGCCAGAGTTTCGTAACTACGTCAGCAATGATCGCAGTAATGACTGCAGGAAAAAGTGCGCTATATCGAATACGGCCTATTAAAAAAAATTCCAGTGCAAAAATAGCTCCGGCTATAGGTGTTCCGAATACAGAACCAAAACCTCCTGCCACTGCTGCGATCATTAAAACTTTTCTTTCCGAAGGAGAAAGCCTGAATGGTTTACTGAACTGGTCGGCTATAGATGCTGCCATCTGCAAAGCAGTACCTTCACGCCCTGCAGAACCTCCAAAAAAATGCGTAGCAATAGTGCCGAGATAAACAAATATTGCCATTCTGAATGGAATAATCTGTTTAGGTTCGTGAATCGTATCAATCAATACATTGTTTCCTGCTTCAACGTCTCTGCCGAAATAATAATAAAGCAAGCCGATAAGAAAACCACCTATTGGCAGCAAAGCAAGTATCCACAGATTATTTTCCCTGAAATCAGTCGCCCAATTCAGCGATTGTAAAAATCCTGCCGAAGCAGAACCAATTAAAACGCCGATAAATGAACAAATTAAGGTCCATTTTATAATATAAGGAAACGAAGGATATTTTCTGATAAAAAGTTTTATTTGAAAAAGTAACTTTTTACTAACGGATTTTTGTTTATTTTTAGACATATTTTACCTGATTAAGTTATAGAACTTTCCATTAATCAGGCGTCATCAGCTCTTAAAAGCGGTTGGGTAAGGAAGAACACCATTTCCTTTTATCTGCCGCAAATATATACTTTTATTTTATTTTTCAGACAATCGATTGTATTTTTGATTTTGCTATTATTGATAAGGTGGCATATTGAGTCATTCATCTGTCAACTGATTTACTCGTTGCTCAAATGGAAGCTAAAAAACATTCAATAATTAATTTTTAATTAAAAAAAAAGTAAAAGATTTTAACTTAGGTTAAGATGAAATAAATTTCACTGGACTACATTTGCTAAAGAATTAAACCAAGATAAATTCTAAACAAAATATTAATCACAACATTTAAAAACAAAAAACAATGAGTACACTTCAATTAAAAGACGGAACAGAGATTTTTTACAAAGATCAGGGAGAAGGACCAACGTTGATGTTTCACCACGGATGGCCTTTGTCATCAGATGATTGGGACGCACAGGTAATTTTCTTCTTACAGAAAGGTTACAGAGTTGTAACACATGACAGAAGAGGTCACGGCCGTTCTAGCCAAAATATCTACGGTCACACCATTGAACAGTATGCGGCGGATGCTGCAGAATTGGTAGAATTTCTGGATCTGAAAGATGTTGTACACATCGGTCACTCAACGGGTGGTGGCGAAGTAATCCGTTATGTTAACAAATATGCGAACGGAAGAGCAAAAAAAGCAGTTTTAATTAGTGCTGTTCCGCCTATTATGGTAGCAAGTGACAGCAATCCGGATGGTGTTCCGATGTCTGTTTTTGATAATATCAGAGATCAGACTTTGAATAACAGACAGCAGTTTTATATAGACCTTACAATTCCTTTTTACGGATACAACAGAGAAGGCGCGGATGTAAAAGAAGGCGTGCAGAGAAACTGGTGGAGACAGGGAATGATGGGTGGTATCGTCGCTCATTATGACGGAATTAAAGCGTTTTCCGAAACTGATTTTAATGAAGATTTAAAGGCGGTTGAAATTCCTGTTCTGGTTCTTCATGGCGAAGATGATCAGATCGTTCCTTATCAAAATGCTGCTTTAAAATCTATTAAATTATTAAAAAACGGAAAATTGATCACGTATCCGGGTTTCCCTCACGGAATGCCCACTACGGAAGCTTCCACCATTAATAAAGATCTTTTGGAGTTTATTGAATCTTAAAGAATTTAAAATATTTCATGGAAAGAGCGAATTGTATGATTCGCTCTTTTATTGTATATCAATAATTGTTCTTTTCGGAATACTATCCAACCGCCAGTTTCTTGACCATCCCTTTAAAGATCACCCCGTGAAATGGCAAAACCGAATACCAGTATAACCTTCCCAACAATCCTTTCGGTCGGAAAACCGCTTTCTGCCATAGTTTTCCTTTGTATAATTTAAACATCAGCCAAGCTTCTCCGGGAAGTTTCATTTCGGCAAACAAAATCAATTTCCCTTCTTCCCTATTGGCATAAATCACGCGCCAAAAATCCAGTGCATCGCCTTCGTGAAGGAGTGCAGGATGCGTTCTGCCTCTTCTAAGTCCAGGACCACCAACCATAACATCCATATAACCTCTTATTTTCCAGAGACTTTGTCCGTACCATCCGTTGTTACCACCCAAACCAAAAACCCTGTCCAAGCATTTTTCACGGTCATCGTATTCATAGCTTCTTATATCTTTGAAGCATCCGAAATGCGGAACTTCGATATATTCTTTAAGCGAAGAATCATTTCTGCTGCTGATAAAACTGTCTTTCCAGCTGGATCGTATTTCATTGGCCTGAATTTTTGCCATCGTTCTCTGCAAAGCTTTTTCATAAGAAAATGGTTCTACTCCGGTTATTTTTTTAATTTCATCTAAACTTTCTTTTTTGCAGACCACTTCAATTTTCATACTTCCGACAAGTGAACTTGCCAAACTATACGTAGTCGAAGTAATAAAATACAGCCAATAAGATGACAGTTTTGGCGTCATAACCGGTAAAATGAAAATACTCCTTTTTAAACCCCGCACTTTGGCGTAACCTAAAAGAATTTCTTTGTAAGTTAAAACATCATCGCAGCCGATATCAAAACTTTTGCGATAGGTTTCTTTTTTGAATAAGGTAAAAATTAAAAAATCCAGAACATTGGCAATTCCGATGGGTTGACATTTTGTTTCAAGCCATTTTGGGGTGACCATCACCGGTAGTTTTTCCACAAGATCACGAACAATTTCAAATGAAGCACTCCCCGATCCAATGATAATTCCTGCACGCAGAACGGTAACCGGAACTTTACACTCTATCAGAATTTTTTCTACATTGAATCTTGAATTCAGGTGTTTTGATAATTCTTTCTGATTAACCAAACCGGACAAATAAATGATATGTTCGCATTGCGTTTTCTCGATTGCAGAAACAAAATTCTGTGCACATATTTTTTCAGATTCTTCGTAATCATCACTTGAACTCATTGAGTGCATCAGGTAATAGGCTCCCGAAATATCATCAGGAATATTCTTCAGAGTTTCTTCTTTCAGAAAATCTACTTCAATGACTTCTATCAGATCATCTTTAATTCCTGCAGGCTTTGAGAATCGGCTGACATCACGACTGCAGCAAACAGCTTTGTATCCTTGTTCGGTAATCACACTGATCATTCTTTTCCCGATGTATCCTGTAGCTCCTGTAAGAAGTATTTTTTTCATAATGAATGAATTTTGATGTTGGTCAGAAATTTTTCAGAACCCAATGAGAAAACTATACCTTTTCTAAAAGATGTCCGAAATAATCTTTCTTCTTGATGAGATAAGACTCGTTTGTCGCGTTAGAATCAATTTCCAGCGGAATTCTTTTATTTAATAAAATCCCGCTGTTTTCCAGAGATTTCAATTTCTCAGGATTATTGGTCAACAGATTTACGGTAGAAACATTGAGTATTTTCAAAATTTCTATGGCGACACCAAAATCTCTTCCGTCTGCCGGCAAACCTAATTTCAGATTCGCTTCTACGGTATCAAAACCTTGCTCCTGCAGTGCGTAAGCTTTCAGTTTATTGATAATTCCTATATTTCTTCCTTCCTGTCGCAGATAAATGATCATCCCTCCATTTTCAGACATAAACTTCATTGCCGCATCCAATTGTTGTCCGCATTCACATTTTCTGGAATGAAAGACTTCTCCGGTAATACATTCTGAATGGAAACGCACATTTACCGTTTTATTAAAATCAGTTTTCTCCGCAACCCAGACCAAATGAGGACTCCAGTCATTTTCATTTTCAGAAAATGCATATACTGTAAACATTCCAAAATCTGTCGGTATATTAGATTGAGCTTGTATTTTGAGCATTAGTTATAATTTAAATCATTTATATAGTACAAATTTATACTTTATTTATCTAATTAGTAAAATTAATTACTAAATTTGTTGTAAATAAAATTTAATAATGGAAAGAGATATTCTGATTACACAAGATAAGATATTTGAATTGTACGGCGATTACATTTTGAATCACGGTGAAAGACCGAAAAACATTTACCGTTTTGCCAAAGACAATGAATTTGAAGAAAAAGATTTTTACGATTATTTTTCGAGTTTTGAACAGATTGAAAAAATGATGCTGGTCAACCTATTTGATAAATCTGTAGAATTAGCTTCGGAAGTCAACAGTTCAGATGAGATGACTTCAAAAGAAAAATTATTGAACGTTTATTTTATCTTTTTCGAAAATATGACGATGAACAGATCTCTGGTTCTGATGATCCTCGGAAATGACAAATTGCATTCTGCAAAAATCTCAAATCATTTAAAAGAAGCGCATCGTGAATTTATCAAAACCTTAGATTTTAATGATTGGGAAATGATTAAAAAAGCTAAAGATGACGTCAAAAATTTTCACGAAAAAGCAAGAGAAGAAGCACTTTGGCTGCATCTGGTTTCTGCTGTAGAATTTTGGAAAAAAGATACTTCGCCATCATTTGAAAAGACAGACATTTTCATCGAAAAAACAATCGATACGGGCTTTGAACTGATGGATAATGAACCTTTGAGAAAAGTTGTGGATCTCGGCAAATTTTTATTTAAAGAAAAATTCAGAAAAAGTTAAAATGAAAACACTCGATAAAATACCAACCGGAAAATTAGAAAGAACGGGCAGTTTACTGAAAGCAGGGGCAAAAGTTGGCGTTAATTACATTAAATATTACGGAAATAAAATCACGAAAGACAAAAATGAAGAAGAAGCATTAAAGACTTTAAATGAAGATAATGCCTCTGACATTTACGATTCTTTAAAAGAACTGAAAGGTTCTGCCCTGAAAGTCGCCCAGATGTTAAGCATGGAGAAAAATATCCTTCCGCAGGCTTATGTTGAGAAATTTTCCCTGTCTCAATTTTCCGTTCCTCCACTTTCGGGAGCTTTGGTAAAGAAGATTTTCAGAAAATATTTCGGGAAAAATCCTGAAGAAATATTTGATGAATTTACAACAGAATCTGTGAATGCAGCAAGCATTGGTCAGGTTCATAAAGCTAAAAAAGGGGATCAAAATTTTGCGGTTAAAATTCAATATCCTGGTGTAAGAGAAAGCATTTCCAGCGATCTGAAAATGGTAAAACCGATTGCGATGAAAATGTTCAACATCAAAAAAGAAAGGTTCTGAATCTTATTTTCAGGAAGTGGAAAACAAACTGTTTGAGGAAACAGATTATGATCTTGAACTCAAAAGAAGTCAGGAAATCTCGGAAAAATGTAGCCATCTTTCCAATCTTGATTTTCCCAAATATTATCCTGAGTTTTCATGCGAAAGAATCATCACGATGGATTGGATGAACGGAAAACATTTTTCAGAATTCACAAAACTGGAAAACTCTCAGGAAGATCTCAACAAAATCGGACAAACGCTGTGGAATTTTTATATGTATCAAATGCATATACTGAAGCAGGTTCACGCAGATCCGCATCCGGGAAATTTCCTGATTTCGGACGATAAAAAATTATTGGTGATTGATTTTGGCTGTATCAAAGAAATTCCGGGCGATTTTTACAAGCCTTATTTTGAACTGGCTAAGAGAGAAAATCTAAACAATCCTGAAATCTTCAATGAAAAACTGTATCAGCTTGAGATTTTGCGTCACGATGATTCTGAGAAGGAAAAAGAATTTTTCACCAAATTGTTTTATGAACTTTTAGAATTATTCACAAGACCATTTAATGCTGAAAACTTTGATTTCTCCGACGAAACCTTCTTCCAGGAAATTGCAGATCTCGGACAACGGTATGCGAAACTCAGCGATATGAAAGGGATGAACACAAATAGAGGTTCGAAACATTTTATTTACCTGAACCGAACCTTCTTCGGATTGTACAATATGATGCACGATCTGAAAGCCAAAAATATCGCGATCAATCAGTATAAAAATTTCATTCAGTAAAATGCCCGCTGACTTACCCTCAAAAATTTGTGAAGTCTGCGGATTGCCTTTCAATTGGCGGAAAAAATGGAAAAAGAATTGGGACGACGTTAAATATTGCAGCGAAAGATGCCGGAAAAACAAAAAATCAACATCCTCTGGTTCGTTAATAGTTTAAGAACCAGAGATAACGAATCGCTTTACAAAGTGATGCACGAAGATTTACCTTTTCTTGCAGTGTATATTTTTGACGAAACTTTTTTCGGTTCAACTCAATATGGTTTCAGAAAAATCGGGAAGTTCAGAACGAAATTTTTGCTGGAATCGGTTGTAGATTTGGAAAATAGTTTAAAGCAAAAGAATATTCCATTCATTAAAAAACTTGGTAAAACACAGGATATTTTTAAGCAGATTTCTGAGCATTTTGAGATTCAAAAAATATTCTGTCAGAAAGAATGGACGAAGGAAGAAATTGAATTAGAAAATCAAATCAAACAAATTCTGCCTGAAGTAAAGTGGATAAAATCTTATTCTCAATTTTTGCTTGAACCTCATTTTACAGCTGAAAAATTAGAAAAAATCCCTTTGTTGTTTACGGCTTTCCGGCAAAAAATAGAGAAAGATTTCAGCATAAGAAATGAGTTTGATTCTGAACAGTTGATACATACACAAACAGTTTTAGATTTAAAAATAGAAAGTGACAACATTACATTAAAAACATTTGGATTCGAAGATTTTGAAATGCATAAATCCACGGCTTTTCCATTTTCGGGTGGAGAAACAGAAGGATTAAGACGATTGAATTCTTATTTTTTTGAAACTAAAAATCTCAGTCGTTATAAAGAGACAAGAAATGGTTTAATTGATAAAGATTACAGCAGCAAATTTTCTGCGTGGTTAGCAAATGGAAGTTTGTCTGCTGTATCTGTTTATCACGAAATTAAAAAATATGAAGCGGAACACGGAAGCAATGAATCAACCTATTGGCTGGTTTTTGAACTGCTTTGGCGTGACTTTTTTAAATATACTGCGATGCAATTCCGGAATAAGATATTTCATCAACACGGAATTTTAAACCAAAAATACGAGTTTAAAGCTGACCAAAATTTAATTGACCTTTGGATAAATGGTGAAACAGATTCAGACTTCATCAATGCAAATATGCTGGAAATTAAAAATACAGGCTGGATGAGCAATCGCGGGCGACAAAATGTTGCTTCATACTTTTGCAAAATTTTAAAGCAAGATTGGAGAACAGGTGCAGCTTATTTTGAGGAAATGCTCATCGATTATGATGTTCACAGCAATTGCGGAAACTGGATGTATCTCGCAGGCATAGGAAATGACCCGAGAAGCAGGACTTTTAATGCAGAAAAACAGGCAGAACAATACGATGCGGACCACAAATTCAGAAATTTATGGCTACAGTAAAATCATCGACGGCACAATTGATATTTCCGCACCAGCTTTTTAAAGACACGGATGATCTGGATAAAAATCAGCCGGTTTTTTTGGTGGAAGAATTTTTGTTTTTCAGACAGTACAAATTTCACAAGCAGAAAATTGCGCTTCACCGTGCAAGTATGAAATTCTATGAGGAATATTTAACCAAAGCAAAATTCAAGGTGGAGTATATTGAAAGCACTTCCCCACTTTCTGATGTTCGAAAATTGATTAAACATTTAGAAAAAGAAAAATTTGATAAAATTCTCATGATGGACGTTTGTGACAATTGGCTTGAAAAGAGAATTAAGAAAACCAAATTGGAGTTGGAAATCCTCGACAGCCCATTGTTCATCAACAACAGAGAAGATTTAAAAGATTATTTTGAAGATAAGAAATTGTATCATCAAACCGATTTTTACAAGCAGCAGAGAATTTCTCGAAATATTCTGATGAAAGCCGGAAAACCGATGGGTAGAAAATGGACTTTCGATACAGAAAACCGAAAAAAATATCCGAAAAATAAACAGGCGCCGTCCATTCATTTTCCGGAAAACAACAAATATTACGAAGAAGCTAAAAAATATACAGAGAAAAACTTCAGCGAAAACTACGGAAATCTTACTTCTTATCAGCTTTATCCGGTCACTTTTGAAGAAGCTGAAAATTGGTTCAATCAGTTTCTGGAACTGCGATTTGCTGACTTTGGCATTTATGAAGACACCATTGTTGAGCGTGAACATTTTCTGCATCACAGCGTACTGTCGCCTTTATTAAATATTGGACTTCTGACGGCAGAAAATGTTTTGAAGGAAGCCATTGATTATGCGGAAGAATATAAAATTCCAATCAATTCTTTGGAAGGATTTGTACGTCAAATATTAGGCTGGAGAGAATTTGTGAGAGGAATGTATTTGTACCAGGGAACTTATCAGCGAAATAAAAATTACTGGAAACATCACAACCCGCTTCCCGAATCTTTTTACACCGGAAAGACTACAATTAAACCGATTGACAGCACGATTCTGAAAGTTTTGGAAACCGGATATGCTCATCATATTGAACGACTGATGCTATTGGCCAACTTTATGAATCTGCTTACACTCAATCCTGATGAAGTTTATCAATGGTTTATGGAACTATTTATTGATTCTTACGACTGGGTAATGGTTCCGAATGTTTATGGAATGAGCAGTTTCTCGGATGGCGGAAAAATGAGTACAAAACCGTACATCAGCGGAAGTAATTATATCAGGAAAATGAGCGATTATGCTGATGGCGACTGGACCGAAAAATGGGATGCACTCTTCTGGAATTTTGTAAATGACAACAGAGATTTTTTTAAAACCAATCCAAGGCTTGGAATGATGCTCAGAACTCTGGATAAAATGCCGGAAGAAAAAAGATCCGATCACTTTAAAATCGCCAGACAAACGATTAAAAATTTAAAATAATGACGAAAAAATTTAATTTAATACAAAAAGACCGAATCATCGAAATGGCTTGGGAAGATCGAACGCCTTTTGAAGCCATAGAATTTCAATTCGGAATCAGTGAATCTGAAGTGATTGAAGTAATGAGAACCGAACTGAAACCTTCAAGCTTCAGACTTTGGAGAAAAAGAGTGAATTCTGGAGTCAGCCAGAAGCATTTGAAGAAAAGAAATCTGGAAATTGAAAGGTTTAAATGTACAAGACAACGGACAATAACTCATAATAAAATTTCAAAACGGTAAATTAAATACCGCGAATGCATCAATAGAATTTTAGATTTTTAAAAATAAATACAATTAAAAAAATGAAAAACATAGTCATCATCGGTTGCGGGCAAGGAATAGGATTTGCCACCGCAAAAATTTTATCAGAAAAGTATCACGTAATTGGTATTTCAAAAACTCAAAATCCTGAGGTTGAACAATTGAATATTGACTTTCATCAAATGGATATTCTCACCGGAAATCTGGATGAAATTAATTTTCCGGAAGTAATTGACGGATTGGTGTATGCTCCCGGAAGCATTAATCTGAAACCCTTTAACAGACTTTCTGCTGACGATTTTAAGAATGATTTTGAAATCAATGTTTTGGGTGCTGTAAAAACTATCCAGAAATTATTACCTCATTTAAAAAAATCAGAAAGTGCATCTGTCGTTCTTTTCAGTTCTGTAGCGGCAAAACTGGGAATGCCTTTTCACACTTCTGTTTCATCAAGTAAAAGTGCTGTTGAAGGTTTAACGAAAAGTCTGGCAGCAGAATTATCTGCTCAAACAATCAGAGTCAATGCTATTGCGCCATCTCTTACCGACACCAATCTCGCTTCGAATCTGCTTTCAAGCCCGGAAAAACGTGAAGCATCAGGAAAAAGACATCCTTTACAACGAATAGGAAATGCTGATGAAATTGCAAAAATGGCTGAGTTCTTATTATCAGAAAATTCATCCTGGATCACCGGACAAGTCATCGGAATTGATGGCGGAATGGGAAACGTAAAACTATAATTTGCCTTCAAAAAACAAAACCAATATCTTTACCTTAAATTAAAACTATGCAAACCGATTTTTTTATCAATCTCCTGCAACAAGTCAAAGAATTCGAAAATTCTGATGCTTACAAACCCAATTCTGACGTGGATGATTTCCGTGTGTGGATGAATGATAAAAAATATTCAGAAGAAAGTCCGACCAAGCTTTTTAAGAATGAAAATCATCAGGTTTCTTTTAAAGAAAACGAAATCTGTAAGCAGGTTCTTTTGCTGGGAAGATATTCAAAATTATTGATCAGAAAAGGTCTGGAAGATTTTCCTGAACTGGCAAATGAAGAATTTACTTATTTGTACCGTTTAAAAGATGAACCTTTTTTAACTAAAATTCAACTGATTGAAAAAAACGGACACGAAAAACAAACCGGAACTCAAATTATCAAAAGACTTTTGGAAGCAGGATTTTTAGAAGAAAAAAATGATGAAGAAGATAAGCGCAGCAAACGGCTGAATCTCACCGAAAAAGGAGAAAAAATATTCCACGAATCTGTAGCAAATGTCAACCGGACTTCCAAAATCTTATCAGGAAAACTTAAAGAAAACGAGAAAAACCAACTCTTGATAACATTAAAAAAATTGAATGATTTTCATGCTCATATTTATGCAGATTACAAAAATGCAGATATTCTTGAAATCAGCAAATCTTTAAATATTTAATTCGAGGCTAATATTTTTAAATCAATAATCAATTTTAAGAAGGGGCGAAATTTATTTTTTAATTCCAATTGACTTTAGAGTGGATTTACTCAGATAGATTTCTTCGAAAACTGTAAGCTCTTCAACATATTTTATTGTCTGACATTTTAAATCATTTTTATTAAATGACAATTCAATATTGGGATTATTGGATGCTACAATTCTTACGACAGAATAGCCGTTGTAAGCAATTTCAAACCCTTCAAAAAAACAGTTTTTCTCAGCCTTTTTATAGCGTTTATATTCTTCGAAACTCAAATTTTCCGGGTCGTCTGTATCTTCACTGTTGTGTGCAAGAGACTTCCAGGTTGTGTAATTCTTAGGCTCTTTTAAAATATTTCCGTCAGAATCCATGGCAATGAACATCCCCAGTGTAACCTCTTTTTTCAGGAATTGCGCATAATTGATCAACAGATTCAGTGTCTGAAGATCCGCATATCCTTCATTCGAATAATAATCGATAACGAAAGTGGTCATTGATATCAGCTTATAGGAAACATTACTTGGCATACTTAAAATTTAGGGGTTTCGAATAACGTTCAAATATACATTTTTACCGTATTACAGCCTATCATGAAGAGAATAAAAATGTTTTTAATGAGCGGTTTTCTTAATTACTCCTTATGATTTTTCACATAAAATACTGGTAATGAATAAGTGTCATTTCTGTTGATTCCCTTATATTTTCTATCTTTGAAAATTGCGCAATCGATTACAAAAAAAACTTTTGAAATTTTAAAATAAACAAAATACAAAAGTACCGACAGTGCAGGACAATTTTTTATCCCAATTATTTTAGATTGCGATAATTAAAGGAATTTATCAGACAATTATAATCTACCATTATATGAAAAAATATATCGTACTCATTCTCATATTCATCCTTTCAATGAAGTTGTCGGCTCAATATCAGCCTTGGACTTCAGCAAAACAACCTTTGAAAGAGATTAAAGCTTTAAAAAAACAAATTAAAAAGCCAAAATTCAGAAAGGTTGATTATTTGGTTACAGATTTTGGAGCAGTTGGTGATGGAAAAACAAAAAATACGGAAGCTTTCAAAAAAGCGATCGAAAAATGCAGTGCTGAAGGTGGCGGAAGAGTGGTCGTTCCAAATGGTGTTTTTTTAACCGGAGCCATCTATCTTGAGTCTAATGTCAATCTTCATTTAAATGATGGTTCTACTGTTCTGTTCAGTCAGGACAGCAACGACTACCCTATGGTTTTCACCCGTTGGGAGGGAATGGAGTGTATGAATTATTCATCTCTGATTTACGCTTACGAAGAAGAAAATATTGCGGTTACCGGAAAAGGAACTTTAGATGGAAATTCAGATTTAGACAATTGGTGGTTTTGGTGTGGCGCTACAAAATACGGTTACAACGCATCTCGCCCTGGAAGACAAAACCCTGCCCGTGCGAAACTTCACGAATATATGGCCAACAGAACTCCTGCCAGAGAAAGAATTTTTGGGGACGGATGGTATTTAAGACCGAATTTCGTTCAGCCTTACAAATCAAAAAACTTCTATATGGCGGATGTTTTGGTGAAAAATTCTCCGATGTGGAATTTGAATCCTGTTTTGTGCGAAAATGTTTTGATTGAAAGAGTAAAAGTGATCAGCCACGGACCAAATAACGATGGTTTCGACCCTGAAGCCTGTAAAAACGTATGGATTAAAGATTCGTATTTTGATACAGGAGATGACTGTATCGCCATCAAATCCGGAAGAGATGAGGACGGAAGAGACATCGGAAAACCAGCCGAAAACCATATCATCGAAAACTGCGAAATGAAAGACGGTCACGGCGGTGTTGTGATCGGAAGCGAAATTGCAGGCGGTGCAAAAAATATTTATGCCATCGGAAACGTAATGGATAGCAAAAATCTTGACAGAGCTTTAAGAATAAAAACCAGCTCAAGCCGTGGCGGAACGATTGAAAATGTGTTTTTTTACAACACAAAAGTGGGTGCGTATAAAGAAGCTGCCGTTCGTTTTAATATGCATTATGAAAAGCCGGGAAATCATATTCCGACCATCAGAAATATCTGGGTTGAAAATCTAACTGTAGAAAAAGGTGGAAAATATGCCGTACTTTCTGATGCTTATGAATCTTCGCCGGTAACCGATTTCACGATGATCAATGCTAAAATGACCGGCGTACAGATCCCTTACAAAGTAGATTATTTGAAAAATGTGACTTTAAAAAATGTAATCGTTAACGGACAACCTTTAACGGAGTTAAAAAAATAAGATGCGAAAAACATCCATTTTAGCCGGATTTCTGGTTTTGTCAGCTTTTTCACTTTCATACTCCCAGTCGAAACACTGGCAGAATAATGAGCGTGAACTGCATTACAAAGAAGACAAAGGTGATTTTTTATTGGTCAACGGAAAGTACAGATTCAACCGTGCTTTGTATGGAAACAATCGTGCTTCCAGGGTTGAAGCGGGCGATTTACCGGAATTTGCACTCTATCTTCCGGGAATGGGCGGCAATCTTCAGTTTATGATCCAAAAAGGAAATTCGATTAAAAAATTAATTCAGGCTGAAAAAATTGAAACCCGTTACCGTCCTGGTTCAATGTTGTATGAAATTAAAGACTCGATTCTTGGAACCGGAATTTTAAAACTGACCGTTTTAGCACAAACTAAAGAAGAAGGTTTGGTTTTAAAAATGGAAACTGCCAATGTAGATTCTTCCACAAAAATCTATGCGATTTACGGCGGTGCAAGCGGAACGACTTTCAGCAGAAACGGCGACATCGGCGCAGACCCAGAATCCGGATTTTATTTATTACCTGAATATTGTCTGAACAATCAGTTTCAATTGAATAAAAATCAATTTCAGCTCAATTATTTAAATAAGAAAAAAGAAACTCAAATCGTCAGCGGAAGTTTTTCGAATATCAATTCTTTACAACAAACTGATGCTGCAACTTTAGAAAAACTTTCTGAGTTTACTCAAAATAAAACAGTCAAATCTCCAATTGTTTACGCTTCGTATTCTTCACAAAAAAATCCGGTTTATATTCAAATTTCCAAAGGAAAATCAGATAAAAAATTTTCTGATGAAGATTTGAAAAACATCTTTGATGATGCTGAAAAATCCCGTTTAAGATTAACAAATCGGATTCAATTAAAAACTCCGGATGCTGATTTGAATAATTTCGGAGCCAATTTAGCCGTTGCTGCAGACGGAATTTGGGAAAGTCCAACCTTCCTTCACGGCGCAGTGGCGTGGAGAATGAGACTGAATGCGTGGCGTGGTGCTTACACAGCCGATGCTTTGAATTGGCACGACCGGGCGAAAGAACATTTTGAAAGTTATGCCAATTCACAGGTTTTGAAACCTGATTTTGCGCCTGTAGAAATGGACACGATGCGACATCTCGCCCGTCATGAAGAAAAAATGGGAACTTCTGTTTTTTCAAGCGGATATATTTCCAGAAATCCGAATGACAATACAAAACCGCATCATTACGACATGAATCTGGTATTTTTTGACCAGATGTTTTCGCATTTTAATTACACCGGAGACAAAGAATTTCTGAAGAAAATGTGGCCGACGATAGTTCGCCATATGGATTGGGAAAAACGAAATTTCAAACGTGGCGATTTATACGATGCATATGCTGCAATTTGGGCAAGTGATGCACTGCAATATTCGGGTGGAAAAGTGACGCATACATCGGCTTATAATTACAGAGCCAACCGTGAAATGGCGAAACTGGCAAAAATAATTGGCGAAAATCCCCAACCTTACGAACAGGAAGCGGATGCGATTTTAAACGCAATGAAAAACCAGCTTTGGATTAAAGACAAAGGCTATTTTGCAGAATATAAAGATGCTTTGGGTAATCAAATTGTTCACGATAAACCGGGAATCTGGTCGATTTATCACGTTGCCGATGCATTTATTCTGAACGAATTTGAGGATTATCAGAACTTACAATATATTAATAATTATACACCTAAAATTCCGGTAACGGTAAATGGTGAGAAAGATAAAAACTATTACACGCTTTCCACAACCAACTGGCAACCTTACGATTGGTCGATCAATAACGTTGCTTTGGCAGAGAATTTACAGACCGCTTTGGCATATTGGCAAGCTGGAAGAACTGAAGATGCCTACCGACTTTGGAAGGGAAATCTCGTTGAGTCGATGTATTATGGGATCAGTCCGGGGAATTTTGAGCAGCTTTCTCATTACGATGCTTTTCGTGGTGAATTGTATCGTGATTTTGCCGACCCGATTGGTGTGGCTTCAAGAACTTTGACCGAAGGACTTTTCGGGGTTTATCCAAATTTATTGGAAAATAAAATCAGCATCAAACCTGGTTTCCCGAAAGACTGGAATTTTGCCGAACTGAAACTTCCGGACTGGGAATATCACTTTACCAGAACTTCAAAAAAAACGGAGTATCTATTTCAATCAAAATATCAAAATCCGGTGGCACTGGAAATGCAGATTCCTGTGAATTATTCCAACATCAAATCGGTAAAAGTGAATGGCAAAAAAGTGGATTGGAAGATTAAAACGAACTCCATTTTTCAGCCAATTGTTCAGTTTGAAACGCCAAAAGGAAAAGATTTTAAAATTGAAATCAACTATTCTGGAGAAGAATTGAAAAATGAGCAAACCGATTATGTCAATTATATTTCTGAAAGCCTTCAATTGAATTTCGATCCAAAAAAGAAAATTAAAGATGTTCTTGATCCGCAGGAATTGATTAAAAATTCCCTTCCTCTGAAGGGGTGGATTCGACCAAAGAGCGAAGACGTGGTGGTTAACCAAAAAATTGATTTAGTTAAAGAGGAAAGAAAAGGAACTTTCTTCGTTCAGGTTGAGCAAAACGGAACAAGTTGGTGGCAACCTGTAAATATTGATATTCGTTTTCCTTTAGAGGCAAAATGGGTGAATAAAAAACTGCAGATACAGTCAAAATCATCCAATTCAATTAACGGAAAATTGACTGTTAATGGTTTAAACAAAACTTTTTCAGTTCAAAAAAATCAAAATATAACCATTGAAATTCCGGCTAATATTTTGAGCAAAGGAACCAATTCTATTGAACTCAGCTACAACGGAATCAAACAAAATATTGAAATCAGGGATTGGGAAATTGAAAATCAAGGTCATTTCAATACCATTTCTTTAGCTTCAAAATACAATGAAAAAGTAACTGAGATTTTTAATCAAAAGTACCTTTCGCCAAGACTGGAAGTTCCTACTCTACAACTTCCTTGGCAGGGAATCGGAAATTGGTGTTATCCGTTAATCAATTCACAAATCGATGACAGCGGATTGATGAATAAAAGAAAAAACGGCAAAGTGGATTTTCTTGAAATTCCTTTTTTAATTGATAAAACAGATAAAAATATTGCCTTTGTGAGTCAGTGGGACAATTATTCAGATTCTCTTGAAATTCCAATTTCAGGGAAAGGAAAGAAAATTTATTTTCTGATGGCAGGTTCTACGAATCCGATGCAATCTCAAATTATTAACGGGAGAATTACTGTTCAATATGCGGACGGTTCCACAACAAAATTAGAACTGAAAAACCCAACCAACTGGTGGCCGATTGAGCAGGATTTGTTTGATGATAATTTTGCTTTCGAAATTCCTGATGATAAAATTCCATATCGTATACACCTGAAGACAGGAGAACTGTACAAGGGCGGAACGTTGAGCAAATATTCAAGCATCAAAGGATTTACAGACCGACAAGTTGATGGCGGTGCTGCAACGATTTTGGATTTACCGATTGATGCGAATAAAGAATTAAAATCGATAAAACTAACGGCCGTGAGCAATGATGTTGTGATTGGAATGATGAGTGCGACGGTTTTGAAATAGAATTTAAAATCAATAGGGACGGGCTTTAGCCCGTCTTGAAAAAATAATTATTTATTGGCTTTAGCCAAAACTTAGTTTAGATTTTGGCTAAAGCCAATGAATATTTACCGTTAAGTAAATGGGCTAAAGCCCATTCCTATTGATAACTATTCGAAAATAACAATCGAAATAAGAATATGTATAGAATTGTTTAAAATATAATTTTCAAAACATTTTCTTTTCCCCAAACCCTAAAGGTGGAAAAATGCTTTGAAAACTTCATCAAAATTACTCCCTTTAGGGTTGGAGAAATAATTTTGATATTTGGAGAGGCTTTAAATGAATCATAAAATCATTGATGCATTCATAGTCAACAATATAGAAATATCAGCGCAAGACTTTGACAAACTCAGTCTGACAGCACTGTAGAACATATAATATTAGGATTGTCAGGCTGAGCTTGTCGAAGCCTAAGTCACAAGTTTATAAAGTATAAATTAAGATAAAATGAAAAAAATGACAATATATCTTGGGGTTTTCCTGATGGGATTTTCTTCAATGTATGCCCAAAAAATCGATCGAAAAAAAGTCGTTCAGCGTCATAATATAGTCAACACAAAAGCAGACACACTTTCTACCTTAACCGTAGGAAACGGAAAATTTGCATATACGGTCGACATCACCGGAATGCAGTCTTTTCCTGAATATTATAAGAAAGGCGTTTCTCTCGGAACCCAGTCTGAATGGGGATGGAACAGCTTTCCAAATACTAAAGATTATAAGTTTGAGGAAACTTTGAAAGCTTATGATTTTAACAATGACGGAAGAAAAGCTCTGTACAGTGTTCAGCTGAAAGAACCCGAAAGAAACAAAGGTGCAGTTGAATATTACCGTGTGAATCAACACCGTTTGCAGTTGGGAAATATCGGGATTGAACTGCTTAAGAAAGATGGTCAGAAAGCAAAAATTACGGATCTGAAGAACATCAGTCAAAAAATTGATTTGTGGACAGGAATTATTACCAGTGAATTTACTTTTGAAGGAATTCCTGTAAAAGTCTGGACGGCAAGTTTTCAAAATTCAGATAAAATAGGGGTAAAAATTGAATCTGGTTTGATTTCTCAAAATAAACTGAAAGTTTTTGCACGCTACCCTTCTCCGACCGGACAGTTTTTGGATGACGCCGCTTTTTATGGAAATGAAAATGACCACAAAACGAAAATGGTTTCGTCACAATCCACGCAAGGCTTGATTCAGCATACATTGCAAAGCACCGATTATTATACTCAATTTAATTTTACAGAAGGAAAACTTCGTGAAGCGGGAAAACATTATTTCGTTTACGAGCCATCTTCTAAAAACAAAACAATAGAATTAAGTGTTGAGTTTTCTGCTAAAAATCCAAAATCAAACAGAACATTATTCTCTGATGCTGAAAAAGAAAGTACTTCCGGCTGGAAAAACTTCTGGGAAAGCGGTGCAGCCGTTGATTTTGAAGGAAGTACAGATCCGAGAGCCAATGAATTGGAGCGAAGAGTTGTATTGTCAGAATATTTAACGAAAGTTCAATGCGGCGGAAGCAATCCTCCACAGGAAACTGGTTTGACTTTCAACAGCTGGTACGGAAAACCACACACTGAAATGCATTGGTGGCACGGCGTTCATTACGCATTATGGGGAAGACCAGAAATTTTGGAGAAACAATTGGATTATTATTTCAGAACCTTTGACAAAGCAAAAAAACTAGCGGAAAGACAAGGTTATAAAGGCGTTCGTTGGATTAAAATGTCGGATAATGAAGGAAATGAAAGTCCGTCTTCCGTTGCCGCATTTTTGATTTGGGAGCAGCCGCACATTATTTACATGACCGAACTTTTGTATCGCAGCAATCAGGATAAAAAAGTTTTGGAAAAGTATAAAGACTTGATTTTTGCTACAGCAGATTTTATGGCAGATTTTGCCACTTACGACAAAGGAAAAAACCGATATAATCTGGGTAAAGGAGTAATTCCGGCTCAGGAAGTTTTCCCTGCGAAAGATACTTACAACCCTACCTATGAGGTGGCATATTGGGATTGGGCGCTGAAAACTGCTCAAGAATGGAAAGAAAGACTGGGACAGCCAAGAGATAAAAAATGGGACGATGTCATCAATAAATTGGCACCGCTTCCTGTTCAGGATGGAGTTTATTTATCAACCGAATCTGCGAAAGATTCTTTCACATTTCCAAAATGGATGACCGATCATCCTGCTGTTTTGGGAGCTTTGGGAATGGTTCCTGAATCGCCGAAACTGGATAAAAAAATTATGAAGAATACCCTTGATATCGTTTGGGAAAGATGGAACTGGGAACATACTTGGGGATGGGATTTCCCGATGACGGCAATGAATGCTGCAAGATTAGGTCTTCCGAATAAAGCTTTGGATGCTTTGTTTATGAACATTCAAACCAATACATACCTGAAAAACGGACATAACTTTCAGGATGGCCGTTTGAGAATTTATCTTCCCGGAAATGGCGGAACCTTAGCAGCTGTTGCGATGATGCTTGAAGGTTGGGACAGTTCGACTGGCAAATTTCCCGGTTTCCCGAAAGATGGAACTTGGAAAATCAAAGCAGAAGGCTTTAAGAAAATGCCTTAAAAATTACATTCATATTAGTTTGAGTCTGTCAGAAATGGCAGGCTTTTTTGTTGGAGAGTTGAGGGTTGGAGAGTTGAAGAGTTGGAGAGTTGGAGAGATGGAGAGATAAATGTGCCGCTCCTACGGAGCTCAAACTGTTTAGTTTAATTTATTCTACAAACATATTGCTCCTACGGAGCATCTAATATGGAAAACTTGACCTTATAACAATTGATATTTTTAGATAATGTTTTACATTTCTTTACAAAAAGTTGTGCAAAAACCATTGATATAAATTATTTTGAAATTCTTAGAACGTTCTGAGTTTGCAAAATACGATTCAAAATTTGAATAACATCAATGAAACGAAATTTTAAATTAAATCTTTAAAATACTGATATTTAATAAAATAACAGCATAGTGCAGGATGATTTCAGCTTAATAAGATGATAAATTGTTACCTAATAATTGAATATGAAAAAAATTGTCGCAGCGTGTTTTTGTTCAGTGTTTGTACTATTTTGTCAAGCTCAGAAATCACAAAATATAAATACTGAAGCCTGTAATTCGGGAAAGACTCTGGCTTTTCCGGAAGCAGAGGGTTTTGGGAAATTTGCTAAAGGCGCAAGAGGCGCAGCAAAACCAGAAGTGTATACTGTAAATAATCTGAACGACAGCGGTGAAGGTTCTTTTCGAGACGCCGTCAGCAAACCGGGAAGATTTGTTGTTTTTTCGGTAAGCGGCATTATTAATCTGGAATCTGCAATGACCATTTCGGAAAACACAACGATTGCAGGACAAACCGCACCGGGAAAGGGAATTGTTCTGTATGGGCAAAAAGTTTCTTTCTCCGGCTCCAATAATACGATTGCAAGATATTTCAGAATCAGATTGGGAAATAAAAATAAAGTTTCTAAAAATACTGATGCTTCAGGATTGTCAAACGGGAAAAATATCATTCTTGATCATCTATCGATCTCGTGGGGAATGGATGAAGTTTTCTCGATCAATTGGGATCACCGAGGCATTGAACCCGACAGTATCACACTTCAAAACTCAATCATTGCTCAAGGTTTACATCTTTACAACCATTCTGCAGGCGGCCTGATTCAAACGAATGGCAGCGTAAGTATTATCAAATCTCTTTATGCAAGCAATAAAACGAGAAATCCGAAAGTAAAAGGCAAAAATGAATTCGTCAATAATGTTATCTATAATTTTGGAAACTTAGGGAATAAAAATGGACATTTAGTTTCCGGAGATGGTTATATAATGGGCGGTTCAGCACAAAAATCTGAGGTGAATATCATCAATAACTATTTTGTAGCCGGCCCGCTAAATATAGATCAAACAACACCGTTCAGCAGAGGAACAAAAACTTTATCTTTATTTGAATCGGGAAACTATGATGATTCTAATAAAAACGGTTTTTTAGATGGTACTTTAGTTCCCCATAACCCAAGTGGATATCCCGGAGAAACGCCGTTACAGTTTATGAATACGCCATTTGATTATCCTTACTCGAAACCCGATTTATCTGCGGTTGAGGCTTTCGATTTTGTTCTTAAAAATGCCGGAGCTAATTTCCCGAATCGGGATGATGTCGATAACTTAATTATTTCAGAAGTTAACTCAAAAGGTACCAAAGGCTTATACGTTTTCACGGAAAATGATCTTCCGCTTGCTAATAACGGATTGGGCGATTTTCCAACTTCTAAAAGCCCTGAAGACAGTGACAAAGACGGAATTCCGAATTCAACTGAACTGAAAATGGGTCTTAATCCGAACGATGCTTCAGATGCTCTGAGACCCAATAAAATGTGCAAAAATTATCTGAATATTGAAGTTTATATCAATAGCATCATGAAATAATTAAAAAAAACTTAAGTATAATTAATACAGATATTTTTTAATTTATTTTCAAACAATAACGTAATCATATATCTTTATAAGTATTAAAAAATGAATATAAACAGATATTAATCTTACGAGTTTGCATAGATTAACATAAATTTTGTAACTTGTATCAACCATTAAGCATTTTTTGGAAATCGATTTTTTTTAATTGGAAGCAGATCCATTAATCAACTATCATGTCAGACACGTTAGAAATCAATATCAACGAAAATTCCAGAGTTCCGAAATACAAACAGATTGTAGATTCTATTCTCAACGGAATTGACGGCGGACAAATCAAAATTGGAGAAAAAATTCCTTCTATTAATGAACTCAGCGAATCTTGTTTTCTCTCCAGAGATACGGTTGAAAAAGCCTATAAAGAGCTCAGAAAAAGACAAATTATAGAATCGGTAAAAGGAAAAGGTTACTACATTTCCCGTGTCAACAAGAACGACATCATTAATATTTTCTTCCTGATCAATAAACCGAGTACATATAAAATGATGATTTACAATTATTTCGTCAATGCAATCGGTACCAAAGGAAATGTAGAAATGTACATTTATCATTGTGATGAAACACTTTTTATTAATGCTTTGAAGAGAAATCTTGGTGGATTTGATTATTACGTGGTCATGCCCCACTTTCGTGACGAACAATCTAAACATACCAGTTCAACGCAGGAAGTTTTAGATATGATTGAAAAAATTCCGAAGAATAAACTCTTGTTACTGGACAATACTAAACCTAATATTTCTGGAGAATACGGTTCAATTTACCAGGATTTCGAACATGATATTTACAATGCCTTAAAAGAAGGTTTAGACAAAATAAAGAAATACGAAAAGATCATTCTGGTGTATCCTGACAAATCAATTCATCCTTATCCTTTCCGAATTGTACGAGGATTTAAGCAATTTTGCAGAGATTTTAAACTGGATTATGAAATTCTTGACGAAATTTATCCCGACATGGAACTGCAGGATAAAGATATATTCATTACGATCCGTGAGCGTGATCTGGTGAATCTGGTAAAACAGATCAGACAAAAAAACCTGCAGTTGGGCAAAGACATCGGAATTATTTCCTACAACGAAACTCCTCTAAAAGAATTGCTGGGAATTACGGTAATTACTACAGATTTCAAAGCCATGGGAGAATCTGCGGCCTACATGATCTTAAAAAACAAAAAAGAGTCGGTGAATAATGTATTTAAATTTATTCAGAGAGATTCTTTGTAAATGGTTGTTGGTTGTTGTTTTTTGGTTGATGGTTTTTGGTTGTTGGTGTTTGGGAATTACATTAATACTGGTAACTGATTCTTTTTTTTAGAGATAAATTAAAATTCACCTAAATATTTTTCTTAAATTTTTTCAGAATTATGATTAAGAAATTAATTTTTGTCATGAGCTTTTTTGTGGCAATTGCTGTTTTCGGACAGAAAAAAAATGACACACAGTCTGTAAAAGATGCAGCAGAAAAACTGAGACTTGCGATGATCAGTGGCGAAAAATTAGCTTTAGAATCATTAATTGTACCGGAACTGACTTACGGACATTCGGGAGGTCATATTGATGATGCCAAAGAATTTGTTGAAAAACTGGTCAGTAAAAAATCTGATTTTCTGACGATTGATATTACCAATCAAAACGTACAGATCGTTGGAAATACTGCGATCGTGCGTCACCATTTTTTTGCGACAACTGCTGATCTTGGAAAAGCTCCGGGCGACGTGACTCTGGATATTTTGCTGGTTTGGACGAAAGTGAAAAATGACTGGAAATTATTGGCGAGACAGGCTGTGAAATCGGAGAAGAAAAAATAAATTGTACTCTATAAAAACGATTCGTAAGTTTTACTTTATGAATCGTTTACTTTAAACATTAATCTTAATTGAATATGAAAAAACAAATACTACTTTTCCTAACTTTAATTTTAATTACCAATTGTATGAGCAAAAAGAATATTTCGCCAAAAGAAGATGAAAGACAATATGATGGAAAATTATATTTTGCGACCTATAACGAAGATAAATATACTAGAGATACAATTAATAATGGCCCAAATGATTCCCTTTCATTATTTAGAAACAAATGGTATTCAAAACATTTGAATTCACTAAACGAAGTATCTCTTTTTGATAAAAAGAACAAAAATTTAAAGATTGTTAGATATACAAATTTAGGAACGTGGTCAAATCCTTTTGTTTATAAAATGGAACTTCAAAACGACCAGACAATTTTAACTTATAGCCAAAGTGATGGCTTAGGCGGTTATCAAACAGGAAAAATAGTAAAAGAGTACACAAAGAAGATTAATATAGAAAAATGGAATAGATTTATTTCAAAAGCAAATGATATTAATTTTTGGAACATGGGAACACATGATCCCAATATCATTTTAGATGGACAAGAATGGATTTTGGAAATTCTGGTTGACGGAAGGTATCATTTAGTTACAAGAAATAGTCCTGAAAACAATGATAATCCAGAATTTGCAGAACTATGTAATCTAGTAATTAATTAATGTATAAAAATAGACCATCTTTTGGAACGTCATGTTTTTTATTAATTTCTCAGAATATTTTACATCAAAACAAAACTAATTCCATACTTCTACTTCACCCTAAAATTCTGCAACTCCTCCACCTTATCACAACAAACCTGCTCCATCACCTGTCTGAACTGCATTTTAAGCATTTCGATAATATGATCGCCACCTTTGTCGCCGAGAGCTCCAACTGCATACATAAACGTTCTTCCCATAAAAGTAAATTCTGCGCCACAGCTCAAAGCACGGGCAACATCCGGACCGGTTCTCACCCCACTGTCCATCATTATTTTGATCTGACCTTTGTATTTTTCGCTGATTTCTTTTACTACTGCAATGGTAGATTCACCTGCATCAAGCTGTCTTCCGCCGTGATTGGAAATAATCATTCCGTCGAATCCTAAACGTACAGATTCTGCAGCGTCTTCATCTGAAGCCACACCTTTGATGACCAATTTCCCCTTCCATTTATCACGGATGGCTTTGATTCTGTCAGAATTTAATCTTCCTGAAAAAGTAGAATTCATGAACTGTCCGAGCTGTTTTACGCCCATATTCTTGTCCATATATTTGTCCATCGTGGCAAAACTAGGAACACCATGTTTGAGCATTTCTAAACACCATTGAGGTTTTACCAAAGCCTGAGAAACCGTTCTCAGATTCAATTGAGGTGGCATTGCCAAGCCATTTCTGATTTCTTTTGCTCTGTAACCGAAAGTTGGAACATCTGCCAAAACCACCAGAACGTCATAACCTGAAGCTTCACAACGGTCAAGAATGTCATCACGCAACCACTCTTCTCTCGGATGGTATAATTGATACCAAGCTTTTCCTTCGGTTAATTCAGCAATTCTTTCGATACTGCTTGTTGTAACTGTGCTTAAAATGAATGGAATATTATGTTTAAAAGCTGCTTTTGCTAAAATTTCAGGTGAATTTGGCCACATCAATCCTTGTAAACCAACAGGAGAAATCCCGAAAGGTGCAGAATATTTTACACCAAACAATTCAGTTTCCATGCTAGCTTCACTGTAATTATTCAGATAACGTGGACGAAGCAGAACCTCTCTCAGTTCGTTTGTATTTCTGTCTCGGTTGATATTTTCGTTACATCCGCCATCCAAGTAATCGAATGCGAATTGTGGCATTTTTTTCTTTGCTCTTTCTATTAAAAGTTCAAGCGAGGCATAATTGGTATCGAATGGAAATGACATAGTTGGATGTTGGTTTTTGGTTGTCGGTTGATAGTTGTTGGTTAATGGTTTTGAGATTGTGCCATCAACTGACAACCGTCAACCAAAAACTATAATTTTCACAAATTAAGGATTAACGGCTGAAGCACTTTCATCTGATAATGCTGCTGTAAAAAAGTTTCGTCTATTTTTTTATTGGAAATAACCATTGAAGCTCCTAAAGCCGAACCCAGAGGAGAATGTGTTGACATCACATTGTAATGCTGAAAATGGTGCGACATCAGTTTCATAAAGACATCATTATCTGTGAATCCGCCGTCTATGTAAATATTTTTGATATCTGAATTTCCGATGGCATTTGTAATCGTGTGGATCTGCAAATCCATTAACTCGATCATTAATTGATGGTATGCTTCTTCAAAGGTTGCGAATGAATTTAAATCTGTAGCAGTAATCATTTTTCGTTTTAAAATAATTCCTTCAAAACGGAAGTAGATATTTTTATTTTTCATCAGACGCATATACAAATCCTGATCAAACTGCACTTCTCTGTGGAAACCGTATTCTTTTCCGTAGTAAGCACACAATTTTTCGACCTGAATTTTGTATTCATTTCCCATGAAAAAACGGGATGCTTTCACACGTTTGCCGTCAATTCTCATATAATTCAGACAGTTGTTTTCGATATCTTCATCTGTGAGACTTTCATCATTAAAGGGATTTAAAGAAATACTCCAGGTTCCCGTTGAAAGTAATAAAAAGGGTTCTTTCTTGCTTAAAATATACGGTAATAGCGCAGAAGAACTGTCATGAATTCCAACGCCGATCTTGATTTTTTGATTTTTATATGAAGTATTGATACTCGCCGAAGTGGGAACAATGGGACCTAATAAAGCATCGATTTCCTCCTCATACACCCAATCGTGATAATCTGCCTTATCGTAATCCCATAAATTGGTATGGCAACCGATTGAAGTAAATTCTGAAACGCAGATTCCTGTAAAAAGATAGGATAAATACTGAGGTAAGTGAAGGCTGTACCGGATTTTCCTGAATACTTCCGGCTGTTTGTATTTTAACCAAAATAATTGAAGACCAGAGTTCAGCATTCCTGTTTGCGGAGACGCTGTTTCCCTTGCAATCTTTAATTTATCTCCGTGTTTTTCGTAAAATAAATCAAGAATCTCCTGATCCATCGGCTTTGTGTAGTTGTACAAAGGGGTAAGGATATTTCCTTTATGATCCAAATGCACAAAACTCGCTCCGTAAGTGGAAAAATTGATGGCTTTAACTTCAAAATTTTCGTCTTCAAGAATGGCATTAAAGTTATCTTTGATCCAGTTTTGCAGAGCAACCAGATCTTCTGTAGGATAACCATCTTCATCCGTTGTGAGGGGCAGTTCGGTATATTCACGCACCACTTCTTTGTAATTTTTATCAAATAAAAAAAACTTTTTGTTGGTTTTCCCGATATCAAATACGATGGTTACCTTCTTTTTGGACATTCCTGAAATGAATTTAATGATTGATTATAAAATGGTTATTAGTCTTTATTATTTAAACTTTTTAGAAAAGAATATTCATGTAGTTTTTTCAAAAATTATTTAAAATCGCTTTAAATTTAATAATTTTAAAACCATCAAGAAGTGCTCAGCTCTTTAAGAATGTTAAGAAAAATCCACTGATTTCTTAATGAATAAAGCCTAAACTTAATGTACTGAACACTCTGATCTCAACGGTACTATATAAGGATATATAATTAAACTCTCAATTGCACCTGAAAGTAGAAATTATCAATTGAAAACGGATTTTACAATCCTGTTGCTTTCGCCCAGCCTCTTTCTGAAATCAAAGTTTCTCTTACTTTCAGATTTCTGTAAGCGGCAATTGGGTCTAATGCTGCACCTGTCTGCAATCTTGCAGCCTGTAACAAAGGACGAACATCTGTTCTGTACGCATTCTGTAAAATATCCTGTGCACCAACAACATCATTGTTTAGTTGTGCTGTTTTTAAAGCTTTCTGATCAACCAAAAGTGCCTGAGCATAAGCAATTAACATCGCTTCCAGAGATTGCAGTAAGTCTTCCAAAGGATCTTTGATATTATGACTTGCATCAATCATCCAAGCCGGATAAGGATTGTTCGGATTGTTTTCCATCCCGTACACCAACTCGTTGAAAATCAAGAACAAAGCATAAGGCTTGATAGAACCCACCGTTAAATCATCATCGCCATATTTACTATCGTTGAAATGGAAACCACCTAATTTACCTTTGTACATTAAGGTTGCAACAATCTGTTCAATATTGGTATTCGGTAAATGATGACCAAGATCTACTAATGTGAAAGCTCTTTCTCCACAGGCATTTGCCAGCATAAAAGAAGTTCCCCAATCCTGAATGGTAGTTGAGTAGAAATTCGGTTCGTACGGTTTGTATTCTATGAACAATTTCCAGTCTTCAGGCATATCTCCATAGATTTCTTTTAAGCTTTTTTCAGTGTTTGATAAAGCGGTCTGGAAATTTAGCTGTCCCGGGAAACTTGCTCCGTCTGCCAACCAAACGGTTAAACTTTTGGAGTCTAATTCTTTTCCGATTCTGATCACTTCTTTATTGTGTTCAACAGCGTAAGCTCTGGAATCTTCATTTACAGAATTTAAAGAACCGAATTTATAAGATTGCTTTGCATCTGGCTGATCCTGAAACGTATTGGAATTCATTGCATCGAAAACAAGTCCGTGAGAAGCTGCACTTTCTTTCAAAGCACTCACATCACTTGGAATGTCCCAAGGAATATGAAGAGAAACAGCTCCTGCAGAATGAGTTAAAGCATGAAGCAGACCAACATCATCTAATTTCTGTTCTAAAACTGAAGGTTCGCCCCCGTAAGAAAATCTTCCGAAACGAGTTCCGCCTGCACCTAAAGCCCAACTTGGAATGGCTACCTGGAAATCGGCAATTTTTTGGACGATCTCAGAAACGTTTGCTCCTGATCTCGTCAGTTTATTTTGCAGGAAATCGAAATCTGTATTAAAGTTTTCTACTCCTGCTTTATTGTATTGATCAATAATATCTTTACTTATAATCATAATTTATTTTTAATATTTTAAAATTAAAAGCTTACACGAAGCAAGCCTTCAATTTATTAAAATAAAAATCTTCTAAACAATTAAATTTATCTTGGGAACGCATTTGCCATTCCGCCATCTACGTTGATGATGTTTCCTGTCGTTTTATCCAAAATTGCAACACAAGCAAAAACGCCGTTTGCAATATCTTCAGGAAGAATAATCTCGTTTAATAAATTTCTTTTTGCGTAAAATGCCGGTAACTCTTCTACAGAAATTCCGTTGGCTTTAGCACGGCCTTCTGCCCAAGAACCTTCCCAGATTTTACTTCCAACGATCACACCGTCAGGATTTACAACATTCACTCTGATTTTATCCGTTGCCAATTCTGCTGCCAACAATCTCGTCATATGCTGTTGAGCTGCTTTTGCAGTTCCGTAAGCTACATTATTTGGACCCGCAACCAAGCCATTTTTACTGGCAATGTTCACGATATTTCCTCCTAAATTTTGTTTTTTCATAATTTCAGTTCCTTTCTTTGCGATCAGGAACTGACCTTTAACCAAAACATTTTCAAGAAGATCCCAATCTTTCGTGGTCGTATCTTCCAAAGATTTAGAAATTGCCAAACCTGCAGAATGCACCAAAATATCAACACCGCCAAAAGCTAAAACAGTTTCTTTGAAAGCATTTGCAATATCTTCTTCATTTGTAACATCACACTGAACTGCGATCGCCTGATCTTTGCTGTATCTCGCTGTAACGGCTTCCGCAGCTTCATAATTAAGATCTGTGAAAACAACTACCGCACCTTCTGCAACCATTTTGTCAGCAATTGCCTGTCCTATTCCGCCACCTGCACCTGTTACGATTGCAATTTTTCTTGAAAGAGGTTTTTCTTTCGGCATTCTCTGCAGTTTTGCTTCTTCAAGCAGCCAGTATTCGATGTCGAAAGCTTCCTGTCTTGGTAAAGACGTGTATTCAGAAATAGCTTCTGCACCACGCATTACGTTGATGGCATTCACATAAAATTCGTTGGCAACACGAGTTGTTTGCTTATCTTTTGAGAAACTGAACATTCCAACTCCCGGATAAATGATGATCACCGGATTGGGATCACGCATTGCCGGACTGTTTGGGTGTTTGCACGTTTCGTAATATTCTTTGTATTCTTTTCTGTATTGTTCGAAAAGAGGATTTAGTTTCTCCAAAATCGCTTTAGAATCGCTTACATCTTCATTTTTATCTAAAGTCAGCACCAAAGGTTGAATTTTTGTTCTTAAAAAATGATCCGGACAAGAAGTTCCGAGTGGCGCAAGACGCTCAAGATCATTACTATTAATAAATTCTAAAACCACATCGCTGTCTGTAAAATGACCAACCATTCTGTTTTCGGATGAAGCCAGACCTCTTAACAAAGGCATCAGTTGAGCAGCTTTATTTTTACGTTCTTCAGACGGAAGAGATTCTACTTTTTGTCCGCCAAAAACCTGTCCGTTTTCCTGTATTTTTTTAGCGATATATTCAGAAGCCATCTCGATTACTTCCAGACTGTTCATGTAAGATTCGTAAGAAGTTTCTCCCCAAGTGAATAAACCGTGGCTTCCTAAGATAATCCCACGAATTCCAGGATTGTCGGCAAGGCATTTTTCTAACTGTAAACCTAAATCAAAGCCAGGACGTTGCCAAGGCACCCATCCCATTGTGTCTCCCCAGATTTCTTTCGTAATCGCTTCGCTGTCTTTCGCTGCAGCAACTGCAATTAAAGCATCCGGATGAAGGTGATCGATATGTTTGAATGGAAGTAAACCGTGAAGCGGAGTATCAATAGAAGGCGCTTTGCTATCCAGATCAAAAATACAGTGATCGAATAAACCTACCATTCTGTCTTCATCTGATAAACCTCCGTAAACATTTTTCAGGTTTCTTAATCTTTCTGTATATAATCCTGCGATACCTTTTCTCGTCAAAGTTCCAATGTCGCCACCTGAACCTTTTACCCACATTACCTCAACTTCTTCGTTTGTTAAAGGATCTTTTTCAATGGTTTTGCAACTTGTATTTCCTCCTCCATAATTTGTAATTCTAAGATCTGCACCTAATATATTTGAACGGTATAAAAATAAAGCCACCTGATCATCTCCGAAAGATGCTGCTTTAGTTTCGTCCCATAAATAATCTACGTATTTGAATGTTTTCACGTTTTCCATTTGTTTTCTTTTGTTTCTGAATTTTAACTCAAATTTAGATTGTTTTATTTTTTTCAGCATCCCGTTCTATACTGCTAAATGCTTTAATTAAAGATAAATTAATGTTTGATTATTGTAAATCATCTATCTCTTACTACAATCTGATTAAGTTATTTTGATTAATATTTATGATATGGTGTTTTGATAAAATATAAACATTAAGAAAATTTAAAGATTCATTACGAAAACCATAATTCTTCAACTTTCTTAATGTTTAAAAAATATTAAAATATTGTTACGATTAATAACCTGGAAGCTGAGTCAGATTAGGATTATCAATCATTGGATGACCTGCAGAAGCTGCTGCAAAAGGAAGTAATTCTGTTTTGTTTGGTACAAATCCGTAGAAAAGACCATCACCGCCACCTTCTATCCAGTTCGGATATACTCCACCATTTTCGAAAGAACCTGTTGGTTTTGTATAGATAATATTTCCAATCTGAAGCACATTAAATCCTGCTGTAAATCCAACTGCTTTTCTCGCGTTACCGTTGAATGTACTTGTGTAAGCCTGGAACATATTCGCAGGATACCATTTGTCATCAGTGGTTGATGTTTGTCCGTTTGCTAATGCTATAGCCTTCAAAGTCGTTTGATAAGCAGCATAACCTGATGAGTTGGTAGGAACTGCCTGAACTTGTGCAATTTGCGTAGGGTTTGTTAAATCAATATACGTAATTGCTAAGAACGGATCTCCATATACCTGTGCATTTTTATGAAACTTGTACAAACGGTAAATTGGTGTTGTTGCAAACTGACCAGTACGGTTTGATAAGTTTTTCATTGCCTGTTTTGTAGCATCAATTTCGCTGGCAAGACGATTCATTCTGATCAAATCTGTACGAAGCATAAACTCGTCAGAAAATTCCCATTTACGTTCCTGAACAAGTGCTGATTCAAAAGCCTGTTGACCACTTGGTATTGGTAACGAGCCAACTCCTGCACGGTTTCTTACCTGCATTAAAGCAGCGATTCCTGCAGCTGTAGGTCCATTATTTAAATAATTCTGAGTTTCTGCATACATTAATAATACGTCAGCATATCTGATAATAGGAATATTCAAATTACGTGAATCTGCAGCCTGTGGCTCCACACACCAGGAAATTCTGAACTTACCCGGCATAATACAAGAATAGGTAGTACCTACATCCACCCATGTATCACTTGCACTACCCGTATTTAAGAAATAGATACTGTAAGAAGTTGTGGCAACATCTCTGCGCTTATCTGCCGCATTAAAAGACAGGTAATAACTTGGAAGTATAAACTGTAACGCTTTACGAGAACCGTAAGTACCACCCCTTGAACCAGGATGTGCATACACCCCAAATGCTGAATTGGTATTGGGTCCGTAAGAAGCGATATGCCAAAGCATTTCCTGGTTTACAGCTGCAAAATTTCTTCTGTCGAAATTGAACCATAAAGCTTCAAAACCGCTTTTTCCTCCCTGTGCCTGAACGAGACTGTTGGTACCAGCGTTAATAACTGCAGCCGCAGCCGCATCTGCAATCTGATACAATTGCTGAACTCTTGCATTATCCGGACGACGAGACATTGTACCTGGGGTAGCAGTATTGAGAGGCCAGCGAAGTGAATATCCTGCAGCATACAAAGCAATTTTTGCTAAAAGTGCATTGGTAGATTGCTTGTTTAATCTTTCCGGTGTTCCGTTAGACGCAGGCATATTATTTATCGACTCCTGAATATCACCTATCACCTTGTCATAAATCTCGTCACGTGAAGAACGTTTTGGATAAAATGTATTGGGATCATTGGGATCTGCTTCTTCTAAAGGAATCCAGATTGCAGGTACATCACCGTACACTCTGATCAAATTGTAATAGCAAAATGCACGAATAGCCTTCGCTTCTGCTATTAATGCATCACGTTTTGGGCTTGCTGGCATATCTGGTAATCTATCGATAGCAATATTGGTTCTTTCTATCACAGCATACATTGCTGCATAGATACCTGTTACCGTATTTGGAGTTTTTGAATCGTACTGATAATTACAGATGTTGTACTTAGAATTATTGGTTGAGCCATCTTCTGATGAATGGGTAACCGTATCTCCCGCACCTAACTGGTAAAACATTTCAGTAGGAACGAGACCTCTGTATAAACCCTGAACGAAAGCATCTGCAGTTTCTATATTTGTAAATACAGATTGTGTATCAGATGAATTAAATGATGGCTGATCTAAAAAATCGTGGTTACAAGAATTGATACTTAAACCGGCAATCAAAATAGCCGGAACAATGATTAGCTTCTTTATTAAATTGTGTTTATTAAATATATTTTTCATGATTGAAACATTTAAATATTAAAAAGTAAGATTGATACCCAAAACATAGCTTCTGGATCTTGGAAATGATGAACTATCATAACCAGGTGTAATAGTTACACCGCTCGCTGCTGAAACTTCCGGGTCAAAACCAGAATATCCGGTAATTGTAGCCAGATTATTAACCGTTGCATAAATACGTGCATTAGATAATCTAACAGTGCTTAAAAATTCTTTAGGGAAAGAATATCCCAAAGTGACCATAGCAATCCTTAAATATGAACCGTCTTCTACATAATATGATGAAGGATAAGTAATATAGCTTGAATTGGTAGTGCCTAAACTCCAAAGCCTTGATTCCTCATTAGGGTTAAGTTCTTTCAGTCTCACCAAACTTGTCGCAGCCTGCCCAGTATTCGGATCAACTACATGGTAATAATTATCGCCAAATTCTGAAGGCACGTTTTGGAATAAAGCATAAGGGCTCATACTGTGCTTGGTAGCATTGTAAACATCACCACCCACACTGAATTTCATAAATACTGCCAGATCAAAACCTTTGTAAGAGAAATTATTACTCAAACCACCAATAAAATCAGGTGTTCCGTTTCCTATTTTCACCAATTTTCTTGTAAACTGATCGCCGGCTTCATTATCAGCAGCAAATTTTATATCACCAGGTTTTGGAGTTCCTGTAGAAGGCTTTACAACTCCTGGTTTCAAAGTTAATGTTCCGTTTGAAGCCTGGATAAAGTCATCTGTGGTATAAATTCCCTGATAAACATATCCGTACATATCACCTAATTCTTCTCCGACGGTTGCATAATATGTTACCATACCTGCTCTGTTGCTTCCTGCATTGAAATTTCGGAAAGTTCTCCCTTCATCAAGAGATAAAACTTTAGACTTATTAAATCCTATATTGGCATCTGTAGACCATCTGAAGTTTTCAGAACTTAAATTCACTGAATTTAATGTGAATTCCATCCCGGTATTCTTCATAGATCCAATATTTTTAAACTGTCTTGAATATCCTGTTGACACAGGAAGTACAGTTTCCAGCAACATGCCGGTTACATTGTTATTATACCATTCAGAAGTCAGCTTGATTCTATTGTTAAATAAAGCCAAATCTACCCCAAAGTTAGTAGATTTCATCTCTTCCCACTGCACACCACGGTTACCCAGTACACTGCTTGTTACCAAAGCCAGATTCCCTACTGTATTATTAATAGGATAATCTGTTGCAACAACATTGGTTCTGAATACATTATTTGGTATGCTGTTGTTCCCTACGATCCCAAATTCATATCTGAACTTAAGATCATTGATTACATTTTCAATTTTAGAATTTTTCCAGAAACCTTCTTGAGAAACTCTCCACGCAGCAGCTACAGATGGAAAAACACCAAATTTTTCATCCGGACCGAATTTTGACGAACCGTCTCTACGAACAGTCCCGGTTAACAAATAGCGATTATCATAGTTATAATTTACACGTGCAAAGTATGAAATCAGCGCATTGCTAGATTTACCTGCATCCTTATCAGCAACTGTAGCATTTGAAATATCATCTAACCCGTAATTTAAAATAGAAGGAAACCTTATCAGTCTCATGCTGCTACTTTCATTTTCGTCATAGATTATTTCATTACCGATTAAACCTGTAATTTTATGTTTCTCACCTAAAGTTGTATTATAAGTCAATGTATTTGTAATCTGATATCTGTACGCTTCAGAATTCCCAATACTTCCGTTGATCCCAGTATTTACAGGATCTGTAAGAAATGCACGAGAGTTTTTATCTGAAAATGAAGTTGATTTACTATTCGTCCAGTTATAAGATCCTGCAGTTCTGAATGTGAAGTTTTTTAATAAATCAAATTCTAAACCTACATTCGCCAAAAATGTTCTTGCACGTCTGTTTGATGTGGACGCAGCAGTTTCTATATAAGGGTTTTCTGTATCAAAACCGGAATCTAATGAAGAGTAATCAGGAAATGTCTGGGTATTAAATAATTCATCCTGAGTAAATAATGTACCTCCTGTAATAGGCTGTAGCAATATTTTTTTCATTCCTGAATACGCACCTCCACCATTGGTAGAATTTGACGTAAACATTGAACTGAAATCTAAACGCACACCTTTGTATAATTCTGAGTTGATGTTGGCACGCAAAGAGTTTCTCGTCTCACTGAAATTTTGTAATAAACCTTCCTGCTTGTTGTAATTGTAGCTGATGAATGCCTGTGTTTTTTCATTACCAGCAGAGACACTTACGTTATGATTGGTAGTAATTCCTGTTCCGCCAAGCATTTTTTCCTGCCAGTCTAATGCAGGTTGTGATGCGTAACGATTACTGATCCTGTTAAAAGCTCCCGTATAAAAGCCAGGAGAATCTACACCTAAACTATTATCGAAAACATTACTCCATGTAGTTGTTTTCCCCTGAAGCTGTGCCATCTCATACTGATATTTCACATATTGCTCAGAGTTTGAAATCATATCCAGTTTCTTCGAAAGCATATCAAATGCCATGAAAGAATTATAATTGATCGTTATTCTTCCTTTTTTACCTGTTTTGGTTTTAATTACAATAATTCCGTTTGAACCACGCGCTCCGTAGATTGCGATTGCAGAAGCACCTTTCAGTACATCGATACTTTCAATATCATTGGGGTTGATAATATTCAGCGCATTATCCAGCTGAAAACCATCTACGATATAAAGAGGTTCTGTACCCTGAGTAATAGAAGCACCACCACGTACGGTAACGTTTGCACCAGCTCCCGGAGCTCCACCTGCGGTAACGATATTTAATCCGGCGGCCCTTCCCTGTAAAGCCTGCAAAGCATTCATTGCAGGTGTTGCCGCAAGATCTTTTGCAGATACAGATGATACAGATCCGGTAAGATCAGATTTCTTTACTTTTCCATAACCGATAATAACTACCTCATCGATATCTTTAGTATCTGTTTTTACAGTATCACTTGCTGCTTTTTGTCCGAACATAAAGCCAGACGCAAGCAAAAACAGCGGTGCGATAAGTGGCTTAAAATTCTTGTGTTTAATTATTAGAGACATATATTAATTTTTATTTACATTACTTATTTCTGTCACCAAAGTACAGCGTTGCGAAAGTTTTGGCATCCTGCAATATCCTGCATTATAAAATTCTTAATTTTTCTTAAATAATTATACAAATCCTTAACGATATATAAAAATGTTAGCGATTTAATTAATTAATCTTGGTTAATATTCAAAATATACAACAACTTCAAAATGTGTAATCCCTTATTTACTTAAAATCATGATTACAAAATAGTGCATTATTAACCAAAAAAAAGACACTGAGAAAAATCAGTGTCTTAAAAAATTAATATAAAATTTAACTATAATGAAGAAATATTTTATATAAATTATCTCAAAGAATTTCCGTACCCTACAATCAAAATAGAAATAAGCAAAACGAACATTCCCATTGAAATAGTTGTGATTGTTTTTTTGGAGACGCCTTTCCATTCTTTGATGACTACGCCCCAAAGATTGGCAATTAAAATAATAAATGCCATGTGTAAAATCCAGGAGCTTGCGCCGTTCCCCATTTTGCTTTCTCCCATTCCGTAGAAGAAAAACTGAAGATACCACATCGTTCCTGCCAATGCACAAAAAATGATGTTTTTTACTATCGGAACATTTGTTTTGGTATAATCGGTATAAGATTTATTTTTAAAAGCCAGATAAAGACAACCGATGAGATTAACTGCCATTCCGCCCCAAAGTACCACAACATAGGTTACGTTATTTTGAAAAAGGAACTCTCCCTGATTAGGATTGGCTAATTTCCAGGCTTCGTTGGCAACATTTGCCATTGGTTTTCCTGCTTCCAAACCGAAATTAAAACACGCACTCAAAACTCCGGAAATGATTGAAACCGTCAAACCCAATCCGAATTTATATTCAGTTTTCACTTCTGTACCGTGAGGATCTATAGAAATGGTTTTAAGTTCTTTTTCCTTCATCATTCCCGCTTTTCCGCTGATAATGATTCCGATGACGCAGACAAATAGTCCCAGCAAAACAAACTGTCCCCAAGAACTTGACATCATTAAACCGATATTATCTTTTCCCGATTGAGGAGAAAACTCGTAGTAAATAGAAGGAACCAGCGATCCGAAAACCATACAAAGCCCTAAAATAATGCTGCTTCCTAATGCAACACCCAAATATCGAACACCTAAACCATACGTAAAACCACCAATTCCCCATAAAGCACCGAACAAAAACGTCAGTCCTATAATAGATGAACTTTCATTCTGAATAATTTCCCAAAAACCAGGAATCGTAAGATATGCAGCAAGTGGTGGAACAATAATCCATGAGAAAACGCCTCCGATCAACCAATAAGTTTCCCAAGACCAACCTTTTACTTTTTTGTAAGGCAGGTAAAAACTTCCTGAAGAGAAACCGCCCAGAAAGTGAAATAATACTCCTAATAATGCATTCATAATTTATTTATATTGGTTGAATCTGAAAATTACTGATATGATGACAACTGCGCATCTTGTAGTGTCATGTATATTGGTTTTTCAAATTTAAACAGAAATTACTTCAATTTATACACCTCGCTTCCGGCAAGTAGTAAACAGCCCAAACCGTAATCTTCAAAATCCGGTTCTTTACTTACAGAAAGTGGCTGACCGTCTTTTGGTTCTTTTCCTGTTCCCTGTACCCAACCCAAAAATCCGTTTGGCTGTACAGAATCTTTTGCAATAGCATTCCAGGCTTTTACCAGAACCGGCAAGTAAGTCTCTCTGTCGATCAATCCATTGTTGACACCATACGCCATTCCGTAAACGAAAAGTGCAGTTCCTGTCATTTCTTTTCCACCAAAATTATTGGGATCGTGCAAGCTTACATTCCAGAAGCCATCTTCTCTCTGAATTGGTAGCAAAGCTGCCAGCAAATCTTTATAATCCTGTAAGTATTCCTGATAATGAGGGTCAGATTTTGGCGTATCTTCTAATGTTTTTGCCAATGCGGCAACTACCCAACCGTTTCCTCTGCTCCAATAACAATCTTCGCCGTTTGGCTCTTTATAAGGCGGCACAAAACTCTTGTCTCTCCACCAAATCTTATCAACCGGATTGTACAAACCGTTGCCTCCGTGCTTATATTTAGTGTACGCATACATTTCATAATTTTTATCGAAATACTTTTGCTCACCTGTAATTCTGCCCAATTTCGTAAAAATAGGCATCGACATCTGAAGTGCATCAATCCACCACCAGTCATCAACTTTTGACGTCGCAATCATACTGTCCATCGAGGCTTTTACATTTTTAATTCTCTCGGGATGTTTTTTTCCGTCTATTTCATACAGGTCGATGTAGGTTTGTCCGCAAGCCTGGTGATCGGCATTTCTGGTATAGGTTCCTCTCATCAAATCCCATTTATGGTTATTTGCCCATGACATTGCGTAATCATAATACTCTTTTTTCGGATCGACTTTGTATAAAGCTATCAATCCTTCATAATAGACTGCACGAGTCCAGAGATTACTTGGCCATACTTTTTTGCCCACAATTTCTTTGCCTGTATCTGGCCATTTGTTCATAAAATATTGGTTAGCAAGTCTGGAAACTTCCAGAACTTCTTTTTTAGCGGGGAGCTCAACCTTACTTGCAGAAGTCTGTTTCTGAACAGAACATGAAGACAATACTGCAATGATCAATGTAAAAGCACCATTTTTAATGAGTGATCTTTTCATATATTTTAATTTATTATTTTTCAATTTTATTTTAAGGTTTAACTGTTACAATATTCGGTTTGGGAACTTCTTTCAGCGATTCATCCAGATAATAATCCGTATGAGGAGGCTGATTATAACCTACATTCTGCCAAACAATGCTTAATCTGTATTGCGGATTGTGCATCAAAGTGTACAATCTGTGCTGCGTAGGAATAGTCGTAGAAAAAATTCTCAATTCCTGATTATCGGACGTTCTGTACATTACTTCTTCACGCCAATCGCCAAATAAATCTGCCACCAAAGCCGGATTTTTCTTGGTTCCGTTATTCGATTCACACTGGGAATCTTTAGCATCAAAAATGAGTTTTGATTTCTCATTCTTCCAATCCCATTTTGAAACTGATGTTCCGTCTAAAATTTCACTTAAAAAATCGCCGTCCCAATAAATTCCCATATTGGCAGGCGGATTTTTATCACTTATTTTTTTTCCTTTAGTATCATAAATGCCCTTCAAACCTGCTCCAGCTGCCCAAGATTCTGAACCGTCATAACGAGGGTCAATATTTAAAGACAAACCTCTTCCCGGTCCTTGATATTTTCCATTTTTACTGTAAATCAAAGACGGCAATTTCCACAGAACTTTCCCGGTTTTTCCGTCTCTGAAATGTGCTCCTGCATCATCAAACCTTTCCTGAATATCAAAAACTTCCAATCCGGGATTTGACGGATCAAGATCTCCAACGTGCAATGCATCACCGTGACCAAAACCTGTACTGTTTAATACTTTTCCGTCATCATCGACGGTCATTGCACCAAAAACAATCTCGTCTTTTCCATCGTTATCTACATCTGCGACAGAAAGATTGTGATTTCCCTGCCCACGGTATTGTTTATTTTCTTCTGAGCTTTCGGTATCAAAAAGCCATCTCAAACTGAGTTTTTTATCTTTATAATCCCAAGCTGCGATTGCAGTTCTCGTGTAATATCCTCTCGACATAATCACACTCGGTGTTTTAACATCCAGATAAGCGACGGCTCCCAGAAATCTGTCGAGACGGTTTCCTTTTGCATCGCCCCAGGTTGCTGTCATTTGTTCATCGGTTGGATTTAAACTGCCTGCAAATCTTGGAACTTCATAATTCACGGTATGAATTTCTGCTCCGGTTTGCCCATCAAAAACCGTCAGATATTCTGGTTCGTGAAAGGATATATCCGTTTTCGTTGACGTAATTTTTTGTCGAATCACCAATGTATTTTCCTTTCCCATCCTTGCTTCCGTCAGCAGTTTTCATTACGATTTCTGCTTTTCCGTCCTGGTCGAGATCATACACTAAAAACTGTGTGTAATGCGCTCCTTCACGTATATTTTTACCTAAATTAATTTCCCACAAAAGCTTTCCATTCATTTTATAAGCCTGAATGATTGGCGGATCTGTGATTCCTTTCTGGCTGTTGTCTTTGGATTTCCCGGTCTGATGAAGAATGATTTCGTAGTCGCCGTCTCCGTCCAAATCTGCAACAGAAGCGTCATTCGGAATATATCCGGCTGGTGTTTTTAAAGGGATTGAAAAATAAGGTTTTTGATTTGCAACATAGTTCGCAGAATCAGTATCCATCGTTTTATCCTGAGTATTTGATTTTACGAAGTAGCTATAATTCTTTGTCTTGTCGGCTGTTTTATCTAAAAAACTTGTTTCATTCAACAGCGTCTTTGCGTTGAGTTTTTTGGTTGAGTTATTTTCAACACGATACAAATCAAACTGAATATTCTGAGCTTCAGTACCCAGCAAACGCCAACTCACAAAAACACCGGAATCTGAAGGTATAGCAACAATTCCTCTCTTCAGATATTCCATTTGTCTTTGGGCAAATAGAGTTTGTGAAAATAGAATCGGAACTAAAATATATTTCAATTTAAAAATCATAATTCTTCTTTTTAAGCTTGATTAATCGATTGCATTATTATATATTCAAATATTTATTTTGAATAATGTATTGGAACCAATTGAATTTCGCCATCCAAACCGGAAGGCTGCACTTTCCAATTGGATGCGTCAAATGGTTTGTAATCGATATTTACAAAGTTAATTTCGTGGTAATTTCTCCACTGTATTTTCTTTTTATCCATATCTCTAATTCTGTTAGCCATAAGATTACAAACCTCGATTTGAATGGTATTTTTGCCTTTCTTTACATACTTTCCGATGTTAATTTCAAACGGAATGCTCCAGACAATTCCTGCTTCATGACCGTTGACAATCACTTTTGCACTTTCGTAAAGTTTGTCAAATTTCAAGAGATAATCGTCTGCATTTTTTTTCCTTACATTTAATGTAGTTGTGTAAACTCCTGTTCCTGAAAAACTTTGTGTGGAAGCATCATCTGTAAAGTTGGTCCAAGGTTGAAGCTTTTCTAAAGTTCTGGATTTCGGAAGTTCGGGACCGCCTTCTTTAAAAGACAATTGCCAAGGTTGGTTTAAAACTATTGGTGCATCGTTTTTTTCAGTGTAATTCCATTTTTGAAGTAAAGTGTCTGTATTTTGAGAAGCTTTTATAATTAAAGATTCTCCCGATTTCAGCTGAATTCTAACAGAATTATTATGAGTTTGAGCGATTCCGAAATCTCCATTTTCGGGATTCATTAAAGTGACTTGTTTTCCGACGAAATTCAACGGAATATTTTGAATGATTTCTTTTGAAGTATGATTGACGATGTAATAATATTTTCCACCATCAAACTGTCTTCTCACAAATTTCAATCCTGTGTCGGTCAATTTTTCTCTTTCAATTTTTAAATACTCTAAGCCTTTTGCAACATCAGCACTCAAGATAATTTTTCCTTTTCCGAAACTTGCTGTCTTTACATTTCCCGCTTGATTTTGAAATTGAATTTGATTCCATAAATATTTTAACTGATTTCTTCTTTTCTCCACTTCAAAATTTCCGGGAATATCTTTCGGCTCATTTTGAAAAATAACTAATGCTCCGTTTTGAGCCAAATCTAAGATATTTTTTAAAGTAGATTCGGGCAAATAAGTGAGTTCAGGAATGATTAAAACCTGATATGCAGATCCTGTTTTTGATACCTTAATATTCTGATTTTCCATCATCGATTCTCCAATCATTTTGTCGGAAATCATATCCAGAGAATAACCCATTTTGTTGAGTTTCGTCAAATTTTCATACATCGGAGTGGGTTGTAACCATTTTTCCACGTTATGAACTTTGAACGCCATATCTTTCCCTTTCGGACTTGCCCATTGATCATAAATTGGCCAGTACATCAACAGCTCATTATCTGATTTTCCGCTTTGTAAAACAGATTGCGTACGTTCGATATAAGAATTTAATCCTTCCAAATGTGGCCACAAACTGTTGTCAGGAACGAAATTCACGGAAGCATAAAACAGCCAGCCCGGAAAAGGCACATCGGTCGGCGTGTACGTCGTTCCGTGGTAAAAAACGTGGTTAATTCCCGATAAAAACACCTGCTCCACCTCCGGTTTTGCCTGTGACCACGAGGTTTTGAAATGTTCGGTCAGCCAAGTAAAAGTCTCATTAGAAGTTAATTTTTTGCCGGTCACGTTTGCTGCCGAAGAAGCAAATTTCAGCATATTAAAATCCGGTATATCTGATTTCTGAATGTCTGCACTATCTCTTCTTAAACCCGGAATATCAAAAACCGAGCTTCCAAAAGTTTCAGATTCAGGAATATCCACTGCAGCATACAAATCAAGCAAATTTCCTGGCGAACCGTGCGCCTGATTCGTGTTTTTTGAGTTTTTAGAATGAGCCCAACTGGTAAAATCTTTCGTGAAATTATTTAAAATCAATTCGCTTAACGTTTCTCTGTAATCGGATTTTACTCTTCCTGATATTTCATTTTCCTCGTTGCTTACTAAATATTTGATATACGGACTTAAATCGTAGCCCCGTCTTTTCTTAAATTCATTTTTAAAATCTGGTGTCCAATCGGCATTATAAACCTCATAACTGTCATTGAAAAAAGAACGGATTCCGTAGTTGGAATTTCCAAAAGCTTTATCGAAAGTTTTCAGATAATCTTTGGTCGCGTCCGGCGAAAAATGGTCCAAAGTATAACCTTCTCCACCAGGAGCAGCACGTTTTACTTTCTGTAAGGTTTTACCAGTGAAAACTGCGTAGATTGTCCATTTCCCAAAGGTTGGTTTCCAATTCAAGCTTCCATCACTACTAACTTTATCAGTAATAACAACCCCTTCATTTTTCTCATTATAAGCCGTTACAATATCTAGTTTTATTGTTTTTAAATTCTTCTGTTTTTCATCTTTCAGTACAATTTTATCTGAAAATTTTTCGCCTGATGAAATCGTATACGTCTGAACAATCATTTTTGTAGCAGCATCTTTTTCTTCAACTTGTGGTCCGCCAATCGGCCAACCTGTTCCCACCGACATATCGACGCCCATCTTCAGACTTCTGGCTTTGTCTGTGGTGAACTGAAGCATTTTCATCCATTCCGGAGAAAGGTAACTGATATACTGTTTTTCGAAACCTTTTGCGCCATAAATCGGAACGATTTCCACACCTCCAAAACCTGCTTCATTTAAAATGGTTAGTTGTTTATCTAATCCCTTTTCGTCTACAGCATTTCCCATCCACCACCACCGTGTCCAGGGTTTTGTGGTTTCGGTGGATTTTGGCCACGGATTTTGTGCGGAAAGATTTCCGAAGGCAAAACAGATTAGACTTAATTTTATGATCGATTGAATATTCATTTCTTATTTTGTTAATTTCCATCTGGTTTTAAAGTTTCCATGTAGATACTTTCAGGCCAGTAGAATTTTTCAACATCATCGGGTTTTTCAGGATTAAAATTTTGATCAATTTTCGAAATATATTTCTTCAAAGGCAGATTTTGATCTGCAATAGATTTTATAACACATTTCGCTAATTCATAAGCTCCATAGGTGTTGAAATGCGTATCATCCGCCAAAGCGGTCGGCTGATTAGGATAGCTGTTTGCCGGATAATGTACAAATGCTTTTTTTGCAGCTTCAGGTCCCATAGCTTCAAACAAGGTTTTACTCAATGTATTTAAATCGATTAAATATACATTTTCTTCTTTTGCAATTTCCCGCATCGCAGAAGGAAAATCATCTAAAGTATTAACAATTTTATTTTTTTCATCAAAAACTCTGCGGTTCATTGAAGTAATCAAAACAGGAGTTACTCCTAATTCTTTAGATTTTAAAATCCATTCTTTTAATCTTTTTCGATATCCTGATTTTATACTGTTTCCCGCTTTTTGGTCATTGTGTCCGAACTGGATGAATAGATAATCTCCAGGTTTTATTTTGTTCCAGATTTTATCAATTCGGCGGCGGTCTTCAAATGCTTTCAAGGTTTCTCCGCTTTCGGCATAATTGGCAATCACAACTTTATTTGAAACAAAAAAACAGGGCAACATTTGACCCCACGAAGCCCAAGGTTCGTACTGCGCATCCACAACAGTAGAATCTCCGGTGATAAAAATAGTTTTAGCCTTTTTGTTGGGTTGAATGATGACCGAACAAACTTTCGGAGCTTTGTGATTGAATTCGATGGTCAAAAGGTTATCCCAATGCAGATATTTTCTTTCTCTCGGTTTTAGTTTTACAATTCCAATTTGAGTTCCGTTCTCATTCCTGATAATGCTGTCTTTAACGTGAACTGTAATTTGTTTTTCGAGAATTTTGCCTTGTTTTGTTTTGATATCATTCAGCATCAGACGGCGGTTTTCTACCCGAACTGTTGTTTCAGATGTTCCTTTAGAATCGCCAAGATTTAATTGTATATCATAATTTCCTTCAGGAATTGCGACTGAGAAATAGAATGGTTTATTGCTGGTAATAAAATCTCCGGTTAAAGCATTTCCACCTCTATCCACAGATTTCAGACCGGAAACATCCATAAAACCGTACCCTATCTTTTGATTAAATTTTGAAGTTGAAGTGATAGGAATAAACCCGTTTTCGGTTCTGCCTGTACCAAAATCAAATTTGAAAGTCGTCTGTTGGGCGAACAAAAACGAACCTAAGAAAATCGTTAAAAATTTTATCCAGTTTTGCATTATTAATCAGTCAAAATATTTTCTTTTGGCATTGTAAATTGTTTGTTTTCATCGCCCAAATCTGGCAATCCAAAGTAAAAATATAAGGTTCTTTTGATTGTTCCGTTCAGATGATTCGGTTCACTTTCCGGACCTAAAGTCGAAGTTTCGTTATTAATATTAAACGCCAAAACAGTTCCCAATGGCGGAATCGCGTCGAGGAAAGAAATATTTCCACCCGGTAATTTGGGGTAACCTTCAGCACCGTAAATTCCATAAAAATCAAAAAGTCTGACGAACATTTTTTCTTCTTTTGTCCCCACCGTAATTTTTCCTTCTGCTGTATTGAGCTGCAACCATGAAACATCATCGAAATAACCTTTAAATTCAGGATAAATCCAAGGTGAAAAACCTGTTCTTGTTGAATTTCTCAGATTTTGCCAGACGTTATAAGTTTGTCCCTGCAAACGATTTTTCCAAACGTGATACGGGCAGCTTTTCCGAGCCATTTTGCGCTGATAACATAATTTTCAGGATAATCAAAACTTACGCCTGCAAACTGGTAATCTCCGGAAAGTGAATACTCGTAATTCAATTCTAAAATTCCATTATGATTCAGTTTCCAAACGGCCTTTTTTCCGTCTTTGTAAGAAATCTGAATAACTTGATTGTGCTCTTCCGCAAAAGACTTTATGGAAGATAGTTCCATTTTTCCGTTCACAAAAACAGGCCCGTTTCGGAATGTCATTTTTTTGCCTTTTTTATCTAAAATAACTGACTTTAATAAGCCGTCTTTTTTCCCGAATGAAAATTCTTTTTCGTCTGATTTTAGAATAAATAAAGAATCATTTTCTATGACAGAAACCGGTGATTCTTTGATTAATGATTTCGAAAATTGTGCCGATAATTTTTCATTTGATGCAATTCTCCAAGTCCATGTGTACATTTCTTTACCGAAAGAATCAGTTGCTGTTAACAGTAAACCTTCACTTTCTTTCCAATTTGCGGGAAGGTTTACTTTAATATTTCCTTTCTCTGTCGGTTTAATATTCGGAGATTCTGCTTTTCCTTTTTGAAGAATATCAAAACCAGATTCTGATGAAAATGGTGTTTTAAATTTTACCAATTTCCATTCAAACTGACATTCATTTAAGTTCGTAAAATGATAGCGGTTTTCTACAGGAATTGTTCCGTTAAAATCATTAGGTAAAGTTTTCAAATCTATTTTTACCGGACTGTAAATTTCACGGATGGCGTAAAAACTTCCTTCTTTTTCACGATGCGGACCCACGACTCCGTCTGGAGCATTGATAGCATTTACATCAATCTGATTATTAAAATCGGTTCTTACCAAACCTTCATCTGCAAACGCCCAAAGAAAACCGCCTGCTCCTTTTTTTGAATTCCAGTGAAGTTCCCAGTAATCGGCTAAAGAAGTTCCGCCACCGCCGTCGTCCTGTGCATGAAGAAATTCGGTCGGCATGTAAATATTTTCTCCTTCCAGTATTTTTTTGGTGCTGTAATAATCTTCGTAATGATTTCCGTCGATTCCGTTGAAAGCATTTCCCGGCTTGTGATGGGCGTGAATAACGGGACGATTCGACACATCATATTTTCCGAATTCTTTATCAAGATCAAAATTATGTCCGCCTTCATTTCCGTTGCTCCAAAAAATAATGGAAGGATGATTTGCATCTCTCGTAACCATTTCTTTCACCAGTTTTTTGCCAACTAAGGTGCTATATTTTTTTTGCCATCCGGCGAGTTCATCCAAAACGTACAAACCCAAAGAATCGCACATCTGAAGAAAGGATTTATTCGGTGGATAATGTGAACAGCGAACGGCATTCATATTCATTTCTTTGATAAGCTGAACATCCATTAAATCGATGTTTTTGTTGACCGCTCTTCCTGTTTCAGGCCACCAAACGTGACGATTGATGCCTTTCATTTTGATTTTGGTTCCGTTGATATAGATTCCGTCGCCTTTTCGGATTTCAATGGTTCGGAAACCGAATTTTTCGTCAGTCTGAAAGATGGCTTTTCTATTTTTATTTAAACTGAATTTCGCTTTGTACAGATTCGGCGTTTCAGCTGTCCAGAGTTTTGGATTTTTAGCGGAGAATTGAATCTGTTTTAAAGTATCTCCTTTTTGAATGGTCATCTGAGATTCGCTAATGAGAATGTTTTCAGCATCGAAAATTTCGACTTTTACATTGTTGGCAGAATTGATTCCTTTTAAATGAATATTTGAAATGAAAGTTCCGTCTGATTTTGCATCAATCGATATTGATGAGATATTTTCTTTTGGATGGGCTTCTAAATAAACAGGTCTGAAAATTCCTCCTAAAACCCAAAAATCAGCCAGACGTTCTGCATTGTTGACCGATTTGTCTGCAGACATTTTGGAAACTTTAACTTCTAAAATATTTTCTTTTCCAAATAATATTTTATCTGAAATATCATATTTAAATTCATAGAAAGCTCCCTGATGAATTTCTCCGGCTAATTTTCCGTTGATCTTCACTTCAGTATCGGTCATTGAACCTTCGAAAACAATATTTATAGATTTTCCTTTCCACGAATTTGGAACTGAAAACTTGTGTTTATATAATCCAACTTCATCATTGAATTTAAAATTCTTTCCGTTGGTCACATAATCTCGTCCGTAGTTGTAAGAGCCAAATCCCTGCTGTTCCCATTGTGAAGGCACCTGAATTTTGTCCCAACTTCCAGATTTCCGTCCTCCACTGATCCAAAAATTCCATTCTTTGGTGTGCTCAGAATCTGCCCCGCTCAGGAATTGAATTTCCTTAGATTGAGAATGCAGTAACTGTGAGCACAGACATAAGAGAACAAATATTTTGGAAAAACAGGTCATTTTGCGGCAATATCAGAATCGTCTTTTTTATCGTACGAGTGAGTGAGAGAAGCAACCTGGGTAACATTTACTTTAGTCTTCTTCAGATTTTTTATCGCATCTAAGTTTTCCTCTTTTGGCTTTACTGCTTTTATTTTCAGGTTTTCAAATGTGAAATCTGTCAATTCGTAAAGATCTGATTTTTCAATATCAAAAGCTATTTCACAACTGATGTCAATATTTTTTAAAACGATATTGTTGATCAGTCTCGTTTTCGGTTTTTCTTCTCCTTTCAAATCAAAAAACTGATTCCACCCTTTTACATACAAGAAAGTTTTTACGTTTCCGGTGATGTTTTCAACCGTAAGATATTCGTAGTGTTGAGGCGTGTCGGGACGCATTTTAAGATGTAATAATCTTGATGCATCTTTCACTGTTGAGTTTCTGAAAATGATATTGTAATTATGGATCGATTCACTTCCGCAAGTGAGTGCAGAGTGGCAAAATCCGAACGTATTGTCTTCTATAATGATATTTCTGTTTTCTCCATTGTTAGAGTCTTTGTCAGCCTTCGGACCTTTCCCTCCTTTCAGAGCAATTGCATCGTCATTAACCGACATGTAGCAATTTTTAATCAATACATTGGTGCACGCATCAATGTCAACGGCATCTGTGCTTGGTGCTTTTACAGGTTCTTTCGGAGCGAGAATTGTGAGATTTAATAATTTTACAAAATCACTTTTGTAATAATGTGTACTCCAGAATGGCGAGTTTTTAATGGTAATTCCCTCAACCTGAACGTTTTTAGAATTTGAAACATAGATAATTCTAGGTCTCATTTCGTCCATATTGGTACATTTAGGATTCCATTCTCGTCTTTTCCAGAATGACTTCCAAAATCGAAGTCCGTTTCCGTCGAGCATACCTTTTCCGGAAATCGTGAAACCATCCAAACCATCAGCATTGATCAAAGCCGGAAAATATTTTACAGTCTGACCTTCCATTCTTGTCATCACAATCGGAAAATCATTGATATCATCGCTTCCTTTTAATCTTGCACCATTTTCCAGATGCAAATGCGTTCCCTGTTTGAAGAAAACTGAACTGATTAGAAAAGTTCCTTTCGGAACAATGATAACACCGCCGCCATTTTTAGCTGCCAAATCTATGATTGCCTGAAGTTGTTTTGTCTGAAGAATTGTACTATCGTTCTTCACGCCATTTTCAGTAAGAATATACTTTTTGCCTAGTTTGTTGATGTCTGTCGGTTTGTTTTCTTTAAACCATTTTGGGATTTTTGTACCGTCCGGGAAAAGATCCTGGCTTTTTAATGTAGACGAAAATAAAGCAAGAAATAGCAGCGAGTAAAGAAATTTGGATGTATTTTGAAAATTCATAATTAAATCAGGTATATGAATGAAATGATTTTTATTGATCTTGTATTATTAGATTAAATCTCTAAACATAACTTTCATTTGTTAAAGAAGATTATTCTTTCATTTCATTTTCATAAAAATATACATTTTAACAATTTACAGCATCCTGCTCTCTCATGTTAATAATATTTTGGATGATTTTAATAAAAATAAGAATTGTAAAGAAAGATAATTAATGGTTGTTCAAATTACTAAACTGCAGTCATTACAGAATATAGATCTTAAATTCTTCCCAAAAAAAAATTATAAAATTGTCTTCAGTTGACAGAATTATCAATTGAACTGAGATTGAGAAACAATGAGTTTTTTATATTGTACAAATTTTTTATAAGATAAATCTTATATGATTAGTATGCAAAAAACTTGTAGGAGAAACTTGATAAGTCAGAAATAATTAATAAATCATAAGTTTTTCCGACTGAATAAAGTGGAAAATTGATTTAGAAAGTCTAGGAAATGAATTTTAACAATTTATTAAACAAAAACAGAATTTATTATGCCGAATATGCGGCTCTGTTGTGAAAAATATTTTTCCCGGCAATTGTATTTTTGCTTAAACTGTAGATGATTTCTACTGTGAAATTTGAAATTTCGTAAAGAACATATCGTGAATTGCTCACCGTGCTTTCATCAATCATTCTTCCAAAACTTAATACCATTTCGTACTGTACTTGATCCGGTAAATTTGTAAAATCGTAATAAGAAATATTCATAACCGTATTTTTAATTGTTAAAGAATGTTATATTTTACTATACAAATAGTTAACCAAAATTATAAATTCAGAAAAAAATTTCAAACAATAATATATTATAAGTAATTATGTTGCAATAATTCACACACATTTCAATTAAATTACAAGTAATTGTCGTTTATCATGGCGGATTTTTTCTTTAATCAGATGTTTCAAAATTTTTGATTTAAATTATAACCGGCATTTAAATAAGCCAACCTATTTTGCAGTTTGTTATTTTTTAAATACTTTCAACCAATATTTCTGTCAATTATGAGTAGTATTTTTAATTTCATCAATCTTAACAGTGGTGAAGAAAGAAAAGATAAGGTTTTAGATAATGTAACCTCCAATATTTCTTTCTGAGGCTCCAATCTCTGGATTCTTGCTTGCGCCATTATGATTGCATCTATAGGACTCAATGTAAATTCTACGGCAGTCATCATCGGAGCGATGTTGATCTCGCCTCTTATGGGTCCTATTGTAGGCGCTGGATTTGCGTTGGGTACGTATAATATTCCACTGTTAAAGAAATCGATAAAAAATCTCGTTATTGCAACTGTTGTTAGCTTGATGGTTTCTTCGCTGTACTTTTATCTTAGTCCGTTTAAAGATGTACAATCTGAGCTATTGGCAAGAACAGCACCCAATATTTATGATGTTTTAATTGCGTTTTTTGGAGGTTTGGTAGGAGTTATTGCTATTACTCGCGTAGAGAAAGGCAATCCTATTCCCGGAGTTGCGATTGCTACAGCATTGATGCCCCCGCTTTGTACTGCAGGTTTTGGTCTTGCTACGTGGAATTTTTCATATTTTTTCGGAGCTTTTTATCTGTATACAATCAATTGCTTTTTCATTTGCATTGCAACTTTTCTTGTCGTTAAATATTTAAAATATCCTTCATATATTGTTGATAATAAATACGAAAAAAGAATCCGATTCAGTATATATATTTTAATTGTTGTGATGATTGTTCCAAGCTTTTATCTCGCTTATAATCTGCTCAATGAGAAAAAATTTACAAAAACTGCTGAGTCTTTTATCCAGAAAGAATTCGAAAATAACGGTTATACTATTATTTATAAAAAAATTAATTATAATACACTACCTAAAACAATAGATATTGCTTTTCTTAACAAGAAATTTTCACCTTCTGAAATAGCATCCTATAACAAAATGCTGATGAATAACGGACTTGAAGACACCAAATTAATCATCAGACAAAACACGGCAGATTTAAAGTCTGAAATATTAAATGAGATCAATAAAACTGACAACAATCTGTCAGAAAAAGATTTTGCCATTTCAAAACTCAGACAAGAGCTGGATATTTACAAAGTCTCAGACTCATCGCTGGTAAAAGAAATACAGATACTCTACCCGGAAATATCTAATTTATCTTATGGTAAAATTGAACAGTTTCCTTCAACAGACAGTACAAAATTACAGTTTGTTGTTGTTTATTCCGGTAAAGAAATCAATCAACCTCAATTTAAAAATTGGTTAAAGAAAAGGTTGCATGAAGAAAATGTAGAAGTAATCAGAAGTTCTGTAGAGTAATAATTCATCTTTAAACCAAAAAAAAATCATCGATTTTGATTCTCGATAATCAATGAAAAATAATTATTACAATTGTTTTATACCTTATCTGCGAAAGAAAAAGCCTTCTACAGTCAGAAGGCTTTACATTGAATAAATATTATTAACTGAACTAAAGTTATTTAATGAAAAACATGAACTGCATTCAGCTGTTCTTTAAATTCTACAAGTGCTTCCACACTTTGCAAATCAGGTTCTCTTTTTAATGAAAGCAGGTCAAATACATCCCAAATTCCGCTGTGGTGCCAATTTTCCAGATCATCCCAATCCGGCCGATCTACAATGGGATAAAAACAGCATCCTAAAAGAGGAAGTCCTGTTTTTAAAATAGAAATACATTCTTTAGTGATTGCTTTAATCCATTTGGCTCTGTCTTCGCCGGGATGACTGGTTTCTGAAATAACAACAGGTCTGCCATATCTTGTGAAAACAGTTTCTATTAATGAATGCAACGAACGATGTAATGGGTGCGCCGGCGTTTCTGCCCAAGGCAAAAATTCATGGGTTTCGTTAATCCATTGATTGTTGTAATAATAATTGACTCCGATAATATCTAAATATTCCGGTTTGCCTCTAAGTTCCGGGCACATCTTGCCAGAAAGAATATCGTGCACCTGAAATTGCTCAAAATGTTTTTTTTCAGCAGACAAAAGCGAGACTACATCATGATGATTGCTTACAATACTGATGAGTGGTTCTGTAACCATGATCCGTACATAAGGATCAATTTCTTTCATCCGTTCTATCCCTTCAATATAAGCTTTCATCAAGGCATACTTCACTTCCCAACCCTGCCCTACACAGTAAGGAGAAGTTCCTCTGACGTCGCCGCCCAACCAAGAAATAAAACTGACTTCATTGATTGGGGTTACAACCAGAAGACCTTCAGGAACCAGGCTTCTGTATTTTATAATAAATTCCCGACACAAATGCGCAAATCTTCTGGCAAACATCGGGTGAAGCGGCGTGATATCATCAGGATATCCGAAATGACAAATATCCCAAACCACCTGAATATCTTTTTCACGAGAAATATTGATTACACGTTCTACTTCCGTCCAGTCATATTGGTAAGGTTTAGTTTCCACCACACTCCACCTGATTCCTTCTCGAATGGTTTTAATTCCAAAAAAATCTAACTGGTCATAATCTTCTTCCAAATAGCGGTCGTGTCCTGAAGCTTTATACAAATCTACCCTGTTTCCAAATGCATTCTGCTGATCTGCACATTCAAAACCACCCATCAGAAAACTTTTAAAAGGATTGATGTTGGAAGGCAGAAAATCATTATTGAACATACTCTTCCCTGCTTTTTAATTTTTTGAAAAGTGTGAGTGACTGTGCCACCACCTGATCCATGTTGTAGTATTTATACGTTCCCAAACGGCCTGTGAAAAATACATCAGGAAGATCTTCTGCAAGTTTTTTATACTGATTGTAAATTTCCTGATTCTGTTTCCGCGGAATTGGATAATAAGGATCTCCTTCGGCTGTAGGATATTCGTAAACGATGGTGGTTTTCTCGTTTTTTTGTCCGGTTAAAAATTTAAACTCCGTGATTCTTGTATATAAATTGGAGGTCGGATAATTCACCGTTCCTGTGGGCTGGTAATTTTCCTGATTCAGGGTTTCAAATTTAAAATCAATAGAACGGTAAGGCAGCTTCCCGTAGCAATAATCAAAGTATGAATCGATCGGACCTGTATAAATCAAAGTTTTAAAAGGAATTACATCAACAATGTCCCGGTAATCGGTTTGCAGCATGATGCTGATGTTTTTGTGCGACAGCATCTTTTTAAACATCTCTGTATACCCATTTTTAGGCATTGCCTGAAAAGTATCCGTAAAATAACGGTCATCTTTATTGGTTCTAGTGGGAACACGCGCCGTAACCGAAGCATCCAGTTCTGAAGGATCAAGATCCCACTGTTTTTTGGTATATCCTTTAAAAAATTTCTCGTAAAGTTCTTTCCCCACTCCATTTAATACAACATCTTCGGAAGTGAGAATGGGATTTCGTTTCTCAGCTTTTGAGGCTAAAAAGTCTGTAACCTCATCTGAAGTTAAATTTTTACCGTACAAATCATTAATCGTCGTCAGGTTAATAGGTATAGGAACCAATAAACCGTCTACACTTCCTAAAACCCTGTGCTCGTAAGGTCGCCAATCGGTAAATTTTCCTAAATATCTAAACACATCTTCAGAATTGGTATGAAAAATATGAGGTCCGTATTTATGAATCAGAATGCCGTCTTCGTTATAGTAATCGAAAGCATTTCCTGCAATGTGATCTCGCTTGTCAACAATTAAAATTTTCTTTCCTTCTGAAGCCAGACGCTCTGCCAGGACCGCTCCGGCAAAACCGCAGCCTACTATTAAAAAATCATACATAGTTATTAATTTGCTTTTTTGTATTTAATTGTTTCCTCCGCCATGGTCACTTCATTGATCAGGGCATTCATTTTACTAAAAGTGTGATCCCAGGAATCGTTTTCAAGAAAGTGATCAACATTTCTCAGCCAATGGTCTTTTTCTGTATCGGCAAATATTTTTTCTGCAGCTGAAATGAAAGATTCGGAATCATCGATGATGTTGACCAGACCTGCTATGCCATAGGGATTCACAACATCTCTGATGGCTGTAGAAATCACAGGTTTGCCTGCTGCCAGATATTCAGGAGTTTTGGTAGGGCTGATAAATTCTGTTGATTCATTTAATGCAAATAAAATAAGGGCGATATCCCAATGTGCGATGTACAAGGGCAATTCGGAATACGTTTTCGGACCTAAATAATGAATATTGGAAGCAACCGGTAAATCATCAGGATTAATTTTCACCACAGGACCAATAATCACAAACTGCCAATCGGGGCGCTTTGCAGAAACTTCACGGAGGAGCTCGATATCAAATCTTTCGTCAACCACTCCGAAGAAGCCTAATCTTGGGTAGCCAATGGGTGACTGATCTTCCGGCTCGTGCTGTAAAGCTCTAGCCTTTCCGAAATGGGCTTTATCAATACTGCTTGGCATTGCATGAATGTTGCCATGTTTGTTTTTCTTTGCCTGGTAAAGAGAATTTCCGCCCGTGAATACCACGTCTGCTTTTTCGAATAACTTTTCTTCCAACTCTAAAAGCTGTGGCGGTGCAAATTTAAAAGCAGACAATTCATCCATAGAATCGTAAACAACCGTATCAGGATTCAGATCATCCGTAAACTGCAGCGCCATGGGAGTGTAATACCAACTGATGTAATTTCCGATACGATATTCTTTTATCAGCTGGCTGATCAGATTCCGGATTCTTCTGTTTGTGGTCTCGTCATGTCCTGTCACCAACAATTCTACCACATAAACCCCATCTTGAACATTGACAGTATACCTGTCGGAATCTCCAATTTTTGGCTCTTCAAAGTAAAATACCTGATAAGCTTTTGAAAACCGGGTCAAAAGATGTTGCGGTCGCTGATAAACAAAGTTCCATGATAAATGGCTGAAGCATAATAAGTATTTCATATAATGTAATTTAGTCAGAACAAGATAGAACAATGTACAGATGATGTCCTATGACCGTGGTCATAATGATAAATCATTATATTATTAGAAATTTTGGATTGATTGTACATTATATCTAACAACAAAATAATTATTATGGATAAAAAATCTGAAGTATGAAAGCTTCTGTAAACTCTAACAAAAAATCAACAAGTACATTAAGTAGATGTAATTAAGCCGAAAAGTGATATGGTTAAGGAAAGTGCAGTGAGAGATGCAGCCATTATTGCAAGAGCGTAAAAAGTGGAACGTTATAAATACATCATAGAGTACGCTTGCATCTTATTATAAGTTACTAGATGAAAAGAACACTCTGAAATTGCTTCAAAAAATCTTAGATGAGGAGAAAATTATGGTATTCTATGTAAGTAAGAGCAGTATCAGAAATCAATCTGAATGCATCAGAATAAAGGAACTTTTTTCATTGCAAACAAAAATTGTTTTCCCAGAAAAAAAGGTGGAGAAAAAAATCAATGTCCGTTTCACTTATATGAACCGGACTTTTTTAGGGAATTATACTATTTTAAAGTTCAAAATTACTTGTCAACATTTCTTTCTATAACTTCTAACATTTCATCAATACCAAATGGCTTTTCGATAAAATCGTCTGCTTTACATTGCTGAGCATCCTTCGGAATGCTGCTTGAGGTACTGGTTAATACTGCAGGAATACTTTCTGTTTCAGGATCAGACTTTAATTCTTTAATCACCTCTGAACCTTTCACTTCACCTTTGATATGATCATCAACAATCACAATATCGGGGTCAATACTTTCTACATTTTCAATAGGATCTGTATTGAGCGATCCTATCACATCAAATCCTGCATCATCTAATACCTGATCCATTATTTCCAGAATCTCAATATTATCTTGCACAAGTATAACTTTTTTCTTCATAGAATATTAGTATTTTAATGTAAATGTAATAAAATATTAGTTAATACTATTTTAAAAAAGTTGAAAAATTAAGTTGAAAATTGAGTTGAAAAACTACTTATCATTTGATTAATCACAAGAAAAAGAAGGCGTTTGCATTAAAAACTTAGATGTTTCATAAGCGCATTAATTGTTACTGTTATTGTTACTGATTAATACGCTTCCAAAAAGTGAAATCCGTCAATCCCTTTGTGGCAAAGTGATTGATAGTAGTGACCGCGAAGGGATTCGAACCCCCAACCCTCAGAGCCGAAATCTGATATTCTATCCAGTTGAACTACGCAGCCGTTTTTTATAAGTAATGAGTAATCAATGATAAGTAATGCAAATATTGCTTATTACCAATTACTCATTACCTATATTTTAGAAAGTAATCTTTACACCTCCCACAACTTGCGCACCAAGAACTTTGTAACCTTTGTACGTTTGGTATGTTGAGCTCAGAAGATTATTTCCAAGTGCAAAAATACTGAAATTTTTGTGAACTTTGTACTCTGCAGACAAGTTTAAATCTGCATAACCACCAACTTTATCATTCGTATCTTCAGTTGACTGAAAAATCAACGACGGACTTCCCACGCCTTCAAACATATACGAATTTGTGGTTCTGTCTGTTGCGAAAATTCCTTTGAAACCTAATGACAGTTTTTTCTCAAACATCGTATATTTTGCACCAATGCTTCCTGTAACTAATGGAACGTTATAAATATTTTCGTAGTTCTTTAAATCATATTTTAAAAATCTCACATCAGCATCTACAATAAGATTTTCTAATGGGAAATACTGTAAACTTCCTTTGATGTCACTTACATTTCCGTCATCATAAACCGCAGAAAAAGTATTTGCAAAATCATATCCGGGACGATCTAAAGCAAAGCTGTTATCAAATAAATTATTCCCCTGGAAAAACATGATATTCCTCAATTTTCCAAAACCGGCAGACACATCATACTTAAGAGTTTCGTCAATATCACCTCTTAAACCAGCATAGAAATGATATTGTGTTTCTGTAGGTCTTAATATCTGGTCTGAAACCAGAAACGGATTTTCCTGAAGCAATTCGCTGTAAGTATTGAGTTTTAAGCCTCCATCAACTCCACCATAAAATTTAAATTCTTTCGCTGCTGCTACCTGAAATTCAGCCTGTGGAAACCAGTACGTTTTATTGTTCTTTAATTCTTCAGCTAAAATTAAATTTGAATTTCTTGCATTTAAAAACGAAAATGAAGAACCTAACATTACATAAGATTCACCTTTTGCGAACGTTACTTTAGGAGCAATATTGGCATTGAAAAACGTTGAAGAATTTTCATTTAATAAGGCAAAATCTGTTTTTACAGTTTCTAAGCCTAATCCTAAATCTGCATTCAGAACAATTCCGCCTTTTCCTAGTTCAACAGCATGTTTTGAAAGATTTGCCAGGATGGAAGCCTGATTTTCTTTCGCATCAAAATGATCGCTTAAAAATGAAGATTTTACTCTTACATCATTTAAAATTTCATTAGAATAAAAATCATAATATCCATTGACTTTAAACTGATTCACTTTCTGCTTCAAATCTACATCCGCAGAAGGAGTTAATGCGTAAATTCCGTAATAGTTATAATTATCTAAACCGTATTCAGCATTTATATTGATTTTTCCTTTTTCACCATACGAATTTAAAAAAGCTCCCAACGTTGCCGAACTCTGATCAGAATCCCAGGCGTAAACTTTCTTCAAACCATTGGTAGAAAGCACATGAACATCTGCTCCTACTTCTATTTTATTTTCAAGAGTTTTAGAAATATTGGCATCGGCTAAAATCTTTCCGTAATTTCCCATTCCGAACTGAAAATAGTTGTTCTGAGCCGTTCCGTCAAATTTTGGAGCAACATCTTCACCCTGAATGGTAGAGGTTTTAAAATCTGAAACCGCAGGAACATCTGTAATATTGTATTTCACAGGATTCGCAGACTTCTCTTCCGGCGGATAGTTTTTTATGATTTCAACTGAGGTTTTCTTCTTCTCAATTTTCTTTACTTCCGGTTCTCTTTTCTTGTTAAGAATAAGTTTTTCCTCCTTAATCTGAGAAAATGCCATCGACGAAATTCCCAAAAATAATATAGATAGTATTTGAATTTGTTTGTTCATATATGTTGTATTTATGTATTCATGTACAATGTATTACTGATTTCATTTCAATCTCATAAATACATATTACATGAATACGACAGTACATTTTACTTTTTAATCTGCTTTTTAACTTCCTTCGCCTCTGCAACAATTTCAGGGAAATCTGCATAGTTTGAAATAATCTGATCACAAGTATAACTTGCCTGATAATTATCTTTCAGACCAATATAATTTTTAGCCATCAAAACCAATGCTTTTGCGCCCCAATAATCTTCTGATGCGTAATTGTTAGCTAATTTAAAAATGGTTTCGTTAGAAGATTTAAATGCTTTTCCTTTGTTCTGATAGAATGCTTTTGCATAAAGAGCTTCTGCGGCAACTTCTGTATTCGAAGATTTTTCCAGTGAAGTGTAAGCAGTCTGCGCATCTTTATCTTTCCCCGAATTCATCAGACTTCTCGCCTTGATCACTTTAGCCGTTTCGATTACTGCAGCAGAATTTTTATTATTTGAAATTACTTCATCAGCCAATTTTTCAGCTTGGGAGAAATTCTTTTCTTCTGCATACATTTTCATCAGTTCTATATTGGCGAAGTTTCTGACATTGATGTTGGAAGAATTCTTAATATTTTCAAGATACTTCTTAGCTTCGGCAGAATTTTCCTGAGCGATATAAATTTGAGACACTCGAGTTGCTGCGTCGTCCTGATAATCATTCTGAACGTTTGCAATTTCCTGTAATACCAATAAGGCTTTTGTAGGATTATTAGTCTGATAATAGCTTTCACCTAACTCATATTTAGCCTGATAAAGGCCCTCTCCTGTTGGGTTTTGAATTAAATATTTCTCGTAATAAGAAATTGCATTCTTGTAATCTTTCTTCGTGAAATATTGTTTACCTGTTGACAAATTGATTTCGTCGATTTCAGAAGCATCGATGTTGACACCCATATTTCTTGCAAAATCAGCATAACCTGAAACATCACCATTTTTTGTGAAAATAGGTTTTGCAGCCTGAACAATTTTTTGTGCGTAAGCCGTATTTTTATACTGTTCGCCAAGATATCTTAATTCAGATAACGCTTTATCACTTTGATTTTGGTCAATATAATTCTGCGCTCTGTAAATGGATGCATTCGCAACCAAATCTTTATCTGAAGAAGATTTAATCACTTTTCCGAAGAAATCATTAGAATTGGTAAAATCATCCTGAGCGGCGTAAGCTGCACCAATTTCGTATTGCGCATCATCAATATATTCCGATGCCGGATATTTAGAAATCAATGATTTTAAATTGCTAATTTTTGCTGCCTGATCATCTTTAAATCCTAAAGCCAAAGCTTTCTGATATAAAGTATAATCTGTAGAATCCTCATTTTTATCGTAGATCGCAATTGCTTCGTTCAGATTATTATTGGCATAATAGATATCGGCCAATCGAAGTTCTGCATCATTTTTAAATTCAGTTTTAGGATTCGTCAGATATTGTTTGAAATATGTTTCTGCCTGATCGAATTTTTTAGATTTAAAATAAGCATAACCCATATCGTAAGGCAACTGCTGTTTCTCAGGGAAGGTTTCGTTGGTAAGTTTTTCGTAACGGGCAATCGCAGAAGGATAATTTCCTTTCTGATAATAAACCTGTCCCAACCAGTATAAAGCTCTGCTGTTGAATTCTTTATTGATGTTAAATTCTAAACTTCTTAAGAAATATCGTTCCGCTTCATCAAAATTACCTTTGTTGAATTCCTCAGTTCCCAATAAGTAAGAAACTTCCTGATCTACTTTGTCGGTTTCAGGGGTTGAATTCGGCAATTTATCGATGGCATTCAAAGTCTCTTTAAAGTTGCCGGAATACAGATAAGATTTCACCAAAAGTGATCTCATTTCTGCAGTTTTAGCACCACCTGGATTTTCTGTTATATAATTTTGAATTACAGTTGTCGGACTTTCAAATGGGTTTCCGATGTCGTACCCTAATTTTGCATATTGTTCGTGAGCCAGTTGTTTCACACTTGCATCATAATCCATCTGATAAGACGAACGAAATGCTGAAAGTGCTTCCTGTTTTTTATCAACTGCTAAATAAGCATTCCCTAATTGATAATACGCATTCTGAGCTAAAGCCGAGTTGCTGTTGATTAATTGGTTGTAATAAGAAACCGCTTCATCATATTTTTTAAGCTGAGCCGCCACAAATCCCATTTCGTACAGATCATTTTCTGACGGATTTTGCTGAACACTCAGATAATCTTTTAAGTGTGGATACGCCGATTCATAATCATTCTTCATAAAATAAGATTCACCGATGATTTTGTGAACTTCCGCTTTGTAAGACTCAGAAATATCTTCATTCAACAGAGCATTTCCTTCTGAGATCGCTTTATCGTAATCTTTATCATTGTAATGCATCTGAACATAATACGGACGTACCAGCTTTGAAAATTTAGGCTGATCTTTCACAGAATCAAAGTATTCGAAAGCTTTATCATTCTGTTTGTTAGAATAATATAAATGTCCTAACATATAAGCAACATCGCCTTTTTCAGATTCTTCAGCCGTTTTGTAAGCTTCTTCCAGTGCATCGATCGCCCCTTTAGAATCACCCATCATAAATTTAGCATACCCCAATTTCAGAATATACTGTGTATTTTCTTCTTTGGTCAGCTGATATTGATTCACTTTTTTTAAAGTTTCTAAAGCTGTACTAAAATCTTTTTTAGCCAAATAATAATCTGCCAATGGTAAATTTGCCTGGGCAAAATACGCAGAGTTCGGATATTCTTTTATAAAAGCCGTCAAACCTTCTTCCGCGTGATTTTTTTGAAGAATCACTCCTATCACGTTATCAAAAAACTGTGCAGCTTCTTTTCTCGATTGCTCCAGATTCTGGTTGTAGAAATACTGTTGTGCATATTCGTATTGGGAAGCGTTGTATATTTTGGTCTGATAAAGATTTTGAGCAAGATTAAACCTGTAGTTTTCTTTTTGGGTAAAGTATTGAGACTGTTGAGCTTCGGAAACCCCGAAATAGAAAACAGTAGTCGCTAGAAGTATTTTTTTTGATTTCATTAACATCAAATTTTAAAATGGAAAGGTCTTTAAAAATGAGACAGATTTTATCCACAAATTATCAACGAAAATATCGAAAAGATATTGTAAAAACAAGCCTTTTAACATATTGTTAGTATGTGGATTATTTTTTAATACTAATTAACTTTTCAGTAAGAAATATTAAGAAAATCTTAATTATTTATCAGAAATAATTACATTTGTTTTTTTCAACTTTTAGATAACTATTAAATGAATCAACTTTTCAGAAGGAAAAACTATTCAGCAACAGATACTTCCACCAATCTTTTGCGGGTTTTAGGAACTTGGGATATCGTTTTTTTTGGAATTGCCGCCATCATCGGAGCCGGAAGTTTCAGCAGTTTGGGTGAAGCCGTTTTCAGAGGTGGTCCCGGCGTTATCCTGCTCTATCTGATTTGTGGTTTTGCCTGTGGTTTTACCGCTTTATGTTATGCAGAATTTGCCAGCAGAATTCCTACAGCGGGCTCTGCTTACACGTATGCTTACGCTAGTTTTGGTGAATTAATAGCCTGGGTAATTGGCTGGGCTTTGATTATGGAATATTCTTTCGGAAATATCTATGTCGCCTTCTCCTGGTCAGATTATTTTACAAGTTTCATCGAGCGTCTCGGAATGCACATTCCTGATTATCTCACGTGCAGTTATACCGAAGCGAAAAAAGCTTTCTTAAACGGTTCTGAAAATAAAGAACTGATCAATGCGTGGACATCTGCACCTTTACTGGGAAATTTAAAACTGATCGTTGATATTCCGGCATTGGTGATTAACGGATTAATTACGTGGCTGTGCTATCGTGGAGTGAAAGAAAGTAAAAACTTCAACAATTCTTTAGTGATTTTAAAATTAGCCGTAATCGTTTTGGTTATTCTGGTTGGTTTTTCATACATCAATACCGATAACTGGACACCTGTAAGTATCGAGACAGGAACTCAATCATTTATGCCGAATGGTTTTGCAGGAGTGATGAGTGCGGTTTCAGGAGTTTTCTTTGCGTATATAGGCTTTGATGCACTGAGTGTACTTTCAGAAGAAACAAAAGATCCACAAAAGACATTACCAAAAGGAATGATTATTTCTTTGGCTTTGTGTACCGTTATTTATATCTGTCTGACTTTGGTTTTAACCGGAATGGTCGACTACAGAAAGTTCGACGGAGTTGGAGATCCTCTTTCTTTTATATTTGAAAAAACAAACGCTAATGTTGCTTGGATGGAACTGACGGTTTCATTTGTCGCAATTGTAGCGATTACCACAGTTTTATTGGTATTTCAGATGGGGCAACCGAGAATCTGGTATGCGATGAGTCGTGACGGATTGATGCCCAAAAAGTTTCAGGAAGTGCATCCAAAATTCAAAACACCGGCATTCGCAACGATTGTTACGGGTATTGTGGTGGGAGTTCCGATTCTTTTCACAGACAAAAGTTTTATTTTAGATTTTACAAGTATCGGAACTATTTTCGCCTTTGTGCTGGTTTGTGCAGGCGTTTTGATGCTCCCTCCAAAAGAAAAGATCAAAGGTCGTTTTCACCTTCCCTACATCAATGGTAAAATTATTTTCCCGGTAATTTTCATCGGAGCTTTAGTGGGTTTCTATTATTTTCAACCGGCATTTTTTGAAAACTTAATGGATTGGAAAGATCTCAAAGAGGGCGAATTCAGAGCATCAATTTTCTTTTTTATTATTGTTAATCTGATTCTTTGTCTGGTAACTTTTATCAAAAATCTATCGCTGATTCCATTAATCGGTTTAAGCTCTTGCCTGTATTTATTGACAGGGATGAGCCACGAAAACTGGTTCTATTTCGGGATATGGTTTGCCGTAGGTTTGGTAATTTATTTCTGTTACGGATATCAGAACAGCAAGCTGAGAAATACCAATTAAAAGATGAAATATCTTTTCTGTCTGCTATGTTTAATCACCATAGGATGCAATAAATCTAAAGTTGAATCGGGCAATGATCCAACGGTACAGAATTCAGAAATAAAGAAGATTCCTTATAAAGAATTTTTAAGGTCGATCAATAAAAAGACTGCGGAAGAAAAGAAAAATTATCTTTTTAAATTTATCAACTACGACGTTCCCAATTATTGGATGGGTACACCTTGGTCATTCAACGGAACATCGAGAGAACCTCAGAAAAACACCATTGCCTGCGGATATTTTGTTACGAATACGCTGGTTGATTTTGGTTTCGACATCAACAGAACTTATCTTGCACAACAAGCTTCTTCCGTGATGATTAAAAAGCTTTGTAAAGACATCAAATATTTCAGCAAAAGACAGGATTTAGACAATTATCTCTTAAACAAAGATAAAAACCAGGTGTACATTGTCGGCCTCGACTTCCATACGGGTTTTATTACAAGAGAAAATAAAGACACTTATTTTATTCATTCCAGCTATATCAAAAACAAGGGTGTTGTAAAGGAATTAACTACAAATTCACAGGCATTGAACGCTTCCAAAACATTTATGCTTGGAACTTTAAATTATTGATATAATATCCAATCCTTGTTTTTCGAATATAAGTGGAACGCCTTTGTATATCTTAATTTGAAAACCTTATAAGCTAAGTCTTTGTTTAGCTTTGCGTTTAATTATCACGATGAAAGACAAAGTTTTGACAACCTGCATTTGTCTAAGAAAAACAGTGGTATTTATTTAAGAAAGTAACACAATATTTTAATAAATCATCTAAACAGGAACAAACTATCATATTACTATAAATAATTGGCGAAATAATTGCTAAAGTTTCTTAAGAACTTTAAACTATACTGCCATGCCTGAAAGAATCAAAACATACCAAGAGTTCTACGAATTTTATCTAGATGAACACAAGAAATTAGGAACAAGAATTTTTCATTTTCTGGGAATTCTGTTTGTTTTTCTCGTCATCGGGTTTGTCATTTACACCGGAAAAGAAAGATTTCTTTGGTACATTCCGATATTTGGATATGGTTTTGCGTGGCTGAGCCATGCTTTTATCGAGCGAAATAAACCTGCCACTTTTAAATATCCGCTTTGGTCACTGATGTCAGATTTTAAACTATTTTTCGAATTATTAATAGGAAAACAAAAATTCAGAACTAAAGAAAAATCTTAGCTTTGAAGTCCTTTGAAAATTTCATATAATGAAAAATATTCTATAGATTTTAACCTTAACTTTTCATTTAACAGCAATATTTGTCGAGATTCAACGCAAAACAATGCAGAATTTCAGACCAGAAAACGATAAAATTTTCATCATTGCTTTACAAACTGTTTCTAAAATCAAGAAATAAAAAAATCCCTTTCAATATGTATTGAAGGGATTTATATTTTCAGCAAATGATCTTAATGCCCATGATTTCTTGGAGGTTCGGGTAATTGTATCTTATTGACTTCATCCATTTTCTGCGTTGCAGCCATAGAAACCACCAATTCATTCAGCATAGAGCTTGCTGCCTGTGGAGAATTGGGCAATAACACCAAATTGCTTCTGTTATTGGCTCCGATGGAATGTAAAGTATCGTAATGCTGTGTCACCACAATTAGTGCCGAAGCTTCTTGCGCATTGATTCCTGCAGCATTCAGCATTTTTACAGACTCTTCAAGACCTTTTGCTATTTCTCTTCTCTGTCCGCAATCCCTTGTCCCTGAAGTTTTTTAGATTCGGCTTCAGCTTTTGCAACCGCAACGATTCTGATTCTTTGCGCTTCAGATTCGTATTCTGCAGCAGTTTTTTCACGTTCTGCAGCGTTGATCCTGTTCATGGCGTGTTTTACCTGTTCATCCGGATCAATATCTGTCACCAAAGCTTTGATAATATCGTAACCATAACTTTGCATTGCTTCCTGCAATTCACTTTTTACAGCCACTGCAATATCATCTTTTCTTACAAAAACATCGTCTAATTTCGTCTTTGGAACTTCCGCACGCACCACATCAAAAACATAAGATGTAATCTGATTTTCAGGATTTTCCAAACGATAATATGCATCTTTTACGTTTTCTCTGATCACCTGATACTGCACAGAAACTTTCATTTTTATGAAAACATTATCCAAAGTTTTGGTATCGATAATGACATCCAATTGCTGAATTCTAAGATTCAGACGTTTAGAAATCTGATCCAAAAAAGGGATCTTCAAATGCAAACCGGCGTGGCTTACTTTTAAAAATTTACCCAATCGTTCTACAACCGCTGCAGATTCCTGCTTTACTGTAAAGAATGAAGCGAATAATGTAACAAGTCCGAAAAAGACCAAAATACCTAAATAATACATCATATAGTTTTTTTATGAATTAGGTGATAAGATACAAGTTTTTAGAATAAAAATCAAATTAAAGTTGAAAAATCACATCGTCATTCCGATATCGATTCCTTTTATTTTTCTATACAAGTCTGTAGCATAATTATCGGTCATTCCTGATACAAAATCAATAACTCCCAAAGTTTTCTGGTAATCATTCCCTTCTTCGTAAACAAATTGTTGTGGCAGAAGTTTTAAAGCCATTTTATCGTAAGATTTCCTGTTATCTTTCGCTTTTAAAACCGATGGAATAAAGTGATCAAGCAATTCATACATAACATTATAACCTGCATTTTCTATTTCTACAACAGCTTTGTGATTGTATATTTTAGCGATAGAATAAGATTCAATTTCTTGTAGTGCTTTATTTCCGTCACGGTAAATATCCAACAAACCTTTATCTAAATTACCTTCTAAAATTGTAGTGAAATTTGTTTTAAAACTTTCTATGGATTGATTGATTAATGCATTAATAACTTTAGCTCTCAGGTAAGAAACCCTTTCGTTATCATTTGAAATAGCAACCAGCTTATCTTTAACTTTTTTGATGTCCTTATTTTCAGATTCGATAAGATCCATAAAAAGATTTTCGCAGTCTGCACTTGAAATAATCCCCAAACGATGTGCATCTTCCATATCAATAATATTGTAGCAGATATCATCAGCGGCTTCTACTAACCAAACAAAAGGATGTCTTTTAAAAATATAAGGTTCATCATTTTCCTGGATGAGATTAACCCCTTTTGCTATTTCTAAAAAAGTTTCTTTTTCGTTCTGAAAAAACCCGAATTTTTTCCTGTGAATAATTCCTTTTTTCTTTGCGACAGCTTCACAGGGATATTTTGCGATACTTGCTAAAGTAGTAAAGGTAAGTTGGGTTCCTCCCAGATCTTTCCCTTGCTGCTGATGAGAGAGAACACGGATTGCATTGGCATTTCCTTCAAAATTAACAAGATCTGCCCATTCTTTAGTTGAAAATTTAGGTTTAAGTTCGTTTTCATTTTTATCAAAATAGCTCGCAATCGCATCTTCACCGGAGTGTCCGAACGCAGGATTTCCCACATCATGACAAAGGCAGGCTGCAGCGATTACGTTTCCTAAATTAAGCTGATAAAAGTTGTTAGATTCTTCCGTGAGTTCATTCTGATGATTTTCAGAAATAAATTCTCCTATCACACTTCCCAGACTTCTTCCTACCGAAGAAACTTCTAATGAATGCGTCAATCGGTTATGTACAAATACACTTCCCGGAAGAGGAAAAACCTGAGTTTTGTTCTGCAATCTTCTAAATGCCGACGAAAAAATAATCCGGTCAAAATCTCTCTGGAAATCCGTTCTTGAAGCAACAGTATTTGGATTGTTACCGGTACGCTGACTGGTAAAAATCTGGTTCAAATTCATCATTTTCCAAAATTAATTCAAATTTTACTTTTAAAGGAATAATATTTGAGTTTTTCTTGAAAACAAAACAATGCCTGAAGGTCCGAACAATTATTCTAATGAAAGAAAGATCTGCAAAAATTTGCAGGTGAAAAAGTAATAGAAGTGAGCGGAAGCGAAGTTCCTGAAACATCAAAAATAAAAGGAGAAATTCTAAGAGAAATCAAAACCTTCGGGAAACAAACGTATCTGATTTTTGATCATGTTATTTTCAAAATCCATCTCATGATGTTTGGTTCTTACAGTCTGCATGAAAGGAAAGATATTGATACGCTTCGTCTTGGCTTGACATTTAAAGAAGGTGGAATGTATTTTTACACTTGCGTTGTGAAAATCATTGATGAAAGTTTTCTTTTAAAAATCGACTGGGAAACTGATATCATGAGTGACCGATGGAACTCTGAAAAAACTGAAGCAACTTTAAAAGCAGCTCCTAAAATGATGATCTGTGATGCCTTGATGAATCAGGATATTTTCTCCGGAGTCGGGAATATCATCAAAAACGAAGCTTTGTTCAGAGTAGGAATTCATCCGGAAAGTCTGATCGGAAACCTGCCTCCGAAAAAACTGAAAGAAATTATCGCAGAAGCAAGAAACTATGGTTTCGACTTTAAGAAATGGAAAAAAGCCAATGTTCTCAGCAAACATTTCCAAATTTATCATCAGAAAAACTGTCCGATTTGTGGTGAAGAAGTTACAAAGAAAGACACTGGAAAAAGTAAACGCACGAGTTTTTTCTGTGAAAATGATCAGAAATTGTATTAATCTGTATCTACGGATAACTGACAAATTATACTAATAAATTTTGTTCATCTTTAATCAATAAAGCACCAATTTAGGGTGCTTTAATTTTTATTATGCAAAGCATTTTTATCTTATTGTGATTATCAAGTCTTAAATACACAATACGAATACATTAACATATTCACATTATTTTACGAATAAAATAATTTATTTTACAGACAATTTGTATGAAATTTTTAAAATTATTCAATTTACAGTTACTCTTAAATAGCTTAATAATGCCGTAACAAACTGATATACATCATAATATTTGTATTGCCTATACAATTTGAAAGCCGTAATATTGCATTACAGAATTCGCAATAAATATTAAAATAAATAAAAATTCAAAAATTATGATCGCAATCGTCGGAGTAGCAACATGTGCAGTTTTAGTTTCTTCTTATATCGCAACGATAAAAAAAGAAAACAACTAAATTATCAACTAAAAATAGTAGCTCATAAAACAATTTTTATCAGTTAGTATTTTTATGTTTGCAGTCTGAAACGACTGCCCGCTCTTTTACTCAACCGGAGTAAAAGAGCGCAAAAAACTCAAAAAATGATTACAGAACTTGAGCAACTTCAAAATTCAATTTTTTCTAAGCTCGACTTAATCATTTCAAACCTTCAGCCAGATCCTGAATGTGAAGATTATCTTGGACACAGTTTTCAACTTAATCATCTCAACATCAAATTCAGAAAGGCTAAAATTACCCCAAAGAAAATCGGACAATTTGTAACTTTATGGAAGAGAAATCCTAAAAGTAAACAAACCGAACCTTTCACTTCTGAAGATTTTTTTGATTTTTACATTATCGCTTGTGAATTTGATGAAAAATCCGGAATTTTCTTTTTTCCAAAACATATTCTCACTCAAGAAAATATTCTTACTTCTTTATTGAAAGAAGGAAAACGAGGTTTCAGAGTGTATCCGAATTGGGATTCGCCCAAAAATAAACAAGCGATCAAAACTCAGGATTGGCAGACAGATTTCTTCATAGATTTCTCTGATGATGATCTTCTTGGAAAAATTCGTCAGCTCGGGCGTTTTTCATTATAAAATAATAAAATAGGTATCAAGAAGGATTGAGCCACCGATAACCATTACATTGAAAACTTCTTGACACTATTTTTTTCAAAATCTACCAGAAGCAACGCTATTCTAAAAAAAACTTAATCAACCAAAAAGATTCTAAAGGATTATCTTTGCAACACAAAACTGTTTCAACAAAGCTAAAATGAATCTGTACAACCTCATCATTCAGGACAAAGAAGAAGTAACACTCGATGATGTTTTTCTTGAACCTCATAACAAAGAACATTTTGTACAGCTCATCAAAGAACAAAACTACGCCAAAGAACTGATGGAATACGGACTTCCCGTGAACAATAAAGTCCTTCTCGAAGGAAGTTCAGGCTGCGGAAAAACAATGACTGCAAAGGCAATTGCTAATGCTTTGGGCAAAAATATCATTATTCTCAACCTCAGCAATATCGTTTCATCAAGAATCGGGGAAACTTCGCAAAATATCAAAATGATTTTTGATAAAGCTGCAAGAGAACGATCTGTTCTTTTTTTGGATGAACTCGACCAGATCGGAAAAGCTCGCGGTAGTGACGATAAAGATGTGGGTGAAATGAGAAGACTCGTGAATACATTGATTCAGTTAATCGATTATTATCCCGAAAATGCGCTCCTACTTTGCGCCACCAATCATGCAGAAATTATTGACACCGCCATCATCAGACGTTTTCAGCTGAAAATAAAATACGAAATGCCTTCTAAAGAATTTCTGGATAGTTTTTATGATCGTCTTTTAGCAAAATTTCCTGATGATCTGAGAAATATCGAGAGAAAATATGAGATTTCTTTTGCTGAAGCGAAGGATTATGCTTTTACGGTGGTGAAAGGAAATTTGATTGAGAAATTGGAATCAATCCATTTAAACATAAAAAACTAACAAATGGACAAAAACTAGATGAAGGATAAGTATTTAGTTTCAATATTAACTAAACTCGGCAAAAAAAGAAAACATAAAATATTTTCAATCTGAAGATGGATTATATTTAATCAAAACAGATAAAATACATTACTACGGAATCGACCAACCCGTTTACAAAATGTTTTTTGTAATTGTTATGAAATAGACTGAACATTAAAATAAATCTCTTGGACAGATAAATAGCATTTTGATGATAAAATTAATTCCAACAATAAATGAAATCGTAAAATTTGGACTTGAGCCAAACTTAACAATTAGCAAAGATGACAGAAATCTGTTGCTAGAAAAATCTCTAGTCAATATTTACAACTTATATTTTGATATTCGCTATGAATATGATAATACTGATTTTAAAGAATTTGACGCACACAAATATAAAGACATAAGAAAGAATATTGAAAGTAATTTTCCCGACTTTGGTTTTTACTGTATTGCTCTTGACCTTCTGGATTTTGACAATAAAGAGAAGCTTGCAACTGGTGATGCAATAGATGATTTATCAGATATTATCCTGGATCTCTTAGAAGTAAAGTGGAGAATAGAAAACAATAGCCTAAATGACGGACTTTGGCATTTTGAATTTATTTTTTCAAGTCATACTCAGCAACATATTATTGATTTATTAAACTATCTAAAACAGAGAAAATAACTCACTTTCCCATTCTCCCCAAAATCACCCACCGCAATCTCCTCTCATTTTTATCACCTCATTTTCCAAGTACAGAAATTATAGGATCACTGTCTTCCAAAAATCTGTGACCAATTTATGTTCTTCAAATTTTCGCCACTCTCCAGACGAAGCGAATTTCAGATTGTTCCAAAAAAAATCCTTTCAAAAAATTGAAAGGATCTTCTAATGTAATATGAAATAAACTAAGTGTGCTTTTGTTTTTTACTGAACAATAATTTTAAAATTGCTGTTCAGATGGTCTCCTGAAACATTCAGAATATAATTTCCTGATACTTTTCTACCACCGATATTTAAATTAAATACTCCGTTTCCTGTAGACTTTATTGTTTCCTTAATGATCACTTTTCCGGTCATATCAAGAATTGTCGCTGTTAAACTTGATTTTTTATATTCGGGAAGTTTAATGAAAATCTGGTCTTTTACAGGATTCGGATATACCGTTCCTACGTTTTTACTGATGCTGAATTCTTCATTGCTCAACACTGCCTGATTATACAAAGCAGATACTTCGGTTGAAGTTAATGCGTAGTTGTACATTTTCAGTTCGTCAAATGCACCTTTGTATGGAGCTGAAGCGTTGGCAGTTGCCTGAAATTCAAGTTCACCGATATTTCCAATGACAAAATCGCTTGCTTCACCAATTCCTGTAACTGCTGTTTCGTCACCTTCAGCACTTAAAACGCCATTGGTGTAAATTCTCATTTTATGAGCAACAATATCTCTCTGGATCACTACGTGCACCCAGTTGTTGGTAAAATAATTGGCTACAGGTGATGTAATTTCTTTTTTCGTCACATCATCATCAATAGCGTATCGCAGCTGACCGCCTTTGATCTCTATGTTAAAACGTTTACCGGTAGCTCCAGTTGTTGTATTTTTAGTAATTGAACCTTTACACAAAATATAAAGACTTGTCGCTGAAGATGCTGGGATCATGCTCGCCGGAGCTTTCATCCAGTAAGAAACGGTAAATGAATTATTGTTAAACATGATCTGATCCTGATGAGGAATACTCGCTATGTAAGGAGTTGCCGGTGCAGTTGCCAAATCTAAAGCATTGTTTTCTTTTCCCGGAACTCTTACACTTGCGTTGTCATAAGCCGCGCTTAAAACACCATGGTTGGCAAAAGGCGAAACATCTGTAATTTGTGTACCTGATAACGGAGCTTCAGCAAAAGGCCAGTTCCCTACAAGACTCGGTGTAATCGCACGGAAATTCCATACAATTCCTGTAGTTGTTCCTAAAGTATTGGTTGCATCAATTCTCCAGTAGTAATTGGTTGCTGTACTCAAACCTGTCAATTGATGTGAAGGAGTAGCTGAATATGGAACTGTTGCAACATTGGTTAGATTCAAAGGATCTGTACCAAAATGAACAGTATAACTCGTTGTGTTGCTGCTTCCCGACCATTTTAAAAGCAGATTGCCATTATCTAGCTGAATATTGATATTTCCATTGGAAGGATTGGGAGCCGTAGCCTGTGTTGGTGCAGACGGAACCGGAGGTGTTGTAATGGTTGCATTGGCTGTATACACAGACGAATCTGTTGCATTGGTTGCTTTTACTCTGTAATAATATTGGGTATTTGGCGTTAAACCCGTTTCATTATAAGTAACTGTATTCGCAGGCAATGTTGCAATGACTGTAAAGGTTGTACCATTCGTAGAACGTTCCAGTACATAATTAGTTTCATTGGTTGCATTGTCATTCCAGTTAACCGTGAAAGAACTTAAAGCAGGAGTTCCGGTGGTAAGAGGATTAGTGAAATTTAAATTCGTTGGTGGAATAATAAAATCTGGCGCCGGTGTATTCGGTAAACCGTTAATATAAACCTCTATGTTCAGATAAGGAGCGTTGGTAGCACTTACTGCCAAAGCATCAGCAACATTAGGATTCAGTCCGTTGGCAGTTTCCCATGCATCCGGCATACCATCATTATCAGTATCCAAAGGAGCCGGTGCCCCATAAATGTGCCCTGCTCCACCGTTGGTGAAACCAAACTGAGTGGTTAAATCCGTTTGTACGTAAACATAAGCGGCAGTGGTTCCTTTAGATGATAAATCTGAAATCATCAATTGATCTACCTGATCACGTCTTGGATACGATGCTCCTACTCCAGCAACAACATTATTATAAGCATCTACAGCAGATAAAGTTGTATTCTTCATTGGGTAATCATAAGGAGTCGTCAGTATAGATGCTGCATCTCCTGTAGGAAATCCCGTTAAATTCTGGGGAACCAAAGTTCCGTCTAAGACTCCGTTTTTATTGTTATCAAAATAATTCCCGGGACCATACAAGTTGAAGTTGGCATTACCCACACTAAAAGGTGTAGAAACCGTGCTGCTTGTATTCGGACCTCCGATAAAATAATTGTTGATGATATTTGCATAAGAAGCTCCTGCAGAATCTCCGCCCATAATGTAAGCTTCTCCTGACTGTGTATGACCGTACGTATTGCCATAATTTCCCCAGTTGTACACTACATTATTTACGAACTCATTAATCCCTTTTACTTTGTTGTTTCTGGTTTTATTAGAGATATATAAATTCCCGATCAGACTGATCTTCCCGCCTACTGGTGGCTGCATCAATCCTCCCGCAGAGTGATTGTGACGGTGTAATCCCTGTCCGATGATTGAATTCTGGATCGTAATATTATCAGGACTCGTCCCATTGTTATCCCAGTTCACAGAAAACACTTCATCTGTACCCCAGGTAAAAGTCATATGATCTAAGATAATATTCGCACCATTCGCAATTCCTGATGCATCTTGATTTTGGGCTGTTCCGCCATAACGAACACGGAAATATCTGGCAATGGTATTATTAGATCCCGAAAATGAAACTCTCGGTCCGTAAAAATAAGATTCCTTCTCCGGGAGCGGTTTGTCCGGCAATCGTGGTATTGGCAGCAACGGCAACGACCGATTGTAAATTAACAATCCCTCCCACTTTAAAAATCACAAATCGACCCGGCTGGCTTACCGCCTCACGGAAAGAACCTGCACCGCTGTCATTCAAATTGGTTACCAAATAGATTTGAGGATTGGCTGCTCCTCTTGCTCCTGTAGTAAATCTACCAAAACCTGTAGCTTCCGGAAATGCTAATGTCTGTGCATTTATATCGACTGTGGAAAGTGTGATTCCACAAATCAATAAAGATTTAAGAGTTTGCTTAAAGAGTAAAGATTTATCTTTCATGAATATTAAATTTTGTTTAAACTAAACTACCCACAACGACAAATATGAGCATCCTGCTCCATCCTGCTATCATCTAAAAATCAAATAATTACATCACTAATCATTGTTCTTACACCAAGTTAAGAGATGTTAATAGGTTGGAAATCATTGGAGGATGATTGTGATTTATATATTTAAAATTGATTATCTTAAACATATTGTAATAAATCAATTTCTGAAGATTTTTGTTATATTTGATTATAGTTTGGATTGACGCAATGCGTGAAGACAAAAGTTATTCGGTACTGAAGGAAAACCAACAAATCAATGGGTAAACACTCAACAGAAATAAGTTTGAAACTATTTGACTTTCTCATTGACTTGGGTAATGGATTGGGATATCATACTGACACAGAATATCCAATGAGTGAAAATTCATTTGGCAGTCAGGCAATTGATATCGCATGGTTTAATGAAAAAGAAAATATATTTCCGCTTTTCATATTTGAAATTGAAAGTTCAAGCAACAATTCAATTGCCAACAATCCAACAAAAATTTTCGGGAAAGACAGTAGAGTGTTTGAAAAACCACTTTTCTTCTTTCATATAATAATCAATGGAGCAGAGAATTCAGAAAAATACAATGATTTAATTGGACTTTTCGGAAAACATAACTATGACATATTTAGAATTAATAATGCTGAAATTGAAAATCTACTACTCAAAATTATATCTCAACATAGAAGAATTCACAATAATGTAAACTTGTACTACATTATTAGACTAATTCATGAATATGATGAAATCAAATCAGAAATTGAATTAGAGAGATTTCTGACAAATATTGAAAAATTAATTCATGTAAACCAATTCTACCGAATTGGACAAGTATATGCTGATATTACATCTCGTTACAAATTGTTTCAAGAACAGTATTTGAAATTTTTATACAGATTATTTACTGATAAGCAATCAGTCTATATAGATTATGAAGGTTACTCTGCAAGTATCACTTCGGAGTTTATCAATTTGGGATTACTACACTCAAAATTTGGGAATGAAATTAATGGCTTAGATTTTACAAGCCTACTTATTGAGGCTCAGAAAACGGAAACATTTAATAAGATTGAATATTTACCTGGATTAAATTACGACTATGATATTTTTATTCATGACCATGTGCCATTTTATATTGCACTTACTTTTTTCCTTTTTGAGGGTAACTTAAATGCGCAAAAATATATTATTGATATTGCCATTGGGATTATTAGAAAACTAAAAGTAACCGAGGAATTTATTTTTGAACACCACTTATCTTGGGGATTATTAATGACCGCAAGTAATAAAGAATTTTCAGAAAATTTTGAAGAGTTAAAAGAATTAGTGAATAATAAAAGTGGAATTCTAAATACAATTCTTTTCTGCCCGACTTTAATCAATGACCATCAAAAACTTCCAGACTCAAAAGTGGTATTAGTTCCAATTAGAAATGAATATATAGAACTGTTTAAAAAGGAATTCAGCCATTTAAATAATGACAAAAATATTAATGAAATCGCAATAATGAGTTTGTCAGACAATTGGCAAGATGAAACAGAATATCATTATAATTTGGGTGTTGACTTGACAAATTTGGTGGTAAAATCTTTGATGAAACATGATTGGTAGAAAATCAGTACTGCATAACGGGCAGCTGGCAAAAAAGCGGATTCAGTACTGGCAGACAGTTTAGTGCTTCGATTTTCCGCCAAAACGTAAAGCCTCAAAACGTTTAAGCTCATTTAAAAAATTTTCAACAAAAACCCCTTTCATCACTGAAAGGGGTTCATTATATAAAAAACTTTTAATTACATATAAGCTTCAATCGGCTCACAAGTACAAACCAAGTTTCTGTCTCCGTAAGCTTCATCAACTCTTGCAACAGTCGCAAAGAATTTGTGATCTCTTACCCAATGTAGAGGATAAGCTGCTTTCTCTCTGCTGTATGGTTTGTCCCAAGAATCAGAAATCACCAACTGCTCAGTATGAGGAGCGTTTTTCAATACGTTGTTGGTCTGATCTGCTTCACCATTGGCAATCTCATCAATTTCATGTTTGATAGCAATAAGAGCTTCGGCAAAACGGTCAATTTCAGATTTGCTTTCAGATTCTGTAGGCTCAATCATTAGTGTTCCTGCAACCGGGAAAGAAACCGTGGGAGCATGGAAACCGTAATCCATCAATCTTTTGGCAACATCAACCACTTCAATTCCTAAAGATTTGAACTGACGGAAATCTACGATACATTCGTGCGCTACTCTGCCTTCTGTATTTGAATATAAAATAGGGAAATGTTCCGCCAAGATTTCTTTTAAGTAATTGGCATTTAAGATGGCGTGCTCCGTTGCTTTTTTCAAACCTGAAGTTCCCAACATTTTGATGTAAGCATAAGAGATATTTAAGATTAAACCAGATCCGTAAGGTGCAGCAGAAATTCCTTCAATCGCTTCTTTTGAACCTACTTTAATGTTAGCATTGGTAGGCAAGAAAGGAACTAAATGTTTCGCAACACAGATCGGACCAACACCAGGACCTCCACCTCCGTGAGGAATTGCGAAAGTTTTGTGAAGATTAAGGTGACAAACGTCTGCACCGATGTTTCCAGGACTTGTGTACCCAACCTGAGCATTCATGTTGGCACCATCCATATAAACCTGTCCGCCGTGATCGTGAACCAATTGGGTGATTTCTTTAATGTTGGCATCAAAGAATCCGTAAGTTGACGGATACGTGATCATTACTGCAGATAAATTCTCAGAATTAGCTTCTGCTTTTGCTTTGAAATCTTCATAATCAATTTCTCCGCTCTCAAGGTTTTTAACGACCACAATCTTCATTCCTGCCATTGCTGCAGATGCCGGATTGGTTCCGTGTGCAGACTGAGGAATCAAAACCACATTTCTGTGACCTTCACCTCTTGAGATGTGATATTCTCTAATCACCATCAAACCAGCATATTCTCCCTGAGCACCTGAATTTGGCTGAAGCGAAGTTCCTGCAAAACCAGTGATTTCAGAAAGATCTTTCTCTAATTCTTTGATCATTTCCTGATAACCTGCTGCCTGATTTACGGGTACAAATGGATGCACACTTCCCCAACCTGCCCACGAAAGTGGTAACATCTGAGTCGCAGCGTTCAGTTTCATTGTACAAGAACCAAGAGAGATCATGGAATGAGTTAATGATAAATCTTTTCTTTCAAGACGCTTGATGTAACGCATCAATTCTGTCTCTGTATGATATTTATTGAATACTTCTTCCGTAAGAATCTCATCTTTTCTAAGATTTTCTTCCGGGATGCTGTATCCTTCTTTTATTTCTAATTTAAATGTCTGCTTGTCTTTAAACTGAGCAAAAGAAGCCATCAAAACATTTAGTTTTTCTAGTGTAGTACTCTCATTAATGGCAATACTTACCACACCTTCTGTGAAATAGTTCAGATTTAATCGGTGATCCAGCATCATTCTCATTAATCTGGTCTTTTCATCTTCGCTCATCACGATTTTCACAGTGTCAAAGATGGGCTCTTCAACCGTCTGATAACCCAAAGCTTTCAATCCGCCTTTCAAAGCATTTGCTTTAAAGTGAATCTGATCGGCAATGTAATTTAATCCTTTCGGACCATGATAAACAGCGTACATTCCAGCCATAACCGCTAAAAGAACCTGAGCAGTACAGATATTTGAAGTTGCTCTTTCTCTCTTAATGTGTTGCTCTCTCGTCTGCAAAGCCATTCTCAGTGCACGTTTTCCGTACATATCCTGAGACACCCCGATAATTCTTCCCGGGATATCTCTTTTGTAGTCTTCTTTACAAGAGAAAAATGCTGCGTGACGGACCACCATAACCTAAAGGAATACCAAATCTCTGTGAAGTACCAACAGCACAGTCAGCGCCCATTGATGCAGGAGATTTCAGTTTAACCAAAGCCATCGGATCACAAGCTACAACTACCTGTAAATCTAATTTTTTGTATTCAGCAATATCTTCTGTATAATCCAAAACAATCCCGTTTTTACCCGGATATTGTAATAATACTCCATAGTAAGACTCGTCGAATTGGTGCGTTTTGTGATCACCTTCTACGATTTCGATTTCTAAACCTTCCGCTTTTGTTTTTAAAACAGAGACCGTTTGAGGTAAAACCAGATCAGAAACGAAAAACTTGTTAGCTCTCGCTTTTTTCTGATCTTTTGTTCTGTTATTGAAGAACATATGCATCGCTTCTGCTGCTGCCGTAGATTCATCCAATAAAGATGCATTTGCCAGAGCAAAACCAGTTAAATCACAAACAACAGTCTGATAATTAAGCAAAGCTTCTAATCTTCCCTGTGCGATTTCTGCCTGATATGGCGTATAAGCGGTGTACCAACTTGGGTTTTCAAAGATATTTCTCTGAATTGCCGATGGCAACAAGGTATTGTGGTACCCAAAACCAATATAACTCGTATAATCCGTGTTTTTAGCTGCCAATTCCTGTGAGTGATTCAGCATTTGATATTCTGAAAGCGGCTCTGAAATATTCAGATCATTTTCTAAACGGATGGATGATGGAATGGTTTGAGAAATTAACTCTTCGATACTTGAAACGCCCACTTTTTCCAACATTGCCTGCTTATCGGCTTCGTTTAGGGAGATGTGACGGCTCACAAACTGTTCTGTATTCATTTTTATAATTAGATTTTGTTTGTAAAAAAAGATGGGTAAAATTACGTTTTTTTAGGCAGATTAGCAATGATAAAAACTATTGATATTATTTATATGTTAATTATTAATTATATTTATTCTAAATTAATATATTTGCAGTATGAATATCATCACTCCATTTAAAGTACCGCCATTGGCTCCGGCATTTTCTTTTAGTAATGAAGAAATGTTCTGTGAAAAAAAATCTTGCTGTAAAAAATTTAAGAAAGGTAAAAGGTGTAAAAAATGCCCTGGAAATAAGAAACTGGCTTAGCTGGTTATACTGCTGATTAAAAAATATATTGCTAAAGCTAAAATTAAAAGTCCAAAAATTAATCTGAAAATTTTTGGCTGACCTTTAGGATTTGTTGCAGTTCTTGGTTGTGACTTGAAAAGTTCTTCAGCTTTGTCTCTGAATTTTTCACCATCACTTTCAAAAACTTCTGTTATTGTAATCCCCTGAACGACTGTTTTATGCAAAAGCGAATTGGTTGCATGAAGCAATAACTGGAATTTACCGTTTTTGAATTCCGTAATCTTAAATATTCTTTCTCCGTACGCTTTTTCCAATCCGAACGGCAATACTTTCACTACATCAGCATTTTGAGTTTGCCAATTGATGATAATCTCCTCTCCTTTTTTTGCGTGAATTTTATTGGCTGAAAAAGTTTTAATAGAAGGCGGAACCGTATATCTGAAACTTTTCTGCTGACTTTCTAAATTCTGGTCATAGGAAATTCTTCTCCCTTTATCACTCAAGGTTTCATACGCTTCCTGAATTTCTTTGAAACGGTCTGCAAAGAATTCATCATTTTCATTTTTATCGGGATGGTATTTTAATGAAAGTTTTCTGTAGGATTTTTTGATGTCTTCATCTGAAGCATTGTGAGAAATCCCGAGAAATAGTAGTAATCTTTCATGTAAGTGAATACAAAAATAAGAATTTTATTTTCTTTGTTATTTTTATTTATACACGATTTTTATCATCGCGAACAAAGCGAAGCAATCTCTTTTTTGACGCAAAGGTTGCTGAGTTTTTTCAATGATTGAAAATATTTTTCGTTCGCAAATGCGTTTGATTGCGTAGAATTTACGATTTTACTCAGCGAAGATGAACAATTTTGTTTTTTTTTGAATCTGAATATCCACCGTGTTTGTCATTCCGTAGGAATCTCAGCGGTTTTTTTAGAGATGTTTAGATTCCTACGGAATGACAAACTCTATATTGATTTTAATTAAAAAAGGTTAAATGGCGGCTAATAGCCTCAATTACTTTTTAAACAAAAAATTCCGGTGCGGGAAGCGAAGCTTCCCGCACCGGAATCAACAATTTCAATTGAATTAAAGATAAATTATTATGCTTCGAAAGCATTTTCTCTTTTGCAGCATTTGGATTTAAATTCCTTCTTAAGCTTTCCTTTCAATTCCTGATATTTTTCCTCATCCATTTCTCTGATTTTATCAGCCAGTCCGAAAGGAGATTTTTCTTTGATTCCGTATTCGTTGAAAATACCTCTTACCAATCTCTTTCTTTCAATTACTTTTTTAGCAACGATTGCAACTCCGGCAACGGCTAATGCTCCTAGAATACCTTTTAATACTGAATTTTTCATTTTTTTAATTTTAAATTTTACTACCTCTTGTTTTAAAATATGTCTTATTAAAATCAAAATTTTAACGCAAAGTCCAAAGCTTTTTTACCAGCTCACTGTTTTTAAGTTTCGCAAAGGCGTTTCACTCAGCTAAGAACTCAAAGTTTTATTATTGATAAGACAACTAATTTTTGTTTTTTATAGAGACGAATTCATTTTGATTTTTACTTTACTACTTCTTTAAAATTCATCAAATTAATTTACCTAAATCCTTCGACAAGCTCAGAATGACAAAATTGTAATTTTGAGGAAGAAATTTTTCACCTTTAGGATCGGGGGAAAGAAAATTTCTAAAACTATTCGTTGTTTCTGTTGAAGAATCCGGTTGAGCATTTTTGTCTCCAGACTTCTTTGAATTTTTCTTTTTCTTCTTCAGACATTCCTTCCATTTTATGTCTAAGATGTTTTTCTTTCATATCTCGCATTCCTCTTCCGAATTTCCCGTGAAAACCTCCGAACAGGATTTTACTCAACACTAAGATCCCCATTGCCTGCCAATAATTAATGTTTTTCACACCGATAACTTCGGGAAGAATACAGTTCCAGAGCCACATCACAATCAGCGCTACAGCAAGGAAAATCAATGGCGGACATAAGATTAAAAGTGCCCAGCTTTTTTTATATTTATTGTTCATTTTATTTGTTTCTAATTATTTAAATCTTCGTACAACTGCCTCAATCTGTTTCTCAAATGCTTCACTGCATAATTTTTTCTACTGATGATGGTTTTGATATTATCACCCTGTTCATCGGCTATCTGCTGCAATGTTTTATCGTTCAGCTCGTTTTCCATGTAGACGAGTTTTTGTTTTTCCGGAAGCTCTTCTAAAGCTTCAAACAGTTTTTTCCAAATCTCATCCTGAAACATTTTCACTTCCGGTCCGTGCACTGTCATCTTGTAACAGAATATCTTTTATTGAAAACGTTCCGTCCTCATCTTCGTAGACAAAATCTTCAAGATTTTCGGTTTTCTTTTTTCGGTATTTATCTATGATTTTGTTTGCTGTGACACGATATAACCATCCACCGACATTTACAATTTCAGAAAGATTGGTCAAACTGCTGAACTGATACCAAACTTCCTGCAGAATATCTTCAGCATCTTCGGTATTTTTCACTTTCGGTCGAATAAAAGACATCAGTTTTCCACCGTAACTTGATACGGTTTGAGAAATGATGCTTTCTTTTTCCTTCTGTGGCATTGTTATTTTCTCGGCAATCTCCATATTGCTATGACGATTGTACTTTTGGTTTTACTTTAATGAATATAAAGATTTTTTTTGACCCTGCAATTTTCCTTTTGTAAACGAGATTTTAGAAATTAATGAGACAGCTTAACCAAAAATAGTCATACACCCAAATTCTAAAAATCGCACATTTTTATTAATCCTTTTTTAATCATATTCAGCCATTCGAATGCATCTTGTGAGTTTTCAAAATATCTGTTTGCCTCAACACCGACTTCCTCCCAATAATTATCAATATCAACTACTAATTCTTCTATTTTTTTTTGATTATTAATTAAAACATGTTCTAGCACATATTCAGCTACAACATCTTCATCGGTTTTCTTTTCAAACTGCATTGAAACTGAAATGACTAGCTGAGTACCATTTTCCAATATTTTTTGTTATTGTTGGTCTTCTTATTTAACTGTTATTATAACCTAGTGCTAAGACTGCAGTGCATAAAATTAGTCTTAACATCCTCATCGTTGATGTTATTTTAATTGCTTACAATGTACTTTTCAATAATTGGTCTATTACTTGTCTCATTCCAAAATAATTTCCAATTTTCTGTTTCAAGAACATCAATTTCTTTTTGACTTTCCTTTTCTTTAGCCTGGAATCGCACTTCAAAGCGAATATCAAATTGATTTTTTTCCGTTTCCTGAATGTTTAAGTTTTTAACTTCGTGTTTCATCGGAGCTTCTAATTTTTCTTTTATTGAGGAGTACCATTTATTAAATTCAGCATGTCCTTTCATACTACCATTACCGGGAAATGTAAATTCTATATCTTTATGAAGGTACTGTATGAAATATCCGTTTTCGTCTAATAAATCAAGATGGCTAAACCATTTATAAATAAATGTTTCCACCTTTTCTTTATTGCCTTTCGAAAATTCCTGAATTTTTTCAATTAGTTTTTCTGCATGAACAATAGCGTTATCTTTCACTTCCGATATTGAGTTATAGATTCCAGATATGTAAGTATTGCCGTAAGAGTACAAAGGAAGACTGTAAACCATTTGAGTGTGATAAGCAGTTTGCTGCATGGGTTTTAAAAGATCTTCTATACTGAAACGATTATAGCCAAGAGGTGTGTAAGCATCTATTGAGCCACCTAAAGTAATACTTTGCATAAAGTGTTTGCCTTTTAGTTTGTCTCCTCCGGTACCATAGGCAAATCCCCAAGTCATTACATCATCTAAATATTTTTTTAAAATTGCAGGGGTACTGTACCAATAAAGAGGATGTTGAAAAATCAAAAAATCTGCATCAAGTAAAGCAGACTGTTCCGATTCAACATCTATTTCATAATTAGGGTATAATGCTTCGAGATGACGCACTTCTATTTGCGAATTTGGTATCATTTTTTTTAAATGTTCAATGATTGTTTTATTGGCTATTGAGCTTTCTAAATTGGGATGTGATAATAAAACTAGGGTTTTCATATTCTTGAGATTAAAACAAGTTCATATATGCAGTTGATTACTTTGTGCATTTTTTAAACTATATTATTTACAGTTGCAAAACTATCTTTAAATTTGTACCCAATCAATAACTGTCAAACCTGACAGGTTAAAATAATGTAAGATGAATAATAGTGTAGAATCACCTAATGAAATTACTGAGTTGAAATTTCATTGTGGGATGGATGTAGCAATGCATCATCTGGGTGGAAAATGGAAAACTGTAGTGCTTTATTACTTAATAGAGGATAAGAAAAGATTTAATGAAATCAAAAAACTCATCCCAAATATCACCGAAAAAATGCTTTCAATTCAATTGAAGAGTCTGGAAGAAGACGGAATTATAAAAAAAGAAGTTTTTAATATAAAACCGCCTTTAAAAGTAGAATATTCCTTAACTGATTTTGGCAAAACACTTATACCGCTATTAGAATCTTTGGTTGATTGGGGGCATTTTGTGGTAAAAGAAAGATCTTATATAATGCACACAAAAAAATAATTACAAAAGCAGCTAACCAAGAGATACATCATTGAGAAGGGATTACTCTTGATGAAGTAATGGTATATTGCTACAAATATCGTTTCAATTTAAACATTTTAAAAATAATTACCGAACGTTTGGTAAAATTAAATTAATTCATTAACTTTGCATCATGAGACCACAGAAAGTATCAGAAAATCATTTAATGGAAAGCTTATCTAAGACCTTTCGTTCATTTGGTTATGAAGGAGCTAGTTTAAAGGAACTTTCAGACGAAACAGGCTTGAAAAAGGCCAGTCTTTATCATCGATTCCCTAACGGAAAACAAGAAATGGCAGAATCTGTTTTGATATATCTTGATCAATGGGTTGAAAAGAATATTTTTTCTGCACTAAATGATGAAAAAAATGATTCGGTTACGCGATTAAAAACAGGGTTGGAACAAATCAGCCTGCTCTACAAGGGAGGCGAAAATATGTGTATATTTCAAGCACTATCTATGGATACAGGTTTACAGCTTTTTGAGAATAATCTCAAAGAAAGTATGCAACAATGGATTAATGCATTTACAAAGACTGGACTATCATTTCATCTATCGGCTGAGAAAGCAGAGCAATTGGCTATTCAAAATTTAATAGACATTCAGGGTAGTTTGGTTCTATCTAAAATACTGAACAATACAACCATTTTTGAAAATGTATTGAAAAATATTGAGCAACGATATATCAAATAAAAAAATTTCACTTTTAATTTTACCGAACGTTTGGTAATAAAACTTTAACATTATCATGATGAAACACACAACAATTTTATTTTCCGGTTTAATGCTACTGGCAGGATGTAATAAGACATCTAACCAATCAACGGAAAATAATAATCATTTTATAAAAGATGTAGACATGAAAACAACAAAATTTAGAAAACTAGAGGTGAACGGAATCAATATCGCTTACCGGGAAGCAGGAAATCCAGAAAAACCAACTATTGTACTCTTACATGGGTATCCTGCTTCATCCCATCAATACCGAAAAGTGCTTGATCAGTTATCGGACGACTACCACTTAGTTGCTCCGGATTATCCGGGATTTGGTGATAGTGACTTTCCTGCACCAGAACAATACAAATATACTTTTGATAATATAGCCATTACTATGGATGCTTTTTTGGAAAAAAAAGGCTTAAAATCTTATGCCATTGTAATGCAGGATTACGGTGCTCCTATCGGATTTAGAATCGCTACAAAACATCCGGAAAGAGTTACTGCTATGATAACTCAAAACGGAAATGCTTATGAAGAAGGCCTCGGTGATGGATGGAAACTTATAAGAGAATTATGGAAAGACCGGAATGAGAAAACAGAATCAGTTTTATTACCCGCTTTTACTCTTGAAGGTCTGAAAAATGAATACACGCACGGCACCCGAAACAAAGAAAATATAAATCCTGATTCTTGGCAGTTAGATTATCTGAAAATGTCTCGCCCCAATGCACACAGGGTAAATCTTGATCTGTGGTATGACTATCAAAATAATGTCAAACTATATCCAAAATGGCAAAAATATCTTCGTGATTATCAGCCACCATTATTAGTTGTTTGGGGTAAAAATGATATCTATTTTCCAGAAAGCGGTGCAGCAGCTTATAAAAAAGATGTCAAAAATATCGATTATAATATCTATGATACCGGTCACTTTGCTATGGAAGAAGAAGGTGAAGCAATCATCGAAAAAATCCACAGCTTCATGAAGAAACTGGATAAATAAAGGTATCAGTATTTATATTTTAAATGTTTAAAAATGAAAAATATAAAAACAGTTTTTGATTCTAGTCTTTATTGGTATTTATTTTCAACTGAAAATCTGAACTGTACTGATTAATTCCAAGTATTTTACAGACAATTTCGCAAGACATAACTATAATTATCTTATAGTAGATAATTGTCTATAAAGATACTGGCTGATAAGGACTTAATTTGTAATAAAATAAATTATGAATATAAAATTTAAAGAATTAACTGTTTTTTTAATCCTCTTTGTTGCAGCCAATTGTTACGCACAACAGATAAAACTATCCTTCGAATTATCAAAAGACAATAAGGCTGTTTTTATAAAACTTCCTATGGAAAATCAAAAGGACAGTTTACTCTTTTTTTTCGATACTGGAGCAGGTACAACTTTGTTAGATAAAAAAATAGCTGAAAAATACAATCTTAAAGCTGATTACCAAACAGAAGTGACCGGAGCAGGAGGTAAAAAGCTTTATGAGGTAATGACTAATCAAAAAATATTTTTTGATAGAAATCAATTTATTGATAGTACAAATATTGTTTTAGATGACTTATCAAGACTCAATACAACGTATGAGAAAAAGTTTGACGGAATCATAGGCGCTGAGATTTTAACAAATTATCTTACCAAAATTGATTTTGAAACGCAGACCATGAATCTATACAAGTTGGATGATCTTATTGATTATGAGGGCTATGAGAAGATTTCTTTTGAGCTTTTCTCTGGCATTCCTAGAATTCCGATTACCTTTGAACTGAAAAATAATGAAAAATTTTCAGGTGACATACTATTTGATAGCGGTGCAAGACTTACTCTTCTGGTCAATACGCCTTATAAGGAGAAAAATGATCTCCTCAATAAAATTGAAGATAAAATTTTGTACAGTAGCCGTAATCTGAGCAATAATACGAATTACAATAAAGGACTCATTAAAAGTATTCAGTTAGGTAATACTTTCATTAAAAATAAAAATTTAGCGATTTCTTTATCCTCTGATAAACAAGGCGTCAGTTCTTTAGATCATCTTTTAGGCATATTGGGAAGCGAGATCATTAACAGGTTTAATTTTATACTCGATTATAAGAATAAAAATCTTTATTTAAAGCCTAACAATCTTTTTTTTATGGATTTTGACGCATTGGCTAAACCAATAACTTTTGAGTATAGTGACGACAGGAAAGAGATTATAATATCAAATGTTATGGAAAACACAGATGCTTATAAAAAAGGACTTAAGAAGGGTCAGAAGGTTATATCTATCAATAATATTGTAAGTAAAGACATCTATACATACGATCAATTGCTCAAGCAAGAAAATGGAAAAATAATATTCAAATATGTAGATCGTAATAATCAGACTAAGTCAGTAAAAATTAAACTAAAAAATTAATTTGAAATATTATAGCATATATTAGTAATTGAAGATAATTGGGTTTGACTGTAAACAGTTAAGCCTAATTTTGAAAATATCCAAAATTGTTCTATCATATATTTCAACTCGTAACCCGAAGCATTAAAAAATGACGGAGCAGCTTTTTGGAAAACTATTTGCCGACAAAGGATAGTTTTCAAAAGTCATCAATGAGAAAGCACCGTTCCAGACTCTGAACAATGTACATTTTTGATGGTCGGAAACTGAAATAGGCAATTGGACAAAAGGTAATGAAATTGCTCATGCATTTTGTCAAACAATAGCTTTTTACCATAGGGTAAGTCTCTTGCTCAGAATATCAAGTATTTTTAAATCATGAAAGAGTTTATAGATTACATTCTACAGTTTGGAGGTTTGAATAAACAGCAAATTGACCTTATCACAAGCAAAGCAACAATGGTTAATCTTCGTAAAGATGAATATTTTTCCGAAGCGGGAAAAGTCCCTATGCAGGTTGGATTTATTCTTAAGGGCGTATTTCGTTTTTGTTATTACAACAACAATGGCTATGAAATAACACATTTCTTTATTGATGAAAACAATTTTGTCAGTGATTATCAGAAGTTTGAAACAAACTCGGTAGCTTCCGAATATATACAGGCAGTTACCGATTCTACAATGCTTGTTTTTTCAAGAAAAGATTGGGAAGACCTTCTTAATAATATAGTTGGCTGGGATACAACTGTTGCTAAAATTTATAAAAAATGTCTGATAGAAACCATTGAAAGAAGAAGTCCGTTGGTTTCAGAAGATGCAACCACCCGCTATTTATCCTTCATTGAAAAATTTCCGAATCTTGTCAATCGGATACCTCTTTCCCATGTTGCTTCTTACTTAGGAATTACCCAACAATCATTAAGCAGAATAAGAAAAAATATCAGGTGAAAATTGCTTTTTACCATTTGGTAAACGTTTCCACTTACCAATACCCGAAATTTGTATCATCAATTTAAAATAAAGAAAATGGACAAAAAAGTAGTGTTAATAACAGGTACAAATAGTGGATTTGGATGGCTTACTGCTAATAGTGTTGCAGCTTTAGGGCATAAAGTGTATGCTACAATGAGAGATACAGACGGAAAAAATGCCGATAAAGCAACAGCCTTGGCACAGGTAGAAAACATAACCGTTTTGGATGTGGCGCTCACTGATGAAACAAGTGTGAAAAATGCAATCGACACGATTATAGCTAAAGAAGGTACCATTGATATCTTGGTAAATAATGCAGGGATCTCAATGTTTGGTGTGGCTGAAAGTTCTACGCCTGAAGATTTGCAGCGAATGATTGATGTCAATGTAATCGCTCCGTGGAGATTGATGAAGTTGGCGTTACCTTTTATGCGCAAACAATCGGAAGGTTTGATTATTAATGTTTCCAGCGGATGGGGCAGATTCTCAGCTCCTTTTTTTGCAATGTATGGTGCTTCAAAATTCGCCCTGGAAGGTTTAAGCGAAAGTTTGCATTATGAACTACGACCATTTGGAGTAGATGTAGCCATTATTCAGCCAGGCTCGTTTCCTACCGAGATGTCTCAAAAGGTTCAATTCGGTTCTGACGCATCCGTTGTTGATGATTATAAAAAGATCTCTGAGATTCCGGATAAAATATTTGGAGCCGTTGGTCAAATGTTTGAAACTGCAAAACCAAATCCGCAGGAGGTTGCAGATGCTGTCGTAAACCTAATCAATTTACCAAAAGGACAAAGACCGTTAAGAACAGTTGCCGACCCTACAACGGGAGAAATCGTGAAAACAGCCAATAATGCTGTAGCCTCTGAATATGCAAAAGTTTTAACAGCATTTGGAATGCAGGAACTTTTATCATAATATCTAATTAAAATACTCCAAAGTTTCCGACTTTGGAGTATTTTTTTTTTCATAATGAGAATTCTCTATTGTAAATAGACATTTTCTAATTTTAATACCTCAAATTTAATCTAAGCATTCATTTTTAATTCGGCTAAATATTGGTGAACCTGACTGATAGCCATAGAACCTTCACCTACCGCAGAGGCCACTCTTTTTACAGAACCTTTCCGAACATCTCCAACGGCATAAAAACCGGGAATACTCGTCTCAAGAGATTGTGGTTTTCTGTCTTTGTAGATAGAAGATTTAGTCATTTCTGATTCAATGACATCAGGACCTGTATGAATAAATCCTTTATCATCCATTGAAACCATTCCGTTTAACCATTCCGTACAGGGTTTTGCTCCTATGAACGTGAATAAATTTGAAATACCGATCACTTGTGTCGTGCCATCTGTATCAAGTATTAAAGATTCCAGATAATGGGTTCCGTTGAGCTGAATAATATTGCTATTCTTGTGAACGATGATATTGGGAGTAGTCTCAATTCTTTGAACCAGATAATCACTCATTTTGGCTCCCAAATCATTTCCACGAATAATTACATGAACCTCATGAGCATGGTCTGCTAAAAACAGTGCAGCTTGTCCCGCTGAATTCCCACCTCCAATCACTCCCACCAATTCATTTTTACAGGCAGAAGCATTCATTCCTGTAGCTGAATAAAAAACTCCGCTGCCTTCAAATTTTTCAATATTTTCTACCGGCAACCGTCTGTAGTTGGCTCCGGTTGCTGCAATGACAGATTTTGCTTTAATATTTTTACCATTTGAAGCACATAAAGTAAAATAGCTGCCGTTATACTCTACTTTTTCTGCCTTTTGCGGAATAGAAAGCGTACATCCGAATTTCTGTGCCTGAATATAGGCCTTATTGGCAAGATCATTTCCTGATATTCCTGTCGGAAAGCCTAAGTAATTTTCGATTTTCGAACTTTTTCCGGCTTGTCCTCCGGGAGCATTGCCATCAATAGTTATGACAGACAGACCTTCTGAAGCAGCATACACACTCGCTGCTAAACCCGATGGACCCGCTCCTACTACCAAAACGTCGAATATTTCATCAGTAAATTCAATTAAAACACCCGTTTTTCTTGCAATCTCAGCAACAGTAGGCTTTTTCGAAATTTCTCCTGAGATACTGATAACAATCGGTAAATCTTCATTGAGCAGTCCGAAACTCTGTAAAAGCTCCTGAGCTTCTTTTGAAACATCAGTATTAAGGAAAGTATGCCAAATATGATTTTTTTCCAGAAAATCACGTAATGCATAGGTTTCTTTAGATTTTTCTGGACCGATCACTTTTATACCCCCATTGAATTCTTTCAGCATGATTTCCTGTCTATGAATAAAAGCAGTTAAAAGAACGTCACATATATCGCTGTGTTTGGATATGATCTCTTTAAGATCAATAGGGGTAATGCTAAGAACGGCAGTGTCTTTTAAAGCATAAGCACTAAATGGTATACTTCTGTCGGATAGCATACTGTTATCACCGGTAAACTCATTGATCCCATGAGTTGCCAATACTTGATTTTCATTAAATGGATCTTTAATGACCACTGCTCCGTCTAGAACGACATAGAAATTATAGGAGCTATCACCAGCTTCAAAAACCGCGGTTTCTTTTTCAAAGGTCATTACCGTTCCTGACTCTTTTAAAATATTGATTTGTTTTTGGGTTAATACAGGAAATCTTGGATCAGTCATTGTTTGTAAATTTAAATGATATGGATATTTTTTTATTTTTGAAATTTTCACCTTTCATCGATGATGATGCTGGTGGAATAAATCTCAATTAAGATTCCTTATACGATAATGCCCCGGAAGGACATTTTTCTATTTGCTTCTTTAGATCTTCTACTGAAGCATTCTCGCAATTAACCCATGGTGATGCTTTTGGATTGTAAACCTGTGGCAGGCTTTTTACACAAACACCTGCATGGATGCACATTTTGGGTTTCCACAAAATGGTGAAGTCACCTTTTTTATATTCTTTTGTATTTTCCAAAATTAATTAATGTTTTTTAATACGTCTTTAATATTTTCTTCTTTTTTGAACATCGCTGCCGCAAAAGGACATAACGGAATGATTTTCATATCGTTTTCCCTAGCCATCTCAACAATTTTATACAACATTTGAAGACCGACTTTTTTACCCATGTATTCTGGCTCAACCTCAGTGTGGTCGATGATGATCAAATGTTCTCCTGCTGAAGAGTACGTCATTGCTCCCGCCCTCTTTTCATTTTCCCTTGCTATGGCAAAGCCTCCGTTTTCACGCTCTTTGATGAATATTTTCATAATTGTCAATTTGTTTTTTGTAAATAAGATTTATAATGCCTGCTTTATGAATGGGATTACTTTTGTCCCTATCAATTCGGTAGCCTGCAGCAATTGCTGATGCGACAAGCCAGCGTTATCCATTTGGAAAGCAAACCGGTCTACACCACCCAATGCTTTACTGTGCCTTAATAATTTTTCAGCGACTTCTTCCGGTTCCTCCCACTATCAATACGCCTTTTGGTGCAATCAAAGCGTTAAAACTTTGTCGAGTTACCGGAGGCCAGCCGCGATCTCTGCCCAACTGGGTCCATAATTTGGAATAGCCGGGGTAGTAGTCTTCAATCGCTTGTTCGGTAGTATGAGCTACATAACCTGGAGAATGCAAACCTACCTTCAGCTGCTCAGGTGAAAATCCTGCGGCATGCCCTGCTTCACGATAAAGATCAACGAGAGGGCGAAAGCGTTCTGTTTCTCCACCGATGACAGCCACCATCAGAGGCAGTCCCAATGAGCCTGCACGCACAAATGATTCCGGTGTGCCACCTACTCCCAACCAAACAGGCAGTTTTTCCTGTAATGCCCGTGGGTAAACGGGTTGGTTATCTAAAGATGGTCGGAATTTACCGGACCAGGTTGTAAACTCGTTATCGTTTACTTGAAGAAGTAATTCCAGCTTTTCCGAAAATAGTGCATCATAGTCTTTCAGGTTAAAACCGAAAAGAGGGTAAGCCTCAATTGAAGAACCGCGGCCAACTACTATTTCGGCACGTCCTCTCGATATCAGATCAAGTGTAGCAAAGCTTTGATACACCCGTACAGGATCATCGGTGCTCAGCACTTTTACCGCACTGCCAAGCATGATCCGTTTTGTTCTGGCTGCGGCTGCGGCAAGAATCACGGCTGGTGCAGAATCTAAAAAGCCACTTTTATGATGCTCTCCGACACCAAAAAAATCCAGCCCTGCCTGATCGGCCTTTACGATTCTATCCAACAGTTGTTCCATGACATCTGCACTATTAAGATGGTCACTGCCATACATTGCAGATGCAAAACTGTCTATTCCTATTTCCATTTATATTGTTGATTATTTGGTTTTATTTATATATGATTGTTCAAGGATTTCGAACTTAAATGATTTTGTTCTGTTAAGATTTAGATATGATCTTTCAGAAAAAGGCATTAAATCTAATTTAGACGCTTATTTTCATATGACTGCAAACTCTATATTTTGAAACAAATTTAGATGTATCATTATAAATCAAAGACGACATTTGACAATAAATATTGTAGACATATATCTACTAAATCAAACAAAAATTATTATTAAATTTCTCCTTTAAATCACTTTATTTGAAATCAAATGCTTTTACAGAATCGCTTATTAAAGAAATTGAACCGATATTTTGTAGTATTTAAATCTAACCTCAATAGAAAAAAAAGAATTTTGTCTGCATAACAGAAATATTATCAAAATTCAAAAAATAATTAACTTTGTCTGAGCTAATATCATTCCATGCATCCATTATTGAACTATATCAACCAGTACTCTACAACCCCGATTTCTGCAGAAGATTTTAAAGTCTTTCAGAATTACTTTATCAGAAAAAAACTGCGAAAAAAACAATTCCTTTTAGAAGAAGGAGAAATCTGCAAACATTTTGCATTTATCGTAAAAGGAGCCATGAGACAATATTATACAGACGATAAAGGTACTGAACATATTGTCAATCTTTTTGTTGAAAACTGGTGGGCAGGTGATCGCGAAAGTTTTGCAATGTCAACACCGAGTGCATATCATATTGATGCATGGGAAGACTGTGAAGTCTTTTTGGTCACGAGAGAAAGCACCGTAAAATTAGCCCATGAATGTCCTGCTTTTAATGAACTTTTGTTAAAGCTTGATGAGAGAAACAATATTGCAACACAGAGAAGAATAACATCTTCCATCAGTTCTGTTGCGGAAAAACGCTATAATGATTTTGTTGAATGTCATCCGTATTTTGTTTCCCGCTTCCCTCAGCATATTATCGCATCCTATTTGGGAATAACAAAAGATACCCTCAGTAGAGTGCGAAAAAAGTTACTTAAAAAATAATATAGCCAATTTCTTATTTAGACATATATCTACTTTTTTTTTCGTCTTTTGTCTACTATTTTGACGGATGATTTCATCCAATTTTGTGATATTAATTTTATATCATAAAAAATGGAAAAGTCTCCAAAAATCGGCCTTCAAGGTCTTTTGCGTCCTGAGGACAGCATTGTTGTACTGATTGATCATCAGCCTTATCAATTTACCAACCTCAACAGTCATGAACCGACAATGATTGTAAATAATGTGACAGGGCTCGCCAAAGCAGCCAAAATTTTTAATGTTCCTACAATTCTTACCACTGTTATTGAGGAACGAGGTGGCTACATTATCAAACAACTGCAGGATGTTTATCCTGATCAAAAACCTATTAACAGGACATTCATCAATACATGGGAAGATCCGAAGGTTACCGATATCGTAAAAGAAAGCGGCCGTAAGCAGCTGATTCTTGCGGGTTTATGGACAGAGATCTGCGTTGCGATGCCAGCAATTCAGGCATTAGGTGAAGGTTATGATGTTTTTGTGGTGACCGATGCAAGTGGTTCAACAACTTCAGAAGCGCATGATATGGCAGTACGCCGTATGGTTCAGGTCGGTATTGTGCCGATCAATTGGCTTGCGGTAATTGCTGAGTGGCAGCGCGATTGGGCACGTATGGAAACAGCGGGTCAGCTTTCTGAAGTGATCATAGAACATGGTGGCGCAAGCGGTGTTGCACTTGCATGGGAACTGCAGCTTCTAAATACTCCTGTATCTACAAATTAAACATTTTACAGCACATCTTTTCATCATCAGGATGTGCTTGTTATTTAAAAAAGATTCTAAAATCCAAAATATGAAAAATCAAGAAATCCAAATGATGGAAGACAACCTTCAACATGTCTGGAATGAAAAAAATTCTACCATCAGAATGGAAGCCATCAAAAAAATTTATGGAGAAGAAGCCAAATTGTACCATACAGGACATAAAGTAAAGGGATTGGATGCCATTAATGAAAGCGTGACCACAACACTTCAGAATTTGCCACCTGATTTTATTTTCACTCAGCTTAAACCTATTATCATTAATAATAATTTGGGCAGGCTCATTTGGGGAGCTGGTCATGAAGGTCAGCCGCACGTTGCTACAGGAATGGATATCGCCCATTTTAAAGATGGAAAAATTAAATCATTATATGTTTTTCTTGATTAAGCAAACCAGAAAAATGTTTTATCATGTTGCTTTAATTTGATCCCTCGAACTAAAATAACATTCGGACATTAAAAGAAACAAATAAATTAAAACTAATAAAAAGTGAAAAATAAAGAAATCGTAGTGAAAGCAATGAATGAATTGTTTCACGAAAAAGACAGTACTGCTATAGACCGCTATTGGCATGAATCATACGTTCAGCACAATCCATCAATGATAAGCGGCCACCAAGGTCTCAAAGATCTTTTAACCCTACTTGATCCAAAGTTCAGATGGGAACCCGGTATTATTGTAGAAGAGGGAAATATTGTTATCAGCCACAGCGTAGTCAATGGATGGGGTCCGATACCCGTCATTGTTGTGGATATTTTCCGTATCGAAGATGGGAAAATTGCTGAGCATTGGGATGTTGTACAAGAAGAAATTCCTGCATCAAAATCTGCAAATGGAAATCCTATGAACTCCTTTAATATGATTAAAAATGAAAAATAAATTAGTAGGCAACAAATACAGAATGGAAGTGGATGGTCTGAAAACAGAACTGTTTTTCGATTCTGATGACTCTTTAGTTTTTACCATTATTGATGGAGGCTCATTAACTAAAAACGGGTATTCAGAAAGAGTAAAAACAACCATTGCAGAAATACGTGAAAATGTTTATATGGTTGCATGGAAAGAAATTTCAGGCGCTACGGTTACTCATGTTGAAGACCACGAGAAAGGAATTATCTACAGCAATGCAACCTTGGCTGACGGTAGTTTTTATACCATGAAAGGTACTATTCATTTGATATAAGACGTTAAATCATAAGAGATTGTTTATCATAGACAAAATCAGCAAGTAAAATTAGTTCACAAACAGCCAAATGGCGCCACTTTAAAACAAGCGGCGCCATTTTTATTATACATTCTAATTAATTTTAAATCATAGTAATGAGCGAATTTATTAGAAATTACTATTTCAAATTCTGACAAAAATTTCTCAATCGGTTCAAACCCTCAATTAGAATTTCCCTGGAGCAGCCAATATTGATTCTCAGAAAACCTTCACCGGCTGAGCCATACAATGTTCCGGGATTTACCCAAAGCTTTTCATCTTCGAGTAGAATTTTCGAAAGTTCTTTTGACGTTTTATTTAATGAACTACAATCCAGCCAGACCAAATAGGTTGCTTCTAATGGAATGACTTTAATTTCGGGTAAATTTTGGCTGATAAATTCTAAAAGATATTGATAATTTTCATAAAGATAAATTTTCAGTTCTTCCAGCCATTCTTTTCCATATTGGTAAGCGGCAACCAAAGCTTCTGCAGCCATTGGATTTGGATAACTTGTTTCCTGAATTTCGAAAGTTTTATGAATTTTATTTAAAATTTCATCATCCTCAGAAATCACATAAGAAATCGGTAAACCTGCAAGATTGAAAGTTTTACAAGGCGAACCACAAGTAATAGATTTCAAATCATAATTTTCAGCAATCGATGCGAAAGGAATATGCTGATGACCGTTAACAACCAGATCTGCATGAATCTCGTCTGAAACTACCATCACCTGATGTTTTGAACAAATTTCCGCCATCTTTTCAAGCTCAGTTCTTTTCCAGACTCTGCCAACGGGATTGTGAGGATTGCACAATAGCAGAAGTGTGGTTTTGGGATTTGAGGCTTTAATTTCAAGATCATCAAAATCAATTTGATAATTTTCGTTTTGATAGATTAAATTATTCTCGACCATTCCAAATTCACAATTTTCCAGAAGATTATAAAAATGGTTGTAAACAGGCGGCTGAATAATAATATTTTCGCCAGATTTCACAAAGGTTCTCAAGATTGCAGAAAGTGTCGGAATCGTTCCAGGACCAGGCAAAATCGATTCTTTTTTAATATCAAAATGATGAATTTCTCTCCACCAATGAATTATTGAATCGAAAAAATCTGTCGGAACAAGATTGTAACCAAAAATACCTTGTGAAACTTTATTTAGAAGTGCTTCTGTAATTTTGGGCGCAGTTTTAAAATCCATATCTGCGACCCACATTGGCAAAACTTCTGCATCTTTCGCCAAATCCCATTTTACAGAATCTGTTCCTCGTCTGTTGATGATTTCGTCAAAGTTATATTTGCTAGTACTCATTTTTTTATTTTGAATCGAGATATTTTTTAAGGTCTGAAATGCTTTTTATCTTCAATTCGTCTGCCTGTTTTTGTCGCATCATTAAGGCATAAGAATTATTAAATCCAAGCGGTTTCAACCATTGAATCCCATATTGTTTTCTGAATTCTGAATCTACAAATTTATAGGTTTCATCGGCATTTTGAGAAACAGTTTTAATGGTTTTTTCTGTAGATTTTAATAAAACTAAAAGTCCAGTTCCTGTATACTCGGGGTAAAAATCGATGGCATCGTTCATCAAAGCATCAAAACAGATTTTCGTACCGCCCAATCCGGTTTTGGTTTCCACTTTGTAATGGGTGTAGCCTTCGATCAGGATTTTATAAATCTCTGTGAGAATGTACTGTTCGCCGAAAATCTTTGAACCAATACGAATTGTTCCTCCATTACCGTTTCGTGGAACTTTATATAATTTAGTTTTAATTAAAAAATCCTTTGCAATCTTTTCAGGTGTTTGGTTAAGATAATCGGAACGGTAATTAAGATCCGTCATTATCGAGTCATTGAATTTCCCTGATAATAAATTCAGAGTTTCTTCCAATTCAGGAAACTTCTCCAATGTTTTGGTTTTAATAATCGGAGCTGCAAAATACGGTGGAAATATTTTTTTATCATCTTCGAGAACATATAAATCAAAAGCTTTGATCCTTCCATCCGTAGAATAGCCGCTGATGAGATCCAACTCATTTTCGTACGCTGCTTTGTACATTACGGCATCGTTCACGACTTTAGGATTGACATCCATTCCATAAACGGAACGCAGACCTAAATTTCCGTCTTGTCTCCCCATAAATTCGGGCGTAAAACCTGCTTTCAATTTATTATCAGAAACTGATGTCATTAAATAAATAATTCCAAAACTCACTAAAAGTGCTGGAATTATGTACTTTAATTTCTTTAAAAACCGATAACCTGATCTCTGCAAAACTGCAATCGTCTGATCGAGCAAAATAGCCAATAACGCTGCAGGAATTGCACCTGCCAAAATCATATTGGTATTGTTTAATGAAATTCCGCCAAAGATAAACTCGCCTAAACCACCTGCTGCGACAAACGATGCCAATGTTGCCACTCCCACATTGATGACGGCTGCAGTTCTTATCCCTGCAATGATAACAGGCATCGCCAACGGAAGTTCAACTTTGAAAAGCAATTGTTTCCGGTTCATTCCCATTGCTTTTGCTGCTTCAATCACAGCGGGATTAACTCCTGTAATTCCTGTAAAAGTATTTCTTATAATCGGTAAAAGTGCGTAGATTAATAAGGCGACGATTGCCGGAGTGGCACCAATTCCAAAAGCGGGAATCATAAATCCTAACAAAGCAATACTTGGAATGGTCTGTAAAATCCCGGCAAAAGCAAGAACAGGATTTGAAAGTTTTCTTTTTCTTGCAATTAAAATTCCGAGAGGCAAACCCACAATAATCGCCAGAAGCAATGACAAAAAAGTCAGCCCAAGATGTTGCACAAGCTGAGTCAGTAATTTTTCGTGTTGTTCGATGACGAACTGCCAAAGACTTTGCTGCGTCATACAATTTGTAATTTTCGATAAATATTGAAAGCTTTGATCAGCATTTCGTATGACTCAGTATTTTTATGGTCAGAACTTAATTTTTGTAAAGCATCCCAAACACTTGTGTCTTTTGTAAATTTAAATTCACTGATAAAATTTTCTGAATGGATGAAAGAATTAACATCCTGCAAACTAGCCACTTTATATTCCAGTAACAATCTATTTTCAGCGAAAAAGTCTTTCACAAAATCATTTTCCGGACGATACAACATTTCTTTCGGCGTTCCGGTCTGGATAATTTTTCCTGTATCCATCAGACAAATCCGATGTCCCAATTCAAAAGCCTCCTGAACATCGTGAGTAACGAGAATAATGGTTTTATTTTTAAGTTCTTCCAACGATTTAAATTCTGAATGAATATCGGCTTTCGTAATGTTATCCAAAGCTCCAAAAGGCTCGTCCATAAGCAGAATTGGGGAATTGGCTATTAAAGCCCGTGCAATTCCTACTCTTTGCTGTTGACCACCACTTAGTTCACTGGGGAAACGGGAAAGCACATCTTCGGACAGATGAAGTTTGAGCAAGAGTTCTTCAGTTCTGTTTTGAATCTTTTTTTTGTCCCATTTCAATAATTCAGGAACAACGGCAATATTCTGCCTGACTGTATAATGAGGGAAAAGTCCGGAAAGCTGCATTACGAAACCAATTCCCATTCTCAATTTCTCTATTTTCTGATCTTGGATATTTTTACCATCAATCAAAATATTTCCCGAGTCAGCTTCAATTAAGCGGTTAATCATCTTCAGAGTTGTTGTTTTTCCGCAACCGCTGGTTCCCAGAAGCACTAGAATTTCCCGATCATTTGCCTGAAAAGAAATACCGTCTACTGCTGATTTTCCGTTGAAACTTTTTGAAACCGATTCTAATGTAATCATGGGCAGTTATTGAGCAAGTCTGATTCCGGTGAACTGCCATTTCAATCCCGTCTGGAAAAAATTACGGTACGTGTTTCTGCTATGACCGATTGGTGTTGCATCTGAAGCGCCACGCAAAACCATTTGATTGACCATAAATTTTCCATTATATTCACCAACTGCACCGGCTTCTTTTTTAAAACCCGGATATGGCAAGTAGGCAGAATTCGTCCATTCCCACCGGCTTCCCCATTCAAAATGATTGGATGCAATCTCCCACTCTGCTTCGGTTGGCAAACGCATCCCTTTCCAGGAAGCAAAAGCTGAGGCTTCATAAAAATTGATGTGACAAACTGCGTTATTCAGATCTAATTCCTGCAAACCATTTAGAGTATAATTCATCCACTTTCCTTCAATCAAATGCCAATATAATGGGGATTTTGCTTCGTTTTGCTGCACCCAATCCCAACCTTCGGCGTGCCAATATCTGAAATCTTCATATCCTCCTGCTTCCATAAATTCAAGATATTCCTTGTTGATTACCAATCGATGTGCTATTTCAAAATCATTTAAATAAACTTTATGTCTTCCCAATTCATTATCAAAACAGAAACCTTCTCCTTCAAAACCGATTTCGTAAACACCTTCTGAAAATGTGATCATTTCTAAACTTTCATTAGATCTTATTTTTACAGTTTCTTCTTTTTTATAAGCCGGAAAAAGTGGATTGTGACCTAAAATATATTTGATATCAGTCAGCAATAATTCCTGATGCTGCTGCTCATGGTTGAGTCCGAGTTCCAGTAAAGGTTTTATTTCTTCAGTTAAAAATTCGCTTTGAAGAAAAGCATTCATTTGTTCATCGACATATTCCCGGTATTTGTAAATATCAGAAACAGACGGACGACTCAGATTTCCGCGATCGGTTCGGATTACTCTTGCACCGATAGTTTCATAATAACTGTTGAAAACGTAATTATACTGAGAATCAAAAACCTGATAACCCGGGAAATTTGGTTCCAAAATAAAAGTCTCAAAAAACCAGGTTGTATGGCCTAGATGCCATTTTGGTGGACTGACATCAATGATGGGTTGAACGACATAATCCTCAATCTCGAGAGGTCTGCAAATTTCCACCGAAAGGTCACGAATTTCTGAATATTTCTCTGCCCAATTTGTAATCGAATTTGATCTTACTATTACTGAATTTGTCTTCATTTGATTCATTTATTTAAAATTTATAAAACCTGCCAGATAGAATCTACAAACCAGTTTTTAGAATCGTGGATTTCATCAATAATATGAAAATTCGAATCTTTGGCGAGTTTACTGATGTCTTCTCGGGAAAATTTTTGTGAGATCTCCATATCGATCAGTTCATTTTCTTCAAAGTGAAAGACTTGATTGCCTATGTGTACATTTTGCTCCGAAAGACTTACGAGATAACTTTTGCAAGCGCCTGATATAGGGTCGTAGGTTTGGTAATGCTGGTAATTCAAAACATCGAAATCGGCTTCCAGTTCGCGATTCATTCTGATGAGAAGATTCAGGTTGAAAGATGATGTAATGCCTGTCTCATCATTATAGGCATTGAGAATTGTATGCGGGTTTTTTTTAAGGTCGAAACCAACCAGAAGAATATCGCCACGATTGAGTTTTCTCCTCAATTCTCTGCAGAAATGAGAGGACTCTTCCAAATCCATATTTCCGATATTTCCACCTAAAAAAAGAACTACTTTCCTTCTTTGCGATATGGTCATTGCCTTGTCCAGCATATCAAAATATTCGCCCTCTAAAGAAACGACCTCTAATTCTGGCAACTGTGTCGTAAATTTATGATTTATTTCCGAAAGAATATTTCCAGAAATATCGATTGGCATATAAGTGAAATCTATATTTTCTTTTGTCAGATATTCCAGCAGATAACGTGATTTCATTGCATCGCCTGCGCCTAATTCAATTAAGTCGAAAGGTGAATGATCAGAAATAATACTATCTGCCAACGCCTTGGTTTTATTTTTAAAAATATCCAGTTCACAATCGGTCAGATAATATTCAGGCATATTCATTATCTGTTGAAAAAGTTGGTCGCCCGCTTTATCGTAAAAATATTTTGATGACAATCGTTTCGAACTGCTTTTCAAACCATCGAGAACGTCTGAGAGAAAAATTTGTTTTGAATCTTTTTGTGTCTGAAACTCTGTTTCCACCTGTGAATTCATAAATATTGTTTTTTTGATTTTTAGAGAACTACAACTATCTTGCCGACACTAAAATTACTTCCTATAAAAGTATGAGCTTTTGCAATTTCATCTAATTTAAAGACTTTTAATTTCAGGATGAATATCTCCATTTTCAATTTGATTTAATAAAATCCTGAAAAATATTACAAAATTTTTATTTAAACAGATTACATCAACATCTAAACAAAGTTAAATAGTTCTAAAACGTCAAACAAGACGGTTGAAAATCAACAGTTTATTAGCTATTCAAAACATTTTTGCTAATTCTCATGCAAGATTTTCATAAAATCGGATTTATATAAATGAGTACTCAAAGAAAACGTTAAATAGCATAATGTAGAATAATGAAGAAATTAATAAGGATACAATTTTTTATGATCGCCTGGGTTGCTCTTTCAGGACTTTCTTTAATCTCATGCAATAATGACGGCTACGAATCTCCTGCCGTAAAACCGGAGGATGTCAACGGAAATTACAAAGCAAGACTTGTGACTTCGCAAGGAAATAAATACAATGAGAAAATGATAGATTTTACCGCTAAAGATACCGTCATTACTTTTAAGGATTTTCCTGTAAGAGAAGTTGTCAGAACGATTATTACAGATCCCGTAAAGGCAGACTCTGTTCTATCTAAAGTTGGAAAAATTCAATATCAACTTCACTTTACACCGAAGATCAATACAAGTCAGAATGTTGTAGAATTATCGTTTACACCTGAAAATCTGGTCTTTCAGATGCCAGTGGATGGTATGACCAAAAATGTAACTGTAAAAATGAAAGCTGTGCAGAAAGGTTTTTTTGTGGGGTACGATCATTCATTGAGATTTGGCTTTGTTGCAGATACAATAAATGTTGACGGAATAGATCTTAACCCGTATCAGCCTTTAAAGTATGATGTACCCATCAGTCTAAAAATTAAATAATTGTTGCCATAAATCAGGATAAGCCTCCATCCGGGGCTTTCCTATCTTTGTAGGATATTAAATTGATAGTCAGAAGGTGCATCACCGTTGATTAATGAAAAATAAAGAACAGAAATTGGCTGATCGCCTTGTAAAAAAGGAAGAAATGGCTTGGAAAGAGTTTTTCGAGGCTTATTCGGGCAATCTTACTTATATATGTTCCAGATACATCATTGACAAAGAAGATATTAATGATGTTTTACAAAACAGTTTTGTAAAGATGTTCAGTTCGATTTCTACATTCGAATATAGAGGTGAGGGTTCTTTGAAAGCGTGGATTACTAAAATTGTAGTCAATGAATCATTACAACAGATCAAAAAAAAGCTGAATTTCAAAGAAGTATTTGAAGATTTTGAAATTCTTAATGAAGAGAAAGACGAAGATTCAGATTTTGAAGAAATTTCCCAAAAGATAATCATGGAAATGATACGTGCTCTTCCGGACGGCTACAGAACGGTTTTCAATCTCTATGTTTTTGAGAAAAAAAGTCATAAAGAGATCGCAGATATTTTAAATATCGCAGAAAACTCATCAGCATCACAGTTTCACAGAGCGAAATCAATTCTCGCAAAAAAAATAAAAGAGTACAAATTATCTAAAATGGTACCGTATGGATAATTATTGGTTAAACAATCTGCGCAATAAAATGGAAAATCATACACAAGAGGTTCCTGATGACTTGTGGGAAGATATCAGATACAAACTCTTTGAAGAAAAAGAATCAAAAGCACCGATCATTCCTTTTCAGATGAACGATGATTTCAACGTAGAAAAAAATGGGATTAAAGATCATACCCGGAAAAATCTGTGGTATCGTGTCGGAGGTATTGCTGCTGCAATTTTGTTGTTTTTCACTCTTGGCAGATTCATGGATTTTAATGGCAAAAAAGAAAATTTAAAAACAGAAAAATTTGCTACTAAATCCGGAGAAAAATTCGGAGAAAAAATTTCTGATCCGCAAAAATTATCAACTGCTCGGGAAAGATATTCCAGTGATGATTTTTTAAGAAAAAAAACAGACGAAAGTTCATTTAATTTTGATCGGGAAAAAAAATCTAATCAATTCTTAGTCGATCATACTTTGACCAATGATGCCAGTTCTGCAACTTTTTTTTGGAAGAAAGAAGCTTTTGAAGTCCAAAAGGAATATGATGAAAAGATCGCCTGGCAGAATACGCAAAGTGCCTCACAGAAGCAGGAGCGGATTCCATTTAAAGATTTAAAACACACAGAGGAAGTACCAACTCATGAACTGCTAACAAAAGAAGAACAGGAATTAAAGAAAAAACTTCAGAACGAATCAGAGTCGAAGCTGGCAACCGATAGATCTAATAAAAAATGGATGGTGGGAGTACTTACTGGGAATACTTCTTCAAATTCTACAGATCAGTTTCCCGGATATGCAACTTTAAACGGAACTACCCTGAGTCTTCCCGAAATCTGGAGTGTAGGATTTGAAGACGATCCTCTGATGCAGATTCTTCTCGCCAATCAGGATAAAAAAGTAGATGCAAAAATTAAACATAAAGCACCAGTAACTTTTGGAGCTTCAGTATATCATAATATTGGAAAAAAATGGGGAATTGCAACAGGAATTAATTACACAAAGCTTTCAGCGGAGGTCGTATCAGGTAGCAATGACAACTATATCAGAAGTGAGCAGCAAATTCATTATCTGGGTCTTCCGGTGCAGATGAGTTATAATATGATTCAGAAAGGTGCATTCACAGGTTATGTTATAGGTGGAGGGGTTCTGGAAAAAGCAATTTCTTCCCAAATTAAAACCAGATATTTTGTAGATGGTATTTCAAAAGAAGAAACACTGGAAGAGACTGATGAGAAACCTGTACAAATTTCCGTCAATACCGCGTTAGGATTTCAGCTGAAAGTGCTAAAACATGTCGGTGTATATGCCGAACCCGGGATTGGTTACCACTTTAATGACAACAGCAATTTAAAAACTATTTATAAAGAAAAACCTGTGAATTTCAATCTGAGATTCGGAATCAGGGTATTGCTAGATTAAAACATCAAATCAAATATATTTATGAAAACAAGATTAATTTTTTGGAGTCTTTTATTGTTATGTGCTTTTAATATAAAAGCACAACAGTGTAATCCTATGATTACAAGTTCGAGGTTGGGAACGATGTTTCCTGATAAAGTAGTGTTTTGTAATTCGGAAAACGAAACGCTGTCTACCACACAAACTTACTCAACTTATCAATGGTATAAGCAAGAGTGGGATTGGCAGACACCTAATCCCAACCCTTGGGTCGCCATCCCCGGTGCGACAATGCAGACTCTTACAATCAATGGAAGCAGTGACGTGCTGTATTATTTTAAAGTACTGGTTACAGAAAATGGTTGTACTGCCGAAAGCGCTCCAATCATGGCAGACGGTTACGTATATGGACTTCCGTATATGATAATAAATCTTCAGCCGGGAACATATGAAGAAATAAATGGAGAATATAATGTATGTAATGGGGCTTCTGTCGAGCTAAATAATGGTTTTCCGCAGGTTTATGGAGATCATACCTGGTTCAAGTGTATTCCTGGAAGTAATCCTCCACAACCTACAGATGCCTGCATCATTCCCGGTGCAACAGGAGATTCTTATACTGCAACAGAATCAGGGCTGTATGGTTTTTATGCCTGCACAGAATACTGTCCAGACCAATGTGAAATGTTAGCAACATTTGCCTTTCTACAGCTGAATTTCGGAAATTGGAATTTCTGTCAAAACCTTTCTACCGGCGAAACTACTACGCAGGAAAATAATTTAAATGTTTATCCCAATCCTACTGCTCAATTTTTATATATCGGTAAAGAATCTCATAAGAAATATACTGAAGTATCAATTATCGATATGACCGGAAAGCTCATAAAGCAGAAAAAAGAACATCAATTTATCGAAGCTATCGACGTAAGCAGTCTTGTTCCGGGTACTTACATGATTGTATGTAAAAGCGCAGAAGGTAAAATGTTCAGAAACAAATTCATAAAAAAATAATGAACTGAAAAATCATAGTTAGTTTTTTTATACTTATTAAGAGAAGCCGGTAGATTTTTCTAACCGGCTTTTTTATATAATTTCAAAAAAAGTCTCTCTTCAAAGTTCAATAATGTTGTTGCTGAAGGTGTAAAAAGTGAATTGAATATCTTGTTCATTTCGTTTAACTTTTGAGATTTAAAATTAAACCTTAGCAAAAACTTATCACAAGATATTCAGTTGCTGAAATAGCTCCTGAAAAGGGTTTATCTGAATTCAGTGATCTTCTTAAACCTCTTTCAACTGGTCACTGAACAGGTCACTTTCAAATTGTCCTTTTAGTTCTCTTTGAACAGATATAAAACAAAAAAAGCTTTAAAACATATGTTTTAAAGCTTTTTGCACTACTATGATATTGTAGTTGCGATCCGGACGGGACTCGAACCCGCGACCTCCGCCGTGACAGGGCGGCATTCTAACCAGCTGAACTACCGGATCTTTTTAAGTGCTAAAATTTTAAAATGGAAAAGAATTTTAAAAACTAACTCTACTCATTTATTCAAGCTAATATATGTTTTAAATTACTGTGATAGTGAATTTCAAGACATTTGAAAAGCTTAATTTTAACTGGTGCAAATATATAGTTTTTTTTGGTTTTCACAAAATAAGTCATCTTTTTTACCCCTTATAACAACCTAAAATCCACATTTTCAGATACAAAAATTTTTAATTTAATGACTTTAAGATGCATAATAAATACCAAAATACCACGTCCAGATAATTAAAATTATCTGCATCGGAACCCGCTGTGTGTATAAATAATTCATTCCCGGACCAGAATAATCGCCTTTAAAAATGTTGACCTTTTTTTTAGATGAATTGACATTGGCTATAAAAACCAAAACATAAAAGATAATAAGTAAAACTGCTGTGAATTCACGTATTGAAGGAATCATTAAACCAATTCCGGCTGCAATTTCTAAAATTCCTGTAAAATATACCCAGAATAATTTGCCAGGAATAAAATCAGGAATCATCAAAGCCATTCCTTTTTGAAATTTAAAATGTGAAAAACCTGTAAAAACAATGAAAACAGCCATCCCTAAATTTCCGGCAAACAAGAAATCCCAATTTCCCTGAAAGATTTTACTTCCCAGTAATGCCAGAATGAATGTTATAAAAAGGATGCTTAATAATTTCATGAGTCAGGTAAATTTCCGCAGATTACAATTGCAAAATTATAATAAAATATAAGCTCTTTTCGCAATGTATGGTGTGAAATAATATTCAGAACTTATCAATTATTCTCAGCAAGATTTTTCACAACTTCTAAACCTTTTGTAAAACCATGATCAATGTGCTCCTGCCAGTCTTTGTCAACCTGCACTTCTGTATGAAGCTTTGTTTTTCCATCAAAATCGATCAGAAAATATTTTTCAAAACATCCGCTCCATTGCTTGATCTCCATACTTTCTGTATCTTCTACTCCATCTTTATCAACCATACCGAGATGTTTGAAGATGATTTGATCAGGTTCTTCTAAACTATCAATAGTAGATACCATTCCTGCGCCTTCTGGATTAAGAAAATACGTTTTACCATCTACTTTCCAGTCTGATTTCATTTGAGAGCCCGAACCAAAAAATTGTGTCCACTCGCTGTACGTTTCAGTTCCCCAAAGAATGTCCCATACTCTCTGTTTAGGAGCATTGATAATAATTTCGTGTGATAATGTTTCCATAATGTTGATTTTGTTGATTATATAAAAATCAATAAGATTTTATACTTGAATATTGGTATTTCACTACAGTTGATTTTCAGACAAATATTTAACATTCTGAAGTGCCTGAGGAAATTTTTCTTCAAAAAATACTTTAAATTCTTCTGAAGTTTTAATTTTTGCAGTTAATTTTGTGCCGTTTTCTGTATCTTCCAAAAGATAAGATTCTGTTGCATCTCCCCACTCCTGAGGAACTTCTACACCATCATAAATTTCTCCCAAATGCAGAAAAACCATCTCTTTATTGGGATCATTTTTAAGAACTTTGCTATACATTCCGTTGTTACTCGGGTCAAAAAATTTCATGATGCTTTCTTCTTCCCAGGTTCCCACGTAAAATGAACCTTTGGTGAAAGCAGAAGTCCATTGTCTGTAACTCATATCGTCCCAAAGAACCGTCCAGACTTTTTCTGATGGTGCATCAATCTGAATTTCGTATTGTAAAATTTCCATAGTTTTAATTTTAATGATTACATAAACTTAAAGTCAAAAAAATTGAGAATTTATTTTTAAAGCTTTAAGACCTGATTTTACATCAAACTGCAAGCCGAAAAATTTAAGAATGATAAGCCTGTTCCAAATCTTTAATGACGATTTTCTGCATTTTCATCATTGCCTGTACCACTTTTTGAGCTTTCACCAAATCAGCATCGCTCATCAATTCAATTAATTTTTTTGGGACGATCTGCCAACTCATTCCGAACTTATCTTTCAGCCAGCCGCACATACTTTCTCTGCCTCCGTTCTCCGTTAAAGAATTCCAGAGATGATCTGTTTCTTCCTGATTATCGGTCATAATGACCATAGAAATCCCTTCATTAAAATCAAATTGATGATCGTAAGAATTATCCATGCAGAAGAACGAATAATGATCAATCTCAAAGTGAGCGTGTTGTACATTATCAGGAATTTCATGACTTTCATTCCCTACACCTTCTCCGTATTTCAGCACGCTTTCTATTTTAGAATTCGGAAATATGTTGGTGTATAATTCCATCGCTTCTACAGCCTTTCCGTTATTTTGGTGAATAAACATCAAGGTCGGAATTATTCTTTGTTCGCCCTGTTTTTCACCCAGATAAAGCTGCCATGTCACACCAAACTGATCACGCACCCAACCGTATTTTTTACTCCATGGGTAAGAATCCAAAGGCATCAAAACAATTCCGCCATCTGATAACTGATCCCAATAATTCTGAACCTCATCTTCAGTTTCGCACATGATCATAAACGAAACCGAAGCATTTTTTTCAAACTGCGGACCGCCATTCAAAAGCATTAATTTTTGACCCAACAGCTCAATATTCATCACAACCGGTGTATCTGCCGTAATTTTTCCGTTAAATATTTTACAATAAAAATCTGCTGACTGTTTTGCGTCTTCGTTATACCAGAGACATGGAAAAATATTGTTATTCATGATTTTATTTTTTTAATGGAAACTCTTAATTGTTTTCCACGTATTTATGAAAGTTGTTGAGTATCGCATACCAACCGTCACGCTGCATTTCGGCGGAGTTTTGTTTTTCAGGATCAAATATTTCTGTTACTTTGGTGGTGCTTTCGTCAATTTTTTCAAAAATCACTTCTACGCTTCTGCCGTCTTCCAGATGATATTTAATCAATTCATTCTGAATAATTTCATCATAAATACCAATCAAATTAAACCCGAAACTTCCATCTTTTGCCTGCATTCTGTTATTGAATTTTCCACCGACTCTAAGATCATTTTCTGAAGATGGGCATTCCCAGCTTTCGTGAGCAAAATTCCATTGGGTAATGTGTTCCGGCTTATTAAAATAATCCCAGACCTTTTCTACCGGTGACAAAATCGTAATGTCTATTTTTATTTTATCCATAATTTTTTTATTTAATTGTGTAAAAGGAAGGGTAACCAAAACAGCTACCCTTGTATTCATTAAATATAAAACTATTTTATATATTCTTCATTATAATTCACCATCCAATAGACACCATATTTATCTTGGAAACTTCCAAAATAATCTCCCCAAAACTGATCTTCAAGGGGCATTTCTATGTTTCCTCCTTCAGAAAGTCCTTTGAAAAGTTTTTCTGCGTCTTCTCTGGAATCCGGGAAAATCGAAACGTAATTACTGTTTCCCACTGATAATGTCTGTCCGAATGAAGGAACAATATCAGAAGCCATCAAAAGATCACCACCAACCGGAAGTGCAATATGCATTACTCTGTTTTTTTCTTCATCTGATAAATTTTCTGTTCCCGGAGCATTGCCCATTTTGTGGATTTCGCCTACGAATTCTCCGCCAAAAACAGATTTATAAAATGTGAAAGCCTCTTCTGCTTTACCGTCAAAATTGAGGTATGGATTTAATTTTGCCATGATTTTTAGGTTTAGATTTAATTAATAATTTTTAAAGAATTTAGTATTTCATATTTTCATCAAAGTCATATTTCATGCCTTCATACCCTAGAATTCTGCGCATCAGACCGATCTGTCCGCATAGATAATCTTCACGACCGATGCACATCCCAACGAAGTTGAGCACATTTTCCGGGAAAAATTCAATGTTCATTCCCATCGGAAATGCTTTTTCCAATTCTTCATCAGAAACATTTAATAATTTCTCATAAACTAAAGGTGATATTTGATGAAAATTATCTTTCAGCTGTTGTAAAGTTGGATACGATAAGTTTTCATCCAAAGCTCTGCCCTGAAAGAAAAAATCTTTGAATTCAAATTCTTCGCTCAGACCGAGTACATTTCCTAAAGCATACCGCATATCGAGAAAATTTCCGACCATCCAGATAATGTGATTGGTTCTGCCTTCAATTCTCTTCAAAGCGTCATCTTCAGAAATTCCGTCAAGAACCATAAGAAAACTTTGGCTGTGCCCACGAAATGCGGGAATGATGATGTCTAATTTTTTTGATGTTGGTGTGTCCATAATTTTATATTTGAAAATTTAAAATCTAAGGCTGAGCAGGTAATTGAGAAATGTCGCCGTACATCACTTCCCACTGATGGCCATAAAGGTCTGCAAAAGCGCTTTGATACATCCATCCATGATCTCTTGTTTCGCTGTAGACAGAACCGCCGTTTTCAACTGCAGTTTGTACCATGGCATCCACTTCGTCACGACTTCCTACACCAATAGCGAGAAGCGTCTGTGTAGTATCATTCTTCGAGATAGCTCTGTTTGTAAAAGTCTGAAAAAACTCCTCCTGTAAAAACATTGTGTAAATATGGTCTTCTTTCATGACCACACAAATTGCTTTATCATCAGAGAATTGCTCGTTTATCTCAAATCCTAGCTTCGTCCAAAATTCTCTTGTTTTGTGAACATCTTTTACGTGAAGATTTACATAAATATCGGTGATCTGCATATTGTAATTTTTTTTAAGGTTAAACTTTTAACCAAAATTACTTCGTATATGCTATATTCAACTTGCCATAAGACAAGATTTAATCTTTCTTTGGATGCGAAACCAATTCTTTACGAATTCTGCTTAATGAAGTGTCTGTAATTCCCAGATAGGAAGCAATTTGTTTTAAAGGTGCAAACTGTATAACTTGTGGTTTTTGTTCTAAAAGTTGAAGATAACGTTTGGTGGCAGATAGCGTGAACATCTCTACAGAACGCTGTTTGTAAAGAAAAAGCTGTTGCGACATCCAGGCTCTTCCCCATTCTCTGAGGTTTGGAATTTTATGAAACAGCTCCTGAAAAACCTCAAAATCCATTTTCCAACATTCGCAATCGGTGATGCAGACGATGTTTTCCTGTGTTGGGATTCTTTGGAAGAGTGAAGATACTTCGATGATAATTTCATTTTCTGCAAAAAAGTTGGTGGTCACTTCGTTTCCGTTGAAATCATTGACAAACGAACGCGCCAAGCCTTTTTCCAGAATATAATATTCATTAGCTGTTTTGCTTTCACGAAGAATAATTTCTCCTTTTTGGAAAACAACTTTTTCATGAGCATTAATAATTTCATCCAGTTCTTCCTGAAAGAAAAATGGAAAATCGTAGTAAACTTCAAAGGATTTATTTTTCATCAATCACTGTTTTAAAAAATTTAAAATTAAATGATTTACGGGAATTGACGAAAAAAAATTTCTCTAAATTATCAATGAGTACAACTTAGCTTATAATTGTTTGTGAAAGTGTTTTGGAAAAGCGTCTTCAGGTTTCATTCTGACAACATTCAGCAGAAACCAGGACTTCAGAAAACCGTAACCATAAGAAAACATCTGAATATAAGTAGAAATAACAGCCATTCCTGCAATGGCTATATTCTTTGTAACCACCATCGCATGAATTAAAACCATAAATGTATACAACCCGTAAAATGCGAGAATAACCCCTCTTCCCAAAACAAAATATTCTATAAATCCTAAAATATATCCCAACAAAAACAGCGTAGGAAATGCAAATGAGATTTTTACATATTTCGGGTGTCTTTGATTCAGAATAGGTCTTGCACAACCAAACTGATAGACTTGTTTTGAAAACTTTCCAAAGTCTACACGGCGTTTGTGATAGACCGCAATATCATCAAAAAAAGCTGTTGTAAAGCCGTTTTCCCAAAGTGTCATCGACAAATCCGGATCTTCACCAATTCTCATTTCTGAAAAACCACCAACTTTCTCGAAAACCTCTTTTTTCACTCCCATATTAAAACTTCTGGGCTGAAACTTGGAAACCGCTTTTTTATTTCCTCTGATTCCTCCGGTTGTAAAAACAGAAGTCATCGAGTAGGAAATCGCTTTCTGCATCAGATTAAAACCTTTATGCGCCTTATCTGCACCTCCAAAAGCATCACAAGGAATCGTGAGAATATCTTTTTTTATGTTCTGAATATAATATTTCTCCACAATCACGTCGCTGTCTACAAAAACAAGCCAATCGTTCGAAGCTCTTTTTGAACCGTAATTTCTTGACAAACCGGGACCTGAATTTTCTTTCCTGAAATATTTAATATCTAAAATCCCGTCAAAACTATGAATGGTCGGTTTCAAATCGATGAGAGAACCATCATCTACAATAATGATTTCAAACGCTTTGTCAGTCTGAAAAGCGAGCGAATTAAGAAGTTCAAAAAGCTCGTCTCTTCGATTAAATATGGCAACGACAATGGAGATGGTAGGATTCAAATGGATTTTTTTTCAAAATTAATTATTCAGAAATGATTTCGCAAACAAGTTGTCATAATTAACATCAACCTTTGGAAAATGCCAAATATTCGGTGCAATATTTCAATATATTATTATGGGAAAATTAATGACAGCGATCAAAGAATTTACAATCATCTTTTTAGTTAAATATTAAATCCAATAACTAAAATATTCCCGATTTAAAATAAATCAGCAACAACACGGCAATCGAACATACAATGAAGGATCCACTAAACAACAGTAATTTAAAAAGACTTTTAAAGTAATAAAGTCCTGCATGAAAAAGTATAAAGAAAACAACAAAAGAAATAACAAATCCTAAGATTGCGCAGATAATCAAAGTCTGCGTGAAATTTTCTGATGGTAAAGGATCTTTAATAATGAAAAAAAATAGAATGGAAGTTAAAAAAATTAAACTTCCACTCCACATTTCTACTGTATATTTCGATTTTTTCTTAGACTTTTCTTTTTCATTAACAGATACTGAATCTGAACTGTTTCCTAAAAAACTCAACAGATCACCAATAAATCCTAAACCGTCAAAAAAGTCAAAAGGCATAATCTATTCTTCTTTATTCTCCAGTTTATGCAACTTCTTCGTTCCTTCATACATTTCATACTGCAAAAACCGGGTTTCCAGTTTTCCGTTGAAGAGTTTGATTTTTCTTGAAGGTCGCAATCCTATTTTCTTCGGGGCATCCAGATCTGAAGAAATCAGCCACGCCAAAGTGTTAGGATAATTCGTTTTGAACGTATCTCCTATCTTTTTGTAAAAATCATCATCATTAATCGAAATTCTCTCGTCATAAGGCGGATTGAAAACCATTAATAAAGGAAACATATCTTTTTTAGTATCAAAGAAATCTTCTCTTCTTACTTCGATGACGTCTTCCATTTCTGCAGATTCTACATTGGTTCTCGCAGCATCAAGCATTCTACCATCGATATCATAACCCACGATTTTTCCGTGAAATTCTCTGATTCTGTCTACGCGATGCTGTTTTATTGTTGCAAACAAATCTTCATCATAATTTTTCCAGTTTTGGAAAGCAAATCCTCTTCTGTACAATTGTGCAGGCAAATCCATCGCAATCATCGCAGCTTCAATTAATAGCGTTCCCGAACCGCACATCGGGTCAAGGAAATTTCCTTTTCCGTCCCAACCTGCCAGTTGCAGCATTCCGCTAGCTAAAACTTCGTTGATCGGTGCTTCACCCTGTTCTCTTCTGTAGCCTCTTTTGAATAATGCATCACCTGAAGAATCGAGAGAAATTGTTACCAATTCTCTGTCGATGTGAAGGTGAAATTTGATATTAGGAGATTTCGTTTCGATGTTGGGTCTCTTTCCATATTTATTCTGGAAATAATCTACAATCGCATCTTTCATTTTGAAAGTCATGAACTGAGAATGACTGAATCTTTCAGAATTCACCGTAGAATCTATGGCAAAAGTCTGATCGACATCCATGAACTGATCCCACTCAAATTTGAAGAGCCTGTCGTAATATTTTGTTTCGTTATACGCTTTAAACTCATCAATCGGAACCAGGATTTTCAAAGCTGTTCTTGCAGAATAATTGATTTTATAAAGAAAACCTAAATCTCCTTCGCAATTCACTGCACGATTTTTAAGTTCAACATTTCTTCCACCCAGTTTTTTGATCTCTTCACCCAAAACGGTTTCTAATCCGAAGAATGTTTTTATCTGAATTTTAATATTTTCTGTATCCATAAATTATAATTAAAAGATTTAACTATTTAAAAATGAAAGAATTACCATTTCAATTTCTCAATTAATTGAACTTTTCACTCTTTTAATATTTAAAATACTTTTCTTTCAACACCGCAAATTTAGTTATTTTTGCATTATGGAATGGTTTGAATCTTGGTTTGATACACCTTATTATCATTTGCTTTACAGTAACAGAGATTACACAGAAGCAGAAAACTTCATCACAAAACTCACTCAGGAGCTTCAGCTGCCTCAATCTTCAAAAATAATTGACCTCGCTTGCGGAAAAGGAAGACATTCTGTTTTTCTTAATAAATTGGGCTACGATGTGCTTGGTTTAGACCTTTCTCAACAAAGTATTGAGTTTGACAAACAGTTTGAAAATGAAAATCTGGCTTTCAAAGTGCATGATATGAGAAATCCTATCGATTCTCAACCTGTCAATGCGGTTTTTAATCTTTTTACGAGCTTTGGGTATTTTGATAACGAAGCTGATGACAGAAACGTTTTCCAGTCTGTTTACAATGTCTTAAAACCAGAAGGCTTTTTTGTTTTAGATTATCTGAACGAAGAATATGTAACCGGAAATTTAGTTCCGGAAACTACCGTTCAGAGAGAAGGAGTTGATTTTCATATTTCTAAAAAAATTGAAGGCAGACATATTATTAAAGATATTCGCTTTGAAATTGACGGAGAGTCTAAACATTTTTTCGAAAAAGTAAAACTTCATACCCTAGAAACTATCGAAAACTACGCTTCAGAATGTGGTTTTGAAAGAATAAAAATTTGGGGAGATTATCAGCTGAATGATTTTCAGAAAGAAATTTCGCCACGTTGCATCAATTTGTTTAAAAAGAAATAATGATTCTCATTCTATTAATTCTAAGCGTCATCACCGGAGTTTTTCTTGGAAAATTCTTTGGTAAAAAAGAGCAGTTTGCAAAAAACCTTTTGATTTTGAGTGCCGGTTTCCTGATTACCATTTGCTTAAATGAAGTTTTCCCGCTGGTTTATACGTCAGAAGTAAGTGAAAATTTAGGAATTTTCGTTATTGGTGGTGTTCTACTTCAAATGATTTTGGAAGCATTAACAAAAGGTTTTGAGCATGGGCATTTCCATCATCATAATGAAAGTGGTAATATTTTACCCGCCGCATTGATGGTCGGACTGTTTATTCATGCGTTTATCGAAGGAATTCCTTTGGCAAATGAAACGAATCCCTGGTCACCTTATCTTTTAGGAATTTTGTTTCACAATCTTCCTATTTCGTTTATTTTGGGAGCATTTTTGTTTAACAGATCGGGCTCAAAAGCATCGTATCCTTCTCTTTTAATTGTTGCATTGTTTGCTTTAGCTTCACCAATGGGAATGTTGCTCGGAAATTATTTCAATCCTGAATGGCAACCCTATTTTCTTGCGATTGTGGGTGGTATTTTCCTGCATATTTCATCCGTTATTATTTTTGAAAGCAATAAAAATCACAACATCAACTGGTCAAAGATTGGCTTGGTTATATTGGGGGTTTCGTTAGCTTTAATCATGCATTTATTTCATTCTCATCCTCACGATCATCATTGATATCAGGTTCAAATAAATAAACAAAGGCTTCGAAAATATTCGTAGCCTTTGTTTATTTAAGTAAAAATCTGATTAAAATTTCCAGCCTATTGTAAGGAAGAAATTGTTTCGGATATTTTTTACATCTGATACTACTGAAGATGGAGTGGTTACATCAAAATCTCCGGAGTAATATCCTGTATTGTAATTATCAAATTCATATCCCGCCAAAAACGGGTTTTTGTATTCTGAACTTACGTTTTGGTAAGCTGCATCAACATAAAACTTCCCGAAATCATATCCGATACCTGCACCAATTGTACTTCTGTCTCCTAAAATATAATTGCTGAAGCTGCTGTCGCCCACTGTACCTGCATTAGAAAATGCACTGATTGTTGTGGTATCAAAAGGACTTGATGCATAAGAATAACCTCCTCTCAATCTCAGAGATTTGATTCTGTACTCTGCCCCAACTTTTACTTCAGATAAATTTTTGTAGTTATCATTGAAAAAAGCGTTTAATTCAGTTTCTGCTGAACCTTGTACTTTATATCTTGGCTTTGTCAAACCTAAAGTGTAGTCAACATTTATCGCAAAGTTTTTGCTTGGAACAAATGCACCACTTAAGGTTGCTTTCATAGGAGATCTAAAGGTTCTGTCTTCTACAAAATTATCATAATAAATTCCATCTGCACCGTCATAATAGTCTCTATAAGCTCTGTCAATGGTTCACCAAGTAGGAGTCTCAATCGATGCACCCAATCTTAATTGATTGCTTACTTTACCAATTACCCCTAAACTTCCTGAGAATCCGCTTGAATTTTCAGAATAAGGAGTAAATTGTTTGTCGAAAGTAGTAACCGAATTATCTAAGTCTAATCCGAAAACTGCGCTGTCAAACTGCTCCATATCTACTCCATGCATATTAAGACTTGCACCAAAATATAATGAATTGTTATAATTTGCACCTACCCCAACATTAAATTTTGTTTGCGTTCCGTATCTGTTGTATGCATGACCTAAATACGACATATTTCCTACAACATTATTTCCACCCTGATCTACAAGATTTTTCGCAATAGAAACATTAGAGTTACCTGGTGATTCTACATAGTCTTCTATAGAAGTTGTCGAAATATTTGCTGCTACATTAATAAATTTCCAAGGCGTTTCTGTCATCAATTGGAATGTAGCGACACCGTTGACGTTTCCTATATTAACCTTGTCGATATTGTAATCAATAGAAGAACCCGCTAATGAAGCCGTATTTTTGTTATTAATTACAGACAGCGTTCCTGAAACATCACCTGCAATGGCAACTCCTATACCTGCAGGATTCGTCATCAGCGAAGTAGCGTCACCTCCTAAAGCTCCGTTTGAACCTACCATCGCATTAAACTTTGAAGATCCTACCATTGGAGTGTTTGAATATACATCCACGGAGTTTCTGATTACTGAAATATCCTGAGCCTGCACAAAAAATGCTGCAGAAATACTCATTATTACTAAAGATTTTTTTAACATTATTTTATTAATAGTTATTGAGTTTAATATTATCTACCTCCGGATCTGAAACCGCCGCCTCCGCCGCCTGATCTCATTCCACCACCGCCAGAAGATCCTCCAGATCTGAAACCGCCTCCGCTACTGCCAGAGTTATATCCTCCCGATCTGAAACCACCGTTATCACTTGGTCTTGATCCGCTGTCGTTTCTGTATCTTGGTTGAGACTGCTGTTGTTGTGGTCTGTAATTATAATTGGGTCTTTGCTGAGCATTTGGATTTCTCATACCAGATTGATTTCTAAAACCTCCATTGGTTGTTCCCTGACGGAAACCACCGTTTGAATTTCCTTGTCTGAAACCACCATTATTTCCTTGGCTATTTCTGAAACCAGAACCACTGTTGCCGTTTCTAAATCCGCTTGAATTAGATTTATTGATCCCTTTTGTACTGTTTACAAATCCTCCTCCGTTCGCTCCGCTTCTTCTGTAAGCTGGTCTGTAATAATTACCTCCCCAGTAGCCGTTTCCGTAACCCCAATTTCCAAAACCATATCCACCGCCCCAGTAAGGATTGTACATTCCCCAATAAGGTGAGTTCCATCCCATTCCCCAGTAAGGGTTAAATCCTCCCCATCCCCAAGAATTTCCCCAGCCGAATGACATTCCCATGCCCCATCCGCCGTTCCATCCCCAAGGCGAGCCCCATCCCCATGGTGAACCCCAACCCATTCCCCAACCCCAAGAGTTGTCATAGATGTTGGTTTCATTTCCTGCAAAATTACCCCAGTCAGAGTCTGTTGCATTGTTATTCACATTGCTCCATTCATTGTATCTGTTGTCGTATTCTTGAGAGTTGATCTGAGAATTTTCTACAATACTAGATTGTGGATAGTAATCGTAATAATCTCCTACTCTATTTCCCTGATCTCCGTTAATAATAACCCCTTCAGGAAGAGTATCTTTATTGGGATCATAATATACTCCGTCGGTCTCACTGTAACCGCCAACCTGGGCACCGCAAGACATTAATAATAAACCACTTGCAACTGCTAAAACCCCTCTGGATTTTAGAATTCCAAATAAATTTTTATATATATTTCTTTTCATGATAATGGATAAATTTTTAATTTAAATTATATTTGCATCTTGTACCAAAAATATACCAAATTATTGGTAACAAGCAACTATCAAAAATAGATTTTTATTTTTAGATTACAATAATATACAAAAGTTAAAATATTAAAAAAAAATTAATGGCAAAATTAACTTCAAGAAGCGAAGATTACAGCAAATGGTATAATGAGTTGGTAGTAAAAGCAGATTTGGCTGAAAACTCCGGCGTGAGAGGATCCATGGTTATCAAACCTTACGGATATGCAATCTGGGAGAAGATGCGTGACGAGATGGACAAAAGATTCAAGGAAACAGGTCACGTTAATGCTTATTTCCCGCTTTTTGTTCCGAAAAGTTTATTTGAAGCTGAAGAAAAAAACGCGGAAGGTTTTGCTAAAGAGTGTGCGATTGTTACCCACTACCGTTTAAAAAATGATCCGGATAATCCGGGGAAACTGATGGTTGATCCGGAGGCAAAATTAGAAGAAGAATTAATTGTGCGCCCAACTTCTGAAGCAATCATCTGGAATACATATAAAGGATGGATTCAGTCTTACAGAGATTTACCGATTTTGATCAATCAGTGGGCAAATGTTGTTCGTTGGGAAATGCGAACCCGTTTGTTTTTGAGGACTTCAGAATTTTTATGGCAGGAAGGTCACACTGCTCATGCTACAAAAGACGAAGCATTGGAAGAAGCGGAAAAAATGAATAATGTGTATGCAGATTTTGCAGAAAAATTCATGGCAATGCCGGTTGTAATGGGTGTAAAAACACCGTCTGAAAGATTTGCAGGAGCCGATGATACGTATTGCATTGAAGCTCTGATGCAGGATGGAAAAGCTCTTCAGGCAGGAACTTCTCATTTCCTGGGACAGAATTTCGCAAAAGCATTCGATGTGAAATTTACCAACAAAGAAGGGAAAATAGAACATGCCTGGGCGACATCATGGGGAACTTCAACCCGTTTGATGGGTGCTTTGATTATGACCCATTCCGATGATTTCGGTTTGGTTTTACCTCCTACTCTTGCTCCGATTCAAGTGGTGATTGTACCTATCTTTAAAGGTGAAGAACAATTAAATCAAATCAGCGAAGTCGCTTTAGAGATTCAGAATAAATTAAAAGCAAAAGGAATTTCCGTAAAATTTGATGATGATACCCATAACAAACCGGGTTGGAAATTTGCCGAATACGAATTAAAAGGTGTGCCTTTGAGAATTGCTATGGGACAGAGAGATTTAGAAAATAAATCCGTAGAAATTGCAAGAAGAGATAATCTTACGAAAGAAACCCGTCCGCTGGAAGGTTTAGATACATACATTGAAGATTTATTGAAAACCATTCAAAATGACCTGTATACTAAAGCCTTAAATTTCAGAAAGGAAAACATCACAAAAGTTGACTCGTATGAAGAATTTAAAAAGGTTTTAGAAGAAAAAGGAGGTTTTATCTATGCACATTGGGACGGAACTGATGAGGAAGAAGCGCAGATAAAAGAAGAAACCAAGGCTACAATCAGATGTATCCCGATGGATGATGACATTGAAGAAGGAATTTCTATGATTTCCGGAAAGCCATCTAAGAGACGTGTTTTATATGCGAAAGCCTATTAATACTTAACATAATATTATCAAATCTTCAAAAAATAGTTAATTTTTTGAAGATTTTTTTTAAAAAATCAACGTTTGGAGAGATTTTTGTTTAATTTTATAATACATTAATATCAAATAATACATTATGTCATTAAACATCATCGATTTAATTAAAGGACAGCTAGGTTCTGCATTAGTAACACAGGCTGCATCGCAATTGGGCGAAAGTGAATCCGGTATTTCAAAAGCTATCGGAGGTTTATTACCAGCAGTTGTTGGAGGATTGGCTAACAATTCAGACAATCCAGCTGTTCTGGATGCGATTTCAAATGCTCCTTCTCAAGGATTGCTTGGAAATCTAATGGGAACGATTACCAATAACTCTTGGGTTGCAGGTTTATTAACATCAATTTTTGGTGACAAACTAGGAGGTCTGGTTAATTCTATTGCAACTTATGCAGGAATCAGCAATAACTCGTCAGCTTCTTTACTTAATCTGGTAACTGGGGCAACAGTAGGTTCTGTAGGAAAATATGCAGCTGATAATAATCTTGATCAGTCAGGCATTTCAAGTTTACTGAATGATCAGAAAGGTATAGTTTCATCATTACTGCCTGCAGGTCTTTCTTTAGCATCTTTAAATGTAGGAGACTGGGCGAAAGGTTACAAGTTTGATAACGATAATGATACCATCAGAACCACACCAACAACACCGCTTCCTAACCCAACACATCACGAAGAAAAGAAAATTGAAGTAACAAAAAGTGTTGCAGATGGCGGAACTTTCCCCGACAGAGCGACCACTACATCGGACAGTGGATCTATATGGAAATGGCTTTTACCTTTGCTATTATTAATTGCTGCAGCATATTTTATATGGAAGCAGTGTGAGAAAAAAGAAACAACAACTACAACCACTGTTGCCGGTGATTCTTTAAATACTGTAAATGATTCATCATCAATGCAAAATGATACTGCAACAACAATGACAACAACAAAAGTTGATGAAAACATTGATCTGAACGGTACAGCATTGAAAGGTTACAAAGGAGGAATGGAAGATAATATGATTACTTTCTTGAAAAGCGGGTCGTATGCAAGTGCAGCTGACGATGCTGCTTTAAAAGATACTTGGTACAGTTTTGATCATGTGAACTTCAAAATAGGTTCTGCTACAGAATTAGAAGCTGGTTCTCAGGGTCAAATTGATAACTTGGTAGCAATTTTGAAAGCATTCCCGGATGCAAAAATCAAAATTGGTGGTTATACCGACAAAACCGGTGTTGAAGCAGACAATGTAAAACTTTCTACTGCAAGAGCAAACTTCATCAAAACTGCATTAACCAATGCTGGTGTTGGTACTCAGATTCTAGGAGCTGAAGGTTACGGAAGTAAATTTGCAACCGTTGATGCTTCTGCAACTAACGAAGAAAGAGCAGTTGACAGAAAAATGGCTGTAAGATTTACAAAATAATTTTATTTTTAAACATAATTTAAATCCCGGAATAATATTTCGGGATTTTTTATATGAATATCATCATCATTTCATTTATTTAATTACATTTGTTAGTCATTTCTAACAATTATGAATTTTAAACTTAATAGCGCTTGGCGAAAAGAGAAAACTTCAAACTCATTATCAGAAGTTTACTCATCTATAAAAATCCCCAGAAACGGTAGTTTTTGGAGGAAATATCTTGCATTTGCCGGACCCGGATTGATGGTCGCTGTAGGTTATATGGATCCCGGAAATTGGGCAACGGATATTGCCGGCGGTTCACAATTCGGTTATACTCTACTATCTGTAATATTAATATCGAATATCTTCGCAATGGTTTTACAGCATTTGTCTGTAAAATTAGGTATTGTTGCGGAGAGAGATCTTGCACAGGCGTGCAGAGATCATTTTAAACCTACTACAAATTTCATGTTGTGGATATTTTGTGAAATTGCCATTGCTGCCTGCGATCTTGCAGAAGTAATAGGTTCTGCAATTGCTTTAAATTTACTTTTTGGAATTCCTTTGACTTGGGGAATTGTGATTACAACTGTTGATGTCTTGATTATTTTATTGCTTCAGGCAAAAGGCTTCCGCTGGATAGAAAGTATTGTTGCAGGATTGATGTTTATCATTTTAGTGTGTTTTGGGTATGAAATTATTATTTCTAAACCTGAAATCAATGCCATTTTGGGAGGATTAATTCCTCAAAAAGAGATCATCACCAATCCCGCAATGCTCTACATTGGTATCGGAATTTTAGGAGCCACCGTCATGCCGCACAACTTATATCTTCACAGCAGCATCGTACAAACCAGAGATTACACCCGTGACAAAGAAGGAAAAAAAGAGGCTATAAAATTTGCAACTTTAGACAGCACAGTATCATTACTACTAGCGTTTTTCATTAATGCTGCTATTTTAATATTAGCTGCAGCAACTTTTCATACAACAGGAAATGAACATATTGCAGATATTCATGATGCGTACAAAATGCTGACTCCTATTTTAGGTGCATCGATGGCGAGTATTGCTTTTGCAGTTGCTCTTTTGGCATCCGGACAAAATTCTACATTAACGGGAACCCTTGCCGGGCAAATTGTAATGGAAGGTTTTTTAAACATCAGATTAAAACCCTGGTTGCGAAGACTGATTACAAGATTAATTGCCGTAATCCCTGCATTGATTGTGACCATTATATATGGTGAGAAAGGAACAACAGATCTTTTGGTTTTAAGTCAGGTAATTTTATCAATGCAGTTGAGTTTTGCAGTGGTTCCGCTGGTGATGTTTACAAGTGATAAAGCAAAAATGGGTGAGTTTGTCAATAAGCCCTTTTTGAAAACCTGTGTCTGGGTGATTACTTTTGTTATTATCATTCTCAATCTCTATCTTTTATATCAAACATTTTTCGGGGAATAGGTAGATGATAAATTAACCTTCTCTACACAAACCTGCCTAAATGTCCTGTTTTTTTTCTTTGGCAAAATCTTTGACAATCATGCTTTATAAAAAGTTATTGAAACATGGAAAATCAGGATATCAACGAAGAAAATATCAATAATCAAGAAGAAAACATCACTCAGGAAGAAGTTACAACAGAAGAAAATGTGACAGAAATTCCTACTGCAGAAGAACTTTTGGCAGTAGAAAAAGACCGTTATATCAGATTGTATGCTGAGTTTGAAAACTATAAAAAAAGAACTTCAAAAGAGAAGATGGAATTCTTCACCTATGCCAATCAGGAAATGATGGTTTCTATGTTGGGTGTTTTGGATGATTTTGAAAGAGCCTTAAAAGAAATTGGTAAAAATGGAAACGCTACAGACATTCAGGGTATTGAGCTGATCTATCAGAAATTCAAAAGTAAATTAACCGAGAAAGGTTTAAAAATAATGGAAGTAAGAGCGGGTGACAGTTTCAATGTAGATTATCACGAGGCAATTACTCAGATCCCTTCTCCTTCTGAAGATTTGAAAGGTAAAATTGTAGACGTTATAGAAACAGGATATACTTTAGGTGATAAAGTGATTCGTTTTGCAAAAGTTGTAACAGGAAATTAATTATCAGTAATGGGTAATAAGTAATTAATATTGCTCATTACCCATTGTTTATTACTTATAAATATATGTCAAAGAGAGATTATTACGAGGTTCTTGAGGTCAGCAAATCTGCGAGTGCCGACGAAATAAAGAAAGCATACAGAAAAATGGCGATCAAATATCACCCGGATAAAAACCCGGGAGATAAGGAAGCTGAAGATCAATTTAAAGAAGCTGCAGAAGCCTATGAAGTCCTGAGTGATGACCAAAAACGTGCAAGATACGACCAATATGGTCATGCAGGAGTGGGCGGTGGTGGCTATGGCGGAGGTGGTTTCGGCGGAGGCGGAATGAATATGGAAGACATCTTCAGCCAGTTCGGTGATATTTTCGGAGGTGGTTTTGGAGGATTTAGCGGTGGTGGCGGTCGTCAGCAGGTGAAAGGTTCTAATTTAAGAATCAGAATCAAGCTGAATCTTGAAGAAATGGTAAACGGAACTCAAAAAACTCTTAAAGTAAAAAAAATGAAGATGGCAGAAGGTGCCACTTCAAAAACCTGCCCTACCTGTAACGGAGCCGGAGTTCAGATGAAAGTGATGAACACAATGTTCGGACAGATGCAGACACAAACTACTTGTGGAACCTGTCAGGGAATCGGGAAAGTTGCCGATAAAATTCCTACAGGTGCAAACGCACAAGGTTTAATAAAAGATGAAGAGGAAATCTCAATCAACATTCCTGCAGGAGCGAGAGACGGCATCCAGCTGAATGTGAGAGGCAAAGGAAATGATGCGCCGTTTGGTGGAATTCCCGGAGACCTACTTGTAATTGTAGAAGAAGAAGTAGATCAGACTATCAAAAGAGAAGGAGACAATCTTCATCAGGAATTGTATATTTCTTTTGCAGAAGCAGCTCTGGGAACAAAAAAAGAAATTCCAACCGTTGGCGGAAAAGTAAAAATTACCGTTGATGCAGGAACTCAATCCGGAAAAATTTTAAGATTAGCCGGAAAAGGTTTGCCAAGTATCGACAGCTACGGTAAAGGTGATATGTTTATCCATATCAATGTATGGACTCCTCAGACACTGAATAAAGAGCAAAGAGATTTCTTTGAAAAGCAAATGTCTAGCGGTGACATGGTAGCAGAACCTTCAGGAAAAGAAAAAACTTTCTTTGACAAAGTGAAAGACTTATTCAACTAAAAAAGATAATAAAAGAGGCTTTATAAAAAAAGTCTCTTTTTTAGCTTCAATTTTTTATTTAATTTTATACCTTATTAAAAGGTAGCAATTCAAAATGAACTATCAACTTCACCTTCGCACACCAGATTCTAAAGCCAATCTTGTTTTTAACACGATAGTCTTTGATGCTTTCAAAGTAAATATTGTAGAAAGATACTACGGTCTTGTTCCTAAATCTTGCGACGTTTTATTCAAAGTCAGAACTTTAGATGATAAACTTATCAAAAGAAAAGACGGACATGTAAAAATCAGAATTAAAGACGAAGATTATAACACTTACAAAACTTTATTGAAAGTTTTGGGTTCTTACGAATACAAAAACAAACTTATCAGCAGAAATGATGCACAACAGGATTTTGTTCATTTTATTCTGAGGCTTGTTATTATGAATTATGATTTAAATTAAATTCTCTCTATTTTATTGAATACAAATTTTCGGGCAGTATAATTCATCAAATTAATAGTTTTTTTTGATGATTTTATTTTGTAGATGAATGCTGAAAATTAAAGTTTAAAGCAAATATTTGAATTTCTTATTGAGGTAAACCAAAGCAAAACTTAAAGGAATTAAAATTGCCAGAAAAATCAAAATCTGAAAAGATTGAATTTCCTTGTAAAAGGTTGACTTCATAATCAGCGGATGAACAACATATATTGCTGTGGATAGACTTGCCAAAATTTTTGAAGTAGTTTTGATGTATATTTTCTGGCAGTATAAAAACACCAGCGGACAGGCAAAAATCAAAGAAAATAAGATGTCTGTGCTTTCTGAACTGATTGTGTGATAATTAAAAATCGCTTCTGCAATAACACACAAAACAGACAAAATCATCCATAGAAATGGCTTTTTATATTTTGAGATATCAATTTCGTGCTTGTTAATCAAAAAGCCCATCGTTAAAAATGGAAAACATACGAAAAGGAAATTTCGGTAAAGCAGATAATCATTCAAAATGATATCATGATTTTGTTGAAAATAATGCAAATTTCCCAAAACCTGAATGATATAACCTGTCAAAAATAAAAAAAGAGTCAGTACAATCAATAGTGTAGAACTTTGATTTCTTAAAAAATAAAGAATAAAGCCTGAAAAAAAAGTTCCGATTAAATACCATAAATGATGATAACCAAATAGAACAGTCAGGAAAATCGGTTCGTTATCCTTCCAATACGACACATAAATAAGCATCCAGATTGCATAAAGCAAAAACGTTCTGAAAAGCCATTTTTTCAGCTTTTTTTTGTTGTCAATGTGAAAGAAATAAAATCCTGTAATAATTAAAAAAACGGGAACTGCGATTCTGAACAATCCGTTGACCAAGACGTAACTTAAAGTTGGATAAGAATCTTTCAAAAAATTCATGTGCAGGAACACGACAAAAAATGCCAGTACAATTTTTAAAACATCAATTGACAAATTTCTACCCATAATTAGTCAGTAACAATAAGAACTAAACATTCAATTTTCGCAAAATAAATAAAACTTTGCATTAAAAATCCTGCCGTGATCATTCAAAGCAGGATTTTCTATTAAGATATACCAATTATTTTTTTTTAGCTAATGAATATACTTTCTTTCCGCCGGTAATCAAAAACAAAGCAACTAATCCTCCAACTATACCGAAAATAATTTGTTTCAACGTTTCGTTCCATGTTGGAAGTGAGTGATGAAGATAATCAATGTTGTGATCAAAAATTCCGCCTGCTACCAAAATCAAAGCAATTGTACCGATCACTCCCAGAGCTTTTATTACAAAAGGAAGAGCTTTTACAAGTAGATGTCCCAATTTAGCAAAGAAACCTTTATCATTGCTTTTCTTAATTAACTTGAAGCCTGCATCATCCATTCTTACAATTAATGCTACAATTCCGTAAACTCCTACGGTAGCAATTATCGAGACTACCGAAACGGTAACAATTTCTACAAGCAACGGATTAAACTGTGATTTTAAAGCTTCGTAGCCATCTTTTGCTGCAGCCAATGAGATAATTACAATTTCAAGGGATAAAATAAAATCAGTGGTTACGGCCGATTTTACTTTAACTTTCTCAGCTTCTTCACCATTCTGAATCACATCGTCTGCTTCTTCAATTACTTCATGTCCCTTTTTTTCTCTGTGAAATAAAAATTCTACAATTTTCTCGACCCCTTCATAAGCCAGATAAAATCCACCAATAATCAGGATAATTTTTATCGCAGGCGAATACAGCCATTCTAGGAGGAAAACAAAAGGTACAATAATCAGCTTATTGATGAATGACCCTTTCATTATTTTCATTAATACAGGAATTTCTCTTGATGAAAGAAAACCAGTCGCTTTTTCTGCGTTTACCGCTAAGTCATCACCCAAAATACCTGCTGTTTTCTGAGTCGCAATTTTACTCGTAACCGCAACATCATCCATCAAAGCAGCGATATCATCTAAAATCGCAAAAAAACCAGAAGCCATATTGTTTTAATATTTTTAATTAATGCTAAGTCCTGCAAAAATATAGATTTAATTTGATTTTGAAGATAGTTTTTGAACAGTTCTTAATCATCCGGCGTTTCAAATGCTGAAAGGTTATTAAATTTTGCATTCATTTAGAGAGAAACTATTTTCTTCTTACCTTTACTCTATGAAAAAGCTGATTCTCAATTACCATTTCTTTGTTTTAGGATTGATAGGCTTTGTATTCAATTCTTGTAATTCTAAATTTCGGGTTTGGGTGGGAAATAAAGAACAAAAAATTTACAATTTAAATTACGGAGAACACAAACGCCAGAAAATGGATATTTTCCTTCCTGCAGATTATGCTGCTAATTCTCCTGTCGTTGTAATTCTCCATGGCGGTGCCTGGAAATACGGCAGAAAAGAGCACATGATTAAAATTCAGAAAATGCTTTTTGAAAACAATATTCCGAGCGTTAATATGAATTACCGTTTGGTTTCAAAACATTTAACTTACAGAGAGCAGCTTGAAGACATCAGTTTAGCAATTGAAAAGTTCAATTCTTTATCTGAAAAAGCAGAACTTTTTCCCAATAATTATATTCTTTTGGGCGAAAGCGCAGGCGGACATTTGGCATTGCTTTACGGTTATCAGAATTCAGACAAAATAAAAAAAATCATCTCCCTAAGTGAACCTACAGATTTTTATTCTCAGGAATATTTACATTCATTCTATTCAAAATATACATCGGGAACCGTTCAGAAAATGGTAGGAATACAATTTGACCGAAAGAATTTATCTGAAGAATTTAAAAAAGCCAGCCCTATTGCAAACATCACGAATGTTCCGACCCTATTATTTCAGGGGAATCAGGATTTTCTGGTTAATCAGAAGCAGGGTTTAGCATTAGATTCAGCATTAACTGCGTTGAATGTTCCGCACAAATTTGTTTTTATGGATAAAACAGGTCACGCTCCGAGATTTTTTAATAAGAAGAAAAGAGACAGCATCATTTACCCAAACATTCTCGACTGGATCAAAAAATAACCTGCTCAAGAAAGCAGGTTATATAATTTATTTAAAGTTAGTTATTTTTCTTTGTCGATCAAATCATCTAAAACCTCATCCTCCAATTTCGGGTTTTCTTTTGGAGCTCCAAGGACAAATTTAAGGATGACAGGAACTGTAGTTACCAGAACAATAATGATGATGATGAATTCAAGCTTTTCTTTCAGATTAATCCCAAATTGATCCATGAACAACTTATCTAAATAATGCCCTGCAAAGATCAAACTGAAAGACCAGAGTATACCACCAATGATATTATCTCGTAGAAATGCCTTTTTATCCATCTTCACGATACCGGCTACAATTGGCATAAACGTTCTTACCACAGGTAAAAATCTTGCCATAATTACAGCTAATGCACCATTTTTTTCAAAAAAATCATGAGCTTGGTATAAATATTTTTTCTTGAAAAGAAAAGTATCCTGTTTTTTATAAAGAGCAGGTCCTGTTTTGCTGCCAAACCAATATCCTACCTGGTTACCTACAATAGCAGCAATCGCCACAGCACTTGCCAAAAGAGTAGTGTCTAAAAAATCACTTCCTGTAGACCCAAAAGTCTGAGAAATAATATCTACCGCATAAATACCAGAAACAAAAAGCAAAGAATCTCCCGGAAGAAAAAACCCTACAAACAAACCTGTTTCGGCAAAAATGATAAACAATATAACCCAAAACCCACCCATATTGATATAGAATTCGGGGTTTAGTAAATCTCTCCAGCTATTGTAATCTTCCATAAGTAATGATGATGAACAAAAATAAGCTTAATAAAATTATGCTGAAAATATATTAGCATATTTTAACGAAAATTCAAACATGATATTTTATAGGTCGAGGTCATCATCAGAAACCGAAGTTCCGTCTGCCATTAAGAAGGCTTTAAGAAATGGGGTTAAATTTCCGTTCATTACACCGTCTACATCAGAAGTTTCGTGTCCGGAACGTACATCTTTTACCAATTTGTATGGGTGCATCACGTAATTTCTTATCTGACTTCCCCATTCGATTTTCATCTTTCCGGCTTCAATTTCGTTTCGGGCTTTCATTCTTTCTGCCAATTCCATTTCATACAAACGGGATTTCAAAAGCTGCATTGCTTTTTCTTTATTTTGTAGCTGAGAACGGCTTTCAGAATTTTCAATAATAATTCCGGAAGATGCGTGACGAAGACGAACAGCTGTTTCCACTTTGTTGACGTTCTGCCCTCCTGCCCCACTCGAACGCATGGTTTCAAAGGAAATATCGGCAGGATTGATATTGATTTCAATCGTATCATCAACCAAAGGATATACATAAACCGAAACAAAACTCGTATGCCTTTTCGCATTAGAATCAAACGGAGATATTCTTACCAAACGATGAACACCATTTTCCCCACGCAAATATCCGAAGGCAAATTCGCCGTCTATTTCCAGAGTTACCGTTTTTACACCTGCAACTTCACCTTCCTGAAAATTCAGTTCCCGTAGTTTATAACCTTGCTTTTCTGCCCACATCGTATACATTCTCATGAGCATTGCAGCCCAATCGCAAGATTCGGTTCCTCCTGCTCCTGCTGTGATTTGTAAGACAGCAGAAAGTTCGTCGCCCTCATTAGACAACATATTTTTAAACTCCAGATCTTCAATTTTTTCTACAAGAGCCGGAAAAGATTCGTCTAATTCTTTTTCAGAATCCGGATCTTCTTTAGCAAATTCCATTAAGACCTGAATATCTTCAAATCTTGTAAAAATTTCCTCATAATCATTCACCCACTTTTTCTTGGAGCGCATTTGCTTCATGAAAATTTCTGCTTCTTTGGGATTGTCCCAAAATTCCGGAGCAAGTGTTTTTTCTTCATCGTTTGCAATCTCAATTTTCTTTTTCTCGATTTGCAAAAATTTATATAAATCCTGAATCCTGGATTGGGTTTCTTTTATCTGGTCGTTGTTAATCAAAACTATAAAATTTGAGGTGTAAATTTACGGATAAATCATGAGTAAAGGTATTTTGAAATGGGTAATATTTAAAGCTGTAATTTCTTCAATACTCCAACGCTCAATCTATTTCACTTATACCTTATCTTCATCATTATGCTGAAAACCTATTTCTCTTCTTGGTATTTCCACAGCTTTGTAAGATTCTAATTCGGTTTTTAAAGCATGAATTCTCATCTGGAAATCATCTAAATTATTAACGATCACATCACTTAAAAACTGGGCAATCTGGTTGAGATATTCTTCAGTCAGTTTTGCTCCGGCATCCCGTAAAGCGCCGTTTAAAAGTGTTTCATCAATGATGAGTTTTTCGTTTTTAGTTTTGTCATAACGGTTTTTAATCCGTTTTTTTAAACTTTGGGTAAAATCAATTAGCATGGTATTGCTAAAAACTTTCATTTTAGAAGCAATTCCGCTCCAGAAAGGAATTTTATCAGCTTTGTTGTTTTTAAGAATCCTGAAAAGCAAAGAATCTTTATCTAGATTTCTGGTCATTGAATAGAGAATGATTTCCGACCGCTCCGCCGCATTGGGAGGAAAAACAGGTATTACGACATCAAATCTTCCGGGTGCCAGAATTTCTTCATCAATATCGGCGACTGAATTGGCTGAACCAACCATTAAAACATCCTCGCTTTCAAATTTTGATATATAATGAAGAATAACTTCCTGAGATTCTAGATTGCAGGTCGCAACATTTGTCTCAGCACTTCTCGCCATCATAATTTCATCAAAATCTTCCAAAAAAAGCAAAACTTTTTCTTCTTTCATCATTTTTAAAAGAAAATCATTAAAGTTGGTCTGATTTCCATCTACAAAAGAGGTTCCCAGATAATGTTTCTTGACTTCTTTAAATTGATAACTAATTATTTCCGCAATTTTGTTTGCCCAAAAAATCTTACCGCTTCCCGGAGGACACGATATAAAATGATTCCAACAGGTTTGTTGATACCCCAGTCTCTGATCTGTTGAGGATTTAAAAACGGTTCCAAAATGCTAGAAATATAAAAAAACAAATCTCTGTAACCTATAAAATCTCGCTGTTGCAGCCTGGTTTTATTTCCAAAATAATTATAGACAAATTGATAATTGCCTCCTAGCTTATTGTCAATGCCATAACTTGAAACCGAAGAACGGAAAAATCCGTTATCAAAAATATTGGATTGATCTTCCTCAATTGCCTTTTCAATTTTTTCTTTCGGCTGATTGATGGTTTCGGCTATCTGTTCGATAGTTTTATTTTCGTCTAAATCTTTCTCATATTGTTTCAAAAAATCCACATTTTCCCGGGCAAACTTTTCAAAATCTTGTTTCACTTCAAATTGAGTGGTGATACAATCAATAAGATCCAGATCAAAATCCTGAATAAACTGCTTGATAGCCTCTGCGGAAACATTCAATTCCTTTGCCAGTTCTATTAACTTCATAAATCATCTTTGAATCAAATGTAATAAAAAATATGATAGATTAATGGTTACTCGTTCTTTGTCGTTTGATGTTGGATAAAAATTTAGTTCTTATCAATAAACTTATTAACGTATTAACTTTCTAATAATATTTGAACTTCATTGTAACATTTTACGAAAAAGAGAAACCTATTGCATATAGAATTAAAAACATGGAAAAAGTTTTATCGGTCAAAAATCTGACTAAAAAATTCAAGAGAGTTGTTGTCAACAATATTTCCTTTGACGTAGAAAGAGGCAATGTATATGGACTTTCTCGGTCCCAACGGAAGCGGAAAATCAACTACTTTCGGAATGCTGCTTTCAACCATTAACCCTACAAGTGGCGACTGGTTTTGGTTTGGCAAAAAAGGAACTGATCCTGAAACACTGAAAAGAATAGGTGCCATCATTGAACAGCCGAATTTTTATCCTTATTTAAATGCCGAAACCAATCTTAAAATCGTTGCAGAAATAAAAGGAACACCGTTCTCAAGAATTGATGAAGTATTGCAAACCGTAAAACTTTTAGATAGAAAAAAAGACGCTTTTAAGACCTATTCTTTGGGTATGAAACAACGTTTGGCAATTGCTTCTGCTTTGCTGAATAATCCGGAAGTCTTGATTTTAGACGAGCCTACAAATGGTTTAGATCCTGAAGGAATCATTCAGATCAGAGAGATTATCGGGAGTATCGCAAAACAGGGAATCACCATCATCATTGCGAGTCACCTTTTGGATGAGATTGAAAAAATATGCAGCCACGTAATCGTTTTGAAAGAAGGAAATGCGATCTACTCCGGAAGAGTGAACGAAATAACGAATAACAAAGGATATTTTGAATTGAAAGCTGATAATAACACCGCATTGATGACTGTTCTGGAAGAACTTCAATGGTTCGGTTCTATCAATATTGACGGCGATGTTATCAAAGCACAGATACTTGAAGATGTATCTGTCTCTGCGTCTGCTCTAAATCAGAAATTATCAGAAAAAGGCATTTTCTTATCTCATCTTGCAAAAAGAAAACAATCGCTTGAAAATCAATTCCTTGAACTTGTAAAAAACACCAACTAATCATGATAAAATTATTAAAACTTGAATACTACAAGAACCTGAATTACACACCGTTTAAGGTTTTTACGATACTTTACTTTGCAATATTGGTAATTTTTTTACTAATTGGTTTGGTTGATATAAAACTTTTCGGAAATCCTATTAATTTAAAAGAACAGGGAATCTATAATTTTCCGGAAATCTGGAATTTCACCACATGGATAGTTGCTTTACTGAAGATTTTCTTAGGATTAATCATTGTATTCTCCATCTGTCAGGAATTCAGCAACAGAATGTTTAAACAGAATACGATAGATGGTTTAAGCAGAGAAGAATTTATCGGTTCAAAACTGATTACCATTACGATTTTTACGGTGATTTCCACTGTACTTGTTTTGGCAATTACAATGTTTTTAGGATTTCAATATTCTAAAGATACAGAATCATCAAAGGTTTATGCAGAAATATTTTTCATTGGAAATTACTTTTTAAAGCTGTTTACATTTTTCTGCTTCTTAATGTTTCTTTCTATTTTGTTGAGAAAATCAATCTTTGTATTTCTTGCGTTTTTTGTGCTTTGGGTAGGCGAATCGATTCTTGGAGGTATTGAAACCTATTCGAAAGTTAGCGGAATGCAGGGACCACAGAGAAATGAGATTCTTCAAAACGACTTTTTCTTCAGCAAACTTTTACCGTTGGAAAGTATGTCGAGTTTAATTCCAAACCCGATGATGAGACTTAATATGGCAAAAGCGATGGGTATGAAATATGAATTTACCTATCCTACGGAAAGCCTGATTGCCTGTATCGTTTGGTGTACAATTTTCATTCTGGGTTCTTATCTGATCTTGAAAAAGAGAGATTGGTAGTTTTTATTTCAAGATTTAACATTATTCAAATATAAAAGTGATTCATTTTTTGAGTCACTTTTTTTTATTTACATTTGAACCGATGGTTTCAGGAAAGAAAATATACTACGTTCCGGGATTGATAAGCGCATTATTGATTCCTGTTTTGTTTTGGTATTTGGGAAATCGGAAACTAAACGAACCTATTCCCAATATTATGGATTTTGGAATTCCGGCAAAATATGATCCTAAAGTTCCGGTTGATCAGCAAAATACACTTGAACATATCAGAAATTGGAACTATCAAAAAATAGAGGTAAAACCTAATGAAGCAAGAAGAAATTCTAAATTCTATATTTCAGAAATTAAAAAACTACAACGGGAAAACAAAAAAGAATCCGGAATTGAATTCATTTTAAATAAAGAAAATTCTTACGATGATTTTATTTCTTTAATTAATGATATGCATATTTCCAAACAGGAACATTACGGTCTTGACTTAGAAAAGACCGGTCATTTCTTTGTTGTCCATTATTATAAAAACTCCAATGCAAAGGAAATTGGATATGAATGTTTACTTTGTAACGATGTCATTCGTGATGAATATAAGCCAACATTTTTCGATGATACGAAATTTTTCATAAAGCAACTTCCTAAACAGGCTTTTTATTTAATTTTTGGCTTCTTAATCTTCCTAAACATTACTATGTTCAGCATCAAAGAAAGATTTTTAAACTAAAAAAGTTGCCTTTCGACAACTTTTCAATTTTATTTTTTCGCTTTTGGCGGGTTTGCTTTTCTCGCTTCTTCAAAAAGTCCCGGTTCGATATGACAGTAACCTCCCGGATTTGCGTTCAGATAATCCTGATGATAATCTTCCGCTTTATAGAAATTTTTCAAAGTTTCAACCTCTACGACAACCGGTTTAGAATAATTTTTGGCTAATTTTTCAACTTCTGCTTTTACAATTTTTTCTGTATTGGCATCCGTAAAATAAATTCCGCTGCGGTAATTATCTCCTACATCATTTCCCTGTCTGTTTAAAGTCGTGGGATCGATTGATTTAAAATAAAGTTCAATCAACAGTTTTAAATCTACCTCATCTGCATCGTACTTCACTTTTACCGCTTCCGCAAAACCTGTAGTATGGCTCACCACTTCTTCATACGTTGGATTTTTAGTTTTCCCGTTGGCATATCCTACTTCAGTTCCTACAACGCCTCTTACCTGCTGAAAAAGATGTTCGGTTCCCCAAAAACATCCGCCTGCAAAATAAACTTCTTTTACATTTCCTGCTTCCATAATTTTTTGATTTTCTTCTTTAGTTTCTGTTGGTTTTACTTTTTTAGAATCTCCGCAGCTTGCTGCAAAAACAGCAATTCCAAGAAACATTCCCAGTAATATGAATATGTTTTTCATTTTTTGTTTATTATGCTTAATCATTTTGTTGATATAATTTTTAGAACACTTAAGTTAGATGCAAATTTCACGCTAAAATTAAATTTGATTTAGTTTAATTTTCAACGATCAATTTCTTTAATATGATATACGAAAAAACGAATCAGAACGGTTTTAATTTAAAAGTTAATTGAAAAATTTTGATCTTTTTTTTCAAAGTTTGTCATTCCGGAGGAATCTAAACATTTGAATTTCACGGCGAGATTCCTGTGGAATGACAAAGATAACGCTGAACAACCAACTTAACTTCAGTAAAAACAATTCAAAACATCTATAAATTCCCAATAACAATATCTTACAATCACTTAAAAATATTAAATTTGCAACCTTATCAATTTTTTTGATATTAAAAGCTATAAAAAATGACTTCACAGGAAATACGCCAACAGTTTTTAGACTATTTTAAAAGTAAAAACCACCTTATAGTTCCTTCAGCGCCTATCGTGTTGAAAGACGATCCAACGCTGATGTTTTCCAACTCTGGAATGACACAGTTCAAAGATTTTTTCTTAGGATATAAAACTCCGACGGCGCCAAGAATTGCAGATACCCAAAAATGTTTAAGAGTTTCCGGAAAGCATAACGATTTGGATGATGTGGGTCGTGATACCTATCACCACACCATGTTTGAAATGTTGGGAAACTGGTCTTTTGGCGACTATTTCAAAAAAGAAGCCATTTCCTGGGCTTGGGAATTGTTGACGGAAGTCTACGGAATTCCAAAAGAAAATCTGTACGTAACCATTTTTGAAGGTGACGAAAAGGAAAATCTGGAAAGAGATACTGAAGCTTATGATCTTTGGAAGCAATTTGTTTCTGCAGACAGAATCATCAACGGAAACAAAAAAGATAACTTCTGGGAAATGGGTGCAAGCGGACCTTGCGAACCTTGCTCAGAAATCCATGTAGATTTGAGAACTCCCGAAGAAAAAGCTAAAATTTCCGGACTTGAACTAGTAAACAACGACCATCCTCAGGTTGTCGAAATCTGGAACCTGGTTTTCATGCAGTTCAACAGAAAGGCAGACGGATCACTGGAAAACCTTCCTGCAAGACACATCGATACAGGAATGGGATTCGAACGTCTTTGTATGGCTTTGCAACAGAAAGAATCGAATTATGATACTGATGTTTTCACGCCTCTGATTGCTAAAGTTGAAGAACTTTCAGGAAAAAAATATACAGGAATTTTAACGGACGAAAAAGATATTGCGATCCGCGTTGTAGTAGATCACATCAGAGCAGTTTCGTTTGCGATTGCTGACGGACAGTTACCTTCAAACGGCGGTGCAGGTTACGTAATCAGAAGAATTTTAAGAAGAGCAATCTCTTATTCTTATCGATTTTTAGATCGAAAAGAACCATTCCTTTTTGAATTGGTAGCTGTTCTTCAAAATCAAATGGGTACATTCTTCCCGGAATTGGAAAAGCAAGGAAAATTAGTCACTGAAGTCATCAAAAGTGAAGAAGAATCTTTTTTAAAAACTATTGAAACAGGTTTATTAAGAGTTGAAAAATTAATTCAGCAGACGATTTCAGAAAATTCTAAAGTTCTATCAAGTGTAGAAGTTTTTGAATTATATGATACCTACGGTTTCCCTGATGATTTGACGAGAATTATTGCCGAAGAAAAAGGTTTGACGATTGATGAAGCTGGTTTCGAAGCTGAAATGTTAAAACAAAAGCAACGATCTAAAAAAGATTCTGCTTCTAAAGTGTACGACTGGGTGGTTTTAGAAGAAAAGCCTGAAACTTTTGTTGGTTATGACCAAATCGAAGCGGAAACGTATATTACAAGATACAGAAAAGTAGAAAATAAAGACGGCGAATTTTATCAGGTGGTGTTGAGCAACTCCCCGTTCTATCCTGAAGGAGGAGGACAGATCGGTGATAAAGGTGTTTTGGAAAATGCGGTTGAAAGCTTTGAAGTTATTGAAACTAAAAAGGAAAACGGATTGATTATTTCGTTAATCAACGGACTTCCGAAAGATGCAGGAGCGGTTTTCTATGCAAAAGTCAATGCAAACGAAAGAAAAAATTCTCAGGCAAACCACTCTGTAACGCATTTATTGCACGAGGCTCTGAGAGAAGTTCTGGGAACTCACGTTGAGCAGAAAGGTTCATTCGTTGGTCCTGATTATCTGCGTTTTGACTTCTCGCATTTCAGTAAAATGACGGAAGAAGAGTTGGCTTTGATTGAAGAAAAAGTCAATGCAAAAATTAAAGAAAATATTGCTCTGCAAGAGTTTAGAAACATTCCGATTCAGGAAGCGATTGACAAAGGTGCGATGGCATTGTTTGGTGAAAAATATGGCGACAGCGTGAGAATGATCCAGTTTGGAACTTCAAAAGAATTGTGCGGTGGAACTCACGTACAACATACAAGCGAGATCGGTCATTTTAAAATCAACTCTGAAAGTTCTGCTGCGGCTGGAATCAGAAGAATTGAAGCCATTTCAGGAGACAAATCTGAAGAATATTTCAAGAATTTGGAAAAACAAGTTGCTGAACTTTCACATTTGTTAAAATCTAAAGATATTGTAAAATCAATTGAGAAATTAATGGATGAAAATTCAGCATTAAAATCTGAAGTTGAATCTCTGAAAAAAGAAAAAGCAAAAAGTGAAATCGGCGACTGGAAAACTTCTTACGAACATAAAGGCGACAAGCAGCTACTGGTAAAGAAAACTTCTCTGGATGCAGCTTCTGTGAAAGATATCGTATTTCAACTGAAGAAAGAAATTCCGACTTCTGTAACGATTGTTTTATCCGATTATGACGGAAAACCAATGATTACGGTTGGGATTTCTGATGATTTGGCGGCAAGTTATCAGGCAGGAACGATTATAAAAGATTTAGCAAAAGAAATCCAAGGCGGCGGTGGCGGAAACCCGGGTTTTGCCACAGCAGGCGGTAAAAATCTTGATGGCCTGGAAAATGCGTATCAGAAAGCTTTGAATATTTAATTCTTATTAACATATCACTACTTATGGTTCTGTAAGATTTTATTGTACGGAAGTAGTTTAAACAATCCCTTTCAAAACTGAAAGGGATTGTTTATGTTATAAGATTAATCCTCTTTTCACTTCTTAAGCCGAGATTAAATTTTAAAATTAAATAACACAAACACATATCTAAAGTTTATGTTTTTGATTATCTTTCCTGAAATATTATTTATGAAAAAACTACTTTTTATGGTAATGGCTTCAATGCTGTTAATGGCTTGTAAAACAAAAGAAGACAAGACCCAGGAATTTGTGGATATGTATAATCGGTCTTCGAGTATGATCACCAACAACAAAATTAAATCTACAAAAGCCACAACATCCAGTCCGGATTCGGTTAATATTTCCGTAGAGACTGATTACGAAGGCAGCGGAATGGAAAGCGATCTGGTAACAGCTGCTCTCCCCGATCTTATCGGACAGGCTATTAAAAGTGAAAAATTAGGTCAGGAACTTTTCGATAGCGGAGTAAAATTTAATCTAAAAGTATATGGTCTTAATTCTAAATTGATTTTAGATAAAACCATCGACAACAAAACCCTTGCGAAAGATGTTGATTTTAAATCTATAGCTAAAGGAAACCAACCAAACAATCAACAACTGAACAGTATTCTTGAATCATTCAACAAGAATCTTCCCGTTGAGGATCCTTCAACAGGAACAAAAATCACAAATATTAAAGCGGATGCTGATAATAATTTAGTGTACACCTGCGAAGTTCCTGATAGCTTTAAGAAGGCATTGGCAATTGAAGGAACAGAGGTAGCCATGAAAGAAGCGATGCTGAAATCTGGTCAGATCAGACAAGTGTTTTCACAGATTTCTGTTTTGGGAATCAATCATATCAAATATATCTATACTGATAAAAGCGGTAAAGTATTGAAAGAAATTACCATCACGAAGGAAGAAGCAATGTAATACAACTTTCATTTAACAACAATATAATTCCCGATAATGGACGGTTCCGAAGAGTTCAACACTTTTTAGACAGTTCATGATCGGGAATTTTGTTTATCAGAGCTTAATTGAACATAAACTTCACCTCAAAAACTTTATTACCCAAAGAAATATCAGTAATTTTGGGGCAGATTTTTTTCATGAAAAAAGGGCTTGTTTTTATGTTTCTGTTACTATTCATTTTTGGTTATTCACAATCAAAACTTACAGTAATAAACGAAGCCAAAGGCACTCCAATTTCTAATGCTATTATTTTATGTGACGGTAAAATTCTCGGTAAAACAGATCCTGACGGATTTTTAGAATTTAAATCTAAGTGTAAAAGTATTCAGATTTCTGCACCCAATTATTTCAAAGAGAGTGCATTGGTTGAAGATGAAATGACCGTTACTCTTATCCATACGTCATCAAAAACACAATCTATAGAAACCGTAATTCTTGAAGATAAAAGTGATCCGCAGGCATTAGAAGTTCTGAGAAAAGTAGATCAGCTTTTTAAAAGCAACTCGCCACAAAGCTTAGATTCTTACACCTACAAATCTTACGATAAGATCTCATTAGATATTGATCAGGACAGTATTTCAGCGTTCAACGAAGTTTTCAATGAGAATTTTAATCTATTCAAAAAGCAGAAAACAAAAGATTCTATCAATGATGTTTCGGCAAGGAGAATATTCTCGAAAAGCAAATTATTTCTTTGGGAAAGGGCTCAGGAATATTTGTACTCACAAAAATTTGGTGAAAAGGTAAATATTCTTGATAACCGGATTTCCGGATTGAAGCAGCCCATTTACGAACTGATTGCAATGCAGGGAAACAGGGATAAAATTCCAGACCAGATCAAGCCGGAGAATCGTGGTCTGTACAGATTTTATCTTACAGACACCATTGAAGTTGACGGGAGAAAAAACTTTGTCATCCGTTTTCGTGAGGCGAGCTATAAAAAATCGGTTAAAAGAAGAAAATTCAGCGGGTATCTTTACATTGATATTGATACCTATGGCATCAAAAAAATAGAAAGCATCAGCAAAGAAAAAAACGAAGGAAACATTACCAGTACATGGATATTTTTTGCCAACAAATGGTTTCTGAATGAAGAAACTGTAAAGCTGAGAATGAGCAGGATGATGATGAACAGTTCTGACGAATCAGCAGTAAATAATGAACACCATCAGAAAAGTCATAAGAAAAGCTTCGGAACATATGCTTATCTGAGCTCAAAATATTTTGATTATCAATCACCAATCACAGAAGACCCGAAAGATTTTAAAGGATATACTTTCACAGTAAAAAATGCTGACGGAAAAACACTGGAAAAATACCGTACAGATCCTTTGTCTGAAAGAGAAAAAAACACATATTTTGTTATTGACAGCTTGGGAAAAAAATACAATGTTGATCGTAAGGCAAGGATTTTAACAGGTCTGATTAACGGACAGATAAGAGTAAAAAGTTTTGATTTTGATATTGGTGAAGTGATCAATTACAATCTCTACGAAGGTTTTCGATTAGGTTTAAAAGTAAAACTCAATGAAAATTTTAATCCGTATTTTTCGCCCGATTATTATTTTGCGTATGGTTTGAATGACGATCAGTTAAAATACGGAATTGGGCTTGACATTAAAACGACACTTGATAAAAACTCTTTTTTCCGATTTGAATATTATGATGATGTAAATTCATCAGGAGAATTTTATCGCAGACTCTGGACGTTCAGAATGAGGATGATGAATTATGGTAACAATATCAATAATGACAAATATTACCGTTACGAAGGTGCTTCTTTATCTTATTTAAATGATGTTACCAATGGTTTGACCTTAGCTTTTGCCACACGAAGAAATACGGAAGAAGCAAAATTTGATTATAATTTCAGAAACAGTGGCGCAACCTTTGAAAACTTCAACACACTCGTCACCTTAAAATATTCTCCAAATTCTACCAACATTATGACACCGCAGGGAAAGTCTGTGGTTGATCAAAAATATCCTGAACTGTATCTTAATTTTGAACAAAGTTTCAAAGCTTTAGGCGGAGATTTTAATTATACCCGTTTTGATGCCCTTTTTGTGCAGGATTTTAAAACTCATTTAGGAACAACAGGAGTCAGATTATATGGTGGCTTGGTTTTGGGTGAGGCTCCTATCTGGAAACACTTTACGATGAACGGTCTTGCTTCGCCAAGTCGGGATCTTAATTTTAACTTAACCTCTTACCTTGGATTTGCTACCTTGGAAGGTGGAAAATTTTATAACGACAGATTTGTAGCCTACTATCTGACACATAAACTTCCATGGTATTTTAAAAGTATCGGACAAAATGTTTCAAGTTTTGATTTTGTTTTAAGAGGAACCATCGGAGATATGAAACACCCGGAATATCACGATTTCAGATTCAGAAAATTAGATCATCTGTATCAGGAAGTAGGTCTGGAATGGAACAATTTCCTTTCTTCATACTTTAATCTGGGCATATTTTACAGAGTCGGATATTACACAACCTACAGTTTTAAACAGAATTTTGCCTTTCAGTTTAAGCTTAAATTATTAGAATTTTAAAAATTGCCTTCTCAGAAGATGGCAAAAACTAGCAGAATTTTGTGACGGGGTTTAAAAAATGTTGTTAAATAATTAAAAAAATAAATCAATGAAAAAAATAGAAATAAAAGCAGAACAGTTTTTTGAATTATTAAGATTAAAAGACACTTCAATGTGGGTGATTTTCTCACAGATGATCGATGGGGAAGAAAAAGAAATGATCTTTTTAGACAACGAAGAAAAAATTTTATTCAATTACATTTTGCCCGGTAATCAGGAAAAACTGGAAGAAGACAGGATAAAATTTGCCAAAGAATTTGCAGAAAAACAAGCTCTTCTCAATTGACAAATCATTTGTATTAAGAATTTTTAACATCTACGGCACTTTTTTTGCCATAGCTGTTTGATTACACATTTTCAATAAAATGGAAAAGCTGTGTAGTCAAAAATCTAAAACCATTACTTAGTAGTTCTTTATGAAAAAATTATTTATTCTGCTGTTGTCATTCGGGTATATCAGCATTTTCTCGCAGTCGAAAATTATCATCAAAAATTCCGGAGACAATACGGCAGTTCCTAATGCTACAGTAACCTGCAACAATAAATTTGTCGGAAAAACTGATGCAGCAGGAATTCTCAATTTTAGAACAAAGTGTAAAAAAGTGGAAGTTTCTGCTAAAGGTTTTTATGAGGATGATGTGGTTGTTGATAAAGTAATGGAAGTTTTTCTAAGTAAAACCGATCCAAAAACCAGGAATATCGAAACGGTAATTTTAGAAGACAAAAGTGATCCAAGAGCTTTAGAAATTCTGAGAAAAATTAACGAAAATTACAAGCAGAATTCACCGCTAAGCTTAGATTCTTATTCTTTCAAATCGTACGAAAAAATCTCTTTAGATTTTGATGAAGACAGCATTAAAGCATACAACACTTACATTGCCAACCGAATTGACTCTTTAAAAAAACTTCCGCAGCAGCCCATGAAAGCTCAGGAAAGAAAAGATTCTCTGGAATCTGTAAACCTGATGAAACTGGTGGGTGAAAGTAAAATGTTCCTCTGGGAAAGAGCATCGCAAAGTTTATATTCAAAAAAGTACGGTGAAAAAACAAATATTCTAGACAATAAAATCGCAGGTTTAAAAGAGCCTATCTATGAACTGATGGCGTTCCGGTCTAACAGAAATGTAATTCCAAAAGAAATAAAAGAAGAAAACAGAAATCTTTACAGATTCTTTCTTACTGATTCAATTGAAATTGACGGCCGAAAAAACTATGTAATTCGCTTTCGTCAGGTTGATTATAAACAAGCGGTTAACAAAAGAAAATTTAACGGATACCTTTACGTTGACACAGAAACTTATGCTCTGAAAAAGATTGAAAGCAACAGCAAGATAAAAAGTGAAGGAAGCATTACCAGCATTTGGAAACCTGTTGAGAATAAATGGTTTTTGGTAAAAGAAAACTATAAAATAAAAATGGGTTCTACTTCTTTTGACACCGATGATAAATCAGATAAAGATAAAACCAAAGAAGAAAAAGAGGCCGATAAAAACAATAGACAGAAATTTGGAAGCTATGCTTTTGCTACTGCAGATTATTTCGATTTTAAAACTCCAATCGAGGAAAAACCTGAGGATTTCAGAGGATATACGATTGATGTAAAAAATTCAGACGGTAATTTGATTGATCAATACCGTACAGAAAATCTAACTGACCGTGAAGTTACCACGTATACCAAAATTGACAGTCTTAGCAGTAAATATAAGCTAGACCAAAAAGCGAAAGCATTGACGGGTCTTTTAAAAGGCAAAATAAGAGTCGGTATCGTAGATTTTGATTTGGCAAAAATCATTGGCTACAATAAATATGAGCATTTCCGTTTCGGAGCCGGAGCAAAACTGAACGAAAAATTCAACAGATACATTTCTCCCGATGCCTATTTTGCTTATGGTATTTATGATAAAAAAATCAAATACGGAGCCGGAGTTGACGTTCGTACGACTTTAGAAAAAAATTCATTCTTCAGAGTTGAGTACTTTAATGACGTAATGGCAGCCGGCCGATTCTCAGAAAATTTGTGGAACTTCAGAATGAAAATTATGAATTCCGGGGTTGCCTTGAATAATGAAGTTTTCTTTGGTTATGAAGGTTTTAAACTAAGTTACGAGAATGATATTACCAATGCTTTGACGATTAATGTTTCGGCAAAAAAAACTGAGGAAGAATCTAAATTTGCCTATAACTATAAAGGTTTGGGAAGTCAGTTTGATGTAACTTCATCTACAATTACACTGAAATATTCTCCCAATTCGAAAAATATCATGACTCCCACAGGAAAATACACCTATGAGCAGAGTCTTCCCGAAGTCTACTTAAATTACGAACAGGGGTTTAAAACTTTAGACGGAGATTTTAATTTCAGCAGATTTGATGCCTTGTTTGTTCATAATTTTAAAACCAAATTAGGGGTTACAGGAATCAGAGCTTACGGCGGAATCATCACCGGCGACGCTCCTATCTGGAAAAATTTCACCATGAATGGCTTAGGAAAAGGAAACGGCGGGCTTAATTTTAACTTAACTTCTTATCTTGGTTTTGCCACAATGGAAGGCGGAAAATATTATAATGATAAATTTGTAGGCGCTTATCTTACCCACAGACTTCCTTGGTATTTCAAAAGTTTCGGGAAGAATGTTTCAAGTTTTGATTTTATCTACCGAGGAACAATTGGTGATATGAAAAATCCGGAATTTCATCAGTTTGAATTTAAAAAACTAGATCATTTATACAACGAATTAGGATTGGAATGGAATAATTTCCTTTCATCACAATTTAACCTGGGATTTTTCTACAGAGTCGGACATTACAATACGCCGAAGTTTAAAGATAATTTTGCCATTCAGTTTAAACTGAAATTACTTGGCTTTTAAATATGAGAAATTACTAATGGGTAATGAATCAATGAAGATTGTTATTTAAAATTAAACCTCTCAAGATGTAATTCTGAGAGGTTTTTTTATGCTACATTTTATAATTTAAAAATTCATCAACAGTTTTCTTCGCTTCAGCAACATCATGTACACGCAGAATTTTCGCACCTTGCTTCAAAACCTTTATGTGCAGCTTTTGAGTTTCTTCATTAATATCCAAAGCAGATTTCCCTAAAGGCTTATATATAAATGATTTTCTCGAAATTCCTATCAGTAAAGGGAAATTTTCGAAACCCAAAAATTCCACTTCATGTATCATCTTCATCTGATCTTCCACTGTTTTCCCAAAACCAAATCCGGGATCCAAAATAATATCTTTGATTCCTTTTTTTAAAAGTTCATCTGTTTTCTTTGAAAAATATTGATTGACTGATAAGGTAATATCTGAAAAAGGAGTTTTCTCATGCATCGTTTCGTATGACGGATTGACGTGCATTAAAATATAAGGAAGTTTTGTTTCTGCAACTGCATCAAGCAATTCAGAATCAAATTGTCCGCCAGAAATATCGTTAACCATATCAACCCCTTCATTACAACCAAATTTCACTGTTTCAGCATAGAAAGTATCGAGTGAAATTAAAGCTTCAGGGAATTCTTTTTTTATTAAAGAAATTACATTTCCAAGTCGTCTGATTTCTTCGTTACTGGTCAAAAATTCGGCATTCGGACGTGTAGATTGCGCACCAATATCAATAATGGATGCTCCTTCATTCAATAATTTTTCGGTATGCTGAAGTGCAGATTTTTCATTATTAAATTTTCCGCCATCCGAAAAAGAATCCGGTGTAAGATTTAAAATCCCCATCATTCTGGGCGAACTTAAATCAACCAATCGTCCGTTACAGTTGATAGAGTGAGAATGTTTGAGTGTTTGAGTATTATATGATGAGCTTTTATTGGACATTGGAATTATGTATTGAAATTTATTTACAAAAATATGACAAAAAAGAATTGTAAGATTCGTAAAAAGTAAAACTCTATTTCACAAATCAAAACCTTACCACTTATAGACACTCTAACCTCAAACCCAAACTAAAACACAAAATTTTGTATATTTGAACTATTAAGAGAATGTATGTTAAAAACTTCAATACAGTTCGAGAAAATCATCAGTGAATGTCGTGATCTTTTCAGTAAAAAATTACAGGATTATGGTGCAGCTTGGAGGGTTTTGCGACCGAGCTCAATAACAGATCAAATTTATATAAAAGTCAACAGAATCCGCACGTTGCAGATGACGGATGTAAAAATGGTTGATGAAAGTGAAGAAGGTGAATTCATCGCTGTGGTCAACTACTCCATCATCGGATTGATACAATTAGAGAAAGGTCTTTCGAATGATTTTAACGAAAATAAAGAGGAAATTCTGCGTCTTTATGACAAATATGCCCACGAAGCCAAATCTTTGATGGAAAGAAAAAATCATGACTACGGCGAAGCCTGGAGAGATATGAGAATTTCATCTATAACCGATTTGATTTATCAGAAAGTTCTACGCACAAAACAAATAGAAGACAATCAAGGCGTTACCATCGTTTCAGAAGGTCTGGATGCCAATTATTTTGATATGCTGAATTACGCAGTGTTCTGCCTGATTAAATTCTCGGAAAAAGAAAACAACTTAGAACATCAAATTATTTAATATGATAAAAAGTTTATTACGTTGCATCATCGCTTTGATCTTCATCCTTTCAGGATTTGTAAAAGCGGTAGATTTAGTAGGTTTTTCATTTAAAATGGAAGAATATTTTTCACCTTCTGTTTTCAATATGCCGTTTTTTGAGAAATTCGCTTTGCTTTTTTCGATTATTGTTGTGGTTTTAGAACTCTGGTTAGGGTTTATGCTTTTGTTGAAATTCAAACTGAAATTCACACTTTCCGCATTGATTGCACTTTGTGTTTTCTTCGGATTTCTGACTTTTTATTCCGCATATTTTAATGTGGTGACAGATTGTGGATGTTTCGGAGATGCCATTAAATTTACACCCTGGGAAAGCTTTGTGAAAGATATTGTTCTGTTGATCGGACTTTTAATTCTGTTCATTTTATATCGTAAAGAATTCAACAGAAAAGATGATCTTACAGATAGACCTAAAAATAATAAATTCTTGTCACTTGCATTTGGACTTTTCTCAGGAATCATGATTTTCATTATGGCTCAGGGAATAATCAACGAGCCGATTATTGATTTCCGTGATTATAAGATAGGAACTGATCTGAAAGCTGAGAAAGAAAAAATCAGTAAAAATCCTTCAGAATATAAAACTTTTTATTCGCTGAAAAATTCAAAAACAGGAGAAGTTTTAAAAGTTAATCAGGATGATTATATCAACCAGACAAAATACTGGGAAGAAGGCTCGCTCTGGAAGATTGAGGAAGGAAAAAACGAGTCAAAATTAATTAAGGAAGGGTATAAATCTGAAATTGTAAAGTTTAAAATCGAAGATCCCACAGGAATTGATTTAACAGATAAGATCATCAATGCTCCGAAAGCAATTTTAGTTTTCGCTTATCATCCTCAAGACGTTTCTTCTGATTTACTCAAGAAAGTGGAAGCTAAAGTAAATACTGATAAAACCGCAGTTATATATGGAATTTCTACCATCCCGACGACATTTAAAACCATTAAAAATGCAATGATGGACGGAACTGCTATTAAAACTATTGCCAGAAGTAATCCTTTTGTTTTAATTTTGGAAAATGGAAAAATTGTAGACAAACAACCTGCAAAAAATTACGTTGATTAGTCAACTTTATACTAAACTTAAACATATTTAAATGCAAAAATCAAATAAATCAATCGCCGGCTATCACTTATTAATGATTCTTTCATCTGTGGACGGAGAATTTGCTCCCGAAGAAGGAATGTTGGTGCAGCAATATCTGGCTGACGAGTTTCCTTTTAAAATAAATTTAGATAACGAATTGGAAGCCATCGCATTGCTTCAGCCGGAAGAATGGAAAGACCATTTTGAATTTCACGGGCGTTGTTTCTTAGACGATTCTACAGAAGAAGAGCGTCTAAACTTTATTCAGTTTGCTAAAACACTGATTAAAGCTGATGATATTGTTACTGATGAGGAACATACTTTTTATATGCTTCTGAAAAATCTTTGGAATCTGGCTTAAACTTAAAAATATAACCATGAAGAAAATTCATTTAGGATTATTAGCTATGAGTATTTCTGCGACATTTCAATCTCAAAAATTCCCCGACTTAAAAGCACCTGTTGCAGAAAAAAAGGAACACATCAGAGAGATTCATTCAGATAAGGTAAACGATCCTTATTACTGGATGATCGACTATTTTAAAAAAGCAAAAGATTCTTCAAAAGTAGTTGATTATCTGAAGGCTGAAAATTCTTATTGGGAAGGAATGATGAAAGACACAGAGCCTTTCAGAGATCAGCTTTTTAAGGAAATGAAAGCCCGAATTAAAGAAAAAGATGAAACCGTTCCAACTTTTAAAAACGGTTATTATTACTACAGCCGCACAGAAACCGGAAAACAGTATTTTAAATATTGCAGAAAAAAAGGAAGTCTTACTGCTCCCGAAGAAGTTCTCCTGGATGTAGATCAAATGGCAGAAGGTCACGCCTACTATTCAGCATCAGGTTTCAGCATCAGTCCAGATAATACCCGATTGATTTTCGGAGTAGATGATGTTTCTAGAAGGCAGTACAAATTATTTTTAAAAGATCTTACAACAGGCAAGACGACAGATCTTGGTATTAAAAACACCACCGGCTCTGCAACATGGGCGAATGATAATAAAACAATTTTCTACACATCAAAAAATCCTGAAACACTTCTTACCGAGAAAATTTTCAGACACTTTTTAGGAACTGATGTATCAAAAGATGTTTTGGTGTACGAAGAAAAAGATAAAACTAATTACATTGGTGTCGGAAAATCTAAGAACGAAAAGTTCATTATGATCTATTCCGGAGCAACAACGTCTTCAGAAACAAGGTATCTGGATGCCAACAAACCGAACGAAACATTCAAAGTTTTTCAACCAAGAATGAAAGATGTTTTGTATGACGTTACTCCTTTAGAAGACCGTTTTTTAATTACAACCAATAAAGACGCTCTAAACTTTAAAGTCGTTGAAACACCTTTAGACAAAACAGGCGTTGAAAACTGGAAAGATTTTGTTTCCCACAGGAAAGATGTTTTGATGGAAGGGATCAGTGAGTTCAAAAATTATTTGGTTTTCAGTGAAAGACAAAACGGACTTTCACAATTGGTCATTTATGACAGAAAAACAGGTAAAAAAGATTTTCTGAAATTTGATGAACCTGCTTATACCGTTTATCCATCGGGTAATCCTGAATACAATACGGATAATTTCCGTTTTGGTTATACATCAATGGTTACTCCGAGCTCTCAGTTTGAGCAAAATTTAAAAACAGGCAAAAGAGTTTTACTGAAAGAGCAGGAAGTTTTAGGCGGTTACAACAAAGCAAATTACATCACAGAAAGACTTTTTGTAACTGCTAAAGACGGCACAAAAATTCCGATTTCCATTGTGTATAAAAAAGGGTATAAGAAAGATGGAAACAGTCCGCTTCTGCTATATGCTTACGGATCTTACGGAAATTCGATTGATGCCACTTTCAGCAGTACAAGACTAAGTCTTTTAGACAGAGGTTTTGCGTATGCTATTGCCCACATCCGTGGAGGTCAGGAAATGGGAAGACAGTGGTACGAAGATGGTAAAATGATGAAAAAGAAAAATACTTTTACAGATTTTATCGATGCCGGGGAATATTTAGTGAAAGAAAAATATACTTCACCAAAACATTTGTATGCTCAAGGAGGAAGTGCGGGTGGTTTGTTAATGGGAGCTATCGTGAACATGAAACCTGATTTATGGAATGGTATCATATCACAAGTTCCTTTTGTAGATGTTGTGAACACCATGATGGATGAAAGCATTCCGTTAACCACCAATGAGTACGACGAATGGGGAAATCCTAATAATAAAGATGCTTACTTTTATATGAAGTCTTATTCTCCGTATGAAAACATCGAAAAGAAAAACTACCCGAATATTTTGGTTACCACAGGTTTACACGATTCTCAGGTACAATATTTTGAACCTGCAAAATGGGTTGCAAAACTAAGAGATTTAAAAACCGACAAAAATATATTGTTATTAAAAACAGATATGGCTTACGGTCACGGCGGTGCTTCGGGAAGATTTGATTACCTCAAAGATACAGCCTTGGTGTATGCTTTTATGTTTAAATTGGAAGGAATTAATAAATAAAATAAACTATGAGAAGAAAAATAGTTGCAGGAAACTGGAAAATGAACAAAAATGTAATTGAAGCACAGCAGTTGATGATTCAGTTATTAGGTTATAAAAATGACAACAATACCAATTGTGAGGTTTGGATTGCGCCACCTTCATTATACTTAATGATGGCAAAAGACATCTTCGAAAAAAATGAGATCGGAGTTTTTTCTCAGGATATGAGCGAATTTGAAAGTGGTGCTTACACCGGTGAACTTTCTGTTGATATGCTGGAATCTATTGATGTAAACGGTTCATTAATCGGTCATTCTGAAAGAAGACAGTATCACGGTGAAAATGATGAGAGCTGCAACAAAAAAGTGAAATTAGCTTTAGATAAAGGTTTAATTCCTGTTTACTGTAATGGTGAAACGCTTGAACAAAGAAAAGCAGGACAACATTTAGACGTTGTAAAAACTCAGACCGAAACTGCACTTTTCACGCTTTCTGCTGAAGAAATCAAAAAGGTGGTAATTGCTTACGAACCAGTTTGGGCAATCGGAACAGGAGAAACGGCAAGTCCGGAACAGGCACAGGAAATTCACGCTCACATCAGAGGAATTATTGCTGAAAAATACGGACAGGAAGTTGCTGACGAAGTGTCAATACTTTACGGTGGTTCTGTAAAACCGGATAATGCCAAAGAAATTTTCTCTCAACCGGACATTGACGGTGGATTAATTGGTGGAGCTGCTTTGAAACTGGAAGATTTTTCTAAAATTATTGAAGGTTTTAATTCATAGGATTTGGCTAAAGCCAAAGGAATTAATCATAACAATATCGTTTTAAACCGGCTAAAGCCCGTTTGTATTGAAACAAAAAAACACGTCAATCGACGTGTTTTTCTTTATACTATTTCGAAAAAATTACTTCTTTTCTTTTGATCTCTGCAAAACTTCGTCTACCATTCCAAACTCTTTAGCTTCGGTAGAAGTCATCCAGTAATCTCTGTCAGACGCTTTTTCTACCCATTCGTAAGTCTGTCCGGAATGTTCAGAAATAATGTCGTACAATTCTTTTTTCAGCTTCAACATCTCTCTCAAGTTGATTTCCATATCAGAAGCCACACCTTGTGCACCTCCAGAAGGCTGGTGAATCATCACTCTAGAGTGCTTCAACGCAGAACGCTTTCCTTTCTCCCCTGCAACCAATAATACAGCTCCCATTGAAGCGGCAATACCTGTACAGATTGTTGCAACGTCTGGCTTAATAATCTGCATCGTGTCATAAATTCCTAAACCTGCATAAACACTTCCACCTGGAGAGTTAATGTAAATCTGAATATCTTTTGAAGGGTCTGCACTTTCTAAGAACAAAAGCTGAGCAGTAACAATATTGGCAACATGATCATCAATACCTGTTCCCAAAAAGATAATTCTATCCATCATCAGACGAGAAAAAACGTCCATCTGGGCTACGTTCATTCTTCTTTCTTCCATGATATAAGGAGTAAGATTGGTATGGACCATACATTCCCATATACTGATCGGTAACAAGACCACTGTTTCCTAAGTGTTTTACAGAGAAATCTCTGAATTCTTTTTTAATGTCCATATTTCTATTGGTATATTTTTAAATTAATTAAGATGTAATTTACAATTTTTATTCCTAAAATTTTATAGGACTTTTTGGCAGAATTACAATTCCAAGTTGAATGTAAAACACTTTACAAATTGTAACATTGTAGCTAAATTGCTACCTTTTCACATAAATTGCTTTTATCGGAGAGTATCCTAAAATCTCCGACAGTTGCATGGAAGCCTGCTTCAGCAAAGTTATTTTTTTGATGCTTTCAAAATATTTTGTTTCGTCATCTTTATTCAATTCAAGGTTTTTTGCAGTTTCTTTAATTAAATAATCGATGTATCTGAATTTATGAATCAAAATATCACCTTCCACCTGGCTGTTGATTTTATCGCCATAATTGGGCGGAAAAATATTTCTTGAGGCCCAGTTTTCCAAATCATTTAAAGGCATGATGGCATCCACTACTTTTGAAGTAATATTTTCATCCATAAATGTGACGAAAAAGTTTCCTTTTCTTAGTTCTTCATTCTGAATTCCTTCTTTGATGCTGTCGATGATAATTTTGTTGAGCTCAACCTGAAACTCATAATTTTCTTCTTCAAAATGATGAAGAATTTCTTCAATGACTGTAATATCGTATTTTTCGTGTGCTTCGTTTTCTCGCTGAAGAACAACATCTCCGAAATTTAACATTAGATTGACCAGATTATTTTCCTGTTTTAAAAGATCAAACATAATCGGATCTACTTGTTCTACACTATCAGGAACGATTTCCAGTTTAGGCTGAACATTTTCTTTCGGTGGAGTTCTCGGTGTCTGATTTTGAGTAATCTGCTTCTGAATATCCAGTTCATTAAATAGACTCTGCTCAGAAAGTCCGAATTTATTGGAAACTTCTTTCAGATAAACCTCTCTTTTCAGCGCATTTTGCACAAAACCAACAGACTTTACAATATTTCTGATGGCTTCTGCCTTTTTTATAGGATCGGTTCCTGCTTCTTTTAAAAGAATTTCAGCTTTAAAATCAATAAAATCAGTCGCTTCAGTTTCGATGAACTTTTCAACGTATTCCTGCGGATGTTTTCTTGCAAAAGAATCGGGGTCGTCACCTTCCGGGAAAAGCAAAACACGAATATTCATGCCTTCCGTCAGCAACATATCAATGCTTCGGAAACTCGCTTTAATTCCTGCGTTATCACCGTCAAAAAGAATGGTTACATTCTCCGTAAGTCTTTTAATTAACTTAATTTGTTCGTTCGTAAGAGAAGTTCCGGAACTCGCCACCACATTTTCAATTCCTGAAAGATGAAGCGAAATAACATCCATATAACCTTCTACCAAAAGACAGATATTTTTTCTCGAAATCGCCTGTTTACCTTGGTATAATCCATATAAAACATTTGATTTGTGATAAATCTCTGTTTCAGGAGAATTGAGATATTTAGCAGTTTTAATATTGTTTTTAAGGATTCTTGCGCCAAATCCTAAAACCCTTCCCGAAAAACTATGGATCGGGAACATTACCCGCTCCCGGAAACGGTCAATTCCTGCCGGAGAATTTTCAGGAAAAATAGACAGTCCCGATTTTTCTAAAATTTCTTTGGAATAGCCTTTCTCTAAAGCAAATTCTGTAAAAGCATTTTTCTTTTCGGGAGAATATCCTAACTGGAATTTTTTGATGATATCATCTTTCAGTTCACGCTCTCTGAAATATGACAGGCCAATCGATCTTCCTTCTTCATTTTCCCATAAAATATTTTGGAAATAGTCATTAGCAATCTCATGAATTTTATAGAGAATATCTCTTTCAGACTGGGCATTTTTTGCTTCTTCAGAAAATTCACGCTGGTCTTCTTCAATTTCGATTCCGTATTTTTTTGCGGCATGTCGCAGTGCTTCAGGATACGTGAAATTCTCTATTTCCATTAAAAAAGAAATCGCAGTTCCTCCTTTCCCTGTCGAGAAATCTTTCCAGATCTGTTTACTTGGGGAGACAACAAAACTCGGCGATTTTTCATCATGAAACGGACTCAGACCTTTGAAGTTGGATCCTGCTCTTTTCAACTGCACATATTCGCCCACAATCTCTTCTACCCGGATTGTGGAAAATATTTTATCGATCGTCTGCTTGGAAATCATCGTGTAAAATAAAATAAAATTCTAATACGTTACAAATATATGCATATACTGTATGTATTTGTAATGTTTGAGTATTTTTGCTAAAATTTTAAGATGAATATCAACATTACAAAATTAGACGACTGGCAAAAAGTTGTAGAAGAAATTCTTCCCCAACTTCAACATCCCATTTTATTATTAAAAGGAAATTTAGGAGCCGGAAAAACTACATTTACACAATTCTTACTTAAAAAATTAGGCAGTCAAGATGAAGTAAACTCTCCTACCTACTCTATTGTGAATGAATACAATACGTCCAAAGGAAAAGTCTATCATTTTGACCTTTACCGTCTGAAAAACATTGAGGAAGTTTTCGATATTGGCATTGAAGAATATCTTGACAACGCTTTTTTGTGCATCATAGAATGGCCGGAAGTTTACGAAGAAGAATTGTATGGACTAAAATATCACACGATGAGCATTCACAATAACGGTGAAAGCAGAGAAATCAGTTTCGAGTAAATATTATGTATCTTTGTTCGAAGAAATCGATTGTTTTTTAATTTTCTGTAAGTCATAATTGAATTTAAAATGAGTACCACAAATATTTTTACTCCTTTTTCCGAGGAAGAATTAATGCCAAAGGAGGAAAAGTTGGAAATTGTTAAAAAAGGCAAGCAATTCAGCATAGGAATCCCTAAAGAAACCTGTCTCAATGAAAGACGTACTTGTATAACGCCCGATGCAGTGCAGGTTTTGGTACAGCACGGTCATGAGATTATTGTAGAATCGGGTGCAGGACAAGGATCTTTTTTTACAGACCTTCAGTACTCAGAATCGGGAGCGATTATTACAAATGATCCGAAAGAAGCTTTCAGCCAGGATTTAATTTTAAAAGTCAATCCGCCTACAGAAGAAGAAATTGATTTTTTCAAACCCAATACATATCTCGTTTCTGCATTACAAATCAATTTGAGAGATAAAGAATACTTTTTCAAATTAGCAGAGAAAAAAATCAACGCCATTGCCTTTGAATTTATTGTTGATGAATACAAACAATTAGCTCTGGTACGTTTAATCGGAGAAATTGCAGGTACAGTTTCCATTTTATACGCTTCAGAATTATTAGCTCTTTCTAACGGATTAATGCTTGGCGGAATTACGGGAGTAAGACCCACAGAAGTTGTCGTTTTAGGTGCAGGAATCGTAGGTGAATTTGCTACAAAAGCCGCTATCGGTTTGGGAGCAAGTGTAAAAGTTTTCGACAACTCACTTTCTAAACTTAGAAGACTTCACACTTTGGTTGACAGCCGTGTTCCGACATCTATTATCGATCCTAAAGAATTAAGTAAAAGTCTGAGACGTGCCGATGTTGTCATTGGCGCCCTTCCAAGATTGAATATGCAGCCGATTGTTACCGAAGAAATGGTTTGCAAAATGAAGAAAGGGAGTGTCATCATTGATATTGCGATAGACAATGGAAAAGTGATTGAGACTTCAGAATTGACCACAATGGATGATCCTTATATCGTCAAACATGGCGTAATTCACTGCGGACTTCCGAATCTAACCTCAAAAATGCCGAGAACCACAACCAAAGCAATCTCAAATTTTTTCCTTTCATATATCTTAAACTATGATCTGGAAGGTGGTTTTGAAAATATGCTGATTCGCAAAAACGAAATGAAACAGAGTCTTTACATGTACAAAGGCAGACATACCAAAAAGGTGATCTGCGACCGTTTCGGACTTACTTATCATGACATCAATCTTTTAATTTTTTAGCAGAAACGCTAATCTTCACATGAAAAAAATTAAATTCTTTCTAATTGGTCTTATTCCGGGACTTGCTATTGTATTTTTTGTTCTCAATAAAAAAGGTGCAAGCTGCAGCGGATATTTACCGAACAGCCGTGTTATCGCCGAAACTCTTTCCAAAGATTTTAAATATTCCGATCAATTTAAAACTGAAATGACTGCTTTAAAAATGGACGAAAAATTCATAAAAGACAGCATCATTACGGAAGGAAAAGTAGATTTTGACCGAAGTCACGCTCAAAAAAAACCGTGTCCTGATTATCTTATTTCTTACCCGAAAGACCATCCGCGTTATGAAATTACCTTCGAAAAATGTGCGGAAGAAACACAGTTATTGAGCTTAAAGAAAATAAAATAAAAGATGGAGGGCAATTACTATATGATTCATGATTATCTGATCTTCATAGGGGTTTTTGCTATTTTTTTTCTGCTTGCTTTGTGTATCTATTTTTTCAGTAAAAATCAAAAACTGAAGAATGAAAATATAAAACTGTCTGAAACCAATCAATTGATAGAGCAGAAATTAAATGAGGTGCAGCTAGAGCATATCGGCACCAAATTAAATCCTCATCTTTTCAAAAATATTCTAAATTCTGTACAATCTCATGCGTACCAAACGTATGTGTCTCTGGATAAACTGTCAAACGTTCTGGATTATATTTTGTACGAAAGCAACAACAAATTCGTAAGTCCCAAAGAAGAATTTAACTTTGCTTTGAGCTTAATCGAAATTAATAAAATCAAGATCAATCCGCTTTTTGATTTCAGAATAAAATCTAAAATTGATAAGTCAGATGCAATTTATGAAGAAAAAGTTTTTGCCCCGTTGATTTCTGTTGACCTGATTGAAAATGCCTTTAAGCATACCGATTTCCTGGCTTCTGATTCTTTCATTGCGGTACATCTTGAATTGGAAAACAGAATTTTTACGATGAAAGTAAGCAACAAAGCATCCCTGAAAAATGTTTTGGAAAAAGAGAAAAGCGGCTTCGGAAGCCAGTCTCTGGATCAACGTTTAAAAATGATCTATAACAACTCCTACGATCTCAACAGAAGTTCGAAAAATGGTATCTTCACAGCAGAATTAAAAATAAATTTAGGTGAGTTCTACGATAAAATGCGTTATACTAGATGACGAATTACTGGCGATAAGCTATCTGAAGCTTCTGTGTGAGCAAATAGAAAACGTAGAAGTTATCAAGGCTTTTAACGATCCTAAAATTTTCCTGAGCGAAATAAATAACCTCGACTGCAACGTCTGCATTTTAGATATCGAAATGCCCGGAATGAATGGTCTTCAGGTGGCAGAATTACTCTCAGATTCAAAAAAAATCATCTTTACAACCGCTTACAAAGAATATGCTGCGGAAGCTTTTGACCTTAATGTGGTTGATTATGTGAGAAAACCTATTAAAAAAGAAAGACTCGTTCAGGCATTTGATAAAGTCAAAGAAATCAACGCCAATTTTCATAAAAAAGATTTTATCGAATGGAATACAAATATCGGTAAAACACTTATTTTCACAGAGCAGATTTCTTATATCAAAACTTCTGAAATTGACAGTCGTGACAAAGAAATCATCCTCAAAGATCATTCAACGATTGTTTTGAAAAATCTTAATTTCAAATCTCTTTTAGAAATGCTAACTCCAAATGATTTTGCCCAGATCAATAAAAAGGAGATTATAGCCATTTCGGCAATCAAAGCTTTTTCGACCAACGAAATTATTACAAATTTGTCTCTGGACGGAGAAAATTTTCTTAAACTTCAGATTGGTGACACGTATAAAACTCATCTGATGGAAATCTTCGGAAAGTAAATCTTTTAAAATATTACTTTTTTGCGCAGGAAAATTCATCTGAAATTAAAGCATCTGGTGTTGCAAATTCCACTTTATTACAAAAACAAAAACAATACAAAGAACGAAACCGGAAATTGGTTGTAGGATTGAGCTACAGCTTCAAATAGTTTCATTACATTATTCAAACTATTCATTACATTTAAATTTAAAAAGCATTTATCATCCAATATTTCTATGGAGATTTGCAATCTAAATAGGGAATCATGAATTTGGCTAAATACAGAAATATCATCTTTTACATCGTCACCATCGCAGTTTTTTCAAGCCTCATATATTGGTTTATGATACAGGGACAGACGCTGGAAGTGGGAGAAAACATCATTGTTAAAACACATAACGGTTCTTCCTGGGATAATTTTTCAGAATCATTCAAAACTAATCTTCATCATCCTTTGGCTCTTTTGCTGGCACAGATTGTCACCATCATTATGGCAGCAAGATTTTTGGGATGGATTTGCATTAAACTTAAGCAGCCCAGCGTAATTGGTGAAATGATCGCCGGTATTATTTTAGGACCTTCACTTTTGGGAATGTATTTCCCGGAATTTTCCGCTTTTCTTTTCCCTAAAGAATCATTAGGAAATCTTCAGTTTCTAAGTCAGATCGGGCTCATCTTATTCATGTACATTGTAGGAATGGAGCTCGATTTGAGTGTATTAAGAAAAAAAGCACACGATGCTGTGGTGATCAGTCATGCAAGTATCATCATTCCTTTTGCATTAGGAATTGGTCTTTCATACTTTGTCTATCGTGAATTTGCGCCAGACGGCGTTCAGTTTACTTCATTCGCTTTGTTCATCGCAATTGCGATGAGCATAACAGCATTTCCGGTTTTGGCGAGAATTGTTCAGGAGAGAAATCTCCAAAAAACAAAATTAGGAACTATTGTTATCACTTGCGCAGCAGCAGACGATATTACGGCGTGGTGTATTTTGGCAGCGGTGATTGCGATTGTAAAGGCCGGCTCATTTGCAAGTTCTATCTATGTGATTTTGATGGCAATAGGCTACGTATTTTTAATGATTAAAATCGTTAGACCTTTCCTGAAAAGAATAGGAGATCTACAGGCAGGAAAAAACACCATCAACAAACCGATGGTAGCTATTTTCTTTCTGACGTTGATTTTATCGGCATACGCGACAGAAGTTATCGGAATTCACGCTTTGTTCGGAGCATTTATGGCGGGAGCTATTATGCCGGAAAATGCAAAATTCAGAACATTGTTTATTGATAAAGTGGAAGATGTTGCTCTTGTATTATTATTGCCTCTTTTCTTTGTATTCACAGGACTTCGTACACAAATTGGTTTATTGAACGAAGGACATTTGTGGATGACGGCAGGTGCAATCATTTTGGTCGCTGTAGTGGGGAAATTTGCGGGAAGTGCCTTAACTGCGAAATTTCTCGGTATTAATTGGAAGGAAAGTCTGACCATTGGTGCCCTGATGAATACCAGAGGTTTAATGGAGCTTATTGTTTTAAATATAGGATATGATCTGGGTGTTTTAAGTCCTGAAATTTTTGCGATGATGGTAATAATGGCATTATTTACTACTTTTATGACAGGACCTGCTTTAGATCTCATTAATTATATGTTTAAATCTAAAAAAGACGAAGACAAAAATAACGAAGAAAATGACTCAAAATACCGCGTTTTGCTCTCATTTGACAATCCGGAATCCGGAAGTACCCTTCTGAAACTGGCAAACGATTTCACACACAAAATGAACGGCAACAAAAGCATTACCGCCATGAATATTGCTCCGGTTGACGAAATGCACACGTATGAAATGGAGGACTACGAAAATGAGCAATTTAAAAACGTCATAGAAACTTCAAATGATCTTCAGGTAGAAGTTAATACTCTTTTTAAGGCTTCTACAGACATTGAAAGTGACCTTACAAGCATCTCAAACAAAGGAAATTACGATTTGTTGCTTATCATGCTCGGTAAATCGATGTATGAAGGAAGCTTATTGGGAAGACTTTTAGGTTTCACCACAAAGATTATTAATCCTGAAAAATTACTGAATACGGTAAAAGGGAAAAGCAATATTTTCAACAGTTCGCCTTTTGACGATTTTACCCTGCAGATTTTAGATAAAACCAACATTCCTGTTGGAGTTTTGGTGGAAAAAGGTTTTACCTCAGCAGAAAAAGTATTTGTACCTATTTTTAATTTAAGCGACTTTTATCTGCTTGAATATGCGAAAAGACTGATTAATAACAACAATTCTCAGATTATTATTTTGGATGTTGCCGGACAGATCAGAAGTAATATTGAAGTGAAAGAACTCATTAGAAGTATCGAGCAGGTTGCGCCCAATCACATTACGTTGTATAACGAGAAGAAAATTGAGAAAGAATTTCTTGTCGGTCAGGATTTAATGCTTATCAGTAAAAAAAGCTGGCGTGGATTGATTGATTCAAAAAGTCTATGGCTTTCGGATATTCCTTCCACACTGATTATTAGCAATCCGTAATTGATGGATAGTGAATTACCTGCAAGTCAATTTCATTCGAAAGTAAATTTAATAGATGTATTTTAATTGACTATTCACCAGCAAAGCAAAATTCATCATTCACGTTTTAAATAAATTAAAAACACTATCTTCGCTTGGTGATTAACAAAAACGGAACATATTATTATAGAATTTTCAGCTCAGATTTGGGATAGAGATTCTTGTTACATAACTTCAAACCTCGTCCTCGGACGGGGTTTTTTATTTTTAAATTGAAAGAAAATGAAATTAAGCATTCTTGGTGTCGGATTGATTGGAGGCTCAATCGCATTAAAATTAAAAGAGAAAAAAATGGTAGATATCGTCTACGGAATCGATAACAACCAGGATCATTTAAATGAAGCATTTGATTTAAATATTATTGATGAAAAGATGGATTTAGAATCTGCAGTCAAAAATTCTGATCTCATCATCATCGCCATTCCTGTAGATGCTGCAAGAAAGATATTACCCAAAGTTTTAAATTTAATTACAGACACGCAAACAGTGATGGATGTTGGTTCTACTAAAGCAGAAATTGTAAACTCGGTAAAAAACCATCCGAAAAGAGAAAGATTTGTTGCTTTTCACCCGATGTGGGGAACGGAAAACAATGGTCCGAAATCTGCCATTGCCGAAAGTTTTTCCGCTAAAGCAGGAGTGATTTGTGATCGTGAAGATTCTGCTCAAGATGCTTTAGAATTGGTTCAAAATCTTGTAGAAAAATTAGATATGCATCTGATTTACATGAATGCTGAAGCGCACGATGTTCATACCGCTTATATTTCTCACATTTCTCACATCACATCTTATGCATTAGCCAATACGGTTTTGGAGAAAGAAAAAGAAGAAGAAACCATTTTTCAACTGGCAAGTTCAGGTTTTTCAAGCACAGTACGTCTGGCAAAATCTCACCCGGAAATGTGGGTTCCTATTTTTAAACAAAACAAAGAAAATGTCTTGGATGTTTTGAACGAACATATTTCTCAACTCAGAAAATTCAAATCTGCTCTGGAAAAAGAAAATTTTGAATATTTGGGTGAACTGATCGAAAATGCCAATAAAATAAGAGAAATTTTAGATAAGTAAAAAAGGAGTTGGTCTTTTGGTAAAAGCTCTATCTTTTATCAAAAACGTCCTGATGTTTTGAGTATAACAGCAGGACGTTTTTTACATCAAGTTTTAATTTTAAATTTAACATTCCGACACATTCACTGCAATTGCCAAACCACCTTCGGAAGTTTCCTTGAAACGGTCATTCATCGACAAAGCAGTTTCCCACATGGTTTGGATAACCTGGTCTAAACTTACTTTTGCTTTTGCGGGATTACTCTCAAGAGCGATATTGGCTGCTGTGATTGCTTTTATCGCACCCATCGTATTTCTTTCTATACAGGGAATCTGAACTAAACCTCTGATCGGATCACATGTTAAACCCAAATGATGTTCCATTGCGATTTCTGCCGCCATCAAAACCTGACCTACACTTCCACCCAGAATTTCCGTTAAGCCTGCCGCAGCCATTGCTGATGACACGCCAATCTCTGCCTGACAACCACCCATCGCTGCAGAAATTGTCGCATTTTTTTTAAATAAAGTACCTATTTCTCCTGCGACCAGTAAAAATCTTACAATATCATCATCACTTTTAAACGGAGTAAAAGCCTGTGCATACATTAAAACTGCAGGTATCACACCACTTGCTCCATTAGTTGGCGCAGTGATAATTCTTCCGAAACTAGCATTCTCTTCGTTTACAGCGAGCGCAAAACACGCAATCCATTTATTGATATTGGTGAAATTTTCTTCGGCGTCAACGACTTGTTGAAACCATTCGTCTTTATTCTTATAAATCTGTTCGCCCAGTAATTTTCGGTTCATTCCGGCTGCACGGCGTGTAACATTGAGCCCTCCCGGTAAAATACCTTCTTTATTAACTCCTTTATAAATGCATTCTTTGATGTTTTCCCAGATATTAAGAGCTTCCGATCTTGTTTCTTCCTGCGTTCTCCAGCTTTCTTCATTGATTAAAATTAAGTCTGAAATTTTATCAAAACCTAATTTCTCGCAATATTTTGAAATATCTGAACCGTGATGGCAAGGATATAAAGTGCGGACGCATTGTTTTTCTATAGAGTTTTTTTCCTGGCTTGCAATGAAACCACCACCAACGGAGTAGAAATCCTGAACCAGCTCTGTACCATCTTCGAAAACAGCTTTGAAGATCATTCCATTCGGGTGAAAGTCTAAAGACTGAGCCTTATTCAAAACCAAATGATGTCCGTAAACAAAAGGAATTTCTTTTTCTCCGCCTAAATTAAGAATCTGGCTTTCTTTGATGTGACTGACAATATCATCAATTTTTGAAGTATTGATTGTTTTAAAATCTTCCCCATTTAATCCCAACATTCCGGCGATATCTGTACCGTGACCGATTCCTGTTTTGGCAAGTGAACCAAAGAATTCCAAAAAAACTTCTTTTACTTCAGCAATTGATCTTTCTCTTTTTATAATTCTGATAAATGCCGAAGCTGCGTTCCAGGGTCCCATGGTGTGCGAACTGGAAGGACCAATTCCAACTTTGATAATCTCAAAAACCGATATAGATTCCATACGTAATTTTCCTTTTCATGAAACGCAAATATACAGGATAAATTCTAAAAAAATGAAGGATACGAAAGGCTTAATGTAGAGATAATCATGTTTACATTTTAAACACAGAATTGTTGCAGCCCGACCTGAGTGGAGCTCTTTTTTTGTCATTGCGATTGCTGAAAAGTTCTGGAGATTGCTTCACTTCGTTCGCAATGCCAAAAAAAAGCGGGAACGGAGGGCGGATAAAGCTGCCCCAATACAAATTGCTGATGATTTTATGACCATATTACCATTTCAGGCTTTCTTCATGCTGAGACATATCTAATCCCATATTCTCCGACTCTTCAGAAACACGAAGCGTAATAATGCGGTTGGTAATTTTGTACAAAAGTAATGAACCGAAAAATGTGAATACGGAAACCAAAACCAGAGCAATCATGTGGTGTGCAAAAACTCCTATTCCGCCGTGAAGCAAACTGGCATTTTCGCCATGTGCAAAAATAGCGGTGAGAATCATTCCCATAATTCCTCCTACTCCATGGCAGGCAAAAACATCCAGAGTATCATCGATTTTCTTTAAAGCTTTCCAGTTGAGCATGAGGTTAGAAACAATGGAAGCGACAAATCCTATAAACAGACTTTCCTGAATAGAAACAAATCCGCATGCAGGAGTGATTGCCACTAAACCAACGACAGCACCAATGCAGGCTCCTAAAGCAGAAACTTTTCTTCCGTTAATCCGATCAAAGAATATCCAGGTTATCATAGCGGAAGCTGAAGCAATTGTGGTGGTACCAAAAGCAATCGCAGCTGTGGCATTTGCACTTAAAGCTGAACCTGCATTAAAACCAAACCAACCAAACCAAAGCATTCCTGTTCCTAAAATAACATAAGGAATATTAGAAGGTTCATGATGCGGATTTTTTCTTCTTCCTAAAACAATTGCACCCGCCAAAGCAGCAAAACCTGCACTCATATGAACAACCGTACCGCCGGCAAAATCTTTAATCCTGAAAAATTTGTTTAAAAGACCTTCCGGATGCCAAACCATATGACAAAGCGGCGTATAAATGAAAAGACTGAAAAGTACCATGAATAAGAGATAGGAAATAAACCGAACGCGCTCAGCAAATGAACCCGTTATCAAAGCAGGCGTAATCACGGCAAATTTCATCTGAAACAAAGCAAATAAAATAAATGGAATGGTGGAAGCCATCGTTTTATGCGGATATACGCTCACATGATTAAAAAAAGGATAGGTAAACGGATTACCGATAATTCCGTAATGCTCGCCGTTTATTTCAAACCCTAAAGAATCTCCAAAAGACAGCGAAAAACCCACAACGATCCACAAGATAGATATCACACCTAATGCAATAAAGCTCTGCAACATTGTAGAAATCATATTTTTCTTGCCTACCATTCCGCCGTAAAAAAATGAAAGCCCGGGTGTCATAAGAAGAACGAGTCCCGCTGCGGCTAAAATCCAGGCGACATCAGCTCCCACGATATTTTCTTCACCCAAAAAATCCCCTGTATCTGGCAAATCGACACTTGGTTTCCAGAATAATCCGCCAATTGCTATTAAAGAAATTATTACAAATGAAATTTTCCATTTCAAGCCAACTTTCATATATTTTTATTTATAACCCCATCAAAATTATAAATAAATTTTTATAAAACAGTATTAAACACAAATAAACCCTAATTAATTTAGGGCTAATTTATATTTTTAAACAAAAATCTCATGTAACAGATTTGAAACTTCTTTGTGTTTTGTCGCCGGAAAAAGATGAGTACCTCCTTTAATGATGTAATTGGGTTTAGAATTTTTTATTGGAAAAACAATATCCCGATCACCTAAAATCTGAATAACATCTGGATTTTCTTCAAACTTCCACTCTGAAATTCTTTCGACTGACCACTTCAGATAATAAGGATCCCGTACCTGGAAATACTCAATAACTTTGGGATTTTTAGGATCAAAAAACTTTCTCAGCCTTGTATAAAAAACAGAAGTCTGATCATTAAAAAAACGAACAGGTAAATATTTTGGGATCTTTGTGACCTCGCCCATCTTGATCAAACGGGATTTTTCTCTGTCTGATTTGATGCTTCCCATGATTACAACTTTTTCAGCCGGTTTTAAGGTGTTTAATTCCTGCACCATAATTCCGCCAAAAGAATAACCCAAAAGATAAAAAGGTTCGGTTGTATCGATTTTCTCAGCCATTCTAGCTACGTAATCTGCAAAACTTTCATCTAAATCAGGAATCATCCAATCTATAAAAATGATTTCGTGCTGTTCAGGGAATTTCAGTTTCTCCAGAACCTTAAAATCTGCTCCCAAACCACTTACTACATATATTTTCATCTGTATTATAAATGCGTCAAGCTTTATTAAAGCCGATAAGCTTTAGTTTAAATAAATTTTAATCGCTATAAGTTCTAAAAAGATTTTTTACCAAATCCATTTCGCACTACTAAAATAAAAAAAATGGACAACTTAAAAAAAGCTGCCCATAATGATTTATGAAATTTTAACCTTATCTAGGTCTTTCGTTATCAATTTTCTGAGTAGATAATTTGAACTGAATATCCATCTCATCCTTAATGAAATAATCTTTCAGTGAACTCTGATAGAAAACCTTAAAATCTTTTCTGTTTAAAGAAAATCTGGAAGATTCAATTTCCACTGTGAATTGCGTTATATGAGCATTTGCAGGAAACGAAATCGTTTTTCTTACTCCTTTGATGGTAATATCACCAACGATGGTAGAATTGTACTCGCTGTTAGCCAAAGGAATTATTTTTTTCAAATGAAATTTAGCGGTAGGAAATTTTTTAACTTCAAAAAAAGTCGGTCCTTTCAGATCATTGGTTAATTTCACCTGATCAGCACCAGACAAATCTGCAACAACAAGACTTCTCATATCAATCACAAATTCACCGTCTACCAATACCGTCTTATCAAAAGTAAACTTTCCGCTTTTCAGTTTCAGGGTGCCGTAATGTGACGTTGGTACTGTTTTTACAACCTTGTGACCCCACCATTTGATCTCAGATGTAACGACTTTTGAAATTTTATCTCCTTTCTTTTGAGCAAATGCAAATGAAATGCTCGCACACATCATCACAAACAATAATAATCTTTTCATTCTTTTTTATTTACAATTCAACAAAAATAAAAAAAAGTGTAGAACTTCTACACTTTTAACAATATTTTTTTGATTAATTTATTTAGCGCTCACTTTTACAAGCATATCCACCTCATCTTTCACAAAAACATCTTTCATTGAAGATTTGTAAACCACATCAAATTTTTGTCTGTCGAAAGAGAATTTTTTAGACTCCAAATTTACAGTACCATTGGTATTGGTAATTTTTGCAGGGAAGGATACCGGATTTGTTTTTCCTTTCACCGTAAGATTTCCTGATACCAGACGATTGTAAACTTTATCGCTGTTTTTCTTCACAGAAGTTATTTTGAAACTTGCTGTCGGGAATTTTTCAACTTCGAAGAAATCTCCGTTTTTAAGATGACCGTTCAATTTTCCCTGATATTCTCCTGACAGATCCGTAGCGTTGATAGAGTTCATATCTAAAACGAAATCGCCTCCTACAACCTCATTTCCTTTCATGATGATGTTTCCTGATTTTACTTTTACAGTTCCGTCGTGAGAACTAGACTCTGTTTTAGCAACTTTATAACCCCACCAGTGAACATCAGATGTTACTACTTTTTTTGACTGTCCGAAAGCCAGACCACCAGCTAAAACCGCTAATAAAAACATTTTTTTCATGAATACAATTATTTTAATTATTATTTGCTGCAAATGTAATTATCTTATCTGTTAGTTGATCTTGATGTACATCAATAACACAAAATATTTTTATGAATGAAATCATTCAAAGAAAAAGCTCCGAATTTCTCCGGAGCTGTTTTTTATTCTTTATAATAAGCTGCATAGAGAGCAGCGCCGTCAATACTCGTACTATCCGTATTGATCAGATAAATAGGAATGTTCTTCAGCATGTCTTCCATTTTATCGCTTATTTTAAATTTTTCGTAAAATTTATCTTTATTGATGTAGCTTCTGATGATCTGCGGAATGTCTCCTGTGATCAATAAACCACCGGTCGCTTTTAGTTTTAACGTAAGATTGTTTGCCTCTCTTGCTAAAAATTCAATAAATGTATCCAATGCTATTCTGCAAATCATTGCATCTTCTTCTGCCGCTGCCTTGAAGATTTCTTCGGTGAAATTTCCGTTGGCTAATCTTTCTGATAGCCATTCCGGCTCAGGATGTCTTTTTACGTCTCTTAAGAATCTGTAAATATTAAAAAGTCCTGTTTTAGACAATACATTTTCCCAGCTTACAATTCCATAGATGTTATTTAAGAATTGATAAAACTCAACCTCAACATTTGTTCTTGGAGAAAATTCTGAATGACCGCCTTCTGTAGCAAAAGGTCTTAAATATTTTCCGTCAAAGAAATATCCGGCTTCCCCTAAACCATTTCCTGGAGCCAAAATCGCTACATTACCTTTTTCGAGATGACCACTGCTGTAAATAGCATCAAGATCACTGTCTTGTAAAAGAGCAATACCGTAAGCAGAAGCTTCCTGGTCGTTCAGCATAATGACATCTTCAAATCCGAATGTGTTTTTATATTCTTCAATATCAAAACTCCAGCCCAATCTTGCCGGGCTGCTTTTCCCGTTTAAAACTGGTCCCGGAACAGAAATTCCAAGACGTTTCACATTTTGTAGCTGCTCTTCATTGATAAACTGTGTAAGGATCTCAGAAAATGCAGAATATTCTTTAGTAGGATAATTTTTTTGAATTTTAGTTTCAATTCCACCGTTATCAGAAATATAATAAGCGATTGTAGTAACATCTTCACGTAGGTTTACACCAATGATCGAAACATTATCATTACTGTTGTTTTTTACTCCCGGTAAAAAAAGTGGAAATTTTGGATTTAAGTTCATAATCACTAATTTTATCAAATATAATAATTGTTTTGGTAATTCTTGCTAGGTAGAACAAAACCTTTTCAGAAAATCGAAAAGGTTTGGTTAATAACTAATTATATAGGTTTTAATTATTTTCCTAAAGGAATGTTGTAAGAAAATCCTGCTCCGATGCTTCCCACATTATAGTCCTGATTGGCTACATCACCATTACTTCCTGAGAATACTTTCTGATATTGAAGGAAGAAATTCCAGTCTTGATTGTGATATCCGATCTCCGGTTTTAAATAGAAACCACCATCTGGTCTGTCTGCTGTTGAGTTGTTTGCGACCTTGTCATCTCCCACTAAAAATCCGTAACCAAGATCTGCTCCGAAGTAGAAACCTGTCTGCTTAGGATAAATTCTGAATAGTGCTGCAACCGGGACTACACCCACATCATTATTATCATATCCGTTATTTTCTTTTCCAAAATAATGAGTATAACCTGTTGCAATACCCAAACCAAATCCCGGAGTGATCAGGTTTTGATACGCTACATCTACACCTACCGCTGCAGAAAGGTTATCAGAAGGAACAGCAATACCTGCAGTTGCCCCAACTTTAATCATGTTATTCATACTTACACTCTGTGCACTCACTAATCCTGCTGTTAAAATTCCTGCTCCTAAAATAGCTTGCTTAAACATTTTCATAACTCTGATTTTTATAATTTTACTAAATGTGGATGAGGAAAAATCATGCCAAAATAATTCACAAAACAGTTTTAAACCCTTATTAAATATGATAAATAAATGATTATCAGTATATTAAATTTGGTATTAATTAAATAGTTGTTTAACTTTATACAATATCCAATATTAAATTTCGTTTTAATCTGTCATTATTCTTTAACTTCTATTACATTTAGAGATCAAAAAAATAAAACAGAACGTATGGCAGCTTCTTCTCTGACTGAAAATAAACATCTCCTTTCAAGAGCCGGTTTCGGAATAGCAACCGAGCAAGTGAGAGATTTAAAAACAAGAGATAAAAAAATAATTTTAAAAGAATTATTCACAGAAGAAGTCTTTTCACCTATACAATATCAATCTCCGGATATTGAACCCATACCATATGATGATCCCAAAGCTAATGCAATGCAGAAAAGGGAAATTCAAAAAGTCAATCAGAAGCAAAATACAGAACTGAATCTCAATTTTCTGAAAAAAATGACGGAAAGCAAAGAACAGCTGAGAGAAAAAATGGCTTTTTTCTGGCACGGACATTTTGCCACGAGAATCAACAATCCCAAATTCAATCGGCAACTTCTCAATGTGATTCGTGAAAAGGCTTTAGGAAATTTCAAAGATTTATTGTTTGAAGTCAGTCGCTCTCCCGCAATGCTTAGCTTTCTGAATAATCAGCAAAATAAAAAAGATCATCCCAACGAAAATTTTGCCCGTGAAGTGATGGAACTTTTTACAATGGGAAGAGGAAATTATACCGAAAAAGATATTCGGGAAGCTGCAAGAGCATTTACAGGTTGGGGTTATGATAAGGAAGGGAATTTTAATGAAAGAAAAAAACTTCACGACACCGGTACAAAAACTTTTCTCGGGAAAACAGGAAACTTCACGGGTGATGATGTTTTAAATATTATTTTGGAACAAAAAGAAACAGCAGAATTTATCACGACAAAAATTTACACTTTTTTTGTGAATGAAAAACCGGATGCAACCATTATTAAAAAACTCAGCCAAAACTTTTATGAATCCGGGTACGACATCAAAAAACTGATGAACGATATTTTTTCCAGTTCGTGGTTTTATGACAGGAAAAATATCGGAAACAGAATAAAATCACCAACAGAACTTCTTGTCGGAATGATGCGAATTTTACCCATGGAAATTCAGAATCCTGAGAACATTACCGTTTATCAGAAACTTCTGGGACAAATGTTGCTTTATCCGCCCAATGTAGCAGGCTGGCCAAACGGAAAATCATGGATTGACAGTTCTACTCTGATGTTGCGACTTCAGATTCCGCAGATTTGGTTAGGTTTAAGACCAATGGAATATTCAGCAAAAGAAGATGACGACATGGATATGGGAATGAAATCCCGGGAAGCTTTAAATAAAAGTTTTAAAAATCCAAATATCACCATTGACTGGGCCAAAGTGGATCAGGTTCTGGATGGTAAAAAAGCTGAAGATTATTTGATTATCAATCCAGAATCTTTGGATATGAAGATCGTGAAACAGTTTTCTGACCAGAGTCTGAAAATGAATGTCATCAATCTGATGTCGACACCGGAATATCAATTGATGTAAAGCTCACTGTAAACTTTTAAACAAAATCATTATGATTATCAAAAGAAGAGAATTTTTAAAAATAAGTTCGTTAGCAACGGCTTCGTTATTTGTACCTAACTTTCTGCAGTCGATGACGTTGGACAATGCGCTGAATCCTAATCAGAAAATTTTAATTGTACTTCAGTTTACAGGTGGAAATGATGGCTTAAATACGATTATTCCTACTAAAAATGACATCTATTTTAAAGAAAGAAGCAATATTGCTGTTACAGATTCTTTAGCATTAAATGACGAAACAGGAATCAATCCGGCTCTGTCTTATTTTAAAGAATTACATGACAGTGGCGAACTATCATTGATGAATAATGTAGGGTATCCCAATCCTGATAAATCGCATTTCAGAAGTATGGATATTTGGCATTCTGCAAGCAAAAGCGACGAATTTCTGGAAACAGGATGGCTCGGAAGATTCCTGGATGAAGAATGTTATAAATGCGAACATCCAACGCAGGCTCTGGAAGTTGATGATATGTTGAGTCTGGCTTTAAAAGGTGAAAACAACAAAGCTTTTGCCTTTAAAGATCCTAAAAAATTATATCAGACCAGTCAGGAAAAATATTTTAAATCTCTTTATGAAAACGACCATCACCATGAGGAGGAAACAGTTTCTTATTTATACAAAACCTTAGGTTCAACGATCAATAATGCTGATTATATCTTTGAAAAAAGCAAGGCAAAAAAATCGACACAGGAATATCCTAATTCTAAGTTGGGCAAAGACTTTAAAACAGTTGCTTCATTGATTAAATCGGATATCAATACCCAGGTTTATTATCTTTCGATAGGAAGTTTTGACACCCACGTCAATCAAAATGAAAGACAGCAGAAATTGTTTGGAGAAATCAACGATGCTGTGAAATCTTTCGTTGCAGATATGAAAGCCAACGGATTGTTTAATGATATTTTACTGATGACTTTCTCAGAATTCGGAAGACGTGTTGCCCAAAACGCAAGCAAAGGGACTGATCACGGAACCGCCAACCAAATGTTTTTCATCAGTGGTGGATTAAAAAAGAAAGGTATTTTAAATGCCCTACCCGATTTGCAGAATTTAAATGAAGGAGATTTAATTTACACCGAAGATTTCAGAAAAGTCTACGCCACAATTCTCAAAAACTGGCTGAATGCCGATTCATCAAAAGTTTTGGGCTGGAAAAACGGGGTGTATGATTTCGTATAAAATGAAAAAGCCTTACACAGTGTAAGGCTAAATTATTAAAGTTGTTTTGTTAATGAGGCGAAGGAATCTGCTTATTAGGATCTTTCACTACATCTTTCTTTTCTGTAAATTTCTTGATCAGAAATTCGATAACCAGTGGCGCAACGAGCGTAAGTATTGTTTTAAAAAGTCTTGATCTCATACTATTTATTTTTCCTGATAATTACAATATCTGCGCCAAAATTTTTACTCCTAAAAAAATTACATTTTGAAGTCGTTCTGATAATTTGCATTGGCAATCCTCAGACTTTTGGCAATCCTTTGCTTTAACTTCCTGGGTGCTAAAACAGTTAAAAATTCTCCCATTCCCAGGATCATTCTTTCCAGTTCAAAATTGAGCTGCACACAAATTTTAAAAGTTGTGCCGTTTTCATCTTCACTCATAATCTCCTGAGAGTGATGAAATGGTTTTGTTTTTACATAAGGTGCGTGTTTTGAATTCACTACAAAAATAACATTTTGCGGTCGTTGGGTTTCAGAAACCGTTGCACCGATCACTTCTCCGAAATAACGGTCTGCATCAAAATCTTTATCAATATATTCACTGTTTTCATCGATCTTAATATCTTCCATTCGGTCCAGAGCCAGATTGAAAATCGCATTTTTGTACCAACAAATCAAAAACCAGCGATTGTTATATTCTTTCAATAATTGAGGATGAACCGTCAGAATATTTTCTTCTTTCGCTTTAAAACTTTTATAGGTAATTTTCAAAACCTTTTTATTTAAAACACTTTCGTACAAAATATCGATATGCTCCAGACCTTTCAGCCGTTCATTTTTATCTAAATGAATGATTGATTTTTGATTGGTTGAATGAATCGAGTCTTCCAGTTTCTGAATGACACCGTTCATGTCTTTAAACATTGAAAAATCTTTAAACTGCTTTAAAATCTGCACCGCATTATTCATTGCTTTGAGATCATTTTCGTTCACAGAAATCTGGTGAATGCTGTAATCCGGGTCGCTGTATCGGTAGTATTTTCTTTCATAAACTTCAATGGGAGCTTCATACCCGAATTTTTCACTGCGCATATTCTGCAGATCAAGCTGCACCGTTCTTTTGCTTACAAAAGATTCTTTGCCTTCAAATTCAAACAACGCTTCGGAACATTCTTCAATCAAATCTTCTAAAGTGTATTGCTTGTATTTATTTTTAAGGCATTTATCCAAAGTTTTATATCGTATAAGAGCATTTTTGTTGGATGACATAGCTAAAGGCAAAGATTAAGGCTGAATTTAAAACTAAAGCGACTGAAATTCCCATCCTCTGGAGGGGTGGCGAAAATTTAAAGAATTTTTGACGGGGTGGTTATAAAGAATAACACTTTGTCATTCTGTAGGAATCTCAACAATTAAGGAAAATACTATTTTCTCTTCAAAGCTTCCCCTTGAAAAGAAATTCCATCCCAGCCAAATTCTATAAAATTCCTGATATTCTGATGATCTGTTCCTTCGGGATTTTTCAAAACATCTTCCCGGTAAAAAGAGCCGAAAAGAGAAAGTGTATCTTCTTTTGACAAATCATTCAGCCTTCCAAAACTGAAAACTTTGCATGAACCGTTATTCTGATCTGCTTCGTTCACCATATTTCCGTTGGTGAATTTTGTCGGAGTAAAATCATAGTGCTCATCGATGTATGCAATAACATCGTTAAATTGAATCGTTTCAGAAGAAGTTTTTAATTGTTCTAACATTTTTTAAAATTTATCAAAAATAATTAAAATTAAATCATCTGCGCAAAAAGATTACGCAACAAGCCCATTACTTTGCATCATCAAATAACGAACAAATGAATACAACTAAAACAATCAACGGAAACGATTTAATCGAATTAGGATTCAGACCTGGAAAATGGTTTAATGAAGCAATACAATATATTAATGAAAATCAATTAGACGAAAATGATCTGGCAACTTATCTTGAACAGTTCAGATCACCGGATCCGATTCCACTACATGAAGAGCCTAAAGATTTTATCATCAACATCCGTCCGGAACATGACAATGAAATCGACAATGTAGAAAAAGTCATCAACACGATGAAAGTTTTAATGAAAACTCCAACATTAATCAATGGAGCCATTATGCCCGATGCGTGTCCTACAGGTCCCGAAGGTCACATTCCGGTTGGCGGAGTGGTCGTTGCGAAAAATGCAATTCATCCCGGATTTCATAGCGCAGATATCTGCTGTTCGGTCATGTTGACAGACTTTGGAAAAGCTGATCCTAAAGAAATTCTGGATGCCGCCCATTCTATCACCCATTTCGGATATGGAGGAAGACCGAGAGGTGAACAAATGGAAATGTCGCAGGAATTGATGGATGCTTTCAGAGACAATTTCTTTTTGAATGACGAACGATTAATCAGCATTGCAAGATCCCACATGGGAACTCAGGGCGATGGAAACCATTTTCTTTTTGTAGGAACTTCAAAAAACACAGGAAACACAATGATGGTGACGCACCACGGATCACGAGCTCCGGGAGCAGCTTTGTACGACAAAGGAATGAAAATTGCCAACCGTTTCAGAATGGAAATTTCCCCGGAAACTTTAAAAGAAAACGCATGGATTCCTTTTGAAACTGAAGAAGGAAAATCATATTGGGAAGCTTTGCAATTGATCAGAGCATGGACGAAGGAAAACCATGAAGCTATTCATAACGCAGTTTTAGAGAAATTAAAGATCGAAAAACAAAACAGATACTGGAACGAGCATAACTTCGTTTTCAAGGATGGAGATTTATTTTACCACGCAAAAGGAGCAACTCCGTTGGATGACAAATTTATGCCCGATATTACCGGACCAAGATTGATTCCGTTGAATATGGCAGAACCTGTTTTAATCGTTCAGGGGAAAACCAATGACAGAAACTTAGGTTTTGCGCCGCATGGAGCAGGAAGAAATTTCAGCAGAACACAGCATAAAAAATCATTGGCTCATAAAACCATTGAAGAAGTTTTTGAAGAAGAAACGCAAGGATTAGACATCCGTTTCTTTACAAACGACATTGATATTTCCGAACTTCCGACCGCTTATAAAAGTGCCAAAAACGTCAGAGCACAAATTGAAGAATACGGATTGTGCGAAGTCCTGGATGAAGTGATGCCTTATGGATGTATTATGGCGGGAGATGTGCAGAAAAATGCGCCCTGGAAGAGGAAGAAGTTTAATAAAAATTAGAACTAAAAACCGCTTGTCATGTGCAAGCGGTTTTTAATAATTTGACAAACATTATTTTCAAAATTTCTTGATTATTTCTTGATAAATTACTCATAAGATTTACAATTCATGCATGGTCATTTACTAACATAGTGGGATAATTCTTTAAAGGCTTCCTTATACAATTCTCTACGTTTAGACATCTCATATGGTATAATATAATTGGTTTTAATATACTTTTTAAAAAGTTCATTTAGAATATTTCCCTCTTTTGTGGTAAAGGACAAATTTGTAATCTCTTGAATAGAAGCTGCTCTATTCAAAAGGTTTTTATTAATATCATTTAATCCTGTTAATATTTTTGGATTGGTATGATTGTAATCATACATTGTATAAAGGACGTACTTCTGATTTTGATCAATTATATTAACATTATCTAAAACATATCTATTAAGTCTTTTAACTTTATCTTGAAATAACGATACATATTTATTTTTCTCCAGTAATATTAAGCCTCCACCAAGGGGAGCAACATTACCCTCTTGATAAGTAAGATTAATTTTAGTATTCAATTTAAAGTCAAATAAACACTTTTCATATCCTGAAATATCAACTTCAATTTGTTTATCATCACTAATGATTCGTATAAATTGAAAATCATCTTTTACGCCATTAATAAAATATTCTGAATCAATAATGAACCCCTCAGATCCAAATAAAAAATGAGGACTATGAATGATTTCGGGATCAGTAAAGGATTTGGTATTAATTTCTCTGAACAATAATTGAGCAATAAAATGCTTAGCAGTTTCTATCTTTAACTCATTTTCGAATGGAAATTCATCGCAATCAATATCATTTCTATCAAGTTTAACTGGAAATACACCCTCCTTATCAACAATAAGTAAACTTGGTTTCCGATCAATAAGCATTTGTTGATAGTATCCATAAGGAGAAGTTTGATAACTTTCTGGATATCTAAAACGACGGGAATTGTAATCTTCCATTATTATAATTCCATTGCAAGCAATTAAATTTGAATTTCTATTTCTAATTTTCAGATCATATGTCCAAGATACTTTTTCAAAGTCGCTTGTAGAAAAATCAAAAAATTGAATATTTTCTATAATATTTTTACGACTTACGCTTTCTTGATCTACAGAAAAGTTTGTTTTAGGTTCATCATACAAGTACCAATTGGTCCATTTTATAGAGTTATCTCGATAGTCCCATTTGTGATTAATAAGTTTATTTCTGTCCTCATTATTAATTACAACAGATATTTTAGTGCCAAAATCATCTTCTGAATTTCCTTTATTTATATTTATATATGGTGCATCAATAGTCGCTGCAAAAAAATGGTATTCGCTATTGTGAATATTCTTAGTCTCGACTTTAATTTCTTTACCTAGTAGAAAGGATGCTAAAACACCGATGCCAAATTTTCCATTACGATTTATTTTAGTTTTACCATCTTCATTAACAAATTGTTTCTTCCATTCCATACTTTTACGAAACGAATTCCCAACGTTTAAAAAATAATTAATAATTTCATCAGAAGACATACCTTTTCCATTATCCTCAATTTTAAAGATACTTTCATCATCATTTAACCTATCAATTGAAATTTCTATTTTTGGAAGATAATTATAATTCTTATTTTGATACTCAATCTCTTTCCTTTCGAAACATGCATCAATTGAATTTTGCAATAATTCGCGGACACCGAACGTTGGATTATCACCATATAGTGGAGCTACAAGCAATTTTGACAAATTGTTGTCGGCATTAAAAGTTATTTTTTTAGGTACATATTCTAGTTTACTTAGAAACTTTTTATTATCCAAATTTGATAAAATTCTTCTAAACTTTATCGATGGTTTGTTTTGAGGAATGAATCCGTAAACTTCACCTAAAACTGCCCAAGATTTATCTAATTCATTTTGTATATCTGCTATAAGCGTTTTGATTTTAACAAACATTTCACTATCATTCGGACTACAGTCTACATAAATACTTTCCTCATCCACATTATTGAAGTTTATTGAATTTACAGCTAAATGACTTTGATTTTCTAACTGTGATATTGGACTATTAAATGTTTTTAGTTTTAATAGATATGTATTAACACGAGAATTATCTATTTGTATATAGTCTGCAATTCTCAAGATGACCATCAAATAGATTATATTAACTCCATGTGGATTCCTCCAACTATCATGACCTATATCCATTAAGTAAGCAAAAGTGTCTCGAATATTCATACCATGACTTCTTGCCAATATTCCTGCTAACTCTTTCGTTTGTACATTTAATTTATCTGTCCCAAAATTAATAAGACCTTTCTCGCTTTTTAGACCTCCTAATGAAACTTCCTGAGCAAATCTACAATGATGTCTACGAATGAATTCTCCGATCAATTTTTTATCATAGCCCGTTAAATTATCTTTGTTATCAAGATTAGGATTTAAAAAAGGTATTGAGCTATCTCCAAAAACATTTTGTTTTTGTACACTACTAAATCTTTTTACTTCTGTTAAGTATTCATTCCATAACTGGATCCAAGTTTTATCATCTATAATATTGTTTTTACATTTATCATAGTCACCATTAAGCATACCTTTAAAAGTAGCTAACTCAACATGCATTCCTATATCATGTAAAACAATTGAAAGTATTAAAATTGAAATTTCAGTAGCTGTAATATTTTTAAAAGAATCAATAGAAATAATAAATTCTGCAGACTCTAAAACCTTTTCAATATGGTCAATACCATGATCTGTATATTCTTCAAAAAAATATAATTTATTATCTTTAAATATTGGTTCAAAAGAAGAAATAACATCTAGCACAACCGAATTAGCAATTTGATTTTTTGATAGGATATCTGTAAACTTGTCAGGTATTTTCATTAGAAATTTAATAATTTATAAATAAGCTAATCACATTTCATCTTTTGTCTTAAACTGTACACAAATATATCTATATTTCGCAACAATAATCATATTGATAAAGATTTATATATAATACCTCACTCATATCTTAGCATCATAGCACTCCAACAAAATCAGATTGCACCCATTAAATTTCCGTGTTATCTCCTCTCGCGCCAAAGAAAACAAACCTCAGTTTCCGAGCCGGGGTTTTATATTTGGAAAACTAATTTAAAAACACAAATATTATGTCAAGTGCCTCTGAAGTTGGACACGCTAAAAATGTAGCGAACCTTCAAAAATCACACAACAAGTTACCACTTACAATCTTTACAGTCATCCGGTAGAGCGTTCTAAAAGAATAATCTTATATCCGGAAATTATAAAACAAAAAACCGCTTCATCACTGAAGCGGTTTGTTTTTATGTATAGTGTAAAACTATCTGATGATTTTGATATTGATCGCAGAAAAACCTTTTGGTGATCTTTCTTTTTCGAAAGATACCTTGTTTCCTTTTTTAATGATATCCACACAGTTGTTACTGTGAAAGAATACATTTTCTTTAGAATTATCTTCTGTGATAAATCCGTACCCTTTGTCGCTGAAAAATGTAACGATACCAGACTTGATTGGATCTTCTTCCTGAATAGGAGCTGCACCCAACTGAATGTTATCCAAATTGATAGCCTCTGCATTAGAGTTATCAGGAGGTGTACTTGTTAACTGACCGTTTGCATCTACATACATGATCATATCATCAAGACTTTTCCCTTTGTCATTGGTGTTCTTTCGGTCCTCGCGACGTATCGCTTTTTCCTTTTGCTTCTGTAATTTTTTCTTAAAGTTTTCTTTTTTTGAGAAAGAATCCGCCATATATTATTGTATATTAATTGTTATTCTTGAGTTATTTTTCAATGATTTTATCTTATTTCACCTGATAAATACATCGAAAAGGTCGTACTGATTACTATGAAAAGATGATGTTAAAATCTCTTCGTAGTTTTACTGCATTAAGATAATAATTTTTTTTGAATTTAAAATCGTTATCAGGGATTTTTTTATTCCTAAACTTTCTTATCCTGAACAGAGATAAAAAGGTATTCTAAAATTGATCAGTAATGGTGATTCAAATTGCCTGCTCAAATATTATTTCTGAAATAAGTAAAATTGGCACTTGGAATAATGTAAACTGAGGAAAAATGAGTATTCTAAACTGTAAATAGTTATGAAAAGCAGAAACCTTCTTATTAATTATACTGCAAATATACGACAAATCCTCGAAATAATCATAATTATTTAAATTATTGATTTTCAGTTTTGTTTTCAAACAACCCTTCTTCAAATTTCATCTCGAAAGTCAATCGGGATTTTTCGAAAAAAACTTAAATTCTTTTCATTATTCAAATAGTTGCAGAAAACAAAAATCCCTCTTTTTGAGGGATTTAATATGATTAAGAATCAATTCTTAAGCTTCGTTCAAAGGTTTGTGTTCTCCCGGTTGGTCTCTGCCTTTAGGATTTACGTTCTCTTCATTTCTAGGTTTCGGAGCCGGTCTTTCTGGTCTTGGCAACAAAACTTTTCTTGAAAGCTTCATCTTTTTACGGTCATCATAACCCATAAATTTCACCTCAACTTCGTCACCTTCTTTATAAGGAACTTTATCCAGACGAGCCCATTCGATTTCAGAAATATGAAGTAATCCTTCAGTTCCTTTTGCAATCGCTACGAAAGCTCCGAAATCCATTACTTTCACTACTTTACCCTGGTAAACTTCACCTACAGTTGGTACAAAAGTGATCTCGTTGATTTTGGCAATCGCTTCGTTGATTTTATCTCTGCTCACACCAGAAATCTCTATTCTTCCGATTTCGCCAACTTCTTCAATTGCGATAACGGTGTCTGTATCTTTCTGCATCTGCTGAATGATTTTTCCTCCAGGTCCGATAATCGCACCGATGAAATCTTTAGAAATCTCCAGCATGACCATTTTCGGCGCGTGAGGTTTCACGTCTTCTCTTGGTGCAGAAATCGTTTCATTTAATTTATCAAGAATATGTAATCTTCCGTCTCTAGCCTGTAGAAGCGCTTTCTCCATAATTTCCATAGACAATCCCTGAACTTTAATGTCCATCTGGCAAGCCGTGATTCCGTCTGCAGTTCCGGTTACTTTAAAGTCCATATCTCCTAAGTGATCTTCATCACCCAAGATATCAGAAAGTACAGTGAATTTACCAGATTTTACATCAGTTACCAATCCCATTGCGATCCCGGAAACCGGTTTTTTGATTTGTACACCTGCATCCATCAATGCTAAAGTTCCTGCACAAACAGTTGCCATAGAAGATGAACCGTTTGATTCCAAAATATCAGAAACAATACGGATGGTGTAAGGATTTTCTTCCGGGATCATATTTGCCAAAGCTCTCTGAGCTAAGTTTCCGTGACCCACTTCTCTTCTTGAAGTTCCTCTCAAAGGACGAGCTTCACCCGTTGAGAACGGCGGGAAGTTATAATGTAAGAAGAATCTTTCGTCGTAGTTGACCATTACGCTGTCTACCATGTTCGCATCTTTTACTGAACCTAAAGTTACAGCAGTTAAAGATTGCGTTTCACCTCTTGTGAAAATGGCAGAACCGTGCGCTCCCGGTAAATAATCTATTTCGCTCCAGATCGGACGAATCGTTTGCGGATCACGACCATCAAGACGGATTTTATCATTCAAAATCATCTGACGCATCGCTTCTTTTTCCACATCGTGGAAATATACTTTTGCGAAAGGCGTTACTCTTTCTAATTCGTCTGCGTGTTCAACATACTGAGCTAAAAACTCAGCCAAAACAGCTTTGAATTTTTCGTGTCTTTCCTCTTTTCCTGAAGGAATTTTTGCTACCTCGTATACTTTATCGTATGTTTCTTTCCACACTTTCTCACGAATTGCTTCGTCGTGATTTTCGTGGCTGTATTCTCTTTTTGGTAAAGATTTGCCTACTTTTTCAGCCAATCTTTCCTGAGCTTCTACCTGTTTTTTGATTTCAACGTGAGCGAACTGGATTGCTTCAAGCATTTCTGCCTCAGAAATTTCTTTCATTTCACCTTCTACCATTACGATAGAATCTTTCGTTGCTCCTACCATAATATCAAGGTCGGCCAATTTAAGATCTGCGTAATTAGGATTAACTGATAATTTTCCGTCAATTCTTACTACTCTTACTTCAGACATTGGTCCGTTGAAAGGAATATCAGTGATTGCAATCGCTGCAGAAGCTGCAAGACCTGCCAAATCATCAGGAATTGAAACTCCGTCATAAGAAATTAATGAAATCATTACCTGAACTTCCGCATGGAAATCTTCCGGGAATAATGGTCTCAAAACTCTGTCTACCAAACGCATCGTCAGGATTTCCTGATCTGAAGGTCTGGCTTCTCTTCTGAAAAAGTTTCCGGGGATTTTTCCGCCTGCGTAGAATTTTTCTCTGTAATCTACTGTTAAGGGTAGAAAATCTACACCTTCTTTTGCTTCTTTGCTGGCAACAACAGTTGCTAAAAGCATTGTTCCGCCGATTTTTACGACTACAGAACCATCAGCTTGTTTTGCTAATTTTCCTGTTTCGATTGTGATCTCTCTGCCGTCTGCAAGAATGATCGTTTCTGTAATTGCTTGAGGTATACTCATAAATTGTTTTGTGTTGCACTCCGTATTGAGCGCTTTAATTATTATAATTTCGTCTAAAAATGTGGTGCAAATTTACTGTTTTTGTTTTAAATAGAATATTTAAAATTTCAGCGGAGAAAAATTGTAATTTAAAACGGACCATTATGTATTTTTCTTGTTGAATATCCTGTAACCGAGTCTCCATTCTATATAATCAGCTTTGTGAAACTTATAAGATCTCAAAGCAATTCCTAACAGTAAATTTCTCCCGACTGTATATTGGAACCCCACCCGCTGATAAAAAATAGTTTTATCATAGCGACGGTCGATTTCTTTTTTAAATAAATGAAATCCAGGCTGAAGCTGAATATCGAATTTTGAAATAGAAAGCCGGTAAGAAGGGAAAATATTGAGCAGAAGATTGTCTTTTTTAAATCTTTTTTCAGTTTGGATTGCTCCACTTTCGTCCTGATAAAACCTGTTATTATAATCTTCATCATACAACAGACCCACTCCTAATCCTAAAGAAGATTTGTACGTGATTTGCCTGTGGTAAACCGTTTCAATACCCCAATTTTGATAATATTCACCTTGGAATTTCTTGACCATATCTACATCAAAATCTGCAAAACCCGGATCTTTACCAATAAAAATAGCATGTCTCACTCCTCCGAAAACATTGACATCTAATGTTGAGTATTTATCAAAAGCAGACAAAGAATCTTTTTTGGGAATAAACCGTTCATTAAAATTATACGTCAGCGAAATTTTAGGAGAAAGAATATTCATTCCCTTATTGGGATGTTTTAAAGCACCATTTGAAAAGTGGTTAAAATTAAGACCCAGACCCAAATCAAAGTGTTTTCCCAAATAATATTTGTAACTCGCACCTAAGTTAATATAAATACTGACCGATGAACCTAAAGTCTGATTGAGATAACCTTTTTGCAGATCATAAGGATTCCAGCCAAATGCAAAGCCTGCGCTCGTTTCATAATTCCAGGAATGATTTGTAGCGCGCTTCATGGTTCCGCCGAATGTTCCGTAAACTGTAAACGGACTTCCCATATCGTTATTTCCCGGGAAATTTAAAGCCAAAATACCTCCGCCATAATATGGCAGACCAAATCTTTTGTGCCACTCTTTGCTTCCGTCTGTCTGTACGGTAAGTTCTGCAGAAGCACCGATTACCGTTCGATGATCCAGCGCCTTCAGATAATCATTTGTACCTAAAAATTTGCCTAACTGTAAACTGACCGTACCCTGAAGATTATTTTCAGAAATAGAATCCTGATCCTGAGAATATAAGAAGGATGGTATCAATATCAACAAATAGTAATAAAACTGTTTCAAATCTTTCAATTAAATTAAAAGAAGCAAAAGTAAATATTCTTGTCCGAAAACAGGTAAAAGTTAATAAGTCGATTGAAAATTTCTGATTATCAGAGCATAAAAAAAGCAACCTCTTGCGAAGTTGCTTCTTATTTTTTGGAAATCTTATAGATTATTTTCTTAAACCAAGTTCAGCAATAATTGCTCTATATCTTGTGATATCTTTGTTTTTAAGATAATCTAACAAACTTTTTCTCTTACCTACTAATTTCACCAAAGATCTTTCAGTAGCAAAGTCATGACGGTTAGTCTTCAAATGCTGAGATAAGTGGTTGATTCTGAAAGTAAAAAGTGCAACTTGTCCTTCAGCACTTCCTGTGTCTTGTGCAGATTTTCCATGTTTTGCGAAAATTTCTGCTTTTTTTTCTGTTGTTAAGTACATTCCAATATTGTTTAATGATTATTATGTAACGGGTGCAAAATTACAACTATTTTTCTACGCAGCAAAACATTATTGATGATGTTTATTAAACTGGATAGAAAAATATGTTAAAAATTTCTTAATAAAATTATGCCATTTCATTAAAAGACAGTACTTTTGCTGTGTTCAAAATCATGAAAAAAATCTTATTTTATACGCTTGTTTCTATTGTATTTATCGCAGGTATTTCTTCTGTAAAAGCACAGAAAACCCACCATCATGATAAAATAAAGAAAATCTTATATTTCAATCCCGAAGTAGAGCCTGATCTTGAAGAAATCAAAGAACCTACCAACCACGCATTTTTCAGTGCGGTTTCAGATAAAGTAAGTGCATTCAGAAAAAATAAAATGCTGAGATCTGAGGTTCAGATTTCTTACGACAGCATCGATTCTAAAACAATTGTTGAATACAGCAAAAACAACGATGCCGATTTTGTGATTGTTCCTAAAGTAAAATATTTCAAAGTAGGATTAGGAAAATATGTTTTTTCCAGCCAGGTTGTTGTAAGCATGAAACTCTTTGATGCAGAAGGCAATTTTATAGCATCTTCCGATTATGATACCTATCGTAAAAATATGCGTCTTTTGGGTTCAGCAGAGAATTCGATAAAAATCGGTACTAATGGTGCAATGAAAAGCATCATCAAAGAACTCAGGAAACAAAAGCCTTCTTCTGAAGCAGGTTTCTAAGCTTTAATAAATCCTTAAATTTACGTTATCGTTATTGTTTGTTGATATTTTGGATTATTTTTGCATATCCAAAAATTCAGGTTTTGAATCACACAGACGAGCTTACCTTCAACCCAGCAGATATTGCCGAAAGACTTAGCGAACTTCATGCTGATGAAAGGTTATTGGCATTTTTAAAAGTTCCGAAAGAATACAAAGCTGATGTTTTTTCTCATCTTGATCCTGATTTTCAGGAAGAAACCATCAGAAGTATCGGTAGTGAAGAGGTTTCAGAAATTCTGAATGCGATGACTCCCGATGACAGAACTGCCCTGTTTGAAGATTTTCCGGATGAATTAATTAAATATTCCATCAATCATCTGAATCCGCAGGAAAGAAGGATTGCATTAAAACTTCTGGGTTACGATTCTGATTCTATTGCGCGATTGATGACTCCTTATTACATTCAAATCAGGAAAGAATGGACGGTAAAAAGATGTCTTCAGCAGATCAAAAAAGTAGGAAAAAGAGTAGAAACCATCAATCATCTGTATGTAGTGGATGAGAGAAACCGCCTGATTGACGATTTGGCACTCGGAAGTTTATTATTGGTAGAAGATGACACATTAGTTTCTGATCTTACTGACGATCAATTTGTTGCCATTAAAACAACAACTTCCAAAGAAGCTGCTGTAACGTATTTTGAAAAATATGACCGCACTGCACTTCCGATTATCACCGAAGCCGGAGTTTTGGTGGGAATTGTAACCATCGATGACATTTTAGATCAAATTGAATCTCAAAACACCGAAGATATTCAGAAGTTTGGGGGTGTTGAAGCTTTGGATGATCCTTATATTCAGACGCACTGGTTTGAAATGATCAAAAAAAGAGGTCTTTGGCTGATTGTTTTGTTTTTCCTGCAATTGATCACCGCTTCTGTAATGGGATATTATGAAAACGAAATTGAAAAAGCAGTTGTACTTGCCCTTTTTATTCCATTAATTATATCAAGTGGCGGAAATTCCGGATCTCAGGCTGCTACTTTGATAATCCGTGCGATGGCGCTTCAGGAAATCACCATCAAAGACTGGTGGACTGTGATGAAAAAAGAATTATTAACAGGCGCTATTTTAGGTACTTTTCTTGGAGTCATCGGTTTTTTCAGAATTATGATTTGGCACGAGATGGGCTGGTTCGATTATGGTGACTATTGGTTCTTTATCGCACTCAGCGCAGGAATATCACTGTCTATGATCGTACTTTGGGGAACTTTATCGGGATCCATGGTTCCTTTTATTCTTAAAAAATTCAATCTTGACCCGGCAACTTCTTCTGCCCCGTTTGTTGCAACATTGGTTGATGTAACAGGTTTGATTATTTACTTTACGATTGCCGGACTTTTCTTAACCGGAAAACTTTTGTAATTTTAGAGAAAGTCTACAATCTAGTCATGAAAGTTATTTCTCTCGTTCCATCAATTACCGAAGCTTTATTTGATCTGGGATTAACCGAAAAAGAAGTCATCGGAAGAACAAAATTCTGCATTCATCCTGCAGATAAGGTAAAAAATATTGAAATCATCGGTGGTACAAAAAACTTGAATCTGGAGAAAATAAAAAGTCTTCATCCCGATATAATTTTAGCCAACAAAGAAGAAAATGTAAAAGAACAGGTTGAAACTTTAATGAAAGATTTCAAAGTGGTTGTGTATAATACGGAGACGATTGAAGACAATTACTATTTAGTTAAAAACTTAGGCCTGATGTTTAATGCAGAAGAAAAAGCCCAAATTTTTAATCTGAAAATATATGATGTTCTTAATCAATCGAAAATATATTCTAAAATAAAAGTTGCATATTTAATTTGGAAAAACCCTTACATGACGGTGGGTTCAGACACTTTTATTCATCATATTCTTAGTGAAATTGGTTTTGAAAATATTTTTAAAAATCAAACCCGTTATCCTGAAATTCAGGTTGAAGATTTAGCGGAAGCGGATGTGGTTATGCTTTCTTCAGAACCATTTCCTTTCAAAGAAAAACATATTGCAGAATTAAAAGAATTTTATCCTGACAAGAAGATGATGATTGTTGATGGTGAAGCTTTTTCGTGGTACGGAACGCATATTGCGAAGTGCGAAGATTATTTTAAGGAATTAATTGCTGAATTTAACCATTAAGTTTTGGCTAAAGCCAAATGATTTTTTAATTTTTAAACGGGCTAAAGCCCGTTTCTATCGATATTCAAGCACAAAAAAACTCCGATTTTCACCGGAGATTATATTTTTAAATTTAAATAAGATTACAAGATTTTTGAAACTTCATTACAAAGCCATTCCAGCAATTCTAAATCTTCTTTTGTAAAAGGATCAATCGTGTGAGAATCAATATCAATCTGACCAATATTTTCTCCATTTTTAAAAATCGGAACTACGATCTCAGCTTTTGTATCAATCGAACAGCTCAGATAATTATCCTGTAATTGCACGTCCGGAACAACGAAAGTTTCGTTTGAAACCGCAACCTGTCCACAAATTCCCTTTCCGTAAGGAATGATAATGTGATCTGTTTCTGCGCCAACGTACGGACCTAATTTCAGTTCGTCTTTATCTCCGTTTTTGAAATAGAAACCCGTCCAGTTGAAATAAGAAATTTCCTGATCCAGTAAATGGCAAACTTTCTCAAGTTTCTCATTGGTATTATGCTTTGGACTTTCAAGAATAAACGAAAGTCTTTTTTTTAATTCAGACATTTTAATTTGTTTTTAAGAAAATTGTTTTAGAGAAAGCTCCTGTTTATAACCGAACATTCCTCTTTCTTTTATCATTTCAGCAACACCTTCCGGTACCTGATTTTCCCAACCGCTTACGTTGCAGGCTATTTTTCTCAGTATCTCTCTCGAATAAATTTCCAAAAACTCCGGATCATAGTTTTTAATGTCTACAATACGGTTATTCAATTTGAAATATTTATACAATTCTTTCAGACTTTCTTCTACTTTAAGATTTTCAGAATTTAAAAGCTCATGAGTTTCAGGATCTTTGTAAGGATAAAGGTAAACTCTCATTCCATTTCGGAAGAATTTACCAAAAGCTTCCAAAATTCCTCCGGAAAGATCTTTATAATATTTCTCATCAAACACCATTAACATATTGTTTACTCCCATTGCAACGCCAATATCGCCATTGGTATAATGAGAGAAATAATCGATTAATCTGTAATATTCTGAGAAATTTGAAATGATTACCGTATAACCCAGTTTACCAAGAACGTCTACTCTATCTAAGAAATCACGCTCATCAATATCTCCGTCTGCACGCAGGTTTGAGATGGTAATTTCAATTAAAACCTCAGTTTCTTCTTGTGTACAGATGGCATCTTTCAGGAACATATCCATTCCGTTGCGCAGCATATCAATATTTACTCTCGTAACCGGTCTGAAACTTCCCCGTACAGCGAAAATGTTTTTTTTGTACAAAACATCCGCTGGAAGCATATTATTCCCTTGAGAATTAAAAATTACTGCATCCGTCATGTTATTTTTCACCAACTGCAAAGACATCAGTCTGTTATCAACGTAAGCGAAAGCCTGGACCGCTGAAATCGATCATATCAATTTCAAGATTGTCGGTAGCCACATCGTCATACAAAGATTCAATGAGTCTTCTGGGATTATCAAAATAAGTAAATGCTCCGAAAATAAGATTCACACCCAAATTACCAAGAGTTTCCTGCTGTAAAGTAGCGTCATTTTCTTTGAATTTTACATGAATGACAACTTCATTATAATCTTCATTTTCTTTTACCTGAAAACGGATTCCTACCCAGCCGTGACCTTTTAAAGTTTTGTCAAAATTAATGGTTGTTACGGTATTTGCGTAAGAAAAAAACTTCCTGTTTGGGCTGTTTTCTCTTGAAATCCTCTCTTCGATCAATGAAACTTCGTAGCGAAGCATTTTTCGAAGTCTGTTCTGGGTTACATATCTGTTTTTAACTTCTTTTCCGTAGATGGCATCACTAAAATCTTTGTCGTAAGCCGACATCGCCTTAGCGATCGTACCGGAAGCTCCTCCTGCTCTAAAAAAGTGTCGTACAGTTTCCTGTCCTGCTCCAATTTCTGCGAAAGTACCATAAATAGTAGGATCTAGATTAATTGTTAATGCTTTTTGTTTAGGAGTTAGTTTCTGATACATTAGGACATTAAATTTTTCGTAAATTTACCAAAATTAAACCAACCTCAAAACAAAATGAAGTTGAAATTTTTAGGAACCGGAACTTCTCAGGGTGTTCCCGTTATTGGTTGTACTTGTGAGGTTTGTATGTCCCAAAACTCAAAAGACAATCGTTTTAGAGCATCTGCAATGGTAACAACCGATGAAAATAAAAAAATTCTCATCGATTGCGGCCCCGATTTCCGTCTGCAAATGCTCATTAATAAAGAAAATCACATCGACATTGCACTTCTCACTCACGAGCACAACGATCATGTAATTGGTCTTGATGATATGCGGCCTTTGATTTTTAAAAGCGGAAAAAATATACCTCTTTACTGTAGCGAGAGAGTGGGAAATGAAGTAAGAAATCGTTTTCCGTATGCATTTGCTGATGAGCGTTATCCCGGAGCTCCTGCTTTTGATTTGCATACTATTGAAAATAATGCATTTGAAATTTTAGATATAAAAATCACTCCCATTGAGGTAACCCATTACAAAATTTCCGTTTTTGGATATAAATTTAAAAACTTAGCTTACATAACTGATGCCGGTTTTATTTCTGAACAGGAAAAAGAAAAGTTGTACAATCTGGATGTTCTTATTTTAAACTGCATTCGGAAATCTGATCCTCATCCTGCTCATTTTATATTGCCTGATGTGATTAAACTGTATGAAGAGTTAAAACCAAAAAAATTATTTTTAACACATTTGAGTCACCATTTTGGCTTACATGATGTTGAAGATAAGTTACTTCCCCACGGAATACACCTTGCCTACGATGGTTTGGAGATTAGTTTTTAATGAAAACTTAAAAAAAAGTTTTTGAACATTAAAAAAAGTTCTTATATTTGCACACCAATTTAAACGATGCCCAGTTGGCGGAATTGGTAGACGCGCTAGACTCAAACTCTAGTATCGAAAGATGTACCAGTTCGATTCTGGTACTGGGTACAAGACCGGAAAGAGGTGATAATTCACTTTCTTTCCGGTTTTTTTTAGCTCCTAACTCATAATCTGATAGATATAAGACAGCAAAACGTTGGGTACTACAAATAATGACTAGGATGGATACAGAGAAATTACATTTTCTAATCAGATTGAGGTTTTAAAAAATATTCCAAAAGAACAATATTTATTTTACGTCTTGTGCTCGTTAACTACGAACTGAATTGAGATAAGTAAGTTATTCCACATTCACTTCAACTTGTGTAATGCTTTAGGGAAAGTTTTTTAAGAATTTCCGCACTCTGCTCCGGTGTAATATCTCGTTGTGGCTCAGCCAGCATTTCGTATCCAACCATAAATTTTTTGATTTGTGCATTTCTCAGCAAAGGTGGATAAAAATGCATATGGAAATGCCATTCAGGATGCGGTTCTCCGTCTGTTGGCGACTGATGAATACCTGCAGAATAAGGAAATGAAATCTCAAAAAGATTATCGTATTTAGTGGTCAGATTTTTAATAATTTCGGATAAAGAAATTTTTTTAGAATCTGAAAATTGCGAGATATTTTCGGCTTTTCTTTTACTGACAATCATCGATTCATAAGGCCAAACTGCCCAGAATGGAACCAGCGCAACAAAATCTTCGTTCTCCAGAATAACTCTTTCATCAACCTCTAATTCTTTTTGAATGTAATCTTCCAGAAGTGAAGTTCCGTTTTTGTCAAAATATTTTTTTAGATTTTCCTGAGTCTTTAAAACAGTTGACGGAATGGAAGATTGTGCCCAGATTTGTCCGTGCGGATGCGGGTTGCTGCATCCCATAACACTTCCTTTATTTTCAAAAATCTGAACGTGGTTGATGTAATCCAAATTTCCAAGTTCTTCATATTGATTTTGCCAAACGTCCACAACTTTTTTAATGTCATCCACTTCCATCTGAGGTAAAGTGAGGCTGTGATTTTCCGAAAAACAGATTACACGGTTGATGCCTCTTTCAGGTTTTAAAGAAAAAAAATCCGAAGTTTCATCCTCAAATTCCACTTCATCTTTCATCAAAGAACCAAAGTCATTCTCGAAAACGAAAACACCTTCGTAATCAGGATTTCTTTCACCGTTCACCCGAATATTTCCGGAACATAAGTAGCAATTCGGATCGTGTGCAGGCAGTTTTTTTTCGACAACATCTTCGGTTTGTCCTTGCCAAGGCCGGTTCGAACGTTGAGGAGAAACCAAAATCCATTCATCCAAAAGCGGATTATATCTTCTGTGAGGATGTTTTTTTTGATTAAATTCCGAATTCATTTTGTTTGTATTCTCTAATTCCATCCGATATTTTTACTTTGTACACTTTCATTTCGATACCGAAAGATTCTTTATATTTTGTGCTGATATTTTCAATCACGGCATCCACATTTTCATCTTTTATCAGATTAATACTGCATCCGCCAAAACCTCCACCCATCATTCTTGCGCCCAGAACTCCGTTTTCTTTTAAAGTTTTCTCTACCATAAAATCGAGTTCGTCACAACTCACTTGAAATTCCGTTGAAAGTCCGGAATGAGTTTCGTTTAAAAGTTTGCCTAAATATTCCGCATCACCTTCCGATAAAGCTTTTGCAGCCTTCTCTACTCTTTTTATTTCTTTTAAAAGATAAAGGCATCTTTTGTAAGATGTCTCTCCTATTTCTGCTCTCACTTGATCCAACATTTCAATGGAGAAATCTCTGAATTTCTCAATTTCAGGAAATTTTTGCCACAATATTTTTTTACCGTTATCGACATCATTTCTTCGATCATTATAACCGGAAGTCAGGTGCGTATGCTTCACGCAACTGTCAAACAAAACCAGACTGTGACCTTCAAGATTAGCCTCAAAATACTGATGCTCGAGAGAATTGCAATCCAGCATTATCACCTGATGTTCTTTTCCGAAAACAGAGGCAAACTGATCCATAATGCCACACTTTACGCCGGCAAAAGTATGCTCTGCTTTCTGACCAATCAATGTCAGTTCTTTTTTGGTTAAATTTAAATCGAAAAGTTCATTGAGAATATAAGCAAATCCACATTCCAAAGCTGCTGATGACGACAAACCTGAACCCATCGGAATCGTACTGCTGAAAGCAATTTCCAAGCCTCCAATTTCCTTTCCAGATTCCTGAATAGCATTGAAAACACCTAACAAATAATTAGCCCACATTTGCTCAACCGGTGTCTGTTTCTGATTGATATTAAAACTGAAAGATTCATTAAAATCTTTGGCGTAAAATGTACAGATTTCAGAATCGTTCAACTTTTTTACTGCAAAACAAATATGTTTATCGATAGCAGCAGGAAGCACGAAACCATCGCTGTAATCAACGTGCTCACCGATGATATTGATTCTTCCGGGTGCCAGAAAAATCCGTTTCGGCTCCGATTCAAAAGCCGACCGAAAGGCTTCTTTCGTATAATTGATTAAATTCTCCTGCATAAAATCAACAAATTATTGGGATGAGAAGTTTAAGGTTAAAATTTTAATGAAAGTTACGCTTTTCTGTTCAGGTTACCGTCCTGCTCCATCGGAAAAACGATTCCTGAAAGACGTCTGATTCTATCTATAGTCTGCATCAGCAAAATACTGTCGGAGTGCGGAACAACCGTACTTTCAGTCATTCCGTTGAGCAGACAGTTGGTGACGTGGCGGGCTTCATATTGATACCCAAGACCTTCCTCTTTTTCTGTTTTAATAACCGTCTTTTTTCCATCAACATAATGCTGTAAAACCGAAGTTGAATCGTAAAAAGGGGTTGTTAGTTTTAATCTTCCAAGTGTTCCGGAAATTTCAATTTCGGTCCCTAAATTCGCTGAAATTGAAGAAAATAGGTTTGCCATTGCTCCGTCACTGTACTTAAAGATAACTGCACATTGCTCATCAATTCCCTGTTCTGTGGAATTGATACTTACATTGATTTCATCTGGTTTGCCTAAAATATCCAAAGCTGTGAATACATTATAAATCCCAATATCCATTAAAGATCCGCCGCCTAATTCAGGATTTAGCAAACGGGAATTTGGTTTTGCGTTCGCCTGAAATCCGAAATTTGCCAACACCACTTTGATTTCACCCAAACTTCCACTTTTCACAATTTCCATCATTTTCTGATAATGCGGAAGGAATTTCGTCCACAGAGCGTCCATCAAAAATAAATTTCTCTGACTGGCTAAATCTATCATTTCTAAAACCTGTTTTTCGTTCAGCGCCAATGGTTTTTCGCAGAGAACGGCTTTATCATTATTCAGGCAGAGTAAAGTGTTCGGATGATGGAGATTATTGGGTGTTGCAATGTAGACGATGTCAATTTCGTCACATTCTGCGAGTGCATCATAGCTTCCGAGACTTAACCGAATACCAAATTCTGTGGCAAAAACTTCTGCATTTTCAAGCGAACGGGATCCGACAGCGACCAGTTCGGCATTTTCTACAAACTGCAGGTCTGATGCAAACTTATGCGCAATTGTTCCCGTTCCCAGAATTCCCCAGCGTATTTTTTTCATATTCTTTTGATGAAAATTTGATATATGTAAAAAGTCTTTTTGTCATTCTGTAAGAATCTAATTTATTATTAAAAAGAGATTTAGATTCTTACAGAATGACAAAGACACTGCTTATTTTTTGGTTAATAGGTTCTTTATAAAATTTTTTAAACTCTATAACTATTTCCTTTTCATTACTTTCTTTACTGCTGCAACGATGTTATTGGCCGTTAAACCGTATTTTTCCATCAGTTGGTCAGGCGTTCCGCTTTCTCCGAAACTGTCGTTCACAGCAACATATTCTTGCGGCACAAGATGTTCCGTAATAAGAAGCTGCGCAACGCTGTCACCTAAACCGCCTAATCTGTTGTGTTCTTCAGCAGTTACAACGCAACCAGTTTTCTTTATAGATTTTAAAATCGCTTCAGAATCTAATGGTTTTATGGTGTGAATATTGATAATTTCTGCGTCAATTCCCTGCTCTTCCAAAATTTCTCCGGCCTTTATCGCTTCCCAGACCAGATGTCCGGTTGCGATAATCGAAACATCTTTTCCTTCGTTGACCATCCAGGCTTTACCGATTTCAAATGTTTGATTTCCGTCGGTGAAAACTGGAATTACCGGACGCCCGAATCTTAAATAAACCGGTCCGTCGTAATCTGCAATGGCGATGGTGGCGGCTTTGGTTTGGTTGTAATCACAGGTATTAATGACCGTCATTCCGGGAAGCATTTTCATCAAACCAATATCTTCCAGAATCTGATGTGTTGCGCCATCTTCGCCCAGTGTTAAACCGGCATGAGAAGCGCAAATCTTCACATTTTTCCCTGAATACGCCACCGACTGACGGATTTGGTCGTACACTCTTCCGGTAGAAAAGTTGGCGAACGTTCCGGTAAATGGAATTTTACCTTCGATCGCCAAACCTGCAGCGATGCCGATCATATTAGCTTCGGCAATTCCGATCTGGAAAAAACGTTCGGGTGCTTTTTCGATAAATTTTTCCATTTTCAGAGATCCGATAAGGTCGGCGCAAAGTGCTACAACATCTGGATTTTTATCTGCCAATTCTGCAAGACCGGCTCCGAAACCGCTTCGGGTGTCTTTTTTTTCTGTGTAAGTATATTTTTTCATTGATTAATGATTGATGGTTGAACGCAAAGTGCGCAAAGATTTTTTTTATCTTATTGAGAATATTTTTCGGTCGCAAAGTCACTTCTACAAGCTCAGTGTAAACTTCAACTCAGCAAAGAAATTTGATATTTGGACTTGATATTTAATTGATTTGTTTTAAACAGCGAATCGCTCGCAGCCCGGCTTGAGTGGAGCTCTTTTTGCAAATTTCGGCGGTGTGAAAAGCCATGGGGAATTTGCAAAAAAGCGGGAACGGAAGACGGATAAAGCTGCCTAAATTATTCTCAAATTAATAATCGCCCAAGGTTTCTTCAAGTTGGTTTAATGCTGTCTGGAGTTGCTCGTCATTCGGTGCTTTTCCATGCCACGCGTGGCTTCCCATCATATAATCTACGCCGTGACCCATCCCTGTTTTCAGGAGAATACAAATCGGTTGTCCCAGTCCGGTTAATGATTTTGCTTCGTCGAGAACGTTCAGAATTTCCTGCATATCGTTTCCATTTTCTACTTCCAGAACTTTCCAGCCGAAGGCTTCGAATTTGGTTTTCAGGTTGCCTAAAGAAAGGACTTTTGAAGTCGGACCGTCGATCTGCTGACCGTTGTAATCAATGGTCGCAATCAGGTTATCGACCTTGTTGTGAGAGGCGTACATTATGGCTTCCCAGTTCTGACCTTCCTGCAACTCACCGTCGCCGTGAAGTGTAAAAACCAGATTTTCATCATTATCTAACTTTTTTCCGACCGCGTGACCGATGGCTACTGACATTCCCTGACCCAAAGAGCCCGATGCAATGCGAATTCCCGGCAAACCCTCGTGCGTGGTTGGGTGGCCCTGAAGTCTGGAATTGAGTTTTCTGAAAGTGACCAGTTCGGACTTGTCAAAATAGCCTGCGTGCGCCAAAACGCTGTAAAAAACCGGCGAAATGTGACCGTTGGAAAGATAAAATACATCTTCGCCTTTGCCTTTCATATCAAAGCCTTCTTTCCTCTTCATCACATCAAAATACAGAGCGACAAGAAAATCTGCGCAACCAAGCGAACCGCCTGGATGACCTGACTGACACGAATGTACCATTCTTACAATATCCCGGCGAACCTGAGAAGCGATATGATTGAGTTTTGAAATATCGTGTTCCATAAATTACTGCATTTTTTGTGAATCTTTGATGAACTGCTCCAAACCAGAATCTGTCAACGGATGTTTTAACAGAGAAAGAATCGGCTGAATTGGACAAGTCACGACATCGGCACCAATTTTTGCGCAGTTGATGATGTGCATTGAGTGACGGACGGACGCTGCTAAAATTTCAGTTTCATACATATAATTGTCAAATATCAATCTGATTTCCTGAATTAGATTCAGACTGTCTGTTGAAATATCATCCAGTCTTCCAAGGAATGGTGAAACATAGGTTGCTCCGGCTTTTGCGGCTAAAAGTGCCTGTCCGGAAGAGAAAATCAGGGTACAGTTGGTTTTGATTCCTTTATCAGAAAAATATTTTAAGGCTTTGATACCGTCTTTGATCATCGGGATTTTCACAACGATATTGGGGTGAATCGCCGCCAAAATATCGCCTTCTGCAATCATTTCTTCGTAGGTTGTAGAAAGTACTTCTGCAGAAATATCACCGTCAACAATGTTGCAAATGTCTCTGTAATGTTGGATGATTGCTTCTTTTCCGCTGATTCCTTCTTTTGCCATTAGCGATGGATTGGTGGTAACGCCATCCAGAATTCCCAAATCGTTGGCTTCTCTTATCTGCTCTAAATTGGCAGTGTCAATAAAAAATTTCATAGGTTTTATATTTTAATTTTTATTTAAATGTTAAAACTACACTTAATTTATTTAGCCAACAACTTCCTGTCTTAAAAAGATTCAGAAAGTTATTGTTTAGTTTTTAAATTATTTATTTAATTGTGATGACCCATATTGAGTTTGATTTTCTTCAAATCTTCCAGGTTATGAACTGGTTTTTCAATGTCAGATGGGATCGGCTGTTTAGAAAAAGTCTGAAAATAAAGCAGACAGGCATCTTTCCACCAAACGGCATCTTCAGCCTGAATTTTAAGTTTAGACTGAACGTCTGTGAACCTTTCGTTATCAATATAAGGTTGAATCTTATCCCAGATTTTCTGATAATCTTTCACTCCGCGAACGCCCGAATCATATTTGTAACACAATTCTTCCCACATTGTTTTTCCATCTTTCATTTTATAATTCCAAGGAACATGATGGAACCAAAGAATAAGATTTTCAGGAGTCGTCTTAATGTTTCCGTAAATCTCGTTCAGTGGCGAAAAATATTGTGAAACAGCATTGCTTCCGGTTTTTGTTCTGTTGAAACCAAGTCCTTCTGCATTTGCCTGATGGTAATACACAGGTGACCAGTCGGGTCTTCCGCCTTTGTAGTCGCCCCAAGGTTCCGGGCCATAATGATGTCCTGATGCAAAAATATGATGGAGACCCAAAGGCATCATATAATCTACAGCAGTTTCACGGGAAGTGAGCATCATTCCTTTTATAGGATTCACAAATTTTTTATTATCCGTAAAAGTCATTTTGATCCACTCATCGGCAATCTGTTCTGACGTCAAATCGTGATTCCATGCCAGACGTCCGAAAGCGTACCAGTTCGCCTGTGCGAAGTGATGGCCTGTCCAGTTTTTATCTTCACCAATGTTGGCAACAGCAGAAATCGCAGTGAATTTTGCCGGTCTTAAAGTTCCGTCCGTGATTTTGGCAATCGTAGAACCTCTTCCGTCAGAATAAGTGTCGCTGTCTAAAGTCTCTTTAAATAAAGGTGCAAGAAATACGAGATGATTTGAGAAACCAAAATATTCCTGCGTAATCTGGAATTCAACCATTTCAGGTGTTTTCTTCAAAGCTCCAAACAATGGATTAAATGCTTCACGAGGCTGGAAATCAACAGGTCCGTTTTTAATCTGAACAATCACATTATCATTGAATTTCCCATCGAGTGGAACGAACTCCAGATAAGCTTGTTTCGCACGGTCTTCTTTGCTCGGGCTGTACACAAATGCTCTCCACATCACCATTCCACCGTAAGGTTTCAATACGTCTGCCATCATATTGGCACCGTCTGCGTGGGTTCTTCCGTAATCCTGTGGTTCAGGTTGACCTTCGGAATTGGCTTTCACCAAAAATCCACCGAAGTCAGGAATTATTTTATAAATTTCAGAAGCTTTGTCTTTCCACCATTTCTGAACATCTTTGTTTAATGGATCTGAGTTTTCCAATCCGCCTAAAACTTTTGGTGATGAGAAATTGACCGATAAATACACTTTGATTCCGTAAGGTCTGAAAATATCTGCCAGAACTTTTACTTTTTGAAGATAATCTTTACGGAGCATATTCGGAGAAGCATTCACATTGTTAAGAACGGTCGCATTAATCCCGATGGAGGCATTTGCTCTTGCATATTCTTCGTATCTGGGCGAAATTTCATTAGGTAAATCTTCCCATTTCCAAAGTGAATGTCCTGCATAACCACGCTCAATCGTCCCATCCAGATTATCCCAATGGTTGAGAATTCTGATATCGTAGGAAGGTTTTTCGGTGATATTTAAGTTAGTCAATGCAGATTTTGTCTGCTGTAACCGAAGAATATGATAAACCCCATACAGCAATCCCGTATCTTTTTCTGCAGAAATGATCAGTTTATTCTGAACCGATTTGATCGTGTAACCGCCTTTCAGATTTTTCAATGACTTGTCGGTTCGAAGCTCAATTTCCTGACCCTGCCAATGATTCATTAATTCTTTTTTGGCAATTTTTAAAGTCGGATTGTTGCTTTTCGAAATGATTTTATAGGCCGAAATTCCATTTTTTGCAGGGAATCGAAGCCAAAGCTGACTGCCGTCTTCCGCAAAAATAATAAGCGGAACCAGTAGAAATAATATGATGTACAATCGGAAATAGCGCATTAGATTTTCTTTTAATTTTATTTAAATAAGTTTTGGCTAAAGCCAAATTGTTTCTCTTCATCTTTAAACGGGCTAAAGCCCGTTTCTATTGATTTTAAATCGTTCCTTCGGGACTTTTTATAGATTATTCATTCAAACCTTCAATGGTTGTTATTTTACCATTTTCATCGTATTCAAGTTCTACTACCTTCATACTTCTGAGCCAGGTTTTTCCTTCGCTCGGAACAGAATCGTGGAAGAACAGGTACCAATTTCCTTTAAATTCAACAATGCTGTGATGGGTTGTCCAGCCCACAACAGGTGTAAGAATTTCTCCCTGGAAAGTAAATGGGCCATAAGGATTGTCGCCAATGGCATAACAGATGAGATGTGTATCTCCCGTTGAGTAAGAAAAATAATATTTGCCGTTGTATTTGTGCATCCAGGACGCTTCGAAAAAACGGTGCTTGTCGCTGTGAAGTAAAGGATTTCCGTTTTCGTCAAGAATTAAAACGTCTTTAGGCTCTTCTCCAAATTCCAACATATCATCGCTTAATAAAGCTACTTTTGAAGGAATTGCGGGCTCATTATCATTTGGAATTACTGCACACTCCAGTGCTTTGTTGTCTCTGTAACGCTGCAACTGTCCGCCCCAGATTCCTCCGAAATACATATAATGTTTGCCTTCATCCTCAAAAAGACAAGGGTCGATGCTGTAACTTCCCAACATCGGATGTTTTTCAGGAATGAAAGGTCCAGAAGGTTTATCGCTAACTGCAACACCGATTCTGAAGATGTCATTTTTATCTTTTAAAGGAAAATACATATAATATTTGCCATTTTTGAACGCCACATCACAATCCCACAACTGTCTTCCAGACCAGGGAATATCTTTTACCGAAAGTACAACGCCGTGGTCTGTCACTTCGCCATTTTCAACATCATCCAAAGAAAAAACGTGATAATCATTCATATCGAAATGATCGCCATTGTCATTTTCTTCAATGCCGCTTTCACGGTCGTGGGAAGGATAAATATAGATTTTACCTTCGAAAACGTGAACAGATGGGTCTGCCATATAATCTTTCGGGAAAAGGTATTTTGATTTGTTCATTTTATTATAGATGCTAGATTTTAGACTTATTATTCTTTTGTTAATTGAATGATTTTTTGTACCACAGGTTTTACCTGATTATTCCTGTCGAAAAGCAGCGGATAATCGGTTCTCCCTTTTACAGGGAAATCGTTTTTCCAGGATTGGGCATCGGTAGTTCCCCATAAAGTCACTCTTCTTATTTTGTCCTGATGTTTCAGGAATAATCTGAAAAAATCCAGATAGCGGTTTTCCCACTCTGTTTTTACATTCTCCGGAAGTCCGGCGGTGTAAGGATTCATTTTTGCTTCATATTCTACCTTATCGGAAACGTTGGCAGAAGTTCCCCACGGTGACGGAAGTGCGCTGATTTCCATTTCGGTAACATTTATTTTTACACCATTTGCTGCATAGTCAAGAATTGCTTTTTCATATTCGGCAAGAGTTGGTGTGTCAAGACCGACGTGGGTCTGCATTCCTACACCATCGATTCTGATTCCTCTGGATTTTAAAGTCTGAACCATTTTATTTACAGTTTTTACTTTTCCGGGATGCCATTCGTTGTAATCGTTGTAGTATAATTCTGCATTCGGATCTGCTTCCTGAGCGTACTGAAATGCCAATGGAATAAATTCTTCACCCAAAATCTCATAGAATTTACTTTTACGGTAAGTTCCGTCTTCCATAATGGCTTCGTTCACTACATCCCAACCTTTCACACGGTCTTTGTATCTTGTGACAACAGTGGTAATGTGACTTTTCATTCTCTGTTTTAAGACTTCGGCAGAAACATCTTTCCCTTCTTTGTCTACGAAAAACCATTTTGGTAACTGAGAATGCCAAATCAACGTATGACCGATGATGAACATTTTATTTTTTTCGCCGAACGCGACAAATTTATCAGCATCATCAAAAAAGAATTTCCCTTCTTCAGGTTGCAGAAACATTGATTTCATACAGTTTTCTGCAACAATTGAACTGAACTCATTTTTGATAATCTCTACGGACTTTACATCCGTTTCGTGAATCTGTGGAAGACTCATCGCGGTTCCGATGTAGAATTTGTTTTTGAATGCGCCTTTCAGAGAATCGTTGGAAGTTGTTGTGTTGGCTGTCTTGCAGGAGACGGTCAAGGTTAAAATTCCTAATAATGCGACTATTTTTTTCATAATTATTTTTTTTAGTTTAAACGCAAAGCGCGCAAAGATTTTTTTGACTACTATACTTTTTTTAAAGTTCACAAAGGCGTAAACTCAGCGAAGAAATACAAAAAATTCACATAAAGTTCATTTTTTAAGCCTTGTCAAGGTTTTTCGATTGCGAATCACTCACAGCCCGGCTTGAACGGAGCTCTTTTTGTGGAGCAAAGCGGAACAAAAAAGCGGGAGTGGAAGACGGAAAAGCTGCCCAAATTGTCACCAAAATCTTAGTCCTCCGTTTTTCTCCTTTCTTTAAGGTCGTGCTCGATTTCGATTTCTTTTTTCTTGTTGATTTCATAGAATATCAGCAATCCGCACGCTAAAAAGAATGGTATTGCCGGAAATATACTGACCAACATTTTGGCGCCGTCGGAAACCGTTTCGGGTTGTAAAACACTGACTGCGCCTTCAGAAGAAATGTAACCGTACTGACCGATAATGTATGCCACCAGCGAACTTCCGATGCTGAGACCGACCTTCAAACCGACCATCATTGCAGAGAAGATAATGGCTGTTGCACGCCTGTTGTTTTTCCATTCTGAATAGTCGGCAACGTCGGCAATCATCGCCCAAAGCAGCGGCGTTCCTATTCCGTAGAAGAAACCGTGCAGAATCTGTGATAAAAACATTAATCCAACCGATTTTGGCGGATAAAATATAAATGCCAACACAAATAATGTTGATATAAAAAGTGAAGTAATGAACGCATCTCTTTTGCCATATTTGTCTGCAAAACTTTTGGAGAAAGCGATTCCGACAATCATCATAATGATTCCACCCGCATTGAAGAGTCCAAAACCTGCGGAACGGGCATCTTCTCCGAAGAAATTCATCCCGATGGAATCAAAGAAACCGGTAATTGGTGATATAAACTGCTGAAGGGATGCTTCATCCACATAATTGTTGAAATAGTAAACGTATGAACCGCCTTTCATTGCCAGAGTAATGAAAATCAATGTGGTAACGCCTAAGATTATGATCCAGGGTTTATTATTTTTGAGGTCTTTTAAATCTGCACTTAAAGAAGATTCCTGTTCCGGTTTTGGAATCACTCTTTCTTTTGTGGTGAGAAATGTGATCAAAAGCATTACCGTTCCGATGACGGCAAGCCAGGTCATTACCACTTCGATCCCAACTGCTTTATCCCCGTGTCCGGCAGATAAAATAATAGGAAGCATAAATACCTGAACAAAAAACTGTGCAAACATCACAGCAACAAAACGATAGGAAGAAATACTGTTTCTCTCACTCATATCGCCGGTAATCACGCCGCTGAGCGCCGAATACGGTAAATTGTTTGCAGCGTACAGTAATAAAAGGATGGTGTAAGTCGCTGCTGCGTAAATCATTTTTCCTTTGTAAGAAAAATCGGGTGTACTGAATGCAAAGAGTGCCGCTGCTCCCAATGGAATGGCAGTGAGGAGAATCCACGGACGGAATTTCCCCCATTTTGTGCGGGTTCTGTCTGCCAAAGCCCCGATTAACGGATTGAAGACGAAACCTGCCAACAAACCGACAGTAAGGGTAATGATGGAGGCATCTTCCGGTTTCAGTCCGTAAATATCTGTGTAGAAATAAGCTAAATACGTCACCAAAGTCTGGAAAACCAGATTGGCGGCTAAATCTCCTAAACTGTAGCCGATTTTTTCAACGACAGATATTTTTTGAGATGAGTTGTTCATAAGGAATTAGATATTAGATGACAGACAAACAGATGATAGATTAAAATCTTCCTGCCTTTATTTTTATACGTTTAGTTTGATAATTATTCTGTTGTAAAAGGCGATGCGGGAAGTCCGGTTTTATTTTTGAGATTTCCGTCGGGATTGTCTGCCCAATCGTAGCGAACTGCAACCGGATTTTTTACAGAATCATTCCAGACAATGATTTTTTTACCTTCGATTTTTGCGGTTGCCCAAAACCATTTTCCATCTGAATTTTTAATAGCAAAGCTTTTCAGTTCTGAAACATTTTCTAAATCATCGGTTCCATTTTTAAAGGAAAGAATGATTTTGTTTTTCTCAATTTTCATCGACTGATAAACCGAGCCGTCTGCAATGATACTCTTTTTGTCAGCTACTTTCAAAGCCTGCAAAGCCAGTCTGTCTCCAACGGTTTTCTTGTTTAAAGGATGAATGTCATTCCACTCTCCGATGTCGATGATTACAGCCAATCCGGTATTTGGAACTTTTAGCGAAACCTGTCTTTGCTGGTCTCTGAGTTCTGCCCAATTACTTTCCACAGGTTCCGTCTTCGATTCCATAAAATTGGCCAGCTGTACGGTAAAGAATGGTAAATCTTTCCGGTTCCATTTGTTTCGCCAATCGGTAATCATCGTGGTCAGCAAATCACCGTATTCTTTGGGTTTTCCGGTATTGCTTTCACCCTGATACCAAAGTGCGCCCTTGATATTATAATTGATGAGCGGATTAATCATTGCATTGTACAGTCCGGTTGGTTTCCATCGGATAAAAGTGGTTCCGGGAGCCGTTTTTTCCATTTTTGCACCGATTTTATATTTCCATTCTGTTTTTAAATCGATTTTTTGTCCGTCAATTTCTAAGTAATAAGGCTTATCTGCAATGAACTGGCCTTTACCGCTTCCGTTGGAGATTCTTACAGCAATGATATTTTTACCCTCTTTCAAAACTCCAGAAGGAACGTCGTACCAACGTGGCGGATATTCATAAGTCACGTTTCCTACTTTTGTTCCGTTGATGTAGGTTACATCCGCATCTTTTATTCTTCCTAAGTTTAAAAAAGCAGCTTTTCCTGCCTGATTTTTATTTAAATTAATTTCCTTTCTGAGCCAAACTGAACCGTCAAATAAGCCTTCTTTATCTTCCCAAGAACCGGGAATTTGAATTGTTTTCCAGTCAGAATCATTTAGATCAAACTTTTCCCAATGTTTGTTTAATCCTATATCTCTTTGGTCGAGTTCTGCATACCACGCTTTGCTTAATGCCTGTTCGCTGGATTCAGTTGATTTAATTAAGTCATCATTTTGCCATTTCTTAGCCTCATCAAGGTATTCCGGATATTTTTTCAGAGAATTTTCATCCATCCAGGCCTGAATTGGAGAACCGCCCAAACTTGCATGGATAATTCCAACGGCCACATTATTTTTCTGACTTACTTCTTTTGCGAAAAAATATGCAACTCCCGAGAAATTAAGAATAGTCTGCGGATTTGTTGCTTCCCATTTTCCGCCATCAAGCTCAGTCTGAGGCGATTTAAAATTATATTTTTGAGGAACCGTATAAAATCTGATGTTCTGATTATTTGCATTTTTGATTTCATCGGCATAAAGCGGAGTCAGTCTGCGCATTGGCAATTCCATATTCGACTGTCCGGAAGCAAGATATACATCGCCGATAAGAATATCTTTCAGTATAATTTCATTGATGGTCATTGTGTAAGGTTCGCCTGCTTTTTGCTCAGGAATAACGATTTTCCAGTTTCCGGTCTCGTCGGCTGAAGTTTTATAATTTTTATTGAGGAATTTCACTTCCACTTTTTCGTTGGCATCGGCTTTTCCCCAAATGTTCAACTTTTGATCTCTCTGCAAAACCATTCCGTCTGAGACCAAAGCGGGAAGCTTAATTTTCGCATTCAACAAAGAAATGCACAGGGAGCCAACGAGTAAAATTAATATTTTAAAAAAAAGTTTATGTCTCATTTCAAATTTGATTCTGCAGTTATTTTTAGTTTTTATCCGGCATCTGATTCAGCATTCTCACTTCGATGATTTTCGGAGTCAATGATTTTTCACCTGAATTAAACCTGATGTTCAGGATTTCTTTACGGATTTCAGAATCAGGAATCGGAATAAGTAAAGTTTGTGGCGAGTTGCCCATTTTTCCTTCGAAATTTTTGGAATACGTTTTAATTCCGTTGATTTCTGCATTCAAAGTACGGTTGTTATTGGCATCAAAATACGTGATGTAAAGATATTTTGCATTCTTCTCCTTATTTTTCATCTGATAACTGAACCAGCCCTTTGCTTCACGGAAATGGCGGTCTTCCATATATCCGGTGCTGGAATCTTTGCTGTCAAAATTATGGTCAGATTCCGGTTGCTGCTCACCGAGTTGTATTTTATCATTCGTAATATTGTCAAGCTTTCGGATTTCCTGTTCTTCTTTGGCTTTCTGTTTCTGAATCATTTCTATTTTATCCTGAGTCGCCTGCGGAAAATAAATGATATACCGTTGCTGATGAATTTTGTAAAACGGAACCAATTTCAGTCCTTCAGCAAATTTATTCTGAGGATATAAACCTTTCAGTTTAAATGTTAAATCTTCACCATTCACGGTTTCCAAATGACTTAACACCAAATCTGAACTTCCCAAAATGGTAGGAATTTCATTAAGAGGAATTTGCGGTCCGTGCGCAATATGTCCGCCACGACTGTCATCAGCAAACATTCCGTCCTGATTTTCTGTTCCGTAAGTTGCGGCTAAAACAATCGGACCATATTTAAAGGCAAAATAATCTGATTTGTCAGGAAGCTGCTCTGCGGAAAGATGCATTGGTATTCTCAGTTCGATAACATCGCCTTTTTTCCATTTTTTATTTATATTAAAATAACCTTCGGCATCAACCGGAACATTTATATTTTTACCGTTCATTGAAATGGTAATTTCAGAAGTTTTTGCCCATTCCGGTGCTCTCAATTTTAAATTTAAATTGGACTGCGGAGTAACATCAAAGATCAGTTTTGTGGATGGATTTTCAGGGAAATTATTTTTCTGTCTCAAAACGACTTTCTTTTCAGACCATTTCAAAATGGACGGAATAAACAGATTGACATACAGATCATTATCGGTATGTGCATAAATCATTTCGCCATATTTGGCGTGATTTTCCATTCCCGAACCTACGCAGCACCAAAAGCTGGTTTCCGGCTGGGAATAAACCCGATAATGACCGGGACGCATCGGTGTAAAATAGACAAAGCCACCTCTACCAGGATTTTGCGTAGAAAGAATGTGGTTGTACAAAGCTTTTTCGTAATAATCTACGTATGTCGATTTTGGATTGGTAGCGTACAATTCCTTCGAAAGTTTGAGCATATTATACGTATTGCAGGTTTCGGGACCTTCGATGCTTTTAATCATTCCGCTGAAATCATTGATGGAATTAAAATGTTCGCTCACACTGTTTCCACCGATTACTGCAGAACGTTTTTGGGTAACATTTGCCCAGAAAAAATCTGCTGCATTGCTCCACTCTTTATTATGTTCTAAATCGGCAATTCTTTTAAAACCGATCACTTTCGGAATCTGTGTATTGGCGTGAATTCCGGTCAGTTTATCTTCATGAACCAACAACGGATTAAGGATTGCGAGGTGAGAAAAACGTCGGGCAAGCTTTAAATATTTTTCGTTTTTGGTAATGTCATAAACGTCGGCAAAAACTTCATTTAAACCGCCGTGTTCGCTCTTCAACATTTCCTGAATCTGATCATCAGAAAGTCCGGAAACTTCATCAGCCATCCAATCAGTAAGTTTGATGAGCATTTTTTTTGCTTTCTCACTGTCTGCGTACCAATAGGCATCTCGCAGACCCGAATAAATTTTGTGTATGTTATATAAAGGAACCCAACGATCGTTCAGTCCGAAAGTTGCAGCCCTGATATTACCGTCTGCAATTTCCTTCCATATCTTTTTACCGTTCGGAACGCCTGATAAATAGCCATTTCCTGAAAGATTCTGGCAACGTTCCAGCTCATCAATCATATAATCCAGACGTTGTTTGACTTTTGAATCGCCGGTTGAAGCGTACATCAAAGCCAAAGCAGAAATATAATGTCCGCCAACGTGGCCGTCCAATCCTGTATTTTCCCAGTTGGGGTAATTTTCTTTTTTAGGTTTTAGTCCTGCTTCTTTTAAATATGGAGCAAGCAAACGGTCAGCATCCATCGACATTATGTAATTTTCGTCAGTCTGCATTGCTTTGCTGAAAATACTTTCACTTAAGTGAACTTTATTAAGCGGGAAGTAGCTGAACTTTTTCTTCACCTGCGAAAAAGCAAGTGAGCTAAGGCTTACAAATATTACCAGCGAATTTTTGATCATTAATAAATGTTATTTCTACATTTATAAAAATAAAGGAAACTATTCACATTACAAAAGATTTTGAACTTGTAGCACGAATAATTTTTTAAACTACCGGTTAAGGTCCTAAAATTTAAAGTTCATCCGTCATATCTTATCATAAAATTTAGGATTACCTTATCATCATTTACAAAATTTCGCAAGATTTATTCTGCGTTTTAAAAATAGGAATCAGCACTTTTAATTGAATATCATAGATATATTATAGTACTTATCGTATAATAAACAACATAATTTAAAACACAAAAAAGTGAATACGATATTTCTTTTTAACATTTTTTTAACATTTCAATTCAGGTTTAGTAGTACATATTTAATTATTAAATGACAGAAACGTTAACAATTATGCCCCAAAATCTTCAATCATGTTACTAAATCTCCAAATTTCTCACATTTCCTATTTAAAGTGTAAGTATCACATTTAATAATTTTTCCCGCAATTAATCTACTAAAAGACTTAACTTTGTAGTAAAATATATTTTAACTGTGAAAGAATATCTAAGATATCCGAAACACTATGTGGCTGTAGACTGTATCATCTTTGGATTTGACGGTGAAAATCTGAAAATTCTTTTAGTGAAGCGGGATTTAGAGCCAAGAAAAGGCGAATGGTCGCTGATGGGTGGGTTTGTTGATGACAAAGAAAGTTCCGACGAGGCAGCCTCCCGTGTTTTATATAAATTAACAGGTTTGAAAGACATTTATCTTGAACAACTTAACACGTATACGGAGATAGATCGTGAGCCGACCGTCAGAATAATGTCTATATCATACTATGCTCTAATCAACATTGCCAAGAATATACATATCAATGAACAATACAGTGCTAAATGGTTTGATCTTAAAGAAATTCCGGAACTTATTTTTGATCACGATGCAATGGTTCGAGATGCTGTCTTGCGATTAAGAAGAAGAGCCACAACAAGACCCATTGGTTTTGAACTACTGCCTGAAAAATTTTCAATGAAAGATCTTCAGAATCTTTATGAAGCTATATTTGATGAAAAATATGATAAACGTAATTTCACTAACAAGATTAATGCATTAGATGTTTTAGTTAAAACCAGCGAAAAAGACAGGAGCTCATCTAAAAAAGGATCTTTTCTGTATACTTTTGATGAAGAAAAATACAACAGGAAAATCGCAGAAGGATTTATGTTTAAGATTTAAAAAGTTCCGGTAAATTTCATTTTGATTCCGATCTGGAAATTGGCTATAGTTTTAAAAATTTCGACTAATGTCACTTTCTGAATCTTCGTAAGTTCATCAATCTGAATATAATTATTGGGCTTAATTTTCTCAATTCTTATTTGATCAGATTGATTTTTTAATCTTAAAGACATTAGATAATAGTACGACTGATATAATTCGTTGTACTGAAGTTGTGTAAAAACATCCAACTCTTTCAATTTTTTCATCCGTTCACCAGTATTTTCAAGATCAAGTTGGTTTTTGAGAGAGTAAACTCTTATTAAATCAACAATGGTGGAGATCGCTGTTTTCACATCGAAAACCTCAGAATTCCCTACGGTCTGCGTTTTAATTCTTTTTAAAAAAGTAAGCGGCGGCTCATACTGCAATGCATTCTTTGCAATATGAGCAAAGAAAATCTGATTAGGCGAAACCAATTTTTGTCTGATAAACTCCTTCAAATCACTTACAATAAATTCATCACCGTATATCAGGCGAAAATCAAAAAATGTAGAAAATTTCATCGCATTTTCGGGCATACTTCTTTCGATCCATTCCTCATAGTTTCTTTTCCAGTGAGAAAGAGAATGAGTCCATTTCGGGTTGCTTGCCATAAAATTACCTTTACAGTATTCGAAACCAATCATATTGAGGTCGTCTGAAACTTTTCTAGCAAAATTTAAAAAATACTCCCTCACATAATCCCTATCTTTCTTAGCTTTATCCTCATAGATGATCCCGCTGTCCTGGTCTGTACTAAGAGTCTGCTCCTTTCTACCTTCACTGCCTGTAACAATGAAAGCAAATTTTGCCGGTGGCTTCCCTATCTGGTGAATAACTTTATCTATTACCTTACCTGTAATTGTATCAGCAATTGTAGTAATCACCTTGCTGGCAATTTCACCGTGAACTCCTCTTCCTAAAAGCTGACTAATTATAGCAGGAACCTGTTGCCATTTATTTTGAAATTCATCGAGACTTTCTGCAAGTTTGACCGACTGAATAAAGACAAGTGGACTTTGAGCCTGCTCGCTCAGTAACCGGTTTCTGCTTAAAAAACCGATGTATTCTCCCGCTTTTTGAACCAGCAGGTATCTTGACTTCGTTTGAAACATCAACAAAATGGCCTCGTATAAATATGAATTGCTGGAAATACTGACGATTGGATTATCCATCACATTTACAATAGCAGACTTCGGATCCAGACAGCTTGCAATCACATTATCCCGCAGCGTAATATCAGTAGCATAACCAACAATTTCATCTGTTTCAGCATTGCGTATAAATATACAGCTTACTTTATTTGATGCCATTATTTTGGCAGCCTCAAAAATTGGGGTATTCCCGTCGCATGAGACAATGTTTTTATAAGTAATTCCTTCTATTTTCCTTGAATACAATTGGTCTGCTGCAAAATAACTTTCTTCAAAGGTAGCAGGCGTTTTTACAAAATGTGAAAACTCATCATCGAGCATTTTTTTACCAAAATCTGAGGTAAAGAAGTGAAAAAAAACTTCGTAGCCTGTACATAATTCAGAAAACTCTTTTTTAGGTAAAGTATAAATCACAGTGCCTTTTTTGGCTATGGCCGATTTTAATGCTCGCACTCTGTTGAGAACAACTGAAATACCTCCGAAACAATAAGGTGAATGATGAGTCGTAATGCATCTCTTATTTTCTGACCTGTCGAAAAAAAAAGTTTCATATTCTCCTGAAAAAATAAGATCCACACCAGTCATTTCTGTGACTTCCTGACGGTATACCAAAGTTTCTTTTAAAAATTCTTTTCTGGTTAATGTTTCTGAAATTTCGATAAGAACTGTTTCAGGTAACACATTAAATGGTTCCGTAACCTTTAAAAGTGAAATAATTTTCTCATCCATAATAGTCATTCAATACTTGCAAAGTAAGATTATAAAATCTATACATAATAACTTAGAACTTCAATTTACAAATAATTTTCTGATGTATCTGGTCAAAACTTTCTTCTGCTATTTCTCCGCGTCTGTACATTTCGAAAAAACACTTGGAAGTCATTTCTGCGTCAATGAGTGCGTCATGAGAATTTTCCATTTTTGAATCAAACAGGAATTGATAAAGTTGAGGCAAACGCAAATACTTTATTGCGGGATTCAGGACGTACTTTTCGCTTTTCAGCATTGTGCAGTAAAATCGACTTTGATAAAAAGGATTTTCTAAACCGGCTCTGTAATAGTCGCAACTTAACGTATGAATATCAAATTCTGTAAAATGGCCGATAACTAGAGGTTGATATTGAACAATATCTTTTCTGAGCTTATTTAAAACAAATATCCGATCTCTCCCGTTTATGCTTAAAAACTCGTTTGTAATTCCATGAACCGTAAGAGACTGTGAACTGATTTTTAAATCTTCAATATCAATAAAGAAATTTTCTCTTTTTACTTCAATACGATTTTCATCAGTCAAAATCCATGCAAGCTGAACTGTGGAAGGCCAATTGTCTGTAGCAGAATAGGGCAGGTTCCACCGTTTTGGTATTCCGCTAGTTTCAGTGTCTATAAAAAGGAGATATTTTTTCAAGATATATTAATGAAAAATTATAATAAAAAAAGACAGAATGTCAACAGATGACATCCTGTCTTTTATATTATTTTAAACTACCAGAATTTAACATACAATGCAGTCAATAAAAGAATTGTAACTACGATCATCATTAACGTTCTGTTGTCCACTTTGAACATGGTTGCATCTATCTCAAACGCTTTTGGATTCACCTTCGGACCTGCTAAACTTATCATTACCATTACGGCAACCGTGATGAAGAATGACCATCCCATATTAATCAAAAACGGAATTTCTGTAATTGTTTTAACTACTCCACCTTCTAATTTTTCATAGGTGAAAGCGGTGTATAACCAAGTTTCTTTCCCGAAAATATCTACTGCAAAACTGTTGAAGAAAATGGCCATTAAAAAGCCAAGTAAAACTCCCACAAGAGCTGCTGTTCCTGTGGTTCTTTTCCAGAACATTCCCAAAAGGAACATTGCAAAAACTCCCGGACTGATAAAACCTGTATATTTTTGAATAAATGTGAAACCGCCTTCGCCGCCAATTCCCAGAACGTCCGTCCAGGTAAATGCCAGTGCCAAAGCCATTGCAATGATAATTGCCCATCTTCCGGTTCTTACCATTTCAATTTCTGTTGCATCTGCTTTCAGATATTTTTTATAGATATCTAAAGTAAATATTGTCGAAATACTGTTGACTTTACCTGCTAAAGATGCTACAATTGCCGCTGTAAGAGCTGCAACCGCAAGTCCTTTTAAACCTGACGGTAAAAATCCTAGAATGGCTGAATAGGCACCATCTTTTACTCCATTATAGCCTGGCAAATGTCCTTTTGTGTACAAAACATACGCTGCAATTCCTGGAAGCATAACGATAATCGGCATAAATAATTTCAGAAATCCTGCGAATAAAATACCAGTTCGGGCAGTTTTCAAATCTGCTCCTAAAGCTCGCTGAGTAATGTATTGATTACACCCCCAATAATTAAGATTTACAATCCACTGACCTGCAAAATACATCGCCAAACCTGGCAGAACCACGTATTTCTGAACACTTAGATTTTCCGGCATTGCCAATGTTGTTGTAGTAACTGTCGGCTTATCAAGCATTAATTTGAAATGTTGTGGTGCTTCACTCATCAAAGTCTGAAAACCTGCAAAAGCGTTTCCTACCGCTGCACCATTAATTCTCTGGTCAACAATCTGAAGCGCCATATAAACTGTGGCAAAACCTCCGATGATTAAAACAGCTACCTGAATCACATCCGTATAACCAATTACCTTCATACCTCCGAGACCGATTAATAAAGCCATCAGAAGTAATCCAATCATAATGATATGAAGATTATCTCCACCCAGTAAAGTATCAATTGCCAGAGCTCCCAAATAAAGAATCGAAGTAAGGTTTACAACTATATACAAAAACAGCCAGAAAACTGCCATTATCAGTGAAACCGACTTGTTGTAACGGGTTTCTAGAAATTGTGGCATCGTGTAAATCTTATTCTTAAGATAAATCGGAATAAACCAAACGGCAATAATAATCAATGCGATAGCAGCAATCCATTCGTAAGCCGCAACAGCAATTCCTACAAAAAAACCTTCGCCACTCATCCCAATAAACTGTTCCGCCGAAATATTGGAAGCTATTAAACTGGCTCCAATTGCCCACCAGGTAAGAGATCCTTCGGCCAGAAAATAATCTTTACTGCCTGTTGTTGCAGATTTTTTTCTGTTATAAATCCAAATTCCATAACCGGCTACTACCACAAAGTAAACCAGGAAAATGACAATATCAATAGTTGCTAAATTTCCCATAACTATTTTTTAACTGAAAATTTGTAAATCGTTTTTGTCTGATACTTTTGTCCCGGCTTCAGCTCCGTTGAAGGAAATGATGGTTGATTCGGGGAATCCGGAAAGTGCTGCGTTTCCAGGCAAAAACCGGTTCGGTATTCATTTTTTCCACTGGTTTTGGTATCAAATTTTCCATCCAAAAAATTTCCTGAATAGAACTGAACGCCAGGTTCGTCTGTTAAAACTTCCATCATCCTACCTGATTCAGGATGAAATACTTTTGCGATGCTTCTCATTCCGCTTCCATTCAGAATCCAGTTGTGGTCGTAGCCTCTTCCTTTTTTAAGCTGATCATCTTCTGAATTGATGTCTTTCCCGATTGGTTTTGAAACTGTAAAGTCAAAGGGAGTTCCTTTTACAGCTTTCTGTTCGCCTGTAGGAATCAATGATCCGTTTACAGGTAAGAATTTATCTGCATTGATCTGCAATTCGTGGTCGGTTACTGTTTTATTAAATTTCCCTGAAAGATTAAAGTAAGAATGTTGTGTAAGATTTACAACTGTTGCCTTATTTGTAGTTGCTTCGTAAGAAATTTCCAGAGAATTATCGTCAGTCAACGTGTACAAAACAGTAGCTGCTAATTTTCCGGGATATCCTTCTTCACCGTCTGCACTGGTATATGTGAGTTTCAACGTGGGGAATTTTGCATCTTTTACAGGTTCAACAGTCCAGAATTTAGTATGAAATCCTTCTTTACCGCCGTGTAAACTGTTTGTTCCGTCATTTTGATCGATGCTGTACGTTTTTCCTTCCAGAGTAAAGTTGGCATTAGCAATTCTGTTTCCGAAACGGCCAATTAAGGCTCCAAAATAATAGGAATTTCCAGTGAAATAATCTTCAGGCTTTGTGAAGCCTAAAACCACATCTTCATATTTTCCGTTTTTGTCGGGTGCAGTAAGTGATGTGATAATTCCTCCAAAATTGATGACTTCCGCCTTCATTCCGTTTTTGTTGGTCAGGGTATATTTTTTAATGGAATCGCCTTTCGCCGTCACCCCATAATCTGAAACCTGTATATTCTCCATATTCTCTTTTTGAGACTGATTATTATTTTCTTTTTTACTGCATCCGAAAATACTCAAAAGCGCAACAATAATCAGGTTATAACTTATTTTTTTCATAGTCTGAATGATTTGCAAGATTAACGATAATAAATTTCATTCCAGCGAAGTGTATTTTTGAAATCGCGGATTTTGGTATCTTCATCAATAACAAGAGATTCAATCCCTGCCATTTCTGCAAAATCTTCCAACATCTCTGCACTAATGTTCTCACTGTAACACGTGTGGTGCGCTCCACCCGCTAAAATCCACGCTTCAGCAGCAGTGAACAAATCCGGAAGCGGTTTCCAAAGGACTCTTGCTACAGGAAGTTTTGGTAATTCTTCAGTTATTTCCAATGCTTTTGTTTTGTTGATGAGTAGTCTGAAATGATTTCCGAAATCCATTAAAGCAGCATTGAGAGAATCGATATTTCCTCTTGAATTGAAAACCAAACGAACCGGGTCAGCTTTCCCGCCAATTCCCAGCGGATGGATTTCACAAGATGGTTTGTCTGTCGCCAAAACAGGGTCAACTTCCAGCATATGTGAACCTAAAACTGAAGGATTTGAAGGATTAAGATGATAAGTATAATCTTCCATAAAAGCATTTCCGCCTTCCAGACCTTGTCCCATTGTCTTCATTGCTCGAACCAAAGCTGCTGTTTTCCAGTCACCTTCCCCGGCAAATCCGTAACCTTTTTCCATTAATCTCTGAACAGCAATTCCAGGAAGTTGCTCCAGACCGTGAAGATCTTCAAAAGTATCTGAAAAACCTTTAAAGTTTCCATCTTTCAGAAATTTTTCTAAGCCTAATTCTATTCTTGCCGCCGCTTCCAGAGATTTTCTGTTACTTCCGCCTGAAAGAAGAGATTCGGCCATTTTATATGACGTTTCATATTCCTCCATCAAAGTTTTGATTTCGCCATCGCCAATAGAATTGACAACGCTAACCAAATCACCAATTCCCCAAGTATTTACTGAAAATCCAAATTTAGTTTCTGCTTCTACTTTGTCGCCATCTGTCACAGCAACATATCTCATATTATCCCCGAAACGAGCAAATTTTGCACCCTGCCAGTCGTCCCAACCTGCCGCTACACGAGACCAGTCGCCAATTTGTTTCTGAACTCTTTCGTCAGACCAATGACCAACCACCACTTTTCTGTTTTTGCGGAGACGGCTTACCATAAATCCGAATTCACGGTCACCGTGAGCAGCCTGATTCAAATTCATAAAATCCATATCCATCGTAGACCACGGAATATCCTGATTGAACTGCGTATGCAGATGCAGCATTGGTTTTTGCAAAGCCGTCAGTCCACGAATCCACATTTTTGCAGGTGAAAAGGTGTGCATCCAGGTTACAATTCCGATGCAGTCTTTTGCAAAATTGGCGGCTGTAAGTGTTTCGAAAATTTCTTCCGTCGTTTTTACGGTTGGTTTTAAAACCACTTTTACAGGAATTGATGAAGAAGCATTCAGGGCTTCGACAATTTTCTGTGAATGTTCGGCGACCTGAGCCAATGTTTCAGGTCCATATAAATGCTGACTTCCGGTGATGAACCAGATTTCTTTTGTATTGAGAGGTGTTAACATATTTTTAGTTGATGGTTGTTAGTTGTTTATTTGTTGATAGTTATTTATTGATAGTTTATTGTAATTTTTTATTATTCAAGTTCTTTACAATATTTAAATTGAGGTGCCAATTGCCAGAAGCCGTTTATTGACCGTAATAGGCGTCTTTGCCGTGTTTTCTTTCGTAATGTTTTTTGATGAGAGAATCTTTCAGACGGGGGGCATTTGGGTTGATTTGTCTGGTGCGATACGCCATTTCGGCAATCGTTTCGAGGACTTTGCTGTTGTAAACGGCTTTGTCCGCATTCTTTCCCCAAGTGAATGGTCCGTGATTTCCGATGAGAACCATCTCCACTTCTTCGTAAGACAGTTCTTTTTCTTTAAAGCAATCGAGAATCTGGATTCCGGTGTTGTATTCGTAATTTCCTTCGATTAAATCATCACGCATTGGTGGAGCGCAGGGAATATCTTTTGTTAAGTGGTCGGCGTGAGTAGTTCCGAAAATTGGAATATCCATCTGAGCCTGCGCCCAAGCGACAGAGTAAATGGCGTGGGTGTGAGAAATCCCACCAATATTTTCCCAGTTTTTGTAAAGGTAAGCGTGGGTTTTGGTGTCTGACGACGGTCTTAATTTTCCTTCAACCACATTAGCATCGTAATCTAAAATCACAATATCTTCTGGTTTTAAAAGTTCGTAAGGAACGCCGCTTGGCTTGATGGCAAAAATTCCTTTTTCACGGTCGACGGCACTTACATTTCCGAAAGTGTAAACGACCAGCTTCAAGGCATCGAGCTGCATATTGGCTTCATAACATTCTCTCTGGAGTTCTTTATAGATGCTCATTTTATTTTTATTAAATGATTGAAAGATTAAAATTATTTGACCGTTTCTAATTTTAGGTGTTAGTTTTTGGTTGATGGTTGTTGGTTTATTTGTTGTGAATATTTAACAGGTCGCTTCTACGAGGCTTGTATTATTTATCTATTGGTTTGCTATTAACAGAGGCACTTCTATGGAGCTGGCAAAAGCCTATTTGAATTTTCTATCAACTACAAACTGTCAACCGTCAACTTCTTCTTTGACTTGATATTATTTTCATTGAAATCAGCAAGAACCTGATATTGATTCATTAATTCTGCATATTTCTCTACGTTTTCTGTCTGTGGGAAATATTCGGCTTCGAAATCGGAACCCATTTTCTGACTTGCTTCCTGAACATTCGGGTAAATTCCTGCGGCAACGGCGGCATAAATTGCTGCTCCTAAAGCCGGAGCCTGATCGGAAGCGGCTACTACAATCGGCATATTCAGGACGTTTGCTAAGGTCTGCATTATGAAAGGTGATTTTCTGGCAACACCGCCAATTCCTATTACTTTTTCGATTTTCACGCCTTCTTCTTCGAAACGGTCGACAATTTTTTTGGAACCGAAACAAATGGCATTCACTAAAGCTTTAAAAATATGCGGAGCTTTTGTGCCGAGTGAAAGATTGCTGATCGCCGCTTTCAACTCCTGATTGGCATCGGGTGTTCTTCGGCCATTAATCCAGTCCAGAGCAATTGGAACGGCTTCGGATAGAGGAATTTTTTCTGCTTCCAAAGTGAGATTTCGGATGAGATTGTGTTCTATTTCTTCTTTTAGAAGTTGTTTTTGATTTTCATCAATGATATGGGATTTCATCAAAATATTTTGTGTCGGCCACAACAGAATATCTTTGTACCACGCCAATAAATCGCCGAACGCTGACTGACCAGCCTCCAAACCAATCAATCCCGGAATAACCGAACCATCTACCTGTCCGCAGATTCCTTTGACGGTTTTCTCTTGGATAATTTCATGTGGTGCTACCATAATATCGCAGGTGGAAGTTCCCATAATTCTGATGAGTGTATTTTCCTCGACTTTTGCTCCGACTGCTCCTGAGTGCGCATCAAAGGTTCCGACTGCAATCACGGTGTTGGTTGTTAATCCCAATTTTGCAGCCCACTCTTCGTTTAAATTCCCTGCAATCTCATCGGAAGTGTAAGTTTTATCGTACAATCTGTCACGAAGTTCGGCTAAAGACGGGTCTAATTGAGATAGAAAATCTTTGGAAGGCAATCCGTTCCACGACTCGTGCCACATTGCTTTGTGACCCGCTGCACAACGGCTTCTTTTGAAAGTCGCCAAATCCTGATGGTCGGAAAGAAGAAAAGTGATGTAATCACAATGCTCCATCCAGCTGTGAGCTGCATTTTTTACATTTTCATCAACTCTGTTGATGTGAAGAATTTTTGCCCAAAACCACTCAGAAGAATAGATTCCGCCTTCAAATTTGGTGTAATCTTCTCCGCCCCAGTTTCTTGCCAAATGGTTAATTTCTTCCGCTTCATCAATGGATGTATGATCTTTCCACAAAACCATCATCGAGTTCGAATTCTGTTCGAATCCGGGAGTCAGAGCCAGTGCAATTCCGTCTTTATTGACAGGAAGCGGTGATGAGCCGGTAGTATCAATACAGATGCTGACGATATGTTCCGGTACTACTCCACTTTCTTTTACAATGGTGGAAATGGTTTGTTCCAATCCTTCAATATGGTCCAACGGATGCTGGCGAAACTGATTGACTTCGGGCTTACAGAATTTTCCGTCTTTCCATCTCTGGTAGTAACTAACGGAAGTGGCGAGTTCTGCGCCGTTTTCTGTGTCAATCAAAACGGCACGAACGGAATCTGTTCCGTAGTCTAAGCCGATAACGTATTTTTTCATTAACGAAAGAGATTTATTCGATTATTGTAACAGTCAGCAAAGATTTGGCGGTAAGTTTTCGTAATACTTAAAGATATCTTCACATTTCTGCTTTTGAGATAAAACAAATATAAGATTCTATTTTAAATAAATGTAATATTTACACTTATTTTTAATATTTCCTTTATTGATGGTAGTTCTGCGCTATTTAATCTTTAAAACAACTAAAGAATTGGCCGGAATATCCACCGAAATTTTCCCCTTTTTTAATACCGTTGTTCCTTCAATAAGTTTAATATTTTCGGTTTGGAAATTATTTTCATCATTAAGAGCCGGAGCAGTCAGGATAATTTTGATCATCATACTGCCTGGCTTTATATTTTTCGGAGTGATTTCAACTGAAGTCTGCTGTGCATCTGAATTAACAATTTTGACGATGGTTTCACCGCTTTTACTGTCTTTTACTGCCGATGCGTAGAGATTATTCTGGCCAGTTAATGCTTTTCCGTTGTCCGAGATTTTAATTAAATCAGTTCCTTTATTGTTGGAAAATAATTTCTGAACATAGTAATTCGGAGTGGCATAAGATTTCAGATTATTAAACCAAATTAAATCCGGTGTCCATTGCCAACCGTCTGCGTGTGCCAAAAGCGGTGCGTAGGAAGTCATCGTAACGACGTCTGCATTTCTCTCCAAACCAGTCATAAAAGCGGCTTCCGAAAGCGCAGTCTGCCAGTTGTTTTTGTTGTCAGGTTTCACAACACCGACTGATTGTGCGGCATATTCTCCGGCAAAAACTTTTGGCCCTCTCCTATCGTATTTATCGTATCTGTCGGCGTTTTTTAAAAACCAATCGGGAGAATTGTAGTAATGTTCATCTACGATTTGTGCATTGAGTTTTTTGAGCTCTTTCCATCCGTATTCAAAGAATTCGCCGTCGGGCGACGGTCCGCTTCCTGAGATGATTTGGATATTCGGATATTTGTCGTGAATGGCTTTTTCAAAAACTTTGTACCGTTCAATATAATCTTCGCCCCACTGTTCGTTTCCAACGCCGATGTATTTCATATTAAATGGTTCGGGATGTCCCATTTCAGTACGTACTTTACCCCATTTTGTGTTCGAGTCTCCATTGGCAAATTCAATTAAATCTAAAGCATCCTGAACGTAAGGATTTAAATCTTCCATTTTCACCAGTTCTGCAGTATTGAACTGACACGCCATTCCGCAACTTAAAATTGGAAGAGGTTCTGCTCCCAGATCCTCCGAAAGCTGGAAATATTCATAAAAACCTAATCCGAAAGACTGCCAGTAATCCGGAGTAAGACGGTGGGCAAATCCGTTGTTCCATTTATTGATGAGATTTTCACGGTCTTCCACTTTTCCTACAGTTTTTTTCCATTGGTAGCGTTCTGCCAAAGTTCTTCCTTCAACAATACATCCTCCCGGAAAACGTAAAAATCCTGGTTGCAAATCATATAATTTCTGAACCAGATCTTTTCTTAAACCGCCTTTTCTTCCTTTCCAGGTATCCTGTGGGAAGAGCGAAATCATATCCATATTGACCACACCTTTTCCTGTAAATGTTATTTGTAATTTTGCTTTTTCAACCGTCGATTTTGGAGCGAAAACCAAACTGTATTTTTGCCATTCGGCGCCTTTAATAATTGTTGAAACGGTCGATATCACTTTCCCATTTTCATCAACTAAACTTGCATTGACTGCAGAGATGTTTCCTGAAATGTTGTTTAAATTAAAACTGAAATCATATTTTTCGCCCTGATGTAGCCCGATTCCCCTGAAACCTTCGTTGTCCAGAATATAATTTTTGTCATTGTAAACCGTGATTCTTGCGTAGTTTTTGTTGGTTTTAGACTTGTCTGTTATAATCGTCAGAAAACCTGAATCTAAATTAGGAGAAAGTGTTTTTGTATTTTGCTGTTTCCAACCCATCAACGATTCGTCAAATTCAAAACTTCTGTTTTTGATCAGTTCTGCATAAATTCCACCATCTGCTGCAAAATTGATGTCTTCGAAGAAAATCCCATACATCGTTGGCTGAATTTTGATGTTGGTGGAAGTTCCGTCTAAATCAAGAAAGTGCTTTGTGACATTACCTTTTTGAGCGGAAAAGAAGGCTAAGCTTAAAGAAAATGCGGTTGCGAATATTTTGGATTTTGTTTTCATTGATAGATTAATTTAGACGACATTTACTCTCGCAGATTTTTTTGATTTTGCAGATTTTAAATTCATAATTTGCGCTAAAAGGTTTTTATTAAATTTCAGAAGTTATTTAACCTGTAATTTGAAACTTTTTAAACCTGATTCATCCGAAGTTCCCCCGTAGAAAATCGTGTAATCTCCAGGTTTTGAAGCCAAATCATCAGCTTTTTCATCATAAAACTTGAATGACTCCTGAGAAATCGTGAGTTGGATGTTTTTTGTTTCATTTGATTTAATCAAAACCCTTTCAAAGGCTCTCAAAGTCTTTACAGGCGCGGTAGCATCATTGTTTCTTTTCACATAAACCTGCACTACTTCTTCACCGTCTCTTTTTGAAATGTTGGTAACCGGAATCGTAATCGTAAGATTTTCATTAGAATTGATGCTGTTTTTACTCAATTTTGCATCTCCGAAATTAAATTTTGAATAGCTCAACCCGTGGCCGAAAGCGTACAGAGGTTTTTCTTTCATATAACGGTAGGTTCTTCCCTGCATATCGTAGTTTTCAAAACCCTGATGTTTGCTTGTTTTCGATAAATTATTATCGAGCTGTTCCAGATTTTTATAAAATGTAACCGGCAGTTTTCCTGAAGGATTGTAATCTCCCGCCAAAACATCTGCAACAGCAGTTCCGCTGGCTTGTCCGCCATACCAGGCATTCAATAAAACGTCATAATTTTTTTCGTCCTGCTCCAAACCTAGAGAACTTCCTGTACACAATACAAAAACAACTGGTTTTCCGGTTTTTTTCAATTCTATCAACAGTTCACGCTGAACTTTCGGAAGTTCTATCGAAGTTTTATCGCCACCTTTAAAACCTTCCGCACTAACCAGCATTTCTTCGCCTTCAAGACTTGGAGAAAGCCCGCCTGCAAAAACTATAACATCAGCATCTTTTACTTTCTGTTTCAGCGCAACAAAATCGACCGGATCTTTTTTATAGACTTCAAAAACAATACTCACATACTTTCCTTTTTGGGAATGTCTGAGTTCGACCAGATATTCTTTTCCTTTCTGCACTTTCACAGGAAATTCTGAAGGATGTCTTGCATCGGGACCTTTTCTGGTCGCAATTTCTTTTCCGTCAACAGAAAGTGTGTAGACATCTGATGTAGCTGCGGAAAAAATGACCTCGCCGGTAAAATTACTTTTAAAAACTCCGGAAATTTTCGCAGATGTATTTTCTCTTGCAACGCCTGCAGCAAGCTGTGTTCCTCCAAAACTGTTGTACGTTATTGCAGTATTGTTAACCGAAGTATTGACTGGCTCACCTTTGAATTCATTATTGTTAAAGAATTCTACTTTCATTCCGTTCTGTCCGTTTTTCTGACTGATAAAATTCTGATAGAGGGAAGTTTTTGCGGTAGGATCAGCGACTTCACTTCCTTTTTCATAGATAATTTCAGCATTCGGAAATTTGGTTTTAATGCCATCTAAAATCGTGACTGTAGAAGAAGGTGTTCCGTTGTAATTTCCCAACTGCATTATTCCATCGTCTGCATTTGGGCCAACTACGGCGATTTTTTTTATATTTTTGTTTAAAGGCAGAATGTTCTTCTCATTTTTCATTAACACGATTGACTTTTGAGCCATTTTCAAAGCCTGTTTCTTATGTTCATCCGAATCTACCACCGAGTATGGAATTTGGTTCCAGTGAACTGAAGATTTTGGATCCAGCATTCCCAGTTCAAACCAGCCTTTCAAAATTCTGCGCATCGAAATATCGAGATCTTTTTCTGTGATTAATCCGTTGGCTAAAGATTTATTCAAATTATTGTAGGTGTCTCCGCATTCCAGATCTGTAGAATGTTTCAACGCATCTGCTGCGGTTGTTTTTTCATCAGGATGCGTTCCATGGTATTTTTCCTGATAGAAATCTGCCAGAGCCCAACAGTCGGAAACGACCATTCCGTCATACTTCCATTTTCCGCGGAGAATCTCTGTGAGCAAGGTATTGTTGGCGCAACACGGCTGTCCGTCGAAAGCGTTGTATGCGCACATCACTTCTCTCACATTTCCTTCCAAAACCAATGCTTTAAAGGCCGGAAGATAGGTTTCGTACAAATCTCTTTTGGAAACTTCCGCATTGTAAGAATGACGGTTCCACTCGGGACCGCTGTGAACGGCAAAATGTTTGGCGCAGGCGTGTGTTTTAAAATACTTCGGGTCATTTCCCTGCAAACCTTTTACGGCAGCAACACCAAGAACAGAGGTTAAATAGGGATCTTCTCCATACGTTTCCTGGCCTCTTCCCCATCTTGGATCACGGAAAATATTAATGTTTGGTGTCCAGAATGTCAATCCTTCATAACGTCCGGTTTTACTGGATTCGTCAAAAGATTTATTGTATTTTGCTCTGGCTTCATCAGAAATCATTTCAAAAGTTGTGAGATGTTCCGGAACATCCCAGGTTGCCGCCAAACCAATGGCTTGCGGAAAAACCGTTGCTGTTCCTGCCCTTGCAACGCCGTGAAGCGCCTCATTCCACCATCCATAACCTGGAATTTCAAGTCGTGGAACTGCTTTGGAATTATCCATCATCATTCCTATTTTTTCGTCAACCGATAATAATCCGAGAAGATTCTCGATTCTATGCTCGACAGGAAGTTTTGGATTTTGGAAAGGATATTTAAAAGTTTGCGCTGATGAGAAGGCACAGACAAATAATGACATACTGACGATTAGCTTTTTCATGAAATAAGTGAAACTTTTGATGTTAATTTTTGTAGATAATCAAATTTTATCTACATTCTTTGAAATATAAACAAAGATAAGATTCTTTTAATATAAATGTAAATTCAACACTTATTATTTTAATAATTGTTTGAAATCTCACAAAAAATAAAGCCATCAAACTAAATTGATGGCTTTGGAATTAACTTATTTAAGTATTACTGTTTGATAAAGTTCTGTGAAAGTATTTTAGTTCCTTTAGATGAAACTTCAATAAAGTAAACACCAGCAGAAAGTTCACTGATGTCGAGACGGTTTTTCCCCGCTGTCATTTTAAATCCGGATTTAATTAATCCACCTCTTAAATCGAAAATCTTTGCTGTTGCATCTGTTGCTTTTAATTCAACAAAAATTTCTGATTTTGCAGGATTTGGATATACTTTGATCTCTTCTTTCTGCAGCGCGTTATTCTGAACTGCCAATACAGAAAAATCTAAAGGAAGCATAGCTGCTGTATAAGTATTTTCTTCGGTAAGATAGGCACGGAACGGATTGATCATCGGCTCACTTCCCGAAACAACTTTATAAAATCCTGTAACACCGTTTTCTGTTTTTAATATATAACTGTTTGCAGGAACCTTGATGGTATGATATACTCCGTTCATCTGATTTACGGTAATTGCTTTCGGAGTAGAAACATTTCCTGTTCCTGTGAAAGTGATATTACCTGTTGCATTGATGAGAACCGGTGTGTTTGCAGGAATTATTCCGTTGGTAATCGTACTGCAAGAAATACTGGCAGCACCCGGAACCATTAAAAATGCATTAACTCCCGTTGGTACCGAAGCTTCGAAGGGCAAAAGTACTACTTCATAACCATTAAAAATTCTGCTGTAAGTAGCTGACGTGGCCGAAAAATTAAACGGAACCTGGAAATCTTTACCCTGATCAGACAGCGTAAGTGTGTTGCAAACTGTACCTGATACTACATTTGTATTGCTGTTGGGGACAGAACTGTTGACATAAAATAAGCTGTTCAGGTTTTGAGAACCACTCATCCAGCTAGATGATGAATTAATACCGGTAACCGTTCTAAAATCCAACGAAGTGTAATATTCATTTTCAAGTGCATCCATAAGATTGCTGTCTGTAGAAGTGTAGGCTGCATCGAACTTAGCGGCTCTTTCATTTCCTACATTAAAGTAAACATCTCCAAGGTTTAAATTTAAAATTGAACTGAAATTTCCGCTTCTTAAACCTATAATTCCTTTACATCCAAAAGGCAGTGTGGAACGGGAAAGATCAAAAACAAGATTGAAGCTTCCTGATCCTGGTGCCGGAAATGCAATACTGCCGTAGTTATGTGATCGAACCACGTTACTTTTATCTACATAATAAAGCGTTGTATTTGATGAAGACTGACTTAGATTTGTAGTGTAGCTCAGAACATTAATAATCAATTTGTTATAACGGTCATTTAATACCAAATACCCATTTGAATCTGTTGTATTTGCACTGATAAGGGGTGTCGAATTGTAGAAAGTAACCGTTGTACCTGATAACTGATATCCAATTCCAAAAGCTGGATTTGTAGTAGTCATCGTTTCGATTTTGTTGTAATGAACCTCAGTTCCCGTCATTGTTGAGACAGGTCTGTCTCCGCTTTTATTAAATACAAAAGTCATTACGCTTGAAGGAGCCACAGTAATCTGCGGTCTGAAAGTATCTGTTGTAAAGGCAAATGGAGCAGAAACCATATTTAAAGTTTGTGATGTGGTCGTACTGGTTCCGGAATTGGTATAGAACGGCAAGTCAGCTTTCAGATTGTACGAATTGGCAGATGAATTGATCACCACCAAAGTGATCTGATTTCCATCCTGTGAAATATAAGATGAACCTTCCAATGTCCCGTTAGATACTTCCCATTTGGCATCAATTCTTCTTTTACCAGTTGTAGTTTTTGCAAATTGCGATAAAATGTATCCTCTTTTTGTCAGTTCACCGGCAACAGTTCCGTTGGTACCGTCACCCATCATTCCGTAATATCTTTTTGATGCATAATGAACCCAGGCGTTGATGTTGCCAAGCATTGCATTGTTCACACTTCTTGCAAAAGTGAAACCGTCAATTGCCCAGCTAAAATCTCTTGCAGGAACGCTGGTATTTGAGTTCCAGTTGATCAGATATTCGGTCTGCCAGATTTGCTTGTTATTGTTTTGAAACTGCTTGTAAGCAGACTGCATGCTGCCATACTGATGACCTCCATACACCTCAAAATTGGCCATTGTTGCTGTATTCAGAAATGCATTGGCAAAATTATCGGTGAAACCGACACTTTCAGGAGCAATAACATTGCAGTTAATCAACTGACCGTAATCTCTCACAAAATTTGCGATCTGAGTTGGCGTCCAGATGCAACCAGCATATTGCGCCATTTCGTCGGGTTCATTTTGAATTGAAATATAATCAAGCGTTACTCCGTTTGTCGCAAGATAGGTTACGAAACTGTTCAGGTGTAAAGCATAATCCTGATAGTGTTCAGGTTTCAGATACCCAATTTGCTGTACACCATTGGCATCAGTAAAAACTGCATTCGAATTGTTATTGGTCTTCCATGCCGCCGGCATTGTCCATGGGCTTGCAAAAACAATAAGTCCCATCGATTTTGCCTGCTGTGCCGTAGCTAATGCTTGAGACCAGTTGGCAGGATCTTCCGGAATATACAGCCTCAACATGTTGTAACCCGCATCAGTAGCACCGGTTCCCCAAAGTTTCTGAATTTCTGCGGGCGTCATGTGATTGTAGGCAAACTGCGGACTGCAGACAAAACCTCCGAATCCTGTAATGTTCTGATAAGTAATGTTCTTATCAATCTTCACTTTTGCGGTCTGTGTACTCTGAGCATTGAAATACCCTGTAAATACAATACCGGTCATAGCAGCCAGTACTAAATTGACGATTTTTCTCATAATAATTTGATTTAAATTTGACATTCATTGAATTCAATATGTTATAATTGTTTTTTTGTGATATGGTTATAAATTTTTTATTTAACTTCTGAAAACTCACTTTCAGGTGCGCCCAAATAATTGGGCTTCATTCCGCCCGTATTGATTAAAATCTTCTCTAAAACAATTCCGGGTTCTAAAACTCTGAAACGTAACGTGTGTTTTCCGGGTTCTAAAATCTGATGCTTCGTAATTGATCTTATAATGTGCTCAGCTTGCCATCTTCCTAGTTCGCCTTTGTAATGACCGTTGAAGTTCATCGTTTGTGGCGATTGTCCGTCAAAAGAAATCTCGTAGCGGAGTCCTTTGTTGTGATTGAAATTTAAAGTTGGAGCTAATAATAACTGAACCTCAAACTCACCTTTAGACTCAAAATTAATATCGAATTCCAGATAGATATTTTCGTCAGATGTTGGATAGGCATTTTGTGGAAAAGTCGTTATTCCAGATTTAGTTTTTCCAAAATCAGGAATCACTTCCCAATGAATCTTGTCTGAATTGTTCATTCGGGCAAAATTTTCCGCTTCGATAGAAACATAACCGTCTTTCTCCTGAAACACTTTCTTTTTCGGAACATTTGCTTCAGAGACATAAATTACCTCAGGCATTATATTTTCCTTTCCGTCTGCCCAGCTTTTGTATCCTATTTTCATCTGATCCATCATATGCGTCCACTTTCCGCTGGCTATTTCATTGTTGTATTTATGGTCGAGGTATGAGTTTCTTTCGAAACATTCTTTCACTTTATCGGCATAATAATTAGCTTTAAGATCATTTTTAGCCGCCAATTGTTTGTTTTTAGCTACGGAATAATACATTTCGTACAAATTGCTGCAGGCATCTATTGGATAAAGCACAAGCTGATAATACGCATCCTGATATTCTGCCGGAATATGTTCTTTCAGACGCAATGCATCTACTACCAACGCTCTGTAATCATTCAGAACGTTTTCAAATTCATTGTAATTTTCGAGGCTGAATGTTTTGCTGTCCAGCGTTTCCGGCGTTACTCTGCGGTTGTATTTGGCATAAAGATTAATCATTCTGGCAATTTCCTTTGAATGTTTTTCGCCAAATTGCTGTGCAGACCATTTTTCAGTATATTCCAAAAGATTTTTAGAATTAAACTGTTTCGGGTTCCAGGCCATTTCTAAGAAAAAACTGATTGGAAATTCCATCGGTTTTAAATCGCCAACGTTAACCACCCAAACTTTATCTACTTTATGCTCGTAAGAAAGATTCATCTGTTCCCAAACTCTCTGAATGGGATTGATGTTGATCCATTTAGAATTTCTTGGTTCGCCCACGTAGTCAAAATGATAATACATTCCGTAACCGCCCTTGTGTAAAGGTTTTGAAAGATCCGGAAGCTTTCTCACATTGCCCCAGTTGTCATCACAAAACAGCAGAATAACATCATCCGGAACGCGCATTCCTTTGTCATAATAATCCTGAACTTCTTTATATAAAGCCCAAACCTGCGGCGTTTTATTCGAATTTCTACCTGTCACATTCTGAATAATTTTACGCTGATCTCTAACGATGTTTTCGAGCAAAGAAATATTGGTTCCTTCTCCCATCGCCTCATCGCCATCGCCACGCATTCCCACTGTCACAAGCTTTTCCCAGTTTTTGCTCCGTTCCAGTCCTGATTTCCAGAATTCCTGTAAAACTTTACCGTTTTTAGAATAATCCCAAACGTTCGGGAGATTATTTTTCTTGATATACCGGTGCCAATCGGTCTGCGCCAAAGCCATCGGTTCGTGGTGTGAAGTTCCCATTATGATTCCCATTTCGTTGGCTAATGATCCGCTCAAAGCATCATCGTCATAAAATGCTTTTCCCCACATTGCAGGCCACAGATAATTGGCTTTGGAACGAAGAAGCAGCTCAAACACTTTCTCGTAAAATTTAGAATTGATGCCGCCAAAAGTTGCTCTTGCCCATCCGCCAAGCGAAGGTTCTTCGTCATTCAGGAAAATTCCGCGGTATGCTACAGCCGGTTCTCCATCTGTATAAACTCCTTTTTTGAAATATAAATTTTCCTTTGCCACAACGGGAACATCTGCCCAGTAATGCCACGGCGAAACCCCAATCTGCTGAGAAACTTCATAAATCCCGTAGATCGTCCCTCTTTTATCACTTCCTGCAATGACAATAGCTTCGGAAACTCCGGGAAACGGATTGCTGATATTCTGAATAATATATTTCTCTTTTTTTCCTGCTAAAGATTTTCCGTCGATCTTTTTCTGTTTGATTAAATCATCAATAACCGATTTTGTTCCGACGGTTCCGATGATGATTAATGGAGAATTCATTGTGGAAATCTGATTTAAAAGCGTTGGCTGATTTCCTGTTACTTTCTGGAAATCTGACTGCAGATTTTTTACAGCTCTCATAATTCCATTGTCGATTCCTGAGTTGGTGAAAATGGAAAGTTGGACTGATTTTTCTTTTAAAACAATGTTTTCTGATTTTTTTTCTGTGCTGATGAATGGTTCTGTTGCAGTGATCTGCAGACAACATCCAAACAATGCGACAAGAAAAAATATTTTTATTCTATTCATATGTAAATATTTATTGTTGTTTAATGGTCATATGCAAACCTAACGAAGTGGTTCGACGAAGTCAATCGCATCATCTTCATTGGCGTTTGGGTTTCTAAATGGTAGCGATTTCATAATCTTTTATTTTATTAATACTGAAATCCTGCTGTTTTATGTCATTGAACCCTTTCAGGGTTCAGATTTTATCTAAATTTATTTTCCATAGGCTGCACCTACGGCTATTGATATTGAATCCTGCGGATTCTTCTATTGCAGCGAATCTCCCGCAGCCCGACCTGAGTGGAGCTCTTTTTGTGAGGAGGAACGACGAGCAAAAAAGCGGGAACGGAGGGCGGATTAAGCTGCCCAAAAAATATTTTAATTCCTCAAAACAAACCCTCCATTTGGCTGAATTTCTACGCTATAATCTCCTTTTGCATTAATCTTCACTTCTTTTTCAGATGAATTTCCCTGAGCATCGTCATTGATGAGTTTCACCATTTTACCGGCAAACATTGGGAGCTTAATTTTCAGTTTTTTCACCGTTTTTTCTGCATTGATTCCAGCAACAAACCATTGATTATGATGTCCTCTTGCGATCACAGAATATTTTCCGGGATAGCCATCGATGAAAACCGTTTCGTCCCAAAGCGTGGGAACTTCTTTCATAAAATCAATCTGGAATTTTTGAACATCCGAAAGATTATTCGGCATCACAGCAAACATCTGAATGGGATTCTGAAAAAGAACGGCCGTTGCCAGTTGAAATCCGTCTGTAGTATGTCTTTTATTCTTTTCCGTATTGGATTTTGTAAGGTATTTATTGAGGAAAGTTCCGCCAAATTCCATACTTCCGACCGTGTTGCGGATGACTGGATGCAAAGTGGCAAAAAACGCTTCCTGCTTGCGGACATCTTCTGAAAAATACAGCATTTCTGAGGCTAAAACAGCTTCACTGCCTGCATAATTCGGATACATCACCTCCCAACCTCTCGGCAAAGTAGCTCCGTGGAAAATAATGGTGAGCCCAAAATCATTGGCGTCAGAAAGAATATCTTCATACAGCCGCATCGTTTCCTGCTTGTCGCCACCGAAGAAATCAACTTTCAAACCCTTTACGCCAATTTCTTTGAGCCATTTCATTTCTTTTTTCCGTTCAACCGAACTGCTCATTTTGTTTCTCGGGCCCATCGGAGCGTCGTTGGCTGAACCGTTGGAATTGTACCAAAGCAAAACTCCTACATTTTTCAATTTCGCATATTGGATGAGCTCTTTCATCCTTTCTTTACCTATATTTTTATCCCAAAGCGCATCGATCAGAATGAATTCATAACCGAGTTTTTCTGCTAAATCAATAAATTTTGTCTGATCATCATAATTCATACTGTTGTCCTGCCAGAGAATCCAGCTCCAGGTAGATTTTCCGAACTGGTATTTTTGAGAAGGCTCATAAAGTTGGTCGACCACATCAAACGGAATGGTAGTTTCCACAATAGATTTCAGAGAATCGCCAATTGTTATGGTTCTCCAAGGCGTTTTTCCGGGAAGCGAAATGGATGCTCCTGTACTTCCAAAACCATTGTTTTCCGCCATATTAGGATAGGCAACTTGGTAAAGATTTTTATCTGAAGTGGTGTTAAGATGGGAAGCGCAGTACAAACTGTTCACGCCTGTTTCAGACAGTAAAATCCAACCATCGTTTCCAGTGTGAAACAGTCCGGGGAAAACGTAACCATAATCTGCTTTTGCTCCTAATTCTGCATCGGCTTTGTAACCACTTTCGTAGCTTGGCGCTGTTCGTGCAAAGCCTGTCATTGGCTTCATCATTGGTGAAAGGAAAGTTTTGGTCTGAGACGGAAATTTATATCCTGTAATTTCTGACTGTACCACAATGCTGAAACGTTCTTTCATTGGTTCAATATTATAGCGAAAAGCAATATTGTTATCACTTACCTGAAATTCTATGCCGAGGTCAAATTGGTCTGCGTTTTTAAAATTGACAGTCAGTACATTAGCATTATAGTCAACCTTTGATTTTTTGATTTTTTCGTTGGAATACGTTTTAGAAAAAACATCTTTTTTGCTGTTGATGAATTTTAAATTTTTAGAAAAATCAGATTCATTGGTGATTAAACCTAACGGCGATTTTTCCAGCATCGTTTTTCCCTGAAAAGTGACGGAGTACAAAGCAATTCCGTTCTCTGAAAAAACATTTAGTTTCAGTTTTCCATCGGGACTTGAAACTTCTGCAACCTGCGCTGACAAAGTGTTTAGAAAAAGAACACTTATAATGAATGATAGTTTTAAAATAAATTGATTCATAATTAATTATTTTCAAGAAATGTCCAGGAATCGAAAAACATAATATCTTTTTCTGCCTTTCCGTTAAACACAAAATACACATCGTGAACGCCACTGATTTTTTCCTTTAATTCAGCTTTCTCATTTTGCCATCGGTCGTCTCCACCAGTCAGCGGAACTTTTACCGTTGCAATTGTTTTTCCGTTCAGACTGCCTAAACGAACATCCATCGTCACTTCGCTGTTATGAGTGGTTCCTACTCTTGCAGAAAAGCCTGCCGCACCTTTTTTACCGAAATCAACATTTTTCACGGTCGTATAAGCACCGTTCTTTTTGGCTTTTATGAAGACGCCGGCTTCTTTATTCTGATATGATTTTACATTTTCCGACCACGCCATCATTTCTGCCTGATTGAAAGCGTAAGGATTGACCGTCGCAATGGCTTCTGTAATACCGTTGGTCATTTTGAATGGCGAAATGGAACCATCTTTGTTAAATTCCATTTCCTGGACGCTAACCGATCTTGTGAAACCGCTTCCACCCGGCAAAGCTCCGTTGTGGTAGAAAAAATAGGTTTTGCCTTTAAAATCAACTACTCCGGGATGATTGGTAAAAGATTTTCCTTCCGAAGGCATCACAATTCCGCCATATTTCCACGGACCTTGCGGATTTTTGCTGGTAGAATATCCTATGAATTCAGGAAGCGGACCGCCCGGCCAGAAAAGGTAATAGAGATTTTTACGTTTGTAAAGCCACGGTCCTTCTTCATATTTGGTCGGTCTTTCAGGGTTTTCTTTTCCGTCTCTTTTTCCGAAAGATTCTGCAGTCATCGGAACCTCAACAATATCGCCGGAATAGGAAATCATATCCTTATTCAGCTTTACATATTTCAGTTTTGGATTTCCCCAGTACAGATGAGCCTGTCCGTCATCATCCACGAAAATAGTCGGATCGATATCGCCCCATTCGCTCTGTACCAAAGGTTTTCCCAGCGGATCGTGAAAGGGCCGAACGGACTGTCGGCAACCGCAACGCCAATTGCGCCTTTATTATTGGTTTTCGAAATCATCGGCACGTACATAAAAAATTTGCCGTTCCTTTCTACACATTGCGCCGCCCACGCATCCCGCTTTGCCCAGTCGAAATCTTTGTAGGAAAGAATTGTCCCGTGATCGGTCCAGTTCACCATATCGTTGGTGGAATACACTTTCCAGTCGTTCATCGTAAACCAAGTGGAATCGTCTTCATCGTGCGTGGTATAAAGAAACAGCCTGTCATTATAAACCATTGGTGCGGGGTCTGCGGTGTAATTGGTTTGAATAATGGGATTCTGAGAAAATAACATTCCAGAATACCCTATTATACAGATATTTATGATTGATTTTATTGTTTTTTTCATATTTAATTTTTATTGAATACAAAGTGCACAAAGTTTTTTTAATTATGGATGTTTTTAGTTTCACAAAGCTGCTGAAGCTTATAGAAGTTCAGGATAAACCACCCCGTCAAAAAATCTTTGATTTTTTGCCACCCCTCCAATAGATGGGATTTTTTCCTTCTTACTCTACTTTTTCTGAAAACTCCAGTGGTCGAAATTGAAAAGCTTTCTTCCTGCCGTGATATTTTTTCCTTTAAATACAAAATAAATATCGTGGACACCGGAAACGGATTCTGCTAATTTTGAAGTCAGCGTTTTAAATTCTTCCCAACCGCCAGTTCGCAGAACTTCGATCTCAGCTATTTTATTTCCGTCTAATTTATCAAGTCTGACTTCTAAAATTCCGCCATCAAGTCCTGCTGCCACAGAAGCTGAGAATTCCGAAGCCCCTTTTCCAAAATCTACCGCACGAACTTTTAAATGACCTCCAACTCTGATATCAGAAACAAAAACGCCGTTTTTTTTGTTCTCGGATGTGCTGCATTTCTCCGACCAAGCCATTGTTTCCGCTTCGTTTCGTTGAAAAGGATTGAATGTTCCGACAGGATTTACGCCTTCTTTCGTCATTGAGATTGTAGGAATGGTTCCGTCGGCATTGTATTTAAATTCTTCAATGGAAGTCGATCTGCCATAACTTCCCGCACCGGGCAGCAAACCTGTGTGATAGAACAGATAGGATTTGCCTTTGAAATCAATGATTCCGCCGTGGTTGGTAAAGCTGTTGGTTGGCTGGTCTGTCATTATTTTTCCCTGATACTTCCAAGGACCAATAGGTGATGAGCTTGTTGAATAGGAAAGACATTCCGTGCGGTCTGTCATCCCTGCGTACATCAGATAATATTGATTTTTGCGCTTGTACAACCAAGGTCCTTCTACATAAACATCATTGAATTTTTCCTGTTTCTGCAAAACTTCCTCACTTTTTCCCGGACGTCTCAATCCTCCGAAAGCTTCCACCGATTGCGGAACTTCTGTAATTTTATCATCATAAGAAATCATATTTTTATTGAGCTTCACATAAAATAATTTACTGTTTCCCCAATAAAGATAGGCCTGTCCGTCGTCATCAATAAAAACGGTCGGGTCGATATTATCCCAGGTTCCCGTTGTCACCAAAGGTTTTCCCAAAGCATCTTTGAATGGGCCAGTCGGACTGTCAGAAACTGCAACGCCGATCGCCATATTGTTATCAACAGTCTGTGCACAGATGTACCAGTAAAATTTACCGTCACGCTGTACACATTGCGCTGCCCAAGCACGGTCGCGAGCCCAACTGAAAGATTCCAGAGAAATCGGAACGCCGTGATCGGTCCAGTTGACCATATCTTCGGATGAATGTACTCTCCATTTGGTCATATAATAAAAGTCATATCCCGGAATATCGTCGCCTGTGTAAACGTACATTTTATCTTTATAAACCATTGGCGCAGGATCTGGTGAAAAATGCGTCTGGATCACAGGATTCTGGGCAAAAGCATTTGCACTTAAACTGCAAAAAGCAAGACCGATTATTATTTTTATCTTTTTCATATTCAATTTATTGCATTAAAATTTTGACACAACAGCACGACCATCATATAGAATTTTTCTGCTGATTATTTTACCATTCAAACCGATTAAGCTGATATTGAAAGTTCTTTTTTCTGTAATTCCTTCATATAAACCTTTCCGTTCGGCAATTTTCAAAGTTTTGTTTTTTTCGTTCCAGGAAAATGGAATCAGACTATAATCTCCTTTTTCATAATTGTAATTATCGCCTTCATCTTCATAAAGTTCAAAAAAACCGTTTTGTCCGGCATATACTTTAATGGTCATTGTTTCATTTGATTTTTCGGAAGAATATTGCATTATCGGTCCGGAAGGAATGATAGAACCCGATTTGATGAACAGGGGAATTTTGTTTCCAGAAGCATCAGTGGTTATATTTTGTCCGCCATCATAACTTTTATCCGTCCAGAAGTCATACCACGAAGTTCCTTTTGGAAGATAGACTTGCCAGTTTTTTGCTTCAGGCATTGTGACAGGAGCAACCAAAATTGATTTTCCAAACATATACTGATATGCCTGTTTCACTGCTTTCGGATCATCTTTGAAATCCATTACCATCGGACGCATTATTGTAGAATTATTGTGAGAAACTTCCCAAGATTGAGAATAGATATAAGGCAATAACTGATACCGAAGATTAATCAATTCCCGCATTTCGTCTTCCACTTTATCACCATATTTCCAGGGTTCAGTTTCGGACTGGTAACCGTGAGTCCTGAAAATAGGACAAAAGACACCCCACTGAAACCAGCGCATTAAAATGTCGTGGTATTTTGGATCTGTATATTGAGAAGATCCGGGACGGAAAAAGCCACCGATATCGGTTGTCCAGTACGGCATTCCGGTTAAAGAATAATTAAGTCCGGCAACAATCTGTCTTTTGTAAGTATCCCAATCCCAGCCGATGTCTCCCGACCAGTTGATGGTTCCGTATCGCTGCTGACCCGGGAACGCAGACCGTGTTAAAATCACTACTCTTTTATCAGGATTTGTTTTCCTCTGTCCGTCATAAACCGCCTTGCTCACAAACAAAGGATAAGTTAATCTGTAAAATTCTCCGGCTCCGAAATAGGTTTTTTTGCCTGCCAACGCATCATTTTCCGGTTCTGTAGCGTCCATCCACCAGGAATCAACACCGAATTTAAAAAGGTTATCATTTAAAGCACTCCAATGAACGTTTTGTGTTTTTGGATTATAAATATCAATCCACGGACTGTCAGGAATATAAAGTCCTTCATAATCTTTCGCAACATCCGATTTTTTATCTAAATTTTCCCAAACAGATACTGAAAATTTTGAGTTTAACTGATGTAGTTCTTCAATAAACTTTTCAGGGTCCGGATAATGTTGTTCATCAAATTTCGGAACGCCCCATCCGTATTTTCCCCAATACTGCCAATCCTGAACGATAACATCCATTGGTAATTTTCTTTTTCTGAATTCTTTCACGGTCTCCACAAGATGCGAAGCCGAAGTATACCGTTCGCGGCACTGCCAATATCCAAAAGCCCATTTTGGAAGCATCGGAACCTCACCTGAAAGTTCTCTGTAAGCTTCTATTACTTCATCCGTATCATTTCCGGCAAAAAAAACATAATCCAGAGTTTTGCTGTTGGGGGAACGGAAGGTCGTCACATTCCTAGCCTCATTCCATTTCAAAACAGGTGTGTTTGAGGCTTTACAAACAACCTGAATCTGATGTTCACCTGCGGTTAAACGAATTTTTGTGCTAACAGCCGGAGGCAGCCAAAGGTTGGATTGGTCAATTACCGGTTTGCCGTCAATAACCAAAAGATGCCGGTTATCCATATCGCCCAGATCGAGCATAAAAGTATATTCGGAATCTTTATTTAAATATAATTTGCCTTTGTAAGAAGCCTGCTGCTGGGAAACTTTCACCGTTCCGCTGGTCGTGGTCACTTCTTTTTCTTCACCTTTGGAAGACGAATCTTTTTTCAGTTCCACATTATTGTCCGCCGGATTGAACCACGATAAGCCGTACTGATGCCACAAAATACCGTATCCTTTCGAAGAATAAAGGAAAGGCAACGAAATCTGGCTGTTCACCTGAATCAGTTTTCTGCTAATATTTTTCAGATTATAATGACCGTCCTGAAACTGACCCAACCCGAACAGATTTTCATCAGAAGTTGTTTCAAAACCTTGTTCTGCGATGTAGCAAGGCTCGGAAAAAACGGTGTTGTCGATTAATTTTCGACTGTTTATTGCTTCGGACAGCAACACTTTTCCTTTTTTATCAAGAAAGGTTAGCCTGGAAGTTTTTTTATTGAACAAAACCGTAACATTTCCGGATTTAAGCTTTAAAAAATCTTTATTTTCAGACCATTTGAATTTCGGAATTTCCAACTTGTTGACTAATACAAACTCACGTTCTTCTACCGGCAAGTCTTTTATCCATTGTATTCTCACAGCATTTTTATGAACAGGATTTAGTTTCAAAATACCTTCTGATAGTTTCACCGTCACACCATCTTTACTGACCGTATGATTAACGTAAGTTTGTCCGCTTCCCATCAAAGGAAACAGAATAAAAAGGCAAATGATCGTTTTCCAATTCATATTAAAAAATATTTAAAATGTGATTATTTATTTCCGATAAACTTATAATAAGCCACGCCGTGCGCTGCTATTTCCAATGGCAGATTATCATGTACGGTATTTAATTTTGTAATGTCTTTTTGTCTCCAAAGATCACGGATGATTTGTTTGCCCGATATTCCAAGTTTTGAAAAATCTGTATAATTCATAGTCACTTTTTCTCTTCCGAAATTGGCAAAAGCAACCGCTCTGGTTCCGTCTTCCATTTCTTTCACATAGATTTTAAGCTCGCCAATCGTCTGAAGGCAAACGCCCTGCTTCCCCAAAGCATCCTGATTCACTGCGATCACCTCATCATTCGTTAAAAGATTTAAGGTAAAATCGTCCAGTTTTTCAAGGTCGCAACCAATAAGAAGCGGCGCTGAAAATATGCTCCAAAGACTGATATGCAAATATTGCTCATCGGGTTTCAAACGGCTCTGGTGCGGATTTCCCCAACCGACAATGCCTACAACCAACATATCGGGATCGTTCCAATTACCAGGTTTTGCAAAAGTTGCTGATTTATCCTGTGCCAACGCAATATTTTTAACGCTCGCCCAGGTATCAGTAATGTCATTGGTAGTTCGCCACGATTGCGCATCGGTTTCATCGCCCCATTTCCAGACATCGCCCATTCCGTATTGGCAAAGGTTGTAGACGATATCTCTCGATTGCTGTTTCAAAAGACTGCCCATCAGTTTGAATGGTTTTACGCCTTTATCCAAATCGCCACCGCCGTTGAAAGCCAGTGACGGAACCTTGTTTGGGTCGTTATCGGGCAAACCGTCAATTACGCCGCCATAGCTGCACCAGTCGTATTTCAGGTAATCGACACCCCATTTCGCATAACTTTCTGCGTCCTGTTTTTCGTAACCGTAACTTCCGGCGCATCCACCGCAAGTCCACGGACCGGGCGAAGAATAGATTCCCATTTTCAAACCGTTTCCGTGAATGTAATCGCCTAGATTTTTCATATCCGGAAATTTGGAATTGGTTAAAATATAACCTTTGTCATCCCGCATTTTTCCTATAAATGAAGGATCTTTTCCGTCTCTGTTAAACTGCCACGAATCATCAACATTGATGTAATTCCAACCGTGATTCACCAGTCCAGATTTAATTAAAGCATCAGTTGCACGTTTTACTTTGTCAGCAGAAACCTCGTGTCCGAAACAGTTCCAGCTATTCCAACCCATTGTTGGTGTGAGTGCAATCCGGTCGCCGATTTCTATCTTTAATTTTTTTGAAGCAGAGCCTTTTGCATTTTTTGCATTCAAAATCACGTCATAGGTTCCCTTCGTATCAATTTTTCCGCTAATAATACCGGTTTCCGAATCGATCTTTAAGCCTTTCGGAAGATTTTTGGCCGAGAAAGTCATTGGTCTGTCCCCCGTAGCAGGAATTCTGAAAAGAAAAGGCGAGCCGGGACGAGTACCGTAAACACCTGCCGAATTAATTTTTGGTGTTGGAGCAGGTTTTGGCGTTAAAATATAAGGTTCCGAAGAAATTGGATTGAAAGTTTCCAAAGTTGTAACTCCGATGGTTTCAAATTTTGCGTTGACCCAATCTGCGTGGTCGTAATACGGACCGTTTCCGCCATCAGCAACGACTAATTCCAGTTGTTTCACACCTTCCAGCGAAACAGAAAGAGGTTTTGCCTTGTCGCCCAATTTCATCATACCGCTTGACCAGAGCTTTTTGTTGTCGCCATAAATCTCGAATTCTGCGGCTGGATTTTGTCCTTTTATTTCGTCGTCAATTCCTACCAAAGCTGAGAATTTTTGGACGTTACCATTTAATTTAATCAACAAAGAACTTTCGGCGTGCGTTCCGAAGCCTCTGTCGAAAGTTTCACCTGCAATCGTCAGTTTTTTTCCGTCAACAGAAGTATTGATTCCCGGTTTGCCGTGACCCTGCGTGGAAACACTGAGGTCGAGCTCATCCAGCCAAACGACATTCTGCGCATTTAACCAACATCCGGTGACAAAAAAACTTAAAATAAAAAGTTTAAATCTGTACATTTTTAAAATTTTAAGCGAAATAAGAAATTGTTTAAATTTTAAATAAACCGTTATTAAGAACCGAATTTCCACCAGTCAAAATAGAAAAGATCTTTGTTTCCTTTGAATACAAAGTATAAATCGTGCACACCTTTAATATTTTTTACAGGAGATTTAATGTTTTTAAAAAGATCACCTTCTGCTTTTCCCACAATCTCAACCGTTCCCACAAGTTTTCCATCCAGTGAATCGGTATGGATGTCTATAGTTCCCCCATTTATCGAAGCGACAGAAATTTCTAAAAATTGGGTTCCTTTGGAAAAATCAACACCCTGAATTTTGAGGTAATCGCCATTGTTAATCGATGACACAACCATACGGTCTGTAATTTTTTTGCCTGTGTCGTAGGGATTATTTCTTTCCCATTCGGTCATTTTTTCTGTTTTCAAGCCTTCACTGTAAGAAATGGTTTCAGCTTCAACTCTATTATAAGGATTCAGTGTTGCTATTCTTTTTACGCCTTCAGGATTCCAAAAAGGTAATTTTTGAATCGTGCCATCGGCATTGTAAACCAGTTCGCTCACACAGATGGAGCGGCGCTCGTAATGCTTGCTGACCGACTGTTTTCCAAGATTATAATTGAAACCGAAAACATACGATTTACCCTTAAAATCAATGATTCCCGGGTGATTTCCGTTGGAACGTTTGTCACTGTCCATAATCATTCCCTTGAATTCCCACGGACCGGTTGCCGACTTCCCCATCGCATAACCAATCCCTTCCGGACAGCAAGTTGAAGCATATGCCATATAATAATTTCCGTTTCGTTTCCAGACCCACGGACCTTCCTGATAATGAAATGGGTCAGCAAAATCTTTAACTTTGGCAATTGAAGGATCTTTCACCACAGGTCCATCCACAGAAATCATATCTTTATTGAGCTTTACGTACCATAAATTCGGATTTCCCCAATAGAGGTAAGCCTGACCATCATCATCTATCAGAACGGTGGGGTCGATATCATCACTCGAATTTTTAACCAATGGTTTGCCGATTGGATCTTTGAAAGTGACCGTACGGACTGTTGGCTACCAGAACACCGATTCCTCTCTGTCCGGGCATCGGGCAATACATATAAAATTTACCGTTTCTTTCTATGACTTGAGGAGCCCATGCTCCGTTTTCCGGATCGGTCCATTTGAAATCCTTGAGAGAAGCCACAACGCCGTGATCAGTCCAGTTGACCATATCGGTTGAAGTATAGAGCAACCAGTCTTTCATTTTGAATCCGAAAGCATCGTCTTCGTCATGACTCGTGTACAAAAAAACAGTATCCTTGTACACCATCGGTGCAGGATCAGCAGTAAATTTTGTCTGAATGATGGGATTTTGTGCAGAAAGCGATATTCCCGTCAGGACTAAGCTTACATTTAAAATATTTTTTAAAATCTCTTTCATAGAAGTATTTTATTGAATGGTTGTCGGATGAGCCTGATGTTCAGGTTAGTTGTTAACTGGACTTTGTCATTACTTAAAAAGCAACTGTGCAAACTGGTAGAGATTATTTCTCCAAACGGGCCAGGTATGACCACCGGGATATTCAGAATAGGAATATTTAATGCCCAATTCATCCAGTTTCTTCATCATTATCTGATTATTCTGATACGCAATATCATTTTCCCCGCCCATCGCAATCCAGAAATTTTTAATATTTGAATTGAATTTTGATGTATTGTCAGTTAAAAATTGATACTCATCATCCGCCACTTTCTGAAGAGTCGGCAACATCCATCCCGAACTGAAAACGCCCAAAGAAGAAAACATTTCCGAGTTCTGAATTCCTGTATAAAGCGTGTAGATTCCTCCCATTGAAAGTCCTGCCAAAGCTCTGTTTGACTCATCTTTTTTAACTCTGAAACCTGACTCTGTAAATGGAATCACAGATTCTTTCAGTTCTTTTTCAAACATCTGAAGATTTCTAACCCCAAAATTTCCGAATCCGGCAGGACCGATATTCGCATCCGGCATTATTAAAATCATTGGTTTTGCTTTGCCTTCTGCAATCAGATTATCAAGGATTAAATTGGCTTTTCCCTGAGTTGCCCAACCACTTTCATCCTCGCCGCCGCCGTGAAGAATGTATAGCACGGGATAACTTTCACTCACATTTTTGTCGTAGCCAGGCGGAGTGTAGATAAAAACTCTTCTCCACGAATTGGTCACTTTTGAAAAGAAATTCTGAATTCTGATATCACCGTGCGGAACGTCTTTTAATGCATAATAATTGTCGCCCGCAAAAGGAATTTCGATTCCGCTGGCAAATCCTCCCATTCCGTAAAATGATTTGCTTGATGGGTCTGCAATGGCAACATTATCAATCAGTAAAGAATAATAATGAAAACCTTCACTCAAAGAATCTGTGGTTGCTGTCCACGAACCATCCAATTCTTTTTTGAGGTCGTATTTTTTGCCTAAATCTATCTGAACTTTCTGCGCATCGGGAGCTTTCACTTTAAACATTGCTTTTCCATTGCGAAGAATTTGCGGAAACTGTGCATTTCTGATGTTGGATTCGGCTGGACTTCCAAACACGGTAAATTCAGAAAATTTAGTTTTGTCGACAGGTTTAAAAATTAATTGCGAAAAGATGTACAAATCGTTTTTCCAGACTTTGAAATCGTGACCGCCCGGTTCTATGTAAAATATGTGCGGAATTTTATTTTCTGCCAGATAATCGCTTGTTCTCTTGCTGAAAGGCATCAAACCGTCCTGATCGCCACAGGATATGAATATCAGTTTCAGTTTTTTAGCTTTTTGCGGATCCGGAAGCAACTGTTGAGGTTCTTTGGTGTTTGGAGCCGATGAAAAACCGCCAACCCAGGCGAATTTGTCGATATTTCCCAGTCCGAAATTCAGGGTTTGTCCGCCACCCATTGAAAGTCCTGCAATCGCCCGGTTTTCTCTGTCTTTTTTAACGGGATATTTTTTTTCGATAAAAGGAATAAGGTCGTTCAGCAAATCTTTTTCAAAAGTTGCGAAAGCTTCCACTTTATCTTTTGCCATAATATTTCCGGTGGCGCGGTCGTCTTTCATTGCTCTGCCGTTTGGTAAAACGACAATCATCGGCGCAAGTTTTCCCTGAGCGTAAAGATTGTCCAGAATAATTTGTGGCGTTCCGTTTTTGTACCATTCTTTTTCGTCACCGCCAATACCGTGAAGGAGATATAAAACTGGATATTGAGTCCCTTTTTTGAAACCTGGCGGCGTATAAATCAAAGCTTTTCTCTGAGTTCCTACCGTTTTTGATTCGTATCTAATAGTATCAATTTTCCCATGGGGAATTTCTTTCTTTTCAACATCAAAACCTTGTGGAGCCTGTTTTTCAAATGTTTGCCCAGAAGCAGACATTCCCGACAAGATAAAACCTAAAACCAATATCATTGACTTACTCATATTTTTTATTTGTATTTTTTACACTTATTAATTTAGATAAAAAAATAATATTCAACGGAACTATTTTTCTTCTTTTATTAATATAAAAATTTTTATTTTATGGTTGAAGAATCTATTATTCGAAAAAAATCAACATCTACAAAACCTCCTGTACTTTTCGTTGCATAATTGAAAATCGCAAATTTTGATCCCATAAACAATCTTCTGTAATCGAAAATCATTTTGTAATTCTTTGCCATTTCCGTCCAGTTTTTCTGATCGGTACTATATGAGAAATTTGCCAGATCTTTACCAAGATTAAAATCGGCATCAATACGGAGATAAATTTTATCTGAAGTTAGGAGAATGCGCTTTTTCTCTTTCTTTTTTAACATCCAAAATGGCTTTCGTTTTACTGTCAAGACTGACTTCATTGGTAGAAAAAGTCAAAAATTTCTGATTGCCTTCTTTTATAACCGATAATAATCCTGAATCACCATTAAATGCACTGAAACCTGTAACATCACCGTTTTTCATTCCTTTCAAATCTAACGCAACAACAGCACTTGATTTCGGACCGGTCATTCTTTGGGTGATTGTGTTTGGAGCCAAATAAATATTATCAACAATTCTATTGGTTTTCAGTCTCATAAATCCTTTTCTGTCGGATAAAGACCAGGCTTCATTCACAGGATTATGGTTCCATTGCCATTGGATTTTTAGTTTTTTATCTGAAAATTCATCACTTTCTACGATATTATTTTTCGGTTTAAACGGCGGAAGCGGAACCTCGCCATTTAAAGGAATCTTGCCATTATCTCCCAAAACAGGCCAGTCGTTTTCCCATTTTACAGGAATCAAAATCGGGACACGCCCAACTCCATTTCTGTCCTGAAAAATCAGCGAATACCAATTTCCGTTTTTATCATCAATTAAAGCGCCTTGTCCTGCATAAGAAAATCCGAGAAAATTGTCTTCCAGAATCACTTTTTTCTCGAAAGGTCCTGTAACTTTATTGGCTCTATACACTTCCTGACGGCGTTTTCCGTCTCTTGGCCAGGAGATCATCATCATATAATATTTTCCTTCTTTTTTAATGATCTGATTGCCTTCCAGAAGCCCGGTTTCTGAAGAATCTTTTTCAAAAACCACCGTTCCGTCGGGATTCCCGATGACTTCTTTAAAATCAGGACTTAGTTCAAAAACCTTGTTGGAAGTGAAAACATAAACCCTGTTATCATCATCGAAAAGCAACGAAGCATCGTGAAAATGTCTCGTTCTTGTAATCAGTTTCCAGTTTCCTTTTTCGGGATTGTCGGAAACATAAAAATAAGATTTGAAAGGCTCATCATTCGGGGAAAACAAAACGTAATATTTCCCTCTGTGGTAACGAATGGATGAAGCCCATTGTCCGCGACCGTAAACGGTTCCATTGACTAAATCGTATTTAGAATTGTCATTCAGGCTTTCAAAAACATAGCTTGCCATTTCCCAATGGACGAGATCTCTGGAATGCATCACCGGAGCGCCCGGCATCAGGTGCATAGTGGTGCTGATGAGATAAAAATCATCGCCATTTCTTGTGATCGATAAATCCGGAGCATCTGCCCAAATGATAGGATTTGTAAATGCTGTCGTCTGCTGTTTCTGAGGAGGATTTACCTGGGCCGAAAGGAAATTCAGCCCGATAAATCCAAAAAAAGAAACTATATAAAATGGTTTATTAATTTTCAAAATTTAAATATTTTGGTTGGTAATTTAATTCTTTAATCCAATTTTAAAAGATACTTCGATAAGCTTAGTGTGACATTGCTGATACTAACCGTTTTATTTTTAAGCGTTGCAAGCTCACCTGTCAAAACCTGCATTTGTATAGGTTTTGGCTAAAGCCAATTTGATTTTCTTTTTAATGAATGGGCTAAAGCCCATTGCTATTGATAATAATTTCTTTAATTCGGTACAATATCGTTAGATAACGTGCTGTATAAACCAATCAAGCTTCCTGTGAAACCTCCTGCAACATCGGTAGAAAGGATATCTCCGGAAACCGAACCGCCAAGATTTTTAAAGTTTTTACCGTCCAGAGAGTAATTGAAATTAAGGTCATCTTTTTCGCCCACTACCTGCAATTTAACCGACTTTGAAAGTGCAATCTTTTCGCTGGCAATCAGTTTTGATGCTCCTTTTTCTGTTCTTTCCAAAACGATGTAAAAGTCTTTGTTTTTTTTGGTAATTCCAAAGACGTAATTGAATCTTTCGCTTTGGTAGCAGGTGATTCCGGCTAATTCTTTTTCAGATTTAGGTTTGAAATCAAGTGTTACCGAAGTTTTGAAATCTTCGTGCTGTAATCTGTGGAATAATGCCGAAACAGGAGCCAAAGCTTTGATATTCGTTTCCATAGGATTCACCTTTACGCCATTTTTAGCAGCCGTGATGAAGTTTTCACGAGGTCCACGCATTGCAATCCATCGGAAATCAAGATTTTTGTCGGTCAGTTTATCATTGTACGTGAAGTTCCCGTTCGGGAAAAAACCATTTTGTCCGGTTTGATTTTTTACGCCTTCCGGCAGTTTTAATTTTGGTTTCATCGGAACTAAACCGTTTTCAAAAACAGGATACTTTCCGCTCCAGTCTACTGGAAGAATGAAAGTTTCTCTTCCGTGATTCACACGCCCTTTTTCGTTGGGACGAATGGCCAAAAATACGCCGTAATATTTTCCGTCAGGAGTTTCTACCAAATCCGCGTGACCCGCCCAATCTACTTTATCTTTTCGGTCTTTCGGGAAATACCGTTGTGTCAAAATTGGATTATTCGTTGCAGGAACAAAGGGACCTTTTGGAGAATCCGACATAAAAATAACTTCGCTGTGATTACCGCCAGTTCCGCCTTCTGCACACATCAGAAAATATTTTCCGTTCTTTTTATATAAGTGCGGACCTTCTATCCAGATTGGTTTTTGAGAAAGATCAACACCACCGTTTACAATAATTCTGTCTGAACCTGCAACAACCTGATCTTTTTCCAAATCATAATCCCACATTTTGATGACACGGTGACCATTGTACTGCTCAGTTCCTTTCGGAGGCGCATCATTGTGAACAATGTAGGCTTTACCATCGTCATCAAAGAAAATGGCAGGATCGATGCCGTCGAAATTCAGTTTCTGTACTTCACTCCAGCCTTTTGCTGGGTCTTTGGTTTTCACGACCATATTTCCAATTCCACCAGCAATCTGCGTGGTGATCATATAAAAAGTGTCGTTAAATTTGTTGTATTTGATGTCCGGAGCATATATTCCCTGAGAAACACCGCCTTTTTCTACTTTAAGCTGAGAAGGCCTGTCCAGAACGTGACCAACCTGCTTCCAGTTTACCAAATCTTTGGAAGTAAAAATCGGAACACCCGGAAACATTGAAAATGAAGAATTGACCAAATAATAATCGTCTCCTTTTCTGGTAATACTTGGGTCGGGATAACAACCCTGAAGAATCGGAGAGTAAAATTCGTTCTCTTTCAGTGGATTATTTGTGTATATTTTATCATTTCCACGGTAGGAAAAGTCTGAAAAAGTCTGTGCTGAAACGTTACTTAAAGAAAGTAAAGAAACTGCTGCCACCAAAGTGAGTTTATTTCTTAAAAAAATCGAATGCATTATTCTCTGTTTCATTGTTATATTTTTTAGATTATTATTTAATTTTTAATGTATAAGTTTTTCCTGCTTCTGTCGGAAAATCATAAGTGAATTTTTCTTTCATTTTCACTGGATTTAATTGTGCTTCCGACGAAATCAAAGGCTCTTTAATTCTCGGAATTTCAAAATATGAATTTTGATTATTTCCTGATGCCAACTTTAAAGTGTTTTTTCCTTTTAATTCTAATTCATTAGATGCACTGATTCTGCAGTTTCCACCCAGATTTGATTTGATGACAACTTCTTTAGTCTGACTATCTTTCCAAACAATACTGACTTCAAAACCGCCATACGTTTTCAGTCCGGAAATATTTCCATTTTTCCATTCGTCGGGAAGTGCGGGTAAAATGTCAATGCTCCCGTTTTGGGTCTGCAAAAGCATTTCGGTAATTCCGGAAGTACAGCCGAAATTTCCATCAATCTGAAACGGCGGATGCGCATCAAACAAATTCGGATAAGTCCCTCCTTTTTCGCCCCAACCGTCTTTTTCCACCAAAGTTAACTGGTCTTTTATTAATTTATTGGCGTGGTTTCCGTCTAACAATTTAGCCCAAAGATTGATCTTCCAGCCCATCGACCAGCCTGTGGAAACATCGCCACGATGAATTAAAACTGTTTTTGAAGCATCAAAAAGTTCAGGTGTTGTGACAGGATTAATCTGATTTCCCGGAAACAATCCATATAAATGCGAAACGTGTCTGTGATTGTCTTTCGGGTTGTCCCAGTCTTCCATCCATTCCTGCAACTGTCCGTAATGACCGATTTTCATTGGTGGTAATTTTGAAATGATATTGTTCCAAACCGGAATTTTATCTGAATCTACATTTAAAATTTGTGCTGCTTTTTTTGTTTTGCTGAACAGGTCAAACATCAACTGGTTATCCATCGTATTCCCTGCCGCCAAAGCACTTCCCTTGTTTCCCTGCGGAATATTTTCGGGAGACATAGACGGACTTACGACCAACCATTTGTGAGTAGGTTCTTCAATCAGGAAATCTTCATAGAACTGTGTCGCAGATTTCAGAACGGAATAAATGGATTTGAGATAATTTTTGTCTCCGCTGTATAAATATTTTTCCCAAAGATGCTGAGAAAGCCATGCGCTTCCCATTGGCCATTGTCCGGCGTTGGCAAAGTCTACTACCCCTGTAATTCTCCAGATATCTGTGTTGTGATGCGCTACCCAGCCTCGGCTTTTGTACATTATTTTTGCCGTTTCTGCTCCGGTTTCACTTAAATCTTTGATCATTTGAATCAACGGTTCGTGCATTTCCGATAGGTTGGTTTTTTCTGCAGGCCAATAATTCATTTCCGTATTGATGTTGATGGTGTATTTGCTGTCCCACGCCGGTTTGTTGGAATTATTCCAAATCCCTTGGAGATTCGCTGGCTGACCGCCCGGTTGCGATGATGAAATCAAGAGATAACGCCCGAACTGATAATACAATGAAACGAGTTCAGGATCGTAGGTATTTGCGAAATTCTTAACACGAATATCCGTTGGAAATTGTGAGGCAGGAGAAGTTCCGAGGTTGAAATCTACCCTTTTAAAATAATTCTGATAATCTTTGAGATGTTTTTTAATTAAAGTATTAAAATTTTTAGTTTCTGATTGTGAAATATATTTTTTGCTTTTTGAAACTTCATCCGTATTCAAAGTTTTGTAGTCTGTGAAATTGGTGGCGATTGAAATAAGAATCATTACTTCATCTGCATTGGCAATCGAAATTCTGCTTCCTGAAACTGAATTTTTTCCACCTTTGGTAATGAATTTCGCCAGCGTATTGAATTTCACCTGACCCTGAACGCCGTCTAATGTAGAAGAAAGTCCGTCCATTTGCAAGGTATTGGCATCAATCGCATTTGCATTTTTTTTGAGTTCACTGTTAAATCCCGCAGTGAAACTCAGCGCATTTTTTTTATCTGAACTCAGTTTTATCACAATGACCTGATCCGGAATTGACGCGAAAACTTCTCTTTTATAATGAATTCCGTTGGAAGAAAACTTGGTTGTTATGATTGCTTTTTCAATATCAAGTTCGCGGTAATAATCTTCGACATCGCCAAGATTATTAAAATCAAGATTTAAATCACCGATATTCTGAAATGCCGAACCGTGAAGTGTTTTCGCCGTTAAGCCTTTATTAGAAAGGATTTCCGCTCTTTTGTAATTTCCATTAAATAAATAATACCGGATAGAATCCAACAATTTTGGACCATCAGGATTGTCATTCCGGGAAGGACTGCCCGACCAAAAAGTTGCTTCGTTCATCTGAAGCTTTTCCTTGTAAGGATCTCCAAAAACCATTGCCGCCAATCTGCCGTTTCCAACAGGCAACGCTTCCACCCACTGTTTTGCAGGTTTGTCGTACCAAAGCTTATATTTCCCTCCCTTTTGAGCAAAGAAAAATCCGCTGATGAAAATATGGATGGTTAATATGCAATGCTTTAAGCTCATTTCACGTATTATTTTCTTTAATTTTAAATAGAAATTTCAGTCTTTTTCCTGTTGATCAACCAGATAATTCCCCAAGCTGCAATGTAAGAAACGCCGGCAATGAAAAATATAATGTTGTATCCGCCGTTGATGTTTCCAGCTTTTTTGAATGTGTCTAGGATAATTCCGATAAATAGGGGAAAAATAATGCCTGCGGCAGAACCCAACATTCCACCAAATCCGATCACAGAACTTACATAATTATTGGGTAATTTGTCGCCGACCGTCGTCATCAGATTGGCTCCCCAACCTTGATGAGCTGCGGTTGCAAAAGCAATGATAATGGTAATCAACCACATATTGTCTACATATTTTGAGAACATCACGGGAACTACCATCAATGCAAACAAGAGCATAGTCACACTTCTGGCTCTCCCGATTGCCCAGCCTTTTTTAATTAAAAATGAAGAAAGATAACCGCCGCCGATGCTTCCAATCGTAGTTCCGCTATAGATAATAATCAACGGGAGAGAAGGTTTAGTCATATCCATTTTAAATACGTCAGAAAAATAAGCAGGAAGCCAGAACATAAAGAAATACCAGATCGGGTCAGTCAGCATTTTCCCAATGGCAAAAGACCAGGTCACTTTGTATTTTAATATTTCGGACAATGGTACTTTGGACTGTTCCTGCGTTTTACCGTCCTGATCACTTTTGATGTACTGTAACTCTTCTTTGCTGAGTTTTTTTGTTTTTTCCGGAATGGTGTAGAATCTCCACCAAAGGACAATCCATAATAAACCTAATGCTCCAATCCAGACGAAAGTTTCCCGCCAACCGTAATGTCCTAAAATAAACGGCACAAGAAGCGGTGCTAAAATAGCTCCAACCGTTGCTCCGGAGTTAAAAATCCCCGTTGCTAATGCTCTTTCTTTTTTAGGAAACCATTCTGCAACAGATTTTATCGCTGCCGGAAAATTTCCTGCTTCGCTGATTCCCAATGTGCTTCTTGCAATCAAAAATCCAACGGTGCTTTTTACAAAACCGTGTCCAATAGAAGCGAGACTCCAGACAATGAGTGAAACGGCATAACCAATTTTGGTTCCTACTCTATCGATAAACCTTCCCATCGCAAGATATCCGATCGCATAAGTCGTCGTAAATGCCATCACGATATAGCTGTAATCTTTCTCGTCCCAGCTGAACTCTTTTTCAAGAACAGGTTTCAGCAAACCCATTACCTGACGGTCGAGGTAATTGATGGTAGTGGCGAGGAAAACCAATGACAGCATAAACCATCTGATATTGTGATTTTTAGGAGCCTGCATTTAGTTTTGATTAAGTTGTTGTAATAAATTCTGAACTTTTTCAGTTAACTGTTCAGCAGTAAAATCTGTTTTGATAAGCGAACTTCCCAATCCAACAGCAATTGCACCACCTTTCAACCATTCTGTAATGTCTTCAACATCAGCATTGATTCCTCCGGTCGGCATAAAATTCATTCCCGGAAAAACGGGCTGAATAGATTTGATATAAGTTTTGCCCAAAGCATCTGCGGGGAAAATTTTCACCAATCGAAGTCCGTTTTGAAAAGCCAAATTGACATCGGAAGGGGTGAAACAGCCCGGAATTAAAATAATATTTTTTTTAACAGAATGTTTCACAAGTTCTTCGTTAATGACAGGCGTAATAATGAAATCCGCTTTTGCATCGGCATAATCATCCATTTCTTTTATATTTTTCACGGTTCCGATTCCTAGTAAAAGTTCCGGAAATTCGAAGGCGGAAATTTCTTTAAGTTTAGTAAAATTCTCTAATGCCTCAATGCCTCTGTTGGTGTATTCTATCACACGAATTCCAGCTTCGTACAAAGCTTTTACGGTATTTTTTGAAACCTCGAATGATTCGTTATAAAACAACGGAATAATTTTCTGGTCTTTTATCTTTTGTAGTATTACATTCATAATTTTTCAATATTAATACTGTCATTAATGGTATCGCCTTTTACAAACAATTTTTTGAAAGCGACTTTCGTAGCATCTTCCAAAATTTGCTGAGAAGAATTTTCTTTTAAAGCCCCGTGAATCAAAGCTGCCATAAAAGAATCGCCGCTGCCTACTCTTTCTTCAATTTTGTTTGAATAATATTTCTCTGAAACCAAAAGCTTATCATCAGCAAATAAAGTCGCATAGTAATTGACTTCTTCACCGTTCGTAAACCGGAATGTATTGGCAACCAACTTTACATTAGGAAATTGTTTCTGAATTTCTAATGCTGATTTTTCTGACTGTTTTAAAAGGTTTTTATCATCAAAATTTCCATTTAACTCATATTCTATCGGAATGTTCAAAAACTGTTGGATTGACCAGATATTTCCCATCAAAACATTCACAAAAGGCATTAGTTTTTTGATTTTATCAAAAGGATTTCTGCCTTCCCAAAGTGATGCACGATAATTCAAATCGAGAGAAACCGTGATGTTTCTGGACGCCGCTTCTTTCATTAAATTCAGACATTTCTGGTAAGCATTTTCACTTAAGGCCGACGTAATTGTAGTTATATGAAGCCATTTTACTTCTGAAAAAATCTCATCAAAACTAAAACTGTTAAAATCAGATTCAGTAAAAACCGAAGGAAAGCGGTCATAAATCACTGACGTATTCTGCATATCACCTTCTGAAGAAAGATAAAATGTACCGATTCTTCCTTGGTTTTTCTCGGCAAGAATTTCGATTCCTTTATTTGTTAGCTGTAATTTTAATTGACTTCCTATAAAATTTTCAGGCAAAGCTGATAATAATTTTACCGGATTTTTCCATTGTGCAAGCGCATAAGCCACATTGTATTCTGCGCCTCCAACATAGATTTTCAAAGACTGATCATTTAACCAGTTTCCGTGCGCATCCGGAGCGAAATGCAGAAGCAATTCCCCGAAACAAAATATTTTATTGGAAGATGAATCTTGCATTATTAAAATTCAAAATAATTTTTAGTGTTATAATAACAAATGTCCTGAATGATTTTGCCGACCCATTCCTCATCATTGGGAAGCAATCCTCTTTCCATCTCGCTGGCGAACATATTGCACAAAAGTCTTCTGAAATATTCGTGTCTTGAGAATGACAATAGACTTCGGGAATCGGTTAACATTCCTACAAACGTGCTGATCAAACCAATGTTAGAAAGCGTATTCATCTGTTTTTTCATCCCGTCAAGCTGATCTAAAAACCACCAGGCGGCACCGAATTGTACTTTAGATTTGATTCCGCCCTCATTAAAATTTCCGGCAAGTGTCGCTAAAACCTCATTGAAAGTAGGATTAAGATTATAAATAATGGTTTTGGTAAGTTGTCCGCTTGAATTTAATTCATCCAAAAGCACGCTCAATCGTGGGGCAAAATATTGCTCGCTGATGGCATCATAACCAGCATTGATTCCGATTTTTTTCAGCATTTCGGAATTATTATTTCTGGTTGCGCCAACGTGGAACTGCTGCACCCAACCTTTTTCAGCGTACATTTTGCAAAGTTCCTTCAGCAGATAACCACATAACACTTCCGGATTGGAGAATGTTGGATTATTTCCCTTTAAAAATTCTGAGAATTCGGCCTCCAATTCCAGATTCCATTTTGTGGTATCAGGAAAATATTCGAAGCCGTGATCGGCAACTTTTGCCCCTGCTTCTGCAAAATAATTAATTCTTAATTGAAGCGCATTGAGTAAATCAGAAACTGACTGAATTGAGATTTCGCTAATATTCTCCAATTTTTTAATATCTGCAAGATATTTTTCAGGATTGATGATATTGATGTAAGAATCGGGACGAAAAGCAGGTAAAACCTGAGTCTCGAAACTGCTGCTTTTTAATTTTTTGTGACAGGAAAGATCATCAGAAGGGTCATCTGTGGTACACAAGGCTTCTACTTTGAAATTTTGAATGATGGACTGAGGCAAAAATTCAGAAGTCTGCAGAAGTTCAGTCATCTGATGATAAACTGAATCTGCATTTTTCGGGGAAAGGTATTCTTTGATTCCAAAAGGATTTTTAAGTTCCAGATGCGTCCAGTGAAACAATGGATTTCGAAGTGTAAAAGGTACGACTTCTGACCATTTCCTGAATTTTTCCAGATCTGGAGCCTGGCCGGAAATGAATTTTTCATCAATTCCGAAATTGCGCATTGCACGCCATTTATAATGATCGCCATCCAGCCAAATTGCTGTGGGAGAAAGGAAATTCTGATTAGAAGAGACAACATCTGGTTGCAGATGATTGTGGTAATCTATAATCGGCATTTCTTTCGCATAGCCAAAATACAGATTTTCAGCCTTTGCCGATTCCAGCAAAAATGATTCTCCGAAAACTTCTTTATTTCCTTTAAAAGTGATCATTGTTAAAAAAGATTGAAGATTTTGTCTTAGGTTAGATTTTTTAAAAACAAGACCTTATTGAAAGAAATCTGTAAGGTCTTGTAAACTATATGAAGAAAAATAATATGTATTTATACCCCACTGAAAGCACTGAAACCACCATCAATAGGAAGTAAAGCACCTGTAATAAAACTTGCGGCATCTGAACAGAGGAATTGTACAGCGCCGTTGAGTTCGTCTGAATTCCCAAATCGTCCCATTGGCGTCTTGGCAATGACTTTTTTGCTTCGATCAGTCAAAGAACCATCCGGATTCAATAAAATTGCTCGGTTTTGGTCTCCGATGAAAAATCCGGGAGCAATGGCATTGACACGAATTTTGTCTCCAAATTTTAAAGCGACATCCGAAGCCAGCCATTGCGTGAAATTTGTAATTGCTGATTTGGCTGCAGAATATCCTGCAACTCTTGTGATTGCGGAATATGCTGCCATTGATGAGATATTCACAATGCTTCCGCTTCCATGATCTGCCATTACTTTTCCGAAAACATAGCTTGGATAAACAGTTCCGTTGATATTGAGATCGGTCACCTCATTCCAGGCTTCCATTTTCAGATCAAAAAACGACTGGTCCTGAGACAATGTTGCGGCAGGGATATTTCCTCCTGCAATGTTGAGAAGAATATCTATCTGACCGTATTTTTCTATGATTTTTTTTGAAGCGGATTCAAGACTTTCAACATTCATTACGTTGGCTTCTACAGCAAAAGCCTCACCTCCGGATTCTGTGAGTTCTTTAACGCGAATATCAAGCGTTTCCTGATTTCTTCCTAAAGCAATTACTTTTGCTCCGGCTTCGATGAAACTTTTAGCCAGACTTCCGCCCAACACGCCTGAAGCCCCAGTAATGACGGCTACTTTATCTTTTATACTGAATATTTCGTTCATTGTAATGTAAATAATGATTGTGAGTCGATAAATGAACCTCTAAGTTCTATTTTAATTTATTTTACGTAAGAATTCACGGCTGCCATTACGCCTTCGATTTGTCCTAGGGCGAGCATTCTTCCTAAAAATGAATAGCCAGGATTGTAGCCTTTGTCGATATCATCAGTTAATAATCTTCCGTGATCTACACGCATTGGTAAATCCGGGTTTTCTTTTTCAAAAATTTTGATTACTTCGATTAATTGTCCTCTTCCTCCTAAATGATGAGCCTCAATAAAATCACCGTTCTCAAAGACATTGGTGCTTCTTAAATGGACAAATTTTGTTCGGTGAGCAAATTTCTGAGCCAATTTCGGAACATCATTCTGAAGGTTGGCGCTCAAAGAACCTGTGCAGAATGTAAGGCCATTGTGCGGATTGTCAACTTCATGTAAAATCCAGTCGATATCTTCTTCGTTGGTTACGATTCTTGGTAAACCCAATAATGCAAATGGCGGATCATCGGGATGTACGCACATTTGGATGTTCCACTTTCCACATACCGGCATTATTTTCTCCAGAAAATATTTCATATTCTGGCGAAGCTGATCTTTATTAATCCCATCATACAATGATAATAAGCTTTTGAATAGCTGTACCGGGTTTTTGTCTCCTTCCTTAATATTTCCGTTAACGAAACCTTGTGTTTTTACGATGACAGAATCTATCAAAGTGTTATTATCTTCTTCTGTCAGTGTATTCTTTAACTCTTCTACTTTTTGAAGAATATCTGAATTATAGTCGTTTTCTGCATCCTTTCTCTGCAGAATATGAATTTCAAAGTAGGCAAATTTGGCTTTATTAAAGTATAATGAGGACGAGCCGTCTTCCCATTGATAAAACAAATCTGTACGAGCCCAATCCAAAACCGGCATAAAGTTGTAACAAACTGTTGTTACGCCTGCCTTTCCAAGATTTTCGAGACTCTGAATGTAATTTTCTATTAACTGATCTCTGTTTTCGCCTCCATATTTTATGGCTTCACTTACTGCCAGACTTTCTACAACAGACCAGCGAAGTCCGAAACTTTCTATGTAATTTTTATAATCGCTAATTGCTTCCAACGACCACACTTCTCCGTTTGGCATATTGTGCAGCGCAGAAACAATGCCTTCTACTCCGATTTGACGAAGCATATTTAATTGAATTTTATCATTCTTCCCAAACCAACGCCATGTTTTTTCCATAATCTTTATTTTTTCTTAAAACAAAGCAGGTGCAGTAATCACACCTACTTTGTTGCTGTTAATAAGAATGTGTTATAAATTAATAACCAGGATTCTGGTATTTTGCTTTGATATCAGAAGATACTTCCATTGCATCCAACTGTCCCTGAGGAATTGGTCTCAGATAGTGGAATGGCTGTATTATTCTTGATACAGTTTGCGGAGTGTGATTTCCATAGTTAACACCTCCAATAGAATACGTTGCAGATTTTTGAGTCCAAGTCTGAGTTCTTACTAAATCGTACCATCTGTAACCTTCTCCATAATATTCTCTAGATCTTTCTGCTAAAAGATAATCTAAAGTTATGGTTGCAGGAGTAGCAGCAATCATTGCTGCGCTGTTGTCCTGCAATTTAGGAGCGTTTGCGCTAACACTGTATACCCATTTTCCAGCTCTTGCACGAAGCACATTAATTAAATCTCTTGCAGATTGTGATCCTGAAGCACCTTTAATTGCAGCTTCAGCAGCAAGAAAATAAAATTCTGAGAATTTAGCTATTACAAAAGGACGCGTTAAACTTGGGTTTGGATACCCTAAACCGTTACCATTATCTGTACGGTAAGTACCAATTTTCCAAACTCCCGGGTATACGATTCTGCTTACTCCGCTTGGTGCAACTACCCAGTCTGCTCTACCGGGCAATACTCCTGCTCCAACACCGCTTTGTCCGCCATTTGAAGGGTAAGTTGGTGTTTGAGAATCGTTATCAAGGAATGAAAGCACCGCATCCCCTGGTTGAATTGGTAAATTATTTGCGTTATACAAAGTTGATACAGTCGTTAGTCCTGTTCCCTCCTTATTCCAGTTTCCTCTATATGTCGTAACAAATGTACCGTCATAACGTGAGTCATTGGTTTTATCTGCAAAAGTATTTTTTAATAGTTCGATGGTTGGGGCCATACGTACCCAAGGTCTGCCTAAGGACTGCGTTGCTGCACGCTGAACTGAACTTGCGTTTGTAAAGGTTGTATTGGATAAGCTGCTTTTCAGGTTGGTATAATTAAAAGTAAACATCCAAGCTGCAAAATTGTTGGGAGACCACCCATCACCATAACTTGCCTGAATTACACCTTCATTAAAGTAAGCACTTGTTTCTGTATGATCAGCGTAAAGCATGCATTCCTTATTTCTATCATTGTCGCCTCTGTGAATATCGTAATATGTAGGCATAAGAGCATAAGGACCAGGCGCGTTGATTCCTTCTAAAGCTACATCGTAAGCTTTCTGAAAATAATATTGTGCATTATGACCAGCAGGATCTGTTCTTGGCGTTTCAGGATATGTTGGGATACTGTTGGGATTTTGTAACCACCATGCGTATGTTAAATATGCTTTGGAAAGAAATAATCTCGCAACATTTTTAGTAACACCACCTGTAACCCGCGGATTTGTAGGGAGGTTTTCAACAGCTTTGATTAAATCCGGAAAGATTGCTTTAGTGTACACCTCTGTAACTGTATTTCGGGTCGAGGTCGTTTTAGGATTAATGTTAAATTTCAACTCACCAGATCCTAAATCAAGAGGCACCCCTCCGTAAGTCTGTACTAATAAAAAATAGTTAAAAGAACGGAAAAATCTAGCCTCTGAAATCAAAGATTCGGCTATACCTGCTCCTGAACCATTTTCGATAATTCCATTTGCTGTATTGATGGATGGAAAAACAGATCCCCAGATCATACTCGTAGGAAATGTATTGGAATTGATACTTCCAGTTCCTCCTGTCATATCAAGATCCTTAAAATTGCCATCTGCACTCTGCGCCCAGGTGGCTTCATCGGTACCTGTCATATTTGCATTCAGGAAATATCCGTTGCCATAAAGCATTCTGGTTTGTCTGTATAAAGATGTAACTCCCTGAGAAATTCCTCTTTCTGTAGTAAAATCCTCAGGTGTATAGATACCTCGTGGCTGCTCATCCAGGATTTCGTTACAGCCAGTAGTGAACGTTAATGATGCTAAAAATAGAGCAGCAATAAATTTTTTATTTAAATTAAGCATAGTTTCTGATTTTAAAAAGTTAAATTTAATCCAATCATATAATTTCTGGTAGAAGGGTTATTTGTCCCTATAACCAACTGATTTGCTTTGTAAGAATTCACAGCCTGATTTTCATTTCCTCTTGAATTCGGCTCAGGATCCATTCCAGAATATCTGTAATATGGAGAACCAAATACAAATGGATTCTGAACTGTAACATACAATCGCAGATTACTTACCCCCAAATCATCAATTGCATTTTTATCAAAATTATAACCCAATGTTATTGTTCTGATTTTAACAAATGAACCATCAAACAGAGCAAGCGTAGATCCATATTTCGGGTTGTCTCCGCTCATTAATCCACCCGGTTTCGGGTTTCTTACATCGGTATTTTCGGGAGACCAGTAATCAACGTCTACGTTATTTCCTCTTCCGGTCAATCTGTTAAGATAACCTGATGAGCCATAAATTGTGCTGACTAACACCCCACCTTTTTGAAATGCACCTACAACACTCAAATCCAACCCTTTATACGCAAGTCTGGTATTAAAACCACCAATAAAATCTGGATTTGTATTGATAATTTGTCTGTCAGCCTCGCCAATTGGTCTTGAAGGTGTACCGTCGGCATTATAGCCTCCTGTGTAAAGAACTTTAATCATCCCAGGTGCAGCACCTGTCTGAGGCTCAAGAATATTTAAGTAAGGATCACCTTGCTGCCATAATCCTATATATTGATAATCATAGATTGCATTAATATTATATCCTACAAACCACAAGTTAGCTACATTTCTGTCCTGTCCTGAAGCAAGTGCAGTAATTTTATTTCTGTTTGCAGCTAAATTACCCCCAACTTCCCAGCTGAAACCGTCTGGATTGTTAAAAATAGTAGCATTAAGAGAAACTTCAACACCTTTATTCTGTGAAGCGCCCACATTTTCTGTCACCAATCCCAGACCACTGGATGCAGGAAGACCTTTGCCTAACAACAATCTTTCAGTATCGGTAATATAGTATTCTACAGTACCACTTATTCTTCTGTTAAATATTGTGAAATCAACACCGTAATTGTATGTTTTTGAAAATTCCCATCCTAATGATGCGTTTGGAGCTTCGCTTACAAAATTTCCTATGGCATTTCCACTTCCAAAATTATAAGGTGTTGTACTCAACCTTCCAAAAGTTGTGTAAGGAGCAATTGCCTGATTAGAGGTCTTTCCGTAACCCGCTCTCAACTTTAAAACATTAATAAATTTTGAATCGCGAAGAAAACTTTCATTAGCTACATTCCATCCTACTGAAACTGCAGGATAGGTATACCACTGATATCCTTTTGCTAAAACTGAAGACCCGTCCGATCTTAGTGTGGCTGTTAACATGTAACGGTTATCAAACTGATACATTGCTCTTCCCATAAACGACATAAGGCCTCTTCTGTAATATCCCTGGTTAGCTGGGTTTATAGTTATCTCGCCCTGAGCCTGCCCTAAGTTGAAATACTGAAAAGCATCGATCGGCACATCACGTGCTGCTATTGAAGAACTATTGAATCTTGTCTGCTCGGTGGAATAGAGACCTGTTGCGTTAATCTTGTGCTTACCAAAAGTTCTGTCATATGTGATTAGATTTTCAAGTACCCATTGTGTCGTCAAAGAATTTCCAATACTTGCAGAAGATTGCGTTGAAGCATTATAATTTAAAGCACCAGTACCCAAATAATATCCGCTGTTAGAATTTCTATAGGTAAGACCGACATTTAATCTATATTTTAAGCCTTCAACACTTGGTATTTTAATTTCTCCATACATATTATTGTAGGAACTGAATGCGTTGGTACGATCTGCATAAGCGTCTCCCAAATTTTCTAAGATTGATCTCGTCTGTAATGCCGTCTGATCAAGATTTGCAAATACAGTTCTCAGTCTCGGTGATCCGTCGGCAAGATATGGTGTGGTTAATGGTGAATATCCCAATGTTGGAGCTCCACTCACACTGTTAAAGTCATTAATTGAAAAATTTGAATTTGTAGAGAAACCCACTTTTAGCCAGTTATTAACCTCCTGATCCAAAGCTCCTCTGATTGAAAGCCTTTTATAACTCTGTAATGGCACTACTCCGTTTTGCTGGAAATACGATACGCCGAAGTTGTAACCACCTTTGTCTGTACCACCACTTACAGCAACATCATGATTCATCATAAGACCCAAACCATAAAACTGATCTTGCCAGTCTGTATTATTAGTATTTAACTCGTCCGAACCATTAACAACCATATTTGCATCTGCTCTCAGTTTTGCTAACTTCGGCCCATCCATCACGGGATATTTTGAAAATATACTTTGATATCCTGTGTAACCGTTGTAGGTAAATCTAGGCCTTTGACCTTTACCTCCTCTGTTTGTAGTCACGAGAATTACCCCATTCGCTCCACGAGATCCATAAATTGCTGTGGCTGAGGCATCTTTTAGCACATCAAGACTTTTAATATCTGAGGGACTTATATCTGCTAACGATCCTATAAATGGAATTCCGTCTAATACGATTAGAGGATCATTGGAGCCTGTAAGTGAACGTTCTCCTCTGATTCGAATCTGTTGCACGGCACCCGGTTTGGTTGAGGTTCTACCGATATCAACCCCTGGAAGACGGCCTTGTATTGCATCTGTTATATTTGCAGACGGAACTTCCTTTAAAGCATTTCCACTTAGAGAAGATACAGAACCTGTCACCGCTTCTTTTTTCTGAGTTCCGTACCCGATTACGATTACCTCCTCAATTTTTTTTTCTGTAGGAATGGTATCTTTATCAGTCTGAGAATAAACCAAGCTTGAAGGTAATAAGGTCATCGCAAAGAAAAGTGCTGCCTTATTGCTTTTACTTAAATAAAATAGGTTCATAATTATTATATTGTTTTTATATTAGGGTAACAAAAAATTAAATTTCCGCTTTTTAGATATACATATTTACTAAAGCTTCAAACAATTCCTGTTTACCGCTTTTCGGCTGAGGTTCACCGGTCTCGTAGGCAATCTTTCTTAAATCTTCCAAAGTAAGAGCACCATTTTCGAAAGCTTTACCATTTCCGCTGTCAAAAGACGAATATCTTTCTGTTCTCAGTTTCTTGTAATCTGAATTTTCAAGAATGTCGGCAGCCACAGATAATCCTTTTGCAAATGCATCCATTCCTGAAACATGTGCAATAAACAAATCATCGGCATCTATTGAATTACGACGGATTTTCGCATCGAAATTTACCCCTCCGGAACCTAAGCCACCGCCTTCAAGAATAACCAGCCACGCCTGTGCAAGATCAAAATAATCTACAGGAAACTGATCAGTATCCCACCCATTCTGATTGTCACCTCTGTTTGCATCAATACTTCCGAGCATTCCGGCATCAACAGCAACCTGCAATTCGTGCTCAAAAGTATGACCTGCCAAAGTTGCATGATTCACTTCAAGGTTCAATTTGAAATCTTTGTCTAATCCGTAATTTTTTAAAAATCCTATTACGGTTTCCGCATCGTAGTCATACTGATGTTTCGTAGGTTCCATCGGTTTCGGTTCAATTAAAAAAGTACCGTTAAAACCCTGCTGTCTTGCATAATCACGCGACATTGTAAGGAAACGGGCAAGATGTTCTTTTTCACGTTTCATATCGGTATTCAGCAAACTCATATAACCTTCTCTTCCTCCCCAGAATACATAATTTTCTCCTCCTAATGCGATAGTAGCATCAATTGAATTTTTCACTTGAGTTCCTGCACATGCTACCACATTAAAATTCGGGTTGGTAGAAGCTCCGTTCATATATCTTTCGTGAGTAAATACATTTGCAGTTCCCCATAAAAGCTTAATACCTGTTTCACTTTGTTTTTCTTTAGCATAATCAACTACTGTCTGTAAGTTCTTTTCATAATCTCTCCAGTTATCGGCGGGATCAACCAGGTCAATATCATGAAAACAATAGTAACCAAAGCCCATTTTTTGCATAAATTCGAATCCTGCATCCATTTTATATTTTGCTCTGGAAACTGCATCTGTTGATTTTGACCATGGATGGTGGATAGTAGGTTCGCCAAATGGATCACTTCCATCTGCACACAGGGTATGCCACCATGCCATTGCAAATCTCATCCATTCTTTCATCGGCTTGCCCATGATTATTTTATCTGCATCGTAATATCTGAATGCCAAAGGATTTCGGCTTTCCTTACCTTCAAATTTAATCTGATCTATTCCTGAAAAAAATTGTTTTGTTGAGTTTAAAACGTTCATATATGTTTGATTTTATTAATTGAAATTTTCGTTTAGATGTGGGAATTTCCTGCTCACTGATAATTTCTATGCAGTAAGTCTGTGTACTTTTAATATTTTTTTTGATTAAATAATCGCCTGAAGATGGTCTTGCCACCCGGAATAAGCCTCTAAATACTGATCGCGTTTTTCATGTTCAGGTTCTATGACTGCTATTTTTTCAAGTGATGCAAATGCTTCTGATGAATCTGAATAAAAACCTATTCCCATTCCAGCAGCTCTTGCTGCACCTACTGCACCATCAGTGTCATAAAGCTCGATTACCGCATTGCTCACGCTGGCAAGGGACTGCCTGAAAATTGAACTTAAAAACATATTGGCGTTACCAGCACGAATTACATTGATATTCATCCCGATCCCTCTCATAATATTCATGCCGTATTCGTAAGAAAAAACGATCGCTTCCTGTGCTGCTCTCAGAACATCTCCTTTGGAATGTATATTGAAATTGATCCCGTGAATTGAACATCTTGTATCTTTATTTTCCAAAACTCTTTCTGCACCGTTACCGAACGGAATAATGCTTAAACCTTTTGATCCGATTGGTGAAAGTGAGGCAAGCTCATTCATATCTCCATAAGAAGAAAGTGACGTTGCAAAATTATGTTTCAGCCAAGAGTTTAAAATACCTGTTCCATTAATGCAAAGTAAAACTCCTAATCTCATTTGCTCTTCGGAGTGATTAACGTGTGCAAAAGTATTCACCCTGGATAGTTTATCGTAGTCCAAGTGATCCAGTACTCCATAAACTACGCCCGAAGTTCCTGCTGTAGAAGCAATTTCTCCAGGATTAAAAACATTTAAAGACAAAGCATTATTAGGTTGGTCTCCTGCTCTATACGATATTGGGGTTCCTTCTTTTAAACCTAATTCCGCGGCAGCTGCTGCAGAAACAGTGGACTGAATACCAAAAGTAGGAACAATATCAGGGAAAAAGCTTTCAGAAATACCAAAATGCTCAGTGACATCTTTAGAAATGCAGTTATTTTTAAAATCCCAAAAAATTCCTTCAGAAAGCCCTTCAATCGTTATCCCGATCTCTCCCGACAGTTTCATTGCAATATAGTCTCCCGGCAACATTATTTTATCGATTTTCTCAAATATCTCAGGTTCATTTTCCTTCACCCATGCAAGTTTAGAAGCCGTAAAATTTCCCGGAGAATTTAACAGATGGGAAAGACATTTTTCAGCACCAATCTGCTTGAATGCTCTTTCGCCATATTCCACAGCACGGCTGTCGCACCAGATAATTGACGGTCTTAAAAGATTTTGATCTTTATCCACCAATATCAATCCGTGCATTTGCCATGTAATCCCAATACCTTTGATATCTTCAGCATTTATTCCTGCCTGATGCATCACAGACTCGTGTGCAAGCCTCAAATTGGTCCACCAGTCTGCCGGGTTTTGTTCTGCCCATCCGGCCTGAAGAGCAATAATCTTCATTTCTTTCTTTGGCGAAAAATCAGAAGCCACTACCTTTCCACTGGATGCCTCAACGAGACAAACTTTTACAGAAGAACTACCGATATCGTATCCTAATAAATACATACTAATGAAAATTATTTATTTAATTAATTTTGAATTATTTTTTTTGTAAGCTTTTCTGTCAAATTTGTAAAATCTTGCTGCACGGTGCGAAACGTTCTCTTCAATTTGATCCAGTGGTATAATGAAGTTAAATGACTGAACTTTTTTATGAAAGTTTTTTATATCAATATTCTTTTCACTCAAAGCACAATAGAGCTGATAGAATTGTCTTATCGTAAATTTTTTAGGTAACAGTTCAAAAATAATTTTAAAATCGAGGTCAATCCATCTTCTGATTTCCACGAGCGATTCTTGTATAATAACATTGTGATCAAATGGTAATGACGGTATTTTGCCGATAGGATGCCAATCAACATTGCTATACTTTGAACTGTTGATTTTATGATCAATCTTACAAAGTGACAGGTAAGCCACAGTAATGATTCTATCAATTTTATGGTGGTATTCTTTGTCCATCCATTTAATATCGTTTTGACTGCTTGCACGCTTGGGGTCGGCATAACATTTAAATTGCTTCAAAATCATTTTTTTGATCCCTGTAAGTTCATGTAAGACACGGCTTGCCGCATCATCAACATCTTCATCACTGAAAATTAAACTTCCGGGAAGTTTTTTCTGCAATTCAGAAGGTGAATCGTCAGAACGACGTTGTACCAGCAATATATTTAATTTGTTATCAGAATCGAATCCGAAAACAACGCAGTCTACTGAAACATATGTATGTATAAATTCTGGAGCCATTGATTAAATTAACATTTACGTAACATGACAAATATAAAAATTCAATCCATAAAAAAAAATAAAATTACATTATATATTAAATATCAAACGGTTACATAGCTACTTTTAATGATAAGAAATGTATTTATATGATGATAAGCTTATCATGATTTAAATGATAACAACGACTCAATTATCTTATATTAAACGTATTAAATGTTAATCACACACTTATTAAGTTAATTTTTGTTAATTTCAGGAATATGATAACGATACTGCTGGATCGTAACTATATTTATTGTCAATAAGTCAACAAACTTGAAATTTCAGTGCAAAAAAACTAAAAAATTCGAACATATTTTCACCAAAACCTGTCATTAATCATGAAAACATAATCTAATATTGAATTTTCTTTGATTATTAAGAGGTAATAAATGCATGATTATAGTCATAACATTTTTTTATCTTTTCTTTCTCTCCTTTAGATATGCGTTATGAAATAAATGTATATATTATCATATTAAATGCAGAATTGCGACCTTTACTTAAAATTTAACGATTGTAATTGTTTAATTAAAACATCTGTCAATTGTACATATTATCTCATTGACTACAGCATCTTTCTTAGTTCCCGATTAGAATTTTATAATTTATAAATCCATTTACATAAAAATGAGATTTTAACTCAGGCTGAGCATCCGTAAAAATCTATAGAATTGATTGATGTCTCCAAAAAATTTAATATATCAATGATTAAACTCGTTCAAGTAAATTAATTAAATTAACACAGCATTTGCAATTGAAACTTCATCATCACAATTTTAATACAACTATAAAAAATTTAAGTGTAGACACAATTAGAAAAATATCTTAAAGCAAGAACTGAAATTGACGATAAGACAGTTTTATTTATTTCGTCCTATTCAAGTCGTTTTAATGTGTGTTGAAAATTATTGATTTAAGCTTTGAAAAATGATCATCATTAACTTTAATACATTTACAAAAATATTGAGGGAGATTTATCTGTAAATCCACATCAGGACTGGTTTCTGAGATTGATCAATCATCGGATCAATCTCTCTCATCGCATTATTGGAAATGGTAGGACAACCCCATCCTTCCGGAGAACCTTTCGGATATACTTCTTCATCATTCATCTTTTCCCAGGAATGAAAAACGATAAATCTTTTTAAAGCATTGTTGTTTGTTTCTTCCAGACCGTGCATCAGATATTTTACGTTGATTCCCCAATCGCTCCTGCCTCTTTCGCCCAATTTATATTTCCCTAAAGCTGAAAGATGACTTCCGTCTTCATTGCTGAATGTGGGACTTTCTTTCGATTCATCCCGACTCCAGGAATTGCTTCCGCAGCCGTGGCCTACGAGATATTTTTTTGAAATTTTATTTTCCTTAAAATCCCATACCACAAAACGATTGATTCCGGAATGGAGACTCATATCTATCAAAATACAGAAATCGGTATTCATTTTTTTACTTTGGCAAAACTCCAGCGCTTCCTGTGCTTTCTTTTTTGTTTTGATTACATCTAAATGAGGCTTTTGTTCTTCAACAGTATTTTCGTTTTCAGAAAGAATGGTATCAAAAGAAATCTTCGACTCGTTTTTACAAGACGAAAAAATAAGAACTGAAAATAGTAAGTAAAATAACTTCATCTTACTGATAATGCAAGAAAATTCCGTAGTCGGTAGGTGTCCACCATGCTGCTTTTTGTCCGGCAGACTTCAGGGCATCGTTTGCCCAGGTATTGCAAGTATTCAGGAAACTATAGCTTCCCTGTGCATCATAAAATGCATCATTATCGCCGTAAACAGCTTTGGTAGGAATCAGTAGATAATTCCCATTGGTATCTTTATCAAATTTAGCATCAATAAATTTCACCAAATCCTGATATTGTTTTTTGCTGATCATAATTTTTTTGCAGTCAGAAGCCTCTGTCATAGTTTTGTAAAATGAAGTATGCATCGCAGATTCGCTCATCCAAAACGCCGCTTTCACAGCAGTAGAAAATTTAAGATCTGCCCAGGTTGGCGTATCAAGATAAAAACCTTTATCACCCCACCCGATTCCTATATAATTGTAATCAGTTCTTTTTGACTTCGTATTCGCAAAAGGGATTGTGGAACTCCAGTCATGAAGATCGTTTTTCACAGGCATCACAATGTCGGTATGCACTCCGTTTGTATAAATGTAAATGGGAATTTCCTTTTTTTCGCCATCATCTTTTGCTGAAACCTGAATAAACGGAAGTAAAAACCCTAAAAGAGCATACACTACTACTATTCCTACAAGGATTCCGATAGTTTTCAGGATAAAAATCAGTATAATTTTTGCGCTCATCTTTAAGATTTATATTAACAGAATTTAATTTTTAATTTTTCGTAAAAGTATTTGTTTTATTCCGAAATATCAGTAAATTTAGTCATCAAACACTCACAAATATGCACAAAAACACGAAATCTCAAAAAAGATTAAAAGTAAGAGTAAAAACAGCTCCTAAAAGAACTCAGAAAAAACGTTGATTTTCTTAAAGACCTTATCTTTTTGAAAGTCATTTTTTCTTTTGTAGAAAAGGCTTTTTTTAATTTTTACCATTTAAAAATTTTTTTCTTTAAAATTAATATTTTAAGGAATGATAAAAAACCCACTTTATTTTTGGAAAGCACAATTTCCGAACAGATATTTTCTCCTTTACACCTCACTTCAATTTCTCTGAAGATTGGTTCAAAAAATCAATATTTCTTTTTAGACCCGCAAATTTTGTTCGTTTGACCGGAGATTTTCTGAAAATTTCTGAGAATATTTCCTGAGTCAATTCTTTCCATTCTGTTTTTTTGAAATTTTTTAATGCTTCATTCGGTTTAAATTTAGCCTGAAGATTCGGTACAGAAAAACGATTCCACGGACAAACATCCTGACAAATATCGCAGCCAAAAATCCAGTCTTCCATTTTATCTTTAAAATAATACGGAATCTGATCTTTCAATTCAATAGTTGCATAAGAAATACATTTGCTTCCGTCCACTATTTTATCCGAAACAATGGCATCTGTAGGACAAGCGTCGATACATTTTGTGCAGCTTCCGCAATGATCTGTCGTCTCGTGATCCGCAACTAAATCCAGATCACAAATAATTTCGGCCAGAAAATAAAACGAACCGCTTTGTTTGGTGATTAAATTGGCATTTTTTCCTACCCATCCTATTCCTGATTTCTTTGCCCAACTTCGCTCTAAAATTGGTGCAGAATCTACAAAAACGCGAAAACCAAAATCGCCGATTTCCTTCTGCAATTCAGAAACCATATCACGAAGAATGTCTTTTATCACCTCATGATAATCTTCTGCGTAAGCATATTTTGAAATTTTAAAATTTTCAAATGTTGAAATTTTCTCTTCAGGAAAGTAATTGTAGGACAATGAAATCACAGATTTTGAGCCTTCTACCAAACGCCTCGGATCAAGCCTTTTATCGAAATGATTTTCCATGTATTTCATTTCGCCATGGTAGTTATTATTCAGCCATTTTTCTAAACTGCGGGCATCTTCTTCCAAAAAATCAGCCTTTGAAATTCCACAATTTTGAAAACCAAAACTTTTAGCTTTGGCTTTTATCAATTGAGAATGTTTTTCGGCAGCAGTATTCATGATTTTGCATTGCAAAACTAAGATTATTTTATAAATTTGTTGAGGTTTGAGGATGTAAAAAGATTCCCTTACTTTATCATTTAACACTAAATAATTTAGATTATGTCATTAGCAGAAGTTTTAAAATCAGGAAATTATCAATTAATCGACGTTCGCGAACCCATGGAACTGGAAATGGACGGAAATATAGAAGGTGCTCAGAATATCCCTTTGGGTGAAGTAGAAGACAGAAAAGAAGAGATTTTGTCAATCGACAAGCCAGTTGTTTTATTCTGCAGAAGTGGAAACAGAAGCGGAAAAGCTTTGGATTTTCTTGAATCTGAAGGTTTAAAAAATGGTTACAATGGCGGCGGATGGGCCGAGTTGAAAGCGCATTTAGGAGCAAATCAGGGAACTTTTTAAGTTCCTTTTTTTATATCTACCATATGAATTTAAAAGAAAGATTCTTTCAGCTATTTTTTCAGCTGAATCAGGATAACTCTCTTATTGAAATTCTGTGGAGTGAAATTGAGAGAAAATATTCTGAAAAAGGGAGACATTATCACAACCTGAACCATCTGGAAAATATGTTTTCTGAACTGGAATTGGTGAAAGATAAAATTGTAAACTTTAACAATATTTCGTTCTCAGTGTTCTATCATGATGTAATTTATGATGCAACTTCAAAATTTAATGAAGAGAAAAGTGCCGAATTTGCCAACCAAAAAATAGAAAAATTAGGTTTAAGCAAAGTGGATATTGAAGAAGTTTCGGAACAGATTTTAGCGACAAAATCACATCAGAAGTCTGAAAATAATGATATCAATTATTTATTAGATGCTGATTTGTCGGTTTTGGGGAAAGAACCTGAAACTTATTTAGATTACACCAAAAAAATCAGAAAAGAATATGCTGTTTATCCTGATTTTCTTTATAAACCAGGAAGGAAGAAAGTTTTACACCATTTTTTGGAACTTGAAAGTATTTTTAAAACTGAATATTTCAGATCTAAATATGAAGTTCAGGCGAGGAGAAATATAGAATCTGAAATCGGGCAACTATAAACTTTGGCTAAAGCCGATTAACCTTAAACTAATAAAAGCGGACTAAAGTCCGCTCCTACTGATAATTTTTTAATCTTTTGAAAATAAGAACCACCCGTCTAAATTTTCTTTGAAAATTTATCCACCCCTGCAGAGGAGGGGAATTTTTCAAATTTGCTCATTTGATATATTAAAATTTGGGCATTTTAGCTTCTTCAAACTCTTTTAAGAGATTCGAAAAAACCATTTCCACAGGAAGAATTTCATCAATTAAAGCTGAGACCTGACCAATTTCCAGTTCGCCTTCTTCCATATCGCCTTCAAACATTCCCTGTTTGGCTCTGGCTCTTCCTAAAGCTGCGACCAAAGATTCAGAATTTCTGCCAACATTATAGATAGCTTCCAGATCATTGAAAAATTTATTTTTAACCATTCTTACAGGAGCAAGTTCTTTTAAAGTCAGATGCGTATCACCTTCATTCAGTTCGGTAATTTTTTTCTTCCAGTTTTCGTGAGAGCTTGCTTCAACGGTTGCGGCAAAACGACTTCCGATCTGCACTCCGTCTGCACCCAAAATCATGGCAGCTTTCATCTGTGAACCTAATGCAATACCTCCAGCAGCAATTAAAGGTGTAGAGATATGTTTTTTCACATTGGGAATCAGACAGAAGGTTGTGGTTTCATCTCTTCCGTTGTGACCGCCTGCCTCAAATCCTTCAGCAACAATGGCGTCAACTCCTGCGTCTTCACACTTCATGGCAAATTTGGTAGATGACACTACGTGAGCAACTTTCAATCCTTCTTTTTGCAAGGTTTCTGTATAGGTTTTCGGACTTCCGGCAGATGTGAAAACAATTTTCACTTTTTCTTCTAAAATAATATTGATGATTTCTTCTAAATTGGGATATAATAAAGCGATATTGACCCCAAAAGGTTTGTCGGTAGCCTTCTTACATTTCTGAATGTTTTCGCGCAGAATATCGGGATACATGCTCGCAGAACCAATTAATCCCAATCCGCCACAGTTTGAAACAGCAGAAGCCAATTTCCATCCGGAATGCCAGATCATCCCGCCCTGAATGATGGGATACTGAATATTAAATAGTTCTGTAATTCTATTTCTGCTTTCCTGGATCTCGTGAAGTTTTTTTGCTGAATTGAAATCTATAAAATTGCTCATGCTGTAAAAATACTAAAAACACAGATTCTATGAGATATTCAAAAACATTTTTGCAAAAAAAACCTCCAGATTAGTCTGAAGGTTTTGATTTTATTTTTTGATGGATTCTTTTTTCCAGTTTCCTTTGAAAGCACAATCGTCATAACGACCATCGATGGATATAAAGGTTGTTGAAAGTTTTGAATTTACAAATTTCTCAACCATCTCTGCCTGTTTTTTTCGCAGCGCCATTTGTTTGATTCTGTCGTAATCCGTTTCTAAAGTAATCTGGTGTGCAGGAATTACATCTTCGATTTTCACAATCTTTACCACTTTTCTTTTTCTGTCATCTTCATCCTCAAAAGCAGCCGTAATATCTCCTTTATTTAAACCAGCCAATTCATAACTGATTGTTCCCGGAACACTTTCTCTTTCAATTTTATTTGAACCGTCACCACCAGGAATAACTCCTGCATTGAATTTTGTTCTTTTATCATCAGAGAATTTGAAAGAAGCATCTTTGAAAGTTATTTTTTCAGCTGTAATTAAACCTCTGATGCTGTCTAACTTCTTTTTTGCGGTTGCAATTTCTTCAGTGGTTGGTGTTGCCATCAGAAGAATGTGTCTTGCATCATAAGCTTTCCCTGATTTTTTCACCAACTGAATGATGTGATATCCAAATTCAGACTCAATAGGTTCAGAAATTTCTCCTTCCTGAAGATTTAAAGCTGCTGCTTCAAACGGTTTTACCATCTGACCTTTGAATACATTTTTCATCAAACCACCATTAGGAGCAGAACCCGGATCTTCAGAATAAATTCTTGCCTGGCTTTCAAAGCTTTCTCCGCCAACAATATCCTGTTTGATTTTCTTTAATTTATTGATCAACTCATCTTTGTGAGCTTCTGTCAATTTCGGATTCATTACGATTTGAGAAAGAGATACCTCATCTTTAATTTCAGGTAGCTGAGATTTGTACAAGTTATAAAAATCTGTTACTTCATTGGGTGTAACGTCAGCTTTTTCTGTAATTCTCTGATATTTTGCCTGACCGTAATAGGTATCTGTATCGATCTTCTCGATCGCATTCTTCATCTCATATCCGGTTCTGAATTTATAAGCCGTCAACATCGACTTCTCATCGGGAAACTGAGAAAGCAACTGGTTGTATTTTGCATTTGCCTGATCTTTAATTGCCGCAGAACGGTTCTCAATAAGCGTATCTTTTTTAGCTTCAAAAACAAGAAATTTGTTGTTGATCAGATTTTCCAGGAACTCACATTTGTCTGTTGTTCCGGCTCCTTGCTGCTTAGCATAATTCATCTGTTCTTCAACATCAGATTCCAGAACAATTTCATTGCCTATCACTGCCGCAATGCCGTCGATTAATTGACCCGGCCTTAGCTGAGCATTCGCTTTTGTTGAAAACAACAAAGTGAAAATCCCAAAAAGAAAAGCAATTTTTAATTTATTTATCATTGTACTATTTTAAACGAGTTGCAAATTTATAATTCTTAACGAATTACACTCAATTTTTTATTATAAATATTTCTTAAAAAGCCTGATTATCTACAGTTCGATATTAAAAGTCGTCAATTCTTTGAATTGATCTAATCTTGCCAACATATCTGCTTCTGTAATTTCCTCAAGTCTCTCGGTTCCGAATTTCTCTACAGTGAATGATGCCATCGCAGAACCTACGATCAATGCAGACTTCATGGTTTCAAAATCAAACTTACCTTTTTTAGCTAAATATGCTGCAAAACCACCTGCAAAAGTATCTCCTGCACCAGTCGGATCAAAAACCTCTTCTAGCGGAAGCGCCGGAATTGCAAATATTTTACCATCATGGAAAAGTATTGCACCATGCTCACCTTTTTTGATGATAACAAACTTTGGTCCCATAGTGTGAATCTTCTTCGCTGCTTTTACCAAAGAGTATTCTCCTGAAAGCTGTCTGGCTTCTTCATCATTGATGCTGATGACATCAGTTTTTGCAATCATATCTTTAAGAATATCCATCGCAGAATCCATCCAGAAATTCATGGTATCCAAAATAACCAATTTCGGACGCTGATTCATTTTTTCCAAAACTGATAACTGAACGCCAGGATGAAGATTTCCTAAAAGTAAAATCTCGGCATCCTGCATAGATTCAGGAATCTTCGGGTCGAAATTTTCAAGAACATTAACTTCTGTTGCTAACGTATCTCTTGTATTTAAATCATTATGATATTTTCCGGACCAGAAAAATGTTTTTCCTTCTTTTACAATTTCCAACCCTTCAATGTTGATATCTCTTTTTGTAAACATATCAAGATGCTCCTGCGGGAAATCTCCTCCCACCACAGAAACAATCCCGGATTTTACTCCCATCACTGATGCAGTAATCCCGATATACGTGGCAGCTCCTCCTAAAATTTTATCTGTTTTGCCAAAAGGCGTTTCTATTGCGTCGAATGCAACACTTCCTACAACTAAAAGTTTCATATGTATTTTATATTTTTTTTAAGGTCATATGCTATTGTATCAATGTCATATGTATTTTATATTTTATTTAAATCTTGCTGATAAGAGATTATGATCAATGTATTTCCAAGTATTAATTTTTCCATTCAAAAGTATCCAGCAAATGCATTAAATCTTTTTTAATGTAATCAACTGCCGGTGCAAGAGAATCTGGTTTTGGTCTTGTATCGAAATATAAATAGGCAGTTACAAAATGTTTTGTACTGTCTGTAGCGTAAAACTGAAGATTAGATGCTGTCTGACCTTTCAGTTCATAAAAATTTCCGTAAACTTTTCTTTCGGGATACTGAAAAGATTTGGCATCAATAGAACTCGCTTTTATGGTGTGTTCGTACACCATTTTTTCAGATTCTCTCACATGATCTGCAAAATCGCCGTTTACCGGAAAATAGGTTAAAAAAACTTTGGCTTTCATTTTCGGGTACGTCATGTAGTACCAACAAGGCTTTTTTGCATCAATAACTCTGGCAAAATCTGAGTATTCAAAGGTATATGAACAGTTTTTATCAAATTTCTGATATTTCGGTGTGGGATATTCTAATCTCAAATCACCGTAAGGTTTTGGCTGAGTCTCTTTCTCACAAGAAAATAAAAGCAGTGAAGCAAAAATAAAAATGACTTTTCTAATCATTTTGCAAAAATACAAATTACATTTTAGATTTTAGGGCACAAATTTCAGCATTTCAATGAGTTTTGAATCTTAGCTTAGTTTTTCTGTAAAGTTTTTATTTAACGTCTGATGTATCATTTAGCAAATGAACAGTTTATCCTTAAAGAATTCTGTAGGCTGTCTGATAACTTTGAATATAATTTTCTAAAGGTTTCGGAAAAGACCTTTCGTGAGAACGTTCAACATTGGTGATCATATAGTTATTTTCTACAGTAAAATTTTCCCATATCTCTTCTGAATCAACCTCAACATTAAAAATTTCTATGCTCAGGTTCTTGTGAGTCAATTTATGATGAACGGTTTTGGCACTCTTAATAAAAGGGATTAATTCATCAGAAATCTCAAGTGGAAATTCAAACAGTTTTTTCCAGATGAAATCATCTTTTCTCTGTTGAATTAAAAACTCTCCGTTTCTATGAACGAAATAGTATTTTAATCCTAAATCAGTCGCTTTTACTTTTTTAGTTTTAACAGGAAATTCTGAAATTTTATTTAATGAAAAAGCCAAACAGTCATCATTCAGCGGACACTCTCCACACAAAGGATTTCTTGGTTTACAGATTTCCGAACCTAAATCCATCATTGCCTGATTAAAATCTCCCACATTTTCCGGCATAATCAAATGTGCCAATTGTGAAAAATAACTGAAAGCTCTGGAATTTGAAACATCAAAATCATCTGCAAAAATTCTGCTTAAAACTCTGTAGAAATTACCATCCACTGCAGGCATTTTTCCATTAAAACAAATGCTTGAAACCGCTGCAGCTGTATATTTACCAACACCTTTCAGCTTTAAAATTTCTTCGTAATCAGAAGGGAAAACTCCGTGGTAATCATGAATGATTTGTTGTGCAGCTTTGTGAATATTAATTGCTCTCGAATAATATCCTAATCCTTTCCAATATAATAAAACCTCATTTTCTTCAGCATTAGCCAAAGTCTGGACATCAGGAAATCTTTTGATGAAATTATTGTAGTGATTTAAACCCTGAGCAATTCTTGTCTGTTGGAAAACAATCTCACAAATCCAGATTTTGTAGGGGTCTTTTGTATTTCTGAAAGGTAAATCTCTTGCATTTTTATCATACCACTTCAAAAGTTTAGTTCCGATATGAAGAAAGTCTGATGTTTTGTTTTTATTTTCCAAAAAGCCGTCTTATTTTACTTTCACAAAGATAATTTATTATTTGGCGTGTTTTGATTATTTTAAATAGTGAAAATGAAATTGCAATTGAAATTAAAAGTATCTGTAAAGTATCGCTCCTACGGAGCTCAGTTTATTTTGTTACTAAGTTTTTACAAACTTTCCGCTCCTACGGAGCTGTTTTTAAATGATTTTAAAATAAAAAAACCGATGCTTTACAACATCGGTTTCTGATATAATTTTAAAATGATTAATCCTGAATGTATTCAGCATCCCATTCGTTACCGTCATCACCTTTGTGACCATCCAGTTTAATTACAAAACTTTTTGTCGGGAAGTAAGGCGTTAAACGAATGTCTAACCAAACTCTGTCTTTATTTACTTTATCCTGTTCGAAACGAACGATTTTAAATTTCTCAATCAATTTATCTGCACCTTTAATACCATCTAAGAATGTCACAATCTGTTTTCTTAAATCGTCTTCATTTTTTGCATTCCAGTTTTCGAAGGCTCTTCTGTTTAGGAAATCTAATAAAACTTTGGTTACATAATCGAAAACGCGAACAACAGAATATGTCTGAAGACCAATATTATCTCCTGTAAATAAAGTTTTTGCAGAGAATGCCATGATTTTTCCATATTCATTTACCATCGGAACCAGACCCATTTTTTCTAACTGAGAAATTTCGCTTTTCTTCAATTCGAATTTCACTGCGTCAACTTCATTGATATTACCGTGTTTTTTACCTGCTGCAACCTGAGACATTAAAGTCTTATGAATTTTACCTGCTAATGAAGTTGAAGGCGGAAGTTCCACGTTTTCCTCTTCACCCACTTCTTCAGCTTTGCCACGACCAACTAACCAGTTACATGTCATGATGACATTACTTCTGTGCAATTCGCCGCCTGTGAGATTTGCCGAGTGAAATAAATCTACTACATCATCCGGTTTATCAAGATTGGCAAAATCGGTGACCATCATCACTTTGTTTTCATTACAGATTTTCGCCCACTTTTCAATTACTTTATTGGATCCCAAATATCCCGGAATCGCAAGGATTGAGTAATTATCTCTCAAATCTAAACGGTCATAATATTGTTTAAACTCTTCTGCAACAGCATCGATAAACAGAGGATTGTCTAAATCTGAAACCTGTTCCAAGGTAGCATTCACGATGCTTACGTTATCTACTTTATCTAATTCTGTATTTTTGTAAAATTGAGCAACCGTTCTGTAAGAAGTTTCCAGCTGTCGAACGGCATCAAGTGTATTTTTTAAATTTGTTTTTAAATTCTGATCTGCTGACTGTGCTTTTGCTTTGCACGTATCTGCCATTTTTTCTGCAGATTCGTTACTGCTTAAAAGCTCAACCCAAAGATTGATTTTCTGCAACAATTCTTTTCTTTCTTCGGTTTTATTAGCATCGTTTAAGAAGATTTCTTTTCTCGCTTTTCTGGTTGGGTTCATGTTGGCAATTCCGTCTACGACAGATTCTATAAAGCCAAAACCACCGATTTTATTTAATTCTTCAACGGGATTTCCTTTTGGTTTACCGTTTTGTTGCTGTTGATTATGTTGTTGGCTTTCTGCAGCCTGTAGTTTGCTATCCATAATATTGGTGTAGGTGTTTAATTATTTTTCCAGTTCTTGTGCGACATCCTTCAAAGCTTCAATAAAAGCAGCTCTTGTCTGCTCATTTTCGAGCATATTACGCAGAATTTTATTGGTTTTCAGCTGACGTACAATTTTATTGTACTGCTCCTGCTCCATGCTGAGCTGCTGAAGATAATCTGATTTCTGAACAAGAGTTTTGGGGGTAAAGTCTGCAAGATTCTGAAAACGGAATTCTTCTTCTACTACATTGCCATCTTCTGTTTCGTGCTGTACAGCAACAGAAGGCTGAAAATGCCTGAAAACATCATCCACGGTTTTTAATCCTGTAACAATTTCGGGAACATATGTTTCGTCGGTGGTAAGCTGGCTTACGATGAGCGATTTATTTTCCTGGATTTCCTGAATAGCTTCATTGGCGTCTACCTTGACTTCGTTACCGCCAACGCCATAATTAAACATTGCCATATTATTATTTTTTTGTGATTGTTGATTTTGGTTTGGATTAGCAAAATATTGACCAATCCAATGTTTAAATTTATAAAAAAACTGTAACATACAAAATTTTGCAGTGATTTTTATTCAAATAAAATAATATCATTACAGATAATGAAATACTGATTACTATTTTTTACTGTGACTAATCTATGGAAAATAAATAAAAAAACGCATCTATTGATGCGTTTTATATATTAAGGATTTGTTATATTTTACCAGATTTTAATTCTCTCACTTGGTGCCTTGTACAGCTTGTCACCAGGTTTTATATCAAAAGCTTTTATGAAAGAATCCTGATTGATCAGAGGTCCGAATGCTCTGAAATATCCCGGTGAATGCGAATCCGTTTTCACCTGATTCATCATATACTGATCCGTAGACTTGGTTCTCCACACTGTAGCCCAGCTCATAAAAAATCTCTGATCCTGATTAAATCCGCTGATTAATCCAGGATTTCCTTTGTCTTTAAGGTACATTTGAAGTGCATCGTAAGCTACAGCTACTCCGCCTAAGTCGCCAATATTTTCTCCACTTGTGAATTTACCGTTAATAAAACTTCCTTTTACGGGTTCGTAAGCATTGTATTGCGCCGCTAACTGACCCACTTTTGCGTCAAAATTCTTACGATCCTGCTCTGTCCACCAGTTATTCAAATTTCCGTCTCCGTCAAATCTTGAACCGCTGTCGTCGAAACCGTGAGAAATTTCATGACCGATTACCGCTCCAATACCACCAAAATTAACAGCTGCATCCGCTTTTGGATTATAAAAAGGCGGCTGAAGAATTGCGGCAGGGAAAACAATTTCGTTGTTTGAACCACTGTAATACGCATTCACTGTTTGAGGAGACATTCCCCACTCTGTTTTATCGACAGATTTTCCTACTTTTTCAAGACTTTTCTGATATTGCCAAGCAGAAACATTCTGTAAGTTCGAGTATAAGGTTGCGCCCTGAGCCGGAGCTTCTACTTTCAGCTTAGAATAATCTTTCCACTGATCCGGGTAAGCGATTTTCACAGTAAATTTAGAAAGTTTTTCCTGAGCTTTCACCTTGGTTTCAGCAGACATCCAGTCTATTTCATTGATATGGTTTTTGAATGATTTTAACAGGTAACCGATATACATTTCCATTTGCTGTTTAGATTCAGGTGTGAAGTATTCATCTACATACAATTTCCCGAAAGCTTCACCCAAAACACCATTCACTAAAGCCAAACCTCGTTTATCCATCGCACGTTGTTCTTTTTGACCCTGAAGATATTTAGAATAGAAATCGAAACGGATATTGTCTAAACTTTCACCCAAATTACTAGCGTTGCCATTTATTACATGATATTTAAGGTAATCTTTCAGCAACGGAAGGTTTTTCTGATTGATAAACTGATCCATATTCTGGTAATATTTCAGCTCACCAACAATCACTTTATCTGTATTTACACCTGCATCCTTAAGATATTTTGCAAGGTTTACATTTTTCACCAAGCCGGATAATTCAGAAACATTTTTAGGATTATATCTTAAATTGGCATCCCTGTTTTGCTCTAAAGTCAGTAGGTAATTTGCCAGTTGTTTTTCGAAATCAACAACATTCTTTGCTGAATTATCTGCATTTTTATAGCCTAAAACTCCAAACAATTGGGCAACATATTTTTGGTATTCCGATAAAGTTTTGGTGTTTGCTTCGTTCACTTTCTGATAATAATCTCTTCCTAAACCGAGATCCGGACCGCCAAGATAAACGGCGTTCATATTAGAATTTTTCATATCGGCACCAACTCTCCAGCCGTAGAAAGAATTGTCGCCCAATTTTGTGGCTTCCAAAAGATATTTTTGCAGATCGTTTACATTTTTGATTGCATCAATTTTTGTCAGATCTTTCTTTTATCGGCTTTATACCATCAGCATTTCTTTTACTGACATCCATAAAAGAAGCATACAGATTCTGGATCTTCTGACCTTCAGAACCATCTGCATATTTTTCGGTTAAAATCTTATTTAAAATACTTAAAGAAGCATCATCTACATTTTCTCTCAATGCATTGAAAGACCCCCAACTCGCTTTATCAGACGGAATCTGAGTGGTTTTTACCCAATTTCCGTTGACATAATTAAAGAAATCATCTTGTGGACGAACAGTGGTGTCCATATATGAAAGGTTGATTCCTTCTTCTTTTATTTCTTCCTTCACGGGTTCGGCAGTTGTTGTTACAGTTGTTTCAACTTTAGGAGTCTCCACAGTTTTTCTTGTTCCACAAGAGTTTAGAAACACAATACCTGAGAATGCAAGTGCTGCAATATTTAGTTTTTTCATTGAATTAATTTTGAATTGTAATCAGTTTGATCAAATATAAGAAATTATGTTAAATGAGTTTTCGTGATTATTTAATATTGCTCAATAATAATTGCTATTTTTATATGTAACTAAAAATTATAGCCTTTTCAAAGATGAATATCACCGTACCAGCAAAATCAATTCTATTGATCTTCATTTTATCCTTCCAATATACTTATTCACAGTCTTATAGCGAGAATTCAATGATTAGTAAAGATGAAAAAGATTATTTGAAAAAATTCGTTTATCCTTTACAATCTTATGAACCTGAAATAGGTTTTAAGGAAGATTCATTAGTTTTTAATCGATTTTTTTCTACTTCCAGGATTGTAGGATTGGGTGAGGCATCGCATGGTTCAAGCGAAATTTTTAAAATAAAAGATAAACTTACCCGATATATTTTACAGAAAAATAATGGCGGAGTTTTCTCAATTGAAGCAGCAATGCCGGAATCTTTCCTGATGAATGAGTACATAATCAAAGAAAACAGAACCGGAAAAGACTATTTAATGAATATCAAATCGTGGATTTATCAGACAGATGAAATTCTGCGTATGGTAGAATGGATGAAGGGGTACAACGATAGAAATAATCAAAAAATACAGTTCACAGGATTTGACATGATGAGTTACACAGGCTCTGTAGTTCAGCTTAAAATACTCATGGACAAATATCAAATTCCAACCCATAATTTAATGGGTTTGACCCAGAATATCTACAATTTCAGTCAATTAAAACTTAATCAAATTTCAGAAAAGAAGCGTATAAAAAATGAGGTTTTAGTAGACTTAAATAAAATAAAAGATTTCTCTTCATCGATTTCTGATCCGGAAGATAATTTATGGTTTCTACAATATATAACTCTTTTAGACCAATATATTAACAAAACCTACTCAGACAGAAATCTTTTTATGGCCAAAAATATTTTCTGGCTCAAAAATAAATACCCTGATTCGGCTTTTGTATTATGGGCACACAATGAACATTTAAAGAAAACGGAAGATGAGACAGGAAGATTTTTAAAGGAAAAATTTAATGATGATTACGTTGCCTGCGGAACATTTTTTTATGAAGGTTCTCATTCGGTATTCGATCTGGATGATGAAAAAATAAAACCCGTTTATCTGAAAAAAAATCCTGATAAATCATTTGAAGAACTGCTCAACACGTTTAATATTCCAATATTCATTTTAGACCTCAAAACGATCAAGAAAGAAAACAACAAGCTTGGAAAGGTTATTTTAAATAAAATTAATTATCGAACGATAGGTTCGGCGCAGAGTAAAAATGACTTCAAATCGGGAAATATTTCTCAAGATTTTGATTATATCATCTTTATCAAAAAATCTACAGCATCTATGGTTATTAAATAAAAAAAACCGCTCATTTCTGAACGGTTTCGATATTTTTTTACTGATTACCAGATTTTAATTCTGTCTTCCGGTTTTTTGTATAATTTGTCACCAGGTTTTACGTCAAAAGCTTTGTAGAAAGCATCAACATTAGTCAGCGGACCAAAACTTCTGAAATATCCAGGAGAGTGAGGATCTGTTTTCACTTGGTTTACCATATATTTCTCACTTGATAAAGTTCTCCAAACTGTTGCCCAGCTTAAGAAGAATCTCTGATCTTGTGTGTAACCGCTGATAACACCGGGATTTCCTTTATCTTTTAAATACATTTGCAATGCATCGTAAGCAATATTTACACCGCCTAAATCTGCAATGTTTTCACCGTTTGTGAAAGTACCGTTAACGAAGGTTCCTTTTACAGGTTCGTACTTATCATATTGAGCAGCAAGAGCTTTAGTTGCTTTTTCAAAGTTAGCTTTATCTTCAGGAGTCCACCAGTCTACCAAGTTTCCTTCTGCATCAAACTGAGCACCAGAATCGTCAAATCCGTGGCTGATCTCATGACCGATAACTGCACCAATTCCACCAAAATTCACCGCAGCATCAGCTTTAGGATTAAAGAAAGGAGGCTGAAGAATCGCAGCAGGGAAAACGATCTCGTTGTATACCGGATTGTAATATGCATTGACAGTCTGCGGAGTCATTCCCCATTCTGTTTTATCAACCGGTTTTCCGATTTTTGCCAAATCTTTATTGTACTGCCATTCTGCAATATTCTGAAGATTTGAGTATAGATTCCCACCTTTAGATTCCGGTGTGATATTTAATTTAGAATAATCTTTCCAAGTGTCCGGATAAGCAACTTTTACTGTAAATTTATTCAGCTTGGTCATCGCTTTTTCTTTCGTTGTTGAAGACATCCACGTCAATCCGTTGATATGAACTGCGAAACTTTTCTTTAAGTAATCAATCAATTCAACCATTTGAGCTTTTGCTTCTGCCGGGAAATATTTTTCAACATATAATTTACCGAAAGCTTCACCCAAAGAACCGTTGATCAACTCATACCCTCTTTTGTTTAAAGCTCTCTGCTCCTGCTGACCTCTCAAATATTTACCATAAAAAGCAAATTTTGTATCTCCTAATTTTTCGCTTAAATATGAAGCTCCACCGTTGATCATGTGAAATTTCAGATAATCTTTAATTACCGGAAGATTTTTTTCATTCACCAACTGATCGAAATTTTTGTAGTAACCCAGCTCACCGATAATCACTCTGTCTGTATTTACTCCAGCTTTTTTAAGATAAGCCGGAAGATCTACGTTTTTCACCAATGTCTTCAGCTCAGCGATTGTTTTCGGATTATACTGAAGTGTGTTATCACGACTTTGCTCATTAGTAAGTAAATTCTTAGCAATGCTTCTCTCGTAATCTAACACTCCTTTTGCAGCTGCGTCTGCATTTTTGTACCCTAATTCTTTCAACATAGAAGCAATATACTTTTGGTATTCTGCAAGAGCCTCTGTATTTTTTACATCTACTTTTTGGTAGTAATCTCTCCCCATTCCCAATGCAGCGTCACCAAGATAAACTGCATTCATATTAGAATCTTTCAAATCTGAGTAAACTCCCCAACTGTAAAATGTATTGTCGCCGTCTTTAGTAACAGAAGCTAAATAATTCTGTAAATCTGTAAGATTTTTGATCGCATCGATTTTATTGATGTTTGCCTGAATAGGTTTGATACCGTCTGCATTTCTTTTCTCCATATTCATATACGTCGCATACAAATCCTGGATTTTTTTTCCTTCACTTCCGTCTGCAAATTTATCTTTCAGAAGAGAATTTAAAATCGTCATCGAATTGTTGTCTGTATCATCTGCCAATTTGTTGAAACTTCCCCAAGTTGGTTTGTCAGAAGGTATTTTAGCGGTTTTCATCCAGGTTCCGCTCACATAATTATAGAAATCATCTTGTGGACGAACCGATTTATCCATCAGGCTGATGTCTAAACCTAGATCTGTTGCAGTAGCTATTTTTGTTGATTTTGTCTGTGCACTTAAGGTATTTTGTGAACAAACTCCAGCTAATAAAAACAAAGAAAGGGTTAATTTTTTCATATAGAAACTTTTTATTTTTTTAAAGATTACATTCAATCGCCTAATCTTCACTCTTTTTCTTCAGTAGAAAATATGGCGACTTCATTATAACTATTTATACAATAAGTATAATTAATTTAAAAATTGTTACGCTAAAGTTAATTTATTTTACGAATAGAGTTTTGATAGAATTTTCACCACGAAAGAATATAGTATTAATTGTATGCTGAACTTTTTATTTACGAATTAAAATCCCGACCAAATCCTGAATAATTTTCTGCGAAACAAAATAAATAAAATCTTTTCTTTCTAAATGAGGAAGATGCAGTTTGAACGTTTCAGATTCATTATTCACTTTTATCGTGTAATAAACCAAACCTACATCTTTGCCATCCTCCCCTTTTCCGGGACCTGCAACTCCTGTTGTGGATAAAGAAATATCGGTGTTAAATAAATTCTGGCAACCTTCTGCCATTTCTCCTGAAACCTCCTCGCTTACAACCGTAAATGTTTTTATTGTATTTTCAGATACATTCAGAATATCAATTTTCTTCTGAGTTTCGTAGGGGATAATTCCGCCGACAAAATATTTTGAACTTCCCGGATTTGAGGTCAACAATTGAGACAATCCTCCTCCTGTACAGCTTTCTGCAGTAGAAATTGTTAATCCTTTTTCGATTAAAATTTCACCTAATATTTTTTCAATTTTATCTTCTGTGGTGGCGATAATATTTTCACCAATGATGGGAAATAACTTTTGAATCTCATTTTCCAGCTGAATCTGCAAAACTTGATCATCTGTACCTGTTGCAGTAAGTCTCAACTTCACTCTTGTTCCTACCGGAAGATAAGACAAAGCGAGATTTTCCGGCAAAGCGAGTTCCCAATCTTCAATTTGGTCAGCCAGAATACTTTCGGGAATTCCCACCACGGAAACAATTCTTGTAGAAATATAATTGAGATTAAATTTATCTTTTAAATAAGGAATGATTTGATTTTTAATCAAAGGTTTTACTTCATAAGGAACGCCTGGTAAACTGAAAGACAATTTTCCGTCCTGCTCCATCATCATACACGGTGCGGTACCGTAATGGTTCTGAAAAACAGTTGATTTTGTTGGTACAAAAGCTTGTTCACGGTTTCTTTCTAAAATTTCTATGCGTCCTCGTCTTTGCATATAAGCTTTAAGATGTTCAAAAGTAGCTTCATCCAGAGCAATTTCATCATTAAAATATTCGGCTAAAGCTTTTTTGGTTTTATCATCTCTTGTTGGTCCCAAACCTCCTGTGGTAATGACTATATTTCCAATTTCGAAGGCAGATTTCAAAGTATTTTTAATAATTTCGATTTCATCTGAGATCGTGAAAATCTGTACAACCTTAATTCCGATATTTTTGAGTTCGGTGGCAATAAAATTTGAATTGGTGTCTATGGTATTTCCTGAAAGAATTTCGTCGCCAATGGTGACAAGAACTGCGTTTTGCATACGTTTAATTTTGAATAAAAATTCAATACAAATGACGTGAAAATCTCTGTAGTGTACAAAAGAAAATGATTTTTTATACCTTTGATTGGCAATGTCTACCACTATAATAAATATTATGACTAAATATGATGATGCTTCGTGGCATTATGGCGGAGATTTCCCCCAAGAACTTCCGAAAAAAAACAGCGCAACCCACACCGGAATGTTTCTCAACTGGTGTATTAATACCAATTTACATTCTGAAGAACTGAAAAATGACTGCGAAAATGAAATCGAAAGTTTAAAAAAACGTGAAATCACCGGTGCAGACTTTGTCATTGACGCTTTAGACGGAAAATTTTCTGAATATGATCTGAATGATTTGGGAAATAGTTTTGCCAAAGATTATTATGCAGATGAAACAGATTTTGGTAATAAATACAGTTCATTCGCAACAGATTATATCAATATTTTTGACAGTATAGCTGAAGAAAGCGATTTTGAATATGAAACTTTTTATCATATTGAAGACACTTATGCAAACTATGATATGATGGAACAGGTTATCGACCACCGCTTTAAGGAATGGAAGGAATATAAAGGTATCTAAAAGAGAAAGGCAAAATTCACAAGTGAATTTTGTCTTTTGTTTTAATTATGCTTTACCCAAATTAGTTCATTGGTATTAAAACCTAATTTTTGTGCTTTTGCTAAAAATCTTTCTCTGATGCTATTGGAAACTTCTTTGTTTCGGGATAAAATCCACATGTATTTTGTGCTGTTTCCTACAACCAAAGCATTTTGGTAATCATCATCAATATCAATCACATTATAACCAGCCCAAATCGGTTTGAAAAATGAAACTTTCAATCTCGCTTCAGATTGATCATTAACGAATCTTGCTTCACCGATTGATTCTTTCCATTCTTTTTTAACGTAATTATAGCCTCTGTTCTGAACTCTTATTGATCCATCAGGATTTAAAGAATAATTGGCTGTCACATTATCCATGTTTTTTTCAAATTTGAAATCAAAACGGGCAATTTCGTACCATTTTCCGAGATATTTATCTGAATTAAAATTTTTAACTGCCGTTGCTCCCTTCGGAATTCCTACCGAACACGAATTGACAATTAATAATCCGACAATACCTAAAGAAACTGCAGCAGCTATTTTCTGAAAAGTTTTCATAATGCTTTATTTGTATTTGGAAATTCAAAAATGATGCCTTACCTGGCTTTTGGCGAATTATAAAAAGCTACAAACGGATAAACCAACTATGAAAAAATTTTCAAAAACTGCTCTTTAAAACTGCCGGAAACTTCTATTTCAGTGTTATCAGACAACGTTGCCGTTCCGCTTTTGTGGTAAGATTTTACAAAATTGGTATTGATGATATGCGAACGGTGAACTCTCACAAAAGGATTTTCAAGCAAATCATCGAAATGTTTTAAGAATCTGCAAACCATTTTTTTTGAATGATCGGTAAGATAAACCTGAGTGAAATTTCCGTCTGCCTGAAGTCTTACAATATCTTCGGTCTTTACCACATCAAAACCCTGCAAAGTCGGGAGAATCAACTGTTGTTTTTCTGGTTTTAATTTTAAATTTTCAAGAAGAATTTTGTTACGGTTAAGCTCTTCATTCTTTTCTAAACTTTCTGCGACTTTATTGACCGCCAAAATTAACTCCTGAATATCAATCGGTTTGAGAATATAATAACTCGCAGATTTGTTTAAAGCCTGAAGAGAATAATGCGAAAATGCTGTGATAAAAATCGTTTCGTAAGAAAATTCTTTAGTAGCTTCCAGCACATCAAAAGCGTTCCCGAAAGGCATTTCAACATCCAAAAAAACCAACTGTGGCTGCAATTCTGCAATCAACGGAACGGCATCTTTGATATTTTCTGCCTCGCCTAAAATCTCAATTTGCGGACAGTATTTTGTGAGATAATTTCTTAAAACTTCTCTTGCAATTTTTTCGTCATCTACGATTACAGATTTTATTTTCATGAGTGTCAGGAATTAAGTTTTAATTTGCCGGAGTTAGTTTACAGTCATCCTTAAGAGATCTCAACATTATTTATAACTTATATTTAATTTCAACCAAAACACCATTTTCAGAATCTTTTACAGTACAAACAATATCTTTTTTGTACAAATCGTTGAGCAATCTGATTCTTTCCAAAGTATTCTTCATTCCACGGCCTTCACGGTTTTTCTGGTGAGTTGTTTTCTGTTTTTTACTTTCTTCAATACCAATTCCGTTGTCTTGTATGGTGATTTTTAAATACTGGTTTTCGTTTGTGAAATGAAGTTTCAAAAATCCTCTTTCTGTTCTGTAACGCAATCCGTGCCAGATTGCATTTTCTAAAAAAGGCTGAACCATCATTCCCGGAATCTGAAGATTTTGTTGGTTTATATTTTCATCAACCACAATTTCGTAATCAAATTTATCTGTAAAACGAGTTTTTTCCAAAGCCAGATAATTCTGAAGCAAATCAAGTTCCTGGTGAAACGGGATAAAGTCTTCAGCAGAATTTTCCATCACTCCACGCATCAGTTTAGAGAATTTTGTAAGATATTGATTGGCTTCCAGCTCATTATTGGTAGCGATAAAATGATTGACAGAATTTAAACTGTTAAAAATAAAATGCGGATTCATCTCACGCCTCAATGACTGTAAAGCAATTTTTTTATTTTTGATCTGAACTTTTTTCAACGTTCTGAAAATAAAAAATATTAAAACAGATAAAACTGCCAGTGCTGCAATCAGGCTGTAGTTGAAGATATTTTTCTTACGGATCAGCTCATCTTTCAGCTGTTTTTCTTTTTCAAGCTGTGAAATGCGCTGTTCGGTATCTTCCAGAATTTTATTATCAACCAGGCTTCGGTCTTTGGAAACCAAATCGGGCAACTGTCCCAGGAAGTCACGATACAACTGTACCGAAGCATCTGTATTTTGTGAAATTGAATACAGACTGTCGAGTTTTTTGACGCTTTTTTGCGCTTCCAAAGTGTGTCCTTTATTTAAAGCAATATCATAAGCATTTCTGAGTAAGATAATTGCTTCCTTCGGGTCATTTTTCTTAATATAAATCTCGGCAAGTTCCTGAATTTGCTCTACTTTTTTCTGCGAATTATCATTTACAAAGTCTTCTTTTAATACTGCTTTTTTGGCTTTAATAGCTTTATCAAAATTCTTATTTTCTACATAAAAATCTGTAAGTTTCTGGTTGATTGCCAACGCCTGTTGGGGTTCAATATCTTTCGAAATTTTGTAAGCATTATTGAAGTTTTCTTCAGCTTTAGGAATATTTTTTTGTTCTGCATTCACTTCTGCCATCTGGCTGTAACTGGCTGCAAGATTTTCTTTATTATTTTCTTTCTCACTGAGCTGAATATTGTTTTGAATGGCTTCAGCTCTGTCTTCTGCAACCGGTGATGAAAGTCTGGAAGCATCATTGGCATTTAAGACCTTTCTTGATTTTGAATATCCGATATTTGAAGCACTCTCGTAGTTTTTTACAGCTGATTTTAGTTTGTTCTGATTTTCCTGTGACTGAGCGAGTTTGCGGGTAACTTTTTCAAGGTTTTGCTTATCATTCAGCTTTTCATAAATGTTTTTAGACTTAATAAAATACTCTTCGCTTTTAGAGAAATTTCCGTTGTTGTAAAAAGTTTCTCCGATGTTGTAATAAGAATTGGCTTCGGCAGATTCATCTTTGTTATCGACTGCTTTTTTGAGTTTGGCGGTTTCTGCAACAACTTCCTGCGTAGTTCTGTTCTGTGAATACAAACTACTCACAGAAATCATCAGAATCAATACAAAAATCCGGATCCAATTCATCAAACAAATATATACATATAAAGTAGTATCCAAAAACTATTCACCAAGTGGAAAACGGGTTTTACCAAGTTTCGGAATAATCTTTAAGCTCTTAATGAATAAACAAAAAAACCTGCATTACTGCAGGTTTGTGATATAAAATTGTCAATTCAAAACAGATAATCCGTACTCAAAAAATTAGAATCATGATCTCTTACAATCGTATTCAAAAGATTTTTGTTGGACTCCGTAGACTTTGCAGCTACCAGTGATCTGATGGAGAACGAACGAAGCGCATCAAACACTGAAAGTGTACCTTCTGCGCTGTCTTTTCTTCCGGTAAAAGGAAAAACATCCGGACCACGTTGCGCCTGACAGTTGATATTTACACGGCTCACCAAGTTTACAAAAGGATCAATCAGTTTTGAAACTTCCTGTGCATCTTCACTGAAAATACTCACCTGCATTCCATGAGAAGCATTGACCTGATAATCGATCGGCTCTTCAATCGTTTCAAAAGGAACAACAGGAATAATTGGCCCGAACTGTTCTTCATGATACAGTTTCATATCACTGTTTACCGGATAAACGACGGCAGGAAATACAAAAGATTTCTCATTGTAACCCCCATTATCATTCAAAACTTTTGCGCCTTTTGACAACGCATCTTCGATACATTCACGAAGATATGGCGGTTTGTTGACTTCAGGAAGCGGTGTGATTTTCACATCTTTTTCCCACGGTAATCCGGGTTTTAATTCGGAAACGGCTTTGTTTAATTTAGCAGTAAATTCTTCAGCAACATCTTTTTGTACGAAGATTAATTTTAAAGCTGTACAACGCTGTCCGTTAAAAGAAAGCGCTCCGAGAATAATTTCGCTCACTGCAATATCAAGATTGGCATTTTTGGTTACAATCGCAGCATTTTTGGCATCTAAACTCAGAATAGCTCTCAATCTGTTGACTTTCGGGTGTAGTTTTTTCAGTCCGTTTGCAACTTTACTTGATCCGATGAATGCGAGAACATTTACTTTTCCGCTTTCCATAATCGGGGTGATAATTTCTGCACCTTTGCCGTATAGTGTATTTACTGTTCCCTTCGGAAAAGCTTCTTTGAAAGCATTTAATAATGGATAATGCGCTAAAACACCATGCTTGGGAAGTTTAAAAATAATCGTATTTCCCATAATCAACGCGGGAATCAATGTGGTGAAAATCTCGTTTAAAGGATAATTGAACGGTCCCATGCTCAAAACCACTCCAAGTGGTGCTCTCCTGATTTGTGCAATCGTTCCTTCCGCCTGCTGGAAACGGGATGATTCTCGATCCAGATCTTTTAACGCATCAATAGTTTGGTTGATGTAATCTACGGTACGGTCAAATTCTTTCGTAGAATCCGGCAAAGTTTTTCCGATTTCCCACATCAGTAATTTGATGATAAGATCACGTTCTTTAATCATCAGATATACAAACTTTTGCATACATTTGATGCGACCTTCCACAGACATGGTTGGCCATTCGCCAAGACCGTTATTGTAGGCTTTTACTGATGCATCAAGCACTTCCATCGCTTCCTGTTGACCGATGTTTGGGATGCTTCCCAGTAGTTTTCTTTCCAGACCATTTTCTGTACGAATGCAGACTGGCGAATAAATTTCGGTAACATCGCCTTTCCATTCTACCAATTCGCCATTTAACAAATAAACTCTCTGGTGAATTTCCTGAACTTTGTACTCTTCGGGGATTTCGTTTTCGCTTTTAAAAATTTCCTGAAATGATCGTGTATCTGCTGCGCTCATAAATTTTTTCTTTTTAATAATTGGAATTTGAAGTTTTAAAAGAATAAAGTTAGAGTTTAAGATCGACTTTCGGAATAGCAAACTTATTGATTTGCTCTATTTAAAAGGTTTTTGAATGAAATTTAATATGGTTTTATTGAAATTGGAAAACTTAGTGACTAATGAGTTTTTTTGTTATTCATTAATAGATTTGTAATTATCTTCTGGATCTTGGAAGTTTTGGAGAATTCTAATGATTTTCAAAACATCATTTTCAATAATATAAACAAGCGTATTATGCCTTGTTATAAGCATTTTTTGGTAATCTGTATCTTCATAATTTTGAAATATTGCAACGCCGTCTAAAATGATTTGCAAGCAGTTGTCAAATTTAGAATTGAAATCTTCCAGTACTTTGTCATTCCACCTTCTTAAAAGATAGTTTTCAATTTTATCCAGATCATCAAAGGCTTCCTTACTTAATTGAATTTCCATTTCTATAGTCTTCTAATCTTTTTCTGGAACGCTCTTTCACTTGGTCGTAGGTGTAAATTTTTCCGTTTTTAAAATCTTCTTCAGCTCTTACAAAAGATTCCAGAATTTCTTCTTTAGTTTCATTTCTCCATTCTTTAGGTTCAATGGTTTTTGAAATGACTAAAAGTTCTTCCGGTGTAAATCTTTTTTCTTTTAATTTCTTAAAAAAAGTAGGTTTTTTGATTCCTGATTTCTCTATAATATATGACATTTTGAAGGGAGAATTTTTAAGAATCTCATCAATATTGTTTTGTATTTCTATAAATTTTTCTATTTCTGCTATCATTATTTTATCTTTTTTGATATCATTTTATGAGACAAATATAATCATAATTTTCTTTTACCTATAAAAATGAATGTTAGATCACCTTAAAATTCTTGAAATATTGTTATTAAAAGCCGTCAGTTCGAGTAAAATTCTGAAAGAATAATTCTGCTTTAGTTTAAAACATTTTGTGGGGAATGCAGTTGCAGGAGGGTTGTTTTATAGGAGGTTGGGAGGTTTGTGTGCGGTGAGTTTGAATTGTGATGAACTGAGAACTTAAAAATTAACTGATAATTTCCATAAAATTAATTATTTGAGTTATCTTATATAAACTATTGAATAAAATATTATATTTACTCACATTAATTTAATCAAAAAACTAAAATACTAATAATTTCAAAAACTAATATAAACAATGGAAACAGATTTAAAACTAAAATTACAGCAACTACATGAAAGAGTTGATGCCCTAAAAGATCAAATAAATACAGAAGAAGCAACAAAAAATGCCTTTGTAATGCCATTTATCCAGATATTGGGATATGATATATTTAATCCGACTGAAGTTATTCCAGAACATATTTGTGATATCGGAACAAAAAAAGGTGAGAAAATAGATTATGTGATTAAAAAAGATAACGAACCAATTCTTATTATTGAGTGTAAGCATTGGAAAGAAAAAGTTGATGCACATAATTCTCAATTACACAGATATTATCATGTATCAAAATCAAAATTTGGAGTTCTAACAAATGGTCATGTATATAACTTTTATGCAGATTTAGAAAAGCCAAATATTATGGATGAAAAGCCATTCTTTACATTAGATTTATCAAATTTAAAAGATTCAAGTTTAAGAATACTGGAAAATTTTACTAAAAATGGGTATAATTTGGAACAGATTTTAGATTCTGCTGAAGATTTAAAATATATTAAAGCTATACGAAATGAGTTTGAAAAAGAATTACAAGAACCAACTGATGAAATGGTAAAACTATTGGTCAATAGATTTTTTGAAAAACCACTTATCGCATCTAGAATGGTTGCTTTTAAAGAGTATACCAAAAAAGCATTTTCAAATTCTATCAATGAATCAATTAATTTCAGATTGAAGAATGCATTAAATATTACTGAAACAGTTCCTTCCAAAACACAAGATCAAATCCCTTCGGTAGATAGTAATATTGAAACTGCTAAATTTATTACCACTGAAGAAGAGGTTGAAGGATCTCAGATTGTAAAAGCAATTTTAAGAGAAGTTTTATCATCACCCCGTATAGCTTTCAGAGATACACAATCTTATTTCGGAGTATTGCTTGATGACAATAACAGAAAACCAATTTGCCGATTGCATTTTAACTCGTCAAATAAATATATTGAGTTATTCAACAACGGTAAAGATAATGGCGAAAAAAAGCTTCTGGGTTCACTGGATGAAATTTATAATTACAAAGCGGAGATTCTCTCAACAGTAACAAATTATGAGTAGAAAACTTCATAAAAAACCTGCCTTACAGCAGGTTTTCTTATTTTCTACAAAAGTTATGAACTAAGGCAACCTTTTCAGAATTCTAAAGTCTTATTAATAAAGAGTGATGATAAAATCTTTCTCAGAAATTATTTTTCCATTCTTATGAGTTTAACCTTAAAATTCTTTGTCATGAAAAAAGCACTTTATATTCTGGTATTTTTACTCAGCTGTCAAATGTATTTTGCACAAAAAGATAAGATTGCATTTTTTGGAGGAATAGAATGGCAGCCAGCGATCCGGACATATCAACCTGCATTACACCTCAACGCAAGATCTTACATTAGTGACCGTGTTTCATTGGGAGGAGCATTGAGTTTTACCCGCGAAAAACATTCTGAAAATTTCGGGTATTTAGCCAACAGAACACGATCCAATCATATCATTCTTAATGTTCTGGCGCAAAACGACCTTGTTAATACGGAAAAGATTTTTTTCAGCACGTATCTTTCAACAGGGGTGTATTTTTTAAATCTTGTGAATCCCGACGAAAAAACTACTGAAATATCATACAGTGAAATTGACGGCATCTGGTTAGTAAATGAATACGAAGTTCCCCGAAGACTCAACCGTGATCTTTTTTACAGTATTCAGGGTGGAGTTGATTTTTCATTGAAATTAGGAACCATGACTAAGGAGAATATATCGGTGTATATTACCACACGAGCCGGTTATCAGTTCGTTTTCGGAAATGGAGATGTTGCCAACGGAAATCAGTTTACAAAACCTGTGGTTTCTCTTGGGGTAACTTTTAAGGGAAATAGATAGTCATCTTTTTAATACAAAAAACCTGCTTTTCGGCAGGTTTTTATATGTTCAGTCATTGCGAGCAAAGAGAAGCAATCCTTTCAAAATGGTAAACTAATTCAACAGATTGCTTCGTCATTCTTCCTCGCAATGACGGTGCTAAAACAAACTCTCATCCACAAAATTCGGCAGCGTCACTTTTAAATTCGGCTCTGCTTCCATTGCTCTTTTGATGGCGAAAACTGCGCCTTCATTTCTTGCCCAGCTTCTTCGGGAAATTCCGTTGTTGACGTCCCAGAAAAGCATAGATTTTAATCTTCTGTCGGCATCATCGCTTCCATCGAGCAACATCCCGAAACCACCGTTGATCACTTCTCCCCAACCAACGCCGCCTCCGTTGTGAATACTCACCCAAGTCGCCCCACGGAAACTGTCACCAATTACATTCTGGATCGCCATGTCAGCCGTAAATCTTGAACCGTCATAAATGTTGGAAGTCTCTCTGTACGGAGAATCCGTTCCCGAAACATCGTGATGGTCTCTTCCCAAAACTACCGCTCCGATTTCTCCGTTTTTAATAGCATTGTTGAAAGCTTCTGCAATTTTCATTCTTCCTTCTGCATCGGCGTATAGAATTCTCGCTTGCGAACCAACCACCAATTTATTTTCCTGAGCACCTTTAATCCAAGTGATATTGTCTTTCATCTGCTGTTGAATTTCTTCGGGTGACGATTTAATCATTTCCTCCAAAACCTGACAGGCAATTTCATCTGTTTTCTGTAAATCTTCCGGTTTTCCGCTTGCGCAAACCCAACGGAACGGCCCGAAACCATAATCAAAACACATCGGTCCCATAATATCCTGAACATAAGATGCGTATCTGAATTCTCTCCCAATCGTCGGATTGTCTGACATGACATCGGCTCCGGCTCTTGAAGCTTCGAGTAAAAAGGCATTTCCGTAATCGAAGAAATACGTTCCTTTTTCGGTGTGTTTATTGATGGCTGCAGCGTGTCTTTTCAACGTTTCCTGCACTTTTTCCTTGAATAATTCAGGATTTTCTGCCATCATCGTATTGGATTCCTCAAAGGTTTGTCCGGCCGGATAATAACCTCCCGCCCAAGGATTGTGAAGCGAAGTCTGATCTGAACCGATATCGATTCGTAAATTTTCTTCATCAAACTTCTCCCAAACCTCAACGATATTTCCAAGATAAGCTAACGAAACTGCTTCTTTGTTTTCCTGTGCTTTTCTCACTCTTTCTACCAGCTCATCCAGATTTTCGTGGATTTCATTCACCCATTTTTGTTCGTGACGAATCTTTGTAATTTTAGGATTCACTTCTGCACAAACTGTAACGCAACCTGCAATATTTCCTGCCTTGGGCTGCGCTCCGGACATTCCGCCTAAACCCGAGGTAACGAATAATCCGCCTTTCGGTTCTTTATTTATTTTTCTGAAAGCATTCAAAACCGTAATGGTCGTTCCGTGAACAATTCCCTGCGGACCGATGTACATATAACTTCCTGCGGTCATTTGTCCATACTGAGAAACACCCAATGCATTGAATTTTTCCCAATCATCCGGTTTGGAATAATTGGGGATCATCATTCCATTCGTCACTACAACTCTCGGAGCATCTTTGTGAGAAGGAAACAATCCCATCGGATGACCGGAATACATGGTCAACGTTTGTTCGTCGGTCATTTCTGACAGATATTTCATGGTCAGAAGATATTGAGCCCAGTTTGAAAATACCGCACCATTTCCACCGTAAGTAATCAATTCGTGCGGATGTTGAGCCACCGCATAATCCAGGTTGTTCTGGATCATCAGCATGATTGCTTTTGCCTGTTCAGATTTTCCGGGATATTCTGCAATATCTCTTGCTTTCATCTCGTAATCCGGACGAAAGCGATACATGTAAATTCTGCCGTATTTTTCCAATTCCTCTTTAAATTCCGGCAACAATTCTGCATGAAACTGAGGTTCGAAATAACGCAAAGCATTCTTTAAGGCTAATATTTTCTCTTCTTCCGTTAAAATTTCTTTACGTTTCGGAGCATGATTGATATTATTATCGTATGGTTTGGACTGAGGTAATTCTGCGGGAATTCCCTGCTGTATCTGTTGTTGGAAAGTCATTTATAGTTGAGTATTACTGGTTGATTGTTGTTGGCTTTTTTGTGGTTTTAAAGATATTCAAATTAGAAAATTCCTGCAACTCAAATGAGAAAATATACCTGGTGATGAATTTCATTCTTGACGCAGAGCCTTCCATAACATGAATTCCCCTCCTCTGGAGGGGTGGATAAATTTTCCTTAAAAATTTAGACGGGGTAGTTTATAAATAAAGAATAATAAAATCTTGAAGTTTGATTCCGTTTTTAAACCACCCCGTCAAAAATTCCTTTGGAATTTTCGCCACCCCTCCAGAGGAGGGGAATTTTTGTGCTGCTGATAATTAATTTAAACATAAAAAACCTCACTGAAATCAATGAGGTTTTGTTGTCAATTATTTAAGATTAATTAGTGTTTTTTACGAGAATCCATCCGGTAAATGATCTTCCATCCGGAAGCGTGATTACATACCAATAACTTGAGGTCGGGATTGGTCTTCCGGCGATGGTTCCGTCCCAGATGATTTGAGTATTCGTATTTTGCTCGAAAATCAGATATTGATATCTGTCAAATACCTTTACATTGGTCATTTTAGTTCCGAATACATGAAGATTCTTGACAATCCATTTATCATTCACACCGTCACCATTTGGTGTGATTGCATTTTTAATATCTAAAATCACTCCATCCTGTTTGATGATACATTTACCTTCCACATATTTCACATAGAACGTGGTAATTCCGGTAGGTAAATTGTAGAAAACATTACTTGACTGCCATGTGATTCCGTCTATAGAATACAAAATCGGTTGTGAACCTGTAGCCGTGACGGTGAAGCTATTTCCACTGGCAACAAGCTGCTGAATAACCGGAACATCATAATATTTCGCCTCAAAAGTTACCGTATAAGTACAGCCGTTATCTGACGTAACAGTTAAAGAATAATTTCCAACCATATTTCCTGTAACTGTATTGGTGTTTGAAACTACTTGCCCTGAAGGATTTGTCCATACATAACTTATGATGATATGCCCTTCAACTTTTACGGTATGGGTGAAGCTTTCTCCCGGACAGAAATATTGTGTCGGAATTTCAAATATCGGTACTTTCTTTAAAGAAATTTTGATCGTGCTCACTTCAGCACAGAACCCAGGAACACTCACTTTTACATAAATGATATTCGAACCTGAATTTTGGTTAAAAGAATAACTTCCCGGATTGGCAATAACATTGGTTCCCGCATTTAAATCTGACAGAGACGGATAATATGAAAACACCACGTTACTGCCAGAATACATCTGTTGTTGAAACTGAGTCAGATTTACATTTTCAATTCCGTCATTACCATTATCACAGACGTTATTTAAATTAAACGGTCCTGCATTCTGAAGCACAACTTTATTTCCGATCGTAAAATTGATTATGGCAATATCATCACAACCAGGAATATTCTGAATTTTCACCCAAATCTGAGTCGGGAAAGGCTGAGCCGTAAAATTAGCAGGATTTGCAATTGCATTTACTCCATTTTGAGCATCCTGCAGATTCAGATAAAAACTGAATGTATTGATCTGATTTGGGATATCAACATATAAATTGGTGTAATTCAAAAGGTTTACTTCATAGGTTCCGTCTAAATTATCGTCACAAATTATGATGGATGAGTTGATCGCTTTTGGAGGAAAATAGGTGTTTAACTGAATGGATGCTACAGAAAAGCAACCTGTCGTAGTTGACTGAAATCTTACCCAAACCTGTAATGTAGAAACATTTGCCGTAAAAGAACTGCCAATCTGATTCGCTGAATTTCCTGCATTTGCTTCGGCTGATGTGAGATAATACGAAATGTTCATATCAGAAAGCGCATAGGTATTCTGAGCTGGTAAAAACAGTTGTGGAACCGCATCATTCAACTGAAAATTTTCGCTTAAGTTAAAATCTTCATCACACTTGTTCAAAACAGCATTTGACAATACAACTGCAGGTAAAAACGTCATTTGAATATTCAGCTGAGACACTGAGAAACATTCGCTATTATTAAATTTTACTTTTACAAAAACCGTAGCACTTCCCTGCACCGGAAATTGTGCCGGATTGGTGATTTCACCTGAAAACGTATGAGTAGCGGGATCATAAGCTGTGTAATAAGTAAAAGCAACATTTGATGATCCGTTATAAATCTGTGGTTGCGAAAGGGTAAGGTTATAATTTTCTACCCCATCATTATTGTTATCACAGATATTATTTAATGAAACATTTACAGTAGAATTCACGGCTGGAGTGGAAACCAGCGAGAAGTTTACCGGATAAATCTGGGAGCAGTTATAAGAGGTAATTTTTACAAAAACCTGAGTATTTCCGGAGATTGTGGCATTCGTCACAGGATTATTTCCTGACTGAGCATCCGAAAGATTCAGATAAAATAAAACACTTGCATTCTGGCTACCGATTATCGCACCGGAAAATGGTGTGAGCAAAGCGTTTTCTGAATTATCATTATTAAAATCACAAATACTGAAATTTGACGAAACGATCACCGGATGAACCAAATTAACATTGATGGCTCTTATGGTATAACATTCATTCGACTGTTCAAAACGAATATAATAGGTCTGTGTTACAAAATTACCGTTGGTCGTTATGGTCTGGTTGGGAGCAATAGGATTATTCTCCAGTTCTGCATCACCATACGTTGCATAAAACGCTGTGACCGGAACTGTAGCGGGTTGTATAAGCATATTGGCAGAAAGCGTCTGCAAATTAAAACTCACATCTTCGGTCCCGTTGAAACAGATGTATTCATTTTTTTCATTGGCTTTAATCTGCGTAAAAGTTACATTCATGTTCACAGAAATTACTGTAAAACATCCTCCCGGAATTTGCACTCTGATAAAAACTGTTTGTAACCCATCCTTGATGGTTCCGAGCAATGGACCTGTTCCGCTAAATGCTCCAGCAAAAGTACTATAGGTCGTAAAAACTGCTCCCGGTTGAGTGGAAATTAAAGGTCCAAGGTTCAATGCAAAATCAAAAGGCTCTAAATTATTATCATTGATATCACACACCGTGTACGAATAAATACCAATAGAATTGGCATTAACACCCGGTTTGAAAAGGAAATTCAAAGGTCCTAAAACATACACACAATTTGCTTCCTGTAATCTAACCCAAATTTTTGTAGTAGACGTAATATTAGCAGTTACGATAGCATTGTTATTATTCTGAGCATCATTTTGGGTTGCATGATACGTAATTCCGGTAGTTCCCGGTGCAAGAATCAGGTTGTTTAATAAAGTCAGATCATACGAATTTTCAACACCGTCATTATTCGTATCACAAAGCGAAATAATATCTGTAATCAGATTTTTACTTAAAAAATTAAGGGTAAGAACGGCAACTCTAAAACAACCCGGAACATTCGGATTCTGAATTCTTACATAAAATATTGAATTAGAAGTCAAACTATAATTTGATGGTAATGCATTCTGGTTGGTCTGTGCATCCTGCAACGTGGAATGATAGGTAAAATTGAAGTTGGCAGGGTTTTGTGAGGTTACATTTGGTTTAAAATCATTCAGGTTAATATTGATCGGAGCATTTCCGCAAAAATTCTGGCTGTAATTTTTTGCAACAGGATAACTTGCATCAAAACTAAGGATAAAATCGTCTGTAAAATTAAGAAAACTGCTTCCACAAACATTAAATTTAACTGTTGCGGTGTATGTTTCATTTTGGGTCGGGCAAATATTGGTTTGTACACCGTTTGCTACAACCTGCCCTGCAGAATTAGTCCAGGCAACTTCCGGCTGAATGGCATTTCCTGTTGGGGTAAACTTGTAAGCTTCCTGCAACGACTCCCAATTTCCTGTATTTCTTGAAGGTGGAGAATAGCCTAAAGTGCCGTCATTATTCATGATTCCTATCAAAGCATTTTCAAATTTTCTCGTTGCGCAAGGGGTCAGTTTTTTATCAACAAAAACTTCAACAATATTGGTGGTCTCATGCAGGACAATCTGTGATGAAGAACGGTCTGTACAGCCTGCTACTCTACCGTCATAAAAATTAATGACAAATTTTCTGTAGGGTACAGTTCCTACCGTAGAATAATAAATTTCTGAACTGTCACCATTTGCAAAAACCATATCATGATAAACCCCGAAGATTGAATTTTTAGGAAGACTCGGGTTTGGGTTTTGCCAGAAAACATTGGGATAATTAATATTTCCGAGCTGAGCGAGATCAAAAGTAACCATCCCGTTTGAGCCAACAACAAGAGCATTAAAATTCTGATTAAAAAAACAAAAAGAAAACGGGAGATCCAATTTTACGGCAAACAAGTCATCAAAGCTCGCATTGAGAGATGTACCTTGATTGAGAGGAATTGCAGGATTATAAACTTCCGGAGTCACTGCATATGTGTTTGTCTCTTTTAATACAGGAAATTCCACATGAAGTTGAAGACAGCCACTGGCATCAAGATCATTAGTACAGGTTACATGATAGTTTTCATTACCTGCAGCATCTTTAATCTTTACCTGAATTGGATTTTGAGAAAAGACTGATACAAAGATTACTAAAAATATAATGGATAGATATTTTTTCATATTGGACAGATTTGCAATTAACATACAATTAAACAATAATCGTTTATTGTTTAACACTTAACAAAAGTAAAATATTTTTAATGTTAAATCAACAATATAAAATATTTATTTACTATAATTTAATATATATTAACGAAAAAAAACCATCTCATAGAGACAGTTTTATTTTTTTATTAAAATTATGTATTTTATTCTATAATATCATCATTATCTTCCTCATTTTCATCCTCATCTTCACTTAAATTATAAAAATCATTTTCCTCATCCGGCAGCTGACTGGTTATCTGCTCAAAATTATCGTCATCTTCAGCACCGGGAACATCTAATCCGAAAGGCATTCCGTCATTAACGTGATCAGGATTCATAATTGGATTCCCATCGCCGTCTAAAGGGATATGCTCTTCTTTGTTAAAAATATCTTCGCCCGGATTGTAATCCATCTCTGCAAGTTTTCTTTGTTGCTCTTCAGCATTGTCTTGTGTGCTCATAATCATATTTTTTAGTGTTGCTGTAATTATGTCAAAAATGATTCCAACCTATCTTTTAATTTTTATAAACTTCGGGATTAGCACAGTGAGGCATTTTTTCATCTTTAGAGAAAGCGATGATATTTTCAGCGGCTAATTTTGCCATCCCGTTTCTGGCTTCAATAGTTGCCGAGCCGATATGCGGCAAAATACAAACATTTGAAAGTTTCAGAATAGGATCATCTACTTCAATCGGCTCCGGATTTGTGACATCCAAACCAGCTCCCCAGATTTTTTCTGAAATCAAGGCATTATACAAATCTTTCTGATTATGAAAACCGCCTCTTGCTGTATTGATAAAGATTGCATTTGGTTTCATTTTTTCGAAAACAGATTGATTAAAAAGCTCTGAATGTTCCTCAGTAAAATTAGCATGAATACTTAAAACATCTGATTCACTCACCAATTCTTCAAACGAAACATATTTTGCTCCAAGTTCTTTTTCAGCTTCATCATGATGACTTCTGTTATGATAAATAATATTCATATCAAAAGCTTTTTTACATTTTTCAGCCATCTCAAAACCGATTCTTCCCAACCCGAAAACACCCAGAGTTTTTCCGTATAACTCCTGACCTAATTCGTGAAGCGGATCAAACTCTCCCCAATTTCCATCTTTTACCTTTTGTAAATAATAACCTGCTCTTCTGGCAACAGATTGCATCAGGAGAAATGCGACATCTGAAGTTGCTCTGCTTAATACTTCCGGTGTATTTCCTACAGGAATATTTCTCTGAATCGCTTCCTGGATGTCAACATGATCAAAACCTACTGAATACAATGCAATCGCTTTTACATTAGGAAATTCTTCAAAAAATTCTTTATCGTATTTATTTTGTCCAACGTTAAGAATTACGTCTGTATTTTTACAATATTTCAGCCATTCTTCCTGAACTAATTCAGGGTTTTCTGAAACGGTTACTTCTAATCCTGCTTCTTTCAGCATGGTAATTCCTATTTGGGGAATTCTTTTATTGATGAAAACTTTCATGTGATGGGTTGATGTATTAGGTGATTATTTAAAAACAAAAAACCTCACAACTTTTACAAGTGAGGTTTCTATTATTTATTTTTAAATCTTTAATTTCATTTAAACTGAAGTTCAATTTTCGTTCCGAAAATATCATTTCAGTCTGATTAGCTCACCCTTTCTTTTTACAATATTTTTATAATCCCACTGAATTTCTACTGATTTTTTCAGCCATCTTTTTATATCCTCTTCATCAATTTCACTTTTATCATTGAAAAACACCGAAGCATCCTGAAATTTCCCTCCTTCTACATTCAGTTTTTCTTCATAAAAAGATTTTCCGCTCCAAAACATAAGGCGGATTCCTTTTTTCTGCTTACTGTACCCAACAATCGGGTTTCCGTCTAAAAACCAAACGGGATGAGCGTGCCAGATTTTATTTTCTGCACCGCTTATTTCACCATCAATTATTGCAGAAAGCAATACGCAGATTTCTTTATCTGAATCTGAATGTAAATTGTTATAATCGAGGATTTCCGGATTGATCATGATTTATTGGTTTGTATTATTTAACATCGGAACAAATTTGTATGCACCGAACTCTTCTTTTTCAATTTCTGTAGGTGAGACTTTAGTAAATCTAAATAAAACCTGCTCGTCTGTGGGTCCCAAAGGAATCACCATTTTTCCGCCAACTTTTAATTGTTTTAATAATTCGATAGGTAAAACTGCCGCTCCACAAGTCACAATAATTTTATCGAAAGGGGCGAAAGTCGGCAATCCCGCAAAACCGTCTCCAAAACTCTGAAACTTCGGGTGCAAATGCAGTTCTCTGAATTTTTTCTTCGAATAATCAAACAAATCTTTCTGTCTTTCAACTGTATATACCAATCCTTTCATTGCCAGTAAAACGGCAGTTTGATAACCACAGCCGGTTCCAATTTCAAGCACTTTTTCGCCTGCTTTCAATTGCAGAAGTTCAGACTGCTCGGCAACCGTTGAAGGATGCGAAATCGTCTGATGTGCCAAAATAGGAAATGCACGGTCTTCATAAGCAAAATCTTCAAAAATACTTTCTATAAAAAGATGTCTCGGAACTTCATTCATCGCCGAAAGTACATTTTCGTCTGAGATACCGATTCTCTGACGAAGATATTCAACCAAAATTTTTCTTTTTCCTTTATGTGCGAATGAATCCTGCATTATTATTGAGTAATTTTTAGAGTCTTGATAATAGAGTTCTCACAAAAATAGCAAAACAATCGCTATTGATCAACCTAAAACCTATCATCTGTTTCCGAATACCTAAAATTACTATATTTACAAAAATTAAAAACTATGTTGAAAGCAGGTTTGGTGGGAGCCGGACATTTGGGAAAAATACATTTACGACTTCTGAATCAGTCTGATAAATACGAACTTATAGGTTTCCATGATAAAGATGCGGAAAACGGTAAAAAACTGGAAGCCGAATTTGGTTACAAATATTTTGAAAATCTGGAAGAGTTGCTGAGTAAGATTGAAATGCTGGATATTGTGACTCCAACGCTTTATCATTACGATTATGCTTTGAAAGCCATTGAAAAAGGTCTTCACTTTTTTATTGAAAAACCAATTACGCAAACGCTTCAACAGGCAGAAGAAATTCTTTACAAATGCCGTGAATTTGGGATAAAAGCACAAGTAGGACACGTTGAAAGATACAATCCGGCTTTTATTGGGGCAAAAGATTATATTCAGAATCCGATGTTTATTGAAATTCACCGTTTGGCAGAATTTAATCCGCGCGGAACAGACGTTTCTGTAGTTTTGGATTTAATGATACATGATCTGGATATTTTATTAAGTGTTGTAAAATCTAAAGTGAAAAACATCCATGCAAGCGGCGTTTGTGTGGTAAGTAAAAGTCCGGATATTGCCAATGCAAGAATCGAGTTTGAAAATGGATGTGTTGCTAATCTTACGACGTCAAGAATCTCTATGAAAGCGATGAGAAAAAGCAGATTTTTCCAGAAAGATGCTTATGTTTCTGTAGATTTCTTAGAGAAAAAAGCAGAAGTGATCAGGATGAAAGATGCTCCGGAAAATCCTACTCCGTTTGACATGATTATCGAAAATGCGGAAGGTGAGAAAAATCAGATTTTATTTGAATATCCAAATATTCAGCCTAATAATGCGATTTTAGACGAGCTTAATTCTTTTGCAGAGGCCATTTTAGAAGACAAAAACGTTGAAGTTTCTTTGGAAGACGGGACTGAAGCGTTGAAAGTTGCTTTGGAGATCATGAAATTAATCAGCTGATTCATTATAATTTAGAGTAGCAATTCAATCTTATGTAAAATAAATTCTTCTTTGATATTCAGAGAAGAATTTTTATTTTTAATTTAATAATATTTAAATACATTTGTGTTTACATTAAAAATTCAACCTTAAAAATCCCCTTAATATTTAAAATATAAAACCTATGAAAAAAGTAATTCTAACGTCTGCACTTTTATTGTCTCAATTTGGGACATCACAATTACTAAAGACTGAAGGAAAAAAGATTGTTAATGATAAAGGTGAAAATATTCAGTTAAGAGGGTTAGGACTTGGAGGCTGGATGTTACAGGAAGGCTATATGCTGAAAACTGCAGATTTTGCCGGGCCTCAATTTAAAATTAAAGAAAAAATTGCAGAACTGATTGGTCAGGAAGGAATGGAAAATTTCTACAAAGCATATCTCAGAAACGGAGTTACGAAAGCCGATATTGATTTTTTGGCAAAGTCAGGGTTCAATTCTGTAAGACTTCCCATGCACTATAATCTCTATACTTTACCCATTGAAAAAGAACCGGTAAAAGGTCAGAATACATGGCTGGAAGAAGGTTTTAAAATGACTGATGATTTATTGAAATGGTGTAAAGATAATAAGATATATTTGATTCTGGATCTCCACGCTGCTCCAGGTGGACAGGGAAATGATGCCAATATTTCTGACAATGACAAGTCTAAACCGTCACTTTGGGACAACGAAGAAAATCAGAAAAAAACCATTGCTCTTTGGAAGAAACTAGCAGAAAGATACAAAGATGAGCCATGGATTGGTGGTTATGATTTAATCAACGAACCGAATATCAACTTCACCGGAAAGAACCCGAACGGAACCGATGAAATGTCTAATGCTCCGCTTTGGAAATTGCAGAAAGAAATTACACAGACCATTCGTGAAGTCGACAAAAAACATATTATTTTTCTTGAAGGAAACGGGTGGGGAAATAATTATAACGGACTGATCCCGATTTGGGATAACAATATGGCATTCAGTTTCCACAAATATTGGAATTACAATAATGATGAAACATTACAATTTGCTTTAAACCTCAGAGAAAAATCCAATATGCCAATCTGGTTGGGCGAAACAGGGGAAAATTCAAACGTCTGGTTTACAGAATTAATCCAGCTTCTGGATCAGCATAATATCGGTTACGCCTTTTGGCCAATGAAAAAAATCGACAATATTGCAGGAGTAACCAATGTAAAAATCAGCCCTGAATATCAAAAACTTTTAGACTACTGGAAAAACGGAGGCGAAAAACCCTCAAAAGAATTTGCTGCAAAAGCACTGATGAATATCGCTGAGAATTATAAATTCAGCAAGGTCGAAATAAAAAATGATGTTATTGATGCGATGTTCAGACAAACAACTGATGCATCAACAAAACCATTCAAAAATCATCAGATTCCGGGGAAAATCTATGCAACAGATTATGATTTGGGCAGAATAGGTTCTGCTTATCAGGATAAAGATTTCATTAATCTTTGGGTGAGTGATCCCGCAAAAAGATCAGAATGGAATTCTGGAAATCAGTTCAGAAATGACGGTGTTGATATTTATAAAACAAAAGATAACCAATATTATGTTGGAAAAACAGAAAGTGGAGAATGGCTTCAGTATACCATCAATTCAAAAACAGATAAAGCCTATAGTTTAAACATACAATATGCAAACAGTAAAGACGGAAAAATCAGGATTGAAGATACCTCAGGAAAGCAATTAGCAACACTATCGTTAAAGTCCACAGGAGGAAATGAAAATTGGAAAACCGCTTCTACAAAAGGAATTAATTTAAAAAAAGGTGAAAATAAAATCAGGATTTATTTCGAAAACGATGGTATTAACATCAATTCTTTTGAATTGAAATAAATACTTTAAATGTGAACTCGATTTATTTTTCTAAAACTCATATCACACCTTGCAGAATTTAAATTATTTTAAGTATTTTTCCTGAAAAATTAATATTACATGGAAACAAAATCTCCTTTTGAACAATTTGATGAATTAAGAATCAGTAATGCCGGAAAACTTTTTCTTAAAGAAGCTGCAAAATGGACTGCTTTTTTAGCAATTCTAGGTTATATCGGTATTGGTTTTATGGTGCTTGCAGCTATTTTTATGCTGATTTCCGGAGCTTCTATGAGCTCTTACAACAGCATGCTACCAATGGGCGGAGGAGCTTTTTTTGCGCTTTTCTATTTAATTTTTGCGGCACTGTATTTCATCCCTATCAATTATCTTTATAAATTCAGCTCAAATATGAAATTTGCTATCGAAGCAAATAATCAGGCAAATCTTACAAAATCTTTTGAATATTTAAAATCTCATTACAAGTTTATCGGGATTCTGACGATCATAGTCTTTGGTATTTATATTCTGATATTCTTAGGTATAATGATTATGGGTATGGGCAGGATGGTGTAAATTTAACCTTTAAAATAATTCAAAATCCTTCTCTTTCCAGAAGGATTTTTTAAACGCTTAATATGAAAAAAACAGGACTTATTTTTCTTTTGATTTCAATCTTCAGTTTTGGTCAAAAATTGAACTTACATAATAAAATCAATGTAATTCTTTTCAATAAAAAAGCAACTGTCGGAGTCTCGGTTTTAGGCTTTGAAAACAACTTTATTTATAATAGAAATGCAGACAGAAAACTTCCTATGCAGAGTGTTTTTAAATTTCATATTGCAGCAGCAGTTCTTGATTTTGTTGATCAGGGAAAACTTTCATTAGACCAAAAAATTTACCTTGACAAATCTGATTTGCTTGAAAACACCTGGTCTCCGCTTCGGGATCAATATCCCAACGGTGGCGTTGAGGTTCCTTTGAGTGAAATTCTGGAATTTACTGTTGCCAAAAGTGATAACAATGGCTGTGATATTATGCTGAAATTGCTGGGTGGAACGAAAACTGTTCAGAAATTTATGGATTCTAAAGGGATAAAAGGATTTAAAATCAAATACAATGAAGCAGAAATGCACAAAGACTGGAAAGTACAGTATGAAAATTACAGCACAACACAATCTGCCGTAGATGTTTTAAAAAAATTCTATGACGGAAAATTGCTTGCTAAAAAATCAACAGATTATCTGATGAAAGTAATGCTCTCGACATCCACAGGAAAAAACAAATTGGTAGAGCAGCTTCCAAAAAACACACCCGTAGCCAGAAAAACGGGAGCTTCAGGTAAAAACGATGCGGGATTGACGGGTGCAGAAAACGAAATTGCCATTGTAACCTTACCCAACGGAAAACATTACGCAATTGCCGTATTTGTAAGCAATTCCACAGAATCTGATGCAGTAAACTGTAAAATAATCTCAGACATTTCGAAAGCAGTTTGGGATGATTTTAATAAGTAAATTTTAAAGCTTATTTTTAGGCTATGAAATCACATAACTGAATTCTTCATCAACAATACATTCATCTATGAAAAATATAATTTCAATACTCCTTTTATTCTGCAGCACTTTTCTTCTGGCTCAGAAAAATGATCATTACCTGCAGGTAAGTTATTCAAGCATTTGTTGCGGAACACCCTCAACTGCGCCGGTTATGAGCTATATTTCACAGTTTCAAAAAAAGAACAAAACAAAAACTCTTGAAGTTCTTCAACAACCGGGATTAGGAAGAGAAGGTGAATTTAACCTGTACATCGGACTTGATCCCCTTTCAAAAACTCAAAAAACCAGTTTTATAAAAGGACTTAAGACAGCTATTGCTTCACAAAATACCAAAAGAAACCAAGGCAGTGACGGAATGGTGAATGTGGATTCTTCGATTCTCGTTACCAAAGCAAAATTGTCGTCAATTAAAAACCTGACTGTTTATAAATATAATTTAATTAAATAATAAAAATGATCAAAAACATTGTAGTTATCGGAGCCGGAACCATGGGAAATGGTATTGCACACACCTTCGCACAAAGCGGTTATAGTGTACATTTAGTAGATGTTTCTCAGGATGCTCTCGACAAAGGAGTGAAAACCATTACCACCAACCTTGACAGAATAATTGCAAAGGGAAACCTTACTGAAGAACAAAAAACAGAAACTTTAGGCAACATAAAAACTTTTACCGAGCTGAAAGATGCTGTAACCAATGCAGATTTAGTGGTAGAAGCGGCAACAGAAAATCAAGACCTGAAGCTGAAAATATTTGCTCAGATGGATGAGTTTGCACCTGAGAACTGTATTTTATCTACAAATACTTCTTCAATTTCTATTACCAGAATTGCTGCAGCCACCAAAAGAGCAGATAAAGTGATCGGAATGCATTTTATGAATCCTGTTCCGATTATGAAACTGGTTGAGATCATCAAAGGCTACTCTACTTCAAAAGAAACTTTTGATACTATTTATGAAATGAGTAAAAATCTGGGTAAAGTTCCTGTTGAAGTAAACGATTATCCGGGATTTGTTGCCAATAGAATTTTGATGCCCATGATCAACGAATCCATCGAAACGCTTTATAACGGCGTTGCAGGAGTGGAAGAAATTGACACTGTTATGAAATTAGGCATGGCTCATCCGATGGGACCTCTTCAGTTAGCCGATTTTATTGGTTTGGATGTTTGTCTGGCGATTTTAAATGTAATGCACGATGGTTTTAAAAATCCAAAATATGCTCCAAATCCATTGTTGGTCAACATGGTTATGGCAGGAAAATTAGGCGTAAAGTCAGGAGAAGGTTTTTACGATTATTCTGAAAGTAAAAAAGCTGAAAAAGTAGCAAAAATGTTTTCAAAATAAACTTGTCTGCGTTTGAGTTATAAATTTGAAAAACCCATGCAATCTATCAGATAATGTCTTCAAACTTAATAAGATTTAAAGAAAAACACATCCAAATAACAATGGTCATCATCACTTTAATGATGACCATTTTACGTTTTTTATTGAATGAAAAAGGTCGTGTGAATCCCGATTCTATACGTTTTTTAAGATTTGCTCATGTTTTTCCGGAAATAGATAATACGACAACTCCGGCAGGATATCCTTTGAGTATAAAGTTTTTTACTTTTCTGGGAACTGATGAATTTTGGAGCAGCAAAATTGTTGGGATTTTAGGATTTCTTTTGATCATTTTTATCACATGGAAGCAAAAATTTTATTTCAGAGAATCGGTCATCGTATGTTCTCTTTTCAGCTTCTTGTCGATATTTTCATTTACAATGAGTGAAGCGCTCATATTGCCTTTCGTTGTGATATTTTTATTTGCATCTCATTTGGTTTTGACAGAAAAATTATCAAAATGGAAAGGGATATTTTATCTCTCCCTTTTGCTCATTATTCTCTACAATATCCGCTACAGTTCTCTATTCATCATCGGTGCGACTGGTTTGTTCGGGTTGGTTTTCTGGAAGAAAAGATACAGTTCAGTATTTATTATTTCCGGAACTTTAGGTTTTGCATTTGTCGTTTTATTTAAATTTTTCTACATAGATTATTTCAACGAAAATTATATAAAAGACTCACTCATTATCGGCTTATATCCTACTTCTAAACTGTTGACTGAATTCTTTCAGGGATTATCCACTACTTTTAATCCATTCATTCATATTTCAGATCCTAACGGCGGAAAAATTAATTACGCAATTTATGGAATCGGATTTTTAAACATACTGATGATCGTTTATATTTTTATCAAATATAAATTATCAGAAACTGAAATCTTTTACATATTCATTGGAATTTGCGGAATTGTATGTTCTTATTTTGTACAATATTTCTATCCCGTAAATCCCTTGGATTATAGATTATTAGCACCATTCATTATCGGATTATGGCTGATCTATTTTAGTAAATTATTTAACATTTTCGGTGAAAAAGTTTATCTGATCGGAATTTTGAGTCTCTGCTCAGGAGCACTTTTTACATGGTTATCCACAGGAAATTATCTTGAAAACAGAAAAATAGTTACCGAATATCTAAAGAAGGAAAAGCTGTATAACATTCCGCTAAAATTCTATGTGATCGAAGAAAAAAATTTAGAAAAAGTACAGATTGCAGAGCTCATCAGCACCGTAAATTCTAATATAACACTGACTTCTAAACCTTCAGATACTTTACAAAAAACGACCCTGACAAAGCATAAAGTTTTACAAAAAATTAAAATTGACAAGAACAAATACCAATAATTTTATTTATCTTTGAGAAAGTTTAAACATTAAAAAAATGAAATTACCAAAGTTTTTATTAGCAGACAATTCGGAATTTCCTGAAGATTTATTTGTAGTTCATACAGAATATCCAAGATTCATATTGAATGTTGAGGAAGAAGAAGTTGAGTGGTTGGATGATTTAGAAGGCGACGATGAAGAAACCATGGCAGATGAGGCTACAAAAGTAGTGGAAGCGGCGTTCAAATGGTGTGATGAAGAGTTGGCAAAATACGACGACGAAGAGGACGAAGAATAAGAATTTTTTACTCATAAAAAAAGGAACTCAATTTTGAGTTCCTTTTTTTATTTTATTCAGCTTTATTAAATTTCAATAATAAAAGATTATCCTGATACAATTCTAAAGTATTTCCGGAAACCACATATTTATTTACTTTCCCCATCATACTCATGAAATTCTGCTCTACACTCATATTCTCACAAGCCATTTTGGTAGAACCCAATTGAGATGCTGTAAAAGTTCCTGAAGCAGCATCTGTAGATAATGTTCCGAAATAACTGTTGCATCCTCCGTTTCCGTTTACTTTCGCTCCATCAATATTCAACGTTGGTGTTTTACCTTTCACATTATCCGCTAAAGTCCATTTTGTATTGGCAATTGATGGCTGAGATTTCCCCACTTTTGAAGCAGTAGTATTTGACATTGTTCCGCACGATGCCAAAACTGCAACCGTACACAAACTTAAAAAGATCTTTTTCATTTTAGATTTCATTTTTAAAAGAAGAATTTAACATCCGTTTTATTCTGCTTTTCTGATTTAAACCAAATTTACGGAAATTATATTATTAAAAAATATTTTTAATAAATATCCAATAAAAAAACGAACCGAAGCCCGTTTTATGTTCATATAAATGATTTATGTAACAATAAATTTAAGATCTCAGTTCAGCATTGAATTCTTTCTGAAAAGATTTAATCAAAGAATCCATTACTGCAGAAATTTCCTTTTCTTCCAGTGTTTTTTCCTCATTTAATAATTCAAAACTCATCGCATAAGACTTTTTGCCTTCAGGAAGATTTTTGCCTTCATAAACATCAAATAAATTGATATTTTTGATGAATGGAGATTTGTTCTTCTTTGCCGTATGATACAATTCCTGATACGTGATATTTTTGTCTATCAACAACGCCAAATCTCTTCTTATTTTGTTGAATTTCGGAATATCATTAAATTTCAACTCTTTATTGAAACGTAATTTCTGAGCTAATTCCAATTCGATTTCCGCATAGAAACAATCTTGCTCAATATCAAAATCTTTCAGCATCTGAGGGGCAACTTTCCCGATTCTTACTAACGTTTCACCTTCAGATTCGTATGCTAAAGCATCAGAAAACCTGTCATCAGACAAGGCAACTTCTTTGTAGTTAACAGATAATTTTTCTAATAAAACTTTTACAAATGCTTTTAAGTTGTAGAAATCTGTTGTAGATTTTGGCTGTAACCAGTTTTCAGAAACATTTCTTCCGCTTACTAAAATAGCCAATTGCTTTCTTTCTTCGTACTTCTCTTTTTTATGGTAAATCTTTCCAAATTCGAAGAATTTGATATCCTGATTTTTTCTGTTGATGTTATAGATTGCATTCTGTAAAAGTCCTTCCAATAAAGACTTTCTCATGAATGCCAAATCATTGCTTAACGGATTCAACAATTTTACGGCGTCAGTTTCATCTTTAACCGAAGTTAATGAGTTGTTCATTACTTCATTGAAACCTAAGCCCTGCAATGTTCTCGCCCAATTGTTTTCCAGCTCGTCCTGATCCTTTGCATTCAATTTCACAGGCGTGAAAGAAATCTTTTGCGGAGCTTCAATTTTATTGTATCCGTAAATTCTTAAAATCTCTTCAATGACATCGATTTCTCTTGTCACATCAGCTCGGTAAGCAGGAACTGAAATCTCAAAACCATTCTGAATTTCATTAAGAACCTGAATTTCAAGTGCTTTTAAAATCTCTTTTACTTTCTCTCTGTGGATTTTCGTTCCTAAAATCTGCTCGATTTTCGAGAATCTGATGATGACATAATTATCTTCAATTTTCTTAGGATATTCTTCCAAAAGATCTCCAACCAATTGTCCTTCAGCTAAATCCTGAATCATTTTGATCGCATGAGTAATGGCAGTTCTCGTAATATTAGGATCTACTCCTCTTTCAAATCTGAAAGAAGCATCGGTATTCAGACCGTGAGCTTTAGCTGCTTTTCTTACTGCAACCGGATTAAAATAAGCACTTTCCAGGAAAATAGTTTTTGTTTCGCCTGAAACTCCGGAATTCGCACCTCCAAAAACTCCGGCGATACACATAGGATTGTCTTGTCCATCCTTAATAATGATTTCAGAACCGTTCAGCGTTCTTTCAACGCCATCTAAAGTCGTGAATTTTGTTCCTTCAGCAACAGTTCCTACTTTCACTTTTTTGTCTGCAATTTTATCGGCATCAAAAGCGTGAAGCGGCTGACCAAAACCGTGAAGAATATAGTTGGTAATATCTACAATATTGTTAATCGGGCTCAAGCCTATGGCTTTCAATCTGTCTTTCAACCAAGATGGAGATTCTGAAACTTTTACATTTTCAATGACCGCTCCGATATATCTTGGCGTTAATTCAGCATCTTCAACCTCTAATGTAAATTCGTGTGTACCTTCATTATTTAAAGTTACAGAAGCTATTTTTTCAAAGTCACCTTTCTGCTGATTAGTGGAAAGAAAAGCGTACAAATCTCTGGCAACACCATAATGAGACATTGCATCGGTTCTGTTTGGGGTTAAACCAATTTCAAAAACTTCGTCATTTGTTAATTCAAAATAATCTGAAAAATTCTTTCCAACTTCATATTTGGTTTCATCCAGAATCATAATTCCGCCGTGATCGTCACTTAATCCCAATTCGTCTTCAGCGCAGATCATTCCTTGCGAAACTTCACCTCTTATTTTAGCTTCCTTGATTTCAAAAAAGTTTCCGGTTTTATCATAGATTTTTGTACCAACAACAGCAACGGGAACAGTTTGTCCTGCTTCAACATTCGGAGCACCACAAACGATATTCAAAATTTTTCCGTTTCCAACGTCTACGGTGGTTTTATTTAATTTATCGGCATTCGGATGCTTTTCGCAGGTTAAAACTTTCCCTACCACTACACCTTCCAGACTCCCTTTGATGCTTTCAAATTTTTCTATTCCTTCTACCTCAAGACCTATGTCTGTAAGAAACTCTCCTATTCTTTCAGATTTCAGCTCTGTTTTGATATAATCTTTCAGCCAGTTATTTGATATTTTCATCCTTTAATTTTGAAAATTTATTTTGAATTTTTTCAAGTTACAAATGTCGTGTTTTTTTGAGAAACAGAGAAATTTTTAACCTTTCAACTGAGTTTAAAAAACAAAAAAGAGGCTGAAAAACAACCTCTTTTAATATTTATTTAAATTAAATATTATAATCCGATTACCGGCATTGATAACATTAAGATATTTTCATTTTCTTCAAGACCGTCAAGAGGTTCGATGATTCCCGGTCTGTTTGGCTGAGACATTTTCATTGTAATATCGTCTGCACTTAAAATACCCAACATTTCTGTCAGAAATTTAGAACTGAATCCGATATTGATATCTTCACCGTTATAGTCACAAGGAATTTGCATATCTGCTTTGTTTGCATATTCTGTATCTTCTGCATGAAGATGTAGAATGTTTGCAGATAATTTAAATCTAACCTGATTTGTTGATTTATTAGACATAATAGAAGCTCTTCTGATTGCTCCTAGCAACAAATTTCTGTTGATCGTCAAAACATTCGGGTTTTCCTTAGGAATTACTGCCGTATAATTTGGGTATTTTCCATCAATTAATCTACAAATCCAGATATGTTTACCAAAAGTAAACTTAGCCATATTCTCATTGAAGTCGATTGTGATGTCTTCATTTGAACTTGCCAAAATATTTTTAAAAATATTCAACGGTTTTTTAGGCATGATGAATTCCATTGGCTCTGCATTCATCAAATCTGTTCTTTTATACACGACCAATCTGTGAGAATCTGTGGAAACAAAGTTGGTTTCGTTTTCTCCAAACTGGAATAGAACTCCCGTCATTACAGGACGAAGTGAATCATTGCTTGTAGCAAAAAGTGTGTTGGTTAAAGCTTCGGATAAAACTCCTGCAGGCATGGTTACGCTTTGTGCAGCATCAAATTCCGGAAGCTCAGGATAATCGTCTGCATTGTCTAGTGCAACGGCGAAATTATCTTTCTCATCTAAAATCTCCAACTGACTCCCTGTACCTTCTGCGTTGTCTTTTACAACAAGCGTAAGAGGCTGTTCACCATATGTTTTAATAAAATCCTGAAAAATTTTAGCAGGAACAGCAAATTTGCCCGCATCATCAGACTTCACCTCCAAAGAAGTTATTAAAGTTGTTTCGCCATCAGAAGCTGTAATGGTCAAATCATTTTGATTAAGGTCAAAAAGATAATTTTCTAAAATCGGTCTCGATTGAGAGCTTGATATTACGCCACTTACAGTTTGCAATGCTTTCTGAAGTTCACCACTTGAAATAATAAATTTCATAGATTTAAAAATAAGTTTTTACAAATATAACAAATAGAAAACAGATAGAAAAGAATAATAGAGCGAGTTATTAACAACTATCAAAAAAGAATTTTATTTTTCGTGAAATTATTTATTCCGACTATCTTTGCCGAACATCTTTTTAAAATGAGAAAACCTCCTGTTTATAAAAGTTTCATGAACGCTTTTCGTGGTATTTTCATGATGCTGAAATCTGAAAGAAATTTCCAGATTGAGGTGGTAGCTTTACTGGTAAATGTTTTTTTAATTTTTTATTTAAATCTTTCCAGCATTGATACTGTTTTGGTTTTAACGGTTTCTATTGGAGTTTTAAGTGCTGAAATTTTCAACACAGCAATCGAGAAGATTTGCGACATTATTCAACCGGAATTTGATAAAAGAATTGGATTTATCAAGGATATTTCTGCAGGAGCCGTCACTTTGATTGCTATAACATCTATCGTTGTGGGAGTTTTTGTATATTGGAAATACATTAGGCTGATTTTTTAAAAACAAACTTACTCCAAAACCAAGATAATATTTTTGTGTGACTGTATGATTTCGATTAAAATATCAAACAAAGTTTGTCCTTTTCCAGCAATCAATTCATCCAATTTTTGCTGAATGAGCTCTATGTTGAAAGGTTTCCCTTGCTTTACTTTATTTTCGTAAAATTCATTCGTCGCTTCAAATCCTAAATCTTTTCTAGATTTTTGAGAATCTTTCCAAATAATTTCTCCTTGAAACCCGTAAAGGATATCGTCAAAACCATCTAAAGTTCCAACTTTCCAATCGGTATCTTTCATCAAAACATTCGAAACTTCTTCGTAAAATCCTGATAAATCAGAAAAATGGCTGCCATTGATGACAGCCATTTCATTGTTATTTTTATTTGAAGTATTCAACTCCGTTTTTGAATATGTTGTGGTAATTTGCAGTGGGGATGTTTTTCATCAAGCCTTCGGCAAAACGTTCCGGATGTCCCATTCTGCCATAGATTTTTCCATCAGGACTCGTTATTCCTTCAATTCCGAACAAAGAATTATTTGGATTGAATGGCATTCCGTGAGCGATGTTTCCATCTAAATCCAGATATTGAGTAGCAATCTGTCCGTTTTCATATAACTTCTGGATTTCTTCTTCCGAAGCCATAAAACGACCTTCACCGTGAGAAATAGGAATGGTGAAAACCTGATCTTTCATTCCTTTTAACCAAGGTGATTCGTCATTCAGCACTTTTACATTAACCATCTGAGAAATATGTCTTCTGATCGCATTGTGAGCTAAAGTAGGAGAATTTTCATCCAAATCTTTGATTCTTCCGTAAGGCAGCAAACCTGACTTTACCAACGCCTGGAAACCGTTACAAATCCCGATGATCATTCCGTCTCTGTCGAGCAATTCGTGAACGGCATTTCTCATCTTCTCATTCTTCAAGACATTCACGATAAACTTAGCAGAACCGTCCGGTTCATCACCTGCGGAAAACCCTCCTGAGAATGCTAAAATCTGTGACTGTTTAATTTCTTTCACCCATGCATCGATGCTTTCGTCAAGCAAATGATGATTGATATTGATTAACGGCAAACTGCTTACCAATGCACCTTCTTTTTGGAAAGCATTGAGTGTATCATATTCACAGTTTGTTCCCGGGAAAACAGGTGCAAAAACTCTTGGCTGAGCAATTCCGTGTTTTTTAATAGTGATATTTCTTGGGTTGATTGAGTTCAGTTCTGAATCCAATTCAACGGTTATTTTTTCTTTTTCAATGGTTGAAAAAAGATTTTCAAATGTTTTGGTATTTGCTTCAAGTAATTTTTCAATTTCGAAACTCAAATTATTGATTTTCAAAATATCATGATCTTTAACTTCACCAATTAATTGAAGATCAACAGAGCTTAATTCTTCAGTAGCTTCGATGATTAAGCTACCAATATTTTTAGTTAATAAAGTTTTTTCATCAACTGTAATTTCAGCTCCCAATCTGTTCCCGAAACTCATTTTTGCCAGCGCAACAGCAACCCCGCCTTCTTTCATTGTCTTTACAGAAACAATTTTTCCGGCTTTTATATTTTCGAAAATCAATTCAAAAACAGCTTTCAGATTTTCATAATTTGGAAGTCCGTTTTCCTGAGGAATATGATTGAAGAAATACAGTTTATTTCCAGCCTGTTTAAATTCTGGGGAGATCACATTTTTCTTTTCTCCATTAGCACAAGCAAACGAAATCAATGTTGGCGGAACATTCAGATCCTGATACGTTCCACTCATCGAATCCTTACCTCCGATAGCGGCTAAACCAAGGTTCATCTGAGCATCATAAGCTCCCAAAAGAGAAGCCAAAGGTTTGCCCCATTTTTCAGGGTTCTGACCTAATTTCTCAAAATATTCCTGAAAACTTAACCTGATATTTTTGTGATCGCCACCCATTGCTACGATTTTCGCTACGCTTTCAACCACTGCATAAGAAGCTCCTAAAAGTGAGTTTTGCTTTGAAATTTCCGCATCAAATCCCCAACTTGCGAAAGAAACCGTTTCAATATTTTTCGCTCCTAAAATTGGTAATGTCTGAGCACTTCCTTCCATTAAAGTCTGCTGATATTTTCCCCCTAAAGGCATCGCAACCGTAGTCGCACCAATGGATGAATCAAACATTTCCAATAGACCTTTTTGAGAAGCAACGTTTTTATCAGCTAAGATTTTCAAGAAATTTTCTTCGTTAAAAGTCTGAGTTTCTTCATTCACTTCATTAAGATGGGTAATCTTAACTTCCTGGCTTTTAGAACAGCCATTGGTATCAAGAAATTCTCTTGAAAGATCAACAATTTTATCACCTTTCCAGAACATCTGCATTCTTCCGGAATCTGTCACTTTTGCAACTTCCACAGCTACAATGTTTTCAGTTTCACAGAATTTAATGAACTGCTCTTTATCTTTTGGCTCAACTACAACCGCCATTCTTTCCTGAGATTCAGAAATAGCAAGCTCGGTTCCGTTCAGACCTTCATATTTTAATGGCAAAACATCCAGATTAACTTCCAAAGAATCAGCGATTTCACCAATGGCGACAGAAACTCCACCAGCTCCGAAATCGTTTGATTTTTTAATCAGTCTGGTCACTTCAGGATTTCTGAATAATCTCTGGATTTTACGTTCTTCAACGGCATTTCCTTTCTGAACTTCAGAACTCATCGTGTGGATAGAGGTTTCGTCCTGTTCTTTTGAACTTCCGCTTGCTCCGCCAACACCATCACGACCTGTTGCACCTCCTAAAATAATAATAGAATCCCCTGTTGAAGGTTTTTCACGTCTTACCCAATCCACAGGAACAGCACCGGTAACGAAACCTACTTCCATTCTTTTTGCCTTGTAACCTTCATCATAGATTTCGGAAACCATTGTAGTTGCCAAACCGATTTGGTTACCGTAAGAAGAATATCCGTTTGCCGCCTGTTTTGTGATGGTTTTTTGAGGCAATTTCCCCGGTAATGTTTGATCTACAGGTTCCAAAACATCAGCAGCACCCGTTAATCTCATCGCCTGAAAAACGTAAGAACGTCCGGACAAAGGATCTCTGATTGCTCCGCCTAAACAAGTAGAAGCACCACCAAAAGGTTCAATTTCCGTCGGGTGATTGTGGGTTTCATTTTTGAATAATAAATACCACGGCTCTTTTTTACCATCATATTCAGCTTCGATCTGGATGGTACAAGCGTTAATTTCATCTGAAACCACCAAGTTCTCCAGATTGCCTGTCTTGTGGAAATATCTTCCGCAAACAGTCGCCAAATCCATTAAGGAAATTGGTTTCAATTCGCGTCCTAAGAATTTTCTTTTTTCGATATAATCATTGAAAATAGTTTCCAATGTATGTTTAAACTGTCCTTCAAACTCAATATTTGACAATTCTGTCTCAAACGTTGTATGACGGCAGTGATCACTCCAATACGTGTCCAAAACTTTAAGTTCCGTTTCTGTAGGATTTCTCTGTTCGGTTTTAAAATATTCCTGAATAAATTTTAAATCGTCTAACCCCAATGCAAAACCGTGAGAATTATAAAAGCTGGTAAGCTCTTCAGTTGTATAGCTAATAAAGTTATCGTGAATTAAAACTTTAGAAGGAGTTTCATCAGCAGGAATATTTAAAATGGTTAAATCTTTTTCCTGAGATTCAACCTTATTGATGAGAAGATCTTTGATTTTCGCCAAATCAGATTCAGAAACTCCTTCAAATTCGATGAGCTTACCGCTTCTTACTTTAGACTTCTCATTTTCAGTTAGCAGAGCAATACATTGCTGTGCAGAATCTGCACGTTGGTCGTATTGTCCAGGTAAAAATTCCATTGCAAAACAGATTCCTTTGCCCGGATTTTCTTCGTGCAAAATGTCGGTAACCGGATCTACGAAAGTGCTGTTGACCACCTTTTCGAATTCACCATTATTCAAATTGAAAATATCGTACACATTGTACACTTTCACATTTTTGACCGACGAAACCACCGCTTTTACTTCATCAAAAATTTTTGGACTTTCTACATCGAAAATTCCTCTCTTTTCTACGAAAATTCTTTTGTTTTGAGACATTAGATGTCAGTTTTATTTAGATTTATTTTTCTTATAAAGACAGCATTCCTAAGAAATGCGTATTTATAGCGATATATTTTCTACACAGATTTTATTCCTACGGAATATTATTTATTTAAAGTTTCAAATAAAATATGCAGCCCAAAGACTGCATAAAATTTACACTTTAAGATCAGCTTTTAATCCTATCAAATCTTTATTTGCATCCAGAATTGGCTGCACTTCATTGGCGATGAATTCCTCCGTTTGAATGGGTGCAAAACCAATAAAGTTTTTAGGATCCAAAACTTCCATTAATTTTGATTTATCAAGCTTTAAAGAATGATCATTTAAGATTCTTTCGATCAGATCGTTTTCTTTACCTTTCTTCTTTCACCTGTTTAGAAGCTTCCATCGAGTGAAGTCTGATTACTTCGTGGATTTCCTGACGGTCGCCACCAGCTTTCACTTCTTCCATAATGATGTATTCTGTCGCCATAAAAGGAAGTTCTTCTTCTATATGTTTATTGATTCTGTTCGGATATACGACGATACCGTTCATGATATTATTCCAAATCAATAGAATTGCATCAACAGCCAGAAATGCCTGTGGAATTGTCAATCTCTTGTTTGCAGAATCGTCCAATGTTCTTTCAAACCATTGTGTAGAAGCAACCATTGCGGAACTTGTCGTCAAAGACATGACGTATTTTGCCAAAGCCCCGATTCTTTCGCTTCTCATTGGATTACGCTTGTAAGCCATTGCTGATGAACCGATTTGGTTTTTTTCGAATGGTTCTTCAACTTCTTTAAGATTTTGAAGAAGACGTAAATCGTTTGTAAATTTATGGGCAGATTGAGCGATGTTTCCTAATAAAGCCACCACTTTTGCATCGATTTTTCTGTCATAAGTCTGTCCGGAAACTCCGAAAACTTTTTCGAAACCGAATCTTTTTGATAATTCTTTATCTAAATGTTTAACTTTAGAATAATCTCCGTTGAAAAGTTCTAAGAAACTTGCAGCCGTTCCGGTAGTTCCTTTTACCCCTCTGAATCTTAATGTTTCTAAAAAGAAATCAAGCTCTTCGATGTCCAAAACCAAACTCTGTAACCAAAGTGTCGCTCTTTTTCCAACGGTTGTTAACTGAGCGGGTTGGAAGTGAGTGAATCCTAAAGTCGGTAAATCTTTATATTGAATAGAAAAATCAGCAAGATTTTTCATTACGTTGACTAATTTTTTCTTTAGAATTAATAGTCCGTCACGGATTTGAATTAAATCTGTGTTGTCTCCTACAAACGCCGAAGTCGCTCCTAAATGGATAATTCCTTTTGCTGAAGGCGCCACATCACCATATGTGTGAACGTGAGCCATTACATCGTGGCGAAATTTCTTCTCGTACTCTGCTGCTTTATCATAATCGATGTTTTCGGCATTGGCTTTCAACTCTGCAATCTGCTCGTCTGTGATGTCAAGACCAAGGTCTTTTTCAATTTCAGCCAAAGCGATCCAAAGCTTTCTCCATGTACGGAATTTGTTGTTATGAGAAAAGTTAAATAACATTTCTTCACTGGAATAGCGCTCTTCCAATGGATTTTTGTAGGAATTCATTTCTTTCATATACTTTTTAGATGCACAAAAATACGGATTTTGATTGAGAGAGAAAAATTGTGTGACCGGTTTTAGATTTTACTCAAAATATGACAGTTTACTTCAATTTAGATTTTAATGTTGTTATTTCATCGGCATTTGCAAAAGCACCACCATCTGTAATCGCAGAAGAATGGAAATATTCTGCTTTGGTAAATTCCCTGAGTTCTTCAACATTTGTGGAACGCAGACCGCCGCCTACAAGAATTTCAATTCTTCCGTTTGATAATTCTACCAGTTTTTTCAAATTTTCTTTTCCTTCTGAAACGTTGGGCTTCTGACCGGAAGTCAGAATCGTTTTAAAGCCACATTCTATGACTTTTTCTAAGGTTATTTCTAAATCTTTTGTACGATCGAAAGCTCTGTGAAATGTACATGGATAGGGTTTTGCCAATTCAACCAATTCTTTATTTTGTTGTGCGTTAACCTCATCATTTTCGTTTAAAATTCCAAAAACGAAACCGTCAACTTTTAAAGTTTTTAATTGAATTAAATCTGATTTCATCTGTCCAAATTCTTCATCAGAATACGTAAAATTTCCACCACGCGGACGAATCATCACAAAAATTGGGATATTTATTTTTTCTCTAAGTTCTTTCGTAATGTTAAAATCCGGGGTTGTTCCTCCTTCGCTAAGTCCGTCACAAAGTTCTATTCTGTCGGCTCCGTTTTCGAAGGCTATAATGGCTGATTCTTGATTAAAGCAAGCGATTTCTATTTTTGACATTGTAATACTGATTATAATTTTGAGATATGTTTTCTTGGATTTTTTATTTAGTGCAAATTAATAATTCCTAAAAATCATGCGTGTGCTTTTCTTAATTTAGTGATACTTAAAATTATAAGGCCTAAAATTCCCAAAACGAAATATCCTTCCGCCACCTGAAGCTGAATTTCCGGTTTGATGATTGCGACAATTCCGTAGCTGATTGCTGATGTGATGATGAACGCTACTCCACCTGTTAAGCCCCCTGCAACACCTGCAGAATTTGGAAATCTTCCGATGCAGTACGCAAAATAATTATTAAAAATGAAACCTGCCGTCACATGAATAACGAATGCAAATGCGACTAAAGTGTAAATATTATTCAGAAAGAAAGAGCAGAAAATCATCATTAAAATTAAAAAGATCTGAATAAAATTAGCATAACGAATTTTGGGTAAAAATGCTTTTTCAATGAGAGCTTTTCCTAAAAAGCCACCGGTCATCCATGCAAAACCAAGAATCAAGGAGACGTAACCGGCAACCACCTCAGAATACCCCATTTTATGTTCGATGATGAACGCGCCGCAGAGATTAAAGAAAATTACCATTGCATAACTTACTCCGCACATCAACATTCCGTAGAAAAAATCTTTGGTTCTGAACATCAAATCGTATTCTTTGAGTACTGCATTAAATTGGAAAGGCTTTTTAACTTTTAAGGTTTCACCTGAAAATATTAATTCTAAAATCAATAATATTAAGCTGTAGCCTGCTAAAACATAAAAATTAGATTGCCATCCGAATAATTTCTGAAGATAACCACCAATAAATGGTGCAATGATAGGCCCGACTGACCAAACAATGGTCATGATACTTAAATAGTGTTTTCGTTTTTCGCCATCATATACATCAACAAAAAATGCCCGCTTCGAAACGACTGCAAATCCTGATAAAATACCCTGTAAAACACGCATAGCATAAATCACCATAATATCTTTGGTAAGAGCAGTTATCAGAAAACTCACTACAAACAACGCTAAAGAAATCGCTGAAACTCTAAACCTCCCGAATGAATCTACAACACTACCAGCAAAAAACTGGGTAAGACCATAACTGATTAAAAATATAGAAAGCGTAAGCTGAATGCTGCTCTCCGGCTGATGCAGTTCTGTAGCCATACTCGGCATAGAAGGTAAGTAAATATCTGTTGCCAGACCCGACATCGGAATTACGGCAAAGGCCAATATGGTAGCAATAAACTGATTTTTTGACTGAAGAATTTTCATGGTAAGTATGCCCATCTACAGGCTGATTTTATCTTTGCAAAGGTAAAATGATAACTTAATATAAAAAACAAAAAATGACTGAACTTTCGAACAATCATTTCATTTTAATAATATTTATACGGATATGAGTTTACTTATTTTTATGGGCTTTACCATTTGATTTGTAGTTTTTAGACTTTTTCTCCATGTGCTTATATCTTTTATCGTTGTTTTTATTACGATTGTAGACTGCTACAGGATTTTTTCCTTTGTAATATTTAGTTTTAAATTTTACATATTTGTCACGTCCCATGATTCTTTCCAACTCAGAATAACGATCTATAGTCCATCTGTCAGGATTATTTGCATATACTCTATTCCAACCGTTATAATCATTATATCTGCTATTCAGAGCGTTCAGCTGATTGGCTTGTGTTGTTGAAAGTAACAAATCGGAAACTACTGTTTGCCAATTAACGTCTGTTACACTTCTTCTATAATCGTTGTAGTAATCTGACTGCGCATATCCCAAACTAAATGTTCCGATGAATAATGCTGTTATTAATATTTTTTTCATTTTTTCACTTTTAAAGATTTCTTACTTATACAGTTTCAATATTAATGCCAAATCAAAAACAGATGTCCGAAAAACTTGTTAGAGTAATTAAATGTGTGGTAATTTTTTAAAACATTTCATAAAATTTCAGGCTTATAGTGGTGATTTTATTATGATGAACTTCAATATATTTAATTATTGATTTTTCAATTTTTAATAAATATAAATTATATTAAAAACAATATAACACAATCATCTTATTATTATAATTCGTAATTTTAGAATTGATAATATCACATCTATATAAAAACTCAAAAATTATGGAGAATATAAAATTTGAAATATCACCTTATCAGGACGAACTGCAGATATTATTAGATGATAAAAAAGCGGGTTATATGTCGATTTCTATTGACGGAAGACTGCTTAATGTTTACTACACCAAAATTGATAAAGATTTTGAAGGTCACGGATATGCCAAGCTCTTATTGGATAGATTGGTTAGTTATGCCGAAGAAAAAGATTTAATGATCGACCCGGAATGCGATTTTGTAAGACAGCAACTGGAAAATCATCCTAAACGATATAAAGGAATCTGGCACGATTAACTACTCCCACCAGATTGGAAAATGGTTATTGCTTTTATTTAAATCTAAAATTTCCCCGATTCTTGGTGTGAGAATCTGTAAGTTTTTTTCTTTTCCTAAACTCGTTACTTTTTGAAGTGGCTCATTCCAAGGATGAAGAGCCAAAGCAAATTTCCCTGAGTGAACAGGAATAATATTTTTCGCCTGAATATCTATACTTGCCTGAATAACGTCTTCCGGCAATGCGTGAATGTATTTCCAGGCGGGATTGTATTGTCCGTTTTCCATAATTGCATAGTCGAATGGTCCGTATTTTTCACCAATCATTTTAAAATGCGTGTCATAGCCACTATCACCACCAAGAAATATTTTTTTTGTCGGAGTTTCCAGCACATAAGAAGTCCACAATGTATTATTTCTATGGAATTTTCTTCCAGAAAAATGTCTTGCCGGCGTAAAAGTGATCTTAATATCATTTTTAAGCTCAAGTGAAGCACCCCACTCTTCTTCAATCAACTGATTTTCATTGTAGTCCCATCTTTCAAAATGTGCTCCGACTCCCAAAGGCATGATTACTTTTTCAACTTTTGATCTGATTGCTTTGACAGTGGGATAATCTAAATGGTCATAATGATCATGCGTAATTACGAGATAATCAATATCAGGAATATCTTCCGGTTTAAATAAATCTGAACCAGCAAAAGCTTTATTAAAAAACCTGAAGGGTGAGCCGTAACTGCTTAGAACCGGATCTATCAAAAAAGAAACTCCGTCAGATTGTATAAAATAAGAAGAATGTCCCATCCAAATAAATACATCTTCGTTTTTCGGAAGATTTTTTAAATCAGTGTGAATTGCAGGAACCTTGTAATGAGGTTTGAGAAAAGGATCTTTTTTACCAAAAAGAAAATCAAACATCACTTTGGGCATGCTGTATCCTTCCGCTAATGATGGTGTTAAGCTCAAATTCTGAAACTGTTTATTTGTATAATGTTCAGACTGAAGCATTCTTTCCAGACGTTTTCCATTGGGTTCTGCACCAAAAACCTGTTGTGAAGTTATGATGAATGTGAGCGCAACAATTAGTGCAATAATGAAGATAAAATAAATCATTTTTTAATAGTATGTAATTTCAAATGTATCAATTTCTGCACGTTTTATGGTGACCTGATTTTAATATGACGATTAGCATTAAACATTACTTTTTTTTAATTAATTTTTTTAATAATTAATTAAAAAAATAAGTCAATTAAAATATAGAATTAGATTGGATAAAAAGTAAATTCCAAAGAAATAAAGTCTGTAAATTGCGGGAAGATGAAACATTTATTTAAATCTCTAAAAATTATTATAGCTCTGATCATCTTTTGGTTTTTAGCTCACACGATTTACATCTTCACTGATGGATTGTCTGATAGTGGTAAAAATGCGGACATTGCTGTAATCCTTGGAAGTAAAGTAAACGATGACGGAACATTGTCTGAAAGGCTTAAACAGCGTCTGGAAACCGGAATTGAACTTTACAGAAATCATCGTATCAAAAAAATTCTTGTTAGTGGAGGTTTAGGTAAAGAAGGATTTTTTGAAGGTTCTAAAATGAAGGAATATCTGATCAAAAGTGAAATTCCTGATTCTGTAATTTTAGTTGATAACCATGGAGATAACACCAGATTAACCGTCGAAAATACTTTAAAATTCCAGAAGAAATATAAATTTAACCACATCCTCGTTGTTTCACAATATTTTCATGTGACGCGGACAAAAAAACTTTTTAAAGATCAGGGTTTTGAAAATGTGAAAAGTGCAGCTCCGAGATATTTCGAATGGCGGGATTTGTATTCTATCATGAGAGAATTTCCAGCGTATTATACGCAGTGATTTTGGGAGGTTCGGCGAGCCAAAGGCTCGCCGAACCTCCCAAAATCAAACTCAAAATTTATTTTTTAAGCTCAATCAAAAGATTTTCAATCTGCTGAACATATTTTCCATAAAAAATTCTGTACCAGTATTTTCCGAGTAAATAAAGTCCGAAAAGTCCCACTGCAAGCATAGAAATAATCGTTGTTGCCGTTTGCAAATTGCTTAAAGGTTTGCGGTGAGGAATAAATTCGATTACAATAATCAGTTCACACACCAAAAATGGTATGAAAGAGAGTATAAACGAAAGATAATACTGTTTATTCAGATCAAACTGATACATTAAATCCTTCAGAGAATCATACGTTTTCAGCATGGGGCTGCCAATATCTTTGTATAGTTTAAAAAACTTACTAAAGAAAAATGACACGACAATTAGCATTGAAAACAGCAATACGGTCAAATAAAACTTAAATTTAAACGGGGCTTCCGGAACGGAAATCCAGACAAGAGCGAACCCAAAAATGAGTATTGCTATTGTTGACCAAAATTCCATTCTCATATTTTTTCTGATTTTCTCTAGCGGAAGATTGATTTTATTTTTATGTTCGATGCTGATTTCGGGTGTTTCGTCTGAAACATCGTCATTCCATGTATTTTTGAGATCATCTATATTCATTGTCTTGATTTTAAAAATTGCTCATTATTTTGAGTTTAAGATATCTTTCAGTTTGTTTTTGGCGCGGTTCATTTTCACCCGTACATTTCCTTCAGAAATTCCCATTTGATCAGCGATTTCTCTGCCCGAAAAATCTTCCAGATAGTAGAACATAAAAGCCTTATCAATAGGATTTAATTGATTGATGGCTTTGTACATATCAGAAAGTTTTTCTTCCTTTTCGTGATCGTACTCATCCTGAACAATTTTATAATCTGTAAAATCTTCGTTGTTGATAAAGCTTCTTTTCTTTTCCGATTTTAAGAAAACGATTGCCGTATTCAAAGCGATCCTGTACAGCCAGGTAGAAAATTCACTTTCTCCTCTGAAACCTGAATATGCTTTCCAGACCTGATAAGTTATTTCCTGAAAAAGATCATCGCGGTCGTTTTTATCATCCATATACATTTTAGAAATCTTAAAAATGATTCCTTTATGTTTTTCGATTTTATGTAAAAATTCCTGTTCTGAGGTCATGGTTTCAACTCTATAGAGTTAGTAGTAATTCAGAAAAATTGTTACAGTTAAATTTAAAAATATTGCTGACTATTTTGCTAAATCTATGTAAGCATATTGAAAATAGATTGACATTTTTGAAATATTTTTTTCACCAAGTGAAAATTATACTCCACCAAGTAGACTGCAAATCCGGTTCAGGAGAAGACTAAGTTTGCCCTATAATTTAAAACTTAATTATCATGAAAAGTATTTCAATTTTAAACAAATCAATAAGTACCGTTTTCTTTTTACTAATTTCATTATTCACTTTCACCAAAGCTCAAATGTCCGGAAACCGTGTTTACAGAGAACAAAACTCTTATAATGAGATCACCAGCTATTTTCCTGAGTCTAAACATTTTTATGCGACAGATTCTACCTTAACAATCACTGCTAGTGTTTTGCTTAATCAGAAAGCAGATCGGTTTAAAATTACTTTAGGATTAAACGAAGAGGCAGATACTTCAAAAAGAGCAATTGAAAACATCAACTTACGAATCGGAAATTTTCTTAAAAAACTTCTTTCATTAGGAATAAAAAAAGAAGATGTATATGTAGATTTTATATCTCAAACGAAGGTTTATGATTTTAATGTTGAAAATAATCAAAAAATTGTGAGTCAGAAAATTAAAGGATTTGAGATTAAGAAAAACATCATAATCAATACGAACAATCATGCGAAAATTGAAAAAATTATTTATGAAGCATCTGATTTTCAAATCTATGATGTTATTAAAATTGATTACTTCAACAACAATATTGAAGACATTCACCAAAATCTCCTTAAAGAAGCTCATGCAATTATCAACAGGAAAAAAGATGATTATTTTGGAAGATTTCATCGTGAACTGATCGGAACTCCAATTGCCAACTCCAATTTTTCTTATGTATTCCCAAATACTCAATATCAGCAATATACAGCTTATGAAAGTTCAGATTTTGACGTTGTACGAGGAAACTACAACAATGATTCTTATATAAAAAAGCTCGAAAGAAAGGGTAAAACTTTTTATTATGAAGGGGTAAAATATTCTGGTTATGACAAGGTTATCAACGATGAAAATCCAGAAATCGGAATTCAGTATATGATCAATCTGAGTGTAAAATACGACTTTAAGAAAAACAGATAAATCTCACCAAGTGAAAACCACAATTCACCAAGTCTGCCCAATTTCAGTTTTAAATCTGGCTAATTTTACTTTAGAATTTAAAACAGGAAATTATGAAATCGCCTTCGTTTGAAAACACAAATACTCATAAAGAAGAAGCGATAACATATGACAAATAAAGAACAATAAATAATTACATATGAAACTGAAACATCTTTTATTAGTCGGAGTCTTTGCAGCAGGAAGTTTAATGAATGCGCAGGAAGTAAAGAAAAATGCAATTGAAGTAACCGGAGTTGCGGAAATGGAAATAGAACCAGATGAAATCATCTTCAACATCGGAATCAAAGCCGATAACAAAAATCAACTGGCAGAATACGAAAAACTCTTATTTGAAACTCTAAAAAATGATGGCGTAAAAAATGAGGACATCAAATTTCAGTCGATGAATCAGAATTTGTACTCAAAAACTGTCAAATTCACCAAAAGTTTTCAGTTTAAAGCAAGTGCTAAAACTAATGTGAACAAGCTCTTCGAGGATCTTAACCAAAAATGGGTAGGCAATCTGAATATTGCTGAAATTAAAAATACAAAAATTGCAGATTTCAGAAAAACAGTTAAGATCAATGCTCTGAAAGCAGCCAAAGAAAAAGCAGATTATCTTTTGGAAAGTATCGGTAAAAAAGTTGGAAACCCCATCGAAATTATTGAGATCGAAGATTACATGAGTGATTCTGTTCTTCCGGTTGCCTACAGAAGCAAAGTGGCCAATGTACAGATGGAAGCTGCAGAACAAAGTGCAGATTATTCTTTTAATAACATTGAAAACATCAAGCTGAAATACAGCATTAAAACTAAATACGAAATCCTTTAAAATCTTAGAATCATGACAACTTTTAAAATCTTAACATTAGCAATCGGTGCTGCATCTTTTTTAAATTTCAGCAACCCTTCAGACATCCGTTGCAGCAATAAAACCAACAACAGAGAAGTTGTAGAAAGTAATATTTCTTCTCCCCCACAAATGATGGTTTCTAAAGATAATAAAATTCAGGTAGCGTTGCTTCTGGATACGTCAAATAGTATGGACGGGTTAATTGACCAGGCAAAATCAAGACTTTGGAATATCGTAAATACTTTAACGACTTTAAAGTATAACGGACAAGCTCCTCAAGTTGAAATTGCGCTTTACGAATACGGAAATGACGGTTTAATAGATGAAAATTTCATCAGACAGGTGACTCCGCTGACGCAGGATTTAGATTTAATTTCTGAAAAACTCTTTTCCCTGCGAACCAACGGCGGAAGCGAATATTGCGGTGCAGTCATACGTGATGCCTCGATGAAACTGAATTGGGATGGAAACGAAAAAAGCATGAAACTGATTTATATTGCAGGCAATGAAGCATTTGACCAAGGAAAAACCAATTATAAAGATGTGATTTCTAAAGCGAAAAGTAAAAACATTTATACAAATACTATTTTCTGCGGAAGCCGTGATGAAGGAATTCAAACCTTCTGGCAAAACGGAGCCAGCCTGGGAAATGGGAAATTCTTTAATATTGATAGTGACCGAAAAGTCATTTATATTGAAACGCCTTATGATGTGAAAATATCTCAATATAATTCTAAACTGAATGATACATATATTTCTTACGGAAATCGCGGTTCTGAAATGAAAAGCAAACAGACTGCACAAGATTCTAATGCAGAAATGCAGTCGGCTTCCAATGCTGTTGAAAGAGCAGTTAGTAAATCAAAGAAAAATGCCTACAAAAATGACCATTGGGATTTGGTGGATAAGGTTGAAAAAGACAAAAGTTACATTTCATCAATCAGAGAAGAGGAATTGCCCTCTGAGCTAAAAGGGAAAAGTAAAGATGAAATTAACAGAATAGTTGCTCAAAAATCTGCAGACCGGGAAAAAATTCAGAAAGAAATTGAAATTCTAGCCAAACAGAGACAAACCTACATTGATGCTGAAATGAAAAAACGTGGAAGTTCTGAAGGTGACGACTTAGGAAAAGCGATTGAAAAATCTATTTTGGAATTGGGTACGAAAAACGGTTATAGTTTTTAGCTTGAGTCTTAACGAGTTTGAGTGTTAATATTGTTTATGAGTTTCGTGGGGTTCGGCTTTGCCGAACCCCACGAAACATTTTAACTCATCATTTAAACTTAAAATCTACAGTAAAATTATCTTCCAAATTTAAAATATTCAGTGAGTTGATGTTTTTTATTTTTCATAAAATCAGAGGTCATTTCCATTCCGGTGACAGAAAAAGTAATTCCGTTTCCGCCAAAACCCAGAACAAAATAAGAGTTTTTAAACTGATCATGAGTTCCGATATATGGAAGTCCGTCTTTGGTTTCTCCAAAAGTTCCTGCCCAGACAAAATCTGTGTAAAAATGATAGTCAGGCTTTATTCTTTTTAGATTTTTGAGAATTTCCTTTTCTTTTTTGTTGAGTAAAGCATCCCGCTTCTCGGGATCTGAAAAATCTTCATCGCCGCCGCCGATCAGAAGTCGCCCATCATCAGTTGATCTCATATAAATATAGGGATCATCAGTATTCCAGACGAGAGTATTTTCAATATTTTTAAATTTTTCATGATCGATCTCAGAAACGATGGCAAATGTGCTTTTGAGATCAACAAAATGTTCTTTAATCATTGTTTTACTTTCGTAACCTACACAATAAATAATCTTTTTTGCTTTTATACTAGAGCCTTCTTTCGTTAAAGCCAGGTTGTGATCTCGAAGATATTTGACCGATTTCATTTCTGTTTTATCAAAAATTTTCAGTCCTTTTTTTTCATTAAACTTTAATAATTCATGGGCAAACTTAAAGGCATCGATGCTTGCGCCTTGCTTAGACAAAATAGCACCATACGTATTTTGAAGCCCAAATCTTTCTTCTACCTCTTCGGGTCCAAGCCACGAAACATCAAATCCGGCTTTTTTTCTTGCATCGTATTCTTTCTCAAGCCAGACTGCATCTTTCTTCTTTGAAGCAAAATATAAAGATTGTTTTCTTTTAAAACCGGATCTCGCCTTTATCTCTTTCGTAAGTTTTTCAAGATTGTCAATCGATTTTGAGCAGGCTTTATAACTTTCTACCGCACCTTTTTCGCCAATCATTTCAATCAATTCATAAAGCGGAGTATCAATTTCGTATTGCAACATCGAGGTCGTTGCCGAGGTGCTTCCATTACAGATTTCACGTTTATCAATTAAGATTGTCTGGTATCCGTCTTTTATCATTTGATGGGCAATGAGACTTCCTGTGATTCCTCCGCCGATGATGAGAACATCACATTCTTCATCAGATTTCAGGGAAGGATAAGAAGAAACAAGTCCGTTTTTCAAAAGCCAGAAAGGTTCGTTAGATTTCAAGTCCATAGAAAATATTTTTCAAATCATTATCAATAATTGCGCCTTTCGTAGCACGATTCTATAATTATGGTTTAATTATTGATAAATTAAATCACCAAATCATTTAAAAATAAAAATATGATCACAATCATTAATGACGCTCCCGAAAATGTAGCAGCTTTTAATGCTACAGGCGAAGTTACCAAAGAAGATTTCGAAAATTTAGTCATTCCTCATGTTAAAAATAAAGTAGAACAATTTGAAGAATTGAATTATCTCTTGTACCTAGATACAGATTTAAGCAATTTTACTATGGGAGCTTGGTTGCAGGATGCACTTTTAGGTATAAAAAATCTTTCGAAATGGAACCGGGCAGCAATTGTAACAGACAAAGAAGGCGTTCAAAATTTCACGGATATTTTCAGTGTCCTGATGCCGGGAGAATTTAAATCTTTCCCGAAAGAGAATCTTTACAACGCCTTATACTGGTGTCAAAACGGTAATGAGGTTGAAGAATAAATATTTCTTTTTTTTTAATGTAATATTGATGCAAAAAATCAATTTTATTTAAGTAGAAAAAACAAGATTCAAACTGAACTAAAAATAAATCGCTCCAAAATTGAAGCGATTTATTTTTTAATGAATATGTTTTTCTGCGTGATAAGAACTTCTTACAAGAGGCGAACTTTCAACGTGTCTAAAGCCTAAGTTTCTGGCAAAATCTCCAAATTCATCAAACTCTTCAGGAGTGATAAATTTTTTAACAGGTAAATGTTTCTTGCTGGGTTGCAGATATTGCCCCATCGTAATAATGTCAACATTTGCATTTCTGATGTCTTCAATCGTCTGAAAAACCTCATCTTTATTTTCACCTAAACCAAGCATCAAACCTGTTTTTATTCTTCTTTGCCCTGCTTCTTTTAAATATCTCAAAACTTCAAGACTTCTTTCATATTTTGCCTGAATTCTAACTTCTCTGGTCAAACGTTTTACAGTTTCCATATTGTGAGAGATCACTTCCGGAGATACATTGACCATTCTGTCGAGATGTTTTGTCAATCCCTGGAAGTCGGGAATCAAGGTTTCCATTGTGGTTCCCGGCGAAATTCTTCGCACTGCATTTACCGTTTCACCCCAAAGAATGGAACCCATATCTTTTAAATCGTCACGGTCAACCGAAGTCAGAACTGCGTGCTTGATTTTCATTAATTTAATAGAGCGTGCAACCTTTTCCGGTTCGTCCCAGTTTACATCCATTGGTTTTCCGGTTTTTACACCACAAAAACCGCAGCTTCTGGTACAGATATTTCCCAAAATCATGAAGGTCGCCGTGCCTTCTCCCCAACATTCACCCATATTCGGGCAACTTCCGCTTTGGCAGATCGTGTTTAATTTATATTTATCAACCAAAGTTCTGAGTTCTCTGTAATTTTTTCCTGTGGGAAGTTTTACACGAATCCATTTTGGCTTTTGAACGGTAGTTTCTTGAACTAAATTCTCCATTTATCTCTAAAATTGACTTCAAAGTTAAGGAATTTTTTATCGAAACAATCAAAGACAGGCATTGATGAAAATGATAATTAAACTCCGATTATCTCAATCCTGTAGTCTTTGTGGGCAAAATGTAAACAGATTTTGAGGCAGTAATGAATAATACATTATTTTTTTCTCCTCCAAAAGTCACATTTCCAGTCCAGTCTTCCGGAATTTTAATGTGATTAATTTTTTCTCCATTTTTGTTAAAAACCGTCACTCCATCTCCGGTAAGATAAAGGTTTTGGTCTTTGTCAAGGGTCATTCCGTCTGAACCCATTTCACAAAAAAGTTTCTTTGCTGAAAGTTTTCCGTCTCCTAAAATATCGTAAACATATGTTTTTCCGGCATCAATATCAGAAACGTAAAGCTTGTTTAAATCAATGCTTCCAATGATTCCGTTGGGTTGGGTGAAGGTTTCCAATTTTGAAATTTTGCCATCTTTATGTCTGTAATACAAATTTTTCTCAGGAATTTCTATTTTGAAATTTTCCCAGTAATCTCTTTTGTATAAAGGATCTGTAAAGTAAATCCCGCCATTTCCATCGAGCCAGAGATCGTTGGGACCATTGAGTCTTTTCCCTTCAAAACCTCTAGATAAAACCTCGACTGATCTGTCTTTGCTAATCTTCCAGATTTCACCCTCATTATCTGAACAGGTAATCAGATGATCGTTTTCGTCAAAATAAGTTCCGTTGGCTCTTCCTGTTTTATCCAAAAAAAGTTCTACTTTATTAGTTTTCCAGTTCCAGATATAAATTTTATCATTAGGCTGATCGGTAAAGTAAACATTCCCTTCTTTATCGGTTGCAGGACCTTCTGTAAACGTGAATTGATCTGAAACTAGTTGAGGTTCGGTATTTTCAAACATAACATTGTAATTTGATGATTTGCAACTGAGAAATGCCAAAACCAAACCAACAAGACCCGCATTTAATATCTTTTTCATTCTTTTAAATTTCAAGCTGACAATTTACGATTTGGGAAGTAGTTTAAAAAATAATTATCTTTGAATTTTCAGGATCAGCTACAATGAAGACAAATTTACCCGACAAACTGTATTATTCGATAGGAGAAGTTGCCAAAGCTTTCGACGTAAATGCTTCATTGATAAGATATTGGGAACAGGAATTTCCGATCATCAAACCTAAAAAAAACAAAAAAGGCAATCGCTACTTCACACCGGAAGACATCAAAAACCTGAAAATCATTTATCATTTGGTAAAAGAAAAAGGATATACGCTTGACGGAGCCAGAATTGCGCTCACCACCAACTCTAAAATTTCTGAAACGGTCACTCTAATTGACCGACTGGAATTTGTAAAAGCAGAACTGCTTAAACTGAAGGATTCTTTGGTTGAAAAAGACTCTGAATAATCAATTTAAAATGATAAAAATCGAACGGAAATACCTTCTTATCATGATTGGCATTACTATAACACTCCTGATTATGGGTATTATTTTTGAAGCCAATACTATTGTAATGAGTGCTTTGATTGGATTATCAGCAGGTTCTTTTGTACAGCTCTTCATTCATCATAATAGAAAAAACTAGAATTATTTTTTTACTTTAATCATTTTATAATTAAATTTTATTTTTAATTTTACTAAATGATGAAAAAAAATTATTACCAAAAGATGGCATTTCTTGGAATGCTTTTGCTGACGCTTCTTGCGTTTCAAAAATATACAGACAAAACTGATGAACCTTTTCCTGAAGTCACTTTTATTTCTGAAAACTTACCGATAGAATCTCTTTCCGAATTTGATCCAAACGATTTAGACGAAAATCAATGGCAAAAACTCGGATTCTCTGAAAAGCAAACTGCAACCATCTTAAAATACAAGAAAATAGTTGGTGGTAAATTTCTTTCTAAAGAACAAATCAAAAAATGTTATGCAATTTCAGAAGAAAAATTTTTGCAGTTTGAAACCTTTATTTTACTCCCGGCAACCAACTTTGAAGCTAAAGAAAATTTTAATTTTAAAAGTTATGACAAAAAATCTCTGAATGTTTCAAAGAAATTTAATCCGGATCAATTGTCACAAAAAGATTGGGAAAACATGGGTTTTTCCGGAAAACAGGCTGCCGCAATTCTGAAATATAAAAATTATCTCGGTGGAAGTTTTGTAAGCAAAGAAAAATTCAAAGAATGCTTTATCATTAATGAAGAAAATTATGCGAAACTCGAACCTTATTTAATTCTTCCTTCAAAAACTCCTGCAGATTTTAATGCTTATGCAGGGAAATCCAATTCGTTTAAAACTAAAACTCCGCAAACTACCTTTGATCCAAACATTTTGGATGTGAAAGGTTGGATGGCTTTAGGATTTTCAGAAAAACAGGCAAATGTGATTGTTAATTATCGTGACAGAAACCTGAAAGGAAGTTTCAAAAATTTAGAAGATATAAAAAACTGTTTTGTTATTTCAGCAGAAAAGTTTGATGAACTAAAGCCGTTTATCAGATTGAATGCTTCTACAATGGCAAAAAAAACCGAGGATAAAAAACCGGAATTCACACAGGAAAAAACTGATTTTTCAAAAATTGATATGAACTCCATCACTTTTAAACAGCTTTTGGAGTTTGGTCTGGATGAAAAAAGTGCAGGTTCAATGATTGGTTTCAGAAAAAAACTGGGCGGTTTTATGACAAAAGAACAAATATTAGAAACTTATAATATTGATAAAGAATTAGTTCAGAAACTTTTGAGTATTTCTCCACTTGACAATTCTAAAGTTCAGCGGTATACTTTGGTTGATGCTCCTGAAGAGTGGCTGAAAAACCATCCTTATTTCAAATATTCTGCTGATAAAATTATTTTTTACAGACTTAGTAATCCTGATGACAAAAAAATCTGGAAGTTTATAAAAACCAAGCCCGAATATGAGGCGAGAATGAGACTGTATTTGAAGTAGTTGATGGTTGCTGGTTGTTGGTTGTTGGTAAAAGTACTCTTTATAATACAGTCGCCAATTCGGGGGAAAGTGAAATGACTCCTTCAATACTACTATCAGTGGTGTCAGAAGTCTTTATAATTTTGAGATTTCTTAATGACAATAAGTATTTCAGAAATTGCCGTAATAAAACTACATTGAATACAATAATTAATTATATTTGACACAACAAAAACACATTTATGGAAAACGAAAACTTCGACCCTTCTATATTCGGCACTTCCCGTTCTTTTCAAGACTGGCTTCACGACAAAACCAACTCTATGGTTTATTGTCTTTTGACCATAGACGGAAAAGAATTTCTGAGAAAAAACAGCTATGAAGTAGAGCTTCACCAGAAAACCAATGACCACGATACCTTTACCATTACCGTTCCGGATGATGCTTTAGACACATTCAAAGGGTATGTAATGGAAAATTCCAGAAAACTACTCGGAAAAGAAATAGGAATTACCTATTGGCGTTTTGGCGAATCCCGCTATTATTTTAGAGGCATCATCGGGAAAATCCGCAACAAAAAAGACGAAGGTGGCGGTTACGGAGATTTGCACATTACAGGATTTGCACCAAGCATTTTGTTAGAAAGTGGAAAAGACTGTCAAAGCTTTGAAGACAAAACACTGGAACAGATCATCAAGCAAATTAACGAAGAATATCCAGCAGAAGCACAGGTAGAGATTTCTTCCAATCACCTTAATGCTTACAACAAAAAAGCCCTTCCTTACACCGTTCAATACAAAGAATCTGATTATCAGTTTATCCGGAGACTCGCCATTCGTCACGGAGAATATTTGTATTACAACGGTGAAAAACTGGTCTTTGGAGGTCAGGTACAGCCTGTTTTGAAGCTTAGGGAAAATATGGACCTGATCGATGTTGAATTTGAGATGCAGATGCAGGCGCAGGAATTTACCTTCACAGGGTATGATTCGCAGAGCGGAGCGAGGATAGAAAAACACAGCAATGGTGTACAAAGCGAGTTCAAAGAAAGTCCTTTTCAGGCAATTGCAGTAATTGCTTCCCAAACCATTTTTAATAAAAAACCAAAAATGCACTTCAACCATACCGGAATCCAAAACCGGTCAGAAGGGCAATTGGCAGAAGCTGTCCGGTTGGAAAAAGAAAAGCGGGAGAACCTGATGCAGGTCAGAGGCAGAAGCAAAACTCCCGAACTGAAAATAGGCGGGAGAGCCCAGCTTTCGGATATCAACGGTAAAGCAATGGAAACCTACCGGATTATAGAAATCAAGCACGTTTATGAGCCGGGTGACTATTACAACGAGTTTGTCGGAATCCCCGATTTATTCAATGCCTCCCCTTACATCGATACCGAAGCCGTACCGAAAGGCGAAGAGCAGTCTGCAAGAGTAATGGACAACAACGACCCGATGGGAATGGGAAGAGTGCGGGTACAATTTCCGTGGCAGGAAGATAAAGGACAAAAAAACCCGTGGATCAGACTGATACAACCCCACTCAGGATCAGGCAAAGGTTTTCATTTTATCCCGGAGATTGGCGAGGAAGTTCTGGTAAGCCATGAATCCCAGAATGCAGAGAAACCTTTTGTGATGGGAACGCATTATAATGGGAGTGAAACGAGTTCTTACCACACTTCTGGCAATGATAAGAAAGTAATTCACACAAGATCTGGAACCAAGATCATTCTGAATGATGCAGAAGGTTCTGTTTTCATTGAAGATCCGAGTGGGAATACGTATTTGATGGATGGACAGGGAAATATTAATGTGAATGCACCCAATGACATGACTTTTACTGCCGGAAAAAATATGAACATTAATGTTGGTCAAAATATGACTACTACTGTCGGGATGAATAAATCTAGCAGCATTGGTATGAATAATACTCAAACTGTGGGAATGATGAAAATGACTTCTGTTGTCGGGGACGCAAGTATGTTTATTACTGGAAAACTAACAGAAATAATTGAGGGTGATGTACATAGTGAAACTAAGAAAGGAAAAACGGTAGTTAATAATGATGCTGGTGTAGAGACATCAAGTAACTCATCTATTACAAAACATGCCCAAAACGAGGTTCAGAATAACAGTGGTGAAAAAAGTAAATCTCACTAAAAACTATTTTTTATGAGCAGAATACGGATCATTGGAGGAAAGCTAACCGAAATAGTAGAAGGAGATTACAATATATATTCTACATCTGATATTGTTTATAACTCTGCAACAGAAATAAAAGAAACCGGCGTAGAAAAAGGAATAAGCTATAGCTCGCCAAAGCATGCTCCGGGTATAGAACTTCCTGCAAAATGTGTAGTCTATTTCAGACCAAAGAATAATTGGAAAGGTGAAGACTATGGTTTTGACTGGATGCGTCTTGGTGAAACCACCACTTTTGGAGACACCTATTATGAGGATATAATTGCTGAGCAATATAAGGATTCTACTTTCAATATATTAGAAGCAGATCAGAATGAATACGGGGGTTATTTTAAAACATCATCAAATATGTTTGCAAAATTGAGAAACGAATATGGAGTATACAGTATTCCTTGGAAGAAAAAAAAGGATAAAACTCCGGAAGATTATTTTTGCTCGTGGCTTTCTTTATATCCTACAAAAATTAAGGATAAAACGGGTAACGTAATAGCTTCGGGTTTTAGTAATACGAAAGCTTTGCTTAGCCTAATTGTAGAAGTGAATACAGAACCTGAAACATTAAAGTTTAAAGAAAATCCTCACTTTGCTATAACTCCCATGGAAATTACTGCTAAGTCCAAAGAAAAACATGATCTCAAAGATTATGTAACGATAGAATGTCTGGAAGAGTTTTCTACAGATCAGGCAATTGAGGTGTATGCAATTTCTAAAGATAAAGATGGAAAAGAAATTGAACAGTTAGCCGGAAAACTAAATGTATGGGCAAATGATGCTACGAAAAGGAAAAAATCGAAGGTGTTGCTTGTTAGTATAGATACAGATATTAATGGGAAAACTTCTGGTAATTCAAGCGGTCAGAAAGAATTGTTTGAAAAATATTTGAATCAGGCATTGATACAAGTAGATATTGAAACCTATTCTTTAGATTTATCCTCAGATACCAATCTGCAACCGGGTGGAAAATATGTGGACGGCTCAAAAATACTGGCATATTATGAGGATGAAAGCCTAATTCCTGCTGCTCATGCTCCGGGATACCTTAATCTTGTTTTCTACCTTAATGGTAAACTAAAAGGAGATTTAAAGGCAAAAGGAGAAAATGAATATAAATACAGCAAACATTTTGTAGCTTTCTATTTAGGAGAAAAGGGTTGTGAGAAAAGAAAATCAGGGGCTTATAAAGGGCTTAATGGGTACGCCATATCCGATTTTGTAGTTCTCTTTTCAGGAAAAAGTAACGAAACTCCCGCCCATGAATTTCTTCATACTAAAGGGATTCCTCATAGTTTCACCAACTCTGTTGCAGATTCTAATGCCGAATATACTTATATTTATGGAATGACTGAAAATGTTATGGATTATTCTCATAATTTAGGGAAGGGCAGATACAGTCTCTGGAAATGGCAATGGCAAAAAGCAAACTCAAAAATAATCAACATATGAAAAAATATTATTTTTTAATTATATTGATATTAAATATTTCGTGTAACGCTCAAAAAAATAGACTAATGATTTCTCAAATCGATAATAAATTTGAAAAGTTTGATTCAGTAAGATACAATAGTATTAATCGCAATAATTCTAATATAGTATCAATAAAACTAGAAAATGGGACATATATTGAAATGATTAGAGTTAAATCTGGTTCAGCATATTATGAAACTCCAAAAGATTCATATTTTAAGATTGTTAAAGATTATTTTATTTCTGGGAATATTAAATATAAGGGAATAGCTTCAAATGTTTGGGGGGGATTAAAAAAAGGCGTTTGGTACGAATTTGACGAGCAAGGCAATTTGGTAAAAGAAATCGACTATGACAAGCCTTTCAAGTTTACATTTGAGGATATTTTGATGTTCTGTGAAACAGAAAATATTGAAGTAAAAAAAGGACCCATTTCCCAAAACGGTTGGCACAACACCATTTCCAGAAAAATAGAGAATGATAAGCCTATTTGGAAGATAGAACGTTTAAAACGTCCAGATTTGGTAGAAATTATTACTTTGGATGGTATTACAGGAAAGGTTATAAAAAGAGAAACAGAAGAGTATCTTAATAATTGATTTAGGCTGTTTTTTAGTTATAAGCCATGAATCCCAGAATGCAGAGAAACCTTTTGTGATGGGAACGCATTATAATGGTTCTGAAACCAGTTCGTACCATACAAGCGGAAATGACAAGAAAGTAATCCACACACGAAGCGGAACTAAAATTATTCTGAATGATGCGGAAGGAAGTGTTTTCATTGAAGATCCGAGTGGAAATACGTATTTGATGGATGGACAGGGAAATATCAATGTGAATGCGCCTAAAAACTTTACATTAAATGCAGGAGAAAACATTACTATGACAGCCGGAATGAATATGATCACTACTGTAGGAATGAACAAATCCGACAGCATTGGGATGAACAATAGCGAAACTGTAGGAATGATGAAAATGACTTCTGTGTTGGCGATGCGAGTATGTTCATTACTGGAAAACTCACAGAAATAATTAAGGGTGATGTGCATACTGAGACTAAAAAAGAACGAAATGAAATAAGTGAAGGTAAAATAATTTCACAAAGTTCGGGAACTCATGAACATCATTCTGATAAAAGTGTGAAAAATAATAGTTCAGAAAAAGGAAATAATTTTTAAAATTAAAATTATGAGTAGAACTAGGATTGTAAAAGGTAACATTACTAAGATAACAGGAGGAAATTATAAAGTTTATTCTAAAGAAGATATTGAAAATATTGGTTCTAAAGTTATACAGGTTGGGAAAGAAGGAGGGGTCATATATGGAGAACCGGAAAAACCCAATGGGCATGATAAGAAAACATGTAATTATGAACCTATTCCAATAGGTAAAGGAACATGTGATTATTATGTAGACCGTTTCAAAAATTTTATGAAGCGACACCCGGATTGCTTGCATACTCCTCCTGTATATTATTATGGTTAGTCTTAGAAATGTAAAGGACAAAGGAAAATTATCCGAATATGAAAAATCTATAATACGTCTAAAAGTTTTAGCTAAAATGCGACTTAGCATATTTGGAGATGTTGATGGACACATGGAAATAGAGGCTGCTGAAAGACAAAGGCTAAAGAAGGATAATGTGCTTCCACAATATGTAAAAGGTAATAAAACTGTAATTCCTTCACCTTACGGAAGTTACGGCTATAAATATTGTTCAGCATTTACTGACGAATTGATGCCAAAGCTTACTGATGCAGGAAAAGATTGGCTAAAAAAAGCAAAACTAAAGCTACAAGATTATATGGAGCAGGGAGTTGTAAATAAAAATTATATTTCTATTTATAATAAATCATATAATATTAAAAATGGCTTAACCCAAGCTAATGGAGTTACTCCTATCAAACCTCCAAAAAAAATGAGTATATTTTATACAAACATAGAACTTAATAACTCTAAATTTCAATTATTTGCCTTTGCCACTCACCCAGATGCATATAATCCATATGAAATGTCAAAGCTTCCTGTTCAAGATTTAATACGTATTCTTTTGACTCCGGAGATGAAAGAGTGGATGGGAGCAGAAACTTGGGAACAGGCATGGATTATGGCAAAAAATATGGATTATGGAAGTGTAACTAATTCTTCGTGGGAACAATTGAAAAAAGATACCAAAGAAATAGTAGAAGGAACAAAAAATAATTTTAAAAATTACTGGGATGAAATTTTTAAATAGAATAGTATCACTATGTATACTTATTTTCGCTGTAAATGTAAATTCTTGTCAAACTCATAAAGAATCAAAAATGGAATGGAAAATAATAGATTTTAATAAAATACAGGGAGAAAAACCTTTTAACACTTATTTTGATGCATTAAATAGGTATGAGTTTAATCAAATAATAACCTACAATAAAGATATTTTTTTTCTGTTGGGGGATGATAGTGGAGAAAACCCAGATAATAAAAATTCTGTAATATATAGAAGTTTAGATTTCGGGAAAACTTTTTATAAAATAACTTTAGGTAAAGGGACAATATCTGAAGGATATTTTGCAGGGAAAAATTTATTTGTAGTATTAAAAGACCGGAATTTTGTTGATGGGGCAAATAAAATATCTTCTTCTCTTTTTTTATCCAAAGACTTTGGAAAAAGTTGGAAAAAAGTTAAAGACTTTGATAATGAAGATTTATATGATATGAATTTCTATTCAGAAAAAGATGGGATAATCTGTCTCTATAAGGACAAATCAAAATATTTATATACAAATGATGAAGGAAAAAGTTGGGAAGAGTTTAATCTTCAATCGGAGCAATTTGATTTAGGGTACGTTTTTCAATCTGAAAATATTATTTTATTTGTTGAAAATAATAATCTTATCGAATACAATATGAAATTGAATGAAAAAAAAGTTATGACAAAAATCCCTGTTCCCGAAGAAATGAAAATAGAAACTTTAACAAAAGATGCTAAAACAGGAGCTACATATGTGAGTTTAGTAAGTAAAGATTTAGAAAAAAATAAGATATCGATATATTATATTGATAAAAAGGAATTAGTCAATCTTCCTGATGGGTATTATGTTACAACATATGGTGATTTCTATTTTGCAGAGCTATATGGAACGCCATATTCAAGCTATATTTGGAGTGAAGACAGAGGGAAAACTTGGCACAAAGAAAAATTAGAAAATTTTTTTATTGTTCCAAGACCTATAGGCTATTCTGGTAAAGGATACATATACATGTTAGCAGCAATGTTTAAAGGTAGCCAGGAAGAAAGAGGGGCAAGATTAGTTATAGGATGTCCAAAAACAGATTAAAATAGTAGTATGGAGCTTATTCTTTTTTGATACAAAAGTTTAATACTCTATTTTAATCTCATCCCCGAGCTCAACGAAGAAGTCTTAGTCGATTTTGAATCCCAAAATGCAGAAAAGCCTTTTATTGCACGCACGCACTACAACGGCAGCGAAACAAGCGGTTATCACACCGAGGAAACGATCTAAAAGTAATAAGAACCCGAAGCGAAACTAAAATTATTTTGAATGATGCGCAAGGAAGTGTTTTCATTGAAGACCCGAGTGGGAATACGTATTTGATGGAGCTGGAAATATTAATGTGAATGCGCCGAAGAAGAAATAAAATTATGAGTGGATATGTTGCCTACTCTCCTGCTTAAATTTGAAAAATAGAATTGTAAAGTTTTTCATTTAGTTGACACATATAAAAATAATAACTTATAAAAGTCTTATTTACAACCACTTAAATAACTTTAATAATTCGTACGGAATGACAAGTGTATATTAATAATTGATTACGAATTCAGATCAATTATAAATTCGGGTGAAAGAGAAATTACTCCTTCAGTAATACTTTCCGGGTGTGTAGTAAAGCCCTTTAGCTTTGAAGTTTTTCCTTTTAAAACTAAATCTAAAAGTTGTTTTTCTGATAGTTTTTTACCAAATATTTCAAACGGAATTTTGAAGCCGCAGTTTTTGTAATCCGAACATCCAATTGCGGTTTTTCCTTTGATTAATTGATGTGTTTTGCACTTCGGACACTGAGTTTCCTCCCAGGTCTGCAATTCTTTTTTAACGCCAGGTTCTCTTTTTTTCTTTTCAATGATTTCCGATTCTTCGTAAAGAGTGAAAACTTTTGCTTTACCCGAAATAACTTTTTTGGTCAATTCTGTAACCATCTCTATAAGTTCTTCTTTGAACTGATTGGCTTCATATTCCCCACTTTCAATTTTGCGTAGCTTTAATTCCCATTCACCTGTTAATTCAGGACTTTTCAGTACTTCATCTTCAATCGTATCAATCAGCTGCATTCCGGTTGGTGTAGCAACCAGATTTTTCTTCTTTCTTTCAATATATTTTCTTTTGAAAAGTGTTTCGATAATATTCGCTCGTGTTGAAGGTCTTCCGATTCCGTTATTCTTCAGCATTTCACGAAGTTCTTCATCATCGACCTGTTTTCCTGCGGTTTCCATGGCACGAAGTAAAGTTGCTTCGGTGTAAGGTTTTGGCGGTGTCGTTTTTCCCTGATGAATCATAGGTTCGTGAGGTCCGGTTTCGCCAACTTTAAATTCAGGAATCGTCTGTTCCTCTTCCTTATCTTTTTCTTTATCCGTCGGTTCTTCTTTGGTATCTTTTGCATAAACAACTCTCCAACCCGGTTCGAGAATCTGTCTTCCGCTTGTTTTAAACGGAATCGTTCCTACCTGAGCTTCTACCAATGTATTTGAAATTTTACATTCCGGATAAAAAACAGCGATAAAACGCTTTGCTATCAAATCATAAATCAGCTTTTCTTCTCGGACAAGACTTTGTGTGGGCGGAATTTCAGTCGGGATAATCGCATGGTGATCAGTCACTTTTGCATCATCAAAAACCGCTTTAGACTTTGGAATTGGCTGTTCCAGCAAAGGCGAAATCAAATCTTTATAAATAACCATGCTTTGCAAAATTCCTCCGATTTTCGGGTACAGACTTTCAGATAAATAGGTGGTATCAACACGCGGATAAGTGACGTGCTTTTTCTCATACAGGTTCTGAATATATTTTAAGGTATGGTCTGCAGAATATCCGAACTTTTTATTGGCTTCCACCTGAAGTCCGGTCAGATCAAACAATCGGGGATTTTTCTCCTTGCCTTCTTTAATTTCAAATGAAAGAATTTCAAAGGGATTAACTTTTAAATATTCCAAACCTTTTTCGGCACGTTCAAGCGTTTTTAAACGGTCAATGGCTGCGTTGAAAATGACGTCACGGTATTTTGTTTTCAGTTCCCAATATTCCTCAGTTGAGAATGCATCAATTTCTTTCTGACGCTGAACGAGCATCGCTAAAGTGGGAGTCTGTACTCTTCCGATGGAAAGTACAGCTTTATTTCCTCCAAATTTTTTGGTGAAAAGTCGGGTTGCATTAATTCCCAGCAACCAGTCTCCTATTGCTCTTGCATTTCCTGCCAAATAAAGATTTTTGTAATCTTCGGCAGGTTTTAATTTTTCAAAACCTTCTTTTATTGCTTCTTCGGTAAGAGATGAGATCCACAAACGCTGCACCGGTTTGTCGCATTTTGCTTTCTGCAAAACCCAACGCTGAATGAGTTCTCCCTCCTGTCCGGCATCCCCGCAATTGATGACTTCATCGCATTCTGCAACCAGTCTTTCAATCACTTTAAACTGATTTTCAACCCCTTTATTTGGAATTAATTTGATTCCGAAATTTTTTGGAATAATCGGCAGCAAAAACAGATTCCAGGATTTGTATTGCGGACCGTAATCGTGCGGTTCTTTGAGGGTACAAAGATGTCCGAACGTCCATGTCACACAGTAGCCGTTCCCTTCCATATAGCCCTGTTTAGGCATGGTTGCACCCAATACTTTGGCAATATCTCTGGCAACACTTGGTTTTTCGGCAATACAAAGTTTCATGAATAGTCGGGTTATTGAAAGGGGGTGCAAAAATCGGGAATTTTTTTGGAATTATAGAATGGGATTTTAGAAAAGATTTTGTTTACACATTTTTATCATTGCCTGTGTATTTACCATGAATGATTTTACTAAAATTAACAATATTATAACTTCATTTCTTCAAAACCTAAAAATAATATCACAAAAAAAATCCGTCTCAAAATATGCTAGACGGATTTCCTCTAATTTTATGAAGTATTGAATAAAAACTATTTTTTAATAAATTTTAATTGATTTTTATCACCATTTTCATCAACAGTCTGTACGATGTATACACCTTTTGGTAACAAAGAAACATTGATATTTTTAATATCACTTCCACCAATTGTCATCACATTTTTTCCGTCAAAGCTATAGATTGTAGCATTCTTTATTTTTTTTGTTGATTTGATGCTGATATTAAGTTCTGTAGGATTTGGATAAATTGAAAAAGTAGAATTATCTAAAATAAAATCGTTTGTACCTAATACCGTATTCTCGAAATCAAACTTTGTAAGATATATGTAACTTATAGAATGGGGTGTCACTTCTGGTGATACAGTTGACGTACTATCAAAGTCTGTTACCTGTGAACTACTACCTACTGCCAAAAATTTAGTTGAAGTAAGATTTTGTATTAATGAATTGATTTGTGCGCTATTTCCTTGAATTAGATAGATTTTAGAAAAAGTAAGATTAGAATCTAGTTTTAGATAAAACGCATCTTCTACATTAGAATAAGTTGTATAATTATTACCTCCTAATGTTATTATATTTCTAAATGAACCAGAAACATAAATATTATTATTCTCATCTACCAAAATATCAGTGATATAGTCTGCGTTACTGGCTGTTCCTGGTATTACCATCGATGTAATATAATTTCCGGCTGTAGTAAATTTGGAAATGTATGCATGTATGCCACCTGCATAAGTAAAACTATTTACACCTGCTGAAGGATCTAAATCTACTGTTCCTCCGAAATAGCCACCAACAAAAATATTATTATCTTTTAAAATTATTTTATTCAAAGAATCGGTCGAGCTACCACCATATGATGCACCCCAGACATAATTTCCATTAGGAGTGTATTTAGCAACAAAAGCATTATGAGAACCAGCACAAGTTTTTATATCTGTGACAGTAGGATCTGGGTTTAAGTCAATAGTTCCACTGTAACGTCCTACAGCATAAATATTGTCACTGCCGTCCAGAGCAATACTATTTATTTGAGAATCTAAACCCGCTAAAGTTTTTACCCAAACAAAATCTCCATTCGCAGTTAATTTTAGAATAAAAGCATTCAAACTGTACGGACTCTGTGATGTCATTTCTACAGTTCCTGAATTAGGATCAAAATCTAAATACCTATATTCACCTGCTAATATAACGTTACCTGCAGAATCTATTTTTATAGAGTACACCTCATCATTGGAAGTACCTGAAGGAGAACTTAATTGTTTTGCCCAAAGAAAATCACCTGCCGGATTCAGTTTTACAATAAAAATATCCTTATTTTCTGCTGGTGAAGGCACCGATAATGTATAAACACCAGGTCCCGGATCTGCGTCTAACCCGTTAATTGCACCCGAACCTGAAAAAAAACCAGTTACATAGATATTGCCCGCAGCATCAATTGCTGTATCCACAACACTTTCAGCAGAGCCCCCACCAAATTGTTTTATCCATTGGATTGCTCCGGTTGTAGGAGACAAAGAGATTACGATTCCGTCTTGATATCCACCTTTGAAAGTGATAGGAAAACTTCCTGTAATATTGTATCCGATAAAACCAGAAAGTAGAAGTTTATCAGCACTTTTCGTTAAATTTTGCGGCCTATTGGTCGCTTGAAATCCAATAATTTCAGTTCCGTAATAATTCTGTGCATTAAATAAAGTAAGAGAAATTATTGACACTAATAAAGCTATTTTTTTCATTTATATATATTTGTTGCTTTGGTAAATATAAAGAAAATCATCTATAAAATTGTTCAGTGAAATCTTACGTCTTCGACATCCACAAATAATTCACTAATTTCAATTTTAACCCACTGTATTTCTTTCAAAGTTTACATCACCTGTTAAAAACAATATCCCAATTATCAAAAGATAAATCGGTAAAGCCAAATTCCTGATGCAAATCGCTGATGATCTGGATTTTCATTTTTTAAAAGTAATTTAATAAAGACAGAAATAATATTTAATTTAAAAAATAAATACCTAAAAATCAAAAGCTTAAATACAAACCCTTAAAAAGTCTACTAAAAAAGTAGACTAATAAAAATATATGTTTTATATTTGCACCCGTAATCAGGTTTGGAAATGAAAATGAAAACAAAATTCAGATACAATTCTATGAAGAAGATCAACATCATGCACATGATGATGTATTGCTGTATGCCTTTATATATGAATTTTAGTGGATGACCTTACTTTTATTATGACATATATTTTAAAGGCTTTACCACGTTGTAAAGCCTTTTTTATTTAAAAAAAAACAAGTGAAAAAACAATATGAAAACAACTGATTTTAAAAACAAATGGCTGGTTCCCGTAGCCTTCGCCAACATCTATATCATTTGGGGAATTACTTTTCTCGCCATCTCGTTCGGACTGAAAGGATTTCCGCCCTTTATACTTTCGGGATTCAGATTCTTTGCTGCCGGAATTTTACTCATCGGCTATTTAACAGCAAAAGGTGAGAAAGCCAATTCACTGAAAAACTGGTGGAAAAATGCAGTCACAGGTATTCTGATTCTGACTGGAGGAACCGGTCTTGTCGCATGGGGCGAACAATATGTTACTGCATCCGAAGCTGCCATCGCTATTGCAACCGGACCATTTTGGTTCATCGCCATCGATAAAAAGAACTGGAGCTATTATTTTTCAGACAAATTTATCCCAATCGGATTGCTACTGGGTTTTGCCGGTCTGATTTTATTTTTAAACGGAAGCGTAAATACTCACACTGCAAATGTGGATTCTTCTCTTAGAATTATTGCATTTATTGTTCTCGCATTAAGTTCGATAGCCTGGGTTTTGGGATCCTTATATTCCAAGAAAAATCCGGCAGATCATTCAACCTTTATGAATATTGCACAACAGCTTATTGTGGCAGGTCTTGCATCATTCCTGATTGCACTTTTCAGAAATGAATGGACGGATTTTTCCATCACAGCAGTTCCGGTTTCGGCCTGGCTGGGTTTACTGTTTTTAATTTTCTTCGGATCAATCATCGCATACATCTCATACATCTGGCTTTTATCGGTAAAACCTGCTGCCATCGTGAGTACGCATACTTATATCAACCCGATCGTTACCGTTATTGCAGGTTTTATTATTGCGAATCAAACAATTAACGGAAATCAGCTGTATGGTTTACTCATTATTCTGATTGGAGTTCTTTTAACGAACGTCACCAAATATTTTAAACTTTCTAAACGGTCAAAAGCAAAGATCAGAAAAACTGTGAGACAGATTAACAGAATCAACAGACCTTATCAACCTATGTAATCAAATAATAATGATAGAAATTAAAAACATTTCAAAAACATTTCATCAGAAGAAACAGTCTTTTAAAGCTTTGAATGATGTGAGCCTTACTATTGAACAGGGTGATATTGTAGGAATCATCGGATTTTCCGGAGCAGGAAAAAGTACTTTGATAAGAACGGTTAACCTTCTGGAAAGACCAGATCAGGGACAAATCATCATCAACGGAACAGATTTCACAAAATTAAGCTCAAAACAACTGGCAAAAGAGCGTAAAAAAATCGGGATGATTTTTCAGCATTTCAATCTGCTTTCTTCAAGGACGGTGTTCGAAAATGTAGCGCTTCCTTTGGAACTAGATCAGCTTAAAAAAGATCAGATCCGAGAGAAAGTTAATGAACTTTTAAAAATTGTAGGACTTGAAGACAAAGCGAATGAATATCCTAAAAGTCTTTCGGGCGGACAAAAACAGAGGGTTGCCATTGCCAGAGCTTTAGCCAATGATCCTTACTTACTGCTTTGCGATGAAGCAACGAGTGCGCTCGATCCGGCTACCACGAAATCTATTCTCGAACTTTTAAAAGACATTAATAAACGCCTGGGAATCACAATTTTATTGATTACCCACGAAATGGATGTCATCAAAACCATCTGCAATCACGTTTCCGTCATCGACACAGGAAAACTGGTCGTTAAAGGAACTTTACAGGAAATCGTCTCAAACAGAGAACATCCAATTATCAAACAATTTATAAACTCAGGAAACATGACAATACCTTTTGAACTTAACAAAACACTTCAGAAAGAGCCGCGGGAAGGCTTGTTTCCTTTAATTGAAGTTGAACTTAATGAAGATATCAGCGTTGAAAAGCTGCTTTCGAAAATATATGATGAATATAAAATTCCTTATCAGCTTCTGAAAGCCGATGTAGAATATTTGGGAAGTGCCAATTTCGGTACACTGCTACTCCATTTGAAAGGAAAATCAGATGAAAATCAGAAAGCAATCTACTATTTTAATCAGAATAAAATTCAAAATACACTTAGAGGATATGCTTAGCGAAACTACAATTTCTCTTTTGTCTAAAGGGCTTTGGGAAACTATTTTTATGACTTTTGCTTCAGGTTTTTTCGGATTTGTTCTGGGCTTACCTGTCGGAATTTTTCTGTTTTTAACGAAAAAAAGTCAACTTTTAGAAAATGGTATTTACAATAGAATTTTATCTGTTCTAGTCAATATTTTCAGGTCGATACCCTTTATCATTTTGATTGTGTGGATGATTCCTTTTACAAGATTATTGGTGGGAACTTCAATTGGTGTGAATGCAGCTTTAGTGCCTTTGAGTATTGGTGCAGCTCCGTTTATCGCAAGATTAGTTGAGAACAGTCTGATTGAGATTCCTCAAGGCTTGATTGAGACTGCACGAGCTTTGGGAGCGAGTCCTTTTCAAATTATCAGAAAGGTTTTATTGCCTGAAGCTCTTCCATCTCTGATTAACAATGCGAGTATTACGCTCATCACTTTAGTAGGGTATTCAGCCATGGGCGGCGCAGTTGGTGCCGGTGGATTGGGACAGATTGGATATCAATATGGATACATCGGTTATGATGCTTTGATTATGAATCTGGTTCTAAGTTTACTCGTGGCTTTGGTCTTTATTATTCAGTTTTCAGGAGATCGACTGGCAAAGAGGTATGATCACAGATAAGTTTAGATAGTATATAGTTAGAAAATAATTTTACAATGAAAAAAATAAAAATTTTAGGTATTGCAGCAGGTTTACTTTTATTAAATGCATGCAATTCTCCAAAAAAAGAAGATCCGAATTACATTAAAGTAGGAATCACGTCAGGTCCCGAACAGGAAATTGCAGAAACTGCAAAAAAAGTAGCCAAAGAAAAATACAATCTTGAGGTTGAGCTTGTCTCTTTTAATGACTATGTTATTCCGAACGAAGCGCTTAATAATGGTGATATTGATGCCAATGCTTTTCAGCATGTACCTTATTTAGAAGAGCAGTCAAAACAGCGAGGCTATAAATTGGCGGTTATAGGAAATACTTTTGTTTATCCAATCGTAGCGTATTCAAAAAAAATAAAAAATATTTCACAACTTCAAAATGGAAGTACGATTGTTATTCCCAATGACCCTACAAACGGTGGAAGATCGTTACTCCTGCTTCAAAAAAATAGTCTGCTAAAACTAAAAGAAGGAATCGGGCTACTGCCCAAAGTAACCGATATTACCGAAAACCCGAAACAGTTGAAAATTTTAGAAATTGAAGCTCCTCAATTGCCCAGAGTTTTGGATGACAAAGAAGTTGTGATTGCTATCATCAATAATAATTTTGCAGCACAAGCCGGATTAGATGCCAATCAATTTGGAATTTTCAAAGAAGATAAAAATTCACCTTACATGAATGTAATTGTTTCAAGAGAAGATCATAAAAATGATGAGAAAGTAAAAAACTTTGTAAAAGCTTATCAGTCTGAAGAAGTGGCAAAGAAAGCTGAAGAAATTTTCAAAGGCGGAGCAGTGAAAGGATTTTGATGAGTGACGGAATGGATTATTGTTAAAATAAGTAATTTATCATTAAAATCATTTTCTCAATTTGAGATAATAAATATTTTGCCTATTTTTGTTATCAATCAATAAAAAGGTTTTTATGTTAAAGAAAACTGCCATTGTGGGTTTATTTTCACTTATATCTGCTTACTCTATGGCTCAAAATACAGCTTTACCCATTTATCTGGATGAATCAAAACCCGTAGAACTTCGTGTTCAGGACGCACTTTCCAGGATGACTCTGGAAGAAAAAGTGGCAATGCTTCACGCACAGTCAAAATTCAGTTCGCCCGGAGTTCCGAGATTGGGAATTCCTGAATTCTGGACGACAGACGGTCCTCACGGTGTTCGCCCTGAAGTAATGTGGGACGAGTGGAACCAGGCTGGCTGGACGAATGATTCTGTAATTGCTTATCCTGCGTTAACTGCTTTATCCGCAACATGGAATAAAAAAATGTCATGGAATTACGGTAAAGCTTTAGGTGAAGAAGCACGGTACAGAAAAAAAGATATTCTTCTGGGACCGGGAGTCAACATTTACAGAACTCCTCTTAACGGAAGAAACTTTGAGTATATGGGTGAAGATCCTTATTTAACCTCAAAGATGGTAGTTCCTTATATCAAAGGCGTTCAGTCTAACGGAGTTGCGACAAGCGTAAAACATTATGCGCTCAATAATCAGGAAATGTTTCGTCATACCAGTAACGTCAATATTGATGACAGAACTTTGTATGAAATTTACCTGCCGCCTTTCAAAGCTGCTGTTACAGAAGGAGATTCCTGGACGATTATGGGTGCGTATGATATGTACAAAGGGCAGTATGCAAGTCAAAACCAATATCTGTTGAATGATATTCTTAAAAAAGAATGGGGTTACAAAGGGGTTGTAGTTTCAGATTGGGGTGCGGTAAATAATACTGAACAAGCCATTCACAACGGATTAGATCTTGAATTTGGAAGCTGGACCAATGGTCTTTCGGCAGGAACAAAAAATGCCTATGACAATTATTATTTAGCAAAACCCTATTTAGATTTAATTAAAGCAGGGAAAGTAGGTACAGAAGAATTGGATGACAAGGTTACCCGACTGTTGAATTTAGCGTACAAAACTACCATGAATACAAAGAAGCCTTTCGGGAACGTGGCTTCTGAAGAACACAAAGCTGTAGCAAAAGAAATCGGTGAAGAAGGAATTGTTCTCCTGAAGAATCAGGGAAATATCCTCCCGATTGATATTAATAAAGCTAAGAAGATTGCCGTAATTGGTGAAAATGCCATCAAAATCATGACTGTCGGCGGAGGATCTTCTTCATTAAAAGTAAAATACGAAACTTTACCTTTAGACGGAATTAAAGCAAGATTCGGTAAACAGAGTGATGTGCAGTTTGCAAGAGGTTATGTAGGCGACATTGGCGGAGAATACAACGGTGTGCAATCTGGTCAGGATCTTAAAGACACTCGTTCTGCAGAAGAATTACTGAATGAAGCTGTAGAACTGGCAAAAAAATCTGATTACGTAATTTTTGTGGGCGGATTAAACAAAAGTGACTTTCAGGACAGTGAAGGAAACGACAGAAAAAGCTACGGATTGCCTTACAATCAAGATAACCTGATTGCTGCTTTGGCAAAAGCCAATAAAAACTTTGCAGTTGTGCTGGTTTCCGGAAATGCCGTTGCAATGCCCTGGATTAAAGACGTTCCAACTGTTCTTCAATCATGGTATTTAGGTTCTGAAGCAGGAAACTCAATCGCCTCTATTTTGGCAGGAGATGCAAATCCTTCCGGTAAACTACCTTTCACATTCCCTATAAAACTGGAAGATAATTCTGCTCATAAATTGGGAGAATATCCCGGTAATAAGGAAGAATTGGCTGCAGGAAAAGGAAAAGATCAGAAAAACCCGATCAATATCACTTATAACGAGGGAATTTTTGTAGGTTATCGTTGGCATGACACTCAGAAAATCAAACCTTTATTCAGTTTCGGACATGGTTTAAGCTACACCTCTTTTGAGTTTGGAAAAGCAAAAGCTGATAAAACAACGATTAGTCAGAATGACCAAATTACATTTACGGTAAGTGTTAAAAATACAGGTAAAAAAGCCGGAGCAGAAGTTGTTCAGTTATACATTAATGATGTAAAATCATCAGTACCGCGTCCTGCAAAAGAGTTGAAAGGGTTTGAAAAAGTTTTCTTAAATCCCGGAGAAGAAAAAGAAGTAAACATCACCATCGATAAATCTGCTTTAAGTTTCTTTGATGCTGATAAACATGAATGGGTCGCAGAGCCCGGTGATTTTGAAGCATTGATCGGAAATTCTTCTGATGCAATTAAAACAAAAGTAAAATTTAAATTAAACTAAATAATAACAAAGCCTGAGAAATAACTCAGGCTTTTATTTTATAAAAGATGACCGCCAAATACTAAGAGCTGATTAATTAATAGAGAAATCTATTTTTGAACCCACCCCTCCTGTATGGGGTAGTAATTCTTTGATCTTTTCGATTAAATCATCCATGTCAAATGGTTTAGGGATAAAATCTGTAGCTCCGGCATTTCCGGCAATATTACTGCCGTCAACGCTTGCAGAAAGAACAATCACCGGAAGATTTTGAAATTCTTCTGTAGCACGTAATGCTTTTAGGACCTGATCTCCGGAAAGGACAGGCATCCATAAATCTAACAAAAGAAGATCTGGCGACTGTGTTCTTATTTCTTTAATTAGATTGGTGCTGTTGATTTCGGTAAAAACATCAAAACCTTCTGATTCCAGCAGCATTTGCAAAACATCTAATATACCTTGGTCATCATCGCAGACCATTATTTTTCTATTGTCCATTGTTATCAACTTTCATTATTGGTAAAGTGAAGCTAAAGGTAGATCCTTTGCCAATTTCACTTTCCACCCAAAGCGTTCCTTTGTGATTGGCTATGATCTCATGTGAGATGTATAATCCAATGCCTAAGCCCGGAAATTTTTTCTGAATATCTCTTGCTCTGAAAAATCTTTCAAATATTTTCACTTTATCCTGCGGACTGATTCCCATTCCATAGTCAGTGACGGAAACTTTTACAAAGTCTCCCACTTTATTTACATACACTTCCACCTTATCTGAACCGGGGGAATATTTAATAGCATTGGAAATTAAATTATTGATCACCTGAGAAATCTGCAGTTCGTCACCCAAAATCAGAACTTCAGTTTCATCATGAAGCGAAATTTTATAATCAGGAGTTGCTAAAGCCAAATTCTCAACCGTATCCCGAATAGTTTTATTAATATCAAACGGTTCATTATGCAATTCTATATTGCCTGATTGTATTTTTGAAGTATCTAAAAGTTCTGTAATCAAATTATTCAGCCGATCTACATAAGTTCCTACTTTATCAAGTGTAGATAAAAATTTAGTAGATGCTCCTTCAGGCGGCATCCTTTGAAGAAGCTGAACAAGACCTTTTATAGTTGTAAGCGGAGTTTTTAATTCGTGACTGGCTATTGAAAGAAAATCATCTTTACGTCGGTCAATTTCTTTTTTTTCTGTAATATCTTCTATAGCAATCAAAATCCGGTCTTTATATTGACCCTCAAACTCTATACGATAAGCATTAAGAAGCATTATTTTCTTTCCGATGTGCGGAAAATCATGTTCAACCTCAAAATCAATAACCGGGTTGTTGGTTGGTAAAATTTTCAGTAAAAGCTCTTTCAACTGATCAATATCCCATTGATGATTTCCTAGTTCAAAAAGAGGAGTTCCTACTGTATCCTCCGAAGTAACTTTAAAGGTATTTAAAAAATGGCTGTTGGCACTTAATACTTTGTAATCTGCATCTAAAACCAACAGACTTTCTCTTACGGTTTGTATAATACTCGAAAGAAAAATCTCATTATCCTGCAATTGCTTCGTTCTTTCCTGAATTCTTTTTTCAACAGAAGCTTTTTCTTCTCTCAACTCATGTTCAGATTTTTTACGGTTTGTAATATCATTCTGAACACCTATGAAATGAGTAACTTCACCCTTCTCATTTTTAACCGGAGAAACAAATAATTCGTTCCAGAAAAGTCTACCTTTTTTATTGTAGTTTCTGATTTCAACCCGACATTCTGTGCCATTTATTAAACTTTTTTTAATTGCCTCTCTTTCAGATTGTGCTCTGTCCTGCGATTGCAGAAAACGGCAATTGTGTCCGATGATCTCATTATGTTTATAACCTGTAAGAGTTTCAAAAGCTTTATTGCAGTAAATGATTGGATTATCAGGCTGCATATTGTCGGTAATGATAATACCGGAATTTGCAGAATCAAGGGCTTTTAAATAGATATCAAGATGATTACCTAATTTGCTTTTCGGGTCGGATAAAGAGTGATTTGATTTTTCCAATTTTTTGTTGTTTTTAATAACAATATATTTTGCATTTCACATACCATACATCCATGATTCACAAGCTTCATAATGTATTGATTATCGTTAACCAAAAAGTATGCCCATACCATAAAACTTCATTATATTTTTTTGAGTTAGGATTTACTTATGGAATAATTAATAGTTGAACGGTAAAAAGAATTTTAAAAGATTAATACAGCAGTTAAGTTTAAACAGTACAAGATTCTAAAAATTGCAGAACAAAACTAAAACTCAAATTAGAAAATTATAAAACAAAAAAAAGCTGCTTCTTGCGAAGCAGCTTTCTTTTACGATATATATCGATTATGCTAGTCTTACATTAACTGCATTTAATCCTTTTTCGCTTTTTTCTACGTCAAAAACCACTTTATCATTCTCACGAATCATTTTAGTGTTTAATCCTGAAGAATGTACAAAAATGTCTTGTCCACCTTCTGATGGAGAAATAAATCCGAAACCTTTTGTTTCGTTAAAAAATTTAACTGTGCCTTGTTGCATTGTATTGGTATTAAAATTGTTTTATTATTAAGTGTCTAATTCCAGATTAGACTTGTATTTCTTTTTAAGAGACCGCTGAATAAACAGATGTTTTTCTTATATCCACCCCGTCATCTATGATCTTCTCTGCGAAGGTAGTGACTTCTGGTGAGATAACCGACGAAAATATAATATTTTGTCTTTTTACCGGAAGTTTACTAATCAGCTTTTTAAGATCATTCATATTATTCTTCAATAATATCTCCATATCATCTATGATTAAGATTTCAATTTTTGACAAACTGATATGTCTCTGATCATCAAGTTGCATCAGCTTTTCCGGGGTAGCAATCAAAACATCTAATCTTCTTCTTAGAGAAGAAAGCTGTGTACCGTTTAAAATTCCTTCATGTACAGAAAGCTGTGATAATGGCAGATATTTGGTATAAATTTTAAAATTATCCTCAATCTCCAATGCAGTCTCTTTATTGGGAGTCAGCACCAGAACTCTCGTCTCATTATGATCCGGATTGTTCTTTTTGAGTGCCTGCAAAACGGGCATTGTAAAAGAGGTCAATCTTTCTGTTCCGCGGGCAATACAGCATAAAACATCTTTACCATTTAAGATTTGCGGAATAATTCTGGTCTGCAATTCTGTAGGCTTCGGACATCCTGCTTCTGTAGCGGCACGAACGATAGGATTGATTAAGTTTAAATTCTTAAAACTCATAGTATTTTTTTGCCGGGTGACGGCTTTCCTGGGTTAAAATAACTTTCGGAAACGTAATTAAATGGTATTTAGGGAATTATAATTTTGGGAACTCAATATAGAAACTGAAGTTTCTTTTCGAAGAATATTTTCTGGATATTACTTTATAACTGAGTTATTACAATCAATAACTCTGATGCAATTTAAATACTTCTTCCACATTATTATTTGCGGAGCAGTTTTCTGGTATTTATCTCACAGTACAAAGATGAAGGATTATCTGACATAAATGCTTACATAAATAAATATTGGATTTACATAAATCACACATTACTTATAAATCCTCAAGGTTTTTTTGCCTTTTGAGTTTTAGATTTTTGTAAAAAGATGGTGAAAGACCTGTTATTTTTTTAAACTGGTAAGAAAGATGCGCAACGCTGCTGTAGTTAAGTTTATAAGCGATTTCGGTGAGATTAAGTTCGTTATATAGCAAAAGTTCTTTTACTTTTTCTATTTTATTAATGATGATAAAATGCTGTATGGTATATCCGTTCACCTCAGAAAACACATTAGATAAATAAGTGTAGTCGTACCCTAATTTTTTACTTAAATATTCTGAATAATTTTCTTTTGGTTGTTCTTCAGCATTATGAATCATTTCTGTTATTGTATTTTTAATTTTTTCAATTAAAATACTTTTTTATCATCTAATAATTCAAGTCCGATATGCGCTAATTTTTTTCTGAAAATTTCCAGTTGCTCCGTAGAAATTTCACCTGGGAAATCTACTGTTCCGAGATTGACAACAGCATTTTTGAAGTCAAGCTGTTCGGTAACTTCCTGCACCATCATTTTACATCGCAGACTGACCATATATTTAATGTAAATTCTCATACAGTTTTGTTTTTTCCGGCAATCTGAATCAATATTACAATAAAATGATGACCCTTGACGAATAAGTAAGTTACAAAATTTAGTCTGATATTTAGCATTTAGTTATAGATTGGTAATTTTGTCAAAAAAAATCTCCGCAAACAAAGCTTGTGGAGATCTATTATTTTTAAAATATTGAGCTTAAACTAAAGACAGCCAATTGCTGTTTTCTGAATAGTCATCCAAAGGTTTCAAATCCTGATGGTGGTTCATCGAAGCAAGAAGTGAAACAATTTCCTGTCTTGTCATCTCCACAGAATTATCAACTAATTTTTGATTGAATCCTGCATTGCTTAATTCCAACAAATCATTAACCGTAATGATTCTTGCAACCACTTTACCCAGATCAATCATTTTTCTCTGAGAAATCGCTGTATTGATTGTAACATCTAAGTTTTGAGTATATAATTTTGCGGCATTTTCACTCAATACATTCTGTTGAAGATATTCACCTACATTTTCTATTTTCTTCTTTTTCATATCTTTTAAAATTCCTTCTGAAATCTGCGTGTACAACATTTCGTTAGAACCTTCAAAAATTTGAAATGGACGGCTGTCCATAATTCCTCTACCGCCAATATGGCTCAATCGATATCCTTTTCCACCACTCAACTGTACAAGAATCTGAGCGGCTTCCTGCATCATATCTGTTACCAATGCTTTCATAGAATTTGCATGAACACCGTCTGATGAAAGGTTATTTTCAATTCCGCTGATTTTAGAACTTTTTGCACACATCGCCGAACACAATGTAAAAAAAGACTCTAATCTCGTCAGTTGATATTGTACCTGATCCAGTGCATACAAATTTGAATTTCCGACAATTCTATTTCTTGTGTGATCCAAAGCTTCATCCAGCATTCTTTTCAGGAAGCCCATTCCCATTCCCGGGAATTGAAATCTGCTTCTGTGAAGAATATCCAGCATCATTTTTAATCCTGTAGATTCAGGAATCAGCTTATTGGCTTGCGGAACTTTGATGTCAACTTTATTAAGCCCATAAGGAATCATGTATAACCCCGGATTATCATAATATTCTAAAACCTCTATATTTTGCTCTCTCTGATGGGTATCTGCGATGAAAAAATCTACATCTCTTGAAAGATTTCCATCTGCGTTTGCATTTCTTGAGGTAATCAGCCAGTAATTAGCTAAACCTGTTAAACCCTGCCAGTGTTTTGTCCCTTTTATTTCGTAAAAATCTCCTTTCAACTCATTCTGAGTTTTCATATTTAATGCATCACTTCCAAAATCCGGTTCCGTAATCATCAAACCTCCCATTGCACCATGCTCTAAAAAGTGCTGAAATATATTTCCTTTAATAGATTCGTTCCCATATTTAGCTAAAGGCTCCAAAAACAACGCAATATTGATTCCGAAAGTTAATGATAACGCAAGCGATTCATAAGAAGCGGCTGATAAAATCCCCAAACATTCCTTTACTTTCAATCCACGACCTCCAAATTCAGACGGTACGGCAACCGAAAGCGGTTTAAGATTCATGATTTCTTTCCACACATTGGGCGGAAGACCTCTTGAAAGACTTAGCTTATCGATGTTTTCTTTCTGAAAAAGATGGTGAAGTGAAGTTTTGAAATGATCAAGAAATTCAGGATAAGATTGTCCTGATAACTTGTTTGAAGATTCAGTCATAAAAAATAAAAATATATGCTGTCTGCCATTGATACAGCGGGATTGTTACATGGAGCGAATGGCACGATTTGTTGTTTAAATCAGATGCTCCACCTTATTTGCGACTAAGATACAAAATTTCAATCAGCTGTAAAACTACAACCGAATAAATTGATGTATTATTAACTTAACATTATGATTATTGCGTAAATCTCAACTATTACCTGATATTTATCAGTTATAATGAAATAGAAACGAATTTAACATAACAATTCTATATTTGGTGGAATAAGTTCGATTGATCTTTATATTATTTTTTTCTGTATAAAAAATAACAAGTCAGTAAAGTTAGATTGACAAGCACAGCAAAGGCGTTTGAAAGAATAATGGGCAATTCGTTTTGAATAATACCGTACCAAACCCAAAGTGAAAGTCCGGAGATTAAAACTAAAATCATTACCAATGAAAGATCTTCTACATTTTTTTCTTTTATCACCTTGATTACCTGAGGAATCATAGAAACAGAGGTAAGAAAACCTGCTATTATACCCAAAATATTTACATCCATAATTTAAATATAAGTAATGAATTAATAAACGGTTATGATCTTAATCACAACCGCTTATTAATATTGCTACTTTCTAGTGATGTCTTATTCCTCTCTGATGATAATCAACATTTTGAGGTTTTGCCTGATAGTTTTTTGAAAACTTATCGTTATTTAAAGAGTTCAAAGAATTTGTAGGATGTACATCTTCAAATTCTAAATGATCAAAATGAACGACTTTTCCGTTTCTGTATGCTTTGCCTTCAGAATTACGATAAATCTGGTTTTCTTTATACGTGTTTCCATCCGGTGCAGTATAGATTTTTGGTCTTTGGCTTAATTTCTTTCTTCTTTGATTGAGAAGTAGCGCAGTTCCTCCTGCTATCAATGCTAAGGCTATTTTTACTTTATTATTCATAATGGTTGATTTATTATTAAATAAACAAAACACCTGCCATTGCAACGAGATTAAAAAGTTTTCTTTATTAATAACAATTTGAGCAACTTTGGTCTTATAATTGGATATTAACCGCCAACGTAAATCACTAAAAATAATTCATTATGGCAACTAAAACTGCAACATCTAAAAAAACAGCAGCTCCTGCAAAAACTACTGCAGCTAAAAAAACAACCTCAAAATCAGCAGCTAAAGTTCCTGCTAAAAACGATGCCGCTTCAGATTTGAGAGACTTTTTTGAAGATGCCCTGAAAGATATTTACTGGGCTGAAAAAGCTTTGACAAAAGCACTTCCTAAAATGGAAAAAAATGCTTCACATCCAGATCTAAAAAGAGCTATTTCTTCACATTTGGCGGAAACTGAAGTTCACATTACAAGATTGGAAGAATGTTTCAAATCTTTAGGACTAAAACCTGAAGCTAAAAAATGTGATGCCATGCAAGGGCTTTTAGATGAGGGCAAAGGTATTATGGAAGAAACTAAAGAAGGTGCAATTCGCGATGTAGGAATTATTGCAGCTTCTCAAAAGGTGGAACATTATGAAATCGCAACGTACGGAAGCTTAGCAGCATACGCTAAAGTTTTAAATGAAAAAAAATGTTTAAGTAACTTTTTGGCAACTCTAAAAGAAAGAGAAAAATTGTGATAAGCTTTTGACAACAATCGCAGATACTGCATTGAACAGCAAAGCGAAATAATTTTATTTCAAAATTTTAAGATAAAAAATTCCTCAATTTTCATTGAGGAATTTTTTTTAAGATAAAGTTGATCATATTATACTTTCAGTTTTTAATTATTGAGTATCAGAAGATTATTCAATTCACTTTTAAAACAGCCCAATATAAATTCTGCATAATATAACTGTGCATTTAATGCCTGAGTTTTTGGATGAAGCTCGAGCTTTTTGGATAAAATAATTTCACCTTTATAAGCAATCGAATAATGTGCAAATACGCTGTAGGTAGAGTTTCTAACAGGAGTACAATATCCTGTAGTGGCAATCGACCAGTCGCTTTCAAAGAGTTTGGCGACATTTAGAGCCATCGTTTCTGCAATATTCTCAGAAACGCAGTCGCAGTTTTCTGCCTCTTTTTTATCTACATTCAGCAACCTGACTTTCTCTGGTAGTGTATAAGCGGTTATACCTCCTTTATAAAACATTGAGGCATTTGGCATCTGCGAAAAAGCAAGCTGAAGCATTCCGGAAGTTACGCTTTCAGCGATGGAAATGGTTTCGTTGTTGGTGATCAGACATTCGCTGATATATTCCAGTATTTTTTTTTGAAATTCCATAATAGTAAAATTTTTCTTGATTTAAATTTTAGCTTTACAAAAAGTATTATTTCCAGGGATCTAATACAACCTTTACACAACCATCTTCTTTTTTATCGAAAATCTCGTAGCCTTTTGCAACTTCGTCCAGTGAAAGTCGGTGTGTAATAATATCATCAAGTTTTACCTGTCCGGTTTCTACATATTTCATTAATTTATCAATGATTGCGTGTACCGGTGACTGGCCTGCTTTTAAGGTAATTCCTTTATCAAACATTTGCCCGACTCTGAAATTATCATAATTCATTGGATAAACTCCCAAAATAGAAACAAAGCCGCCACGTCTGACTCCACTCATGCATGCATCTAAAACTTTGATCGAACCTTTCTCAAAATTAACGACCGCTTTTGCTTTATCAATTAAATTTCTATCCGGCTCAAAACCTACTGCATCAATACAAACATCCGCACCTCTGCCATCGGTCATGTCTCTAATCTGTTCTACAGTCTGATCTGCATCTTTCCATAAAATGGTTTCACAACCTGTCAGTCTTTTGATTTGATCTAATCTGTATTGAAGTGTATCAATTACGATTACTTTTTTTGCATTGTGAAGAATCGCACTTTTAGCAGCCATAGAACCAACGGGTCCTGCACCAAAAATAGCCACTGTTTCACCGCCTTTCAAATCTGCCCACATTACTCCGGTGTATCCTGTAGGAAAAATATCTGTTAAAAATAATGCCTGATCATCTGTAAGACTATCAGAAACTTTTCTGGAACCGAAATTTGCGTAAGGAACACGTACATATTGAGCCTGTCCGCCGTTGTAACCGCCGTAAAGATCAGTGTATCCGAACATTCCGCCTCCTTTTTCTGTTAAAATACCACCTTCAGGGCCGTAATGATCCGGGTTTGAATTTTCACAGCCTCCGGGAAGATCATGATTACAGAAATAGCATCCTCCACAAGCAATCGGGAAAGGTACAACTACCCTGTCTCCTACCTTTAAATGGGTGATATTTTTACCTACATCTTCGATAATCCCCATAAACTCATGCCCCATAACCATGGGACGAGCCTGAGGAATTCCGCCGGAATACATATGAAGATCACTTCCACAAATTGCTGTTGAAGTAACTTTCAAAATAATATCATTCTGATCTTCAATTTTGGGATCATCTATAGTGTCGCAAGTAATCTTGCCGGGTGCGTGAAAAACTGCTGCCTTCATAAATATAATTTGGTTTTGGTGTATAAAAAATTTATTTAATTTATTAAGCTTGGTAAAATGTTTTTATCTATCTTATTAAAGTTGAGATAATTTTTATGTTTGATTGCTTATAAATTCTTTTGTAAAGTCTTCCCACTGTATTTTGCTACCTCCAAAAATTCCTCCGCTTGCAACGAAAAAATTTCTCAGAGCATTCAACAGACCAACTTTTTTGGTGTTTGGAATTTCATTTCTTCCATGAATACTGAACTGTATCGTTTTATCTTTTTTAGCAAGAATAAATGTGTTGGTCGCATCTTCTTTATAAAAGTGAGCAATACTCCCTTTTGCACTTTCAGGAGATGAATGTGGTTTCATCTGCAAGAGAAGAACTTTTAGCTCTGTTTGTTCGATGGGATCAATCTTATTGATTACCACCCAGTCATACCCGTTTCCCAGTTTGTTTTCCGGAGCAGGCATTTTTATTTTTACAAAATCATTCAATTTTGCAACTGCTGATTTTTCGTTTTCTCTCCGATACAGGTAAAACTCAGTCGGATTTTTCTTTGCGCTTACTTTCCAGTTATTAATTTCTAAAAGTTTTCCTGATAACTTCCGGAATTGATCAAATGCTTCCATTTCGGAGTTGCAGATTACAAATGATGCTGCATCATTTTCAGAGCCTACAGTATTAATAGGCAGCAAATGCTGTATATCTATTTTATAATTCATACATTAAAAATTGGATGCGTAATGGGTAAAATTCAGTCTTGTAAGTGTTCTATTTTATTAAGATAACCCTTAATATAACGTATCTTAATTTTCTAAAAGCCGTTAGAAAAATCAAAAATTGTTAAAGACAATTTGAAAGAATTTTACATTATTCTAAAATTCATTAATAAACTTTGAAAGTTATCTTAAAGTGGTTACTATGTAGTTATACTAAATCAGCAACGGGAAGATTTTGAGATCATATTTTGGTATTTGGTGTTATCAAATATATAAATTAATATGAATCTTATTTTATGACTTGAATCACATGAATTCTAAGTAATATAAAAGCTGCGCTATTATAATAGCACAGCTTTTAATAAATATTTCTAAGAAGTTCTTCGCTCTAAGTTTTCAAACTTATTATAAGAAGCTCTTAAATGATGAAGCTGATCCTGAATGACTTGTGAACTTTTAGTACACAAATCTCCGCTATCCAAAGCATCTTCATAAGCCTTAATTGCTGCTTGTTCTCCAAAAACTACATTTTCTAAAGTTGTTTCATCTTTATTTCCAGAGAAGGAATTTTTAATATCAATCCATGTTCTGTGGATGGCTCCGGCTGCGGTCGTTGTATTTTCTGCTTCTCCGCCACGTTCTGTGATAAGTTGCACAAGGTCTGATTTCATTTTCTGAGAATTTTCAACCATTTGGTCATAATCAGATTTTAGTGAGGAATAGGAATCCCAAACTTTATCTTCTACTTTCGAAAATCCTTCAATTCTGTCATTGGTAATTTGTAGTAAATCGTTTAGAACCGATACTGTTTTTTCTGTACTCATAATATTATATGTTTGATTGGTGTACGATTATATTTACAATATCTATGCCTTAATTTAAATTTATTTCGTTAATGATTATATTATTAAAACATAAAAACCAGATACTTAATTACCTTATTAACAGACAAAAGAAGATATTTATAATAATTTCTTATGTAAAACCAAAAGTATTTTGCAAAATTTTTAATAAATAATTTATTTTTTTAAATTATATAAATTATGAATTTTAATATTAACTTAGTCGTAAACTAAATATATAATAATGGCAGAGATCAATTTTGAAAAACAAAATTTCGTCCCAACAGATGATAATGGCTATCAATTGGAATACAATAAATCGGAGATCGGTGAAGGAAGTAATCTTATTGTCGAAAAGAAAAATGATGAAGGCAGTTATGAAGTGATTCAAATTCCGATCAAAAGATTTAAAGAAAGTATTTTCATCGTTGTGACAGAACCGTTTGACGGAAGACTCATTTTTGAATAAATAAATATCCCCATTTCAACTTAAGAAAAGGGGATTATTTATAGAATGATTATACTTAAATTATCGGAGATTTTTCTTTTAAATAAGTTTCGTACAAATCTTTTCGCCTGTCATTAAGAATCTGTACAGAGCCGTGGTAATGAAGATCTTTTAATAAATTTAAATCTACATCTACAATAAGTGTCATTTCTGTATTTGGTGTTGCCTCTCCTTTTACTGCATTCGATGGAAAGGCAAAATCTGAAGGCGTAAATACAGCAGCCTGACCAAACTGAATATCCATATTATTCACACCCGGTAAATTTCCTACACAACCCGCAATTGCTACGTAACATTCATTTTCTATGGCTCTTGCTGCGGCGCAGTGTCGTACTCTCATATATGCGTTTTGAGTATCTGTAAGATATGGCACAAAAAGAATTTTCATTCCCTGATCTGCCAAGAGTCTCGGTAATTCCGGAAATTCTACGTCGTAGCAAATCACTAAACCAATTTTACCGCAATCTGTATCAAAAACTTTGATCTCATTTCCACCTTTCATTCCATAATACTTTCTTTCATTTGGTGTAATATGAATTTTTCTGTACTCGTCAATACGACCGTCCCGATGCAACAAATAGCTTACATTATATAAATCATGGTTTTCAAAAACAGGCATACTTCCTGAAATGATATTTACATTGTAACTGATTGCCAATTCAGATATTTTAGATTTAATCTGATCTGTAATTTTTGCAAGCTCAATCATACTGTCACGTTCAGAAAGATTATTGAACGGGGCAAGCAAAGGTGTATTAAACAATTCCGGGAACAGTACAAAATCTGATTTGTAGTCACCCATTACATTTACAAAAAACTCCACCTGCTCATAAAATGCGTTGATGTCTTTGAAATGTCTCATCTGCCATTGTACCAAACCTAAACGAATGGTACTATCCTGCATGGTATTGGGTTTTTTGCTGTAATAAATGTTATTCCACTGTAGCAGAACAGCATTTTCCCTTGAAGCTTCATCTTCCGGTAGATATTTTTTCAGAACTCTTATAGGTAAAAAATTGTTTGACAGCTGAAAAGAAAGTACAGGATCATAGATTTCCTTATCTCGTACTCTTCTGATGTATTCTCTAGGAGAAATCTCATGGCTGTATTTATGATAATCCGGAATTCTACCACCTAAGATAATTGATTTTAAATTCAATTGTTCACACAATTCTTTACGAGCATCATAAAGCCTTCTTCCCAATCTCAATTCACGGTATACCGGATCAACAAAAATTTCTATTCCATACAGAACATTCCCGGTTGATGAATGGGTATTGAATGTGTAATTTCCTGTAATGTCACTATATGTATGTTCATCATCGAACTCTTCATAATTAACAACTATCGAAAGAGCAACTGCCGCAATTTTACCATCAACTGTAATACAGATCTGACCTGCCTCAAAGATTTTCGTAAGTTTTGCTATACTTTTTTTAGACCAGACATATTCAGACATTTTTGGGTATGCACGTCGCATAGCCGAAACTAATTCTTCGTAATCATCAATATTAAGTGTTCTTGTATCTATCTGCATATAATTATTTTGATTAAAGTTAAGGAAATTTACTACAACGGATTACAGAAGACTTTGAATATAGATAAAGAAAATATTAAAATTTTACATTTAAAAAGTAAGTTTCAGCTGCTTCTAAAAAAACAGAATCAACTTTAGTAATAGAATTATAAATCTTTCAACATTAGTTGATTATTACTGTAAATTGTTGAAAAATAAATATTTACAACCTTGTTAGCTTGTCTGAATTTATAAATTAATACGTAAATATTTATAAATGCGCCCTACATCATCTTGCAAAACACTTTAGAAGGTTATACTTTAGCACTATAATAATTGAGCGACATATTAAAATTTGTTTATCAAAATTAACATTCACCATCATCACAATAAAATATATTGTTTCATCACTTAGTTTCTATTAGTAGTATGCCAGGATTTTACAATCCTGGCATCTACTTTTTATACATTTAAGAGATTTGAAATTATGATGATTGATTAGATATCATTCTCTACTTCCTTGATTCTTTTTTTAATAAAATCCACAGGACGTATTCCGTTAATTTCGAGGAATATATTTGAAAAACTCTGTCTGTTACTAAAACCTGATGCAGAAGCCACATGCTCAATAGAATATTTTCGCCACTCTTTATCATGATAAATTTTTTGAGTGGCATAATTAATTCTCAATACATTAATATATACACTGAAATTACTTCCTTTATATTCATTGATAACCTGAGAAAGATATGATGTATTGGTTTTGAAATATTCTGCCAGCTTTTTGAGGGTAAGACCTCTTTCAAGAAAACCTTCATTAGCTTCAAAATCGCTGATATCCTTGAGTAGTTTTTCAACAATATTCTGATCTAGTTTGACATTTTTACTAACATCAAATGTTAGCGTTTCTACTACCGGTTCAGAAGACTTTTCATTTTCGATTTTAAGCAAAAGTTCATTATATTTTTCCTGAATCTGTTTCTGCATTCTGTTTCTGTAAAACATTATGCAGCCTAGCAAAATGATAATGATTGCGCAAATCAGCAATAAGACAAAACCATAAGAATTGGTTTTTTCTAAATTTTCTTTAACCTCTAAAAGCTGCTTTGTGTCATAATCTTTGTAGATACGAGTGGAAAGATATTTGAAATCGGATGCAATTACACTATCAACCTTTAAAAGCTGATTGGTATAATATAGCTCATTTTCAGGACTATTCTGTTTCTTGTAGTAATTGATGAGTTCTTCATAATTACTTCTCAACTCTGGTAATATAAACTGATGTTTATTAAAAATAGAGTCTACTTTTTTGTAATTTTCTACACCCAGTTCCCGCTTTCCAACATTGGTATAACTTTTACCTTTATAAAAATATACATATGAAGCCCAAGTAAAATCGTTTACCTTAAGAAGACCCGGGAGTGATAATTCAAAATTATTAATAGCTTCTGTATATTTTTTCCTGGAAAAATCTAAAACACCTTTACTTTTCTTAAAATAACTGTCTTCTAAGCTGAAATCTTTACTTTTAGGAGTTGCTGCTTCTGCGAGATTTAATAATTTTTGTACTTCATCACTCTTTCCTAAAGCCTGATAACATATAATTGCTTGATGAAGAGAGTTAAGATACCCTTTTTTATTATTATAGATTACATTTTCATGAAAATCACCATTCGCATTAATTTCAAAATAAGCAATACATTCCTTAAAAATCTCCAATGCTTCATCATAATAACCCAGATAACTCTTGATTACCCCTATATGATAAAGATTCTGATACTTTAAAAATTCATTTTTAGAATCTTTCAGATATTCATAAGCAGTAAGATATTCATTAAGAGCAAGCTGAAATTTTCTATAATTGAAATAATAAATAGCACCTTTACTTAAATAAGCATCCCCTATGAGATCATTATTACCAGACGTTTTTGCTGAAGCTACAGCACTGTCTGCGTATTGTATTTTATGATCTTTAGAAAATAAAATTGCATCCTTATATGCCTGAAAAAGTTCTGAATAATTATTCTCTGATTTTGCTTTTTTGATATATTGATCTAAATAAATAAATGCCTTTTCATCATTTTCTTCATATCCCCAATATTTTTTTCTGAACCCAGAATAAATATCCTGCGCAAATAAAAATGACACCATCAAGCAGAACCATACTGAAAGTATTCTTTTTACCATTGAATATTTATCTGTGAAAATCATAGCCAAAAATAAGCAAATTCATCTATTATTACAATCTTCTCAATAAATAAAAATAATAAGATTCGTATATTGATAAAAAATTGAATTTTAGAGATGTATAAAACGATATGCGTAAATATTTATAAATTTTTACAGAGATACATATAAAAAGATTTGATATAATGTTGCAAAATGAGAGATACATCAATATATTTGTATCGTAAAATAAACCAACCCAAAAACTTTAAATATTACCCACATGGTACAAAAATATTTCTTAATCGCAGTTTTTCTAATGAGCATTTGTATAGTATCTTGTCGACAAGATGATGAATTGCAATCAGAAAAGCCAGAGTCTGTAGAATTTTCTCTCAAAGAAGCATCAGAAGAAGAGGATAACCCATCTACTTACAGCAAAGACGATTCTATAATTGTTGTCATCACACCTACAGATCCTCCTAAAAATGGAACACACTGGAGAATCAGGCAAGATTCTATTATTGTCGGAGCTCCTGATAATCCTTAAAATTTAAACAAATTAAAAACTAAATATTTACCAATAGATTAACGACTTATATATAAAAGAGCAGAATTATTAATAGTTCTGCTCTTTTATTTTAAGAAATAACTTACACTTTACAAGAAATCAACGAAGCAAATAAAATACAGTTATTACGAGATAAGGCTTATATTGATCAATAGCAAAAACTTACCATAAAGCAGAGTTTCATAAACTCCTTAAAATCTGTAAATATTTAACAGAATTGAAGAGATTTAATTACCATAGAAAAAATATTAAATTATATCTTTGAGCTATAAATATTCTTCATAATGACTTTTATAAACAAAGCAATTTATTTTTCGGTATTCTGTATTTTCTCTCTTTCGTTATTTTCTGCACAGAACAAAGTTCCTTTTGGTGTTGTAAAAGCTGAAGAAGGCTACGCAATGGTAAGAGTACATAAAGAAGATTATAGAAAAATCGTTGATAAAATAAGGATGAAGAGAGGTGACGTTTTCGTTTATGTAAAGCCCGCACCCGGAGAAACTGAATGGATATGGATTCAATATCCCGAAAAAGCTGAAATAGAAAAACCTTTTGTAAGATACGACAGTCTTAACAAAGAAGGTATGGTAAATAAAAACAGAATTGCATTTATTGATCAGCTGCCACATTTCACACCTTCAAAATCAAAAAACGGAAAATCCTTAATCTTTACTGATAACAGTAATTCGAAAATACCTGCTGCACAAAGAAGCAAAGTCATAATTGATATATATCCCTCTAATGCAGGTTTCCGCAAACAGGTAAAAGATCCAGATGGAAATATCACAACTATCGACAAAGTAAAACCATGGGGAATTGATAAAGAATTACCAACCGGGATGACCGAAATCAAATCAATCAGAGTGCAGCAACCCGGAAGAGGTTCTGTTTTCGTAAGAGAAGCGATTAAAAACATGTTCCAACCTACGATGGATTTTGAAAACATCGGAGTTACTTCTATTGACGATGATCACATATTTCTTTACATGATCAATGGTTCAGGAGCAAACAGATATACTACGCTTTGGACCATAAAAGAAGGGAAAGTAATCAGCCAGATTATTTTAAAAAATCCTGAATAATTCGTCTATTTATCATTATTTTTGTATTTGAAAAGAATTTGGCTTTTCAGGAAATTGGTTCTGCCTAACCGCAGATGAAAAGGGAATCGTGTGAAAATCACGAACTGTCGCGCAACTGTAAGTATCTGTAGTTTTTATCAAAATCCACTGTGCAAAAGGTATGGGAAGGAGATAGAGATGGTACAAGTCAGGAGACCTGCCTATTTTTTTAAACAAAAAAACTTTCGCGATTTGAAGTTTATTGATCTTATGGCATATTCAGGGAAATTCTATGTTCCTGAACGGTTTGCTTGCTTCAATATATTTCATTTTCGCTTTAATTAATAATGAAATATGACTACAGAAGAAAGAATTGAAACTTCCGAGACCCGAATTTTTAAAGCGGTTTTTCCTAACACAACCAATCATTACGACACCCTTTTCGGTGGTACTGCCATGCAATTGATGGATGAAGTTGCATTTATTACAGCAACACGTTTCGCAAGAAAACGAGTGGTAACCGTAAGCAGCGATAAAATTGATTTCAAAAAGCCTATTCCCGCAGGAACGATTGTTGAGTTAATTGGAAAAGTTTCACACGTCGGAAAAACAAGTATGAAAGTGAATGTTGAAATTTACACCGAGCAAATGTATTCCTATGAAAGAGAGAGGGCAATTGTGGGGGATTTTACTTTTGTAGCGATTGATGAATTTAAAAAACCAATCCGAATACTATAATTTTTAAGAGGTTTCGGCGGGCCAAAGGCCCGCCGAAACCTTAAAATATTTGCTACCTTTTAGTATATTTTTTTCTTCATTTTTTGAAAATAAATTAAGAAATCCATAAGTTAAGTACTCTGACTATTTCCCAACCTGTCGAAGTTTTTTTTAGTATAAAACCATTGCCATGACCATATACTCCTTCCGAATAATAATTTACTTCTATATAGGCAGTTTGATTATTTTTTGAAAAGAAGGGCTTTGAAAATTCTAAATATGCATAAAAAACATTATTCTTCCTGTCTTGAATAATTTCTAACATAGTGGAATTTCTATATTTCTTTTTAATTATATCACTTAATTCTGATATTTTATTATTTTCATATTGTATAACAAAATTTTTATAGTCAGAACTATTTAAAAATTTAACTTCATCAGTATAAGGTGTGCCATCATATCCGATGTGCAAAAAGATATTCTCAAATTCTTTTTCATTTGTGTTTTTAAAATCTGTTGATGATTTCATAAAAGAACTGACTAATCTATTTTTATTTAAAATATTTCCCCCAGCTTGAAATTTAAAATCAGGTTCACTATTATCAATAATTTCTTCAATAATCAAATCTGTATTATTACTATAACACCTTATATTTTTGCTGCTGCAGCTCATAATTATTTCAGCAATTATTAAGAAAAAGAATAGTTTCATCAAAATTCATTTTATGCTAAGTTATAAAAAGATTTTACACAAATTTTTGAAAGTGTGTAGTTATTTTCACTTTGATGATATTGCAGATCTTCTGCCGTAATCTTGTCAGCATAACTTTTTTAAGCAATACAACAATCAGAACACCAAAATTTTCAGAAGTAATTTAAAATTTTAAAGAAATCATTTCAAAACTTTTTCCGTTTCAAGATTTTTAGTCATTAAAAACTGAAAAGCCTCGCCCATTTCGTCAGAAGCTCTGCTTATTGCATTTTCGAGAATATTTCTTACCTGTTTTTCGGTTACCGCAGCTTCTGTCCAACTTTTTCCTGAAGTATGAGAATTGAGAATGAAAGGCATTATTCTATCTATGGCGCAGGCAAAAATTGCATCAGGAGTTTGCTCTTCTTCAAATTCTAACCAAAGATTAAAAAATTCTGAGCGTAATGGTTCATCAAGAATTCCGAAAATATTTTGAGCAGAAAGTTTTTCTCTTTCAAATTTCCCTGCCATTGCTACTTCATCAAAGAGAAAGGTGTCACCAGCCTCAATTTCTACCAGATCATGAATAGAAAGCATTCTGATCACTCTCAGCAAGTCAATATCTGCACTGTTTTTGGCATACGGAAAAAGAATTTGAGCAAGAATAATAATTTGCCAGGAATGTTCTGCCGTATTTTCTCTCCTTGAGTCGTCTGCATTGTAGTTTCTTCTTTGCACATTTTTTAGAGCATCAACGGCGATAATAAAATCAATTTCTTTTTGAATTTTCATTTAACAAAAATAAGATTTATCATTAAAATCCTGATTTTAAAAGGAGATTTGAATAAAAAAAGTTTTATAAAATTTAAAAATTAAAATTTATTTAACTGGATATCAGTATATTAAATAATTAATTAAAATAATTTCACTACTTTGTATTGCATATTACCATTTTAATTACATATCTTTGTAATGTAGAATCGGAGAAGGTTTAACTAACTAGAAATCTAAACCGGTTTTATATAACTCAAAACAAAACTTATTAAAGATGAATACTGAAAATACCAAAGCGCAAATGCGAAAAGGGATTCTGGAATTCTGTATTTTAAGTCTTATCAACAATCGCGAAATGTATGTTTCGGATTTAATAGATGAACTGAAAAAAGGAAAACTGGATGTTGTGGAAGGAACCCTCTACCCTCTTTTAACAAGACTAAAAAACGGAGAATTTCTTTCGTACAGATGGGAAGAATCTACAGGAGGACCACCAAGAAAATACTATCAGATCACAGAAAAAGGCAGCACTTTTTTAACCGAACTGCAAAATACCTGGAAAGAATTGACAGATTCTGTCAACCAAATCACTCAAAAAATTTAAAAAAACAAAGCTATGAACAAGACACTCTCAATAGGACTCGCAGGTTTTTCTTTCACAATAGAAGAACACGCATATATAAAGCTCAGCGATTATCTTAACGCATTGAGAAGCTCATTGGAAGCTTCTGAAGCAGACGAGGTAATGCACGACATAGAAATCAGAATGGTTGAAATCTTCAGAGATACGTTAGGAAAACGGGAAGTAATCAACGATAGTGATGTAGAAAGAGTAATTGCTCAGATCGGTTCTCCGGAAAAAATAGAAGAACAGGAAGAAGCTTATTACTCTGAAAAAAATACCAACTCAAACAAAAATAACTTCTCAGGAAATACATACACTGACAAAAAACAACTGTTCCGTGATCCTGAAAGACAAAAAATCGCAGGAGTTTGCGCAGGTTTGGCTCACTATGTAGGGATGGATATTACTGCAATGAGAGCCATCTGGTTAGGAATCTTCGTTCTTGGGATTTTTACAGCAGCAATTTCCTCATCATTAATAGGTTTACTCTATATAATCTTATGGATTGTTTTGCCAAGAGCAGAAACAGCAGCAGATTTTTTGAAAATGAAGGGAAAACCTATGAATTTTGATAATCTTAAAAATGAATCTAACAAGCTGGTTCAGTTTGCCAACGAATCTACACAAAGAGTCGGTGAGATCTATATCGAGAATAAACCGTATATCAACAATGCAGGAAGCGGTATCTGGAATGTAATCCGTTATTTCTTAGGAGGAATTTTTGCGCTCATGTCATTCGGTTGTCTTATCGGTGTATTTGTAGTTTTTGGTTTCATGGGAAATGACAGCTTCCCTCCTATCAACGAAATGGATTTCTATTTTGACAACGACGGAATGAAATATGTCCTGATGATTATGATTGTTTTAGGAAGTTTAATTCCTGCACTCCTATTCGGATTGTTGAGCATGAAATTAATTTCACCAAAAACAAAACTGAGAAATACAGGCTGGGTACTCGGAGCATTGATCCTCTCTTTAATCGCTGTTTCTACTTATTTTGGAATCAGCATGGCAAAAAAAGATATGTTCTTCAAAGGTTATAAAGAAGATACAGAAGAAGTAGCAATTCCTACAACTTCAGACAGCATTTATGTTGATGTAAAACAGATTTCAGTGCCTCAAAACTTTAAAGGTTATGATGACGATTTGTACTCAGATAAAATAAACGTATTTGAAAAAGACTGGATTGACGTTGAGGTTACTAGAAAAGCAAATATTCAGACCCCTTATTTAATAATCAAAAAAGAGGCAAAAGGATATAATGTTCCATTGAATGTGATTGTACCTGTTGAAATCGTTGGCAATAAAGTGATACTTCCGAATTACATTAAATACCCTTACGATCATCGTTTCAGAGATTACAGCATCAATTACGAGTTGGTAATTCCACAAAATGCAGTGGTAATTCCTTTGAAAAAAGATCAAATCAATTTTGACGGAGACACAGACGGAAACGGAATCAACGACAATGAAGAAGAAGATAATGAGGATAAAACAGGAAATATTTCTATAGAAAAAAACAAAATATCGATCAACGGTTCTACAATAGAATACAGCGATAACGACAGAGACAGCGTCATCATCAACGGAAAGAAATATCAAAAAGACGAAGCTGAGAAAATAATGGATACAATGAAGATGAACATTGATAAAGTAAAAGACGTTGATATTAAAATAAAAGACGGTAAAAAAGAATTTTCTATTAAAACCAAATAATTAAACTTGAGAGAGTGGCTGAAGGTGTGGATGAATAACAACAGTTTGAAACCCACACTCTTCTACTCTCAAAGAAATACAAAAAACTTTCAATAATTAGTGGTTTATATCTCAAATTATTCTTATATTCGTAACAAATTAACCAACACAAAAAAACATCAGACCATGGTACAACTAGTTTTAGAAATTGCAGTAAAAATCGCAGATTTAATCAGCGGATTATTTTAAGAGCCATAATATTTCAATATATTTGTAAAGTATAACCACACAATGGTTATACTTTTTCGTTTTAAATTTACATCATGAAAAAGCTAATAGGCAAATTATTATTAAAAATGCTGGGTTGGAAAGTCGTTCTTCAGGGCGATGTCAACAGTCTCAACCGTTGCATTCTTGTTGTAGCTCCCCACACTCATAACATGGAATATCTTTTGGGAAACCTTGCCTATTGGACTTTAGGAAAACCTTTAAAAATCATTATCAAAGATGCGCATACCAAAGCTTGGTACGGATCTGTAGTGAGAGGTTTGGGAGGAATCGGCATAGACAGAAGTCAGAAAAATGACCTGATCAATTTTGTGGCAAACGAATTTAAGAAGGATGATTTCAGTCTTGTAATTACTCCGGAAGGTACCAGAAGCTGGGTTCCAAAGTGGAGAAAGGGTTTTTACCACATGGCTTTAGCAGCAAAAGTTCCTATCGTTTTAGCGGCTGGAGATTTTAAAAGAAATATTGTTTACTTAGGTTACACAATTCCGTATGAAAGATTAGAAACTGCTTCTTTTCTTGAAATCATGGAAGAAATTCAAAATTATTACATCCAATATGACATCGGACCAAAAATTCCTTCAAACTGGAATCCGAATATCATAGGAAATGATGAAGTTAGAAGTTAGAAGTTAGAAGTTAGAAGTTAGAAGTTAGAAGTTAGAAGTTAGAAGTAAAATTACTCATTACCATACATCATGTACACAGAAGGCAAAACAAAAGAAGAAATTTTAGAATTTATAAACAATTGGGGAGAAGATACTTTTGCAAAAACTCTTGATATACAATTTATAGACATTGATCTGGAAAATGAAACTCTAACCGCTACCATGCCTGTTTCACCAAAAATTCACCAGCCATTCGGCATTATGCATGGCGGAGCAAGCTGTGTTCTGGCAGAAACGATGGGATCAAGCCTTTCTAATATTTTTATTGACGGAAGTAAAAATTTCGGAGTGGGAACCAATATCAATTCCAATCACTTACGAAGCAAAAAAGACGGAATCGTCACCGCAGTTGCAAGATTCATCAGAAAAGGGAAGACGATGCACGTTTCTGAAATAGAAATCCGGGATGAGAAAGGTCAGTTGATCAATCACACGACGATGACCAATAATATTATCAGTAAATAATATTTGAAAAATCAATGATTTACTTCAAATTTCCATTTAACGAAAAGCTCTATTCTATAGACAAAAATTCAGCTAAAAAAACAGTTATCTTCAAGTCTTTTGACCAATCTCAAACTGTTGATTTCAATGGAAACATTATTGAGGTGAACAAAATAAAAGAAACGTTTTCCAGCATTATCCTAAAGAAAGACGAAACAAATTTTTCACCAGAAACTCATGATGAATATTTAGAAAAACTTCAAAACGTCATTGATGTTATCACAGAGAATGAACTTCCGAAATTGGTACTTTCACGAAGAAAAATTGTAAAAGATTTTAATGAAATTAATTTACTAGAAAGCTTTGAAAATTTATGTAAAGCTTATCCCAATGCATTTAGATATATTTTCATTAAAGATGAACACTCCTGGATAGGTGCTTTTTCTGAAGTTTTAGGTAAATTTAATAAATCTACTCACGAGTTTGAAACAATGAGCTTAGCAGGAACCATTCCGGTGTCTGAAAGCTGGACTGATAAAGAAATAGAAGAACAGAAACCTGTATCATCATACATTAGAAATGTTCTTGAAAAATTCAGTTCAAATTCTGAAATTTATGAGTCGGAGACTTACGATCACATTTCAGGAAACATCAAGCATTTAAAGACCGATTTCAGATTGAGAATAAATCCCGATGATCTTGATTCTATCATCAATGAACTTCATCCAACACCCGCTGTTTGCGGAATCCCGAAAGATTTTTGTAAAGAAAAAATTCTGCAGCTTGAAAAATTTCCAAGAGAATTGTACGCCGGGTTTATCAGAATTGAAACTGAAGATTTCATCCAGTATTTCGTGAATTTACGCTGTGCAAAATTATACAGCGATGCAGTACATCTTTTCGTAGGAGGAGGAATTACCGTTCAAAGCAACCCGGAAAAGGAATGGAGAGAAACTGAACTGAAGTCTGAAGCAGTTCTGAAAAACCTATCTTTTAAAAATTAATACACATTTAATAAATTTCAAGCAATAATCTTCTTGTCATTTCGCAGGAATTTTTTGCATTCATTACCTGCAGAGATTTTTCCAGAATGACAAACATGATGTTGATTACAATTGATTATATGATAGCGTATGTTCATAAAAAATTACAATCTCTAAACATAAAAAATCCTCTCTCAGAAACTGAAAGAGGATTTGTATTTATATAAGAAAAGATTATTTCTTTCCAATTTTACTCCATGTATTCATGATGAAAAGTAAAAACAATCCGACAACACCACAGATAATTGAAATTACATATTTCATGTTATCTTCTGACGAAATCTCAGAATGCCAATCTATTGCGTAAATATTAATTGCAATAATTACAATGAAAACGATTAAAAATACTTTATAAAACTTCTGCATGACTTAAAAATTAATATAATTCTGCACCAACTGTGCAAAGTTTGCTGTAAATAATTTAATGGAAATTGCCAAAAGGATGATCCCGAAAACTTTCTGAAGAATTGACAATGTCGCCTCTCCCATTTTCTTTTCTAACCAAGGAGCTGATTTCAGCACCAAATATACGAAAATTGTATTGAGAATAATCCCCAGAATGATATTGATGTCATGAAATTCTGCACGCAAAGACAAAGTAGTCGTCAAGGTTCCTGCACCTGCAACCAAAGGAAACGCAATGGGAACAATTGATGCAGCTTTAGCTTCTGTGGTTTTATTGATTTCAATTCCTAAAATCATTTCTAAGGCGATGATAAAAATGACAAACGCTCCTGCAATCGCAAATGAATTAACATCTACCCCAATAAATTTTAAGATTTTATTTCCTACGAAAAGAAAAACAATCATGATCAAACCGGCTGTGACTGATGCTCTCTTGGCTTCAATCTGTCCGAATTTCTGCTTTAAGCTTACAATAATCGGGATCGATCCGATGATATCTATAACCGCAAAAAGAACCATAAAACACGTTACTGTTTCTTTAAAAGAAAAGTCTTGAAGAACTTCCATTATTCAATAATTATTAATTTCGCAAAAATACGAATAAAAAATGATTATTTACTAATCTGAGAGTAGAGATTGATTATATCTTTCAAAAGTTCACCAATTCCTTCTTGTGATTTTACAGGAGTATATTTTTCGATTTGAATTCTCTGAGACAAATTTCTGTATTCTTCCGCTACAGAACTTCCATTCTGCTTCTCAAGGAATTGTCTGAAATCATCTTTAGAAACCTGATGATATTGATTTCTGACTTCAGAATCCAACTCCTCAACTGTTATGAAAAACTGATTAAAATTTTGATCATCCTTTAAGTTTTCCAGATATGTAAAATAATCTCCTATATCAGTTTTAAAGTTTTCTCTGATTTCTCTTTCAGTTTCTGCAACAGAACCTAATGGTTTTGGAGCTGTTGTTTCTTTAATTATAATACGTTTTTTTTGCCAATTTTTAAACAATAAATAAGCAATAAATAAAGCTGAAAGAATTCCGACATTGATTAAAAGAACCTCCCAATTGAATCGTTTTTTTTCTTTTACTTTGAAAGTTGTAGTCTTGAGAACCGGACTGTTTACGGTTTCCAACAATGTATTTGTATATTCATTAACTTTTTCAACTGTTGTACGGGCTTCAAGAACCTGTTCGTGAGAAAATGCTGTAAGACTTAAAATTTCCTGGCCAAGATCTACATATTCTTTTTCTGCAGGATTAAAGAAAGCAAATTCTTCAGTTTTGATATTAAGTATACCTGATTTATTCGGAATTAAAACATAATTTGCCAAAATGTATCCTTTCATCCCCTCTATTCCTGCGCTGACTCTTGAGGTAATTTTAGGAGCAAAAACTTCATAATCCGGCGAACTTTCTATTTTTGGCAACTGCATATCTGCCAAATTACCTTCTCCTGAAACTTTAAGAATCACAGTAACTGGCTTTTTAGCCTCAATTTTTTCTTTAGACTCATGATAGATATCAACTTTGAAATTTCCGACAGCATTTTTAAAAGATTCCGGTGAACCTTCAGGAAGCTTCTTAACATTAAGTTTGACTTTGTTAGAAGTGATTTTATTTTTGCTGGTGTAAGAATTTACCGAAGCTAAAACCGGTGGCACCTCAACATATCCCGACTCATTAGGAAAAACAATGAACATCGCTAAAATCTGCGAAGGCATATTACCATAACCGGAAGGATCAATAGCAGATTTATGATAATTCACAGCGTGTATATTCATATTTTCCTGCTCAGGAAAATGTAGATTTTTTACTTTTCGAAGATTATCTATATTTTTAGAATAAACCCTTAAAACCGCAACAGTAGCTTGATTCTGATATACCTCTTTATCCTCAATTTCCATATTGAGATACACATCATTATCAGCATTTCTTGCAACAGGCTTTTTTTCAATATCACGGATAAAAATATCGAATGGCTCAGTTTTATAAATTTTATTATTTATAGTTACCAATACAGAACCAATTCTAATCTTCCCTTTCTGCTTTGGCTCTAAAGCAATTCTTGTAATATATTGATCTACTGCAACATTAGATTCCGGATCTCTGACAGCCTGGCTGAAAGATCCGTTTCCGATCATATTAAATTTAGATAAATCTGGTAATCTCAATTGACTTTGCTGTACCAAATCATCACCATTTAACTCTAAAATGATCGTAAGATTGACAATATCTTTTCCGTTGTAATCACTTTTATCAGGTTTCATGGTAAGTTCAACCTGTCCGTAAGTAATTACGGACACAAAAGTTAACAGTATATGGATCAATTTTTGTTTCATCACCAATCTTTTTCGTTGCTTTGTGGCATCGAATAAGTGTTTTTATTTAAAATTCTTTTGGCAGTTTCTTTTTCTTTTTCACCAACTTTATTCAGGATCGCATTTTCAAGATCTTTAGGCATTTTCCCCTGATTATTTTTATTCTTGTCCGGTTGATTGCCTTCAGGACTGTCGCCTTCATTTTTCTCACCTTCTCCTTTATCTTTAGAATCGCCTTTTTGATCTTTATCTTTTTGCTGATCTTCGCCTCCGCCTCCTTTACCAGACTTCTCGTCTTTATTTTTCTTCTGCTGATTTTCTTTTTCCTTTAGTTTAGCAATTTCGAAATTTTTTCTTGTTGCTTCATTGTAAGGATCCTGCTTCAGCGATTGCTTATAAAAATCAGCCGCCTTCTCAGGCTGATTCATCTGCATATAAGTATTTCCCAGGTTGTGCAAAGCCGCAGCTTTATCCGGAATGGTTTGGGAAAGGCTTTGTGCTTTTTCAAACTCTGTTTTTGCCTCTTCGTATTTTTTACTTTTATACAAAGCATTCCCTAAATTATAGTGCGCAGTAAATTCTTTCTCATTAGATTTTACAGCTTCCATGTATTTTGAAGATGCTCCTTCGTAATCTTTGCCGTTGAATTTCTGATTACCTTCATAAACCAAATTCTTATAGCTCTTCTGTCCAAACAACGTGCCTGAGAATGGGAAAAGTACAATTAACGATAAAAATAAAATTTTAGTATTCATCTATTGCAAAATTATTCCTTTATATGTTAAGAAACAGTCTGTTATTTGTTAAAGTTGGGTTAAAGTATTCACAGAAATAAGATTCTAACAAAAGCAAATTAAATATTGAAATCTCTTTTGGGATTAAACAGAAAAATAATCACAAAGAAAAATATACAAATTGCCAAAAAATACTGATAATAATGATTGGCATTTTGAGATTTTACCAAAGTCGCAGTGGAAGAAGTTTTTTTATTTAAAGCTTCAAGAATTCTCTGTGGAGCTTCATCAATATTATTTCCGTCAATATATGTTCCGCCGGTTGACTCCGCCATTTTCTGAAGTGCTTCGATCTGTCTTTTAGAAATCACCGTTTGCCCGTTCATATCACTTTTATAGCCCATCAACTGCCCGAATTCATATTCCGGAACAGGTGCTCCTTCATCAGAGCCAATTCCGACTGAGGTTACAACGATTCCTTCTCTGTTGGCAAGTTTTATGGCAGCATTATCGTTTCCCTCATTATCTTCACCATCACTTAACAAAACTATTTTTCTTGAACTTTTATTGATATCTTTAAATTTATCAACAGCGGTTTCCATTGCTTTCAAAAAATCGGTTCCCTGAATTTTAATTGAATTGGTTTCAATGCCTCCTATGTACGTTTCTGCAGAATTATAATCAGTTGTCAACGGCATAATTGAAGTGGCCTGACCCGCAAAAATAATAATTCCCACTTTATCATTTTTTAGTTTCTGCATGGTCTGAATCATCAGATTTTTTCCTTCCGTCAAACGGTTTGGCGTAATATCTTCTGCATTCATCGAGTTAGAAACATCCAACATGAAAATAACATTATTGAACTTTTGATTGGTCGTCACCTCTTCAGAACCACTCAGTAAATCAATGATTGAAAAAATCAAAAACAAAGTTGCTAAAAAATAAAGGGTCGGAAAAACTTTAATAAATCCCGATTTCTTTTCAAATAAAGCTTCGTGAAAACGATTATCTGCAAAAATTTCTCTCTTATTTTTTTTCCATTTTAAATATCTGACCAGAAAAAAAGATAAAAGAGGCAAGAGCAACAGCAATAATAAGTACCAATAATTTCCTAAATACAATTCCATCAGCTTAAAAATTTATATAATACCCATCTCAATAACGCATCAAAAAACAACATTCCCAAAGCTATCCAAAGGAAAATTTTGAAATATTCCTCATAATTATATAGCTTTGAAATTTTCACATCAGATTTTTCAAGCTGGTTAATTTCACTGTAAACCTCTTCCAGACTACTGTTTGAGGTAGCACGAAAATATTTCCCGCCTGTATCCTGTGCAATTTCTCTTAAAACCGGCTCATCGATCTGTACCTGAGTTTCAGTAAAAACCAAATCTCCAAAAATATCAACTTCGGTTGGCATAAGAGCAATACCGTTTGTTCCCACACCGATTGAATACACTTTGATATCATTACTTCTCGCCAGTTCTGCAGCGATCTGAGGCGGAATTGCATTCTCAACATTACTTACACCATCTGTCATCAAAATAATGATTTTACTCTTTGCCTTGCTGGTTCGAAGATGGTTTACTGCGACGGAAAGTCCCTCTCCAATGGCTGTTCCGGGATAGAGTTCCGTTGTATTGAGATTTTTAAGTTCATCAATGACAACCTGATGATCAGACGTTACGGGAACTTTTGTAAAAGCTTCCGAAGCATAAGTAACCACTCCAATTCGGTCATTCGGACGTTTTTCAACAAACTGAATGGCTATTTCTTTCAATGCTGTAAGTCGATCCGGCGAAAGATCTTTTGATAACATACTCAATGAAACATCTATCGCAAACATGATATCAACGCCTTTGGTTTCGTCCCGATCCTGAGAAATAGTAAATGTTCTCGGTCTTGCCATTGCTATGAAAAGACATGAGAGAATAATATATTTTGACATTTTAAGTAAGAACAAAACAGGCAGAATTCCACTGCTCTCATTCATATTCTGAACGGTGGGAACTTTTATTCCTTTCAGTTTTTTCCTGCTAATGTCTTTGATCAATAACGGAATAAACAAAATAAAGAGAAATAAAAACCACGGACTGTAGAATTCGAAATTAAACATCTTTTCTCAGGTTTTCAAATTCTATATCCTTTGATGATCTTTTCACAAAGTCTCTGATTTCGCTAAAATCTTTTTCCATCATCTGCTGATCTGGGAAGGTTTTGGCAAATTTTACCAAATCACCTCTAAAAAAAACATCTTCCACAATTTTCTCGTTATCCTGAGAAATGGTGTTGTTGTTTTTCATCAGCTGAACCAAATCATCGGTCAACAAAACATCCGCAGGAATTTTATATTGTTTTGCAATGAATTTTCTTGAAATATCGATTAATTCCACATAAAATGAACGGTAATTTCCTTCTTCAATGTATTTTTTATTTTTTAATGAATCCAATTCTTTCAAAGTCTGATTGGTTGCGACAACCGGAGAATCTTTAGATTTTCTCCCATATTTAATAAACATAATGACTGCAATAATTAATGCAATTACCGCTAATGCCGCCAAAATATACCATTTGTAAAGCTCCCAATAATCTGTGACATCTAACTTAACATCTTTATTGCTCATGATGTCGTTAATCGGGTCACCTTTTTGGGCGGTGTTTATTACCTCAATTTCGTAAGGAATCGTTTTTAAAATCTTATCTCCTACTTTGAATTCAAGCTCTGGAATGGTGTAAGTTCCTTCTTCATAAACAGAAAATTCAATATTTCTTTGGTAAGAATTGGGTTGAATTCCTATACTGTCTTTAATTTCTTCAAAATGAAAAGGAAGCAATTTGTCTTTTGGTGCAGCGGTAATTTCCTGATTATTCAGATTATCAATCTTTACAGTGAAACGATTGACTTCGCCAAGAGCCAGAGTTTTCTTTTCAAGATTCGAGGAAAGTATCTGTGAAAAAGCATTTGCACAGATTAAAAATGATAAGAGTAATATTAATTTTTTCAACTTTAAATAATAAATTTTGGCTAAAGCCTTTTTACATTCTTCATACAAAGCGGACTAAAGTCCGCTCCTATTGAATATTTATTTCTTCTGAAAATAATGATACAATAATTTTGAATAATCATCGCCGGTATTGATATTCATAAAGCTTGCCGAACTGTTGGCAAAATCTTCTTCCAGGGTTTTTAATTTTTGTTTCTGAGCTTCAGCAAAGGTATATCTCCATCTTGCGTTTGATGTATTAACCCAAATTTCTTTTCCGGTTTCGACATCATTTAAAAGAGTGTAACCAACATCCGGAATTTCATTGTCTTTTTCGTCAAAAATTCTCATTCCTAAAAGTTGGTGTTTTTTTGAAGCAACACGAAGCATTTTAGAATCATAAGCATCTCCGAAATCTGAAAGCAAAAATACGAGTGATTTTCGCTTAAAAATTCCCATCATGTATTCAAAAGCTTTGTCAATCTTAGAAACCGAAGGAATGTAATCTGCCGTTAAAATATTACTGATGATTGACAAAATATGCTTCCTTCCTTTTTGTGGCGGAATGACTTTATACACTTTATCTGCAAATAAGATCAACCCTACTTTATCATTATTTCCAGCTGCAGAAAACCCTAAACTTGCAGCAATTTCTGCAACGTATTCTCTTTTTAACTGATTTTTTGTTCCGTAATCCATTGAAGCAGAAATGTCAACCAGAATCATCATCGTCAGTTCACGCTCTTCTTCCATTACTTTCACAAACGGTTCACGGAAACGTGCGGTCTTATTCCAGTCTATTCTGCGGATTTCATCACCAAACTGATAAGGTCGAACTTCAGAAAACGTCATACCCTGTCCTTTAAAAGCGCTGTGATATTGTCCCATCAAAGAAGCTTCCGTCTTCTTTCGAGTACGGATTTCTATTTGCTTTACTTTTTTTATGATGTCTTTCGTTTGTAACATCTACTCATAATTTTCTAATTCTGTTGATAAATTCTTCTTAAATTCTTCAAGATTAACAACAAAGCCAGTTTTGTTATTCATTGGGAAAACATTTATCAAATAATTATTATCCAAAATAAAATGGAAAATTTCCTCTTCAAATTCTTCTTTTAAAATTTTCCCATTCTTTGCTTAAATTTAACTTTGCGAATTCTTTATGGGACCATACAGGAAACATATATTTATTATCTGTTTCAGAAATTGCAAAGTTTCCTTCCAAACTTTTTAATGTGTATAATATTTCAAAATCAGCAATCTTTTTAATAAAATAAGTATATCTCTCAAATGGCTGTAAATTTGAAACAGTTTCAATTTCTTTTACGTGCATAACTTAATTTAAGGAGCCTGTATCTTAGCTAAAATCCTATTCACAATTTCTTCAGAAGTAATCTCTTCGGCTTCGGCTTCGAAAGTCAACCCGATTCTATGTCTTAAGACATCTTTTGCCAATTCTTTTACGTCTTCAGGAATTACAAATGCTCTTCCTCTCAAAAATGCATAAGCTCTGGATGCAATTGCTAAGTTGATGGATGCTCTTGGTGAAGCTCCAAAACTGATATAATTTTTCAGTTCAGAAAGACCGTATTTTTCTGGAAAACGGGTTGCAAAAACCATATCGAGAATATATTTTTCAATTTTTTCGTCCAGATAAATCTGGTTAACAATTGATTTTGCCTCTACTATATTGTGTAAAGAAATAACGGGCTTCACTTCTGGTTGGTGCGAAGTAGAAACCATTCTCATTACTTTTCTTTCGTCTTCAAATTCAGGATAATCAATCTTACATTTCAGCATAAAACGGTCGCTTTGAGCTTCTGGTAAAAGATAAGTTCCTTCCTGATCGATCGGATTTTGAGTTGCCAAAACTAAAAATGGCTTCGGTAATGGCATTGTCTCGTCACCAATGGTCACCTGCTTTTCCTGCATCACTTCAAGAAGAGCCGACTGTACTTTTGCAGGAGCTCTGTTAATTTCATCTGCAAGCACGAAATTGGCGAAGACCTGGACCTCTTTTTATAGAAAAATCGTTTTCTTTAATATTATAAATCATCGTCCCGACAACATCTGCAGGGAGTAGATCGGGAGTAAACTGTATTCTGGAAAAATCACCATGTACAGCTTGTGCCAAGGTTTTTATCGCCAATGTTTTTGCCAGCCCGGGAACACCTTCCAGTAAAACGTGACCATTACCTAAAAGCCCAACCAAAAGTCGGTCGATCATGTATTCTTGTCCGATGATTACTTTGTTGATTTCCTGCCTCAAAAGTGAAAAGAAATAATTCTGTTCTCTTACTTTTTCTGTGAGTTGACGAATGTCTTCTGCTTGATATGAATCTGACATAGTTTAAATTAAAATAATTGGTAAATTTCTGATAAATATTTGCACTAATCCAACACAATGAATGCCATTATTGAGTTAAAATTTGTTAAATATTCCTGAGGTGATAACAAATTCGGAATTGTATAAATCATAAATTAGATTTGCTATAATTATAAAATCATAAAAAATACATAAATTTTCTTCTAAACCCATCCTCAAAAATTGTCATTTACAGTTTATTAAACTATTTTTGGAGATTAAATTTCGCAAAATGAATTATCATTTTCAAGCTCACAGACAGGTAAGGAAAAACCTTTTGGATATCTTGCAGGAAACTTCTCACGAAGACCTTATATTAATCCCAGATGGTTTTAATAATAATCTGTACTGGAATATTGCACATACCGTTGCTACACAGCAGCTTCTGCATTATTACCTCAGCGGAAATCCGTTCAGAATTGATAAATACTGGATCGAAACATACAAAAAAGGTACAATGCCCAATCTGAATGTACAGAAGTCTGAAGTGGAAGATCTGGAATTTCTTTTAACTGAAACTTCAAAAATTTTGATGAAAGATTATGACAGCGATTTTTTTGCTGACTATACACCTTACACCACAAGTTTCGGGATGGATCTGAAAAGTATTCAGGATGCAATTATTTTTAACAACATCCACGAAAGTTTGCATTACGGATATGCAATGGCATTGAAAAGAGCAATTGTAGGAGAAAAGTTTTAAAAGAGCCCTGCAAGAAGTTTTGAACAACTAAGTTTATTCATTAAAATATAATATAAAATTTTGGAAGATTTTCAACATAAAAACTCAAAACCTGAATTCAGAAATTCAGAACCGAATAAAAAAGACGATTTTATTTTTGGGCTACGTCCCGTATTAGAAGCTATTGAAGCAGGGAAAACCATTGACAAAATATTTGTACAAAATGCTTTGCAGGGAGAAATTTTTGCAGAACTGAAAGCTGTTTTAGCAAAATATAAAATACGTCCCAATTACGTTCCGGTTGAAAAACTAAACCGTTTTACAAGAAAAAACCATCAAGGTGTGGTGGCGTTTATTTCCGATGTGCCTTTCCACAAAATAGAAAATATCATTCCTGAATTATTTGAAGAAGGAAAAGTACCATTTATACTCATTTTAGACAGATTAACTGATGTCAGAAACTTCGGCGCCATCTGCAGAACAGCAGAATGTGTGGGAATTCATGCAGTTGTAATTCCGGAAAAAGGTGGAGCACCCATTAATTCTGATGCGATAAAAACTTCTGCAGGAGCAATGTATAATATCAAAATTTGCAAAGAAAACAATTTGGCTCATGTTGTAGATTATCTACAGCAAAGCGGAATTTCTGTTTTTTCGGCAACAGAAAAAGCGCAAAAGCTTATTTACGATGTTAATTTTACAGAACCTTGCGCAATCGTGATGGGAAATGAAGAAACCGGTATTTCAAAAGAAGTTCTTCATCATTCGGACGAAAAAATCAAACTTCCGATAGAAGGAAAAACTCAGTCACTTAACGTTTCTGTAGCTTGTGGAGCAATTCTTTACGAGGCGATGAGACAAAAACTAGTGAAAATTAATTAATCAAACTTTAAAATTCAATGAAAAATATAGCAGCAATAGCGTTGATCTCTTTAGCCATTATTTCTTGTAAAAAAGAAACCGCAACGATCACAAAAATTGATCCTAAAACCGGGAAAACAATTACCGTTGAAGTTCCGGCAGATTCTGTTTCTGAAGTAAAAGAAAACCCGGCAATCAAAGATTCTCTGGGGGTTTTTACACAAACATTTAAGCTTGAAAAAGGAAAAACATATCCTTTAACAACGTACCAGAGAGATGTAAAAACAATGACCGATCCACAGGGAAAAACATTGAACGGAACAAGCGAATCTACAGACGAAATGAGCTTTACCGTAAATGATGTGAAAAATGGAGTTTATGATATCACCATTAATCTGATTGGAAAAAGAAATTCTCAAAGTGCAGATGGAAAAACCATTGTTGTAGATACCAAACAGGCAATTCCTAAAGAAGATAATCTGAAAATGATCTGGAATGTAAACCGTGCTTTGACCGGTAACAAACTGAATATGAAAATGGACAGCAAAGGAAATGTGATTTCTATTACCGGTTTTGATGCGATCTACACAAAAATTTCAAATGCACTGGGAACGCTTATAAAAGATGCCAACCAAAAAGCAAGTGCCGTCGCAGGTCTGAAACAAAGCTTTAACGAAAAAGTTTTAAAAGATCAGTTTGCAAAAAACCTAACAATTCTGCCTAAAAAAGGAGTGAAAATCGGTGAAAAATGGACAACAAGCGAAAGTGCTGACGAAAGCGGTAAGTTTAAAGTTGTTTCTAATTACGTACTGAAAAGTGTAGGAAACGGAACTGCTGAAATTTCTATAACAGGAGGAATTCCTAAAAAAGAAGAGAAAAAATCTCAAGGCGAAATGACACACACCATGAGCAGCGAACTGGCTCAAAACGGTACCATCAAATTTGACCAAAATACAGGCTGGATTACCAATCAGAATATTACCGTGAAAACGACTCAGGTTGAAACAATTTCAGATGGAAAGCAGTCGCAGTCGATGAAGAGTGTTTCGAATTCTTCTGTAATGGTGAATCCTGCAGCGAAATAATTTTGAGAGTTTAAGAATTCGATTTTTTAGGTTTGAAACAGAAAATCTTGAATATTAAACATTGAATATTAAATAATTGATTATTATGAAATTCCTTTTTGAGTTAATACTCGGTACTATTATTATTTTTTTTGTGTGGAATATTTTAAAAAGAATTTTCTTCAAATCTTTTTACAAGTACACCGGCTTTAAACCTAATAATAATCCGCAGCAAGACATAAAAAACTCAGACAAGAATATTGAAAAAAAGGTAAAATGGGACGCAGAAACTGTGGACTATGAAGAAGTGAAAGATAAAAATAACGTGAAACATTAAATTTCAATTTAATATTCTTCAACTGATACTTCTTAATTTAATATCTACTTATAACCAAAATGGCGAAAAATAAAAACCTGATTTATATTGCAATTTCCATCGTTGCATTCTTAGTTTTAGCATTTTTATACTCCACTCCTGTATTTACCGGGAAGCAGCTTTTCCAGCATGATATCGTTCAGTACCGAGGCGGTGCAAAAGAACTTATTGATTACAGAGACAGTTACGACAAAGAAACGTATTGGAGTGATTCTATGTTTGGAGGAATGCCTACTTACCAGATGGGAAGCCGTTTTGAAGGTGATATTATTAAAAAATTAGACAGTTATCTCAATATTCTTCCAAGACCTGTCAATTATCTCTTTCTTATTATTTTCAGGATTTTTTCTTTTAGGAATGGTCGCTGTAAGAAATTGGAAATATGCACTTTTGGGAGCCACATTTTTTGGTCTTTCAACCTATTTTTACATCATTATTGCAGCCGGACACAACGGAAAAGTGAACACTATTGAATATTTTGCTCCACTTTTAGCCGGGATTTTATTGGTTTATATTCGAAAAAAATATGTTTGGGGTTTTATCGTCACTACCCTTTTCTTCGGATTACAGGTCGCAGCCAATCATCCTCAAATGACATATTATCTGTTTCTGGGATTAGGCTTTTTATTTTTATCTGAATTAATCAGAGCCATTCAAAAGAAAACTCCGATGAAACATTTCCTGATTTCTTCAGGAATTATTGCAGGTGCTTTAGCTATTGGAGTTGGGATGAACTCTCAGCGAATCATGGCAAATTCTGAATATATCAAAGAAACCGTAAGAGGAAAACAGATTTTAAACACAGAAAATCACACCGCAGGAAATTCTGGTATGGATAAAGAAAGTATCCTCATGTGGAGCTACGGCAAACTTGAAACTTTAAACCTTTTCATCCCAAGATTAATGGGAGGTGGAAGTCAGGAGCCTGAAGGAAAAGAAATGATGGAACAGGTACAGCAACTGGTACAGGATAACGTTACTTCACAGGCTGAGTATGACAGAATTTCTAAAGGATTTGGCAGTATTACTTATTGGGGCGACCAGCCGGGAACTTCCGGACCGGCTTATCAGGGAGCCATTGTATGTTTCTTAGCACTTTTGGGATTCTTTTTTGCCTGGAAAAAATACCGTTACTGGATTCTCGGAGCCACGATACTGACCATTTTGTTAGCTTGGGGAAGCAACTTTATGCCGCTTTCAGATTTCTTTATCGATTATGTTCCTTTTTACAGTAAGTTCAGAGCACCATCTTCTATTTTGGTTGTGGTGGAGCTATTATTCCCATTAATTGCCATCATCGGATTGTACAGATTTTATACTGATTCAACTTTAGAAGAAAATTATAAAAAGAAAATTCTTACCTATGTAAGTGGCGGAGTATTAGGTTTAACATTATTATTTATTCTTTTTGGAAAATCTTTGTTAGGATTCCATACAGAGAACGAAAAAACCTATTTACCACCTTTTTTATTAGATTATTTATCCGAAGAAAGATTCAAATTATTCAGAATTGATGCCATCAAGGCATTGCTTTATGTAGGAATCACGGCAGCGGTTTTATTCTTTAGCCTAAAACAAAAAATCAATCAAAATATTGCATTAATCATCATTGGTGCTGTAAGTTTATTTGATTTGTGGACGGTTAACAAACGTTATCTGAATGACGAAAATTATGTCGATAAAATCTTTGCCGAAAATCCTTTCCAGACAGAAGGTTCAGATTATTTAGCCGAAAAAGTGGGCGACAATCCTAATTTACAATCTATATTAGCAAGTATTCCGGTAAACAAAACTTTGGAAACGATTGCTGAAAAAGACAAAAAACATTACAGAGTTTACAATCAGGTTTTGGGTGTAACAAGTGAGACCAATACATCGTATTTTAAATCGTCAATCGGTGGATATCATGCAGTGAGATTGAGACGTTATGATGATTTACTGAATGAATATATTTCAAATGCAGACAGCGTAAAAACACCTAGAATCCTCAATTTACTGAATACAAAATACATGGTTTTCGGAAATCCTCAAGAACCGCAGGTCGTTCCTAATCCTAATGCGAATGGAAATGCATGGTTTGTGAGTGATTTGAAATTTGTAAATACTCCGGACGAAGAAATCAAATCTGTTGGAAATATTGATTCTAAGAAAACGGCGGTTATCAATGCTTCTGATAAAGCATATTTCAATAATAAACAGGTTCAGGCAGATTCTACAGCTTCAATTAATTTAACGAAATATGAAGCCAACGAACTGGAATTCCAATCTCAATCAAAAACTCCGCAATTAGCAGTCTTTTCAGAAATTTATTATCCTCATGGCTGGAAAATGTTTGTTGACGAAAAAGAAGTTCCGTACATCAAAGCAGATTACTTATTGCGTGCTGTACACGTTCCTGCCGGAAAACATACGATCAGAATGGTTTTTGAACCGGAAGTTATTGCCACAGGAAAATGGATTTCTTTATTATGTTTCGGATTGTTTATCGTGCTAAGTGGTTTGGGAATTTATTTTATTTACCGCAAAAGAGACAAACAAGAAATTTTGGTTGAAGAAAAAATTTAGCATTCTGTCATTCTGAACGTAACGAGGGAAGAATGATGACTTTTGAGATTAAAATGGAATCAAAAAAAATCCTTATCATCACCTATTACTGGCCACCTGCAGGTGAACCTGGAGTTCAGCGATGGTTGAAATTTGCAAAATACTTACCGGAATTTGGCTGGAAACCTATCATTTTCACTCCTGAAAATCCGAGTTATCCTTTGATTGATGAAAGCTTAATGAAAGACGTTCCTGAAGATTTAGAAATCATCAAAACTAAAATTTGGGAGCCTTATCAGTTGGCTGAAAAACTCAATAAAAGCAATAAAAAATTCAAAGCGGGACAGTTTGATGTAGGAAATAACCAAAGCTGGAAATCAAAACTATCAATTTGGGTTCGTGGAAATTTTTTCATTCCCGACGCAAGAGTTTTTTGGGTACATCCTTCCGTGAAATTTTTAGCAAAATATTTAGAGGAAAATAAAATAGATATCGTTGTCACTTCTGGACCTCCACATTCAATGCATTTGATTGGTTTAAACTTAAAAAAACAATTCCCGAATCTCAAATGGATTGCAGATTTTCGTGATCCCTGGACTGAGATTTCTTACTACAAACATTTAAAACTAACCAATAAATCCGACAAAAAGCACCGTCATTTGGAAAGTGAAGTTTTCAAAAACGCAGATATTACATTAGCAACAAGCTATACCGATGCAGAAAATTTCAGAAACAACGGAGCCAACGCAGTTTGTATTACCAATGGTTTTGATGAGTCTGACTCTTCAAAAACCCTCAAACTCTCAAACTCTCAAACCCAACAAGATAAATTCACATTGAGCTATATCGGCGTTCTGGAGCAACTCAGAAATCCGGAAAACCTTTGGAATGCACTTGATCATTTAGTGATAACCAATGCAGATTTTGCTGATAATTTCAGATTGAAATTTGTTGGGAGAATTGATGATAAAATTTTGGAGTCGTTAGAAAATTCAAGTCTGAAAAATCATATTGATCATCTTGGTTATCTTTCGCATGACAAGGCAATTGATGAGATGACAAATTCTTCGATGCTGCTGATTACCAACTTCCCGAATGAATCTTCGAAAGGAATTATTCCCGGGAAAATATTTGAATATTTAGCGACAGGGAAACAGATTATTTCTTTCGGTTCCAGACGAAGCTGATGTTTCAAAAATTTTAGATGAAACAAAAGCCGGGAAGCATTTCGGTTATCAAGATTCTGAATCTATTAAAGATTTTATTCTGGAGAAATTTGAGCTTTGGAAAAATGACAATCTTTTGGAAAACACCGGCAATATTACAAAGTTTTCGAGAAGAAATCTCACAAAACAATTGGCTGAAATATTATAACTAAATTGTCCACTGATCGTTGATGACAGCCACCAAATAGTATTTTCCTTCAAACTGTTCGAATACAAAACGGAGCGTTTTCCAGTCCATTTCACCGTATTGTTCTGTACCTTTTACAAAGTTTTCTGTAAAATTTGTACTCGGATATATCTCTTTCAAATTGTTGAGCGAATTTCCACCGCCCTGAAATTCATTTAGAGAAAAATTTGATTTATTGAAATTTTTTACAAAAACCCAGTTATTCACATATTCGTTGAGCGTTGCTTTATATACATCTCCCGAACCGTCTTTTTTTCCCCAGGTAAAAATAGTTTTTGTAGGTTGGTATTTCTCAAAATCGCTCTTGTAAAATTGCTTATCGCCTTTAGGATCAACAAAAGCATACATCGAAAATCTTACTCCTTTTCCAGGATGAATGAAATCTGCAAATGTTTTGTAATCTTTATTTTTTAAAGCCAGAAGAATTTCGTCATTCATTATTCTTAAATCTTCTTTCTTATCGGCTGAATTTTCAGGAATTTTTTTTTCGGAAACTGCATTATTAATTACAGAATCACTTTTCACAGGTTCTGATTGAAGTTCATTTTTTTTACAGCCAAAAGAAATTAGTAATATAATTGAAAGAAAAATTTTCTTCATCTTTAAAAGAATTAGATTAAAAATGACCAAAACTGATGCCATAAAATTGACTAAATTTGTTGTATGGAAATTCTGGATATTCTTATCATCGGAGCCGGACCAATTGGTTTAAACTGCGCTCTCGAAGCAAAGAAAAACAACCTCAAGTATGTAATCATCGAAAAGGGAACGATTGTCAATTCGCTATACCATTATCCTTTGTACATGAAGTTTTTCTCGACTGCGGAAAAACTTGAAATAAATGAAATTCCGTTTATTTCTACCGCTCCAAAACCCGGGAGACAGGAAGCTTTGGAATATTACCAAGGAGTTGCAAGACAGAAAAACCTGAATATCAACTTATACGAAAAGGTTTTACAAGTTGTTAAAAATAAAGATCTTTTTGAAATTGAAACTTCAAAAGCAAAATATCAGTCGAAAAACGTCATTATCTCTACAGGTTTCTATGACATCCCGAATCTGATGAATATTCCCGGAGAAAATTTGGAAAAGGTAAAACATTATTACACAGAACCTTATCCTTATGCAAGACAGAAAATTATAGTTGTAGGTTCTAGTAATTCTTCTGTTGATGCCGCTCTGGAAACATACCGAAAAGGTGCAGATGTTACGATGCTTATCCGTCATTCTGAGATTTCAGAGAATGTAAAATATTGGGTAAAACCAGATATCGAAAACAGAATTGCTGAAGGAAGCATAAAAGCTCATTTTAAATCTGAATTGATAGAAATTAAAGAAAACTCCGTTATTTTTAAAGATGAAAATGGTGAAATTCAGGAAATTGAAAATGATTTTGTTTTGGCAATGACCGGATATCTTCCAGATTTTGATTTTCTTAAAAATTCAGGAATTGATCTTCAGGGAGAATGTTTAAATCCCGTTTACAATGCGGAAACTATGGAAACTAACATTCCGAATTTGTATCTGGCAGGCGTAGTTTGCGGAGGAAAAGACACGCATCTTTGGTTCATTGAAAACTCCAGAATTCATGCGGAGATGATTATTGGAAATATTTTTTTAAAGCAGAAATAGACTGATAAATATCTTACATTTGACCATTCCATTATTCACATGAAAAAACTCATCCTCTTCACATTCATAGCTACCTTATATTCTGTTCATACTTTTGCTCAGTCAGACAGCATTCAAAATTATGTTACTGAGGCATTGAATATTATGAAAAACAAATCTGTCAATAAGTCTAAACTCAAATGGGACGATATATTTAATAAAACATTAACAGATGCTTCCAAAGCTAAAACTATTAAAGAAACCTATCCAAGCATCAAAAATGCTTTAGGCTCTTTAAATGATTCTCACTCCAATTTTTATCCAGAAGAAATGGTAAGAGCGTACACTTTGGGGTATAAAGCAACCGGGCAAGAATTTCCGGTTATCAAAAGCGAATTGCTGGAAAACCAATACGCTTACATCAGTTTGCCAGATATTGGCTCGTTCAATAAAGGCGATTGGAATTTATATATCAACACTTTTTACGAAAAAGTAAATGACTTACAAAAGCATAACCCGAGAGGATGGATTATTGATTTGCGAGGAAATTTCGGGGGAATGCTTTATCCGATGTATGCTGCAATTTCTCCTTTTCTGGATAGTAAAAATGTGGTGGGCACAAAAGATGCTGAGGGAGCAATCGAATACTACAACTATAAAAACGGTAAATTTTATGAAGGTTCAACTGCAACCCAACTATTTCAACTGACACAAAAAGAGCCAAAAGTCGTAAAAAAACCTATTGCTATCTTGGTTAATAAGGTTACCGGAAGTTCTGCAGAATTTGTCACTGCAGCATTTGTAGGTCAAAAAAATATAAAAATTATCGGCACAAACACTCAGGGTTTAACATCAGGAAATCAGGAATACAAATTATCGGACGGTTCTTTTCTTGTGCTTACCATCGGGAACATTGTTGACAGAACGGGGAAGGAATATGCTATAATTGGTGAAGGAATTTTTCCTGATATCAAAATCGAAAAATCAACTGACGAAACTAAAACCAATGAAGTTTATTTGAAAAAAACATTCGAATTTATTAATGGTAAAAAGAAAGATTAAAAATCAAACTTTGCGCCCAAAACAAAATTCCTTTTTGCAGCAGGATTGTAATAACGGTTTCCGAAAGCGTTGATGTCAAAGCCTAAAACGTAATCGGTATTGTATACATTCTGAATTTGCAAAAATACATTCAATCTTGTTTTATCAATATCAAAAGGATATCTGAACTGAATATTCCCAATCAAATTAGAATCTGACCAAACTGTATTTGCATCATTCAAAGGCATTTTTGAAGTGTAAAAATGAGAATAATCAACGGAGAGTTTATTGAAGAAAGTAAAATTGAGCAAACTGTTAATCGTTGTTTTTGGAACTCCTGTTACATCATTTCCTGAAAAATCAGTTGCTCCCTGCTGATAATTTTCAAATTTAAATTCATAAAAACTTCCTGAAAATCTGAACTTAAAATTGCTTAAAAAATTATTTTTTAGATTGAAATTTTTAGACTCTAAAAGAACTTCTATACCTTTTTGAACAGTTGCACCGGAATTCACAAAAAATTCCTGTCCGCGTTCATTTTGTCTTCTGACAATGGCATCTTTCATTCGGAAATCGAAATAACTGGCTTCGACAAATAGTACATTTCCAAACTGTTTTCTTACTCCGATCTCTTTATTCCAGCCATATTCGGGAACAAGATTTAAATTAAATTCCTGGTTTGATGAACGAATTTCTTCATTGGTAGGAGCAGAATTTCCTTTACCAATTTTCCCTCTGACTGAAAAACCTTTTCCTATAAGATAAGTGACTCCAAAGTTTGGAAGCAACTGATCTTTAAATTTTGTTTTCCCGTTTTGAGAAGTCGGAAAAAGTCTTTCCCACTCGTAAGAATTAGAATTTAAACTTAAGGAAATATCTGAAAACAGTTTTTCGTTGAAATTCAGTTTTTGAGAAACAAAATAAAATCCTGAATTATTTTTAAGCTCATCAAAATTCTGAGGCTTTCCTTCAACTCCTTTATTGTTATCAAAATTTTTAATGAAAATATGATTGGTTCCGCCTTCAAAACCGAACCTCCATTCTGCGGAAATATTTTCCCAGTCTTGTTGATAATTCAGATGAGTTCTTAATGCAAAATTGCTTTCAAAACGGTTCTCAAAATTGGTAATAAAAGGATTTTCGAAATCAACGTAAGAACCCTGAACTAAAACAAAATGCGAAAGATTTGGAATGATTGTAAACTCATGAGAAATTCCTGCTAAAACCATTTTGTTACGAATTCCTGCATCCTGTTCTTTTGCGCCGGGAAGAGTTGCTGTTTTTGGCCGGGCCTGCTGTCTATTGAGCTGCATTTGCTCTAAAGTTAACCCTCCCGGAGTCTGATAGTCTATTTCAGAAAGTAGAAGCATGGCTTTCAGTTCAGCATTTTTTGAATATTGAAAATTATCTTTTATGAAAATCTGTTTTCTTTCAACCGCAGATTGTTCACGGTAAGAATCGGTTCGGTAATAATTCTGGAAAAGCTGAAAAAAATGCTTTCCGGATTGCTTTGAGAAATTTAAACTTTCATTAAAAGTTCCATAACTTCCGACAGAAAGATTACCAGAAATTTTTTCTGAATTTTCCGTCTGCAGTAAAACTGTTCCACCTGTTGCAGCTCCAAAATCACCACTTTCCGGACCTTTGAAAATTTCCATTCTGTTGATGAGTTCGGGAGAAATCAGGTTAAAATATGTATTTCCCGAAGCATCGGAAAGAATAAAATCATCAATATATACTTTTACATTTCGCACTCCGAATGGTGATCGTAATGAGCTTCCACGAACAGCAATTCTATAACTTCCCGGTGAACGCTCTTCCATTCTTGCACCTGCAATCTGATTGATAGCTTCCAGCAGTCTTTCCGGTGGATTCTGATTCAGTAAATTTTCAGAAACCACAGAAACTGATTTTGTTGAAGTAATAAAAGAGGTCAGTTTTTTGTAGGCATCAATTTGTATCTCGGAAATTAAAGTAGCCGAATCTTTTTTCTGAGAAAACACTAATGAGCCGCAAAAAGTAAGCGCTAAAAAATAAAATTTGGTCATAAAACATTTTGTACACTTGCATTAGCAAATATTATACAGTTCTTGTATATTCATATTAATTTCTAAGTTTTAATTTAAAACATAAAAAGCTACAGAAGATCTGCAGCTTTATGACTAAACATTTTTATCTTTCAATAACCAGGGAACAATAAAATAAAAACCAGTCGCAATCATGGTTGCCAGAATTCCGGTTCCAATCCACAAAGTATTAAACCCGAATTTCTCAGCGATTAAAGTTCCTAAATAAGGCGTGATGATAAATGCTATTGAAAAGGAAATTCCATTCAAACCCATGTATGCTCCTTTATTATTTTTTCCAGAACGCAATGCAGTAATGGTTGACATGAAAGGTAATGCCCAGATTTCACCGGCAGACAAGAGACTCATTGAAATGACTAGAGTCATGATGCTATGATCGAAACCGAGCATGGCGTAAGAAATTCCACAAATAAATGTTCCTAAAAACATCGTGCGAGCCAAGGAAAAATACTTTTCTGCTATTTGCACCAATCCCATTTCTAGCAGGACAACCAAAAAACCGCTGTATCCTAAAATATATCCGATATTTTGTTGGCTTAAATGTGCCGTATCTTTATAAAATATCGTTAATGTACTGAATAACTGAAAAAAGCAGATTGAAAACAACATACAGAATATGCAGTAAATCAAGAATTTACCATCCTGGTAAGGCGAGTTTTCTTTTTTAATTTCGATTATCTCTTTTACTTTTTTAGCTTTTATTTTTGCTAATTTATTTCTTGTTGAAAAAAACCAGATGTATAACAAACCCGCCAACAAAGCACCTAAAGCATTGCTGTAAAACAAAAATTTATAAGAAATTGCAGATAAAATTCCACCTAAAGCCGGACCGATTGAAAATCCTAAATTCACCGCCATTCGGTTGAGTGAAAATGCTCTTGTAATATTTTCGGGCTTTGCATATTTAGTAATTGCCACAGAATTTGCCGGGCGAAATGAATCGCTTACGATGCTCTGCAGTAAAATAATGAATGCAACTCCGGCTTCCGTTTTAAAAAGTGGAATTAAACAAAACAATGGTACGCTCAATAATAAACTGAGATACTGAACTTTGTATTCTCCGATTCTATCCGTTATGAATCCGCCCAACCAGGAACCGATGACAGAACCGATTCCGAAAAAGCTTAAGACAATCCCTGTATTTTCTATACTGAATTTAAGATGTGCAGTCATGTAAACTCCCAAAAACGGAAGTACCATTGAGCCGGAACGGTTGATGAGCATTACCAATGCCAACATCCAGCTTTCTTTAGACAGTCCTTTGTAGGAACTTGTATATATTCGTATGAGTTTCACGATTTTTCTTTTAATTAATAAATTTTAAACAAAAAAAACAGGGCTTAAAAAATTAAGCCCTGTTTCATTTATATTGATATAAATAAATTTTACTCCGGCTTATAAGAGTCTTTTAAAGTCACCGTTCTATTGAATACAAAATTTGTATCCGTAGAATCCTGATCTTTTGTAAAATATCCAATTCTTTGGAATTGAAGCGGTTCGCCCACTGCAACATCCTTCAAACTTGGCTCAGCAAATCCCTGAACGGTAGAAACAGAATTTGGATTGATAAAATTTAAAAAATCCACATCTTTCTCAGCATCAGGCTGTTCCACAGTAAATAAATTATCATAAATTCTGACATCAACAGGAATAGCATGTGATGCAGAAACCCAATGAAGTGTTCCTTTTACTTTTCTCAAACTTTCTTCTGTACCGCTTCCTGACTTAGATTTTTCGTCATATGAAGCATAGATGGTTGTGATTTCTCCGTTTTCATCCTTCTCCACTCTTTCAGCTTTGATGATGTAAGCAGATTTTAAACGGACTTCACCGCCCAATTTTAATCTGAAGAATTTTTTATTGGCTTCTTCCTGAAAATCTTCACGTTCGATATATAATTCTCTTGAGAACGGAACTTCTCTTGTTCCGGCATTTTCCTGCTCAGGATTGTTCTCAGTCTCTAACCATTCTTCTTGTCCTTCAGGATAATTTTCAATGACCAATTTTACAGGATCAACGACTGCCATGACACGTTTTGCAACTTTATTTAAATCTTCACGCACGCAGAAATCCAATAACTGAATAGAGATTAAATTTTCCCTTTTAGCAACACCTACTTTCTCAATAAAGTTCTTGATAGAAGTTGGTGTATACCCTTTTCTTCTCATTCCGGAAATCGTAGGCATTCTAGGATCATCCCAACCGTTGACTACATTTTCAGCGACCAGCCTCTGTAGTTTTCTTTTGGAAGTAATCATATAAGAGACATTCATCCTTGCGAATTCTCTTTGCTTGTTTTTAACCTTACCCTCTTCGTACACCTGGTCTAAATACCAATTGTAAAGCGGTCTGTGGTTTTCAAACTCTAAAGAACATAATGAATGCGAAATTTGTTCGATATAATCAGATTCACCATGCGCCCAATCGTACATCGGATAAATTTTCCAATCTGTACCGGTTCTGTGGTGTGGCTTGTTTAAAATCCTGTACATTACGGGATCACGCATATTCATATTCGGCGAAACCATATCGATTTTTGCACGAAGAGACATTGAACCACTTTCAAACTCACCGTTTTTCATCTTTTCGAATAACTCTAAAGATTCTTCAGCAGGACGGTTTCTGAAAGGAGATTCCACTCCAGGTTCTGCCGGATTTTTTCTTTGCTCGGTAATCGTTTGTGATGGCTGCTCGTCTACATAAGCTTTCCCTTCTTTAATCAACTGAACTGCCCAATCGTAAAGTTGCTGGAAGTAATCAGATGCATACAACACTTTATCCCATTTGAAACCCAACCATTCAACATCTTTCATGATAGAATCTACAAACTCCTGCTCTTCTTTCTCAGGATTTGTATCGTCAAAACGAAGGTTTACGGGAGCATTGTATTTTTCGCCCAAACCAAAGTTGATGCAGATCGCTTTTGTATGACCTACATGCAGATAACCATTGGGTTCCGGCGGAAAACGAAAACGGATCTGATCTTTTCTCATACCGTTTGCCAAATCATCTTCTATAATTTGCTCAATAAAATTGAGTGATTTTTTTTCTTCTTCCATTAGACTAAAACTTACGCTGCTGCATGATGTATACAGCAATTGGCAAATTTATGAAAATTTAAGGTTTAAAAAAAGTGATATTTTTAATACAGAATTCATACAAATTAGAAAATTTATACCGAACTTTATTCGATCAAACTACTAATCATGGCTGTCTTTATTCTAAGCAACCGCAAAATTGTACGTCATAAGGGAGAAAACATAGATTCTTTTTCCAATGACGAATACTCAATCCCAAATTTCAGGATTGCAAAATGCAATTTTGACAATTTCACAGAACTTACTGCCCAATCAAAAAAAAAAAAAAGACTACTCTAATAGAAAAATTTTAGATTATCAATTGTTTTCTGAACCTGAAAAACAAGGCTATGAAGAAGTTTTGGAGGTTTTGCTGAATGAGAAAGGTTTGAAAAATTCAAGTTTAACCGCAAATAATCTTGGCGGAACTCAAAGAATGTTTTATGAGCTTTACAAAAATATGTCTTCTAAAAAACATAGAAGCGATGTTTTGATTTTTATACATGGTTATGCATACACTTTTGATGATGAACTGAAAGCTATTCTTGATTTAAAAAAATTATTTATTGATAACAACAAATCTCCTGTTGAACATATTTTGTTTGTAAGCTGGCCGGCTTCCAGCAGTCTTATGCCCATGACATACTTTGACGATAAAGCCGCAAGCATCAATTCGGGAACTTCATTGGTGAGGTTGTTTTATTTTTACACGCAGTTTTTAAAAGATATTTTTTCACACAAAGATTTAGCACCTTGTCATCAGCATATTCATCTGATGGCTCACTCGCTGGGAAACCGTGTGCTTCAGAGTATGTTATACAGCCTGAAAAAAGAAAATATTCTGAGAGTAATTGACCAGGTTTTACTGTTAAATGCAGACGTTTCTTATAAGGTTTTTGATGATACTGAAGATTCTTTTAATAAACTTCCTTTGCTGGCAAACAGAGTTTCGATTTATTTAAACAGAAAAGATGCAATATTAGGGATTTCCCAATTCACCAAAAATATTCTTACGCCAAGGTTAGGAAAAAACGGACCTTCCAGTATTGAGAATTTTAAAGACATTGTTTCTATCGTTGACTGTACTTTTATTGAAAATGATCTCAAAAATTCCTTCAAATTTGAGTTTGGAAATCATTGGGATTATCTCTCAAGTTCGCATGCGCAGAATGATATTTTTCAGACATTAAATGGTGTTGACAGAAATCTCATTACCAACAGAATTAAAAATAACGACTATACTTTTACAATTGATTAACAGCATTTTAAAAATAAAAATTAAACTTCAATATAAAATGGTACAAAATTTGTACAGACTTCAAAGACTTAATTCAATCCATAAAAAATTATTACAATGAAAAAAGTTAAAAGAACGTTTTCTGATATCTTAGAATATATCAAGAGAGCAATGTTTATCAAAGATGTGATTTAGTCACAAGTATACACAAAAACTATTTATTATTGATCAAAAATTACTTTATCTTAAAAAACAACCGGTCACCTTTTAATTCTAAATCACTTTCAAAATTATTGGTGAAAAGACCTCCTGTTCCCAAACCCTGAGGCATAAGATTGTTTTTTTCAAATGTATACTGAGAAATCGCATTCAACCCTATATTACTTTCTAACGCAGAAGTTACCCACCACTTTATATTTTTTTGCCCAGCTAGAGATATCCACTCATCAGAACCTGAAAAACCGCCTACTAAAGAAGGTTTCAAGATAATATACTGAGGGTTTATCGTTTCTAAAAGTTTTTTCTTTTCATTTAATTCAACGATGCCGATTAACTCTTCATCTAAAGCGATGGCAGTTGGGGTTTCAGCACACAATTCTGCCATATTGTTCCAGTTGCCGGCTTTTATAGGCTGCTCAATGGAGTGGATATTTAAGTCAGCCAATTGCCTTAAAACAATTTTAGCTTCTGCCGTTGAAAATCCGCCGTTGGCATCAACACGCAGTTCTAATTTTTCTTTGGAAAATTTTAGTCTTAATTTTTGGAGAATCTCATGTTCAGTTTTCCAATCGACCCCGATTTTTAATTTAATACAGTGAAAACCCTGTTCAAGCTTATCCTGAATCTGCTCCTCCATAAAATTAATATCACCCATCCAAATCAACCCATTAATCAGGATTGAGGTTTTACCTTCTGTAAACTCACCCGGGAAATATAATTTTCCGCCATGTTTCAGATTTAAAACAGCTTGCTCATATCCAAACCAAATGGAAGGAAATTCTTTTAATTCTTGTTTTAAAAATTCAAAATCACAATTGATATTTTCACAAAGCCATTGTAATTTTTCTTCATAATCAGCCCGGTCATCATAACTCAACCCTCTGAATAGTGCACACTCTCCTATTCCTTTTTTTCCGTCATCGGAAATTTCAAGAATAAATGTTTCCTTTTCATGCAAAACGCCGCGAGATGTTCCACTCGGGCGTTTGAATTTTAATAAATATCTAAAATATTCTGCTGTCATTTATTTTACGCTGTCAATTCGCATAAATTCTTCGGCCTTTTCTACCATATCCACACTTCCTGCGAAGAAAGGTATTCTTTGGTGAAGCTCGGTAGGCTCAACTTCCATGATTCTTCTGAAACCGTCTGTCGCCTTTCCACCAGCTTGTTCTGCCAAAAATGCCATCGGATTACATTCATATAATAATCTCAATTTACCGTTGGGTGACTGACCGTAAGATGGATAAATGTAAATTCCGCCTTTCAGCATATTTCTATGAAAATCAGCAACCAACGAACCAATATATCTTGAAGTATAAGGACGGTCGCCTTCTTCCATCTGGCAATATTTCAGGTAATTTTTAACGCCCTGAGGAAATTTGATATAATTTCCTTCATTAATTGAATAAATTTTACCTGTTCTTGGGAAAGTCATGTTAGGATGAGACAGATAATAAGTTCCTAGAGAAGGATCTAAGGTAAATCCGTTTACACCGTTTCCTGTTGTGTAGACGATCATCGTTGACGAACCGTAGATCACATATCCTGCAGCGATCTGGTTGATTCCTTTTTGCAGGAAATCTTCTAATTGCACTGGTGTTCCCGGCTCTGTAACTCTCCTATAGATTGAGAAAATAGTTCCTACAGAAACATTTACATCAATGTTTGAGGATCCGTCTAAAGGATCGATCAATACTACATATTTACTTAAATGACCGTTTTCACCACATTTGATGTCAATAAAATCGTCATTTTCTTCTGAAGCAATACCGCAGACAACTTCTCTCTGAGAAAGTGCAGTAATAAAAATATCATTAGCAATCACATCAAGCTTTTGCTGCTCTTCACCCTGAATATTCTGATTACCTGCAGCACCTGTGATATCTACAATACCGGCTTTGTTAACCTCTCTGTTTACGACTTTGGATGCCAATCTTATCGCACTTAGAAGACGTGAAAATTCCCCAGTGGAATACTGAAAATCTTCCTGTTTATCAATTAAAAATTCTCCTAAGGTCTGTAATGGTTGATCTGACATTTTACAATTTTTACTTTACCGCCAAATTTCGTAAAATTTATGATAACATAAAGAATTTTCTTTTACAAATGTTTATTGTTTGATTATCAATATATTAAACTCAAAATCACAACATTTAAAAGAATTATGCAGTAATTATTAATCACCGAATTGTGCTATTTCATATCTCATCGTAAATTTATAATTTTGACGTTTCTTAAAATTTTATTTATCTAACAATTTTATTTTTAATATTTAATGAAAATTTTCAAGTTTGGTGGAGCTTCGGTGAAAGATGCCGAAAGTGTAAAAAATGTGTCTATGGTTTTGAAAAGCCAAGGATTTGATGAGTGTCTGCTTGTCATCTCAGCTATGGGTAAAACGACCAATGAGCTGGAAAAAGTAGTAGAACTTTATTTCAGAAAAGATGACTATCAAACGGAAATTGAAAAGATAAAACAGAAACATATCGAAATAGCTAAAGGGCTTTTTCAAAATCATCATGTGGTTTTTGACGAGATTAATCTTTTTTTTGATGACATTGTTTCATTTTTAAGAAGAAATAAATCTCCTAATTATAATTTTGTATATGATCAGGTTGTAAGCTGTGGCGAAATGATTTCTACTAAAATCGTAAGTGAATATCTTAACGACATTCAGTTTACCAATCAGTGGCTGGATGCCAGAGATTATATTAAAACGGACGATTCTTACAGAGATGGTGTGGTCAACTGGCAAAAAACTGAAGAGTTTATTACCAATCTAAATCCTTCAGTATGCTATGTAACCCAAGGGTTTATTGGCTCTGATGACAATAATTTTACTGTTACATTGGGAAGAGAGGGCTCAGATTATTCTGCTGCAATTTTTGCATATTGTCTGAATGCAACAGCGATGACTATCTGGAAAGACGTTCCGGGAGTAATGACAGGTGATCCGAGAAAATTTGAAAATGTAACATTGCTTTCAAATATTTCTTATGAAGAAGCCATTGAGATGGCTTATTATGGTGCGAGTGTGATTCACCCTAAAACATTGCAGCCTTTACAGCAAAAAAATATTCCTTTTTACGTAAAATCTTTTGTAGACCCCACAAAAGGAGGAACAAAAGTGGGTGCTTCGGATCAAAATCAAAGTGAAGAATCTTATATTTTAAAAGAAAATCAAACTTTACTGAAAATTTCCACAAGAGATTTTTCCTTTATTGCAGAAGATCACATGAGTTTGGTTTTCGGATATTTATCAAAATATAAAATCAAGGTTTCTCTGATGCAGAATTCTGCGATCTCTCTTGCTCTTTGTCTGGAAGATAAATTTCAAAAAATAGACGAACTAAACGAAGAACTTCAAAAAGTTTTTAAAACCGATGTGGTAAAAAATGTATCTTTATTTACAGTAAGAAATGCAAAAATGGAGAACATCGGAAAATTTTACCAGGAAAAAAGTGTATTATTGGAGCAGATTGCAAAAAACACACTACAAATGGTAACACAATAAAAATAATATCGACTAAAAACACATGAGTTTAATTTCGAAAAACGATCTAATCAACGCTTCCGGCTTACATAAAATAGGATTTCTAAAAAATCCTGTGGCATCTGCTGTTATGAGCATTGCAAAAATAAATGAAGTCAACAGACTTTACGATAAGCTGAAAGATAAAGAAGGTAAAGATTTTTTCGATTCTTTCGTAAGAGAAAGGAATTTAAGCTATGTGGCGTTCGAAGAAGACTTAGCAAAAATACCGAAAACCGGTCCTTTTATATTGGTTTCTAATCATCCGCTGGGTGCAATCGACGGAATTTTAATGTGTAAAATTCTCTCAGAAGTGCGTCCGGATTTCAAGGTAATGGGAAATTTTCTGTTAGAAAAAATCAAACCGATGGAACCTTATGTGATTGCTGTAAATCCTTTCGAAGGAAGAAAGGAAGTAAGAAACAGCGCTACAGGAATGCGTGAAACTTTAAAACATCTTGAAAATGGAGGCTGCGTAGGAATTTTTCCGGCGGGAGAAGTTTCAAACAAAAACAATCCTTACGGAGAAATTCTGGACAGAGAGTGGGAGAAACCTGCTTTGAAGCTTATAAAAATGGCAAAAGTTCCGGTTATTCCTATGTATTTTCATGCAAAAAACAGCACTTTATTTTATCAGGTAGCCAAGATTCATCCTAATTTACAAACGATTATGCTTCCTGCAGAAATGATGAATGACCGTGAAAAACCAATCCGTATCAGAATAGGGAAACTCATTACGGTAAAGGCGATGGATGAGATGGAAAATATTGAGGAATTGGGAGAATTTCTGAAACGTAAGGTTTACATGATGAAATCTTACTATGAAAAAAGAAAATCTATTGCACAGGTAATCAATCTTAAAAATTTATCGTTAAAATTTCAGCTTTTAAGAGAAGAAAACATCGTTCAGAATATCATCGACGAAACTCCCAAAGAAAGACTTAATAAAAGATATTTCTAAGCTTCGCGGCACCGACAAAATGCTTTTCAGCAACGGTAATTACGAGATCTATTTCACATCATACGAGGAAATACCTTCTGTAATGAGAGAAATCGGGAGACAAAGAGAACTTACCTTTCGTGCGGTTGGTGAAGGAAGTAATTTGCCATTTGACCTTGATGAATACGACAAACACTACCACCATTTATTTTTGTGGGATAATGCTGCCGAAAAACTTGCCGGAGCTTACAGAATGGCTTTAGGTAAGGATGTCATGAAAAAGTTCGGAATTAAGGGCTTTTACACAAGTTCTCTTTTTGAATTTGAGCAGGATATTCATCCGTTTTTCAAAAAGGTAATCGAAATGGGACGTGCTTATATCTGTGAAGAATATCAGCAAAAACCACTTCCTTTATTTCTTTTGTGGCGTGGAATTGTGCATGTATGTTTAAGAAATCCTGACCATAAATTTCTGATGGGAGGCGTAAGTATTTCTAATAAATTCTCAGAATTTTCGAAATCTCTGATGATTGAGTTTATGCGTTCAAATTACTACGATTCTGCAGTTGCTCAATATATTACACCGCGAAATGATTTTAAAGTAAAACTAAGAGACCGTGACAAACATCTTTTCTTGGATGAAATGGAATCTGATTTAAATAAATTAGACAAAATCATTGATGATCTTGAACCAGAACTAAGAATGCCGGTTTTGATTAAAAAATACATCAAGCAAAATGCAAAAGTAATTGCCTTTAATGTTGACCCCAATTTTAACGATGCGATTGACGGACTGATGTACATCAGAATCAGTGATCTTCCTGAAAGCACGATCAAGCCTGTTTTAGAAGAAATGAGCGAGCAAATAAGAAAAGAACAGGAAAATAATCAGGCTGAAAATCAGTAACTTTTAATTTAATGTTAAAAAATTTTGATTAATACTTGCTTCATATATCAAAACTTCCTACTTTTGCATCACTTTAAAACTACGAAGTAAATCATAACAATAATACAATGGTTTCTTAGCTCAGTTGGTAGAGCAATGGATTGAAAATCCATGTGTCCCTGGTTCGATTCCTGGAGAAACCACAAACCGCCTTGAAAAAGGCGGTTTTTTATTCAAATCTGAATATATTTTGTATTTAAAATGTATTACAAAAAGAATTAAATTACCAATAATATTGGTTTCTTAGCTCAGTTGGTAGAGCAATGGATTGAAAATCCATGTGTCCCTGGTTCGATTCCTGGAGAAACCACAAACCGCCTACTCAGGCGGTTTTTTTTGTTTTGATTCAAATATTTCTGACAATTCTAAATTACTTCAAATTGAAGTTTTACATTAGCAAAATGAAAATCCTGATCATAGAAGACGAAACAGAATTGGCTGAAAGTATTGCAGAATATCTTTCTGAGGAAAAATATCTGTGTGAGTTTGCAGTTACTTTTCGCGAAGCAATGTACAAAGTGGAGACGTTTCAATATGATTGTATTGTTCTCGATATTATGCTTCCCGACGGAAACGGACTCAAAATTCTTGAAGAATTAAAAAGTCAGAATAAACAGGATGGCGTCATTATTGTATCGGCAAAAAATGCATTAGACGATAAAATAAATGGCTTACAAATGGGTGCGGATGATTATCTTACGAAGCCTTTCCATTTGTCTGAATTAATGGCAAGAATCTATTCTATTATTCGCAGAAAACAGTTTGGAAACTCAAATACAGTAAAACAGAATGAACTGGAGATTGATCTTTTAGCTAAAACTGTGAAAATAAATGACGGAATTATTTCGCTCACTAAAAAAGAATTTGATCTGCTGATTTATTTTATCGGAAATAAGAATAAAGTGATTTCTAAAAGTATTTTGGCAGAATATCTGTCCGGCGATTTTGCAGACATGCTGGATAACCACGATTTTGTATACGCACATGTGAAAAATTTAAAGAAAAAACTGTATGATGCAGGATGCGAACACTACATAAAAACAGTGTATGGAACAGGATACAAATGGGTTTCCTCAATAGAAACGCTATAATTTAATAAAACAGATTATCATTTAATTCCTCATTGATTTGAAACCATTATTAAACAAAACCACAAAGCCATTTCTAATTTATGTTCTGATCATTCTGATCATCAGCATTCCTGTTTATTTTATCGTTGTAGACACGATCTGGAAGAATGAACTTGATGAACATAATAAAACGATTGCTCAAAAAACAGCATTCGAGTTTAATCATCTTAAACTTTCTGATGAAGAGCTTGCAAAAAGCATCACACTTTGGAAGAAAATTCAGCCGGAAACCGATATACAAGAAGTCCAGGTCGATCCATTAAAAAAAGATATTTATTCAACAATCGAAAAGCCCAAACTATTTTCTTCAGAACCAGAAATTGAGAGGTACAGAAGTCTCAAAACAGTCGTTTACATCAATAGTAAACCTTATATTTTTACGGTGGAAACCAATATTGAAGAATCTGAGGAAACGATTGCTGCTATTACTGTAATTACCACTTTTTTCTTTATTGTGCTCGTTTTGGGACTTCTTGTGTTAAACAAAAAATTGTCTGAATCATTATGGAAGCCATTTAGAATTACATTAGGAAAACTTAAAAATTTTAATTTAAATTCCCAAAATACCATTGAATTTGAGAAAACTGATACTACAGAATTCGAAGAGCTCCATCAGTCTTTACGTAAACTCATTGATCACAATATTCTGACCTATCAAACTCAAAAAGAGTTTACTGAAAATGCTTCCCACGAATTACAAACTCCGTTGGCTATTCTTAAAAATAAAATTGATCTCCTTCTTCAAGACAAAGATCTGACTGAAAAACAGTATCAAATTGTGGAAGAAATGAATAAAGCACTGATAAGAAGTTCAAGAATCAATAAAAATCTTCTTTTGCTGGCCAAAATAGATAACAATCAGTTTGACATCAGTGAAAAGATAAACATTACCGTACTCATAAGGCAAAGTTTAAGACTATTAGAAGATCATTTTCAGCAAAAAAATATTTCGCTGACATCAGATATTGATTCAAGAATCAACGTCAGTGGAAATAGCGGAGTAACTGAAGTTCTCATCAACAATTTACTGATTAATGCAATTCGTCACACTGATTTTGATGGCTCTGTTTCTGTAAAACTCAACCATTTAAGCTTAGAAATTACAAATTCCGGATCAGAGAAATTAAATACTGATTTCCTGTTTAAAAGATTTTCGAGACTGTCTGCAGGGCATAAAGGAAGCGGTTTGGGCTTGGCTATTATTAAACAGATCTGTAAATTTCAAAATTGGAACATTAAATATCAATTTGAAAACCGCAGCCATATTTTTATTGTTTATTTTTAATTTTTTTTAAATTCAAAATTTCTTCTAAATTGAATTGTTGATTTGCTCTTTAAAGAGTAAATAATGAATTCAATAACGATCTCAAAACTATACCAAAAAATTTTTAACAGCAGGTTTTCAGCATTATTTAGTGTTTTGGGACTGTATCTCGCTCTATCATTTTTAATACGATTGGTTTTTCTCTTATGGTCGGCAAAAGATGTAGACTGTAGTCCGTTTTCTATTTTGAGAGCATTTTTTACAGGATTTTTTTATGATCTTACCGTTGTAAGCTTTCTTTTGCTGTTGTATACATTGTATCTTTTGATCTTTCCGAAACGTTGGGTCGGTTCTTTGTTTGACACGTTTTTTACTTATTTCTATTTAACAGTCGTTTTTATTGTAATCTATTTCAGTCTTTTGGCAGAGATCCCCTTTTGGGACGAGTTTGAAGTACGGTTTAATTTTATTGCTGTCGATTATCTTATTTATACTTACGAAGTTGTAGAAAACATTAATCAGACATATCCTATACCTTTAATTGCAGCCGTTTTGGTAGGATTGGTTGTATTGACCTTCTTTTGTTTCAAAAAGTTGGATATTTTCAAAAAAACCTTTTCAGATAAAAGCCCATTCCGCTCAAGATTATTTTACGGAATTCCTGTTTTGGTTGTAGCAGTCGTTTTAGGATCAATAATGACAAACAAACAGGCTGACTTCAGCAATAATTTAATCATCAATGAAGTGGGGAAAAACGGAGCTTTTTTTTTATATCAGCTTATGAATCAAATGAATTGGATTATGCAACTTTTTATCCCAAACTTCCTGAAAAAGAAGTATATACCGTTCTGAAAGATCACCTTTTACAGGAAAATCAAACCTTTACATCAAAAAGCTATGACGATATTTCCCGATCAACAGTCGGACAGCAAGAACGAAGACCCAATATTATCGTTATTGCGATTGAAAGTTTCAGTGCAGATTTTTTAAAAGAGTTCGGAAATAAAGATCATCTTACGCCTAATTATGATCAATTATCTGACGAAAGTATTTTCTTTACCAATCTTTACGCAACAGGAACCAGAACCGTTCGCGGAATGGAAGCTTTAACGTTGTCTGTACCTCCTACTCCTGGAAACAGTATTGTAAGAAGACCCGATAACCAGAATTTGTTTTCGGTTTCAACAATCGCAAAAACAAAAAAATATCAACCTTATTTTATTTACGGCGGCGATGGTTATTTTGATAATATGAATAATTTTTTCGGAGGACAAGGTTTTGACATCGTAGACAGAAACAGAGGAAACCCTTTATCTGACGAGATTAAAACCAAAAGATATGAGATCAAAGACAATGAAGTAAGTTTTGAAAATGCCTGGGGAATCTGTGATGAAGATCTTTACAGACAATCTGTAAAATATGCAGACAAAAGCTTCAATGAAAAGAAGCCATTTTTCCAGTTTGTGATGACGACTTCCAATCATAAACCCTTCACCTTCCCAGAAGGAAAAATTGATCTTCCACAAGGCGACAGAAATGCCGCCGTAAAGTACACCGATTATGCATTAGGAAAATTTATTGAAAGCGCAAAAACAAAACCCTGGTTTGCAAATACCGTTTTTGTTATTGTTGCAGATCACTGTGCAAGCAGCGCCGGAAAATGGGAAATCAATATTGCAAAACACCATATTCCTGCAATTATTTATAATCTTCCTGAGCAAAAACCTGAAAAAATAAATCGTCTGACCTCACAAATTGATCTGATGCCCACTCTATTCGGTTATCTCGGATGGAATTACAAGAGCAGTCTATATGGAAAAGATATCAACCAGACCAAAATTAGAGATGACCGAGCTTTCATTGGTAATTATCGTACATTAGGACTGTTGCATAACAATTTATTTACTCAGATTGATGATCGGGCACGAGTAAAACAGTTTACCGTTTCCGGAACCGAGCAGTCTTTATCTGAAGTCAATTTTAAAAACAACGATCTGATTTCTGAAACCATTGCGTACTATCAATCAGCCAGCGAAAGATTCAAAAATGGAAAGATGAAAGTAAAATAAATTATTCTTACAAAACTCCTTAATTTTATCTACTTGAATTGAAATTTGATATTTAAATACATCTTAATGCCAAAATATACATCCATAAAAAGTTTATTATCCGGTTTTTTTCTTTTACTCGCCGGCTTACAGAATATCAGCGCACAAGACAGTTTAATTATTGAAAATATGCAAGATAGCACAAAAATAATTCAATTGCATTCTGAAGATAAAACACACCATTTCAGTTATAAAAAATTGATCATCCCAACAGTTTTTATTTCTTATGGTGTTGCAAGTTTAAGTATTGATGGTTTGAAAAAGCTAAATTATTCAACGCAATACGAAATCAGTGAACATCAACCGGATCAAAATAAATTAGATAATTTCACAAAATTTGCACCTGCCGCAATTGTTTACGGGTTAAATGCTTTTGGGGTGAAAGGAAAACATCATTTTAAAGACATAAGTATTATCTACGGAACTTCGTTACTGATCACTTCAGCGATCACACTTCCTCTGAAGCACGTTACACAAGAAGAAAGACCAGACCGGTCAAATAAAATGTCTTTTCCTTCGAGTCATACTGCAATCGCTTTTGCATCTGCCCAGTTGATGTACAGAGAGTATCATGAAAACAACTTTTTACTCGGAATTTCAGGTTATTCTTTCGCAGTTTTCACCGGAATTTACCGAATGCTGAATAATAAGCATTGGCTGGGAGACGTTGTTGCAGGTGCAGGTTTCGGAATTTTATCTACAGAAGTCGCGTATTGGCTGTATCCTAAAATCAATTATCTTTTGGGCGGAAAAAAAGAAAATCAAACGATGGTTATGCCTTATTATCAAAAAGGAAATGTGGGAATCGGCTTGGTGAAAATTTTTTAACACCTAAATTAAATTCAATTTTGGGTTAAAAGTTTTTATTTATTTTTATATCCAGCTATTTATAATAATACATATAACCACTGAGCGTTTTTAGTGATAGAGCGTTAATTTGCGACACCAAAAATAATTGTACTTCTTTTTGAGAATCAACTTTAGTTATTACCTGATTAAATTCATCGAAGGTGACATTAGGCGCTTTCATATCAGCAATTACAATGCTTTCCACTTCAGATTGACTTAAAGGTTTTTGCTAAAAAGAAACAATACTAACACTAAAGTAATAAATAGGGAAGTTATAAAAACTGAAGCTGTTTAAAAAAATTTAAAATTACATCTAAACTATTCTGACTTAAAATAAGCTGCCAGAAAAATGAATAATAATCTGAAAAATTATTTGTCTCCTGGAGAAACCAGAAATTAAACAATTTCTAACAAAGCATTTAAATTGTTTAAGGACTAAGCCTTTTAGAAATTTCTAAAACCTACAATCTCCGCCACTATCACTTAATCCTCTATTTATTGTTGAAATTAAACAACTGTTTTCTAATAGTAGATTTACTACACAAAATCGCAGAACTACTACAAATTTTAAAATAATTGATTAAAATTTCATTTGTTAAAAAATCCCGATCTATCTTTGAACTACAAATCAATCACTTATAAAATATTAACAAATTAAAATTTACAAATCATGGCAGACAATTCAAGAGGAATCTTAAAATTCAACGGTAGCGAAGGACAAAAATTATTAAAGCTTAATTACAGCGTATCCAGATCTACGGATGTTTCTGGGAGAGTCGCTTCAGATCCTTCCAATGCACTGATCAAACTCACCATTGAGGCAACAGAGAAATCTGATATTCTTGAGTCTTTACTCAATGGTAAATACAAGCCAACTTCAGGCGAAATCACTTTCAACAAATCTCATGAGGAAGGTACATTAATCACTTTAAACTGGGAAAATGGGTATGTTATTCAGCACGAAGTTGATTTTGACGCAGTAGACGAGAACTCTATGTTGATTAGCTTCATTGTAAGCGCAGAGAAGATCAACTATGGTAATTCTGCGTATGAGGGTATTTGGCCAACGACTTAAAAATCGTAGAATAATCACAAAAAATCATACTTACAGAATAGCATACTTTTAATAAAGTACGCTGTTCTGTTAGTTTGTTTAGTTAAAATATCGTCCTATAACCATAGGTTAATATTTTATCAGGATCATTAGATCAAATCTCATGTGAGAATATAAACCAATTCACAAATAGAAAAATGCAATGTCTAAGGATCATAAACCTACAAACCCGAAGACTCCTGCCAATATAAAGGATTCTGCCTCGTTAAAGAATTTAAAAGATACTGCAACCACTCAAGCCTTTAATCAAGCGGGAGGAAAATTTCAAAAGGCAGATCAGAATTTTTCAAAAGCTCAATCTATAGCAGGAACTTCTCAAAATGTTTCAGGAATGTTGATGAATCAATTTATACAAACCAACAATCCTATAACATCTGATGATAAGCTATGGGCAAATCAACCCACTTCAAAAATACTGAATGCAAATGCAATCCCAACCAGCCAGATTTTAGGAATTAACAGGGTTGTGAAACTTGATATCATTATTGAAGGAAAACAATTACAGCATTTTAAGCATTTCAGACTCAATCAAAGTGCCGTAAAACACCATAATTTTAGTCTGACTTTATCTCATGACACATTAGGAAGCTCTGAAAACCACCATTTAGAAGAAGCTCAAAACTTTTTAGGGAAAAGACTAACGGTTGTTTTCAAATATAAAGATGTAACTGATGGAACCTGAGAGAAACTTCGTAGGTGTCATCACACAAGTAGGCTTCAGTCAGGAGAAAGGAAGTTTGGGAAATATCGTCTTGACGGGCTACAGCCCAACCATACTTTTAGATGCTGCTCCACATATTCAAAGTTTCGGCGGTGCTCAGGAAATCAGCCTAAACAGCATTGCTTACCAGGTAATTAAAGAAGGTCTAGGCAATAGTAAATTTGACTTCAGAGTTGATGCAAAACATGGCAACGTTTCATACAGTTCACAGTATGAAGAGACGCATTATAACTATTTGGCAAGAACTGCAGAAGCTTATGGCGAACAGTTTTTCTATGATGGTGAAGTTCTTCACTTCGGAAATCTCCCGCCCCAGGAAAAGCCTGTAAAACTTGTGTACGGAAGTAGTGTAAATGATGTAAACATCACCATGAAAGCAGATCACGTGAACCCGACATTCTACGGATACAACAGTAGTAAAAACGAAAAACTCACCACCGGAAGTTCAAAAATAAATCACGTTTCGGATATAGCTAGAAGAGCTTACGAAATTTCAGAAAAAACCTTTACCACTCCATCCTTAAGAGTTGCTCCTATAAAAGCCTCTTCATTTATGGATATTGATGCTTCTCAAAAAGGTGCAGCCGGAAGCAAAGCATCGAGCATATTTGTCACCTCAGGTACAACAACAGTACCGTTTTTATATCCAGGATGTGCAGCTGACATTGAGATGCGTATATCTGATACGAACCAAACTTCATATTTTACGAAACTTTTAATTACAGAAGTCAGTCACGAAGTAGATACCAGAGGATATTATACGGGTAGCTTTGAAGCAATAGCAGCAGATTGTGGATATATTCCGCGTCCTGAATTTGATATTCCGAGAGCTGATGCACAGTTTGCAAAAGTTATTTCAAATACAGATCCATTAAACCAGGGAAGAGTTCAGGTAAAGTTTGATTGGCAAACCAACCAGGAAACGACAGAATTTATCAGAGTCATGACTCCAGATGCTGGAAGTAGTGATAAGGTCAATAAAAACAGAGGTTTTATGGCAGTTCCTGAAATTGGCGATCAGGTAATCGTCAATTTCGTTCATCAGCATCCTGACCGTCCATTTGTTATGGGAGGAATGTTTCATGGAGGAATTGGAGGTGGTGGCGGAGCAGATAATAATATCAAAAGCTTAAGTAGTAGAAGTGGTAATAAACTCGAATTGAATGACGGGGCAGGTTCTGTATTTCTTACTGATCAAGGTGGCGCAAATATGAAATTTGACGGAGCAGGAAATGCTATCACAAATGCAAATAATGACAAAACCGTAACCGTTGGAAATAATAATACCGTCAACGCAGGAAGCACTAGTGCCATTAATGTAGGAGGCTCTAAAGATGCACCACCACAATCACTCTTAAAAATGGATGCAGGCGGAAATATTACCCTCGATGGTAAAACCAGCATTACTTTTAAGGTAGGCGGAAATAAAATTGTTATAGATGCCAACGGAATTTCCGGAACGGTGGCTAAAGGAAATATTAGCTTTGATTCTAAAGCGGGTACGTTTACGATTCAAAGTAAAGGTTTAATGACTGCCAAAACCGATGCAGAACTGAAAATCAACAGTAAGACCTCTAAAATAGCATCAACCGGAGCAACGAATATTACTGGTGCAGACGTTGAAATTAACAAAGGATAAAATGTGGGATACTGAAGATCAGATAGTAAGTTCCAGAAATTTCATTCTTCTTCGTGAGGAAAGAAGCCAGTTTCAAGGGTTAAGAAATGAAAATTTTGTAGAAATTCATCTGAAGGCAACTTCGTACAAAAATGAAAATGATGCTTACAGATTTTCTGTTGAAATTACTTCATTTAAACAAAGCAATGCAAATGGAATGTTTAAATGGGTAGGCGATTTGAATGAGCTTCGTGAAAAAATTGTTTTTTCTCTTGATCAAAACGGACAACTTGGAAAAATTCATAATCTTGAAGATATTCAAATGAAATGGCAGGATTTAAAGCCAAAAATTTATCTCAGGCATAAAGATGAACGATATAAGGGTCTTTTAATATCCGGAGTTGAAGATTTGTTACAGGATGAGGAACGGCTGGTTGCGGCATTGCGAAATTCTATGCCCTATCTATTGTTATTTCCTGGAATTCACAACAAGGAATTTAAAAAAAATGAGGCAGTAAAGGGATCCCGGGAAATACCCAATTTCATTGCTGCCAAAAACATCCCGATCATTACGAATGAGGTTCTTTCAGAAACAGAAGATGGGAAATATGAAATTAATGTTACAGGAGAAATAGACGAAGAAAAATTTGAGCAAAATAAAGTAACAGCAATGCTCAGGATTCTCAAAAATCGCCCTCGTGTTCCCACTATGGTAGAGCTGAAGTATACAGAAAGATATCTTTTGGAAGATTGGCCATGGAGCTCACAAAGTATGTGCATGTATTTGGTGCAGATACCGGGTTCTCTCTATTATGAAGAAAAAAATATTCTCAAAATGATGAGCATATGAGTTATTTATTAGAAGATATTGTATTTCAGAATGATCGCTACTATTTATTGTTTTCAGAAGAAAAAGCAAAAGAATTGGTTGATTTTTCAGAAGAAAAATACATTATTACTGAGCAAGAGTGTATTGGAAAGTTTTACCATTGTGAGATTTCACAAATTTTAAAATTTCCAAATAAAATTGTTTTAGAAACGAAAGAAAATCTAAACAATGCTGAAAATAAATTCAGAAGAAGTAAAATTGTTAAGATAGCCACCTCCATATAACCTAATATTATGGCAAAAAAATATGTGCCAGAAGGAGCTTTTACGGCTTGTAACAAAGGTACAAGTCCTTCTACCCTCAGAGTAAGCAACAATAAAAATACTACTATCTATAGTGTTCCTATGGCTACAGAATTAGATTTTCTTCCTTTTTTCAACCTGAAACCTATGGGGTTTTGTTCCAGTCCGATGAAATGGATGACCGGAATTACATGCCTTCCAACTGTGACAGGATGGCAACAGCCAAAAGATGGAGTAAAAATCAATGGCAGCAGAATGCTTTTGGAAGATTCCTATTGTGATTGTATATTTGGAGGGAAAATTAACCTCTTTTTCGACAGGGTCGCAGCAGTGGATTTTGGTCTTGGAGAGGGAAAAATGCCGTCGGAATATATTAAAGAAGGTTTTGACTGGCTGGAGCAGAAAAATACAGAATCGCGTGAAGCCCGGGACAGCTTTCTGCCCGACTGGATGAAACCCGTAACCGGAGTAACAGACTGGATGAATGATTTGGGAAGCGGTTTGGTAGAAGGAGCTGTAAATGGTGTCGTAGGTTTGGGCGAAACGCTCTATCAGGTGGGGCAAGATCCCGTAGGAACCGCTGAAGCTTTAGGCGGAATGATTGAAGACGGATACAACGCCACTGTTGATGGTGTGAGCAGTGCCTACGATTGGGCAAGCAAAGGCGAAAACTGGAACAATGCCGCAGAAGGAGCATGGAATTGGGCAAGTGACGGACAGAATTGGGCAGATGCAGGGAGCGCCGCCTGGGAAGGAACAAAAGATGCAGCAGGTTGGGTAGCAGATAATCCAAGGAAAATAGGAACTACTGTTGGCGAGTTTATTCCCGATGCTGCCGCAGCAGCTTTTAGTGGTGGATCTTCTTTAGCCCTCACAGGTGCAAAAGTTGCAGGAAAAGAAGCACTTGAAGAAGCAGGAGAAAGAATAGTGAGAGAAGGTCTGGAAGAAGCCGGTGAACGCGCTGCCCGAGAAGGAGGTGAAGCCCTTGCCACAAGAACAGGTCGGGAACTTATAGAATCTTTGGGAGATGATGCAGGAGATATTGCAAGAGTTATTACAAGAAGTGCAGACGATATACAGGACGATTTATTGCGACAGGTAAATGATGGAGAAATTGAACTCAATACAACAGCAAGAAAAGGAAACTTTGGCGAAATGGCAACAGATAGAGCTTTGATGGACGAAGGATTTGAACCTTTACATCAAAGATTGACTGATATTGATGCCGCAACTCATCAGGGAATTGACGGTGTATATAAACATCCGGGGCCGCCACCACGATATATTGTTGTCGATGCTAAATATGGACAGGCCGGATTGAATACTTTAAGTGACGGAACAAGACAAATGTCTGATCCTTGGATACAAGACAGGCTGGCTAATACTGTTTCGAGACAGGAAATGCGTAACATTACGCAATCGGGTTACGAAAGAGTAGTGGCAAAAGTAGATGCTAATGGTAATATTACCTATAGAAAAGTAGATGCAAATGGTTATATAATAAGAGGAAATGCAGGAAATTGGCCATAAATAATAAATATGAAAAATAATATGAGAACAAAATTTAAAAACGCAGAGTATTTTCAAAACTATATTACATTAAATAATGAAGACATTGAATTTTTTGATGATGGCTTAAAGTCTGGAGCCACCAAAGAAGATCGAGTTCCAGCAGTCAACCGACAGATTTTTACAACAAGTATTCATACTTTAATTGCAAAATATTCTGTCGATTCTCCTTTATATGAAATTAAAAATGATTTTCCTGAAGTAATTAGCAGATTAGAAAAAGGATGGCAGAATGAAGGTAAGAAAATTCATTTTGATAATTATATATTAATGCTTTGGATGCTTTCATTAGGAATTTTGTTAGATATTAATGAAAGTGATTTCAGAAAAATTGTTGATGTTTTAGACAGCAGCAGCCAAAGTGATTATTTATTTGATACTCTCATTGCATCAAAATTATCCGATAGAAAAATAAATTCCGAAATATTATATCCTGCAGAATTTGGGTTTTTGAAAAATCTTTCTGAAAACAAGGATTTGGCTGCATTAAAAGATTATCTAGACAATAGTTGGTATAAAAAAATGAAATCTGCCTATTGGTTTGATAACGATAAAAATAAAAATGATGTATTCTTTGGCTATTGGAGTTTTGAAACGGCAGCATTCATCAAAATTTTAGGATTAGATGATACTTCACTGAAAGACCAGCCCTATTATCCTCACGATTTACTACATGGGAAAGATTAAATCATGGAAACATACCTAAAAATACTTGAAATCATAACTACCGATCAGGATTATGTGAAAAATGCATTCGATAGATTAAAAGACTTGGCAGAAAATCCGGAAAATTATGAAGACGCATTTTTCAGATTACCAAGCCCAGATCATGATTTGCTTTGGCTTCAGTTGATCGATGACTTAATCGAAAATAACTATGCATTTGAAGCAGACTGGAAAGAAGATTATACGGAGGTTAAAACACAAATTGAAAATTTATTTCAGAAAAAAGGAATTTTACAAACCATAGAAAACGATAGCGATTTGTTTGATTTGGAAGCAGAAGATTATTTTCCAAGAATAAATCAATTACTATCCGAAACTAACTTTTTACTTGTCTGTCTTGATATTGACAGTGATTCTTATGTCACTGCTTTAATAGACAAAAATAAATTTCCAATACTGCAATCTTTAGACGAAAGAATAAAATTATATTAAAACAAACCGTTTTTAAGCGGTTTATATGATACATTTTTTTAATTTCAACATACATTAACGGGTGATTAATTGCTGTCAATGTGGAAGTTTCTCTTTTCATCAACATACCATCTTTCGAAGTTGTAGAGCTTATTTTAATTTTTTTTAACAATTCAGATAAATCAATTTTAAGTATCTTCGCTTATTAAATTTGAATTGAAAATGAAAAATATTATCTCAGGATTATTTATTTTTATTACCATATTTAGTTTTGCTCAGGATGAAATTCTATTTCAGGATATTCCTTTTAAAGATCTTATTGCCAAAGCTAAAAAAGAAAACAAACTCGTTTTTATTGACGCATACGCCGCTTGGTGCGGTCCATGCAAAATGATGGAAAAAAATGTTTTTACCAAAAAATCTGTAGGAGATTTTTACAATAAAAACTTCATCAATGCAAGAATTGATATGGAAAAAGGTGAAGGACGAGAAGTTGCCCAGAAATTTGGCGTTCGCTCCTATCCTACTTACTTATTTCTGAATGGCGACGGAGAGCTGGTTTCACAAAATTACGGATACATGGAAGAAGGTATTTTCCTGGCAATGGCCCAAGATATCAATTCTCCCAACAACAAAAAAGGTTCTCTGAAAGAACGTTTTGCAAAAGGAGAAAAAGATCGTGATTTTCTTATCAACATCATGAAGCTCAATTCAAGCTCTGACTATGAATTTGCAAAACAGGCATCCGAAAGATACTTTGAAAACAGAAAAAAAACAGATGAATTTACAAAAGAAGATATTGGATACCTTTTGTACTTCTTAAAATCTACAGAAGATGCAAACTACAAAACATTTGTCGCTAAAAAATCTGAAATTATAAAACATTTACCTGAAGAAAACTATAAAGAATTTGATAATCAGTTGCTTTTAGCCAAAGTTGTGCAAGAATCTGTTGATGACAAAACTAAAACAATTAATGACGCTTATTTTATGAAAACCGCCGAACCTTTGGTTGGAAAAGAAGCTGCAATTACCAAACTAAATCAAACTAAACTCGCCTATTACGAACAGAATGCTAACTTTCAGGAATATGAAAAATCGGCATTGGAATATTATAAAAATGCAGATGCGTTCGAACCCAATGAACTTCTGAAAGCAGCATGGATTTTCTCTGACAATATTCAAAACAAATCATCATTAAAAAAAGCTGCAGAATGGGCAGAAAAATCCGTGATGCGAGGCGAAACATCTGAAAACACATATATTTTAGCGAAAATTTACTATAATTTAGGAAATAAAGATCTGGCAAAAAACTTTGCAGAATTATCTAAGAGCATTGCAGAAAAATCTGGAAAAGATGCCAACTTAGCAACAGAATTATTAAGTAAAATCAAATAAAAACACAAATTTTGAAATCTAAAATTTTTATTGCAGCATTAACTTTATCTTCAATAGTATATGTGAATGCTCAACAAAATCAAATTCAGGAAAAAAAACCTGAAAATGAAAAAAAATTATATCTGAAAGGAAATGCTCTATTGATTCCCATCGGTATTATTAATGCCGGATTAGAATATCAGCTTAGCAATAAATTTACTTTACAGGGCGATGTTTTGATCTCTCCCTGGAAATCTTTTGCAGGACATGAAGCTCAGATTTATATGGGAACTATTGAAGGCAGATACTATTTTAAAGAAGCTTTCAAAGGATGGCATTTTGGAGGGAACATTTCTGCAGGAGCATATATCATACAAAAACCTAATTATTGGAATGACAATGTTTACGTAGATGTTCAGCTAGGAACACCAAGCCAATACATCAACTCTCAGCTTTATCAGAAAGGATTTTCTTTTTTGTTTGGCGTAGAGGGTGGTTATCAGTTCAGACTTGCTGATAACTGGAATATGGATATCTTTGCCGGCATTGGAAATTCTCAGGATTTTTATAAAGGATATGTGCGCGGAACCGGACAAAGATACGACAGCGCAGACGGTTATAACAGAAGCGGAGAATGGCTGCCTTATCGTGGCGGCGTCATGATCTCTTACAGATTAAAATAATATGAAATTACTAGGAAGAAACCACATCATTATATCGGCAATCACCTTTGCGATTCTTTTTTTGATGAATTACGTAGGAAATCAAGAAGCCGATAAATTAGAACGTGCACTGATGACCGCTTTTGCAGGGGTTATCGGTTTATCAATCGGACTTTTTATTTTAAATAAAGGGAAAAACGATAAAAATCCACCACAGAATTTTGATTAAAAAAATCAATTCATTAATAAATCTTAATCTTCATAAATTACATATTTGCTTCTGATTTTTGAGAATTTTTCGAGATCAGATTTCCAGGACTCTTTTATTTCTTTTTCAGATTTGCCCGCAACTATTTGTTTTCTCAGCTCATCGCTTCCTGCTAAAGTATCAAAGAAAAGATTCTTCAGAAAGAAATCCTGTTGAGGATTTTTGTAATTTTTGTAAGCTTTGATAAGCCATTCTAAATTGAGTTCTCTTAAATCTTTTGAGTAATCAGAAAGATTTTCACCGTAACATAATTTCCCGTTTAAAAAAGGATCTTTCGCTCCAAAATTGGGTTTTGGAGTAAACTGGTAAGATAAATTTTTCGTCCAGGGCGAACCATACACCTGAAACGGAATATCAGTACCTCTTCCCACAGAAACCTGCGTTCCTTCAAAAAAACATAGACTTGGATATAAATTGATTGATCGATCATTGGGCAAGTTGGGAGAAGGTTTATCTAACATTGGATACCGCTGTTTTTTATGATACTTCTGCATTGGGATCAAAGTATATTTTGCCTCTACTCCATTTTTCAGCCACTTTTCACCATTGACCATTTTTCCATATTCCCCGATTGTTAAACCGTATATAACAGGAACTTCATGCATTCCTACAAAGCTTTCCCATTTCTTTTTCAAAACCGGTCCGTCAATATAACCATCATGTGGATTGGGTCTGTCCAAAACTAAAATTTCAACATTATTCTCTGCTCCTGCTTCCATTAAATAAGTTAAAGTTGAAATATAAGTATAAAATCGAACGCCAACATCCTGAATATCAAACAAAACAAGATCTAAACCTTTTAGCTGTTCTGGTTTCGGTTTTTTGTTGTTTCCGTAAAGAGAAATGATAGAAATTCCAGTTTTCACATCTACTCCGTTTTTTACTTTTTCTCCTGCATCTGCTTCACCTCTGAACCCGTGTTCAGGAGCGAAAATTGTTTTGATTTTAATACCATTTTTCACCAGATAATCTACTACATGAGTTTTATCTTTCATCAAACCGGTTTGGTTGGTAACAATGCCTATGGTTTTACCTTTTAACAAGGGTAAATACAATTCAGGTCGATCTGCTCCGGTCTTAAAACAATCCTGCTCTTGAGTCTGAGAATAATATGGACTGAATACTCCTAAAAAAATTAGGCAAATAAGAAGTAAAGTTTTAATTTTGAAATCTAAATTCATAAGCTTGAAATTTCCTTTATATTTCTCTAGAAAAATAGCGTTTTCCAAAGATAACAAAAATAACCTTTCACGGGTGATCATCTTCATCGGAAGGCTGTCGGTTGCCTTAGGAATCATTGTTTCTTTAATTACCGTATCCACAGGTTTTGGTTCAAAAAAAGCAATTAAAGAGAGATTGGCAGATTTCAGCGGACATATCACTGTAAAGTCTACCCGCTCAAACTCTTCTTATAACAGTTCTGTACTCGACAGTCAGGGTTTAAATATTAAAAAACTCAAAGAACTCAATGATGTAGAAAGTGTGCAGAAATACGCTATGGTTACAGGAATCATGCGTAATGAACACAGTTTTGCCGGAATTATTTTTAAAGGTGTAGGTAAAGATTTTGATAGTTTACGATTTAAAAAATTTCTTATTGCCGGAAAAACCCCGCAGATAACAGAAGATGGGTACAATAACGGAATAACAATATCAGAAAAAATTGCCGGCGATCTCCATCTGAAAGTTAACGACAGCATCGTTACCGTTTTTGCAAAAGAAGACCAGAAACAGATCTACAGAAAATTTCAGGTTGTTGGAATTTATAAAACTGACATTAAAATGATTGACGATCAGTTTGTAATTGGCGATATCAATCATGTAAAGAAAATTCAGGACATGAAGCCTGAAGACATCGGCGGACTAGATATTTTCTTTAAAAATGTGAACGACATAGAAAAAGATTTTTCTGAAGTTGAACAATTAATAGGATATAAAAATTACGCAGAAAAAGCGACAGATAAATTCCCTCAAATCAATGACTGGATCAGTATTTTTGATACCAATATTGCATTGATTATTTCCATCATGCTGATTGTGGTGATCATCAACATCATTATGGTTCTGCTCATTTTGATTATTGAACGAACCAATTCTATCGGTCTACTGAAAACTTTAGGAGCAACCAATGCCCAAATCAGAGCTACTTTTATCAATTACACATTGATTATTATGGTTCCCGGGTTGCTTTACGGAAACGCAATTGGTTTAGGACTTTTATTGATTCAGAAGTTTTTTGGAATCATTAAATTAAATCCTGAAAACTATTATGTAAGCACCGTTCCCGTGGATTTGAATCCCATTGCCATTTTTTCAATCTCTGCAGGAATTTTATTCATTTCCGGATTGGCTTTAATCATTCCAAGTTATCTGATCAGCAAAATCTCTCCTGTAAAATCTATCAAGTATAGTTAAATGTAAATGGACAATTGGCAATTGTGAATTTTACAAATTGTATGTAAAATTTAATTTCTAGATATTCATATCCGTTTTTAAATAAAATGAAGTGGTTTTTCATTTCACTTATCTTTCAATAGCATATATTCGTAATGAAGAATTCCCCTCCTCTGGAGGGGTGGCGAAAATTCCAAGAGAATTTTTGACGGGGTGGTTTTCTACACTTAACCTCCGGTTTATTAATTGAACCCATTTTCCTAGCCCTGATTGCAGCGACATCCTTTTGTGGAGCAATGCGGAACAAAAGATACAGCGAAAAGCAGGAATTGCTCCAAAAAAAAGTCAGTCATTCCATGCTGTTATTATTGAAATCTTATCAGTCAATTACTTTTGAACTCAATGGAAAGCCGTATCTTTGCCCCGCAGAAAAAAATCAAGTATGAAATACGCAGAAAATATTCTCGAAACTATAGGAAATACACCACTTGTAAAGATTAACAAAGTTTTGGGAGAAGATTTTCCCGCATTGGTTTTGGCTAAAGTGGAAACTTTCAACCCCGGAAATTCCGTTAAGGACAGAATGGCCGTGAAAATGATTGAAGATGCCGAAAAAGACGGAAGACTGAAGCCAGGCGGAACAATTATAGAAGGTACATCCGGAAATACAGGAATGGGACTGGCTCTTGCAGCAATTATTAAAGGCTACAAATGTATTTTTGTTACCAACGCAAAACAGTCGAAGGAGAAATGCGACATTCTTCGTGCCGTAGGTGCTGAAGTAATCGTTTGTCCTACAGATGTAAAACCTACAGATCCTCGTTCTTATTATTCTGTTTCTAAAAGACTGGCTGCTGAAACAGAAAACGGATGGTATGTAAACCAATACGATAATTTGTCTAACAGAGCGGCTCACTACGAATCTACAGCCCCTGAAATCTGGGAACAGACCGAAGGAAAACTGACTCACTTTTTAGTAGGAGCAGGAACGGGAGGAACTATTACCGGTTGTGGAATGTATTTCAAAGAGAGAAATCCAAACATTAAAATTATTGGTGTAGACACTTATGGATCCATCCTTAAGGAATATCACGAGACAGGTGAGCTGCATTACGATCACGCATATTCTTATATTACTGAAGGAATTGGTGAAGACATCATTCCTGAAAATTATGATATGTCGGTTATCGATCATTTCGAAAAAGTAACCGATAAAGACGGTGCAATTTACGCTAGAAAACTGGCAAAAGAAGAAGGAATTTTCTGCGGATATTCTGCAGGAAGTGCGATGGCTTCTTTGGTTCAGATGAAAGATCAGTTTACAAAAGATGATGTCATTGTGGTTTTATTGCATGATCACGGCTCAAGATATGTAGGGAAAATCTACAACGATGAGTGGATGAAAGAAATGGGTTGGCTAGATTAATCAATCTTCTTTATAAAACAAAACTCAGAGCATAACTCTGAGTTTTTTTATTGCTTGATATTTTTCTCTACAGCTTCTTTCAGTGCTTCGTAATCTGAAATATTCATCGATTTTTTTGGGAACATATAGTTGTATTTTCCTTCTAGTGAAATGAAGTTATCTTTGATTTCAGAGGAAGTAAATTCTGTCCACAAGCAGGTTTCTTTCTGATTGTTGAGATTGACAGTAAAAATTTTATTATTAAATTTAATCTGATAAATTTCAGGATTTTCAAGTGTTTTTAAATAGACAATCACTTCCTTTCTCCATCTGGAAACTTTGTTGATTGCCAAAGAAAGGAAAACTGCACAAAGCAGAAAAAGGAAACTTACAAAATAAATAATCCCAAATTTTTCTTTGCTTAAATCATCTTTAAAAAAGAATAAAATCACCAAAATCAATCCGATAACTATGGTAGTCACCGTTTTTCCTTTTGTACTGGGTGACAGAAATAAACTTCCCTGATCTCCGCTGAAATATACTTCTTCGAAGTCTTTCCTGTTTACGTTTAGATGAATGATTTTATCCTGATTCATTTTCTATACAATATTTCCCAAAAGTAAAGAATTAAAAACTAAAGTGCCCAAGATTCTCTTAAAAAATAAATCTATCTTTGATAAAAATCAGCAAAATGAAATCTCCATCAGTGATTGGGAAACAAGCTATCTATCATCGATTTTATTTAAAAAAATAAAAGAATCGGAGATAAACACTGGGAAAATATGCGATACCATACGAAATTAAAAAAAACAATAAATATCTACATATGAAAGAGGTACTTAAAAACTACTCAGGAATTCTGTTTTTACTTCTAGGAATCACCGTTGGAAGCATTATAGGCATTGTAGCTCCGGAGATTGTAGAATACATAAAACCTTTAGGCGATATTTTTCTGAACCTGCTTTTTGTAAGCGTAGTTCCTCTGGTATTTTTTGCCGTTTCCAATTCTATTTCTTCTCTTGAACAGGAATCTAAGTTTGGTAAAATCATGTTGACCATGTCTTTTACCTTTTTATTATTTATTCTTATTGCTGCTATTTTCACCATCGGAATGGTTTATTTATTCCCTGTATCATCAATTTCCGGAAGCTCCGAAATTATTGCAGAAAGTACAAAAGAAGAAAATTGGGGCGACCGAATTGTCAGCTTTTTCACAGTAGGTGAATTTACCGAATTGTTTTCGAGAAAAAATATGCTCGCTCTTTTAATTTTTGCTTTTCTTACCGGTTTTGCAGCCAGAAAATCAGGGGAAAACGGGAAACCTTTCAGAGTTTTTATCGCTTCCGGATATGAGGTGATGAAAGAACTGCTTTTAATGATCATGAAAATTGCACCCATTGGTTTGGGAGCTTATTTTGCGTATCAGGTTGCAACTCTAGGACCTCAGCTTTTCGGATTTTATGCTAAACCCCTCGGATTATATTACATCGCCGGAATCATTTACTTCTTTGTGTTTTTTTCACTTTATGCTTTTATGGCAAACGGACAGAACGGATTCAGAAGCTTCTGGAAAAATGCCATTCTTCCAACATTGACCGCTTTGAGCACCTGTAGCAGCTTTGCAACAATGCCTACCAACTTGTTAGCTGCCTCAAAAATAGGTATTCCGAGTTCTATTGCCAATCTGGTGATTCCTATCGGAACGACTTTACATAAAAATGGGTCGTCAATGTCATCAATTATTAAAATTTATGTTGCGTTTCAGATTATCGGACGAGATTTTTTCGAACCGTCAAATCTTTTATTAGCATTGGGAATTACTGTTTTTGTAAGCATCGTTGCAGGTGGAATTCCGAATGGTGGTTATATCGGTGAAATGCTGATGATTTCCGTTTATCAATTACCTCAAGAAGCCATTCCTGCGGTGATTATTATCGGAACTTTGGTGGATCCTTTAGCAACGGTTTTAAATGCTGTTGGTGATATCGTAGCAGCGATGTTTGTGAATCGGTTTGTGAAGGTTTGAGTGATCTAACAAGTATATTTTTGCTGTCAGCTTTTAAGTCGTCATTTACTCAATCGAAATACATAATTGCATTACTGTAATATGCAATGCCAAACTGAATGAAGTAATGGATAACAAAAAAGCACCTCTTTGCAGAGATGCTTTGAAAAAAATATAATAACTTTTATTATTTGAAACTTTCAATCGATTTATTGATGGTGTCAATTTGCGGGTTGATGCTTGAAACTTTTGAAGGGTTCTGTTTCAGAAGTTCCATTTTTTTACTTAAACCATCTTTCAGCATTTGCGTGATCATCATTTTTACCTGAGGATTTTCTCCCATCTGTCCTTTTGCCTGACCCAAAATCTTCGTAATGCTTTCGGTTGCTTTTAAGTTGTCAGAAGTCATAATCCAGTTATAGCCTTCTTCAGCTACTTTCCCCAATTCAGGATTTTGGAATTTGATAAACGGATAAAATGCTGCTACAGAAGCAATATTTGCCATCTGAGAAGTCACTTTGTTCTTTACAATGACTGGTAACATTTGGGTCAGCATTTCTTCAGAAGCACCTTCCAAATCAATCTTATCAGCCAACATATTTGCTTTTGAAGGATCAATTGCCAAAACCGCTGCCAAAGAATTTCCCTTTACAGAATTGGAAACCGCTCCTACACCTTTTTCAAAGACAGGAAGGTATTTTTTGTCCTTTGTTTTCGCCAAAGCTGCAATAGCTGCACCCTGAACCAATGTTTTAGGATCGTTTGAAGCCAATTTTTCAACATCAGCTCCCAAAGCTTTCAACTGGTCAGCATTGGATAAATCCATTAATTCCAATGCTTTTTCTCTCACTCTGAAGTAAGGATCTTTTAAAGCCGCAGACAATAATTTTGTCGCCGCAGGATTTTTTCCTACCTGATCTTTAATTGCAGTTAAAGCATTGTATCTGCTTTTAAATTCTTTAGACCCTGTAAACTGCATGAGATTCTGCTCAGGCGTTTTTGTATCGGTAATATCGGCAACCAAAATTCCGTCTGCATTGATATTCACCAGATCAGGATTTTTTGAAACATCAAAACTGAAAGTATTTTTTGCAGTTGCATTCACCCAAACCTGCTGTCTTTTTGGTTTTCCGTTGTCATAAACATCGATGGTTAATGGAAATTCGAACGGCAATTCCTGAGACTGATTGACAACAACGGTCACTTGTTTTTTCACAGGCTCAAAAGTGTAAGAATAATTCAGCTTTGGATGTCCGCTTCCGAAATACCATTGATTAAAGAACCAGTTTAAATCTCTTCCTGAAACTTTCTCGAACGATAATCTTAGTTGATGAGCTTCTGCATTTTTATATTCATACGTTTTCAGGTAATCAGTCATTCCGACAAAAAATGCTTCGTCTCCTAAATAATTTCTCAGCATGTGAAGAATTCCGCCACCTTTTTGATAGGTTACCAAATCGAAAACATCTTCGCGAGAAGCATAATCAAATCTTACCAAATCTTTTTTGAAGTCTGAAGGATTGTGAATGTAATGATTAACGTCTTCCATCTGGTGATAATCTGCCTGATCTTTTCCGTACTTATATTCGTTCCAAAGATATTCTGAATAGTTGGCAAAAGATTCGTTAACCGTTAAATTACTCCAGCTTTCTGAAGTGACCAAATCTCCAAACCAATGATGGAACAATTCGTGAGCGATGGTATCTTCCCATTTATTTTCATCAATCAACTGACCCGGTTTTTGCAAAATATCACTACTATGAAGTGTTGCCGTGGTGTTTTCCATTGCTCCACTCACATAATCTCTGCCCGAAATCTGAGCATATTTTGACCATGGATATTCGTAACCTAATTTTTTAGAGAAAAACTCAATCATTTCCGGAGTATTTCCGTAGATCTGTTTTGCGTAAGGTTCATATTCTTTCTCGATGTAATAATCAACGGCAATGTTTTTCCATTTATCTTTTACAACGGCATATTCACCAACTCCCATGAAAAAAAGATATGTTGAGTGTCTTTTATCCATCACCCAATGGTCTGTTCTTAAGCCATTTGCTTCTTTTTGAGAATCTTTAAGAAGACCGTTTGAAAGAGTAACATATTTATCAGGAACCGTCATATAAATTTCCTGAGTTGTTTTCTGAATTGATTTATCGATAGTGGGAAACCATGCTGAAGAAGACTCAGTTTCTCCCTGTGTCCAGATCTGTGTAGGCTTGTCAGGATCTTGTCCTTGCGCATTCACAAAATACAAACCTTTGGCATCGCTTATTGCCATGCTTCCTTCCTGTTTCACTTCATTCGGACGAGCGGTATACTTGATGTAAACTGTATAATCCTGATTTTTCTGATAGGTTTTATCTAAAGTAATTTTTAAAACATCATTTTTGTAATCATATTTTAAAGGAGATTTTTTTCCGCTGTTGTCTAAAGCAACTTCGTGAATCAACATTCCTTTTGCATCCAAAATCAGTTCGTTTGTCGCATAAAAATAAGGCGAGGCTGTTAACCACTCTTCCCCATTCATCTGCTCTTTCTGATAATCGAAACTGACTTTGAGCTTGGTATGTTTCAGTTCAGTAAGTTTTGTAGAGGTGGCTCTGTAAATCTTTTCTCTACCCGAAGTTTCGGTTTGTGCAGATACATTTCCGGAAAATAAAGCTCCCAATATGGCAATAGATAAAATGACTTTCTTCATTTCTTTCTTCTTATTTTTTAGTATTATTTTTTGTAATGATTTCGAAAATATCATTCACCAAAGTTTCGTAATCGCCTTTTTTTAGCTGCTCTTTGGTTTTGGCGAAAGCTTTTTTCAATTCGCTTTCCGGGTTTTCCTCATCGATGATTTCAACCGAGCTTACCCCTTTCAGTTGAAGAATTGCATTTTGAAGTAACTCGATATCGACCTTTTCTTCAGTATTTATTTTTAAATATTTCATTTATTGTTTTTTGAAAATTGTTGTATGACCACCTTGCGAAAAATCCATGGTGTTTTTTGTGACATCAAATTTAATTTTAATTCCTGCTATATCAAATTCAAATTCTGTTTCAGATGTTGCCTTTAGATTAAATGCGCCCTGACCTGTCGCCTGACCTTTCAAAATTCCGCCATCCACGAAAATTTTAATATCAAGCGGAAAACCGTCTGCTTTGTACAAACCTTCATATTGTTTTAGGATATTTTCGCTAACAGAAATTTCTTTAAAATCGGGCATTTTAAAATCACTTCCAATTGCCGTCTGAAACATATTTTTTAGAACAACCTGACTATCAACGGTTGACTGATTGGTCACCAAACTCATTGCGATTTTAGCCTCTGGGAAATAATATAACTCAGATTGAAAGCCATCGATTAATCCATTATGACCATACCCTGAATATTTTCCAAAATCTTTTTTGATCAAACCATATCCGTAACCATCTACAAAAACTTTCATTTGCTGAAGGCTCTTTTTCGAGATCAATTGACCATTGTCAAGAGCAATAATAAATTTCAGAAGTTCGGTGGGTGTTGAAACAATATTCCCGGCTCCTATCGGAACGCTCATATCGGTTTCCGGCAATGCATAATAAATCCCGACAAACTGATATGATTTTGCCTGATTTTTAGAAGTGTTAATTTTTTCTCCGACTTGTGTTAAAGATAGTTTTAAAGGTTTTGCAATTTTTTCCTGAATAAGCTGAGCGTAAGATTTTTTATACACTTTTTCCAAAATCAAACCCAACAGAATATAGTTTGAATTGCTGTAAACAAACTTACTTCCGGGAACAAAATCACTGGCATGTTTTTTTATCACAGACACCAGCTGCTCTTGTGTCTGAGGCTTTGTGTACATATTTACAAACTCAGCATCTTCGGTTATGTCATGTACTCCGCTTCTGTGCTGTAAAAGGTTTTCGACAGTTATTTGATCCGCATTGATAATTTCTGGATAATAATCTGACAGTTTCTGATTTAAAGAAAGTTTTTTTTCTTCCGCTGCTTTCATCACCAATACTGCTGTAAAAGTTTTAGAAATGGATCCTACACGGTATTGTGTATTCATATTGGCTTTCTGCTGTTTTTCAGCGTCAGAAAACCCAACTACTTTTAAAAATGAAGGAGTATTATTGTCTGCAAAAGCAAAACTTCCCATCACTTTATGATGTGCGTTTAAGGAATCTAGATAGTTGCTCAATTTTTCTCTGACATTATTTTGAGAAAAAACAATCGAAGAAGCACTTAAAGCTAAAAAAACAAAAATCTTTTTAATCATACTGGATTTTTAATGATATGTTACTAAAATTCAGAAATAGTTACAAAAAAAGTGAAGTTTTTAACCTCACTTTTCTATTATTTATTAAAGAGTTTCTGAATATTTTCAGGATTACCTTTTGAAGGAAGAAATAATAAAATTTCTACACAATCTTTTTTTACTTCAAAATACACCTTAACCTGTTTCTTTCCCAACAATGCAAATCGTAATTGATTATCTAAATCTATAGTCTGATATGAAATTAAATTATCATTAAATGACTCAATCAATTTTTCCAGATCCATATTAAATGCCCTAATTTGCTTTTGAGTCCATCGTGCATTTAAAAAATCTATAATATCTTTAAGACTTTCAATCGCAGTATTGGAAAATAATATTTTCATTACTTTTTAAAAATGGAATGTATTAATTCTCCGGAATATTCTTCATATTCTCCATTTTTAATTTGATTACGGCTTTTTTCAATTATTTTCTTAAATTCATCAGAATTCTCAATTTCTCTCCATGAATCATTATCATCATTTTCGGAAAACTCAAGACTCGTAATACCTTTTATTTGCAATAAAAGTTTTTTGATGAAAGGAACATCTGCGTATTCGTTTAAACTGATTTTAATTTCCATGATTCCTGAATTTAAATCAAAGTTAATAAAATTATTAATAAAATTTTAAATTGCTACCGGAGCTTTAATTCCGGGATGCGGATCATAATTTTCTAAGGTAAAATCTTCAAAATTAAAATCAAAAATATCTCTTATTTCAGGATTCAATTTCATTGTTGGCAATGGTCTCGGATCTCTCGAAAGCTGTCTGTCGACCTGCTCAAAATGATTATTATAAATGTGAACATCCCCAAAGCTGTGAACATAATCTCCCACCTCAAGATCACAAACCTGTGCAACCATCATCAACAGCAAAGCGTAGCTAGCAATATTAAAAGGAACTCCCAAAAATACGTCTGCACTTCTCTGATACAATTGTAAAGATAATTTACCATCTGCAACATAAAACTGAAATAGAGCATGACACGGCGCTAAAGCCATATTGGGAATTTCGGCCACATTCCAGGCGGAAACAATCAATCTTCGAGAATCGGGATTTTTTTTAATCTGATCAATTACTTCAGAAATCTGGTCAACCACTTTATTATCGGCACCGTTCCAGCTTCTCCACTGCGCTCCGTAAACAGCTAACCTAAATCTCCGTTTTCATCTGCCCATTCATCCCAAATACTTACTCCGTTATCATTCAGATATTTTACGTTGGTATCACCTTTCAAAAACCAAAGCAATTCATAAATGATCGATTTCAAATGCACTTTTTTGGTCGTCACCATCGGAAAACCTTTAGACAGATCATATCTCAGCTGATACCCGAAAACACTTCTCGTTCCAGTTCCTGTACGGTCAGTTTTGTCTGTTCCGTTTTGTTTAATATGTTGTAAAAGGTCTAAGTAGTTTTGCATTTTGAAAAGCTTTTCTGAAGTTTCAAATTTAAGAAATTTACACTCAATAATATCATATTTATGACATTCGCTTTCTATAAAATAAAAAACGGACTAAAGTCCGTTCTTATTAATATTATATTTTTAAACTCATTATTCTTCCCATGCAATCGGAACATATACAGTAACATATCCATCTTCATCAACCTGCGTATCAGAAACAGTTCCCGACACAGTTCCATAGCCTACCCAACCTCCTTGTCCCTGCTGAGCCGAAAACTCATAAGTTCCTGCAGGCAATCCATCAAAATATTGTGGCACCGACTGAAAACCACTTCCGCCATAAGTATAATACACATCACCTGTTACCGTATTGGTAGCAACAAAGCCTCCCAAGTCATAATTGCCTGAAAGTATTTTTGTTCCATTTTGCGATAACAGACCAAAACGAATATCGTAAGTCTGCGTTTTAGCTGTTTGAGATTCTTTGGAATTCTGAGTCTGGAAATTTTCCTGATTCATAGAATCATCATCTGATGAACATGAAATAACGACTGCTGTAAACCCTGTAAGAAGCAGAGTTTTGAAAATTAATTTTTTCATAATAAAATTTTTAGTTTGGTTATTTCAAAATTAAGTAATTATCATTAATTGAATAAAAACTAAAAATTAACTAAAAGAAAATTTTACTATTGAGATTTTTACCAAATCTTCTCAATAGTTTGCGAAACATTAGTAATGACGAGCTTTTCTCCTGACTGTTTTCCAAACATTGCTTTTGCTAAAGGTGATTCATTTGAAATCGTCATGATCTTTTTATCTTCAAAAACAACTTCACCTGTAGAAACCGAAATATAAAATAATCCTCTATCCGTTTTTACCAAAGCTCCGTTCTGAACTTTTATACAAGTTTCTGTATTTAATTTCTGTAAAAAATTCTGTTGATTCAACGTTTCATTCAGCTGTCTTTGAATGTTGTTAATTTCCTGTTGCAACATTTCTCGTCCGGTTTCATATTTGTCCCCCATCGAACTTTTGGTATCGTTGCTCGAAGCACGAGTCTCGTTGATTAAATTTTCGAAAGTTTCAATTTTTGCTGAAATTTTATCTTTTAAAATATGGAGTATTTTTTCTTTATTCATTTTTGGAAATATCGTTGAATTATAAATAAAATTAGGGTTTAAAAATTAAGATAGAAGAAGCAATATAAAAATTAAATTTTGGCTAAAGCCAACTGATCATTGTAAGCCGAAAGCGGGCTAAAGCCCGCTCCTATTGATCCTTCAAATATTTTTGGTCATTTATATTTTATTTTTCAAAAACAGCAAAATCTGAAACTTTAAAATCAAAATCTTTATCTTTGTTGAAATCTCTTTTTGTACCCTCAAAAACATTTTTGAAAGTTCCTGTCAAGTTTTCATCCTGAATATTAAAATTCACAGGCTCTTTTGAAAAATTCAATACCACCAAAACCTCATCTTTTCCGTTTTTTCTGATGTATGCCAAAATTTTGTCATTGGCTGTCGTGTCGAGGATATATGTTGAAACAGAAGAATCTCCGCCTCGTAAAGCTGGATTTGAAGATTTCAAATTGAGTAAAGTCTTATAAAAATCTGCCATTTCATATTTCCCGTTCCAATCGATAACATCCTTTTCGAAAAACTCTAATCTTTTCATATTCGGAAGTTCCTGACCGGAATACAAAAGCGGAATCCCGTTCCAGGTTGCAGAAAAAACTGCCATTGGTTTTGTGATATCTCCGTATTTCTCGAATTCTGTTCCGTTCCATGAATTTTCATCATGATTGGTTGTGAACCATGCTCTCATTGAAGAATCTCCAATTGCCGAATATTTTTTCAGAAGATCAACCAGTTCACTGATGGGTTCATTTTTCTTGTAATAATCGGCTGATTTGTGCATCCATTTCCATGAATAACTTGCATCGAAAACTTTTCCGTAGTCGGGATTTTCAAGCTCATCAAATTCTCCTATGAAGAAAAGCGGCTTTATTTTTTCAACTTCGGGTCTGGCCTGCTGCCAGAAATCGACCTCAACCCATGAAGCCAAATCGCATCTAAAACCGTCAATATTTGTCTCTTTTATCCAGAATTTCATGGCATCAATCATTGCTTTTCTCATCTCCTGATTTTTGTAATCGAGCTCAATGATGTCATCCATTCCTGAAGCTTTGTGGAAACTTCCGTCGGAATCTTTTAAATAAAATTCGGGATGAGTTTTCGTCCAGATATGATCCCAACCTGTATGATTGGCAACCCAATCGATGATTACTTTAAATCCCAATCGGTGTGCTTCGTTCACCATATGTTTAAATTCATCCATCGTTCCGAATTCAGGGTTGATTGATGTGTAGTCTGAAGCAGCATATTGACTTCCCAGACTCCCTTTTTTATTGAGTTGTGCAATGGGAGTGACAGGCATAAACCAAAGGGTTTTCACGCCCATATTTTTAAGCCGTGGCATTTCTTTTTCGAAAGCTTTAAAAGTTCCTTCTTTCGTATATTGTCTTAAGTTGACTTCATAAATATTGGTAGTATGTTTCCATTCTGTAGGTAAATCCATATCTTTTCTAATGTTTTGGGTCGTACAAGACAGAAGTCCTAAACCGACAATTGCGAGTAAAATAGCTTTTCTCATATTTTTTGTTTTAACAAAAATAGGAATTTGCAGATTCAAAAATGAATTGTAATCTTTAATTTTACTTTATTAACATTTTTTAGAACAAATTTCTATGAAACTGACTTTATTAGCCCCGGTAGAAACGGTACCCCACAGCAAGCGGTTGATAAAGCTTTGGCGCGAGGAGTATAGTGGATGACGGGAAAAAGCTCCTAATTGGGTTAGAGGGTGTGAGTTTGAGTTTGAGAGTTGGAAAGTTTGAGGGTAAGAGAGTTTGGGGGTTTGAGTGGAGATATGATGATTTTCAATAAAAAACCCTGAAAACTTAATTTCAGGGCGGTATATTTTTTAAACTCTATCGTCGTCGCTGTCATCTTCATCATCGAAGACATCATCGTTGTAGTCATCTTCTTCATCATCATCAAAACTGTCGTCTTCATCTACAAATGCTGTACCTCCGCCGAAGTCGTCTTCAAAACCAAAATCATCATCAATTAACGGCAATGCTGATTTTTTATTTTTTGAACCGGAACCGCTTCCGCTTTTACTTGGCGCTTTCAAAGGAGCATTTCCGAATCTGTAAACTGTGATTGGATAATTTACACCTTTTGTTTCTTCTATTACCTCTACCAGTTCGCAGAAAAACTCCCACAGGTCTAGCAAACCATACTGAAACTGTGCTTTATCACCTGTAGCTTCAAATGCCTCATCGATGTAAACGTCTGACATAATCTCACCGTCCCCTTCATCACTCATATCTTCCAACGGAACACTTTTCACAATGGTGCCATCATTTTCCAGGAGATTAAAAGTAGAAAGCTCATCACCACTAAGGTTAAAGGCACTTTTTATTCCTAAATGAAGATTCCAGAGGGTCTGTTTTCCTTTAATTTCAACATCACGGAAAATATCTTCTTTTGTATCTAATATTACACGGATTTTGTAAACCATATCATTATTCCAATTTCTTATTTACCTTATTTTTACTGATCAATTTCTGTTGCAAATATATAATAAATGAGATTTTAGAAAAGAATATTTAATGATTTTTTAGAATTTTTTTTTGCTTACATTTTGTCGGTCTATTTGCTTTTTTCGAGCATAAAACTGAATTTGGTGCCCTCAAGATACACACTTTCTACCGTAATATTTTCGTTATGAGCTTCTAATATGTGTTTTACAATAGCCAGACCCAGACCAGAACCTCCCTGTCTCCTGCTTCGGCTTGTTTCTACACGGTAAAAACGCTCGAAGATTCTCGGCAGAAGCTCTTCTTTAATTCCCATTCCGTTGTCGATCACTTCTATGAGGACTTTATTTCTGAGAACGCTGGTTTTAACGACAACTTTCGCTTCCTGCCTGTTGGCATAATGTATTGCGTTTGAGATAAGGTTGATAAAAACCTGAGATATTTTTTGTTTGTCTGCTTCTACGAAAATCTGACTGTGTAAAGTCTGAAGCTGTAAAACGGTATTATTTTTCTCTGCTTCAAGATCAAGAAGGTCGAAGATTTCTTTAACGAGGATATTAATATCAAATTTTGAAACGGTAACGTCTATTTCTCCTGCCTCGAGCCTGTTGATCATGTCCAGATCAGTAACAATAGCAATCAGTCTTTCGACAGAAATACCAATTCTTTCGAGATATTTATCTCTGATGTTAAGATTCTCCACTCCACCCTCGCTTAAGGTTTCCACATATCCCTGGATTGAAAAAAGCGGGGTTTTAAGCTCGTGAGAAACATTCCCGATGTATTCTTTACGGTAGCTTTCCATCTTTTTCATCACTTCCATCTCGGTAACCTTCTGCTGGTTGAAATCTGAAAATCTCTCACCTAATTCCTTTAAAGTGATGTTTTCCTGATTATCATGAACAATCTCTTCCGGCAAAATTTTGGAAATATTTCTTACCTGTTTTTTGGCATAGTAACTGAAAAGCAATTCGAGAACCACATAATTGACCACAAACATGATCAGTACAGATAATATAAAGCCTATTTTGAAGAAGGAATTTTGATCGTACCGTTCATTAAGTGCATCAAAAATGATCACCAAAACAAGCATCACCAGTGTCAACAGACATGATGAGATGAAACTAAGTCTGTAAAATCTCAATTTTACAAATATTTAAGGGTTATAAGTAAAGATAGTTTTTTTGAATTAAACAATCAGTTTATATCCAATTCCTTTTAAAGTCTGAATAGTATTGATTCCTAATTTTTCTCTCAGTCTTCTGATGTGTACATCAATTGTTCTTTCGCCCACGATGACATCATTACCCCAAACTCTTTCTAAAATTTCTTCTCTTTTGAAAACTTTTTCAGTGTTTGAAGCTAAAAGATACAGCAAATCAAATTCTTTTTTTGGCAGTAAAAACTGTTGTCCGCTTTTTGAAACTCTGAAGTTGTCTTTATCTATTACCAGATCTCCAACTTCTATCAATTTAGCATTATCAGAAACCTGAGAAGTCAACTGTAACAGAGCATTTACTTTCGAAATTAAAATTTTCGGTTTGATAAGTTTGACGATGTAATCGTTTGCGCCTGCCTGAAAGCCTGCCAACTGAGAAAATTCTTCGCTTCGTGCAGAAAGGAAAACGATCAGACTTTTTTGAAGTTCTTTTATTTTGCGTAATTCCTGACAAGTTTCGATACCATCTTTTTCCGGCATCATGACATCTAATAAGATAAGATCCGGGATAATCTCTTTGGCTTTATCAATCCCTTCATTACCGTTTGTGGCAGTAAATACGTCATAGCCTTCTTTTTCTAAATTGTATGAAAGAATTTCAAGAATATCCAGTTCATCATCAATTAATAGAATCTTTTTTTGGTTCATTTTCAATTTTTACAATTCAAAGTTAGCAAAATTTGGTCAACATGGCTGATAATAAATTTCCATTCACATAAACTTAATATTAAAGCACATTTCGTAATATTTAGTTAAGAATAATTTAAAACTAACTAAACCAATTTCGATCCATTTGTTTTATTTCTTTGCACCGAAAGTAATTAGTAAAAAAGAAATGAATTTTAGAAAACTGAGTATCGCTGTTTTGTTCCTTACAACATCCGGAACTTTATTTTACGCTCAAGAGAAAAATGACACCGTAAAAAAAGAAAAAAAAATCGAGGGTGTTCTCATCCAAGGTACAACAAAAAAGGGAGCTGAAGCAAACATTATAAGTGTACAGAGAAAATCTGTTGAAGTAATTGAACGTGTTGGTTCTGTACAGCTTGAAAAACAAGGTGTAGGTGACGTTTCTGTAGCAGTAACTAAGGCAACAGGTTCACAAAAGCAAGAAGGTAGCGGACAAATTTTCATCCGTGGTCTTGGTGATCGTAATAACTCTACAACCATTAATGGACTTCAGGTTCCATCAAACGATCCGTTATATAAGAATATTGATCTAAGTATCATTAAAACTGATATGATCGATTTTGTAGGTTTGGAAAAAGTATACAACCCTAAACTTTGGGGAGATATGTCTGGAGCTAATGTGGATATTGTCACTAAAGTATACACTGGAAAACCTTATTTTAAGGTAAATTTAGGATCTTCTGTTAATTTTAATGCTATTCAGAAGAACAATTATTTCTTACAAGACGGGCCAAGTTATTTTGGTTTTGCAAAAATAGATCAGCCTTCTAAGAATGCAATTGTAAATAAAGGGTATGTTTTTAAAACATCATGGAGAAATCAGGAAGTTAACAATCCTTTTAATTCTGCTTTAAATTTTGACTTCGGAACTAATTTTAAAATCGGTGACCAAGGAAAATTAAGCATCTTCGGATATGGAGGTTTTGATAACAGTTATGAATATTTCACAGGTACAACAGGTGGAGCTTATGATGGACAAGATAATCCTTTGAGAATTTATAATAATGCAGAAGAATTTAAATATACAACCAATACGACCGGTATTGTGAATGTAAATTACAGAATCAATCCTAACCATAACATTAATCTCTCATCTAATTATATCCATACTAGCGAGCAAAAACTTGGTAATTATTCCGGATACAACAGAGATTATTATGATAATGATCCTTCACAAGAAAGATTTATAACTCAACAGAGAAGAGCTACATATCGTATAAATGATTTAATTGCAAATCAGTTGAGAGGTGAGCATACACTATCTGAGCCTTTGAAAATTTCTTGGAATATCGGTTATAATAGATTAGACAGTAAAAGACCAGACAGACAGGATAATGTTACTGTTTTTGATAAAGTACAGAACTACAGCTTTTTTGCAAGTTCCAATCCTGGAGCAAACAACAGATATTATGATCAGTTATTGGAAAACGATTTTGTAGGTGATTTACATGCAGATTATAAACTAGGCGAAAAAGCTAAAATCACATTGGGATATAGCGGAAGATACAAAGACAGTGATTTTAAAGCAACACAATATAATTTCAGAATTTTACCTGCTCAAGGAACTTATTTTGTAGATCCTAACAATTATGATTCTTTCTTTAATCTTGGAAATTATCAGACAGGTGCTTTCTTTGATATCGTTACATTCCGAGGCGATATTAAATTCAGTCCAGAGACTGCTTTGCTTCCACAAACATTTACATCTGAAATGACCAATAATGCAGGATATATAAATGTAGATTATAAGTTTACTGAAAAGTTTACAGCACAGCTAGGTGTAAGATATGAAAATCTGATGCAGAAATTAACATATAATACTGCAATCCTTCAAGGTAAAGTAAACAGAGATTATAATAAAATCTTACCTGCGTTCAATTTAAAATATAGTTTAAACGACCAACATAATTTAAGATTAGCAGGATCTAAAACTTACACAACACCATTATTACTTGAAACGGCACCTTTTGAATATGTAGATGTTGACGAAAGCACGATTGGTAATGTCTCAAATTATCCTTCAGATAATTACAACGTAGATTTGAAATGGGAATGGTTTCCTAAAAAAAGTGAGTTGATTTCACTAACTGCATTTGCAAAATATATTCAAAATCCTTTAGCGAGAACTACAATTAACTCTTCATCCAACTCAGTCTCTTTCATGAATGTGGGTGATACCGGTAGAGTTTTCGGTTTAGAAGCAGAAGTAAGAAAAGATATCTACGATTCCGGAAAAACCAAATTCTATACTTTCGTAAATGGAACATATCTTAACACTGAGCAGGATCTTGACAATGAGAAAATAACAAAAGAAAATCAGGGATCAGGATTCTCTGCATCATTCATTAAAGATAAAGACAAATTACAGGGAGCTTCAGAATTTTTAGCGAATGCGAACCTAGGTGTTGAGCACAAATGGGGTGATAAAAACACAATGGATTTTGTAGTATCATACTCTTATATTTCAGATAATATCTATGCATTAGGTTTTCAAAACAGAGGAAATATGGTAGATAAGGCATTCAGTACATTAGATGCGACCCTGAAATTTAAGCTTAGTAGCGGAATAGGATTTTCCCTTTCGGGTCGAAATTTAATCAACCCTTACTTTCAGAGAGTTCAAGAAAATCCACTTACAGGAAGTGAACTTATAGCCAGAAAATATAAAAGAGGAACAGGCATTGGTGCAAGCGTTTCTTATGAATTCTAAACGTCTATAAATTAAAATAAATTAAAAAATAAAATGAAAAAGAACACTTTAAAATTATTAGCGGCTGTATTCGTAATGTCAACGACAGCTGTAGTATTTCACTCTTGTAGTGATAATGACGATGAAGAAATCATCACTGCAACAGGTATCGCTTCAGATCCTAATAACTTCAAAGGAGAAGTAAAGTCTGGTGAAACTGTAACATTAGATCCTACAAAATTATATAAACTGACAGGAGCTGTAGCAGTAAAAGCTGGTGGAACATTAGTAATTCCTGCAGGAACAAGAATTGAAGCTACAGGAGGTACTTCCGCTTATATTACGGTAGAACAAGATGGTAAAATCTTTGCTAACGGTACTGCTAGTTCTCCAGTTGTGTTTACTTCACCTAATCCTACACCAGGAAGCTGGGGAGGTTTGGTAATCTGTGGTAAAGCACCTATCAACAAAGGTACAACAGCTACTGCTGAAGTTGGTAACGCTACTTACGGAGGTACAAATGTTGCAGATAATTCAGGAATCTTAAAATATGTAAGAATTGAATATGCTGGTGCTATCTTTACTGCTGATAAGGAATTCAACGGTTTATCTCTTTTCGCAGTTGGTAATGGTACTACAATCGACAACGTTTCTATGATCAACGGATCTGATGACGGTATTGAATTTTTTGGCGGAACTGTAAATGTATCGAACATTGTTTCATTCGCTAACGAAGATGATGCTTTTGACTGGACTGAAGGTTGGAACGGTACTGCAACTAATGTTTATACAAAAAGAAGAGCAAACGGTGTTGGAAACAGAGGTATAGAAGCTGACAACAACTCTAATGATAATGACGCAAACCCAAGATCAAACCCAACCATCAAAAACGCAACTTTCATCGGTGGAACTGCAGGTGAGGCTGATGGTATGAAATTGAGAGTAGGTACTTATGGTACTTTTGACAATATCGTTTTATCTAACTGGACTACAGGAATCAATTTAGAAAACAACGCTTCAGTTTCTTACTTTAATGGTACAAATAAGATTACCAATATTAAGTTTGATGCTGTAACAAATAAAGCTTCTGCAAAAGGAAACGATCCTGATGGATCAGGACCATTATCAGGCACCTTCAATTACTGTTTTAGCAAATACTTTTACAGAAAACACTGCTGCTACTGGTGCAGGAAGTGGTACAGCTACGCCAACTTGGGCTTCAGGATGGGCTGGATTATAGATTTCAAGTAATTACATTCATATTAACATTAGAAATCCCTCAGGAAAATTTCCTGAGGGATTCTTCTATTTCTTCAAAAGTATTTTGAAAAGTTATTTATATTCATCTGTAGATTTTATTTACATAAAACATAGTAATCATCTCCCGAAGTTCCGTTGTAATAATTTTGTAGCATAAATTATTTGTTTTTTGCAATATAAACCCACCGCAATTGCGATGGGTTTACTATTTGCTCAAAGTTGCTTTGCGTAACGGGAGCTTGTAGCAAACACCATCATCAGCTGTCGTAATAATTCGTCATTAGCATATTCTCCTATGACTGTTTGGATGAATTTCAAGATAAATCTCTGCTTGTTTGTTGTCTACAAATCTAAGTCAACAATTCCAAAAATATCAACAACTTTTTTTAAACAAAGAACTAGCTCTCTAACGAAACCTTTCATTTCCATAACTTTTAAATATTACTCTAACTGTAGTAAATTAGATTTTTTCCAATCTTAGCCGAATTATTTCATTGATTAACAGAGGAATTACATTTCTTGCCATAGCTATAAAGTCTAAATCTTCAGTTTTAATTTGCACAAATTCAATATCGTAGTCTCTATCATTTTCACTTCCTGTCATAATAAAACTTGAACCGGAATCAAAATCTCGTCCTTCAACGTAAGAAGTCCATGGAGATTTCGTTGCTTTATTGCATAATTCAAGAATATCTTTTAATTCTAACTCGGTCATATTTTTATTATTTTAAAGGATTTTTAATTACAGGACTAAATAGTCCTTCTGCTTGTTGTGCTGTTATTCCAGATAAAGTAGAATGAAAAGGATTATTTTTAGTAGGAGAAGCAACAACTTTTCCTCCTATTTTTTCTATTGCGCTTACTGTTGTTGTTCCAATTTTTCCATTAGGTATTCCAACAGATAATTCACTAATTGATAACCCTGGTACACTATTTACTGAAACTCCATTGAGTAAACCATCCGCATCAACTACTACACCCGAACCATTCTCAAATTGGCATGCTAGACATGTTCCACCCCTAACTACTTTAGCATCAGACCCCGCACCAATTACGTTACTCATCTGCCCCTTAGACAATGCTTTTAGACCTTGCTTTGTCTCCGCTTCTGCAAGTTCCTTGGTTGCTATTTTCAAACTACCCTCTACAAGTTCTGTTCCAATAGTTTTGACCCCAACTTTAAACAAAGAACCTGCCCCAGGAGCCGCTATATCAATTCCTAGAGATACAACACCGATCCCCGCTTGAACCCAATTACCATCCCTTACCCCTTCATAAATATCAAGTGTACCGCCTATGTAAGGTAACGCACCAACACTCATTCTTCCTGCATCACCCAATGTAAAGCCACTGGAGGTATTTTGGCTTGGTGACTTCCCTTGAATTACAACCTCTTGAATTCCTTGTGTTACTGCTATACCAAAATACCCTGCATTTGTATGTACTTGTGGAGCACCATCATATCCTCCCGGTAAATTACCAAAACTTGCAGGTGATACACTTGTATCACCATCATTTAATAAATCAGCTTCTAAGCCTTCGATTTCTCTGGCATCTGTCACTCTGTTTTCAGAAAAATTATAATGTGACTGGTATGCATATACCTCACTCAGAGGGTCCACATTAAAGAATCTTCCCACATCAGGCATATAGTTTCTCCATTTAAAACTGTACCAGCCGTTCTCCTGTAATTCTTGACCTTGGTATTTATACTGATATGCATTGCCCGTTGTAATCGTGTAGTTATGCAATAAGCCAAAAGGGTAATAATTATTTACTGATGCTACTTCTCCAGGTGTCCAAATATCATAACATGCCATATTACCGCCACCCATATCCTGGCAATGCTGTACATTCATATCTCTAGGTTGCAAAACTCCATCTTCATTCGTATCCGAATAACTTAATCTTACGTTGCCAATTTGATCTGTGTAATTATAAACATAGGAATTTGTTGTAAAATCATAATACCCTTCAGATGTGGGAACGAATTGTAATCCATTGGTTATAGGTGTAGGAAGACCACTATAATACTTATACTGAAAACCATCTATATATTCGGTGGTATTGCTACCTTGAGTTGTGCTGAATGTTTTGGAAATTTTTACACCATCTGCCCTGTAAACGTTAGAAACTATATTTTGGATCTTCCCCGGTACACCAACTATTAAATTCGGAAGATCAAGAAAATTGTAAATAATCGATTCAATTTTTTTATCCTTATGGGATTTCATATTACCATTATCATCATATGTAATGATGCTGTGATTGGCAAAATATGGATAACCATTACTGTTACCTATTTGATTTTCTGTTACTTTTGTGAGTCTATTGCCGTCATAATCGTAACTTAAATTATCTATTTTCAATGCAGTTGTATTACCTGCTAAAACATCTGCAGATCTTTCCAATCTTAAAATATTTCCGTTAAGATCATAATCCATCTTTTCGAAATATTCTTTTGCTGTTTCCAATCCCGCTTTTTGATAAAATCCTGCAGATAGCCTATTGATACGATCATAAGAATAACCATATCTTTTTAGCGGTTCATTATCTTCTGTTAATGTTTTCCAAGATACTTCAGCAATATTACCATTGTATTTTGGCTTTACTCTCAGATTTTGAAAGTCTGAATTTGGAATTTCTAATCCTTCAACGATATTATAATTAATTTTATAGCCAAACAAATCAGTACCTAAGTTTGCAGGATCATTGATGTGGGTCATCCATCCGCGAATGTTGTAGGCATAATCTATTGTTTGAAGTGGAGGCATTAGCATATTTGCTCCTCCTACCTTTTTAGTTTTTAGCTGTGAGAGTTCATTGTATTCGTAGCGCGCCAAAATTTCCTCTGCATCACTATCAACCTGATGTTTATGAACTAACAATCTATTTTGGTTATCATAAGTGAATGTTTCTGTAATTACTCTCTCAGTATCTGTATCTAATCTTTTATGCCTTGTAATTGTCAGTTTAGGAGTTCCTGTGAAATCAAGTTCATATTCTGTTTTAGTGTACCCACCTAAATGGTTAATTAGATGAGATCCTATAGCTCTACCTTTCTTATCGTACCAGATATAGTTTCTAGACCAATTATCATCTTCAATATTTTTCACATAAGAAGCAGTAGGAAAACTTTTGGTACTAATATTTGAGTTTTGAGCATCTTGTGGCAATACATTTTGTCCTAACACCTGGGTAGGAATTGACGGAGTTCCTGTAGGATAGATGTCGTAATAATTAACCGACAATACAGTTTCTATATTGAAGAAATATCCATTGCTGTAATAAATCTGCATTCCGTTTTTAGTGAAACCTCCTGCATCTTTGTTTTCTATAATCACCAAATTTCCTGCCTGATTCTGCATACTTTCTCTGCTTCCACCTGGTAAGATGCCTGTATAAATTACTCTGCCAAACGAATCATATTTGGTGATGAACCATTTACCCTGTTGGTTTAGGTTCGTATCCTGGGTTAAAATAAGTCTGTCAGCTTTATCATACACCATATATTCCCAACCTTTTCCGGGAAGCTTTTTTTCTATTAATCTATTTTTATTATCATAAAGATATTGATAACATAAATTATTTAATATTGTTGGTGTTAATGCGGATAAGATAGACGCTAAAGGCGGAATGACATAAGCTATATGATCATTACTATCATACGCATAATAAGTATCTAAATTCCTTGCTCCATCGTTCTTCCTTATCAGTATAATATGACCATACAGATCTTTAAATATTATTTTCTCGTTATTATCTTCATCTTTTACGCTAAATTTATAAAGTCTATTTTCATCATATAAAGTTATTGATGAGAGAACAGTTTGATAAATTTGGTTAGTATTATCCCATGTTGTTGTAACCTGATATTTCTTCACTTGGTCATCTGTAGAATTGGCATCATAACCATATTTTATAGTATGCCCAGAACTTATTTTCCATTCTTCTCCCTCATGTGCAGATTGAAATATTCTGCTTAAAGGTGATGATTCAAGTTCATTTTCTGAAAATGGGTTTGTGACTCCGTAATATGAATTAACTGTATTTTCTGTAACAACAGTTTGAATACCGGCATTAGAAGTCTGAGCAGGAACGGGTAAATAGTCTTTTGTTTTTCTGCCGAACTGATCGTAAACTATCGGCACCACCATGTCTTGTCCCAATGGTGTTGACTTTATGGATATGACCTGTTTAGGTCTACCTAAACCGTCTAAATACTGTACACTTTCTAATTGCTTCTGTACAGGATCTGAAGGATCTGTTAAATGGGTCTTTTTATAAACATAGTTATCAGTATTCGTAAGATTCTGAGAAACAAAGCAATTAAAAAACAGCCCTAATAAAATAAACAATATTTTTTTCATCGTTTTTAGTCTTTATAATTATACTTGTATTCCTCTATCACTTTTCCATTAACATCCATCACTTTTTCAAGTTTATTTTGAGCATCATACTTATATGATTCTCTAATTCCATCGGAGTTGGTAAGACTTGTAATTCCAATAAGCGGGTTATAAGTATAAGTTGTAATATAAAAGTTTTTAAAAGCTATATTTTTTCTTAAATCATCTAATTGTGCAATTAGGATGTTTTCAGATGCATCATCTACATCAGTATCAGAAGCATCTTGTAAAGTTGTTAAATTGATGTTTGAATCAACATAGTTGTAGGTAGCTCCCACTATTTTTGCTATGGGTTGTGATCTGTTATAACCATAAATAATTGTTGTTGGCAAACCTGACTCATCGGTATATTGCAATAAACGACCGTGAGCATCATAGAGGTCATATGTTACTTTCTTATTAACAAATGAATCTTCCCCATATCCTGCCATACCTGTCTTTATATTTCGTGTTGATATAGGAAGAACCAGATTATTGGTTGCGGAGTTCTTTCCATAAATAGTCTCATTTCTTGCGATAGGCTGTTGCTGCTCATTGTACTTTGTAACTGACAAAGGAATGCCTACCATATTCTTTTCAACCAAACGCTCAATAAGAGGATCAGAAGTGTCCATATCTACAGCATACTGGAATTTTGTCGTTTTATATTTTGATAAATCATATTTGTTTGGGTATTCTTCTATTTTTTCAATCAGAGAATAGCTTAAATCTAAAGGACTTTGATAATAATACATTTTAAGTGACTCTATTTTTCTGCCGTCTTTGAAAAATTCCGTTGTGGTTTCTTTATCTAAAACTTTATCCGTGTAATTAATTAGGTATGGACTAACTTTTGAGTTGCACATTAAACAACCAGGTTGGGGAATCGGCCAAATGCCTACACCGTTAAATGGATGAGCACTTCCATAAGAATACCAATTCGACGTAAATATATCATATTCAACGCCTCTTGAATTAAGGATTGTTAATTTTTTATATTGATAGCTTTTTTCTAATATTATTTTCTGATTGGAGTCATAATAAGCCTTATATTTTAATTGTCCACGATCATATGAATTATCAATTTTTCTAGAAATTTTATTAAAAGGTCTTAGTCCTGGTAAATAATCGTCAGGAGAATCATTAAAATCGTAAAATGTGTACTTTGTATATCCATCATTGGACTTCTCAAATACTGTGCTGTATGCAACGTTAGAATTGAAGAAATCAGATTTACGTTTAATCCCATTGGCCGAAGAAGTACCACCTGAATCATAAGTGACTTCTGGCGAGCTATTAGTAGCCGGTACGTATACATTATGTCTGTCAAAAAATAATGGTTCATGCAGTAGTATTCCAGATGAAATATTGTTATCCATCTCATCAAAAGTATTATTATAAAAAAATTCCCTTTCTTTTCCTTCACTAATAATTTTTTTAATTCTTAATCCGCCCCCACCATTTGGAAAAATTTCTGTTAATGCTGTATTAATTATAGACTTTTGATTAGTTACCCTAGTTCTAAAAGAATGAGGTTCAAATACAAAATTGGTTGCTCCCCCCGTAGGCCATACAATTTTATTCAGTGAGCCATTTAATAACTTTGAAGTTACTGTTCCTCTGGTACTGTACTTATTATTTTCAAAATTTTGCCAAAAGGCATATCTTCCTGAAAATGAAACCGATGTAGGTTGCCCATTGGAATATCCCCACATATCTGTTTTTTCTGATAAATAACCGGGTAAATTAAAGGGCTCATTATAATAAAATGTATAATTCTCGTCATCATTTTTAATGATTTTGTTTAAAAATGCTCTTGGAAAAGAATTTGCATATTGAAAAGCAATTGTATTTACCAATTTACTAAGAAAGTTTACTTTGATTTCCTTTAAAACATATCTGTTATGAATAAAAGTATTTGAACTGGGAATTTCATCTGTTGAAAGACCACCATCTTCAAAAATATAGGTAGATGGAAAATAATTATTGTATCTGGTATTTTCAGGTAGAAATAATGCGTTATTAGAATTTGTATATTTAATATTATCATTTATTTGGTATTCAAAAGATATATTTTCACCATTATTTGATGTGATTTTTTTTAAATATGAAGGCTTATAAAAATATCCACTTGCCTTATATAATCGAAACCATTGAGTGTACACTTGTGAATCTGCTACTGAAAAACCTGTAGAGTTATATTGTGCTTCTACAGATGAAGAAATATCAAATCTAGAATCACAAAATAAATTTTCTAAAAAGTATTCCCCTGTTTTGTACTCAAAATTAAACAAGAGAATCCCATTAGGATCAATTACCTTTTTTAAATTCCATTTCATTACATAAGGCCAAGCATATTTTGAATCGTAATAACCACCCAAATTGATCTCCATACTTTTAACATCATTATCTCCAAAAACATATTGAAACCCTTTATCATCAATCAAGGTTAATTTGCCTATCGATTTTCTTTTATAATCCCTAGACATAGGCACTGGGGTACCAGCAGAGTGCTTAGTTATTCCTTCTACGGGATTGATTAAGTCCGTATTTTCATTGTAGTCAACAACTTTTAAATTGTCCTTAGAAGATACTTTCCATTTTCCGTCCTCTCCCATAAAAAAATACCCGCTTTTACCGAAAAAACTAAAATTAAAAATATCCGGTTCCGTATCCCATTTAAATGCGCTTCCAATTTCAGCATACGATAAAATATCATACGTCGGGTTATTATTATAAGTGCTATAGCTCATCCTACTTACCATATGCCTGAGGTATTCTGGGGTACTCCAATAATTAGGAGTTAAAAGTTTTTTAACATGAAAAAAACCTCTTTCATAAGGCTCGAGGGACCCTCCCAAAGGAAGAGGTGCATTTGTCGTATTTAATTCGGGATGATAAACGGATTTGTGTGATAGTTCATCGAACCACATTCCATTAATTTTTCTGGTAATAGATCCTCCTGCATTCAGATACCAATTTTGTCCAACTATTCCGGAAAGATTATTTACCAGCACGCCTGTTGCATCATAATTTAAGCCTATGTCTAAAGACAAATCTCCTCCTTGTATTTTTTGTACAGGGATATTGATATTTACATTTCCCGAATACAAATCCACATCAAATTTTTCACCATAAGTTACATTGTTGCTTTCATTGACATTTGATTCTGTGCTTCCTGCCGCTCCATTATTACCTCCTTGGGCATTACATAATGATATGATTATGATACTAACTAATAGATATAATTTTTTCTTTCTCATCTTCTTACTTTTTAATAATTTTGGAATTAGCCAATTGATTTGTATCCGTTTTTATCGTCACCAGATACGCTCCCTGAATCAAATTCTGCGTATTGATCTTGGTCACTTTATTTTTGGTTTTCAGAGTTTGCAGCTGTCTTCCTCCCATATCATAAAGAGTAATATCAGCTTCTTTAAAATCAAAACCTATCTCCACATAACAATAATCTGAAACAGGATTCGGATAGATCTTCATGTCTAATTTTTCAATCAGCTGATCCAATTGTTTATCTCCCAGCTTTACAATCTTCCAGTTCTCTTTTCCGAGTTCCTCAGCACTTGTTCCCGCTAATACAATCGAGCCGTCTCTGTTTAATTTGATGTCAGACAAACGTTCCTCTTTCTTTCTCGATTCTCCTTTTACGTGCTTTCTCCACTGTTCGTTTCCGTTCTGATCGAGGTACAACATCCAGAAGGTTTCGTCATCCGCTTCAATTCTGCCTTCCGCCTGTGTGTAACCGCCCAGTAAAATACCTTTGGTTAAATCTTTATTCTTTTCTCTTTCATCTTTCTTCTGAATCACATTCATCCCCATCAGAACATCCCTGTTTTTAAAATTATAGGATTTCTGCCAAAGTTCGTCTCCTCTTTCGTTTAAAGAAATCAACCAGATATCGGTTCCTTCTTCAATTCCTGTTGTCTTATTTCCTGATCTTTCTGAACGGCTTTCACCACCTACAAGAAATCCTGTAGAAGTCATTGCCAAAGTTCTCAAGTGATCATCACCCTTTCCTCCAAAGTTCTTTTCCCATTCTACTTTTCCTTCTTTATTCAGCTTCACAATCCAAAAATCTCCTTCACCAAAATTTTCGGTTTTCTTGGAACCACCAACAGTACTTCTTGAATAAATGCCTAATAATGCACCACCGTCAATCGTAGGAATCATCTTTTCTACTTCATCCAGTCCCTTGCCGCCTAAAATGATTTGTGACAATTCTTTTCCGTTTTTATCGAGTTTGGAGACGATCACGTCTTTTGAACCATACCCTTTCGAAGCATTCTGAACATTTCCTGCAACAAAAAATCCGAAATCTGTAGTCTGAATCACTGCTTTCGCTTCCTCATCAGAAGCTGATCCCAAGGTTTTCTGCCACAGCTCGTCTCCGAATTCGTTGATTCTGATCAGCCAGATGTCACTGCCACCTTTTGCATTGTCTTTTTTGTCTAATCCTGCATTGGAGTACGAAGTTCCTGCCAGCAAAAAACCGCCTTCCTGTGTGGCAACAGTGGCAGAAAGGAAGTCATGGTTTTGTCCCGAGAAATATTTTTCCCAGACTTCATCACCCTGTTGATTGAGTTTTACCAAGTGAAAATCGTAACCGTTGTTTTGTTTGTTTTCGGAAGTCAGTTTCTTTGCCTGAATGGAGCTTCCTGTAATTAAATATTGCTGATCGATCGTAGTGGTCACCTGAGAAAGAAAATCCTGAGTGGAGGATTTAATGTCTTTCTGCCATACCACATCCTGAGCTTGTAGTACACCAGTTGTGCACATAATAAATACACTCATGTAGAGTTGTTTCATGATTTGGTTATTGATTAAAACTTTGTAAATCTAACTTTTTTGATTTACATATTTCTATTATTAATTAAATTTAATACTTGCTTTTTCATGTTATTTTGGAAAGGTCATTAAAAAATTTAAAACTTTTCTTAAGCTGAATTAATATATAATTAGTTTTATCATATCTAATTGAAAAATCCCTCAGGAAAATTTCCTGAGGGATTTTGTTTTTATTAAAAAAAGATAAGATCTTACCTTCTCCTCTAAATCTAAATTAAGAATATTCAAATTTCCTTACCGCTTCCAAAGTCATATCAATCTCTTTCTCTTTTATGGCATCGCTTATAAAATAGGTTTCGTAACCACTTGGTGGCAGATAAATTCCATTTTTAAGCAATTGATGGAAAAAGTTATTGAAGAGTGAATGATTTGCCTGCTGCGCCTCATCAAAATTAGAAACTCTGTTGATGTGGAAAAACACCGACATCATTGATCCTTTTCTGTTGATTTTATGTGCGATTCCTTTTTCATTTAAAATTTTTCCGATTTCAAAATCTAAAGTTTCTGTAGTTTTGCTTAATCTTTCGAAGAAATTTTCATCATTTTTAATCAACTGCAAAGTCTTCAAACCTGCTCTCATTGCCAAAGGATTTCCGCTTAAAGTTCCCGCCTGGTAAACACCTCCTTTTGGAGCCAAATGATCCATAATTTCGTTTCTTCCGGCAAAAGCTCCAACTGGCAAGCCACCTCCGATTACTTTTCCGTAGGTTACCAAATCTGCTTTTACGTTGTAGAGTTCCTGCGCACCACCAAAAGCCAATCTGAAACCCGTCATGACTTCATCAAAAATCAATAACGCTCCGTTTTCGTCACAGATTTTTCTTAAGTTTTGCAAGAAATTATTTTCCGGTAAAACGCATCCCATATTTCCTGCAACAGGTTCTATAATAACCGCAGCAATCTCACCTTGATTATGTCTGAACAAATCCTGAACCTGCTCAAAATCATTGTATCTCGCTAACAAAGTATCTTTTGCTGTTCCGGCAGTTACTCCTGGAGAATTTGGATTTCCAAAAGTTGCAGCACCACTCCCCGCCTTGATCAAAAATGAATCTGAATGACCATGATAACAGCCTTCAAATTTTACAATTTTATCTCTACCTGTAAAGCCTCTCGCCAATCTCACTGCACTCATACACGCTTCTGTTCCCGAAGAAACCATTCTGATCTGGTCAACATTCGGTACATTTTCTGTGATGAATTTTGCGATTTCTGTTTCCAGCTCGGTGGGTGCACCAAAAGAAAAACCTTTTTCTGCCTGAATTTTTAATTCCTCTAAAACTTCTGGATGTGTATGTCCTAAAATGGCAGGTCCCAGGAATTGATGTAATCGACATATGTATTGTCATCCGCATCAGTTAAATAAGCACCCTGAGCAGATTTCATAAAAACCGGCACTCCGCCCACCGATTTAAAGGCACGAACCGGAGAATTTACACCTCCCGGAATATATTTGTAAGCTTCTTCAAATAAGGCTGAACTTCTTTGGTATTTCATTTATTTTAATAGTTGGTGGTTGATAGTTTTTGGTTTTTGGTTGATCGTCTGGATTGAAAGCTTTACACTAATAACCATCAACTAAAATCAAGAACAAAATTAATTTCTGGGTTTTTTGTCAATAAGATAGATGAGCTGTCCGGCAGAAGGTTTTTGCCCTTCATCCATTCTGTTTTTTGCATAAAGTTTGTTAAGCTTCACTCCGAATTTTTGAGCGATATCGTGCATATCTTCACCAAATTCTGCTTTATAAGTAGGAGTATTTCCTTCAGAATTTTTTGATTCTAAAAAGACAATATCATCTTTTTTCAGAACATCAGACTGCAGATCATTCCATTTTATCAATTTGCTGTCGCTGATTTTAAATTTATTGGCAATCAACTGAATATTGGTATCAGCAGGAATCACTACATATTTCAGACCACCATTCGGATGGCTTTTGATAATGATAGAATTAAGGATTTCAGCATTGGTTTTGATGCGCTCTACTCTTTTTTGCTGTTGAGCGTAAGAAGTAGCTTTGTAAGGAACTTTTACCGTTACCGGTACCATTGCCTTTTTTTCTTTTTTTGCGGGTTCCAAACGAGCCATGAAACTTTGGTCGTCTTTAAGAGCAGGATATTTTTTAAGAATTGCATAGGGAACTTCGGTAGATTTTACCTCATCAAATTCATACAATTTGTACTTTTCAATTTTACCAATCAAAATCGAAGCATAACGGGGATTGGTTGCGTAACCCGCTTTTTTAAGACCATGAGCCCAGGCTTTGTAGTCTTTCATATCCAGATTGAAGAGATTGGTGTAGTATTTTCTTGTTGCCAAAAATATGGAGTGATCTTCGTAAGACTGTTTCGGGTCATCATACACACGGAAACACTCATTGGGAGCATCATCGGTATGTTTCATGGTTTTACCCGTCCAGTCTTCTTTACATTTTATTCCAAAATGATTTTTACCTTCTAGTGCCAAGCGGCTTTGTCCGCCACCTGTTTCCAAAAGCCCTTGTGCAAGTGTGATTGATGCGGGAATTTTGTGTTTTTCCATTTCTTCAACCGCATATTGCGCAAATTTCTGAATGTATTGATCTTCTGTAGCCCAGGTCTGAGCTGAGAATTTTGATAAAACTAAAAGGCTTATGAGTAAGAAAAGTCTTTTCATGTTTTTATTTTTTTAGAACTATTTAATGAACACCTCAAATATACGTGGTGTATCATCAATTTTATAGGATTAAATTTCTATTTTGTTTTTCCAGAAGCCTATTGGCTCCTTCTATTCCCTGCAATCCACCCGTATGAAAGCATAATATTTTGCTGTTTTCGGGAAAATAATCTTCATCTATCATTTCAAAAACTTTTCGCATCATTTTTCCTGTATAAATTGGATCTAGAGGAATCTCGTACTTCACCTTAAAATCATTGATAAAACGGATATTTTCATCATTTATTTTACCATAACCACCATAAGCAGCATCGGTCAAATGAAAATTTCTCTTAGAGGTTAATTCTGAAATCCTGCTTTCCAAAGAGGTATCTTCAACGACTTTGAAACCTAAAACTTTCTGATTTTCCTCGCAAAACTCTGAAATTCCTGCAACAGTACCTCCGGTTCCGACTGCGGTGCAAAGATAATCAAAATCTTTTGTATCGTTATTCAGCATCATTTTTATTCCTTCAACGGCATTTTGATTGGTTCCGCCTTCGGGAATAATCAAAGCATCGGGGAATTCCTGCTGCAAAAATTCTGTCAGCTTTTCTTTATGCCGGTATTCTTCACGGGTAACGAATTTCAGATTCATTCCGTTTCTTCTGGATGAAACTAAAGTGGGATTGTCTTTCCATTTTTTTTCAAGCTCCTCACCACGGATAATTCCCACTGTCTGAATTTCTGATAATTTTCCAACCGTCGAAACTGCCAGAATATGATTGGAATATGCGCCACCAAATGTAATGATTAAAGGATTTTCAGGTCGGTTATCAAGATAATTATTGATGTTGTAAAAAAGCTTCCAATATTTATTTCCTGAGATTTGAGGGTGGATGAGATCTTCTCTTTTGATAAAAAGTCGCACTTTCTTATTAATATGAATTTCCTGTATGGGAATAGATTTTTCCGGCAGTCTTAACAGCATTTTCTCGTTTTAAATGATTTGAATTATTGCTTAAATTTCACAAACTTCTCCCCTTTAAGAATTTATGATCTGAAATATTTTCTGAAACTCCACAATTTTCTTTTTTTAAGATAATTTAAATCTTGTTCCATGGCATACGCTTCTCGTTCAAAAGAGATTGCACGATACGCTTGATAACCGTTTTTCAGCTTAAAAAAATGATAATAATATTCTGCAACATAAGCAATATAAAAAAAGACAATCAATAACTCCAGTTGTTGTCTCAAATGAATTTTTTCATGATTAATTAAGACTCTATTCTTCTTATCTTCAGGTTTTTTAATGAAAATAAAAGGATAAAGCGTAATGCCATTTATTTTTGTATTTTTGAGAAGCTTTTGGCACACAATTATCATGATAACAAATATAAAGTTTTGATTTAACTTATGGCAAATTTTGACATCAAAGAGCATGAAGACTTTTACTATAATGAGCAAGGTTACAAGGTTTTTACTGAAAAATTTCACCTGAAACGTGGATATTGCTGTAAAAGCGGATGCAGACACTGCCCTTTCGGATACGATAAAAAGACAGACACATTTATAAAAATCATTAAAAAAAATTAATAAAATGAAAAAATATATTTTTATTTTACTGGCAGCGACTTTAGGTTTATCTTCTTGCAGTCCCTTCAAGGTACGTTCTGATTATGCAGAAACTGCAAATTTCACTTCTTATAAAACTTATAAAATAAGAATTGACGACCTAAAACTGAATGACATTGACAAAGACAGAGTATTGAATGAATTGTCTAAACAACTACAGACAAAAGGTTTACAATCCGGAGAAAATCCTGATTTGATCGTTAATGTAAAAGCTAATCACAAGAAAGTTACTGATATCAACACCACAAATCCTGGCGGAATGTGGGGATGGGGTGGCGGTTTCGGATGGGGAATCGGCATGAACAGAACGTGGACGAGCAATTACAACGAAGGAGCTATCATCATAGATTTGATAGATTCTAAAACAAACAAACTGGTTTGGCAGGGTATCGGAAGCGGAATTTCCGTGGACAGACCCAATGCAAAGCAGAAACAAATTCCTCAGATCGTAGCTGAAATTATGGCAAACTATCCTCCGGGAATGAAGAAATAACATTCTTAAAATCAATAAAATATAAAGTCAATACATTTTTGTGTTGACTTTTTTTGTTTTAAAATCCCGCTTAAAAATCACTGACTTCTAATCTTACAAAAATTTAATATACTTATTGAGCAGGAATTCATTTTGAATTTAATTAAAATGTATTTTTACGTTAACCAAATATATTTTTATGAAAAAACTATTGATCTGCTTCATACTTTCTCAATTTGCTTCCGCACAAGCACCTTCGGGATATTATTCTTCTGCAAACGGACTCTCGGGTGCATCTTTAAAAACCGCATTGAGCTCTATCATCACCAATGGTCATCAGGACAAAGGTTACAGTGGATTGTGGACTGCATACAAAACAACCGATATCGACAAAAATTATGAAAATGACGGTTCTATCTTAGACATTTACTCGGAAAGACCATCTTCATCTGATCCTTATAAATATACTCCTGTCAGTAACCAATGCGGCACGTATTCTACTGAAGGAAACTGCTATAATCGTGAACACATCATTCCTCAGAGCTTCTTCAATGAAGCTTCACCAATGAGAAATGACATTCACTTTGTAAGAGCAACCGACGGAAAAGTAAATGGAATGCGTTCTAATTATCCTTTCGGGAAAGTAGGAAGTACGACTTTCACATCTCAAAACGGATCAAAATTAGGAAGTTCATCTTCTTCAGGATTTTCAGGGACGGTTTTTGAGCCGATTGACGAATTTAAAGGAGATGTTGCAAGAATGGTTTTCTATTTTGTGACCAGATATCAAAACCAATTATCAGGATTTTCTTCAGGAAATATGATTGGTACTTCTGCTTTTCCGGGATTACAGACCTGGGAACTGAATGTTTTACTGGCTTGGCATAATCAAGATCCGGTTTCTCAGGCGGAAATTAACAGAAATAATGCTTCTTATACTTTTCAGGGAAACAGAAATCCGTTTATCGACAATCCGAATTATGTAAATCAGATTTGGGGATCACAGACTCCGACACAAGATACACAAGCTCCTACCATTGTAACAAATCTCAGTATTCCGGCAAAAACAGCCAACAGTATTTCATTAACCTGGAATGCATCAACAGACAATGTAGCGGTAACTTCATATGATGTGTATATGAACGGAAGTTTCAAGTCTAATGTAACTTCAACATCTACAACAATTACAGGTCTAAATCCTTCAACGACCTACAGCTTTTATGTGAAAGCTAAAGATGCAGCAGGAAATGCTTCAGCAAACAGCTCAACAGTTTCTGCAACCACAAATGCAGGAACTACAACTCCTACAAACTGTGTGAATGAAACATTTGAAACAATTCCCACTGCAAGTGCATCATCTTACACCACAAAAACATGGACAAACGCAGGAATTACCTGGACAGCAACCGACTCCAGAAGCGATCAGACCATTTCCAATAAAGCAATTACGGTAAGGAGCGGTTCGTTAAAATCAAGCAGTTTCAGTAATGGAATTAATTCCTTAACCGTAACAACCCAGCTGAAATTCACCGGAAGCAACGGAAGTTTTAATGTTCTGGTAAATGGCGTGAATGTAGGAACAGTTCCTTACAGTACAGCGGCGGCTACCACTACAATTAACAATATCAACGTTTCAGGAAATGTAATTGTGACTTTGGTTAATAATTCATCAAGCAACAGAGTGGCAATTGATAATTTAAGCTGGACTTGTTCAGGAACAGCAGCCAGGCAAAATGTAACTAATACAGAAAATATTCAAACTGAAAAACTGCAGATTTATCCAAACCCTATTCTCAATCAGGAAATTTTTGTAAAAGGATCAACTGATAATATTAAAAAAGCTGAAATCTATAATCTTCAAGGGAAGGTACTACAGACAATTGATCAGCCATTCAGAAATGGAAAATCAATCAAAACCGGAAGTCTTGAACAAGGAATTTATATTTTAAAACTAAATGAATCAAGCTTGAAATTTATCGTAAAATAGAAATATTTAAATTCATAAAAAGAAAGACTTCTCTGTTACAGGGAAGTCTTTCTTAAGTTTAATCACGCAAAAATTATTTAGAGTTGTGGCTTCCTTCTTTTACAGATCGAGAAAGAATTTTATTTTTCTTCAATAAAAAATCAGGCATCAGATCTGTCGGAAGATAGAAAATACTTTCACCATTGGTTTGAAGCTCTTCTTCAATTTCAGGATTCCAGATTAGAATGTCATTTACATCAATTTTTAATTCTTCAGCAATGATTTTCAGATTAAATCCTGCATTGATTTCGGTTTCGGATAAAGATGACCCTTCTTTCAGTCCTGATCTTGCATCAAAAACCTTCTTCATTCTTGAAGTGTTATAATTGGTCAAAACACTGTTCAATTCTCCAGTTGCAAAACAGGCGTTCAGATATTTTTTAACATGATTGATGGTTTCTGCCGGTAAATATTTAGAGAAAATATGATACTGAGAAGAGTTTGCAGATTGCATTGCCTTTGCAATATTACCTTCACCACAATTGTAGGCAGCAACTACGGTCACCCAATTATTATATTTTTTGTACAGATTTCCCAACGAAACTACTGCCACTTTTGTACTTCTGTACAGGTCATTTCGACGGTCTTCTGTGAGCCCGTATTGGTTGGCATGAGATGTCATAAACTGCCAAACACCAACTGCTCCTGCGTGAGATGTAATATTTCTGTCAAAATGCGATTCGATCAGAGCTAAATTTCTCAAATGCTTCGGAAGCCCTTTTTTTGCGAGAGAATTTTCTATGAACTGAACAATTTCTTTGTTTGAATTGATAATGTTTTTATATTTTTTTACACTGCTTTCCGAAGTATCTGTTGCAGAAAGATATTGTGCAGAAGCCATTTCAAAAGAAACAAAAACTGCTGTCGCCAAAATTATTTTACTGAAATAAATTTTCATTTTGAGTTTCTTACATTAAAATCAGAATATCTGCATACAATTCGACATTCTGATTTTTAGTTTAAATGAATATTAGTCGACTTTCCAACTGATTTTTTCCTCAGATTGATTCCAGTCTACCGTAAGGGTTTGCCCGGATTTTACTTCTTCTCTCACGATCATTTTAGAAATTGGTCGTGCCAACTGAGATCTTATGACCCCGGAAATCTGTCTTGCTCCATACTTGCTGCTGAAACCTCCTAAAGCTAAATTTTTCACAGCCTCATCGGTGATAGAAAGCGTCATTCCCAATCTTTGGAGAGACTTATGAAGTGATTTTAGCTGAATATTAAAAATTCTTTCTGCAATAGATTCTGTAATGGGTGCAAAAGGGATAATTTCTGTAATTCTCGCTAAAAATTCCGGTCTGAATCTTCCCGATTGTGACATGATCTGCATGAGTGATGATGATTCGGGAACTTTTCCTTCTTCAAACTGCCTTACAATTTCTTCACTTCCGATATTTGAAGTAAATAAAATCAAAGCATTGCTGAAATCTCCTTCTTTGCCTAATTTATCATGTACTTTTCCTTCATCCATGATTTGTAAAAAGACATCAAAAACAGAATGATGCGCTTTTTCAATTTCATCAAATAAAACTACGGTGTAAGGTTGCTGACGAATCTTATTCACCAACATTCCGCCTTCTTCATACCCGACATATCCGGGAGGCGCACCATACAGTAATGCCGCAGAATGTTCTTCTTTAAATTCTGACATATCAAAACGAACCATCGCTTTTTCATCATTAAAAAGCAATTCTGCCATTGATTTTGCAAGTTCTGTTTTCCCTGTTCCTGTTGGTCCGAGAAGGAAAAATGATCCGATTGGCTGTCCCGGTTTGTTTAATCCGCTTCGGTTTTCTACAATAGCATCAGAAAGCACTTTCAATGCGTGATCCTGACCGACAACTCTGTTCAATAAAAGAGATTCCATATTCAAAAGTTTCTCTTTTTCCTGTGCCTGAAGCTTCCCGATTGGTATATTGGTTTTTGCTGCCATCACTGCCGCAAGTTCAAGTTTGCCTACTTTTTCTCTCTTTACCGAAGCGTGTTCTATTAATTCTGTAAAAGTATCTTCAATCACTTTCTGAAGATGCTCAATAGGCATTGAATTATCAATCTGTGGCTGCTCTCTCAGAGAACCCCACAAAATCGGGCTGATTTTATCTCTGAGTAAGTTGTAATTCCAGATTAATTCGTCGGCTTTATCTTTTTCATCCAGAAATTCTTCTTTCAGAATATTCTCATAATTTTCTTTCCAGTCCTGGAGTTCCTTTTCAGAAAGTTCATCAAGCATTTTAATTGCAGCCATGGTTCTGTCTAGCAAATCAATTGCGGCATCGGGTAATTTTTTACCTTTTGCATATCTTTTTGCCAACCGAACGCATTCAGGCAAAGCAGCCTTATCAACTTCAATAGCGTGATGTTTTTTGTAACCTTCCAAAAGAACATCGATCATTTTTACACAGGTCTGTTCGTCCGGCTCATTCACTGTAAGAACTTCAAAACGTCTGTTGAAAGCCTGTTCTGGTTCAATTATTTTTCTGTATTCTTCCTGAGTGGTGGCTCCGATGACGGTAATTTCTCCTCTTGCCAATTCAGGTTTAAGGATATTTCCAATATTTCCGATGCTTCCTTTAGGATCTAAAAGCGTATGAATTTCATCAATAAATAAAATTGCTTTTTCGATTTTCTTGCATTCATTGATGACTTTTTTCAGACGGTCTTCAATTTCACCTTTGTAAGAAGTTCCGGCTAATAATGCTCCGGTATCCAATTCTAAAAGGGTTGCATTTTTAAGCATTTCAGGAACATTTCCTTTAATAATTTCTGTGGCAAAACCTTCTACCAAAGCTGTTTTACCAACACCCGGCTCACCGATGATAATTACATTCGGTTTTGTTCTCCGGCAAAGAATTTCGACCAACATTCTCAGTTCTTTATCACGACCAATAATGTTTTCTAAAGTTCCCTGTCTTGCCTGTGTAGTTCTGTCTATGCAATAACTTTTGATGGAAGGAAAAGAATTGTCTGAATAGTCTGATCCATTCGAAAAAAGTGAGGAAATTTCATTATTTTCAAAAGAAGCGTAAGGGGTATCTTTTCGATATAAATTAAATATTTCGTGCTCTCTGAGCGGAAGAGATTTGAGTTGCTGTAAAGTAAAAGCAACCTGCGGTTTTACGATAGCCGTCAAAATACAGATCGGGGTAATTTCATCTAAACCTAATTTCAGCCTGATGTCATCGGCTTCTTCTAAAATCTGATCTACAAACTCGCCTTCACCAACTTCTGCAGGTAAATGGGTGGTTTTGGGATAATCTTCGATACGAACATCTGCCCATTCGTAGAAATATCCGGGATCTTTGTCTATATTTTTTAAAAATTCATTAAGCCCGATATCTTTGTGCATTAAAGCCTGAAGAATGTGCGGACCGCCATAAGTTGCATTGTAATTTTCTCTGGCAATGGACTGCGCTATGTGAAAAAGCTGTTTTACGGTTTCGTTGGTGACTAATACTCCCATTTATTTTTCAATATTAATATTTGTGGTGATGTTTTATTTTGGTGTAACTAAAATAAGTTTTTTCTGATGATCAGGAAAATTATATGGAGTGTTTATTTTGTTAACAGATAAAAATTTACTGATAAAAATAAATGTTGATTATTTGATTATAAGGGTTTCAGATTCATTAAACTGTTTTCCGTCTATTTTAAAATTGATAATAAACGGCTTACTGGAAGATGAAAAGGGGGAAAGACCTTTTTTCCTGTCTACGGGTTTTTCTTCAATAGATGTAATGAAATGCTGTTCCTTTCCAATATTTATTTTTATGGTATCTTCTTTAGTAACTGATTTTCCTCCATGATAAAACTTAATTGCTGCGGTAACAGGAGCTGATGAAGAGGTTACAAACTTCCCGCTGTCAATCTTTACACCTTTCTGAATGACAAATATTTTTCCGCTTAAAACATCACCTTCCTTTTTATCCGGAAAAGTAAATGAATAATCAAATTCATTTAATATGACTGGTTTTGGCACATATTTTTGTGCGCATCCCAAACAGCTGAAAAGCAGTATTGTTAGCAAAAAATATTTATTTGTATTTAATGTATCCATAAAAATTTGTATTAAAAACGATAGATCTGAATTTTTTTGAATTATACTCTCTAGCCCAACAATAGTATGAAAAAGTATAGGTACTCGCTTCTGTATCAATGGATAATCCACCGTTGTATACGATCCAGTGATAATTGGTAAGTGCGCCAAACACACTCATGCTGTCATTAAGCATATCAGAATCAATTAAGAGGATGATTTTCCATCCTGCGTTAAAATCTTTTTCAAGATTTTCTAATGTTTCAGCATAATTAAAACCTGTAATGAAGTGTGTTTCATCTACAACTTCCGTAGCTCCATGTAGTTCTGAAGCTGCCTTTACCATATAAGACGGCCAATTGATCGCATCCCAATCTTCACCATCTTTTCCTGTATAACTTTTGTTATCAGAACTTCGTGTGCCTACCAGAGAAACCCAATCTGACTGCGGTATCAAGGTTCCGCTATCAAAATGCGGATAATCACTGTTTTCTGCATTGGGCTTCATTTCGAAAATATCTTCATTTGGCTCTAATAAAAAATTATTAATCTTCCCTGCTCCGGTTCTGAAAAAATTTTTGTAAATCTGATAATACCCATCCGGATTGCCTTTTGCATAAACATACAATATTGCCGCAGTTCCGCAGAGAGAAGTGGCACTTTGGTCAATTGATTTAGGAGTATTTTTCCGTGTCTGTAGCTCATTTTTAATAATTGTACCGTCAAACCATCTGAATCTGTTGTGCATAAATATTGGAAATTTTCCCTCAGAATCAGCATTTTCTATGAATGCCTGTACTTCCATATCACTTCCGCAACATTCATTTGCAGAGAATCTTAAATTTAATTCAGCTCCGCGGCAGTCTTTATTCAGCAAAATATTTTCTTCTGTCTGTCCTGTTTCGGGATTTGTATATTTTAATTTCCATCGTATATTATTCGGATTTTTTGGTTCGCCGTTCGTATATTCTTTGATTTTGAATCTATAGGTTTTATTATACAGAACTCCTTTTTTTATGCTTGTACCTGATCCGTCGTTTGCAGAACCATCATCAAGTTCATCAAGACATTCTATCGTTTTTACTTTGGTATCTTCTACTGTAGTTCTGTCCTT